>CAWBKX010000002.1:652500-3306430 GCA_963789565.1 uncultured Chloroflexia bacterium | reverse complement strand
AATTTCATCCACATGCCTGAGCTCAAGCTGACCTACGGTTACTATGCCGCACTCCTCGGAATGCTGGGGCTCGGTGCACTGCTCTTCGCCTGGTTCAAGAAGATCGACTGGCTGTGAACCCTAATCGGACGCTTGCAGGCGTTGCCGGTAGGAGCGCCATGAATGTCGACCTCAATTGACTGAGATCAGCACGATTGGCCATGAGCACGCAGCGGGTTCGACCGCGTAAAACAATGCGCTCTCAGGTCAAGCGCAGCAGCAACATGCTGACCGCCAGCAGGACCATCGCGACCGACATCAGCGTGAGCGGTGTTTCCCAGGATCTGAGCAACTCGTGCTGGTCCCACTCGACAACTCCATCGTCGAGATCGAACGTCGCTTCTGAGCGCGTGGCGCGACGGCGGACGAACCGTGCCGACGTACTCAGCGAACGCTGCACGAGGCTCAGCAATTCGGCGACGATTGCCAAACCAACCACGGCCACAGAAAGTGAATCCGCCTGCACCCAGTATCCGACGATAATCGGAAACGCGCCCCAAACGAGCGCGAATCCCAGATCGCTGTGCAGCACACCACCGAACCACTCCAGCGAATACGTGACGGCAAGCAGACCTCCCACCACGGCCCACGCAAGAACCCACCAGCTGAAGAGCCAGACGCCCGCGGCCACCGCGCAGGCGACCAGTATGAATCCCAATGCGGCGATGAGAAAAAGCGTCTGATCGCGCAGCGTCGTCCTGAGCGGCCTGCCATTCCACTCGTCGAGTGCGTGCGCCGCGAGTCCCGTCCCGCCAAAGAACGCGACGAGCGTTCCGCTGAATCGAGTCCAGTCGATCTGCGGGGCAAAGGCAGCGCCCATGACAACGTAGCTCAGATGCCACGCGGTATATGGCAGGTGGACAACGCTGATCAAATCGGACGCAACACCACCCTCGCGTGCATAGAACGCCCGCGCTCCCTCGGTCATTGGCGCGTTCCCCACATGACCAACCCTCCGCCGACCGACATCCGCTCGCAGGCCACATGCGCGATCCCGGCTTCTCCCCACAGCTCCGCCAGCGATTGATCCGGGAACGCGTCATGGAAGCCGGAAATACTCGGTCCAAGAAATCGGGCAACCGAGTACCATCCCGGAGAGATCGCTCTACTCACGAGCGGCAATCCGACACTTGTGTACGCATCCCAGAGTGGTCTCCAGGGTCCGCGAGGGATTCCGAACTCCACCATCCCTATCGCACCGCCAGGTTTGACGACACGAGCCAATTCGCGCATACACGACGGCGGATCAGAGACGTAGCGCAGCAAATACGTGAACGTCAACGCATCGAAGGTTTCGTCTGCGAATGGCAACGACTCCGCCGCTGCAATCACGGCGAGAAAGCCTCGGCGCGCGGCGCCTCGTAGCATCTCAGGCGACTGGTCCAGCGTCACAACATGGCAGCCACCATGTCGGAGTTCAGCTGCCACCATGCCCGTTCCAGCGGCGACATCCAACACGTGAGATCCAGATCGGAGTGCCAACCTGCGAACCATTCTGCGGCGCCAACGAGGGTCTTGTCCCAGGCTCAACAGGGCGGACCAGCGATCGTAATCGCTGGCCAGTGGAGCGAAGAGTCTTTTCGCAAATCTGTTAGAGTCGCTGCCCACTGATGTCTCCGGACGTGAGGGTCAGTGACAGGCCTGGAGATGTATCGATCCTAGCATGGCGCGAACTCGAACGCCGCAGAACACGGCACGTTGCTCATTTCCTGACTTTACCCCGTAACGATAACTGGGGCCGCTGGGCGCGGTGCATCGGGAATGGAAACCGAGCCCTTGCCCACTACCTCCGCCGGCTGGTCACGGTCGTCGCGCAGCCGCAAGAGCACAGGCACGCAAACGATCAGCGTACAAATCGTCATGACGCCGAGAGCGACCGCCGTCATCCGGGGTCCGACAACCGCGATCATTGGACCGGTCACCAGTGAACCCACGAGAACGGTTCCGACAAGACTCGCCTCGAATGCGCCGAACACGCGTCCGAGCATGTTCGCGGGTGTCGCGGTCTGAATGATCGTGTTGCTATCAACCTGATTGAAAACGTCGAACACACCGAAGGCGATCAGACAAATGAACGGTGACAAATTTGGCGGGCAGAGTCCAAACAAAACCATCAAGCAACCAGAGGCCGCGACCGGGACGAGATACCGAACCGGCATGCGCAGTCGTCCCCCGATCATGGAGACCGCAAACCCACCAACCAACCCGCCCGCTCCAATGGCGGCGGTCAGAAATCCGGCGCCTTGCGAGCCAAAATGCCAGGTCTGCGTCGACATCACGACGGCCAGCGTCCAGAGCGCTCCATTGAACACGGCAATCGCTGCACTGGTCACGGTGACGGTGGCCAACAATCCACCGCGTTGACGCGCGAGAAATCGAAATCCAGTTAACGTATCCGCGAGCCAGCTTAGCTCTGTGTCCCGGTCGCGTTCGGCCGCCGCAGGCAAGCTCATGCGCAAAAGCGTCAGGCTCGAGACACCGTAAGTCACCGCGTTGATGACCAGCGCGTCTCGCGTCATACCGAGCAGAATGAGAACTCCAGCGAGGCCGGGCCCCAACACGATCGACAGTCCGTCGATCTGGCTCATCAGGGTGTTCGCCCGTATCAATTCGTCCTCGCCGCGCGCAATGGACGGAAGCGTCGCCCCTAGCGCCGGTCGAAACAGACTGAAGAGGCTGGTCGCCATGAAGACGAGCGGAAAAGTCAGCCACACTTCCCCACGATAGATCGCGATGAAAAGCGCGACCATGCAGATCGCTCTGCCGAAATCGGAGAGCACCATCAATCGCCTGCGATCGAAGCGGTCCGCAAGTACACCAGACAGCGGCAGAAAGAGCGCGTACGGTAGCAAGCGTGTAGCCGTGAGTGCGGCCGCGACAGTTGCGGAGCCGGTTATTTGGTAGACGAGAACGATCAGGGCGGTGATGTAGAGCCAGTCGCCGAGCGACGAAACAACCTGTCCGCCGAAGAGGAGCGACAGGTTGCGATTGCCTCGTAGCGCCTGGTACGGGCCGAGCCAGTTACGCCTGCGCATGTCAGAGTCGCAATCGAGGTCAGCGACGGTCGCGATTTCCTCCATGAAGAATCTCCTTTGGGGTCTCCAACACTCGGCGGAACATTCCAAATTGACTGACGCGTGTGCTTCCGAAGAAACGGGAGGAGAGGCCAATCGAAGCTACCCCTCCTCTCATCGATATTCAGTTCTACGGGTTGATCGCTCTTAGAGGGCGCGAAGCGCGCGAAGTGCTCGCATGTAATGCTCTCCTTACTTTCTGCGCGAGGCTCTCAGCCTTCGAATGATTCCGTTAGATCGGATCTAGAAGAGGCGCCGTGTTATTGGTCGTTTCCCTTTCACTATTCGTCTCAATCGCTCGCTTGTTTTCACTGAAGTCAGTATGTATTCGTCGCGGAATGCTCGACAGTGACGCAACCGTGACAGCACCGTGACAACGCGTGGAGAAGCCGGTGATTCATCGTGCTATCATGGTGATGCGCCGTTGAGTTCGGGTGAATTGATGGTCGGAAGGTGAGCCAGATGGGGAGCCCCGTCTCGGCAAACTTCGGTGATCTGCTACGACGATATCGAGTGACTGCGGGCCTCTCTCAGGAGGCGCTTGCGGAGAAGGCCGGGCTCAGTTCCGATGCGGTGCGAGCGCTTGAGCGCGGTCGCCGCACCAAACCTCGTCCGGATACGCTTGCATTGCTCTTCGACGCGCTGGATCTCAAATCAGATGATCGATCGGTGTTGGCTTCCGCGATTGGCCAACCCGTTGCCCCAGAGAAGTCTTCTGTCCCACTCTCCGCCGAATCCCAGATGCGGCTGCCACTCTCCCCAACCAAGCTGATCGGTCGCGATCTGCTGAAAGAGCAGATCAGTAGTCTGCTGCGGGACGCTCAAATCAGACTGTTGACATTGACTGGGCCAGGCGGAGTTGGAAAAACGACGCTTGCGCTCGCGGTCGCCCACGAGATTCAAGTGGAATTCTCGGGCGGGGTCGTCTTTGTCGATTTCGCGCCCATAAGCGATCCGAATCTCGTCCCTTCGGCGATGTTGCAGGCGCTTGGGATTCGAGAAAGCACCGATCGTGATACCGGAGCACTGCTCGTTTCGCAGCTTGAACGGCGACGAGTGTTGCTCGTTCTCGACAACCTCGAGCACCTGCTTGCCGCAGCCAGATTGATCGCGGAACTGGTGCATTCGTGTCCTCAGGTCGTCATTCTTGCAACCAGTCGCACGCCACTCCGCGTTCGCGCCGAGCAGCGATTCACCGTTCCGCCCCTGGACGTTCCAGCTCACTCTCGCCTCACCCAGGAAATCGCCGATTCTCCAGCGGTGCAGCTCTTTCTGGCCCGTGCACGTTCTGCTCGACTCGACTTTGAACTGACCGATGAAAATGCGCCGGATATCGCCCAAATCTGCGTCCGCCTGGACGGACTTCCGTTGGCGATAGAGCTCGCCGCCGCGCGCGTCACGATGATGACTCCCTCCGAGCTCCTCGATCGCCTGACAAACAGCCTGGCACTCCTCAGCGATGGTCCACGTGACCTTCCGGAGCGCCATCAAACACTTCGAGCCGCGGTTGAATGGAGTTATCTGCTGCTGAACGAATCGCAACAATTGTTGTTCCGGCGACTCTCGGTCTTCGTGGCAGGCGCCGACATCGATGCCATCGAAGACGTATGTGGATCCGATAACGACGTGGGGAGCGTCTTTTTGGGCGACCTGACCAATCTGATGGAGAACAGCCTGCTCCGATCGGTCGGCACCCCCGCGAGAACTGAGACACGAATCGGCATGCTTGAGACTGTGCGCCAGTATGCGTTCGAGCTGCTGAGTGGCAGTGGCGAGAGAGATGCAGTACGTCGATTACACTCGGACTACTTTCGTCGCCTGGCTGAGGACGCCGGTCCGAACCTCGTCGGGTCACGGCAGGCAGAGTGGCTCGCTCGGCTCGACCGTGAGCACGACAATCTGCGCGCCGCGCTTGAATGGGCACGCGAAACAGCAGACGTAGAGACCGGGCTGCGTATCTCGGTCGGTTTGTGGCGATATTGGTGGACCCGCGGCTATCTCTCGGAAGGGAGAGACTGGTTCGATACCTTTCTCGATGAGCCGGACGGCGTACCGCCCGGCATTCTCGCCAGTGCGTTGAGTGGTATGGGTATTCTGGCGTGGGCGCAGGGCGATGGTGATCAGGCGATCCGCTTCCACGATCGCGCTCTGACCACCTGGCAGGCGCAAGGCGACACGTTTGGAGTGGCGAAGGCACTGAACAACCTTGGCCTCGTGGCCCTCGATCAGGGACGATTTTCGGATGCCATTCACCTCTACGAACAAAGCCTGGAGTTGCATCGGAGTGCCGGAACTCCCCGCAGCGTTGCTGGAGCGCTGCTCAATTTTGGAAGTGTGTTGCTGCTTGAACGCCGCTGGGACCAGGCTGACGCGATTCTGCACGAGACGTTGTGCTTGTACCAGAAACTCGAGGATACTTGGGGAATTGCCGATACCTATCGCTACTTCGGCGCAATGGCGCTGGAACGGGAAGACCTTGTCGGTGCCTCGACGGCGATTCGCGAATCCCTATCTCGATTTGACAGTATTGGCGATCTGCCCGGCGTCGCCACGTGTCTCGATTATCTCGCATGCATCGCGGCGAAAGAGGGGGGCGTACGTCTGGCCGCGCGATACCACGGAGCGGCAACGGCCATCCGCATCGACCATGACATGCCGATTCAGTCCTCGATGCGCGTCAACGTCGAACACATGGTGGAGTCGGTTCGCGCGGCGCTTGGACACGATCGATTCAATACCCTCATCGTCGCGGGACAGTCCACCCCTCTCGACGAGATAGTCTGCCAGGCAATCACGGTTTCGTGACGCCACCGACCTGAGATGAATTGCCCGTCTGCCCCACCTCTGGCATGATCCATCCAACTCTCGTCAACATCAGTAAACGCTGGTCTGGATGAACCTCACCACAATTCAGACGGCACGTCGCGAAGGATGACAACCTCGCAGGCAAGGAAGGAGTCCGCATGGCACAGGCGCTTCGCTTTGGGATTTGTACCGATCAAAATCAGCCGTGGGATGTAGTCGCCGAGCGCTGGAAGCTGTTCGAGGATCTCGGCTTCGACAGCGTCTGGGACTGCGATCACTGGGTGCAGCCAAGCAACCCGAGCGGCCCGTATTTTGAGGCCTGGACGCTGCTGGCGGCGTTGGCGGCGCGCACGGAGCGCATCCGTATTGGCGTGCTAGTCAGCTGCAACACCTTCCGGCATCCGGCGTTGTTGGCCAAAGAGGCAGTCACGATCGACCACGTCTCGCATGGCCGGCTGGAACTGGGGCTCGGCGCGGGCTGGTACGTGCCGGAGCATGAGATGCTCGGCATCGACTTCCCCCCAGCCGGCGAGCTTGTGGGCCGCTTCCGTGAGGCGGTTGAGATCGTCGATCAGCTGATGCGAAACGAATACACGACGTATGATGGCAAGTACTACCAACTGCACGAAGCCGCGTTCCGACCAGGACCTGTACAGACGCCACGGCCGCCATTGACGCTGGGAGCGAAAGGTCCGCGCATGCTCGAGATCGTGGCCCGCTACGGTGACGCCTGGAATTCATCCGGGTCACCCAAAGAAATGGCCGAACGCAACAAGATACTCGATGAGCACTGCGCCAGGATCGGTCGCAACCCGGATGAGATCGTGCGTGGGATGTATGGCTGGGCGGCCATCATGCCGGACGACCCGTGGCAGTCGGTGGAAGCTTTCCGGGAGTGCATTGGGCGTTATCAGGAGGCAGGCGTCAACGAGTTCATCATTGACCAGCCGCACGACGAGCAGTTCGACGTGCTCGAACGCGTCGCGACCGAAGTCATTCCGGCGATGCGGCGGGGTCAGTGACGTCAGAATCGATTCGAACGATTGCTATATGTGGCAACGGGCGTGCGGGACACGCCCGCTCCGCCTCAGTTCTGGCGGCTGCCCACTGCCGTGCTGTCGAGATCCGCACGAGTTGCGCGCTCGGGTGAATCAAACTCGACGTCAACGCCCTCGGTGAGCGCATCAACCTCGTCTTTGAGGTTCTGAACCTGTCGACCAAGCATCCACAGATACCCGGCGATCACGATCCAAGTGATGAGAAAAGCAATGAATAAGTAGGATAGGTTGCTCATGCGCTGATCGCCCCCTCCGCTTCGCGCTCCGACAAGGCAAATTGATAGTCAAGGAGCTTGTCTTTGGATTGCTCGATACCGAACTTCAAGATCATCAGGTAGACGTACAGGAGCGTGAATCCGATCAGGCACACGAGCATCGCGAGCAGCATCGAGTTAGGCATAGCCGCGCCACTACTCGTGAAGACCGGACCAGGATGTAGCGTGCGCCACCAGTCAACGGACATGTAGATAATCGGAACGTCGATGAATCCGATAATTCCGATGACCGCTGAGAATCGCGCCGCTCGATCGCGCTCACCCGCATAGGCCCGCAACATGAAGTAGCTGAGATAGATGAACCACAACAGCAACGTCGTTGTCAGGCGCGCGTCCCAGGTCCACCAGGTGCCCCAGATCGGACGGCCCCAAAACGATCCGGTCAGCAGTACCAACGTGGTGAAGACCAGACCGATCTCCGCCGAGGCTCGCGCGATCTGATCCCAGATGAGGTCACGTTTCCACAGGAACATGATCCCGGCGCAGAAGACGACGAAGAAGGCCAGGAACGCAACCCAGGCCATCGGGACGTGAATGTAAAAGATGCGCTGCGCGTTTCCCTGGACAGCATCTTCCGGCGCGTTGACGAGTCCAAGATAGAGTCCACACGCCAGCGTCACCCCGGCCAATAGGCCGAGAAGCATGCCGAGGTTGGGCTGCCGTGTGCTTCGCGGCTGGTTGATCGCCATCCTACTCCTCCACGACGCGTTCAAATACCACGTATGCGATCAGCAAAAACAACAGGTCATATGCTCCCAACAGATTAAGCCACGGAACGAGATCAGCTGTCTGCCCGGTCAGAATCAGCGTCGTGGCGCGCACAGTCGCGATCACCACCGGAAGCAGAATCGGAAACATCAACACCGGCAACATGACTTCGCGAGAGCGTGTGCTGGCCGCCATCACCGCTAACAGCGTCCCGACGGCCGCGAACCCGACCGTGCCCAGCAGCAGCACCAGGAACAGTGAGAACTGGAAGACGTTGAGGTTGAAAAGCGCGGCAAAGATCGGCACCGAAATGACTTCAACTAACGTGATGAAAAGGAAGTTGCCGATGAACTTGCCAAGATAGATCGTGCCGCGATCAACCGGACACAGGAGCAGCCCGTCGAGCGAGCCGCGATCTCGCTCAAGCGCGATCGAGCGACCGAGTCCGAGCATGCCGGCGAAGTTGAACGCCACCCATAGCGCACCGGACCCACTCGGGGCTCTGTTCACGCCGGTGAGGTCAAAGGCGAAGTTGAAGGTCACGATCGTGAGCACGGCAAAGACGAACATGCCGCCGAAGAGGTCTTTGGTGCGAACCTCGGTCAGCAGATCCTTCCAGATGAGCGTGGAGATCTGATCCATCGCGCTCTTCATCGTCGCGACAAACGTGCATCAAGCTCGTCCTCAACCAGCTTCCGCGCGGGTGCGTCAAGCGTCAGACGGCCGAGTTCGAGCAGCAAAATACGGTCGCCGCTGCTTAGGCCAAAACGAAGGTCGTGCGTCGTCATCAGGACTGTTCCGCCGCCGGTCACCTGGTGCTCGAGGATACGCTCCAGGACGTGCATACCCTCGCGATCGAGCCCCGTGTCCGGTTCGTCGAGGAGCAGCAGGTCCGGCCGGTGCAGGATGGCTCGCGCGATCGCCAGGCGTTGTTGCATGCCACGTGAAAACGTGCGAACACGATCTCGCGTGCGCGACGCGAGTCCGACGAGCTCGAGCACCTCGTCAATGCGAGGTTGCTCATCGGGCACGCCATACATGCGAGCAAAGAAGCGTAGGTTTTCGCCGGCTGTCAGATCCTCATACAGATAGGGCTGATGCGCCACCACGCCGACGTGACGTCTGACCTCCCGTGGGGCATCGTTGATTGCCAAACCGTTGATTCGCACGACTCCGGAGGTTGGGCGACTCAACGTCGCCAGGACGCGCATCAGCGTCGTCTTGCCCGCGCCATTCGCGCCGAGCAGGACCACTCGTTCACCAGCATACAGTTGCAGATCAATTGAGCGGAGGACGTTGCGACGGTCGAAGCGCTTGGAGAGCTTGCTGACAGAGACGCGAACGGCGGGAGAGGCTAAATCGGCGCCGGTCATTGACGCCTCGATACGCTGCTCGGCGGGCGCCGCGTTCACGACGAGGCGGATTCCTGCTGCGCCATCTGTGACTGACGTGCCATAGCCCGCAGTTGGAGGATCTCGACTTCGATCTCCTCATCGATGCCACCAGTCTCGGTTTCGAGATCGCGCAACACGACGGCCGCTTCACGGATGTACGCGGTACGGGTCTCCTGATACTCGTCGTCAGCCATTTTGCCTGAGGCGTAGTCGAAATCGACGTCGCGAATTGCCTGCATCAGATATTGGCGGCGAGCGTTGAGGTCTGCGATGCGCGCCGGGACGTTGGTGACGGTGTGCCGCTCCCGAGAAAGGAGCGGCTGCAGCACGAACGCGAACACGATGACGGCGGCAATTCCGAGGATGATGTACCCGGTCATGAGATCCCCTGGTCCGAGCCAGCCAGCTTCTGAGGCGGCAGGTCGTCCGCACGGGACTCACTCGGTGGCTGTTTCACTTGCGGCGGAATTACCTTTCCCATCAGATCCTCTTCATAGGCAGCCACGTCGCTCTGAACGCGCGCCTCGAACAATGCCAGCTCCGGATCGTCGACAGGCTCACCGGACGCTGTCGAGCCGTTGGACGCACTGTGATACGCGAGTCGCTGCCGTTGCGTGACGAACCCGCCCAGAATTAGCAGACCGACGGCGATGGCTCCAACGGGGATCCACCACAACGCCAGTGAGAATCCGTGTTTCGGTGGCTGACGCAGTATCGTCTCGCCGTAGCGACTGACGAAGTAATCCATGATCTGCTGGCGTGTTTGTCCCTGGTCGAGCTGCTGCTGGATCAGTTGCCGAATGTCGTGGGCAAGCTGCGCGTTCGAATCGCGCACGCTCTCGCCCTGGCAGACGGGGCAGTTGAGGGAGTTCGCGATCGAAAGCGCCTCCGGAGAGAGCGGCTCGTCCCCTTCCGCGCCGGCAAGAGCCGGCAGGAGGAGCAGAATCATCAGCCCGGTTGCGATGGCGAGTAGGCTACGCTTCACCCAGGGCAGCCTCCCGAACAACACTTGTAACTCGTCGCTCGGCGGGACGCGCGGCCGGCCAGAGAAGTGTCAAGATCCCCAGCACGTAAACCATGCCGCCCCACCAAATCCAGTTCGCTAACGGATTTATATAGACACGCAGACTGGCTGTCTGATCCGTTTCCCAGCGGTCGAGCACGATGTAGACGTCATTGATGCCAATGGTCTTGATTCCCATACGGGCCGTCGGTTGGTCCTCGTAGCCGGTATAGAAGAAGCGCTTGCTCTGGATCGTCGCCTGATGCGTGCCATTCTCGGAGACATCGATCTTCGCGGCCACCACATCCCCCTCGGAGTTGGTCGTGTCGACCAGCCCGTTGTACGTCAAGGTGTACTGGTTGATGGTGGCCGTGTCGCCCGGCTTCATGGTGAACTGGCGCTCAGTCTGGAAAAAGTGTGTTCCAATGATTCCAACCGCCACGACAGCCATGGCAAGGTGCACGACGTAGCCGCCGTAGCGCCGGTTGTTCTTGCGCAGCAGGCTCGGGATGGCGACGAGGTAGCCCTCACCAATAGAGCGGTGTCGCACACGAGCACCGCGCACGTATTCCATGACGATCGTCGTCACAGTGAAGATCACCGCCGAGAAACCGGCCACCGCCAGCGGATTGTGGATGAAGATGGCGAAGACGACGATGGCAATAACTCCGGCAATCAGCGATTCTCGCAGGCTGCGCAACAGTGGCCGCCACGACGTTCGACGCCACGCCAGCAACGGCCCCACGCCCATCAACACCAGGAGCGCGAGCATGATCGGCCCGTTCACCTCGTTGTAGAACGGCGGACCGACCGTCAGCTTGGTGTTTCGGAAGAGCTCGCTGAAGAGCGGGAAGATCGTGCCCCACAGCGTGGCAAAGGCCATCGCTGTGAAGAGCAGATTGTTGAGCAAGAATCCCGATTCGCGCGAGACGACCGATTCAATCGAACGCTCGGCGCGCAGTCCCTTGACGCGATAGGCCAGGAAGCCGATCGACACGACCACCACAATCGCCAGATACGACAGGAAGTAGGTCCCGATCGACGAGGTCGCGAACGTGTGAACCGAAGCGATCAAGCCACTTCGTACGGTGAACGTAGCGAAGACCGCCAGGATGTAGGCACCGACGATGAGCGACATGTTCCAAACTTTGAGCATGCCGCGTCGTTCCTGCACGATGATCGAATGGATGAAGGCGGTGGCAAGCAGCCACGGCAGCAGCGCGACGTTCTCGACCGGATCCCAGCCCCAGTAACCGCCCCAACCAAGTACGTGATATGCCCACCACGCACCAAGCAGAAGCCCGCAACCGAGGATGCCCCAGGCAACCAAAGCCCAACGACGAATGGAGCGAATCCAGCCATCTCCCAGACGTCCCGTGATCATGGCGGCCATAGCAAAACCGAACGGAACCGTGAAGCTGGCAAACCCGCCAAGCAAGAACGGCGGATGCATCATCATGCCGGGATCACGCAGCAACGGATTCAACCCGGCGCCGTCCGCCGGAGCACTCGGCAGCAGCGTAAATGGACTCGATATGAAATTCAGCATGAAGAGGAAAAAGACTTCAGTAGAGAGTACCGTCGCCGCGACGTACGGGATGAGCTCTCGATCACGCTTGCGATGAAGGAAGACGGCCAACGAAGAAAGGAGACCTGCGATCATGGCCCAGTAGAGGAGGCTCCCCTGCTGACCACCGTAGAACGCCGAGAGGACGTAGTGCATCGGCATCTCGCGGCTTGAGCGACCAGCGACGTATGCGATCTGGAAATCGTGTCGCAGAAATGCGGTGCACAGCGCGATGACCGAAACGAGGATCAGCGCGGTCACACCCCAAACGGCGCGGATACCGCTGTTGATCAGCTCGGCGGCGTTACGTCGAGCTCCAATGACCGAGACGATGATCCCGTACAGCGCGAGAGCGAACGCTACGATGAGCGATCCGGAGCCAAGCTGCGCCACGGATTATCCCTTCCTACCCGCTCGTCTTCGTGGCTGCGGTGAACCGCGAGGGGCATTTTGTCAGGAGGCTGTCCGCCTGGAACGAGCCATTCACATGGTAGGTTCCCTCAACGACCACCTGCGCGTTGTCGGCGAAGATGTCTGGGAGCACGCCGCTATAGACGACCGGGATCGACTTTGTTCCGTCGGTCACGATGAAGTTGATGGGGTCTCCAGGGGCGCCTTTGTCGATGCTTCCCGGCTTGACGTTGCCACCAACCTGAACGCGTTGACCGTCCATCGTCGCCGACTGCGCCTGAAGCTCGCTGACCGTCACGAAATATGAGGCTGCCGAGCTTTGAAAGGCGTTGTAGATCAGATAGCCGATGACCGCAAAAATCACCAGCGCCACGACGATGAGCTTCGGATTCAGCAGTCGCGCCCGAGTCGGCACTCCTGCGGTTGTCGCGGTTGCTCCCGTCAAACCTCCACCTCCCGCTTTCCACATGCGGAACCCAGGTCTCTTGTTGCGAGCTCTTGTTCGTTAGGCGATTGGGCGAGACACGTTCTCATCGTCAGCCTGAGATGCCGGTGGGATAAACGACCGAAAGCGCGATGCCGATGACGAATGCCACAGTCCCGAGCGTCAGAACGACCCAGGACCGATTGATCCAGGTCTTCGATTTTCCCTGCCGTCGTCGTGCATTCCGGACGAATGTCCCCGTGAGCCAGAATGCCACAATGGCAGCGATGATCTTGATGGCCAGCAGGACGACGTAGACGTTCGAACCCTGTCCATTGGTCAGCCGATCGAACGACATGACCACTCCAGTGGCGATCAAGATGATCGTGGCGGCGGATGCCCACTCGCCGAATTCCGCCTGCGCCGCGCGTCCTATTGCACGAGCCTGCGGATCGGCGCTGCGCAAGGCCGGTCTCAGAGCGAGAACGTAGTACGCTCCACCACCTAACCATAACGCCGCCGCGATCGCGTGCGCCAGGCGCAGCAGCATCCTCGCTATGGCAGCTATATCCACAGGATGCCTGCTCCACCTTCGTCAGCTCCCGCACACTACGTACTCTATCAAAAGATTATCAACCATAATGGTCAGGAAAACCCCTTCAAAGACGCAAAAATAAGAGCGGCTGCACGACCTGGTCGTACATGCGCTGACTCATGACGTTCAGGTAAAAGAAGCGATCGGTCAGAAAAAGAAACCCGGTGAAGATCAACGTCGCTCCGCTAATGGCGGAGATGATCTGGTAGTGCCGAGTGATCCAGCGCAACGCGCCCAGAAGGCGGCCAACCCCCACGCCGACCAGGATGAAGGGCAACCCCAATCCGAGCGAGTACGACAACAGCAAGAGCGTGCCACGACCTGCCGTGTCTGATGTACTGGCGTAAACCAAGATGGAGACCAGCAACGGACCGATGCAGGGCGTCCAGCCAAAGCCAAACGCCATGCCCAGCAGCAGCGTTTCCGAACGCGTCAGCGAGCGCTGGAACTGAGGATGGAAACGTCGCTCACGTAGCAAGACGGGCAGTTGAAACAAACCGACCACGAAAAGGCCGGCCAGGATCATGAAGGCGCCAGAAAGATGAATCAGAAGAAGTCGATGCTGCTGCAGCAGACCACCGACGCTTCCGGCCGACACTCCCAACGCCACAAAGACCAGGGTGAAGCCCGAGACAAAAATCAAGCTGGCGACCAACAGCCGCTTGCTTGCTTCTGAGCTCTGTTTGCTGCCGTCGACGGTGACACCGGAAATGAGCGACAGGTAGCCCGGAACGACTGGCGCGACGCACGGTGAGACGAAGGAGACCACACCCGCGCCGAACGCGGCGACGAGGCTCAAGCTTGCGGCATCAGCCACCGGCGGACTCTTTCAGCGCGTTGGTGAGTTGCTCAGGTGTCTCCACCGCTCCGGGGAACTTGCCGATCAACTTGCCATCCGGAGCGACGACGAACGTTTCGGGCACGCCCGCGACGCCATAGTCGATTGCGATGGTCCCTTTGCTGTCGGACCCATTCAAATAATTCAGACCGTATTGCTGGATGAACTGCTGGGAGTCTGACGAGACATCCCACACCGCGATCCCGATCACCACGACGGTACTCGAGTCCGATTGATTGACGTACGTGTTGATCAGCGGTGCCTCAGTCTGGCAAGGCGGACACCAGGATGCCCAGAAATTGACCACCACCGTCTTACCCTTGAAGTCAGAGAGGGAGAATTTTCTGCCGCTGTTGAAGTCGGTGATCGTGAAATCGGGCGCGGATCGCTGGGTGGAGAAGGGGATGAAGATACCCGGGGCATTGATGCGGCCGTTTGCGGTCGTGTCTGGAGACTTCGGACCGAGTAACGACCAACCCATCACCGCTAGAAGGATCACCACAATGGAGATGGCGATGGCTGGAATGATGCGCCCACGAATCGCCGGGATTCTCATCTAACGTGCATCTCACCCTCGTCGCAGCCGAGTAGGAACCGGGCGGCCGTGCACAACCACCACCCGATATTATGGTTCAGTCGACCAAATTTTCAAAGGAAATACCCGCGACCAGCGATGCCGGGCCTATGACAATGGGATTGGCTAAACCGCATCGAGGTACGAAATGTCGGCACCGAGAGCATGCAGCTTGCCAACGATATCTTCATGGCCGCGGCGCAAATGCTGGATCTCGTTGATGCGCGTTTCGCCTTCAGCCACAAGACCGGCCAGCACCAGGCAGGCGCCACTGCGGATATCGAGCGCATGCACGTCAGTCCCTGAGAGTCGGACCGGACCGTTGATGATGGCCTGCTGTTTGTCGACCACATGGATGTCGGCGCCCATGTTGACCAGCTCCTGCGCATAGCGCAGACGATCATTGAACACACGTTCGAAGACTCGGCTGCTCCCGTTCGCCTGCGTCATGAGTACCGCGAAGGCCGCTTGCAAGTCGGTCGGAAAACCCGGAAATGGCAGGGCCTGAATCTCGGTCGCCGTCAGGTTGCCCCGGCCGCGCACCAGCATCGAATCGGCATTCCACCAGACCTCCGCTCCCGCCTCACGCAACTTCGAGGTCAATGGCACCATGTCCTTTTCGGCGACGTGATCGAGAACAACTTCTCCGTCGGTAATGGCCGCGGCTATGGCGATCGTTCCCGCCTCGATCCGATCCGGCAGGATCGCGGCGCGGTATCCGCGCAGACGATCGACGCCATCGACTCGAATGTTTGGCGTCCCCACGCCCCGCACGCGAGCGCCCATATCCTCGAGCAGCGAGCCGAGGAAGGCGATCTCAGGCTCCGAGGCCGCATTCACGATGGTCGTCCGTCCGCGCGCCAGCGTGGCCGCCATGAGGAGGTTCTCGGTTCCGGTATGACTGGGGTAA
This sequence comes from uncultured Chloroflexia bacterium, assembly GCA_963789565.1. GTDB lineage: Bacteria > Chloroflexota > Chloroflexia > Thermomicrobiales > Thermomicrobiaceae > CALAGB01. The sequence continues at coordinate 3,290,755 of CAWBKX010000002.1, read as the reverse complement.
TCCATGTAGAGTTCGGCGCCATAGAGACGGCTGGCGGACATGCGGTAGCTGGAATCGTCATTCTCGATCGTCGCTCCCATGTGTCGGAAGCCACGCAGGTCGACGTCGACGGGCCTGGTTCCGAGCTTGCAGCCGCCCGGAGCCGTCGACCCCGCCTGACCAAAGCGGGAGAGAAGCGGACCGCTCACCAGGAAAGACGCACGCATCTTCTCGACAAGATGTGACGGCGCGTCAAACTGTGTCACATTTCGCGCGCAGATGCGCAGACGATGATTCTTCTGATCGAAATCGACCTCCGCACCGAGCCAGCGCAGCAGATCGACCATGACCAACACGTCTTCGAGGACCGGAACGTTCTCCAGCAGGCATTCTTCCTCGGTCAAGAGCGCGGCGGCCATGGCCGGGAGCGTGGCGTTCTTTGCGCCATCAATTCCCACGCGCCCCGTGAGGCGCTTACCGCCGATGGTGACGATCGTCTTGGCCTCGGTGGCTACCTGCATACTGAAATCCCCCAGTCCGGCCGATCTCTGGGCCGTAGCGTGCGATGTTGCAGATTGGCATTGCGGAGCGTCCTCACGCGTCCGTCACCACCTCAAGCATATATGAAAACGGAAGATGGTGATTGCCATCTTCCGCCTCAAAGTCACAGTCGATTGGTGTCATACGTGTGCTCGAGAACGTGTTCTGAACTGCTAGGATCCCGGGCGCGGCCCCGACGGCTGACGGCCTCGCGTGCGCTGTCCAACTCGAAGGCGAATCATTGACCGCCGCAGCGCAATCTCCGCGCGAGTAAAGTCGATCTGCGCGGTTCGCTCCGTCAAACGTGCCTCGGCGCGATCTCGCGCGGCCTGCGCTCGGGCCACATCGATCTCCTCGGCGCGTTCGGCTGTGTCGGCCAGAACGCGAACTTGATCGTGGGCAACCTCGAGGAAGCCTCCGAATACGACGAGAGACTCCTCCATGCCGCCCTTCTTGATGCGCATTTCGCCCAAGGCAAGCAGTGACACAATCGGCGCATGGCGCGGAAGGATGCCGAGTGTGCCGTCAGCACCGGGAGCGACGACCATGTCGACATCGTCCTCTTCGTAGACGATGCGCTCGCTCGTCACCACCTCAATCCGTAGTTTTGCCATTCTTCTCCCTCACCGCCCGGCCGCCGGCCAACTGGTCGTGACGATTGACTAGCCCTCAGTCGCCATTTGCTGCGCGACCTCGACGGCCTCGTCGATGCCACCGACCATGTAAAAGGCCTGCTCCGGTAGCGAGTCGTGTTTGCCCTCGAGGATCTCGGTGAAGCCACGCACAGTTTCCGACCGCTCAACGTAGCGACCCGGGCGACCGGTGAAGGCCTCAGCGACGAACATTGGCTGCGTCAGGAAGCGCTGAATCTTGCGGGCGCGCGTGACGGTAAGGCGGTCGTCCTCGCTCAACTCTTCCATACCGAGAATCGCGATGATGTCCTGCAGGTCACGATAGCGCTGCAGGACGCGTTGCACCTCACGAGCGACGCCGTAGTGCTCCTCGCCCACGATCTGCGGGTCGAGAATGCGCGATGTGGACGAGAGTGGGTCCACCGCCGGATACAGGCCCTGGTCGGCAATCGACCGCTCGAGCGAGATCGTGGCGTCCAGGTGAGCGAATGTGGTTGCTGGCGCGGGATCGGTGTAGTCATCGGCTGGAACGTAGACGGCCTGAACCGATGTAATCGAACCACGCTTCGTCGATGTAATCCGCTCTTGAAGCTGGCCCATCTCGGAACCAAGGGTTGGCTGGTATCCCACGGCACTCGGCATACGACCGAGCAGTGCCGACACTTCGGAACCGGCCTGCACGAAGCGGAAGATGTTGTCGATAAAGAGGAGCACATCGCGGCCCTCGTCGCGGAAGTACTCAGCCATGGTCAGGCCGGTCAAACCGACGCGCAGGCGCGCTCCCGGCGGCTCGTTCATCTGTCCGAACACGAGCACCGTCTTGTCCACGACGCCAGAGTCGTGCATCTCGCCCCAGAGCGACGTGCCCTCACGTGTTCGCTCGCCCACACCGGTGAAGACGGAATAACCACCATGCTCAGCGGCGATGTTGCGGATCAGCTCCATAATAATGACGGTCTTGCCGACTCCGGCACCACCGAACACGCCCGTCTTGCCGCCCTGCGTGAACGGAGCGATGAGATCAATGACCTTGACGCCAGTCTCAAAGACCTCGACCTCGGTCGACTGCTCTTCGAAGGACGGAGCCGGCCGGTGGATCGGGTATTCGATCTCGGTGCTGACCGGACCGGCGTTGTCGACCGGCTCGCCGAGCACGTTGAAGATGCGTCCCAGCGTAGCGGGACCAACCGGCACCTGGATTGCTCTGCCAGTGTCGACTGCCAGTGCTCCACGACGGAGGCCGTCGGTCGTGGACATCGCCACCGCGCGAACCCAGTCGTTACCGAGGTGCTGCTGGACTTCAAGGATCAGCGGGTGGGCACCGTCCTCGCGCTCAACCGCGAGCGCGTTGTAGATCTCCGGCAGTTCATCTGGCGGAAACTCGATGTCGACCACGACGCCTTGGATCTGAACAATACTGCCTGTTGCCATCTAGACCGTTTCCTCTCGACTTCGCGCTGTGATTGATCTTGCTCTTGGACACGGCATCATGAAAGCGCCGCGGCTCCAGCTGCGATCTCCGAAACCTCTCGGGTAATCTGCGATTGGCGCACCTTGTTGTAGGTCAGCGTCAGCTCTTTCACCAAGTCGCGTGCGTTGTCGGTCGCGTTGCGCATGGCGACCATGCGTGAGCTGTGCTCGCTCGCGATCGACTCCAACAATGCTTGAAAGATCTGGACTTCCACGAAACGTGGAAGCAGCGCTTCAAGCACGGCGGCCGGGCTCGGTTCGAAGATGTAATCGGTGATGTCACCTGAGCCCTCTGGAGCCTGGATGGGAAGGACCTGCTGAATCTCAGCCGTTTGGCGCAGTGTATTGATAAATTTCGTGTTGGCGACGTAGACCGCGTCGACCCGCTCGCTGACGAAATCGTCGATGGCGACCTTCACGATCGCGCGAACCAGATCCATCGACGGCTGCTCGCCGGTCTGCGGAAAATCGGCAACCAGATTCTTGCCAAAACGAGTGTAGAAGTCGCGCCCCTTGCGCCCGATCGCGATCATGTCGACGTTTTCGGCACCCTCTGGTCTTTCGTTCGTCATGAAGCGAAGCGCTCGGCGAATGACGTTGGCGTTGAACGCGCCGGCCAGTCCTTTGTCAGACGTAATCAGGATGATCTCTGAACGTTGGATTGGGCGTTGAACGAGGAGCGGAAAGCGTGACTGCTCCTCCACACCGACTGATGCGAGATCGCCGACCATCGCGCGGATGCGTTCCGCATAGGGGCGCGTAGCCACCACGTGTTGCTGTGCACGGCGCATCTTCGACGCGGCGACCATTTCCATGGCACGGGTGATCTGCGCCGTGTTCCCGACGCTTCGAATGCGGCGCTTGATTTCACGTGGTGTCGCCACGCTCTACTCCCTCTCTTACCGATGGTCGTTTAGCGCGCGGCCGCGGCCGACCAGATGCTGCTCTTGAACTCGCTGGACGCGACGCGAATTTCGTCGATCAGTTCGTCGCTCAGCCGCTTCTGCTCCGCGATCTTCGCCAGCAAATCGGCTTTCGATGTTCGCATGTAATCAAGATACTGTGCTTCAAATTCGCGAACCTGTTCGACCGGAACGTCGTCCATTGGCCCGTTCGTCGCCGCCCAGATGATGGTCACCTGTTCCTCGACCGGCATTGGCGAGTACTGCGGCTGCTTGAGAACTTCAGTCAGGCGCTGTCCGCGGTCGATCTGTCGCTTGGTCGCGGGGTCAAGATCCGACGCGAACTGGGCGAATGCCGCCAATTCACGGAACTGCGCCAGGTCCAAACGCATGCGGCCGGAAACCTGTCGCATAGCGCGAATCTGCGCGTCACCGCCGACTCGGGAGACAGACAGACCAGCGTTCACAGCGGGGCGAACACCAGCGTAAAACAGGTCCGACTCGAGGTAGATCTGCCCGTCCGTGATCGAGATGACGTTCGTCGGAATGTAGGCAGAAACGTCGTTGCCTTGCGTCTCGATGATCGGGAGGGCGGTCAAGCTTCCGCCGCCAAGTTCGTTACTCATACGAGCCGAGCGCTCGAGCAGACGCGAGTGCAGATAGAAGACGTCACCTGGATATGCTTCACGTCCCGGAGGACGCCGCATGAGCAGCGACACCTGTCGATAGGCCCAGGCGTGCTTGGAGAGATCGTCGTAAATAATCAGTGCGTCTCCGCCGTTTTCCATGAACTCTTCGCCCATGGACGTACCGGCATAGGGTGCGATGAACTGCTGTGGGGCCGGATCAGCGGCAGCCGCTGCCACGACGATGGTGTGGTTCATGGCACCTTCGCGTTCGAGGATCGCCACGGTCTGTGCGATCTGCGCGCGTTTTTGGCCGATCGCGACGTAGATGCAGACGACGTTCGAACGCTTCTGGTTGATGATCGTGTCGATGGCAATAGCCGACTTACCCGTTTGACGGTCGCCAATGATCAGCTCGCGCTGACCGCGGCCGATCGGGATCATGCTATCGATGGCTTTGAGACCGGTTTGAAGCGGCGTATCGACGTTCTGACGCGCGATGACGCCTGGAGCGATACGCTCGATCGGGCGAGTCTTCGTCGTTTGGATCGGGCCTTTGCCGTCGATCGGCTGGCCAAGCGCGTTCACCACGCGGCCCACCAGTGCCTCGCCGACCGGAACCTCGGCGATGCGACCAGTCGATTTGACCTCATCACCCTCCTCGATGTCGGTAAATTCACCGAGGATGATGACGCCAACCGAATCCTCCTGAAGGTTGAAGGCCATGCCCATCACCCCGTTGGAGAATTCGACAAGTTCGTTCGCCATGACCTCGCGCAGGCCGTGAACCGTGGCAATACCGTCGCCAACCTCAACAACGTACCCGACGTTGGTGACGACCATCTTCTCGCCATAGGCTTCGATCTGCTGTCGCAGTATGTCGCTGATTTCAGTTGGCCGTACGACCATAGTTCCTCCTGCTGGTGCGTCAGTTCGGATCGGTGTTTACGCGTCTCATAAGCAGCGAAAAAGGCAGCGCATGTTTCCGCTTTAGCGGGCCATGCTCTGTCGAAGCTGTCGCAATTGTGTCCGCACGCTACCATCAATCAGCGTGTCACCCATGCGAATGACAATGCCACCGATGATATCCGGATCAACGTGTGTGCGAATCTGGATCTCCTTGCCGACCATGCCTTTGAGGCGTTCGCGCACTTTATCGACTTCAGCCGCGTCCAGAGCGACCGCGGTCGTCACGTCGGCAATGACGATGCCTCGATCCTGCAGAACCATTTCGTGAAAAACTTCAACGATCTGCGGAAGCTGTTCTAATCTATCGCGCTCGAGCAGTAACAGCATGAGATTGCGAACGTATTTTTGGTCGTCGCGCGGAACCATCGTTCGCAACGCAGCCTGCTTTGCTTCGGGCGGCACGGCTGGATGAACGAAAAACTCCTCGACTTCCGGGTTCTGCAACGTCGAACTCAACTGAGCGAGCTGCGTCTCCCATGCATCGAGATTGCCGTGATCCTTGGCGACGTCGAATGCCGCCTGTGCATATCGTTTGGCTGCTCCGCCAACGGACATCCAAGTTCCTCCCCTGGCCTGCTCCTAGGCCTGGAACCGGCCGTCAGTGCCAGCCTCGGCAAGTGTCTCTTCAATGAGCCGAGCCTGCTGCGTTCGATCGAGCTCTTTGCGCACGATTTTGGTCGCCGCGCTAATAGCCAGATCGGCCACATCCTGACGAAGCTGTTGCCATGCCTGCTCAGTCTCCGCGGCAATGCCGGCCCGAGCTTTTTCAACGATCTGTTTGGCTTCAACCTGTGCTTGATCGCGAGCGCGTGCCAGCGTCTGATCGGCACTGTCGCGTGCCGTCGACAGGACTTTCTGCGCTTCGCGTCGGGCTTCGGCCAGGATCTCTTCGTTACGAGCTTGCGTCGCCGCCAGCTCTTTCTGCATGCGTTCGGCCGCCTGCATGCTTTCTTCGATGCGCTCTCGGCGCTGATCGAGCATGCCAGTGATCGGACCGAGCGCGAATTTCCAGAAGACGTAGAGAAACAGAATAAAGGCAATGAGCTGGACGACTAGATCCCAGCCATTTACTCCAAGTGCACTCATTCACACTACCTCATGGTCGCGACTGCCTCTGAGAGGTCATCGTCATCAACCGTGAACACGTCGAAAGGCCGTTCGGCACTTCACAATCACGAATGATGGCGCTCCAGCTTGGAGCGCCACCACAAATGTCGGATTAGAGCACGAACGCGATAATGATCGCGATAACCAGCGCGTAAATGGCGACCGCTTCGGCCAGCGCGGCGCCGATGATCATAGTGGTACGAATCGCGCCTTCAGCCTCCGGATTGCGACCGAGCGCTTCGAGTGCGCCCTTGACCGCGAGACCAATGCCGATGCCAGGGCCAATCGCCCCGAGGCCCATGGCGAGCGCCGCCGCCATCGGTACGACTACTGCGGGATCTGTGACATTGGATACCACGCTCGACGTTCTCCCCTCTTCGGCCCATCATCCGATGAACCGATTCAAACCACGATCCTCAATCTGCGCCTAAAACCAACCTTGCCCACCCCGAACGTCGGGACAGACTAATCACCCGTTGCCGCGGACTCCACACGACGGCGTGTCCGCGATTCAAACTCCTCTTCGAACGGCTCCTCAACATGATCATCATGCGTCTCGGCCGCGGCCAGGGAGATGTAGATCAACGTGAGGATCGCGAATACCAAGGCTTGAATAAACCCAAACAGAACCTCGAGATACAGGAAGACGACCGGAACGACCAGCCCAATGACCGAGTATTTGATCGCGTTGGCGATCGCATACATGATCGTCAGCAGCACGTCACCGGCGAAGATGTTTCCGAAGAGTCGGAACGAGAGAGAGATGATGCGAGCAGTCTCGCTGATGACTTCGATGGGAAAGACGAAGAACGGTGTCGCCAGGTGCTTGATTCGGCCTCGGAAGCCGTGGGCCTTGATACCGAGATACTGAAACATGACGTAGCTGAGAAGTGCCATCGCGATGGTCATGTTCAGATCGGATGTCGGCGGACGAATGATCTCAACTTTCACCAATTCGCCGTGGATCGTGCGCTGAACCCAAAAGGTCCCCATGCCGGGCAAGAGCTCAATCCAGTTGCAGAACAGAATGAAGATGAAGAGCCCGCCGATGATCGGGAAGATGGTGCGGCCGAGTCGCTTTCCGGCGGCGCCCTCAACCAGCCCGAGCAAGAACTCCACGATAATCTCGAACGCTGCCTGCAGGCGCCCCGGAATGAGCGTCGAGCGCCGAGAGATCAGCGATCCGACGATGATGAGGAGAAACATGACGATGAACATCATCAGCATCGTGTTGGTTATCGGGATGGAATAGTTTCCAGGAAGCGGAATGCGCCAGATTGGCTCAGGGGCAACTTGGACATCGACGTTCATGGTTGTCCTTACTCGTCAAGATCCCGGGCGCGCTCGTTGCTCTCGCTACCCTGGGAACGAACTTTCTGCTTCTTCGGCAGGTTCATCACGGCGAGTTGGTACAGCAAATATCCTGAAAGTGATAGGCCCAGCACGACGCCCACCAGCGTGAGCACGGGCAGTGTGCCCAGCCACTTATCGAGAAGGATTCCTCCCCCGATGCATAGTAAAAGACTGGCTACAACTGAGCAACCTAATCCGGATGCCGCGCCGATTGCTCGCCAGTCCTGTTGGCCACGAGGGGAGAGGTTCATCTTCCCTCCTGTCGATTGCGAATCCTATCACAATCTCCGGATTTGACGCAATCGCGTCAATCACTCGCGCGCTGAACCGCCACTTGCTCCCATGGAAGCGGCCGTTGATCACCATCGTGCAGGATTTCCTTCGCCGCGCCTACGAACCCTGCAAACAACGGATGTGGCCGAGTTGGGCGTGACTTGAACTCCGGATGGAACTGCACCCCAACGAACCACGGATGGTCATAAAGCTCCATGATTTCGGCCAGCTTGCCGTCTGGCGACGAGCCGCTCACGATCATGCCTGCTTCGTCCATCATCTCACGATATGCGTTGTTGACTTCCCAGCGATGGCGGTGTCGCTCCTGAACCATCGGCTCCTGGTAGCACTCCGCCGCCCGCGTGCCGGGCACGAGTTTGCAGGGATACAGCCCCAACCGCATGGTGCCACCCATATCGACGTCGTGTTGGTCGGGCATAAGAGCAATCACGGGGTCCGGCGTCAGTTCATCAATTTCGGTGCTGTTGGCCTGTTCCAGCCCAAGCACGTCGCGCGCGAACTCGATGACCGCCATGTGCAAACCATAGCACAGGCCTAGATAGGGCACCTGACGTTCGCGAGCGTATTTGGCCGCGAATATCTTTCCTTCCACACCGCGCGGACCGAACCCGCCAGGCACTAAAATGCCGGAGGCGGTGCGCAGCTCCTCCTCGATCTCTTGCAACGAGGATTTTTCGGAGTTGATCCAGGTTATGTCGACGTCGACATCGTGCGCCAATGCGGCATGCGACAGCGATTCGGACACGCTCATGTACGCGTCATGTAACTCGACGTACTTGCCAACCAAGGCGATTTCGACGCGCCGTCGCGGGGTTTTGATTCGTTCGACGAGATGCTCCCAGTCGGACAGATTCGGTACTGACTCATCCCAGCCGAAGTAGTCGGCAACGTAGCGACCAAGTCCGGCGTTCTCGAGGACCAATGGCACCTCGTAGATTGTCTCGGCAGTCGTAAGCGGAATGACGGCATCTTCGTCGACATCGCAGAAGAGCGAGATCTTGGCTCGCACGTCATCCGGCACCGGGTGATCGGCGCGTACTGCGATGACATCCGGCTGAATGCCGATGGCCCGCAGCTCTTTCACGCTGTGCTGGGTCGGCTTGGTCTTGATCTCTCCGGTGCTGCCAATCATCGGCAAGAGGGTCACGTGAATGTAGAGGACGTTGCGGCGGCCCTCTTCTTTACGCATCTGTCGAATGGCTTCGAGAAATGGCTGGCTCTCGATGTCGCCAACCGTGCCGCCCACCTCGACGATGACGACGTCGAGCCCTTCCTGGTTGGCCACCAGCCTGATGCGGTCTTTGATTTCGTTGGTGATGTGAGGGATGACCTGCACCGTCCCACCGAGATAATCGCCACGCCGCTCTTTGGCGATGACCGATGAATAGATCTGACCAGTGGTGACGTTGGAAGCGCGGCTCAAGTTCTCATCAATGAAGCGCTCGTAGTGCCCGAGGTCGAGGTCGGTTTCGGCGCCGTCATCCGTGACAAACACTTCGCCGTGCTGATACGGCGACATCGTGCCAGGATCGACGTTGAGATACGGGTCCAGCTTCATGATGCTGACGCTGCGACCACGACTCTTGATCAGGCGACCGATCGACGCAGTGGTAATACCCTTGCCGACCGAAGAGACCACTCCTCCGGTCACGAATATGTATTTCGGCATCTTCACTGAACCTTCCCGGCGTCGACGCCCGCCAATCCCCCAAACAACCCATGCGCTTGCGGCATTCTCAGATTCAGCGTGGTGGCTGCAACACCACCACGTCGACTGTTTCGCTTAAGTCACTCTTCTTGATCGTAATGCGGTCGTGAACCTCGATCTCCGAGATGCCGAATTTCTTGAGGAAAGACTCGAGCGGCTCACGGTCGAAGTCGCCAAACTCGGTGCGGTATTGCATCGGAATCACCACTGACGGCTCGATCTGTCCGACGATTTCCGCGGCGGCGGTTGAGTCGATCGTTGGCCCGCCACCTACAGGCACGATCAGCACGTCGACCGAGCTCATGCTCTCCGACTGCTCTTCGGTCAACGGATGCCCCAGATCGCCCAAGTGGCAAATGAGGAGATCCTCTATCTCGATGAGATACACGGTGTTCTTACCGAGCTTGGCACCCTTTTCGTTGTCGTGATACGTGCGGATGCCCCGAACGAAGATGTCGTGAATCTCATACTCACCGGGGCCCGTGATGGCGTGGAATCCCGGCTTCACTTTGTCGATCGCGGAATGATTGGGGTGATCGTGACTGATGGTGACAATGTCGGCGGAGGGATTGCCGATGTCGTATCCGGAATCTGGAGTGGCCGGGTCGGTCAGTACGGCGGCTTCCCGCCCCCGAATACGAAAACACGCATGGCCCAACCAGGTAATCTCAGCCATATTTGCTGACCTGCTCGCACTATCATTCGACTGTTTGATTGGGCAAAACTGGGAGGTAGTCTCCTGCGGCCTAGAAGAGTATATCAGGCTCTTGAGGCACCTTCCAGTCTTCCACTAGGTTGATGCTTCGTTGGATGTCGCCGCACTGTTGGAACGCGAAATCGCGTCCCGGATACCAACCGGGATTGGCCGCGCCCTGCCTGATCTTGCGTCGTAGTTGACAAGAGTGAGCTTCGCTTCGCACACGATTCCGCGTTCGTTGTGTACCTGATGCGACACGTCGAAACTCGAATTGCCCATGCGTGTGACGTGCACGCCAACCCGCAGCAACTCGTCGAATCGCGCCGGAGAACGATAGTCGATCTCCAGACGCACGACCGACGTGTCGAATCCGTGCCGGTCGTCGATTTCGCCCGAATCGAACCCGAGCGACCGCAAGTATTCGTAGAGCGCGTTGTCGAAATAATCGAGGTACTTTCCATAGTAGACGATGTGCTGCAAATCGACGTCTCGAAACCGAACTCGTTCTTGATGCCAAAAGGGAAAGCTCGATTCATTGACCACCAACCGCCATTGCTCCCTTCGGCGCCTATTCGTGTTGGCCGGACAGTGTCTCGTCCAGAACACGTCGAACGACATCCCACCCATATCCCCGCCGTTGCAAGTAACCGGACATGCGCCGTCGTTGTGTTTGGGCGTCTTCTCGCTCGATGCGAGGCATCCACTTCCGAGCCAGATCGAGCGCGACGCGGAAGTCATCGATGTCCGCGTCGTCGACTGCCCGCTCGGCCGTCTCGACATCGACTCCCTTGCCGGTCAGTTCACGCTTCATTAGTCGTGTCGACCTCGGTCGATGGCTCTCGTGGCTGGCCACCCACTGCCGGGCAAACTCCTGGTCGTTGATATAGCCCCACTCGCGCATCTGCGCGATCGCCACATCGATCGACGGACCAGAGAAGTCCTTGCCGGCCAGTCTCTGCCGAATCTCCGACTCTGATCGGGCACGATAGGAGACCAGCCTGAGCGCCGACTCGGTGGCCCGATGCCCCTCTTCTGTTTCGGCGATCCGTCGAGCGTCCGCTTCGCTCAGCATCTGACCGACGGCGACTCCGCTGTCGAGTGCGACTGAGGCTGCCAGGCCAATGGCAAACTCACCATCAATGAAGATGTTGAGGCGGTCAGGGTGCCGTGCCTGCGGCTCGATGGCCGTGATTGTACCTGAACGGATGTTCGCATCAGCCATGTCTGAAGTATAAACCGATTTCACCCTCGGCGGCGGCGAGTCGACTGTGTAAGATCTACGCGTGACTCAGCGGCACGTGCTGAACGGACTTCAAAGGTGGCTATTCGCACAATCTCGAGACAACGAAACGCGACGTACATCACCTTCAGGAGAGTCCTCCGCTTGATCATTATCATGATCACCGTGGGCCTCTTCCTTGCGGTCGTCTCGTTTGCGCTCCTCGTCTTCGCTATCCTCCACGAGGCACGCATGGACGAACGCACGCCGGTCGACGCCATCGTGGTGCTTGGGACCGCGCAATGGAACGGCCGTCCGTCTCCTGACCTCCAGGCACGACTCGATCATGCCTACGACCTGTACCACGATGGATATGCTCCGATGATCGTGTTGACCGGCGGAACAGGGAAGGGCGACATCTATTCGGAGTCGGAGGTCTCAAAAGAGTATCTGCAGCAGCGCGGCGTTCCGGCAAGCGCCATGCGCACTGTCGGAGGTCTTACCTCCTGGCAGAATCTTCAGGATGCGCGCCAGGAACAGCTTCGGAACAATGAGCGCATCCTGCTGGTGAGTGACCCGTTCCACATGTTCCGAGTCAAACACATGGCACAAGACCTCGGACTGATCGCCTTCACCTCGCCAACGCAGACCAGCCCGATTCGTCCCAACACCATGCTCGAATACAAGTACGTCGCACGCGAATGCGCGGCCTACGTCGCGTATCTCTTCGTACAGCGCTGAGGCGGCTCAGCGACCTGCGTGCCCACGTTCGGAGTAGAGGCGCTCAAGCACCGGCGTCGTGCGATCCAACCCTCGCCGGAAGACGTCTGGGTCACCGCCGATGCCGATACGCAGGAACTGTTCGTAACCAAACGCAGCTCCCGGGGCCAGCATGACGCTGGATTCCTCAGCCAGTTGATCGGCCAGTTCATACGACGGAATATCGATGTTGTAGTGCAGTAGTCCGAGAAGCCCGCCCCGTGGCGCAACCCAGCTGACCAGATCTTCTCGCTGGTGAATCCACGCGTCCAGGGTCTGGAGGTTCTCCCCGGCAATCTTCTGTGTCCGAGCAAACACCTGTTCGCGCGAACGCAACGCGATCGTCGCCAGGTAGTCGTTCAACTTTCCAGGGCTGAGCGAGACGTAATCCCGCATCGACCAGCACTGCTGCACGATGTCCGACGTGGACGCGATCCAGCCGATGCGCAATCCAGGCAGGCCGAATGGCTTCGAGAGCGTTCCGACGCTTATTCCGTTCGTTCCGATGTCGCGCACGGGACCGGCGAATGGTTCGCGCCCTGGCAACGTCAGCCAACGATAAGCCTCGTCTCCCATCACCATGGCACCGACAGACTCGGCACGTCGATAGACCTCGGACTGCTCCTCCGGGGTCAGAACCGAACCGGTCGGATTGTGGGGCGTGTTGATGACGACGAGTTTCGTCTTTGGAGTGATGAGGCCGTCGAGCTCGGACAAGTCGTAGCGGAAGTCATTCTCGGGTCGCAAGCGCCAGAGGGAGACGTCGCATCCAATGGCGCGTGGGACGCTCTGCAACTGCTGATAGGCAGGGTCGACCGCCACGACGTGATCGCCTGCGCTAAGCAGCACATTGAAAAGCAGGAAATTGGCTTCGATCGCGCCGGTTGTTACCAGGACGTCATCAGGCGTGACATCTGCATACAGTCCAGCAATGAGCCCGCGCAGATCTTCGGTGCCTCGAGCCTCGCTGTAGCCGAGCGAGATCCGCAGCATCGTCTCGAGTGACTCGTCGCGACCGCCAAGCACCAACAAATCATCGACGGTCAGCGGCTTGATGCCGCTCTCGGCCAGGTCGAACTCGACGACCGTTTCCCAGCGCGTCATCCAACGTTCGAGCGCGAATGCTTCGATCTTCATTTCACCCTCATCACTTCCACTCCGCCGTATCTACAGTGGGATTCTAGCAAGCACGCAACACAATCGCCCCACCGGAAATGGTGGAGCGATGTCAATTGACTATGAATGACTGAAGGATGAGTCCTGGCAGAGCATGCGCGACGCTATTAGCTCTCCAACGCTGCCCGCTCGTGAATGGCGTGATCCTGCTGCGACTGCGGCAGTTCCACGATCGGGACACGGGGATTTCGGCTCGACGCTGTCTTCGCATGCTCATCAGCGGTCCTGTTGGTCCGATCGGTGGCGTCGGAGGCGACCCGGAAGACGTATCCGAGGCCGCGGATGGTGTGCAGATACTGGGGTTCGCTCGGATTTTGCTCGATCTTCTTGCGCAGCCGTGCTACGTAGACCTCAACGCGATTGCTGTCCCCGACGAAGTCGTAGCCCCAGGTGCGTTCGATCAAGGTCTCACGAGTGACAGTCGACTCGACGTGGCGCATCAAGCATTCGAGCAATCGCATTTCTGTGGGGGTAAGCAATACCTCACGACCATCGCCATCACGAAAGGTGAGTTCCGTGATCACGAGCTCGGCACTCCCGACTCGCAACACGGCGGGTGAATTCGAGAGCATGCTGCGGCGGCAGCGCCGTGCCACTACGTCGATGCGGGCCACCAGTTCCTGAGGGTCGAAGGGTTCGACCACGTAGTCGTCGGCGCCATTCTCGAACGCTCGTAACTTGGTCTTGGTATCGCGCCGAGCGCTGACAACAATGATTGGCCCTGAATAGTCGCGGTTTCGTAACGCGCAGCAAAGGGAACAGCCATCAGTGTCGGAGAGCTCGATATCGAGAAGGACGGCGTCAGCACTGGTTTCGTCGACGACTCGTTCCGCCTCCTCGGCAGTACGTATCAGCACCGTCTCATGACCAGCTTGGGAAAGGACGAAGCGTATGAGCCTGCCGATTGCTTTGTCCGAGTTGACGACAACGACACGCATGTGTTGTATCCCCTTCCGTCCGCTGATCTCGACCCATCATGGCGACAGTGTGTGAAGCAGGCTCACGCCGCGCCCGCGACGCGGTGTCACGACGGGTGCCGACCAACCTTGTCGACCATTCCTCCTTCTCGCCCCCAAAAATGAAAGCGAACAGGTAATCCGGGCAGTGCGAGACATTTCGCTCGCTGGCCTGAGTAGTACCCAAGTACCGGCACATGGTCGAAGGACGCACAATTCGTACCGAGACGGCGATATCATTATCGATTCCCCCGAAATGGGAAATGGACGAGTGCGGATTCGGCAGTGGCGCAATATTGCCGTTGTGCGGGCCGCGAATTTCGTGGCTGGTCCCCCGGGTGTTATCGGTGCGACCGACCGCGCATCCGCACCATCGTTCAACAACATGAATGTGGCGGTCGCGAGTCGCGACCGCCACATTGAACTCACTCGGCGTGAAGGAGATTGACCGTTGATTAGCCAACGACGACGTTGACCAACTTGCCGGGCACGAAGATCATGCGTCGCACTGTCTTGTCCGCAATGAACTCTTTGACCCGCTCGCTAGCAATGGCAAGCTCGATGGCTTGTTCTTCAGAGATGCCGAAAGCCACCTGCACCCGGTCACGGACCTTACCATTGACCTGCAGCACCAGGTCGAACATCTCTTCCTTGGCCAACTCAGGGTCGTACTCCGGCCAGCTCTGAGTGTGCACGCTGAACGGTCCGCCCAACTGGTGCCAAAATTCTTCGGCCAGGTGCGGCGTGCTCGGCGCCATCATCAACGTCAACGACTCAATCGCTTCTCGCCATGCGCTCGTGCGCGCGACCGGCTGATCCATGCGCGGCGTCAGTTCATTCACCATCTCCATCAAACGCGAGATCATGGTGTTGAAGCGGAAGCCCTCGAGATCTTCGGTTACCGCCTTGATGGTTCGGTGAGTGATCCGTCGCAGATCGAGCTCCTGCACCGGTTCCTCAACCTCGATCAAATTGTCTGCCGTTTCGGTAACGACTGTCCAGGCCCGCCTGACGAACCGTTCGACTCCCGCGATGTTACGCGAGTTCCACGGCCCGCCTTGGTCCCACGGACCAATGAACATCAGGTACAGACGCACGATGTCGGCGCCCAACTCGGCCACAAGATCGTCAGGATCGACCACGTTGCCGCGGCTTTTCGACATCTTTTCGTTGTTCTCGCCAAGGATCATTCCCTGGTTGAATAGGCGTACGAAGGGTTCGTCGAAATCGAGCAATCCGAGGTCGCGCATAGCCTTGGTGTAGAAGCGCGCATACATCAGATGCAAAATCGCGTGTTCGATTCCGCCGGTGTATCGATCAACCGGGGCCCAGTATGCGACCTCATCCGGATCTACCGCCTCCTGATCGTCATGCGGGCTCAGGAATCGGTACATGTACCAAGAGGAATCAACGAAAGTGTCCAAGGTGTCGGTTTCACGCCGCGCCCGGCCGCCACACTGAGGACAGGTGACGTTTACGAACGCCTCGTGCGTCAGCAACGGAGATTGTCCAGTGGGCTTGAACTCGGCGTCTGCTGGCAGGACGACCGGCAGTTGGTCTTCCGGCACAGGCACAATGCCGCAGGTATCACAATAGATGATCGGGATCGGTGTTCCCCAGTAACGCTGGCGAGAAATTAGCCAGTCGCGCAAACGATAGCCGATCTCGCCATTGCCAATTGACTGCTCTTCCATCCATGCAATGACGGTCTTGACCGCCTCACGATCCGCGGTTGGCGTGCCGTCGAACTGAGCTGAATTGGCCATCACGCCTTCGCCGGCGTATGCCTCGGTCATGGACGGCGCTTCAAACGTTTCGCCTTCGGGTTGAATAACAACGGTGATCGGCAAATCGAATTTTCGAGCGAACTCGAAGTCGCGCTGGTCATGAGCGGGAACGGCCATAATGGCACCCGTGCCGTAGCCAGTCAGCACGTAGTCGGCGATCCAGATTGGCACTCGCTCGTTGTTGACTGGGTTTATGGCGTAGGAACCGATGAAGACGCCCGTCTTCTCTTTCTCAGTCGACGTTCGCTCGATCTCAGACTGCCGGCGTGCCTGATCGACGTACGCTTCAACCTCGCTGCGCCGATCGGCCGTCGTCAGCTTCTCGACCAGTGGATGCTCCGGCGCCAGCACCATGAACGTGGCTCCCCAGAGCGTATCGGGCCGGGTGGTGAAGATCTCGATGTCGTCACCCGATTCGGCCATAAACCGTACCCGAGCGCCCTCGGAACGCCCGATCCAATTGCGCTGCATCGTCATGACGCGCTCGGGCCAATCCATTCCCTCGAAGTCCAGCAACTCATCAGCATATCGGGTAATGCGGTAAAACCATTGCTCGAGGTCGCGCTTGATGACTTCTGTGTCACAGCGCTCACACCGTCCGGCGATAACCTGCTCATTCGCGAGCACCGTCTGGCAATGTGGGCACCACCAGACGGCAGCCTTGGCACGGTAAGCCAAATCGTTTTTCAGGAATTGCAAGAATATCCACTGGTTCCAGCGATAGTATTCCGGCATACACGTGACGACCTCACGTGTCCAGTCGATCATCGTGCCCATCGTGCGCATCTGCTCTTTCATGCGCGGGATGCTGGTCACCGTCCAGGTGTAGGGATGAATGTTACGTTTGATGGCAGCGTTTTCGGCAGGCAACCCAAAGGCATCGAACCCCATTGGAAAGAGGACGTTGTACCCCTGCATGCGGCGGAAACGTGCTGCTGCGTCCGACGGAGTCATGGCGTACCAGTGTCCGACATGCAGATCACCGGATGGATACGGGAACATCGTCAGGTGATACCACTTGGGTCGATTGGGATCACGGGCAACCTCGTAGAGACGGGCTTCTTCCCATGCCTGCTGCCACTTTTTCTCAATGACAGCCGGGTCGTACCGCTTCCGCCTCACCACGGGTTGAGTCGTCGCCATGTGCAACCTCCGTTGCCGCTCTTCGAGGCCGAACGAACCAGTCGGCCAACCATGTTACGCGCGCCGTTGTTCCGAAATCAGCCAGCCACCGGCAGTCGCTCGATCGATTCCGGAAAAACAAAAGAGCCCTCATCCCACTCAGGGACGAAAGGCTCGGCTTCCGCGGTACCACCCCGCTTGATAGGTCACGTTGGTGGAGCTGAGGGGACTCGAACCCCTGACCCCAACACTGCCAGTGTTGTGCTCTCCCAGCTGAGCTACAGCCCCATGCCTATCCGCTTGTGACCCGATAACGGGGGCTAACCGGCGCCGACTCTTGCCTGTTTTAGCATTCGCGGGCGCGGCTCGCAGGCGAGTTCGACCGACATCGCCGCTTCGCACCAACCAGCGGCTCGCTGCAAATTCGGTCTACTACTCCCGGTCGTCGCCGAATCCAGTATGAAATATGTGGAGAGCATGCGCCCTCCACTGGGATGATGCTATCACAGCCCGCAAGAAGGTGTCAAAAGCAGTACCCGGCCCATATGAAGCGGTGTTTCTCGGCCTCCATGCTAGGATTAGAGAGTGGCGACAGCGGGCCCGGCGCTCCCGCGCAGCGGCATCCGCCAGCATGACGAGGGGCACCGTCGCGTGATTTCTCGCACATCAATCCAGCAGCTCAATAGCATGTTCACTCGCATGATCCTGGCTGTGCTGGCGCTCGGCCTGCTGAGCACCATCGCGGACACTCCTGCCAGTGCTGAGAGTCCGCGCATCTACGCCGTCCATCTCAATGGCGTCATCAGTTCGCTCTCGTCCGGACGAGTGATTCGAGCGGTACGCGCCGCGGAATCGAACCAGGCGACGGCGGTGCTGATCGAGATCAACTCACCAGGTGGAACCGAGAGCTCGGTTCAGGAGATCACCCGCGCACTCCTTTCCGCCTCAGTGCCAATCGTCGTCTACGTCGATGGCGATCAGAACGCGGAAGCACTCTCGGGTGCCATGTTTATCGCCCTGGCTGCCAACATCTCTGCCATGAGCCCAGATGCGACACTCGGCGCTGGCAACCCAGAGAGCCTTACCGACGCAACGTCGACCGATACACAGCAGGAACGCCTCAATCAGATACTCCAACTGGCGACGAATACCGCGTCGGCGCGTAACCGTAATGTCGACTCGGTCAAGTCGATGATTCAGCAGAACGACAACCTTTCGGCCACCGAGGCCAAGTCCAAAGGCGTGATCGATCTCGTCGCACCGAACATCGAGGGTTTGCTGACTCAGATCAATGGCAAAGAAGTCCAGACGCTCTCCGGACCGGTGACCATCCAGTCGGAAAACGCGCGAATCGTCTGGCAAAAGGCGTCCTGGCACGAGCTCGCGCTCCAGAAGATCACCGATCCAAACGTCGCCTACATTCTCTTTAGCCTTGGCGCGTTGCTGTTGGTGATCGAGCTCTTCAATCCTGGCCGCCTAATCGCCGGCATACCCGGCGTCATCGCACTGGCGGCCGCGTTTGTTGCGTTCGGCAACATGCCAATCTCCTGGCTGGGAGTTGGTCTGATGGCCGCCGCCTTCATCTTCTTCATTCGCGAGCTGTTCACGCCGAAGCTCACAGTTGTGGGACCAATCGGCGTCATCCTCTTTTTGGTGGGGTCGTTCACGCTGTACCGACCAGTGCGGCAGACTTCCGCGATCGTACCGGCGGTGGGCGTGTCGATTTGGGTCGTCATCGTCACAACGGTGGTGCTTGTCGTAATCATGTTGCTGATGATGCGGGCGATCTTCCGCGTCCGGCACGGAGTGACCCCGGCCAACGCGTCGTGGCTGGTCGGTGCCGATGGAATCGTGCTCCAGGCGTTGCAGCCGCGGGGCGTCATTCGTGTGCGCGGTCAGGAGTGGACGGCGGTCACAGATGGGCGTTCGGCTCAGGAGGGGGATCACGTGCGCGTCGAGTCGATCAGTGCTGGCGTGCTGCACGTCATTCCCGCGGGGGATCCAGGACCACTCGACGGAGTCAGTGGAACTCCTGCTCACACGCCAGAACCCAGCAATTAGCGCCCTGCACGACTCCAACCTCGATCAGGCGTTCGTCAGTTCATATCGGGTGAGCGCCAGACGTGTAGCCGTCACATAGCCGCAGAAGGCGCACGAGCAGTTGAGCGCGTGGGCGCCGGAATGTCCCGCCCGCTCACCTAATAGCATGTCCCGTTGCACGCGAGAGATCTCGAGTTGCACGCCGCCGAATCGGGCTCGATTGGTGACGTTCCAGGGATGCTTGCCGGCCATTGGCGCGCGAGCGCGCGCAACGTTGAACCCGGCCTCGGTCAAGGCATCGCCGATTATCCGCTTCAATCTGCGATTCGAACCGCCGATCAACGTAAGCGGTTCGAGTGGCAGCCGGCATCCATGCACGGTTACGACGGCTGCGACACCATGCAACACCTGCTCGAGAAATGGCTCCGTGAACCTGGTTGAGGTGACGTGGAGACGTCGATTATTGGTCCGGTCTCGCCCCGCGAAGCAATAAACGCCGTGATCTTCTCCCGCGATCGCAAGCGCCAGTTCGCCAGTGGCGGGTTCGATTCGTCCGGCGTGCGGTGCAATGACCGCCAGTCGCGTCCGAGTTGACGCCTGCCAATGAATCGTTACGTGCCGTGACTCGATCTCGAGCAGGTTACTGACGCTCGAGTAGTGATCGCGCAAGCGGTCTCCAACCTCATCCCACGTGAAGCGCGAGTCAGACCAGATCGGTCCGACCCGTCATTCAGTTTGCCCTAAGACAGGCAACTCCATCATACTTGAAGGCTGTGAAAGGAGGCAGGCAATTTGGCTTCAAGCTTTTCGTTTGACATCGTTTCCGATTTCGACCAGCAGGAGCTACGCAACGCCGTCGACCAGGCCTTGCGTGAGATCACGACCCGATACGACTTGAAGGACTCCAAGACCGAAATCGATCAGGAGAAAGATCAGTTAGTCATTTCAACGTCGGATGAGTTCACCTTGAAATCGGTGACAGACATCCTCGACACGCGGGTGCTGCGCCGCGGCTTGTCGCTCAAGATCCTCGACTATCAGACGGTGCAGGATGCCAGTGGTGGGAGGGTTCGCCAGGCAGTGAAGCTGCGTCGCGGGATTCCTGAACCGCTGGCGAAGCAGTTGGTCAAGGACATTCGCGCCGAGCACAAGAAGGTAACGCCGCAGATCCAGGGTGATGCGATACGGGTCACCTCAAAGAATAAGGACGAATTGCAGGAAGTTATTCAATCGCTGAAGTCGGCCGAAGTCGACGTGGCGCTGCAGTTCGTCAACTATCGCTGAGCGACACTCGCGGGTCATGCGGTGCCTTTGCGGTCAGCGCTCATGATCGAGTCGAACAGGCTGCTCGCCGCTCACGGCCGTCGGCATCGGCGCTCCAGCTATCGTACCGACGGCGCTCGGAGCCGTGTGGTCCGACTCCATCATGACCTGTCGCAGACTTTTCTCGAGCGTCGGAACTGTGGGCTGAGTTGCCGTGACATCCCCGTCGGGCCAGACGCGCTGGAACATGACCCATTGCTCGGGGCTCTCACGGATCAGACGTTCGAAGCAGCGAACGACCCGAGCCATGGCCAGGCTCACGTCTCGATCGACATCGCTCGTCTTCTCGACGTGGAACGGCTCTTCGACCGTCAGGACGTAGCCTTTCGAGAACCGTTTCGTAAAGACCAGAATGATCGGAGCACCCGTGTCGCGTGCGATGCGGGCTGGTCCGGGTGGCAACGACGTCATGGAACCGAAGAACTCGATGGGAATTCCAGTGTGGAAGAAGTCACGGTCTGCCAGCAGTCCGGCGAACTCACCGCGACGCAGCGCCGCAAGCACCTTTCGTACGCCGCGAGAATTCGCTTCCTCGATGTTCAGCCCGTGGCTCTGCCGCAACAGCGACACGACCTGATAGATCGGTTCGGGCACCGTGCGCGTCGTAAGCGGGATGATAGGATAGCCATTCGAAAAGATGGTCTGTCCCGTGAAGTCGAACGCCCCAAAGTGGGCGCTGACGACAATGCCTCCCTTGCCCGCCTCGCGCACCCGATCGAGACGCTCCCAGCTCTCTTTTGAGCAGAAGACCGCGGCGCGCAGGTCGTCATCGCTGAAGTGCGACACTCGCATGAGATCGAAGAAATTCCGTGAACTGCAGTGGAATACGCGTCGAACGTTGCGGCGCACTTCGGGGTTCGTTTCGGGAAGCCCCATCACATGTGCGAGGTTGGCACGCACATTTCCGCGGTACCTGGGCGTGAACGCGAAGATAACGTCTCCACACCGGTCGCTGAGCCAATATCCAACCCCGACCGGCAAAATCTCACCGATCCGCCCGAGGGTGGTCGCGAATCGAAGGGCGAGACGGGTCTTGATGCTGGGTCCGCGATTGTTGCGTTTCGTCACCATGCGTTTATCCCGTGGACCAATCCCTCAGCGGAATTCTTCAATGGGCCAACCAAGCCGTTGCGCGATCAGCCGCAATCGCTCGTTTGGATTGATGCAGACAGGGTGCCCAAAAAGACTGAGAACAGGCTCATCCGTATGATGATCCGCATAGCAGAAGGATCGCTGCAGTTCGATCTTGAATTCGTTGGCAAATCGTTGAATCAACAGGACCTTACCACCGCCGTACGGGTGCGGTCCAATCAACCGACCGGTGAAGCGTTCGCCGCGGGATTCGAGGTTGCTGCAAATGACATGTTCGACGCCGAGTGACTCAGCCATCGGGCCGATGATCTGAGGGATCGATCCGGAAAGGAGAACAGGTTGATGTCCGTCTTCCAGGTGTCGCTGGATCCGCTCCACACCTTTGGGAGAGAGCCGCGGACGAATCTTCTCTTCAAAACAGCGCGCGCCGAGCTCATTGACGAGGCCGACGTGGCTGCCTCGCAGATAGGGCCGATGACGCCGGGTCGCCACGATCGGATTGTTGCGACCCTTGACCGCGATGAAGCGCACCGTCTCCAACAGTGAGCGGAAGCCGACCACTCGTTCCTTGATCAAGTAGCTCAAGAAGAGGCGCTCAGCGGTCGTGTCGGGTAGCAGCGTCCGATCGACATCGAAAACGGCGGCGATCATGAGGGCGTGCTCTTCGGTGCTCGAACGTAGTACATAGCATCAATCAATACTGGCACTCCACGGATCACCGTGAGTGCCAGGGCGGAATAGACCATCGCCCAGCCGAAGATACGGATGGAATCGTGGGAGTAGAAGCGATCCAAGCTGCTCCCCGAGGAGAGGTGTGCGGCAAACAGGCTGGTCAGAAATACGAATCCCAGCGCTTTGGCAATGCCATAGAACGCGCGCATAAAGCGAGACGCGGCAATGAATTGAGACAACGGTGTCCGCATCATCGTCTTCTCACCAAAGGCCGTCTTTCCGGCCGAATAGCTCATCCCGCGCATGGCATCGACGAAAAACCCCCGCGTGAGCACGAGCAGTGGCGCCCACACGCCAATCAGACCCAACTGGGCAAAGACCAGCCACAGCGCGTTCTCGACGACACGATCTCCGGCAATATCGATTACCGCGCCAAGATCGCTCTCCGACTTACGACGACGAGCGACGAATCCGTCCAGTGCATCACTCGCGAATATGATGCCGATCAGCAACGTACACCACGCGACCACCGAATACGAACGGGAGTAGATGAGGGCGATCGTCACGAAGAGGAGGAGCAACCGACCAATCGTGATCAGGTTCGCCATGACCCTCCCGCTGGTCCTGTTGCGAGCCGACCGGCTGTCACAGCCCAATCGGCGAACTTTGATGGCTCGGCGCATGCCGGGAAGCCCGCGTCATTATATCAGAGGAAATTCGGCGATTTGATCGATAGATCCACGTTTCCGCGAACCCCGCTCGTGGATCCGTCGGCGTATGGTCTCGCGTCAGTGCTCACCGAATGAGGGTGATCAGTGCGATCCAAGCGACGACTTCCACCATGCAAGAAGCGGCCAGGAGGAAACGCGCCGCGAACCGGTCGAACTTTTCGATGCTCCAGGAGAGGATGAGATTAGCGATGGCAACCAGAGCCGTAATGATCGGAATCACCCATATCTCACGCGCCGACCCGATGCGGTCGGGGTCGCCGTTCACGTTCCAGTGGAGCACGATCGATTGCGGCAAACTGTGATATCGAATAAGGATGAAGAAGACCATCGCCACGTTCATCAAAACGGTCAACCCGAGTAGCGACAAGCCGATGTTGTCGTTCAGGACGTGTGTTCGCATCCCACTCTCGCGGGTACGTGACCGCGCCCGCCGGGCTTGACGAGCCGGCGGTTCCCCAACGCTGGACGAAATTTGAGAGTCGACAGGCATCTTCATGCCGGGCTTGATCGTCGGATACTGCATGGTCCAGCCCGCTTTGGCGAGTCGCTGCACGCTCTCATCCGCGCCGGCGTTGCTCGATTCGCCGGTCGTGGCGTAATCGAGTGCCTGACGCAAACGTCCATACTCCTCAACGAACAGAACCGGACGATCAGGAGAGATGGCGAACTGACGATCCGCGGTCACGATCAGTAGCTGGCGCCGCACCGGCAGGGTCGCGACGATCGTGACCGGGCCAGACGGGCCGATCTCAGACCCAACGTAATAGCCGGTCCAGAAGCGCCGCCAGCGCCCAGGATTATCCCCAAGCCGATCGACCGCCGGAAGAATCTGCTGGACTGAGGTCAGGTTGATGACGTGTTCTTCACTCGCCCAGCGAATTTTGAGATGCTCCGGAGAAAATTCGTAGGTGATCGTCACGTAGCCGTAAACCAGGTAGGCCAGAACGGCAACGAGTGACAGGAAGATCAACAGCGCGATCCACGAAATCGCTACAGGTATCGGCAGCGAAGTGTGCCCCGTGATGAGCGCGATCGTGCCGCCTGCTAGAACGAGCGAGAGGACGATGCCCAGAACACCAATGAGCCCGCCCGGCGACGCCGCAGCTTGCCATCTCGTGGCGATATCTGATCCCGCCGCGGATGTCTTCAAGGAGATGTTCCCGTTCGTTGACCTACTGGTACACCGGGGTAACCCACGCCCGATACGCGTCCATCTTGCCGTGGACGACATCCATGTAGGCCTTCACCAGAGCCTGAGTCGTAGATCCGATTTCGCCTGTGCCGATCGGCCGGTGGTCAACCTTGATCACCGGTAGAAGCTGCGCGCCGGTGCCACAGATGAAGAGTTCATCCGCGCCATACAGCTCGCTTCGATCGATCGACCGTTCGATCGTCTCGATTCCCAATTCGTTTTTGGCAATCGTCATGATGGTGTCGCGCGTGATACCCATCAAGATATTATCAGTCGACGGCGGAGTGACAAGACATCCGTCAAGAACCATGAAGATGTTCTCGGCGCTGCCCTCTGACACATGACCGTCGTCGGTAAGCATGATCGATTCGTCGAATCCATTCAAGGCGGCTTCCGTTTTGGCGAGCGCGGAGTTGATGTAGATACCGGTGATCTTGGCGCGTGCGGGCGCGGCGTTGTCATCGACTCTCCGCCAGGAACTTACTCCGACGCTGAGACCGCCAGTAGTTTCGACGTAATCTCCGAACGGGACCGAGAACATGGTGAAGGCGTCGGTGAGGTTGTGCAGCCGAACGCCGATAAGCTCCGATGATTTGTAGGCCAGCGGTCGCACATAGACGTCTGTCTTGAACTGATTACGCCGCAGAAGCTCGACGCAGATCTCGCTCAGTCGATCGATGGAGTAAGGCAAGTCGATCATGAGCACGCTGCGGCTGTGCTCGAATCGACGCAAATGGTCGGCGAGCCGAAAGACGAAAAGCTGCTCCTGATCCGCAGACCAATAGGCGCGAATGCCCTCGAAGCAGCCCGTACCGTAGTTGAAGGCGTGCGTCATGACGCCGACCTTCGCCTCGCTCATCGGCACGAAGTCATTGTTGAAATAGCAGACTACGTTGTCGCTCACCGGTATCTCCCGTCAGGATCGTCGAGATTGAACTTGTCTGCGCCGCAAAGAGCGACACCTGCCGGTTCGACAGGTGCCGCGCTGATGCTATGGCGTCGGAGTCTCAGCGCCGGGTGTTCCCGCGCCGGGAGTGCCGGGCGGCGCCGGTGTCGGCGTTGGCGTCGGGAGCGGAGTCGGCGTCGGAGGCGCATCCGGCGGCGCCGTGAACTGAGTCTCCGGTGTTGGCGACGGCATAGCCGCGCCGATGTTCCAGTCGATATTGTCCTTGGCACGCTCCGCATCGAGCCAGTCATTGGTCTTGTTGGTGCGTAGTTCGGTCAGCACTTCAGAGGATATTGGTCGATCTTCCTCACGTTCGAGGACTTTGACGATCTCCCAACCCCACTTGGTCTGGAACGGTTGGCTGACCTCACCTACCTTGAGCGCGAAGGCGACCTTATCGAATTCAGGCGTGAGGATCCCCTGAGGGACCCAACCGAGATCGCCACCGTTCGGGGCAGTCGTGGAGTCGGCGCTCTGCGCTTTGGCGACGTCTTCGAAGCTCTTGTTCTTCAGATCGGTGTTCTCGATCGAATTGGCTGCATCTTCAGTCGCCACCAGAATGTGCTCGGCATGGATCTGGACAGCCCGTGTCGGCACCTCGCCCTGGAGCTTGTCCGAGACCTTCTGGCGCGCAAGATCCGGCTTCAAGACGAGACGCCGGAAGTCAGCGATGCTCATCCCGGACTGCTTGAGAACGTTGTCGTTGTACTGTTGCAAGTTCGCTGCAGCGGTTGCCTGCGCGTCGGATGCTGAGATGGTTGGCGTCGCGGCTTCTGTCGGCGTGCCGCTCTCCGGCGATGCCGAAGGCGATCCGCTGGCGCTCGGCGTTGCCGCGCTCGCACTGCTGCCCGTGCCGGTTGCGGCTGCCGTTGCCGACTCAGTTGCCGTCGTGGACGCTGTCGCAGCCGGAGTTTCCGTTCCGGACGGTGACGCACTTGGAGTAGCCGCTGCAGCTGCCGCTGTGGCCGAGGCTTCTGCCGAAGCCGTTGCCTGTTCCTGGGCGGTTGCGGTGGCCCAGGCGGCAGCCGTTGGGTCGATCGGCAAGGTTGGAGTGGGTGAGCCGATCGGTTCCGAGACAAATTGCTGCGCCTGATATTGGTCGAGCTCCGTGTCCGTGATCGACAAATTCAGGTCTGACAGCCCTTTCAAAACGACAATGTTGTCGACCATCTGTTTGAGGGTGGTGGCGTCAATCGAATCCGATTCAACGGTCTTGAGCTGGGCTTCTGCCTGTTGGGCAAGCGTCTGGTACTGAGTGGCCTGATCACCCGTGGTGTATTGGGCAAACTGAGAATACTGCGCCGCCTGGTTGATCAGGTCCATCTTGCGCACCTTCCAATAGTCGGTGCGTGTGATCTTCTGACCGTTGACAGCGGCGAGCGCCTGGCCCGGGTAATAGATGTATTGGTAAAAGGCCCCGGCCGAGAGGACGACGACCAAGACGATTGCGGTGAGCGAAATCCCAATGATCAGGAGGCGCCGTTGTGACTCTTCGCGCTCGCGGCGAGAGATGCGACGAGTTGGGCTACTTCTCCCGGTGAGCGTTGCAATCCAAATGCGGAAACGATCGAACATTCCGATGCTTTCGTCTCTCTGCTAACCACTCTTGGGCAACTCGTCAGGGATCGGTGCCTCACCGCTCAAGAGCGCGGCGTGCCATTGAATCTCATGAATTCGAGTTGCCCACGACAGTAACGGTGCTTATTGAGCGAATGACACCAGGGCCACATGGCGGGCACGCTTGATGGCGACGGCGAGTGCCCGCTGATGCTTGGCGCAGGTCCCGCTCTGGCGTCGGGGCTCGATCTTCCCTCGGTCGGAGACATATCGGCGCAGTCGGCCGATGTCCTTGTAGTCGATAATTTCTATCTGGTCCATACAAAAGTTGCAGACCTTGCGGCGCGGATAGTAGCGTCCACCGCCACCGCCGCCACCGAAGCGTCGTCGTGGGCGATCGCTCGAACCGCCTCGGTCCGATCGGCCTCGCGGGCTTGATTCTCGTCGATCTTCAGACATTCGTCAGCTCTCCAGGTTGGCGCGCGTCCATCAAACTGCTGGTCGCGCTAGAACGGTACGTCGTCAAAATCCTCGTCGAAGCGCTCTGACTCCTGCGACGCCTGGCCCCGCGATGAAGGCTCGCGGGATCCGGTGCTGCCGCGCTCGCCACGCGGAGTAAGGATGATCAACTCATTCACGATGACCTCGTTTGAGGTCCGTTCGGTTCCGTCGTTTCCAGTGTAGCGACGCGATTGGAATCGGCCCTCGACGTAGACCTGAGTCCCTTTGCTGAGAAACTGATCGGCGATCTCCGCCAATCGATCCCAGCAGACGATCCGGAACCACTCAGTCTCGTCGACCTGATCGCCCTCTGGCGATCGGCGGCGGCGATTCACCGCGAGCGTGAAATCGGTTACAGGCTTGCCACTCGGAGTGAACCGCATTTCAGGGTCACGGCCAAGATTGCCGATCAGCGTTATTTTGTTGAGACCCCGAGACATGTAGACACTCCAATCTGAGCGGGCGCGCCGAGCAGTCTATGCCGCCAGTGCGCTACTCCGACTTTTCTGACTCATCATCCTCGTCGCTCGCGTCATCATCTTCGTTGCTGGACTCTTCATCGTCGACAGACTCTTCGTCGACGTCTGAGTCGTCGTCTGATGCTTCATCGTCGCTTGAACCAGCATCATTCTCGCTTGAACCGGCGTCATCGTCGCTTGAACTAGCGTCATCGTCGGCTGGTTCTGCACCTGCCGCTTCGTCACCCGATGCACTTGCCGAGCCGCCCTCAGACGTAGCTTCCTCATCGTCCTCAGGGACGTGAAGATGCTCTTGCCGGACAAGAAGATAACGGATGATGCGCTCGTCCAGCTTCAGCTCGCGCTCGACGTCGGTGAGGTCCGATGGTGATGCGAGAAACTGGAAGAGAACATAGGTAGCATCGCGAAACCGCTGGATCGGATACGCGAGACGTCGCCGTCCCCAGGGAGTATCACGCTTGATGTAGGTGATCTCGGCGCCGGGAGTCGTGATGTACCCGCTTACAGCGTCGATCGCGGCGGTAAGAGCCTCGTCGGTGATTTCGGGATTGATGAGGACCATCAATTCGTAGCCACGAGGCGCACGGTGGAACTCGCGCAACGATTCCCCCTTTCTCTGGGTATACGCTGGTTCGCCACCGGACCGTTGCTATCCGGTTTGGACGCAGCGCAGAAAGGCAACAAGCCGGGAGGTATTACCCGGCGCAACCGGCAACTCAATCGGCCGGAAACTGGTCGATTATAACATCGAGTTGAGAACAGGCACAGATGATCACTCGCGTGTGGACACAGCCCACTTTGCGAGTTGACCTTGCTCAGCCCGGCGTTGGATTGGACGCGAGCGACGAACCGCACTTGGCACACCACTCGGCACCGGGGAGCGCGACCGTGCCGCATTTGGGACAGGAGCGAACCTCGGGCTGCACGCGAGCGCCGCAGAACGAGCAAAACTCAGCGTCAACCTGCAGCGGCTTGCCGCAACTTGGGCAGACGCCGTCGACGATCGGCGGGATTCCGAGCTGGGCTTCGAGCTCGGCCACGTGTTTCTGATGCTCCAGCGTGTAGCGTTGGCGCTGATCGCTGAATCCGCGAGCATACTGATAAACGCCGACGAAGGGATAAAAGAAGAGAACAAATGGAAACACGAAGAGAAACAGGAGCGCCACGATGCAGCCTGCGGCTTGGTTGCCACCCAGGTTCAGCCACTTGTGCGCCGATAGCGCGCGAAGGTAGCCACGCCAGTTGATAGCAATCAGTCCACCATAGACGCAAAGATAGGCGACCAATCCAATGTCGCCGAACGTTCCGAACTCAGAGCTACCATCGGCTGCCGGGTGGTTGTCGATAATCATGGCCAGAATGCCGCCAACCAAAAGTACGACGAAGAGCGCGAGTGCCCATGCGTAGTAGCGGCGTCCAGCCTGGACATCCGAGGAAGAGGGAGCCACATTCGATTCAGACATCGCCGCGTGCTCCGTTGCTTATCGGCATGATTTCAGCGATCGTAGCGAGATGATACAACGTGCGCAGGAGCGGTCAATGCATGGACGTTCCGATTTCGCGGCGCCGTCCGGAGATTGCGGCTGGCATCTCGAGACCAGGTTCCTTCAACAATTCATCCATTGGATGGATGTGTAGAGCCGGAGCGCCGGTTAGCGTTGGCGCGCGTATTGAGGGCTTCTTATACTTAGACTACGTCCGTCTGATGGCGCTGGTCGGTCATGGGCGCACTCGTCGCGCATGGATCGGCTCTCTGTTCCTCGCGCTTGGAGCCGCAGTGTATTCCTCCCGCCGGTCGGCGAGAGCGGCCGCGTTGATTCTCGGCCTTGTCTTGCTGATACCTGCATGTGTGGTGCACTCGTCCGCACCGACGCCAACATCGAGTCCGAGCGCCGCAACGCCTGGTACAGCTGCGCCTACCGTCAAACCACAAAAGGGTGGGACGCTCGTCGTGGCAATGCCCGCCGAGCCGGACGTCCTCAACTTCACGTTGAGCGACAGCCCCGCGACACTGGACACGTTGAGCGCGCTTGATACTCGCATGATCCGCATTCGAGATGACGGAACATACGAACCGGAGCTTCTCACCGACGTACCAACGCTCGACAACAACGGCATCTCCGCCGACGGGCTCACTTGGGTGCTCCATTTCCGATCAAACCTCGAATGGTCTGACGGCAAGTCGCTCGACGCGCGCGATTTCTTTTTCACCTGGAAAACCGTAACGAACCCCGCATATCCCGCGCTCGATCGCGAAGGCTGGACAAACATCGCCAGCATCGCCATGAGTCCCGACTACTTGACGGCCACGATCACACTTGTCCACCCAACCGGCGATCTCACTGACACCATTCTCGCGGGTGGCAGTGAATCGACCGCCGGATTCCTCCTGCCGCAACACATCTTCGACGAAGTACCGGTTGCCGAAATCGCTCGATCAGACTATGGGGATTCTGGCCACATCGGCAGCGGACCTTTCGTGATCTCGAAATGGTCGCAAGGCGATCAGTTGACGATGGAGCGCAACGACCATTACTACGGTGACGCCGCGCGGCTGGACAAAATCGTGGTGCGCTTCGTAAGCGATTCGCGGGAAGTTATGACAAGTCTCTCGACCGGCGAACTGGACCTGGCGGTCGACTTGCCGGAAACGTCGGTGATCGACTTGCGGCAGATCCCGAGTGTTACTGAAGTCGTGGCGCCTAAAGCAGGCGGCGTAGAGTTGCTCGCGATCAATCTCGATGATCCCGAGAATCTAACCAAACCCAACCCGCTGCTTTCCGAGCTCGGAGTGCGTCGCGCCATGACTTTAGGATTCAACCGCCAGAAGATCGTCGACCAGTTCCTCAACGGTCAAACGTCGATCGCCATCACCCCGTTGGATTACACTGGCTGGACCGTTCCGGACCTCAAACCATACGATTACAGCCCCAACGAAGCACGGCAGGCTCTGGACGTTGCAGGTTGGACGGTGCAGAGCGACGGCGTTCGCGCCAAAGATGGCGTGCGACTGAGCTTCAGCCTCACGGGAGTGCAAGGTGACACTCCGCAGATTGTGCTGGAGCAGCGCATCGAGAAAGCGTTCGTCGACGACATGGCGGCAATCGGCATTGAAGTCAAAATTCAGGCGGTATCAGCGTCCGATTTCAACGGTGACTTGAGCTCCGGTGGGATCCTCGCCAACCGTGCGTTCGACGTCGCGCTTCTGAGCGAAAACCAGCGTTCCGCACTCGACCACTTTGTCGGGCGTTTTGACAGTCACAACATTCCTTCAGCCAACGATCCGAATGGTGGAAACGTGATGGGCTATACGAGCGCGCTCGTCGATTCAGCATTCGTGGGTCAGAGCCACGCGGTCGACCCGCAATCGCGCGTCGACTTCCTGTATGCGGCGCAACGCTCGATCTACCGCGACATCCCGGTCATTCCGGTCTACGACCATTTTGAGGTGGACGCAGGTCGTTCCTACGTCAACGGTCTCAAGCCTGGACCTGTTTCAGGATTGTGGTGGAACGTGGAGACCTGGTGGATCAACCGTGACGAGGCCGCACCATAAGTAAGACCGATGCGGTCACACGCCTCGCCGTGCGGTTTTGTCGTAACGGCATCCCGAGAACGCTCATCACTATGCGGAAAGCGCTTCCGATGTCGCGGCGACAATCAATGAAAGCCGTTCTCGCGTCGTGCGACCGCTTGGAGAATCGCCGCGCCTTCGTATTCGATGTCGAGCAGGCGAGCCGTGCCCGGGACACCCACGCGAACTGCGACTTCATCGAGTGCCGCCGCGACATCGGATGCGCTTTCCGCATCGACAAATGAGAGCACTGATGGACCAGCCCCGCTCAGGCAGGCACCGTGAGCTCCAGCCGCGGCCGCTGCTGCGATCATGGGTTCGACGTGCGGGAAGAGCGCCGCGCGATAGGGCTGGTGCATGGAATCACGCATCGCCTCGCCGAACGCCGCAAAATCCCCCTGCATCAACGACAGCACCAGCAGTGATGCTCGTCCGAGGTTCGCGACGGCGTCGCTGCGAGGTATGCTGGCAGGCACCACGGCGCGCGCGTCAGAGGTAAACGCGAGCGCATCGGGAATGAAAACCACCACGCGCAAATCGCCATTCACCGGAACTCGTCGATAGAGAACGCCCCGATCACTGATAAGAGAGAGCGTCACCCCACCAAAGAGGGACGCGGATACGTTGTCGCCATGTCCTTCGACTTCAGTTGCCAACTCGAACAGTCGCTGATCGGAGAGCGGCTGCTCCATCAAGTGATTCCCGACAACGAGGCCGGCGATCAGCGCTGTCGCCGAACTTCCGAGACCACGGGCGACGGGGATGTCGGACGA
Organism: uncultured Chloroflexia bacterium; assembly: GCA_963789565.1. Lineage (GTDB taxonomy): Bacteria > Chloroflexota > Chloroflexia > Thermomicrobiales > Thermomicrobiaceae > CALAGB01. The sequence goes on along the minus strand of CAWBKX010000002.1, from coordinate 3,258,579 downwards.
CACGCGAATCCAACAGCTCGGCACCACCAATTGCGCGTCTCGAGCGGCGATCTCGATCCCATGCTGAATCATGTTGTCGCCGCCGGCCAAATCGGGTCCGCCGTCGATGCGGATCCCCTGACCCCCAGATTCGACCTCGAGCTCAGTGAAGAGGTTGAGCGCGACCGCAAGCGTGTCGAAACCCGATCCCAGGTTGGCGCTCGATGCTGGAACCTTGACGCTAAATCGCACCGTCCAGAACCCTCTCCAGCGCCTCCAGCGTCGGATCGATCACAATGGGTCGATTTGCCAGCGGTCGACCTTCCGACCCAACTCCCAGGTGGTACTCCATCACGACATCGGAATCCTTCATCAGATGACCGGTGAGATATCCGGCCACGAACGCGGTCTTCGGGATCGTTCCGGACCGAGTCAGCTTGCGTAGCCCGGCCAGCGTGGTCGCCGAAGCAGGTTCGCAGCCGATACCAGCGCGGTCGATCATCGCCTTAGCATCCAGTAATTCGTCGTCAGTGACGACTTCAACAACTCCGTTCGTTTGCTCGATCGACCGGCGAGCGCGCGCATAGCTGACTGGATTCCCAATCCGAATGGCCGACGCGACTGTCACTGCTTCGACCGGCTCGTAGCTGCGGAAATCGCTCACGAACGCTTCGTAGAATGGTGCCGCCCCCGCTGCTTGGATGACGGCGATGCGCGGCGTCTTCGTCAAGACACCTGCGTCACCAAGATCCGACAGTGCGCGACCGATTGCGCTGGTGTTTCCGAGGTTCCCTCCGGGCATGACAACCCAATCGGGAACTCGCCATTCCAGCTGCTGCAGAAGGTCGTAAAAGATCGTCTTCTGCCCTTCAAGCCTGAACGGATTGATCGAATTGAGCAGATAAATGTCGTGCGCACCGCACGCCTCCTCGACGAGCTTCATGGCCGCGTCGAAATCGCCGCGCACCTGCACGATCTTGGCGCCGTAGGCAATCGTCTGGCCGAGCTTGGCCGCGGAAATCTTTCCCTCTGGGATGAAGACCATGGACGGTATTCCGGCCAGCGCCGCGTATGCCGCGACGGAGGCGGAGGTATTTCCCGTCGACGCGCACGCGACCATCTTCGCGCCCACCCAGTTTGCATGACTGGCGGCGACCGTCATCCCGCGATCCTTGAAGGATCCAGTCGGGTTCTCGCCTTCATGCTTGAGGACGAGACGCTCAACACCGCCATATGCGGAAAGCTGCGCAGTCTCGTACAGGTTCGTGTTGCCTTCCGGTTTCGTCACCACTGATTCGGGTGGGATGCTCGGCAACAGCTCGCGGAAGCGCCAGACGCCACTCCGATCCAGCGGATGGCGACTGCCGAGGCGCACGTCAAACGTGGCCGTCGAGAGCGACTCACCGAACTCAAGAATGACGTCCAGTAGGCCGCCACAATCGCACCGCGTTCGCACGCCACGCGCGGGGAATTGCTGACCGCAGTCCATACACCGAAGATACACGAACGATCCTCTCAGCCGTGGGTCATTATTGCAGCAAGATGGCACAGGCGATGCCTGTGCCATCCTTTCGAGTCCGAGTTTGATCGAGCGATCGAACGGTTAGCCCATACGGCGCGGATCGAGCGCGTCGCGCAATCCGTCACCAACGTAATTGATGCTGAGCACCGTCAGGAAGATCGCCATACCGGGGAAGATAACCATCAACGGTGCGATCTGGATGAAGTTCTGCCCATCGTTCAGCAGACGGCCCCAGGACGGCGTGTCCGGCGGGAAACCAAGACCCAGGAACGACAGCGTCGACTCCGTGATGATCGCCTGTGCTACACCCAACGTAGCGGCCACGATGACCGGGCTCAACACGTTCGGCAGGATGTGCTTGAAGATAATGGACGGTGTGCTGACGCCAACGCTCCGTGCGGCCTCGATGAACTCTTTCTCTTTGAGGGAGAGGAACGAGCCACGAACAAGTCGCGACACCGGCATCCAGTTCAACGCGCCGATAATGAACACGATCAATATGAACGTGCCCAAAATACTACCGAACCGGTTTCGCATGCTGTCTTGGAAGAGATAGATGACCAACAACAGCAGCGGAAGGGTCGGCAGGGAAATGAACATGTCGGTGATACGCATCAGCAGCGAATCAGTGAATCCGCCGAAGTAGCCAGCGATCGCACCGACCACCGTACCGAGCGTGATGGCCACGAGAGCGGCTACGATCCCGACTGCGATCGACACACGACCGCCCCAGAGGACACGCGCGAACGCGTCATGGCCGAGATCGTCCGTCCCCATGGGGTGAGCAAAGGAGATGCTCTTATAGGAATCGGAAAAGCTGAAGTACGCGTAACTGTGGCCCCACAGCGGATAACCGACAATAGTGGCCAGGAGAATGACGATCATTACGACTGACCCGGCCATAGCCAGGCGGTGACGCCTGAACTGTCTGAACGCGTCACTCCAGAGTGAACGTGCTTTTTTCGAGCGCAACTCGGTAAGAGCCGCGGCGCCAGCGCCCGCTTCGGACGATGACTGGGCTCGTTGTTCAGTGACCTCTGACATCAGGACCCCTCCTCACTGTCAAGCCCAGCGGCCTACGAGTACTTGATCCGTGGATCGAACACGCCGTACAGAATGTCCGCGACCAGATTGAAGATCACGACCAGCACCGCGAAGATGAACGCGATTGCCATTACCACCGGTGTATCACTCGCGTTGATCGCCGTAATCAGCAACGACCCAATTCCTGGAACGCGAAAGATTTGCTCGGTCACCACGGCGCCGGTGAAGACACCCGGAACGCCAAGGGCGATGATGGTGATGACCGGGATGAGGGCGTTGCGCAGCGCATGGCGGTTGATGACCGAACCCTCATGCAGACCCTTCGCTCGTGCGGTGCGGACGTAATCCTGATGGATGACTTCCAGCATCGATGCACGAACGTACCGTGAAAGTGTGGCCGTTTGGAACAGCGCCAGCACGGTGATCGGCATGAGAGTCTGCTTAATGTGCTCCCATGCCCCGGCTAAGCCGGGGGTATCTATGTTCGATCTATAAATCATTGGGAACCAACCGAGCTTGATGGTGAATAAGATGATAAATAACAGCCCGGTAAAGAACGTGGGTAACGAGAACCCAATGAATGAGACGGTCGTGGCGATGTTGTCAAACAGCGAATACTGTTTGACCGCCCCGATTATCCCGATGGGTATCGCTAACAAAATCGAGATCAGATATGAGCTTCCAATCACGATGAGCGTGACTGGCAGGCGCTGCTTGATCTGTTTCATAACTGGGGCGCGAGTCTGGAATGAGTAGCCGAAGTCGCCGTGAAGAACTGAGGTGAACCACTTCGCGTAACGAACTGGAATCGGATCGTCGAGTCCCATGCTCTTGCGAATCTGCTGGCGTACTGCGGGAGGAACCGAAGGGTTGAGTGCGAATTCAGACAGCGGATCGCCAGGAGCAAGCGCAAGAATCGTGAAGATGACCATACTGATGGCAATGAGGGTAGGTATTGCCACCAATATTCGACGAATAAGATACCTGGTCATCGAAACATCTTCTCCCCACTTGTGTTGCCGTCAGGCATGCTGACGACTCGCTGAAGGTGAGACGGGCTGTTCGTCGGAGTGCGTCGATTATCACTCGCCAATGAAGGTCATCATATCATGCTCAAAGTCCGACCGTCACCCCTGGATTTGCCGTCTAATTCATGGTCTGGGCTGTGTAACGGCCGATCCTGACACGGCGATTGACGGCGATTCTGTTCGAACACCCGAGTATGGCGAGACTCCGAAACGTGCCCGTTTGAATGCGACGACGGCGCGGGTAGACTCCTCGCGCCGTCGTCGTTGACTCGCAGAAACGTCGCTCTATGCGGTCGCTAGCTGCCCATCGTCCAGTTCATCAGGTTCCAGAGCTCCGATGACCAGGTAGACAGTGCCAGGTTCTGCAGCTTCTTGTTGGCCGCGGAGGCGCCGTTGCGCTGAATCAGCGGGATCTCCACCACCTGATTGACCACTAGGTCGTTCATGGTGACGAAGAGGGGCGCCTGCTTGGTCGGGTCGAGCTCCGTCTGCGCGGCAGTGTACGCCTTGTCGTAGTCGGCGTTCTGCCAGCGCTCGGTGTTGTTCCCAGCCCAGGAGTTGGACTTCTGTGCCAGGTTCGACGGATCACCCCACCACGAGACCATGTAGTCCAACGGGTATGGTGTCGATGGGCCGTTGGTGTACATCTCGAGGTCGGTATAGAAGTGCGACGCCGTGTCGTTGTTGCCGGCATCTGACGAGAAGTAGACGCTGGCATCCACCGACTTGATGGTCACATCCACGCCGATCTGCGCGAAGCCCTGCTTCACGATCTCCTGCTCCTTCTGGCGCAAGGAGTTGACCGACGTCTGATAGACGACCTTCATATCCACGCCGCCCTTGGAGCGCGTGCTGCCGCTCTTGGCCCAACCGGCACCGTCCAACAGGGTGTTGGCGGCAGCGACGTCGAACTTCCAGGACGTGTTCTTGGAGACGAAGGCCGTCGGACCGGTCAGGACATTGGAGGTCACGACACCGGTATCGCCGTAGAGCTGGGTCGCCATGGTGTCGCGCTGAATGGCCAGCGCATAGGCCTGCCGGACTGCCAGGTCCGCCTGGAACGGATGCGGCGCCTGAACGCTCGACTTCTCACCGTTCACGTCTTTGTTGGGGTCGGTCAGGTTGACCAGGATGCGCTCGACACCGGTTCCGGGATAGATAACGAGTGCTCCCGGATTGGCATCGGCTGCAAGCGACTGAAGCACGCCCCACTCAACCTGCAGGTTCCAGGCGTAGTCGACTTCGCCGGTCTGGATGCAAGCGCGCGCCGCACTGGTCGCGTCGCCACCACCCTTGAGATAGACGGTCTTGAAGTAGGGCTTGTCCGCCTCGCGGAAGTTGTCATTGATCGAGTACGAGACGTGGTCGCCCGACTGGAACTCATCCACTTTATAGGCACCGGTGCCGATCGGCTTGAGGTTGAACGGCGCGTCGCGGGCGGCGGTACCGACCGAGTCCTTCAGAATGTGCTGCGGCAGGATGTAGCCATACGCGCCGCAGAAGACCGCGTACCATCCCGGCGTCGGGTTCTTGAAGTTGACCTTGACGGTGGTGGCGTCAACCGCATCCACCGAGTCGATCACTTTGAAGTTTCCGGCGGTCGTGGCGGCCGTGTCAGGGTTACTGACGTACTCGAAGGTGAACTTCACGTCGTCGGCGGTGAAGTCTTCACCATCCGACCACTTGACGCCCGACTTCAACTTCCAGGTGACGCTCATACCATCCTGAGCCACGCCACCGTTGTCGAGACTGGGGATCTCAGCGGCCAGGACCGGCACAATGTTGCCGTCCTTGTCGAACCAGGCCAGCGGCTCGAGGACGACGCACGAGGCGTCGAAGTCCTTGGTGCCCTGGGCCAGGTGACCGTTGAGGATCGTCGGTGCCTGCCACCACAGGAGGTTGAGGGTGTCGCCCTTGCCCCGTCCCGCACCGGCCGTGGTCGTAGAAGCGGTGGTGGCTGCGGGAGACGCGGCTGTTGTCGCGGCGGAGGTGGACGTCGCGGCGGTCGTGGCCGCAGGTGTGGTGCCACCGCTGCTCGAGGTCGCGGTCGACGCGGACGCGGTGGTCGGCGTGGTCTTGTTCGAGCTGCCGCACGCCGCAAGCAGCGCCGCGATGGCCGGAGCACTCAAGCCGAGCGCGACCGCGCGTTTGAGCACCTGTCGACGATTGAGCGCGCCGGTCATGGCCTGCTCATAAAGATTTCGAAGGCCTTGGTCTTCCATGCGGGTTCTCCTCCTACAATTGTGGCCGTATGCCACAACCCTTTGGATCTAGACTCGTAAGGTCTCGAGTTGTAGATTGATCGATTGGGGCCGGCCTCAACACCTCCTCGTCTTCAGGATCTCGGTAAACTGCATATGCCACACAGCGCATGCACGATTGCGAGACTGCCGTCACTGCCCGTTGCGGGTCGGCAACCACCGGCGTGAATTCGCGAAAAACAACTCGCGTATTCTAGGTTTCATAAATGCGTCTGTCAAGCTTGTGTACGTTCTCACACTGTAACAATTACGCCTGATCGAGTTTGCAGTTGTGTCAAATATCATTACACGCGCTACGATCAAGGCGACATCCCGAGAGATGGGAACGGCACGAAAACTACCGGCCGCGAAGTTGGTGAGTCTTGTCAAGATCTACGTCTAGCGAGTCGTTTCGGATCGCTACGCGATAGATCTTCTCCGCAGCCTCGACGGAAACGAGGCCGTCGATGACATCGTCGAGGACATGCTGAGGGTCGCGTGTGGTTGGCTCGAAATAGCCGCCACCACCGGGCAGGCGGAACGTAATTTCCGCTTCTGGCGTGTATTCACGCGCTCCCTTGGTGTCGAAACATGTGCCGTCACTCACCTCGATAGCGCCGAATCCGCCCGCTTGCCCGCCCTCGTATCCGGCGGCCTGAAATTTCACGCGGTCGAACAGCGGCGACAAGGTGAACCGCCGATCGGTGCGCACGGTGACACGCATCTCCTGGCCGCATCCTCCCCGGAAGCGACCGGGACCTCCAGAATCAATCACCAGTTCCCGCGAGTGAAACACGACCGGTGAGAGGCTCTCGATGACCTCGGTCGGCACGCCAGCCACGCCGCTGGGGAACGCCGTCGCGCTGATGCCGTCTTTTGTCGGTCTTGCTCCGGTGCCACCTGAGGAGAACCATATGTAGGTCCACGGATCGCCATCCTCATTCGATCCAGTGAACTGCATCGACCAAATATTCGCGGCTCCCTCAGCCATCACACGATTGGGCAAGGCAGCGGCGATTGCACCAAAGATGGCTCCCGGCAAAAAGTGACCGATGACGTGCCGGCCTGCCACCGGTGCCGGACGCAGCGCGTTCAGGATCGATCGCGGAGGCGCCGAGACAGTCACCGGTCGAAAACTGCCTTCATTGTTGGGGACTTCGGGCGCCAGAGCGCACTTCAACGCGTACGTCGTGTAGGCATGTGTGTAGTTAAGAACGACGTTGATGCCGCGAATGCTCTCCATGCTGCTGCCCGCCCAGTCAACGTGCATCGAGTCGCCGGACTTCGTGATCTTCACGTGCAGCAGTACCGGTGCTTCATAGCCGTCGGAATAGACCTCGTTCTCATATTCGCCGTCGGGGACGGCGGCGATCGCCGCACGCATAGCGCGTTCGGATCTCTCGACGATCTCGTCGGAGAGGGCGGTCAAGTCGTCGAGACCGAATTCCTCCATGAACTCCAAAAGATGGCGACCGCCGACGTCATTGGCAGCTACCTGCGCGTGAATGTCCCCCAGAACCGGTTCTGGGGTGCGCACGTTGGCCGCTAGGAGCTTCGTCAACTCGGTATTTGGCTCGCCGGCCACGAAAATCTTGGTGATCGGGACGTAGAAGCCCTCCTCGAACATGGAGTGTGCGTCCGTTCCGTAGACACGGCCGCCAATATCGAGGACGTGACAGGTGTTCCCGAAAAACGCGACCAGCTTGCCGCCTTTGAAAATCGGTGTGATGACGGTGAAATCATGCAGATGTCCGGAGGTCTGCTGTGGATCGTTGGTGATCATGACATCGCCCGGCGAGAGCGATTCCGGCGGGTAGACAGCCATGAAGTGGTGAATGCAGGTGGCCATGGAGTTGATATGTCCCGGTGTACCCGTAACCGCCTGCGCGATCATGTAGCCGCGGGTATCGAACACCCCGGCCGACAGATCACCCGATTCGCGCACGATCGTAGTGAACGAGGTTCGCATCAGTGCGGCCGCCTGCTCATTGACTGTGGCAATGAGCCGATTCCAAAGGACTTCGAGCGTGATTGGATCAATTCTCGTTTCGCCGACCGGTGCGTAAACCACGTGGGACCTCCAACGACATTCAGGGCTGCATACGCGCGGGATCAGTCGCGGATCAACTCGATAGATCCACGATGAGATTGAGACGCTGGTCGACATGAGCTGTCGCATTCGCGCCTAGCACGAACGTCGACTCCCGTTCTTCCACGATTGCGGGGCCGTCAACTGCATCTCCGGCCGCGAGTCGATAACGGTCATACACCGGGGTTTCGCGCATCTCGCCCACCGTTGGGTCGTAAGCCGCACGTGTCCCTTTCAGCGCCGACACGGCGCCGCTCGAAACGTCTCCACGCAGGTTGATCGCTGGCAGGCTCGGTGTGGGTCCGGACACGACCACCCGACAGCTGACGGTCTCGATCGGGTTACCTGGGGCGGTCCGTTGATAGAGATGCTGATAGAGCTGCTCAAACTGCTCTTGGATCGCGGGGAGAGATGCTGCGCTCAAGCTGCCATCGGGCACTGGCACAGAAACTTCGTGTCCCTGACCGACATAGCGCAGCTCGGCCGTGCGGCGAACCTCCACGTCATTGCTGGCAACTCCGGCGCGCTCAAGCAGGTTCCGGCCCTCGTGTTCCATCTCGCCGAACATCCGGTTCAGCTCATCCCAGTTGATGCGATCGAGCCGACTTATCGCTGAGCGCACAAAATCGAAAGCCAGTGGAGCAACAAGAAACCCGATGGTCGAGGCAACGCCCGCACCTGTTGGGATGATCAGTCCGGGCGCATGCAAGATGCTGGCGACGCCAAATGCATGGACCGGTCCCGCGCCACCAAACGCGAAGATCGGATACCTGCGCGGATCTTTTCCGCGCTCGACCGCATGGACGCGCGCCGCGCTGGCCATGTTCTCGTTGACGAGCTGATGGATGCCCCACGCCGCCTGCAACGTCGTCAGGCCAAGTGGCTGGGCCACCTTTTCGGCGATCGCACGTTCGGCCGCGTCACGATCAAGCGTCATCGTCCCACCCAGGAAGAAATCGGGGTCGAGATAACCGAGCAACAGGTCGGCATCAGTGACAGTCGGCTCGTTTCCCCCCTGGCCGTAGCAAGCCGGACCGGGAACTGCTCCTGCGCTTCGAGGACCAATCTTGAGTAGACCAAGACTGTCGACCGACGCGATGCTTCCACCGCCGGCGCCGATCTCGATCATCTCGATGACCGGCACGCTGACGGGAAAACCGCTCCCCTTCTTGAACCGATAGACGCGACTGACCTCGAACTGGGACGACGTCAGGGGTTTGCCTCGATCGATCAAACACGCCTTGGCGGTCGTACCACCCATATCGAACGAGAGGAGATCTTCCACGCCCATCGTGCTCCCGAGATGAGCCGCCGCCAGCGCGCCGGCGGCCGGACCTGATTCGACGAGCCGAATTGGGTAGCGACGCGCGGTCTCGACCGTGCAAATTCCGCCTGACGACAGCATGATCAGCAGACTCGAATCGACTTCAAGATCTCGAAGTGAGTCGTCCAGTCGCTCCAGGTAGCGATCGACAACCGGCCGGACGTAGACGTTGCAGATAGTCGTCGAGGTTCGCTCGTATTCGCGGATCTCGGGCACGACGTCTGATGAAAGCGAGACGGTCATTTCTGGCGCTTCGCGCTCCAGGATGCTGCCGACCTGCCGTTCGTGTTCCGGGAATCGATAACTGTGAAGCAGCGCGACCGCCACCGCCTCGATGCCCCCGCTGCGCAGTTCATCGATGAGCATCGAAACCTGAGCCGGATTGATCTCCTGAGTCACCGTGCCGTCGGCAAGAACACGTTCATCGATCTCAAGTCGCCAGCGTCGTCGAACCAGCGGCGGAGGGAGCTCGAGGAAGAGATCGTACAGATCGTAGCGATGCTCGTGACCGATCTCGATGGCGTCACGAAACCCTTTGGTGGTCAAAAGGGCGGTTGGAACGCCGCGCCGCTCGATCAAGGCGTTCGTCACCAACGTCGTACCGTGAATGATCTGGTGCACTTTGCGTGGATCGACGTTGTGCCGTTGCAGCATGTCGGCTAGTCCGGTGCTTACCGCCCGTGAGGGGTCGTCCGGAGTGGTCAGCGTCTTGCCGACGAAATAGTCTCCGGAGGATTCATCGAGGACGAGGAGATCGGTGAATGTGCCACCAATGTCGACGCCGACGCGAACGTTTTTCGACTGCTCCACGCACTCTCCCAGTCATGCACGACGAACTGCTTACCGGTCGATGAACCGGCCGCGCAAAGGCAACGGATCAACGAGATGGCAGTATATGAGCGCGCGTCTCGACGTCGCAAGACGTCAAAGCGGCAATGTCATTTCGGGAGAGAGCTCGACCTCAGCGGTGATCGAGGCTGCCCCACAGCACTTCGGCGACACGGAACGGATCGCTCGACACTACGCTGGCCGCGTACAGCTCCATTGCACCAAAGTCCGACGTGCGGTTGAGCGGGTCGCCCCGGTCAACGATACGCACGATCACTGGAACGCCCGACCAGTCCTCTTCAGTCTCTACCAACGGCGGTTGAGCCATCACCAGGTTGAACGAGACGACGTTGAGGTCCTCAACGATGCACTGCAGCACACGAAAGACGGCCGACGCGAGGAGATCGCTGACATCGTCGGCCAGCAGCATGACCTCTTTTTCCTTGAGCGGAGTGACCGTCGTCATGGCGCGCACGCCGTCGATTTCGCGTCCCAGGCCCAGACTCTGATGGGCCGCGAAGAGATCGTCGAAATAGTTTGATCCGTACTGCTGGCGGTAGGCCTGCGCTGCTCGACGCTGGCGCTCTACCTTGCCGTAGTGCCGACCGCGCGTCAGACTGACTTGCGCGTGCCCGTGCGGGATGGAGGCGCCACTCTTCCAAAGACAATTCCACATAAATAGTGGATAGATTGCCGAAGAATTCTCCGAGTGAGAACGGGCAAACCACTGCTGGGCAACCGACACCGCATCCAACACGATCTCTCGCGTGAAGGCCAGTGGGTCGTGCTCGTCAAAGATAATGACTCCGTGATAGCCATCGTATTTGGCGATGTTGCTGGCCGTGACGGTGTGTTTGCCGCGGATGCGCCCGAACGTGTCTTCAGGCGTGTTGAGATCCGGTTCACAAAACGGGTCGGGGGCCGTCTTGGCGATCTCGTTGGCCAGTTCGGCCGGAATGCGCGCCTCGAGCGGACGGCGCGATCGCAGCTCGTTGAAGAGTGTCTCTTCCAACGTCTCGCGGTTGGTGACCTTGATCACCTTCTGAGTGGTGACTCGATCCACCGAACCGAAATAACGATCGATCCAACGATTCATATGTCCGGGCGGAATCAGATGACCTACCGAGGCTTCCACCCGAAAGAGTCGCTCGAACCGGTCACGTTCGTCAGCGGGAAGCGAACCGACGATATCCACCAGATCGACGATCGCGCGCTGTTGTAAGACCGTGCTGAGCGAGCTTCTCTCATTCACAGAGCGCGCTCTCCCTTCCAAACAATGATGCGCCTCGTCGCCCAACCCCAGAGCGCGAAGGCGACACAGCTTATCAGATTGCGACGTGTGCGACGGAGTCCAGAATCAACGTCAGAGACTCGGCGTTTGAAAAGCGTCGCGCGACGCCGTGGGGCCGCGAGAACTGGCCTTGGCAACAACCCGGGCCAATGATCATGACCAGAGTGCCGGAACATGTGAGTCGATCGTGTCCCCACTGGGAATGACGCGGTCGGTGTACTCGGCCGCGGTGACTTCGGTGCCAATCAGCACGTTCCGTCCAGCCTGAACGCCATCAGGAACGGTCGCATTGCGACCGACAAGCGTGATGCCAGTGTTCAGGCGCTTGGGTTCGAGCCAGTTCGAGGTGTAGTCGTCACCATAGCCAAGGTAGCACCCGGCGCCGATACGTACCTCTTTGTCGATGATGCAGCGGTCGATGACCGTTCCGGGACCAATTACCGTATCGGTCATGATGATCGAATCGCGAATGACCGCATCCCGATGGACGACCACACCCGGCGAAAGAACTGAATGCTCGACGCGCCCGCCAATGATGATGCAACCGTGCGACAGGAGGCTGCGCGAGACATGCGATCCTTCCATGATCTTGGCTGGCGGACGCTCCTCGCTACGGGTATGAACGCGCCAGGTAGGATCGTACAAATTCAGTCTCGGAACGTCGTCCAACAGCGCCATGTTGGCTTCCCAATAGGATTGCAGCGTACCGACGTCTTGCCAGTAGCCTTCGAACCGATACGCGCAGGCGCGACCATTTCGAATGAGATAGGGAATGACCTGGTGCCCGAAATCGGTCATCTCGTCGGGCGCGTCGTCAAAGACCTCGAGAAGAATCTCGCGTTTGAAGACGTAAATACCCATCGATGCAAGATTGCTGTGCGGGTCGTCCGGCTTCTCGTCGAACTGCGTGACAACGTCATCGTCATTCACCGTGACCAGTCCAAAGCGACTGGCGTCCTCCCAGGGCACCGGCTGAACCGCAATCGTGACGTCGGCATCGAGCTCATGGTGCCGCGCGATCATCGGCGCGTAATTCATGGCGTAGATATGGTCGCCAGAAAGGATCAATACGTCTGAGAATTGCCCGCGTGTCACGAAGAAGAGGTTATGGTAGATGGCGTCCGCGGTTCCGCGATACCAGCCGGAATGGGAACGACCCAGGTATGGCTGCAGAATCACCACACCGCCGTTGCGCTCCCGGTCCAGGTCCCAGGGACGTCCATGGCCGATATGGTCATTGAGAGAGTGGGGTCGGTATTGCGTAAGAACGGCGACGTCGAACAGACCGGAGTTGACGCAATTACTTAAAGCGAAGTCGATGATCCGGTATTTGCCGGCAAATGGCACCGCGGGCTTCGCTCGCTGACGCGAGAGGATGCTCAGCCGCTCACCCTGACCACCCGCCAAAATCATCACCGCAACCTGGTTCAAACGGCTCCCCTTTCCGACCCACCGGACCACACCCGTTTTTGGCGTCTAAATCACTCTTTATCCCCACATGCCAACCGCTGCACGTGACAGATCCATCATGCACGGACAATGCATTTCGCGCCAGGTTGACCGTACAGGCTGTGCTATACTCGCCAGTATTGCATGAAGCTCGCCAGTAGCACGAGAGCCTCTTGGTCTCGTCGAGGTGGTATGCGCGAACTCTTCCGAAGACAGCCCAGATTCTCACCGCCAGCGCAAGGTGAGGAGACCGTATCGATTCCCGACGATCTTTGGACCAAGTGTCCAAAGTGTAACGAGCTACAATACTCAAAAGACGCGGAGAGACTACTCTTCGTCTGCCCTCGCTGTGAACACCACGCTCGCTTGACAGCTAGACAACGAATAGACTTTCTCGTCGACGCAGGCAGCTTCGTCGAGTTCGATGCGCAACTCCGGTCGGCCGACCCGCTGGACTTTGTCGCCAACGGTGATGCCTATCGAGATAAGGCCGCCGCCGCCGCGCGCAAGACGGGGTCGAATGACGCCCTCGTGTGTGGCAGCGGAACAATTGCCGGCGAACCGGTCTCTCTCGCCGTGACGGAGTTCGGATTCCTCGGCGCGAGCATGGGCTCGGTCTACGGAGAGAAGCTCGTACGAGCGATAGAACGCGCAATCGATGAGCGACGGGGTCTCGTTACCGTGTCATCATCGGGCGGCGCCCGCATGCACGAGAGCATGTTCTCTCTGATGCAGATGGCCAAGACGACTGCCGCGCTGGCGCATCTTGGTGACGCCAAGCTTCCACATATCTCCATCCTGACCGATCCTTGTTACGGCGGAGTCACCGCCAGCTACGCGACCGTGGCCGACGTGATCGTAGCGGAGCCTGGAGCCATCATCGGCTTTGCGGGACCGCGAGTCATCGAGCAAGTCACGAGGCAGAAACTGCCGGAAGGCTTTCAGACCGCGGAGTTCTTGCTCGATCACGGCATGATCGATCAGGTCGTCGAACGCTCGCAGCTTCCTGACAAAGTCAGCACTTTGCTGCGCCATTTTCACCAGATTCACCACGCAACAGAAAAACCGTTGGTAGCCGAAACCGTTGATTCCCGCGCCGTCGTTGCGAATGGGCGTGTCCGTGGCTGATCGTCTTACCGCATGGGACCGCGTTCAGCTGGCTCGCAACGCGACCCGCCCGCACTCGCTCGATTACATTCGTGGGCTCGTTCACGGGTTCGTCGAGCTGCACGGCGACCGAGTGTTTGGTGACGACCACGCGATCGTGGGTGGCATAGGCAGCTTCAATGGCCGGACTGTGATCGCGATGGGCCACCAGAAAGGCACCAACACCCGCGAGAACATCGACCGGAACTTTGGAATGCCGAAGCCGGAAGGCTATCGCAAGGCATTGCGACTGATGCGCATAGCCGTGAAGTTCAAGCTTCCAGTGTTGACGTTCATCGACACTCCCGCCGCCGATCCGGGTCTCGGATCCGAAGAGCGCGGCCAGGCCACCGCCATCGCTGAGAATCTGATCGAAATGGCCGCCATGCGCGTCCCGTCGATCGCCACGGTGATTGGCGAAGGAGGCAGCGGTGGAGCGCTCGCCATTGGGGTGGCGGATCGTATCCTGATGCTGGAAAACGCGATTTACGCGGTGGCGTCGCCGGAAGCCTGCGCAACCATTCTCTGGAAAGACGCTGCACAGGCTCCGCAAGCGGCTGAAATCCTTCGTATCACGGCACGCAATCTCAAGGATTTTGGCATCGCAGACGAAGTGATTGAAGAGCCGGTTCCGGCACACGAGCAGGCTGCGGCGACGATCCTGCGCGTCGGTGAGGCCATCGAGCGTCACCTCTCTGAGGTTGAGCGCTCGGTTGGTGAACTCGGAATTGACTCAGTCGTCGAGACTCGCTATAAGAAATATCGACAGATCGGACGCTGGATGGACGATTCAGAGGGTTCGATCCTCACCGTGGCCGAGTCAACAGACGTCGAGAGATCCGCGCCTGCGGAGAACGCTCGAACCTGAACGCTGTTGTTGGGGACATCGTATCGCCAGATACACGGAACTTGATCGAGTATGGACATCTTCTGCCTCAGTTCAGCCCGACTCAATCCACCGCATGATGGGAAGGTGATGACCTCTACCTTGCTCGCACCGATGCTGGCTCTTCACAATTTCGCCGCTTTCGGCGGCGGTTTCTAACCGACAATCAATTCGATCCGGACCGTCTCACCTCAGTCTCGAGCGTTGTATTGTCGAACGGAGCCTCGGGACTCGCATGGAAGGGCTTTCAATTGACGTCGCCCCTTCGTCATTTCAGCCGCATGAACGACGTAATGCGCAAAGCCGCGATCGTAGTCTGTCTGGTGACATCACTCCTGGCCTCTCAGGCGCAGACCGCGGGAGTCTCTGCGGCAACGAGTGTGCCGAACGCTGACGCGAGTTCCGTTGTTCCGGAACAGTTTCGCGACAACTCATCCTGGAGTCAGGAAAAGGGCTGGCACTGGGTCACCGTCTCATACGACGGTACGCAGCGGTTCACCGGATTGAACTACGACTACAGCCTGGGCAAACCACTGCCGGCAGCGACCTACGTCGCGACATTGGTGCGCACGCTTACTGCTGCAGATACCTGTGCAGACTGCACCAAGATCTCACAGTCCGAAGAAGGACCACCTTCAGTGATGGGCGGCGCAAGCAACCCAGCGCTCACGGCCGCGTACGCCCATCTAGACAATGGTCCGCGCAAGATCATCGATTCCGGAAATTCGTCGGCCAAGCGCTGGACGAATGGCTCCTGGTATCTGAATTTTAGCCCGACCACCCGCACGTTCTTCTCATGGACGTGGATCCCGAATGATGGGGGATTCCAGGGCGTCAAGACTGAGGCCGAGCTTTCCACCACCGTGACGCCATCACTCGCCAGCCTCGGGAGCTTAAGCCTTTCGCAGTCCGTGACCCCCGGCTCTCGCGTCTTTCCAATCGCGGGCGGATACGTCATATCGCAGCCGTATGGTTGCGTACCACTCAATGCCGGATACCCGAGTCCGTCCTTCTGCCCCAGCGACCAACCGAGCTTCCACGATGGTGTCGACTTGGCCGCGACCGCCGGAACGCCGATCGTGGCAGCTGCCAGCGGGACGGTCGCATTTGCCGGAATTGACCCGTCAACGGCCAGCGGCAATTCGATGCTCGTCATCGACCACGATGGGTCAAATGCTGGATACGAAACCGTCTACATGCACTGGGAGAAGTCGTTCGTCAAAGCTGGTGACCACGTGAGCGCTGGACAGGTCATCGCGGATGTTGGATCTGTCGGTTACTCCACTGGTCCGCACCTGCATTTCTCCGTGCGTATTGGCGCAACAAATCAGACCATCGACCCGCTGGCTTGGCTGACCGGTTCAATTCAGTTCGCCACGACCAACGCACAGGCGGCACCATCCTATGCGGGCGTCATGCAGTGGCAGTCGCTCATCCAGCAAGCGGCTCAAGCGCATAACGTTCCGGCCGGGCTCATCGCCGCGATAATGGCAGTTGAGTCGGGCGGAAATCCGAACGCTGTCTCGCCAGCCGGTGCTCTCGGACTGATGCAGGTGATGCCCGATCAGTTGACGCGTCTGGGAGTTGCCCAGGACAAGTGGACTGACCCCGCGAGCAACATCGATGCAGCAGCACGCTATCTTGCGGAAACGCTGGGGAGCGGCGGAACCATCCAGGATGCTGTCGCGCGCTACTTTGGATCAGGCTGTGACGCGCTGGGGACTTGCACCCAAGACTATGTCAACCGGGTGTTGACGCTCTACGTTTACTTTGCCAATTGGATCGAAACTGGAACCGCGCCGACACTGACCAACCCCGCCCCGCTACTGAACACGTCCGGCTCGACGACGACGGTGTCGGCCAACGCAACCACGAACGCGCCGAGTTCGACTCCACCGCCCGCGCCACCGGAGACGCCATCGCCAACTCCGAGCCCGACCGATGCTCCAGCAGCAACACCTTCCCCAACGGCGTCCCCGGCAGCCGCAACTCCTACACCGTCTCCAACAGCAACGGCCACGAAGACGCCTGATGCGAACACAACTCCGTCGGCCACTCCGGCCGCGACTCCAAGTCCGTCAGCGGAGCCGACCAACACGTCGGAATCCACGCCAACCGCGACAGCAACGTCGACCGGGACGCCGGCGGCGTCACAGTCAACGACTCCGACGTCGACGGTCGCTCCAACCGCAACGGCGACGCCATCAGCGACGTCCACGCCGACAGAGACGTCGGGAGACTCGCCGGATGGTCCCGCGTTCAGCGTAGTTCCGAATCCACCAACCGCCCCATTGATCGGCCCAACTCTCAACGGCCTGTTGGGCGGCGGCCCGTCGGCGTCGCCGTCAGCGACGTCCACGCCGTAGACGCAGACATGGACGCAAAAACGCCCTCGTCGGACGAGCGAACGCTCAACTCGACGGGGGCGTTTTCATTCTCGTGGCTCGGGACCATCAGCGTGTAAGGCGCGTCCGCAGGGGCTAGCGACCAAGCAGTCCTAGCGCGACGGCAATGCCTCGATACCGATCTCGGCCACTGGCGCGATCCTGAATGTAGCGATGGACGTGGGTCAGGCGATCCGAGGTGAAGATACCGCGGTAGACACCGCCTTGAACCAGTGGAATTGCCGGTCGCTGCGTCTTGATCATGCGGCGATGTACGTCGTAAACAGAGCTGTCGACGCTCATTGGTTCGACGTTGGAGTCCATGAGGTCACGCACCTTCATGGTGTGCGATTTACCCAGCTTGTCCAGAACGTCGTCACGCCACAGCATTCCGACGACGGTACCGTGCGACGTCACCGCCAAGTCGCGAGAGCCCCCCCGGATGGCGTAGTGAAGTGGCGAGTCGGGCGAGATACCGCCGAAATCCCACAGCGCGAATTGACCCACTCTAAGATTGCGAAGCCGCGTCTCGACCTGAATGACCATCGATTCCACATACGCGGCGACCACGATGAAGATCGCGACCAGTGGCAAAACTACGTCACGGGCGTAGATGCCGCCAATAACCAGCAAGATGGCGAATGCCTGGCCCAATGTCACGGCGATCCGGGTTGCCACCACGCGGTTGCTGACCAGCGAAAGGCCGGCTCGCAGCACTCGGCCGCCGTCCATGGGAAACGCGGGAACCAGATTGAAGATCGCCAGCATGATATTCGCGGCCAGGAGGTGAAGCAGCATGCCACCGAAGCCGGTCTCTTGAACGAGACCAAGGAAGGCCACGGGCGTGAACAGATGGCGCGTGAGAACAACCAGGAGGATAAGAGGAATCAATCCAACAGCGACGATCAGGTTCAGGATGGGACCGGCAATGGCGATCATGGCCTCTTTGCGCGGGGAGATAGGTGCATGCTCGATGCGAGCGACGCCGCCAATGGGCAGCAGCGTGATGTCGTGAACGATTAGGCCGTAGCGTAACGCGAGAAACGCATGCGCGAGCTCATGGCCGACAACACAGATGAAGACTTCGAGCAGAATGAAGATCCCGAAGACGGCACCGTGGAACCCCTCTTTCATCGAGATTCCCCAATACCAAATCGCCCACAGAACCGCAATCAGCAGAGTTGGATGGATTCGTATATCGATGCCGCGAATCGTGGCGACACGTACGCCCGATTTCAAATACGGTCCCTTCCGGAGCCGGTCAGCTCTGTCACCTGGTCGCGACCGGCTGTCACGCGCTGTGAGCTCACACGCCAAAGACTGCATGCGCGCACGATCGCCATGAGTGACGATCATATCACCGATGCCGCCCGACGTTCACTGCGGTACAAAATCCTGATCTGCAGGTGAACGGCAGCCGACACTATCCGTGGCACATCGATTGCGTTCTGCGTACGTCGGCAAGTCTCAACGTTGCAGATCATCAGATGGGCCGTTTGTCAATGAACATGACGCAGTTGCAACGTGCAGCAAGATTCTTGCCACCGAAATTCTATCGGCCTATACTGGATAGAGGAGTGCACGGTTCTCGTCGCAATGATTCTGAGCAGTTCCCCTTGAGATCTTTTCGCTAACCATTCAATCCAAAACGACAGATCGCTACAGATCTGACACCGGAGCGGAGCAAGCAGACATGCCAGGGATGGAAGTTGGATACGAACTCAATCCAGATATGAGGCTTTGGGTCTCTCCAAGCCTTATTGAAGCGAATTACATACTCAGCCTTTCGCGAATGGAGCTTCAAGAGGTCATAGAGCAGGAGCTGGACGAAAACCCCGCCCTCGAGATGGAAGATAAGCAGATTTGCCCCAACTGCGGCGGAGTGATGGAAGGCTCCTACTGCCCGAACTGCCTGATCACACAGAAGGACGACGACCGCTCCGATGAACCGTTCGAAGATTTTCCCGAGCAGATGTACACCTCGCCTCCGCCAAGCCGGGGCGAAACCGACGATTTTGATCCGATGACCCTGGTTGCCTCCGAGCAAACGTTGGAACAGCAGATCCTCTCCGACGTGTCGACCCTGTGTCAAAACGGCGACTTGCGCGTCGCCGAATATCTCGTCGGGTCGTTGGACGAGCGTGGGTTCATATCCGCCAGTGTTGAAGAAGTCTGCGTTCTCTTCAACGTATCGCCTGACTACGTCGAACGAGTCATTGAGAAGATTCAGGCCGTCGCGCCAGTCGGAGTCGGCGCTCGCAACCTTCAGGAGTGCCTGCTGCTTCAGATTCGCTACCTCGTCAGCACCGGAGTGGACGTTCCGCCCGCCGTCGAGACGATCGTGGGCGAATACATCGATGAGCTTGGCGCGCACAAGTTCGGATACGTCGCCAAAGAGCTCGACATCTCGCATGAGGATGTTGAAACGGCTCGCGAGTTCATTCGCACGCATCTCAATCCTTTCCCACTGCAGAATCAAGAGGCACGCTCCTGGAAGACCCCGCTACGATCCCCATACGTGGCGCCGGACGTCATCGTCAGCCTGCGCGACGGCGAGCTCCACGTGGAAGTGGTCGACACCCGTCAGTTCCACCTGCGCGCTAATCCGCTGTACAGCCGCATCGCTCGTGAGATTGGCCGCAGCCGCACGCGAGGCGACTTCAACGACGACGAGCGCCAGCATATTCGCGAGTTCGTGAACCGCGCCAAGCTCTTCATGTCGAACATCAGCCAACGGCGCGAGACACTGTTCAAGATTTCGAAGTGCATCGTCGAGCTGCAAGAGGATTTCCTGCGCGGCGGCGTGCGAGAGCTACGTCCACTGACCCGCGCGATCGTCGCTCAGCAGGTCGGCGTGCATGAATCGACCGTCAGCCGCGCCACGGCCAACAAGTTCGTCATGCTGCCAAATCGGCGGGTGATCCCGTTCAGCGACTTCTTCACACCGTCCCTCAGCGTCAAGGACGTCATCAAGGAGATGATCGACGGCGAGGGCGAACCACTGACCGATCGCCAGATCTGCGACATGCTGAGCCGCAAGGGCATTCGCATCGCCCGTCGCACCGTGGCGAAATACCGCGCCGAGCTCAACATTTTGCCCAGCACGATGCGCTGATCCTCAGTTTGACGTGTGACCGTACACCGCCGGGGGTTATAATGCTCCCGGCCTTGTTGTGTGCAAAATGAGTGGGAGGCGGAATGAGGAGTCTGCGAAACGTCCTCGAAGTCCGGCAGTTCGACCGTGCGCAGCTTGACTCCCTCTTCACGCGCGCGGACGAGATGCGGATCATCGCCGATGCCGGTGGCTCCAATCGCCTCAGTGGAAAGATCCTCGCGACCCTCTTCTTCGAACCCAGCACGCGTACCAGACTCAGCTTTGAATCGGCCATGACGAGACTTGGCGGATCCGTGTTGACGGCCGAAAACGCCATTGAGACGTCCTCCTGGGCCAAAGGCGAAACCATCGAGGACACGGCGCGCATCGTGGAGTCATACGCGGATGCGATCGTGATGCGCCATCCCCTGGCTGGGTTTCCGACGCGAGCATCCGACGTCATCAAGATTCCCGTCATCAACGCGGGGGACGGTGCGCGCGAGCATCCGACCCAGGCACTGCTCGATCTCTACACCATCAGCCACGAACTGGGACGGATGGACAATCTTCGTATCGCCATGGTCGGAGATTTAAAGTACGGTCGCGCTCCCCGCTCGCTGGCACTTTTGCTGACGCAAGCACAAGGTATCGATCTAGTCTTCATTTCACCGCCGAACGTGCGCATGGGGGACGACGTGACCTCGGAGCTCGCTGCCAAGGGCATCGGGTTCGAAGAGGAGACCGACTTGATGAGCGTTCTTCCGGATGTCGACGTCGTGTATCAAACGCGCATTCAGCACGAACGCTTCGATTCTGAGGCCGATTACGAGGAGGCGCGCGGCAAGTACGTGATCGACTCTTCGACGATGGACGCCCTCAACCCGAACGCCATCGTGATGCATCCGCTGCCCCGAGTCGACGAAATCGATCCATGCGTCGACAGTGACCCTCGAGCGGCCTACTTTCGGCAGGCGCGCAACGGAGTCTATGTTCGCATGGCGATTCTGGACTGGCTCCTGAGCGAGGACTGATTCTCAGGCACTCAGAGTTCGGACGTGTATGCGGCCAGTCGCTGAACACCAACCCGCCGCAGCTTTCGCAATGCCTCGTTTTCCAATTGGCGGACGCGCTCACGGCTGATGTTGAGCTGTGACCCGACCTCCGCCAGCGTGTGTGGAGTACCGTTGCCGAGCCCGAATCGTAATTGCAGCACGAGCCGCTGTCTCGGGTTGAGGCACTCGAGAACTTCGGCCACGTCTCGCTGCAACAGCACTTCTTCGACGATCTGCTGCGGAGTGCGTGTCACTTCATCGGCAATGATGTCACCCAGGTTTGTTTCGTCCTCGCTGCTCAGCGGCGAGTCGAGCGAAATCGTGCGCTGAGCCGCCTGAATGATCTGCTCGACCTTCTCCGGCTGCACACTCATGGCCTCGGCCAGCTCTTCCGGCCGCGGAGGTCGTCCGAACTCCTGCGTTAGCTGGGCCATGGCACGACGGTATTTGGTGATGCTGTCGGCCATGTGTACTGGCAAGCGGATGGTTCGCCCCTGATCGGAGATCGCGCGCGTAATCGCTTGCCGAATCCACCAGGTTGCATAGGTGCTGAATCGGTATCCGCGGCGCCAGTCGTACTTCTCCACGGCCCGCATCAAACCGAGATTGCCTTCTTGAACGAGATCAAGCAGCGACATTCCTCGACCCAGATAGCGCTTTGCGATACTGACCACAAGACGGAGATTGGCGCGCACGAAACGCTGGAGAGCGTCAACGTCCCCCATCTCGACGCCCTTGGCAAGCTCGACCTCCTGCTCCGCAGTGAGCAAGGGGACTTTGGCGATGTCGCGCAAATAGAGTCGAACCGGATCGGTAACGACTGTCGGATCGAATTGGACCATGCGGTCGAGTTCGTCATCCGACGTGTATTCCTCGAGCGCCAGATCCGCTGCCGGTTCCTCGTCTTCGACCGTCTCAGGAACCTGCGAATTCTGTCCGTTCAGCTCCTCGTCGTCACGAGGCACTTCGGGATTGTGGTTGGATCGATCGACCATGAAAGATGAATGCTCCTAACCAGTGGAGATGTTCGCGAAAGGTATGAAATCGACGCGTCGACTGCATCCGCGCGACGCTCGTTGTGCCTCATCATTTTTCCACGATGGTGGATATTCCTCGTCGGGAGAACTTCCAGCGTCGCCGAACGGGTATACTTAAGCGTTGCTAGAAAAGGCGAAACCCGTCCTCGTTCACTGACATAATTCAACGCTAACGGTGAGACATGATTCCAACTTCATTGAGCGTGCGCAACTTTATGTGCTACCGCGCTGGTGTCGATCTTGACCTGCGTGGTATTCGGATCGCCTGCCTCTCGGGAGACAACGGCGCAGGCAAGTCCGCCCTCCTCGACTGTATAACGTGGGCGCTCTGGGGTAAAGCCCGCGTCAACAGTGATCGGGAGCTCATCGCCCTCAATACCACCGAAATGGAAGTGACGTTTGGGTTCGAGCTGAACAACCAGAATTTCCGCGTTACCCGGCGACGTAGCCGGGGCGGAGCCGGTCCGCTCGCGCTCGATATCCAGACGATGGATGGCGACCGATGGCGCTCCATCAGCGGCACGACCGCGCGAGAAACACAGCGTGCCATCGATCAGCTTCTCAAGATGGACTACGACACGTTCATCAATTCGGCGTTTATCCTGCAAGGACGAGCCGACGAGTTCACCACCAAGACCCCTGCGCTGAGAAAACAGACGCTTGGCGAGATCCTCAACCTCTCCGACTACGACCATTTCGAGGAGGTTGCTCGCCAGCAACTGCGGGATCGTGAACGCCAGCTTCGCGAGATCGATGCCGAGATTGCTCGCATCGACGACCGCTTGGGCGAGCTTCCCGAGCGACTTGGCGAGGTCAAGTTGCTGAGCACTGAACTCGTCCAGATGGCGGACCAAATGGAGCTGGCAGTAAATAAGGCGACCGTGCTACGGCAGCAGGTTCACATTCTGGAGATTGTGGCTCGACAGCGAGAGCAGCTCGCGGCGGACATCGCCGAGCTCGATCGGGATATCTCAAGACTGACCGAGAACCGACAACAGACTGCAAAACGAATTGAGACTCAACAGGCAATGCTCAATCGGCGTGAGGAGATCGAATCGCGTCACGTCGAGCTATCTCATCTGCGTGCCGAACAGGAACGAATTGGGCTGGTCCTGGCAGAGCGTCAGCGAATCACGCAAGAGAGACAGGAACTCGACTCGCGGGTGCAGCAGATCAAACACGAGATCGACAGCCAGCTGCGATCCGTGCGAGATCGACTCGAGATTGAACGGCGAATCGCGGATACGCAACCCAAAATCGAAGCCGAAGCGCAAAAGCTGAAGACCGATATCGGCGGACTAGCGGATGTGGCGCGGTCGATCGACGAACTACGCGCGACACGGTCGAATCTAGAAGCCAAGCGAGCCGAGCTGACATCGGAAAACGAGCGCCTCCGCACCGACATGAACGACCTCAAGAGAAAGATTGAGCTGATCGAGCGAGCGACCGCGATCTGTCCGGTCTGCCGTGGAGAGTTGGGCCCGACCGAACAACGACGCCTTGCCGTCGAATACCAAACCGAGGGGACGGCTCTGGGTAATCGATTCCGGTCGAACCGCACGGCGCTCGAGCAGATCAAGACCGATCTCGAGGCGAACACGAAAGCCCTTGAAAAACAGGAGACGCAACGTTCGAAGCTTGAAGGGCTTCGACGACAAGAAGTATCGATTGCCGAGCGTCTCGCAACGTGTGAACGGGCTGCGAACGAAGTCACTGCGCTGATCGAGCGAGAGCGCGAACTGATTGAGCGTCTGGCAGACGACGCGCTGGCGTCCGCAGAGCGAGCCGCGATCGCCGCGCTCGACCACCAATTGGTTGAGTTGGCCTATGACGCGGACGCCCACCGTCAGATGCGGCGTCGAATCGCCGATTTGGGCGACGTGGAACGCGAACTCAGTGCGCTCCTCAGCGCAAGCGCGACCGTCGAGTCGGGGCGCCAACAACTGGAGATGATCGACGCCGCACTTGCGAATCGCGCAGCCACCCGTGACCTCAAAGCAAGTCAGGAGGCAGAGCTCGCATCGCAGATTCACGGGTTCGACAAGACTCGCGATGAATTCGAGGTGGCCGAAATTGAGCTTCAGCGCCTCGAGCGCCTGCGGGGTGAATTGCAGGAACGATTCGGCGCGGCACAGCAACGTGTGCGAGATCTCGAAGTGGCCAAAGAGGAGCGCATCGAGCGAGGGCGACAGCGGCAGCAAATCGCCGCCGATGTGACGACGTTCGAAGAGCTTGCGGTCGCCTTCGGCAAGCGCGGCATTCAGGCGATGATCATTGAGAACGTGGTCCCTGAGCTGCAGGACGAAGCCAACCGCATTCTAGACAAGATGCCCGGAAACACCATGCGGGTCGAGTTCCGCACGCAGCGCCAGACCCTGCGCGGCGAGAGGACGATAGAGACCCTCGACATCGTCATCAGCGATGAAGTGGGCAGTCGCAATTACGAGCTCTACAGTGGCGGCGAAGCGTTCCGTATTAACTTCGCCATACGTGTCGCTTTGAGCATGCTTCTGGCAAAGCGCGCTGGAGCGCGCCTCCAGACTCTCGTGATCGATGAAGGCTTCGGGACCCAGGACTCCCGTGGTCGAGATGGATTGATCGAAGCCATTCGCGCGGTCGAGTCCGATTTCCGCATGATCCTGGTGATCACCCATATCGCCGAACTGAAGGACGTCTTCCCCACGCGGATTGACGTGGTCAAAGGCGTGGATGGTTCACTCGTGTCAATCAATTGACGTCAGTCGCGAATCACGCCTCGGTTTCGTGCGATCATGGCGTCACGAATGGACCTGATGGAACGATGAAATGGGGCTGACATGGAGAGCCTGCACGGCATCTACAACATTTTGACGACGCCGTTCTTGCCGGACGGATCGCTTGACGAATCGAGTCTTCGGCGCCTGACTGATGCCGTGATCAGGATGGGGATTTCCGGGATAACGATTCTTGGCGTGGCGGGCGAAGCCCAGAAACTGACTGAACCGGAGAAGCGCCGCCTCATTGAAATCGTCATGGACGTCAACGATCGCCGCGTGCCGATCATCGTGGGCGCCTCGCGCGACGGAACCGACACGACCATCGCGGCATGCAAACAAGCCGAAGAGGTCGGCGCGGCGGGCGTGATGATCGCGCCACCCACCTTTTCACAACCAGGATCAGCCATGATCGAGCATTTTCGTCGCGTCGGAGCGACTATCGGCATTCCGATCACGTTGCAGGACTACCCGCCCGTCAACGGAGTCACGCTCTCTCCGCGCGCCATCGCGGACTTGGTGGAGGCAGTCCCTACCATCACCACCATCAAGCTCGAAGATCCCCCAACACCACAGCGATTCGCCCAGACGCTGGCGTTGACCGGGAACCGCATTTCGATCGTCGGCGGGCTCGGCGGAATGTACATGCTGGAGAACTGCGCCGGGGCGGCAGCGGCGCCATGACCGGATTCGCGTTTCCTGAGGTTCTGGTGGGCATCTGGTCTGCCTGGAGCACCGGCGACCGTGACCGCGCCTCCCTCCTCTACTACAAGTACTTGCCAGTGCTTGTATTCGAAGGTCAGCCGAAGCTCGGCGTGGCGATCCGTAAGGAGATACTCAAACGGCGCGGTCTGATCGACCACGCCGTTGTTCGTCATCCGGGTCCAAGGCTGGATGAAGGCACGCTCTCCGACCTCGCCGAGACGCTGGCGTACTCCAAGATCGAGGCGGACTTTCCGATCTAAGTCGGCGTTCGCGCCAGCGTCTCGAGCGCGAGCGTTGGCTAGTCGCCGACCACAGCGCGGAACCAACCGAATCCGCGCGGAGGTTCGTAGAACGTTACGTCAACTGTCCGCTTCTCCCCCGGTTGCAATGTGCCCATGGTGACGAACCCAGACGAGTAGTCGTCAATGTCGCCGGTCGAGGAGAAGAGCGTCACCACGTAGGACGGCCGGGATACCGGCTGGTCCGACGTGTTCTGGATCGTCGCCTGGACATGGTAATCGCCACTCGTCAGATAGTTGGACGTCGTCATCACGACCGATACAGACGACTGCGTCGCGGCGGGGTTGATGTTGCCCGTGACGCTGGTATCGATGTGGTCGTAGCTCGGACCGGAATCGAACCAAACCCGGAACGGGAGTGACGCATTAGACGAGATCGTCGAGAAATCCAGATAGGCAGACTGAGTCGCTACCACGTCGTTGGTCGCGGACAAGAGCTTGACCGTCACCGAAACATTGGAATACGTCACGTTGGAATTGTTTTTGACCTGCCCGAGGAAGATCCAGTTGCCATTCATATCCTTGGAGGCAGTCACGGACGATGTGCCCAGCGCACTGGCTGCATCGGATCCGTAACGCCATTCGTAGTAGTGTCGACCGACGTTCCCTGCCTCAACCTTCCAACCATCTGAATTGGACGGCGTGAACGTCAAAATGCGCCGCTCAAACGCCTGCACCAACACTCGGTGTGGCGTGCCGCCGACATTCACGGTGGTCCAATACGCTTCAGTGATCGGCAGTCCCGTCGCGAAGAAGGGATTGCTGAAGAGCTGCGCGTCGGTGGTCTGATAGCCGTCATAGACTGGGCCGGTCTGATTCATAAAGTCCCAAAAGACCGAGGCGATGTCATGCTTGGTGGCCGCAACGTAATGGCCGGCAGTCACGTCGAAATCCTTGGCGCTCAGGTCGTTGCCAACATTGCCATGACGATCGACCGTTTGTGTGATGGTCCAGCCATCCGGAAGGGCGCCGTAATTCATCAACTGGCCGAAAGTGGCATACGTGGGTGCGTTCGGGTCGTTTTCGTCACCAGCGACGTTGATCTCGGCCGCGCCGTAGTTGACGTAGGCGTTGTTCCCAACCTGCATTTCGCCGGTCATCATCTCTTTGGCCAGCAAACCATTGGTGACGTACCAGTCGGACGATGGATCCGCGGTTGAATCGGTGATCTCCATGCGACTCTTGTCGAAATACTGGACGCGTCGCACGCCGGTCTGGCCGGCGACATTCCCCTCGACGTACGGCTCGACGATCACGCCGGTAAAAGGTTCGGGCCCCCACATCCATGTCCGGTTTACTGAATGCACCTGCACGGGTTCATCGGTGCGATTCCAGATACGCTGAAATGCATAGGAGCCGATATCAGCCGCGGAAGCTGGAGCCGCCAACTGCATCGAGGGGAGCGCGGAGAGCGCGAGGACTGAGAGCAACTGAATGGCCCGGCGAAATGACCGCATGGTTCGAGCTCCGGAATCTAGCGAGCGAGCCACGACCTTTTTCGGTCGCCACAAAAACAACTATTCCGGTAGTCAAACCTAGGTTATCGCCGGGGCGGTTTCAGTAGCCCATTGTGACTATTTCGCTCAAGCGAAGAATCCTCGCGCTCACGAAGAACCGGAAGACCTAGCGGGATTACGTATAATCATGCTGATCTGAGAGGAATGGCCATGCGTCGCCCCATCTATCTGGCCATCGCGCGCAGGATCATCATCAGCGGTCTCCTCGGGCTCATGATCGTGACCTTGAGTGGCGTTCCGGGTGCCTCGGCGGCTGGGAATCACGTTGACGTGCTTAGCGTCGACGGCACCATCACTCCGACGATGCGAAATTACATCCGCAATGGAATCAAGAATGCCGAGAAATCAGGCGCGAGCGCGGTCGTGTTGCGCTTGGATACGCCGGGTGGGCTAAGCTCCGCCACCGACGACATCATCGAAGACATTCTGAACAGCAGCGTTCCCGTCATCGTGTACATCGGTCCGCCGGGCGCCCGAGCCGCGTCGGCGGGCGTCTACATCACCTACGCCGCCCACGTCGCGGCCATGGCTCCGTCGACCAACATCGGGTCGGCCACCCCCATCTTCGTCGATCAGAGCGGACAACCAACGACGGCCGACGACACGCTGACGCGCAAGGTCGTCAACGACGCCGTGGCACGCATTCGCGGTTTGGCTGTCCAGCGTGGTCGCAATGCCGACTGGGCCGAGCAAGCGGTGCGCGACGCCGTCAACATCACCGCGGACGAGGCGGCCGATCAGCATGTGGTCGATCTGATCGCGCCGGACATCCCAACGCTGCTGACACAGGTAGACGGCCGCAGCGTGCAAACCCCACAAGGAACAGTAACCCTGGCAACGGCGGGCGCCGACATTCACGTAGAGGATATGTCCTTGTCGGAGCAGCTACTCCAGACGATCAGCGATCCAACGATCGCCTATATCTTGTTGAGCGTAGGTATGCTCGGCCTCTTCTTCGAGCTGGCGAACCCAGGAGCGATCCTTCCGGGGGTAGCGGGCGGTGTGTGCATCTTGCTCGGGCTGACATCGCTGGGCAACCTTGACACCATCTGGGCCGGTGCGCTCCTGATGGGATTCGCGTTCGTCCTCTTCCTGATCGACATTTACATGCCAACACATGGCGTTTTGACGCTCGGCGGAATCGCCTCTTTTGTGCTGGGGTCATTTATGCTTTCAAATGAGGTCGATTCGCCGGTTGGTAGCATCTCGCGCGTGGCGATCGTAACGGTGACTGCTTTGGTCGCGGGATTCTTCATCTTTGCCGTCGGAGCGGTGGTGCGCACCCGGCTGAAGCGCAGCAGCACCGGCCAGGAGGGGATGCGAGGCGAAGTCGGTGTAGTCCGCAAGAAGCTCGATCCCGAGGGCTACGTCTATCTCGCTGGCGAACTGTGGCATGCGCGATCCCTTGCAGGGACGATCGATGTCGGCCAGTTCGTGCGAGTGATCGACGTTGATGGACTGATCGCGATCGTGGAGTTGGAGTCGACCGCGTCTCCGAACACTGGTGGAGGATCGGATCGCGCCGGAGGAATGACCAACGTACGTCCGCTTCCGGCGGAGATAACACGCGCCGAGCGACGAGAAGTCGCCGGTCGCTAGAGGAGAGACAGATGGGCTTGCTTGTCGTCCTGGGAATCATCATCGTGTTCATCTTGATCGTGCTGAGTGCGACGATCAAGGTCGTGCAGGAATATGAGCGCGGCGTCGTCTTTCGCATGGGACGACTGATGGGTCCGCGCGGGCCTGGAGTCATTTTCCTGATTCCATTCATCGAGCGCATGGTCAAGGTCGATCTGCGCACGCTGACGCTCGATATTCCGGCACAAGAGGTCATCACGCGAGACAACGTGACGATTCGCGTCAACGCCGTCGCCTACTTCCGAGTAATGGACCCGAACGCAGCCATCGTGAACGTTGCCGATCACATTCGGGCCACGTCACAGATCGCACAGACAACGCTGCGAAGCGTTCTCGGGCAGGCAGAGCTGGATGAACTGCTCTCAGAGCGAGACAAGATCAATCTGGAACTGCAGACCATCATCGATGAACAGACTGAGCCCTGGGGCGTCAAGGTAAGCATCGTCGAGGTGAAAGATGTCGAACTGCCCGACTCCATGCAACGCGCCATGGCCCGTCAGGCCGAGGCTGAGCGCGAGAAGCGGGCCAAAATCATCCACGCCGAAGGCGAGTTCTCGGCGGCCACGCAACTCGGCAATGCTGCCAACATCATCTCTGAATCGCCTGGAGCCCTGCAACTCCGCTACCTGCAGACCCTGAACGAAATTGCCGCAGAACGCAACAGCACGATCATCTTCCCGATTCCACTCGACATGATCACTCCGTTCATGGACATGATCGGACCGCGATCGGGTAACAACTCCAAGAAGCCGGCTTCGAGTCCCGACGCCGGGGCAGCAACGCGTGACGGGACCGCGAAGGAGTGAGAGATTCCAAAGAGGAGCCGATCATCGAGGCGACCGAGCTTCTGCGGCCGTACATCGCCTCGGTGGTCAGGCGCGTCAACGTGGACGAATTCACGACGGTCGAGTTTGTCGACGTGATGCAAATGGATGACGCATGCCAGGCGGCTTATCTGCAAGCACTGGATCGCTGGCCGGAGTCAGACGAAACGCTAGCCAAGATGGTCATCCACGGTCAAATCATTCCAGAGTTGCTACGCGCGACGGGCCTCGTCGAGTGGGCGGGCTACGCGCATGGCGAAGAGGACGCCTATGCCGTACCCGCTTGGTGGCACAAGATCGAACCGTCGTAGCGGCTCAGATTCACTGGTAGATGCGCCCCCACGCATCACTCACGAAGGAACGGATAGAGGTCGTCGAAGGGGGATGGGAGCTCATTCTCGTCGAACGTGGCTTTGGCGCGCTGGCTCTCGACGAGCGCAATCACTTCCTTCGCTGATTCCTCGATCGACTTGCCCGTGACGTCCACGATCGGCCACGGATAGCCGCGACGGACCAATCGACGGCAGTATTCGAGCTCCTCTTTGACCTTCTCTGGGTCGGCGTATTCACCGCTGGAAAGACTTCCCAGCGACTTGACCCGATGCTGGCGAATGCGCGTCAACTCCTGGGCAGAGATCGTCAACGCGACGATATTGGTCTGTTCGATCTCATAGAGCTGCTTGGGCGGATTCACTCCCAGAACGACCGGGATGTTCGCCACACGCCAACCTCGCAGCGACATGAAGATGCTGAGCGGAGTCTTGGAGGCGCGCGATACCCCCACGAGCACGATATCGGCGTCTCCCAACGTGTCCAGCCCCTGCCCGTCGTCGTGCCGCACTGTGTACTGGATCGCTTCGATGCGCCGGAAGTATTCATCGCTCAGCCCGCGCGACGCGCCCGGACGCAAGATGGGACGCATCTCAACGTGCTGCGACACCTTGCCGAGAAGCGGCCCCGTCAGGTCGACGTTGTCGATGACCCGCTGACGACACTCGCGCAGCAGCAAACGGCGAATTCCCTGGATGACGATTGTGTGAACGATGATTCCGTGCTCCCGCTGCGCCAGAGCGACGACGTGCAGCACTTGCTCGCGGGTGCGGGTGCCTGGATGCCGGATCAGCTCGAACTCGACACCGGGGAATTGCACGACCGCGGCATCAACGACGGCTTCAGAAGTCGCGCCGCTGCCGTCCGACACAATGTGGATCACACATCTCTTCGGTACATCATCATCGATTGAAGGCATCGGAATCCCCCTTCAGCAGTGACGGCCTGAGCGAGCGCGGCATCGCCCAGGATAGTACACCGAAACGTGGCGAAGCCGGGCCACTCTTGCCCCACGCCCGAATCGCGTCGATACTGCGAACGCAGGGACGGCGATCAAAGAGATGGAGTGGTGAGATGGCAATCCGTATCGTGACGGGCGGAATCGCGCAAGAGACGAACACGTTCCAGTGGGAGCCAACGACGCTGCAGGACTTCCAAAAGGGCTCGAGTCACATCGTGCGCGGAGAAGAAATCCTGGCCCTTGAGGGGACCGGGACGATTTATGGCGGCATCATCGCTGAAGCCACAGCCAACGACGTCGAACTCATTCCCACCACGTATGGCAGTGCTGTCCCCGGTGGACGCGTCAGCCGCGAAGCATTCGAGACAATGAAGAACGAAATTGTCGAGGGAATCCGCGCCGCGATGCCGATCGACGGCGTGCTGCTCGGCATTCATGGCGCCATGGCACTGGAGCACAACGACGATGGCGAGGGCCCACTCATCACGGCTATTCGTGAGGTCGTGGGTCCGGACGTCCCCATCGTGGCGCCGCTTGATTTACACACCAATCTCTCTGAGGAGATGATGGAGGAGGCGACCGCCTTCGTCGGTTACAAGGAATACCCACACATCGACACGCCTGAAACTGGCGCTCGTGCCATGCAGATCCTCGTTTCGACCATCAAAGGCGAGATTCATCCGGTCATGGCACACGTCAAACTGCCGCTGATCGCACCAAACCAGTCGATGGTCACCACGTGGCAATCGCCACTGAAGAAGGCCATCGATCGGGCACGTGAGATCGAGAAGGAACCGGGCGTGGTAGCCGCGACGGTTCTTGGCGGATTCCCGTTCACCGACATTCCCTTCACGACGGTGTCGACCATCGTGGTGACCGACAACGACCGCGATTTGGCGAAAAAGTATGCCGACGAGCTAGCGCAAATTTGCTGGGATCTTCGCGAGGACTTCACCATCCACCCAACGCCGGTGAAGGACGCCATTGCCGAGGCCCTCAACGGTGAACCGGGCAGTGTGTACGTGCTGGCGGACATTTCTGATTCTGGCGCCAGCGGCACGGCTGGCGACGGCACGGCGATCCTGAAGGGATTGCTGGAGGCGAAGGCGACTTCGACTGCCGTGGCGCAGATCATGGACCGCGCGGCTGTGGATGCCTGCATCGACGCAGGGGTCGGAAGCACGGTAACCCTGAGCGTCGGTGGCAAACATGACGGGTTGCACGGCGAGCCTGTTGAGGTAACCGGCAAAGTGCGGTTGATCCACGAGGGCTCATTCGTCATTGCGGGACCGATGGGAGCGGGAACCATCGCGAGCCGCGGTCGCACGGTGGTGCTAGAGATCAACGGCCGCAACGGCATCGAGCTACAGCTGACCGACCTGCGCGGCCATCCAAGCGACCTTAACTTCTTTCGCGCGTTCGGCATCGAGCCGACCCTGCGCCGCATTCTGGTGTTGAAGAGCGCCGCACACTTCCGGGCAGCGTTCGAGCCGATTGCGACAAAGGTGATCGAAGTCGAGGCACCGGGCATCAGCAGTCCGAATCTTCACAGCTTCGACTACAAGCACTTGCGGCGACCGGTCTATCCGCTCGATCCAGACACCACCTGGACGCCGGAGTAGTAGCTTCGGCCGACGTCACCCGCCGGAAGCGAACGGATGATGGATAGATGACGAAAGCAACCAACGTCGACTTGCCGTTCGGCGTTGGTTGCCTACTTCTCACCACAGCGGGGAGACATTCGAAAACTGCTATTGAGACCATGCCAGAAAGCTGGCTGACGACTGACACTTGGTCAACTCCCAAGTCACGAATTCCTACGGAAACTCACGACCTCAGGTATTGGCTGGGCGTGAATCCCGAGGTGTAGAATCGGCCAGTTGACCGGCCAGTTGGCTCGGAGGAAATCCGCCGATCTGAACGGACGTTCCACTTCATGCAACCTAGCTCCACGTTGTCCGCGGAAGCCGGTTCCCCTTCACTCCAGCCAGCGACAGCGAAATCACGAAAAGCACATTGGACGCTTGGACAGCGCCTCCAAACCGATCTCCGACTCGAGCACTTGATATATGGCCTCATTCTGGCCGCCGCGCTCCTGACGCGATTCTGGGATCTCGGTTCTCGCGCACTACACCACGACGAGTCGCTGCACTCCTACTTTTCGTGGATCTACGCAAGTGGCAACGGCTACATCCACGATCCGCTGATGCACGGCCCGTTTTTGTTTCACGCGACGGCGCTAATGTACCTCCTCTTTGGCGCTACAAATGCCGTGTCCCGGTTCGTCCCCGCGCTGCTTGGCGTCATCTTAGTGATGCTCCCGTGGTTCTTGCGCGGTGAGCGATTGTTGGGACGCTGGGGCGCCATTTGCTCGTCAGCACTGTTGCTCGTCTCGCCTTCGATCCTCTATTACAGTCGGTTTGTTCGCCACGACATCTTCGCGGCGACTGGCGCGGTGCTCCTCTTCATCGCGATCGTGCGCTACATCGAGAACCCGCAGCCACGCTGGGCGGTCCTCGGGGGGCTTTCGATCGGCTATCTGCTCACGACAAAAGAGATCAGCTTCATCGTCCTGTTCGTCTTCGCCATGTTCCTCGGCGTGGCCATAGCTCTACGCGTCGCGCCGTTCTTACTGGCGGTGGGCGCATCGGCCGCGCTGTCATTCTTCATCGCGAGCAAGTTGATGCACGCACTCGGGGCACCCGCTCTGCCTGGGATCCCGTGGGATCAACCGACCGGACCACAAATCCAGCACTTCATCATTCAGCTTATCGAGCATCCGGTCATCATCGCGGGGATTGCCATCGCGATCCTGTCGATTGTTGTGTCTGCCTGGATCCTCGATCGACGGCGGCCGAAGGATCGAACTTGGGTCGACGGAATATTCGAAGATGCTCCGGTTGGATCAACGACGGCGGCGCTGCACGAACTGCTGAGCGAGCGTCGCGCGCTGGTCATCGGTGTTGTGGGTGCATTCGTCTTCTTCACCGTCTTCTACACATCCCTCTTCACCAATATGGCGGGATTGGCAAGCGGCACGTTCGGCGCGCTGGGATACTGGCTAGGCCAGCAAGGCGTGCAGCGCGGTCAGGAGCCCTGGTTCTACTACCTGCTCCTCCTGCCGCAGTATGAATTCGTGGCGGTGCTGATCTTTCCGCTGGCGGCGGCTTCCGTAGTCTGGCGCCTGTTTCGTGCCTGGCGCATTCGGATTCCCCTCACACCGCGCGCGTTCGTGCGTGGGTTCCTGCTCTGCTGGTCGTTGGGGATGCTGGCCGTACTCTCATGGGCCGGTGAGAAGATGCCCTGGAACGTCATCCACATCGCTCTGCCGATGACCTTGCTGGCTGGGTCGTTCGCCGGGGACACGTTGGAGTTCCTCGAACGACGCTGGTGCTGCACGGATGACCGAACCAACGTCGATACGCTGCTGGTCGGTGCCGGGGTGGTGACACTACTGGCGACGGCATTCCTCACGTTTGCCTGGGCGAGCAACGGTCCTTATGAGCTAACCGACAACACATACGTTCATGGACTGAGGAACGGCGTCGCCGCGCATTGGTGGGCGTATGTCTATTTTCCCTGGCTGCTGCTTGTCGCAGTTGTGCTTCTTGGCGTGAGTCGCGTTGGCGCGCGACGGGCTTTGAGCGCGACGTTGCTCGCCGTCGTCGTTGCGTTCATGCTGGCTCAGATCCACGCCGAATGGCGATTGACATATCGAGAAGGTGACGTCCCCCGCGACATGCTCGTCTACGTTCAGACGACTCCGGACGTACCACTGGTCACCAATCAATTGCAGGAACTGTCCCAGCAGGCCACCGACGGGATGGGGTTGACCGTTTGGTATGACGACGTCACCCAGTGGCCATTCAACTGGTATCTTAAGGACTTTCCGAACCGACGATACATCGGACGCGAGCTGCCATCGACACTGGATGCGCAGGTGATTATCATCTCCGACGACGTCCTGACGCAGCAGATGAAAACTGAGCTCGATACGAACTACACCTATCAAGAGTATCCGATGCGCTGGTGGTTCCCGGAGGAGAACACCTACCGTCGCTTCGCCTATGCACCGGACATCAAGCAAGAATCGCGTCAAAACTACCAGAACAGCCGGCAGCCGCCCTTCACGTTGCGAGATGTGGTCGGCAGCGTGTGGTCCAGCATCTGGTCCATGCGGCATCCCACTGAACAGGCCAAAATCTTCCGCATGGTAGCGTACCGTGAGGTTCCCAGTGGTTTCGGATCAGTCAATTTCAGGATCTACGTTCGAAACGATCTAATGCCATACTTCAACGAGATACGATATTGAGTGCTGATCTGCCCGGCATAGAATGTGGCAAATGAACGCACCGAAAGACGACATCGAGGAGGCCAACGCCGTGCACGAAAGTGCGAACGTGATTGACGGTCATCGAGACGAGTTCGCTGAGCCGTCGTTACTTGATCGTTCAATCAGTCTCGAATCCCTGTCATGGATGAGCCTCGGATGGGTCGCGGTCGCCTCGGTTGCGTTCCTGCTGCGCATCGCGAACTATTCCGCCTGGCCCCTCTCCGCCAGCGAGGGCCGACTCGCGACCGACGCGCTCTCGATCGTGCAGGGCGCATCGATTCCAGCGACGGCGTCCACGTCACCGCTTCCGTCCGCGTTGACGGCACTGAGCCTGTTTCTCTTCGGTGCAAGCGACGGCATCGTGCGACTGGTTCCGCTCATCGTGGGATTAGGCACGCTGGCGCTCGTTGGTTGGCTGCGGCCGTTTGTCGGACGTGGCGCGACACTTACAACAGCGATCGTGATCGCCATCTCACCGACGTTGGTTATGGCGTCGCGGCAGGCGACGGATGGCGGATTACTCGTCTTCAGCATGTTGCTGACGTTCGTCGTCGGACTGCGTTGGCTGCGCGATCGCTCCGCTGGGCTTGCCGTACTCTTCGGAATCGCGGCGGCCATGACAGTCATGTCTGACCCAATCGGTTGGATCGCGCTCCCTATCGTGGCGATCGTCGTGCTGCTCATCTCCGACGAGCGATCTACCCCTGTGGGCGAGCTGCCCTTCGTCGCGCTCGGCGCTGGGGTCACGATTCTCGTCGTGTCAACCAATCTGTTCGTCCATCCATCCGGTTTCTCGGATTTCTTCCGCGAGAGCGTCCGGGCGCTATGGAACCAGCACCTCACCAACGCTGGGGCAAACTGGCATCTGGCGGTCTTTCAGCTCTTCATTGACGAGCCGCTCTCGATTCTGTTGGCGGTGACCGCGGTAGTGCTGATTTGGCGATGGCGGGGCCAGCGCGAGGAAACGCCGGTCTTCGCATACGGATTGATTTTGTGGACTTTGCTTGGATTGGTGTTTGGGTCCCTCCTCGGTGACAAAGGACCCGTCGTCTATACACTGGCGGCGCTGCCACTGGCACTGCTCGCGGGGCTGGGACTTGACATGGCGGTAAGCCACGTCTCGTGGCCAGACGTGATCAGTCCGCGCGGCGCGCTCTTCGTCGTGCTCGTGCCAGTGACCTTTTTCGCCGCCGTGAGCACGTATGGTCTGTTGTCAAGTGACGTCGGCGCCGACGCCTTCTCGTGGATCGTCACGTTCATCCTGGTGGCGATTGTGGTCTTCGCCCCGCTGCTGGCGCTGTCGATCTGGTTGCGCAATGCCATAGATGGATGGGCCGAGGTGCTGCTCATCTTCGTGGCGGTCTTGCTGGCTGGCATCGGCGTCCGCGGCAGTGTGCTCCTGAGTGATACCGTCAACAGTCGTGCGGGTGAGCCCCTCCTCATCGGCGTCAGCCAGCCCGCGGCTGGGCTCACCGTGAATCAAATTCGAGCGGTCAGCCGGGATATGACGACGTTCGAGCAGGATGTGCGCGATCCAACTGGCGGTCACGGACTCACGATCGTCATCGATTCATCCATACAGGAGCCGTTCGCGTGGTACTTCCGCGACTTCCCCAACGTGCAAATCCAGGATCCAAGCACGCAGATAGCGAGCACTCAAGAACCCCAGATTTTGATCGCGCGTTCGGATCATGGTTCGATGCTGGAATCGAACTCGAATCGCGTGCAGCGGACGTTGCCGCTTGAAAGCACAGCGGCGTTGTCACTGACGAATCCGAGCTTCAGTCATTTAATTGGGGATTTGTTCCATCCGGGTCGCTGGCAACGGTATCCGGAGTTCTTGATCAACCGACAAGTCGATCTGCCGACCGATCCAACGCATTTCATCGTCTCGTATCGCCAGGATGTCGTGTCGCAAATGTATGGGACGGCGCCGCCATCAAATCCGTGACGCTCGGTGCCGAGAAACCGGGGCGTAGAAGGAACGAGTCGCGCGAGCCTAGTCGACTCCGACCAGATCACCCACCACACGATTGAGATCGTCAAGGTCGAACGGCTTCGGTAAATAGGCGTCCGCCCGCGATGCCTTCGCGTGAGCCAGAGCCTGTGGATGCGCCGAAATGAGTACGCTGGCTACCTCTTCGTTGTCGGGCTGGGTTTTGAGTTGATTGATGAAGTCGGATCCGAGACCATCCGGAAGGACCAAATCCGTGATCACGACGCGCGGGTGGCACACGTCGATCGCGCGTTTGGCAGCCGCGATCCCCGTTTCGGCGAAGACCTGAAATCCAGCATCTTGCAGAACCCAACAGATGAGGTCCGCAATGCCTTGATCGTCTTCGACGACGAGAATTTTCAAGTCGCGCCGTTTGAGTGACACAGAAATACCAATCGGTCGACACGGGACTCTCACTCCACGAAGCAAAAGCGGCTTGTCGCCCTCCGTCTCTCCCGCGGACGCCCTGATATCATTTGCAGGGCTGTTATCTCGCAGGTCGCAGGAGATATGCCATCGAGCCACCTGATGACTCCCCCAGACCAATGGCGATACGCGTTCATTATCAGTTCGCGCAACTTGTTAGTCGCCTGGAAGGGCTATTTGCTTGTCCGACCGCATCCTGGTCGTCGAAGACGATAATCACATTGCTCAATTGTTGCGCGCCTATCTCGAGCGCGAAGGGTTCGAAACACACGTTGCGCGCGACGGCCGTGAGGGCCTGAGAATGTTCGGCGAGATCGAGCCCGATTTGGTCGTGCTCGATCTGATGCTGCCGGGCCTGCACGGGCGCGATGTATGCCGCGCAATTCGGACGCGAAGCGCGACGCCGATCCTGATGCTCACAGCGCTCGATGACGAACGTGACGTCGTAGAGGGGCTCGACCTTGGCGCAGACGACTACATCACCAAACCCTTCAAGCCGCCGGTACTGATGGCACGCGTGCGCTCCGCGCTGCGACGCTCGAATGGACCGACCAACCTGATACAGGAGATTGTCATCGGCAATCTGCTGATCAGACCTGAGGAGCGAACTGCGTCGGTCGGCGGCAAGGACCTGGAATTGCGCGCCAAAGAATTCGATCTCTTGCTGTCGCTCGCATCTCGGCCCGGCGTGGTGCTCACGCGTGAGAGCCTGCTGCGCCAGGTCTGGGGTCGCGAATACGACGTCGATACACGCACGATTGACGTGCATATCAACCGTCTGCGCTCACGACTGGCCGAATGCGACGCTGAGATCGAGACCGTGCGCGGCGTCGGCTATCGTCTGACGTACACGTGAAAACCCGAGGCCGACATGACGGCGCATGCTGAACAATCGGCAGCCCACAGTCGAAATGCATTCGGTGCGTCGGGGCGCACGGTTCACTCCTCGAATGCGCGAGCCATGAACGGTACGAGGCGTTAGCCATGCTCGGCAGCCTGCGCGCCCGAATCCTCGTCTCCCATCTGGCGGTGATTCTGCTCGTGTTCGGGCTGACCTTTATCGTGGCATTCATCCCCATCCGAAATGCGCAAAATCGTCTCGAGATCCAGCGACTCGAAGCCCTCGCGGCGCCGGTTGCCGTTGGTTCGGGGTTCCTATTGGGGCGCCCCGCGCTCTCGCCATCGACAACTGAGATCCTCGATACTCAAGCCACCCAGCTCAACGTGCGCCTCGTGTTGATCGATAGAGACGGCGCAGTCATCCACGACACGAAGCCGGCTGACCCCCTGACCGCGAGATTGATGGCCAAGCTGCGTGCATCGTCCATCAGCCTCGATCAGCGTGCGGCCGCGAACAGAGAAGGCAACTTCGTGCCGATCGAGGATCGCAGCATCTACGTGGGCACCAGCGGACGAGACCGCGTCGTGCTGACGCTCCTCTCTCAGGGCGACGGTCGCTACATCGTAATCCTGGCCCCACGAGGCGCGCCGCTGCTGCGAGAATTTCTCATCCCGCTCGTCCTGGCGCTGGGCATCGGCTTCATCGGTGCGTTGATCGCCACGCTCTTCCTCAGCCGATCGATTGCCCTGCCGATCTCTCGGCTCACGCAGGCAGCCAATGCCGTTGCCGGCGGTGATCTGAATCGCAACGTCCCCGGCCAGGGCAACGACGAAGTCGGCAGACTCGTTCGCAGCTTCAACGAAATGGTGAATCGCCTGCGTGTCACATATGAAAGCCAGCGCCGCTTGTTGGCGAACATCGCCCATGAGCTGCGGACACCGTTGACCTCCATTCAGGGTTATGCTCAGGGACTGAGTGATGGGGTCTTCGTGACTGAAGAACAGCGAAAAGAGGCACTCGACACCATCGGCGAGGAGAGCGAACGCGTTAATGAACTCCTCGTACAGATACTGGAACTGGCCCGTTTAGAGTCCGGTCAGTCAGGTCCACGCATCCGCGAAGTCGACATCGACGAGATCGTCGGACGAGTACTCAGGCGTCACCGCGTGGAGGCAGACAACAGTGGCATCGAGCTTGCCGGTCCACCCGCAGGCTCTCGTAAGGTACTCGGAGACGAAGGGTTGATCGACCAGGCCATTGACAATCTCGTGCGCAACGCCATTCACCACACGCCGGAGGGCGGCGCGGTCGACGTCGGGATATCATCCACCAGCAATGGAGTGCGAGGAGCAACGGGATTGCGCATTCGCGTCTCGGATACCGGAAGCGGGATTCCGCCGGAGGCCTTGCCTCACATCTTCGACCGTTTTTATCGAGCCAACGGCCATGAGGTGCCCGAGAATGAAACCTCGAACGGCAACGGGCACGGATTCGGACTCGGTCTTTCAATTGTGCGAGAGATCGCTTCGTCGCACGGAGGCGTCGTAAGCGTGGAGAGTGAACTCGGCAAAGGCACGACCTTTGTGTTGGATCTCCCCTTACCGGATGTCTCCGGTACCAGCAACGGAGACCGAGCCTCTCGATGATCTGTTCGCGGCCTAGCCAACGTACCCATAAGTGGGACCGATCCGTTGTTATTCTTGCCACTCACGCCCGACCTAATTCATAGTAGGGAAAGTTTGACGTGTGGGCACGGACACTGCTACGATCACCAAAGATTCGCCTCGCGCGAGTCGTACGGTAGCTTCTTCTTGGAGGACAAGTCCATGCTGCTTGAGCGCATAAACGATCCGGGAGATCTGAGGTCGCTGACGATCCCAGAGATCGAGACGGTGGCACGTGAACTCCGCGAACTCATCTTCGAGGTCGTCGTTCACCAGACTGGGGGCCATTTCGCCTCCAACCTCGGATCGGTCGAACTCGCTCTGGCGCTGCATTACGTCTTCGATTCTCCCAAAGACAAGATAGTCTGGGACGTCGGTCACCAGGCATACCCCCACAAGATCCTGACCGGACGCCGCGATCGCTTCCCGACTATTCGCCAGGAAGATGGTCTGAGCGGGTTCCTACAGCGTGAAGAAAGTGAACACGATCAGTTCGGGGCCGGGCACGCCAGTACCTCAATTTCAGCGGCTCTCGGTATGGCGGTCGCCGGACAGCTCAAAGGTGAGCGCTTCCACTCAGTCGCGGTGATTGGCGACGGCGCGCTCACGGGTGGCATGGCCTACGAGGCGCTGAACAACGCCGGAAGCCTGCAGGTCCCATTGCTGGTGGTGCTGAATGACAACGAGATGTCGATCGCTCCGAACGTTGGCGCGTTGCCCAAGTATTTGAGTCGCATCCGCACCGACGAGCGCTATGGGCAGGCCAAGGCCGAAGTCGAACGGCTCCTCTCTCGCGTCCCGCAGGGGGACCTACTGCTCGAGCTTGGCAAACGAATGAAAGACGGTCTCAAAGAGGTCGTCTATCACACCATGATCTGGGAAGAGTTGGGCT
The DNA here is from genome assembly GCA_963789565.1 of uncultured Chloroflexia bacterium. GTDB lineage: Bacteria > Chloroflexota > Chloroflexia > Thermomicrobiales > Thermomicrobiaceae > CALAGB01. Next base: position 3,217,007 of record CAWBKX010000002.1, on the reverse strand, counting down.
TCACGTACATCGGTCCGATCGACGGACACAACGTGCGCGATTTGATTGAGACGTTTGAACAGGCCAAGACTATCCAGGGACCGGTCTTCGTGCATGCGGTTACCGTCAAAGGCAAAGGTTACGAACCGGCCGAAAACGATCCATACAAGCATCACAGTGCGTCAATCAAGAAGCCTGGGGCGCCAGCGACTCCTCCCAAGTATCAGGACGTGTTCGGCGAAACATTGACCGAACTTGCTCGCAAGAACGACCGCATCGTGGCCATCACCGCTGCCATGCCGGACGGCACCGGCTTGCTCCCCTTCGTCAAGGAGCATCCCAGCCGTTTCTTCGACGTTGGAATTGCCGAGCAACACGCCGTGACGTTCGCGGCCGGCCTGGCGACGCAGGGAATGCGCCCTGTCGCGACCATCTATTCGACATTCTTGCAGCGCGCCTACGACCAGGTCATTCACGACGTCTGCATCCAGAACCTGCCGGTTGTGTTCGCCATGGATCGGGCGGGACTGGTCGGTGACGACGGTCGCACGCATCACGGAGTCTTCGACTTCGCATACCTGCGCTGCCTGCCAAACATGGTCGTCATGGCCCCGAAGGATGAAGACGAGTTGCGCCATATGCTGGCAACCGCCATCGCCCACGATTCGGGACCAATCGCGGTGCGCTATCCACGCGGCGCGGGCGTCGGCGTGTCGATGCTGAGTGAACCGCATACGCTCCCGATCGGTCGCGGCGAGCTGATCCGCGAGGGAAGCGACGTCTCGATCGTGGCCATTGGCTCGACCGTCCTACCGGCTACGCGAGCCGCCGAGATCCTTGCCGAGCAGGGAATCAGCGCCGAAGTGATCAATGCGCGCTTCGTCAAACCGTTGGATGAGGCATTGATCCTCAAATCGGTCAAGAAGACCGGGGCGCTTGTCACCGTAGAGGAAGCGATGCTCGCCGGAGGTTTCGGCAGCGCGGTGCTTGAATTACTGGCCCGTGAAAGACTCGAGATACCCGCTGATCGGCTGGGGCTTGCTGACCATTTCTACGATCATGCATCTCAGAATACGTTGCGCAAAAAGGCCGGCATCGATGCCGAAAGCATCGCGTCGAGAACCAGGGCGATGACTGCGGCGCGTCAGACCGTCACTGCCAACGCCGACTAACTTTCCGATGGCCGAAGTTGCCGCGGCGATCTTGCCGCGGCATTTTGGTGTGAAGAACGGATGAAGTTGAGCGCATTCCCGATCCTGGACCGCTACCAAGAACAATTTGGATTTGTGCTGGATGCCGAGCTAAGTCGCCAGCTCCAGTTGTATCGCGACCTGCTAATCGAGTGGAATCAGCGATTCAATCTGACCCGAGTGACTGAACCAGACGAGATCGAAATCAGGCTCTTCCTCGATTCGTTGGCTCTGGCGCCATTGTTTCGCCCGTTTCGACATGAAGCCAGGTCGATCCGCGTGATGGATGTCGGTGCTGGAGCCGGAGTCCCAGGCCTGCCGCTCAAGCTCGTGCTGCCTGAAATCGAATTGGTGATGATGGAGGCCACGGCCAAAAAAGTCGTCTTCCTCAACGAAGTCATCCAGGCGCTCGGACTCACAAATACCGAAGCAATACACGGTCGAGCCGAGGAGGTCGGTCAAGATAAGGCCTATCGTGGCCGGTTCGACGTAGTCCTGGCACGCGCCGTCGCGCGCTTGCCCGCCCTGGTCGAGCTGTGTATGCCGTTTTGCCGTGTGGGCGGGCGCGGGTTCTTCCCGAAAGGTGCCAACATCGACGAAGAGATCGTCGACGCCCAACGCGCCGCTAGCCTACTCGGTTGCACGATTCTCGGGACGGAGAGACCTGACGCCGAGGAATTGGGTGGGACGTCGATCGTCGTGGTGCAGCAAAAGTCACCGGCGCCAGACCGATACCCTCGTCGACCAGGCATTCCCGCGAAGGAACCGCTCTGACAGCGCGCCGCGCCACGCGCGATAGTGCGAGCCGCCCCGTTTGACTGGCAGAGCAAGCGCGTGCTATAGTCAGTTCCCGCCCGGCAGTGCCTGGCGGCTAGATTGTGCCTTGAATCGATCTTGTATTTCATGACGCTTGAACGTACGCAAATCAGGATAGGGAGCTCGCGAGCGTGATCAAACTTCGACTGCGGCGCATGGGAGCGAAAAAGCAGCCGAGCTATCGCATTGTGGCCGCGGACGTGCGGTCTCCCCGTGACGGTCGTTTCATTGAGATTGTCGGATTCTATAATCCGCAAACCGATCCTTACACTTTGCAGGTCAACGAGGAGCGCGCGAAGTATTGGCTGGATCACGGCGCGCAGCCGACTGACACCGTCCGCTCGTTGCTCGTCAAGAGCGGGGTTATCCCGAAGCCAGCCATCGCCGCCAACGGCGGAGGAGCCTCGGCCGCGACCGCCACGGAGTGACAATCGCTGGCTCCCCGATTTCATCGTGACACCTGGCACTGGCTACCATTCGCGGTAGCCAGTTTGTGTAGATGAACTGGTTCGGAGGAAGATTCAGGTGGAAGAACTCGAAGGTCTCGTCACCTTTATGGCGCGGAATCTGGTCGAAGATCCCGAGACGGTTCAGGTTCAATTACAGCAACGCGGCCGTATCGTCACCGTCACCCTTACCGTACCGCAAGATGACATGGGTAAAGTCATCGGGCGCCAGGGCCGTATCGCCCGCTCGATGCGAACGCTCCTGACCATCGCCGCGTCGCGTCAGGGGTTCCGAGCCAGCCTCGATATCAATGGCTGAGGACGAACCTCTTAATCCGGATCGATTGGCGATTGGGGTGATCGTCGCACCGCACGGGACGCGCGGCGAAGTCCGCATGCAGGTGTGGACACATTTCCCAGAACACATTCAGGATCTCAAGACGGTCTTCCTCGGAGACGAGGATCGCCCTCGGCGACTGCGCGGCGTGCGCATGAGCGGTGGTCGGCCCGTCTTGTCATTGCAGGGTGTGACGTCGCGCGAAGATGCCAACGAGCTGCGCGGGACCATCGTGCGCATCGCCCGCGAACAGGCGTCTCCGCTCGAAGAGGGTGAGTTCTACCACTTTGAATTGATCGGGCTGGACGTTTTCCTCGAGGATGGTGAACGCGTCGGAACGCTCACCGACATCATCGAAACTGGCGCCAACGACGTGTATGTGGTGACGGACGACGAGGGGAAAGAGCAGCTTTTCCCGGCACTGACAGAGGTTGTCCCCAACATCGATATGGAACAGCGCAAGATCATCGTGCGGCCGCTGAACTACTGGGAAACCTGATCCGGAGCCGGACGACCGCGACGGGTCGACAGCACGTCCCACACCTTTTCGACGTCCACGCCCGTGGCTTCCAGCATAACCAGCAGGTGGTAGATGAGATCCGATGACTCGGCCGCGATGGTGGCCGCGTCGTTGTTTTTGGCCGCGATGATGACCTCAGCTGCCTCTTCACCGATCTTCTTCCCGATCTTATCCACGCCTTCGGACAACAAATAGCTCGTATAGGAGCCTTCGATCGGGTGGTGGCGCCGGTCCGCCACCACCGCCGCGACCTCGTCGACCACACGACTGGTCGACGGCATCTCCGACAACGTGGTCAAAAGCCCGCCATCAAAGCAGGTCTCGGTGCCCAGGTGGCAGGTGGGACCGTCCGCCCGCACATGCACCAGGAGTGTGTCACCGTCGCAATCGGTGCGGACGTCGACGGCGTGGAGCACGTTGCCGGATGTTTCGCCCTTCATCCAGAGCGAATCGCGACTGCGACTCCAGAAGTGGACGTTGCCCGTCTGAAGTGTCAATCCAAGCGCTTCTCGGTTCATGTAGCCCAGCATGCGCACGTCGCCGCTGACGGCATCCTGGACGATGGCAGGGACGAGTCCGCGCTCATCGAAATTGATTCGGTCGAGCAATTCCTGTGACATCGTTTGGTCTCTCATCCATCCCGCGTGGGTCGAGCAGACGCCAACGCGGAGCCGCTCCCCATATCCGACGCGACTCGAACTTCGAGCCACGCATGGAACGAGGGGACATCACTGTCCCCTCGAGTCGATTACTCGTGTTTGTCGGTCGCGCAGCCTCGTCAGTCGGCCAGGGCGACTTCGGGACCGACTGCCGAGCCCTTGAAGCTGCGGCCCACCGCGTTCGCGACGCTGACCACGCCAGGGATCGACGCGGCGAAATTCTCGAAGGTGAGCGACTGACCGCCATCAGACAAGGCATGATCGGGATTTGGATGTACCTCGACGATCAGGCCGTCAGCGCCAGCCGCAACCGCCGCCAGCATCATCGAAGGCACCAGATACCATTTGCCGGTTCCATGACTCGGGTCGACGATGATCGGCAGGTGGCTGAGTCGCTTGACCACCGGGACCGCGCTCAGATCGAGCGTGTTGCGCGTGATCGTCTCGTAGGTGCGAATGCCGCGCTCACACAAAATGACCTGCTCGTTGCCCTGTGCCATCACGTATTCGGCTGCCAGCAGCCACTCTTCGATCTGGGCGGACATGCCACGCTTTAGAAGGACAGGCTTGCCCGACTGTCCGGCAACCTCGAGGAGCAAGAAGTTCTGCATGTTGCGCGCGCCGATTTGCAGTACGTCGGTGTAGGACGCGACCAGATCGATGTCGGCCGGGCTGAGCACTTCTGTGACGATTTTCAGGCCGGTCTGCTCGCGGGCCTTCGCCAGGATCTCGAGTCCCTCTTCACCCAGACCGCGGAATTCGTATGGAGACGTGCGTGGCTTGTAGGCACCGCCGCGAAGCATCGTGGCGCCGCATTCACGAACGGCATGTGCGGTGCGCAACAGCTGATCTTCGCTCTCAACAGAGCAAGGTCCGGCGATCATCACGATCTCGTTACCACCGACTTTGACGCCTCCGACGTCGACGACCGAGTCGGACGGGTGAAAATCGCGGCTCACGAGCTTGTAACGCTTGCTGACACGAATCACCTGCTGGACTCCCGGGAATAGGCCCATCGTCTCGTAGAGAGCGTCGGGGAGCGGCGAGCCGAGAACTCCGATGATGGATTGATCCTGGCCAACAATCTGTCGAGTGCCAAATCCCGCCTCGTCGATCCGGCGAACTACGTCGCCGACCTGCTCCTTGGTAGCCGTCGGCTCCAGCACGATGATCATCTCAAATGCTCCTTAGTGATCAGTTTGGTTCTCGTTGAGCGTCACTTGACGGCTTCAGCGGGATAATACGCCCATTCGGGTCGCAGCACGACAGCGCGACGCATGTAGACGTGACGAATCTCCGTCGCCGACTTTTCGGTGTTGTAATGAACCAGCACCCGAATCGCGTGTTCGAGTGCTCCAGGCACACCCATTTCGTGCGTGCACATTAGTGCGATCGATCCCCAGCCAAATTTGCGCGCAGCAACGGCCGGAAAGGTGGCGTTGAGGTCGGGCGACGTCGTGAAAATGGCACTGGCCACGTCGTCAAGGTCAATGTCGTTGGCGTCGACGATCGCGCCCAGCAATTCAAGCGTCGCCTCTTCGATGTCCTCGGCGGTGTTCCTCTCGACAGTCGTCGCGCCTCGGATTCCCCGGCACCGCATCATCGTGAAAAGTCCCTCCCACGAGCGGTGACGTCTCGGTGCGCGTCCCCACACTCGAGCAGGGCTACTGCCCACGTAGGGCGCGCACGAAATCGCGCATCACCTCCGGCTGCCGCTCTCTCGGTGTCGAACCCAACCGATCGATTACGGCACTGCCGACCACCGCGGCCTCGGCAACCTTGCCGACTGCCGCCACGTGCTCCGGACGCGAGATCCCGAACCCGACCGCCAACGGCAGGTCTGTCCGCTCGCGAACACGCGCAAGAAACGCCTCCAGTCCCTCCGATAGGGAGGAACGGGCGCCAGTGGTCCCTGTCAGCGATACGCAATAGATGAATCCGCTCGCCTGTTGCACAGTCGCGCCGATCAGCTCATCGGTACTCGTCGGCGCAAGCATGAAAATCAGATCCCGGCCGTAACGGCGACATGCCTCACGCAACTCGCCGCTTTCCCCTACCGGCAGGTCGGGAACGATCAACCCATCAACCCCAGCATCGGCGCACGCTTCCGCAAAACGGTCGATGCCGAAGCTGAAAATGGGGTTGAAGTATCCCATGAAGGCCAGCGGAACGTCAACGCCGCTCTGGCGCAGTTGCCGCGCGGATTCAAGACAGTATTCAACCGTGACGCCGTTCTTCAACGCCTCGAAGCTCGAGTGCTGCACCGTGGCGCCGTCCGCCAGCGGATCGGAGAACGGAATGCCGAGCTCGATCATCGACGCGCCGCCTTCGACCATCGCGGGCGCGACTCGCTGAACCGTATCGAGCTCGGGATATCCTACGGTCAAGTATGGAATGACGCCCGTCTGATTGTCCGCCTTGAGCCGTGCGAAGGTCGACGCGATCCTGCTTTGCGATTTCGTGACGGTCACAGCTCCACCCCCAGTGCCTCGGCCACCGTATGCATGTCTTTGTCTCCACGTCCTGAGAGGTTGATCATGACGACCTCCTCAGGCGAGCGCTCGGCCGCGATTTGAGTTCCGAGATAAACTGCGTGCGCCGATTCGAGCGCGGGGATGATCCCCTCGGTGACACACAGGAGTTTGAAGCCATCCAGCGCTTCGGCGTCCGTCACACCGTGATAGGTCGCGCGGCCGACATCCTTGAGATAGCTGTGCTCCGGACCCACACCTGGATAGTCAAGCCCGGCCGAGATGCTGTGCGCCTCGATGATCTGACCGTCGTCGTCCTGCAGCACGTAGGAGCGAGAGCCATGCAGCACTCCAATGCGGCCCGCGGTGAGTGTGGCGGCATGCTTGCCCGACTCGATTCCAAGACCGGCAGCCTCGGCACCAAAGAGCTCCACGTCAGCGTCGCCAACGAAGGGATGGAAGATCCCGATCGCATTGGAACCTCCGCCGACGCAGGCAACGATGGCATCCGGCAGTCGTCCCACCGACTCGAGAATCTGCGCTCGTGCTTCGCGGCCAATGACCGTCTGGAAGTCGCGCACGATCATCGGATAGGGATGCATGCCGCCGACCGAGCCGATCAAGTAGTAGGTGTTCTGGACGTTGGTGACCCAATCGCGGATCGCCTCGTTCATAGCGTCCTTCAGCGTGCGGCTGCCGGACGTCACCGCGCGAACTTCAGCGCCCAACAGCTTCATACGGAAGACGTTGAGCGACTGCCGCGCGATGTCGACTTCACCCATATAGACGATGCATTCGAGCCCGAGCATGGCGCAGACCGTGGCCGTGGCCACACCGTGCTGGCCGGCCCCAGTCTCGGCAATGATACGCGGCTTGCCCATACGTTTGGCCAAGAGACCCTGGCCGATGGCGTTGTTGATCTTGTGCGCCCCGGTATGCGCCAGATCTTCCCGCTTGAGGTAGATCTGGGCGCCGCCAACTCGCTCGGTCAACGCTTTGGCGTGGTAGAGGGGCGTCGGTCTGCCGACGTAATCCTTGAGCAGATACTCGAGTTCGCGCTGAAACTCGGGATCGGCTCGTGCCTCTTGATAGGCAGCGATGAGCTCATCGATGGCCGGCAGAAGCGTAACTGGCGCGTAGGCGCCGCCGAACTCGCCGAAGCGTCCGTGGATATCGGGAAGATCGAGGGCGGGCTTTTGCTCGACTCCGGTGTGAATCATGATGGCTCCTCTACCCTATCGCTCGAACGAGACGAATTGACGCATCGTCATGCGCCGCGCAGACTTTTTCATCCATGGCGCGGACTTTGGCGATGAATTGCGCGATCTTGGCCGGGTCCTTGTGTCCATCAGTTTCGACTCCACTGGAGACGTCGACCCCTAGAGGCAGCACCGCTTCGATGGCATGTGCGACATTCTCCGAACTCAGCCCACCTGCGAGGAGGACGGGAAACCGTTCGGCGAGCTGCGTGGCAATAGTCCAGTCAGCAGTTACCCCACTTCCGCCGTATACGCCGGGCACGTACGCATCAAGCAGCAACGCGTATGCGGGATTAGCTCCGGAGACATAGTGTTCCGCCCGACGGTATGCGTCGTCGAACGACGTGGCCACCGGAAAACGAAGCGCGCGGATCACCGGACGCTGGATTTGCTGCTGTACATCGAGTGGCTCGTCACCGCTCAGTTGGACGAAATCGAGATCGAGTCGCTCTGCAAGGTCATTCATATCGTCAGCCGATTCGTTGACGAAGACGCCCACGATCTTTGTGCGCCGTTCGATGGCTGCAACGATCTCCTCAGCGTCCTCAATCGGTATACGACGCCTGCTTGGCGCGAGGATCAACCCCATGAGATTGGCGCCCAGTAGTTCCACCGTGCGTGCAATCTCGGGTGTCCGCACTCCGCAGATTTTGACCAGCGTCTGGCTCATGAGCGGAGGTCCTCAATGACCGCGCGTCGATCGGAAGCGCGCATCAACGATTCGCCCACGAGCAATGCATGGGCTCCCGCGGCAGTGAGTCGGCGAGCGTCGTTGCGCGAATGGATACCGCTCTCCGCCACGACGATGCGGTCAGTCGGGACACGCGGCGCCAGACGCTCGGTCGTCGCCAAATCCACTTCGAACGTCTTGAGATCGCGATTGTTGATGCCGATGATTTTCGCGCCGGCCTCAACCGCCGCATCAACTTCAGCTTCGTCGTGAACCTCGACCAAGGCTTCCATGCCGAACCAGTGGACTTCGGCCAGCATCCGGCGAAGAGTCGGACTGGGCAAGAGCGAGACGATCAGCAGAACCGCATCGGCTCCGAAGGCGCGGGCTTCCACAACCTGATAGGGATCGATCAGAAAATCCTTGCGAAGGACGGGACGTGGGGCGGGATGGGAATGCGCGATGCGTGCTACCTGAGACAAATCCTCTAGGCTTCCCGAGAAGAATGGCCCGTCCGTCAGGACTGAAATGCCGGATGCTCCCGCGTCAAGATAATCGTACGCAACCTGAGCGGCGTCGACCTCTTCAGCTATGGTGCCTTTGGATGGTGACGAGCGCTTGATCTCGGCGATCACGCCGAGCGACGGACCACGCAACGCGCTCTCGAACGAGATCGCGGCACGACGCTCCGCCACTTGCCGTTCGAGCACAGCGGACGGTAGTGCCGCTTTGCGCTCAGGCAGATCCGCGACGGTCCGCTCGACGATGCGATCGAGAAAGGTGTCGGTATGGACGGACATCTAGTCACCACCTAACCGTCGCGTAACGGTCACAAACTGATCCAGTTTGGCGGCGGCCGCTCCCGAGTCGATCGACTCGGCTGCCAGCGCCACACCTTCGCGAATCGAACCGGCCGCGTCGGCGGCATAGAGCGCCGCGCCTGCATTGAGCAACGTGATATTGCGTGCCGCACCGTGAACGCCGCTCAGCACATCGCGTATCACCCGTGCGTTCTCGTCCACGGTGCCGCCACGTACTTCGCTCAGCGGAGCGGGCGTCAGCCCAACTTCATCAGCCGTCAGAACGTAGCTCTTGACGTCCGCTTTGCCGTTGACGACCACGTCGTGAACCATGTTCTCGGACGAGATGCTGAACTCGTCGAGACCGTCGTTGGAGCAGACCACCACCGCGTGGCGCGTACCGAGCAGCGCCAGCACGCGCGCGATGCGCTCCGCCGCGGCGCAATCGGGAACACCGACGACCTGATGCTGAGCGCCTGCAGGGTTCGTGATTGGGCCAAGCAGGTTGAAGGCGGTGCGAATCCCGATCTCCTTGCGAACCGGACCAGCGAAGCGCATAGCCGGGTGAAAGACCTGAGCGAACATGAACCCAATCCCGACCTCGTCAATGCACTCCGCGACGGCATCCGGGCCAAGATCGATACGCACTCCGAGACCTTCAAGGACGTCGGCCGAGCCACAGCGACTCGACATGGCACGGTTGCCATGCTTTGCCACCCGGACTCCCAAACCCGCCACGACAAACGCGGCCGCGGTCGAGATGTTGAAGGTGTTTGCGGCGTCGCCGCCGGTGCCACAGGTATCCACGACCGGGCCGAGATATTTGAACGGCACCGGCAGAGCGTGACGGCGCATCGTTTGGGCAAACCCGGCGATCTCGTCGTCGGTCTCACCGCGAATGCGAAGTCCGGTCATCAGCGCACCGATCTGTGAGTGAGTGGCGACACCCGACATGATCGCGTCCATGGCCGCTGCTGCCTGCTGACGGGTTAAGATCTGACCGTCAGCCACGAGGCGGATCGCGTCGCGAATGGCCGCCTCGCCATTCGCGTTAACTTCAATGCGGTCCTCAGTCGCCATCGTCATCTCAGTACCCCTTCGCTGCAAGGACCGGTGCCGGCCGGCCAAGGAAATTCGACAACAGGTCTTTGCCTACGGTGGTGAGGATCGATTCAGGATGGAACTGCACGCCGTCAATTTCGTACTCGCGGTGTCGCAATCCCATGATCAGGCCATGCTCACTGCGCGCGCTGACTTCCAGGCAGTCGGGCAGGCTCTCCTGATCGACGACCAGAGAGTGATAGCGCGTGGCGACGAACGGAATCGGAAGCCCTGCAAAGATTCCGCGACCGTCATGTGAGATTGAGGAGATCTTGCCGTGCATCAGGCTCGGGGCTCGGGTCACGATGCCGCCGAACGCGACTGCCAGCGATTGATGTCCCAGGCAGACGCCCAAGAGCGGGATGCGACCCGCGAAGTGCCGGAAGAGCTCTACCGAGATTCCCGCCTCCGCTGGGGTGCATGGGCCCGGAGAGACGACGATACGCTCTGGCGACATGAGCTCGATCTCATCTATCGTGATCTGGTCGTTACGCCGCACCAGCACTTCGGATCCAAGCTCAGCCAAGTACTGGTACAGGTTGAACGTGAAGGAATCGTAGTTGTCGATCAGCAGAATCATCAGCGGGTTCCGTTTCTCATCGAACGCTCGATCCGCTCGGCGTCTTCGAGCGCGCGGACCAGAGCCCGCATTTTGTGGAAGCACTCGTTGTATTCGAACTCGGGCGAGCTATCGGCGACGATGCCACCGCCGGCCTGCAGGTAAGCCGTGCCATCACGCATCACCAACGTCCGCAGCGTGATGGCTGTATCGAAATTGCCGCTGAAGTCGACGTACCCGACCGTGCCCGCGTACGGACCGCGTCGCTCGGGCTCGAGCTCGGCAATGATCTCCATGGCGCGGATCTTCGGGGCGCCGCTGACCGTTCCTGCCGGGAAGCATGAGCGCAGGGCGTCGAGACCGTTGAGGTCGTCTCGAATTTCGCCGGTAACGTGACTGACCAAATGCATCACGTGGCTGTAGCGCTCGATTTCCATGAGCTGTGGCACGTCAACGGACCCCGCCTTAGCGACGCGGCCGATGTCATTGCGGCCGAGGTCGACCAACATGATGTGCTCAGCGCGCTCTTTCTCGTCGTTGGCCAGCTCGTGCGCCAGATCGTCGTCTTCACGCTCGTTGGCGCCGCGGTGTCGCGTCCCGGCGATCGGGTGCGTCATCAACGTGTCGCCGTCGAGCCGCACCAGCAGTTCCGGTGACGCTCCGACGATTTGGGCATCACCCAGCTGAAGGTAGAACATGTAGGGTGATGGGTTCACGCGCCGCAGCGCGCGATAGACCGTGAACGGGTGAGCGCCCGTCTCGACCGTCACTCGCTGCGAGAGGACAACCTGGATGATGTCGCCCGCGGAGATGTATTCCTTGGCCCGCTCGACCATGCGGTGATAGGTCTCGGGCGTCGTGTGGCGGCGCATTCGATGTGACACCGCCTCGTCGTCGAGCGGCCTTTCTCCCATCGGAAGCGTGGGCTCGCACGAGAGGCGACTGACGATGCGTTCGATGCGGCTGATCGCTTCCGCGTAGGACTGTTCCAACGGCGTGTGATCGTCGACGTGCACGTGGCTGACGACCTTGATGGTGTGTTCGAGGTGATCGAAGACGAGCATGGTGTCGACGAACATGAACAGCCCGTCGGGAAAATCGATTTCGTTGCCCGGAGCAACCGGCAGCCGCTCGAAATAGCGGACCGCTTCATAACTCAGGAATCCGACGGCGCCACCGAGAAAGCGTGGCAAGCCAGGAAGCTGCACCGTTTGGTAGGGAGCCAGATACTCGCTCAGCGCCACCAAGGGATCGCTGAAACTTCCCTGCTGGCGGTAGCCGTGGAGATTGGCCTCGGCAACGCCGTCGTTGAGCTTGAGCGTCAAGTACGGGTCGGTTCCGATAAACGAGAAGCGCGCCAGGCGCTCGCCCCCCTCGACGCTCTCAAGCAGGAACGAATATGGCCCCTGCGCGACTTTGAGATACGCGGAGACTGGAGTCTCCAGATCGGCAAAGATCTCGCGATAGATCGGGATGATGTTCCCCTGCTCCCGCAGTGCCGCGACTTCTTCGAGCGTCGGACGATAGCGGCTCGACTCGGTCTCCGTGCCTTCCGTCATCGTCACTGTGTCTAACATTGGTCTAATCCTCCAAGAACCCCGGCCCTGCAAGGTGATTCGCGGACAAACAAAAAACCCCCGTCCCAGAAGGGACGGAGGTGAATAAGCTCACTCCGCGGTACCACCCTTGTTGAACACGCGATGCGTGTCCCACTCTACAAGTACGGGACCAATCCAGTTGATCCGATACCTAGCTCCCAGATAACGGTGGAGTCTCCGTTGCCGCCTACTCGCTCATGCATTCGGGGCACAGCTCCCGGATCCATTCGGCATCTGCGCTCGCGCCGGACTCTCACCTACCGCCGGCTCTCTGGGCTCCGCTTCGATGCGTACTCGTTCCGCTCGTCGCTGTTCGAATATTCGTCTGTCGAAAGGCAGGGTAGCAGACGCTTCGTCGGATGTCAATTGGTGGGATGGTTCCGCGCATCCCATCGGATGGCTGAGAACCAAGAACTCAATCAACTATTAACAAGCTGAGCGGTGCTATTCAGCATGCCAGATGGTATGGCGTGGCTGCGTGTCGCCGAAGCCGTCGGTGCGCGTTACGAGGCAGCGATCGACGAAGAACTCGATCAAGGCCTGGTCGCTCATGTAATCGTCCGAGAAGTCCATCGTGGGACGCTCTTGCTGGAATTGCCTGGTCAGTCCGGCTCGGCGCTCATCATCATCCACTTCGACTGCTTGACCAGTAATGTAGAACGCATCCTCATTGTCGTCGGTCGGGAAGGAATGCAGCGCATAGCGGCCGTCTCGCCTGAGGTCATTCAGCTTAGGCGAAGGGATGAGGAACGCATAGAGTCCCGAGTCGGCGATCAGCGGACAGACCGGATGCAGTCTTGGGCCGCCATCCGGGCGGACGGTCGACATGAACGCCAGCCCGACACCGACCTGGTAGAAGAGCTCACGACCGGCCCCGGTGAGATCCGGGCGAGATTCGCTCAGCTCCCGCCAGCTCACTCCCGATTCTGCCGCGGATGACGCCTGATTCGACGGCATGTGACGCTCCTCAGGTGCAAATCAGCTGGGCCTTAGGAGAGCTACTCACCAGCCTGCAGACGCTGATGAGCGAGGAGAATTGGACACAATCAGTGTGCGACGACGTCCTTGGCTTGCTGGATCTGCTGGAGATTCTGTTCCAGCACCTTCTCAAGCTGGTTGAGCATTTGCAGCGCGTAGACATCCACTTCGCCCATAGAGCGCTTCGAACTGTCCTTGGCCTGCCGCAAGATTTCCTCACTGCGCGACTTGGCCTCGTTAATGAGACCTTGCTCGTTCATCAGGTATTCGGCGCGCTCTTTCGCGACCGAGAGGATCTTATCCGCTTCCGCCTGTGCCGATGAGATCACCTGCTGCCGCTCCTGAACCACGCGACGTGCCTGCTTGATCTCTTGTGGAACCGACAGCCGGAGCTGGTCGATGATCGAGAGGAATTCTTCCTCCTCGACCATGATGCGGTTGCTCAGCGGCACGCGCATGCCGGACGTCACCAACTCCTCGAGTCGATCGACGAGCTGCATGATATCGGCGACATGAACTTGCTGAGATCCAGTCCGCGAATCACTCACGTTCCGCCGCCCATCTCACTCGCGCACCACCGCGCCAAATCGCTCCTCCAGGGCATCCGCCACCGTCTCCGGAACAAGTCCCCGCACGTCGCCGCCCAATGAAGCAACCTCGCGGATAAAGCTCGAGCTCACAAACGAATGCTGTGAACTCGTCATCAAACAGACCACGTCCACCTCTGGAGCCAAATGCCGATTCATGTGCGCGAACTTGAACTCATACTCGAAATCCGAGACTGCCCGCAAACCCCGTACGATGGTACCCGCATTGACCATCCGCGCATAGTCCACGCTGAGCCCATGATAGACCTCAACGCGAATGTTGTGCGCATCTTGCAGCGCACACTCCGCGAATGTGCGGCGCTCCTCGGCCGTGAAGAGATGACGCTTCGGAGCATTTTCGTCACCGGCATAGACCGCGAAGATCAACTCGTCGAAGATGCGTGCCGCGCGCCTGGCAACGTCCAGATGCCCATTGGTGATGGGATCGAACGAGCCTGGGTAAATCGCGATCGTGGGCACCGCAGTCTCTCCGTTCACGTCAGCTATTCGTCGCCGTCCTCACGCACCGCTTCGTAGATCGAAAAGCAGCTGTCTCCGTGGCATCGATGCCGCACGCGTTGTAGTGCCCCCACGTGCTCCGGCAATTCGACGCGAGGCGAATGGCCGATCAACAGGATCGATCCGTTCTCGATCGCGCGCGATGCTTCTAAAGACGCAAGTGTATCGAGGATCGCCGGATCGGCATAGGGGGGATCCATAATCACGAAATCATAGGGCTTATCAACGCGCGCAAGGAAGCTCCCGACACTGGTCTGCAAGACCTGTCCCCGATCCTCGAACTTCGTCGACGTCAGGTTGTCACGAATCACTTCGCAGGCCGCGCCGTTCTGCTCGACGAAATCAACCGACGTAGCTCCACGCGAAAGGGTCTCAATTCCGACGCTGCCACTTCCCGCGTAGAGATCGAGAACGCGCTCGAACTCGATGCCGAGTGACGCCAGCATCGAGAAGGCCGCCTCCTTGATCTTGTCGGCCATTGGACGCGTGCGCATCCCGCGCGGCGCTTTGAGTCGATGTCCGCGCGCACTGCCACTAACCACGCGCATGTCGTGCTATCCCCGACACCGTTTTCGATTTCACGCCGGCGCCAACATTCACCCTTGCTGACTCGTCTCGTCGCGCGTCGGGTCAAGCACGAACCGCGGGTATGAGCCGAAGACTTTCAAGCGAGCGGTCTTGGCACGAATGCGGTCGAGCGCTTCCGCGATGACCGGATCGAGCCGATGACCTTCGACGTCCATGAGAAAGGTGTAATCGCCCAGGGCCGACTTGGTCGGACGGCTTTCGATCTTGGTCATCTGGATATGTGCATCGGCAAGCTCAGTGAGAATCTCGTGCACCGCTCCGGGAATGTTCTGCTTGACGTTGAAACAGAAAGACGTGCGATCCGAGCCTGTCGGTTCGGCGTCGGTCTGCGCCAGGACGAAGAAGCGCGTCACGTTGCTGCGATTGTCCTGAATGTCGCGCGCCAAAACCTCGCCGCCATAGAGACCCGCGGCGCGCTCAGTACCAATCGCCGCCTGACTGCGGTCGCCAGCTTCTATAGTCTTTTCGACCGCCGTGGCGGTGCTCAAAGCAGCCAATTGATGCACGCCTGGGAGGCAGCGCTCGAGGAACCGACGACACTGCCCCAACCCCTGCGGGTGCGACGTCACCGTCTTGATATCGCTCAACGTGGCGCCAGGGACGACAACCAGATTGTGACGCACCGAAACCACGAGCTCGTTGCGGATCTTCAGGTCAGTCTCGTCGATGAGCAGATCGAGAGTGAAGCTGACCGAACCCTCGAGCGAGTTCTCGATTGGGAGGATGGCTCGCTCGGTTAGTCCCGTCTCAACGGCCGAAACGAGGGCAGGAATCGAAGCAAACGGCATGAGTGCCGCTCCGTCGAGACGCGCCTGCATCAGCGCCGCCTCTTCGCTGAAGGTTCCTTCAGGCCCGAGATAGGCGATTTTCATGCTCTCCTCCGCCCCTTCGCTCCCCATCCGGGCGAGTATAGGTTGCCGTAATAGTCGCGGTCAATGAAAGAAATCACTGGCAGCTGGAATGGTGTTTGCGCCTACCTGCATCACCACCCAGATGATGGGGTGGCCGTAGCAGAATTGCATGAGCGGGAGGAAACACATGACGGACGACCAGAAGGGCCAGTTGATGAGTTGGCTCAACGACGCGCACGCTATGGAGACTTCAATCGTCAAGGTGTTGGAGAATCACGCCAACGACGCCAAAGACCATCCCAAGCTCCAGGCGCGCATCGAGGAGCATATGAATCAGACTAAGCGACACGCGGAGCTCGTTGAACAGATGATCACGGACCTTGGTGGGAGCGTCTCGACCGCCAAGTCCGGCATGTCGAGCGTGATGGGCCGCCTGCACGGCGCAAGTACGGCGTTCGCGGAGGACGAGCTCGTCAAGAACGCGCTGGCCGATTTCTCCACCGAGTACTTCGAAATCGCGTCATACAACGCGCTCATCGCCGCGGCCAAGAAGCTCGACACTCCCAACGTCGTCTCGACCTGCCAGCAGATCATTCGGGACGAAGAGTCGATGGCCAAGTTCCTCGAAGAGAATCTGCCCACGGTCGTCGACGAGATGATCTCCAAGAAGGCCGCCTAGCCAGATCTGTCTGAACTGCACGTCGGCCCGGGTCGTGCGCGGCTCGGGCCGACTTACTATCGACTTACGGTTCGGTCTCGTCCCCCGGTGCGTTGAGGCGGGCGAACCGCGGCAGGGCGAGAAGCGCCAGCGGAACCGGTGCAATCAGAAGCGCCGCGCCAGCAAGCGTCGCACCGATCCCGAGCGCCGCGATCCCAAATCCACACACAATGCGGCCGAGTGGGGCGCTCCCCCAAGAAAGTGCTCCTGTGATGCCCAAGCCGCGTGCTCGCATGTCTTGAGGTAGTCGCTCGAAATAGACGGTGTACTCCAGCAGATTGGTGAGACTGAGCCCAAGACCGACAATCGCGAGTGTCACCAGTGCGGCCACGACCAGCGGTTCAAACGCCAGCACCGCCAATGCCAGAGGGACGGTAAGAAATCCAAACCCGAAGACTGCTCGACGCGATAAACGATGCCCGATGATCCCATACACCACGTTGCCCCCCAGACCTCCCAACGCCATCGACGACGTGAGCAGCCCAAGTACGTAGGCGCTGTGGTACACGTCACGCGCCAGGACGGGGATCACGATTTGCTCCATCGATCCGATGGCGACGTTCATCAAGCCCAGCACGAGGACCAATGGACCGAGCACCTCATCGCGCGTGACGAATCGCATGGCTTCGCCGAGCTGCTGCAAGAAGCTGGGTCCACCCGCAGCGGCAATGGATTTCAGCGGCGTACCGGGTACGAGCGACGCAACGAGGATTGCCGATCCAACGAAGGTGGCCGCATCGATCCAGATGACGTTGCTGGCGCCCATAAACGCGATCAGGACGCCTGCCACAGCCGGTCCGATCAGCCCGGAGGCAGTCAGGATGGTGTCGAACGTAGCGTTGGCCCGCTCGAATCGAACCGCGGCACGTTCGGCGAGGTCGGGCAGCGCACTGTAGCGAGCCACCGCGGATGGTATCTCGAACAGCGTTGCCAGAAAGACCAGTACAACCAAGAGCGAGAATGGCAATCCGACGGTGTCATTGGCAGCAGGTATGGCTACGACGACACAGCCTGCCATCAGATCGCCGACGACGCTGGCGCGTCGCCACCCCACGCGATCGACCACCGTGCCGCCGAAGAGGAGCGCGATTACGAGCCCCAACCCGGAAGCGAAGAGCGTGACGCCGGTGCGGCTGACGCTGCCGGTCGTGACCAGGACGAACCAGGGAATCGCGGTCACTGTCATGACGGAACCGAAGCGCGAGACGCCGTCGGCGGAGATCAAAGCGCCTAACGCAACGAGGCTCCGCTTGCGCGCACCGTTCTCAGCACGCGGCGGATCGAGATTGGCGTTCATGGCTGCGTGCAACCCAGATGTGACGCCCATGTTGGCGTCAATTTGATCTCTCGATGATTGGTCCGCCCTGGATGATGTCGCGGCAGCGAAGACACTCTGGATTCGGACAATGCGTGATCGATGGGTCAGCACGTATGACATCGGCGGCGATGTCGACCACGGCCGCGGCAGGATAGGCGCGCCAGTGACTCGAGCCGACGTCGGCGACACGCATCACGGGTGCGAGAAAGGGCTGTAGGCGCTCGAATCCGTTCGAGCAGCTTCCGATCTCGCACTCGATAGTGGTGCCATTCGCGCCGATGGCCCAGCGTCGGAATAGCGTGCGACCAGCCATGGCCTCCGCCAAATGGATCAAGGTCATGCTCGTCAGATCGACCCCCATCAGTACAACCCAGCCATCCCGCGCAGCCAATGCCCGAAGCGGCGCATAGACATCGAGTGGCGTCTGATCGCCCACCAGGCCCACGGCAAGCGCCCCAATCGCGGCGAACGAATTAAGCGGGTGATTGCCGCGTGCACGTCGCGCATCGGCGACAACGGCCTCGGGGATCGCTCCCAGACCGGCTTCGATTGCCAGCGTTTCGGTGGTGAACACGCCTGCACGCCCATCAATGGCAGGGAAATCGGTTTCGTACGAGCAGCCATTGCGTGGATAGCGCCGATTGCGCGGCGGCGCCACCTCGAACTCGTCGCTGAAGCTGGGAACCATCAAGGTGCAACCTTCCGCCAGAAGTCCCTCAATGACTGTCTTGGAACCACCCTCGACCCATCCAAAAGAGCGCAACGACGAGTGCACGCAGAGAGGCAAGTCCACCAACTCAAGCTCGTGAATCGCTCGCCGGATATCGTTCTGAATCACGCTTTTCTGCGGCATTTACGTTCCTCTAGCGTCATCGTGTGACTCCGGGCTAAGGAACAGCGCCTCGGCGCTGGATTGGAGCCGGCCAGTTCCCGCGATGAGTATAATTTGGAGGAGTGGGGAGCGCGCATGGGCTGGAGTGACGCCGCCAAGCACGATGTCTGGCGGCTTTTTGTCGCGGTCGATCTTCCCGACGAGGTTAAACAGCGTCTGGCATTGATTCGCCGGACACTTCAAACATCCGGCTGGAAGGCTCGCTGGACCAATCCGGACATCGCGCATTTGACGCTGAAGTTTATTGGAGATTACCCCGTCGATTCGATTGATACGTTGCGTTCAGCGTTGCGGGAATCGCTTGGATCTGCGCGAGGGTTCACGATCAAGACGAGGTCTCCGGGCGCATTCCCGAATTCGCGACGGCCGCGCGTAATCTGGCTCGGTGTGGGTGACGCTCCCGGCGCCCTCGCCCGATTGGTGTCAACCGTAGAAGCAACGACGCGAACATTGGGAATAGAGCCCGACGATCGGGCGTTTCGGCCGCATCTCACGATTGCGCGCGTGCGGCCAGACGAGAGCGGGACGATCACAGACGTCGACGCGAGATTCGCTGAACTTGCTCGTGCGGATGATATTGAATTCGACGTTGACCACGTCACGCTCTACCGGAGCGAGCTCGGCGGGGGCGGGCCTACCTACACGGTTGTAGAGAGATTTGACTTACGGGACTGAACCATGATGATTGCAGTTTGCGGACCAAACGAACCCAGCAGGGACGAACTAGCCATGGCCGAAGAGGTCGGCACCAGGCTTGCCGAGTCCGGCTGTGCCGTGGTTTGCGGTGGACGCGGCGGCGTCATGGAGGCGGTCTGTCGCGGGGCGAGACAAGCCGGCGGCGCGACCATTGGCATTCTGCCTGGTTATGACGCGAGCGAAGCCAACGAATGGGTCGAGCACCGCATCCCCACCGGACTGGGGCACGCACGGAACGCAATCGTGGTGGCTTCCGGCGACGCCGTCATCGCCGTTGGCGGCGGCTTTGGCACGCTGTCGGAAATCGGTCTGGCGCTGAAGATGGGCAAGCGCGTGGTTAATTTAGGCAGTTGGGAGCTCGATCCAACACGAGTGGTGCGATTTGCCGGCGACGCGGCCTATCTGGCAGCGACCACACCTGAGCAGGCGGTCGCCATGGCGATCTCCGGCGCGACGAACAAACTGAACTCCGGAACCAGTGCCACCGATCACGGTTAGCGACCTCACAAATTACTCAAACTCGACATTCGAAATCTGAACACAGAGGAGCTACTCCGTGCTGACCATGGAACACAAACTAAATGAAATCGACCAACATTTCATCGAGCTGGAACAGATGATGGCAGACCCATCGGTCGCCACCGATCCCGAGCGACTCATGGAGCTCGGACGTGAGCGAGCCGAAATGGAGAGCCTCGTCACGGCCTATCGTGAGCTTCGAACGGTGAATCAGCAGATCGACGAAGCGGAAATGATGAAAGCCGACGGAGATCCTGAGCTCGCAGGACTGGCGGACGAAGAGATCGCTGAACTGAGTGCGCGGCGCGACGAACTGGCGGACGAGATCCGTCTGTTGCTGGTACCCAAAGACCCCAACGACGAAAAGAGTGTCATCGTTGAGATCCGCGCGGGCACCGGTGGAGAGGAAGCCGCCCTCTTCGCGGCCGATCTCTTCCGCATGTACACGCACTACTCCGAGCGACACGGCTGGAAAGTCGACGTGCTCTCATCGAGTGAGAGTGGCGTTGGTGGGTTCCGTGAAGTCATCTTCGAGGTGAACGGCCGCGGAGCCTTCAGCCACCTCAAGTTCGAAAGCGGCGTGCACAGGGTCCAGCGCGTGCCAGTGACCGAGTCCAGCGGTCGCATCCACACCTCCACGGCGACCGTCGCCGTGCTCCCTGAAGCCGAGGACGTGGAGGTCGAAATCGACGAGGGAGATTTGCGCGTCGACGTCTTCCGCTCCACCGGACACGGCGGCCAGAGCGTGAACACCACCGACTCGGCGGTGCGAATCACCCACATTCCTACCGGCATCGTCGTAACCTGTCAGGACGAGAAGTCGCAGTTGAAAAACCGCGCCAAGGCCATGGCGGTACTGCGCGCGCGCCTCTACGACATCGAGCAGCAACGACTGCATGCCGAGCGCAGTGGTATGCGCCGAGCACAGGTCGGCACCGGCGAACGGTCGGAGAAGATCCGCACCTACAACGTGCCGCAGGACCGCGTAACCGATCACCGGCTCAAGCTCAGCCTGAGCAACCTGCCTGGGATCCTGAACGGCGACATCGACGGTTTCGTCACCGAGCTGCGCGCAGCGGATCAGGCTGAGAAGCTGCAGGAGGCCGGAATCAGCTGAGCAGGCCCGAGCAGGTGCACCCAACCTTTCGGTCACTTATCGTGAACGCGATCGACACGTTGAGGCGTGCTCACATCGATGGAGCCCGTCTCGATGCTGAAGTGCTGCTGATGCATTTGCGAGGAGTCGATCGCACGCACCTCTACCTGGATCTGAACTCTGAAGTTCCGACCGAGTTCATGCACGCGTACGCGCAACTGATTGAGAGACGTGCAGCAGGGGAACCCGTTGCCTACATCACTGGACAGCGCGAGTTCATGGGAATCGGCTTGGTCGTCGACCGGCGCGTGTTGATCCCGCGTCCAGAGACCGAAGGATTGGTGGAGCGAGCAATCGCCTGGATCGACGTGCATCCGGAAGCAACGCTGGTTGTTGACGTCGGAACTGGCAGCGGGGCCATTGCTGTCTCGCTAGACCGTTTCGTCGACTCAGAACGATCAATCACAATCACGGCGAGCGACGTGTCGGGCGACGCACTTGACGTGGCACGGCTCAACGTCGAGCGCTGCGCCGCTCGACGAATCGAGCTCGTGCGAGGAGACCTTCTGAGCTGGTGTCGCGGACCGATCGACCTCGTCGTGGCTAACCTGCCCTACCTACGCGACGAGCAGCACCACGCCGGGATCGCGCATGAGCCAGACCTGGCCCTGTATGCCGACGATCGCGGGTTCGCGCTCTACAATGAACTGCTGGCGCAAGCGCGGTCATTGCTTGCGCGTCGAGGAACCATCATGTGTGAGATCGATCCAGACCAGCGGGTCGCGGCGCTGAGCACCGTTGAGGAGCTGTTTCCTGGCGCAATTTCTCGAGTCGAACCCGACCTGGCCGGGCTCGATCGCTACCTCATCGTCGAAGTCCAACCGGACTGATGATACGTTGGCGCAGGGGTTATTGCGGACAACGAAAACGCCGCCCGAGGTACGGACGGCGTTGGATGTCGAGATTTTGACCGGCGCTACGCCAGCCGCGCTTCCTTGTGCATCGTGCGCATGCAGCGCGTGCAGATGCTGACTTTGCGCGGTTTGCCATTCTCATAAATGGTCGTGCGCTGGATGTTGAGCCGGAACATACGGTTGGTCCGGCGTTTGGAGTGGCTTACGTTGTGTCCGAAGCTTGGCCCTCGTCCACAAAGGTCACATATACCGGCCACCGCTTCCCCCTTTACCAGAGAGTCATCAACAACTAAGATTGTCCACAAATTGCGCAGGTCAGCCACCGAGAGTCGTCGGCGTCCAACGAACTTGTAGGATATCACGATGACTGGAATGACTCAAGCGCGCATTCGGGCCGCGAACCGGCCCACTCCATCCGCGACATGCAATTTGCACGACGATAGCCGGTATTCCCGGTCGGACTAAAGGACCGGGATTTGAGCCTTGTTTTCCATTCTGCGACGCACTGAGTGAACGAATTTAGGGGACTTCAGCCCTGATGCAGGACAACGCTAAACTCAACAATTTGAAGAGCCGTGCCGAGCATATGGGCTCGGAGATGAATCGCGGCCATGTCCGCTGGTCGAGTCAGGACGTACTCGATGCATTGGCGTTCACCTCGGTCCATTTCGAGCCATTCGTGGCAGAGATCAACGCGCTCAACGTCTTCCCGGTACCGGACGGCGACACTGGCACGAACATGTTCCTGACCCTCAAGGCGAGCGCCGATGCCACACGACGTGACGGCAATACGGCGTTCGGCTCCGTCAACGACGTATACCGAGCCGCGGCTCACGGTGCCTTGATGGGAGCACGTGGAAATTCCGGCGTCATCCTCTACCAGATATTCGAGGGAATGGCGCAGTCCGCGCCGAATACGGACTCAATAGATGGATCCGACTTGGCTCGTGGCCTGAGCCGCGCCGCCGAGCTCGCCTATCAGGCCGTGATCAACCCGGTCGAGGGGACCATGCTGACCGTCATCCGGTTGGCGGCCGAAGCGGCCCGGAAGGCAGTCGAATCCGATTCAGACATGTGCCACGTCCTGGTGACTGCCACAGATGCGGCCAGGCGAGCCCTGGCACAGACGCCGGACATGCTGCCGATTCTGAAGCAAGCCGGTGTCGTCGATGCTGGCGGCAAGGGTCTGGTGGTCATCCTCGACGGTCTCATGCGTTTTGCTCACGGCGACGACCCATCCGTCGCCACGCCTCGCCCTGATTCCGGCGTAGCGACGTCGATGAACTTTCTGGATCAGGTGGATTTGGTTCACGGTGTCGACGAGTTTGGCTATTGCACCAACTTCCTCCTCACAGGAGATGATCTCGACATCGTGCGATTTCGCGAGAAGATGAACGAACTGGGCTCCTCCGCGGTGGTCGTGGGAACTGGCAAGGCGCTCAAGGTGCACATCCACAGTGAGCATCCAGGCGCGCTGCTCGAAACCGCGCTGACCTTCGGAGAGCTCGAAGACGTGCGCATCGACAACATGGCGGCTCAGACGCGGCGCTTGTTGGCCGAGCGGTCGA
The DNA here is from genome assembly GCA_963789565.1 of uncultured Chloroflexia bacterium. Taxonomy (GTDB): domain Bacteria; phylum Chloroflexota; class Chloroflexia; order Thermomicrobiales; family Thermomicrobiaceae; genus CALAGB01. The sequence goes on along the minus strand of CAWBKX010000002.1, from coordinate 3,193,358 downwards.
GTCGCACATATCCGTCGCAAACGCTTGTGCCGAACATGCCGATTGCCGTAGTGGCTGTGGCGTCCGGCAACGGGTTGACTGCGGCATTAATGGGTATGGGCGCGAATCAGGTCGTCGACGGTGGCGCCACCACCAATCCGAGTACCGAAGAGATATTGCGTGCCGTCGAGCACGCGCCGAGCGACACCGTGATCATCCTCCCGAACGATTCAAACGTCGTCGCCGCGGCCAAACAGGTCGTGAGTCTGACACGCAAGACTGTGCGCGTCGTTCCGTCGAAGAGCGTGCCGCAGGGCATCAGCGCACTCTCGGCACTCAACCTGGCTCTCGACGTTGACGAAAACGCCGACGTCATGACCGAAGCCCTGGGAATGGTCGGGACGGTCATGGTTACGCGCGCCTCCCGTGACGCGCGGATCGACGGTGTGAGCGCGCGAGAGGGAGAGTACATTGGGCTCTGCGACGGCCGCATGGTGTCCGCCGGGGCCTCAATGTCTGACGTCGGATTGGCTGCGTTGTCGACCGCCAGTGCGGCAAAAGCCGAGCTGTTGACCCTCTTCACGGGCGCGACGGCCGACTCGTCGGCGGTGGCCGATCTCGTCGACGCGATCAATGAGAGATTCCCTGGTCTGACGATCGAGGTCGTGGCGGGTGATCAGCCTCACCACGACCTGATCATGGCGGTGGAATAACGTGGAGACGAACGCTCGCAAGGTCATGATCGTGACCGATAGCACGTCCGACATCCCGCCGGAGGCTCTCGGAAATCTGCCGATCAAGATCGTTCCTCTCAAGATCGAAATCGACGACCGGGTCTATCGGGATATGGTCGATCTCTCACGTGAAGAGTTCCTGGAGCGCCTCAAATCCGGCGAGATGCCCAAAACCTCGCAGCCGTCGGTGGGCGAATTCCAGATTGCGTTCGACGAACTGATCGGCCAGGGATTCGATGTCGTCGCCATCCATATCTCACCCAAGCTCTCTGGCACCTTCAACTCAGCTTCGACGGCCGCCCGCAACGTCGGCAGCGAGCACCTCACGGTGATCGATTCCGGCTCAGTGTCGATCGGGCTGGGCGTTCTGGTCCTTTTTGCCGCTGAGCTTGCCGCGTCGGGCCACCGTTCGCGTGAAATCGCCGAGCGAGTCGAACGTCGCAAGGACCAGATCTGGGTCGTGGCCGCCCTCGAGACGCTCGAATATCTGCGACGAGGCGGTCGTATCGGGGCAACGTCCGCTTTTCTCGGATCCGCGCTGCAAATCAAGCCAGTAATTCAAGTGAAAGATGGCGAGATTCTGCCGCTCGAACGCGTGCGCACGTTCAAGCGCGCGCTGGAGCGCCTGCTCGCACTGACCGACGAGCAGGGGCCGTTCGACCGACTGGCCGTGTTGCATCTTGGTGCACCCGATGGCGCCGCAAAATTGATCGACCAGCTTCGCGAGCACCAACCAGACATCGACATTCTGCTTGGACAAATGGGCACGGTCGTTGGCACCTACGGAGGTCCCGGAATCATGGGCATCGCCGGACTGATCTCCGAGCGAAAAAGCTCGTCTTGACACGCATCACTCACCCAGGTTGACTTGATTCTATGAGCACTTCGCGTCACGGCACGCAGATCGATCACGCCACCGTCATCAAGAAGATGTTCGCACTGGAAACCCGCAAGGGCTTTCAAGACACGGCCGTATCCGGCGGATTCGAGCGCTATTTCGACGGCCTCACCCGACAATCCAACGGCGGGACATCTGGCGACGTTCGGATCTCTCGTCTCGCGTCACTCTTCGAGGGATACGGCCACCTGGATCCGGAAGCGCGCAGAGAGCGTCTCCAGCGCGCGCGCGCGATCCTCGAGGCGTCGTCCACGTCAGACGGGCCAACGCCTCGGACGCCGGCGCATACGTCCAAACCCGCTACTCCGAAACCGGCAACTCCAGCCAAACGAAGCGTCACTCGACGGACGGTACGCAGAGTCTCAATCTCATCGCTGAGCGAGCCCGTCTCGATCCTGCCCGGGGTCGGCGAAGGCCGGACGCGTCAACTTGCGGCACTGGGCGTCGCGACGATTCGAGACCTCCTGTATCTGCTGCCCCGCCACCACAAGGACTACAGTCAGGTTCAGAAGATCAGCAGTATGCTGTTTCACCACGAGTGCACCATTCTCGGCGAGGTATTGACGGTTGAGGAACAGCGCACCAGGAGCGGCAAGCCCATCGTACACGTCGATATTGGCGATGACACCGGCCGAGTGCGCGCCATCTGGTTCAACCCCTACATCGCTCGTCAGATGACGCCAGGGACGCCGATCGCGATCAGCGGTCGGGTAGAGCAGCAGCGAGGCATGCTCTGCTTCCGCAACCCCGAATGGGAACTGGTCGACGCAGAAATGCTACATACCGGCCGATTGGTCCCGGTATATCCACTGACAAGAGGTCTCTTTCAAAAGCAGGTGCGAAACCTGACTCGCATGGTACTCGATACATCGGTGCAGCTACTCCAAGAACCGCTGAGCGAGGACACTCGTCAGCGCCAAAGGCTTACATCGCTGCCGACAGCTATCGCCGACATCCACTATCCGGACTCGGTGGATCGATTACAGGCGGCGCGCAATCGGTTGGCGTTCGACGAATTCCTGGTGCTGCAGCTCGGTCTGGTGCGCCGCAAAGTCGAATGGCAATCCGCCGAAGGACACGCCTTCAACGTCCAGCCTGCTGTGCTCGACCAGTTCTTCGGCGGCTTGCCCTTCTCACTCACCGATGCGCAGCGCCGCTCTCTGGATGAAATCTTCAGGGATATGTCGCGACCGCGCCCGATGAGTCGCATGTTGCAGGGTGACGTCGGTTCGGGCAAGACGGTCGTCGCCGCGGCTGCGTCGATTGTGGCCATCGCCGACGATCACCAGGTCGCGCTCCTGGCGCCGACCGAGATTTTGGCTGAACAACATTTTCGCAATTTGAGCCAGTTGCTGGATCAACTTCCAGAGACTGTCCGGCCTACGATCGCCCTCCTCACCGGTAAAAGTACGGCGGCGGAACGACAAGGAATTGACGTCGGGTTAGCTTCCGGAGACATCCATCTGATCGTCGGAACTCACGCAATTCTTGAGGAGCACGTCGAGTTCAAACGACTCGGGCTGGCGATCATCGACGAGCAGCATCGATTTGGCGTGGGACAACGCGCGACGCTGCGCGATAAGGGCTGGAATCCGGACGTGCTGGTGATGACGGCTACTCCAATCCCGCGCAGCCTGGCTCTCGTACTTCATGGTGATCTGGACGTCTCGATCATCGACGAGCTTCCACCCGGCCGAAAGCCGATCCTGACGCGTCGCGTTGAGACGTCGCATCGGCGCCAGGTCTATCAATTCCTGCGAAATGAGATCGCATCTGGGCATCAAGCGTTCGTGATTTATCCGCTCGTCGAAGAGTCGGAAGCGATCGACGCCAAGGCGGCCACGGTCGAGTATGAGCGCTTGTCGACCGAGGTCTTCCCGGAACTGCGGCTCGGTCTCTTGCATGGCCGTATGAAGCCGCGCGAGAAGGACGACGTCATGCAAGCGTTTCGAAATCGGGAGATCGACATCCTCGTCTCTACGTCAGTGGTCGAGGTCGGCATCGACATCCCCAACGCGACGGTGATGGTCATCGAGGGAGCTGAACGCTTCGGCCTGTCACAATTGCACCAGTTCCGCGGACGCGTGGGGCGAGGCGCCGATCACTCGTACTGCATCCTGATCGCCGAAGAGCGGGGCGAGAACAGCAACAAGCGGCTGGATGCAATGGTCGAGACACAGGATGGTTTCAGGCTCTCGGAGATTGACCTCGAATTACGTGGTCCGGGCGAGTTCTTTGGCACGCGTCAAAGCGGGTTGCCCGATCTCAAGCTTGCCTCGCTCGGTGACTTGAACACGCTGCAAAAGGCGCGCGATGAGGCGCATCGCATCTTCGAAGATGATCCACGACTGGAGAAGGCGCAAAATCAGGCCATTCGAGCCACTGTGGAACGCTTCTGGTCCGGCGGCGCAGGCGACCTAAGTTGAGTGATGACGCCATCAAGGAAAGGCCAAACGTGATCGATTGCCTCGTTGACGACAATATGACCACCGCGTTGATCGCGGAGCCCTTGCGCAAGAACTGGGTAGAGGGCGCGGAGGACGTCGAGCTCGTGACGAATCTCGACGCGGAGACCGTCTCGCAGCGCGGGCTATGCGCTTTGGTCGGCAGCGTCGATGCGGTTCTCCTCTCCGACCGCTACACAGTCGCGACCGATGTGGGTCTCGCCTCGTGGCACTCGGGCGCCATCTCGCTCTGGACGCCGGTACGTCCCGATGACGTCGACGACGTGTCGATCGATCTCAATGGCGTCTCGCGAACAGCCGAAGCGGTGGCTCGCGCAACGATCCCGCGCTACTTCGGCATGACGCTGCGAGGCTTCAGCCAAGAAGAAGCATCCGGCCAGGCCGAAGTTCGTGAGCATCAGAACGCGATTCTCGAGATTGAGTCCGGTCAGCTGAACGATCTCATTCGCGCCTGGTTCATCCTGTCGGGGCTACCCATGGTGACGCATGCGCTGGTGATTCCGAACGAGTTGATTGGCAGAGACCCGGACCAGGTGCGACGGATCGTCGAACGAATTCGGGAGGCAGCGCAAACTGGCGTCAAACGACGACGCGAGATTCGGCGCAATATGCATGACCTGTATCCGGTCGACCGCGATCAACTGGTGACGTTTCACAACGAGCAGACCATCGCGCTCAGCAAAACGGCTCGCAAAGGTTGGCTCGACATGGTGCGTCGCATTGGACGTCCAATGGGACTGCCTCAACCTGAGGCGATCAGCTTCGTGACGGTTGCTGAGCCGGAAGAAGATGAGGCAGAGGCCTAGAGCGCGATGCGCAACGATGGTCCGTTGTTCTGATTTCGGCCGGTAGGCGCGACATTGGTGACGCCCGTATTGACGACCGACGGACGCCGTTTGACGCCATGAATGGCGCCACCAGGGGCAACGACGAAACGATCCAATAGTCATGCATCCCGCTTCAGGAGTGCCCACCCGTCGATGATTGAGGATAGACGGCCAGAAAAACCGTCGCGGAATCAGCATCTCGCGGCCACCGATACGCGCGACACTGCCCACCAGCGGGGATTATGAGCATTTGTCCTGGAGTCAGGATGCTCGTGGGGTGAGCTTCGTCCGCGAACTCAACACGCAACTGACCTTGAAGAACAACGAGAAGATCGACCGTATCCTGAGAGAACCAAGCTGGGTCAATCTCTTCTCGCTCCTTGCTGACCCACACCGCCTCGATCCCCTCGCCGGCGTAAACACGTCCTGTTGTGCCGTGAGCGGTCGTCCAGGTTTCGTCGGCTCGGCCGTCAAGTAGGCCGACAATGCGGGGCTGGGATTCCGACATCGATGCCGTCCAATCGTGGGAGTTGACTCGCGTGGTCCGCGCTATTCTTCTTCGTCAAGCGTGGCGCGGTAGACGCGGCCGAGCGCGGCATACTCGTCGCCCCCAATATGATGCAACAGCTCCGAACCGTCTCCGATGCGCCAACGGTCGCTGAAAAGCTCGTCGATGGCAGAGGCCGCCAGCACCTCTCCGATGAAGAGATCGTGGTCGGTGAGCGTAATGCGTTCGACCAGTCCGCACTCGATGTGCGCGACGCATTCCTCGACCAACGGCGCTTCGATCTCCTGAGCCTCCAGCGGTGTCAGTTTTGCCGAGAGGAACTTGTCTCGATCATGCCCAGACTCAACGCCGCAGCGATGCACACTGTTGAGCAGCTCGATAGTGGGGATGCTCAAACCAAACGTCTCGCTGTGCGAAATCAGATCATGCGTCAAGCGTGACGGGTGGATTGCCAAGCCAATCAGCATGGGATCGGTTCCGACGGGCATCATCCAACCCGCAGACATTATGTTATGCTGCGAGCGAAACAAGGATGTCACCAGCGCGACTGGACCCGGCTGCAACATACGAGCGGCGAGCCGCCGTTCAACGGGACGCTTAGTTGGCACGTATCACCTCGATTGGCTCGAGCGACGCTCCCGCGTCCGTTCAGCGACACCGCCGCGACTGGCCGGCAAGGTCGACTGGTACACCTCGTAATAGCGGCGGGCGATGCGCGCCTGGGTGAACTCGGCCAGCACCCGGTCACGTGCCTGCTTTCCCATTGCCTCTTGACGCTCCTCGTTGGCCAGAAATTCATCCAGTTCATGCGCCAGACCGTCGATATCTCCTTCGGGAAACACGATCCCCGCGTTGCCGATCACGTTCGGAATCTCCCCCGAGTCGGATCCAATCACGGGGACCTCGCAGGACATGGCTTCCACGATGACGCGCCCGAACTGCTCTTTCCAGTTCGACTGCGTGCGCGAAGGCACGACCAGCACATCGAACATGCTATACGTCTCCGGCATCGAGACGGGAGCGATGGCGCCGCGGAAGATCACGCGATCCCGAACGCCAAGGTACGACGCCTGAAGCTCGAGCCGCGTGCGATGTGAGCCATTCCCCACGATCTGGAGCTGGGCACGGGTATGCATGCGAGCGAACGCCGAGATCAGATCGCCGACACCCTTCTCCGGAACGAGCCGTCCGACGAAGCCGATGACCGGGAGATCTCGCTTGGGCGGCAGGTGCGGCCGGTAAAAATCGGGATCGACCCCAAATTGCGGAATGACCTGCAGCCTTCCCTTGTAGCCCTTGTGTCGCAACACTTCTCCGGCTTCTCGGTTACCTGCCACGGCCGCCGAAGCCAGACGATAGTTGATGCGCTCGAAGAGGTTGAAGGGCGGCGGATAGCGCCGATTAAGATTCTGCCAGCTAAAGAAGACCACTCTGGCACGATTGATCCGCGCCAGCATCGAGGCTTGAAACGTCACGAAGTTGTAGGGCTCTTCATCAACGTGGACGATATCCGGCTTGAATCGACGGATGTGGCGACCGAGTCCAGGATAGTAGTGGACGTGATGGTGACCGTTGAATTTCATGGGCTCCTCGACGAGCCGATATCCAACGGTATGAAGGCGTTCCAGACGCTGCACACCGACCCGCTCCTCATGCCAGTGTGGTGGCACAACGGTGAGGAGCTCGACGCCAGGAATGCGCGCCAGTTCCTCGAGCTTGCGTTGATAGACCCCCACGACGAGGGCCTTGGACAGCATGAGAATTCTCACGATTCGCTCACTGATATTGAGGCTGGCTACGTCTGGCGAATTGCTTCTCGGTATGCGTTGAGCGTCTCGTCCGCCGTTCGTTTCCAGCTGAAATGTTTCGCCTGATCGAGCGCGCGTTGACTCAGGTCCTGGCGCATCTGTTCGTCGGTAAGGATCGAGACCATTGCGGCAGCAAGTCTCGCCGGAGTTGGGTCGACAAGCAACCCTCCGTCGCCGATGACCTCTGGCAAGCTCGAACGATTCGAGGCTACGACCGGCAATCCGCACGCCATCGCCTCGAGAGGGGTCAACCCAAAGCCCTCGTAGAGCGAGGGATAGGCATAGATGTCTGAGATCTGGTACAGAATTCGCTTCTCGTCGTCGGAAATCCGGCCGACGAAGCGCACTCTCGACTCAAGCCCGAGCCTGTTGATAATCGGTTCGAGCGGCGGGTAAAGCGTCACGTTGTCCGTATGCCCCTTGCCGGCAATGACCAGAAGCGTCCGTGGATCGATGTTTGGCACCGCGCGGCCGAACGCTTCGATCAATGTCGAGAGGTTCTTGCGCACGTCCAGGCCGCCGACGTTGTAAATCAGCGGACCGTTCAGGTCGAAGCGTCGCCGCAGGTCGTCCCCAACTGATGGATCCGGAGCCGGCTGATATTCGTCGCTGGCTGCCAACGGAATCGATCTCAGCTTGCGCGGGTCGATGTGGAGCAAGTGCTCGATGTCTCGACGCGAACACTCGGAGTCGGTAAGGATCGACACCGCGCGACGCGCGGCCGGGATGACCAGTCGCAGGTACACGCGCATTGAGGTCGATCCGCCATATTGCGGGTAAATCATCGGGATGACGTCGTGTATTGTCACCACCGTTCGGCGACGCGACACCCTCGGGGCAGACATGTATGGGACGTGAAGGAGCGAAGATCCACTTCGTCGCATGGCTTGAAGAACGCCGACCTGCTCCCACCAAAGCTTGAGCGCCTTGGGAGACCTCACTCCACGTGGTGGTCGAATTCGCACCTCTCGCCCGACGCTCGGTTGGTCATCCAGCTTTGGACGAAGCAGAACGACGTTTAGATCGTCTGAGGATCGCGAAAACTGCCGCCAAAGATTGAGTGTGTACTGGCCGCTGCCCGTTGCTGGTTGTGAAAGGAAGAACCCGTCGAGGGCAACTTGATTGCGTGGAGAGTCCATGACAAGCCGGATTATATCAAAGGGTCACGACGTTACTGTATTCATGAATATCGGGCGACTGATATGATTTGGCGAGGTGGATGGTGACCGCCGCACATCGTCAACGATACCGCAACAATAGTGAATGTCGAAGATCGAGGTCGTCGTCTCGACACAAGGAGCAAGTTTCATGTCAAAGGCCACAGCCATCAGCGATGCCACCTTCGAAGACGAGGTAATCAAGTCCAGCGTTCCCGTCCTCGTCGACTTCTGGGCGGAATGGTGCGGACCATGCCGCATGGTGGCCCCAATCCTGGACGAGATCGCCGACGAAAAGGCCGGCAAGATCAAGATCGTCAAGCTGAACGTGGATGAGAATCTGCGTACGGCCGCGTCGCTGGGGATCGCCAGCATCCCGACGCTGATGCTGTACAAGGACGGCGCACCGGTCGAGCGCATCATTGGCGCGCAGCCGAAGCAGCGTTTGCTGCAGCAGATCGACAAGCATCTCAACTAGCAGCAATAGCCAGTACGTGAGACCCGCGGCCAGAAAATTGGCCGCGGGTTTTCGTTTGCCGCAAAGGTCGACTCAGTCTCCCGATCCGCGTGCCCGAATTGTCGAGGCTACGGCACGGTCAACTCAGGATGTTGATCGAGCGTGACCGATGGCGCCCGCGCCGACTGCCTCCGACCAATCAGGGAAAGCACAGCGCTGGCGCAACCGGCCAGTACCGCGGTCCTCCCAGATCGATAGGCCGATTGTCGAACGGCCACGACCGTCGAGCGCTCCAAAAATGCCTTACCCAGCGGTTCGTACCCGTACGAGTTCCGATCGAGCAGGAACGTGATCGCGGCCTCGCCCCGTCGCGAGGCGTGTGGGTCGTTCGGATCGTAGATCAATACCTGAGCACGGTCCGGCGACGACTGCACAAACGCGTAGGGCACGACCGTGTGACCTTCTGTCTCGAGCGCCGATATGATGTCGCGTCGCCAGGGTCGCGGTACGCCAATGTCGAAACAGCGGTCGCTCCTTCCATCACGCAAAAGGTCACCGCGAAACGACTCGAACGCACGCTTCGGGCTGCCGAAGATCAGCCAGCATGCACCAGCCAACAGAGCACGATCAGTCAGCTGACGTCCGTGCGAGAGCACGACCTCATCCAGGATCGGCTCTCCCGCCGTGCCGGTGAGACTCCGATCCAGAGCGGCTCGAGCCATGCCCGTACACAGTCCACCTGGGTTCGATCCGTCCCCATTGAGAAAAACGATCGCGCGATAGAGACCGTTGAAAAAAGCTTCGCGGAACGGAACCCAGCCGTACGTGCGGTCAAAGAGATCCCGCTGGGGTTTCACGACGCCCCAGCCGTGGGTGTTGTTCGCACGAGAGATGACGTCTTCGCTGGGCACGAACTGGCTGGAGAGTTGCACGGTGATATCGACCGTTCGTTCGCGCCGCGACACTTCGCGCCCACTGGACAGGGCGACAACGCGAACGGTCTCTTGAAAGTTGCGTGGTACCTCGCATGGCGACACCCGCCACTCAATGACCTCGTCGCTCGGTCGTACGGGTCTCACGGTCGGCATGCCGGTCACCCAGTTCGATGGCAACTCGAGACGCACGGAATCAACATGGCCCTCGGACAGAGCCCGAAGGCGGGCCGACACCGTGAACTGTCGAGGCGCACAGCGCGGCGTGCCGGGGTCGTGGTTGCTATACACCAGTCGAAACGGCGTGGGGTTCGGTTCGTCGAGTTTCAGAAAATCGTCTGCCATAGCACGGGAACCGATCGCTGGAGGTTAGTCGTTGCTTCCGCTCGCAGCCGTGGCATTGGCGGTAAGAACGTCGATCTCACGCCGCAGATCTTCAAGATCTTCGAATGAGAGGTAGACGGAAGCGAAGCGGATGTAGGCTACCTCGTCCACCTTTCGCAGCTCGCGTAGCGCGATCTCGCCGATCGCCGTGCTGGGAACTTCGACGGTGCCGAGCTCAAGGAGCTGAGCCTCAACACCGGCGACGATGCGGTCGATTTCCTCCTGCGAAACGGGGCGTTTGGTGAGGGCGATGCGCAGCTTGTCGCGCAGCTTGCGCGGATCGAACTCTTCACGCCGTCCGTCGCGCTTGACGACCATCAACGCGCCGGATTCGACGCGCTCGTAGGTCGTGAATCGTCGGCCACACGACTCGCATTCGCGACGCCGCCGAATCCCGGAGCCGTTGCTCAGCTCACGAGAATCGACCACGCGCGTGTCGCGTCCCTGGCAGAACGGGCACCGCATCAGCGCAACCGGTGACTAACGCTCGCGAAGAAACCGCAAGATTGCGGGCTCGGACCACTCATCATCGGGAGCCATCGGAATTCGAGATGGAGCAGCCTGGCCACCAGCCGCGGCTTCGGGCTGCGAACGGAATCGCCGCTCAGGTCGAGGCGTTCGTCGCTGCGCGGCACCTCCCTGGAAGCCGGTTGCGATCAGCGTGATTTGCACGTCGCGGCCCATGGCCTCATCGGTGGTGGCGCCGAAGATGATCTCGGCTTCGTCGTCGGCCGCAGAACGAATGACTTCAGCGGCCTCCGTGATCTCGGTCAAGGTCAGGTCAGGTCCACCGATGATGTTGTAGAGAACGCCGACCGCGCCATCGATGCTCATCTCGAGCAACGGGCTCTCGATCGCCATGCGTGCCGCGTCAACGCAGCGAGACTCGCCGGTGCCCCGACCGATAGCCATGAGGGCCGAACCAGCATCGCGCATGATTGTCTTCACGTCGGCAAAGTCGAGATTGATCAACCCTGGCTTGGTGATTAAGTCCGAGATGCCCTGAATACCTTGACGAAGCACGTCGTCGGCCAGGCGGAATGCTTCCGAGAAGGGGGTTTTGGGATCGACGAGCGAGATGAGGCGTTGATTCGGAATCGTGATGAGTGCATCCACGTGTTCCTTGAGCGCGGCCACACCTTCGTCGGCCACCCGGCGCCGTTTTGCTCCTTCGAAATCGAATGGCTTGGTGACCACGCCGACGGTTAGTCCGCCCGATTCGCGCGCCAACCGTGCCACGATCGGCGACGCACCCGTGCCGGTGCCGCCGCCCATGCCCGCGGTGATGAAGACCATGTCGGCGCCGCGAATGATCTCGGTCAGATCTTCGATGCTCTCTTCGGCGGCACGTTCACCGATTTCCGGCCGACCACCGGCGCCCAAGCCCTTGGTCAGCTTGTCTCCGATGCGTACGGTCAGTGGGCTCAACTGCGAAACGAGTGATTGCGCGTCGGTGTTGACAGCGACGAACTCGACGCCTTCGACACCCGCTGCGATCATGCGGTTGACGGCATTCCCCCCACCGCCACCCACGCCGATGACCTTGATCCTGGCAAACGAATTTACGAAATCGTCCTCATGAACGTTGAACATACGATTAGCCTCCCCATGGCCCGCCCTCAAGTTTCCGCAGCTTCAGTCATGATGCTCCGCGAAACAGAAGGTGTCCGGAAAGTATGCCCCACCTACGCGCACGCCAGCAAAGGCGATTCTACCCAAATATTATGACGAGTAATGACTGGCCGGAACGAATTCCCGTAGCCAGCGTCCCAGCGCATGACCAAACCCACCGTGGCCCGTAGTCTCGCGTAACCTGACGACCGATTGAACAGCAGGTTGCGGCTCAGGAACCTCCACTGGTTGCAACGACTCCAGCGTCGACTTCCATTGCAACGGGATGAGCCCCAACGTCACGAACGACCCCATCGTCGCCCCCGAAACACGAGCATTCGACTGAATCGCGGTGGCGAAACGGGCCGGAGTGCCCACGACCCGAGCCGCTTGCTCGTCAAGATCGGGAAATTTGCGAGCTGAGCCCGCGATAACGACGCCCGCTTGAAGGTGCCAGGTCAGGTTCAGATCGTCCATCCGCCTGCGCATGGACGTAAAGAGCGCCGTGCCCCAGGCCGAAAGTACCGTACGCACACGCTGAACGATCGGGTCAGACGGCATGCGCTCGAACATGAGACGCAGGTCGAGACGTTTGACAACGTCGGGCGAGATGTTGCAGGCGCGCGCGATCTGCTCCTCCAGCGGCCTTGAGCCCAATGGCACACTAAATACGTCGACCACCCCGGAATCGATGAACGTGGCGCACTCAGTGACCTCTTCTCCGATCATCACCAGCATTGCGCCGTCGCGCTGCTCCAGCTTGGTGAGTGTGGAGTGCGCCGCGGCCACGGCACGTGGAACCACCGTTCCCACGTCGAAACCGGCACCGGCTATGGCACTGCTGACCTGTTGAACTGTGTCCACTCGCGCCACCCAGCACGCTGTTTGTACGCGCAATGAAGTTGCGTACGATCCGATCGGCGAATCCGCACTGGGCCGGCCGTCGATCTCATACCCGCGAATGACGGTCTGAACGATCTGGCCGAGCCTCGCGGGTCCAGCGGTGGCACGATCCATTGCCAGGTTGATGGCGTGACTATCGATGACTGTTGGAGAGCCAAACTGGCATTCGCCTGACGATGGATACTCCTGAAGTGCGTTTCCTGGAACGGCGATGGCAATTTCCCGCAGTGCGTCTCCGGATTCAAGATGAAGCCAACGTCCCAATTCGGGAAGCGAGCGGCGAATTAGTGCCTGCGAGTCACTGTTCGCGGCAGCGCCGAACACTCGGGTTCCCAGGATGCGCGGTTCGCGATCGTCGGATGTGAATCCGAGCGTGGCTGTGAGGCAGCGTGGATCGAAGTCGATGCCAGCAAACCAGTTGCACAGCCGCATTCCGCTATCGCTTTCCATTTATCAAGCTGTCCGGAGGTGGTTCGACAGTGTCATGTCGGGTCGCCGCAGATTATAGCACAGGACTGAAAGACACATTGTACGTTCACACCAAAACTGTTCGAACACCGAATGGGTACAGGCGTGGCTGGAGCACGCGAATCACTGATAGAAAGGCCGGTCCGGTTGTCGAACGTCGAGACGCGACCAGCTTTCGGTCATCTTGAGCGCGGCAGACACGACGCTCATCTTGAGTGGTATTTGGTCACCGCTCCCCAGCACGACGGTGCGTCCACCCGATAGCTGCGCGGTGAGTCCGGTGCTCGAATCGTAACCAAGCGCCGTCAGTGCGGACCCCATCTGCTGCCAGAGGTAGGTCGCGGCCTGCACGATGTCGGCGGGAACCTGATCACCCGCCGCCGGACTCGTCCCCGACGTTTGAATCACCCGTGGCAGCGACTTGTCGTCGCCACTCGCGATGACCCCGCCACGCTCATCGACCAGCGCGTTGTCCTGGCCGGTCTGCCAAACGAGGACGGGGATGCGCTCCTTGACGTTGACGACGATCGTGTCAGGTAGCTCGGCATGCACGTCGGCCGAGGCCACGGCGGGGTGCTGTGCCACCTCCCTGGCGACTTCGCCCGTGTCGAGCGTGAAGATCGACTCGCCCATTGCGCCGCTGCGTTCGACGATCGAATCCGCGTAGGCGACCTTGTTCCCCTCCACCACGACTACCCGCACCGGGAAGTCGCCCGAGAAGAGAAAGCCGAAGACTAGCACCGAGAGGCCGACGCTCAGTAGGAACGCGGGCAGACGGCCATTGACCATCACCGACTTGAAGTAGCCACGGGCACGCGCGCGCCGCGGCGAACGCCGTCCCCCGCTCTTCGCGTCCTGTCTCGGCCCCCGCTTGCTCATCCCGGCCATCCCTGTCGCTCGCCATGGCGTTCGACAGCCAGCTCGACCAGGCGCGTCACCAGGTCGCGGAACGGGAGCCCGCTCGCCTCCCACAGCAGGGGATACATGCTCGTCTGGGTAAAGCCCGGGATGGTATTCACCTCGTTCATGAACACCCTGCCCGTGGGTCGCTCGAGAAAGAAATCGGCGCGAGCCATGCCCGCTCCGTCGATCATATTGAACGCCTTCACGGCAATATCTCGCACCTGCTCCGATTGCTCAGGAGTGATGGGGGCCGGAATCAGAAGCTGCGAATCACCATCAACGTATTTCGCGTCGAAGTCATAGAACTCGTTAGACGGTACGATCTCACCGACTACCGATGTCACGGGGTCATCGTTGCCCAGCACGCTCACCTCGAGCTCTCGCGCGTCAAGTCCTTTCTCGACGACGATCTTGCGGTCGTGGTGCGCGGCCTCGCTGAAGGCGTCCGCAAACTCCCCGGCATGGTGCACTTTGGATATGCCGACGCTCGATCCGAGGTTGGCCGGTTTCACGAAACAGGGATACCCTATCTCACGTTCAATACGCTCAAGTACCGCATCAGGCTCACGCTGCCACGCTCGCCGCAGAACCCAGGTCCAGGGAGCCAGTGGCAATCCGGCTCGCTCGAAGAGCTGTTTCGACGTGATCTTGTCCATCGCGAGCGCGGACGCCATCACTCCGGCCCCGACATACGGAACATTGGCGAGCTCCAGTAACCCCTGAACCGTGCCATCCTCGCCCCATGGTCCATGGAGCACCGGAAAGAGGACGTCGACGTCACGCGCCCAATATGACGATCCCACGTCGAGCGTGACATTCTCTTCATGTCGTATATCGCGCGCGTCGTCAGTCGCTTGGTGCTGGCCTGGAAGCGCCAGCGGCAACTGCGATGTGTCGGCAAGCTGGCGCAACGGATCGCCACCAGTGATCCAGCGCCCGTCACGTGCGATCCCGATGGGCACAAGCTCGAACTTATCCGGATCGACGGCGTTCATGACGGCTTCCGCGGACCGAAGCGACACATCATGCTCGCCGGAGCGGCCGCCAAAGATGACACCGATACGTATTCGTCGCGGCATGCTACAGCTCTCCAATCTGTTCGATCTCCGGATGCAGGTCAATGTTGAACTGGCGACGAACCTCTTCTTGAACAACAGCGATGATCTCTCGAACGTCACGCGCCGTCGCGTTGCCGGTATTGACCAGGAAGTTGCCGTGCAATTTCGAGATCATCACCCCGCCGACGCGTCTTTCCTTGAGCCCGGCCTTCTCGATCAAATACCCGGCGTACGTCCCCTCGGGATTGGTGAAGACTGACCCCGCACACGCTCCGGTCGGCTGAGCCTGACGTCGCCAACGAGCATGCTCGTCGGCACGCGCGGTCAACGCTTCAGCGTCACCTTTGGGCAGACGGAACGTGGCGCTCAACACGACCCAGCGGCGCGGACGTGGAGCGACCTTGAGGACGGTGTGGCGATAGGCGGGCTCGAGCCGTGCCCGTTGCCAGGTCTCGACGTCACCTTCGAGATCAAAGACTTCGATCGATTCGAGATGGTCCTTGGTTTCGGTTCCGTGCGCGCCAGCATTGTTGACCACCGCGCCACCGACCACGCCAGGCAGTCCAGCCGCCCACTCCATTCCCTCCCAGCCGTGTTCTGCCGTGAGATGACCGAGCCAGGAGATTGGTGCTTGAGCCGGCACGGTCAGCCGAACATCATTTCCGAGTTCCTCAAATTCGTACGCGTCGTCGACCTGCTTGCCCGGCGCCCGCACCAGAATAACGAGCCCGCGAATCCCGCCGTCACCGACCAGGAGATTGCTGCCGCCGCCAATGACCGTGATCGGCAGATCGCGCTCACGCGCCCAATCGACCGCGGCGCGCACTTCGTCGGCGGTCGACGCGCGGACGAGGAAGTCGGCCGGGCCGCCGATGCGAAACGTGGTGTGGAGCGACAGCGCTCGATCGCGCCGAACTTGCAGCGTGCCGCTTTCGAACTCAATGGTCATGGTGTCAGTCATTCGCTTGCCGATCGGTGTGACAGTCGTCGAATCGTCTCGTTGCTGACCTTCCAGACATCGCCAGCACCCATAACGAGTATCACGTCACCGGGATGCGCGAGGGCCGCGGCTGCATGTGCGGCTTCGTCGAGCGACTCCACTAGCTGAGCATTGATCCGCTCAATGCCGCTAGCCACGTCCTCGGAACTGACTCCCAGATCGTCCGACTCACGAGCCGCATAGATCGGCACCAATATGACACGGTCGGACAGTGATAGCGCATCACTGAAATCCGCCAGAAGCGCCTTCGTGCGACTGAATGTGTGAGGTTGAAAGACAGTGATCACCTTCCCAGCTGGGAAGCGCTCACGCGTCGCGGTGATGGTGGCGCGGATCTCGGTTGGATGATGTGCATAATCCTCGACCACGGTTACGCCGTCCGCTTCACCCTTCACGTCAAACCGGCGGCCAACGCCTTCGAAGTCTTCGAGCCCTGGTAGCAGCTTCACTGGATCGATCCCCGCCGCTGCGGCAGCCGCGAGGCACGCCGCTGCGTTGAGACGATTGTGCGACCCAGGGATGCGCAATCGCGTTCGCAAAGTGCCGCATTCCGGCAGGTGAAAGTGATCGCGTCCAGCGACCCGCTCGATACGCACGTCAGCATGGTCCGAAAACCCGAAGGTCACCACCCTCGCCGGGGCCCGATCAAATCCTTGCAGGAGAATGCGGCAGCCCGGGTCGTCGCCCGATATGACCAGCGTTCCATCTGTTTTGAGGCCCGACACGAATCGAGCGTAGGCCCCTTCAACAGCGTCGAGGTCCGGGAAAATATCTGGGTGATCGTGCTCGATATTGGTGATGATGGCCACGTCCGGTTTGATCCACAGGAAGCTGTAGTCATATTCGTCCGCCTCGGCCACGAAATACGGTCCGTCGCCCGACCGTGCGTTGGTTCCGAGTTGCGAGACATCGGCTCCAACCGCAAACGACGGCGCCACTCCGGCGCGGTCAAGCGCGTAGGCGAGCATGCCACTGGTAGTCGACTTGCCATGCGTACCCGCCACGCCAATGCAGATCCGCGACGAGCACAGCAGGCCCAAAACCGCTGCGCGCTTGACGATCGGGATGTCTCGTTCTCGCGCGGCTACCAGTTCTGGATTCGATTCCGGTGCCGCGGCAGTCGTGATAACGAGATCGACCAGACCAACATTGTCAGCCGAATGCCCAATCCACACGGGGATGCCCTCAGCCGCGAGTTGAGCGACGATCGGGGATTCCGACATGTCCGAGCCGGTCACGGTATAGCCGCGGCGGACCAACATGCGGGCGAGACCGCTCATGCCCGCCCCACCAATGCCCACGAAGTGGAGCGTCGCCGGAGGCGCCGGAAGTTGTTGCGCGTCGAAGGATCGACTTTCCAGAACAGACTCTCTCTTCCGCTAGCCGTCGCGGTTCATAGGCCGCCGTCGAGCGCGACCGAACGATCCCGATCGCGTCCTGGCTGCATCGTCATGGCTGTGAGCATGAGTGACGGTCGGTCGTCCTCGCACCGTGCCCGTCACGCGCTCTCGTCTGCCGGTGGGAGCGTGCTCGAGATGGGGACGCGCGTGCTGCGTCGGGCGCTCTCTGCGCGACCGTCGCAGCGAACGGCGATGGACAGCACCATCCGTGGCTGGCATGAGCCTACGTTCAACCGTTTGTCTCGATATGTTCAGCAGAATACCCATTGCCGTGAGCGATACGGCCAGGGCGGTGCCTCCATAGCTGATGAAGGGGAGTGGCACGCCGGTGAACGGAATCGTGAGCGTGATGCCACCGATGTTGACGGCGGCCTGGAAGATGATCCAGGTGACGATACCCACCGCGACCAGGGAACCGAACGCATCCGGAGCCTTCATGGCGATGCGGTAACCGCGCCAGGCGAGCAACACGAAGAGGAGCAATACGAACGCGCAGCCGATCAGGCCAAGTTCCTCGCCGATAACGGCAAAGATGGCGTCATTCTGCGCGGCGGGCAGCCAGGTGAACTTCTCACGGCTAGCGCCCAGACCAAGTCCGAAGAGGCCGCCACTGCCGAGCGCTAGGCGTGACTGCACCAACTGATACCCAGTGTTTTTAGGGTCGGAATCGGGATTCAAGAAGATCAGGATGCGAGCGCGGCGATAGGATGCACCCAGCGCCAGCACCAGGAACGAAAGGGAGCCCAGTCCAATCAGCGCGCCCAATTGCAGCAGATCCGCGCCCGCCACCAGGAACATGCTGATGCCGATGGCCGCCATCAGTGTGGCCGTGCCGAGGTCAGGCTGCAGCATGACCAGTCCGATCAGCAACCCCAGGAAGAGTGCGAACGGGATCAGCCCATAGCTGAAATTACGGATCTTCTGGCCCTTTTGCCCGAGCCAATCCGCCAGGTAGATGACCAACACGATCTTCGCGACTTCGCTTGGCTGAAATGAAAGTGGACCGAGGGGGATCCAGCGTTTCGCACCCCAGGAATCACCGCCAACGCCCAGGCCTGGAACGAAGACGAGAGCGGCCAGCATCAGCATGATGATGATCATTCCTGGAAGAGACAGGCGTCTCCAGAAATGGTAGTCGACGAACGTCGTCACCAGCATGCCGCTGAAACCGATTGCGGCCCAGATCGCCTGCCTGGTCAGGAAGTAGTAGCTGTTGCCCTCTTGCTGGATGCCAATGGCCATGCTGGCGCTGAAGACCATGACGAGACCAAACATCACCAATGTCAGGAGGATGGCGATGAGCCAGTAGTCGGGTTCGTGGCGGAGGGACCGGGCGCGAGACCGACCACCGGCCACGGCGGTCATCATGCTCTCGCCGAATCCGCGAGCGACCGCGATCATGGTCTCTCCTCCCCAACCGTTTGCATTCGTAGATGTTGAACATAGTCGCGAAACACCTGACCGCGGTGAAACTCATCGCGGAACATGCCAAAGCTGGCACATCCGGGCGAGAGCAATACAACCCCCGGCGATTCGACCGCGCGCGTGGCTTCATCGACGGCCCGCTCCATCGAGTGGTACGGACCGCGAACGTCGGAGGCGCCTGCTTCGCTGAGAAAGTGGCGAAGCTGACCCGTGGCGACGCCATCGAGTAGCACGACTGTGCGCACAGAAGCGGCAATCCTGGTCGCCATCTGCTCCAACGCAACGCCCTTCTCAGAACCGCCGGCGATCAGCACCATGCGACGGTCGCCAAATCGGTCGAGCGCCGCAAAGACGGCGGCCGGCGTGGTGGCCGTGGTGTCGTTGACGTAGAGGACTCCGTCGATATCCGCTACGATTTCCTGTCGATCGGGAACGTAACCGGCCGAATTCAGCCCTTCACGCACATGCTCGGGGCCTGCTCCCGCCAACAGAGCCGCCGCCGAAGCCGCCAGCGCATTCACCACGTTGTGTTTGCCTGGCAGTGCAAGTTCTACCTCAGGCATGAGCTCGACTTGCTCAGATTCGAAGCGCCAGCAGAGACTGCCGTTGTGAACGAAGGCTCCGTCGCTGCCCGCATCTCGATAGGAGAACGAAATCGCGGTCCCCTCACCCTCGGAGCGATGAGGCCAAACCGTCGTATCGTCCGCATTCACGACGAACCAATCGCCCGGGCGTTGATAGCGCGCGATGTTCAACTTAGCGTCGAGATATTCCTCCATGGAGGCGTATCGATTGAGATGGTCGGGACTGATGTTGGTGAAGACCGCGATGTGCGGACTGAGACGGTGCTCACCCAGACCTTCGAGCTGCCAACTGGAGAGCTCTATCACCACCGGCGTATCAGGCTGGATGTGGGGCAGACACTCGAGCGCGGAGCGACCCATGTTCCCGGCCAGGACAGTCTCCTCCCGATATCTCGACAAGATCGCCGCGCACAAGGTCGACGTTGTGGTCTTGCCCTTAGTGCCCGTTATCCCAATGATCGGCGCCCGACACGCGCGAATGAAGAGGGTCATCTCCATTTCGATGCTGGCACCGTGCTCGCGAGCGACCCGCAACCAGGGCGAATCGAGCGGCACGCCGGGATTGCGCACCACGATATCCGCGTTGGCAAAGTCCTCGGCGACGTGCTCGCCCAATCGATATCGGATCGGAAGGCCGCGAAGCTCCGCCAGGGTCGGTGCCAGTGCTTCCTCGTCACGCAGGTCGGTAACGATGACGTCCGCCCCCGCGTCGACCAGATAGCGCGCCACGCCGAGGCCGCCTCGTCGGGTGCCGACACCCATGACGAGCGCTCGTTTTCCCTGCAACCAGTCAGCCGATTCACGCGGCGCCGACAATATCACCTTCTTAGATGAGTGCGAGGGCCACACCAAGGAGACCCGCCATCATGCCGAACAGCCAGAAGCGCAGGGTGATCTGTGTCTCCGACCAACCGATAAGCTCGAAGTGGTGATGCAGCGGAGTCATGCGGAAGATCCGCTTCCCGCCTGTCAGCTTGAAATAGCCAACCTGCAACATGACGGAGATCGTCTCGGCCATGAAGACGAGTCCGACGACTGGCAACAGCAACCACTGTCCCGTCATGAACGCGGCGGTGGCAAGTCCGGCACCAACGGCCAGCGAACCGGTATCTCCCATGATGACCTGAGCCGGATGCGCGTTGTACCACAGAAACCCCAGCAACGCGCCCGCCATGGTGAAACAAAAGGTCACCACCTGAATTTGCCCTTGCAGGAACGCGATGATCCCGTAGGCGACGAAGGCGACCGCGGCCGTTCCACCCGCCAAAGAATCGAGTCCGTCAGTCAGGTTGACCGCATTGGCGGAACCGGCGATGACCAGCACGGCGATCGGGATGTAGATCAGTCCGATGTCGAACTTCCCCACGCCAGGGACGTAGATGCTCCGCAGGTGAAGCGGGAAATAGAGGACGAGTGCGGTCAGAAACGCGAAGAGCAGCAGCCAGGCCATCTTGAAGCGTGCGGCCAGCCCCTCACGCGTACCACCGACGAGGTTGAGTCGATCGTCGATGCCGCCCAATATGGCCGTGCCGATCAGGACGCCGAGCGGTAGCAGCATCGACAGGCGACCGGCCAGGTTGAAGATCACCGTCAGTATGATGGCCGTAACCGTGAACATGATGCCACCCATTGTTGGAGTTCCGAGCTTGTACTGGTGGCGCTCAGGACCATCGACACGAATCTGCTTACCGATATTGTGTGCCTTCAAATACGTGATGAACGGCCGACCGCCTGCGATTGTCATCACAAAAGCGACCGCCGAAATCGCCAGGGACAACGCGAGGTTGTGTAGCGGGTCTCGGGTCAATATGCTGTGGTCGCGTAGCAGCCGTCCAACGTGCATAACGAAGTCGCTCAAACCGCTCATCCGCCCGTCACCCGATCGAGGGCAACGGCTGTCTTATCTCCCAATCGAAACAACCAATGACCTTTCGAACGCGCGCCGCCATCTCAAGGTGGCACAACTGCCCAATCCCAAGGCGATTGACACGGCATCCATAACGGCCACCAGCCGTCGCACAGCACGTGTGCACATCAATGTCATGCGAATCCCCAACGTCAGCGCGTGTTCGAACCCATCCGTCCCGTGGTCAGGTTCGACTCGTCTGCCGTCGCCAACATCGAATTGTAACGTCCGACGGCACGGCACGACGCTCAATGCCCACACTTATGTCGATCTTCGTTATTTCATATCCAACGTCAGCGATCCGTCCATTCCCGCACTCTACGGCTGAGACGAGGCGACCGGCGTGACGGCTTTCGTTGGCGGAATGCCATACAGCAAGAAGAGTTGTTGAAACACCTGTTGAAACGCCGGCCCCGCGGCGCTCTCGCCCCACGGCGACTTCTGGGGCAGGTCGACTTTCACCAGCACCGAAAACTGCGGATCGCTCGATGGCCCATACCCCAGTAGAGATCCGATGGTCTCATTCTCTTCATAGCCACCGCTGGGCGACGGAATCTGAGCCGTGCCCGACTTGGCCGCAACGTCGTAGCCAGGCACCGAATACTTCACGTAGGTGGTGTTCATCACGGTCGTCAGCATTTGCGTGATCGTATTGGCCGTCTTTTCAGAGATCACCCGATGCACCGGCTTGGGGTCGATGGATTTGATGCCGGTCTTGTCCTTGATCTCCTTAACGACGTGCGGCGTCATCAACACGCCGCCGTTGGCCAGAACGGAGACCGCATTTACCAGTTGCATCGGTGTGACGGCCAGGCCCTGTCCGAATGCATTGGTGTAGAAGTTCGCTTCCGACCAGTCAGACTGCCCAGGCAACGGCAGGATTCCCGCGGATTCGCCCTGTAGATCGATTCCTGTCGGTTGACCGATCCCGAACGACACAAGGCCGCGGTAGAAGCGGTCCTCTCCGACCAGTTCGGCCACCCACATGGCGCCCAGGTTGCTGGAGTGCTGTAACACCTCGGTCATCGTTTCCGGTCCGAAGTCGACGTCCAGTGCATTGTGGACTTCCGCACCCCCGGGAAGGATTCTGTAGGAACCGCCGTTGTGGACCGTGTTGGGAGAGACGACGCCCGTCTCCAGGCCGATCGACATGACGACCGATTTGAACGTCGATCCAGGTTCATAGGTCTTGCCGATGGAGGGGTTTTCGAAGAGGCTGTCGTCGGTGACCGTGTCGAAGTTGTTGGGATCGAAGGACGGCCGGTTGGCCATACCAAGGACCTCGCCGGTCTTGGGATTCTGCACCAGGATCGTCCCACCGGCGGCTTGCTGCGCGGCGATGGCCTGATCGAGCGCCTTCTCGATGATCCATTGCACTGACGCGTCGATGGTCAACGTCAAGTCGGCGCCATCGATCGGCGGATCCCAGGCGCTCTTGGCAAGCGCGATGACGTTACCGGAGCCGTCACGCTCACCAATCAGCTTTCCTGGAGTCCCGGCAATGGTTTTGTCGTACTCCCCCTCGACGCCATAGGAGCCCTGATAGTCGTAGTTGACGAATCCGAGGACCTGCGACGCGAAGTCGTTCATGGGATAGATGCGTCGCGGCTCCGACTGCAGCACGATGCCGGCCAGATTCAGATCGTTGACCTTCTGTGAGGCTGTCGTCGCTGAGTCGACGTTTCAACACGACCCACTCTTTGCCCGGCTGGGTAATCGCGGCGTAAATGTCATCCGACGTGCGACCGATCAACGGCGCCAGCAGGCTGGCCGTCTTCTGAGGATCGACCAACTGATTGACGATGGCCGAAATCGTATCGGCCGGTACGTTGGTCGCCAGCTCGATGCCACGCGAATCATAGATATTGCCGCGGTTCGCTGGCACGACCGTGTCCTGGAAACGGAATGCGACAGCCTGCTCACTCAGCGACTGACTCTTGACCACCTGAAACGAAAAGATGCGATAGCCGATCGCCAGGCAAAACATCAAGAAGCCCGCAAAGAGGGACAGAATGCGGCGCCGGGGAATCCGATAATCCATCATTAGGGCACCGATCCCGCCGTGCTTTGTGGTGTCGCGCCGGCTCCAACTGCCGGAGAGGCATCCGGGAGTCGCGACTGGAGTAGTCGAGATTTGCGGATCGGTCGAAGACTTCAGTTTCTCCTGCATCGTGGCGCTGCTCTGGCCGGTCAGCGCCGATCGCACGCGTTCAAGCAGTGTCGGATGAGGATGCGGTGCGGGCGCAATCGGCGGCAGATTGTCGTTGGCCGGTCGCTGGACCTGCAAGAACTGGTAATTGGTGAGCGGAGTCATGCCGAGCTGCTGCGTCGCGATCTGACTCACTTTGTCCAGCGACTGGTCTCGCGCGACTTGATAACCGAGCTTGGAGTTATCCAGCGACAAAGAATAGTACTCGTCCTGCAAGGTGCTGAATTTGTAGCCGAGCCCGGCCACTTTCGCGGTCTGCATCAAATAGAGGATGCCGATCATGGTCAGCGCGACCGCGGCGATGATGACCATGGCCACGCCGTTGAGCGCGATGTATTGGCCTTGCTGGCGACGGCGCACCGAGGCGACGGGACGATCCGGAACAACCTCAGCGACGACGCTTTCTGGGCGGCGTGTCTTGGTGCTGGTGGTCATGCTATTCGCTCCGCCACGCGCAGGCGTGCGCTTCTGCTGCGTGAGTTGGATCGCTCTTCTTCAACGGATGGCTTTACGGCCTTTCGAGTCACGAGTCTCAGTCTGGCTTTGTGTCCACACACGCAGATGGGGGTCTCGGGAGGGCAGATGCAGTCAGTCGATTCCAGTCGCAGGATCATCTTGACGATGCGGTCCTCGAGCGAGTGGAACGAAATCACGGCAACTCTTCCACCGGTCGCGAGCAGTTCAATCGCAGCGTTCAGGCCGGACCGTAGTGCGTCGAGCTCGCCATTCACGGCGATGCGCAAGGCCTGGAATGTCTTGGTAGCCGGATGAATCGCTTTGCCACGCCGTCCTCCGACGGCTGATTCGACGATAGCCGCCAGCCGGTCGGTCGTGCGGATTGGCTCCTTCTGTCGTTCCCGAACGACGGCGCGGGCGATCGCGCGCGACCGCTGTCTCCTCGCCATATTCAAAGATCACCGCTGCAATGTCCTCTTCCGACCAGTTGTTGACGATGTCCTCCGCGCTGATTCCGGAAGCTGTGTCGAAGCGCATGTCGAGCGGACCCGGACGTCGAAAGGAAAAACCGCGTTCAGCGTGGTTGAGCTGAAACGACGACAAGCCGAGGTCCATCAAGACGCCATCGACCCGTTCCACATGCTTCTCTTCGGCCAACGTGCGCAGGTCGCGAAAGTTTCCGTGTGCCACGCTGAGGCGATTTTGATAGGTTGCCGTCAGGTCACAAGCACGTGCAATCGCTTCGGGATCGGCATCAAGCGCAAGCACTCGACCGTCCGGAGCGGACCGATCGAGTATGGCCTGCGTATGACCGCCGCCACCAAAGGTCGCGTCGATGTAGCTGCCTCCAGGCTTGACCGCCAGCAACTCCAGAACCTCGCCCAGCAAGACGGGTACGTGTTCACGACGTGACTCTGAGTCACGCGAAAACGGCAAGAGTTCGTCACGAGGATCAATCGCCACGCGGATTCCTGACTCTCCGATTTAGATCAATGATGCGAGACGCTGTGCGATGGATGAGCCTTCTTGCTCCATCATTTCCGACTGGGTGGCCCAGGCTGTCGGACTCCAGAGCTCGACGTAGCTGTGCATTCCGACGACCAGAACTTCGCCTTCCAGACCGGCGTACTGCCGCAGATCCGGCGGGATGCGGATTCGACCCTGTCGATCGAATTCGACGTTGGCCGCCTCGGCGAAGACCATGCGTCGAAACGCACGCGCGTCCGGGTCGCTGATCGAAAGACTCGAGACCTTCTCGGCCAGCGGGGTCCAGGCGCTCATCGGGTAGAGAGACAGGCATCGGTCGATTCCGCGCGTGATCACGGCGTCCGTGCCGATGAGGTCACGGAAGCGGGCGGGGACGGCAACCCTGCCTTTGTCATCCAGACTGTGGCTGAATCTCCCGAGAAACACCGCACCGCTCTCTTCGAACCGTCTCGTCGCCCCAATCGGGAGGAGAAACGTCGTCAACATGGATGTGCGCACCACGATGGGGGTCTGACGGATGTTGAGTTCCCCACTTCACCGGCAAGAGCGAGGCATTTGTCCACAACTGGCCCCACTTATCCCCACTCAGCCCCACCGTTATCCACATTATACATACGTACACCCCGATCGCAACGTGGTTATGTCACAAGAACGTGCGTTCGTTCGCAGTATTCCGACGACCGCAGTGACAGTTTTCGCGATTGATTCAACAAAACGGATCGGGACCTCATGAGCACGGATAGTGTCGATGGAGAACGCGTTCGGGTGGGGAAACGCGGAGGATCCGATTGGCAAGAATGTGCTTGTCGTCGGCAATGGGAGATCGCAGCAGCTCGAGAATTTGGGCGACGCACATGCGCCACTGGAGCGCGTCGCACAATGATGGTCTATTGTTTTGATTTCATTCGTTAGGGACGACGACGAAACGAGTCAATCTTTATGCATCCCGCTGAAAAGATGCGCGGGACACCTCTGCAGTTCGATGCTGAACATTGATTTGCGGCCGTAACGTCGACGAAATCTACTCTGCTGCCGGTTCGATCACGGCCAGGACGGCGCCTGTCTGGACCGTTTCTCCCGGCGACACGTTGAGTTGGCTAACGACACCGTCTTGCGGAGCGGTGATCTCGTTCTCCATCTTCATCGCCTCAACCACGCAAATGAGGTCTCCCGACTTCACCTGCGCGCCAGTCTCGACGGCGACACGCAGCACGGTCCCCTGGATCGGACTGACGATGCGACCGCGCCCGGCCACTGCAACGCCGCCGCCCCGCCCACCGGCGAAACGCGGTGCGCGGCGTGTGGTCGATTTCGACTCGCCGTGAAGCACGACGTCGAAGCGCTTGCCGGATACTTCAATTACGAATCGCTCCGTGGTCAAACCATTGGGTGAGACTTGAGGCTCAACCGGCGTCGACCCCGCCGCTGAACCCGTCAGCAACTCAGGATTTCGTTCGAGCAATCGGGTGTCGTAATCTCCCGCAGCGAACGCTGGGTGGTTCATCACCCCGAGTTGGAACGGAATCGTCGTCGGAACTCCTTGCACGTTGAAGTCGTTCAACGCTCGGCGCATGCGTCGCAGCGACTCATCACGGTCCCGTCCCCAGGTAATGAGCTTGGCTACGAGCGAGTCATACTGCGGCAGAATGGTGTAGCCCGGAACCGCCGCGCTATCGACGCGCACTCCCATACCGACTGGCGGTTGATATTCGCCAACCGTCCCTGGGGCCGGGGCGAATCCGCGGGTCGGATCTTCGGCGTTGATGCGACACTCGATCGCGTGGCCCCGGAAATCGATTTCCGGACCGAACGAGAGTGGTTCTCCGGCCGCGACGCGAATCTGCTCCGCAACCAAATCCAGACCTGAGATCAGCTCGGTAACCGGGTGCTCGACCTGGATACGCGTGTTCATCTCGAGGAAATAAAAGTCGCCATCCTGGAACAGGAACTCAACCGTTCCAGCGCCGACGTAATCGACTTCCCGTGCCAGACGAACCGAGGTCTCCTGCATCTGCGCTCTCGTCGCAGCGTTGATGGCAGGCGACGGGCTCTCCTCAATCAGCTTCTGGTGGCGCCGCTGCACCGAACAGTCGCGCTCGCCGATAGCGACACAGTTTCCATGACGGTCGGCGAAAACCTGAATTTCGATATGCCGCGGATGATCGAGATAGCGCTCGACGTAGACTCGACCATCGGAGAAATAGCGCTCCGCTTCGCCGGACGCGCCGCGATGTGCGCCATCGACCTCTTGCGCCGACCAGGCAACGCGAAATCCGCGTCCGCCGCCGCCGGCTG
Source organism: uncultured Chloroflexia bacterium (assembly GCA_963789565.1). Taxonomy (GTDB): domain Bacteria; phylum Chloroflexota; class Chloroflexia; order Thermomicrobiales; family Thermomicrobiaceae; genus CALAGB01. Next base: position 3,166,004 of record CAWBKX010000002.1, on the reverse strand, counting down.
CCGCCTTGACTGCGATCGGATAGCCGTACTGCTCGCCAAATTCGCGTGCGCCGCGGGCATCGACAGGCCCCTCGCTGCCGGGAACGAGCGGGGCGCCCGACGTCAACGCGACTTTGCGCGCGGCGACCTTGTCACCCATGGCGGCAATCGAGCTGGGTGAGGGGCCAATGAAGACCAGGCCGGCCTCTGCACATGCCGATGCGAATTCAGGATTCTCAGCCAGGAAACCGTATCCAGGATGAACGGCTTCGGCGCCCGCCTGTTTGGCGACATCAATCAGTGCTGAAATGTCCAGATATGGGAGTGCGCGATCTGAAGGAATGCGAAAGGCTTCGTCGGCGTAGAGCACGTGAGGAGCGGTGAGCTCGCCGTCGCCATACACCGCGACACTCGTCACCCCAAGGTCGTGGCATGCGCGCATGACGCGCATCGCGATTTCACCACGATTGGCGACCAACACCTTCGCAAACACGCTCGCACCTTTCGTCAAACCAGCCCCCATCAAAGACTATCCCCAAGTCGCGACGCCAGACGCCAACCCTCTGGTCTAGCTTGCAGATCGCGATGCCGCGCTTCGATTCGTGCGGCCACCCGCCATGCAGACGCGCGAGGGACCGTCGCTACACGCTCACGAGATTTCAACATCTTCATGGCAGTGACGATCGCCACAGCCTCGTCATCGCTGGGCGCGGGCTCGATCTCAAGCCGCATTCGCAATCCGTCACCAGCGTCAATCTCGTCACGATTCACAGTGGTATGTTCCCGTGTTTGCGCTTCGGAACTGTCTCGCGCTTGGAGCGAGTCGCCTGCAGAGCTTTGATGAGCCACCCGCGCGTCTGGCTTGGAGCGATCACGTCATCGACGTAGCCGCGAGAGGCGACCTGAAACGGGTTGGAAAACTCTCGCTGATAGTCGGCGACCAATTCCTTACGCCGCGCATTCTGGTCTTCCGCCTCGGCGATTTCGCGACGAGAGATGACGTTGACAGCAGCCTCGGGCCCCATGACCGCGACCTCCGCGGTCGGCCACGCAACGCTGAAATCGGCTCGCAGGGCCTTCGAGCACATCACGACGTAGGCGCCGCCATAGGCCTTGCGCGTGATGACGGTCACCTTCGGTACCGTCGCTTCGCAGTAGGCGTAGAGCAGCTTGGATCCATGCCGGATGATGCCGCCATATTCCTGATTGATGCCTGGCAAAAACCCAGGGACGTCGACGAAGGTCACCAACGGAATGTTGAAGGCATCGCAAAAGCGAACGAAGCGGGCCGCCTTGCTCGAGGCATCGATGTCCAACGTCCCAGCAAGATACTGTGGCTGATTGGCGACGATTCCGACGCTGTGACCATCGAGCCGCGCGAAACCGACCACGATGTTGCGCGCCCAGTCGGACTGCACCTCGAAAAACTCACCGTGGTCGACGATGTATTGGATGACCTCGTGCATGTCGTATGGCTTGGTGCTCACCTCGGGGACCAGATCATCGAGCTCCGCGTCGGCCCGATCCGGGTCATCCTCAGGGGGGAATGACGGCGCATCGTCCAGATTGTTCGACGGGATGAAGCTGAGAAGCGCACGCACCTGTTCGAAAACGTCCTCTTCATCCTGACCCACGAAGTGCGCCACTCCACTGCGAGTCGTGTGAGTTGCCGCACCACCCAGCTCTTCGTGTGTGACTTCTTCGCCAGTCACAGTGCGAATAACGTCCGGACCAGTGATGAACATTTGACTGACGCCCTGCACCATAAAGATGAAGTCGGTCATGGCGGGAGAATAGACGGCGCCACCCGCACACGGTCCGCCGATCACCGAGATTTGTGGCACGACCCCCGATGCCTGAACGTTGCGATAGAAGACGTCGCCGTACCCAGCCAGGCCCTCGACACCCTCTTGAATACGAGCGCCTGCCGAGTCATTGATCCCGATGACTGGGCAACCAACCTTGAGGGCAAAGTCCATCACCTTGACCATTTTCTCGGCGAAGGCCTCACCCAGACTGCCGCCGAAGACGGTGAAGTCGTGCGAGAAGACCGCTACGGTGCGCCCATCCACTGTGCCGTAGCCGGTGATGACGCCGTCACCGAAGGGACGGCGATGCTCCATGCCAAAATTGATGGATCTGTGACGCACAAAGGGATCGAGCTCGACGAAGCTGCCTTCATCGAGGAGGAGATGAACGCGCTCGCGCGCTGAAAGCTTGCCGCGTTCGTGCTGTCGCTTGACCGCCGCCGCCTCTTGTTCGGCAATCTCATCACGGGTGCGCTCCAGGCGGGAACGCTCGGCGTGCTCTTCGACAGCCATCGCGCCTTCCATTCCTCTAGACTCGTGGTCCGGTGTGTTCTCAGCGAAATCAACGCGGGAGCGGCATCAGCCATCCCAGCCAGTCTCCGATTGTACGCGGAATCGACGAATTGCGGGATGAATCAGTTCGAACTCACGTCAACAACCCCTGCGCAGCTAGCGCGGCAATCTTGGCGGCACGCCTGGTCAATACCGGCGCGTGACGCGCCATCCACAGCATCTCGCGCCAACGCCGCACGTCGATCATGGCCCCCGCGGGATTGGTCCATTCCGAGGAGATCGAGTCGCCCGGTGCGTCGAGAATCACGCGGATCACGGCAACGCGCAACCCACGGGGCAGGAGCGCCGCTTCCATGTCGGCCGCCACAAAGCCGCGCGCCGCCCAAAGACAGCTCGCATCTCCAGTCACGAGATTCCTAGCCGTAAGGAGCTGGCCACCGTAGGCCGCGTATCCGAGCGACCGCGCGGCGTTCCGCAGCGCCGCGACCAGGATGGGGTCCATCGTTATCAAATCCTCGCCCTCGAACGAGCACTCGTCCGGAACCACTACGTCGCCGGGGACCAGACCAGGCCTGAGCGCCCCCGCCAGACCGCAGAGGATCACAGAGGCGCCGCCGTCTATGTCGTGCCAGCGCGAGAGGCGCATACCGGCATGCCGGACCGGAACGCCCGGCCGAAGTGAGCGCGTGATGAGATATTCGAACAAGGTCGGAGCCAGAATCTCCACCGCGGACGTTGGTTCATCCATCATAGTTGACGGCTTCCGCTCATCCTGGCGGCGCTCACCGGTCATAGCCCTGATCGTGAAACCAGCCCACCGCGCGTTCGAGCGCTGCTGGGACGGACATGGGGGTGAACCCGAGTTCATTCCGCGCCTTCGCGCCATCGACGAACATGTTGTGGCGTGCCATGCGCACACCCTCAAGCGGCACGAGTGGCTGCTGATCGGCGAAGACGCGACAGCGAAGTTCGTCTCCCCAACCTAAGAGCGTTGCCAGTCGGTAGGGGATCTCCCGCGTCGGAGCTGGTCGATCGCAGATGCTCGCCAATTCTGCCCAGATCTGCGCCAGGCTCAGGTTCTCGCCACCAATGAGATAGCGCTCCCCAACTTCACCATGCTGTAGCGCGAGAACATGGGCACGCGCCACATCCTCGACGGCGACGACGTTCATTCCGCCCGGCAGCGAGGCGAACATCTTCCCGCGCATGAAATCGACGATCATTTTGCCGGTCGGTGTCGGCTTGCGATCGCGTGGACCAACCGGCGTGGTCGGGAGGACGAAGACGACCGGCAGTCTCGATTTGAGGGCAGCCCGCTCCTGTTCGATCTTCGAATGGTGGTATGCCGAGATCGAATCGTGATCTTCAGCGAAGTCGTGTTCAGTCGCCAAGCGGTCGCCGTGCGCCGGGCCGACCGTCGCCGAGCTTGACGTCACGACCGCGCGCTCCACGCCCGCCAAGTGCGCCGCCTCGAGAAGCCCCGCCGTTCCATCAACGTTGGTGCGCCACACGTCGCCGCGCCGCGCTGGAGCGAACGTGTACAGCGCGGCTGCGTGCACCATAAACCGGCACCCATGCATTGCTTCGATCAACTCACCGGGACGCAGTAGATCTCCGGTCACGACTTCACAGCGGCTGCTGGGCTCGATCACGCCGCTACCCGGTCGAGCAAGTGCCTTTACCCGAAATCCGGCTTCGAGGAGCGCGGACAAGATGTGGCCACCGACAAAGCCAGTGGCCCCTGTAAGGAAGATCGTGTCGGTCGCGGCGTTGGCCATTATGTCAGGCGTTCGCGGATACCTGATCTCTGCTGGCACGGTTGCGAATCGAGCTGAATGGAATGGCTGCGCCCATCACGTCGACCGTGGCACGCAACGACTCGCGCGGCGATTTCATGGTCGCCATCACCGCCGTCGGCTCATAGCCGCAATGGGCCATGCAGTTGGCACAACGCGGGTTGCGTCCCCGACCATACTGATTCCAATCAGTCGTTTCGACCAGTTCTTTGTACGTGCTGGTATACCCGTCAGCCAGCAAATAACAGGGCCGCTGCCAGCCGAAGACCGAGTAGCACGGAATGCCCCAGGCGGTGCACGGGAAATCGACCATGCCCTCGAGGAAATCGAGGAAGAGCGGCGTGTGATTGAGGCGCCACTTCTTGCGGTGTCCGTCGGCAAAGGCCTCGCGGAACATGGCCCGTGTGTTCTCCACCTGCAGCCAGTGCTCCTGATCGGGTGCCTTTTCGTAGGCGTACCCCGGCGAAATCTGCATGGCATCCACTTGCAGGTCGTCATTTAGGAAATCGAGGACCTCGCGCACGCTGCGTGGCGTGTCCTGGGAGAAGAAGGTGGTGTTGGTCGTCACACGGAATCCGCGTCTCTTTGCCTCACGAATAGCCTCAACGGCGCGATCGAAAACTCCCTCGCGACACACCGATTGATCGTGGCGCTCGCGGGTGCCGTCGACGTGGACCGACCAGGAGAAGTATGGCGACGGCTCGAACTGATCCATCTTTTTTGAAAGCAGGAGGGCATTGGTGCAGAGATAGACAAATTTCTTGCGTTTTACCAACTCCTGTACGATCTTATCGATATCCTTATGGACGAGCGGCTCTCCGCCGGCGATGGAAACAACGGGAGCACCGCACTCCATGACGGCGTCGATCGCTTGCTGCACCGTCATTCGCTGCTGCAGCACATCCTTCGGATGTTGGATCTTGCCGCACCCGGCGCAGGCGAGATTACATTGATAGAGCGGTTCCAGTTGCAAGACCAACGGATACTTGTCGCGGTTGTGCAGACGGTTTCCGAGAACGTAGCTGAGTATCCGCATGTTCTGCCGCATCGTGATTGGCATATGCCCTCCCTGGTGGCGGTCTGCAACTGGAGATTAGGACTGCGGCGCAACCATGGCCCTTTTGCGTAACGGCGTGAAGCGTGATTCACGCCTATTGTGCTAGCTCTGTCATCTGTTACCGAGTCTTACGCTCGAGCGATTCCCTGAACTTCGACAGGAATTTCGCCGGAGCCAGCACATTCCAATTCCACAGGAACCTATCAACACGAATCCAGTCTTATCGTAATATACTGCGTAGACAACAACTGGGCTAACCGGAAATCTATCGGCACCGTGGTGATGAGTCCATTTATTCGCTGCCAGTTTGTGAAAACAGCAGGAGTTGTGCCTGCGGAAGCTCGGCTCACCTTGGCAGGCGGCTTGCGCCAATCGGTCACAGCCCCATAGCGCGATTTCGGGAGCGACAATTTGAAAGGAAAAGGCGGACAGGAAAGGCATTTCGCGGCACCTGTACACCGGAGGGAACAGTTCGTGGTTGGAACGGAGCTTCCAGGGAAGAACACCACCACAACACCGGCGCGCAAAGCGGAGCACTTGCGCATAAATCTTCAAGACGATGTTTCAGCTAAGGGAATCTCCACCGGCTTCGAGAATTTCCGATTTATGCCGAGAGCGCTTCCCCAGGTCAACTTCGGTGACGTCAGCACCGCCACGGAACTCTTTCGCCACGCTTTGGGAGCACCGATCTTCATATCATGCATGACTGGTGGAGTCGCGGAAGCACAACCGATCAACATTCAACTCGCCGAAACCGCGCAACACTTTGGACTGGCCATCGGGCTTGGCTCAGGACGCGTGCTCCTCGAGCATCCAGAAGTGCTGCCGACGTTCAACATTCGACCATACGCGCCGGACAGCATCATCTTCGCCAACCTTGGCGCGATTCAGCTCAACAAAGGCGTCACCGTCGATCAATGCCGCTATCTTGTCGATCTTCTCCGTGCCGATGCACTCGTCCTGCATCTCAACGCCCTGCAGGAAGCACTGCAGCCAGAGGGTGATACCGACTTTGCGGGCCTGCTCTCCAACATTGAAGCACTTTGCCAGCGGATAGAAGTACCGGTCATTGCCAAGGAGGTCGGCTGGGGTATCGCTCCCGACGACGTGCGCGCGCTGGTCAATGCAGGGGTCACGGCGGTCGACGTGGCCGGAGCCGGCGGAACCTCCTGGAGTGAGGTCGAGCGACACCGAATGAATGACTCCGTGCGAGGGAGAACCGCTGCAGCGTTCGCGGATTGGGGACTACCCACCGCCGATGCCGTTCGTCTTGCTCGGCGTGCGGCGCCTGACGCGATCATTTTCGCCAGCGGTGGCATTCGCAGCGGAATGGATGTGGCCAAGGCGCTCGGCCTCGGCGCGAATCTGGTCGGTGCCGCAGGTCCGTTCCTGCGAGCGGCTGCTCAAGGCGAGCAAGCGGTATTCGAGTTGGCTGAGGAGTTCATCGACGTGCTGCGCACCACGATGTTTTGCGTCGGAGCGGCGACAATCGAGGACTTCCGACAGAACCCACGACTCTCTTCACCGCAGCCATCTGGTGTCGAGATCTCAATCGGTCGGCTTAGCTATTCCACCGCCGACACATCGTTCATCGATATCACCGACGATGTTTCGAAGATCGTGCAGGCATCCGGAATTCGTAATGGATTCGCGCAGATCTTTTCGAAGCACACGACGGCCGCCATTCGCATCAACGAGAACGAGCCATTGTTGATCGCCGATTTCAAACGACTGCTGGAACGTATTTCGCCGTGTGACGGCAGCTACGATCACGATCAACTGGAGCAACGCATCGGGATTGGTCCAGACGAGCCACGCAACGGCCGCGCGCATTGCCAGCACCTGTTGCTCTCATCCAGCGAGAGCGTTCCCGTGATTGAGGGAGAGCTGAATCTGGGCAAATGGCAGCGCGTCTTCCTGGTGGAACTCGACTCTGCGCGGCAGCGGCAGATCACGGTCGAGGTGGTGGGCGCTTGACCGAGCTGACATCGGAGGCGGCCGCCGACGTCTACTGCCGCATGCTGGCCAACCAGCATTACGAAAATTTCACGGTCGCATCGAGGATATTGCCACCGACGCTGCGGGTGCATTTGGCGCGCCTGTACGCGTTTTGCCGGACGACCGACGATCTGGGCGATGAGAGCAAGGGCGATGGCACCCAGCGGCTGGCGGCATGGCGTGAGAACGTGGAGCAGATGTTTCACACACAGGTGGCGCCGATCCACCCGGTGCTGATTGCCCTGAACCGGACAGTGAAGCAGTACGAGATGAGCGCGGAACCGTTTCTCAATCTCATTGCCGCCAACGTCCAGGATCAAACCGTCAGCGAGTACCAGACGTGGGAAGAACTGCTTGCCTATTGCCAATGGTCGGCCGCCCCGGTCGGAAGGTTGGTGCTCAGCGTATTTGGGGTTAGGGATCAGCAAGCAACACAACTATCCGACGACGTCTGCATTGGATTGCAACTCGCCAACTTCGCGCAGGATGTCAAGCGCGACAGTGAAATCGGTCGGACGTACCTGGTTCAAGAGGACGTCCAGGAACGCGGTGTGGCAGGTGCCGTTCGCGCGCACTGCGACCGCGCCGAAGCGTTCTTATCGTCGGGTCTCGAGCTGGAATCGATGGTGCCAAGACGCCTCGGGATTCAACTATCGCTTTACCGTCTTGGGGGTCAAGCGATCGTATCGGCCGTCAGGGGATCGGATTATCTGACCGATCTCGCCCGGCCCCGAGTGTCAAATTCGGATAAGGCAAAGATCCTCGCCGTGGCTCTGTTTCGACGTGGAGGGAAGGCGGACCATGCTTGGGCGCGACACACTGAGAGGACTGGCAACCCGGCGACCTATCCAACAAGAGATGCAGCCTCCAGCGTCTCTCGCCATCGCGGTTGACGACTCGGTAGCCGCCCGATTCGACGAAAGCGCGCGCTATTGTCAGGAACTGACGCGACGCGAGGCAAAGAACTTTTATTGGGGGTTCATCGCCCTGCCAAAGGCGCAACGGACCGCGATCTACGCCCTCTACAGTTTCGCTCGCGAAGTCGACGACGCCGTAGATCTGGGTCACGAGACGAACGATGGCGACAGACACGCCGTGAAATTCGACGAAGGCATGCTCCGGCCGCATCGTGACCGGCTGGCACGCTGCGTCATGGGTGATTTCAACGATCCGATCATGCATCTTCTCTCTCACGCGATGCAGCAATACCGCATTCCGCAGCAAGAGGTCGAGGCGCTCATCGACGGAGTAGCCATGGACCTCATGGTCAATCGCTACGAGTCCTGGTCGGATTTTCGCCGGTACTGCAATCTGGTCGCGTCAGCGGTCGGTCGCATGTGCGTCCGCGTGTTCGGCTATTCTGACCCGACCGCGCTCGAATACGCGGATGAGCTGGGCGTGGCAATGCAGCTCGCCAACATGCTGCGAGACGTGCGAGAAGACTACGGGCGGGATCGGATCTATCTTCCCAAAGAAGACCTGGAGCGATACGACGTCGACGAGAAGACGATCGCCGATGGCGTCGGTGGAGCGGCATGGGAGAATCTGGTGCGCTTTGAAGTGGCACGAGCCCGTGACTGCTTTGCAAACGGGCTCCTCGTCACCCGCTACATCCCACGTCGAGCAACGGCCTGCGTTTTCACCATGGCCGGCATCTATCAGGCGATTCTCGATCGCATCTATGCGAACCCGTCGGTACCTCTTCGAGAGCGAATTTCCCTCTCGAGCAAAGACAAGCTGGCAGTGATGGCGAAGTCATGGGCGAAGGCCGTCTAGCCGTCGTCGGAGGCGGGCTCGCTGGGCTCAGCGCCGCCCTCGAACTCAAACGACACGGCTACTCCGTGGAACTGTTCGAACGCACCCGACTCATCGGCGGGAAAGCGACTTCCTTCGAAGTCGGCGGCGTTGAGGTCGACAACGGCCAGCATGTCTATCTTGCCTGCTGCACCGAATTCATCGATTTCATCGACCAGATCGCCACAATGTCGGGGCAGACGCGAGACGATCTTCTCTATTTGCAGGATCGGTTTGAGGCGCTGCTCCTCGCGCCTGGCGAGGTGCCGTCCACCCTACGAGCCGCGAACCTGCCGAGCCCGTTACATCTGGCGCCGTCGCTTTTGCGTTATCGACATCTGAAGCTCATCGACCGCCTCAAGATCGGTCTGGCAACCATGCGGGCACGGTCGGGATGCAAATCAGGCGAGACGATGGCGGAGTGGCTGGCGCGACACGGACAGTCGGAGGCCGCCCGCAAGGCTTTCTGGAATCCGTTTCTCGTCCCATCTCTCAATGCACCGCTTGAACACGTCTCGGCGGAAGCGGGCCTGCACGTCATCACCACCGCGTTCCTGGCCGATTCCGGTGCCGCCCGCATTGGGTTCGCCAAGGTGCCGCTCGGGCGGCTGGCAGACATGGCGGCTCAACAGTTGGACGGGATTCATTTGAGGTCGTCGGTACGAGCGTTGGAATGCGAACCGGCAAAGGGGATGTCGAGTCACGTCCGCGGTGTCGTCACAGCCGACGACGAACTGCATCAATGCGACGGAGTGGTGCTCGCGGTTCCACCAGCCGATTTGGAACGTATCCTCGGTTGCCCAGACGCGTTCGGCCTGGCAGATCTCGACCAGTTTCAAACCGCGCCAATTGTCGACGTACACCTCTGGTATGACGTCGGGAAATTGGATTTCGGGTTCGCCGCATTGATCGATTCACCGGTGCAGTGGGTATTCCAGAAGACGCCCGGATACCTCTGCTGCAGTTTGAGCGCGGCAGACGCGCACGTCCATCGCCCCAGCGGAGAATTGATCGAGATGTGCGATCTGGAACTCAGGAAGGTATTGCCGCAGCTCGCCCGGGCGACGCTGCGCGTCGGCGCGGCAACGCGCGACCGAGAAGCGACTTTCATCCCGACTCCGGGCCTGAAGCGACCTGGTCCCGCGACCACGTCCCTCAATGTCGTCATCGCGGGGGCCTGGACCGACACCGGATGGCCCGCAACCATGGAGTCGGCCGTGCGCAGCGGTCGCGATGCGGCACGGCTGCTGGCCATGAATCTCGCACGAGTCGGGAAGGACGCGGTCTCGGTTGGATGACTCGCTCAAGAGCGCGGTGGATTGGCTGATCGAGCGTCAAGACCCAGCGGGTTGGTGGTGCGGCGAGCTGGAGACCAACGTGACGATGACTGCGGAGCACGTGCTCTTGCTCCGGTTCCTCGAACTCCCGCTCGATTCAATCCGTGACGGCGCCGTGGTCCACATGCTCGAGAACCAACGCGACGACGGTTCCTGGGGCAACTACTATGACGCTCCGGCCGATCTCAGCACCACTATCGAAGCCTACGCCGCGCTCAAGGTGCTGGGCGTCGATCCAGCCACCCAGCCGATGATGCGCGCTTTGAACCTCATCCAACGGCTCGGCGGCGTGGCTAGCGCGCGCGTCTTCACCAAAATGTGGCTGGCCCTCTTCGGCGCATATCCCTGGGAAGGCGTTCCCAGCATGCCGCCCGAGCTGATCTACCTACCTTCGTCCGTCCCCTTCAACCTTTACGACTTCGCCTGCTGGGCTCGGGGCACCATTGCGCCGCTGTTGATCGTGCTGACCAGACGCCCAATTCGACCGCTCGGATGCGACCTCAAAGAACTCGTGGTTCCGGGAACCGAAGACCGCCTGACGCGCGTCCCGGGCTCGGGCGTCTTCTGGTGGACCGACCGCCTGCTCAAGCTGTACGACCGACTCCCGGCCCATCCGAAGAGGCAGGCGGCGTGTTCGCAGTTGGTGCACTGGATTGTCGAGCGGCAAGAGGCCGACGGCAGCTGGGGTGGCATTCAACCGCCCTGGGTCTATTCCCTCATCGCCCTCAACCTCGAAGGGATGTCGGTCGACCACCCCGTCATGCGCAAAGGACTCAGGGGACTGGACGGGTTCGCCGTCGACGACGAGCAGGGCTGGCGCCTGCAGGCCTGCATGTCACCGGTCTGGGATACTGTGTGGGTGATGCAGGCCTTGGCACGCGCCGGACTCAAACCAGAACATACGGCCATGCGAAAATCGGTTGATTGGGTCCTGCGCGAACAGATCACCGGCGGGGGCGATTGGCAGATCAAAGTGCCAAACGTCGCATGCGGCGGCTGGGCCTTCGAATTCGACAACGACATCTACCCTGACGTCGACGACACTGCCGTGGTCGTGGTGTCGCTGCTAGATGCCGGAGAGCGGAAGAAAGTGCAGCCCGCCGTCGACCGTGCGGTGCGCTGGGTGCTTGCCATGCAATCGAGTAATCAGGGCTGGGCGGCCTTCGACAAGGACAACACCAACGACCTGGTCTATAGCATCCCGTTTGCTGACTTTGGAGCGCTCATCGACCCGCCGTCCGAGGACGTGACGGCGCACGTTATCGAGATGCTGGCACGCACAGGCTACTCGCCAGGCGATGGCAAAGTCGCCGAGGGATTGGCGTATCTGCGACGGACTCAACAGCCGGATGGCTCATGGTTTGGCCGCTGGGGTGTGAATCATATCTATGGCACCTGGTGCGTGATCTCGGCGCTCCACGCGCTCTACGGACCAGGCGAGCGACTACCGGGCCGTGCGTGGCGCGCTATCCGTTGGTTGCTGAGCAGGCAGAACGCGGACGGCGGCTGGGGCGAGACCTGCCATTCCTATGTCGACAAGTCCTTCGCGGGAGTCGGCGCGAGCACGCCGTCGCAGACCGCCTGGGCGGTCATATCTCTGCAATATGCTGGTTTGGGTGGCGGCGAAGCCTGCCTTCGAGGACTGAACTTCCTGCGAGAGCGGCAGGCCGACGGGACCTGGGACGAGCCGGAATTCACCGGCACCGGCTTCCCGCGTGACTTCTACATCAACTATCACCTCTACCGACACGTCTTCCCGACCATGGCACTGGCAACTGAGCACGCGAGGATTGGGACATGATTCCAAACAGACGTAGTGGCGGGCGTCTCTGCCCGCCTTTGTTGAACGGACGAACGTCCCTCGATCGGCAGCAAAATTTCGGCGGAACTCATACGAATAAAGCTCGTGGCGAGTCAAGAAGGCGGGCAGAGACGCCCGCCACTACACTTCCGAGTCAGGTGAGCGCCGCCAAGAAAAAGGCTACATTGCAGTCTCAGTAAGGAGCCAACGAGCAACACATCGCGCGCGCCAACGCAGAGAGGCCGAATGTGTCGCCCGCTACGTGCTGGGGCGGTACTCGCCCCAAGCGTCGCGCAGACGGCCGCAGATCTCGCCGAGCGTGGCGCCGCTCAGCAGAGCGGACTTCATGACGACAAGCAAGTTGTCGGTGCCACGTGCGGCTCGCTCGACCTCGGCAAGTGCCTGCTCGACACGGGCCCGATCCTGATTGGCGCGGTACGCAGGTCACTCGGTCGATCTGGCGACGGACGGCTTCATCGTCGATGCGTGAAATCGGCACCGCCACCTCTTCATCCGCCTGGTATTCGTTTACGCCGACGATGGGACGTTCGCCGTTGAGAACCTCAAGCTCCCAGCTATAGGCGCTGTCGGCGATCTCCTGCTGGACGAAGCCTGACTCGATGGCCGCAACCGACCCTCCACGCTCCTCGACCTCACCAATCAGCTCCCATGCGCGTCGTTCGAGTTCGTCCGTCAGCGATTCCACAAACCAGGAGCCTCCGAGCGGGTCGGCCGTGTCGGCCACGCCAGTCTCGTCGCTGATGATCTGCTGTGTACGCAGCGCAAGTGTGGCCGCGTCTTCGGTTGGAAGGCCGAGAGCCTCGTCAAAGCCATTCGTATGCAGACTCTGTGTGCCGCCCAGCACCGCGCTGAGCGCTTGAAAAGCGACGCGCACCACGTTATTGAGGGGCTGCTGGGCAGTGAGGGATGATCCCGCAGTCTGCGTGTGGAAGCGCAGGCTCATCGATTTCGGGTCGGTCGCGTGGAAACGTTCCTTCATGATCCTGGCCCACATGCGGCGCGCTGCGCGGAATTTGGCAACCTCTTCGAAGAAATTGCTGTGGGCGTTGAAGAAGAAGCTGAGACGCGGAGCAAACTCATCGACTTTCAGTCCGGCCTCAAGCGCAGCATTGACGTAGGCGATGGCGTTTGAAAGCGTGAAGGCGATCTCCTGCGCGGCGGTCGAACCCGCCTCACGAATGTGATAGCCACTGATGCTGATGACGTTCCAGTGCGGGAGATTGTCGCGGCAATAAGCGAAGGTGTCGGTGACCAGGCGCATCGATGGACGAGGCGGAAAGATGTAGGTTCCACGCGCGGCGTATTCCTTCAGGATGTCGTTTTGAATCGTGCCGCCCAGTTTGCTCGAATCGACGCCCTGCTCTTCGGCCACGATCTGATACATCAGCAGGAGGAGCGCTGCGGGTGCGTTGATCGTCATCGATGTGGTCACTCGTGAGAGGTCGATTTGGTCGAGCAACCGGCGCATGTCGTCGACCGTGCTGATGGCCACACCGACGCGTCCGACTTCGGCTCGCGCGATCGGATCGTCCGAGTCATAGCCAAGCTGCGTCGGTAAATCGAATGCTACGCTCAGTCCCGTCTGGCCACGTTCGAGAAGCAACCGATAGCGGCGGTTACTCTCTTCGGCGGAGGAGAATCCGGCGTACTGACGCATCGTCCAGCGACGACCGCGGTACATGGTCGGATACACGCCTCGCGTGTAGGGGTATTCTCCGGGATCGGGTTGCGGTATGCGCTCCGACTCGCGGTAGACGGGCTCGATCTCGATGCCGGAGGTGGTGTTCACGCGGTGGGAACCTGTCTTGATCACGTTGAGGACCCTTCTCGGCGAACGTCAGACCTGAACGAGCTCGGTCAGGACACCGCCACACGAGCGAGGATGGATGAAGGCGACGAGCCAGCCATGGGCGCCGACGCGTGGATGCAGGTCGATGAGCTGCAAGCCTGAGGCTTCGAGTCGGCGCAGTTCCTTTTCCACATCGCGCACTTTTAAGGCCATGTGATGCATGCCCTCGCCGCGCGACTCCAGAAATCGCGTCACTCCCGTCCCTTCGGCGATCGGCATCAGGAGTTCGAGATAACCGGAGCCAGCCGAAAACGTGGCGACACGCACGCCCTGATCGTGGAGATCCGCCTGAATCGGTTCGTCGAACCCAAGCAGACGGTAATGAGCGATCGTGGTATCAAGATCGCGTACGACTATGCCGACATGATGTAGCTCGAGCCCCCCGAGCGGCAATAAATCAATCACGTCGCGCTAATGTCGCGATCCAGCGCCCCGGCGGACCGGAACGTTCGCTACCAGATTGTCGCCGCGATCGGTGCGCGTCAGATTGATCTGCAGCTGGTCGGCGTCCACGTCGAGGTGTTTCGACAGGATCTTCAAGATGTCGCTGCGGATCGCTTCCATCACGTCAGGCGTGATCTTGACGTGATCCTGCACCAGAACCTCGACCAGGCGTTGCTTGGCCATTGAGGCACTCGAGGGATTCCGTCGTGACGCGCTACGCCCTAGCAGAGTGTCAAAAAAGCCCATCTAGCTCGTCCCTCCCCCTCGCACCGGTTCCCCTTTGTTGCTTCGTAGTCCGATCGACCGGAGCAATCGCCGCCAGGCACCATCCGGCTCTTCGAGCGGCATGAACGGCACTTCTTCGCCATTGATGCGCTTGGCGATGTTACGGAATGCACGCCCTGCTTTTGACTCGGGGTCGAGCGCGGCAGGTTCGCCGCGATTGGTCGAAGTCACGATCGTCTCGTCGTTTGGCACGACGCCGATCAACGGGATCGACAGAATCTCTGTCACGTCGTCGACGCTCATCATGTCGCCGCGGCGAACCAGCGCAGGGTCGATGCGGTTGACGATGAGTTTCGGCGTGGCCAGTTCGGCCGCTTCCACCAGCCCGACAATGCGGTCGGCGTCACGCACAGAGGAGACCTCGGGGTTCGTGACAACCACGACGTCGTCAGCTCCGGCGATCGAATTACGGAAGCCCTGCTCTATTCCGGCTGGAGAATCGATCAGCGTGAAATCAAACTGCCGTCGAAGTTCCTCACACAGGGTCTTCATCTGCTGAGGGGAAACGGCTTCCTTCTCTCGCGTTTGCGCTGCCGGAATCAGATAGAGATTGTTGAGCCGTTTGTCGCGAATCATCGCCTGACGCAGACGACAGGTCCCCTCGACGACGTCGACCAGGTCGTAGACGATGCGGTTCTCGAGACCCAGGACGATGTCGAGGTTGCGCAAACCGATATCGGCGTCAATGAGAACGACCGACCTGCCGAGCGACGCGAGGGCCGCGCCGATATTGGCCGTCGTGGTGGTCTTTCCAACGCCACCCTTGCCCGAAGTGATCGTGATGATCCGCCCGAGCGTTCCATGCTGTCGGTCTTCTCCCATATCCCTACCTCAATGACTGGTCGCGCCGTGGCGCCCGGGTCCAAAACGCCGATTTGAATCCCTCAGGACCGCGTCGCCCGGCGGTCTGTCTTCCATGGTTCCACGATGATCTCGCCGTTGTGAATGCGCGCCACCATCGGCACGTCTGCTTCAACACTCCGTTGGTCCGGCGGCCGTGCGTAAATGCTGCCAATGCGAAGCTGCGTCGGGGTGAGTTTGAGCGCACAAATAATGGCGGAGTAGTCACCGTCAATGCCCGCGTGGACTGTTCCGCGAATGGTGCCCCAGACCAGCACGTCTCCGGCGGCCGTTATCTCGGCTCCGGCGTTGACGTCGCCAACGACCAGCACGTCGCCGTCGGACTGAATCGACGAACCCGATCGCAATGTCCGTCGCACGTAGAGCGCACTTCGTTCACCGTCAGCGTTGGTGTGTGAGCCGGTGTCCTGTCCTTCGTCAATCGCCCCCTGCGATACCACGCGCAACGGGTGATACCCCCAGGAACGAAGCATCTCGCCGTAGGTCGGGTTGCCGGAGATCACCGTGCGGAGTCGAACGCCACGCTCGGAGAGTAGAGAACGCAATGCGACGATCTCCTCGACGTTTGGAACGCGTGCGCCATAGTCGATGACGAGCTCGGATTGTTGAAAGAATTCACCGCCACCGTCGATGCAGCCGCGTACCATACCAAGCAGGACGGGCAAAGGGGCTTCCAGCGGCAACTGGAGAATGAAGCCGTCACGCGTGCCCCGCACACGAACTTGCTCGTAGTTCTCACGATACCGCTCGGCCATGGGCCATGCGCTCCTTCCCCAACCGCCAAATCCCGCACCACGACTACCCTGGAATACGCAACGGCGTCTATTGGAGTGCCGCTCGACGCCTCAAGTCTAGGCTTTCGCTGGTGTCTTTCCAAAGTGAGCCGCGAGAATCGCGTCGGCCACCGGCACCGCGTACGTCGCGCCCTCGCCGCCCTTCTCAATCAGCACGATGACCGCGATCTCCGGCTTGTCAAATGGCGCCCATGCGGCGAACCATGCATGGGAGCGCCGATACTTGCCATCGATCATTTCGCCGAACTCAGCGGTGCCGGTCTTACCAGCAATCGGAAAATCGTTCCCCGTGAGGACGAATTTCCCCATCGCGGTTCCCTCGGTGACCGTCTTCCGCATGCCGTTGCGAACTGCCTCAACGTGCTGAGAATCGACTGATAGGGACCAAAGCTTCTCAGGTTGGAATGACCGAAAGACCTGTTCGTCGGAATCGCGCAGCTCTTTGACCAGTCGTGGCCGGTAATAGGTACCGCCATTGGCGATGGCCGCATGGGCGCTGGCCAACTGCAGCGGAGTACAGGACACGTGCCCCTGTCCGATCGAGACGTTGATAGTATCGCCGACAGACCAGTATTCGTGCAAAGGCGATTGGAAGAGCCACTTGGCATCCGGAACGACGCCAGAGGCCTCGCCCGCAAGCTCGACACCCGTCTGCTGGCCGAAGCCGAAAGATCCGCGCAGATACTTGTCGATCAGGTCGATCCCCAGCCCCTCAAAATTGTGCGGCTGTGCCTGCCCAGGGATGTAGTAATGCAGCGGCTGGGTTGAGCCTTCAGGGATCTGTCCGGGAGCGCCGACATTGTAGAAGAAGACGTCACACGACTGAGCAATGGCATCCTCGATCGAGATGGAATGGTGACCAGACGCGAGCCAGCAGACGTATTCATTGCCGCCTGCCTCGTCGGTCACGGTCGGAACTCGAATAGACCCAGCACAGTAATACTCGGTTTGAAGATTGAGCGTCCCTTCTTGCAGCGCGCCACAGGCCAGGAGCGGCTTGATCGTCGAACCGGGCGGGAATTCACCGCTGATTGAGTTGTCGTTCAGCGGCGTGAACGGGTCGTTGAGGTAGTCCTGATATTGCTTCTCCGAGATGCCGTCGACGAAGAGCTGATTGTTGTAGTTCGGCAACGAAACCAGAGCCAAAATCTCGCCATTCTGCGGGTTGATGGCTACGGCCACACCCGATCCCACTGGCGAGAGACCGTCGGTGAGAGCGCCTTCGTTGGCTTTCTGGATGCCGTCGGCGAGAGCGGCAGAGACGGCCTTTTGAAAGTCACTGTCGATGGTGAGCACTGCGGTGTGCCCCGGTTGCGGATCGCGACGCATTGACGGGATCTCGGAGATCTCGACTCCACGCGCATCGGTCTGAACCCAGCGTCCGCCGTGCACACCGCGCAAATACGACTCAAATGCTTCTTCCAGTCCCCCTCGCCCGACGTAATCGGTGGCGATATAGGGATTGTTCCCCTTGTTCTGGTACGAGTCGTATTCCTCCTGATCGATCGGCCCGACGTAGCCGAGCATGTGAGAGAAATCGTCACCACCAAGGTAGCGGCGGACCAGCTTCTGATCGCTCACCCCAACGCCCGGTAGATAGACCGAATTCGCCTGCAGCGCCAGGGCCACGTCTTTCGGCACGTCCTCTTTGACGGTCACAGGCAGAACGCTATCGGCATGCAGCTCGAGGAGGAAGTCAAAGTATCCCATGACGTGCACGCCTGGGAGCTGATCTTCGAGGGGCTTGTATTGGTCGGCCTGCGCTGGGGTCAGGTCGTCCTTCACCGATACCAGGTTGTCAGACGTGTCGACCATCACCTGCTGTATCAGGTCCTTCGGATCCGTGCCAATCGCCTGCGCCAGCGACGTCAGTACGTAGTCTTCCGATCCGAGCGGCAAACCGTTCTTGCGCACCACCAGCATCGGTTTGAGGTCGAGTGTCGAGGTGAGCTGATCACGGATGAAGCTGACTTTCTCAGCGTCGTCGGGTACGAGCGGAGGCAGAACTGACACGGTCCAGCTGATGCGATTCTCCGCCAGCGTGTTTCCGTTGCGATCGACGATCAAGCCGCGTGGCGCGTTGAGGACCTCGAATCGTTGACTGTTCCCCTTCACCTGATTGGCGTACTGGCGAGCGTCGACCATCTGCATCTTGGCCAGCTTGGCCGCTAGACCGCCGAAACCGACGACGACGATGCCCTTGAAGAGGAACATGCGCCGCGAGATGAAGACCTCGTCATCGGCACGCTCGTCGACTCGCCTCCCCTTTCGGTCGGCAAATCGAACCAGCTCCATTCGCTTACGCGCGCGACGCACGAACAACCCCCAAACGATCCAAAATGGCAACTCCGATGTAGAGAACAGGCACCATGGCGACGTTCAGCAGGGCCGTCAAGAATGATAGCCGCATGGTGGCACCCAGCGAATAGCCTGAACCGGTAGCGGCCGAGACGACCACTCCCACGATCTGATGCACGATCGTTGCGGCCACGACGAGCACCATGGGGATGATTACACCGCTATGGAAGAGGCGCCGCTGGGCCAACCCGCCGATCACGGCCACCGGTAGCAGCGCGAGCGTGTTTGAGCCGAGTGGATCGAGCGCCAACAGATCCAGCAGGATACCGACCGGAAGTGTCCAGATGACGCCCTCGGCCATGCCACGTTCGGCGCTCCAGATCAGAATCAGCACCAACACGATGTTTGGGCCGATGCTGAGCAGATTCATCGCCGGGATCAGCGCCGCCTGGGCGAGCGCCATGGTTGCAATCACGAGTGCAAAAACGAGACGTGTCACCGGCCCCGTATCGTCCCCATCCGGTTCAGCCGTGTCTCCGCGAAAAGCGTATCACAGACGATTGTTATGTTCAACGCGGTCAGATCTCATACGTCAAACGTTGCGGCGTCCCACGCGGACTCCGGCGGCGACCGCCTCATGGTTGGGCAACGTCGACTCCATCAGCCCGTTGTAGGCTGCGTCCGTGTCGTAGGCCACGCGTCGAAATTCGACGTCCCAGCCCGCGCCGTCGTTGGTCAGCACGGCATAGGCCGCTCGCGGATCGCCGTCAAACGGAGCGCCAATGCTTCCCACGGAGCACAGCACTCGTCCGTCGATTTCACGGCGGTACTGCACGTGGATGTGCCCATAGGCAACGGCCTGAGAATCGGCGTGATCGAGCACCTGCCGCGCGACGTCCTCACTCGCGTCTCCGAAGACGGTGACGTGCGCACTCCACGGGGAGGCATGGCAGATCGTCAATATCTGATCGTCAGGTCCTTTAATATCGATCCGCAACGGCCAGCTTGCGAGATAGTCGATCTGCTCATCCGACAACCTGTCGTTCGCCCAGCGGTCCAACTCCTGCAGCGCGGCGAGTGCTGTTGCGTGTCGTCTGTCACCGATGTCTCATAGGAGGATCCCCTGGCCATAACGACGAGGAACTCGTCGGTGTTGCCACGCACGGCTCGGTAGCCACGTTCGCGCATTCTGTCGATGCATTCAGACGGGAACGCACCGTTGAACGCGACGTCGCCCCCGTAGACGATTTCGTCGTACGGGCCGGACGCATCCAAATCGGCCAGCACGGCATCGAGCGCATGAATGTTTCCGTGGACGTCCGAGATGATTGCAATTCGCATCGAATCCCCCCTCTACGATCGAGAACTACGTTGGTCGTTGGAACCTAACGTTGCACGAGCGCCCGTTTGACCGCCGAGGCGTGCGCGGCGATCTCGAGCGAATCGTCGAGCGTTTCCATCTCGTCAACACCATACCGTCGCCGCAGCGCCGCCCGAATCAGAATAGTCGGAGACCACCGGATTCTTGGGAAGCAGCGCTCCATGCATGTAGCAGCCGATGGCATTCTCGATAGTGACAGCCTTCGAAACCGTCGTTGCCGTTGTTTCCGTGGCCGACCCGCACGCGACCCAGTGGTTGCGCGCTCGGACCAAGATAGGTCAGCCCGCTGTGGTTCTCGAACCCGACCAGCTCACCGAACTCATCCGACTCGACCACGACGTTGCCGATAAACCGCTCGTTTCCGGCGACGCTCCAGGCGTCGAAGAGGCTGATCCCAGGCAGCTCGTCCCCATCGTGAGGACGGTAATACTGACCGAGCAATTGGTAGCCACCGCAAACCGAGAGAAGCGGCGCGCCGTCTTCCACTTCCGCCTTCAGCACGTCGCCTTTGGCTCCCTGGATGTCGGCAGAGACGTTGATCTGCTCGCGGTCCTGTCCGCCGCCCCAAAAGAAAATGTCGTAGGCGCCGGCCGGAAGCGGATCGTCAACGCCGCAATGGACGATCTCGGCCTCGATGCCACGCCAACGGCAGCGCTGCGACAGGGCCAGTACATTGCCGCGATCGCCGTAGATGTTCATCGCATTCCCGTAGAGCCAGCAGATCGTCAGCTTCACTGCTCGGTTCCTCTCGCCAATGGTCGGGTCATTGCTGCCAAAAGGAGGTCACCGCACCCCGTTGGGCCAGGATCTCACGCAGTTCCAGCATCGACGTGTATGTTGGAAGAATATACCCCGTTTCGCCCTGTGGGATGGCGTCAACAAACTCGTCCAACGCCTGACGCAGCTCACCCAGCGGATGGATGCGCTCATTGTCGATGCCCGCGTACTTCAAGCGCGTAGCCATATCCGGCCCGCGCAATCCACTCGTGAAGAGGGGCGATGTGCCGTTCGCAAGCTGTTCAACATTCACATCCCAGAGCCAGGAGACGTCGCGTCCGTCGGCATCAAGATCGTTGATCACGATCATGGTCGGCTCGTTCTGACCAGCCGTCGCCAACATCCGCAGCACTTCATCGAACCCGACCGGATTCTTGACGAGGACGATCACGAGGTCGCGGTCGCGGTAACGAAGGCGTTCGATACGCCCGAACGCGGACCGGAAGTTGGACAGCGACTCCGAGATCAGATGAGGCGCAATGTTGATGGCGAGCGCCGCAGTGGCGGCGGCCAGCGCGTTGTAGGCGTTGTAAAGGCCGGGAATGGCGACATTCAGGTCGAGGTCCTGGTTCAGACCTTTGAGACGAAATGACACAGAGTCGAGCGCGCGCAGTTCGAGGTCGCCGGCCGCGACGTCCAGATCCGGCCGCCGAAAACCACAGTTCGGGCAGACATAATCGCCCAAGTGCGACAGGAATAGTTGTTCATACTTCAGCGGCGATCCGCAGCGCCGGCAGATGGCGGAGTCGACCGCATGAGGCAACGCGTCCAGCGCGTACTTGGTCTCGCTCAGTCCGAACACGACTCGCTCGCCCGCGTACCCCATCGGTGATGGCCGCCAACGCAGGATCGTCTCCGTTCACGACCAGCAATTGATCGCCACGAAGCTGCTCGAATGCCTCGCGCCAGTGACTGGCGATCGTGTCAAGCTCTCCATAGCGATCGAGCTGGTCGCGAAAGAGGTTGAGCAGCAGGATCAATCGCGGATTCGAACGCCGAACCACGTCCGGGAACGCTGCTTCATCAGTCTCGATGACGGCTACGTCACCGTGAGGTTCGCCGGACCAGCTACTCTGCGCGGCAAAAGCAGCGCTGATGCCGCGGACCAGGTTTGAGCCAGTGCGGTTGTGGATGACGCGCAGTTCGGCAGCCTGAAGAATGTCGGCCAGCATACGGGAGGTGGTCGTCTTCCCGTTCGTCCCGGCCACGACGATGCAACCACCGCGAACTTTGCGGGCCAGCTTGTCGAGGATATGGGGATCGATGGTATTCGAGACCACTCCGGGCGCAGCGGTGCCACCCCCACGGCCAAGCACCCGAATGGCGCTGGAGCTCAGCTTTCCGGCGGTCACACTGGCGGCGAGACGCAGATCCAGCCGATTTGCTTTCGTCACGGCTGCGAGCCGTCCGATACGATCACCATCACCGACTGCAGATTGTTGAAATCGATCAGTGGTGCGACGTCGACGTTGAGCTCATCTGATTGCACGTTGCGGTGGATGGCGCTGACCTTGCCGACTACCAGACCTTGCGGAACCCGCGCTGTGCGACTGGAGGTCACGACCACGTCCCCTTCACTGACGGTCGTCGCCGGATCGAGATACTTCAGCTGCATCTGACCGCCTGCCTGCCATTGACCGAAAAGGACGCCGCTCGCCCCATTTGATTGCAGCATCGCCCCGACTTGTGACGAAGAATCGGTTGCCAGCGTGACCTTGGCCTGGTCTGGGCTGACGTTGGTCACCTGACCCACGAAGAAATCTGGGCTGATGACCGCCATCCCGACGCTGACTCCGTCGTTCGAGCCACGATTGATGACCATGATGCGGGTTGTGCCATTCGGATCCTGCCCGACCACGCCCGAGGTGAGCACCGTCAATCCCGGATTCGACTGTTTGAAATCAAGCTGCTTCTGAAGCTCATTGACCTGGGTCTGCAGATCCTTGAGACGCGCGTTTTCTGCCAACAGCTTGTCTCGCTCTGCGGTCACCTGTTGGAGTTGTTGTTCGGTCGCGGATGGCGACGCGTGCCGGAGTCCACGAATTGAACGACCAGCCTCGCTGAAGGCCGATTCGAACGGGCGGATGAGCGCCTCAGCAGGAGACCGCACGGCATCAAGATGATGCTGCTGGTCCAACGCGATGAGACTGATCGAGGTGATGAGGAAGATCGCGATCAGGATGATCGTCTGTCTGGTGGTAAGGGAAATCACAGGCGGTATCCACGTCGCTGGTCACGCATCAGCGGACCAGGACCTAACTCGCCGGCCGGCGAATCTCTTGCCCTCCGGCAAGGGCGCGTTGATACAGGTGAAGCGCTTCGGCGACTCGGCCGGTGCCACGTGCAACGCAGGTCAAGGGATCGTCGGCGCGATACACCGGCATGCGTAGCTCCGACTGCAACCGCTTGTCCAGACCTAACAATAGCGCGCCGCCACCAGCCAGGGTGATTCCGCGCTCCATAATGTCGGCCACAAGCTCAGGGGGAGTCTCCTCGACACACAACTTCACCAAATCGACGATGGTATTGACCGGGCCTGATACGGCGTCACGTATCTCGACGCTACTGACTTCGACGAACTTCGGGAGTCCAGTCAGCAGATCACGGCCACGCAGGACGACCGTCCGCTCTTCTTCCAATGGATATGCAGATCCAGCCGCGATTTTGGCGTTTTCGGCGGAGCGCTCGCCGATGACCAGGTTGTGGTCGCGCCTGGCGTATTGAATGATGGCATCGTCGATCTCGTCGCCGGCCACGCGGATCGAATGGTTGACCACGATACCGCCGAGTGAGATCACGGCCACTTCGGTGGTTCCTCCGCCGATGTCGACGATCATGCTCCCCACGGCTTCGTTGATCGGCAAACCGGCGCCAATCGCCGCGGCCATCGGCTCTTCGATGGTGTAGGCCTCTCGGGCGCCCGCGATCAACGCGGCGTCCTTGGCGGCGCGCTTCTCGACTTCAGTCACTCCACTGGGAATGCCGATCACCACGCGCGGATGCGGAGCCATGATGCGTTGCACATGCACTTTCTGAATGAAATAGCGAAGCATCATCTCGACTGTATCAAAGTCGGCGATGACGCCATCTTTGAGGGGGCGAACTGCGACGATGGTTCCGGGCGTCTTGCCGACCATCGCCTTCGCTTCGACACCGACCGCCAGCGCACGCTTCGACTTGTACTCAATGGCCACGACGGAAGGTTCGGAGATGACGATACCTTTGCCTCGCACGTAGACGAGTGTGTTCGCCGTGCCGAGGTCAATTCCCAGATCGCGACTGAAGAGGCCGAATAGCGCACTCAGCGGTCTGATCATGCCGGACGGAGCCCCCAACCCATCTATGTGTGTTCGTAACGCGCAAGTCCGGTCGGTCCCCTGGTGGCCATCACCGTTACAACTCCGGACTTTGAAGTCGCCGGATTATACCATGCGCCTATCGCGGTTTACGCGGAAACACGCGCCAACGACTTGACCGTAACTCTCCGCAATGGAATGCGAAATGAGCCCGCAACTTTCACTGCGCTCGTGTCGTGGGCTATACTGGCGCATCCGCAATCGCCTGTTTCAACATTACCGGACCAATGGACGCCGCGATGCGGTGGATGTCCCAGGTCGAGCCCGCGACGGTGACGCCGCGGGAGTGCGTCAATCTGGCATGCCGAACCGGCCGGTGAGGCCCACGAGCGAGGACCGCATGGACCAAGAATGGCACGCGATCGTCAACCCCGTTTCCGGCGGCGGGCGTACGCGCAAGATCTGGCCCGGAATCGCTGAAAACATGCGAGCACAGGGATTTCGTCTCCACATTCACGAGACCTCCTCGGTTGGTGATGCAACCGACATCGCGCGGCGCATCGTAGCGGAGGGAATCAGGGACATCGTCGTGGTCGGCGGCGACGGTACGCTCAATGAGGTCGTCAACGGCATCATCGCAAAGGACGCCGTTTCAACTGCCGATGTCGTGCTCTCGCTCATTCCCTGCGGTACCGGACGTGATTTCGCGCGCACGCTCGGCATTCATGGGCCCGAGCATGCGGTGGAAGTGATCGTGGGTGGGTCGGTGTGCTCGGTCGACATCGGGTCGATCTCGTACTACAGCGACGGACGCGAGACGCAGCGCTTCTTCGTCAACGTGGCCGATGTCGGGTTAGGGGCAGAAACTGCCGCGTGGATGAATCACTCGTCAAAGCGACTGGGTGGCTTTCTCGGATATCTGGTGGCCGCGACGCGCACGATCCTCGTCTTTAATGGACGGGACACACGGGTGACGATAGATGGGAGCGAGGTTCACGATGGTCCAGCCCACATGGTCGTGCTGGCCAACGGTCGCTTCTTCGCCGGAGGAATGCAGATCGCTCCCACGGCGTCGGTGTGCGATGGAATGTTCGACGTATTTGTACTGGACGACGTCGCCAAGTACACGCTCTTGTTGTCACTGCTGCCGAAGGTTTACCGTGGCAAACACGTTGGGCATCCAGCCGTGCATCACTATCAGGGAGCGTCCGTCGAGATTCACTCGCCCGACGCACTTCCATTCGAAGTGGATGGCGAGCAACCCGGATCGACCGACATTTACGCGAAGGTGCGCAGCGGGTCACTGAAAGTACGGGCTCCGCTTCCGGCCAACGGAAGCGAGAAGTCAATATTTGACCAGCGCTTAACAGTCTGATAAGAATGCAAGCGTACTTTCGCCGGACTCGGCCCTTCGAGGACCGAACGTAGCGTGTATGTTATCTCCGTCCTGAGCGCGATTGATATGGGTCGAAACCAAGAAAGTCAGGGGCCAAGGGCATGAACGTGCAGCCGGATCGTCAACCTGATTCCGTCGTGATGACCAGCGGATCTTCCGAGTCCGAGACATTTACCATGATCGGTGAGCTTCGCACGCCCACGATGCAGTGGTTCGCCACTGGGATCAAGAACCGACTGGCGTCGTCCGGCCACCACTTCCGCGAGCAGCCTGAACCGGACATTCGACTGGTTCTCAATATGGTTGATCGCGACAATCCGCAGGCCTACCGTCGCAAGGCCCAGGCGACCTTCACCATGGCCATCGTCGAGCTCGACGAGGAGCCGGAAAACTATCTGCGCACCGGTTATCCCTATCTGGTACGCGCTCTGGCCAATCTGGTTGTGTTGCTTGTCCATGGCGAGAACGGCATCGGGGCCCATTTCATGACGCTTGAGCAGGGCCACTACGTTGTCCAATATCGCGAGGGACAGGACGATCAGTTCTTCGCTGAAATCTACGGGCGCATCGAGCCGCTGGCGTCTTCCCAACTCGTCATCAACAACGTCTATAACACCGACCTCGAGAACGAGCTGTGGAACGGTGACGACATCACCGAGCAGATCAAGCGCGCGGGCCGCAAGCTTGATGCGATGAACCTGCTCCCGGCGCCCTTCCCAATCCACGAAATCCTCGCACCGCGAGAGCTGCGTCACGTCAAGCGACTCTACGGCATTGGCGGCCTCAGCTACGGCAATCTGAGCGCACGCAAGGACGAGACGCGCTTTTGGATGAGCGCGAGCGGCGTCAACAAAGGCAAGCTGGACGTCATCGGCCAGGACATTCTGATGGTCTCCGGGTTCGATCCCGCGGAGCCCGCCATTTTGCTGAGCGTTCCGGATAACGTGCAGCCGCGACGTGTCTCGGTTGACGCCATCGAGCATTGGATGATCTATCACGAGCACCCCGGCATCGGAGCGATCGTCCACGTTCACGCCTGGATGGACGGCATCACCTCGACCGAGATCAACTATCCGTGCGGCACGATTCAGCTGGCGCGCGCCGTCGCCGAGCTCGTTCGACAACAGCCGAACCCAAATCAGGCGGTCATCGGCCTGAAAAATCACGGCGTCACCATCACCGGCACCAGCATGGACGAGATCTTCGAGCGCATCGACGGGAAGATCATCGCGCAAGTTCCGATGACCTAGAGCTCCCAATCGACCGACCGAACAACGCATGAAATTGCGGGCGCGCTGGGCGAAATCGTCCCAGCGCGCTTCTTTTTGTGTGCTCGATTTCCCGTTGCCGGGTTGACAATTGGGACTTTCGGGGCAGGACCGGAACGCGGACGTTCCCTAGAGTTGGTCTCAGCAATCAACGGATGGCATGCGCCGATCGAATCTAGCTGGAGACGTCGTGAAACCACTGGCCGCCGTTCGCGCGCGTGCCCCACAGAACACGCGCGAGAAGATCGACGACAACACTCCTCGTGCTGCTGAAGTGTCCAAAGCGACCGAGCGAACCAAGTTTCTGTTTGGTGCGTTGATGGTCATGCTGGTTGGGCTATCCGTCCGTTGGGTCGCGATCAGCACGTCGAATTTCCCCATCAACGACGGCGGGATGTTCTATCAGGCCATCGTGCAGATCAAAGCGGCACACTTTCACCTACCAGCCGAACTCAAGTACAACGGTTTGTCGCTGCCGTTTGCCTATTCGCCACTCGGCTTCTACGTTGCCGGGTTGATCTCGTCGGCCACCGGCGCAAGCGTGATCCAGTTGCTGCGCGTCCTCCCAGTCGTCTTCAGCTTGGCGACCATCGTAGCGTTCATGATCTTCGCCAACGAGTTCCTGGAAGACCGAACCACCACATTGGTTGCCTCCCTCGCGTTCGCACTTGTACCACGCAGCTACAACTGGGAAATCATGGGCGGCGGGCTAACCCGGGGACTTGCCTATTTCTTTGCCATTCTCACGCTCTGGCAGGTCTATCGCATGTACATGCGTCACTCACGGTTGAGCGTCGCGTTAGCGGCGGTCTTCGGCGCGCTAACCTGTCTGAGCCATATCGAGTTCGCCTGGTTCGTTGCCTTCAGCGCGGTCCTGTTCTTTATCGTGTTCGGGAGATCTCGTCGAGGACTCATCAATTCATTCCTGGTCGGATTGGGCGTGCTGCTGCTCAGCAGCCCATGGTGGTTCACCGTCATCTCTCGCGACGGTCTGGCGCCATTTCAGAGTGCCGGGCAATCGGGAGCAGGCGCAATCGAGAACATTCTGGGGTTGCTCGTCGTCTTTAACCTGGGCGATGAACCGCGCTTCCCGCTCTTCGCCGGGCTCGCCATCTTGGGCATCATCGTGTGTCTGCGTCGGGGTCAGACATTCCTACCGATGTGGTTACTGGTGATTCTCATCTTCGACACGCGAAAGTCGCAGACCGACGCCATGGTGCCCCTGTCGATGGTCGTCGGCATCGCACTAGTGCAGTTCCTGATCCCGTTCATGTCGGAAGTCGGTTCTCGCTGGTTCAATGGCGATGAAGCGTCGGGAAACGCCTCGACGCGAGTCGTTCGCTGGCTCTCGCCAATCACCATCGCTATCCTGCTCGGCTATGGCTGGATTTCATCACTGGGGGCCAATATCGGTTCCTACACGTCACTCTCGCAGCCGGAACGCGCCGCCATGGCGTGGGTGCAAACCTCCACGCCGGAGAATGCAAAGTTCGCGGTCGTGACCGGAGATATCTGGGCGCTCGATCGATCCAGCGAATGGTTCCCGGTCCTCGCGGACCGCGTAAGCATCGCGACCGTTCAGGGCTACGAATGGGCACCGAATCACGGGTTTGCCAAGCAGCAGGACAGCTACGACGCGCTACAAAACTGCTCCACCGAAACGCCAACCTGCGTCGAAGCCTGGGCCCAAACCAATAGATCCGCGTTCGACTATCTCTACGTTGGTCGTCGCGACGAGCAACAGGGATTCGTCGACTACCATGCGCCTTGCTGTTCAGGACTTGTCGCCCTGCTGAAGCTCGATCCGAGCTATCGTCTGGTCTTCGAAAACGAGGACGCATTCATTTTCGAGCACACTGTGTCGACGGCGAGATCCCAATAGCCCACCGTCACGGTTCGAAGGCAAAGACGGCCTTGATGACACCGCTGCGGCCCTTGCTGGTCACCGTCTCCAACGCGTTGCGGTAGTCGGACAGCTTGAACCGGTGCGTAACGAACTGCGAGAGATCCACGCCATGTTCCGCCATCAGCTTGATGGCAAGACGCATTGTTGAGATGCGTTCTCCGGCGAAATCCTCCATGGCGTAGCAAAAGCTGCCCCGGACCTCAACCTCCGAGAGCCAGATCGGGCTCCAATCGATGCCACGCGGGATCCCAGCCAACCCGACCAGCACCATGCGTCCACTGGCCGCCGTCAGGCGAAGCGCGTCGTCGACAGTGGAATTCGAACCAACGCATTCGAAGATGATGTTCGCACCCCCACTGACGACGTCCTTGCCAATTACTGGCTTGTAGATCGCCGCGCCAGTCAGCTGTGCGATTTGCCGGTAGAACGCTGCCCCGCGCTCGGGTTTGATCACTTCATCCGCACCAAGTCGTTTAGCTGTCTCCACCTGGAACGGGTGACGGGCCGTGATGATCACGCGAGCTTTCGATCCGATGGCACGGATAGCGGCAAGCGTGGCCAACCCGATCACGCCGGCCCCAATAATCAGCACGGTCTGGTCATCCGTTGGTCGATTGCGCAGGACGGCATGCAAGGCGACCGCAAAGGGCTCGGCCAGAACGGCGTTCTCGTCCGGCACACTATCGGGTACCGGAATGACCTGGGACTGATGCGCCACGAAAGACGACGACCAACTTCCGCCTGTGTCACGGCAAAAGCCTGTCAGCATTCCGGGCGCGATCGATCCGTCGCGAAAGCGAAGGCAGAGATTGTAGTCGCCGCGCGCACACATGGCGCAAGGGTCGCCGAAGCCCCGAACGACGCACGGAAGGAGCGGATCGACCACGACACGTCGACCAACTTCGATTCCTCCGGCCGACCCCCCGACCTCGCCGACAACACCAACATTCTCGTGTCCGACCGTGAAGGGGAATGAGGTGTACGCGGAGGTCGACGTGCTGCTATGAAGCGTCACCAACCCGACGTCGGAGCCACAAATGCCGCCGAAGCGCGTTCGAATTCGCAGCCATTCGGGGGTCGGAAGCCTGGGCTCTGGCACGTCCTTGAACTGGAGACAGGAGACGTTGCTCCAGAAGGCGCGCGAACTCCCGGTGCCGAGTGCCTTGGACACCGCATAGCGCGGGATACTGTCGCTGAACTGCAATGCTTCCATCTGCCTCCCCCATCCCTTGCGGCAACCGTCCGTGGTGCGCTGTCGCCGGTGAATTATCACACGTCCGCATCTTGCCAGATCATGATCTATCTGCTGTAATTAGCGTACGTACACATTCTCAGTGCGAAGGGTTGCAGCATGGAACCTTCGGTCGATCTTCCACAGCGTCTTCTCCTCACTGCGGGCACACGCGAGGGGCTCTACACGTTCATACGAGAGCGTCCCGGCGCACCGTGGCTGCGGTCCGGCCCGAGCCTGGAAAACTTCGACGTCAGTCACGCCCGGCTCGACCCGCGCGACGGGCGCACCATGTTCGCCGCCGCGACGGGCGAGGGCTTCACGGCCGTCTTTCGCAGTGACGACTTCGGGCGCGAGTGGAAGGTCGCAGGAGGTCCGTTCGACGTCGATCAGGTGTGGCACGTCGAGCCCGGACATGCCTCGCAACCGGGACGCGTCTACGCCGGTGCGATGCCCGCTTCACTCTTCATCAGCGAAGATCACGGCAACCACTGGCGACCTTCTCCCGGCATGAATGAGCATCCGTCACGCGTCGAGTGGTGGGAAGGTGGATCTGGGGGCGTCAACCTGCACCGCATTATGGCCGATCCACAACGACCTGAACGCCTCTACGCCGGAATCTCGGTGGCGGGCCTCTTTCGAAGTGACGACGGTGGCGAGACCTGGAACTCCAAAAATGCGGGCGTCTTCCGCTTCTCGGAGTGGGAAGGGGAGATGCAGCATGACGACGTCCATCGTTGCGTGCACTCCGCGGTGCTGGATCCACATGACAGTCGTGTCATCTATCAGCAAAATCACGTGGGCGTTTACCGGAGCGACGACGCTGGAGACAGCTGGTCCGACGTCACTTCAGGTCTGCCAAGCAGTTTTGGATTCGTCATCGCCGTGACACGCCAGAATCCCCCATCACTGTTCGTGGTACCGCAAGATGAAAACAGCATTCGACTGAGCGGCCAACTGACTGTGTATCGCAGTCGCAATGGCGGCGGTGACTGGGATGCGCTCACCAATGGTCTGCCGATGGTCGAGCGCATCACCTTGTATCGCGAAGGGATGACGACTGACCATCTCGACCCGGCCGGCGTCTACTTCGGCACGAGTGACGGGACCATCTGGCACAGCCAGGACACGGGCGATAGCTGGTCGATTCTGGCGGAGGGGCTGCCGCCTATCCGATCGCTGACGTGCGACATTCCCGCATCATAGACCGATCGACGGCGACCGGAGCCGACTGGTCTCAAGCGAAGCGAAAGCGCTCGGGTTGGCGCTTCGACCAGGCAAATTACTCCAATTGATGCGGATAAGTATGCTCGAATTAGCACATTCGTCCGCCGTTCCCCGGTACTTTGGTCTTTCTCGATTGTTCCTCCTCCGAACGAGCGAGTTTGCTATGCTCTTGCTGATACGGTCATCCGTATGACTTCCGGCCCGCCACGTTCGATCCTTCCGGCCTTCCTGTAAATCCACACGTGATTCCAGGAGTGATCCATGCCAAACCGACTTGCAAACGAGACCAGTCCATATCTGCGTCAGCATGCGGACAACCCGGTCGAGTGGTATCCATGGGGATCTGAGGCACTGGATGCAGCCATGGAGCAGAATCGACCGATCCTGCTGAGCATTGGCTACGCGGCCTGCCACTGGTGCCACGTGATGGCCCATGAGTCGTTCGAGAACCCGCGAATCGCGGACCTGATGAACCAGAACTTCATCAACATCAAGGTCGATCGCGAAGAACGACCTGACATCGACAGCATCTACATGTTGGCGGTGCAGATGTTGACCGGCCAGGGCGGCTGGCCGATGACGATGTTCCTGACGCCCGACGGCAAGCCGTTTTATGGTGGCACCTATTTCCCACCTGAGGACCGGCAGGTCGGCCCCGGGCAGGTAATGCCGGGACTGCCGCGCATCATCGAGGCGGTCGTGGATGCCTATCGCAACCGGCGCGATGAGGTTGAAGGCTCCGCCGATCAAATCCGCATGCAGCTCGACAGTCATTTCCAGGCATCGCTCAAGCCCGACCGCCTGACTGTCGACGCCCTGAGCGATGCGGAGCAAGCGCTCTATCAGCAGTTCGACAGCGCCAACGGCGGTTTTGGAGGCGCTCCGAAATTCCCGCCGAGCATGGTGATCGAGTTTCTGATGCGTCGCATCTATCGCACGGGCTCGTGGCGCGCGGAGGAGATGCTGACGACCACGCTGGAACGCATGGCCCGCGGCGGCATTTTCGATCAGGTCGGCGGTGGTTTTCATCGCTACACCGTCGACGGCATCTGGCTGGTGCCGCATTTCGAGAAGATGCTCTACGACAACGCACTCCTTTCGCGCGACTACGCATTGGCATGGCAACTGACTGGCAACGAGCTTTATCGACAGATTGCCAATGACACCTATGACTACATCCGACGAGAGATGACGTCAGACGATGGTGGCTTCTATTCGTCGCAGGACGCCGACAGCGAGGGCGAAGAGGGGAAATTCTACGTCTGGACACCTGAGGAGATTGACGCCGTCCTGGGTAAAGATGACGGGCAAATCTTCCAACGCTATTTCAGCGTCGTGGAAAAGGGAAACTTCGACGGCTCGAACATCTTGAGCGTTCCCCGAGATCCCGCTCAGATTGCGCTCGAATTCGGCATACCGCTAGCCGACCTGCGGCAACGAATTGATGATGCACGCGCTCGACTCTACGAAGCTCGCACACGCCGCGTCTGGCCGGGCCGGGACGAGAAGATCCTGACTGCCTGGAACGCCCTGATGCTGCGGTCTCTGGCCGATGGAGGCGTGGCGTTGGAACGTGACGACCTCATCGAAACGGCCGTGCGGAATGCCAGATTCATTCGCGATCGACTCTATGTCGACGGGCGTTTGTTGCGATCCTTCAAGGATGGAGAAGCGCGCATTGAGGCCTATCTCGAGGACTATGCCGACTTGATCGACGCTCTAGTCTCACTCTACGAGGCGACCTTCGACAGCGGATGGTTGTCTTGGGCGCACGAGCTGTCCACGCGCATGATCGGCGAATTCTGGGATGACGCACAGGGAGCGTTCTTCGACACCGCGCTCACGGGGGAGGCACTTATCGCGCGCCCCAAGGACGTATTCGACAACGCCACCCCAAGCGGTAACTCAGTCGCCGCTGAGGCGCTCTTGCGGCTCGCACTGTTAGCCGGTGACGGCGAGTTGGGCCGTCGCGCAACCGAGATTCTAGAGCAATATGGCGCCTTCGCAGCCGAGCAACCGAACGGCTTTGGCCGGATGCTGTGCGCCTACGACTTCGCCGTGGGGGATGTTCGCGAGGTGGCCGTTGTCGGCGGCCAGGATCGACCCGAAACTCAGGCACTGCTCGACGTCCTGCGCGGTCACTATCTCCCCTGGAAGGTCGTCGCACTATCTCAACCGAATTCAGACGGAATCAGCGAGATTCCGCTGCTGGCGGATCGCACCGAAGTCTCGGGACAACCGGCCGCCTACGTCTGCCAGAACTTCGTTTGTCAGCTCCCGGTCACGACGGCCGAGGACCTTGAGAGACAACTGGGAATCGACGACGCCTGAAGCGCGTTCAGATCGCGTGAACCAGCCGTCGACGCTCGCATTGCGCCCGTAGTTTACTTGCCATTTCACCTGGCTAAGCCGCTCTGCCCCGACTAGTAGGTGCAAGACCGGCGGTAAATAGACGAGCACCACGAAGCCCAACCCGCGATCGAATGTCAAACGCCCCAGCGAGATTTCCTGGGCCAAGAACGACCTCGCGTCAATGGACAGTTCCCGCGACGTCAGCGACTCCGTGCCGCGAAACTCGTACCACTCGAGATAGGCTTTGGGCAGGATCAGAGGCGAACCTGTCGTCACCACGACGTCTCGAGGTTGAAACGCGAGCGACTCGTGCTTCGCGTCTGCAACCTCATCGATCGTCGTCGAACCAACATTCGGATAGCGGTCCATCATCAGGTGCCCTCAACTCACATCGTCCCTGGAAGAACTCCTCGCGCCGACCACATCCGCGAACGCATGCTTCGACGCCCTCCGGCTATAATCCTCCAGAAGTGGTTCGACGTTGAGGGCCACACTCCACGCGTTTGACCAGACCACTTCGGGAGGCGACTATGGATCTTCCCTTGTCGCTCGATCGCAGGTCGAGCATTCCACTGCAGCGTCAGCTCACTGATCAGCTGCGCGCCGCCATTCTGGACGGACGGCTTCCGGCAGGAACCCGGCTGAGCTCGACGCGCGCGTTGGCCGAATCAGCAGGTGTCTCCCGCAACGTAGTGGTCGCCGCCTTCGACGAGCTATATGCCGAGGGGTACGTCGAGGGGCGGCATGGATCAGGCACTTTCGTCACCATCGATCTCCCGACGCTGCCGAAGCGCGTGCGGCCGGAGTTGATCGGCGCGCCACGATGGCTGCCGCCGCTGAATCTCGAGACCGAAGAGATCGAACCTGAGGACTCGACGGCCATCGAGTTTCGACTCGGACGACCATATACGGAACTCATCTCGAGCGACGCCTGGCGCAAAGCCTGGAGCGAGGTCGCCCACGATGTCCCACCCGCCATTTACGGGCACCCAGCGGGCGATCCGCGCCTACGTCAATCCATCGCCGACTACCTGGGCCGTTCGCGCGGTGTCGCCTGCGGTGCCGTTGACGTGGTGGTGACCTCGGGTGCATTGCAAGCGATCGATCTCATCGCGCGGGCTACGCTGCAACCAGGAGACGCAGTGGCGCTCGAAGAACCCGGCTACCCATCCGCCCGCCGTGTGTTGGCGGCCCGCGGTGCGCGACCGATACCGATTTCCGTCGACGAAGACGGACTGATCGTCGATGACATCCCCAGCGGAGGAGATGCGCCGTTACTCGTTTACACAACGCCGTCGCATCAATATCCGTTGGGGGCGCGGCTCTCGATCGCGCGGCGTCTCGCGTTGCTGGATTGGGCCGAGCAATGCGACTCGCTCATCGTCGAGGATGACTATGACAGCGAATTCCGATTCGACGCGCAACCGCTCCCGGCGCTGGCAGGGCTCGATCAGGCCGGTCGCGTGGTCTACGTCGGAACGTTCTCGAAGATCCTCTCTCCCGCGCTGCGCGTCGGCTACGTGGTCGCGCCACCGCGACTCCGCGATCGCCTCGTGCGCCTCAAACGGCTGAGCGACTATCACACACCCTGGCCGGTGCAGCGTGCGCTGGCAAGCTTCATGGAAGCGGGCGACCTGGAGCGGCACATCCGCCGGGCACGCAGGCATTACGCGGAAAAGCGTCGCATCGTTACGGATGAGTTCCACCGGGTGAGACACGTCGCTACGTTGCGTGGTCTAGACGCAGGCTTGCACGTCTTCGTCGAACTCGATGCGAACATCGAGGCGAACGAGGTGGTGCGCATTGCGCGTAAACGTGGCGTGCGTCTCGAATCGATCGACGAGCACTATCAGGGAACACGGCGACTCAACGGGCTTTTGCTCGGCTACGGTGGTCTCGAAATAGGCGATCTCGTCCGTGGAACGAAAATCCTGGTTGAGAGCATTGAACGCGTATCCGTGGACCAATCGTCGACGCGCACCTCCCCCCAACAGCACTCATTCATGTGAGGCGTGACGGCTCGACGCCGCTGGTGCTATTGTCAGCGCAAAGAAGCGAATGAACCCAGATGAAGGGAGCACGTTTCATGGCAAGTAGGGAAGAGCTGCGCCAGCGCATCCTCGATGCGATCGACGAGAATCGAGACAAGATCCTCGAGATCGCTGAAACGATTCGCCAGAATCCGGAGCTTGGCTATAAAGAGTTCATGGCGTCACAGCTGCTGTCCTCCAACATCCGAGAATGGGGCTATGAGGTCGAGAAACCGGCAGGCGGACTGGAGACGGCGTTTCGTGCCTCCATGCACGGTCGAGCTGAGGGGCCAATCGTCGCGGTGCTGGCGGAATATGACGCGTTGGCAGGCATTGGGCACGGTTGCGGCCACAATCTGATCGGCGCCTCCGGGCTGGCGGCGGCGATCGGCATGAGTGCGGTGATGCCGGAGATCAATGGCATCTTCGAGGTCATCGGGACGCCCGCCGAAGAGGGCGGTGGCGGCAAGATCAAGCTCGAGCAGGCTGGCATTTTCGACGACGTCGACGCGGCGTTGATGGTACACCACGCCGGTGACTCGACCGGTGCGGCCACCGACTGGCCCGACGGCACCTGCCTGGCGGTCGCGCACTTCGATCTCGAGTATTTCGGTCGCCCCGCTCACTCGGGCGGAGACCCGTACAACGGCATCAATGCGCTCAACGCCGTCATCAAATTCTTCACGGGTATCGACGCACTACGTCAACACGTCCACATGGAGACGCGACTGCACGGCATCATCACCGACGGTGGCGAACAGCCCAACGTCGTGCCCAAATACACGAAAGCCCGCTTCTACGTGCGTACGGCATCACTCGAATACCTCACCGAGGTGATGGAAAAGGTGCGACAGGTCGCCGAGGGCGCGGCATTGATGACAGGCTGCGAGTATAAGATCACCGAGGACAATACCTGTTACGACATGCGGCCGAACTACGAGATGGGCAAGCGCTACACCGAGAACATGCGTGAAGTCGGGATGGAGATCAATCCCCGGCACGGCCGTGGGATGCACTCGACCGACTTCGGCAACATCAGCCACAAACTCCCGTGCATCACCGGAAGTTTCGCGATCAGCCACACCCAGATTCCCGGGCATTCACAGCAGGTGGTAGACGCGTCCGGCTCTGAATTCGGCTACGAGCAGCTGATCAAAATCTCGAAAGCCATGGCCCTCACGGCGTTCGATCTGATGACCGACGAAGCGCTTATGTCAAACGCCAAGGAGCAGTTTCAGCGCTGGGATGCAATCGCCAGCGCGGCCGATTAGTCCGTTCAAGTCGAGAGTGGAACAGCCAATTGAAACGGGGCGCCGGGATGATTCGCCGCCTCGCTGCGGTTTGCCCTCGGTATAATCAGATCGCTATCAACGTCGAAGTAACTTCACGAAACGAAACGATATGGATGAGCGACCACAGACGTTCGTGATCGGCACCGCCGGTCATGTCGACCACGGTAAATCGACTCTGGTCAAAGCCCTTACCGGCATCGACCCCGACCGGCTGCGAGAAGAAAAAGAACGGGAGATGACGATCGATCTCGGCTTCGCCTGGCTCAGCCTGCCAAGCGGTCGCGAGGTGAGCGTCGTCGACGTTCCCGGGCACGAACGCTTCATCAAGAACATGCTGGCTGGCGTGGGTGGGATCGACGCCGCGCTTCTTATCATCGCCGCGGATGAAGGACCGATGCCGCAGACAGCCGAGCACCTGGCAATTCTCAACCTGCTGCGCATCGAGCGAGGCATCGTGGTTCTCACCAAGATCGACACTGTTGACGACGAATGGCGCGACCTGATGCGTGAGGAGGTGCGGGAAGCGTTGAGCGGTTCGGTGCTTGCCATGGCGCCGATCGTGCCGGTTTCCGCCATTTCGGGCGCAGGGCTCGACGAGCTTCGCTCGGCCATCGATCAGCTTCTCGACGCAGTCCCGGCGCACACCGAGGCTGGACGGCCACGCCTACCAATTGACCGCGTCTTCACGATCTCCGGTTTCGGCACCGTCGTCACGGGAACGTTGATTGACGGTCCGCTGGTGTTGGGGCAGGAAGTCGAGATTCAGCCAGGCGAACTGCGTAGCCGCATCCGTGGGCTGCAGAGCCACGGATCGAAAGAGGAACGCGCCAACCCCGGATCTCGCACCGCTGTCAATTTGGCTGGTGTTTCCGTCGACGAAATCCGACGTGGGCAGATCCTGACGATGCCCGGTTGGCTCAAACCGACGCAGCTCATCGACGCGCAGCTCAAGCTGATCGAATCGTCGCCCATCGCCATCGAGCAGAACGACGAGGTCGGGCTCTTCGTGGGTTCGTCGGAAGCTCTGGCGCGCGTCACGCTGCTGAACGACGAACGCATCCAGCCTGGGCAGGAAACGTGGGTGCAGTTCCGCATTGCTGAGCCGCTGGCGGTGGCTAAAGGGGACCGCTTCATCATCCGCCAGCCATCACCCAGTATCACCATCGGCGGTGGACTCGTCATAGACCCACATCCTCGACGCCATCGTCGCTTCAGAGCGGACGTCATCGAATCGCTCGAGGTGCTGGCCGAAGGAACTCCGTCCGAAGTCGTGTTCCAATCGCTGGAGAGTGGCCCGGTGGAGCTCAGAGCTTTGGCCAAGACGGTGGCTTTGTCGGACGCGGATCTCCGTGCGGCTGTTGACGAGCTGATCGCTGAAGGCTCCGTACTGATGCTGAAACGGTCTCAGGCTGACGGCCCGTTAGTTCCGACGACGCTCTTGATGCGCGAGGACGCCTTCTCAGTGACGGTCAGCGCGATCCAACGCATGTTGGAGGCCTTCCATCTACGCAGTCCGTTGCGCCGCGGTATGGCCAAGGAAGAAGTGCGCAGCCGAATTGGACTTCCCGCTCGCGCGTTCGAGGAGATCGTGCAGCGTGCGGCCACGGACGAGCGATTCGTGTCCGATGGTGAGGTCCTTCGGCTTCCCTCGCATTCAATCCAGTTCACTCCCGAGCAACGTGAGCGTATCGATCGTTACGTGCGAGCCATGCGATCGGACCCGCACACACCACCACCGCCGACCGAATTCGGCATCGAGCCGGATCTTGCCATCGCGCTGGCCGAAACGGGCGAGGTTGTACGCGTCGACGAAAACATCGTCTTCGCTCGCGATACGTTCGACGATATTCAGCGCGAGGTACTGCAGATCATCGATGGCCAAGGGACGATAACCCTCTCTCAGTTCCGCGATCACTTCGGGAGCTCGCGCAAATACGCGCAGGCCGTGCTGGAATACCTGGACGATCGTCGCGTGACGCGCAGAGTAGGCGACGAACGCGTGCGGTATTCCGGTGGCTGAGCGCGGGACGCGTCACATCTTCCTCGCGCCCCACTACGATGACGTCGCCCTCTCTTGCGGTGGACTGGTCGCGCAACTTTCCAATGGTGATGTGTCACCCACCATTGTCACGGTAATGGGCGGTGTTCCAGAGGGCCCGTTGACCGAGTTCGCTGATGGCCAGCACACCCGCTGGGGATTCGGCCCGTCCGACGCGGTCGAGATGCGACGCAGGGAAGATCGTTGCGCGGCAACCGCGCTCAGGGCGACATCAGTCTGGTTGGACTTGCTCGACGCCATCTATCGTTCGGACCGCTATACGTCGGACGAAGACATATTCGGTGCAATTCACCCGGACGACAGCGACCTCGCTGAGCGGATCGTCACCACACTTGATCGTGAGTTGGCGCTCAGAGCGACGGATGTTTGCGAGTTCTACGTTCCGCTCGCGATCGGGAATCACGTTGATCACCAACTGACGCTTATCGCCGGACAGATGCTGGCGGGACGCGGACTGACCGTGTGGGGGTACGAGGATTTCCCGTATGCCGGTGATCCAGTTTGGCAAGGTGCGATAGACGTCAGTGTCTCGCAGCTTGGGTGCGGTGCAGCTCGCATCGTCCGACTGACGGAACAAGATCTCGATCGAAAGGCCGAGGCTGTCCGTTGCTACGCGTCCCAGCTCGAAGTCATATTCCGATTTCAGGGCGATCCGGAACAGTCGATTCGGGGTTATGCGTTGCACGTGGGAGGCGGACGTCCGGCCGAACGATTCTGGCCAATTCCGTCATCTCCGAGTCACGCGTGACCAATTCAATGGCGTCCGGACCTAGTCGCGCGATGCGCTAAGTGCGTCGCTCGTCCGTTCGATATAGGGTCGGGCACCAAGACGGTTGAATATGTCGAGCGCCGCATTCAAGTTTTCCCGTGCTTGCTCGATATGTCCCCGCTGCTGGCGCATCAGACCTCGCTCATACAGCGCTCGACCTTCGAGGTGGGGATTGGGCATCCCTCGGGCGGTGCGGGCGGCCTCCTCGAAGTCATTTTCAGCCTCATCCCAGCACCGTTCCGCAGTGTATATTCGGCCACGGACGACAAGTGCTTCGGCCAGTGGCAGCAAGGCTTCGGCAGTTCGTGACCGGCGAATTGCCTCTTCAACAGTCTGTCTCGCACGCTCGGGATCGCCGTTCGCCGCATAGGCGCCGGCCAGAACGGGCATAAGCTCGGTGACTTGCAATTCGACCAGTCCGGGACGATCGAGAAGTCGTTCCAGACGACTCGCTGCCCGTTCGGGCCGTCCTTGAGTCAAATCTAGCTCGGCCAGCAATCGTTCTGCCGACCGCAGACCTTCAATGTGCCCGACATTCCGGGCTATAGCGGCGGCTTCGTTGGCCAGCTGCGCCGCCCTCTCCCAGTTTCCATCATCGAGGCACAACGCCGCCAACTCAATGATGCCGTACGTCGCCCACCACGTCGGAGGCAGTGAGTGACTGAGCTGATCACTGTCCTCGAGATCCGCTCTTGACCGATCCCACTCACCAAGTAAGCGATACGTTACGCCAGTGGATCTCAGCGCCATAGCGGTATCCCACGGACTCTGAATGTGCCGTGCAATCTGAAGCGAGCGTTCGACCAGCTCTCGGCTGCGCTCGAAATTACCGAGCGATCGATACCCGTCGGCGGCGTTTTCGAGGAGTCGTACGAGGTTGTATGGATCGTCGTCCGCGACTGGATTGGCGAGGGCTCCTTCCATGGCCTCCACCCCTTCGCGCAGCCGACCGAGCACAATGAGCTCAGTTCCGCGACCCGTCTCCGCGCGTACCAGCGCCGCTGTATCTCCCGTCGAGCGAGCCAGGGCTGCCGCCCGCTCACTGGCGTGAAGTGCTTCCTCGTATTGTCCTGTGGCGTAGCATAGTGTCTCGAGCACGATGTTGAGCTCCGCCACCTCCTGGGGGCGACCGACCGTCTCCAGACGTTCGAGGAGATCGCGCACGAGCGGAATTCCCTCCGATGCATCGCCCATCGCTCGGTAGACCGACCCCAACTGAACTGTCGTCCGTACCTCTCCCTCCTGATTGACTGCCTCTCGATAGAGCCGTCCGGCACGTTGAAGCTCATGTCGGGCTTCCTTGTAGTTTCCAAAGTTTGTAAGTGCCCGTCCGAGTTTCTCAAGTATCTCTGCGCGTAGTCCGACGTTCATGCCCTCCGAGCGGAGTTCGAGCGCTTGCCGATACAGTCGAACTGCGTCGCGATGGGCGAAGCGACTCTCGGCCTGGTCCGCCGCCATGACGCTAAACGGGAGAGCACGACCTAGCTCGCCCGCCTGCTGGAAGTGCCAGGCGAGCTCGGCCGCTCGACGGGTTCGCACCGGCCGCGGCTGCTCTTCGATGGCCTTACCGGCTGCCAGATGTCGTCGCTTCCTTCTCCGGGGGGACAAACCACGATAGAGGACCTGCTGAATGAGAGCGTGGTTGAACGCGAAGTCATCGCCCTGTCCAAACCTGATCACGACTGCACGGACTGCCTCTTCAACGGCGGCCTCAACTTCAGACTCCGACCGATCGCTCATGCAAAGAAGATCGTCAAACCCGAACGAGTTGCCCAGCACGCTTGCGTCGGTCAAGATGTCCTGTGTGATCGCCGATAGTCGCGAAAGTCGTTCCGAAATCGCGTCATGGATCGTATGCGGAATGTCGATATCGCCGGTCGCGCGGCAAATCCAGACTCCATCCATCTCAATCGCGTCTCCGCGCTCCACGAGCATGCGTACGACTTCCAGAGCAAAAAACGCGTTGCCTTCTGTACGCCGATGGACGAGATCGACGAAGTCGGTCGAAATCTGCTGCGTGTGCAGCGCCGAAGCCATGAGCGCACCGGTTCCATCCTGGCCGAGACGCCGCAGCGCAATCTGTTCGGAGAGTTGCTCTCGATGAAGGTCCAGAAGCAGAGTCCGCAACGGATGTCCCGGCGCGACCTCGGTGTCACGAAACGTACCGATAAAGAGGACTGGAACGTGGCGCAGGTGCCGCGTGAGATGATGGATCAGATCGAGACTCGACTGGTCGCTCCAGTGCAGGTCATCGAGCGCGATCACCAACGGCGCCACGACAGCGAGTGCCTCGATGAGTTCCGTAACGGCCCAGAAAAGCTGCTGCTGGTCCGGATCTCCACCCGACGATATCGCACGCGCAGTAGCCTGCTTACTGTTGGCGAGGAGTAGGGGTAGGAGCTGTGGCCAGCGCTCGGAAGGCTCGATCCTCAATTGAGCTCGAGTTGTTGGAATCAATCGACGAAGAATCTCCAGGAACGGATAGAAAGCAACGGTCTGCTGGGCTTCGTAGCACTGTCCAGTCGCGAGCTGCATACCGCTGGCGCGGCCGACAAGCGTCGCCTCCTGGGCAAGGCGGGTCTTTCCGATTCCAGGTTCGCCACTCAGCAGCAGCAGTCGCCCCCCTCCGCCGACAACCGTCTTCACAATCGCTCGCAAGTGTTCGATCTCGGAATTTCGAGCAACGAGCGGCCCTTCCGGCACCGAACCAAGAAACCCGCCGACCGGTAGATCGAATGAATTGGTCACGTGTTGGGCCGAGCGATGACGGCTCGGCACCGCCGCTTCCAACTTATGGCGATCAAGCTCGCTAAGTCCAAGGCCGCTTGCCAGTAGCTCGACCGTTGCACGCTGCGGTCGCGTTTTAGCCCCGCGTTCGAGATCAGAAATCGCACGAACGCTCACTCCGGAGCGTTCCGCAAGCTCTTCCTGAGTCAGCTCAGCCGCAGTCCGAAAGAACCGCAGCAGTTCGGCGAACGTGGATTTCGTGGCGGAATTCGCGGATGTCAGTTCGGCGGATGACATTCCGATCTCGAACCTTTCGTGTGCGAATTAGGGCGGCTGGTCCAGAATACTCTGCCTTCAAACTGGATTCAATCGGAATTCGTGTGGGTATTCGCGTGGGTTGCGATTCAGGTCGTGCGTGGTCCAGTTTCCGTGCTTGCATCATGATGACATTGATTCACTCGAGATACGTGTAAGGGTCGGTAAGCAGTCTCGTACTGCGGCGCCAGGCAGCATGCAACCGAGTGGCGGTTCGTGGAACGCACTAGAAAGGAACTCACGATGCCACGATTCATGGTCGAACGATCCTTTATGGACGGACTACACATTCCAGTTACTGACGAGGGCAAGGCGGTCGTCTCAAACGTGGTGGGGAACAACGCTACCGTCGGAGTCACGTGGATCCACTCATACGTGAGCGACGACAAGACCAAGACCTACTGCATTTACGACGGCCCGTCCGCCGATGCCATCCGCCAGGCGGCCGAACGCAATGGACTCCCGGTCGACCGGGTGACCGAAGTGTCAGTACTCGATCCATATTTCTATCAGCCGTAGATGTCCGCACCCGGCAGAACAAAACGATGAAACCGCGGAACTCCCGACCGAAACCTCCATCGGTCGGGAGTCTTTCTATCTTAGATCGAGCCCCAAGGTGACAAATGTCATGCGAATATGCGCACACCATTCACTACCACCGGTTTCCGCCGAGGCCTACGATTGATCGCACACATCAGTCGTGTGGACTCGGATCACGCGGGGCGTAATGCATAATTAACCAATAGTGTTGCGAAAGTCGCAGCTGTGTGAGTCATCAACCTCGAGAAGGGTCTCCTGTCCATGGAGAACACCGAAACCAGAATGAGTCGAGTTCAGAAGATACGCCGGGCTGTCTTCTGGGATCCGGACAACAAGTACCGGATCGATGCGTCCGAGGAGTCGCATCGGCGCCAGGCGAGAAACGGCCGAATCGCCGGTCTTGCGTGGCTCTTCTTCCTCGCCTATCCGCTATCCGATCTACTCGGCGGACACTATTCCACCACCAAGGTCGTCATCGGGTTACTTGGGACCATCTTGTTCGTGGCGACCTATGTTTATGGCTTCTTCCACACCTTCTTCGACGTCAACGAGACGTTTGAGGGCTGGTCGGTCGTGGTGTTGCTTGGCGCGATCACTACCGCGCTCACACTCGGCATCAACAGTTCCTGGCTATCGGCCATGATCTTCGTCGTCACTGCTGCGGGATGTACGTTCCCGGAACGAACGGCGTTCCGCGTCGTGGCCGTCATCTCTGCCTCGACCATCGCCATCGGCCTTGGCATCGGTGCTCCGATCATCTCGATCACATCGATCGTCTTTGAATTCGTGCTCGTGGGCATGGCGCTGATCTTCTTGCGTCGGCTCATTCAAACGAACGCTCAGCTTCGCTCCGCGCGCGAGGAGAACGCTCGGTTGGCGGTCGCCGATGAGCGACTGCGCTTCGCTCGCGATCTGCACGATCTGCTCGGCCACAGCCTCTCGCTCATTGCCCTCAAGAGCGAGCTCGCCGGACGTCTGGTTGAGGTCGATCCCACTCGGGCGCAAGACGAGATAAACGACATCGAGCAGGTGACGCGCGCCGCGCTTCGAGAAGTCCGTGACGCCGTCAGCGGTTACCGACAACCAGCCCTCGACGCGGAGTTGAGCGGAGCGAAAGCGGCTCTGGATGCCGCCGGGATCGATTGCCAAGTGAACAAAACGG
Source organism: uncultured Chloroflexia bacterium (assembly GCA_963789565.1). Taxonomy (GTDB): domain Bacteria; phylum Chloroflexota; class Chloroflexia; order Thermomicrobiales; family Thermomicrobiaceae; genus CALAGB01. The sequence continues at coordinate 3,121,641 of CAWBKX010000002.1, read as the reverse complement.
TGTGCCAGCTCCCATCAACGGTCGAAGCGACGCTCGGTTGGGCCGTTCGTGAGGGCGTCACCAACGTCATTCGTCATAGCGATGCCGAGCGCTGCGACATTCACATCGAGCGTGAAGGCGATGACGTGGTCCTGACGATTTCGGACGATGGTAAAGGTCCGCAGCAGGCTGAGACCGTGCGCGGCGCTCGTTCAGGAACTGGACTGCCAGGGCTCAGAGAACGCTTCACGATAGAAAACGGGTCGCTTGATGCCGCGCCGATGGCTGACGGCGGTTTCCGTCTCGTCGCGACAATGCCAATGTCACCCAACTGTGCAGCGCAAACCGAGCCCAAGCGACGATGTACGACGTCGTCCGAGCGTGTTGCCGGAGCAATGTCATGATTCGCGTGTTGCTTGCCGAAGATCAGGCCATGGTGCGCGGAGCTCTGGCAGCGCTACTCACCCTCGAACGAGACGTCGACGTGGTGGCTGAGGTCGCTCGCGGCGACCAGGTGCTCGATGCCGCCGTGCAGTCCAAGCCCGACATCGTTCTGCTCGATATCGAGATGCCCGGCCAGGACGGCCTGAGCGTTCTGCAAGAGTTGCGGCGCACGCTGCCGGAATCTCGCATCCTGATCTTGACCACGTTCGGACGACCGGGATACCTGCGCCGAGCGATGGAAAACGGAGCGTCGGGGTTCCTACTCAAGGACGCGCCATCGCGCGACCTGGCCGTGGCGATTCGCCGTGCAATGAACGGCGAGCGAGTGGTCGACCCTGGGCTCGCCGCCGCCGCGCTCAGCGAGGGCCTTAGTCCTCTCACCGACCGAGAGGAAGAGGTCCTCTCAATTTCGCGCAGCGCAGCCACCATTGCCGACATCGCCGACCGGTTGTTCCTGTCCGAAGGGACGGTTCGGAACTACCTCTCGTCGGCCATTCACAAGCTTGGCGCGCAGAATCGCCTCGAGGCAACGCGCATCGCGGAACAGAAGGGCTGGCTCTAAGCCTAACCCCTTTCCCTATCCAGACACGAAAACTGAGATGGTGATTCACGACCGTTTGATGCTCGCAACATGTCGGCGCGCTTCGGTTGTCCGCCGGCGCCGCGCGGATCCGTTCACCCCCGGCAACGGATCGTGTACCAGGGCCAGGAATGGTCCTGACCCCTTGTCCTGTCCCGTCTGCATCTTTGTCCAGTTATTCCAGACCCGTCTCAGGCGCAGACTAACAAACACGTGGAGCACCGCTCCACAATGGTGTTCTCACTTGGGCCGATGTCGATTTCCGGCAACCCCATTCGACAACAGATCAGAACAGATATTCTGATTCTTGATCTCAAGGTCTGCGGCGAATGGGCACATCGGCAAGGGAAGAGGTCGGGTTTATGGCACGAATCGAATACAAGTGGATTGTGGCCGCGGCGTTCGTGTTTGGGCTGTTCATGGAACTCCTGGACATGACGATCACCAATGTGGCCTTACCCGTGCTGGCGACGACGTTTCATGCCAGCACCACGGGCATCCAATGGATCGTCACCGGTTATCTGCTCAGCCTCGCGGTCTTCATCCCGCTGAGTGGTTGGGTCGGTGACCGATACGGCACCAAGCGGACATTCATGTTCGCGCTCATTATGTTCACATCCGCATCGTTCCTGTGCTCGTTCGCCTGGAGCATTGACAGCCTGATCGCGTTCCGTGTGGTCCAGGGAATCGGTGGAGGCATGTTGACGCCGGTCGGAACCGCGATGATGTTCCGCGCATTTCCTCCGAGCGAGCGAGCTCGAGTCTCTGCGTTGATCAGTATCCCGGCGATCGTGGCGCCGGCCAGCGGCCCTATAATCGGCGGATATCTGGTCGAATATCACAGCTGGCATGCGATCTTTTTGATCAACATCCCGATTGGCATCGTGGCGTTGACGATCAGTGCGCTCTTCCTCAAGGAGCATCGCGAGCCCTCCACTGGTCGGCTGGATGTCCCGGGGTTCATCTTCGGGGCGGCAGGGTTGACGAGCCTTGTGTACGCGCTCTCTCAGGCGGGTTCTCGAGGGTTTGGAAATCTAGAGGTGGCTGGGCTCGGATCAGTTGGATTGGTCCTGCTGGGAATCTTCGTGGCCGCGGAGCTACGTGCGACGTACCCGATGATCAATGTTCGACTGTTCCGCTATCGGCTCTTTACGGCTGGAAACGCCGTGATGTTCTTCACCAGCGCGGCCTTCGGTGGCAGCATTTTCCTCTTGCCGCTGCTGTTGCAGGCGGAGCGTGGCATGACGCCGCTCCAATCGGGCTCGACGACATTCCCGCAAGCGCTCGGTGTCATGCTGACCGCAACGATCGCCGGGAAGCTCTACAACTCAGTTGGCCCTCGACGGCTGATGATCGTTGGAATGACTCTCTCGGCGCTCACCATGTTCGCCTTCATCCTTGTCGGGTTGCATACCGACGTGTGGGCGATTCGTGGATTGATGTTCAGCAACGGCGCGGCGTTTGGTTTGGCCCTCGTGCCGCTCCAGGCGGCCACCTTCGCTCAGGTCTCGAGCTCCGAAACTGGTCAAGCCAGCGCGGCTTTCAGCGTCATCCGACAGGTCGCATCCAGCTTCGGCGTGGCCTTGATGGCCACGGTTCTGACAGCGCGACTCAGCGTGCATCATGCCGCACTTGGTAGCGCGGTCACGCGGTCGAGCGCGGTGGTGGCGTTCCATGAAGCGTTCGTCGCCGCCACGATCATCTCCGCGGTCTCTATCGCAGCGGCTTTCTTGATGTCAGACAAGCTCGCAATTGGAACGATGACTCAACCACAGAAGACGGTCGAACTGCAAATCCAGGAGGACGTCGTGCTCGCGGCAGACTGACCGTCACCAATACCTCATCAACCGGGCCGTGTCCAGCGTGGACATGGCCCGTTTCCATTTTCGTCGGGGTTGCGCTCTCCGGTAGGTGATTCGATTCCGTGGTGAGCTAGGAAGCCGAGTCCGACTCGCCCTTGCTTGTCACTGATTCAATCGCGCCGATGAACGCTGCCTCGGGACGGTTGCCGTCGAACGAGACAGACTCGTTGAAGACGACCTTGGGCACAGCGTAGACCTGGTAGCGTTGCGCGATGAGTGGGAACTCGCCTACCTCGACCACGTCCGCAGTCACGAGATCGCTCTCGATTGCCATCATGTGCGCCATCCTGGCGGCACCTGGACAGTGTGGTCAGGTAGGTGTCACGAAGACTTTGATGTGGACGGGCTCGGTGAGTGATGAGAGGGTGTCGCGACTATGAAGCTGAAGGTCGGTCGTGCCGCGAGAAACGTCGACCAGATCTTCGATCAGCGTAGCGAACTCGTATCCGGCCGGGGCGCCAATGAAGCGAACAGTGCCCTTGTTCTCGCCTTCGAGCACGATCGCCGGAATCTCGGTCACGCCCTCCGCGGACGCGGTTTCGCGTTCGGCGTAGAAGTCGTGGACGTCGAGCTCAAGCTTGTCTGAAAGTGAGACCAACTCTTCGAGCAACTGATGCGTGTCACGGCACGTGGCACATTCCTGCCCCGGCACGATCAATCCAGTGTCGTGCTGCGTGTAGAAGCGCAACGTGACCTTCTCGACGAGCTTCTCGTCGTACAGACTCCTGATGTAGTCTTGATCCTCTTGGGGAATGATCGGCATGAGCCAGTCTCCTTTCCAACGGACCGCTCTTATCGCGGCCGGCCGATCGTGCGGCCGATGCCTAGACCCTAGCAGAGAAGTGCTAAGAGCGGTAGAGTCGGTGCGCGTTCGCGCATTACAACCTCGCGACAGCATGCGACGTTGCACCGACATCGTAGGTGCCGATGGCCGACGGAATGCGGTACCTGGAACCTTATAATGGACTCGATTGATCACACACCGGACGCTGACAACCACGGCTCCAAAATGAACGGCTGGGCGTACGCGTCGATCGCCGTCATCCTTGTGTTCCTGGCTGGTGCTACCGTCACAATGGCCGGCGTCGCGTTTCTCGCGGTTCACCGATCACATCGTTCAGCGCCGACGATGTCAACGACGATCGTAGTCAGACGGCCAACCTTCATTTCCGGCCCGTCAATTGACATGGCACTGCCGGCCGGCAGCGACCTGACGTCTGCCACGGTCAACGGTGACGGGGGCAACTGGTGGTACGACAACGCGGACAGCGGACATGTCCATCTTTTGATCGCCGCGTCTCGTTTCGGCGATCGTCAACCTGACGTGACGGATGCCTATTTTCAACGTGTCATCCGCATCGTTGAACAAACCGGCGAAGACCAGATCACCGACATGGGGGCCATCCAGGATACGCGTGTCGACTCCTATTCCGGGCGCATCGTCAGGTACGAAGTCCAGCCAATCGACGGCGGCCAAGAGCACGCCGTGGCGCTACTCATCCGCCGAGAAAACGACGATCTGCTCGTCATCCTCTACGGTGACGACAGCGTGAAGGCTGAGATCGACCAGGCCTCGCAGCTGATGTTTCACTCGCTCCACCCACGTCCAACTCCCGCACAATATGATGTGCATTCCGCCGCCTCACCGCGAACTAGACTGCCCTTCGGCGTCGCTTCTCAGGTGGATGCGATAATCTGAACGAGTTCGCGCCCATCGGCGAGAGAGGTGGAAGACGTGTCACAGCTACTCATCGGTACGTCGGCCTGGAGCGACCACGACCCGTTCTACCCTCCGGGACTGAAATCTGCTGAGCAGCTTCCCTATTACGCCAAGTTTTTTTCGGTCGTTGAAGTGAACATGACCTACTATCGTATTCCGACTCGCAAGATGGTCGAAAACTGGGTGAGCCGCACGCCCGACCACTTCGTCTTCGACGTGAAACCGCCGCGCGAGCTCACCAGCACTCCTGAGATACCTCGCGGAGAGACGCCGACACCCGACGCTGACGTCGCCAGTGCGTTTGCCGAAGCGATTGAACCTCTGGCCGGATCAGGCAAGCTTGGAGCCGTCACCTTTCAGTTCCCGCCCTCCTATCGCAACACGGAGGAGCACCAGGAGTACATTCGATTGCTACCAGAGCTCATGCCGGGAGTGCTCATTTCGGTCGAGTTTCGACGACGTGATTGGCTCGACGAAGACCACGCAGCCGACACGCTCCAGCTTCTGCAAGAGACGGGGCTCAGCTACACCATGGCGGACGAACCGCAGATGGGGTCAGGAAGCGTGCCGCCGGTTTACGCGGTGACGAACTCCAAGCTGGCGATCATTCGATTTCATGGACGAAACTACGAGACCTGGTACAAGTTCACCGGCTCGAGCCGAGACCGCTTCAACTGGGAGTACAAGACCGAAGAGCTGCAGGAGTGGAACGAGAAGATCCGTTCCGCGCGTCAAGCCGCGGACTCGATCCATATCTTCTTCAACACCAACTATGCCGATCAGGGGCCGCTCAACGCGTTCAAGCTGATGGACATGCTCGAAGTTCCGCATGAAACGCCGTCGTCCCGAGCGGACGCCGAGCAACGCAGCCTGTTCGACGAGTGAACTGAGTCTCAGGAGAGCTCGAGCAAGCGGTCCGCAAGCTCGATCAGTTCTTCGCGTCCGTTGAGCACGCTGAGCCAGCGCTCTGGGATGGCGCTGACGCCATACCGCGCTCCCGCCAGGGCACCGGCGACGGCGCCAACCGTGTCCGCATCACCGCCCAGGTTCACCGCCGCTACCACCACGTCCTCGAACCCATCATAATGACGGAACGCCCAAAAGGCGGATTGCAGCGTCTCGAGGACATACCCACCGCTCCGCACCTCTCCCCGATCGACCGAGGAGCGCATCACGGCGCGCATCACGTCCTCTTGCGGCACCGCCGCGGCAGCTTGGATGGCGTCTCCTGATCCGGCCAAGAGGGCGGAGATCCCGAGATTGAGCGCCACACACGACCAGCAGGCAAGCGGGTCGGCATGGGTGATCCGTGATACGTCAATGCTGTGGCGGATCAGCGCTTCCTCGTCGCAGCGGTTCGCCAACGCAATTGGAGCGCTGCGCATGAGCGATCCATTGGATGGCGCCGACCCTCCCATCTCGTTCAGAGCGAGGGTTCCTGCCTCGTTCCACGGAACGCCGTCGGCGAGGTGCTGTAACGACCTCCTGGTTGTGTTGCCGACGTCCTTCGGCAGACTCTTGAACCACTCGACGAAGAGCACGGCGATGTCCGACGGCTCGATTGACCCGACCCGCGCGATACTTTGTGCGATTGCCAACGCCATTTGGGTGTCGTCGGTCCATTCGCCTCGTTCGGTATCAAGCCACCCGCCGCCGAGCATGTCACGCACGACGCCATATCGCGCCGCGATTTCGTCTCGTTCAAGAAACTCGAGTGGTGCCCCAAGCGCGTCACCGACTGCCAAACCCAGCAGACAGCCACGGTATCGATCTCTCAGAGGTTGGTGATTCGGACTCTCCACTCGTCGCCTCGGTGATTCTGAGTGTATGCGCGGATCGCCTTGCCAGTTTGACAATCATACGACCCGAGCCCTCTTACCGACGTCCGTGTTCAATCAATTCGATCGAGAACAATAAAGTCCGCCGAATATGGGCTTCGGCGCACTCCGCGAGTGATTTGTCCTCGACTAACGCTTCGAACCGATAGTGACACCCTCACTCGAGTGAGATTGAAGTGTTCCCGTTGAGAGCCGCCTGGCCTGCCATTGCTCCGCGCAGAAAATACTCGTCCTTGACGGGCACGAAATCATTCGCCGTCACGCTCGATGGTCGCCAATCGCCAAGGATGTTGTCAACAAGGACCGGTGCAACCATGCCAGGCACCTCGGCGCAGCCACCGCGAAACAGACGTTCTAGATCAACGATCGCGATATGCACCAGACTCTCGATCTCAATAGCGTTTGGCTGGAAGGTCGGGAACGGTCCCCGTATCGCGAAAACGTAGACGTCTTGGAGTTCGCGGTCCTGCCATTCGTCAGTAAAACTGGTGGCTCGGCGCGTGCCAACGTGAACCAGATCCGACAGTTCGGGCTGAATGCCGATCTCCTCATCAGCCTCTCGAATCACGTCATGGATTGTCTCGCCAGCTCGGAAATGGCCTCCAACCGCCACGTCGAGTCGATTGGGCCAGGTGTCTTTGCCGGACGAGCGACGCTGAAAGAGGACGCGATCGATTCCATCTTGTGGCTTCTGAACGACCCACAGGTGAAAGGCCCGATGCCAATCACCGTCGCGATGAACGTCCGCACGCCGTTTGGTCTCCCCTGTTGGGCGACCGTCCTCCGTTAGGACGTCAAACAACTCGTCGGCGGGATCGGTCGAGTGGAGACTCGTCACCCTGCGTCCTGACTCATCACCCGCCGTGGTCCGAATTGACGCGCAATGGTGCCGATTACGATCAATCCGACGCCGACCACAGCAACCGCTCCACGCACGCTGGACTCTTCCTCGGAGAGCTGATATTGAGCGGCGAGCAAAAATACGCCCGCCAGTTCGCGACGCCGCGTCGTAAGGTGGGAGATGAATTGATCTGAGATCAGTGTTATTGAGCCGAGGACCAGAGTCATGCCTCCAGCGAGAAAGAGGACTCTCGACGATCTTCTGCTCCAACCGAATGGCTTGGGAAGAACGGTGAGAATCAGGGACAGAAGCACGTCAAACCCAAATTGAGCATTCCTGGGCATCATCTTCCCTCGCTTGGCCGGGTATCGCGAACTGGATTCCTTCAAGGCGCAATCGTACTGCACCGGTCGCCGGCGCGGCGTCAGAATCTCACGATTTTCTCAACCTTTCGGTTTGCGCGGACTGTCGGGATGCCCGTAGTATTCAATGAGACGATGTTTACGAATGCGACGCCGTTGAGCAAATCGCGGCGCGCAACGAGAGAGGGAACGCGATGCCAACGGCACACAGCAAAGCAACCGCGGTCTGGCACGGTGATCTCATGAAAGGGAGCGGCGAGGTCAGCCTTGCCAGCGGCGTGATCAAGAATCAGCCCGTAAGCTGGGCGGCACGCACCGAACGGAACGGTGGAAACATCGCGCAGACCAGCCCGGAGGAGCTCATCGCAGGTGCACTGGCGGCCTGCTTCGAGATGGGCCTATCCAACGGCCTCGGCGGAAACGGCACGCCGCCGGATGAGTTGAACACGACGGCCACCGCCACATTCGAAGTCGGCGGCGGTGGCGTCAAGATTTCGTCCATCCATCTCGATCTCGAAGGCAAGGTTCCGGGCTTGTCCGCGGAGGAATTCGAACGCTTCGCGCAGGAAGCCAAGGTCAATTGCCCGGTCGCCGGCGCACTCAAGGGAAACGTCGAGATCACGCTGAGCGCCAAGCTCGCAGGCTAACTCGCGAATCCGTCAGCGAAGTCAGTTCGCCGCAGATAGCGAACATGACGGGCGAGCCGCGTGCTCGCCCGTTTCGTTTATTTTCTCTATCCCTTTGGCGCGAGGTGCTGGCGAGACTTGGAGGACTGCTCCACTTTGGGCCAGTCGTAACGCATCGGGTAAAGCTCCTGACGACTCCAGGCCTCGCCCTGATCGGCGAAGTGCTCACTCCCCGGATGTCCGGATGAACCGAGCGGCACGACCCAGCCGCTCTTCTCCCAATCGGACAGATCGAAGAGGTAACGAGCCACCGACGAGCTGGACAGTTTGAAATCTCCAGCGCCGAGCCCACCATAGCCGCCCGCTTGCGGCGTGTCGCTGTCGCCCCCAACTCCGAACGTCGGCGGATCGAGCAGCTCCGCCAGCCCCGGATAACTGGCGGACAGCGAGTGTTTGGGCCCGGTGCGGTGCAATCGCTCCCACTGCCACTGTTGCATGTCCGGCCCCAGCTGAGCGCTGAGCCAATCGACCGCGGCCGAAAGGGATTGCTTGAGGAGCGTCGGCCACGTCTCACCACCTGCCAACACCGACGTGTCATCGGCATCCATCAACGCGAGCAGCGGTGCGCGCAGCCGACCGGAAAGCGATATGGCGTTCAGCGGTGCCGGTCCCCACTTTTCGTCGTCCTCGATCAGAGCGTGAAGCGGACCGTCCTGAAGCACGAGCTTGATCGTCTGCTCGCGCCACACCGAATAGATGGCGGCAGCAACGCTGTCATGATCCATCGAGCCATTCCAGGCGCGAAGAAGGTCAGCGGCCGCGCTCTCCGTCTCGCTCAAGTTATCGAGTTCATCGATACGCGCGACGAAGGACCGGCTGGGAATCGAGATACGATCGGCGTGCACCGATTTCATGTCGTCCCCAGTCGCCTTCTCGATATTCTGGAGACGTTCGCGGATTCGAGCGGCCCGATTACCCGGCGCCCAGTCGGTCGAGATGTAATACGGGTATTCGTCCCCCACGATGCGGTTGTTTGCGGTGATGATGTAACCCGTATCTGGGTTGAGCGAGCGCGGTTGTTCTTCGAACGGGATGTATCCGTCCCACTCATGCTGACCGGTCCAACCGGGCACCGGCAGCCAGCCGTTGACGCGGCTGCGTTGCGGCATCTTCCCCCGAGTCAGGTACGCAATGTTCCCGTCGACATCCGCCATAACCAGGTTGTTGCAAGGATCGACCCAGTTCCGCATGGACTCATCAAGCTCAGCCACCGTGTGCGCCTTAAGCATCGGAAGCAGCGAGCGAAAACCGGTATTCGGCGTCTCGGTCGAGGAATAGCGCGCCGCCAGAGCGAAGCCGCTGGCAGGGTCGCCGACAATGACGGAGCCATGTCGAGTGATGGTGAGATCGATGTCGATCGGGCCCGCGTCCCGAACTTCAATGCGCTCTTTGCGCTGCTCGGCTTGCCGCCACTCGCCCTTGAACATGTAGCGAGTCGGATCGTTGCGATCGAATCGTTCGATGTAGAGGTCCTGATAGTCGGCACCAGCGTGTGTGATGCACCAGGCAACCCACTGGTTGTGACCGAAGTGCGGGAACCCCGGGATGCCGCAGAAGGACATGCCGATCACGTCGAATTCTGGACAGGCGAGATGGTTCTGATAGTAGACGTTTGGCACGTCGATGGCTCGATGCGGGTCTCCCGCCACCAATGGCTTACCGCTGGCCGTGCGGCTTCCGTGAATGGCCCAGTTGTTGCTGCCGTCGAGCCACTCACGAATGCCGGAGATGGCATCGGCATTCAGCTGTGAATCGCTCATCCCGTCGGGCATGTGCTGGTAATCGACGCCAGGCGGAACGATGAGCGGGTCCGGGTCGGCGGACCCGGCGCGCAACTTGAGGAGGAGATCCTCGCCGATCGACTTCAGCTGGTGCACCCGCCACAGCTTGCGGTGCCAGACACCCATCAGGACGTGACGCACCTTGAACGCCGCGCACGGATCCCACGGATTCCAGCGCTCGGGCTTGCCGCCGACGAGGTCGTATTCAGCAGGCAACGTCTTGGTCGTGTCGATGAAGGCGTTGACCCCGGCAGTGTAGGCGTCCAGCATCGCCTTGGTCTCATCGTCGAACGCGTCATAGTCGGCGCGCGCAGTCTCTCCAAGTCTCAGGCGCCGCATGAGGATGTCTTGTTCGACCCCGACTGACCCAGCAAACTCGGACCAACGCCCGTAGGCGCGACGCCGATCGTAGTCCATTTGCCACAGACGGTCCTGGGCGTGAACGAAACCCTGAACGAAGAATGCATCGTGCGTCGTTGCGGCGTGCATGTGCGGGATTCCGAGCTCGTCTCGAAAAACGTCGACCGGTTCATTGAGTCCGTCCAGCGTCAACGGACTGGTGACGTCTGGCAGCGCCTGCGCCAGGTCGTCTCGCGTCATATTCATCGCGTGCAGTCCCTCCCGGTACTGATTTCCCTGAGACAGTTGAAGTTGTCGAACTGCGATTTATCCGGCATCGTAGCACAGGAAAAACGCGGGAGAGAACCGGGTCAGCGATGGAAAGGATCGATCTCGCGGGTCGATTCGGTACGTGTGCGTGTTTTGGGAGGGTATGGGCGTGACGATCACGATCGATGAATTTCAAAACGTTGACATGCGCGTCGGGCGCATCATCGAAGCAGAGCATTTTCCGGAAGCACGCAAGCCATCGCTCAAGCTGACGATCGACTTCGGCGAGCTCGGAATCCGCCGATCTTCGGCTGGATTGAAGCTCTACTACACGCCCGAGGAGTTGGTGGGCAGACAGGTGGTCTGCGTCGTGAACTTCCCGCCGCGACGCGTGGCTGGGTTCCCATCCGAGGTATTGGTTCTGGGGGCCACGCAGGAAGACGGGCGCATCATCTTGCTGGAGCCGGATGCGGAGTCAGAGCTCGGAGCACCGATCACCTAACTGCACCCGGGCGCTTCGCGAATGCCCGCCAGATCGGCGTGCCAGACCGACACTCAGTCTCCCGCTTGGTCGGGAGCCATTTGTGTTCGGGCGGCGTTCCAGGAGAGACTCTCACGGCCCCAGAAGTAGAGACCCAGTACCGTGACTGGGAAATAGAGCGCCGCGTGTACGGCGATAGCGTAGGAGAGCGCGATATCGTGCTGAACGCCGATCGCTCCGGCCAGAGCCAGCACCACGCCGGCCTCAAAGGCTCCCACGTAGCCGGGCGATGACGGGACGAGCGTGGCCAGATTGGCGACGGCTGTGACCAACAGGATGGCCGCGGGACTCAGTCCGAGACCGAACGAGACGCTGATCAACGCGTAAACCGAGGCTTCGAGCACCCAGGCAGCCACTGACGTCAAACAGACGAGAATCAAATCCTCGCGGCTACGAAGAATCCCGAGCCCGTCGAGGAAGGCATGCGCCACACGGCCCACCGTGCCGCCTATTCGCTCCGGAAGAATTCGTACCGCCGTGTCGATGAGCCAGTTCCGCGCGCGTCCAGCGCTAACTATGATTAAACCCACCAGAATCGTGCCGAAGAGGGCTCCACCGACGATCGTGACCTCGCGAACCTGAGATGTCAGGCCAATCGAGAGCGAAGCGACGAGGACGAAGCCAAGCATCGTGAGACCATCGAAGATGCGCTCGACAGCGATCGTTGCCAAGGCAGAAGCGTTCTTCACCCGAGATTTGGTTGAGAGAACGTACGAACGGACGAATTCGCCGCTACGCAACGGCAGGACGTTGTTGGCGGTGATGCCGATCACCAAAACCCGAAACAATCCCCGGCCGCTGAAGCGTTCGACTGGGCGCAGCAGAAATGACCAGCGAAGTGACCGCACCCAAAGGCCGGCGAAATATACGGCGAGCGCGGGAACGACGTACCAATAGTTGGCGCGTCGCAGTGCTGAGCCGATTGCCCCGAGATCTTGTCCGCGAAACGCGAGGTAGAGGAAGAGCAGGCTTCCAGCGAGTCCGATGAGCACCCGGAGTTTGCGCACGTTATTGCCCCGTCAAACGCGACCGATTACTCGGAAGCCTGGTCCCACTCCACAAACGGAATTCACGAGCAGAGTATAGCCTTCGGTGACAGGTTGGAGCGACTGTTCGCCCACGTCTTTCGTCCGGATCACGCCGATAAGAAAGTACCGATTCAGGACACGTTCGCGTTCCTGGCGGGTTCGCGATGCGTGCCTCGTCACTGGCAGCTCGATTTACGGTACAGGTTCAGCCACCCGTCGCTCTCGACCTTGTCTTCTGCGCTGTATCCAGACGGAAGCTCGTTGGAAGCTTGCAACGTGACGGCATAGCAGACCGACGACGGCGCGGATGGGAGAGTCCAGTAGTCAATACTGCCCTGGCCAAAAACCGTGTGCCCCTGGCGCTGAAGAATTGCCGCCACCATCCCGAACGTTGCTTTGTCGAGGTTGACCTCGGGCAGCGTCACACCCTTGCCATCTGGCACGGCCGCCACGAGTTGCCACATCCAGGGGTCCGGCGCGAGTTGGAAGACATAGTCGGGTGCCCCGACAACCTGGGTGAGCTCCGGTGCGCTCTTCGCCGCGGTCAGGAACGGGTCGTTCGCCGGATTGACTGACGGATCGGAATGATAAACCACGTTGCGTACTCCAATGCCCTGCAGCAACGCGATCGTATGTGGCGACGGAAACGACTTCACCTCGTCTCGGAAGATGTAGTAAACGGGCGGTGCGATGCCGCTGTAGCCATTCACAACGGGATTCCAATGGAACGTCGACCAGAAGTTGGGCCAGGAGGAGGCGATGATGCCGTCACCCATCGGAAACTCGATCGTCGGAGCAGGGTGAGCGGCCAACCAGGCATAGTCCGGGCGGTTAGCCTCGGCAAGGGTGGCTGGCAGCGCGCCAGGCAGCGGAATGCGCGTCGTATATTCGACCGACATGCCGAAGACCAGCAGCACTGAAAGACCAGCCGCCGCGGCAAGCTGGACGAACCACAGGGGCGAAAGCCGCGAGAGTCGTCGGATGATCAGGTCGAGACCCAGACCCGCCAGACCCGCCAGACCGACCAAAGATAGTAGGCCGAGCCGCGCTGGAACTCTGATTGCCTTAAATCCCGGCACCACGTAGTAGAAAACCCGGTAGGGCAAGGGCACGTTGTGCCCACCAATGTGGCCGGTCAACCCAAAACTGAGGATGATGGAGATGATGGCCACGCCAAAGAGCATCCAGCGCTCCCACCCGAAGCGACGGTTGAACAGTCCGACAACTCCCAACAGGATCAGGATCACACCAGGAAAGAGATCGCGCTCGAGATCTCGCGAGTAGGTGTTCCCAAGTGAGTCGCCGAGATAGCGATTCCGCGGCGAGACGGCCAGGTAGTCGGACGGAACGGCCCGCCACTTGCTCATTTCCTCCACAGTGCGTTCGACCCCCAGATCGTCGTGCACCTGCTGATACGGGATCAGGATGGGGACCACGAACGCCGCGCCAATGAGGCAGGCGATGCCCGCTCGTGCGACGCCGATCAGCGCTGTGCGATCGCGTCGAGCGATGAGATACGCAGCGAAAACGATGCCGAGCAAGATCGCCAAAAAGTAGAAGTAATAGACACCGAACAAGCCCTGCAACACGACGATTGCGCCGAGAATGGCCGACCATTTCAGCGAGCGCTGCAACAGCGCCCGTCGGGCAGCAAGGACGGCGAGTGGCAACCACTCGGCGGAGGTGAGATGCAGATGCTCGAATTGAGCTATGCGTGCCGGCGCAAATGCGTATGCGAACCCGGCCACGATGCCGGCCAAACGACTCCCGGTCATGTCGACTACCAGCAAATACATGGCGAATCCGCTCAGAGCGTAGGAGAGGAGCAGAGAGATGTTATCCGCCAGAATCGCGTTGCCTGTTTTGAGCAAGAGCGGCGCGATCAGCGCTGCCTGACCAAACAGGTAGTCCGAATAAGCGAGAGTGTTTCGATAAGGATAGAAGACGTTGGCATCGAAGATGTTGAGGGGATGCGTTCGCCAGGCGTGGAGGTCCCACGCCAGGGTCCATGCCTGAAAGACCGGATCTCCCCAACTCGCTAGGTGGTGACGAAGACCAGTCACCAGCGGCCAGGTCATCAGGATCGCCCATAGGCAAAAGAGGAGCAACACCGCGATGTGCACGAGAAGACGGGAACGCGAAAGCCGCTCAACGATCGCTTCGAGAGAGGCCTTGTCGTTGCGGTGTGCTGGATCCTTCGTTATCGATGACACGAATCGGTAGTGAATCATGCGGTGTGCGCCATGGCAAGTAGGAGCGAAACCAATTGACTGACGCTCTCTCTTGCCTGTCGTTCATTAACCATTCTTCGTCATCGAATCTGTCACAGGTCCACCGACGTAGACCGGCAATATCTCTATCGCAGTGTTGTTGCTTGAGCACAGAGAGTAGAATTACGCTGGCAATTCCGCGATGGAGTGCCAAACGTCACGAGTCCGCGCGCATTGCGTGACGGCCTTGCCATAATGACACAACTGTACTGCTTGCGAGGTGGAGAATTCATTCGCATAAAGTCGGAATGAGTTTGTTCCTGCGAATGAATTCAAGTTGACCACGTCACCATGTTTACAAAACACGCGTAATACGGTAATGTCATAGAAGGTTGGGTCCGTCCGGAATAGCCGGGCTGGAGGGTGGTAGAAGCCGAATCGGCTCCGCCGAGCTTCACGCCGGTGAGTTGTGCCGGGGACTAGTTCCTCGGGCGATACAGGAAGGTTGCGGGGACAGTTCCGCGCCGGGATGCGATGGGGCGAACAATCGTCAAACGCGGGGAATCTCAGCGCGATAGCTGGTCAATCTTCTTCTCGGCAACACACGTGCTCTGGCGAGCCGCGGTTCGCGATAGGAGCGATTTGATCGAAACGATCCAGCGACCTGTGACGATGACTGAACGCACGTATCCTGACTGCCCGGAGTTCGGTTTTCGTCAAGAATCGTCAGCGATCGCTTGAGGCGCTCTTGGGGTGCCGTCGTCACAACGGACGACATATCGTTAGCTTCCTCTTCCAGGCTCGTCACAGCTTCTGGCGACGCAGGGATTCGAACAGAGACCGTCGCAGACCGTACGACCACCTTGGAACAGAAACTCACAGGCAGAGCGATCACGAACCCAGCGCTCAGAGCCACGACCGGTCGGAAGAGGCATAACGCAAGTTGCATGCTTTTTATCGAGATGATCGCCTCTGGCGATTCGCTCGCTTACACCGCGTTCGGAAGGCAGACTGAAGTGCGGTGGAAAGGGTAGAGGACGTTTAATGGAGAGTGCTCAGCAGGAACGCCGCGTTTCGGCGACTGAGGTCCGACAGAGGATTGGCCCGGCCATTCGGCGACTCCGCCAGCAGCAGGGACTTTCGCTCTCTGACCTCGCGCAACGAACGGATATATCCGTTTCGTATTTGTCAAGACTCGAGAAGGGGCGCAGCGTGCCCTCCTTCACGCTCCTGTCCCGACTAGGACAAGAGCTCGGCGTCGACATCGGCTTCTTTGTGGAGACCGAGCGCGAGGCACAGTCAGTCGATGAGATGCTTGAGACCTCACTCGGACACACGCAGATCCCGAGCGCCGTCTGGACCGAGATCTTCGGTCTGAGCATCGAAGCGCGCAAGGCGCTGCTCACCTTCCTCGAGGGCCAAGGCTTCCCGGGGAAAGCCTAAGAGCAGACGCACAATTCAACGACATGAGACGCACGCGGAGCGGCGATGTTCGTTCGCCGCAAAGCGTGCGTTCTAGTCTCATCGAAGCTGACAGTCCGCCGTGCGATAGTCCGCGTGCGCGGAATTCGCCTCGCCCCAAAGAGCGCTCGAAGGTTCGGGTCGATTCACGATGAACGCGCGTAGTCAAACTCATCCTTGAGCGCCGGGATGACCTCATCCGCGATCTCCTGCATCGACTTCGTGGCGCTCCCACGCGGGAAATCGAAGAAGAAAGATCGCACGCCTACCTCTGCATAGGAACGAACGTGCTGTCGAAAGGCGTCAACCGACTCCAATGCATCCCCACCAGCGGTGAGTACCCAGCGGATTTCACTCGGCTCTCGTCCGATCTCCCGACACAGATCGTCCAACTGACGACCTGTCGCGAGCAACTCTTCTGGAGTTCCGCCGCCGTCCCACTGATCGGCGTATCGCGCCACGTGACGCATCATGCGGCGGCCGCGGGAACCAATCAGCACCGGAATGTGCCCTGCAACCGGTTTGGGCTCGAAGGGCACATCCTTGACCGAGTAATAGTTCCCCTCGAAGGTTACCCGTTCCTCCGTCTCGAGGCGCCGATAAATTTCCATGGCTTCGCCAAATCGATCCACGCGTTCGCCCGGCGAAGGGAAATCGATGCCGAAGGCCTCGTGCTCGCGCGCATGCCAGCCTGCGCCCACGCCAAGGATCAGGCGACCACCCGATATCACGTCGACGGTGACTGCCTGTTTGGCGAGGATCGCCGGCAGACGATGCGTGATGCTCGTCACCATGAGCCCCAGCTGAAGGCGTGAGGTAATTGGAGCCAATCCGGCGAGGAGCGTCCAACCATCGAAGCACGGCCCCGCATCTCCGTCATACAAGGAGAAGAAGTGATCGAATCCCCAGGCTGAGTCCCAACCTGTCTCTTCGGCCCAGTGCCATTGCTCCTGCAGTTCCTGCCAGCTACGCCAATGTTGTCCAGTAACGAGTCCGAAGTTCATCTCGTGGTCCGGTGGATTCTTCCCATTCGTTGGTCCTGCCACCTGCACCTCCTTCGCCACTCCGCAACATCACGCGAGTCGATATGATTCCGCTCATGGTGGCAAGCGTGCGAATATGCGGCTCATCATCATCAGAGAGAGGATCGCAAGGTGTCAGGTCTGTTGGACGTTCACAACGATGGGGCGAAGCGACTCCGAGAACTGCTGTCAGGTTCGGAGACAATCCTCGCCCCTGGGGCCTACGACGCCCTCTCGGCCCGACTGATTGAAACCGCGGGCTTTCCCGCCGTTTACATGACTGGATTCGGCGTGGCGGCGTCCATGCTCGGGCGACCGGACGTCGGCCTCGCCACCATGAGTGAAATGGTCGACAGCGCGAGACGGATGGTGCAGGCAGTGAGCGTGCCGATCATCGCCGACGCCGATACCGGCTACGGCAACGCGCTGAACGTCGTGCGTACCGTGCGCGAATACGAGGCCGCGGGCGTGGCCGGCGTTCAGCTTGAGGATCAGGTGGCACCCAAGCGTTGCGGGCACATGACCGGGCGCTCTCTCGTTTCCCCAGATGAGATGGCGGGAAAGATCCGAGCGGCAGTCGCCGCGCGACGTTCCAGCGAGTTCGTCATCATCGCGCGAACCGACGCTCGAGAAGTTGAAGGAGTCGAACGAGCGATCGAGCGCGCCAAACGATATCAGGACGCGGGTGCCGACGTGCTCTTCGTCGAGGCGCCGCAAACCGTCGAGGAAGTCGAGACCGTCGCGCGCGCGCTGGCTGATACTCCGCTTCTATTCAATTGGGCGGAGGGCGGCAAAACACCACCGATGCCGTTGCGCGAGATCGAAGCGTTGGGATTCCGGATGGTTATCTTCCCCGTGGGCGCGTTGCTGGCTGCAACAGCCGCCGTTCAGCGTGTTCTTGAGGTCATCAAAGCGGACGGAACGCCTCAACGGGGGCTGGAAACCGCCACGCGGTTCCGCGAGTTCCTCGGAATCATCGGTCTTCCAGAAATCGACGAAATGGGAAAACGATTTGCCTGAAACACGAGCGAGCTCTCAGGTCCGGACACCAACCGCGGCCGGCTGACTCATTGCGTCTGATGTCGCGCGGACGTCTTCGCGATCAGGTCCCTTGGCTCTTGGGAGAGTGACGGTAATCGCGGTTCCCTGCCCGATCTCGCTCTCGGCCTCGATCTTCCCGTTGTGACACTCCACGATCCAGCGCGCGATCGGCAGGCCTAGTCCCGCGCCGGCCGCACGTTTGTCACGCGCGGCGTCGCCACGGTAAAAGCGATCGAAGATACGCTCGAGCTGTTCGGATGGGATGCCGGGACCCGTGTCCGTCACCACCAAGCGCGCCAGATCATCTCCGGATTCAACAGCCAGGGAGACCTTGCTCTCGTTCGGCGTGTAGGTAAAGGCGTTATCGAGCAGGATCAGCAACAACTGCTTGAGCTGGTCAGAGTTGCCCATGACGTCTACTTCATCGTCGATGTCGAAAGTGAACTCGTGCCGGCCGGCCAACCGCACTGCCAGGCGTGAGGCGTCTGTTGCGATCTGATCGAGCGCCACAAGGTCGAGCTCGGGTGTCCAACCGACGTCGGCTCGTGCCAGGGTAAGCAGGTTTTGCACCAATCGACCCATGCGCTCTGATTCGTCACGGATGTCGGAAAGGATCTCGATTGCATCCTCTTTTTCGAAGGCACCGATCTCAACCTGCTTCAGCAAGATCTCGGCGTTACCGCGCAGCGCGGTGAGGGGAGTCCGTAGCTCATGCGAGGCGTCAGATACGAAACGGCGCTCAGCCGTGAACGCCTCATCGAGCCGATCTAACATGGCGTTAAACGTCTCCGCCAGGTCCTGCACTTCGTCACCAGTGCGCGGGGTCTCAATGCGCTCGCTCAGGTCTCGCGACCGACCAATTCCGCGCGCGGTGTTCGTGATCCGTGAGAGCGGACGGAGTGATCTGCCCGAGAGAACGTACGCGCCCACGGCCGCCGCAATAATCCCGAAACCGAGACCGGCTAGAAACAGCAGCCGCAATGTACGTAGCGTCTTTAGGGTTGAAGTGAGCGGTTGCACAGTCTGAACCGTACCGAGAACCTGACCTTGTGGAGGAATTGGTGCGCTCAAGACTCGGACAGGAACATTGTGAAACGTGGTTGTGTAGTAGTGAGAGTTTCCATTCAGGTTCGCGTTCAGAACGTCCTGCGGAACGGGCATGTAATCAGTAGATTGCTGTGACGCTGTTAGCGAAACCCTTCCCGGACGGGTACGTAACTTGAACATAAAGACCAGAAGACGCTAGCGGATCTAGGTCGGGAATGAAGACTCCGGTCAACTGCCCAGTACTCAGCGAAACTTCGGGTTTAGATCCCCTGTACACACCGAGATACACCGACCGCAATCGACTGTCGATCTCCTGGTTCATCGATCGTTCGAGTGTGAAATACACCCCAACGGCGATGCCAGCGAGGATGATCGCGGTCAGGAAGGCTGAGAGGATGGCAATGCGAGCACGGATGGACATGGGTCTCCTCGATCAATCGGAGGGCATTCTCAATGCGTAACCCGCGCCTCGAACAGTCTGCAGCAGACGGGGCTCGTCACCCGCTTCAAGCTGTCTACGTAGATTGCTGATGTAGACCTCGAGCACGTTCGATTCACCGGGGAAGTCATAGCCCCAGATTCGCTCCATGATGAGATCACGAGTCAGAACCTGGTTTGGGTGGCGAATGAAGAGGAGAAGCAACTCATATTCTCGCGTCGTCAGATCGATGCGTCGTTCGTCCCGATAGGCAAAGCGGGAGGACGTGTCGAGCGTCAGATCGGCGAAGTGATAGACCGTCTCCTCGCTCGTCTCGTCTCGTCGATCCTGTCGACGCAAGAGCGCGCGCACGCGAGCCAGCAGCTCCTCGAATGCAAATGGCTTGACGAGATAGTCGTCCGCACCGGCATCGAGGCCCGCAACACGGTCGGCCACCTCATCACGCGCCGTGAGCATTAGGATCGGGAACTCATCACCCGCGGAGCGTAGCCTGCGACAGACTTCGATGCCGTCCAGGCCGTCCGGAAGCATGACGTCGAGGATGACGAGGTTGGGAGCATCGTCACGCGCCGATTCGAGGGCCTGGCGCCCGGAATCTGCTACCGTGACACGATAACCCTCATAGCTCAACCCACGCCGAAGAAACGACGCGATTGAGCGCTCATCCTCGACGACTAAAATGTGGCTACTCACACCCATACTTGACTGTAATCTTACAACTCCAACAACGATTGCAGGTCGGACTCAGATTCAATCGGCCCAACAACCGCCAAACTGAGATGCTCCGACACGAAAAGCTCACGTGAAAGTTCAAGGATGTCCTCGCTCGTGACCGACACGATCTGGTCGATCACCTGCTCAGGCGTCAGGATGTCGCCGAAAATCAACTCCTGGCTTCCGATCCACCCGGCAACGGAGCGGCTGTCTTCCAAACCCATCTCAATGCGGCCCTTGCGCAGCTCCTTCGTGCGATGGAGCTCCTCATCGGGGACACGCTCGTTGCGCAGCTTGTTGAACTCTCGCAATACCGCGCGGACCGTCTCAGTCGTGCGCTGCGGATCGATGCCCGCGTAGACGACGCCCTGACCTACGTCGGCGTACTCCCGAAAATAGGAGTAGACCTCATACGCCAGGCCCATGCGCTCGCGAATCTCACGGAACAACCTTGAGCTCATGCCCGAGCTCAAGATGGCGTCAATCATGTCCTGCGTGTAGCGCCGCTCATCGGTGTAGGGGAGTGCCGGAAGTCCGAGGCACAGATGGGCTTCGTTGGTCGGTCGCTGAACAAGTTTGGCGCGCGGGCTCTCTTGCCCACAACGCGCGGGCACGAACGTATCGACGTTGCTCGGGGCTAAATCGCCAAAATATCGTGAGGTCAGCTCCAGCACATGCTCATGGTCGACATCCCCCGCCGCCGAGACAACGATGCGGTCAGGACGGTATTGGGCCTGGAGGTAGTCGACCAACTGCTGCCGCGTCATGCGGCGCACCGTCCCCTCTGAACCAATGACCGCTCGCCCAACGCTCTGTCCTCCCCAGACAAGCTCGTCGATGACGTCGTGGATTAGATCGTCGGGCGTGTCGTCGATACCGCGGATCTCTTCGACGATGACGTTGCGCTCTTTGTCGATCTCAGCAGGCTCAAATACCGATCCCCGCAGCATGTCACCGATCACGTCGAAGGCACGTTCCAGATGGGCGCTGGGGACCTTCACCCAATAGTTGGTGTTTTCGCGGCTGGTCGCGGCGTTGAGCATTCCGCCAACACTCTCGACCTCTTCCGTTATCTGAACCGGATCCGGTCGACGCGCAGTTCCCTTGAAGACCATGTGCTCCAGGAAGTGCGAGATGCCCGCCTGCTCGTCACTCTCGTGACGCGATCCAGCTCCGACGTAGACGATGAGGCTGGCGGATTTAACGTGATCCATGCGACTCGTCACGAGACGAACCCCATTGGGCAATACTGACTTCTTGTACAACTGCTGACTCATTTCATGTTTGACGCACAAGGGACGTGGCCGCTCATGCGCCGGTTCATTTGCCTGTGCCGGCCACGCGTTCCGCGAGTTGCGCCAAGACGAGGCTCAGCGCGGCATCCGCTGACGCGACAATGGTTTGCGCACGTTCTCCATCGAAGTGATGTTCTTCAACGACGTTCGCCCAGGGTGTCGAGCAGGCGATGTAGACGAGGCCGACGGGTTTTGCTGCGGTCGCGCCCCCTGGTCCGGCGATTCCGGTCGTCGAGACACCGACATCCGCACCGATTCTCTGGCGCACGCCCCGAGCCATCGCCAGAGCGCATTCATCACTCACCGCACCCACTCGTTTGAGCACCTCTTCTGGCACGCCGAGCAACGACATCTTCACGTCGTTGCTGTAGGCAATCACCCCACCGAGAAAGTAATTCGAGCTGCCCGGGACGCTCGTAATGCGATGCGCTACGAGGCCGCCAGTACATGATTCGGCAGTCGAGACCGTCAATCCGAGCTTCGTCAATACATCGTGGAGTTGCTGCTCATGGCGGTCACTCGCCAACGGGTCAGTCCTTACGCGAGGTCGGCGGCATCTGGGCCTTACGGAACGCCGTGAAGTATAGCGAAGTGAACCTTAACACCGCCGAAACGTGCAGTGCAGGCAGGCCCGCGTGCCGGACGCCGTAGTGCAGAGCGGACGAACTGTCCGACCCGGTTGCCTCGACGTCCCGACCTAGTTGTACGCGAACGCTAGCCGACCGTCTGCGACTTGATGTCTTTCGGCGCTCTTGTCACGACTTCGGGCTTCTTCCCGACGATGACGGTGTCATCGTGACGAAAGCCACCGAGGCCAAAGATATAGATTCCGGGCTCCGCTGAATAGACCTCATTCGCCTTGAGTGGCCGCGGATCAAACGCCATGTCATCGGGGAACTCGTGACCGGCGATTCCGATGCCATGCCCGGTCCGATGGATGACATTGTCGCCGAATCCGGCCGCGTAGATGACGGATAGCGCCGCCGCATCGACGGACGCGAGAGCGTTTCCGGTCGTCATCTGATCGATAGCCGCCTGCTGCGCACGCGTCGCGGCGTCGAACGCGCGTCGCTGTTCATCGTTTGGCTTGCCACAGAACCAGGTCCGCTCGTTCTCGACCACCAGGCCATTGAGTCGAATAATGACGATGTTGACGATCCCGTGACCCTTCTCGACCTTCCTGCCCGCCGACGTTCCCGTACCGTGCGGTGCGGCGGAGTCCGGCCCGCTGAGTGAGAAGCAGCGGATCTCGACCTGCTCACCAGGATGTCGTCCGGAGGCCTCCTGCGCCGTTTGCGCGGCGACGGCGAAGTCCATCTCTTGCACCACTCGACCGGCCCGAATCTCCGCACGGTAGCGATCCTGTGCCCAATCGGAAAGGCTGGCCGCCTTCCGAATGAGGTCGAGCTCCTTCGCATGTTTGACGTGACGGAGCTCGCGCATTTTTCGCTCGAGCAAGGTGAAGGTGACGTCGAGCGTCTGCTGCGCCGTGCTCAAGAGTCCCGACATCGAATCGACGCCAACTCGGCTACCGGCGAGTCCATGCTCGCGCAACAGCTCGGCGAGGAGTGTGTGCCACTGCGGGGTCAGATGAACGCGGTTGGCGAGCCTCGGGTGCTCGCTGTAGAGGGTCACATCCGCAACCCAGAGCGTGCCGCGATCCTCCGCCATCTTCAAGTGGTTGGTGGAAAGCTCATGCATGATCGCGAACGGCTCGCCGTTGCGCGGCGTCACCACCGCGACCGGACGCTCCCATGGCGCGACATCGAGAAAGTAGTTTGTGGCGTAGAAGAAGTAATCGGGCGTGAGGAACGCCAGCGCGTCGAGCTCATGCTCGTCCATGAACGCATTCATCAGCCCGCGGCGATAATTGGCGACATCCGAGGTGAGAAACGGCATCCGTGCCTCCCAGTGCGATCATTCCATCCGGGTAGTTCATGACAGCCGTGGATACAGCCCTACCTCTCGAGCAAGACCCGCGGCCACTCCTGAACTACGCTATAGGCTGAACGCTGTCAATCTGTGAAGCCGGGCTCGGGAGTCACGTCAGCGGTCAGCCCGACACTGCGAACCGACGGGAAGAGAGAAGCCACAGCGGTGGCGACAAAGAGGAGCGCGCCACAGGCAAAGAAGGACTGGCGCACGCCGAATTCTTGTCCAGCCCAGCCGCCGACGGCGTTGGAGATGATGATCGCGCCGAAAATAAGTGTCGATCGAACGGTGAAGACGCGCCCGAGGAGATGTTCCGGAGTGTAGAGTTGGACCAACGTCACACTCGGGATCAGCACCATCATGCTGCCGAACCCGCTGATCGCGATGGTCAGGACCGCAATCCAAATCACGCTCACCACCGCCGTGGCCATGATTCCAACGCCCATCATCGCCAGCCCACCCACAACCAGCAATCCCGGTCGCAGGCGCTCTTCGCTGCCGAGCCAAAGGCCACCGATGATGCTCCCGGCGCTGATGCCTGCTCCCATCATGGCGTATTCCCATTGCCCGCCCCCGAGGATGTTCCAGGCATAACCGACCAGGAGCGGTGTGGTTGCTCCGAGCATCAGCGGACCGATCAGCATGACGAGTGTGTTGGCCCGAATTATCGGTGAAGATCGGACGAATCGAATTCCTTCGGCGACTTCGGCGCGGATCGAAGAGAGGCCCGTCTGCACACGCTCCACCACCGTCGTCTTGATGGTCAAAACGAGGCAGCCTGACACAAAGAATGTCAGAGCGTCGAAGGCGAATGCGGCGCGCAGACCATCCCTGGTTCCGAGCATGCCCGCGAATATGCCGATCAATACTCCGGCCAACGGATAGCCTACGATGTCGCTGGTGTTCTCGCTGATCGAGGAAAGCGAGTTCGCGGCATTGAGTTCGTCCGTGGGCACGATCGACGGAATGATCGCGTTGGCGGCCGGACGATTTGCGATTGACAACGTGTTGACCAAGAAGAGGTCGGCGAAGGCCAGCGGCAATGAATGATAGGCAATGACGGGAACCAGCAACACGAGCGGAACACGCAGAAAGTCGGTCACGACCATGACGACGCGGCGCTCGACTCGATCGACCACGACACCGGCGACGAGACCGAGCAAGAGGTCCGGCAGTGCCGTCGCGACCAGGGCCAATCCGGTTTTGGTGAGAGATCCCGTGAGCTGATAGACCAGCGCTGCCAGAGCGACATGATGAACGCGATCGCCCAGCGTCGAGATGAGCTGCGACGCCCATACCGCGGCGAAGTTGCGGTTGCCTCTTATGGGATCGAGCGCGCGCAGGCGACGCCGCATAGAATTCCTCGCTCGGTTCGACCTCGCGGACATTGTTCACTTTGGGATCACGGGACCTTGACCTCGGAGTGAGGATAGGTCACGACGCCGCACAGTGCGGCTAGTACTTTCAGGCTAGCACGATCGTACGGCGGTCCACAGAGACGTGCGTACCGCGAAATCAGACGAACATCCCGCTCTTGGAGGGCCGATCGTCCCCGATCGACTCCCCGGGCGATTCGGACTCGCGCTTCCGGGCGCGACTAATGCAGGTAGCCCCGCTCGCGTGCCAATTGAACGCCAAGCCGCGACAGCAGAACGTGCGATCCCGATGGCAGGTCCGGATGGAACTCGAATCGAGCCCGCTCGAAGTACTGCACGAGCGTGCCTCCCTGTTCGAACGGCTCGCTGGTTGGATAGCCAAACTTGGCGATTCCGCCGTTCGTCTCCCAATACATGCGGAAGGCACCACTCAATGTGTGCTGCGTCGCACTGAAATAACGGATCGACGCGTCGGGTGGAGGCGGTGCGGTTGGGTAGGTCTGCGGCGCAATCTGTTCTCCAAGGAGCCCGAGCGATACCTCCCATGGGGTGCCCGAGAACTCGGGATGATACTCGAAGCGGTAGCGCTCGAAATACTGCACCGTATAGGTCTGGCCCGTCGCGGAGTCTTGCTCGCTGAATTCCTCGCTGATGGGATAGCCGAACGCGGCCAAACCGCCATTTGACTCCCAAAACTGCTTGAAGCCATACGCGAGCGTGTGTCCGGTTGCGGGGAAATAGGTCCGATCTTGAGTTGAGGCTTCGGGTTGCACCGGTTCAAACGGATCGGTGGCCGGTTGTGCGGTGACGCTGAACTCTGAGCTCACGGCGTGACTCGAGTCATTTCCCACGGCGAAGGCCGTCAACGACCCGACCGGGTATTCCCAGATCGGGCCCAGATCGATCGTGCTTGAACCACTTGCGTCAGCCGCACTGCCTCGAATCACCTTGTATGTACCAGACGAAACGGTCCAGATGTTCAACTGCTCGCCGGGTTGGAATCCATCCGCACTGAACATGAGGTGATCAGATCCACCGCTGGAAATGGAATCGATCGACACGCTTGCGGGTGACGATGGAGGATCCGAGACGACTGTTGCCGCGAAAGCGTCGAGGAGCCCGTATCCCGTCTGAGCGTCGAGACCGGGGCTACTGATATCTCTGGAGGAATCTGTGATGATCTCGCGTATCGAAGCCGCGCTGGCGCCCGGATTCACTCCGGCAACAATGGCGGCCACCCCGGAGACGAGCGGCGCCGAGGCCGACGATCCGCTGGCCACTGCGTGCCCATTTCCGTCTTGTGGGCTCCACCACGTGCTCGTGATGTCGACTCCAGGTGCGGCGATGTCAACGTACGGACCGTAGGACGAGAAACGTGCGAGCGCGTTTTGCTGGTCGGTGGCGCTCACGGCGAGCACCGTCGGTACGCCCGCTGGGTATGCCGTCGCTTCGGTTCCGTCGTTTCCGGACGAGCCGACCACCACGACGCTATGCGCCTCGGCATTGGCGAGCGCGTCATCCAGAGCGGCCGAGTCTGAAGCGCCGCTGGCGCTGATGTTGATGATCCGAGCTCCATGATCGACGGCATAGTTGATTCCCGCGATGAAGCTGGCCGTCGATCCGACTCCACTGTTGTCGAGGATCTTGATCGGCAGGATCGACGCGTGTGGCGCGACTCCCTCTGGGCCAGCGGAATTGGAAGCCGCGATCAGTCCGGCCACGAACGTGCCGTGTCCGTCGTCATCCGCGGTGTCGCTGTTGTTGGCGATGAAATTCCAGCCGGGAAGCACGCGACCCCGCAGATCGGGATGCGTCGCACTGACGCCAGTGTCAAGGACGGCAACCACTACGCCCTGACCATCGCCATACTTCCAGGCATCCTGGGCATGGATGGCGGCAAGCGCCCAATCGCTCGTTGTGGCCCCGCCGACCGACGCGGCGTCGTACGTGGCGACTGAATCGCCGAGATCGATGCGCTCGTCAGCATCCGCATATGCCACGGCCGGATCGCGCTCTAGCGCAGCGGCGACTCCGTTTGCTGTGAATCCAGATTGAACGGTGACTCGAAACAGGCCAGGTTCACCGAGCGACTCGAATGG
Source organism: uncultured Chloroflexia bacterium (assembly GCA_963789565.1). GTDB lineage: Bacteria > Chloroflexota > Chloroflexia > Thermomicrobiales > Thermomicrobiaceae > CALAGB01. The sequence continues at coordinate 3,094,734 of CAWBKX010000002.1, read as the reverse complement.
GGCGGCTGCGCCATCTTCCGCGAGCAACGTCTGCTGCGCAGTCGTCGGGGCGGACGATTCCGCAAAGCCGTCGTTGAATCGCACTATGACCGCCGATGGTACGGACGCGATCGGCGCAGGCATGTTGGTCGCCGTGGCGACACCCTGTAGCGACACGCACAGGAGGAGCGTCAGGAGCAATGCGCGCGGAAGCAGTTTCATGCGCGTCGAATTGCATGATGCAAAGCTCAAACCGAGACGATCGATCACGACGAGCGACTCCCGACCTGCGACGTCACATCGCCGTGCCCGGATTTCGTTCGACCGCACCGATGTCGAAGACCGTACCTATCAAACAACCTCAAACTGGATAACTCCGCACATTTTTCATAACCGTCACAGTCGCGCATGACGCGCCGCATGGCCACCACCGTTTGACACGTCTCAGAATACAAACGTATAATCGGCCCAGCCGTTGCGGCTGCGTGCGTCCGCGTGCTCCGCAGGGCTATTTTTCTGAGATTTGAGAGGTGGATGTCAATGAAGAGGACGTATCAGCCGAAGCGAATTCCGCGCAAACGCGAGCATGGTTTCCGTAAGCGGATGCATACGCGCGGCGGCCGGGCAGTCCTGGCTACACGTCGCCGTCGTGGCCGCTGGCATCTCACGGTCTCCGACGAGAAGAAGCCGACGCAGCGCTAGTCCCGAATCGTGATCGCCCGCCAGTTCCGCTTGCGACGTCCGTTCGAGTTCGAGCGCGTGCGCAAGCGGGGTAAGACCTGGGCGGACCGTTACGTGGTCCTCGCGATCCTCCCCAACTCGCTCGAACACAATAGATATGGCTTCGCGGTTGGGCGCCGCGTCGGAGGAGCCGTCAATCGCAACCGCATCAAGCGCTGGATGCGAGAGTCGGTTCGAGAGATTCACCCTACTCTGGTTTCGGGCTTCGACGTGGTCTTCATCGCTCGTGGGACGCTGGCTCAGCCGAGTGTAAACTTCGAGCAGGTGCGCAACTCCGCGCGCATGCTTACGCAGAAGGCCGGGCTGCTGGACGAGAGCGATCAGAGCCAACAGATCCCCCCCGATTCCTCAGGGAGTCACTCGTCATGAAGACGCTTCTCCTCTGGACCATTCGCTTTTATCAACGCGTCATCTCGCCGGGATTGCCAGCCGCGTGCCGCTTCCAGCCGACTTGCTCGGAGTACGGCTACCAGGCCATCGAGAAGTACGGTATTATCAAGGGTGGCGGCAAAGCAGTGTGGCGCGTTCTGCGCTGCAACCCGTTCTCACACGGAGGCTACGATCCGGTGGATTGACGCCGGACGGTGGTTCCTCTCGGGCTTTGCCGGCTTCTGATGCGCTCCAACGGCGGTGGCGCTTGCGCAATATCGCCGTCTCATTGGTCCGCAAAGTCGATGCTATACTGAATTACTCAAACTCACCACGGCGTCGTAGGTTGCATGCTCAACTCCGGTGGATGATTTTGACCGCGATGGCGTGCGATGCTGGTGTTTGGCCTCTCGGTCCCGTAATCCTGCTCAGCATCAGTTCGTCGAATGAGAGACGGGGAACAAGGGCCGGCGTTCGTGCTGGTCCGCTGAAATTGCGATTGGTCGATTGATTTCCGCGACTTCGATGTGCAATCGGAGGCCGGCGCACACGTTGCGAGCACCATCGAGCACATTGAGCTCGAGGTTGCGATCATGCTGATGACCGGGGCGGGCGGAGAAAGGCGAACGAATTGAGCATGGCTCCCTTGAACGCGGTGGAGATTCAAGCAAGATCCGTCGAGGAGGCCGTTCGGTTGGCCCTCGAGCAACTCGGGCGCGAACGGGAAGAGGTCGAAGTCGAGGTCCTGATGGACACGAGCGATCTCGATGACGGTGAAGCGTTGGTACGTGTCACCGCACGTGGCCAGGCTGCGCCGAAGGCTGCTGCGGCGGCCGCCGCAACAGTTGCCGCGCCGCAGGCGTCTCCTGAGTCCGAGCGCGTTGCCAAGACGATTGTCTCCGAGCTCCTGGCTAAAATGGGATTCGATTGCAACGTCTTGGCCGTCGACAATCCATCCGCGATCGAGGTCGGCCGCGAAGAGCCCCCGACGATCTTCATTGACATCATGGGCCGCGACCTCGGCATGCTCATCGGCCGCCGGGGCGAGCATCTCGCGCAGCTTCAATACATGATCAACGTGCTGGCGAACAAGCACTTTGAAACGTGGACACGCGTGATCATCGACATTGAAGGTTATCGATCCCGGCGCGAGGAGTCTCTGGTTGGACTTGCCCATCGCGTGGCACGGCAAGTTGCTCGCAATCGTCGCCCGATTTCGTTGGAGCCGATGCCGCCGAACGAGCGTCGCGTCGTTCACGTCGCGTTGCGCGACGATCCCAACGTCACTACGCAAAGCTCGGGGGAAGCCGCGCTTCGCCGCGTGACCATCTATCCGAAACAAGGTTGATTCCGCTGGCTACCGGCCCGCGTGAACACGAGTTCATTTGAAGTAACGGCACTTGCGTGCCGACAAGCCTAGGTCAGGCGCGACGAGCTTTCCCAGATTGAATTCGGTTGGAGAACATGACTGCCCACGAGGCGCCCGAGTATCTCGCTGTCGGACATATCGCGGTCGATCTGCTTCCTGACGGCACACCGGTTCTCGGAGGCACGGCGCTCTATTCCGCGCTGACCGCCGCGCGCTTCGGCCTGCGCACAGCTGTTCTGACGCGCGGAAACTTCACCAAACACGGTGACGCAATTGCCAATGCCCTCAGCCGCTTCGCCGAAGAGGTTGAGATCATTCTGCAGAGCTCGCAGCAACCGACGGTATTCACGAACACGAACGTCGCCGGACGCCGCGCTCAAACCATTCACTCCTGGGCCGGTCGCATCGACTTGACGGGCATCCCGGCGCACTGGCGCTCAGCGGACATCATCCACATCGCTCCCGTGGCACAGGAGATCGAACCGCGTCAAACTGGGCGCCTGAATACGACATTCCTCGGAGTTACGCCACAAGGATGGATGCGCCGTTGGCCGCCATCGCAGCAAGGTCCCGTCTCGCTTGGACCCTTACGCTTGCCCACCGAAGTTGTGAGCCGGATTGACGCCATGGTTGTGAACTCCGAGGAGCAATCCCTGGCGCGAGACGAGATCGAAGCAGTCTCATCTCGTGGCCTGGTTGCTATCACGCGAGGTTCCTTGCCCGCTCAGATTCTGGATCGCGGCCGGCTGATCGAGGTTCCGTCGATATCGGCACGCGCCGTCGACGATGCAGGCGCCGGCGACGTCTTCGCCAGCGCGCTCTTTATTCTCCGCGCCGAACATGAGTCGACCATCGCCGCCGGTCGTATGGCCGCCGTTGCGGCGGGATTGCGCATTCAGCAGCAAGGCCACGAGGCTGTGCCCACGCGCGAGGCCGTTGAGGAATACCTCGAGCTCAACCCACCGGGACAACCTCGGCGCACTCGTTCTTACTGAGGCACGTATGTCCAGCATCCGCAACCCCGCACTGGTTTCCTCTGATGTATGACGACACCATCGCCGCGATTGCGACCCCGCCTGGGGATGGCGGCATCGGCATCATTCGCATGAGCGGACCGGAATCCGCACGCATCGCCGGAGAGATCTTCCGACGAGGCTCAAACAATCGTCCGGTGGATGCATCTCGCCTGGAGTCGCATCGACTCTACTACGGTCGCGTTGTGGACGAACGTGGCATCACGATCGACGAGGTGATGCTCGTGCGCATGGCGTCTCCGCGAACCTACACACGCGAGGACGTTGTCGAGATTCATTGTCACGGGGGCTCGATTTCATCCAAGCGCGTGCTGGAAGTGACGATTGCGCACGGAGCGCGTTTGGCCGAAGCGGGCGAATTTACGTTGCGAGCCTTCCTCAACGGGCGAGTCGACCTGTCCCAGGCCGAGGCGGTAATGGCCGTGGTCTCCGCACGTACTCCAGAGTCGCTCGAACTGGCGATCGGCGAACTGCGCGGCGCACTCACGACCCGATTGAGCCCTGCCAGATCGGTATTGATCGAGTGTCTCGCTTTTCTCGACGCGTCGGCCGATTTCCCTGAGGATGAAGTCCCGCCGATGGATCTCCGCGCTTCGCTCTCTTTGGCTGAGCAAGCGTTGCGTGACGTGCTCGACGCGTCCAATCTTGGCATTCTGTTCCACGAAGGGGCGCAGATCGCGATCGTCGGCCGGCCAAACGTGGGAAAGTCCAGCCTGATGAACCGCTTGCTTCGGTCAGATCGCGCCATCGTCACGGACATCGCCGGAACAACGCGCGACGTGATCACCGAATCGGTCAACTTGCGTGGAATCCCGGCCATGCTGCTCGATACCGCCGGGATCGCCGAGACGCGCGACGTCATCGAACAGATGGGAATCGATCGTTCGCGCAAGGCGCTGGAATCAGCCTCGCTGGCTCTGTTCGTGGTCGATACGAGCCAGCCGGCCCGACCGGACGACGTGAACGTCGCTAGGGTGCTGGCGGATCGGCTGGATCGGGACGGATCCGGCCGGGTCGTGGTGGCGCTCAACAAGGTCGATCTCGAACGCCAAATCGACCTTAGTGCGATCAAGTCATTACTGCCGGACGTGCCATTCGTCGAGATTTCGGCCATCAGTGGGGACGGAATCGAGCAGCTTGAAGAGACGCTGTTCGAGCGAGTGACGACACTGGCAGGCGATGCTCGCCAGCCCGCAACCGTCTCACTTCGTCAACGAGAAGCGTTGCGAGCTGCATTGGAGAGCGTCCGAGCCGCGCTTGACGCCCTGCCCACCGGTTTGGCGCTCGATCTCGTCGCCATCGACGTGCGTGACGCGCTGCTGCACATCGGCGAAATCACGGGCGAGCGCGTAAGCGAATCGGTCCTCGACGAGATCTTCAGCCGCTTCTGCATCGGGAAATAACCGCGCTTCCGGCGCCCACAAGGTGCCGCGTGTGCCACGCACCAGACTGGTAGAGACGCCCAGCGCGACTGTCATGACGAACCCGGCGGTCGCCTACTCGGCTTCCGAATCCGCGACGTTCGCGACCGAAGCGTGCGCCAGCCGCACGATCTCAAGGGGCCGGATGCGAAGCAGGAGGTCGCTGCGGCCGCCACCGCCAAAGACGATCGTCTCCAAGAGAACGGCGTCGTCGACGAAGACGGTGAGCGGCGTGATATGCCCAACGGGCGGCATGCCGCCAACGGCGAATCCGGATATTTCCAACACGGCTTCGGGAGACGCGAGCTTCAGATGACCGAGACCAGCGACATCCGCGAGGCGGCGGCGATCGACGCGATATCCGCCCTTGACCACCGCCAATACGATCTCCCCGGATCGACTTTGAAAGAGGAGCGACTTGACGATCTGCGCTTCGTGCACCCCGAGTGCTCGTGCCGCCGCGCTGACTGTCGCTGCGTCCGCGGGAGGCTTGACGATCTCGGCGTCGCTTCCAGAGACCGCAAGGAATTCTCGTAGTCGTATCGACGGCTCGGAAGATTGACCTTTGTCGATCGCGTCTTCCGTGGGGGACGAACGCTCAGCCATTGATCGAGACGATGCGCGCCGACATAGAAGCGCCCGGCGTCTGAATTGTCACGTCCTGACCGGGACGATGACCGAGAAGAGCACGTCCGACCGGCGACTCGTTTGAAATCTTGCCGTCGCGCGGGCTTGCCTCAACCTTCCCTACGATCGTGTATGTCTCTTCCACACCGTCGATCTCGACCGTCACGGTTGAACCGAGGCGAACGACGTTCCCGGACGTGGAGCTTCGGTCGGTGTCGATCAGGTCGACGCTCCGCAACAGCTGCTCGACCTCACGAATACGCGCTTCAATGAACCCTTGATCGTGCTTGGCCGCGTCGTATCCTGCGTTCTCGCGCAGATCGCCCTCCTCGCGGGCCTGGGCAATGGCGCGCACGACCTCTGGGCGTCGCCGGTTGATTAGATCGTCATATTCCTCTTGAAGCTTGGCCAGTCCTTCTCGGGTGATGGGAATTCGTTCCCGCTGCATTGGCACCACTCGTTCCTGTGTCATGAATGTGATTAACACTGGCACGAGCCGTTTGTATCCGGATTGGATCAAAGAGCGAAAGGAATCCGACTCACCGCTTCGGTGCGGCCAATCCGTCAGTCGCAGGCTCGTGTATCAACCATAGACTCTACAACGATCGACGACGCCGACGCAACGACGACGACTCGCTGAAGCCAGCGAAAATGCGTCTGCGAAATTGTGACGAATTCAATCCACGAACCGCAAGAAATAGACGATTATGTCACGTTCGTTGGGATACAGTGGAGATGCCGACGCTCGAGAGGAGAAGATGATGCTGATCAAGTTTGGCGTCAAAAAAGCCGCAGTCGCGCTCCTCCTCGCCCTGGCGCTGCTGCCTGTCGGAAACGTGACCAGTGGAACGGCAGCCGCCGCGAACATCCAGGTCCTCTCGCGCTTCAGCATGACCGAGCCCGTGATCGCGCTGACCTTCGATGCCGGTTCGGATCGCGGTTATGCCGTGCAAATCCTCGACACGCTCAAGGCGAATGGCATTCACGCGACGTTCGGCATGACGGGGCAGTGGGCGCAGAAAAACCCGGATCTCGTCAAGCGTATGGTCAACGAGGGGCACACGCTGATCAACCACTCGTGGGACCATCCCGATTTCGCGACGATCTCAACCAGTGATATCGCCAGCCAGCTGCAACGGACAGACGACCTCGTCAAGAGTCTGACGGGCAAGTCCACCCTGCCCTACTTCCGTCCACCTTATGGCGCCTACAACCAATCGGTGCTGGATGCGGTCGCCGCCAACGGCTATCGCTACAGCATCATGTGGACCGTCGATACGCTGGGCTGGAAAGGCGCCACCGTTTCGGAGATCCGGCAGCGCGTGCTGGATGCGGCGGCACCGGGCGCGATCGTCCTCATGCACGTGGGCGAAGCGTCTCAGGACTACGCTGCGTTGCAGGGCATGATCAACGACCTGCGCGCCAAGGGATATCGGTTCGCCTCGGTCAACGACATGTTGGGCGCGCAGACCGGCGTGGATCAGATCTACTTCCCGCAGACGGGTCACTACCTATCGCACGGCATGCTGCGCTACTGGCAGAACTTCGGTGGACTGCCGGTATTCGGTTATCCAATCAGCGAGGAGTTCGTTGAAAAGGGTGTTGTGGTGCAGTACTTCCAGCGCGCGCGGTTCGAATGGCATCCCGGCGCATGGCCGTCCCACTATGACATCCTGCTGGGTCGCTTGGGCGTTGAACTGACCGCGGGCAGGCAGAACGAAGCGCCGTTCCGACCCATCACGGCCTCCAACGACGCCAACTGCACATTCTATGCGGCGACTGGACACCGGCTCTGCTTCGGATTTCGTGACTTCTGGAACAGTCACGGAGGGCTCGCAACCTTTGGTTATCCCATCAGCGAGGAATTCGTGGAAAACGGTGTCGTCGTGCAGTATTTCGAGCGGCAGCGGTTCGAATTTCATCCGGGCAATCCCCCCGAGTGGAGGATATTGGGTGGTCTCCTCGGCACGCAACGATACGATCAACTCTACTGAGCGAGCCGGGAGCGTGGCCCATTCCGTGCGATGGATGAACCCGCACCGCGGAATGCGCCAGCCAAGTAGGCAGGCGAGACAGGAATTGACACGATCTCGTCAGATCGACCGATTCGCTGTCGCGCTGCTGACACAGGGTCGGAGTGATCCTTGGTTGCAGCGACCTTCTTTCGCCGATTCTCAACAACAGAGAGGGGTCAGCGATGTTCGAGGACGAAGGCCAAGCCCAACTCGCCGATTTGACCGGATTACCGACGAAATTCTGCGACGTCTGCGGAAAGCCAATGACCGGCTCGCACGTCTTGACACGAGGACGAGGGGCGTCACCGGCTGTTGCTGAGCGGCTCCTACTTGTGTGCGACATCTGCTTCACTGAGATCGAAAGTGGCGATCTCGACGTTAGCGAAGATGGAGTAGAGTCGATTACGCCAGATTTCTCCGCCTAGTCACGACAGTTGCTCTCAACGAGTCGCTCTCGACACCGATTTGTCGAGAGCGACTCCATCATTGGCGAGTTTCGGCATGCTTGACTTTGGGTTCATGGTCGGGTAGGATGCCGTCATTATGAGTGAGGTAACTGACCACCAACAACACCACGATTGGTATTATTATTACTTTACCCCTCCGGCGCAGCTGGTGGGGCGATCGGTGTTGAACCGGTAGCCAGGTAACCAACCAGCAGCGTCGGAGGAAGCAGAGGTATCACCTCTGCTTTTTTGTTTCCCTGAAAACGCTGAGGATGGCCCCGGAATTGCTCGGACGAAAAGGGAAGGGCGAATCTAATGATCGTATCGATGCGACCTGACGCAAGTGACGAAGACGCCGAGAGAGTCATGGCCCTGCTTCGCGGTGATGGCTATGAGCTTCATACGATTCGCGACGCAGGGCCGGTAGCGATCGGCGTCAACGGCAAACCAGTCGGCGCGGATCTGCCCATGACTGTGTGCGGAATGCCCGGAGTATCCCACGTCCATCAGAGCAAAGTGCCGTACAAACTCGCTTCGCGCGCGGTTCGACCCGAAGGAACCATCGTCACGATCGGGGCAGTCGAATTCGGCGGACCAGCACCTGTCATCGTTGCCGGACCCTGCGCGGTGGAATCGCGAGATCAAGTGCTGCGCACTGCCGAGCAGGTCCGAGCGTCGGGCGGCGTCATGTTGCGCGGCGGCGCCTTCAAACCGCGCTCCTCACCCTACAGCTTCCAGGGACTCGGCGAAGAAGGACTCGAGATCTTGGCCGAGGCACGTGCGTTGACCGGATTGCCCGTCGTCACCGAAGTCCTCGAGCCAGAGCAGGTCGAACTTGTTGCCCAGTTCACCGACATGCTGCAGATCGGCAGCCGCAACATGATGAACGTTCCGCTCTTGCGCCGCGCCGCGACGACTGGGAAGCCGATTCTGCTGAAACGTGGATTCGCCGCCACGATCGAAGAGTGGCTCCTCTCGGCCGAGTACATTCTGGCCGAAGGCAACGATCAGGTTGTCCTGTGCGAGCGCGGCATCCGCAGTTTCGACACTGCTACCCGCTTCACGCTCGATCTGAACGCGGTGCCGCTCATCAAAGAACTGACACACCTGCCCATCATCGTCGACCCCAGCCACGGCACCGGCCGGCGTGATTTGGTCGCCTCAATGTCGATGGCCTCCATCGCCGCCGGGGCACACGGGCTCATCCTTGAAGTTCACGACGATCCAACCAACGCACTGTGCGACGGACCGCAGTCGATTACCGCCGACGCGCTGGCAGAGATCGTCGCGCGCGGCACAGCAATCAGTTCGCTGTTGTCACCGCTCTCAACGCTGGTCGCTTGATTCACTTGCGTCTGATTCTCTCCTCCTCATCAGACGATCGCCGGGGCACGAATCCGTGCCCCGGCGACTTTTTGCATGAATCGCTGGATCGCTGGCTACTCGCTCGCTGACTGCCCTTCCGGCAAGTAATACGCAAATCCGTCCGCCAGATCGCTGATGAGACAACCGCGCGGTAGCTCGACCACCTTGAGCGCCACCCACAGATCTCCAAATGCGCCCGCGGCGTTTCCAACCAAGAACACAAGCGTCTGGCCGGGGTAGAAGGAAGTTCCCACCAGGACCATCAGTCCGGCGATTGAGATGAGAATGAGCGGCGTCAGACCAATCACGAGATATGGCGCACGTCGCACCGGTTTGCGAAACGTCGTGTACGCAAATCCTGCACCAACACCGAATTTCGGCATTGCGCCGAAGGCGAGCGCGAAGATGCCGTGGATCGCCTCATGGATGAACGGCATGATCAGCGTCAAGATCAAAACGGCGATGATCACACCCACGAACGTGATATGAATCGCAGGGTGTTGATACCCACCGAGCAATCTTGCAATAGCCGCGAAGCCGGCAAGCCAGATTGGTGCGGAGAAGAGTCCAATCGTCGATACACGACTGATCGGGATGCGTTCCTGTTTGACCAATCGATAACCGGGAACCTCGGGCGGCTCATGCACGGCGTTGTCAAACATGGGCGCCGAGTCGATCCAGGCGCGCATTCATCGTCGGGTTTCCAAGCAGCGCGTCACGTCTGCCAAAGTGCTTTGCGATCTCCCCTCATCGCCTGGCGCATCGTATCAAAGAGAAGCTCCGTATCATCGCTGAACACCGCCAGCTGATCGAGCGAGCCACCGTCCTGATCAAGCGACTGCAAACCCGCCGTCAACAGTCGAGCGACGGCATAGAACTGCAGATTTCCGAGCGAACGCTTCGAGCTTTGCATGTACGAACCGAAAACTGCTTGCAAGAGCAGATCTGCGTCCTCCTGCGGCAGCCCAATTTGCGCGATCTCGAACCGCAGCAGGGACAGGTCGTACGATGCGTCCGTCACAAGCGCGTGATCCCAGCCTACAACAGCCGCCACCTCGTCATTTTCGACGATAACGTTCGCGGGCCGGTAGTCACCGTGGCAGAGCGACAACGACACCTCCACTGGATGGTGGAGATCAAGCCAGTTCATGGCCTCGTCAACGGTCCCTCGATAGCTGTCGGGACAGCGAGAGGCGCGCTCGTGCCAGCCTTCCATCCAATCTTCAAGTTGCTCGTCGATGATATCTTCCGCGAGCGATTCTGGGTCGCTCATCCATGGCGCGGCCGCAGTCCAATCGACGTTGTGGATCCTGGCTAGCGAACGCGCAAATGTGAACCCGTGCGCCGACAGCTCCCAACGCATCGACGCGTCGCTGAAGAGCTGCGCCATGGATCTACCCGGAACGAAGCGCGACACAACGAATGCGCCCAGGTCCGATGGCTCGACCAGCATCGGCGGTTCGACGTTTACGCCCGCTCCCGCGAGCGCGAGAAGAAGCCCCTGTTGCTCCGCCGCCACGTCAGGTTCGAGCTGAATCACCTTCAGCTGTTCGATACGCGTCAGTTCAGCCGACGACCAGCGCACACGAGCCAGGTGTTCCGAGATCGGGTCGTGGCCCCGTTCATCGAGATCCAGAATCGTGATATTGGCCGCATCCGGAAAGGATTGACGTATCGCGTGTCTAATTACCTGCTCAACCGAATCGGTCATGGTCAATCCTCCGAATCGTGCCCACTGATCTGAAGTCGATCATCGAAGCGTATATTAAGGGCGGGCAATCGACGTGCCGGGCACGCCATGTGGGCCCGCTGATCTGGTGAAACCATACGCGTTTTGGCGTATAGTTTCGACGGAATTATTGGGTTAGTCTTCTGCACGAGGAGAGCGGAACCCGTATTCCATGTAGTGGGAGACTGATATGTTTGAAGGCTTGTTTCAACCCATCCACCTGTTGATCATTCTGATCATCATCCTGATTGTGTTCGGAGCTGGCAAGCTTCCGGAGGTCGGCGGTGGCCTGGGTAAGAGCATCACGGAGTTTCGAAGAGGCGTGAAAGACGCGACCGCGACGGATGACGTACCGGTCGTCGAGGCGCCCAAGCCGGTCGTGCCCGCCAAGCCAGTGGAGGCGGTAGGATCGTTCTGCCCGACCTGCGGTGCCAAGGTTTCGCCCGATGCACGCTTCTGCGCCAACTGCGGTGCGCAGCAGCAAGCTGCCTAACACAGCGAACACCGCACCCGCACCACTGAATTCGTGTTGAAGTTGACCGAGAATTTGGTCGCTGAATGGGGAGTGGTTAGGGTGCACGACAGGATCGACTACGGAGAGGCGCCATGAGTTTCTTCGGCATGGGGCCGACGGAATTTCTCGTCATCGCGGTCATTGCATTCATCATCTTCGGACCTGAGAAATTTACCGAACTCGCCAGTACGGTGGGCAAATTCGTGCGCGAATTCCGCTCAATGTCCGGCGGGATAACCGGTGAGTTTCAGCAAGCCATGAACGAATTCCAGCAGGTTGGGTCCGAGATCAAGCAAGTCGGTGGCGAGATCCGCCAGGTGACCGGCGAGATTCAGGACAGCACTCGGTCGTTGATCCAATCGAGCGATCCACGCACCATGATACCTCGAGCGATCAACGAGTCCCCTGCGTCGCCGTCATACGTGCGCGATTCCAACACGGTTGGTTCTCGTCCGAACAAGTCCGATCCTCTGGCCGATTTTGGATCCTTCGCCGAGGCCGTGCATGAGCCGGCGCCGCTTCCGGCGCCCGCCGTTCCGACCGAGCCCAGTTCGAGCGAACCAGCTGCCTGACAGAGACAGACATCTTCACATCGCTATTTTCGTGGCGGCGATTCTCGCCGCCACGTTTTTACATTGAGAAATCTCCTTCACTGCCCGACAATGGACCCCAAGTGGACATCGAACGAACGGACTGGCGATGTGGCGCCAGGCGCGCGAAGGTGTCGTGCGACTTGAGATACCCTCAACAAGATAGAGAGGCAACGAGATGGCGACGCTGATGGAGATCGAGCAACGGATCGCTGGTGAGGCATGGACCTCCGATCGGACCTACCAGAACCTCCTGCGACTGTGTGACGACTTCGGCCATCGGTTCGGCGGGAGCGACAGCGAACACCGTGCGGCTGAGTTCCTGCAACAGCGCATGACCGAGTACGGGCTACAGGATGTCGAACAGCAGCGATTCCCGATGTACAGCTGGTCGCGCGGCACGTGCCTGCTGGCCATGACCGAACCGGTCGAGCGGAGCTTCTCGGCCATCTCCATGCCATACACTGGGAGCAAAAGCTTCGAGGGCGAAATCGTCGACATCGGCGAAGGAGAGGCGGACGATTTCGCGCGCATCGGAGATCGAGCACGCGGCAAGATCGTCCTGACCGACGCGGAGACGAATCGGCCCGGAGAATCCAAGAGCCATCGAACCGACAAGTATCAGCGCGCCGTCGACGCTGGAGCCATCGCCTGCATCTTCCTCAACCAGAACCCGGGTATGCTGCACATCAGTGGCGCGCTCTACGCCCAGAGGCCGGGGGGCGGCTATATTGGCGATCACGAAGCCGCCATTCCGGGCATCGGCATCTCGTTCGAGGCGGGATCGGCTATTCGTCGATTGGCTCAGCGAGGAACGCCCAAAGTCCGCATTCGCGTTGAAAACTCCACCTTCCAGTCGCACTCGGCCAACATTGTTGGTGAAATCCCGGGCGGCGAGCTGGCCAACGAGGTGATCCTGCTCGGCGGGCATTATGACGGGCACGACATCTCGCAAGGGGCCAGTGACAATGCCGCGGGAGCGGTGACTGCATTGGAAGTGGGACGGCTGCTTGCGCCGTTCGCCGGTCAGCTACGACGGACAGTACGCATCGTCTGTTTCGGTTGTGAGGAGATCGGCCTGCTCGGCTCCTGGTATAACGCGGGTGTGTATGCCGATGGGAAGAGCGGCCGCACGCTGCGACTGATGGTGAATCTCGACGGCGCGGGTCGTGGACAGGGAGGCCAGGAACAGCTGACCGCTACTGCCGATGAGTCGTTGTCCGCCTATTTCGCCCGGGTGGCCAAAGATCACAACCTGAAGATCGACACGCGATCGTCTCTGAGCGTGCACTCCGATCACTTCCCCTATTTCATGGCGGGCTTTCCGTCGGTTGGTCTGAGCAGTCGCGACGCGACCGCTGGAATGATCGGACGCGGTTATGGGCACACCGAGGCGGATACGGTCGACAAAGTGCATTTACGAGGGCTGCAATCGGCGTCGATGGTGGTAGCGAGGCTAGCCGCAGCGGTCGCGGATGATCCCGACTTTCCAGCGGAACGGTTCGATCGGACCGAAGTCGAGGCGCGATTGCGCGATACCAAACAGGAGCGGTTCATCGAGCACCATTGGGGCCGCGCCAACCGCGTTGTGTGATGCGGTACATGCGGTGGAGTTCCAAGCAACGCTCTGGCGTGATACGCCGACTTCGTGGGTGCCCGCCGGTCCGACGATTGTGGCTGTTCCCTCGAAAGGGCAGTCTTTCGTGGCTGCCCTCCTGCGTCAATGGCGACCGTCGGCTCGCGCATTTCGCTGAATCGTCGAACGTCGTTCTCTCGCCGAAGCGAGTCCAATGGACTTCAATGTTGGCGATCCATTGAGGGTCCTCTTCGCCACGCCCTACGTCCCATTTCCACCGGATTTCGGTGGCGCTCGCCGAATGTACGAGCTCGTGCGGGGCGTGGGGCACTCATCCGAGGTCAGGGTTTTGAGCCTTACCGACCACGAATGCAATCTCCAGCCGGCGGAGCTGGAGGTTGGACCGATCACACCGGTGCGGGTTCCGTTCACCGCGCGAAGCGTCACCGTGCGCGAGAGACGGAGGCTGCAGGTACGGTCGCTGGCATCCCCTCATTCGGCCCAGCGTCGGCTCTACGTGCATCCTGAATTTCAGCGCCTGCTCGACCGATCGATCGGGACAGACGGCGTCGATCTGGTTCAGTTCGAGTTCTCGCAGATGGGTGCCTATCGCGTCCCAGCGGGTGTTCCAACGATCCTCGACATCCACAACGTCGAGCACGAACTGATACGTCGAATGGCGTCGAGCGGATCAACCGCGCGCAAACTCTTCAACACGATCGAGCATCGCAAATTTCGCCGCGAGGAAATTTCCGCCTGGCGGAATGCTACGTGTTGCGTCGCAACGTCAAGGCAGGATGCAGCGGTCGTTTCCAAGTACACCGAGCGCGACGTGCCGGTTATGCCGAACGGCGTCGATTTGCAGTTCTTCCAGCCGATGCCCCCCAGCGACTCCGTGCTCGGAACGATCGTCTTCGTTGGTGCCATGCGCTATCGTCCTAATGCCGAGGGAGCGCGCTTCTTTGCCGAACGGATCTTCCCACTGATTCGGCGATCAGTTCCGTCGGCCTCCTTCAACGTAGTGGGAGCGGATCCAATGCCGGAGGTTGCCGCGCTCACCTCCATTCCGGGCGTGACCATGACGGGAACGGTTCCGGATGTGCGGCCGTGGCTGGAAGCCGCCGAAGTCGTGGTAGTGCCATTGCTGAGTGGGGGCGGTACGCGCATTAAGATCCTGGAAGCCTTCGCCGCCGGACGGGCGCTTGTGTCGACCTCGATCGGCGCGGAGGGGATTGACGTCGTCGATCGTGAACATCTGTTGCTGGCGGACGATCCTCAGGGATTCGCGACGTCCGTCGTCGAGTTGATGCGTGATGCGGCTCTGCGTGACCGCCTGATCGCGAATGGTCTGGATCTCGTGCGGCAGAGCTATCAGTGGTCCGTCATCGCCGGCCAACTGAGCGATCTGCACGCCAATCTGGTTCGAACAGCTCAGGTTGGATTGTGACGGATGCCGCTGCTCTGGCATGTGCCGGCCTCGCGCGCGATAACCGGACGCGTGGCACGCTTCGAGTTCTAGGGCATTGATGTGGAGACATTCCCCGGCGAGTCTGATAGTGGGCAAGACGCTCGCTCTCGTTCGTTGCGTCGGGTCCTCAGCCTGATCTGGATCATGCTCGTCGTGGGCCTGGTGGTCTATTTCATCGTCAGGCGGCATCACGAACTCGGTGACATCGGCCACGTGTTGGCCTCGGCCGACCGTCGCTGGATCATCTTCGCCGGTCTTCTCGAGCTCGTAATTCTGGTACTGATCGGGAAGACCTACCAGACGATTCTGCGTAGCCTGGGTCATCAGGTGTCACTGCAATCGATCACTTCCTGCTACTTGAGAGGTCTGGCCGTCGGGACGGTCATTCCGTTTGGCGGTCCGGCAGCGTTGGTCGTCTTCATCCGTTCGCTCTCGCAAGCTGGCGTTCCGGCCAACGACGCGGTCTTCGCCACCACCCTTTCGAGCCTTTCAGGCTTCGCCTCCTTTTTGCTGGTGCTGGCCCCGTTGATGGTGACGCTGGCGCTGACGGGGCACCTCAGTTCAGTGATAGTCGGTGCGACGTTGGCACTGGCGATTCTCTTCTTGTTGTCGGTTGGCGCGGTCGTGATCCCGCTGCGCTGGAAGAGTCTGCCCGGCTGGATTCCTCGTTACATGCCGGGATGGGCCACTCGATTCTTGGTTCAGGCACGCGATCATCACATCAGTATCAACGAACTGCGCCGTCCCTTCGTCTACTCTCTGTGTGTGGATTTGTGCGGGGCAGCCATGCTGTACGCGGCGCTGTTGTCGGTTGGTGAGCGCACGGGGATCCTGGCGGCGATCGCGGGCTATCAGGTCGAGATGCTCTTCAACGTCATCACGCCGTTGTTCCAGGGTATCGGCATTGCCGACCTGTCGATCACCGTGGCGCTCAACGAGCTTGGAGTACATCTTTCGAGAGCCGCCGCGGCGACGCTCGTCTATCGGCTATGGGATCTGTGGGTGCCGCTGCTGGCGGGTGCGGTGGTCTACCTCTTTACCCGGCATCATGGACCGAAAAGGACCTGATCGCGTTTCTAGCGAAAGTCGTGCGAGGCCGGTGAGAGCTCGCGCAGCGAGCGCCGCTCTTCGATCTTGGCCGGCGGGTGCAGCGGTCGGCTTCCGATGATGAAGTCGCGTGCTGGAGCATTCACGAAGGCCTGCCGCGCCATCTCCAACGTGTGCAGCCGGGTGGCGATGACGTTGATGGTGTTGTGGCGGCTTTGCAGACGTCCCTCGACCACCAGGAAGGGCTCGGCGCGCACCAGCAGACGCTGCTCCTCATAAAGCTGTGGGAAGATGATGACGTTGACCAGCCCACGCTCGTCCTCCAGCAGCAGGAAGGTGATCCCTTTGGCCGTGCCAGGGCGCTGGCGGCAAACGACCAGCCCGGCGATGCGGATCTCGCTGCCGTCGCGCATCGTCTCCAACTGTTCGGTGGTGACGATCTCCTCCGGCAGATGCGAGCGGAGCAAGCCCATGGGGTGGTAGTGGGGCGAGAGCTTGAGCGTGTGATAGTCGGCCGCCATCTGCTCCCAGGGGCTCATCGGCGGCAGCACGACCATGTCCTGCTCCACCGGCAGGGCCAGCGAGAGCTGACTGGCCGTCTCCTCTTTCCGTCCGTGGCGCCGCGCCGGAATGAAGAGCCCCAGCTGCCAGAGCGCCTCGCGCCGCCCCAGTCCGAAACAGTCGAAGGAGCCGACGACGCACAGACTCTCAGCCGACTCTTTCCGGATTGGAAGGCGGCGGACGAAATCGGCTAGCGAACGGAAGTCGCCATGTACCTCTCGCTCCTGCTGGATGGCCAACGCGACGTCCTCGCCCAGTCCATCGACAAAGGCCAGCCCGATGCGCACGGCGTTCCCCTCGACGGTACACAGCGCGTTGCTGCAATTGATGTCGGGTGGCAGCACGCGCACGCCGTGGCGTTTGGCGTCGTTGGTCAGGACGTGGGGCGGGTAGAACCCCATCGGCTGGTTGTTGAAAAGGGCACAGGCGAACTCGGCCGGGTGATACTGCTTGAGCCAGGCCGACTGATAGGCCAGCACGGCGAAGGCGGCCGAGTGACTCTTGGGGAAACCGTATTCGGCAAAGCCGAGCAGCTTGCGGAAGACCTCTTTGGCCGTATCGAGCGGCACGCCCCGCTCCAAGGCGCCATCCCGGAAGCGAGTCCAGAAGAAGGCCATGGCGTCGTGGGAACGCTTGCGGCTCATGGCACGCCGTAGCCCCTCAGCCTGACCAGCCGAGAAGCCGGCCAGCGCCATCGAGACCTCCAGCACCTGCTCCTGATAGAGGATCACGCCCAGCGTCTCGTTCAGGATCGGCTCGAGCACCGGGTGGTCGAAGCGTGGGCGGAAGTTCTTGTAGCGCAGCGCCTTGGCCCGGCTCTGGACGTAGCTGGTGACGGCACCTCCCACGATCGGTCCAGGTCGGATGATCGCCACCTGGATCACCAGGTCTTCCAGATTGCGCGGCAGCGTGCGCGGCAGCATCTGGATCTGCGCCCGGCTCTCGATCTGGAAGACACCGATGGTGTCACCTTTACAGATCATGTCGTAGACGGCTTTGTCGTCGAAGTCGATGCGGCTGAGATCGACCGGATCCTTGCCCGAGGCGACGATCAACTCCAGGCTCTCCTCGACCAGCGAGAGCATGCCGAGCGCCAGGAAGTCGATCTTGATGAAGCGCGCGTCGTCGCACGAATCCTTGTCCCAATGACAGATGAAACGCCCCTCCATGGACGCGGGTTGCACCGGCACCAGTTCGACCAACGGTTCGGAGGAGACGATCATGCCGCCGACGTGCTGGGTGACGTGGCGCGGAAAGCGGGCCAACTGCGAGGCAAGCTCGACCAGATGTGTCCAGGGGGGTGAATCGCGCCGCGTGACGTAGGCTGGGATGCGCCCGAGCTCCTCGTAGAGATCGCGTGCCGAGCGTGAGCCGCACAGCTTGGCGATCTGATCCAGGTCGGTCAGCGGCACACCCAGCGTTTTGCCGACGTCGCGCACCGCGCTACGCAGCTTGTAGGTGGAGAAGGCGCAGACCAGCGCCGCTCGATCGGGGCCATATTCTTGGTAGACCCGCTCGATCAACTTCTCGCGGATATCACGCGGGAAGTCCAGGTCGATGTCGGGCACCGAGGACATCTCGTCGTTGAGGAAGCGTCCCAGGAAGAGGCCGTGAGCCAGAGGATCGACGTGGGACAGGCCGATCAGATAGCAGACGATGGAGCTGACCGAGGAGCCACGGCCGCGGCCCGGCGGCAGGTTGCCCGCGGCCCGCACCGTGCCGACGCCCCGCACTTCGGCGGCCACCTTACGCGCCAGTATCAGCAGATCGCGATAGAGGAGGAAGAAGCCAGCTAGCTTGTGTTGGGCGATCAGCGCCAACTCCTGATCGAGCCGCGCCTCCGCCTCGACCCGGTTGTCGGCATAGCGCTCGGCCAGCGCCTCGCGGCAGACGCGCGCCAGCACGTCGTCCGGCGTCTCGCCCGGCTCCGTGGGGTAATCGGGAAAGCGATAGGCCAGGTCGCGCGTCAGATCGAACCCCTTACAGCGCTCAGCGATCTCCAGCGTGGTGCTGAGTGCGGCCGGATAGCGGCCGAAGAGTTCGGCCATCTCCTCCGGCGAATGCAAGTAGAACTCGGAGTTCGGTCGCCGCTCCCGATGCGAGCCATCCAATGTGGCGTGGCTGTGGATCGCCACCAGCACGTCCTGCAGTCGATGTCGGGAGCGATCGTGATAGTGCACATTGCCGGTGGCGGCGTAGCGCAGACCGAGATGATCGGCCAGCTGCACCAGCAGATCGATGCGCCGTGAATCGCCAAAGACCAGGTTCTGCTGCAACTCGACAACGACGTTGTCGGCGCCGAACCAATCGATATAGCGGCACAGCACTTCCTCGGCCTCACGCAGGCGTCCAGCATCGACCAGTCGCGCGAGATCGCTCTGGCGGCAGCCGGTCAGCAGGATGAGACCCGAAGCATGTTGTGGCAGCAGATTGGGATCGAGTCGTGGTGGAGGGAGGATGCGACCGTGGCGTTCGCCGCTGTGGTAGGCGGCGGTGATGAGGCGGGAGAGGTTTGCGTAGCCTTGAGGAGTTTCAGAGAGGAACGTCAAATGTGACTCATTGTCAAGAGTGAGCTCAGCACCGGTGATCGGCTGGATATTGGCCGCGTGGGCGGCCTGGGCAAACTCCATCGCGCCGTAGAGACCATCGTGGTCGGTGCTCGCCAGGGCGGTGTAGCCGAGATCCGCGGCCCGGGCGATGAATTCCTCCGGCAGCGACGCGCCATCGAGAAACGAGTAGGCGGTGTGGAGATGAAGCTCCACGTAGCTGGCCATAGGCATATCCGTGTGCCGAGCGGTCATGGCAGACTTCACAGGCGAAGCCTGCCGAAACCACAGGAGTCCGATATTCCGGTGCTAAGGGGAGAAAAGGTGACGTTGAGCGACGTGTCGATCCGGCCGGAGCGCTCCGGCGACGAGGCGACGATCTACGAGGTCAACCGGCAGGCGTTCGGGCGCGAGGCCGAGCCGAAGCTGGTCGACGCCCTGCGCGCTTTAGTGGCCTTCATCCCCGAGCTCTCGCTGGTGGCCGAGCGGGCTGGCCGGATCGTCGCGCACATCCTCTTCAGCCGCGCCACGATTCGCACGACGGGTGGAGAGATCCCGGTGCTAGTGCTGGGGCCGGTCGCGGTTCTGCCGGAATGTCAGAACCAAGGCATCGGCTCACAGCTGATCGAGGCGGGGCTGGAGGACGCACGCGAGATGGGTGAGCGGATCGTGGTGCTGATCGGGCATCCCTGGTATTACCCGCGCTTCGGGTTCAAACCGGCCCGACCGCTGGGGATCGACTACCCGACCCCCATCCGCGACGAGGTCTTCATGGTGCTGGAACTGACGTCCGGCGCGCTGGATGACATCCGCGGCACTCTCGCCCTACCGCTCGCCTTCGCCGACGTGTGAGAGTCGTCCGTCACGCCCTCGGTCTGGAATCGCCAAGGAAGGGCACCATGCCTTCTGTACGGGCGACGCATGCGTCGCCCACCGCGACATCGCGCCACGATCTTGCGGGTTGGTTGCGATATCGGAGATGCGTGCGGCGAAAGAAGAGACAGTGATGCGAAGGCATTTTGGGCGACGCGGGGTACCCACGAAGGGGTCACGCCCGCACAAACGAAGGATTGCGTCTCCGTCAGCGAACGTACGTCGCTCTATGAATGCGAACACCTGTTCTGATCGAGAATGTGACATGGACGACCCGCTACGTCCCGACGCACCACACACCTTCCCCCGCGAAACGGCACGATCTACGACATCCTTCCAATGCTCGCGAGACCACATCGCGGTACCATGAAGCCCACAATACCAGTCGCCAATCTGGCTGCCACGAAGAGGAACGCCGCATGACACTCTCAGAAACCGCCATCAACGGACCGGAATCGGGCCACGCCGCCTACGTTTGCGTCACCTGCGGCACCCAATTCCCACCCAGCGCGAATCCGCCCGCCAATTGCCCCATTTGCGACGACGATCGCCAATACGTCGGACCCAACGGTCAGCAGTGGACCACCCTGGCGCAGATGCGCACCGGATATCACAACCGCTTCTATCCGGTCGAACCGGGCGTTACCGGCATCATCACCGAGCCAAAATTCGCCATCGGCCAGCGCGCCTTCCTCATCGAGACCCAGCACGGCAACGTCCTCTGGGAGGCCCTGACCTACCTGGACGAGACCACGGTCGCCGAGATCGAACGTCGCGGCGGCATTGAGGCCATCTCGCTCTCTCATCCGCACTACTACTCGACCATCAACGAGTGGAGCCATGCGCTCGGCAACATCCCGATCCATCTGCCCGAGGCGGACAAGCGCTACGTCATGCGCGTGGGACCGAACGTCACGTTCTGGGAGGGTGAGACGCTGGAGCTGTCGCCTGGGCTGACCGTCATCCGCACCGGCGGTCACTTCCCCGGCGCGGCCGTGCTGCACTGGGCCGGCGGCGCAAACGGCAAGGGCGCCCTCTTCTGCGGCGACACGATGCAAGTCGTGGCGCACCGAGACTGGGTCAGCTTCATGTACAGCTATCCCAACTCGATCCCGCTCGACCCCGGCTCAGTGCGGCACTTAGTCGATATGCTGGAGCCATTCGAGTACGAGAACCTGTACGGCGCATTTGGCGGAGTGATCTTGCAGGACGCCAAAATGAAAGTGCGCGAGTCCGCCGAGCGCTACATCCGCCATATCGAGGACCCGAGGAGCAACGCGGAGTGATTAATAATGCGTCCCCACGCTAAGAGCGAAGAAAAGATTCAACCAGTCCTGGTGACACAACGATATGACGACCGCCGTGTTGAACCAACGACGTCGCTAAATCACGGGCAGTATGAAAGAACTATGCAGAGAAACCGGCACTGGCGCGCTCAAACACAACCGTTCATCAACAAACGATAGACAAGCTACACACCAAATCATGACCACGCAATTATGTACTAGACTATCATAATAGCATGATAGTCTTGAATATTGTTCCCAAATACTTGCTGTTTAGAGAATCACGCGCTATCATGCATGTCGCGTGTGCATTGACATACGATTGGAGAAGTAGCAGTGGCAAATCCCAAGTGGTACGTGCGAGTGGGTATATCTGACGGGCGAGTCGAGTCAATTCCGTGCACATCCGAGGAAGAGGCCAGATCCTTAGTTGAAGACATCCGATCCGCCATACCCTCGCCCACAGGCAGTCTGACCAAGGCGGGGCACCCATGGGTCTTCAACGCGAAGCACGTCTGGTATGCAATTGCCATCGCCGAGGTTACCAAGCAAACGATCTCCGCCGACATATTTGCAGCCACGAACGCCTCGCTGCAGAAGGATCCATCATTTCGGTAAGCGTCTCGGCGTGGACAATGACGATCACGGAGCGCGCGAGCCATGACCAACAAATCTCCGGCCAAACGAGCGTCATCTCTAATGCTCAACCCTTCGGCTACCGCCCGGAACTCCGACGCGCGCGAAGGGCTAACTCCGCAGTTGACGCTCACTTGGTGCCTGATCAGATCATCGCGAATTTGTGTTGTCGACGGAGGCCAAATAGAGACACACGCAACGACAGCGGCTTGCGGCGCTAGCTGCACTCAATGCCAGCCTGAAGTGACCAATTGCACAGTTGCGGCTCCGGGTGGTGCCCCACTCACCACGCTCCCACCCTGCTATCATTTGTGGCCGTGGCGCCGGAATTGACGATGTGCGCTGGCTTCCTCTCCGCTCCGATCGGACGCCGACCGCGTTCCGATCCTCGAACCATGAAGCCAGCCGTGAGAATCGGGCATTCATGCAATCGGCTGCTGCACCTGCTCCGCTGAACGACAGCGCAATGAGGTTTTGATTGGATTCGATCGCACCGATATCGCAACCGTTCGCCTATGCCGAACGAGGAGACATCGCGACAGACGCGTCTCGAACGCGACGGATCACCATGGAGCAGTTCGCCTACGGCGTCATCTTTGTCGCGGCGCTGCTGACTCGCTTTTGGGATCTTGCGTCGCGCGCGCTGCATCATGACGAGTCGGAGCACGCCTACTATTCCTGGATCTACGCCATCGGCGGCGGCTACGTCCACGATCCGCTCCTGCATGGGCCATTCCTCTTCCACGCCAACGCCCTGGTCTATCTGCTTGTCGGAGCCAGCAACGCATCTGCCCGCTATATGCCCGCTGCCACCGGCGTCCTCATCGTGATGCTGCCCTGGCTGCTGCGAGGACCCAAGTTGCTGGGCAGATGGGGGGCGCTCTGCGCCAGCCTCTTTCTCCTCCTTTCCCCGACGGTCCTCTACTACAGTCGCTTCATCCGCCATGACGTCTACACGCTGGTCGGCACATTCCTTCTGTTCATCGGCATTGCACGTTATGTCGAGAATCCGCAGCCGCGCTGGGCCCTGCTCGCCGCCGCTTCTATCGGGTTTCTCACCACGACCAAAGAGGTCTGTTTCATCGTCTTCTTCATCTTTGGCATATTTCTGATCGTGTCGGCCCTGTGGCGCATCGCGCCGATTCTGCTGGTACTCTGGGCCGGTGCGGGCGCACTCTTTCTCGTGCTGGCCAAGGCACTGTCGGCCCTCGGCGCTCCCGCACTTCCGAGCATCCCCTGGACCAACCCCACCAACGCGCAGATTCGGACGTTCGCGTTCGATCTGATCACACATCCGTTGGTCATTTCGGCCATCGGTGTCGGCCTGCTCGCATTGGTCGCATCGGTTTGGATACTGGATCGGCGGCGCGATCGAGATCAGGGGTGGATCGACGGACTGATCCACGACGTGCCGGAGCGCTCGATCGCCGCCGCGACGCGAGCGCTGCTCAAGGACCAGCGACTGCTCCTCATCTGCATCGCCCTCGGTTTCGGAATATATGCTCTGCTCTACACCAGCCTCTTCACCAACATGGGGGGGTTGGCTTCCGGTAGCTTCGGGGCGCTGGGCTATTGGCTTGGCCAGCAAAACGTGCAGCGCGGCGCGGAGCCCTGGTTCTATTACCTGCTCATGCTGCCGCAATACGAATTCATCGGTGTCATCTTCTTCCCCATCGCGCTGGCCTTTCTGTTGAAGGACACACTCGTCGGCTGGCGCCGGCACATCCCGTTCGACAGCCGTTGGTGGCTCAAGGTCTTCATTGCCGTCTGGGCGGTGATGATGTTCGGAGTCCTCTCCTGGGCGGGAGAGAAGATGCCCTGGCTGACGATTCACATCTCGCTGCCGATCATCCTCCTGAGCGCCATGTTCGTGGGCGACGGTATCAACTGGCTCGAGCGGAACGCTCATACCTGGCGTCGGACAATCACGCAAGATCTTGCTCTCTTCAGTGGCGCTCTAGTGACGGTGGGGCTCTTCGCCTTCTTGCTCTACGGCTGGATGAGTGACGGTCCGATAACCGGTGTGCAGACCGCGATGGCGCGCCAGATTCGTCCTGAGGCGGCCGGTCACTGGTGGCTGCTTCTGTTCTTGCCGGTGATCCTCGCCGCTGCGCTGCTGGGTATCGGCATCCTGCGACTCGGCGCTCGCGGTGCCTTTGTTGGATTGCTGCTGGCCAGCATTGTCGGACTACTTCTGCTTCAAGTGCACGACGAATGGCGTTTGACGTATCGCGAAGGTGACGTCCCCAAGGACATGCTGATCTACGTGCAGACCAGCCCGGACGTGCCGTTAGTGACGAAGGATCTGACGCAGCTTTCGCTCGCGCAGAATGGTGACATGTCGTTAGGTGTCTGGTTCGACGACATCACCTCCTGGCCGTTCTATTGGTACATCCGCGATTTCACGCAGCGCCGCTTCATCGGCAACCAACTGCCGGATACGGTTGACGCACCGATCATCCTGGTTGGTTCAGACAATGTGAGCGTGGGGATGACCGCCAAGCTCGCCAACAATTACACGATGCAGGAATACCCGATGCGCTGGTGGTTCCCGGAAGAGGACACCTATCGGCGCTTTGCGTATGCTCCCGATCTCAACGATCAGTCTCGGCAGGATTATCAAGACAAGCGCCAGCCGCCATTCGGTCTCATCGATACCGCCAAGAGCGTCGTGCATACGCTGGAGTCGATGCGCTCGCCGCGTGAACAGACGAAGATGTTCCGGCTGCTCGCCTATCGCGAATTACCGGCGCAGGTTCATTCGACCAATTTCCGGGTCTATATCCGCAATGATCTGCTGCCGGAGTACGACGCCATCCGCTATCGCAATGGGGGTTGATCGGTCAACGGGTGAGGAATTGCGGCCATTCGAGGATAGTCTGCCGAGCGTGACGGCGGGAGGACACAAGGTCCTCCCGCGATTCACTTGATTCTTCGTTTGGAGATACTCTTCCTACCCCAACACCTCGGCCAGAGTCTGCACCGCGACGTCTGCTTGATCCTTGGTCAGGATCAACGGCGGTAGGAATCGCAGCACCAGGCTGCCGGCCATGAGCGCAAGGACGCCACGCTCCTGCAGACCCCGCAGCGCCGGGGTTGCCCGCATCTTCAGCTCGACGCCGATCATCATCCCCTTGCCACGCACGTCTCGAATCTTGGGATGGTTGAGCCCCCGAATCTGATCGACCAGATATGCGCCAACCTCCGCGCTATGATCGATGAGTTTGTCGGTTGCAAGCGCGGTCATGGTCGCCAAGGCCGCGGCGCACGCCAGCGGATTGCCACCGAACGTCGTGCCATGCACGCCGCCGGTCAGTTGCTCGGCGATACGGGCGGACATGAACGTGGCGCCGATCGGCACGCCGTTGCCAAGGCCCTTCGAGGTTGCCAGCAGGTCGGGAACTACGCCAACGTGCTGGCAGGCAAAGTAGGCACCGGTGCGGAAGCCGGTCTGCACTTCATCCAGAATCAGCAGGGCACCCTTGGACGTGACGATCTCGCGCACGCTCTGCAGATAGTCGTCAGCCGGGACGTAGATGCCGCCTTCTCCCTGGATCGGTTCGAGGACCACGGCGGCCGTCTGTTCGTCGACCGCTTCGGCCAACTCGTCGACATTGCCGTATGAGACGTGGGTCGCCTCGGCCAGCTCAGCCTCGAACGGCTCGCGATATTTCTTCTCGGCCGTGGCCGCCAGCGATCCCATCGTCCGTCCGTGGTAGCCGCGCTTGGCGGCCACGATCTTGGTACGGCCGCTGGTGATCCAGGCGAATTTCAGCGCCGCCTCGACCGCCTCCGTGCCGGAGTTTGAGAGGAACACGTGGTTCAGCCCGGCGGGCGCGATGCTTATCAGCTTTTCGAGGAGCTCAACGCGCACGTCGTTGGCGAATGACTGGTGGCAGTTCACCAATGTCGATGCTTGCCGCGTGATCGCTTCGGTCACGTGCGGGTGATTGTGCCCCAAAATGTTGACGCCGTAGTTGCTCATCAAATCGAGATACTGCTTGCCATCACTGTCCCAGAGATAGGCTCCATCGCCACGAACGAGCGCGATGTCCCGCTTGGCATACAGAGGAGGCTGAAGATCGCGATCTCGCTGCACGATTTGGGCAGTTGCCGCTTGGCTCACTCATTCACTCCTATCACCGCGCCGGATCGCAGCACGGTCCCTGCACCCGCAAGAGCGCTCGTAATCGGTCGATCCGTCCGCGCATCGGCGAAGACGACCTGGCCAATTCCCGCCTGAACCGCATCACAGCCCGCCTGCACCTTCTTTTTCATACGGCCACCAGCGGAGGTCATGGCCGATGCGACGCTCTCGTCGCTGCTGACGTCGATTTCCTTCACGAGTGACGAGGGATCGTTGACATCGGCCAGCAGTCCAGCCGTGTTGGAGAGAATGATGAGAGCGTCAGCCTCGAGCGCGATGGCAACCTGCAGCGACAGCTTGTCGCCGTCGACGTTGATGGCCTCGCCATCGTAGCTCAGCGCCGGAGGCGTCAGAACGGGTAAGTAGCCATTGTCGAGGAGCAGATCGAGCAAGGTCGTATCGATCTCCTCGATACTCCCGGCGAAGTCACCACGCAGGATCTTGGGCTTGCCATTCTCGATGGCTCGCAACGTGTCCTTGCGTCGTCCCCGTGCGATATGACCGTCGATCGCGCTGATGCCCACCGCGTTGACGCCTCGCGCCTGAAGCGCTTCCACCAGACGCTTGTTCACCACGCCCGCATAGATGGCCAGCATGGTATCCATGGTCTCGGCGTCGGTGAAGCGACTGACCTGGCCGGATGCGGATTGCACCTGCCTCGGCTCGCGACCCAACTTGCGCTCGAACTCGTCCATGCGTGCGTTGGCGCCGTGGATGAAGACGACGCGTTCAGTCTGTGCAAGTTCAGCCAGATCATCGAGTGTGGCCGCGGGATCGATTCCGGCGCTACCTCCGAGTTTGACGACGAGCATGCTGCGCGACTACCTCCTAATGTGCTGTGCACCAGCGTGGACTGCCGACGCATGCGTCGGCCACAATCTCTTGAACGCTCCATCCACCTTCACAGGAAGCGACTCGCGTTCGACCAAAAACAACGTCCCAATGCGAGGAGCCTCCTCGCATTCAGGGCGACGCATGCGTTGCCCGTAGACATGGAATGGCCACTCATCCTAAATCGGATGAAGTCCGGCGAATTCGAGCCCGAGCGTCTCGTCGAACCCGCAGCGGATGTTCATGGCTTGCATAGCCTGGCCCGCCGCGCCCTTCATCAGGTTGTCGATCGCCGCCAGGACCACCACGCGCTTGCCGGAGCTCTCCAGATCCCAACCGACATCGCAATAGTTCGTGCCTGAGAGGATCTTTGGCTCCGGAAAACGATGGACGCCTCCCGCTTCTTTGACCAGACGAATGAACGGCTCCTGGCCATACATGCCGCGGTAGATCTTCCACAGGTCTTTGTCTGCCAGCGGCTCCTTCAGAACGACGTGCGACGTCGCCAGAATGCCACGAACCGCCTCGACGCTCGTCACGCCAAACGCGATATCGGGCTGGGCGCCGTCAACGGTCAACTCCTGAATAATCTCGGCGCTGTGCCGGTGACCGGTCGGCTTGAATGGACGGATGACGCCGCTGCGCTCAGGGTGGTGCCCCGACAGACTCGTGTCGGCGCCAGCGCCAGACGATCCGGTCTTGGCGTCGATCACGACCGGGAAGTTCGGGTCGACGACGCCAGCTCGGAAGAGTGGCACCAGGCCCAAAATCGACGCCGTTGCCGTGCAGCCAGGACTGGCGATGTAGCGTGCGCCGCGAATTTCTTCCCGGTGCAGTTCCGGCATGCCATAGACCGTGTTGGCGATCATGTCGGGATGCGGGTGTGTCCAGCGATACCAAGTTTCGTAGTCGGCCGGATTTCGCAGGCGGAAGTCAGCCCCCAGATCGATGACGATCGAACCGAGCTCCATCAGCTGCTCCACCTGCGGTGCGGTGGCTCCATGCGGCATGCTGGCAAACAGGACGTCGACCTTCTCGAGCTGATCAGGCAGGACGAACTTGAGCTGCGTGCGCTTGCGCAAATTCGGGTGCACCGTATGGACGAATTTGCCCGCGCGACTGCGCGATGTCACCTGAGTAACGTTCACTTCCGGATGCGACAGAAGCAGGCGCAGCAATTCGCCGCCCGCGTAACCCGATCCGCCAAGAATGGCTGCGTTGAGTGTCATCGAACGAGTCTTCTCCCCTGACTTGAGCATTATGTCCATAGGGACAGACAGAATAGACCCGTCTGTCTGCTGCTACCCCTGGTATACGCCGTTCAGCAACGCGTGCGCGTGCTTCTTCTCACGTTCACGGACAGCTGCATCGACCACGTAATCGACGATACGGCCCGGAATATCAACGTCGGTGGTCTGAATGAGCCCTTTGAATTCCGCGCCCGTATTGACCTCGATGACAAGGTAGCCATCCTTGGTCTCGACCAGGTCGATGCCGGCCAACTCCAGGCCCACCGCTCTGGTGGCCCGCAATGAGATGTCGGCAATCTCCGGAGTCACCGGACACGGCTTGGAGGCCGCGCCGCGCGCTACGTTGGTGATCCAGTGCTCGTTCGTGCGATACGAGGCCGCGATGACCTCATCACCGACCACGAAGATGCGCAGATCGCGTCCCGGCTTTTCGATGTACTCCTGAACGTAGAAGACGCCGTGATGATACGAGCCGAGCGCTCGTTTGTGCTCCAACAGGTTGCGAGCAGCCGACGGCGTGTTCACCTTGGCGAGCAGGCGGCCCCAGGAGCCAGTAACCGGCTTGATCACCGCCGGGTAGCCGATCTTCTCGTCGAGTACCCGCAGCGCGGAATCGATGTCGAACGCCGCCGCGGTGTGAATGGTCGGCACGCCGGCCACTGCCAGCGAGAGTGTGGTGGCGATCTTGTCGTCGGCAATGCCGGACGCCTGCGAGGTATTCACGCAACGAACCCCGAAGGCGTCATACACCTGCAGCGCGACCGCGGCGCGACCATGCGCCATGCAGCGGTCGAGCAGGAGGTCGAGATGCGTAGGCTGGGGCGAGGAGAGATCAGTGAGGTCGAACGCCAACGTGCGATCGAGCAGGCGAACTGGCTCGACCCCGCGTTTGACCATGGCTGCGAGCAGCTGTTTCTCCTCCGCTCGAACGTGCGACATCAGCACGCCGATTCGAACCTCGTTCACGCTTCGCCTCCCCAGCGACCTGACGCAAGCTGCGCCGATATGCGTTCAATGACCGACGTTAGGACGTCCGTCGCGCGTTCCACGTCCTCGAGCAGGACGTGTTCATCCGGCTGATGATCGAGCCGCGAATCGCCCGGTCCATAGGCCACGATTGGGCAACCCCAGGCCGGTCCGACCAGATTCATGTCCGACGTACCCGTCTTGACCTTGATGTGTGGCGAACCACCCGACGCCCGAATCCCGGCGAGAAAAGCACTGACCAATGGCGAGCGCTTGTCCGATCGGAACGCGGCCGCGTTCACACTGACCTCAACGTCCCCTCGTTCGGCCAACTGCTTCAATACTGGAATCACGTCGTTCGGTCCAACTCGCGGCGGTAGTCTCAACCCTACGTAAACCTCGGCCTTGCCAGTTATTCCGTCCGACGAGGTATTGATGGCGTTCAGCGTCGGGTCGATGGTCGTGAAGCCATTGGACTCGGCGCCATTCTGCTCGGCGCACCAGACGTGGAGACGGTTCCAAAAGCCCACCGCCAGCTCACCAGCCGTCGGCTCGGGTCCCGCCGAATGCGACATCGGGCACGACACTGAGTAGTGGACGGCGATCGAACCCTTGTAGCCGATCACCACGCTGTCCCATCCACTCGGCTCACCGATGATCACGGCAGCCGGTGAGGCCACGTTGTCGACCAGCCAGTGCGCGCCGCGCGAAGACATGACCTCTTCTTCGACCGCGCCAACTACTGTGACGCGCGTTCCTTCGGCAAGCTGCGCACGCGCTGCTGCCGCCACAAACGTCGCCAGTGGACCCTTGGCGTCAACCGAGCCGCGCCCGTAGAGCGCGTCGTCGCGGATCTCCACCGGCAGATCACCCGGCACGGTGTCGATGTGGCCAAGCAGCATGATCTCGAGAGTCCCGCCACCTCGCGTGCCCACGGCGTTTCCAGCACCATCCGTTCCAGCTGAGAACCCGAGCTCGGTCATGCGCGCACACAGCCAGTCGACGGCCTTGCCCTCTTCGCGCGACCGGCTCGGAATCGCGACCAGACCCTCGAGCAGCTCTGCGGTGCGAGCGACGTGACCGGTCTCAGGAGCCAACGAGCTCCCCTCCAGCCGGGACGCTCAATTGCGCCAGAGCGAAATCCGCGATTTCGCCTGCAATGTCGACTCCGCGAGTACTGATCGACCGGAAGTCGACCAGATTCTCGAGGCCAACAACGTTGGGCCTTTGTTGAGATTCAAGGACCTCGATGCTGTACGTGCCGCTTCCCAGTCGCTCGATCACACGCTGTCCCAGCGAGCGCATCTCGGAATCGTCGCCTTCGAACACCTCATATGTGGCGTCGGCGGCAGGTTTCCAGCCCATGAGAGTGCGCTGCTCGATCACGGCGACAGTCTGTCCGACGACCACGATTCGAACCGATCGACTCGTGCCGTCGATGAACCGCTGTACCAGAACGCCACGTTCGTCGCCCAGCGTCACCCGGTGCTCGATGATCGCCTCGGCTGCATCTTCATCCTCGATGATGGCGATAGGGTACCCATGATCCGCGGTGATCGACTTCAGCAGAACGGGATAGCCAAGCTTGTTGATGGCGTTGAACGTCGCCGATTCTCCGAAGCTGACCATCGTCTCGGCGACAGGAATCGCGGCGAAGGTCAGGTGACGCAGCGCCGCCAGGCGATCGGCAAGCAGCCTTGTCGTTGCCGGCCGGTTGATAACGGCCGATCCGCGATTCGCGATCAGTGCGCCGAGCGCGGCCATCTCAGTAGTTGCGACACTCCGGTCCAGCGCCAGATCGGGTTCCAACGCTGCTGTTCCATCATCCCTGACCTGTTCGATCTGAGCGACACCCGACCTATCGAAACCAGAGTGAGTCGACGACGGGCTGACGATCGCGGCTTCGTGCCCGCGAGCAGCGAAGGCCTCGATCAGCAACCGTTCCTCGACTCGCAGTCGTTCAGCCAACAAAGCAATCTGCATCAGACGACCTACTCGCCCCAGTCTTCTTCTTCAGCCGGCGCCAGACCAAGCGCCAGCGGATCAGTCTCGAGCACTTCAAGCTCGACGCCGCAATCCGGACACTGCACGATCTCACCAGCCTCGACCGCGTCGAGACCCAAGTCGCCACCGCACTCAGGACACGTACCCATGGTTCGCAGTTCTCCCTGTCGAACGATTAACCAATAACAGCCGCACAAAATAATACGGCGGTGAGCTCTTGTCGCTCACCGCCGCTCAGTCTTCTCAAGTCTTGGTGTCGTTAGTGGTGACACCCTCCTTGGAATCCGAGAGAGTCGGGAGCAAGCCCATACCTAGGTGCGGGTTTCCACGTAGGCTCGACCACGAGCACGCCGAACAGACGGAACGCATCACGCACCGTGCTGTGGCACTCATCAGTTT
The DNA here is from genome assembly GCA_963789565.1 of uncultured Chloroflexia bacterium. GTDB lineage: Bacteria > Chloroflexota > Chloroflexia > Thermomicrobiales > Thermomicrobiaceae > CALAGB01. Next base: position 3,062,945 of record CAWBKX010000002.1, on the reverse strand, counting down.
GTCGATCCCGTGTGAAAAGCATCACTACTCCGTCTGCCGCCTCGGACGCCAGCCCGCACATGGTACCACTTCATTTCGCGAATGGGTAGTAATGTGGAATAAACGGGTTCGAACCTATTGCCCGTCGACGACTTCGCCTGGCTCGCGCGGCAGGTTGATGGTGAAGGTGCTGCCAATGCCCGGGCGGCTCTCGGTGGAGAGTGACCCACCATGTCGGACCACGATCTCGTTCGATATGTACAGTCCGAGCCCCGCGCCCTGAGCCACCTCGCGCGCCCCGGCTCCGCGAGCAAAGGGCTGAAGAATGATGTTGATGTCTTCCTCGGCGATGCCGATGCCTTGATCCGCGACGCGGATCTGGACCATGGCGTCATCGGCGAAGACCTCAACCGTGACGATGCTCTCAGCGGGTGAATACTTGAAGGCATTCGACAACACATTCGTGACGACCTGGTCGATACGTGAGGCATCCCACGATCCCCAGACTGGACCAGGAATCGGAAACTCGACTGTGTGCGGTGACTCCTGCTCGTAGGCTTGAGCGACACGATCGACTATCTGGCTCACCAAATAGGAAAGGTCCAGGCGTTCGTAATTCAACCGTATGCGGTCACTCTGAATCCTCGAGACATCCAGCAGCTCATCCACTAGCTCTTCGAAGCGTCCCACTTGATCCTGTAATTGGCCGAGCGTGCGCAGAACGCGTTCGGGGTCCGAGTTCGACTCGTTGATGTGCCTGCGCAACAACTGGACGTAGCCCTTCACGGTCGTGAGCGGCGTCTTGAGCTCATGAGAGGCGATCGAAATGAATTCGTCGCGCGCTCCGATCGCATGTTGCGCTTCCAGAAAGTGTGTCGTATTGTCGGTCGCCAACGCCACAATGTGCGCGAAGTCCTCGGCCAACGCGATGTCTTCCGCAGTGAAGCTGCGATCCGACGTGGCGAAACAAAACGTGATGACGCCGATGGTCCTACCGCCAGATTTAAGCGGAACGCGCATAGCCGACTTCACCGGCGAGTCCCGTAAAATCCGAAGTTGCTCTTCGCCGGCGGCTATCTCTCTGAAAAACTCATCGATCCCGTCCTGGATCAGCAGCGTTTGGCCGGTTTCCGCGAGCATTCCGATCGTTGGACACTGGGTGAGTGGTCGCGGCAGTTGCTCACCGGCGGTCGGAATAACGTGCTGCAGCTCGAGCGTGGCAGTGGCTGCCACGAGCCGTACGATGCCATCTCGACCGATCAAAACGACCGTACAAATATCACCCAATTCAGGCACGGCGGTTTGGGTCGCATGGTCGAGCGTGAGCCGCTGATCCAGTGACGATGAGAGAACCTCGCTCGCTCGCGCCAAGAACTCGTCCCGCCGCTGCGCACGTTCCGCGGCGGCGCGTGCGTGCCGTTCGGCTTCATAGACGTTGGCACGATCGACCGCCAGGGATATGCGCGCCGCCGCCAATTCCAGCAAGCGGAGATCTCCCTCGTCGAAATGCCGTGGCGACCTCATCCCGACATGGATCACACCCAGAACTCGATCGTCGAGCAACATAGGCACGCCCATCAGCGACTTCACCCCTCGCCGCAACATGGCGGGGTTGCTGAACGGGAACTCGGAGATTTCGTCGAGCACTATCGGCCGTCTCGTCAAGGCGATTTGCCCCGCGAAACCCACTCCGATTGGAACACGGATCGGCCGCCTCACGAGCTGATCGGGATGTAGTGACACACGAAGCGATAAGGCATCCCCGCCTGGATCGTTGAGCAGAATGCTCGCTTCGTCCGTCTTCAAGACGTCTCTGATGCGCCCAAGAAGCTCACTCAGCAGATCGTGAAGCTCGATATGGGCCAGCGCCACATCGGTGATGCCAAGAAGACGCTCGATGAGATCCACGGAAATTTCGGCATCGCGCCGTGCCGCACGTTCACGACCAAGGTGCAAATCAAAGTCGATGGACTGAGTTGCAACCTCCGACGTCGGTGCGACCCTCAGCGTGACGCTCGCCAATGGTCCGACGTTGGCATCACTGCCGATCATATCGACCGTTGCGTTGACCCGCGCGCCGTTCTCAGCATGCAGCTCGACTTCCGTTGAGACATTCGTATCCACGGAAAAATCGATCGTCGCGAGAACGTCCGAGAAACCAGAGTCGACCGGACCACACCCTTGGGTTAACCCGATCACGTCACGAAACGCAGCGTTCGCGGCAACGATTTCGCCCCCCGCGGCGATGATCGCCTGTGGCACGGGAGATCGATCGAAGCTCAGCCTGAACCAGTCCGTTTGGCCGGCTCGCGACATCTGCGGTTGCTCGTTTGGGCTATTGGAGGAACGTCCCGGTGCAGATTCAGCTTCACCGGTTGGAGCGCCCGGATGTGGAAGCATCACGATCGTCCGATCAGGCTGAATTCAGATCATCCGCTCAGGTGTAGCGCCACAAATCCAGCGACGCCACGGATGACTGCCGACAGTGGAGATCATGTTCATATCATCAACGAGCCGACGGTTCAAGTTTACACCACTATCGAGTCCATTCATTGTCAACCTCGCGCCATGCTCAGTCCGGTTTCGCATCTTTTGAGGCGTTGTTTCCGAACCAAAGCACCCACTTTTCTTGCTCGTCGGTCTCGACCGCGCGTCGATCGTAATTGGCTCGCACCCAGGTGACGGCCTGTTTCACCTGAACGCCGGAGAGGATCGCCATGCAGGCGAGCACCGTGCCAGTCCGTCCAAGCCCGCCCGCACAGCCCACCTCGACCCGCTCGCCGGAGGTCGCCAAATCAAACGCGTGCTTGATATGAAAGGCAGCGAATTCCCAATCCTCGGGCAAGCCGAAATCCGGCCAATCAAGAACGCAAGAGGACCACGACGGATTCCAGCGCCGATCGAGATACAGACCGAACGTCCGCCAACAATCATTTTGCTGGCGGTCGGCCAGCGCCGTGGCTCGAACCGTCACTCCACTGGGAAACGTGACATCCGACATCCAATTACCTCATTCGACTGATGCGTCGCATGCGCGGCCACGTTGGTGGTGAACCGCTCGGGTCCCCACACCGTCTGCATCGACCAGAGCGAGGGTGATCGTGACGCGATCGCGACGCGTGTTCGGCCTATATCGCGAGACGATGGCACGCCATTTGTAATAAATATTGTGTGGCGAAATTAATTCGCCGACTGCGATCAACTTCAACACCTATCAGTGCCAGCTTGGATCGACCGTCCGCGAAGTAACGATTCGCGAGCGCTGTATGTTTGTTACCCAAATCGGCAAGCGCACCTCTCGATCGAATGGCACGAATCAATGAAGGAGACGCTGTATGGATACATACCGCTCTAACTCGTTTGCGGTCCCTAGCGGACTGAACTTCGTCGCCGCGATATGGCTCATCATCTCGCCATGGATTCTCGGTTTCAATGACTTCACCGCCATGACCTGGAACCTCGTCATCTGCGGCGCGATCGTCATCCTATTCTCTGGGATGCGGTTGTGGGGCACAGGAATGATCAGCTCATTGAGTTGGATCAACGCCGCCGTTGGTGTCTGGGTCTTCATCTCCCCCTGGATATTCGGAGATTCAGCCACAGCCAGTATTCTGTGGGACTGTGTGATCTCCGGAGCCGTTGTCTGTTTGCTGGGCGCGTGGAGCGCTCTGGCCACCGAACGACCTGAGGCATAACCACATTTCAGCGGAGACCGCGAGGGCCGGCAAATTGCCGGCCCTCGTTCATAGTGTTTGGGAACCGTTTGACCGCGTGGATCAGTCGGCGTTTTCGAGTACCAATTCAGGGGTCACCACGTTCGGCTGCTGCTTCTTGGGCTCACCCTCGATGCGGAGGTCAGGCAGCCAGCTTAGCCATGACGGCAGATACCAGTTGACGTTTCCGAGCAGCGCCATCATCGACGGCACCAGAACTGATCGCACAACGGTCGCGTCGAGCAAGACCGCCACAGCGAGACCAAAGCCCATCTGCTGGAAGGCGATCAATTGTCCGGCGGCGAATCCGCTGAAGACCACTACCATGATCAGGGCTGCGCCCGTGATCAGTCGCGCGGTCGACTGCAAGCCAACGGCGACCGACTCTCGGTTGCGGTGCGTCTGATCGTAGTGCTCCCGAATGCGGCTGAGGAGGAAGACGTGGTAGTCCATGCTCAGTCCGAACAGCACGCAGAAGAGGAAGATCGGCACCCACGCTTCGATCGTCGGCGATGTCTGGAAGCCGAACAGCGAATGCAGATAGCCCTTCTCGAAGACCAGGACCATCAAGCCGTAGGTCGCGCCCACCGAAAGCAGGTTCAGCAGAATCGCCTTGAGTGGCACGATGATCGAGCGGAACGCCAGGAGCAGGAGTAGGAAGCTCAACCCAAGCACCCAGACGAAGATGACTGGCGTGTAGGCATCGACGACGTGGAAGAAGTCAGCGTTGAAGGCCGTTGCGCCGGTGACGTAAACGTTGGCACCTGTTCCGTCAAAGGCAGTTGGGATCATCTGGTTTCGCAGCTGCTTCAGTGTGTCGTAGGCCAGCGGCGAGTTGGCGTTGGCCTTCAACGTCGCTTTCACGAGCGCCAGGTTGCCATCCTGGTTCCAGGTGACGTCCGTATTCGCCACGAAAGAGCTATTCTGACCGATCTCGCTATTGAGGTGATCAATGGCAGCCTGGACGTTGGCCGTCTTGGGTGCATCGACCACGATCTCGTACGGAGCGAGGACACCGGCTGAGAATTGCGTATTCAGGATCTCGTAGGCGGTCTTGACGTTGCTCTGCGGCAGAGTTTCGATGCCCGCGGTCCCACGCTTGAGCTGGAAGAACGGGATCGCCACGCTGCCGAGGAGGACGATCGCCACGGTGGCCGCGATGGCTGGGTGGCTCATCACGATGCGGGTTACGCGCCCCCAGAAACCCTTGTGGGCCGCCTCATCGTCCCAGCGCTCGCTCGCCACGACCTGAACCTCACTGTATCTGCGACGGCGTGGCCACTCGATGCGGTCGCCAAGCAGGCTGAGGACGGCAGGAATGAGCGTGAGCATGGCCAAAACCGCGACCACCACCACCAGCACGGCACCGGTGCCGAGGCTGTGGAAGACCGTCGACGGCATCAGGAGCATGCCGGAGAGCGCGAAGACGACCGTCATCCCGGAGAAGAGGACCGCTTTGCTGGCTGTACGGCCCGTGGCGGCGATAGCCTCATACTTCTGAACGCCATGTCGGCGCTCCTCGCGGTAGCGCGAGATGATGAAGAGGGCGTAGTCGATACCGACGGCGAACCCAATCATGAAGATCATGTTCTCGACGTAGAACGACAGATTCATCACGTGCCCGACGAGCGCCGTCAATCCGAGCGCCACAATGATCGAGGCGACCGACAGGATCAACGGAACGGACGCCGCGATGAGCGCGCCGAAGACGACGATCAAGATGAGAATCGTGAGCGGCAAGGTGTACTTCTCAGCCTTGGCCAGGTCACTCGAGGAAATGTTGTTGAACTCCTGATTACTGCTGATGCTACCGACCGTGAGGACCTTGAAGCCGTTATTGTTGAGGCCGCTGACCGCATTGACGTACTCGTCCGCGTGGTTGTTGGCCGCATCGAGGTCGTTGCCCAACTCCACATTCAGGATGGTGGTCTTGCGGTCGGGTGAGACCATCTGGTCGGCCTGCGGGGAGCCGGCAGCTTTGGCGTCGTAGTACGTCGTAACGTTTGTCACCACGTCCTTCAGGCCGAGCAGTGTGCTCGCATCCTGTTTGACCGCCTGTTCGAACGCTTGATCATCCACCGTCGCAGAGGTTGACTGGACGATCACGGTCTCAGTCACCGGAGACGAGTTGTTCATGCGTGCGTCGAGGAGGTCCGTGCCTTTTACCGATTCAGGCTTGTTGGTGAAGTTGACGTCGGTTGAAAGCGCGTTGCCCAAACCGGACGCGGCCACCACTCCGAGGACGATGATCACGAGCCATATCGCGATCGTTCGCCATGGATGACGCGCGCTTATGCGCGCCAAACCTTCGGTTGAGAACCAGGATGTCATTGAGCGTCCTCCCGTGCTGCCCTAAACGCTATGCGCTTGTCGGTTCCTATCTCACTACCGTGGCTTTTCGAAGATCAGACAACGAATCGCTCGACTCGTAGCGCCCAATCCCACGTCCATCAAGATGACGGCCAACTCCACACGTCCGCGTTCAATCAGCAGCGCATCTTGACGACTACCAAGACAAGTATGAAGAGTATTCGTCGTCAGCCAAACGTCCCTTGGTTGAGACGCTACCTGTCTATTGGTTCAGGTGAACAAAGTGGCCAGTTGGAGAGGACAATGATCGAGCCACCTACTTTCCGACATCGGTCGCAGAGATCTGCCTTGCTCGATCGGCCAGGATCACCGATCGCGGGCACTAACCTGCACAGATCGGTCAAGATGGTGCGATTTCTGTAAGAAACTTAAGGATCAATGCCCGTTGTTCACGTACTATGTGAAGTGCGACCATGGGAGCTCTCCCATTTGTCGAGCCGTGTGTCGCGGACAGATCTGCGAACTCTGCTTGCGGCCGAGCCAAGCGGTCGTTGAACAGGAAGCTGGTGGCAACGGTTCAATCGACGCCCGGTGCGATGGGCCAGGGGAAGAGAATGCAACATTACGAAGCTCCGAAGATCCTCATTGTCGAGGACGAGACGATGGTCGCCGACGTTGTGAGCCGTTATTTGAAGCGGGACGGCTTTGAGGTCATGACAGCAAGTGACGGTGAAGCGGCTTTGGAGATGGCCGCTGAGTGGTCACCCGACCTCGTCCTGCTGGACTTAATGCTGCCGAAGATCGATGGGCTGGAGGTCTGTCGACGCTTGCGGGCTGAGTCGACGGTGCCGATCATCGTGGTGACGGCCAAAGGAGATGAAGCGGATCGGATAGTCGGGCTAGAGCTCGGCGCGGACGATTACGTCTCCAAGCCGTTCAGCCCGCGGGAATTGGTTGCACGAGTACGCGCGGTGTTGCGGCGGACCCGACAGCCGGTTGCGCCGCCTGCCGAAGGGACGGTGCGTGTCGGCCCGATCGCCATTGATCCCGCGGGTCGCCAGGCGACCGTTCGCAACGAGCCGGTCGAGCTCACCGCCAAAGAGTTTGACTTACTCTGGTTCCTCGTACGCAACGTTGGTCAGGTCTTTACACGAACGCAGCTTCTCGACCAGGTTTGGGATTATGAATACTTTGGTGACGAAAGCACGGTGACCGTGCACATCCATCGACTGCGGTCAAAGATCGAGCCTGACCCGGTTCGTCCGCAATTCTTGAAGACGGTGTGGGGCGTTGGCTACAAACTCGAATCTTAGGGACCGCCGTTCACGCCCAATGCTCGCGCTGCTGCTGAGAGCCGTGACGACGTTGGTGCTGCCGCCGATCTTGACGCTCGTTCTCATCCTGATTCTGGCGCACCATTACTTGCACGCGAATGCGCCAGATTTGCGCACGTTGGCACTGACGCTTGGAGCGTCGGCCGCTGTCGCCTGGTTCTTCGGCTACACCAGTCTGGCCCTACTCCACGCGGTTCGCTGGGGAGATCTGTGGACGAAGGTCTTCATCCCGGCGCTCATCGGGGTGCTCACCGCGCTCGCCAGCATCGTCATCACCGCTCAGCTCATGTTTATCAACTCCCATGACCTCATTCTTCTGACGCTTTTGTTGGTCTTTGCGGTCGGAGTCTCAGTTCCATTCGCCATGTTCGCGGCCCGATCGCTGGCCGATCGCGTGGCCGTCTTCAGTCGAGCGGCACATGCCATGGCCGAAGGCCATCTCGACACGCGCGTCCGAGTCCAGGGGAACGACGAGGTCGATCGGCTGGCAGTCTCCTTCAATACCATGGCCCGACGTCTCGAAGAGGCCAACCGCCTGCAGCTGGAGGCTGAGACCGCGCGCCGTCAGATGATCGCCGCCATCTCGCATGATTTGCGGACACCGCTCTCGTCCATCCAGGCCATGGTCGAGGCCATTCAGGACGGCGTCGTCGACGGCGAGACTACCGAACTCTATCTGGCGCAAATCCTGGACGAAGCGCGCGGATTGACCGGACTGATCAACGACCTGTTCGAGCTGTCACGCATCGACGCCGGGGCTTTGCGTCTTCAGTTACAAGCGAGTCCCGCGGCGTCGCTCATCCGTGACGCGCTCGATTCGATGCAACCGAAAGCGATCCAACGCTCGATCGTCCTGGATGGACAGCGAGACTGCAGCGGTCTCCAGGTTCTGGCAGACGCGTCGCAGATCCAGCGGGTCTTCTACAACCTTGTCGACAACGCGCTTCGCTACACGCCGCACGGCGGCAAAGTAACGGTTTATGCGGTCGAGGCGGGGAAAGAGGTCGTGTTCAACATCGAAGATACAGGCCCCGGCATCGACGAAGCCGATCTGCCGCACGTCTTCGATCGCTTCTACCGTGCCGATCGGTCGCGTCATGACGATGGTGGCGCCGGCCTGGGCTTGGCCATTGCACGCGGAATCGTGGAGGCGCACGGCGGACGAATCTGGGCGGCCGCCAGCTCCACCGGCTCGTGTTTCTCCTTCGCCTTGCCGAAAGCCGTGTGAGTGGTAGTCGAACGGTGACAGTTCTGAATGTGCCCTGGTTGATGAGCGTAGAGGCGGGACCTGTGCCCGCCTGCCGGAACCAGGTCTCAGATCTCCATCATGGTGACGGCCGCGAGTTCGCAATGGACGGCCTGCTGCCGTAGGCGGGCACAGGTCCCGCCTCTACGGCCGCGGGCTACCGTTCCGTCGACGCAACCAAAAAGGGCCGCCGGATTGACCGGTGGCCCTTTTTCTATCGAATTTGGTCGGCGTCGTCAGTCCGCCGACGGCTCTCCGAGCCGAGCGAGGGCCGGAGCGGGTTCCGCTTCGGAGGTCGGATCGACTACCACCGGCACGCCTTCAGCGATCGGGCTACCGGCCGCTTCGGCTAGCGTTCGCCGCAATGGGACTTCATTCAAGAAGAACGTCACTGCCAGCGACAGCAGCATGAAGATCATGCCGATCATGAACAGGTCGGTGATGGCCACCGAGAGCGAGCCTCGCACCGTCAGCAGCACTTCATTGAAGAGATGATCGCCCTGCGAACCAAACACGGTGAACGACTGTCTGATCTGACCCACCGCGTCTGGCGACAGGAGCAGCTGTGGATTGTCGAGCTGTGCCAGCTGCTGCTTGGGCACGGTGGACACGACGTCGGCAGGCAGCTTGGCATAGAAGGCGGTATGGAAGCGACTCGTCATGAGCGATCCGAGAACCGCGACACCCAGCGTGCTTCCGATGTTGCGGAAGAACTGCAGACTCGCCGTCACTTCACCCATCTGCCGCAACGGGAACGCGTTCTGCACCACGATGGTGAAGAGGCTCATGGTCGTGCCGATGCCAAGCCCGGTCAAGACCATATCTCGGATGAGAACACCCTGTCCCGAGTCGACGCCCAATCGAGAGAAGAGGAACATTCCGACGACCGCCAGGACCAGGCTCCCGAGAGCCAGCACCTTGTAGCGGCCGGTGCGCGACATGATTTGCCCGCCGACGATGCTGCTGACGACAAACCCGAGCATCATGGGTGTCAGAATCGCTCCGGAGTTGGTGGCGCTGTCGCCCATCACACCCTGCACGAAGAGCGGCAAGTACATGATGGCGCCGAACATTCCGCCCGCGATCAGGAACGAGGCGAGATTCGCGACGGTGAAGGTTCGATTCCGGAACAATTTCGGACTGAGGATCGGCTCCTTGGCGCGCGACTCGATCAACAGGAAGACGCCGATCATGATGATGGAGAAGAGCATTAGTCCGATGATCTGAGAGGAACCCCAGGCATATTTGTCACCCGCCCAGGAGAAGGCCAGCAGCATCGGAACCGTACCTGCCACCAACGTGGCCGCGCCGTAGTAGTCGATCGAATGCTTTTTGGACGATCGAATCTTGGGCAGACCAAAGAATGCGGTGGCAATGGCGATCGCGCCAACCGGCATATTGACGTAGAAGACCCAGCGCCAGCCCAGGTTGTCGGTCAGCCAACCACCCAGCGTAGGTCCGACGATGGAGGCGATGCCGAACATTCCCGATGTGAGACCCTGCCATTTTCCGCGCTCGGATGGCGGAAAGACGTCACCGATGATGGCGAACGCGATTGGCATCATGGCGCCCGCGCCAAGCCCCTGGACCGCGCGGAACAAGATCAGTTGATCCATGCTCTGCGACATACCCGAGAGGGCCGAACCGACCAGGAAAAGGATCATTCCGCCGACGAAGAATCCGCGCCGGCCGTAAATGTCGGAAAGCTTGCCGTAGATCGGCACGGTTACCGTCGACGCCAACATGTACGCGGTGAAGACCCAGGCGTAATGAGAAAGTCCCCCAAGATCGGCCACGATGCGCGGCATCGCGGTGCCAACGATCGTCTGATCGAGCGCCGCCAGTAAGATGCCCAGCATGACGCTCGCGACCACCGGCAAGACGAGCCGGATGTTGAATTGCTCTTCCGCCGGATTCTCCACGGCGGACGAAGCTGAATCGGTCATACTACTCCCTTATTTACCCTTCTTCGTGCGCTCAGTTCGAGAGAGTCGCCGCGGTCTCATCCAGCGGCAGGCAGTTCCCATTCGTCGCCACCAGTTGCGCCAGCCGGCTGATGCCGGTTGCCAACGCCGAGAGCGACTCGTCATCCATGGCGGACAACCAGTTGAAGAGCGAATCGCGCCCGCCCTGGCGCAATTGCCGGGTCAGCTCCGACCCCTTTGGCGTAGCGGTTGCCACGGTGCGCCGCCGATCATTCGGATCTTCCGCACGCACCACGAACCCGCCATGCACCAGGCGGTCGATCAGGTGACTCGCGGTCGGCAGGGATATCCCCAGCCGCTCAGCGGTTTGGCCGATAGTCGCCGCGCCAGCATATTCGAGTGTGAACAACGTCTTGAGCTGAGCCATCGTCAGGTCGAGCTCAACCCAGTCTTCGACGGTTTGACCCCGCAACGACCGGGTGACCAGCTCATACGCCTCGACAATGGCGGTTACATGGGACGACCGTGACTTGGACATGTGCCTCCTCTAACTCGCGAACATTGGTAGATAATACTGCAATAGTTAGACGTCGTCAAGGTATTTCACGACGTCAAGCAACTGCGTGAGACACGTGACAGTTTGCACAGATAAGGGATGGAACCGATTCGGCGCATCTTGCGTATAAGTAAGTAGAGAGCGGTCCCGAGAAACCGACTCTCGACATGCGAGTACTGGAGCCAGAGCGCTCCGACCCTTCCCCCTTCCCCGGCGTAGACCGGGCCAAATGGCCCGGTCTACGTTTTTTTGCAGCGCTTGCAGCCGAGCGGCATACTTGCCTTCGTCGGAGCGTCTTGTTAATATGAGACGAGCAGTGCGTACGTACACCTGGTCAAGGGCTGGCGCTGTCGACGGGGGGACCGCGCGATGCAACCCACGCAGATCTGGCAAGCCACATTAGGAGAACTGCAATCCCAGCTTTCGCGTGCCAACTTCGAAACCTGGCTACGCAACACCCAGCTGGTGAATTGGGACGGCGAGTCGGCCACCATCGGCGCGCCCAACACCTTTGCGGTCGATCAGCTGCGCAATAAGTTCGCGCTGCAGATTCAGCAAGCGCTTTCCACGATTACCGGCACCAAAGTCGCGGTACAGTTCGCGCTGCTCAACGCGAGCGAACACGCTCCCCGCTCCAGCGGGTCTCGACGGTCATCTGCCACTCGGACGACGAGCGCAACGGCCACCAAGAGCGTAGACACGATGGTCGAGAGCAGTCCTCAGCAGTTGGAGCTCAGCGCCACACCGGAGAGCGGCCTCAACCCACGTTACGTCTTCGAAAAATTCGTGGTGGGCGCCAACAATCGTCTGGCTCACGCCGCAGCCCTCGCTGTTGCCGACAAGCCCGCCGCCACATTCAATCCGCTCTTCATCTATGGTGGCGTTGGATTGGGCAAGACGCACCTGTTGCACGCCATCGGCCATCGCGCATTGGCGCGCGATCCGAGTCTCCTGGTGCGCTACGTCTCCTCGGAGACGTTCACGAATGACATGGTCAACGGCATTCGACAGAACCGGAACGAAGAGTTCCGCAGTCGTTACCGGACCATCGACATCTTGATGGTCGACGACATTCAATTCATCGCCGGAAAGGAAGGGACGCAGGAAGAGTTCTTCCACACCTTCAACGCGCTGTATCAGGCCGGCAAGCAGATCATTATCAGCAGCGACCGCCCGCCAAAAGCTATCCCAACCATGACCGACCGCCTCCGCTCTCGTTTCGAGGGTGGGTTGTTGGCCGACATCCAGCCGCCGGATCTGGAGACGCGCGAGGCGATTCTGGCCGAGAAGGGCCGCGAACTCAACGTCGCCGTGCCGACCGACGTGCTGGAATACGTTGCTCGACGCGTTCAGAGCAACATTCGTGAGCTGGAGGGAGCGCTCAACAAGATCATCGCGTTGGCGCAGCTCTATCAGCGTCCACTCTCGCTCGAGCTCAGCATTCAGGCCTTGACCGACACCATCCTCGACCAACGACGGCGCCAGATCACGCCAGACCGCGTCGTCGATGCCGTCTCCGACTTCTACCAGGTCGCCCACATCGACATGATCGGCCCCGGGCGGCGACGCTCAGTGGTAGTTCCACGACAGGTCGCCATGTTGCTGCTGCGCGAGGAGACCACGTCGTCGCTGGTGCAGATCGGGCAGCTCCTCGGCGGTCGCGACCACAGCACCGTCATGCACGGCATCGAGAAGATGGAACGCCAGGTCGAGAACGATTCACAACTGCGCAGCGAGATCCTGGCGATCCGCGAGCAGCTCTACGCCAGCGAAGCCTGATCGCGACACTCCCCTCCGAGCTTGTCCGAATAGCACTCCACATGGGAACGTCCCCATCGTTGAACGCGGGGAAGATGGGAGGGGCCGGGATGTCGACACCAGCGTCGGATCAGTTTCGCAGCACCGAAGCCTATTACCACCTGATTCTGGAGCGGGTTCCGCCACGCGCCGAACCGCCTTTTGGCGCTCCGGAGATGCAGGAGCGGGTCTGGGGACGCCAATGGGGCGTCAGCAATGACGTGGGGAGGCTGCGACTCTGCGTCGTTCACCGGCCTGGCGACGAAGTCAACGTGATCCAGCTCGACCGCTACGATCCCTCCATCGGCGCCTTCATCGATGACGACGAGCAGTGGTACTGGCGCGACAGCCACGCCCCAAATCTCGCGTTGATGCAGGAAGAGCACGACCGCATGGTGCAGACGCTGCGGGACGAAGGTGTCGAGGTGGTCTACAACGACTGTCCGGCGCACGACTCGCATGCCGTCTTTCAGCGCGACACCGCCATTGCCATCAAGGGAGGCGCGGTCATCACGCGCATGGGGTTGGTCAGCAAGAGTGCGGATTATGGACGCAGGGGTGAAGAGGCGTATGCGACGCGCCTGCTGGCGCAGCTCGGCATGCCGATCTTGCTGACCATTCAGGGCTCAGGGCTCTTCGAAGGCGGATCCTTCGCGTTCCTCAACGAGCGTGTGGCCGCGGTGGGCATGGCACCACGCCAGAATGAATCCGGCGTGCGTCAGCTGGAGCATGTGCTGGCCGAGCAGGACGTTCGTGTCATCCGCGTGCCGTTGACCGGATTCGCCATGCATCTCGACAGCGCATTCATGATGGTCGACCACGATAAAGCGCTGATCAACGTGCCCCAGCTTCCGTACTGGTTCCTCGACACGTTGCGCGAGCTCGAGATACAGCCGATCCACATCTGGCCGACCGATCGCAAAGCCATCAACTGCCTGGCGGTGCGGCCTGGTCGCGTCATCATCCCGACCGGCTGTCCGCGCACCGTCGAACGGCTCAACAACGCCGGAGTCGAGACGATTGAGACTCCCTACGACGAGATCCTCAAGAACGGTGGCGGCATCCACTGCTCCACGCTGCCCCTGATCCGCGACCGGGACTGAGGGCCGAAGAACCTGAAACGTGGCAACCTGGGCAGATAACCACAGCGGTTATGCCGTCAATCTAGGGCACCAACGTCAACTTGTCATCCTGAGCGAAGCGCAGCGAAGTCGAAGGATCTCTCTCGTGTGAATGGCGTTGACAAATCAAGCGGATCGTCATGCGACGTTCGCCCGGGACTAAAGTTCCCGGGCTACTCTATGCGAAGCCCACTAAAGGGGCTGAATGTACGCGCAAATTCGTAGGGGCAGACCCCGGACCCGCAAGCGGGTTCCCCCTGCCCTCCGGCCGCAGGCCGACGACCGTCACACGACACCCAACCATCTGGATCAAACACCAACGCAACGTAGCGGCGGCACCTGCGGCCGCCGTCACGTGCCCCAACCAATCGTCCCCCATTCATGTACGTTCTCTGCTAGAATTTGTCCGTTATGAACACCTGACCAGCGCGCGGCGGATATTGCTTTTCCGCCTCTTCTGCCCGTGCTGGGTGAATCAGGCGATGGCGCGACGAAATCGAACGGGAGCAGCATGCCGAGAGGCAAGAAAAACGGAACCGAGAGCACGGCCACCGTCGGCTTCGAGGCGCAGCTGTGGGCTGCCGCCGACGCTCTGCGCAACAACATGGACGCCGCCGAGTACAAGCACGTCGTGCTCGGCCTCATCTTCCTCAAATACATCTCCGACGCCTTCGAGGATAAACACGCCGAGCTGGAACGTCAGGTGGCCGAAGGGGCCGACCCGGAGGACCCGGACGAATACCGCGCCGTCAACATCTTCTGGGTGCCGAAAGAGGCACGCTGGGAGCATTTGAAAGCCAATGCGCCGCAGCCAACTATCGGCACGACCGTCGACGACGCCATGGAGGCCATCGAGCGGGACAACCCCAGCCTAAAGGGCGTGCTTCCCAAAGACTTCGCCCGGCCCGGACTCGACAAGCAGCGGCTCGGTCAACTGATCAACCTGGTGAGCGATATCGCCCTCGGAAGCGAGGCGGCGCGGGCCAAAGACACGCTCGGCCGCGTCTACGAATACTTCCTCTCCCAGTTCGCCAGCGCCGAAGGCAAGAAGGGCGGCCAGTTCTATACGCCGACCCACGTGGTGCGGGTGCTGGTCGAGATGCTGGCCCCCTATGGTGGCCGCGTCTACGATCCCTGCTGCGGCTCGGGCGGCATGTTCGTGCAGAGCGAGAAGTTCATCGAGGCGCACAGTGGCCGCGTCGGCGACATCTCGATCTACGGGCAGGAGTCGAACTACACCACCTGGCGCCTGGCCAAGATGAATCTGGCCATCCGCGGCATCGACGCCCAGATCGCCCATGGCGACACCTTCCACAACGACCGCAACCCGGACCTCAAGGCCGACTACGTGCTGGCCAATCCACCCTTCAACGACAGCGACTGGCGCGGCGATCTGCTGCGAGACGACAAGCGCTGGAAATACGGCGTGCCGCCCAGCGGCAATGCCAACTTCGCCTGGGTGCAGCACTTCATCTCGCATCTTGCGCCGTTTGGCATGGCGGGCTTCGTTCTGGCCAACGGCTCCATGTCCTCCAACCAATCGGGTGAGGGGGACATCCGCAAGAGCATGATCGAGGACGATCTGGTCGATTGCATGGTGGCGCTGCCGGGCCAGCTCTTCTACAGCACGCAGATTCCGGTCTGCCTCTGGTTTCTGGCGCGGGACAAGCGCAACCACCGCTTCCGCGACCGGCGTGGTTCAACCCTCTTCATCGATGCGCGAAACATGGGGACGCTGGTCGACCGCGTCCACCGCGAGCTGACCGAAGAGGACGTAGCGAAGATCGCCGGAACCTACCACGCCTGGCGCGGCGATGAAGGCGCCGGTGACTACGCCGACGTTCCCGGCTTCTGCAAGGCGGTCACCACCGAGGAGGTCCGCAAACACGGCCATGTCCTGACGCCCGGCCGCTACGTCGGCGCGGCCGAAATCGAGGATGACGGCGAGCCCTTCGAGGAGAAGATGGAGCGGCTCACCGCCCTTCTTTATCAGCAGCAAGCCGAAGCCGCCAAACTCGACGCCGCCATCGCCGCCAACTTGAGGACGCTCGGATTTGGGGGGTGAGGCGACCGACATGAAATGCGTGGTCTGTAAGCACGGCGAAACGCAGCCAGGCGTGACGACTGTCACGCTTTCGCGCGGCGACACAACGGTGGTGTTCAAGCGCGTTCCGGCGCAAATCTGCGAGAACTGCGGCGAAGAATACGTCGACGAGGCCATCACCCTTCGCCTGCTCGCCATCGCCGAGGAAGCGGCTCGCGCAGGCGTGCAGGTCGATGTACGAGAGTTCATCGCGGCCTAGCGGCTCAGCTGTCTGATAAGAGGGAGACCAGGTGCGACGTACCTTGCAAACTGATCGGCACAAACAACAAGCCGAAGCCGCCAAACTCGATGCCGCCATCGCCTCCAACTTGAGGACGCTCGGCTATGGCGAGTGAGTGGCGCACGATGACCATCGACGAAATTAAGTCACCAGCGGAGACCGCTATTTCGATCGGCCCGTTTGGCTCCCGCATGAAGAGTGACTTGTATGTTCAATCGGGCGTGCCGGTGATTCGAGGCAACAATATTTCCGACACGCGCGCCCTGGACGGTGGTTTCGTCTACGTGACTCCGGAGACCGCCGACGGTTTACGGTCTAGCAATGTCTACGCCGATGATCTCGTCTTTCCGCATCGTGGGGCCATTGGTCGGGTTGGAATGGTGCCGCGCGACGATCACCACCGATACTTGCTCTCGACCAGCCTCATGAAATTGTCGTGTGATCTGGAAACGGTTGACCCGAAATTCGTCTTCTACTTTTTCCGTTCCCCAGCGGGACGTCACGAACTTCTAAAGAATGCGTCAACAGTTGGCACGCCTGGCATTGGCCAACCGCTTGCCTCTTTGAAATCCGTAACACTCCCTGTCCCGCCTTTGTCAGAACAACGTGCCATCGCAAACATTCTCGGCACGCTGGACGACAAGATCGAGCTGAACCGGCGCATGAACGAGACGCTGGAGACGATTGCGCGGGCGATCTTCAAGTCCTGGTTCGTCGACTTCGATCCCGTCCGCGCCAAAGCCGAAGGCCGCGACACCGGCCTGCCGCCGCACATCGCGAACCTCTTCCCCGACTCGTTCGAGGACTCGGAACTCGGGGCGATACCGAGCGGCTGGGCAATCAAGACGCTTGATCAGATGACGAGTTTTGTGTTAGGTGGCGACTGGGGCAAAGAATCACCGTCTGAGATTTTTTCCGCCGAAACCCGGTGTATCCGCGGAGCCGATATCCCAGAGCTGCAGTCTGCTGGACTCGGCAACATGCCAGTGCGATTTCTGAAGCAGTCTAGCCTAGAAAAACGATTCCTCCAGAATGGGGATCTTGTCATCGAGATTTCCGGAGGAAGCCCGACGCAGTCGACCGGGCGGCCCGTCCTTATGTCTCAAGAATTGCTCCAGAGATCTGAACTGCCTCTCGTCTGTTCAAACTTCTGTCGCCTGGTTCGACCTAATTCTCAATTCTATTCGAGGTTTCTCTATTTGTGGCTTCGGTGGCTGTATTCCGCCGACGAGTTCCTGCAATTTGAAAATGGCACGACAGGAATCAAGAATTTTGCCTTTTCGCTCTTCAGTTCTACCTACAGGTTCGTGTCGCCGCCGTTTGATGTCGCGGCCGCTTTTGATGAACTGACAGGCGCGTTGTTTCGAAGGCGCGAAGCAGCTGCGTCAGAGTCTGATTCCCTCGCGTCGATGCGCGATACGTTACTGCCGAAATTGATATCGGGCGAGTTGCGGATGGAAGACGTTGAACTGATCGAAGGCACAGTAAAGTGAGGCGCGAAGCGAAACTCCTTCTGGAGAAAGCTAGCGATTCCTTAGTACTCGGCGTAGAGATTTTCAATCGCCCACATGACATAGGCCGTGTAACTGCAACCTTGATTCATCTTGACCACTCATTTGAGATGTTACTGAAGTCTGCAATCGTGCACAGAGGCGGCCGCATTCGGGAGAAGAATGCGAAGGAGACAATAGGATTCAACGCGTGCGTACGTCGCGGTTTGAGCGACGCCTCTGTAAAGTTCTTGACTGAAGAACAGGCTCTCGTACTTCAAACAATTAACGGACTCCGTGACGCTGCGCAGCACTACTTATTGGACATCTCCGAGAATCAACTCTACATACACATGCAGTCTGGTCTGACTCTGTTCCAGGATATTCTGAAGTCTGTGTTTGGTCATGATCTCAGCCGGAGTATGCCATCAAGAGTGCTAGCCGTGTCTACAACCGTCCCCCTGGAGTTCGCATCACTGTATGCTTACGAGGTTGACGAGATCAGAAAGTTACTCGGACCTGGAAAAAGACGGCGAATTGAGGCGGAGGCTCGTCTTCGTCCGCTCGCAATAGTTGACTCCGCGCTTCTGGGCCAAACTAACCAACCGAGTGAACGAGAACTGAAGAACTTGGGGAAGCGCATACTCGAGGGCGAAG
This sequence comes from uncultured Chloroflexia bacterium, assembly GCA_963789565.1. GTDB lineage: Bacteria > Chloroflexota > Chloroflexia > Thermomicrobiales > Thermomicrobiaceae > CALAGB01. Next base: position 3,044,493 of record CAWBKX010000002.1, on the reverse strand, counting down.
AGTGGTCAGCGATATTCTCAGGCGTGTGGGCGGTGGAATTGGCCTCTGATGCAGGTGGACCGTCGGTATCGCTACGACTTACGAAAAAAGATGGCATCCCCGTTCATCTAGTGCCAGAGGGTACAGAGGACGCTTCAGTCGTCGCGGTCAAGCGCGTGGATGAACTCGGTTTCTGTAGCCTCGGTGCAAAGAAGCTTGCTGAAAAAATTGGGATTACTGTGCCTAAACTGAATGCACTTGTTGATTACCTTAAGATCAAGGAAGATCCAGAATGTTACAAAGAATTCAAGATTGGTAAGTCACAATTCAAACAGTATTCAAGCAACAGCATCACAAAGATCAGTGAATGCATCGCGACTGAAGACGTCGACGTCATATGGGCCAAGCACCGACCGGTGCGAAAACGGATGAGCAGGGAGCGAAGGCCAAGAGTCCGCTAATTCTCGCTCGCGTTCAGCATCTGTGCGACAAACGCCTGTAACGATCACACTTGAGCGACAAACTGACACGGTCGATGAGCACATCAGTCAGGTTTGACTGATGCCATCTGTCGCCTCCAGCGAATCGAACGTTGAGGAAGCTGCCCTGGCCCGGCTGAGCGAGTTGGGCTACCAGGTGCTGCACGGCGGCGATATCGCCTTCGACGCGCGTGATGCCGAGCGGAACGATCCCTACTATCGCGACGTGAATCTCGAACGGCGATTGCGACAAGCGCTGGCTCGGCTGAATCTGACCTCGGGCGAGTTGTGGGTGAAGGATGCGGTTGGTGTCGTTAAGGAGATCAATGGATGACAATTGAATTGATCGTTTTGTGTGTGCGCCAAAAGATATCGTTCTCTGCCTGCGAAGGCATTTCAAGCTCAAACTGCGTAGACAATGCACGCCCTAGCGTGTATAGTTTCAATACAACTCCCCGGCGTAACAGCCGGTTAGGCAACCTATATGGTTGCCTCTTTTTTTGCGCGAACGGGGTGCACCGTGGGAGTTCGTAGCATCGTTTACATCGATGGATTCAACCTCTATTACGGCGCTATTCGAGGCGGCCAGTACAAGTGGCTGGACCTGGAGCGGTATTTCAAGCTGCTCCGCCCGGGCGATGACATCCAACGGATCTCCTACTTCACCGCGTTGGTCAATGGACCGCACAGATCAAATCAAGAGTCTTATCTTCGCGCACTGTCTACCTTACCACTGGTCGAAATCAGTCTTGGGCTGTTCAAGGAAAAACAGATACGCTGTTATGTCCATGCTTGCACATTCAATGGACGGCGCGAATTCAAGTCCCCGGAAGAGAAGCGAACTGACGTCAACATCGCCCTGCAGATGTTAGATGATGCTTACCAACACGCGTGCGAGCGCATGATTGTCGTCAGCGGTGATTCGGACCTTGTTCCCGCACTGAATATGGTGAAGTTGCGCTTTCCGAACAATTCAATCACGGTGTATGTTCCGAGTAGAAATGCAGTTCGCGGCGCCGCGGTTGAACTGAGAAGTGCCGCAGATAAAGACCGCAACCTTCCGTTGGGCCTGCTTAGACATGCGCAATTCCCAGCTGTCGTTCTCGATGGAGGCGGTGGGGCGATTCACAAGCCGGCGTCGTGGTGAGTCGTTATGCAAACGTGCGCGGAGGTATGGACCCTAAAGCTGCCGAAGACATTTGCGTCTCACTTTTGCAACACAAATCCGTTTGTGTCTCACAGATGGCGAAAAGTGAGACGCAACGCTCGTTGTCGATCACTCATGAGCGACAAACGCACTTGTCGATCACATTTGGCAAAAGGTGAGCGACAAATGACGTTGTATTGCATCCGTGAGCGACAAACCGACCCTGTCGACAAGCACACCGATTAGGCCCTACTGATGCCAACCTCCGCATTCACCGAATCCATCGTCGAGGAAGCTGCCCTGGCCTGGCTGGCGGAGCTGGGTTATCAGGTGCTGCACGGCCCGGACATCGCCTTTGATGCGCGTGACGCCGAGCGGAGCGATCCTAACTATCGCGACGTGAACCTCGAAGGGCGGCTGCGGCAGGCGCTGGGACGGCTGAATCCAGGGCTGCCGTCCGACGCGGTTGAGGACGCTTACCGCAAGCTGGCGCGGCTGGATGCGCCATCACTCATCGAGCGCAACCGCGCCACGCATCGCATGCTGGTCGACGGCATCACGGTCGAGTACCGCCGCGCTGACGGCTCCATCGCTGGAGCACAGGCCGAAGTCATCGATTTCGACGACCCGGCCAACAACGACTGGCTGGCGGTCAACCAGTTCACGGTGGCGGAGGGCCAGCACACGCGGCGGCCGGACGTGGTGATCTTCGTCAATGGCCTGCCCCTCGCCGTCATCGAACTGAAGAACGCCGCCGATGAGAACGCCACCATCTGGACCGCCTTCCACCAGCTCCAGACCTATCAGGCGCAGATCCCCGCCCTCTTCGCCAGCAACGCCGTACTGGTCGTCTCGGACGGCGTGCAGGCGCGCATCGGCGCGTTGGTCGCCGGTCAGGAATGGTTCAAGCCCTGGCGCACCATCACCGGCGTGCGCGACGCCCCCGCCAGCATGACCGAGCTGCAGGTGCTGCTGGAAGGGGTCTTCGAGCAGCGCCGCTTCCTGGATCTGCTGCGCTACTTCGTCGTCTTCGAGGATCAGGGGCGCGGCAAGCTGACCAAGAAGCTGGCCGGTTACCACCAATTCCACGCGGTCAACGTGGCTCTCGAAGAGACGCTGCGCGCGTCCGAGATTGGCACGTTGCGCGGCATCGAGGAAACACGCGGCAACTACGTCGCGGGGCATCAGCCGGGCGGCAACCTCGGCGACAAGCGCGTCGGCGTCGTCTGGCACACCCAGGGCTCCGGTAAGAGCCTCACCATGGCCTTCTACGCCGGTCGCGTCATCCTGCATCCAGCCATGGCCAACCCGACGGTGGTGGTCATCACCGACCGCAACGATCTGGACGACCAGCTCTTCGGCACCTTCGCCCGTTGCCAGGATCTGCTGCGCCAGCCGCCGGTGCAGGCGGCCGACCGGACCGATCTGCGCGACAAGCTTTCCGTGGCATCAGGCGGTGTGGTCTTCACCACCATCCAGAAATTCTTCCCGGAGGAGAAGGGGGACCGGCACCCGCTCCTGTCTGACCGGCGCAACATCGTGGTCATCGCCGATGAAGCGCATCGCAGCCAGTACGACTTCATCGACGGCTACGCGCGCTACATGCACGACGCCCTCCCCAACGCCTCCTTCATCGGCTTCACCGGCACGCCCATCGAGACGACCGACGCCAGCACGCGCGCCGTCTTTGGCGACTACATCAGCGTCTACGACATCCAGCGGGCGGTGCATGATGGCGCCACGGTGCCGATCTATTACGAGAGCCGCCTGGCCAAGCTGGAGCTGAGCGCGGACGTGATCCCGCATCTCGACCTCGATTTCGACGAAGCCACCGAAGGGGAAGAGGTTGAGCGCAAGGAGAAGCTCAAGACGAAGTGGGCGCAGCTGGAGGCCATCGTCGGCTCAGAGCACCGCATCGAGCTGATCGCCAACGATCTGGTGAAGCACTTCGAAGCGCGGCTGCAAGTGATGGACGGCAAGGCCATGGTGGTGACCATGAGCCGCCGCATCGCGGTCGACCTCTACGCCGCCATCGCCAAATTGCGGCCGGAGTGGACAGGTGAAGGCGACGAGCAAGGGGCCATGAAGGTCGTCATGACCGGTTCGGCCTCCGACCCGCTCGAGTATCAGTCGCACATCCGCAATAAGCCGCGCCGGGAAAAGCTGGCCGAGCGCTTCCGCGATCCGCACGATCCGTTCAAGATCGTCATCGTGCGCGACATGTGGCTGACCGGTTTCGACGCCCCCAGTCTGCACACGATGTATGTCGACAAGCCCATGCACGGTCACGGGCTGATGCAGGCCATCGCTCGCGTCAACCGCGTCTTCAAGGACAAGCCGGGTGGCTTGGTGGTCGATTACCTCGGCCTGGCGGACGAACTGCGCAAGGCCATGGCGACCTACACAGAATCGGGTGGCACAGGCAAGACGGCCATCGACCAACGTGAGGCCGTGGCGCTGATGCTGGAGAAGTACGAGATCTGCCTGGGACTCTTCCATGGTTTCGATTGGTCACGCTGGACCACCGGAAACGCGCAAGAACGCACGACGCTACCAGCCGAAGCCCAGGAGCATATCTACGCGCAGGAGGACGGCAAGGAGCGCTTCATGACGGCGGTCACGGCGCTGTCGCAGGCGTTCGCGCTGGCGGTCCCGAGCGATGAAGCCATGGCGATCCGGGACGATGTCGCGTTTTTCCAAACGGTTCGAACGTGGATCGCAAAGACCAGCACTGGTGAGAGTCGCACCGATGAGCAGCTGGAGCACGCCATCCGGCAGATCGTCTCCAACGCGGTCGTCTCGGATGAGGTGGTCGACATCTTTACGGCCGCCGGGCTGAAGAAGCCGGACATCTCCATCCTCTCGGACGAGTTTCTGGCTGAGGTGCGCGGCATGCCGCAGCGCAATCTGGCGGTGGAGCTGCTGCAGCGGCTGCTCCGGGGTGAGATCAAGTCGCGCTCGCGCCACAACGTGGTGCAGGCTCGCTCCTTCGCGGCGCTGCTGGAGCAGGCGGTGCGCAAGTATCAGAACCGGGCGATCGAGGCGGCGCAGGTCATTGAGGAATTGATCCAGCTCGCCAAAGAGATGCGTGAGGCGCAGCAGCGGGGCGTCGACCTCGGTTTGAACGACGACGAGCTGGCCTTCTATGACGCGTTGGAGACCAACGACAGCGCCGTCGCGGTCCTGGGTGACGACCTCCTCAAGACCATCGCGCGGGAGTTGGTCGACACCGTGCGGAAGAACGTCACCATCGACTGGACGGTGCGCGAGAACGTGCGGGCGCAGCTGCGGGTCTACGTCAAGCGCATCCTGCGCAAATACGGCTACCCCCCCGATCTGCAGGAGAAGGCCACGCAGACCGTGCTGGAGCAGGCCGAGGTCCTCTCCGAAGCCTGGGCTATCTCATAGCCTCGCTCCAATTGGCACGTAGGGGCGATGCCTCCGTGCCATCAACTCCAACTAATTCAGATTTGGTTGACTTCCCGGCACGATTGTCGTGTTCAGGCTGCCGTTGGAGGTCCCACCCATGTCCCGACCGTCCCCGACATCATCCACCCCTGACGTTTCGCTCACCGAAGTCGAGAGCCTGCTGCGGGAGGTGCTGGCCGATCTCGAGCCCGCGCCGGACGTCCGTGGTCCGGGGCGACCGCGCATCCTCCCGGCCATGGCCTTGTGGACGGGGCTGCTCGTCTGCGTCCTGCGGGGGTTCAGCAGTCAACTGGACCTCTGGCGCCTGCTGGCGTTGGGACACCTGTGGGACTATCCCCGCTATCCCGTCAGCGATCAAGCGATCTACGCACGGCTGGCCGCTGGGGGCACGCACCCCTTGACGGCGCTCTTTGCCCACACGAGTCACGTGTTGGCGACGCGGCTGGCGCCGTACGGGGCCACCGATCTGGCCTCCTTCGCCACCGAGGTGGTCGCGCTCGACCATACCGACCTCGATCTGATCGCGCGCCGTCTCCCCGCCCTGCGCGACCTCCCGCCGGGGGATGCCGGGCTGCTGCCGGGGCAAGTGGCCGGGCTCTTCGATCTGCGCCGCCAGCAGTGGCGCCACGTCCAGTTCATCGCCGATCCGCACCAGAATGAGAAGGTGACCGCACGGGACATCGTGGCCACGCTCCCCCCGCAGAGTCTGCTGCTGTGCGATCTGGGCTTCTTTGGCTTCGCCTGGTTCGATGATCTGACCGAGCAGGGTCTGTGGTACGTCTCGCGCCTGCGCCAACGGACCAGTTATGACGTCATCCACACCTTCTACGCCGAGCATGAGACCTTTGACGGGCTGGTCTGGCTGGGCGCCTATCGGGCCGATCGGGCCAAGCACGCGGTGCGCTTGGTGCGCTTCCGGCATCAGGGACGGCTGCAGACGTACCTCACCAATGTGCGGGACCCCCGGATCTTCCCGCTGGCCGAGATCGCCCGCCTCTACGCGCGCCGCTGGGACTTCGAACTGGCGGCCAATCTGGTCAAACAGCACCTGGGTTTACACTTGTTGTGGTCGGCCAAGGAGGTCGTGATCCAGCAGCAAGTATGGGCCGTCCTCCTCATCAGTCAGATTCTGCAGGCGCTGCGCCTCGAGTTGGCCGCGCGGGCCGGGGTCGATCCCTTCGCGATCTCGCTGGCCCTCATGATCCGTTGGCTGCCCCGCATGGCCGCCGCGGGACAGGACCCGCTCGAGACCTTCCTGGCGCAGGGCCGGGCGCTGCGGTTTATCCGTCCCTCGACCCGCACGACGATCCACACGCCGCCCATTCCCCCGGACGCCCTCACCCCCATCCCACCGCACCTGTGCCTGGAGCGAACCCCCCGTCATGCGAACCGCAACTGCGGTCCCCGTTCCGCCAACCCGGAGAATTGAGAGAATATGTTGGAGTCGATGTGCCTCCGTGCTCGCCCTTCGGCCGCAGGCCGTTTCAACGAAGACCGCGCGATGTCCCGAACGCGCGATTTTGAGCAATCAGGCAGCTACAGGCTCCGAAATACAGCGAGCGCCATGGCTTTGCAGGATCTCGCAGACGCGCGGCGCCTGTTCGTTGGCCACCACGACGACCAGGATCTCATCAGGCCGGAGCGGTATCTCGTAACGCCGTTCCACGTCTTCGGCATGCATGATCTCGGCTGCCACGCCACTCATCGATCCCAGGTATGCGCCCCACATGGCCCCGCCGACGCCGCCGACGAGCAACGCGCCCCCGACTCCCAAAATGCCGAGCCCCGGAATGACCAAGGCGGTCAACGCCATCCCGGCAACCAATCCGATCGGGGTTCCAGCAACCATCCCGGTTTCGAGTCCATGCCACATCTGCGAGCCGCTCTTGTCTAACAGGTGATGATGCTCCGGATCGGGGATCATCACCCCAAGATCGTCGTCGCCAAACCCGATGCCGCGCAATTCTTCAAGTGCTGCCTCGGCGTCCTCCTTGTTGCTGAATACAGCGGGTACCGCACCTTCAAGCATTTCGAGTTGCATGTGGATCGTCCTCTCTGATCAGACTTCTTCGGCAAGAAGTCAGTCGAGCAATCTGCCACCTTCCACAGTAGTCCGAACAGGTGACGACAACGCCGAAAAACGGGCACGAGGTGTCACAAATCCGTGACACCTCGTGGTGCCACCTCCTGTTCTGGTTTGTCATTTCCATGAAATCCTGCAGAAATCCGTGTGTCATAGCGAGGTCGAGAACGGGTGCAGCTCGCCTCAACAGCCGGCGCGCAGTAATACTGAAGAGAAATTAAGAACGATGACCATCAGTTCGAGTCACGCAACTGGAGGCACCATGGCCCAACGGCAAAGAACGGTCGACGCGCTGGTCGAGATTCCGCGCGGCAGTCGCAACAAATACGAATTTGACGAAGCAACCGGTCGCATCCGGCTCGATCGCGTTCTGTATTCGTCGGTCCACTACCCCACCGACTACGGATTCATCCCGGAAACGCTGGCTCCGGACGGAGATCATCTGGACATCCTGATCATCACGCACGAGCCAACCTTCCCCGGCTGTTGGATCGAGGCAGAGCCGATTGGTGGCCTGGATATGGTGGACGAGAAGGGGAGCGACTTCAAAGTGCTCGCGGTGCCGACCGGAGATCCGCGCTTCGGGACGATCTCGGAGCTCGGGGACCTCGAACAACACTGGCTGCGCGAGATCGAGACGTTTTTCGACACCTACAAGCTTCTGGAACAAAAGATGACGGAAGTGATTGGCTGGCATTCACGTGACGAGGCATGGGAGATGATCGAGCGCTCACGCGAGGCCTTCCGATCCGCCAACGGTCATGACGAACCAACTGCGTAAACATCAGGTGAGTGGCCCGATGCTGACGCAGGCGGGCGCGCTAAAGCTGCAACTGCAAGCGCAACTCGCTCAGCTCGGCGATAGCCTTGTCGAGCTGCGCTTGATGCTCCGCTGAATTGAGCCAATGACTCACGCCGGATGGATGCGGCAACGGCAGCACCAGGGACGGTTCACGCTCGAAGACGTTGCCGATCATCTCGGCCAGCGGAGCTGATCCGACGAAATAGCTGATCGAGAGTCGCCCGAGTGGGATGATGAGGGCGGGACGAACCAGCGACAGCTCCTGCTCCAGATGTGAGCGGCAGAGCTCGATCTCTCGTCGAGACGGCGCGCGATCACCCTTCGCACCGGGTTTGCTGCCGGGAAAGCACTTCGTCAGCGCCGTGAGATAGAAATCCGTGTAGAACCGCTCAGGTTCGAACCCGGCACGTGACAGCCAGATCTTGAGCGTCTTGCCGGTAGCCCCCGAATAAGGTAACGGCCGCTCCGACACGGGCGCCGCCGGAGCCTGTCCCACGATCATCACACGAGCAGAGGCATCTCCGTGAAACACCGGCAGGGCGCAAGCGATGTGGCCGGCGTCCACACACAAGCGGCAGCGGGCCATGCGCTTCTGAAGTGCGTGGAGATGACGCTGGCGCTCGTCCACTTCGCTCAGTTCCATTGGTGCGTGGTCGCTCACGTTGGTGTGTTACCTGCCGGCTCCGCCCCACCAAGCTCACGCACCAATTGATGAAAACATGGCGCCATCTGGCGACGCAGCACGGCAGCGACCGGGGCTTCAAGATCGAGCACCCGGCCGCCGGACAGCACCAGGGCTGGGAGAGCTAAATCCGCAACCCGGTCAACGCGCCAGGAGGCGTGGCCGGTCGAGATCAGACACTCCCCCACGTAGCAGGCAAGTGGGAACGTGAGCGATTCCACCAGCCGGTCGTCGACGGCGTCGTAGACCGATGCCATGTCCAGCCACTCGCTCAAAAAGGCGTCGAGCACGGCAAGCGAGGGGAGATCGAACGTCAGCGTCCGGCCGGACTGCTGTTCGACGTTCCGCGCAAACTCCTCCGCGCTACGGCGAACTTCTTCGCGATTGTTAGCGAACATTGCAGACAAATCCCAGCCCCACACGTCGATCGAGTCGCTCGACCGTCAAGTGTAGCTGAGCCGGAAAGTAAAGACGGAGAGTAGGGGTCAGAACGAACCGGAGGAACCCGCCGGAGCAACAGCCTCTTTGCCATTTGGCGAGAACGGTGCGTTCCACACGTTGACAAAGGATGCGTCGTCAACGTTCTGACGCACTCGATTCGCCCAAACCGGCATGATGCGATGCAGCGCGGTGACGCATTCGACGTCGAGCTTGGTCCCGGCCTCCTGATCGATGATCTCCAGCGCGCGCTCCACGCTCCAGGCTTCACGGTACGGACGGGCAGACGTGAGGGCGTCCAGCACGTCGGCCACTGCGATCACGCGGGCGTCCATCGGGATAGCCTGGCCCTTGAGACCATCCGGGTAGCCGGAGCCATCGATGCGCTCGTGGTGGTGTCGCACTCCGGGAACCTCGCGCTGCAGCGACTTAGCGTGCTGAATGATCCGATGGCTTCGTACCGGATGCTCCTTGATGACGTCAAATTCAGCCGGAGTCAACCGTCCCGGCTTGTTCAGCACCGAATCGGGAATTCCGATTTTACCGATGTCATGCAGCATGGCCGCCTGGTTGAGGACCTTCAGCCGTTCAGAGTCATAGCCAAGATCCTGAGCGATCAGGACCGAGAGCTCGGCCACACGTTGCGTATGCCCCCGCGTGTACGGATCCTTGGCTTCAACCGCCTCCACCAGCGCGACGATGACGTCCGCGTAGCCGCGCTGCAATTGCACGATGGTGTCGCGCAACAGGAGTCCGCCGACGACGCCGTTGAGGCTGCCGTGCTGGCCATATTCACGCACCAATCCATACACCGCGGCCCCGAGCGCCACGATCATGAGCACGTGATATTCCCACCAGCTGGCGTGCCAGGCCGGGGCAATGGTCATCGATATTTGACTCTGGGCCAGGCAGATCGCGCTGAAGAGGAATCCGCCGGCCAATGGCGATCCCGAGACGCGGTAGACCTGAAAATATCGATAAATCACCAACCCGAGAAGCAATAACGTCAGCGCCGATGTCGAATACGACACCGATTTCTTGCTGACGAACTTGAAGAAGCGATCGAATGGCGTGTGGACGCTCAGGTCGATGGCGTCGTCGTCATGAGAGCCGGCTGACGCGACGGCATAGTCGGAGGAGCCGGCGTTCGAGCCACTGGAGGCCGTCGTCGAGGAAGTCGACGACGGTTGCGACGTGTGCGCGCCAACCAGAGATGATCCGATTGCTATCGCCCCGTACGCGACCAGCGACAGTGCAAAGACCACCGTGATGAGTGTCTGTCTCGTCACGATCAGGTCACGCGCGCGCGGCGCCCAGCGAACTGTCGCGAGCACCAACAAGACCGCACCGACAAACAGGCTAAGCCGAGACGAGAATCCGACCCAGGGATTGTTCTGAACAATCTCGCCCGGCGTGGTGAGCGCGTGGGTCATGAAGATACCGGCGATACCCATAAACGCGAGAGACAGGAAGAGGACTCGCGGGTCGCGCAACTGGCCGGCCGCGACGCGCATCAACACGGCCATGATCAGCGCCAGAAGGCAGGCGAAGGAGACGATGTACACGTGAAACGTTGGGCCGGCCCATACCGGGTCACTCACAACGTTCTCGAGCAAAGACCAGAGAAGAATGGTCGGGAAGACCGCGATCAGTCCCCAACCGGCTATGGATCGAGCCCTCGTCATCTGCGGTGCCTCACGCGTTGGACGTTTATGGACGGTTCGAGCCCGACGCACCTCCTCAACGAGTAAGAACGACGCGTCGTACCTCCGGCACAAGCGCAATCCACTGCGTGCGGTGCCACGCGTCCATGATGTTGCAGAGACATCTCACGCGCGATGGGACTGAAGTATCGAATCAGTCCCAACTTCAGTCGCGGCGGATCCGGTCCACCTCACTACCTGAAGCTGTCGCGAATCCCGTCCGTCATCGCGTTCGCCCAATAGAAAACAGAACGCATGTTCTATTTCTGGATACTGGAGGTGGGGTCGTGAGCCAAGCCACAAGATGTGAACGAACGGGATGCCGTGCGTGGGCAATGCGTGGGCAGTCCCTCTGCTACGCGCATATGAGCCAGCGCGCGGGCCGGAGCGACACCGACGAACAAGACGGCGCCGCGATCGTCTCTCCGCGCCTTCAGAACGTGTTGGAAGAGCGAATAGAGGAGCTTGTGTCTCGCTACGTCGCCGACGTGGGGTTGGAGCGCGAGTCACTCGGCGAAGAGATCAGCGCGCTGCGGATCGTGCTGGCACGGCTTCTTGCCGAAGAGCACAGCCCCACTCGACTGGCCACGTCGATCCCGCGGGTCGTCGACGCAGTCGTGCGTGCGGTGCGGGCAGAACGAAGCATGAGCGGCGCGCTGGCTGAAGGCCTCACGGACGCCGTGACTCAGGTGTTGCTTGAACTTGGATTGGGCGGCGAATGATGAACGCGTCTCAACACGATCGCGACACGCTGCGCAACGGGACCGTCTTGCGGCAGATCATCGGCGACCGTCGCGACCCCAAAACGGTCGACGGCCAACCTTCAAGCGTGTACGAGGCCATTACGCGGCAGATGGTGATCGATCTGACCGGCGAAATCCACTCGGTTCGCACGCGTATCGACTCGCTCTTCTCGGTCGTCGTCGGAGCGATCCTCCTGGATCTCCTTCTGCGCCTGGCGGGCCTCAGCTGAGCGCCCGGACGACTCATCAACCTCGCGGACCGCCCTCGCACTCAACTTCAACGACATCGTCTCCGACGACGGCAACCTTCTATAGAGGAGCAACGACGTGATCGAACAGGATGCCCTCCCCGATTCCGGCGGCGCGGAAACGTCAGAAACGACCACTGCTCCGTCACACCATCAAGACATCGACAGCGTGCGAGACCTCATTCTCGGCGCGTTTTCCGATCTTGTGCCGGAGCTTGTCGGTGGCTCGACCGTAGGCGAATTGATCGCCTCGGTCGATGTGGCGCGCAAAGCCTTCGCCGCCGTTTCACACCAGATCAAATCGGCGCCAGCGAATCCGATCTCGGTGCCCTCGGGAGCACCTGGACGTGGCCAAACACCTGCGCCGGTCGATCTGTCGCCGTCGGCCAAGATCGCCGAGGGGCTGCGCCAGCGTCGGGCGAAGGGGAGCTGATCGCCGCCCGCGGGGTTTCGGGTGGCGTAGTGAGGATGGTGGTAACGGATGGCTTTGATAAGAGTGAGGCCGCGAAACTTACCAACGATATGTTCCTTGCGCGGTGTGATCGAGACGATCATCAAGGAGTCGCAGGTGCTGCAGTTGCTTCCGTTCATGGAAGTGACGGGCACGGCGATGACCTACAACCGCGAAAACACGATGCCTGCCGCGGCGTTCTACGCTCCGCTGGACACGTGGAGTGAGGCGGCGCCGACCTTCACCCAAAAGACGGCCGCGTTGAAGATTCTGGGTGGCGATGCGGACGTGGACAACTTTCTGCAGCAGACGTACGCCGACCCGAACGACCTCGAGGCGACGGTAATCGAGAGCCGGGCGAAGGCGGTGGCGCACAAATTCAGCGACACGTTTTTCAATGGCGACGTGGGCGGCGACGCGAACAGCTTCGATGGCCTCGTCAACCAGGTGGTCAGCGGTCAGCTGATCCACATGGACGGTGCAGGGAGCGCGGGCGCTGATCTGACGCTGGACGCCATGGACCAACTGATTGACGCGGTGAAGCCTGGGCGTCCGGACGCTTTGCTGATGGCCAAGCGCACCCGTCGCCAGCTGAATCACCTGCGGCGTGCGAGTGGCGCGGTGCTCGAGTCGACGGTCAACCAGTTCGGTCAGCATGTGCTGGTCTACGACGGCATTCCGATCATCGTAGACGACTGGCTGCCGATCACTGAGACGGTGGGAGCGGACACGGACTGCAGCAGCATCTACGCGGTGAAGTTCGGCGCGGACGGGGTGATGGGCCTGGAGAATGGCGGGATTCAGGTGCAGTTGGTGGGTGAGGTGCAGGACCAGGACGCGACCCGTCACCGCATTAAGTGGTACTGCGGGCTTGCCGTGTTTTCGGACTACGGTCTGGCCCAACTCGACGGAGTGAACGGGCCGTAAGCAGCCCTCACCCCGGCCCTCTCCCAATTCTGGGAGAGGGTGACGGTCAACGTTTGGCTATTCCACCAGTGCCCGGTGGGTAGCACCTAGCCCTGGCGGCGGTCGGTGCCTTCCGGCCGCCGCTTTTGTTTCGCCCGGGAGTTGTGCTGTGTACTTGATGCAAATTTGCACTTTCCCGATCGGGAAAGTGGAAATGTGTCTTCTTGAAAGGCTGACGCCATGCCATTGATCCCTGCGGTGGGCGGCTTCATTCCGACGTCGCTCGCCGACTGGCTGAACGGTCAGGACGTCGACCGGATGAACCGCTATCGGGAGATGCTCGACTTCTACGCTGGCAATCAGTGGGACCGACGACGTCGCGCGGGCGAGACGCGTCTCACGGTCAACTACGCTCGCGCGTTGGTGCGCAAGACGGTGTCGTACGTCTTCAGTGAGCCGGTGTCGTTCAGCGTCGATCCGTCGAAGACGGACGGCGTGAGCGAGGAGCGCGCGTCCGCGGTGGAAACGCGCCTCAACGAGCTGTACATCGAGCAGGATCTTCACTCGCTCGACTTCAACACGATGGTCGACGCCGCGGTGGTGGGCGATGGGGCCTTCAAGGTGACGTGGGACGTCGACGCACGTGCGCCGGTGGTCACCAGCGTCGATCCTGCCGGCGTTTGGGCGTGGACGCAGGCCGGACAACATCCGCAAGGTGACGCGCGTCGTGCAGCGCTATTACCTGACGGCGCCTGATGCCTGGGACATGTTCGGCGTTGGGACGATCACCGGTGCGGGCAGTGTGCCGGTCGTGGAGGACTGGACGTCTTCGCGGGTGCTGATCGAGGTGGGCGGTCAGACGGCGCGCGATGAGGCTAATCCGTACGGGTGGATTCCCTACGTGCTGTTCCCGAACGCGTCGCGGCCGCATGAGCTGTGGGGCGAGAGCGACCTGGTCGACCTGATCGACACGTGCCGAGAGCTGAATCGACGGATAACCGTCGTCTCTCGCATCCTGCAGGTCTCGATGGCAATCCGATCACGGTCTTGGAGAACGTGACCGGTGCCGATGCGATTCGGGCCGAAGAGGGCGCGGTATGGGAGCTCCCAGAGGGCTCGCGTGCTTACATGCTCGACATGCTGAGCGGCGGCGGTGTGCGGCTGCACATCGAGTACATCGACGCGCTCTACCGGGCGCTCTACGACCTGGCCGAGACGCCGCGAACGGCGTTTGGTGATTCCGGCCGGAACGTCTCCGGCGCCGCGCTCGAAGTCGAGATTCAGCCGCTCGTGCAGAAGGTTCAGCGGCGGCGGCGTGTGTGGGATGCGGTGTATCGCCAGCGGAATTCGATGCTGCTCGATTTGCTCGAGCGCTTCGGTGGTGAGCCGCTCGGCGGCGTGCGTCGAACGCAGGCGGTGTGGGGCTCGGTGCTGCCGAACGATCGCCAGGCGCTTGTGCTCGATGAGGTGCAGCTGGTGGCCAGCCAGATACACAGCCGCCAGACGGCGATGAATCTGTTGGGCGACGTGGACCAGGAGCGGGAGCTCGCGCTGATCCAGGAAGAGGCGTCGATGGGCCTGGGTGCGCAGGCACAGCAGCAGTCGGCGGCGAACGCGGTGGATGCGACGTCCTCGGGCTTGGCGGGAAGGGTGGCGTCCGGTGCTTAGCGAACGGGAGCGCACGACGCGTCAGCTCGTCGAGGCGGCTCGTCGGGTCGTGGTCGCCTGGCGCGATGGCTGGATCGACGACGACGAGAGCGCCGACGAGATCTACCAGCTCGAGACCGCGCTGCGCGAGCTCGATCAGGCCGCGCTCATCGAAAGCGTGCGTTCGGATGGAAAGCGGTAGTGCTGTGGGCATGTGTGTCAGGTCCCGAGAGCTGTCCACATGTCCACGGCTCGTGGTTCGTTGGTGTGGTGATGCGTAAGTGTCCGCAGTGTAAGGGCCGGTTGTGGGTGTGGGTGCTCGGGCCGAAGAATGCCAGCCGATCGAGCTACGTTTCTCGGAGTTCAGTCACCAGGTCGGCTATGACGAGATTCTGGTGACGTGCCGGCTGTGTGGCGGCCTGGGCGAGATCGAGGGAGATGAGCATGACGACGACGTTGGTGAGCGCTCGGAGCCGATTGAGGACGGGGCTCGAGGATTCTACCGGCTCGCCTTTGTGGGCGGACGGGACGCTCGACGAGGGGCTGAAACGGGCGCTGGACGAGTACAGCCAGTGGAGCCCGGACCAGGCGACGGCGACGTTCACCGCGGTGGCGGGAGACACGAGCGCGACGGTGCCGGCCAGCGCGTTGCAGATTCGGCGGATCACCGACCCTAACGGGTGGGTGATTCCTGAGCAGGCAGCCGAGCCAGGGCGGTACGTGGGTGACCTCGAGCTCGGCTGGCTGGTGTTCGCGGGCTGACATCCGCTTCTCTCGGGCGCTGATCGCGGGTGACTACACGGTGTGGTACTTCACGGCTCACACGTTCCCGGGCACCGATGCGACCACGTTCACCATTCCGGATCAGTGACATTCCGCTGCTGATCGCTGGGGCCACGGTGTACGCGATCGAGGTTCGGGGTCGGCAGGAGTGGAAGCGTGGGCCGCTGCCGGCGCGCTACTCGCAGGCGATGCTGGACGCTCGGGCTGCCTACGCGGCCGCGTGGCGTGAGCGACGTCGGACGGTGCGCTCGAGCACGCTGCGGGTGACGAGCTGATGACGGCCCTCATCCCCGGCCCTTCTCCCAATTCTGGGAGAAGGGAGAACGCATGAGTGAGAGCGTCGACGCTGTTCGCCGGGCGCTGTCGGACGTGGGGGAGTTCTCGCGGGTCTTCATGCCGAAGCGTGGGCTACGACGCTACCAGGCCGATCCTGCGCGGGCCATCGTGCGCGCGGTGTTGGACCGCCGATCGAAGAGACCAACACCGGGCGAGTTCGCGGCGGTCTTCAGTCGGCAGAGTGGCAAGGATGAGATGTTGGCGCAACTGTGCGCCTACTTCCTGCTGCTCTTCAGTCGGGTTGGTGGTCAGGTGGTGGTGGCGCTGCCGACCATGCGGCCACAGGGACAGATTGCGCTGGATCGGCTTTCGGCTCGGGTGCGCAACGAGCGCTTCCGAGCGATTGCGGGCAAGGCGCGGGTGCGTGACGGAAGCGTGGTGCAGTTGGGCGAGGCGAGCGTGCATTTCGTCTCCGCGGCGCCGACCTCCAGCGCTCGCGGACAAACGGCCAGCCTGCTTTTGGTCGCGAATGAGTGTCAGGACATCGACCCAGACCGATGGGATGCGGTTTTTGCGCCGATGGCGGCGGCTGAGAACGCGGTGACGCTCTTCATGGGAACGGTCTGGACCACGTCAACGCTGCTTTCCCGGCAGATGAGGTATCTCAGGACCTTAGAAGCCTCTGACGGCTCTCAGCGGCTCTTTTTGGTGCCCTGGCGTCGCGTTTCGGAAGAGCTTCCGACCTACGGCGCGTACGTCGAAAGCCAGGCGAAGCAGCTGGGGCCAGATCATCCCTTCTTCAAGACGGAGTACGAGCTCGTCGAGCTGGACGGTGAGGGCGGTCTGTTCCCGGCAGTCGCGTCGCGGTCAGATGGTGGGCGAACATAACGTGCTCGAGCGCGGCGTGAGCGGTGAGACGTACGCGCTGCTGCTGGACGTGGCGGGAGAGGAAGAGGACCAGGCTCCGGACGTCGTGCAGTACGACCCTGACCTCGAGACGGGACAGCACGGCGCTGACGGTGGTGCGTGTGGTTCGTCGGGTGGATCCGGTGACTGGCGAGTCTCGGCCACGGTACGAGGTCGTGCGCCGCTACCTGTGGACGGGGGTGAAGCACACGACGCTGTACCACCAGCTGGTGGACCTGGCGCGGGAGGTCTGGCATGCGCGGTTCGTGGTGGTCGACGCCACCGGCGTAGGTGCTGGCCTGAGTTCGTTTCTGCGCTCGGCGCTGGGTGAGCGGGTGGTGCTGCCGTTCGTGTTCTCGCTGAGCTCGAAGAGTCAGTTGGGTTGGGATTTTCTGGGGATCATCGACTCGGGCCGATTCAAGGATTACGCACTTCCCGGTTTGCAAACGGATTTAGAGGGCGGAATCGGCACCGCCGGCAGCTGCGATCGAAGCCGGATCCGACACCGAAGCGTCGGATCTTTCGCGCGTTTTCTGGAGGCAAGTGGAGCAATGCACCTACGAAGTTCGTTCTGGGCCGAATCGGCTGATGAGCTGGTCGGTGCCGGATGCTCGTGTGCATGACGATTTGCTTTTGAGTGCGGCGCTGGTGGGAGTGCTCGATGAGCAGGACTGGCGACCGAGAGAGGCAAGGGGCCGATGAGCATTTCGGATAGCTCGGGCACGACGGGCAGCCGACCGACCGACGCGAACCGGGCGGACATCACGAGAAGCGGATCGAACAGCGCACGCTATGAGGCGACCGACGTGGGCGGCGGTGCGAGCAACACGGTCGACGGTAGCAAGGTCAACACGGATCACAACAATGGCAACGCTTTCGACGGGTCGACCGCGACGGGCGAGAGTCGGCCCTGCGCCAAGATCATCTGGTACGAGGAATTTGAGACGCAGGAGGACGAGCGCGTGTGCCCTGAGTGTGGGCCGCTGGACAAGCGCTGGTACGAGGTTGGGAAGGGACCGACGCCGCCACTGCATGACCACTGCCGCTGCCGGCGTGTGCTGGTGTGGTGGGACTGCTTCCAATCTGACGGGACCTGGGAGAAGGGAGGACGGCCGCAGTGAGCTCCGATCGAGATTAGTTAGGTTCTCGCAAGTTTATTCCGGTTTTGATTCCGTGGGGGTGAGCGGTGACGGAAACGTACGACGTGACGCTGGACAGCGTCGGGTACATGGTGAAGCCGGGGACGTACCAGCGCTATCAGGACGGGCAGAGCGAAGGGCGAGTCGGCCGCGTGCGGCTGTTCGACTTCTACGGTGGGGCGAAGCGCACGACGCAGTTGGAGCGTGACCGCTTCATGGGTGGCGTGGGCGCGTGGCCGACGCTGGACAGCCAGGGCGTGATTGCGGGGCCGAAAGAGACGGACCGGACGCTCTCGGTTTCGCCTGGGATGAGCCCGTCGAAGCCGCGCTGGACGTTCGTGTATGACGGGACGGTGTACCTGGTGTGCGGGGCTGAGCTGTACAGCGTGGCGGTGAGTGGTGGGCTGTTCAATGGGCTTACGGCGGTGCATGCGCTGGCTGCCGACGTGGTCGACTGCTGCAAGGTTTGGAACGTGCTGTACTTCGCCTATGGTGCCGGCACCAACGTGGGGACCTATAACCTCGCTACCTCGACGTACACGGCGGGGGCGATTGCCGAGGACGCGTCGCTAATCGGGCACGGGACTGCCTCGGTGTGGTTCGTGGACCCGGCGACGCCGAACGCGATCAAGAACAGCGCCAGTTCGACGTTGCTTACCGCGAGCGATGACGTTTTGCGCTTCGTGCAGATTGACGGCGATCTCTGGGTGCTGACCAGGCAGACGGTCTACAAGGCCACGGACGCGCAGGCGACGGTGCCGCTGATGGCCGGGACGGACGACTTCGCCTGGGCGGTGGGCCACTTTGGGCGGCTGTGGGCCTGGGGCGGCAAAGAGATTCTGTACTACGACACGGCCGACAACGAATGGAAGGGGACGGGGATACGGGGCCTGTCGACGCTGGGAGCCTGCACGGTTGGGAGTTACCTTGTGGTGGTGGTGACTGGCCTGGTGAGTGGGCTACCTGAGATGTGGGTCTATGACGGCCGGGGTTGGTTTGAGCTTGAGGACGGGTCGACCGCGTACGACTACCCGGTGAGCATCTACGGGAGTTGCGACGACGCGGACATGATTGCGGGGCGCGGGTCGACCAGCAACAACGCGGCGACGTGGCAATTCTTCGATCGCTCGGGATCGCCGGCTATCCGGAGTAGCTTCGAGATCATCAGCGCGATGCTGGACGCGGGCGAGCGGGACCTGGATAAAGTCTGGAGACGCGCCGGCGTAGAGCTGGCGACACCGGACGGGCGGGCGACGTCGGACAGCGTGACGGTGGCCGCTAGTCCTACTCGGTGGACGGCGGCGCGAGTTGGACGGCGATTGCCAGCCAGAACCTGACGAATGCGAGTAGCCGGCTGATCTCGATTGGCGGGGCGATCAGCGCCAAGCCGACGAGCCGATTCCTTCAGCTGAAGGTGGCGGTTAGCTCGATCTCGGCGTGGTGTCCGGTGATCGTGGGCTTGTGGGCCGAGCACGAGACGATGGACCTTCCGACCAGGCGGCGGCGATGGAAGTTCACGGTACAGCTGAGTGATCAGGTGGTCACCCGCGATTCGTCGATCGACGAGACGGGCGCGCGTGACCTGGCTATCGGGTTGTGGGACTCGTGGGACGCTGGTGCGGTGGTGACGTTCAAGGATGTGGACTACGACCAGACGGCGACGAGTTACAGCGTGCGCATTGCCGGTATTCGGGAAGTGATCACGAAGGCGGCGGACATCGCGATGGCGTCAAGCGATGTGGAGCTTACGTTGGTGGAGGTGTGAGGGTGCACACGTCGTAATCCGTGGGAGTCAAGGATGAATGCGATTTGGTGGTATTTTGGGAGTGATGGATGTGCAGATCGGGTTGCCTGTCGATGCTACGATTGCCTCAGCCACACGGCGGTTCGTAAACTCCACACCGTTTTCAGTGCGTGGAACAGACGAAGGCCGCTCGCTATAATCGTGCTTTCAACGCATTCCGAAGGGAACAACGGTGGCGGGCCGAGTCGTCGACATCCGAACATCAGCCGAGAGCAGCGACACGACCATACGATTTCGCACCGCATCACTCCGAGACAGCATTCTGCTCCGAGGTCTGCAACGACGATGCTTTGCCGGTAGCCAGGCTTACGGCCTGGCTACTTTAATCGTCCTCTATTTCTGGCCGAGATCACAGATCCTGGTCGCCTGTGTCGGAGAGCGAATCGTCGGATGCGTGGTCGGCGATACCGACGGCGCACAGGCACGTGTGCTGAATCTTTGCGTCGATCCGGATTTTCGGCGGCGCGGAGTGGGGATGACCCTCCTCAATGCGATCGAGTCGGGTCTCGGCACTACCTATGTCACACTCATGGTCGAAGATAAGAATGTGGGCGCGCAAGCGCTCTATCGTCTGCAGGGATACTTACCAGTCAGCGACCTCCGTAATTACTACGGCCGAAATCGTCACGGCATCCTCATGCAAAAGCACCGCTCCCCGTGAGCACCTGAAGGATTGACCTGCGTTCCCGGCATGCCACCAACCGTCGCCGAGACCTCTTTCGTCGCGTGTCCGCCCGCAGTGCCATTCCTCGTCGACGTATGTAAACTCACAGTTGAAGCGGCGGGCCAACCCGTGTTCGATTGGCAAGACCCCCGCGCTGAATCGAGTGACTGATGGCACAAGACACACCTCGGCGATCACGTGTTTCCCAGCAAGTTGTCACGGAGATCTGCCGGCTGATCCGCCAGGGCGTCTACAAGGCGGGCGACCAGATGCCGCCCGAGCGAGAGCTTGCGGAGCAGCTCCAGGTGAGCCGACCGTCACTCCGCGAGGCGCTGCGGGTGCTCGAACTGACCGGCATTGTCGAGTCACGACACGGCGGCGGCACCTTCATCCTCGACATGTTTCCCGCCGGAGTGGTTTCACCCCTCTCGATTTTGCTCGAAGCCACGGGCGATGCCGTCGGCGACCTGTGGGAGATGCGCATCATCTTCGAGCCAGCTATCGCCGCCAGAGCCGCCGTGCGTGCCGACCCCGAGTCGATCGCCAATCTTTCGCGTTTGGTCGAACAGTTGCACGATGCCGCAACCAATGACGTGTCGGATGACGTGGCCATTCAAATTGACCGCGATTTCCACAGCGCGCTTGCGGCCGCGTCCGGCAATCAAGTGGCCGTGCGCGTGCTTGCACTCATCGGCGAACTCTTAATGGAGGGACGCCGGCATTTCATCACTTCAGATGCACGACGGCAGCTTGCATACTTGGCACATCGTCGGATACTCGAAGCGGTCGACTCTCGCGATCCAGGCGCCGCGCGGATGGCAATGATGCAGCACCTGGAAGAGATCGAAGCCTTCATCATGGGGGACGTGATCAATGAGGGGTCGGCTGAAATCCGTTCGGGTGAACATGTCGGGCAGATCGCCGCGGAACGCTGATCGAGCTCTCGCGGGAAACCGGTCACCGCGCTGTGCGTTGACAAACTCCGTTTTGTTCCCTTCGACCTGGCACGATCGCACCATTCGCGTGCTCGTCGTCCTCGTCCTCTTCTCCACATTGACAATGTCCTGGTCCAATTCGGCGCACGCCGCGTCGACCGCACCCGACCGCGTCTACTTTTCCGCAACAGGGCACTATCTCAGCTACGGGTTTCTCGATTACTGGAGAGACCACGGTGATCTCGCTCAGTTTGGCTACCCCATCACTGACGAACTCACCGACCCGGTCACGGGGTTCACCGAGCAGTATTTTGAACGGGCTGTTTTTGAATGGCATCCGGATGCGCCGGCCGGATGGCAAATCCAGTTGCGACGCCTCGGTGCGGAGGCCGTGAACGCCCGTGAAGACGAGCCAGCGTTTCAGCCGGGCGCGCAGCAGGATGCCGGTTGCCACTCTTTCAGCCAGACCGGCCACGAAATTTGCGGACACTTCTTGAACTATTGGGAGTCGAACGGCGCTCTCGCTATTTACGGCTATCCGCTCAGTAACGCCTTCACCGAGGGGGGCTACACCGTTCAGTACTTCGAACGAGCGCGCTTCGAATGGCACCCGGAGAATGGGGGGACGCCCTACGCCGTTCTTCTGGGTCTGCTTGGAAGGGATGCCGCGTTGCGAGACGGAGTGGAGCAGTCTCCCCAGCCCGTCTCGGTGGGTGTCCCGGAATACGCACCCGAGCTCTTCAACGACGGCAAGCTCAACTACGGCGTCCCCGTGAGGTTTCGTGCGCAGCAGGATCCGGACTGGTGTGACCCGGCCGACGTCCAGATGTGGCTCGAATCAACTGGTGCCGCGCTCGCGGGAAGCAGCGACTCTGACATCCAGAGTGCAATCTGGACCTATGAAATCAGCCACAACGACGGCTTCACGCTTGATCAATGGCACGCGTCACCCTATGCCGTCACCGCGGCCTTGAACGCGCTCGGAGCAACCGAGCCGGTGGGAGACGCCGCCTTTGACGACATTTACAGTGCAGGACAAGTCATCTCGCGCAGTCTGGCGATCGGCGACCAACCGGTGATCGCGCTTGTCGACGACGGGACGCACTACGTCCTGCTAACGGGCGTCGTGCTGGGGCCGGGCGGCGTTGACGCGCCTCCGAAATCCGTCACGGTCTACGATCCATGGACGATCAGTGCGGAGCGAGACGGCTATCCAGCCATGGGACAAGACACAACCTGGGATTGGGTCACGTTCTCAACCCGCTTCAATCGCGACAGCACCATCGATCCAGGCATCTGGTCCGGCAAATGGACGCTCATCGCCGCCGGGCTCCCGCTCAATCAATAGTCGCCACGACGTTCAATGCGCTACTTGATTGCCAGCGCGTTGGCCGGTGACGCCACTCCGCCGAGCTTGTTCAGCGGTGCTGACGTGAACATGAACTCGTAGACGCCATCGGCGGCACAATCGGCTGCCAACTCCTCCAGATAGAACATCTCGCCGATCGGCATGCCCCACAGTGGCAACAGTGTCTGATGCAGCGAGACCTCCATGCTCGCCGGTGGCCACGCTTCGAAGCTGGGTGCATCCCCCGCTACCGCCGCGAAGTGGTTGTCCCACAAGAACTGGAACGTGTCCGACCCTTGCGCCACTCCAATGAAGGTATGAGGACCATCGGCGATTTCCGCCCGTTGCGCCTCATCCAGTGTGTCGTACCAGGCCGTCCAGCCGGTGCGCACGATCAGAACATCGCCTGCTTCAAAGCGTGTGCCCTGCGCATCCGCCACCTGCTGCAGCTCGCTCGCGGGAATCTCGATCCGCTCCCCGGCGATGTGTGAGATCCCCTGTTTGGCTGCCCAGCGCTGGTGATCGAGCAGTACTCCGCGGCCCACCATGCCGCGTCGAGCCCACGCCTGAATGCCATTCCGCGTTCCATCGGCCCCGGTGATGTGCGTTTGAAGCGCGGTGCCGTAGAAGCACTGGCACTGGGCGCTCCCCATGTGCGTAAGACCGTCCCAATGCGTCGATGACTGGGTGTTGAAGTCGGTATAGACGTCGTCGTTCACGAAGGGCCGCTTGTTCTTGATGGTGTGAGACAGACGTTCCCGGCGGAAGAGCGGAGGATCCGGCAGTTCCAGCTTCCAGTTCAGTGGAAAGGATCTGCCCGTTCGGACGCGCGTTGCCGCCGCTTCGGCTCGCTCTGGGGTCAGCAGGTTGATCATGCCCACTTCGTCGCCGTCGCCCCAGAATCCCCAGTTGGAGTTCGCGGGTGAGCCTGGGTTGAACGGGAGCTCGTCGAAAGACGGGAGCGTGCGTGGTTTCGTTTCACTCATTGGTCGGCTCGCCCTTCGTGACCGCGCGAGGAGCTGGCGCGGGTCCGACATCCAAAACACAAACGTGAAGGCATTTCGGTCATTCTAGTTTGCCCTCGCTGAACTGGTCAAAAGAATGACCTCTGACGAAACGCAATCGCACGTTGATCGGCGATGATGGCATGGCTTCGGCGAAAATATCACCAATGTTGTCAGGAAATCCTGGCTCTGCTAGGCTCATCGCAGTCCCGTAGGGCGATTCCTCTGAAACTACATGACGGTGAGAGGATTCACACCGTGCTCATAGACGGTCGGATCTGGTTGCTCATTGGCCTGAGCATCGCCATGCTTTTCACGATCGAAGCAATTGAGGATTTTACCGACGGCGCATGGCCACAGATGCGGCGGTCGTCCGGCTATTTCGACGTCCTTGGAAGCTCGCGCGGGCTGTGGGTGGCGGTTGCCATGCTCGTGCTGCCGGGGCTGGTCCTCACTATCTTGAATCTGGCGGTTATGGTCTGGCAGGACCTGCCATATGGCAACACGCTGTTGCTTGGGACGATCTTCATCATCGTGGGCTGGCTCTTATTTCTGGCCACCACCATCGACCTCGGTGGAATCGGCGAGTACCTCGAGCGGAGCGGCATCATCGCGCCCCTGTCACTGCTTGTCGTTCTCGTTGTCGGCGACATGTTGCTGCTGATCGCCTTGATCCAGATCTTCCCGCACGACCTCCACTCACTCCTGCCCTAATCGGTTCACACATCGACCTTTTCGGGAGTTTTCAGCCGTGAAAATGCACGTCATCTCGACGTCCATTGACTGAGGGGCTGTCCGACTCGGTGGGCGGAACGGTGACGGCCAGATAGTAAGTGAGGCTCTGAAGCGCGCTGGTCGGATCGATCTCGCGTGTCCAGACGTTGGACGGCACGCGCAGCACAACCGGTGCGTAGTTCAAGATGGCGCGAACGCCCGCTTCGATGAGTTGGTCGGCCACTCCCTGCGCGGCCGACGCTGGAACCGCGATGATCCCGATGCGAATACCCATCTGCTCGACCACCTCGGTGATTTCGGATTGGTCGAGAACCACCACGCCGTTGACCTGCTGTCCAACGTCGTCTGGGTTGCGCGCAAAGATGGCGGAGATGCGGAACGAGTTCTCTTCGAATCCGTGATAGCGAGCGATGGCCTGGCCCAGGTGCCCGAATCCGACGAGGGCGGCGTCCCATTGCCGATCCAAATGAAGAATTTGCGTGATCTCGTGCTCCAGCCGGGCGACGTCGTATCCCTTGCCTTGTTTTCCGAATCGTCCAAAGTAGGAGAGATCGCGGCGAATTTGGGCCGCCGACACGCCGATGCGATCCCCAAGCTCGTCGGATGACGCGCTGGAGACACCTTCGATCGCCATCTGTCGCAGGGTGCGAACGTAGACTGGAAGGCGGCGAATTACAACGTCGGGAATCGCATCATGTTTCATCATTCGTGCCCGTTTATCGAAAGCGAGCGTCCATTGCGCGAGAGTCGACACATCCGGCACGATTCACGGCAAATCGTGTCCTCAGCACGGCTGAGGCTGAATCGCGTTCGGCGCGGACATCTCGCGATTTCTCGTCTAGGAAAACGGCTGTTATGCTACCATCCGTCCCGACGGCGGTCAAAGCAAGCGGCCATTCCAACATATGAGGTCAAGCAACGTGTCTGGAGCGTCGACGATGACGTCGGCTCCCCGGCGAGAGGATCGCATGGTCGCTCGACTGAGGTCGATCGCCTATCAGCAGCAGTACCGGCGCCAGATTTTCCCGCTGGTCTTGCTGGTGGTGTTGATCGCGCTCGGCACCGTGGGTTACATGGTCATCGAGGGCTGGTCCGCGGGCGACGCGCTCTACATGACCATTATCACGATGTCGACGGTCGGCTACAAGGAAGTACACGACCTGGACTCACCTGGTCGTGTACTGACATCCTTCCTCATCTTGAGCGGCGTTGGGGTGCTGTTCTTCAGCGTGACCAACCTCATGACGTGGATTGTCGAGACGCAAATGAGCGAAAGCCACTCCCAGCAGCAACGACGCAACCGCATCCGGGATCTGCGCGACCACGTGATCGTCTGCGGCTACGGTCGAGTCGGTCACGCGATCGTCGACGAACTCAGCCACGAGGATATTCCACTTGTGGTGATCGAATCGAATCCACAGCGTTTCGATCTCTGTTTGCATGATGAGAACCTGGCGGTCATGGGTGACGCGACAGAGGATGCGACTCTCGTTGAGGCCGGCATTGCGAACGCGCGGGGGTTGGCCATCGCGCTCGACGACGATGCCAAGAATGTCTTCATCGCGCTCACCGGCCGGGCACTCAACCCAGACATCGAAATTGTGGCTCGTTCCGGGAGGCGCGAATCGGAGGGGAAGCTGACGCAGGCGGGCGCGCAGCGCGTCGTGTCACCCTACGCCATGAGCGGTCAACGTATGGCCGCGCTCTTCACGCGCCCGAGTGTGGTCGATTTCATTGAGACGACGCTGCGACGTGGTAATGTCGAATTCAATCTCGAGGAAGTCACAGTGCCGGAGGCTTCGTCTCTCGTTGGCGTCACCGTGCAACAGGTTCACGAACGAGTAGGGAACGATGTGACGATTTTGGCGATCATAACAGGTCAGGGATTGGTTCCGAGCCCCCAGCCTGATCAGGCTCTCGACGTCCACGACACGCTGATCGTGGTCGGTCGAGCCGATCGCCTCAAGCATCTGAACGAAATGGCGAGCGCGCGAAACGTGCCGCAACCACCGTCTTAGCCGGACTCTGCCGCATCGAAAAGCCGACCACGCGACGTGGCGAGGCTGCGCTCATCTTCAGTCAGGGACACCCAGATTCGATCGACCATCTCCTCACACACGCGGACCCGTCCCTCACCAGTCAGCCAGATCGCAACGTGGCTCGGGTCGGCTGACTTGCGGCGCGGCGCCAGCTGCTCGAGCAATGCGTAGCCTCCCGCAACCGATTGCAGGCTGACCGGCCCGAGTGATCGGTCTGTCACCGCAACCTCAGCGGTCTTCGAATGTCGCAGCAGATCCAATAGTGCGCGCGCCATCAACGGCCCGATTGGAGATGAGAGCGCGTCGGAGGTTATCACGGCGCGAACGGGGCAATCCTCTCCATTCGCGGTGGGCTCCTCCGTGGCGGCGCGTCCCCACCAACGGGCGATTGAGAGATCGACCGGGAAATTGGGAAAGGCCCAACGATACGCTTCGATGGCGTCGTGACCGTGTGAGATGGGCAGAAGACTCGGCCCGGCAATGACCATCGACCGCGATCCATGCAGCAGTTCTAGAGTCTGGTGCATCCGCGAGAGACTGACCGCGTCCAGACCTGAACGCTCGACAAGCGTGCTGACGGCCGAGAACCCGCCGTCTTCGCGACTTGACTCGAGCGCTCGAACGGCCTGGTCCTGAACGTCCGCTCGAGTGGGTGCAAGGTTAGCGAGCTGATTCATGCGGGTCACGAACTCCCGGCGTGCCTCAATCGACATGTCCAGCAGCTCCCGCTGCGCTTCAGCATCCAGTGCGAACATCTGCGCATAGCTGGATAGTTCTTCGTCCAGCTGTGCCACATCCTGCTCGAGGCGCACGAATTCGTTGACGTCGACCCCAAGCGCGTCGGCGATTTTGGCGAGCACCGGGAAGCTCGGCAGCGTCTGACTTCGTTCGAGGCGGCTCAGGTGGGATGGCGAAACTGAGGCCTCCGCGGCTAGCTCATCCAGCGTCAATCCGCGAGCGCGACGCATGCGACGCACGGCCGGACCGATTCGCTGCCGTTGTACCGAGTGGCGATTCATCGTCGACACCCCTCCATTGGCCGCCGCGCAAAACGCGATCGGCGCTATCCGTCGGAGTCGTTGCCGCTTGCCGAAGTCCCGGACGTGATCTCCGCACGATCGACGCCAACACCCCCACGATCGTCAAACCTTGATTCAATAGATCCTCCGAGACCTTATTTTGGCCTGATCCCCACCAATTCTCATCGTTCTATGACTATCTCTGATCTATTTATGACTGTTTCTGATCTATTTCTTGACATTGGGACGTCATGCCTCTAGAATGGTCGTTGTTAGGAGGGAATCGTGTACACGTCCCCATCAAGCTGTCCAACTTGTGGTCATGAACTCGAAATTCGGGAATTGAGCTGCCCGTCCTGCCAAACGACGGTGCGCGGTCGCTGGTCAGCCGGTGTCTTTGGCCGGCTCACCGAGGAACAGGAGACTTTCCTGCGCATCTTCGTCCGCAGTCGCGGCAACCTGAGTGAAGTCGAACGGTCGCTGGGGGTGTCCTATCCGACGATCCGGGCCAAGCTCGAGGAGATCATCGAGCTGCTGCAGGACGATCCGGCTCCGGAGGTTACTCCAGCGGAAACCCGAGACGACGTATTACGCCAGATCGCCGAGGGCAAGCTGACCGTGGATGAAGGCATGGCCCGTATCCGCGGCATGAACTCCTGAGGAGAATTATTCGATGACTGCTGAACAACGATATTCAGCCGACGGGCTTCTGCACGTCACCGTCGACGTCGATTCGCGCGACATCATCGCGAAATGGACCGATACGAGCGAAATCCTCGTTCGGGGCGCCGGCGTCGACGCGGTCGTCGAGGCGGACGAGCTCTTCGTCACCTCCGAAGCACGACGGCGAAACAAGAGCGAGCCAATCGAATTGGAGCTCCCGTCCAATCCGATCCGCTGTGAGTTCAAAATCGATAAGGGAGACATCCGTCTCTTCAACGCACTGGGGAAGGTCGACGCCAAGACGGACAGTGGCGACATCGCCGTCGAAGGCGGAGCCGGTGCCCTGGCGCTGGCGACCGGTCGGGGTGAAGTGAGCGTCACGACCTACCAGGGCGAAGTGATCTCAAGCAGCGGATCTGGCGACGCTAAGCTCACCGATATTGACGGACCGGTCACCGTGCGAGCGGGCCGAGGAGATATCAAGATAACCGGCGGAGCAGGTGCGACCACCATCGCGCTCGGCTCGGGCGACACACTCGTCCGCTATCGAGAATGCGACGAACTCACCGCCGCCGGAGGCAGCGGCGACATCTCGGTCGAAGGAGGAAGTCTTGGACGCGCGTCCATCACCACTGCGTCTGGAGATATTCGCTGCCACGCCCTACTCGACGTTGCCAGCTACGACCTGACCGCGTCCTCGGGTGACATCAGCCTCAGTATCCAACGCGGATTGGTTGCTCGCGTCGATGCGGCGACAACCCGCGGCAGCATCAGCTCCGATCTCCCGTTGGTTGCCATCAACCAACGTGGGCCACGCAATCCGCTGGGCAAACGACTCGTCGGCAGCACCGGCGACAGTCCTGAGCGAGCTGAAATCACCATTCGCACCACCAGCGGTGATATCGACGTTCGCTGGGCCGGCGAGTCATCTGCCACCTCCACTCGTATCACACGACATGGAAGCGACCGCGACTTCGACGTTCGTTGGGGCGCTGGAGGGGTTCCGGTTGCCGGGCGCGTCAAGGGTCGCTTTGGCGGACGAGACATTGAGTTCCGCTGGGGAGAAGGATCGGAGTCAAACGTGAAATTGTCCAGTGAACACACAAACGCATCAAGCACTACCCCGTCGTCCTCCGAGACGGAACAAGCGGAGACGTCCGCCAGCCCTACGATGGATGACGATCGCAAGCGCGCCGTTCTCTCGGCACTGGCTGATGGGGCCCTGTCAGTCGAAGAAGCGGGACGACTACTCGACATCATTGACCAATCGACCGGTAATTCGGGCGGAGAATAACCATGTACGCCATCGAAGCCAACGATCTGCGACGCACATTCCGTCGCTCCAAAGGACTCTTTCGAAAAGGACCCGAATTCATGGCAGTCGAGGATGTCAACCTGGCTGTTGAGCCTGGAACCATCTTCGGCCTGCTGGGACCGAATGGAGCAGGCAAGACGACGACGATCAAGATGCTCTCGACGCTCCTGATCCCCAGTAGCGGTGAGGCAAAGGTTGCGGGTTATGACGTCGTCCATCAGGAGCGCGACGTTCGCCGTCGCCTCGGCGTCGTACTCGGCGGCGACCGTGGACTCTACGGCAAACTCTCGGCGCGCGACAACCTGGTCTATTTCGGCAACCTGTATGGGATGCCGCGCGATCAAATCAACGGCCGCGCTGATGAGATGCTCGAGCTGGTCGGTCTGTCCGACCGTTCCGGCGATCGGGTTGAGGGATTCTCGCGTGGCATGAAGCAGCGCTTGCACCTGGCTCGCGCACTGCTCCACAACCCGCCGGTCGTCTTCCTCGACGAACCGACCATCGGGCTGGATGTCCAATCAGCAGTCAAGCTGCGTGAGATCGTCAAGTCGCTGATGCCGGATCACACCGTGCTCCTCACGACGCACTACCTACAAGAGGCAGACGAGCTGTGCGACCGCATCGCGATCATCGACCGTGGCACGATCCTGCTCGAGGACACACCCGCACAGATCAAGCGGCGCGTGGGTCACGGGCATCGCTATCTCGTGCGAGTTCATGGTGAGACGACCGCCGCCACGCTCGAATCGCTGCGAGGGCTTCCATCCGTCAACGACGTCGCGCCAGGGCTTGAAACCGACGGTATTTCAGACATCACTATCGTTTCGTCCCACGAGAACGCGGTCCTTGACGGCGCGGTGCGAGTGCTTCACCACCACGGAGTGCGCATCGAATCGATTCAGACCATGGAGCCGACCCTCGAGGATGCATTCCTCGCCCTGACCGCGGGAGGGGAAGCATGAGCGCACGCTGGATCAGCTGCTTCGACGACATGGGAGTCTTGGGCCCAGCGGTTGCAATGTCGTTGGCCTACGACTCGCCAAAAGCACCGTCAGCAGGATTACGTCCCAGTGGAGGCAATGGTCGATCACGCGTGGACGACCTGCGAGACGCGACCAGAGTATGCCTTGCGACCGCACGCTCGTACATGATTCATCGCATGGCCTACATCGTCGACATCATTCGCTGGCCGCTCTATCCGACGTTTTATTTCTTGACGCTCGTACTCGCCTACAAGATCGCGGGACGTACAAACGTCGACGGGTTCGACGCGCGTGGCTACCTGCTGGTTGGCACCATCGGCGTCGTGCTGTGGCAAGCAAATCTGTGGGCGGGCGGCTATGCCATCGAATGGGAGCGCGATCAGGGAACCATCAACGCGCTGTTCCTCACTCCCGCCAGTCGAGCAGCCGTCATACTCGGATATGCACTCGGATCGCTGGTCGTATGGATCGTGCCAAACGCGTTGATCCTGGCGGCAGTCGCCTATCTGATCCACGCCAAGGCGAACGTGAGTGATCCGTGGGCAGTGTCGGCGTCATTTGCGAGTCTGATCATCGCCACGTTCGCGCTCGGGTTCGCCGTCGCGGGAATCTTCGTCCTGTCGCGTCGGGCCAACCTGCTGGCCAACTTCTTTCAGAGCCCGATTTACCTGCTCAGCGGGATGCTTGTACCAATCTCGGCGCTGCCAGCCTCCATGCGTTTGCTGGCAGCGGTCTTTCCACTGAGCTCAGGCATGGATGCGCTGCGCGGCAGCTTGCTCGGAGGAGCCGGATTCCTGGACGTCTCCGGCGACCTTGCGCGACTCCTGGTTCTTTCGGCCGCATTGTTTCTGTTCGGACTCGTGATGTTACGGAGAGTCGAAAATGTCGCAAAACGTGGTGGCGAACTCGATTTTGACTGAGGTCAATGCCGCCTACTCAGCATGGTTGGCTATGACCAAGATGCGGTTCGACGAGTTCGCGCGCAAGGGAGCGCTCTTCATCTGGGCAATCCGACCGGTCTTCGATCTGGCGATCGCCGCCCTGATTTATGCGGGCGGACGCAAGGATCTGGTTCCGTACATCGTCGTCTCGATGACCGCCAATTCGCTCGTCTGGAACGCCATATTCTGGGTCGGCGAGATCCTGGATCGCGAACGTCGTAAGGGCACGCTCCTCTCCCTCTTCCTGGCTCCGTGCTCACGTCTGAGCTGGATGATTGGGTTCGCGGGATCTGGGATCATCGAAACCGCCGCGGGTGCACTCACCGTGTGTGCCGGGGGAATGCTCCTCTTCGGAGTGCGCTTCCACCCGAATTATCTGACGCTCGCCGTGACCTTGCCGCTCTTTGTGGCATCGCTCGTCGGAATCGGACTCATCATGAGTGGACTGGGACTGATCACCAAGCACGCCAACGAACTCTCGAATCTGGTCTTCCCGGTCCTGACGCTGCTCGGCGGTGTCTACTATCCGATCAGTGACCTGCCCTGGTTCCTGCACGACCTGGCCCGTGGCCTTCCATTGGGCTATGGATTCCAGGCGCTCTCGGATGCAGCCTTGCATGGTGCCTCCATCGGCGACGTACGCGCCGCACTCATCCCGCTGCTGGCATTCGCACTGGTCCTTCCGCTTGCCGGGACCTTCATCTTCATGACACTTGAGCGCTCGGCACGCCGCGGAGGAGAGCTGGACCTCTATTGACGAACCCGTTCAGCTAACCGAACACACGCTCATCAACCTTACGATAGTTACGTTCGACGATCCGGAGTTTCAGTGATTCGGTCGTCGCCGGGGATCGCATTGTCCCTGACGGTATGAAAACGAGGAACGACGAGATGGAACAGGTGCAAAATCAAACAATCGTGCGACGGCGCGCACCTCTGATGGCGCTGCTGGCGGCGAGCACGGTCTCCGAGATCGGCAGCATGCTGACGCTGATCGCCTTGCCGTGGTTCGTGCTGCAGACCACCGGGAGCGCCGCCCGCACCGGTCTCACCGGCTTCTCGGTCGCCATCCCCGGCTTCTTCGTCGGCATCTTCGGCGGCACCGTCGTCGATCGCCTCGGCTATCGTCGCTCGAGTGTGCTGGCTGACATCGTCAGTGCCATCGGGTTGGGTTTGGTCCCCACCCTCTATTACACGGTCGGTCTCCCCTTTGGGGTGCTCATGGCGCTGGTCTTCGTCGGTTCGATGCTGGCCATCCCTGGCCTCACCGCCCGTCGCTCACTGTTGCCGGAATTGGCGGAGTTGGCGGGCACGCGTCTAGAACGGGTGAATGCCGCCTTCGAGTCGATTCAGAACCTGGCGTTGCTGCTGGGTCCGCCACTGGCGGGACTCTTGATCGCCTGGCAAGGCGCGACGAGGGTGCTGTGGATCGATGCGGGGACGTTCGTCTTCTCGGCGGTGGTGGTGGGAACGCTGGTGCCGATCTTCGCGTTGACGTCGGAGTCGGAGACTGCAGATCGACCGAGCTATCGAACGCAACTGGCCGAAGGCCTGCGATTCCTCAAGGCGGACTCACTGCTGCGCGACATGGCCATTGTCGTTGGAATCTTCAACGGTCTCGGAGCTCCCGCGTTCGCGGTCGCATTGCCGGTTTTCGCCAAACAGGAGTATGGCAGCGCCACCGTACTCGGTCTGATGGCCAGCGGTTTCGCGGTAGGAGCGTTGGCAGGCGTCGCCGCGTATGGAGCCATCGGACATCGCCTCTCGCGACGCATGATCTGGTATCTCGGATACCTGGCGATGCCCTGCATCTATTGGGCCCTCGCGGCGCATCCCTCTCTTCCAATCGTTCTTGCCGTGTTCGCCTTCATGGGCATGCTCACCGCGCCACTCAATCCGATGATGACCACGATCCGCCATGAACGCATCCCAGCCAAAATGCGCGGTCGTGTCTTCGCGACGTACTCGGCCATCACTCAGTTCGTCTCACCACTCGGGATCGTGCTGGGCGGCTTCGCCATCTCATCATTCGGGTTCCACCCAACGGTGTTGGCGCTCGCCATCGTCGTTCAGGTGGGTTCGTTCACCGTCTTCCTCGTCCCCTCCCTTCGGAAAATGGACGCGAAAGCATGAATCCCTTGGCGTGCGCGCAAGGCCGTCGAGTACCGCTGACCACGCTGCTGGCCGCCAACGCCGTTTCCGAGTTCGGCTCAATGCTCACCTTGGTCGCGCTGCCCTGGTTCGTATTGCAGACCACGGGAAGCGCCTCGAAGGCCGGTATCACGCTGGCCGTCGATACAGTTCCAATCCTTTTCGCCGGTCTCTTCGGCGGAGTCCTGGTCGATCGCCTGGGCTACAAGTCGAGCAGCGTCCTTGCCGATCTCGGCAGTGGCGTGGTGGTCGGAGCAATCCCGCTCGTCTATCTGACGTTGGGCACCAGGTTCTGGCAGCTCCTCGTGCTCGTCTTCCTGGCATCGCTCGTCAACCAGCCAGGGAGAATCGCGCGCACCAGTCTGATCCCCGACCTCGCCGAAGAAGCCGGAATGCCGCTGGTTCGTGTCAACAGTCTGGTGCAATCCATCCCTCGGCTTGCGCTCCTGTTGGGCCCGCCAATCGCGGGCGTTCTCATCTCGCTCGTCGGAGCGAGTCACGTCCTGTTCATCGATGCCGCCACGTTCGCTGTCTCGGCGCTCCTCGTTCTCGTTGGGATCCCCCATGTGACGCAGCCGAGCGAAACTGCGGGCGGGTCGATGTTCGGCGATGTGCTTGCCGGCCTAAAATACATAAAGAGCGACAGTCTCCTTTTGTGGCTGATGATCATGTCCTCGATCGGGAGCCTGGTCGCCGAGCCCCTTTACACCATCGTCTATCCCGTCTATGCGCGACAGGTATACGGCAACGCTGTCTCGCTCGGCCTGATGTTCTCGGCACTTGCCGCGGGCTGTCTGGCCGGACTCGGTCTCTACACGCTCTTCGGAACGCGCATCCCATATCGCGTGATCTTTGTCGGGGGATTCGCGGCCCGCGCCGTCGCGTTGTGGATCATGGTGTTGCTCCCCGCACTTCCCGTATTGCTCGCGGCCATCGCTATCGAGTCCTTCTGCTTTGAACCAATCAACCCGCTCCTCATTTCGATGTATCAGGAGCGAACTCCGGCAGGCATGCGCGGAAGGGTCTTCGGCACCGCCAATGCCATCGCGGTTGGCACGCTCCCAGTCGGCACGATCATTGGAGGTTTCCTCCTGGCCGGCCCCGGTTTGGTTCCCACCGTTGTCATCATCGCTTGCGCCTGCGCCGTTCATGTCGCGATCCTGGCTACCCTACCCGCATTCCGTGACATGCCGTCCGTCGCGCAAGCGACCTCATAGGATGATGGCGGAGTTGACCATGACGAATGGAAACCCACATCTCAACGTTCGTTGGATTTCGGTTAGACTCACTCCTTGTCGAAACGGAAGCAAGCCAGGATATGGAGTCTCATTGGCTGATGATGAACGTGACCGAGGGCTTGTGCGTCGCTCAGTGCTCCAACCCTCTCCATTGCAAAAATACCAATCTGAGGGTGTCCGTATGGAGGAACATGCCGGTTTGTTGTTCGCCGCCATGGATGAAGGAGACGTCGACGATAACTACGTCTTCGTCTACGGCCCCGCCAATGTCGACGACATCCTTGAACTGTCCGAAGGGTTTTTCGGAGCCGAAGCATTTGCAATTTCGGTCGAGTCGGGCACCAATGACGAGCTCGAGGAATGGTTGGGAGCGCGACAGTGGGTCGTCTATGAGAATGAACCGCAGATGCTTCTGTTTCCGATTCCCAACGTTGAACTTCGTGCGACCGACCTCTCCGTCGAACTCGTCGAAAACGAGCACCAGTACGAGGACTTCATGCGCACTTCGGAAACCGGTCGCCGCTGGGTGCCATCGTTGGCGGCGGCGACTGACCCCGAGGTCGCGCTGCTGGTCGGCTACGCAGGAGCAATCCCTGTAGCCACGGCGCGCCTCAGCTGTCTGGGAGATGTTGGTAATATCCACGGAGTGGTGACTGAACCGACATATCGTCGACGGGGCTTCGGCACCGAGATGACCTGGGCGGCCGTCGCAGAGGCGCTCAAACGCGGGTGCACGGCGATCGTACTGAGTGCCTCGGACATGGGGTATCCAGTCTACCGGCGCATGGGGTTTCGCACGGTCTGTCGGTATGGGATATACGTTCCACCCGGCACGCCGATCTAGTACGACTTCGGCAGGTTGAGCACGTGCTCGGAGAGATAGTTGAGCACGAGCTCCTGCGTCACGGGCACGATCCGATACAGTCGCACCTCGCGCCACAGTCGTTCGACGTGATAGTCCTTGCGATAACCACGCCCGCCGTACGTCTGCACGGCCGCGTCGCAGGCGGCAAAACCGGCGTCAGAGGCCAGGAGCTTAGCCGCGTTGGCTTCAGCGCCGCATGGCTGCCCGCGATCGAAGAGCCAGGCGGCTTTCATGGCCATCATTTCGGCCGCCGCCAGGTCCGCCCAGGCGCGGGCCAACGGGTGCGCAACTGCCTGATTCTGACCGATAGATCGGCCGAAGACGCTGCGCTCACGGGCGTAGTTGCTCGCCAGGCGCAATGCAGCCCGACCAATGCCCACCGCTTCCATGGCGATTACGATACGTTCCGCGTTCAATCCGCCCAGAAGATGATAGAAACCGCGTCCCACTTCACCGATCACGTCTTCGTCGGCAACCTCGAGATCTGAGATCACCAGTTCATTCGAGTCGACCGTGTTACGACCCAGCTTGTCGATGACAGTCAATGTGCAGTGCTCTGGATCGAGGTCGATGAAGAAGAGGGTCAATCCAAGGAACGGCCTGGCGTCGTCGCGCGGCGAGGTGCGCGCCAGGATCAACGCCTTCTGCGTATGCTGACCATTCGACAACCACGCTTTGGCTCCGCTCAGGATCCAGCGATCGCCACGGCGCTCGGCCCGCGTCTCGATGCGCGACGTGTCGAGTCCCGCGTTCGCCTCGGTAACGCCGAAGGCCATGCGCAGATCGCCGGTTGCAAGGTCAGGCAGATAGCGCTTTTGCATCGCCTCAGATCCATGCTTCATGATGGGGTATGGCGGGAAGATCGCCAGATGGATCGGCGACGCGCCGCTGGTCCCCGCGCCCGTCACGCAGATGGCGTGCAGCAGGAGTGCCGCTTCGGTGATCCCAAGTCCCTTGCCGCCATAGCGGGGTGGGATGATGGTGCCGAACCAGCCTGCTTCGGCGAATGCTTCCACGAACTCGGACGGATACGCGTCGATTCGATCTTTCTCGCGCCAATAGTCGAGTGTAAAGCCGGACGCAAGTTCAGCGGCCTCTTGGACGATTCGCTCCTGCGTCTCGGTCAGCGCGAAATCCACCTGTGCCGCCCTTCAAATGTTCACCCGCCGGGGAAATGCGCGAGCGTCAGTCTCGATTCGGCATGCCGACGTGCACGGAATCCACGAGCCGTGCGACAGCCAGGTCGCGGAGGATCTACGGGGCAGCGGCAACCGTCATCGGCGAGTGCGCGCGGCGCAGCAGGATGACCAACGCCACGACCGAAGCGATCAGCGCCATGATGGCCACGACCTGTGCCTCCTGCAGTCCCCAGAACCAGACGCGCTCCTGACGCATGTAGCTGATCATGAAGCGCGAACCAGCGTACAGCGCGCCGAACAACGCGAACGAGACGCCATTCGGCACATTGCGTTTGCGCAGCTGCCAGATGATGGCGAAGATCGCAACGTTGATGATGGCGTCGTAGACCGGATAGGGAAACGTGCGCACGTTAAGAAGGTTCGGAGGCAGCAGATCCTGGCTGTTCGTGTAGGTCACGGAGAAGAAGGAGGTGGTCTTGGCACCCCAGGCATCGCCGTTGATGAGGCAGCCGATGCGGCCAAACGCCTGCGCCAGGATCAGGCCCGGAGCGACGGCATCAATGACCTGGAGTGACGGCAGCTTGTAATAGCGGCACAACGCCAGGACGGTGATAAATCCCCCGATGACGGCTCCGTACACCGCAAGGCCGCCGTTCCAGAGCTGAAACATCTGCGCTGGATGTCTAAAGTTCTGGGTCGGGTGATCGAAGATGAAAAAGAGCCGTGCGCCGATGATCCCACCTGCCACCGTAATGTAGACGATGTTGTCCCAATGCTCGAGCGAGAGATTCTTGCGCAGGAACTCCAAGCGAACCAGCACGACCGCCAGCACGATCGCGACCAGAATGGCTACCGCGTGCCAGGCAATGGTGAACCGCCCGATCGTCGCGATGTTCGGGTCCATATTAATGGTGAAGTGGAACAAGCCGCATCTCCTCCGTCGTCGAATTCGCCCGCAATTGTGCCACCGATACGTCCGGAAGTGTGTTTGCGCTGCAAACACGTGTGCCGATTCGATTCATGGATCGACACTCGTGCCGCGACGGTATAATTACGTCGTCCGCTGAATCGCCTGGCAGCCGTCATTTCCGCGGCCCGGAGGGACCACTAGACCACCATGCTGCTCGAACTGGCTATCCGAGATTTCGCCATTATCCGCGATCTACGCATCGCGTTTTCGCCCGGTTTCAACGCGCTGACCGGCGAAACCGGCGCGGGCAAGTCGATCATCATCGACGCGCTCGGCGCCGTTCTTGGCGCGCGCGTCTCCTCCGATCTCGTCCGCACGGGCGCGTCGAGCGCTTGGGTCGAAGCGCTCTTCGACGCGCAATCCATGTCAGCGCGCGCAGACTTCCGACAGTGCCTGACCGACAACGGCCTCGAACTGGAGGACGGTTGCCTGATTCTCAGCCGAGACATCAACGCCAACGGCCGCAGCGTGGCACGCGTAAATGGACGGACGGTGACCGCATCGACCCTGGCGACGCTAGGCGGCTTTCTGGTGGACATTCACGGACAGAGCGAGCACCTCTCATTGCTGCGTCCTTCGGTCCACCTCGACCTGCTCGATCACTTTGCGGCGTCAGGAGAGCTTCGCGATCAATTCGCGACGGTGCACCGAGAATATGAGGCGATTGCGCGTCGCATTTCCGACATTCAGGCCAACGAGCGCGAACGAGCCCAGCGCCTGGACATGCTCCGCTTCCAGGCGGAGGAAATCGAGTCGGCGCACCTGACGGCGAATGAAGAAGAGGACCTCGAACGCGAACGCGACGTCCTGGCCAACTCGGAACGACTGGCACTGCTGGCCGCGGAAGCCTCACAGTTGCTCGATGGTGGAGACGAAGCCAGCGCCGAGCCGGTAACAGGCGCGCTCGACAATCTGCGTATCGCCGTGGAGCGCATTGAGGAACTGTCCCGCATTGATCGAGAGAGTGAGCCTCTTGCTTCACAGATGCGTGAGATTCTGTTCTTGCTCGAAGAGCACGCGCTCACCATTCGTGGATACGCCGATCGCATCGAGGCGGATCCCGAACGACTCGAGGTCATCGAAGATCGACTCGCGCTGCTCAAACAGCTCAAACGCAAGTACGGTGCGACGGTCGGCGAGGTCATCGCCTATCTGGACCGCGCTTCTGAGGAGCTCAACGACCTGGAGAACAGCGAACAGCGCGTCGAAGGTCTGCGCGAAGAGTCCGCAGCGCTGCGGCGCAAGATGGGCGACGCAGCCGCAAGACTCGCGGCGCAACGACGGGCAGCGGCGCCCGCGCTGAGGGAGCAAGTCGAGCGCGCCATGGTCGAGCTGAACATGGGACGTGCTCAGTTCGAGGTAGACTTTGCGCCACTCAGTGGATCTTCGCGCATCCCCGTGACGCTTGACGGCCAGACGAACGACCTGCCGTTCGACGCCACTGGGGTCGACCGCGTCGAATTCCTTATCGCACCGAACGCGGGAGAGACGCCGCGTCCGCTCGGGCGCATCGCCTCCGGCGGAGAGATGGCGCGCCTGATGCTCGCCCTGAAATCGATCCTCTCCTCAGAGGACGCCACACCGACGTTGGTCTTCGACGAAGTGGACGTGGGCGTCGGTGGACGGAGCGGGCAACCGGTGGGGGAAAAGCTCTGGGGTCTCGGCAAGCGGCACCAGGTGTTGGTGATCAGCCACCTGGCGCAAGTTGCCGGATTCGCCGAGAGCCACTTCAAAATTACCAAGCTCGAAGATTTGGGCCGCACAGAAACGCGAATTGATCTTCTCGAACCAGACGAGCGCCTGGACGAACTCGCGGCCATGTTGGATGGGCATCCACCTACAACCGAATCACGGCAAAACGCTCGTGCCATGCTCGAACGTATCGACCAATCGAAGCGCGATCGCGCCACGGCTACAACCATCGCCTAAGGCCGAATAAGTCGATGGTATACTCGCCGATGGTGACGTAATCGCACCCGTTTCACGCTGATTCATCCAGGAGGACCGCATGCAGCCGAACATGAAGATGCTCCAGCAGATGCAAAACCGAATTCAGAAGATGCAGCAGGAACTCGAAGAGACGACCGTTGAGGGGACCGCTGGCGGTGGCGCCGTGCGGGTCTCGGTCAATGGGCTCCGCACCGTGCAGTCGGTCAAGATTGATCCGGACGCCGTCGACCCACAGGACATCGAGATGCTCGAAGACATGGTGCTGGCGGCGATTCAGGAAGCGATGAAGTCGGCCGAGGATCTCGCCTCTGAAAAGATGGGCGCCATCACGGGCGGCATCAATATCCCTGGTTTGATGTAGGTTTTTGCGTCGTCAAACCAACCCGCGAACGATTCGGGCGACGCTACGTCGCCCTTTCTGTTCGTCCTTAGCCCGCCGCCGTTATCCTCTCACCATCCGCACCACCGGCTCGAGCGACTCGATGCCTTCGACTGTGTTGGGTTCGACGCGAATCTGCAGGTGGCTGATCCCCTCGCGCTGATAGGCACGAAACTCCTTGGCGATCTCCTCGGCTGAACCAGCGAGTATCCAATCCGGGCGCTCCCTGCGGCAGTCGAGATCGATGCCGGAAACCAAAACCGCCGCCGTGCGCTCAAGCGTTGCAGGGTCGCGCCCTTCGGCGCGGCAGGCCGCATCCACCCTTTCCCGCAGATCAGGGATGCAGTTGGCGCGATTGCGATTCGCGGAATAATAGACGTTCCAGGTGTCGGCATAGCGGGCCGTGAGTTTCAGCATGCGATCGCCGGTGGTCCCGATCATGATCGGCGGTCCATCGGTGCGCGGGCCTCGTGGCCGCAGCATGCAGTCCTCCGCACGATAGAACCGGCCGGTGAAATTGACGCGTCCCGTGTGCAGCAGCGGATGGATGATCTGAATCGCCTCCTCGAAGCGACTGGCGCGGTGATCCCAGGGAAAACCAAACGCGTGATACTCCGGTTCGTGGTTTCCAGCTCCCAGGCCAAGAATCAGTCGGCCTGCGCTGATCTCGTCGACGGTTTCCGCCATCTTGGCCAGAAGAGCGGGATTACGAAAACTGGAGCAGCTGACCAATGTGCCGAGATCTATTCTCCGAGTAGTCGCTGCCAGTGCCGCGAGGAGTGACCAGCACTCCCACACACCGATCGTCTCGCATCCTTCTTGCGCGACGATCAAGTGATCGACGATCCATACCGAGTCAAATCCCACCTCTTCGGCCTTGAGCGTCATCGCCAACAGGTCGTTCCAGCGAGGCGTCTCACCGTCCATGAAGAACTCGGCCACCGGCAGGATGATGCCCAGGTTGAGACGATTCGAGTCTGTCACGATCGTTACCCCGTTCCCCTCAATTCGATAGAGGTTGCGATTTCCTTATCCCCGCCGCGAACCTCTGGACAGTCACTGGCGATTCAGGCGACAATCACCGTCTCATACCGAATGGACCGCCGTCAATCGCGGCGGAAAGATTTAGACGGAGGCCCGATGGTACGACTTGGCGTGATGATTGAGGCCCAGGAAGGGCTCACCTGGCAGCGTTGGTTTCGCCTGATCGAGACGGCTGAAACGAGCGGCTTTGACTCGATCTGGCGTTCCGACCACATGTTCTCAGTGATGGGCGTCATCGATCGAGATCAGCTCGCCCTCTGGCCGTCATTGACGGCGGTGGCGGCTCGTGACTCGAAGCTCGAATTCGGTGCGCTCGTCTCACCAACGACCTTCCGGCATCCAGTCATGTTGGCCAAAGACGCGGTGGCGCTCGACAATCTCTCCAATGGCAGGTTTTGGCTCGGCGTCGGAGCAGGATGGAACGAACACGAGCATCGCTCGTTCGGATTCCCGCTCCCGCCACTGAAGGAGCGCATGGATCGGCTCGAAGAAGCAATCGAAGTCATCAAGCTTCTGTGGACAGGGGATATCGTCTCCTACCCCGGCGAGCAGTTCCGTCTGGAAGACGCGCAGATGCGACCAGTACCCGTCCGCTCGGGGGGCGTGCCGATGATGATTGGCGGTTCTGGCGAGAAGCGAACGCTGCGCATGGTGGCCCGCTTCGCCGACGAATGGAACGCGACGGCGTCATCGCTCGACGAATATCGCCACAAGGCGGAAGTCCTCGATCGGCATTGTCAGGATATTGGTCGCGACAGCTCCGAAATTGCTCGCTCAGTCATGCTCGGGCACATTGTTGGCGCCAATGACGCAGATTTGCGCGAGCGTGCCGCACGCATTCAGAACGTCGTGCCGTCCATGCAGGGG
Source organism: uncultured Chloroflexia bacterium (assembly GCA_963789565.1). GTDB lineage: Bacteria > Chloroflexota > Chloroflexia > Thermomicrobiales > Thermomicrobiaceae > CALAGB01. The sequence continues at coordinate 3,002,599 of CAWBKX010000002.1, read as the reverse complement.
CTTTCGGTCGACGAGATCCTGCAGCGCATGCGAGAGCGCGGTTGGCTCGTCGGAACTCCGGACGAGGTCATTGAATCGATCAAGGCGCGGGCAGACCTCGGCGTATCACGGATCATGCTGCAGACCCACGATCAGGAGGATATGGAAGCACTCGAGCTCATCGGGAGCGCCATCATCCCCCAAATTGCCGCGCTCTGATCGCAACTCCCTCAGCTCCGAAAGAACCACAAAAGGAACGGGGAGCGGAACGATCCGCTCCCCGATTCATTTCCCAGCGATCTAAACGCGCATGCGCGCGTGGCTTCGGCTTACTGACCTTGCAACTGCCGGATGTGCAGCACGAGCTGCCAGCGCTGCTCCGGCGTCAACAGGTCGCCAAACGGCGGCATGTGATTGATACCGTTCGTCAGGTAGTAATAGATCTCGCCGTCCGACAGACTTTTGACATCATCTGCCGTCAAGTTCTTCGGAAGAGCAATCTGCTGATCCTGCGGCAACAACTGGTTGGCCGCCTTGAAGTAGATGATCATGAATGCGTCACCCTTGGACGGGTTCGGCGTATCCAGACCAAGGCCCTGCTGGCCGTGACACTGCACGCAGTTGAGCGCGAACAAATCGGAACCTGTCTTCAGGTTGGCATCCGTTGCCTGCAGCGGGTTCTTCACGTTCTTGGACTCGTCCAGCGTGTAATCGATCGGTGCGGCGTCACCCGTCTGAACGAATGGGCCGTACGCCAACGTATCCATCGTCTTCTGATTCACCTGAATTGCCCCGGCTGGCGAATCAAGTCGCGGCGGCTCTTGCGCGTGCCACGAATCGGAATAGTGCATGCCGGAGTAGAAGTCGATTGGATACGTGTTGGTCGAGTCGCAGCCCACCGCAATGACGAGCAGCAGCGATACTCCGGTCAACAAGAATAACCGTGGACGAGCTCGCGCGAGCCGCGTCTTCGCTTGTGCGAGACGCTCGACAGCGCGAATCATGCGCGGGCTCCCTTCCGATTTGGTCGACTCGGTTGGCTGGGCTCGCCCGGACCAGGTCCCGGCGCCCCACCCATCTTCACGTCTTCAGCTCCGGTCGTCCGCAGGGCGTCCACCGCTCCATTGACCAGATCCTCAGGTGCGTGGACGAGAATTCCGATGTATCCATCGGTGATGCGCGTGTCGTACACGTCGCGCACGAACCGCGGCAGGCGAGACTCAAAGATCGCGCCGAGAACCGTGAAGATCACGGCGGCGAGCATCGTCCCCTCATACATGATGATGACCATGGGCGGAATCGAGAAGAGCGGTTTTCCATCGGTCACCATCGGATAGACCACCTGCGTACCACCGGTGATCAGCAAGCCGACCGCAAATCCGCAGCACGCGCCGACCACCGGCCAGAGGCCGAGACGGCTGGTGCTGTGGTCGTGGCCGAATGCCCCTTCAGGATAGGGGGCATTCGACAGGACCTCAAAATCCTGTCGCTGTATTCCCGCTTCGGACAGCTTGTCGACTCCAGCGATCGCTGAGTCTAAATCGCTGTAAAGCCCGAGTACATCGCGTAGTGCCATCGCCACTCTTCCCCTCTAGAACTCGCGAATGATCGCTGGGATCTTGGCCTTGCCGACCTGAATCTCGTCATAGAAGTACTGGCCCTCTTTTTCCTCCCAAACCGACACCGGAGGAAAGAGCTTTGAGAAGATCATGAACAAGAAAGGTACTAACGCGAACGACCCAAGGACAAACGTGATCTCCATGATGCTCGGCCGGTAGAAGTTCCAGTCGAACGTCCATTCGTACTTGCGCTCGAGGCCAGGAACGACAAGCCAATAACGCTCGGACCACATCCCGATATTGACCATGATCGAGGTCCAGAACATTAACTTGATGTTCCTCCGGAACTTCCGGAACATCCAGATCGGCACCGGAATAAAGTAGCCGAAGATGAAGATCAGTGCCAACATGAAGTTATATGGCCAGTCCAGGAAACGCATCTTCATGATCTCGACTTCGCGAGGATCCTGGTTGAAGAGCGCAAAGAAGACGTCGAGCATGAAGAAGAAGAGCCATCCGGTCGCCACGACCACCAACAGGCGGCCGATGGCGTCGAAGTGTTCTTCTCGTATGTACTTGTCGAACCCGAACATCCATCTCATCAAGGCCATGAGCGTTACCACGGCCGAGACGCCGGAGTGGACAGCTCCAATAACGAAGTAGGGAGCCCAAACGCTCGTGTGCCAGACCGGATCGAGCGAGAACGAGAAGTCCCACGAAACGATGCTATGGACCGACACGAAGATCGAAAGCATCAGGGCAGCCAGCAAAAAGCCGGTCGCGGTCTGGATCATCCACTGCCGCTCGCCGTTCTGCCAGCCGAGCGCCATGACGCGATAGAGACTCCGGCGCCAACCAGTTGAGCGGTCACGCAGCAGTGCGATGTCCGGCACCGTCGTGATGTAGATGAAGAGGATCGTGCCGGTCAAGTACGTGAAGACGGCGCTCGGGTCCATGACCAGAGCGGAGCGGACATCTGGGAAGATGCCGCGCCAGAAGTCGTACGGAAACACCCAGTACATCGTGCGCCACGGACGGCCCGTGTGAATGAACGGAAAGGTCATGGCCGTCATAAGGCTGAACATCGTCATGACCTCGGCGGCACGCGTGACCGGACGTCGCCACTCGGCCTGGGTCAAACGGAGAATGGCCGAGATCATGACTCCGGCGTGGCTAATGCCGATCCAGAAGACGAAGTTCACGATCATGAAGCCCCACATGCCGGGGCGATTCAGACCCGTTACACCGAGTCCCCAATAGAACATCCAGCCGACCGCGAAGGCAAACGCGGCCAGGATAGTCCCCAGGACGATGAACCCGATCCACATCCACATGGTGGTCCGAGTCACCGGCAGGAGGAGTTCCTGAATGACCTCCATCTGGGGCAATTGCCGCCGTTCTTGCATACCCTTCCTCCACGCGCTTTCTTCGGACCGACTTAGAAGTCCGGTTTACCAATCACCATTACTTCGACGTTGTGGTAGATCTTGTTCACACGCAGTCGCATGCCGGCCGTCACTTCCCAGATCGATGGAACCGGGATCATACGGATGGCGAGCATGACGACGGCGATGGCACCAGCGATGGCGCCCATCAAGATCAGCGCGTCCAACACACCCGGGTGATAGGTTGCCGGGAGGGTGTGCAGGCGATCCTGCGTGATGTCCTTGTTCGTGAACGCGGCCGAGAAGAGGCGAATGCGATCCGCCAAAAGACCGATCAACACGCCCGTCGAGACGATTGCCGGCCCAATTCGGCTGCGACGCACCTTCGTCCACATCAGGAAGAAGAGTGGGCCGATGAAGCAGAGCAGGAACGCCGTTACGAAGAACCAGACATAGGAGTGGAAATAGAGCAGCTTCAGTTGCAGAATCTCCCACGGCATGCGGCCGTACCAGGGAATGACGAAGTCGGTCCACATGAAATAGAACCAGAGAAGTCCGAAGGCAAGCTGCAGCTTGCCAAGCGCGAAGAACTGCTCACGTCCAAGATAGTTGTCGGCACCGCCCCACAGGCGCATGAACGTTGCCGTCACCATGACGACCGCAATTCCGCCGCCGAAGCCGCTGACCACCATGTAGGCCGGGAAGATGGCGCTCTTATAACCAGGGATCAGGCTCATGATGAAGTCGGCGGTGATGACCGTCACCGTGCCGACGTACATGATCACGTACAGCGCGCCGAGGTAGCTCTGCGCTCGGTCGATGACCCGCCACTGATTCTCAGTTCCATAGAAATCGCCAGCCAGCTTTACTAGCCAACCACCACGCCCCTCTGGGAGCTGATCGCGCGCGATCGCGAGATCTGGAATCGAGCTCACGTAGAGGAACGCATATCCGGCGAAGGTCAGTCCCAGGATGAGCATCGCGTCCCACAACCAGGGCGCGGCCCACCAACCGAACCAAACGCTCGGACGGCCCTCCGTGTTCGGCACCGTCGCCATCAGCAGGAGGAAGAGCGCGGCCGGGACGATCATTCCGGCGGCCCAGATCTCCGAGATGCGGTTGATCGGTCGCCGCCAGTGACCGCGCACCAGGCGCGTCGCCGCGGAGACACAGGGAGCCGACGCGACCGTCGCCATCAGGTAGCCAAACGCGACCGCGACGTAGGTCCACGCCTGCCGATCGCTCCAGCCCGACAGGATGGGGCCGATGATGAGCGCGACCAATCCGACGGCCGAGAGCACGCCAAGGATGATCAGGCTCATGCGATAGACCTGACCGGTCCCTCGCAGGCGCCGAAGGCCGTCTTCGACGACGACCGACGGTGATAAGTCCCAGACCTTCGTCATCGGCGATGGCTCAGGAACGTGATGGCCGTCTGTCACTGTTGCCATAACGTGCCGCTCCCGCCTCTCCTTCTGTCAGCACTCGATGCGTTCAAATGGTCCTGTCCCGCGAGCGCTCGCTGAACGCGCCCGCTCGACCATGTTCCAATGAAGTTCAACCAACCGCCGCCATACTCTTGGCCGCGCTGGCCTGTGATGAGTCGAAGTATCGGTGGTTCGTCCCCTCCGGCAGCGGATCGGCATCCACCTTCTTCAAGTAGACGACCGCCGGGTTGGTGCCCAGATCTTCGAGCAAACGGTAACCGCGATTCGTGCTCGCGATCGACTTCGAGACTTCGCTATTTTGATCGTTCAAGTCGCCGAAGACGATTGCTCGCGTCGGGCACGCCTGCGCGCACGCCGTGGTGAACTCGCCATCGTTCACGTCGCGGCCCTGCAGCGTGGCGGCCTGTTCCGCGTGGTTGATGCGCTGCACACAGAACGTGCATTTCTCCATGACGCCGCGGCTGCGAACGGTCACCAGCGGATTGAGCTGGTTCTTAAGGCTCTCCGGCCACTTTGGCTGCCAGAAGTTGAAGAAGCGGACGTGCCAGTGGCAGTTGACCGAGCAATAGCGTGTGCCAATGCAGCGATTGTAGACCTGCATATTGATGCCCTGGTCGGTGTGATACGTGGCGTAGACCGGGCAAACTGGCTCACAGGGCGCGTTCTCACACTGCATGCAGGGCACCGGGATGTAGCGCGCTTTGACGTTGGGGTATTCACCCTCCCAGTAGCGCTCGACACGAATCCACTCGATTGCGCGCCGCTGGTAGAAGTTCTCTTCCGTATTGATTGGGATGTTGTTCTCGGCCTGGCAGGAAACCACACAGGCTTGACAGCCCGTACAGCGATCCAGATCGATCACCATGCCCCAACGATGTGCCATCCTCGCTCCTCTCGCCCCTCGAGTTGGTGTCGCGCTCTACTGGTTCAGGTTCTGAATCTCGATGATCGGGTACTCTTCGAGCTGGTACGCGGGCACGGAGCCCTCGAATCTCGCCATGCGAACCTTTTTGTTCGCCTTCTCGATCTTCACCCGAGTCGCCGATGTTGCCAGTGCGCCGGTCTCCGACTCGACCTGTGGCGCGATTAATGAGACGACGTTCTCGCCACGCTTCTCGGCATAGCGGGAGAAGAGCTCATGCCCTTGCCCGAATGGCACGAGCGCCACGTCGGGAGCGGCGGCTGGATTGATATAGACCGGCAGTTCCATGCTTCCCGCTGGCGACGTGAGTTTGACCACGTCTCCCGTAGACACACCCATCTTCTTGCCGGTGGTCGGGTTGATTTCTACCCAGGTCGACCAAACTCCAGTCGAAATCGGTTCAGGCAGTGCTTGCAGCCATGGAAGGTTGGAGTGATCACCGTAACCCAGTGAGTTCGACGGATATGGCAGCAGGGTAAACGTGTTCGATCCAGTGTCTCCGGCGAACTGCGGATCAGCTGCGGCTGTTGGCTTCGATGGGCCGGATGGTGCACTCGGCGCGCTCGCTGAGTTGTCCCACCAGCCACCTTGCGACTGAACCGTGACAAAATACTCTTTCGGATCGGTCGCGTTGACGTTGCCCCCGCCCTTCTTCTGCAGCGAGGCAATCAAGTCGCGAACCGCTGCCTCATTGTTGGCCCATGGCAGCGCCGATCCGGCTGTCTTGGCCGCTTCGATCATCAGGTCGACGAACGAGCGCGAATCGACGAACGGATCAACGACGGGCTGCTGCAGCGCCACGATCGGATAGCCCGGCCCCGGATCGGGCACATGAAGTCCCCAATCCTCGAGCGTTACATGAGTTGGCAGCACCAAATCCGCTTGCACGGTGGTTTCGTCCATGAAATTCGAGAAGCTGACGACCTTGGCGCCTTTACCCAGCGCGTCCTTCAAACCGATCGAGGACGGCAGGCTGTAGACCGGGTTGGCGTTGTAGACCATAACCAACTTGAAGCCGCCGCCACCGATCTTGTCGACGAGTCCCTGCCAGTCCTTGAACGACGAACCTGTTGTCGACTCTGGCAGCGTGTCTGAGATCGGTGAGCCCGAGCTCGGCAAAATGCCGCCCTTGGCTCCAACGGCGCCCGTCAGATAGTTGAGCGAGTAGACCGCCGTCATATTGAAGAGACCATTGGTATGAGCGGCCGCCGACGTGCCCGCGATCGCTACGCTCGGCGTTTGCTGAGCGAACATGGTGGCCATCTCGGTGATCTGATCGGCCGTCACGCCAGCCTTGGAGGCGACTTTGTCGGGCGAATAGTCATCCAGGGTAATGCCCTGATAGATCGAGCCCGCATCGACGCCACTGACGAGATTCTTCGAGGTGATTACCTGCGCCATGGCGAGCGCGACGATCCCCTCGGTGCCCGGCTTGATCGGAATCCACTTGTCGGCGCTGGCCGCCGTGGCCGAAAGCTGCGGTCCAACGTGCCAGTAACGGCCGCGAACGTCACTGCGGCCCTGCCTGAACTCGCCGTAGCCCATGCTCAGATGAACCGGAGAGATCCAGTCATTCAGGAACTCGGCTCCAAAATTGAGCAGGAATTTGGCGTTCGGTAAATCAATCGTTGGAAAGCGCGGCGAGCCGAACATCCGGTTCATCGCCTCGCGCAATACCACTCGTTCGTCGGCCTCGAAGGTGACGTGCTGCCCGCCCATGGCCTTGATCGTTTGACCGATCACGTTGGCAGTCGAGCCAGAAACCGGCGGGGTGACGAGCAAAACGCTTCCACCCGCGGCGGAGATCATCGAGTTGAACTGGTTCATAGCGTCGTTCCAGTTCAACGCGTTGTACTTGCCAGAGCCGCGATTGCCGTTCAACGCAAGGGGGCCGCCGATTCGATCAGGATGATAGAGCTCCTGAACCAGCGCCTGCTCCAATGCCGTGGAGCGTCCCATGTTCAACGGATAATCAGGGTTGCCATCAACCTTTTTGACTCGGCCCTCATAGACGCGAGCGATCAGTCCGGAACCACCAGAGACTCCGGAAAATGCCGTCGCGTACCACAGATCGCGCCCCCACGCGAAGTCCTGTGGATTGAGGTCGGGGCTTTGGATCTCGAATTCACGCTTCGGTGAACCGTCGCCAATCGTGCTCGGATCGCAGCCGGTGAAAACAACCGCCCCTGCTCCCGTAGCTGCGACCAGCTTGAGAAAATCACGACGTCGCATCGCACCCTTCCGCATCAGTAATGGCACGTCGAGCAGTCGGTTTTGGCGTTGTTCTCACGGTGGCACGTAATACAATCGCCCATTCGCAGGTCGCGCACCTGCACGACAGCCCCCGGAGCCATAGACGCAACATCACCATGGCAGGTTGAGCAGCTGAATCCCGCGTTGATATGCATGGCGTGAACGAAGTGGACGTGGTCGGGTAGTTGGTGCACGCGGGTCCAGTTGATCGGCGTTCCGGAATTGAACGCATCTACCAACATCTGCAACTGCGGCTTGTCCTGAGTCGGAATTACCGAGTGGCAACCCATGCAGAGCTGCAACGCGGGGACGGTGGAATCGGCGGTGGTCGTCGCCCCACGGTGACAGAAAGTGCAATCCAGACCGACGGTGTTGACGTGAATGCTGTGCGGGAAGGCGATCGGCTGGGTCTTCGCTGGCTGCTCTGGCGGTGCCAGAATGTAGCTACGAGCTACGATTGCCAGCACCGGGATGGCGAGCACAAGCAGCACGATCACTCCGAAGATCGCTGGCTTGATGAAACGTCCCATACCCCTCGCTCCACTCCGTTTCTATGCCGTGCGCATCAGCAGTACCGGCCGCGACGTCGCGGCCGGTTGAATGTCGATCAGATCCACACTCGGTTGAAGATGTCGTACACAACCGTCATGTGGTCGACGAAGTTCACAAAACAGAAGATCGCACAGAGTAGGAAGAACGCGGCAGAGATGAGCGCGATGGGTCGGTAGTTCGAGTAACGGGCGGGCAGATCACGTGTCGACGTGAGTGAAGGGATCAGACCGTGCCCGATCAGCAACGACCCGGCAAACATCACCATGGCGCCCACGAATGACCACAGATACACGAGCGTGGTCGTGATATCGCTCCATTGGCCACTTTGAATCTTGGCCGATGTGATGTCCAACAGGATCATCTGTTCCTCCACATACAAAGTCCGGCGATCAGACCCACTTCACGGTCGCCTGGCAAGAGTGTGGCATCGGATGAGGTAGCGATAGAACCCACTGAAGCGACATGCGGCTGCCCGCACCTCGCTGGCCCCTGATAGGTTCAACGCTACACAGGAGGTTGTCAAGCCGAGATTTGAAGCTGTCGTGTGACCACTTTCACAACCCTCTGGTAGCATGATCCCACGCCCTTCATGTGTCAAGAGGATCACACCCGACGCGATTATTGACCCCTGCGGGGATTTTCCCCACGACGCCGCGCAACTGCCCACGGCGTAGCGTGATATTCATTCACGATTCACGACGGGGCACATGTGGCGTCGCGACGGTCCTCCTAGTAGGCTATGCATGCCGTTCAACGTGCCGGGGCTTCCGATAGATTCACGCGAGAAATGAGCACTCATGAGCCTTGCAACCGAAGCATTTGCCGACCGCTTTGACGAGTCCTATCTGCGCCTTTGCCTCAAGCAGGGCCGCCCTATCACTGCCAATCTCGAACCACGCATTGGCGACTTTCTGCTTGGCCCGAACGGTCTGCGGCTCTTTTCGGATCCGTCCCAGCCCCCGACAAAGGGTGAGGTGGTTGTCCCGGATCTCGGCCGTATCCTCGACATGTTGCGGGCTGAAGCACCCATTGTCGTGCTTGACACGCAGATTGGTGATTTCGGGCTGACCGCGTTCGACGAATACAACCGTTCGCTGGCGAACGTCGTGTCGCACAATGCGCCTGAAGCCTGCATGCGCGCGCTCCTTTTCGTGACCACGGAAAAGCGCGCCAACGAGATGTCGTCGGGCGTGATCTCGCTCAATCCGGTTGCTAACCGCATTGACTCATAATTTGCGTTCACCATTTTGAATGAACAGGGAGGACCAATGAGGCGCGAAGATCTGAATGGCACCTGGGCCATCAATCGCGAGCAGGAATGGCCGTCGACCAAAAGTGACGAAGTAGTGAAGCAAGCGCGGGAGTTCGGACTGGAATCCGCCGCCTCGATCCGCGATCGAAATATCCCGCTCTTCAATCGAGGCCGGCGAAACTACGGGAACTTCTCACGCTTCATGGGAGTGCCGTTCTTGCAGGATATGCGGGAACTCGGCGGCCAGGATGTGGCCTTCCTGGGTGTGCCACTCGACACCGGCACAACCTACCGCCCAGGCACCCGCTTCGGGCCGGACGCCATGCGTCGCATTTCATCGCTGGGGAGCAGCTACAACGTCTCGATGGGCGTCGATCTGTACGAGTCGCTGGAGATGACAGACGTGGGCGACGTCTCGGTCATCCCCGCCAACATCGAGAAGAGCTTCGACCAGATCGCGCTGGCCATCGGCTATCTGCACGAGCGTGCCGTCTTCCCCGTGGTGCTGGGTGGCGATCACTCCATCGGCTACCCCGATATTCGCGGCATCGCTCCGCACATTGACGGCAACATCGGCATCATCCACTTCGATCGCCACAGCGACCTGAGCGAGTTCACCTGGGACGAGCGCATGCATGGCTCCCCCTTCTTCCACGCCACCAACATCGAGAACGCGCCCGCCACCAACTTGGTGCAGGTCGGCATCGGTGGTTGGACCGGGTCACGCGAGGGATTGAAGAACGCTCGCGAGCGACATGCGACGGTCGTGACGCTCGAAGACGTGGACAAGCATGGCATTGACAAGGTCGCCGAATACGCGCTCGAGATCGCCTGGCACAACGCCAAGGCGGTCTTCCTGAGCTTCGACATCGACTCGGTCGACCCGGCGTTCGCTCCTGGCACCGGCACACCCGAGCCCGGCGGATTCCTCCCGCGTGAACTGCTGCGCTTGCTGCGCATCGTGGCGCGCGAGGGGCTGGCCGGCATGGAAGTCGTCGAGGTCTCGCCGCCCTATGACGTGGCGGATATCACGGCGCTTCTCGGTGCCCGTGCGGTGATGGAGGTGCTCGGAACGCTCGTCGTATCAGGCAAACTAGGAAAAATGCCGGTCAAGGAGGAGCAGGCGTCCGCCGAAGCACCGGCCGGTGAGGGCGAAGCGGAATAGCGCTCAACGAGGGAAACCACGGCGAGTTGTGAAGGATCGTAGTCTCCGGACCAGTGCTGGCTAGAGGTCGTCGTTGCGCGCGTCCGCGACGGATTTCGATGAGGTAGAGGCGGGACCTGTGCCCGCCTGTGTAGCCCGTCAACAACCGTGGATCGTCAGAGCAACGCTGGAGTGCCTATCCATTGGCCGCGACCCTCTCGACCAAGGCGGGCACAGGTCCCGCCACTACGTTGCTTGGAGCCCTGGTACACCGCCGAGCAACGTTAAACTGCCGTAACGACAATCCACCGACATCCATGATTCTGCCCCACTATTGCGCGACTCACGTCGTGGATCGCAACGGCGTGTGCCCGAGTTCGTGAAGCTTTTCTTCGAGCGATGTGACGAGTCCATCCTCATCGCTTCCGTCATGTCCAGTGACGAGCAAACGGTCTCGCGGCAGCGTCTCGACTCGAAATCCCGCCTCTTTGAGGGCGCGTGCGATCTCATTTGCCGAGTCCGCGTCGTCCGCATCAAGAAGCACGCCGTCCCGCATCAAGACGCGCCTGAACCCTCGCGCCCAACTTTCGATCTCATGCGCCACATTCTGGGGCAGTTCCTCTTCACCTTGCTGCTCGAGAAACCCGATGATCTGTGACGTCGAGAGCCCGGCACTCATGCCGCGTTCGGTGCTGGAGCGCGTCACCTGATAGGTTGTGACGCGGTCGAGGTGCTCAGTTTCGGCGAAGGCCGAGAGCGCCCAGATGCGTCGCGGGCTCGGCCTCGGCAAAAGGATCTCGAAATTCGCCAGCACCGTGAGCGGATGAGATCCCAATTCCGGAACGTCAGGCGGCTCGGCACGCTTGCCGCAGATCCAGGCGCCGACCTCCGTCAGCGAGGCGACCGTTCGTCGTTGCGACACCGACAGATCGACGATGCCGAGCCAGAGGCACGCGGTCGTAACCGTCGACTCCACCGCCGCCTGCAGCACCGCTCGGCGGCGATCCTCTGGTGCGTCCGGCATGGCTTCGTGGCTCATCGCGGCACTAAAATGGGCTCCGAGGGCGTTGGGGTTGTCGCTGGCGAAGCTGGCGCCAAACGAATCGAGTGTTACCCACTCCCCCACCGGCAAATCGCCGAGTCGTTCCAGAAGCCGCGAGCGAAAGCCCGGCCAGTCACCACCCCAAATTTGCAGGATGTCTCGCTCGACGACCTCCGCCCAGTCAGTCGCGTTACGCCAGACGTTGACCATCTCATCCAACAACCGCGCGAAGCTCTGACGCGACCATTGATTGGCGCGCGCTGTGCTGGCACTGCGACCGTCCGACTCGAACAGACCAAGACCGCGCGCCAGGAAATCGAGAAACTGCACGTATCCGGTAGGAGGCACGTCGCCCGAGCCTCGCCACAATATCTGAGCCAGGTGTCGCATCGCTCCCGCCCGGCCGTCGAGCGTTCCGCGCCGGCGAATGAGAAGTCCATTGCTCGCCGCCCGCAACACGGTGAGGAGATCCCAGGCCGGCGCATACGGAAAGACCCACTCCGGCGCTTCGACCACGTCTGCTGATACGCGGGCAATCGGCGGAGCAGTTGGGGCGGCGCTTTTTTGCGGGTGACGCAACGCGTTCGGGATGACGAGACGCAGTGTGCCGTCGTCCTGATAGCCGCGCCACAACAGTCCGCGTCGTGCCAGCATCTGAGCCGCCGTACGCAGCTCAGCGTGGCTCATTCCCAGTGTTTCGCGCAGTTCGGCCGGCGATCCAGTATCCGGGTGTTCGAGGAGCGCGCGCCAAACGCGGGTGACCGTTGGATTCAGCGAGCGCACGGTGTCGCGCAGGTGATCGGGGTCGGCCAATCGAGGTCCGATTTGCGCGATGAGATCGGCGCGCATGGCCACGGCCGGAATGATCTGCCGTCCCATGTGTTCAGCGATGTCAGCCATAGCGCCGTCGTTGAGTCGCTCGAGGAGTTCGCGCACATCGAGATCGGCCGGGATACCCTGATCCCGTTCCTCTTGCAGCCGAGCCGCGAGATGAGTCAACTCGCGCGGCAAGAAATACTCGATCTCACGCGCGTCGCGGCCGTCGAAGTCCTCAGATTCATCGTGCTCGACGAAGAGGAAGCCGATGCGGAAGAGTCGATTGACGATGCCGCGCACGATTTCAGCGGACGCGCCCAGTTCTGCAGTGAGCTGTGAGACCGATCGGGATGTACCATCGGCGGCAAGGAGCTCGAGCATCGCCTGTTCGAACGGAGAGAGCTGCTCCCAGGCCAACGCGAACGCCCAGGGATCGGTCATGGTGCGATAGAGCAGTCCGGCCAGGGCATAGCGATCCCGACGACCGGACTCTACCTCCCACCACCGGGCGATCAGCTCCAGGTCGTGCGGCGCGCGATCGTGCAAGCGTCCCAGCAGGTTGCGCATTCGTGCTCCGAGTGTCTGTCATCATTCGGCAGCACGATTATAACCGCTGTCGCGCATATTCAATTTGCGTCGTTGTTAAGAGGTCGCTGCGCCGGAACTCTCACGCACGCCCATGGGTCGATCGCGTCACGTTACCCGGCGAATGGCCAGATCAATTCATCAACATCGAGCCTTCAAGCGTCAAAAGATGTCGCTTGATGAAGGTTCCGCCCGTATAGCCACCCAACGATCCATCGGAACGAATCACCCGGTGACATGGAATGACGATCGGCACCGGATTGTGACCGAGCGCGTTCCCCACGGCTCGTGTCGCATTGGGATCTCCGATGTCTTTGGCAATCGTCTTGTAGCTCACCAAGTGCCCGAACGGTACCCGCGCCGTCGCCGCCAGTACGCGCTGAACGAATGGCGACGCGGTCGAAAGGTCGATCGGTAAATCGAAGTCGGTGCGCTGGTGATCGAAATATTCGCGCAACTGGCGCGCATAAGGGCGAATCTCCGCCGAGTCAGGGGTCAGTGACAGATCGCTGTCTGACGCCCAGGCGGTGATGTCCGCTTCAGTGTCGCCAAAGTGAACCGCGCACAGCCCATCGCCCGATACCACCAAGAAGAGTGGACCGAGCGGCGAATCAACACGGTCAAACCCGACGCGACGCGGCAGCACCGTGTGGATACGTTCGCGCAATGCCGGCAGCGCCATCGCGACACGTGCGTCCAGGCCTTCGATCGCGGGTATCTCGTCGAGAATCGCGGCCAGATGCCGACTTTCGGCGATTTCCGCGGCGCATTCCGGGCAGTCCAACGCGTGGACGTCCATGTCGTTTTCTTCGTCGGCGCTCAAATCGCCAATGATCAACAGTGGGAGCTGTTGGACCACGTCGTCGCAGCTCAAGGCTCTCATATCCCCACCTCCCGGAGCTCCGTTGAGAATCGCTTGCGGAGCTTTTGGGCCGCCTGATAGACGTGCGCTCGCGCCGTCTCCTCAGTACATTCGAGCCCCGTCGCGATCTCCCCATACGAAAGACCCAGGAACTTACGTTGTGTGAAAGCGGCACGTTGTTTCGGTGGCAGTTCTTGAATGGCGCAGTGCACCCTGCTCAGCAGCTGATCGTTGCCGAGCCGGTCCACATGATCGTCGTGATGCACCGTTGGCTGATGATTCGCCAATCGCGCCATGGTGCGATCGCCATTGCGTCGCTGCCGGATGTGATTCAAGGTCGTATTCGTTGCGATCTTATACAGCCAGGCGCGATAGTTAGGATCGCCCTCCAGCCGATCGTACGCACGATAGGCGCGGAGAAATGTTTCCTGACAGAGATCCTGTGCCTCTCCGTCGTGACGCACCATGCGGAGAATGTATCCAAAAATCTCCGCCTGATGGCGTTCCACGAGGTCCTCGAAGATCGGGATTTCGGCCACAGCACATCCCTTCCTGTCGCCTTCGCCGTTCACTTAGATATGACACGCGGAGGGCAGTTTCGTGAAGTCCATCAGGCGGGAATATCAGAGCGAGAACCGACGTTTGAGGCCGTCAATGCCTTCGACCAACAGACCGAAATCCTGACGTTCGCTGCCCACCTGAACAGCGTGCAGCGGAGCGATACGACGGTAGGCGTCACGACGCCTCCAGACGTAGTCCGCGTACGGCGCGAGTCGCATGCGGCGCAGGACTTCACGCGCTAACGCGTCCGGCAGCCCGGCGAGATCGAGTGCTGGATCGGCGATCATGGCGTCACCGAAGTCGATCACCCCGGTCACTCGCCGGGCATCACGGTCGACCAACACGTGTTCGCCGCTGAGGTCACCATGAATAAAGCACGGGGTAAAGTCGACCGCGACCGGATCGCGCCGGTAGTCGTCCCACCAACGTTCGAATCGATCGCGGCATTCGCGATCGAGACGCTCCCGAACCATTTCACGCGTGTCGTCCACGAGTTCCACGTGACGCGCCAACCACTCGTCAGGCGTGTAGTTGGCGACGCCGAATCCCGCGACTGTCTCCACTGGAATCCCATGGAGAGCATCGAGAAATTGGGCCAGGACTGGCGCCAAACTGGTTACGGCGTCGGCGTCGACTTCATGCGCGTGCAGCGAGTCTCCCGGAATCTTCCGATAGGCCATGGCTGCCAGCGTAACGTCGACGGTCGGCGTCTGGATGAACTCTGGCAGCGGCACTGGAAGCGGCAAGATCGGAGCGATCCGTTTCAGCACGTTGGCCTCACGCACGAGCTGACGCGCCGCGCTGTCGTTCTTGGAGACACGCAGCAGCACATCGTCGCCAAGCAGATAGACTCGGTTGTCCCAACCTTCGGCGACGAACCGCGTCCCACGCTCATCAACTTGGATAGGGAGCAACGCCAGCAAACGTTGGAAATCGGCGTCAATGGGACCGCCGCGGTACGCAGTCACGCTGTCACCAGGGTCATGACACCGGAAACCAGAGCGACCCCGATGGTCAGCCAGCGAAAAAGGCGTTCCGGCAGACGTGTACCGAGCGTTATCCCAACCTGGTTGGCAACCAGAGAACCCGGCAGCCACAGCAGCAGGGCTGGAAAGAGCGCGCGTGTGCTGAGCTCGTTGCCGACTTTCAGTACGCCGAGTCCGATCGCGTTCGATAGCACGAAATAGACTGCCAGATCGGCGAGGAAGCTGGCCGGAGCCACTTTATCCCTTGCCAGCAGCAACACCGCGGGCATCCCGTTCAACGATGTGGTCGACCCGAGAAAACCACCCGCGAATCCTGCCGCGACCGGCGCCCCTGGGAGCGAGCGCGGCGGAGGAGCATCAATGGCGCGCGCGATGAGGATCGTCAAACCAAGGACCGCGACACCAGTCGCAATTTTGATGGCGTGCGCGGAGACAGTCGTGAGGACCAGCACGCCCAGAATAAGCCCCGGGACGCTGCCGATGATCAGCAACCAGGACCGTCGAGTCACGTGCGCGCGGAGCTGATATGTGACCGAAACACGCGTCAACATGTTCATCGCCAGGTTGAGCGTGATCACGAAGGGGAGCGGAAAGCCAAGCAGCAGCAGAAGCGGCGTGCTCACCAGGGCGGTACCGAACCCGGCGGCTCCGCCGAGGAACGCCGCACCTGCGATTACTCCACCACCGGCCACCAGACTCATCGTGGAGTAGATCTTCCCACCTGCCTCTCCTGTAGGAGAGAATTTTACCCTTTTGTGAGCCCCATTACGGCAAAGCGGCCGGGCTCGGCACACTCTTGATCATCACGTTGACGCAGGCCGGTTTCCCGGATTTCAGCGCGCGCTCCAGTGCTGGTCGGATTTGCTCCGGCTGCTCGACCAGTTCGCCATGACCGCCGAGCGCACGCACGACCTCGTCGTAGCGTGTCGGCAGCAGATCGCTTGCGACGACCCGATCTTCGCCATAGAGCCGCACCTGTCGATGCCGCTCGGCGGCCCAGGCCGCATCATTGCCCACCACGGCCACGATTGGGATTCGGTGCCGCACCGCGGTGTCGAACTCCATGCCGTGAAAGCCGAATGTTCCGTCTCCGAGGATGGCAAACGCAGGCGTCTCCGGCCGTGCCAGTGCTCCGCCAATGGCCAGCGGGATGGCTGACCCGATCGAGCCGAATTTGCCGTGGAGCAGTGGTTCGAAGTCCGCTCCGGCCAATCCCCAGCGCATCCACTGCGAGAACTCGCCACCGTCCTGAGCAACCAGTGATCCGGCCGGCAGCACGTCCCGAAGCTCTTGAGCCAGCCTCAACGGGTGAATGGGTATCTCATCGGAGCGGCAAAATTCGGCCAAACTGGCGCGACCGCGCTCACGCAGTGACTCCACTTCGTCTCTCCAGGATCGATGGTCCCACTTCTCGGCGCTGGACTCATCGATCAGCTGCGACAGAACCGCTCCCGCGTCCCCGGCGATGCCCAACGTCACCGGAGCATTGCGGCCGATTTCGTCGGGGTCTGGGACCACGTGGATCACCCGGGCGCCATCCGCAAACGCGCCGGGACCGCCGAACTTCACCATGAAATCCTGCGGCGCGATGAGGAGTACGGCGTCGGCGTCCCGCATGGCTGCGCCAGCACCGTTCAGGGCCGGGTCGCCGACGTTGCGCGAGCTCTCCAACGCCATCCATGGCACCGTGGTGCGCGCCGCGAATTCGTGCAAACGCGCTCCGGGCTCACCCCGAACGACTGATGGGCTCGCGAGAATCATCGGCTTTTTGGCCGTCGCGAGGATCGACAGAGCAGCGTGGATGAGTGATAGATCGGCGAATCGCAGCGGCGGCCGGAAGGCCCAGGGCTGCAGCGGAGAGCGTTCCGCCTTCACCTCTGCATTCAACACGTCTGCGGGCAAGCCGAGATAGACCGGGCCCGGCCGACCCTCGAGCATGGTGCGCCAGGCGCGTGACACAAACGCCGGAATCTCCTCCGCCGATTCGACTGTCCAGGCAGCTTTGCAGACCTCGCGTGCGATGGCGGCTTGATCCAGCTCCTGGAAGGCGCCCATTCCGGCATTCTCCCGTTCACTGGCTCCGCTGAGCCAGAGGATCGGGGTCTCCGAAGCCATGGCGTTGGCGACGCCCGTGACGGTATTGGTGTGCCCAGGCCCAGCCGTCACCAGGCAAACGCCTGGCTCACCCCGCACTTTGGCCCAGGCATCGGCCATGTGCGCCGCGGCTGATTCGTGCCGGGTATCGGTCACGTCAATCGATTCGTCGAGGCAGGCATCATAGATGGGTAGGATCTGGTTCCCCGAGAGACTGAAGAGTCGGGTCGCCCCGGCATCCTTCAACGCGCGCGCCAGCAGATGCGCCCCGTTGGTCGTCGTCATGACCCTATCCCTTCGAGATAACCCGTCCCATGCAGTCGAGAAGCCGCGCTCCGTCGTCGGCACAGCTCTCGATCCTCCGGTACAATGCGGACGCCAACACAAGCCGGTTTGCCAGAAGGAGGAATCGTGCTGGACCACGGCCCCGCACAGAGTGCTGACGATCTATTCTCCGCTGGCGCCTTCTTGATCGACTCCAACGCCGACTCACACCCAGATGACATCCGCGCCCGCATCGTGTTGGAGGAAGAACCAGACGCCGACATGTGGTGCGCCTTGTTTGACCTCGCGGCACGTCTCGGATTGGAAACGTCCGGATTCACTCCGCCCTTGATTGTCGACGAGCCCGGCCCGGATCACTTCCCCATCGTCGTGCGGCGCGGACGCAGCATCCGCCCTCATCTTGAGCGGGACGGCTGGAAAGGCCGACCGGCGGTCATCCTGGAAGGTCCGGATGCCATCCGCGACCTGACGCTGCGCGGCGATGCGGCGCTCGAGCGCAACCACAGCTCTGTGACAGGATCGACAAACCTGGACCTGGCCAGACTATTCGAAACGGACGGTCTTCTTACCGATCACGACGGCAACGAGATCCCGGACGGAACGCGCCTCTGCATCATGGTACCCGATGATATGCCACGGGCCGTAGGGATCGGCCTTTTCCACTTCGTCGTCAGGCTAGCGATCGAGTCCTCCGGCATCGACCTCCCGGTTGCCACCGACGCACCAGTGCCCAGACCAGGAACGATCCCGCTGCGGCTGCACCTCCAGAATGGATATCTGGCCCGGCTGACGACGGTCGACAACCCCGCTCATCCCGCGCTCGAACTCTTCGGCGACGCCAACGATGCCGCGGCGCTCCTCGAGAAACTGGCGCTCCACTGGCCGCTGGCAGCGTCTAAAGAATGCGATGCTTCAGCAAGCGAGATCCAGGATTGGCTGCGGCGGAGTCTTGCGGGATGGACCGCTGAAGGGCGCACCGCGGCGCTTCTTGCTGATCTGAGCAATCGGTCTCATGTCACTGACGGGGCAACACTTCGTCTTCTCACGTCTGACACGACAGAGCAGCGGTCGCTGGCGCGATCCGTTCGTCGCTCAATTGGCGATGCGATGCCGATTGTGGGTCCGGGATCGACGCAGACGGTCTTCAAGCACGAGTGGTCAGCCCGGTGGGAGGTCGATCGGGTCATCGACGTGCTGCGCGAAGACGTCATCCCTGAGCTCGATCGACGCCTGCCTCTCTCGCTCATCGTCACCGTCTCAGAGCCCGCGTCGATTCGCCGCGCGCTCGAGGAGCGAATCCAACGAGAACTGACCGCCGCCGGGTTTCAGCAAGACCGCTGTGAAATACGCGTGATCGACGCCTTCAAAGCCGGTCTCTGCTGGCTGCGAGAGGTCGTGCTCCCGGAATGGCAGGCGCTCGGCAATGTCCATCGAGTGACGTTGCGCTTTCGTCCGCTCGAAACCACCGAGAGCGATCACGCACTCGACATGCGTATCCGCTGGCTACAAGAGCTCTTCCCGGGCGACGAGATCATCGCCAAAGCCCTCCGTCTTCCGCTCGACCGTATCACCTTGTCAGAGTATGAAGGCCCCGCGCTGTATGCCGCCAGCGCCTTCGACGAGGATGGCACGCTCCTCTCTCGTAGCGAGTTTGATCCGCCGCGAGATCAGCGTCCCTATCACACCCTCTACCCTGACGGCGGCAGCGTGCATTTCATCGGTGGTGGCATTCAGGCACGTCAGAACGGCATCGAGGTGAAAGAACGCGTTCCGACCGACCCCGAGCGGTTCTGGGACTACCTGCAGGAGGAGGTCCTGCCGCGGCTCCAGGAGTCGATCATCAATGCCACGGACGGCGAACCGCGCCGATCGGATCAGCCCTTCTTCGACGAACTCTTTGTCGAGATATCCATGAGTGAGACTGACGAGCCGTTCGGCATTCGCGAGGAGATGAACTCCGCCGCCGAGGCCCTTCACGAGGACATCTACTTCAACGTGCTCGATTTCGTCGAAACGCTCGGAGCGAAAACGACCGGCGAGCGCTTATCGGCCCCAGGTGGGGTCGTGCCCATCGTTCACGTCCGGCCCGGCGCCGCTCCTCATGGGCGAGTGGATCTACGCCGCCGGGCACGCTCAGTCGCGGCACTGGAAAGTGGTGGCGGAAGCGAACCGATCGGACCGATTTTGTCCGATCCACCCGCGCGGCCAATCGTTACCAGCGTCTCGATGTTGCGCGATCAAGCTCAGCTTCAGCTCCGCTGGCCGACCCTCACACCACTTCTGCGAGCGCGCATGCAGGCGCTGAGCGAGCTCGTTCCGCCCGATCCGCATTTTCCGGCGCTGCTGATCTCCGCGGATGATGGTTTCCAGGTCACCCTTGGCTGGCCTCCACGCGCTGACGTGGCAGCAGCGGTGCCGGCCACGTCGCCCGTATCGGAGTCACTGTTCCTGAACGAAGATCGTTTGAGTTCGCAGCTCGCTCGACTTGCATCTCGACCTGCGGTTCACGTCGAACCCGCGCTCGACCACAGCTACCAAGGGCGTCCGCTCCCGGCGATCGAAGTGACGGTTCCGATGTCGGCCGCCGTCTGGTCAAAGCGCAAACTCTCGATATTCAAGCCGACCTACCTGATCGTGGCACGGCATCACGCGAACGAGGTGGCCAGTACGACGGCGGCATTGCGCTTGGTCGAACTCCTGACAGCGGACCCCGACTGGCGCCGAATGCTGAGCCGCGTCAACATTGCCATCCTCCCGTACGAGAATGCCGACGGAGCCGCCTTGCACGACCGTCTGCAGCAAGAACACCCAACCTGGAAGC
The DNA here is from genome assembly GCA_963789565.1 of uncultured Chloroflexia bacterium. GTDB lineage: Bacteria > Chloroflexota > Chloroflexia > Thermomicrobiales > Thermomicrobiaceae > CALAGB01. The sequence goes on along the minus strand of CAWBKX010000002.1, from coordinate 2,982,053 downwards.
ACCATCCAGCCCGCTACAACGCGGTTGGGTACGAGTTCGCCGAGGACAACGACAATCCCGATACGCCTTTCGGCGAGTCCCGTGTGCGCGCCAAGATGTGGGAGCGCTGGCTGCCCGACGTCATCGTCGACAACCATGGCGTTCCGTCGCATGAATGGGCACAAACGTTCGCCGGGTTTGGTTCTCCACCCAGATTCAACGTGAGCTACTGGCAGGTGCAGGCCATGGTCTACGGCATTTTGCACCACCTGGACAGCAAGAAATATCCGGAGCACCGTCTGGCGGCCTATGCGATTCGCGAGGCTGTCGCGCGCGCGGTCGCCAGCGACGTTGAAATGCTCCAGTGGAATCGCCTCTACCGAGAGCGCTACATGACGTGGGGATCGAATTGGTTACCGGAACGCTTTCCGGCGAACACGCATCGCGAGATGATCTGGTACTTCGGCGCGGTGCCGGAGGATTCAACACGCTCGCGTCGCAGTCCGACGGCGCGGCATCCCGCCGTCACCGTGGCGTCCTGGGTGACCGAAGTGCCGGATGAGACCGCGCACCGTGAGCATCTGCGTCTGACCGCCAAGGCGCACCTGATCGCCAACCGCGCCGTAATCGATTTGCTGGCCGCTTCCGCCACGCCACCCGAACGACGTATCCTTGAGTACGCGCACGGGGCACGGGTGACTCTGGGTCGCCGTCGCCCCATCGTGATTGGTCCGTAGCCACGCAGTCGAGACGCCACATCATAAGGTGAGCACCACGTCCAGCAAGACCAGCACGACTAGCAAAACGCCGTCTCTGACGCGTCGCGACTTTTTCCACGACGTGGCCGAGGCGGTTCGTCCCATGCTTCCCGATTCCCTCAAGAGCTACCAGTCGTTCACCACACGAGATCTGCTCAAGCTCAGTTACGGGCACGCGCGCATCCACTACGAGGTTTGGGCCAATGCGCGTGACCGGCACATCGAGATCGGTCTTCACTTCGAGGACGGACCCGAGTCGACCGAGCGCCTGCTCCGATTTTTCGATTCGCACATCCTCGAGATCAAGCATGAGCTTGGTGAAGGGTTCGAGCTCGAACGCTGGACCAACTCCTGGGGTCACCTGTTCCAGCACCTCCCATATCAGCCGCTGACCGACAGCCTGGCCAATCAAATCAGCGCGACGTTGTCTCGGATGATCATCGTGCTTCAGCCGTTGCTGGGTGAAGCGCAGCCAACGCGCACTACCCGCGTCCGCTAGAAGTCGTTGCGCGGTGCGCTCTCGGGGACGGCATGGTGTATCGCGGGTTTTTCCTGACCCATTGATCCTTGCGCAAAAGCATAAAATGCACGTGTGATCGCGACTTCTTCGTGTAAAGGCAACTCAATCCGATGGCGCACTGGCTCCCACTCGTCGACACAACGTTCATCGTCTTGAGTGGGATATCACTTCTTTTTGGCTACTACTTCATCCGGCACATGCAGATTCAGCGGCACAAGTGGTCGATGCTGACCGCCACAACCTTCGCCGCTCTCTTCCTCGTCGCCTACGTCACCCGGTATTTGACTCAGCCGACCAAGATCTTCGCTGGCCACGGTGCCGTTCGGGTGGGCTATCTCGCAATTCTGATTTCGCATACCATTCTTGCCACCTTGATCATCCCGCTCGTGCTCATCGTCCTCTACCGGGCCTTCACCAAGCAGTTCGCCCGGCATAAGCAATTGGCACGAAAAACGCTACCCATGTGGCTTTATGTTGCATTCACCGGATGGATCATTTACATGATGCTCTATCAGATCAGTTTCGCTAAGTAGATTCAGCTGTCGGGATCGACTTTCGAGGCGGTTCTCACGCGCAGCCATCCGAATGCCGGCTCGTGTTGGAGTTATGACAACCACTATGCAGGATGCGATCACCGTACGCAGTCTCGAAAAGAACTATGGCGCCAAACGCGCGGTAGACGGTCTCAGCTTCAGCGTGTGGCGGGGTGAGATCTTCGCGCTCCTGGGCCCGAACGGTGCCGGGAAGACGACCACAGTCGAGATCCTGGAAGGTTATCGAACCCCGGACAGCGGCGACGTTCGAGTACTTGGACTCGATCCTATTCGTGACGGCGGCGAACTGAAGCAGCGCATCGGCGTGATGCTGCAGAACGCGGGCATCTACCCTACGGTCACACCGATCGAGATTCTCAACCTGCTGCGTCAGTTCTATCGCGACGCCGAAGAGACCGACACGATGATCGAGATGGTCGGGCTGGAGGAAGCCGCACACACACGGTATCGGCAACTCTCCGGCGGTCAGCAACGGCGATTGGCTCTGGCAGCGGCGCTCATTGGCAAACCTGAGCTCCTCTTCCTCGACGAACCGACCACTGCCATGGATCCGCAAGCGCGCCACATGACGTGGGACATCCTGCAGTCATTGCGGGACCGCGGGTTGACCATTCTTTTGACGACCCACTTCATGGAAGAAGCCGAACGGCTCGCCGATCGCGTGGCGATCATCGACCATGGACGGCTGCTAGCCCTCGAGGAGCCGCGCATACTGACCGCGACGAGCGCTGAAGAGGTGCAGTTCACCGGCCCGGACGGTATGGACACGAGCGATCTCGGGCGACTGCCTTCGTCACGCGGAATTCGCGAGGAGCGACCCGGCTTCTACGTCATGCACACGGCACGGCCGATTGACCTGTTGGCCGAAATCACGAACTGGGGACGCGAGCACAACATCCTGCTCAACGATTTAAGGGTCGGGCACGAATCGCTTGAGGAAGTCTTCCTGCGGTTGACCGGCAACGAGCTTCGCGAGTGAACGGCACACGAGAGAACACCATATGAACGCACTCATCGCGCAAACGAAGATGGAATTGAAGCTGACGTTGCGTCAGTTCGAGGGGATGCTCATCACGGTCTTTTTCCCACCGGCACTCCTCGTTTTTTTCGCAGGAATCGGCGTCAAGCCTTCGAGCGTCGAACGACCCATCGACTTCTTGCTGCCCGGCATGCTGGCGTTGGCGGTCATGTCGACCGGGTTGGTCAGCCTCAGCATTCGCACTGGTTACGAGCGCAGTTACGGCGTGTTGAAGCGACTCGGAAGCACACCCCTCACCCGTACACAGCTCCTCGTCGCCAAGATCATCTCGGTCATCGCCGTCGATATCCTGGACATCATCATCCTGATTGGAATCGCGTATTTCCTCTTCGATTGGCATCCGACCGGCGCTCTGCCGCTGGCGATCTTCGCACTGTTGCTCGGCATTGCAACCTTCTCTAGCTTCGGGCTGATGCTGGCCGGCTCCTTCCGCGCCGAGACGACGTTGGCGACCGCCAACACGCTCTTCTTCCTGTTCTTGCTTCTGGGTGGTGTCGCCTGGCCGCTCGACAAGCTGCCAGGATTCCTCTCGATTCCGGCCAAGATCTTCCCGTCAGCCGCGTTTGCGGACGCGCTGCGAGCTTCGCTCGGACCACACACCAGTTTCCCCGTCTGGAACCTGCTGATTCTGGCCGCCTGGGGTCTGGTGACGTTGGCGATCGCCAGCCGCACCTTCAAGTGGGAATAGCAGAGTTAACTGGCCGACTCGGCAATTCCATCCGTATCCGGGTCTACGTCGTAGCTTGTGACACCTTCACGGGAACCGTGTGATAACCGGTTGAACCGTCCGGCAGCGGAGGATTCTCATCCTTTGTCTGGGTCTGTCCGGTGCCATCGGTCGCACGGACTTCAAGCGTGACCTTACCGTCCGCGTCGGGCGTCCAGTCATACGTCCAGATCACCCAGCTCAGTGAGGACAGCGGTTTCTGCAGCTTGGTGTCATTCCACGTCTTGCCGCCATCGGTCGAAAGTTCGACGCGCTGGATGCCACGACTTCCCGCGAAGGCCACGCCGCCAACTTTCGCCGGCTGTCCGACCGTCACCGAATCGAGTGCGTGAGGAAAATCAATGCGTGACATGGTCGTGATGATGGCCACGTCACTCCAACCTCGATGCTGCCAGAACCCCTTGAAGTCGTTATCGACCAGAGCGATCTTGTTCAACCACTTGACGTTCTTCATGCCGTAGATGTTCGGGACAAGCATGCGAACTGGGAACCCGTGATCTTTCGCCAGAGGCTGCCCATCCAGCGCATGCACGAGAAACGTGTTCGGATCGAGTGCGACGGAGAGCGGGATCGAGTCGGAATAGCCGTCCTCGGCGTAGAAGACAACGTCAACCACGCCATCTTGCACGCCCGCTTCGTCCAATAGCTGCTTCAGCGGAAAGCCAGTCCATTCGCCGTTGCTGATGTACTCTCCGCCGACCTCATTGCTGATGCACTCGAGCGTGGCGATGTGCTTGGATGTCGGTCGCGAGCGAATCTGATCGTAGGTATAGGTTTGCGGATGAGCGACCAGGCCCTCGACCGATAGCTTCCAGCCGCCCTGTGCCACCGTGGGATCGATGAAATTCTTGGAGACGACGTAGAAGTCATCGATCGGCGTCAATGCGGGAGAGATGCCGTCAGCGGTGTTGGGCGATGAGGGCACCTGACTCTTCTTGTTGAGCGCTACGAAGAATTTGCCGAGATAAGCCGAGGCCAACAGGACCGGAACGCCAACGGCGACCACGCTCACGACCCGACGACGCGAGTCGTCATACTCGACCGCGAACTCGCTCTCCACCGCTGCCAGCCAGGCGATAACCACGCCACCGAAGACCAAAGCGATCACCGCAAAGCTCAAGAAGGTGGTGGTTGTACCCGCCGACGAGTGCTGTCCGAAGATTCCAACCGCACCCAGGGGTGCAAAAACGAGTCCCAGCACCGCAAATGTGACCAGCGAAACGAGGCCGAAGAGCCGCAATGGGGAATTGCCGCGCTTCAGAAGGCCAGCCAGAAACGCGCCAATCAATCCACCGACCACCAGTTGACCGACGAAGAGCAGAACGAAGATGAGGGGCTTGGCTGATGATTCGAGTTTGCCAAGGATGGCGCCAAAGACGTCGACCGGCGTGACCGACGTGATGCGGTCGGAGAGAAGCTGAGTCGGCACCGGCGCTCCCCATACGCGACCGAGGAGGAGCATCACCACCGACGCGATCAACGCGGCAACAACACCAGGGATAAAGCCAGACCGAGAAAAGAGGCGCGAGCGCATGGGGGCATCCTTCATTCATCCGTACGGGAGAGTCGGAGCGAACGCTTCGCTCCTGCACTCATTCTACGACCGGGCAGGTCAAATCGGATGAACTCAGGATTACCGATATTACGAAAGAATTACAACGAGCCGCGGAAGACTCGCGCGGCAAGGTCCTCTTGATCGAAGTCACGAATGAGAGACCGATAGACTTCTTTGCCGTCTCGTTCGACGACCACGTAGCCGGTACCGATGCGCACTTCGACGCCGGGAAGCTCCTGATGTGCCATCAGCCGAATCGCCGTTGAGCGATAAATCTGATGAAAGCCGTGTTCCGCGAACCATTTGTAGGCGAGATCGCTCGGTAACTCCAACTCAGGTCCTTATCCGATTTCGAATTCGCTCGTGGCGCAGCGAGCCTCAGTGGTCAACTCAACCATTGCTGCATTGCGGGTGCCATCGTCAGCGGCAACGGACGACCTACTCCAGAATGTACCGGCGGATAGGCATTGAGGAGAATGGGTAAATAGTTGGAAATCGAAGTTAAGAAAAAACGGGGCCGTTGTGGGCGGCCCCGCAGACAGGGAGGGAGGGAAGAGATGGTTCAGATTTAGCTGTGCCAGCGTGACTGGCAGATCGACTCGAGCGTTTGACTTCGTTCCATCAGCCACAAACAACTCGAACGAGACGTTATGGCGTAATCAGATCGGTGCAGTCCGACGTCTTCCATCGAGAGCTCAACCGTCATTCGGATGGCCATTTCTGGCCGATGCGCCCTCGCCCAGATTCGTCGACAACGCGAGTATCGGGTCGGGTGTTCACGACATCGGGAGCGCTTCGAATCAACCATTCGGCCCCCCAGCGCGTTGTACGTACAGCCGTCTGATCTCTATTGTACGTACATTGCCTTAGCTGTCAACCCCCTTCTTCAAAATGGTCACTTTTCCCATCGGTCAACCCATTCCTTACCGCATTCCGACGCCAAAACGTCCAATTTCTGGGCGCACATCCTGCAAATGAAGTGCGCGAGTCTGTGACTCGCAGGGATGAACCAGCACACGATGGTCGTTAAGGATTTCGTGATCCTAGAGACGACCGCTCATGAAGGGTGCATACTTAAGCAGAAGAACTGATTTCTCATACGCGTTCAGGCGCGCTCGTGAGAACGCCTCGGAGTTCAAAGGCAACGTTATCCGCGTTGAACGCGCCTCAAATTCGGTAGTTGAATCCACTCGCGATCAATCCTCGCATGCGAAAGGACGAAACCGTGCCAAACCCATTGCAGCAACTCGCCACCGCTGGACAGAGTTTCTGGCTCGATAACTTGAGCCGCTCGCTGATCTCCACTGGAGAGCTCGAACGACTCATTCGGGATGACGGCCTTCACGGCATGACCTCAAATCCGACCATTTTCGAGAAAGCGCTCTCGCAGGGCAACTCGTACGATGCCCAGATTCGCCGACTGACCCGGGACGGCGCCAACAAGGAGGAGATCTTCGAGGAGCTCGCCTTCCACGACATCCGTCGCGCCGCGGATCTTCTGCGGCCCGTCTATCTGGCGACCGACAAGCAGGACGGCTACGTATCGATTGAACTTCCGCCCTATTTGGCAGCTGAGACCGAGCGCTCCACACGCGAGGCCAGGCGCATCTTCGCCTCGATCGGACGCCCCAATGTCATGATCAAGGTGCCGGGAACGAATGAAGGCATTCCGGCAGTCGAAGAACTGATCTTCTCCGGCGTGAACGTCAACATCACCCTCCTCTTTGCCCTGAACGACTACCTGCGCGTCGTCGAAGCGTATATACGCGGGCTCGAGCGTCGCGTCGAGGCAGGGCTACCGATCGACAACATCGCCTCTGTGGCGAGCTTCTTCGTCAGCCGCGTCGACACTGAAGCCGACAAGCGCATCGACGCCAAGCTTAGTGGTGACGTCGCTGACGAGGAGAAGCGCAGGCTGAAAGCAATCAAAGGCAAGACGGCCATCGCCAACGCCAAGATTGTCTACGAGCATTTCAAGCAGCTCTTCGGTTCGCCGCGCTTCATCGAGCTCAAGAAGCATGGCGCCCGCTTGCAGCGTCCGCTCTGGGCGAGCACGAGCACCAAGAACCCGGAATACAGTGACGTCCTCTACATCGAAGCCCTCATTGGACCCGACACTGTTGAGACGATGGCGCCGGTATCCGTCGATGCGTTCCGCGATCACGGCACTGTCAAGCGGACCGTCGATGAGGACATGGACGAAGCGCACCGCATCATAGATGAGATGGAAGCGCTCGGCATCTCCTACGACGACGTGACCACCAAACTGCAAGTCGACGGCGTGGCGTCATTCGTCAAGTCCTTCGAGAATCTACTCGGAGGCATCGAAGAAAAGCGCATCGCGTTCGGCGCTGCCCAAACCTCCGGCGCGGGCTCGGCCGGGTCATACACCGACGAGGTCGAGGAGGCTGTGAGCCGCCTCGCGGAAAACAAAGCTGCCTCTCGACTCTGGTCGAAAGATTCCGCACTATGGAGCCGTGATTCAGCTACTCAGAGCCAGATCTCCAAAGCGCTTGGCTGGCTCGACAGCCCGACCGTGTTGGCGAAAGAGACTGACAAACTCAAGGCGTTCGCGGACGACGTTCGTGAGGCCGGTTTCACCCGGGCCATCCTCCTCGGAATGGGCGGCAGCAGCCTGGCGCCGGAGGTTTTTCAACGCACATTCGGGAATCAGGAAGGCTTCCCTGAGCTGACGGTGCTGGACACCACCAACCCCGATTCCATTCGCGAGCTGTCCGATGCACTGGATTTCAACAAGACACTCTTTATCGTCAGCTCGAAGTCGGGCACGACGATCGAGACGTCTACGCTCTTCCAGTACTTCCACGCGCAGGTGGCTGGCGTGGTCTCGGGTGAAGCGGGCGCTCACTTCGTCGCCATCACCGATCCGGGCACCGCGCTCGAGAAGATCGGCCGCGATTGCGGCTTCCGCCACGTCTTTGTCAACGATCCGAATATCGGTGGACGATTCTCGGCCCTCTCCTTCTTCGGGATGGTTCCGGCGGCAGTTATCGGACTCGACGTCGAACTGTTGCTGCAACGCGCCGCCGAGATGGCTGAGAAGACGAAGCAGGACGCGCTCAAGAACCCGGGTCTCTGGCTCGGCGGTGCACTTGGCATGCTGGCAGCACTTGGGCGCGACAAGCTGACGTTCGTTCCTGATCCGGCGCTCGCTTCGCTTGCCGATTGGTTGGAGCAACTGATCGCCGAGAGCACCGGTAAGGACGGCACCGGAATCGTTCCCATCGCCAATGAGCCCTATTCCGCGCCGGGAGCATACGCGACTGATCGCGTATTCGTGGGATTCGATCTCGCACCGCAACCGCATGCCGAGACGGACGCCATGCTGGCGGGTCTCGAGGAGGTGGGGCATCCTGTCATCCGCTTGCGCTTGCGCGACGAGTGGGACATTTCAGCCGAGTTTGTCCGCTGGGAGGTCGCTACGGCGGTCGCGGGTATTGAGCTGGGGATCAACCCGTTCGATCAGCCGAATGTTCAGGAGAGCAAAGACAACACCAACCGTTTGCTCGGATTTTCAAGGACGAGCACAAGCTACCGGAACCGATGACGACCATCTCGAGCGACAGCATCTCCGCCTACGGCGTCACAGCCGCATCGCTCCAGGAAGCAACTGAGGCGTTCCTCGACGAAATCGGCGTCGGCGAATATCTCGCCATCATGGCTTTCGGCCATCGAAGCCCTGAGGTCGACGTGCGCTTTGCCGAAATTCGGCGCCTACTGCGCGAGCGGCTTAACGTGGCAACCACCTTTGGCTACGGTCCGCGCTTCATGCATTCGATCGGGCAGCTCTACAAGGGCGGTCCCGCGTCCGGAGCATTCCTGCAGATCGTGATCGAGCCGTCGCGAGATCTGCCGATACCAGACGAAACGTATTCGTTCGGCACGCTCTTTGCCGCGCAATCACTCGGTGACTACGAAGCACTGAGCAAGCGACGACGGCCGTTGCTACGCGTGAAGATATCGGGTGACCCGGTCGCCGGACTCGACAGGCTGCTGCAGTCGCTGGTCGCGTCCGCGCTGCGCTAACAGCAGGCGCGTTGCTGGAAATCACCTGGCGTGGCGCTTGCTAGCAAAGAATCAGGACATTTTCGGCAAGGGTGCCGCATGCCAGCACTGCGGGTTTGCCCTTGCCGAACCGATGGATTGAAATGAATCATCGACGTTGGCGCATGTCGTTCGACACGGACGAGGGTCGCCGTAGGCGATGCGAAAGTGGTGGCCCCATGATGCGGGAATCACACGCGAACGTCTGACAAACTGGTTGGAGGATTCCATGCAAACTGCCATGGTCGAGAATCCGCTACGCGAGGGGCTGCGCCTCGAACGCGTACCGGCTCCCTGCGCCATGGTCATCTTCGGCGCCTCCGGAGATCTGACGCGCCGCAAGCTGATGCCCGCGCTCTACAATCTGGCGATCGAGGGTCTGTTGCCCTCCGGATTCAGCGTGGTCGGCTACGCCCGAAGAGACATGACCAATGAATCTTTCCGTGCGCAGATGCGCGACGGCGTCGACCGTTACTCGCGCCGCAGACCGGTCGATCCAAACGTCTGGGAAACATTCGAACAAGGCATCTCGTATGTCGACGGGAACTTTGAGAACCCCGACGATTACCTCACCCTCGGCGCCGAGCTCGCGCGGCTCGACCGAGAACGAGGAACCGGCGGCAACCGCATCTTCTACCTGGCGGCGCCGCCGCGTATGTATCGCACGATCATCGACAATCTTGGTGCAGCCGGACTGGTTGGTCAGCAGAGTGGCGAAAGCTGGACCCGCGTGGTGGTCGAGAAGCCGTTCGGACGTGATCTGCAGAGTGCTGTTGAGCTCAACGACCATCTGCACACAGTCTTCCACGAGAAACAGGTCTTTCGCATCGACCACTACCTCGGCAAAGAGACCGTACAGAACATCATGGCCTTCCGCTTTGCCAACGGTATCTTCGAGCCGATTTGGTCACGCAACTACATCGATCACGTGCAGATCACTGTGGCTGAAACGATCGGCGTCGAGGACCGTGGCGGCTACTACGATCAGGCGGGCGCCATGCGGGACATGGTCCAGAACCACATGCTTCAGCTCCTCAGCGTCATCGCCATGGAGCCGCCCATCACCTTTGGGGCAGACGCGGTGCGCGACGAGAAGGTCAAGACGCTGCGAGCCATCCGCTCGATCAAGCCCGAAGAGGTGGAGAAATTCACAGTGCGCGGGCAATACGGTCCGGGCTGGGTCGCGGGTGAGGAGGTACCCGGCTATCGTCAGGAGTCGAAGGTCAATCCCGACTCGATGACCGAGACGTTCGTGGCGGTGAAGCTACTCATCGACAACTGGCGTTGGGCCGGCGTGCCCTTCTATCTGCGTTCAGGCAAGCGTATGCCACGCCGCGTTACCGAGATTGCCATCCAATTCAAGAGCGTGCCGCATCCCCTCTTCAAATCGACCGAAGGCGCGCCTCTCGAGCCAAACGTGCTGGCACTGCGTATCCAACCGGATGAGGGCATCTCGATGAAGATCGCGGCCAAGGTTCCGGGGCCGCATATCCGCCTGCGGTCGGTCAACATGGGCTTCCTCTACGGCACGTCCTTCTTCGTTGAGTCCCCCGACGCGTATGAGCGGCTCCTGCTCGACTGTATGTTTGGCGACTCGACCTTGTTCACCCGCCGCGACGAGACCGAAGCGGCCTGGAAGCCGATCACCGAAATCCTGCAAGAGTGGGGCGAGGTCACGCCGCCACACTTCCCGAACTACGAAGCGGGAACGTGGGGGCCGGCGGCGGCTGACGCTTTCATGGCGCGAGATGGTCGCTCCTGGCGACAGCCGTAGCTCGAATTCGACGGGAAGGTAGCGTATGTCGGGCATTGACGTCAGCATCGACGTTCATGGAATTAAAGGGCCGGCGGTCGACGTTGGCTCGATCGAGCGGGAGTTGGCGCAGCTCTGGCGAATGCCGACGGTCATCGGATTGCGCGAGACCGACGTCGTGCCGACGCGTACCAGTGTGCTCAACCTGGTGGTTCATTGCTCGGATGAGCAGATCGAGGCGCACGCCAGCACCATCATCAACGAGCTCGCCACCAATCATCCGTCTCGCGTGATCAGCTTCAACGTCACGGCCGATCCCAATGCGTTCGAGGACGATATCGACGCGCACGTGAGCACTCATTGCTACACGGCGTCGGGCGAACGCTTCGCCTCGTGTTACGAGAAGATCGAGATCAAAACGCCGCCCGATTCGCTCGATCAGCTACCCAGCATCATGGTCGCGCTTGCCTTGCCCGATCTCCCAACCTTCGTCTGGTGGCCGGGACAGCCTCCGCTTGCCGACAAGCGCTTCGCTCGCCTGGCCCATGCCGCGACCCGCATGGTCGTCGATTCGCTCGATTTCGTCCGCTGCAATACCAACCTCATTCGCGTTCACGAGCTGTGTCAGACGATCGGCGATCAGTGCGCCCTCACCGATCTGAATTGGGCACGCATGACTCCGTGGCGGTCGATGTTCTCGCAGATCTTCGATTCGCCCGATTGCCTCTGGGCCCTCGACCATGTCACACACCTGAAACTGGTGTTCGGCCATCACTCAGCCAGCCGCGTAAATGCCGCGCAAGCCATGCTCTTCGCGGGCTGGCTCACCAGCAGGCTCGGCTGGAATCTCAAGCGGTCAGCAAAGGACCAACCGGTTGGAACGGCAACAGCGCAAGCCGTCAATGGTGGATCGATCTCGGTCGAAATCGTCGGTCATCCGATACCGAAGCATTACAACGGTTACCTCCTGAGTGCCTCGCTCTCGGCAACTGATGGCGTGAAAAGAGGCGAATTCATGGTCGAGCGAGTTGGTGACGATCTGGCGACACTGCGCATGACAGCCAGCATCGACGGCCAGTCAATCGCTGAGCATGCCATGCGTTCGGCTCCAACCGGCCTATCGCAGCTCCTATTGCGCGAGCTCGAGACAACCACACATGACGCATTGTTCGAGGATGCCATCGCCGAGGGAGCGCGATACGCCTCGACTATCAAACTTCGGAGACCTTCGTGAGTGAACCTGAAATTGTCGTCACAACGGACGCTGCCGCCCTCGCCGCTCTCGCCGCGCGCCGGTTCGTGCAGGTCGTCGGTGCTGCCCAATCCCACAGCCGCAACGCGAGAGTCGCGCTCTCCGGCGGATCAACGCCACGCGCACTCTTCGCCCTCCTGGCGAATGACGAGTTCATAAACCGCGTCGACTGGCGTGCGATCGACGTCTTTTGGGGAGACGAGCGCACCGTCCCACCTGACCATCCTGACTCCAATTACCGTATGGCGAGCGAGACGCTTTTGAGCCTCGTGCCCATCCCAGAGAATCACGTCCACCGTATGCGTTGCGAACTGGGCCCCGATGAGGCAGCCCGAGAATACGAGCGGGAGATCAAGACGGTCTTCCAGGGTGCAAGTCCGTCGAACCCACCACAGTTCGATCTCGTCCTGCTGGGAATTGGTGGAGATGGCCACACGGCATCTCTCTTTCCGGACACGGACGCTCTCTCTGTGCGCAACAGGCTGGTCGTCGCTAACCCGGTCCCACGGCAACAGACCATCCGCCTCTCGCTGACCGTTCCAGTTCTTCTCGCCGCGAAGGAAGTCCTCTTCCTCGTCGCTGGTTCCGACAAGGCACCGGCCGTGCAGCGCGCGATCGAGGGCGCCTGGAATCCCGCTGAAACGCCGTCGCAGTATCTGCGTGAGGCACATGGGCACGTCGTCTGGCTGCTCGACAAGGCGGCCGCGGCCGACCTCGGCGACGACGCCGGTGGATGAAATCGGTCAACTCGTCACGTTATAACCATGCAGATTGACGTGGCATACGCGAACGTCCGCGTTCCGTAATGCCGCGGTGACGCGAAATGCCGTTGCTGACGATGACGCGGAGTCCAGTGCAGCCCGCGTCATCAACGAATGTGGAGCGTGGATGAGCGAAAACAACAATCTCGAGGTGGTCCCCAGTCGTGTCATGGTGGTGATGTCTCACCCTGACGACGCGGAGTTCAGTTGCGCGGGAACGGTGGCCAAATGGACTTCAGCCGGAAGCGAAGGAATCTTCGTTCTTGGAACCAGTGGTGACAAGGGGAGTGCCGATCCCGAGTTTACGTCGGAGAGCCTGATGGCAACGCGCGAGCAGGAGCAGATGGAAGCGGCGCGGGTGCTTGGCGTTGGAACCGTCGAGTATCTCCACTTCAAGGATGCCGAACTCGTTCCAGATCTCAACCTGCGACTGGCCATCACTCGCATGATTCGCAAGCACAAGCCGGATGCCGTCATCTGCCAGGATCCGACCAATCGCTGGGAAGGACAGGAATACATCCAGCACCCGGATCACATCGCCATGGGCGAAGCGACGTTGGCGGCCATCTTCCCCTCGGCTCGCGACCGTCTGACCTTTCCGCAATTGCTCGCCGAAGGTCTCGAGCCACACAAGGTGACCCACGTCTACGTCGCAGCAGCGCGCGACCCAGACGTGTGGATCGACATTACCTCGTCGTTCGACACCAAGCTGAAAGGCTTGGGGCAACACAAGTCGCAGATGGGTGACTGGGACTTCGAGCCAATGCTGCGCCGCTGGGCACAGGATACGGCGGCCGAAGCACGTGCACGCCGCTACCCCGGCGCCAACGACATGCAATTGGCCGAAGCGTACAAGTACTTCAAGTTGGATTGATTTGGGTTTTTCACAGTTGGCGTCAGGTTCACGCGAGTAGGGGCAGACGCAGGGGTCTGCCCTTCGACCGGCGGCCGACACCGCGATTGATAACCCGACTATCTCTTTCGTCGATCGTAATCACGGGCGAGTGCCGGATCATTCTCTCATCATCGTGACAGGAACAATTTCCACGAATCAGGTGTCGAGCCAGGGAACTGATATTCGTAGTCGGTCACCAACGGCATCGGTGTCACCTGCCCAGTCAAAACGCGGCGAGCCATGTAATGTGCCAGATACGTCACGTCGTCGCGTGAATCCAGCTCGGGTTGCGTGAAATACGCAGCCTCGTCATTTTCGTGTCCGTCGGCTCGCGGCTCACCCGATCGATGCTCCAGCAACCAGAGAATGTAGGTATCGGTGTTGTGACCGTCATGACGGCTGCGCAGTCCGATGATTCCCATTGGCTCGGCAACTACACCGGTCTCCTCTAGAACCTCCCGCGCCACGGCGACGTCCAATGTCTCACCAGGATCCATAATTCCGCCAGGGAGCATCAATCGCCCCTTCGACGGCCCATAGGTCATGCGCACCAATAACACCGCGTCATCGCGTACTACCAGCCCACCCACGCTCGTGACGTTGCGCCTCTCTCGCGCGCTCATTCGGCCGCCTCCTGCTCGAGCTCGAACTCGAGGCTGATGTCCAATGCTCGCGAAGAATGGGTCAGCGCGCCCACCGAGATCAGATCGACACCAGTCTCAGCCACGGCGCGCAGCGTCTCAAGCGTGATCCCGCCGGATGCCTCCAGCATGGCTCGCCCCGCGCTGCGCCGCACCGCCTCGGACATCTCGTCCACGGTCATATTGTCGAGAAGAATCGCATCCGGACCAGACGCAAGCGCCTCTTCGAGCTCATCGAGATTGGTAACTTCGACTTCGACGCGCAACGTATGCGGCGCGTTCTGCTTCGCCAGATGCACGGCATCGGTGATTCGCGTCGATCCTCCGACCGCCGCGAGGTGGTTATCCTTGATGAGGATTCCATCTGCAAGGCCAATGCGGTGATTGTGTCCGCCGCCATGTCGCACTGCGGCCTTTTCCAGCAGGCGCATCCCCGGCGTCGTCTTGCGTGTGTCGATGATGCGTGCCCTCGTACCTCGCACCGCCTCGACGTAGCGTGATGTCGCTGTCGCCACGCCCGAAAGTCGCTGCAGGAAGTTCAGGGCCACTCGCTCCCCGAGCAAGATGCCGTGAGCCGGCCCGCTGATCAAACCGATCACGTCACCACGATCGATGCTGTCGCCGTCCTCCACGCTGGGTTCGAAGCAGATACGCTCGTCGATCTGGGCGAAGACTTCGGCGACGACGTTCAGGCCGGAAATCACTCCGTTCGACTTCGCCAGGAATCGACCTGTCGCCCGACGATCGGCGGAAACGGTCAGCTCTGTCGTGATGTCGCCGAAGGCGGTGTCCTCTTCCAGCGCGATCTGGACCGCTCGTGTCAGATAGTTCACGTCACTCCCTCTCACGGAATCAACCGCGGCATCCTAGCCCGCTCGCTGCAGCGTTTCAACACCGCAGGTGTGCGCATGAGTCCCATGCGGGAGCGTACGATGGCTTTGGGTCGCTATACTCGAACTCTGCTTGCCGGTTTCATTGCCAGCTTCGGAAGGACGTCAATCGATGAACGCCAACGCGATCATCAAGGGAGTGGTGCCATTCGATGTCAATGATTCGCCCTACTTCACCATCTACTTTGCACACGACTCAGACCCCGACAACGTGCTCGATGCACGATTGCCTGGCAACGCGATCTACCCGCATCCGCACGTCAACGATCATATCCGTGTCCATTACGTCTTCGGAGTCCCCACGCGCATCGAGCACCTGAGCGAATAGCCGCGAGTGAGAACCACGGCGTGATACGTCTCTGATGCCATCTGGCACTGACTCTGCGAATAACGATCCGTGTCCCCGCAGGAGTGCGCGTGGCACACGAATAATCCATTTCGTGAAAACCGCAGCAATGCAGCAGGGAGGATTGCTTGAGAGACGACAATCGAACGGAGGTCGTGGTCATTACCGGCGCGTCAGCCGGAGTGGGCCGCGCGACCACGCGTGAGTTCGCCAGACGTGGCGCCCGAATCGGCATCATCGCCCGTGACCCCGACCGGCTCCATCGAACCAAGGAAGAAGTGGAGCGACTGGGCGGAGAGGCACTCGTTCTTCCACTCGATGTGGCCGACGCTGAAAAAGTTGACGAAGCCGCGGCGAAGGTCGAGCAGGAGTTCGGACCCATCGACATCTGGGTCAACAATGCCATGGTGACCGTCTTCTCGCCCGTGAAGAACATGAAGGCCGACGAATATCGACGCGTCACCGAGGTTACCTATCTGGGCGTCGTCAATGGCACTCTGGCGGCGTTGCATCGAATGCTGCCGCGTGAC
The DNA here is from genome assembly GCA_963789565.1 of uncultured Chloroflexia bacterium. Lineage (GTDB taxonomy): Bacteria > Chloroflexota > Chloroflexia > Thermomicrobiales > Thermomicrobiaceae > CALAGB01. Next base: position 2,965,788 of record CAWBKX010000002.1, on the reverse strand, counting down.
CGAGGCAAGATCGTGCAGGTTGGATCAGCGCTGGCCTACCGTGCCATTCCGCTGCAATCTGCCTATTGCGCGTCGAAGCATGCCATTCAGGGTTTCACCGAGGCGCTCCGCAGCGAGCTGTACCATGACAAGAGCAACGTCAGTGTGACGATGGTGCAGATGCCCGCGTTGAACACTCCCCAGTTCAACTGGACCCGCAATCATCTCCAGAATCGACCGCAACCGGTGCCGCCGATTTTCCAACCGGAGGTGGCGGGTGAAGCCATCTATTGGGCTGCCCATCATGGACGTCCCGAAATCTACGTCGGCATGCCGACCGAAAAAGCGATCTGGGGAAACCGCGTCATGCCACGCGTGCTCGATCACTATCTCGCGGACAACGGATTCTCTTCACAGATTACCGATGAACCGGACGATCCGAACCGACCGGACAATCTCTATGATCCCGTGAAAGGGGACTACGCGGCACGTGGTCGCTTCGACGATAAGGCCAAGCCGTCGAGCTCACAGCTCTGGGCGACGCTGCACCGTGGACTCGATCGCGATTGGCGTGGGCGTGGCCGCGGCAGCAGGTGCCGCACTCGCGGGGATCCTCGCCAACAACCACAACGGAAACTAGCTAACGCACGGGACGACGTTCCGACTACGGAACGTCGGATCCCGGCCCCAAAATGCCGATCCAACCGCCGCCAATCTGCGGCGCGGCATTCCCTGGGAAAATCGCCAGACCGACCAATACCGCCCCCAACATGATGATGGAGAACAGGAGCAGGTGCTCCGCCTGCAGCAGGATCGGACCGATCATCATCCAGCCCCCAGCGAACGCGTTCAGCCGAGCGAACCACCGAGTGCCGGGCCAAATCGCGAGCACGCTGAGAACGACCACGATCGGTCCAGTGATCCGCATGTCGGCTCGCGCGTACCCAGCGAATCCGATTGCCGCGGGCGACGCCATCAACCACAGCCCAATAATGACGCCAAAGAGATGACGCAAACGCAGTCCCTTGGCCTCCCACCGATTCGACACCGCGGGATGATCCGGCTCACCGGTTTGCTCGACTTCCTTCTCTTTCTGGCGTTCGGTCGGTTCGGTGTATTTGCGCCCGAGGAATTGCAGCGCCGCCAGACATTCCTCCATGGTCGGGCCAACCAGATTGATCGAGATAAAGGCCGAGAACATACACAGGGTGCAATAGGTCCCATATCCGATTGGCTGCACGATCAGTAGCACAAGAGCGGTCACACCCAGAGCGATCGACGTCGCTCCATTTGCGAGCACGAACCAGGGGTGAGACTTCCAGCGGTCCTCTCCACCCGCGAATTGCAGCAGCGCGTCAAAAAAGTACGCCGCTGCTCCGAGCGCCGCGTCAGGGACTGGCAGGCTGCGTGAGAAGTTCGAATCGAGTACGGCCTTGCTCCCGTTGCCGAAGAACGGCTCCCAGACGGTTGAGATCACGTCGGTCTGATAGAGGGCGAGATATCCCGCGGTCAGGAACCCCATCGTCGCCAGGATCGCCAGCACGATGCGTCGCCCTGGTGCCGATGGGTTGGACGTCCAGCCCGGTGGGATGGCAGCAGAATCCGGTCGGTACCGCCTGGTTTCGTGGGAGCCTGTTTCAAGTGCTGCTTGCGCCATCGGCCGCCTTACATTCTGCATATGGCATCGAACGTGGAACCGTCATGAGAATATTGCGGTTCCACAACTCCACCTAGCACAAGACGTGCCGGTCATACCGGCATCAATGGAACGAAAACTGCAACTTGGTCCGTGAGTTATCGGCGTGTTTGGCAAGCACAGTTGACACTTTGGATAGGCAGGTTACCCGCGGGCCAGTTCTCCGCGCCCCACACCCACGGTGCCCATCAACATTCGGATCAGAATCAGGGCTCGGGATGATGTTCGGCGTCGGATCGCATGTTCGGTTCAGCCACGCGAAGAGATCGACCCAAGCAACCGCCCGGCAATTTTGGAGGGATTCATGGCAAAAACTGCCGCCGACATCATGGTTGACGTGCTCGTCAGCTGGGGAGTGGATACGATCTTCGGTCTTCCTGGCGACGGCATCAACGGCATCATGGAAGCCTTGCGCAAGGCCGAAAATGAGATCAACTTCGTACAGGTTCGGCATGAGGAGGCAGCCGCATTCGCCGCGTGCGCATATGCCAAGTTCACTGGTCGGCTCGGAGTTTGCCTCGCCACCTCCGGCCCGGGCGGGATTCACCTCCTGAATGGTCTGTACGACGCCAAGCTGGACGGCCAGCCGGTGCTCGCCATCACCGGACACACGTATCACGATTTGATCGGAACCTACTACCAGCAGGACGTCGATCTGTCGAAGCTATACATGGATGCCACGGTATATACCGAACGCATCATGGGACCAGCACACGTCCACGCCGTCACGAATCTCGCCTGCCGCACGGCCATCAATCGCCGATCCGTGGCGCACATCACCTTCCCCACCGATCTGCAGCACGAGTCGGTGGACGAGGCACACTACTCAGAAAAGAACGTACCCAACCACGCAAGTTCGGCTCGGGCCGAAGAGCTGATGGTGCCGCCGCCCGCGAGACTGCAGCAGGCCGCGACGCTCCTCAACCAGGGGAGCAAGGTTGCGATTCTTGCCGGACGCGGTGCGCTGAACGCGACCGACGAACTCGAGGCGACGGCCGAGAAGCTGGCCGCACCAATCGTCAAGGCCTATCTCGGCAAGGGCGCGGTTCCGGACGATTCGCCCTATACGACGGGAGGCATCGGATTGCTCGGCACGTCGCCGTCCGAGACTGCCTTCGAGGAGTGCGACACGTTCCTCATCGTTGGCTCGTCCTTCCCCTACATGTCGTATATTCCGAAACCTGGCGCGGCGAAGGCCGTTCAGATCGACGCGGACCCGGTGCGCATCGGGCTGCGCTATCCGATCGACATCGGGCTGGCAGGCGACGCCAAGGAGACGTTGGCGCAGCTTCTCCCGTTGCTCGAAATGAAGGAAGACCGATCCTTCCTCGAGAAGGCGCAGGCGGGGATGAAAGACTGGTGGGCGCTGCTCGATGAGCGGGCATCGCGCACGGATAGTCCCATGAAGCCACAGCGCGTGGCGGGCGAGCTGAGCAAACGGCTAGCGGACAATGCCATCATCTGCGGCGACAGCGGGACCAATACGACCTGGCTTGCGCGCTACGTCAAGATTCGGCGCGGCATGATGGTCTCCGGGTCCGGGAATCTCGCTACCATGGCCAGCGGGCTGCCCTATGCGATCGGCGCCCAGACTGCCTATCCCGATCGTCAGGTCGTTGCACTGGTCGGCGACGGTGGTTTCTCGATGTTGATGGCGGAGTTCGTCACGGCTGTGAAGCACAACCTGCCAATCAAGGTGATCATCTTCAAGAACGACACTCTCGGCCAGATCAAATGGGAGCAGATGGTCTTCCTTGGCAACCCCGAATATGGCGTGAAGTTGGCGCCGATCGACTTCGTCAAGTTTGCCGAAGCCTGCGGTGGCACGGGACTTCACGTCGAGGATCCCGAACAGATCGGGAGCACGTTGGACTTGGCGCTGGCCCATCCCGGGCCGGTACTGGTCGAAGCAGTCGTCGATCCGTTCGAGCCGCCGATGCCGGCCAAGATCGAGCGCAATCAGGCCGTTCATATGGCTGAAGCGCTGCTGCGCGGCGAGCCAAATCGCGTCAAGATCGGCGAGACGCTCTTCCGCGACAAGATCTACGACTTTACGGTCACTGCCGGAAACGGCAGCGGGCCAGTCGACGCAGTCAAGGAGCGAGTCCGCGACATCGTTCGCGGAGACGACGAAGGCTGATCGCGGCTCCTCGTCAAGAAATCAGCAAACGGGGCGGAACAGATCCGCTCCGTTTTTCTACCCTCCACGTCCCCGCCGCGGTCGGCACCGTCGCTGCTGAGGGCGACGCAATCGTCTCCCTCAGCGGACGCCTCGTCCACTCAGGACGTCTTGTCCGTGATTCATGAAGCTCGAGTGCTGGGTGGTTTTCAGTGTTGACGCGGTGAGGCGCGACACCGCCCATCCAAACCCAGGTTCGCATGCGTTCGTGGACTTCTGTTCAACGCAGCTTCTCGCGGATAGAATCGGGCCTTCGGCTACCGTGAACATGAACCGCACGCACAGTCTTCAGAGAGGATGGCGTGACGTGGACGAGCGACATTTCGCCGCGTGGAAGCAGTTTGGCGCCGCGCTCGACATGCTGGATGACGCCCTCAGAGTTTGCCCGGATGCGCTCTGGACGGAACGACTCTGGAACCCGCCACCGGATTCCGAATTTCCGCCGAATTTCGCTTCGTTCTGGTATCTCGGGTATCACACGGTCCGCTGGGTTGACCTGTACCTATTCGGCTCAGAAGACGGGTTCGCGCCCCCAGTCGAATTCTCCCAAGCCGAGCTTGACATTGGATTCAGTCGTTCCCATGCAGGTGTATTCACGGGAGATGATACGACGCTACCTCTGGCAGGTACGCCAGAGATGTCAGACAAAGCTCACCCACATGACGGACGAGGAGGCACTTCGTCTGTGTTCGTTCCCATGGATTGACGGACCGCTGAGTTATTTCGAGCTGCAGCTCTACAGCATGCGACATGTGCAAGAGCACGTCGCCCAGCTTCACCTGTTCCTGGGTAAGCGCGACGCGGACGGCGACTCGGACTGGATCTCAACAGCGCGACTTACGCGGCCCGACGACTGAATCGCGGCTTGAGATACACAAACGGCGCCTCCCACCGTGATGGGAAGCGCCGCTGAACATTTGGATCAGACGTCGATCAGTGCGAGTCCCGTCTCAGGGTCGTGCACTCGCTTCAGATGCGCGGGCGATTCTTCCAACACGATTTCGAGCGTCGGCCGCACCTCCGCCTTCATCACATGACCGCCAACCGTTGAACCATCGACACGGCCCAGTACGACGTGGGCATGCACCTTCGGCTCACCGTTTTCCTTGTTGAAGGCAATGTCACCGACCAACGTGAGCACCTCAACCTGCTCGGTGACAGGAATCTTGCGGTACTCCTTGGCGTCCACGTCGAAGTAGCCGAGAGTCGCGGTACTGAATCCACCAACGGCCGTGAAATGACTGGCATCGAGTCGCCGTTCCTTGGCGAACTCGGTCAGACCTTCGACGAATTCGTCGCCGGTATCGAATATGACGGCATACTCCGTGGAGCCGCCTGATTTGTTCAAGAGTTTGCTTTTCATGCGCTTCTCCTTGCCTTAATCGTGAGCCCGATGAGGCTGCCTACCAGTGCCGCTCCGACGACGCCCGCCAGCGCCATCCCCGCACGTTCCGACGGCCCATACTCTTCAGCACGACCCACTTCGGGCTTGCCTGATTGTGGTCCGTCCGGGCCCTGCTGCATCGCCATCTGCACGACCTCGGCCAGGTGCAACGCCCGGCGGTCGGTCTCTTGTGCGATCTGCTCGCGGCAGCTGAAGCCGTTCGCGATGATCAGCGTGTCGTCGTCCGCCTCTCGAACCTTTGGCAGCAGGACCCGCTCTCCCGCCTTGATAGAGACGTCGTAGTGCTCTCCCGCTTCAAACCCGAACGCGCCGGCCATGCCGCAACATCCTGAGTCGAGCAGCTCGTAGTCGACACCCATCTTCTTCAGCACCGAGAGCTCGGCGTCCATCTTCAACACGGACTTGTGATGACAATGCCCCTGAATGATCGCCTTGCGCTTGAGCTTCGGCAGATCGAACTTGTCCTCATGCTTGTCGATGAATTCGCTCAGTATGTAAGGTCTGGTGATACAGACGTTTGGCGTCCGGGTTGTGGGCCATCAAATTCCGCATGTCGTCCCGGAAGACAGAGACGCAGCTTGGCTCGAGGCCAATCACCGGCGTCCCGTTTTCAAGCTGTGGCCGTAACGCTTCCAGAATCTGCTCCAGGTGCCGCCTGGCGAGGTCGAGCATCCCGTAGTCGTAGAAGGGCCGACCGCAGCAGAGCCACTGATTCGGCACGATCACGTGGTAGCCCGCCGACTCGAGCACTTCGACCGCAGCTTGCGACGTCTTCGGATGGAAATGATCGTTGAAGGTGTCTGGCCAGAGCATGACCTGCTCATTGCCGACATTGCGCGGCGTGCGACTCTGGAACCATTCCTTGAAGGTCTGCGGAGCAAATCCAGGCACGCGACGTTCGGGCGCGATGCCGCCAAGAAGTTTCACCAGTCGGCTCGTTCCCGGCGCCTGCGTCACGAGATTGACGAGTCCGGGCATCTTCGACGCGATGCGCGCCCAATACATGATCAAGCCCATGGTGTAGGCCGTGATGGGGCGAAGACGACCACTGTAGTAATGCGAAAGGAACTCCGCCTTGTAGGTCGCCATGTCGACGTTGACGGGGCAATCGCCTTTGCAACCCTTACAGGCCAGGCAAAGATCGAGTGCTTCGCGCACGCTCTCGTCGCGCCAGACGTCGGTCAGTTCATCACCTTCGAGCATCTCGAACAAGAGCCGCGCGCGACCGCGCGTCGAATGCTCTTCCTCGCGTGTCACCATGAAGCTGGGACACATCACGCCGCCGTCGGTGCGTCGGCACTTCCCGACGCCAACGCAGCGGAGCGTTGCTTTGGAAAAACTGCCTGAATCCTCCGGAAACTGGAAATGCGTCTTTGGTTCGATCGGACGGTAGTCCGTTCCCAGCCGCAGATTGCTGGTAATCGGATTCGGATCGACGACCTTACCGGGGTTCATCTTGTTCTGCGGGTCCCAGATTGCTTTGAACTCCTGGAACGCCTGCACGATCTCGGAGCCGAACATCTTGGGAAGCAGTTCGGCACGCGCTTGACCGTCCCCGTGCTCGCCGGAAAGCGAACCGCCGTAACTCACGACGAGATCCGCTGCCTCGCCAGTGAATGATCGATACTGTTCGACGCCCTCACTCGTCACGAGGTCGAAGTCGATACGCATGTGCAGACAGCCCTGGCCGAAGTGACCGTAGAAGGCACCCTCATAGCCGTACTTCTCCATCAGCTTGCGCAGATCTCGGAGGTAGGATCCCACCTGGTCGGGTGGAACGGCCGAGTCTTCCCAGCCCGGCCACGTGTCTGGCATTCCCGGAACGTGCGCGGTGGCCCCGAGACCCGACTCACGAATCTCCCAGATCTTTTCAGTCTGTCCAGGTTTGTCGAGCAGCTCCATGGTAGGCGGGGTGTCCTGAGCTTTGAGGTGCTCCATCATCTTCTTGGCTTTGGACTCGGCCTCTTTGATGGTCGCTCCGCCGAACTCGACCAGTAGCCAACCTTCGCCCTTGGTCAGCATCTGCAGGTCCTGGAGATTCATCCCCTTCTTGCGCATGTAGCTCACGAGTCGATGATCGATCCCTTCCAGGCCGATCGGATCGAACTTCAGCACCTCAGGGACGTGATCTCCGGCCTGATAGGCGTCTTCGTAGCCCAGCACGACGAGTGAGCGCTTCGGTGGGCTGTGGACCAGCGCAGCCGTGGCTTCGAGCACGCCGACCAGCGTTCCCTCGCTCCCGACAAGCGCCCGTGCGACGTTGAACCCGTTTTCAGGAAGGAGTTGATCGAGGTTGTAGCCGGAGACTCGACGAGGGATGTCAGGGTATTCCTTGCGGATTTGATCGGCATAGCGATCGCGCAGATCGCGCATACGTTTGTAAATCTCGCCACGGCGTCCGCCAGCCCGAATGATCTTCTCCAGCTCTTCCTCGCTGGTAGGACCGACTCGCATGCGCAGACCGTCATAGGTCAGGATCTCGAGCTCTTCGATGTTGTCGACGGTCTTGCCAGCCATGACGGAATGGATGCCGCATGAATTATTGCCGATCATGCCGCCCAGCGTGCAGTGATTGTGGGTGGCTGGATCGGGCCCAAACGTCAGGTGATGTTCCTCGGCCGCGTCGCGCAAATGGTCGAGGATCGTACCCGGCTGTACGCGAGCTCGTTTGTTCTGCTCATCGATATCGATGATGTTGTTCATGTACTTGGAGTAGTCGACGATCACGGCGGCATTCGTCGTCTGTCCCGCCAGCGCCGTCCCGCCGCCGCGTGCGGTGATCGGCACTCCGTGCTCTCGGCAGACCTTGAAGATCTCGACCACGTCGTGGGCATCTCGCGGAATCACGACGCCGATCGGCACCTGTCTGTAGTTTGATCCGTCCGTCGAATACAGGGCTCGATCTCCATCACGAAACCGAACTTCGCCGCGAATCGCACGGCTCAGATCGTCTTCGAGCGCCTTCATATCGACTTGCCCGGCGTAATGCTCCCCGGTTTGGTGCCGTGCCCAGCTTCGGGGTGTCGACGTTTGTGCCTCCGCGGTACCTGTCATTCGCGTTGCCCTTCCTGATGGTGTATTGAATTGCGTGCCGAGATCTCGTTCGGTGTGTGTTCGTTGCGGGCCTTGGGCTCCCGGTACCTCACAGCCGCACGCGCCACTGTTCGACGTCCTGATGCTTGATTTCGAGCCCCATACCGGGACGGGTCAAATCAGGCGTCAACCGTCCTTCGCGGGGCTCAGGCGCGCCGTCGAAGAGGAGCCTGTCGATGCGCGCATGGTCATGGAAATACTCGATGTGCTCGACTCGTGGAGCGGCACAGCAGACGTGCAGGTGCAACGCTGGGCCACAATGGGCTGACAGAGGCATCGACCGGGCGTCGCACAGGGTTGCGGCTTGTAAGAATCCGGTCACTCCGCCGCAACGCGTCGCGTCGGCTTGCAGCACGTCGACCGACTCATATTCGAGCATGCGCCGAAAATAGAAGGCATCGTAGCCATACTCACCCGCCGCGATCTCCATTCCAGCTGGGGCGCGATCGCGCATCAGTCGCAAGCCTTCGAGGTCGTCCGAGCTCACGGGCTCCTCGAACCACGTGACATCCTGCGCCGCGAAATTCTCCGCGATGTCCAGGGCCTCCTTGCGCGTGTAGGCGCCGTTCCCGTCCACGAAGAGCCGCACGTGCGGACCAATCGCCTGTCGCGCCAAACGCACGCGTTCCGGGTCGACCGAGGGCTCGCGTCCCACCTTCATCTTGACCATCCTGAAGCCCTGATCGGCCCAACCTCCAAGCTGTGCCACCAGATGATCCGGTGGGTACGAGGTGAATCCTCCGCTCCCGTAGAGCACCACTGATGACCGCCGCATACCGAGCAGCACGCACAGAGGCAAATCGAGCAACCGCGCCTTGAGGTCCCACAGGGCCATATCGACGGCGGAAATCGCGGTTGACGCCACGCCGGGACGTCCGAGGTTACGAATGGCGCCGACCATGGCCGCGAACGAGGCGCCGACGTTCATCGCGTCCTGACCGGTCACGACGTCAGCCAGCTTGTCTCGAATCAAAAAGGCGCTGGACGTTCCAGCATAGGTAATACCCAAACCACGCTTGCCGCCCGCCGAGACCTCAACAGCCACGACCGTCGTCGACATCCATTGCAGTGTGCCGTCCGACTCCGGTGCATCGGTCGGCACGGTGTAGGCGGCGACTGCAATCGATTCAATTGGGGTTCCAATGACCGAGGAGACCTGGCTCATGACCTGCAATCTGTGTGGTTAGTCGTCGGACGAACACGCGATGGTCGACAGAAGCGCGTTCTCAGCCTGGCGAGAATCGAGCCGTGTATGCTGCACCACGATCGGCACGTCGGATTCGATCACCGACGCGTAGTTGGTGCCGCGCGGGATCGGCTGCGGATCATCCAGATCGTTGAATCTGAGGTGCGACGTGCGGCGTGCCGGAACAGTGACCTTGTACGGACCAACTGGATCGTGATCCGAGAAGATGATCGTAATCTCGATGTGTGCCTCGGTGTCGCCCGCGTTCAAAACGCACGCGGTTTCGTGGCTTAGCATTTCAGGTTCTGGACCGTTACTCCAGGTTGGAATATAGCCCTCAGCAATAGCCCAACGCGTCTTGCCGATCGGTTTCATCATGTATCGCACCTCTTCTTGCGGAATCTCCGGTCAATCACGCGTCCGCACTGCTCGTCAGGCAAGGCTCACTCTCATACTGGGATTTCCGTGCCGGTGGACAGCGGCGAGACGCGGTTCTCGTACGCCTGAAACCAACTTGCAGAACCCGTTCCATGGTGGTCGAGAACGACTGAGTCCATGCGAAAAACGCCCGAAGGCCGATTACCTCCAGACGCTGTAGGTGGTTATGTCACCTTGATTTCAGCAGACGTTAATTTGCCCGGTGCATCATTGCGGGAGTAGCCTCGTTAACCCGCGTGTAGCCCGGTAAGTGCCTGGTGGGCACACGCTGAAGAGATGAAGCAGACCGACAGCGAACAAATGAAATGGTCGTGGAATGAACCGACGCCCACGAGACGAAGGTGCGCGTGGCGATCGAAAAGGACCGAATGACCGCAGCGCATCACGACGCGGCGCACATCATCCCGCTTATGGACAGGGCAGCGGCCGTCATCGTCAGGTCCAGCCCGTTCAGCGCCTGAGCGCCGGAGAAGTTCGGCAGGCTCGTCAACGCATTGGTGCCGCTCCGGCGCCCGGCGCGGCTCCGGTTGGAAGAAGTGCGGGCCAACCGCCGGTTCCTCCCAATCGGCAACCGGTTCGTGCCCCAGCACCCCCGCCGCCGCAACCAGCCCGACGTTCACGCCGCAAGCCCTTCCTGATCCTGACGCCGCTCCTCCTTGTGGCTATCCTGGCGGTGATTATGACGCCGACACTGCTCAAAGCGCGCAGCGCGTATCAGAAGATCTTTGTGACCTCACCACCCCGTCCGGTGGTTACGACGAACGCCGACGGAACTCCGGTGATCGTGCCGGATGCCACGCAGGTCGTTGATCTGCCGAATTGGGACAAGAAAGAGCGCGTGAACATCCTCCTTCTGGGTGCCGACACGAATGCGTCTCGCCAGCAACAGGGTGATGTGCCTCTCTCGGACACGATCATCATCGCGACCATTGACCCTGCCACCAAGAAGATCGGATTGCTCTCCATCCCGCGTGACTTGCAAGTCGAGATTCCTGGCGTGGGTGTGGATAAGATCAACGCGGCCTACTCCAACGGATCGCTCTCGGACATTACCGGACCAGGACTGGTTCGATCCACCATTGAGTACAACTTCGGTATCAAGATTGATTATTACGCCGTGGTTGACTTCGCAGGGTTTCAGAAGATCGTCGACACGCTGGGTGGTGTCACGCTCGACGTTCCAGCGCCCATCAAGGACGACGAATATCCTGGGGAACAGTTCAACTACACGCGAGTCGTCATCCACTCGGGTTTGCAGCACATGGACGGTCTGCAGGCACTGCGTTATGTCAGAACACGCCACGACGACAACGATTTCGCCCGTGGTGCACGGCAACAGCAGCTGTTGATGGCCTTGCGCCAGCAAAGCCTATCGTTGGGCTTACTCACGAAAGCTCCAGACCTGATCTCGCAGCTCGGGGACACGATTCGGACCGATCTCCCGCCATCCGACGCGCTAAAGCTCGCCAAGCTTGGGAGCGAGATCAATTCGTCGAACATCACCAGCTACAACCTGCTCGACGCCACCACGTCGCAATGGAATCCGGGCGAGCCCTATTATCTGATCCCCGACTGGAACAAGATTCACGACCTGCTGAACCAGATGATGCCGAACTCCGCCCAATCATCGAACGCGTCCACGCCGCAAGCGACAGTCGAGCAGCCCAACCTGCGCGCCAACGTGCTGATCGAGAATGGCACCTTTGTTGACAAGCTGGCGGCGCGTTCATCGGCCAAGCTGAACGACAACGGCTTTCTGAACGTGACCACCGCACAGGCCCCGGACGCCGGGAAGTACCCGACGTCGCAAGTCGTCGATTACACCGGAAACCTCTCAACGGCACGGCTCATCGCCCAGACGATCGGCTTGCCCGCTTCGGCAGTGCAATCGGGCGATCCGTCCCAGTCGAACGGGGAAGACATCGTGGTGATCTTGGGAGACGACGCCCCTCAAGACCCTGGAGCGTGAGGGCTTACTCAGACGATGCATCGCGGCCGCGTGGGATAGCCCTCAGCCCTTGACCTGTTGTACCCTCACGAACTCTCCCTTCACCGGAGAAGGAGAACCACCCTCAATTCGAGGAGGAGGGGAACTAATCGAGGTAATTGAACTCCCTCTCCTGCCGGGTAGCCACGCAATCGTTGTGGAGAGGGCGGCGAGCTTGCGAGCCAGGTGAAGGCTCTCGAACCACTGAACGAATTCGCGTCCTTTACCGTGCTCCACGGGTGATGCGAGTCATCCAGGGACGTTCGCGACCAATCGTGGTCGGCTCGCCATGACCGGGATACACCGTCACATCATCCGGAAGCTCGAGCAAACGGATCATAGTGGCGACAGTCTCTTCCTCGCTCGCTCCCGGGATGTCGGTGCGGCCATAGCCGTTCGGAAACAGCGTGTCGCCCCCAAACAGCACTCGATCTGACTCCGAGTAGAGCGAGATCTGCCCCTTGGCATGGCCGGGTGTGTGGAGCACCTGAAAGTGCATGCTGCCAACCTGGACAATGTCGCCGTCGTTGAGCAATCGGTCCACGCCAACCGGATCGATTGGGTCCGGACCTCCTCGTGGGTGTTCGAGCTGCTCGACTGAGGCTGGATGCGCGGCGAGAGCGACCGTGAAGACATCGACTAATTCTCGCGCCGCCCCGATGTGGTCCCAGTGCGCGTGTGTGATGACCAGAAGCCCAGGCTTCAGTTCGTCAGTCGTTACTGCCGCTTCGATCGCGGAGGTCACGTCGGGTGGTGCGTCGAAGATGATCGTATCGTTTGAATCGTCCGCGATGGCCAGAAACGCATTCGTGGCAATTGGCCCGCTGACAAACTGGCGGATCCTCATCTGGCAACTCCTCATTCACTATTCACTGAGTCCGCCGCGCCGATTGACCGTCGCCATGGCGGAATCGTCTAGAGCGGAATGCGTAATGATTGACTTGTTTCGTCGTTGTCGCCCCCACGGTCTGATATTGGATCGGCGGACCACCGCCAGGTAACGGGCTCTAAAGATCGCGTCGCTGGAAGACCAGCACAGCACCCAACAGTAGCACCACACAGTAAACGATCGAGTAGCGCACGGCGAGATCGCTCGGCGGCACGGTCGTCCCCAACGGGTTCGGCCCGATGAAGCTGATCGCCAGTTGAGGCTGAACCACGTAGCTCGCCAGGCGCCACATGCTGTCGCTCGGCACGACGATGCTTGTTCCGATCCCGATGTGCACCAGCGTATTGTTGTTCAGCGCCGTGCCAATCTGTTCGACCAGCCCGCCGGTAACAGCCATGCCATACAGCATGAACACGATGACGCCATTGGTCATCGTCGAAAAAATCGTGCTTCCGAGCATGGTGAGGCTGAGAAGGATCATCGAAACGAGCATCACCAGCAGCGTACCGTGGACGATGCGTGGTGGACTGTAATGCCCCACAAGGTGAGCCGTGGTGACGACACCGGTCACCATCAGCGCAATGTAGACCAGCAGCATCACCGCGAACCCGAGGTATTTGCCCAGGATGATCTGCCAACGTCCGATCGGCTTCGGCACCACCGCGTGCAAGGTCCCTGCCTCGATCTCCCCCGCTACCGTGCCAACGGCGGCGAAGATAGTCATGATGCCGGTCAGGAAATTGACCGTATAGAGCCCGAGCAGAACCATCGCGCTGGCCGACACGTCATAGCTCGGCACGGAGTCGGAATTCGGTCGCGATGCGCGACGCGCTGCCGACTCAAGGAATTGCTGGCGAAACAGGTGAAAGCCGACGGCGTAGAGGGCAACAAAGGCGACGCTCAGCAAAACCACCCCGAGGATCACCTTGCGACGAAACGCTTCGCGGAATGTCAGCCGGGCGATGACCGTGACGTTCACTGGCCCTCACCGTCGTGCGAAACGACGTCGATGAAGACGTCCTCCAGCGTGCGCCGCTCGGGGGCCACCGCGTAGACCGCCACCCCATGCCGCGTCAGGCTGTCCACCGCTTGGGCCACGATTTCCTCACCGGAAGCCCGGAAAATGATCGTCGTATGCCGTCCCGGCACCATTTGTTGCACGTTGACGATGCGCTTCAGATCTTGCAGGGCATCCTCACCCACAGGGCCAAGTCTCATTTCCACTGTGAGCTCACGATGCAGGAGATCTTCGACCTTCCCCACCGCGACCACGCGCCCCTGATCGATGATCGCGACTCGATCGGAGCTCATCTCCACTTCGCTCAAAAGGTGAGAGTTGAGGAATACCGTCACGCCCTCGTCACGCAGTCGCGCCAGAATCGTGCGGACGTCACGGCGACCCAGCGGGTCAAGCGCCGACGTCGGCTCATCCAGGAAGACAAGCCTCGGCTCGTTCAACAATGCCTGCGCCAGACCGATACGCTGTTGCATCCCTTTGGAATAGGTTCGCACTTTTTTGTTCGCGGCAGTTGCCAGCCCAACAAGCGAGAGAACTTCAGGTATGCGCCGCGACCGTGCCTCGCGCGTCATGCCATAGAGTTGGCCGTGGAACTGCAGAAATTCTTCTCCGGTGAGCCAATCGTGAAAGCGGAAAAGCTCCGGAAGAAAACCTATCTGCCGGCGCGCCTGTCGGTCTCCCAGGGGACGGCTGAGCAGTCGAGCAGTGCCCGAGCTCGGATAGACAAGGCCCATCAACATCTTGATGGAGGTCGTCTTTCCGGCTCCGTTCGGCCCGAGAAACCCGAAGACTTCCCCATACTCGACATTCAGCGTCAGGTCGTCGACCACCGCTCGGTTGCCGAAGGTCTTTCGTAGAGACATGGTTTCAATGGCGAAGTCCGCGGTGGATGAGTCAAAACCCATGTCGGGGGTGGGATTTGTGGCGTCGATCATGGGTGCAAGTATGCCCTACGCGAATTCGCCCCGACCTTGTCGGCCGGGGCGAATTTTTGTCCTGTCGTAAAGACCTCTCGCGGTTTGATGGTGCTACTTCAGCGACGAGGCGACAGACATGACGTCGACGTTGCTATCGCTTCCGACGACGTGCAGAATACCGTCGTTCTGCCACACGACGACCGAACCCTGATCGCTCTTGATCAGAAGGCCTGGTTGGCCCTGCACGGTCACGTTGCTGGTCGTTGCTCCAGACGGAACCGGGATGATCAGCGTGTGCTCCCAATCGGTGATCGATCGCAGCTGCGAGACCGTGTCCGGCGGCAGGAACCCTGTCGCGAGCATCTCATCACGCAACATCGAGATATCGACCGAGGACGGGATCGTCAACGTCGGACTCTCCATCTGCGCCACGATCAGATGCTTGCCGTTCGATTGGTAGTCGAGGGCCGCACCAGGCGGGACGTCGAGCGAGATCGTGACCGTTGGCGTCGTGCTCGGATCCGGAAGCGGAGCAGGATCGATGCTTCCGAGACTCAGCAGATCACGCGCCTTCTGCACGTTCAACGTGTACGAGACGTTGCCCTGATCGGTCAGGTAGACCGTGGGCTGGACTCCGTCGAAGCTTCCAAGCTTGGACGGCACCTCCATGCTGCCATTCAGATGCGACTGCGCATCGGCGACCGACGCCGCCGTCTTCAAGCTTGACTTACTCAGAGTCGAGTCCAACTTCCCGAGGCCCTGAAGCTGCGCGGTGATGAACGCCTCGGTTCCCGACTGATCCGAGCTTGACGTCTGCGATCCAGAGGCTAGTGCGTTCTGCTGAAACATTTCCATCGGGATTGTGATCGCCGAGAACTGCTGTACGCGGAAGCGCGTCAGCATATTCTCTGCGAGCGAGCTCAGTGGCACGGCTGCAATGACCGCCACCATCAGCGCGATCACTGCGATGCCTGCATAGGCACCACGTCGCCCGACTCCACCAAATCGGCTCATTAGCCATTCTCCTTTCACCAGTGAGGTCACCGGTTCTCGCCCCTCTCGACGCGCATGAACCGTTCGCAATGCCGTGTTCTCGTCAACCGCGTCGACAGTTGGTGCGATCGCGTTGAGCATCGCAGCGACCGCGCCAGCGTTCTCGGCAATGAGGTTGTAACGGGCACGACAATGGTCGCAACTCGCCACGTGAGCGGACCAGGACGTTGTCTGCGATGCAGGTGCCGCGTCGTCGATAAGGGCGCGGATATCACCGTCCGTCAGACATCGTGTTTGGGCTTCCATCGCGTCCCTCCTCATCGTGTTGATGGGGAAAGTTGTTCAAATTGAGTGCGAAGGGCTTCCTCCGCTCGTACCAGGATGGTGCCAACCGAGCTCGGCTTGACACCAACTGCCATGGCGATCTCGGCATACGCAACGCCTGAAGACCGCAGAATCAGCACCGTCCGGTCTCGCTCACGCAGACGCGAGAGCGCCTGCCGCACGAGCTCGGTCTCTAACCGATCCTCCGCTTCACTCGCCGCGCTCGGCGCCGAGCTACGCAGCGGCCGCTCCAAACGCGCCCAATTGAGCAGTCGTCGATGCAATCTTCGACGTGAGCGGAGGGCGTTAAACCCCACGTTTGAGGCAACCCGATAGAGCCATCCACCCAGGTTTCGATCGACATCCAGTGATTCCGAGCGCTCGTGCAGGCGAAGGAACACCTCTTGGGCGAGATCCTCCGCCTCTTCGGGCGAGCCGGTTATGCGAATGAGCACACCGTAGACCGTCCCATAGTAGCGGCGAAAAACCTCGTCGAATTCGACATCGGCGGAGGCGCCCACGTCATGCATGGTGATGCTGCCCACCGCCGAGAACGTCTTGGGTTCGACCATTGGGGTGCAACTCCACCCGAGCGTGCCCAAGGGCACCGATCGCACTCACTTAACTAAACACCGCAGACGAAGGATCTGTGACAACGAACCTTCTGCCCTGAAACGGCAAACGGGGACCGGCGAATTGCCGATCCCCGCCGCCTGGTGAAGAGGGGAAGTGGAACATGGAATCTCAGGTTGTGGAAGCCGGTCGTTTGTCCAGGGTCACTTTGACCTCGTCTTGCGTGCCATCCTGATGCCGCACGGAAAGCGTGACGGTATCTCCTGGATTGTGCTTGTATACCTCGTTCAGGAATTGATGCTCGCTGTCGAGCGTCGTGCCGTCCACCGAAACGATGACGTCGCCGGGAACCAATCCCGCCCGATCGGCGGGGCCGTCCGAGACGATGTCGACGATCGTGATCGCACCGGAACTGTTGGATGCGAAATCGTCAACGCTCGCCGTGGTTGGTCTGAAGCTTACACCTACATATGGATGATCGATCTGCCCCTGGCTGATGATTTGGTCGGCATACGACTTCACAGTGTTGCTGGCGATGGCGAACCCGAGTCCTTCGGCGCCTGGTTGGCCGAATCCGCCACGTACGACCGCGGTGTTCATGCCGACCACTTCGCCCTGGAGATTTAGCAAGGGACCACCCGAATTGCCAGGATTGATCGGAGCATCGTGCTGAATCAGGTTGCCGAGCAGATAACCGTCACCGGTGTCGAGACTGCGATCAACTCCACCGATAATTCCATCGGTCACGGTGTTGCGAAATTCGCCGAGCGCACTGCCGATCGCGATGATGCTTTGCCCTGGTTGCACACCGTTCGAATCGCCGAACGAGACGGTTGCCGGGACGCTTCCGGTCATCTTGATAACGGCGACATCCTGAAATGCATCGGTTCCGACCAACGTTGCCGCCGATTTCGTGCCGTCCAGTGTGACGACCACTAACGCGTCCGCACCATCAACAACGTGGTTGTTGGTCACGACATGCCCTTCGGAGTCGATGATGAAGCCACTCCCCATCGAGACGGTCAATTCGTTGCCGTCAGCACCTTTCTCCTGGTTCTCGATCGTCACCACCGCGGGGTTCACTTTGCTGACGATGGCGTCTTTGGTCTGGGTGGCCACGTCGGACTGACCGTCACCGGACGTGGAATTTGATGAGGTCTGTATCGCGGATGAGGGCGTTGATGTGCGCTGGTGATGGCCGTATAGATATCCCGCGACGCCGCCCAGCAGCAGTCCACCGGTCATGCCCCCAATAAGAGCAATGATCAGCAATCCAATAGCTGAAGTCAGCGCGATCTGACGTCTCATCGAGGATCCTCCGGCAACAATGCCCGGCGGCATCCTTTGTCACTACCGACCCATGGTCGCCCGGCCGCATAAGCAAAATCTGAATCGGGGCTGAATTCCGTCTGAAAGCCGGGCAGGGAGAGACTGAACCATCCGCGTGCTCTCTCCCCCGCGAATTATAAAGAGTCGTGCCAACTAATGACGGGAACCCGGACTGTACGACAAGCTCAGACCGACGATTTAGGCGAGGATCGGTTGACGCTGAATTGACCGCCCATCGGCGAAGGTGCTATGATGCCGCCATCACAACAACGGGCGGGAAATTTGTTGCTCATTTGTGCAGGATCGCGCGCCCGACGCGCGAAATCGGTCTATCCGCATACACCTGTACCCTGTGGGCGCGAGCGAACGACACAACCGTCCTTCATAGGCGCCGTTTGTCGAACCCGCCAAAACAAGCCCGTCTGCGAGACGATCGTTAGACCGCTCATCGCGGATGATGCCAGATGTTCGGATTGAATGCCGCTCAATTCGGCTGGTGATCTGTTTCCTGTTTTCACAACCAACGAGCGAACGCTTTTCGCTTTTCCTCAATAGCCAGTGCTGTGTCTGCGTTTAGAGCAATTTGACTATAATTACTCTATGCGCTCTCTTCACAATCCATTTGGTCGTGCACATCGCTGCGTCCACACCGGAATCCACTTCGAGATGTCCGGACTCACTTGCGCGGGATTCACTGATTAGGTATCTTCTGCGATGGTAAATTGCCTGATGAGATGTCCCAACCAGAGTCGGCCGCCAGTAAGCGCCATCAAGAAGCGAGATCTGCACCCAGATCCAGAGGCGATCTCGTACAGGCCGTTAACGATAGGAGGTCGGTTCCACTCGCGATTCAACTGTTTTCGCGCTCAGCAGATCTTCGCGACAGACTGCTTGATGGAGCGTGAAGAGCGTGACAGTGGGTCGCCGACATCATCTGGTGGAGGGCTCATCAGGTCTGTGTGCTCGAGTACGAGCACTTGTAGGAGGAGAGCACGTGAACCCGAACTCCAAGTTCGAAGAATTGATGAGCGCGGCCCAGAGCGGCCGTCTCAGCCGTCGCAGTGTTCTGAAGAAGGGCGTGGCGCTGGGGTTGAGCGCTCCGGCCATCGCGGCGCTCCTGGCCGCGTGCGGAAGCTCGAACAACAACACTCCAGCCGCGACGTCCGCCAGCACGAGCACAAGCTCGGGCGGATCCGGCAGCACGTCGACGAGCACTTCGAGCAGCGAGGGGACCCCTGGCGCGTCGACCGCGACCAGCGCTGCAGGCTCGACCGCGACGAGCGGATCGACCGGACAGCGCGGCGGAGGCGGCGAGCTTCGTCTTCTCTGGTGGCAGGCACCGACCATTCTGAACTGCCACCTCTCGTCCGGAACCAAGGACTTCGACGCCACGCGCGTTGTTCTCGAGCCATTGGTGGAGACGCTCGCCGACGGCACGATGATCCCCGTGCTGGCGAGTGAAGTCCCGGCGCTCGGCAATGGTGTTGCCGAGGATGGCACGTCGGTCACCTACAAGCTGCGTGAGGGCGTGAAATGGCACGACGGCCAGGATTTCACGGCCGAAGACGTCGCCTTCACGTTCACCTGGGTGACCGACACCGCAGTTGCCGCGACAACCGAGGGTAACTACGAGTCTATCGACACGGTCGAGGCAGTCGATCCACACACGGTGAAGATCACCTTCAAGCAGCCGAACCCGGACTGGTTCACCCCATTCCGCTCGGGCGAGGGTGTCATTCTCCCGAAGCACATCATGCAGGACTACACCGGCGACAAGGCCCGAACGGCACCGTTCAATCTCAAGCCAGTCGGCACCGGTCCGTACAAGGTCGACAGCTTCACGCCTGGCGACACGGTCGTCTACTCAATCAATAACGACTACTGGGATGACGGCAAACCGCACTTCGACAAGATCACAATGAAGGGTGGCGGCGACGCCACATCCGCGGCACGTGCCGCGATCCAGTCGGGTGAGGTCGACTACGCCTGGAACATCCAGACCGAAGAAGCAGTCATGAAGCAGATCGAGAGCTCCGGTAATCTGGGCAAGTTCATCACCTGGGCCGGAGGCGGTACCGAGAAACTGCTGATCAACTTCTCCGACCCAGAGACCGACCAGGGCGGCCAGAAGTCCAACAAGGACGTGCCGCATCCGCATTTCAAGGATCTCAAGGTCCGACAGGCTCTCAACATGTCTGTCGACCGCGACTCGGTTGCGACGCAGCTCTACGGTCGTGGCGGCAAGGCGACGCCGTTCGTGCAGAACATGGTCAACACCATCTTCCCGGATGGCATCAACTACACCTTCGACCTCGACAAGGCGGGATCACTTCTGGACGATGCAGGCGCTAAGATGAGCGGTAGCGTCCGCAATCTCAACGGTCGTGACCTGCACTGGACCTACCAGACGTCGGTCAACTCGGTGCGTCAGAAGAACCAGGAGATCGTCAAGCAGTCGCTCGGTAAGATCGGCATTCAGATCGACATCAAGTCGATCGACGCCTCGGTCTACTTCTCGGGAGATCCGGGCAACGAGCAAACGACCAACCACTTCTACGCCGACCTGGAGATGTACACGAACTCACCATCGAGCCCGTTCCCGATCCTCTGGTTCCAGCGCTATCTGTCAACGCAGATCGCACAGAAAGAGAACCAGTGGTCGGGCAACAACTACGCTCGCATCAACAACCCAGACTTCGACAAGCTGTACAACCAGGTGGCGCAAGAGATGGATCCAAGCAAGTCGACACCGTTGTTCAAGCAGATCATGCAGTTGGTCTGGGATCAGGTATTCGAGCTGGGTCTGATCGCGCGACAGAATGTCGCCGCCGTCAGCAACAAGCTGGAAGGCCAGCAGCCAAGCCAGTGGACCTATGGCACCTATGACATCAAGAACTGGTCGATGAAGAGCTAAGCTCACATCTCCAGAACATAGGCATCGCACAGGCGATCGGGGTGGGTTAATTCCCACCCCGTTTTTCGTTACACCGTCCGTCCATCACCACCAAACAGATACCCCGAGACGGCGTAAGACGTTGGCGCTGATGTCCACCGGTCAAAATGTCAATCTCCCGTCCGCGACAAACGCGCGCGCTTACAGGCATTCCTCCTCGTAAGGCATACCTTGACGGTCAATATAACGCGTGCTTGCGTAAATTAATCGCATCAGGTATCTTCGATATCACAAGCAATCATCAATTAGAACCTTCAGGCGGATAGCGCCCTTCACGACGCTACCCGTACACGGCGAATCGTGTTTGGTGCGTACATCTCGTTGCGTGCCGCAATGGAGGGAGAAGCAACCGCGCGACCGTTCTGACGGACCTTGCTGTCCGAGAGCGACGGCGTCGTGCTCGTCACACGAAGAAACCACCGTGGAACCTAACTCGACGACAAGTCCCACGTGAGAGGGACATTGAACCCGGCTGTCCGGGTAGCAGGAGGAGATTGTCATGAGTCAGGACTCTCGATTTAGTGACCTGATGCAAGCGGCGACGAGTGGATCGCTCAGCCGGCGCGCGGTGCTCAAGCGCGCGGTCGCGTTGGGCTTGAGTGCTCCCGCCATCAGCGCCCTGCTTGCGGCATGCGGTAGCTCCAACAAGTCGACGCCGACCACGTCGTCTGCATCGACATCGACGGCAACCTCCAGCACCGGTGGCACGACGCCCGCGGCAACGTCGGCGGCATCCGCCGCGAGCACGTCCGCCTCAACTCCCGAGGCCACGGCAGCCACGACCGCCACGACCGCCGCGGCCGGTCCGAGCGGCGGCGATGGCGAGCTCCGACTCCTCTGGTGGCAGGCTCCGACGATTTTGAACTGTCACCTCTCATCCGGCACCAAGGACTTTGATGCAGCGCGCGTCTGCCTCGAACCATTGACAGAGTTCGACGCTAGCGGCAAAGTCGTACCAATTCTGGCGGCGGAAGCTCCTTCCCTCGGCAACGGCGTCGCCGAGGATGGCACATCGGTCACCTACAAGCTGCGTCAAGGGGTCAAGTGGCACGACGGCGAGGATTTCACCGCTGACGACGTCGTTTTCACCTGGCAGTGGGTCACCGATCCCAAGGTCGCCGCGACCACATCCGGTGACTACGATCAGATCACCAACGTCGAAGCCGTTGATGCGCATACGGTGAAGGTCACCTTCAAGAATCCGAACCCGGACTGGTTCACGCCCTTCCATGGTGGCGATGGTGTCATCATCCCCAAGCACATCATGCAGGACTTCACCGGAGATAAAGCGCGCAACGCCCCGTTTAACCTCAAGCCGATCGGCACCGGCCCGTTCAAGGTCGACAGCTTCACCCCCGGCGACAACGCTCAGTACTCCCTCTTCGCGGACTATTGGGATGCCGGCAAGCCTCACTTCGACACGGTGAACATGAAGGGCGGCGGCGACGCCACGTCCGCGGCACGTGCCGTAATTCAGACTGGCGAGGTCGACTACGCCTGGAATATCCAGGTTGAAGAAGCGGTCTTGAAGCAGATCGAAGGGGCCGGCAATCTGGGCAAGTTCACCACCACGCCCGGCGGGGGCACAGAGCGGCTCGAGATCAACTGGTCCGATCCTCTCACCGAGAAAGACGGCGAGAAGTCGAACAAGGACGTGCCGCACCCGCACTTCAAGGTGCTGGAAGTGCGCCAGGCACTCAATCTCTCGGTCGATCGCGACTCAATCGCCACACAACTGTACGGTCGTGGTGGCAAAGCGGTGCCATACGTCGACAGTCAGAATCCGGACCTGTTGCCCGATCTCAAATACACCTATGACCTGGACCAAGCGGCGGCGTTGCTCGACAAGGCCGGCGCGGCGATGAACGGCAACGTCCGATCTCTGAACGGTCGTGACCTCCACTGGACGTATTCGACCTCGGTCAATTCGGTGCGACAGAAGAATCAGGAGATCGTCAAGCAATCGCTCGGCAAGATCGGTGTGGAGATCGAGATCAAGTCGGTCGACGCCTCGGTCTTCTTCTCTGGTGATCCGGGCAACGAACAAACCCTTAACCATTTCTACGTCGATCTGCAGATGTACACGAACGCCTCCTCCAGTCCCTTCCCGATCATTTGGTTCAACCGCTATCTCTCGACGAAGATCGCGCAGAAAGCCAACCAGTGGGCCGAAGACAACGTCCAGCGCATCAATAGCCCAGATTTTGACGCACTGTTCAACCAGGTGGCGCAGGAGATGGACCCGAGCAAGTCCGCGGCACTCTTCAAGCAGATGTTCCAACTGAGCTGGGATCAAGTCTTCGAGTTGGGTTTGATCTCGCGTCAGAGTGTGGGCGCCATCAGCAACAAGATCGAGGGTAAGAACACGAACCAGTGGACCGGCGACACCTTCGACTTGAAGGAGTGGCACAAGACGAGCTAACGCGAAGCGTCATTTCACGCCAGCCATTCGATGGAAACGGGGCGTCTCGGGCGCCCCGTTTCCCGCGCGTTGGCACGGTGATGCGTCCAGTGATAGGCCGTTGGCCTGTGGTGGCGGGCTAAAGACAGTTGGACGGGCTCAAGATCGGAGGGATTCACAGGGGCGAGGTTAGTCTCACTCCAATTCTCACTCTCTGGATCAAGAACCCCACCACCATAGCGAGCACGGCTTCTTCATTCATACGCCCACCTCTATCCACTATCCACGTCCGCCACGGGTGTCCATTCAGGTGGTTGACGAACGCGCAAATTCTCTCGCGCTTGTTCGTCTATTGCATATATTGACTGTCAATGGAATGCCTGCTTGCGTAAATAAGTCGCATCGGGTATCTTCGATATTACGGGCAACGATCCAGAGAGCCATCGGTCGGACAGCGTCCCAGGAATAGCGCTATCCGTACTCGGTGAAGCGCGATTGATGCCTGAACTTGTGAGCGCGACTAGACGGAGGGAGGAGCGCCCGCGCGACGGTGCGCCGAACACGTCGGGGCACTGCGTCATCGTAAACACCTCACCTAACGACAACCCTGGGAAATGACTCGACACCATGTCTCGCTATCGTGGGACAACTGAGCCCGGCGGTCCGGGTAGCAGGAGGAGATTGACATGAATCAGGACCCTCGATTTAATGATCTGATGCGAGCGGCCACGAGTGGATCGCTCAGCCGTCGCGCAGTGCTCAAGCGCGCGGTCGCATTGGGCTTGAGTGCGCCAGCCATCGCCGCGTTGCTGGCGGCATGCGGTAGCTCCAGCAAATCAACACCGACCACGTCGTCTGCATCCACATCGACATCTAGCAGTGGTGGCACGACGCCCGCGGCAACGTCCGCTGCGTCTGCCGCGAGCACGTCGGCCTCGACCCCAGAAGCGACAGCGGCCTCGTCCGCCACGACGGCCGCGGCTGGTCCACGCGGCGGCGACGGCGAATTGCGCCTGCTCTGGTGGCAAGCGCCGACCATTTTGAACTGTCACCTGTCGTCCGGCACCAAGGACTTTGATGCAGCGCGCGTCTGCCTCGAGCCACTGACCGACTTCGATGCAGATGGCAAGGTCGTTCCAGTCCTGGCTGTCGAAGCCCCGTCGGTTGGGAACGGCGTCTCCGAGGATGGCACGACCGTTACCTACAAGCTGCGTCAGGGCGTGAAATGGCACGATGGCCAAGATTTCACAGCTGATGACGTCGTCTTCACCTGGCAGTGGGTCACCGACGAGAAGGTTGCCGCGACCACGTCCGGCGACTACGAACAGATCGACACCGTCGAGGCGGTTGATCCATACACCATCAAGGTCACCTTCAAGAATCCGAATCCGGACTGGGCCACCCCGTTCCACGGTGGTGACGGCGTCATCATCCCCAAGCACATCATGCAGGATTACACCGGCGATAAAGCGCGTACGGCTCCATTCAATCTCAAGCCGATTGGCACCGGCCCATTCAAAGTCGACAGCTTCGCTCCCGGTGACAACGTGCAGTACTCCCTCTTCGCGGACTATTGGGATCCCGGCAAGCCGCATTTCGACAAGGTGAACATGAAGGGCGGCGGCGACGCCACCTCGGCGTCTCGTGCCGTGATTCAGTCCGGTGAAGTCGACTACGCCTGGAACATCCAGGTCGAAGAAGCGGTCATGAAGCAGATCGAAGGGGCCGGGAATCTGGGCAAGTTCATTACCTGGCCAGGCAGTGGCACTGAGAAGCTGCTCATCAACCACTCCGATCCCAACACCGATCAGGGCGGCCAGAAGGCCAACAAGGACGTGCCACATCCGCACTTCAAGGTGCTGGAAGTACGTCAGGCGCTGAACATGGCCGTTGACCGTGATTCCATCGCGACACAGCTCTACGGCCGTGGCGGTAAGGCGACGCCGTACGTAGAGAATCAGAACCCGCCCCTGTTGCCGGACCTCAAGTTCACCTACGACCTGGACCAGGCGGCGGCGTTGCTCGACAAGGCTGGCGCCACCATGAACGGCAACGTCCGATCTCTGAATGGCCGTGATCTGCACTGGACATATCAGACGTCGGTCAACTCGGTGCGTCAAAAGAATCAGGAGATCGTCAAGCAGTCGCTGGGCAAGATTGGTGTGGAGATCGAGATCAAGTCGATTGATGCCTCAGTCTATTTCTCTGGTGACCCAGGCAACGAGCAAACGACCAACCACTTCTACGCGGATCTTGAGATGTACACGAACAGCGCCTCCAGCACATTCCCGATCCTATGGCTGCAGCGCTACCTCACGACACACATCGCGCAGAAGGAGAATCAGTGGGCGCAGGACAACTACGCTCGCATCAGCAACCCAGAATTCGACAAGCTCTATGATCAGGTGCAGCAGGAGATGGACCCGAGCAAGTCCACGCCGCTGTTCAAGCAGATCTTCCAGCTGGCCTGGGATCAGGTCTTCGAGTTGGGTTTGATCTCGCGCCAGAGCGTCGGCGCCATTGCCAATAACATCGAGGGCAAAGTTTCGACGCAGTGGACCGGCGACACCTACGACCTGAAGAACTGGCATAAGACGAGCTAACGCGGAACGTCATTTCGCGTCAGTGATTCGATCGAAGCGGGGCGTCTCGGGCGCCCCGCTTCTCTGTCGTCCAGCAGCTTGCGCAGATTACTCGCCAAGTGATTCATATTAGACTGTGTCCCGAGGTGAAACGAAATGACCTGCGAACGTTGCGACGATCCGATGCCCCAGGGACTTCATGAAGGGATCTCGCTCTTCAATGCCGGGGAATACTTCGAGTGCCATGAGGTGCTCGAGGACATCTGGCGCGAAGAGACTGACCCCGTCCGCGCGCTGTATCAGGGCATCCTTCAGATCGGCGTCGCGTTCCACCACCTGCATCGCGACAACTGGCGTGGCGCGGTGAAGCTGCTCGATGGAGGCACGGACAAAGTAGCTCGCTTTCTGCCGCGCTGCATGGGAGTCGACACTGAACGGCTCAACCGTGAGGCGTGCGCGTGTCTTGACGCACTGCGCTCGCTTGGGCCTGAGCGTTTGAGCGAGTTCGATCGCTCCATGATTCCCACCGTCCACTTCGCCCCGGACCGTTTGGAGAAGCACGCATGAGCCGTTACCCGATCAAACGATCCAAATTCTGGGGCTGGGCGCTCCTTGTGATCGGAGCCACAGACACGTCGTCATATATCGACATTGGACCGGATGAAGTCATCGCTCAGTTCGGTTGGAAGCGAATCGTGGTGAAGCGCGACGACATCACGCATGCCGAACGGTCCAGGTGGCCCTGGTGGGGTGGTATCGGCTGGCGCTCGGATCTACGGCACTCGATCGGTTTGATCGGCGCCTTGAGTCCCATCATCCGTATTCATATGAGGTCACGCCGGACGCAGTTGCTCGGCATTCCGATCGCGCTTACGGATCTCTACATCAGTGTCGACGACCCGGATGCCGTCCTTCGCGAACTCATCGGCTCGGCCTAATCCTGGCTGGTCACCTCGTCCACCGCCGCCGGGTTCTCCAAAGCCGACAGATCGCCGAGATCATCCGCCCCCAGATACTTGGCACGAATGACCCGACGCATGATTTTCGCGTTGCGAGTGCGCGGCAGATCGGTCACGAAATTGACGGAGTCGGGTCGGAGCGGGCGCCCCAGTCGTCGCGTGATGCCGTCTAGAACCTCCTGCCGCAGCGAGTCCGAGGGCGCATAACCTTCGCGCAGAATCGCGAAGACGACGATCTTCTCTCCCTTGAGTTCATCCGGCACACCGATGGCTGCTGCCTCACGCACCGCCGGGTGCGCTACCGCGGCCGATTCCACCTCGGCAGGACCGACGCGTTTGCCGGCGGTCTTGATCGTGTCATCCGAGCGGCCAAGGATGTACCAGAAGCCGTCCTCGTCGATCCGCGACCAGTCGCCATGCACCCAGACGCCGTCCCAACGCGACCAATACGTGCCGACATAGCGGTCCGGATCGCGCCAGAATCCATTCGTCATTCCGACCCACGGGCCGCGAACGACGAGCTCGCCAACTTCACCGCGAACCGAGCGTCCGTCGGCATCGAACACATCGGCCGCAATGCCAGGAACAGGCCCGCTGAACGAGCACGGTTTCTGCGGCTTGATCGTCACGCAACCGACGATCCCGCCGCCAATCTCGGTGCCACCCGAGTAGTTGATAATTGGGCAGCGTTGCTGACCAGGCACGTTGAAGAGCCAATTCCATGGGCCCGGATTCCAGGGCTCCCCGGTCGAGCCAAAGACGCGCAGCGTGCTCAGATCGTGCCGCGTGACCCAGTCGTCCCCTTTACCCATCAATGCGCGGATCGCGGTCGGCGACACCCCGAGCACCGAAACGCCGTGCTGTTCGACCAATTCCCATAGTCGGTCCGGCTGCGGGTAATCTGGCGTTCCCTCATAGAGCATCAACGTGGCGCCGAGAATCAACCCGCCCTCGATGGCCCACGGGCCCATCATCCAGCCCAGATCGGTGATCCAGAAAAGGACGTCGTCCCGCTGCAGGTCGAAGCAGAAGGCCAGATCGTGGGCCGCCTTGATCGGAAATCCAGCATGGACGTGGACCGCGCCCTTCGGGCGACCGGTCGTTCCGGATGTGTAGATGATCATGTAGGGGTCGCTGGCGTCGGTCCGCACGGTTTCGAATTCGTCCGGCTGGTCGGCAACGGCCTCATGCCACCACATATCGCGTCCCTCGACCCACGGAACGTCGCGCCCAACATGCCGATAAACCAGCACCTTTTCTACGCAACCCGCGGACTCGACGGCTTCGTCGGCCGTCTCTTTCATCGGAATGACGCGACCACGTCGATAGAAGCCATCAGCAGTGATCAGCAGCCGCGCGTCGCAATCGCGCAGACGTACCGCCGCGGCGTCACCGCCATACCCGGAGAAGATGGGGATGAACACGGCCCCGATCTTGGCGCAGGCGAGCGTGGCAACGGCCGTTTCGGGGAGCATCGGGAGGAAGATGCCGATCCGATCTCCTTTGTTGATTCCCAACCCGGTCAGCGTTGCGGCCAACCGATTGGTTTCCGCGGCTAATTCGGCGAACGTGAACTGGCGCTGTCCCCCACCGTCGCCTTCCCAGCGAATGGCAACGCGATCCCTGTCAGCCCCGTTCGCGTGCTTGTCGACCGCGTCGTGCACGTAGTTGTATGACGCGCCGCTGAACCATCGCGGCCACTCAATACCTCGCGAGACGTCGAGCACCTGCTGGTAGGGTTCGTACCACTCGATATTGAGGTGTTTCACAACCGCGTCCCAATACCAGTTCGGGTCCGCCATGGATCGATCCAGGAATGCCTCGTAGTCGGCAAATCCATGCTCGCGGATGAAGCGCATCAACCGGCTTCGCTTCAACTGATCTTCGGTCGGATTCCAGACGATCTGGTCCATATCGCCACCGGTGTGGATCTCGCGCTCCATCGACGTCTCCGCTCTCGTTCAATTCTTCGAGGTAGTTGCCTCTTGAGTTCAATTGTTGACCGTCTGCCAACGAGCGGTCAATTCCTTGCGCGACAGCGCAAGCCAATCGATCTATTCACCAGATCGGCAGATTCGTGGCCAGCGTGGCAAACTGCATGCGCGACAAAATCGCGTAGCTCGCGTTTAGCGAGCCTCAGCAAGCATGATCGAACACCAGGAGATGCAGTTGGTTCTTGACGATTTTCGAAATTTGGGGCTTTCCAGGGATCTGGTGAAAGCGGTCGACGACGCCGGATTCGAGGAGCCGACGCCGGTCCAGCGTGAAGCCATTCCATTGTTGCTCGACGGGCGTGATCTGATCGCGCAGGCGCAGACCGGCACTGGCAAGACGGCGGCCTTCGCGCTGCCTTTGCTGCAGCGGCTCTCTGGAGAGTCGCGCGATCCGCAGGCGCTGGTGCTTGCCCCTACCCGTGAGCTTGCCATTCAGGTCGCACAAACGTTTCACCAGTTCGGCCGGCCCCGCGGGGCCACCGTTCTCGCGGTATACGGTGGACAGCCGATCGATCGACAGCTCAGAGCGCTGCGCCATCCGGTCGACATTATCGTCGGGACTCCCGGCCGCATCATGGACCACCTGCGGCGCGAGACACTGCGACTGAACAACGTCTCCATGGTTGTTCTGGACGAAGCCGATGAGATGCTCGACATGGGCTTTGTCGAGGACATCGAGTGGATCCTCGAACGCGTCCCAGGCAAGCATCAGACCTCCCTCTATTCCGCGACCATGCCGGATCGGGTCGTTCAGCTGGCACGCCGCTATTTGAACGACCCCGCTCGAATCACCATTGAGCCCGAACAGGTAACGGTGCCGCAGACCGAGCAGGCCTATTACGAGGTGTTGCCGCGCGCCAAGCTCGAAGCGTTGACTCGTGTACTCGACCTTGAGATCCCGACGTCTGCCATCATCTTCTGTCGGACCAAGCGGGTGGTGGATGAGCTCACGGAGCAACTTCAGGCGCGTGGCTATCCCGCCGAGGCGCTGCATGGCGACTTGAGTCAGATGCAACGAGACCGAGTCATGGCCCGCTTCCGCGCTGGTCAGGACGAGATCCTGGTAGCAACCGACGTGGCGTCTCGTGGGCTGGACGTCGAGAACATCAGCCACGTCATCAACTACGACATTCCGGGCGATCCGGAGAGCTACGTACATCGTATCGGGCGAACCGGCCGCGCGGGTCGAACAGGCATCGCCATCACGCTCACCACACCGCGAGAACGCCGCCACCTGCGCGCCATTGAACGAGCGACCGGTCAGCGCATGGAGCGGCGCGGGGTGCCCACGTTGCAGGAGATCGAAGAGCGCGAGCGGCAGATGCTGGGTGAATCGCTGGCCGAGATCATCGAGCAGGATGATCTCGAGACATCGATGATGATCGTCGACGAGCTCGCCGCCTACTACGATCCCTCGGAAATCGCGGCTGCCGCGGTCAGTTTGTTGATGCGGGAACACGGCTCCGATCACGAGGAAGAGATCATGGCCGCCGCGTCAGCCACCGAATCTGGCATGACTCGCCTCTACCTGGACCTCGGGCGTACCGACGGAATTCGACCGATGGACGTGGTTGGCGCGATCGCCAACGAGGCCAAGATCCCTGGCAAGAGCATCGGCCAAATCGAGATCGCCGACCGCTACACGTTGGTGGACGTGCCTGCTCAATTCGTCGAGCGTGTAATGCGCGCCCTCGATCACGCTCGAATGCGCGGTAAACCGGTCAACGTGGAGATCCCCAAAGCCAAGGCAGGGTCAGCGGGAGGTTGATTCGGCGCGCCACTCCACACACGAGTTGCGATGATCAATAACTCTAAGACAGCACGCGGTCGACGCATCAGAGCGTCGAATTTGCCCCGAACGCGATGCGATTTGCCGTCTGATCGCGCCGGTCGGTGGTCGCTTGCGGTTCGGCGCTGTTCGCCTGCGGGGGCTCCACGCGCGCTTCACGCATCGTTGACGGAACACGCGGGATGATCACATGGAAGGTGCTCCCCTGGTCGACGACGCTTTCGACCTCGAGTATCCCTCCATGGGCTCGCACGATCGCCCGACAGATGAAGAGGCCGAGTCCGATCCCGTGCACACCCTGTTCCTTGGCATTGTCGCCCCGGTGGTGCCGGTCGAAGACGTGGGGAAGATCCTCGGCCTGGATTCCGATCCCTTGATCGCTGACGGTCATATGCACGTCATCGCCCTCAACCCAGGATCGCACGCGAATCTCGCCCCCCTCAGGGCTGTACTTGACGGCATTGCCGATCAGATTGTCGAACAACTGGGTCAACCGTGCCCGGTCCCCCGACAATTGCACGGCGTCGTCAATTTCAAGCATAAAGGTGTGGGGCTCGACGCAGACGCGCTGGCCAACCTCACGCACGATTTGCGCGAGATCACACGGTTCATAGGTGACGGCGATACCGTCATCCTCGGATCGCTGCACATCGAGCAGATCCTCGACGAACGACCGCAAGCGATGCGTCTGTACCAGAATCTGATGTAGACCCTCGACGTCTACCGGCGATTCCGGCGCCTTGCGTGCACGACGCTCCAGCAACTGCGACTGCATAACGAGCGCGGTCAACGGAGTCTTCAAATCATGCGCAACCGATGACAGGAAATCGTTGCGCAACCTGAGCGCCTCTTCGCGGGCGCGCAGACGCGTCTCTTCCTCCACGAGCTCTCGGCTCTCGAGAATGATGCCGATCTGGTTCGCCATCAGCGTCAGCAGTGACAGGTCATCGTCGACGAACAGCGGAGATCCTGCGAAGTAGACGGACAACGTTCCGAGACAGCCATCTCGCGAGCCGATTGGTGCGCTGATGGCCGACTTCGCATTGGTCGCGAGGTACACGTCGGCACTCAGCGGATAATCGCGCGCGAGATTGGCCGAGAAGACCGTATCTTGCTTCAGGAACGCCGCCCCCTCGATCATGTCGGACGCAATCCCGCGTTCTATGCCGACACTGGCAGAGGGGAAGACGAGCTCTTCCTCATCATCATCCCAGAGTGCCACCGACGCAGCGATTCCGCCGAGGGAGCCGCGCGCACCTTCCTCCAGCTGGGAAATAACGCCATCGAGCTCCGGGAATTGAGACAACGCTCCAGCACCCGCGAAAAAATGACGCAGGATCGGTTCTTGCCAGGCGCGGCGCAATGTCACCGGCGTGGCAAACGCCACGAAGTAGCTAACGGCACATGCCAACGCAAGTGTCTCGTTTGCCACGTGAGTGAAGGTACCGACGAGCGACGGAATGAACGTCGCCGTGCCCGCGATGACGATTATGAGGCCAAGAAATGTCGATCCCAACGCCACCGCTCGCAATCGCTGCTTGGTGACACCCTCGAGCTGACGTGACGCCCGAGCGGCGATCACCGTGGCATAGATTGTGAAACCGAGGAAATAGGCGACCGCCGGTAGGATGTACGAGAAGCGCTGATCACCCAGACCCGCGATCGACAGGATGCCGAGCGCAACCAATCCCACTTCGCCGATGCGCAGCACGATGGGTTGTACTTCGGACAGACTGTGAACGAGCCTCAGCAAGAGATAGGACATCGAGATCAGTATGAGTTGGTTGATTGCCGTAAGACTATTCGAGAGCCGACTTTCGAAGTGACGCAGTAGCAGCGATTCGGCCAGGATGTACGCGGCGGCGGTGAAAAAAAGAGTGGCCTCAACTTGAATTCGCCCGCGATGCCGAATTGTGGTTGCGGTCACGATCACCCAAATCACCAGGAAGATCGCGTCTGTCGCGTATTGAACGAACTCCGTGACGGTCATCGACACCGACCCTCAGCTTCAGTCGATGAAGATCGTATACACCTTGTCACCCAATGTACCGGCATCAATCCATCTCATCTCCGAACTACAAACAACGCGCAAGCTCCGGAACACAGAATTCGCTCTCCGCGTCGTTGGCAGTTTGACTCGCGCATAAAATCTGGGCGCTTATTCGCAATTTACATGCCCAGATGTGAGTGATTTTCGCTGGTTCGGTGAAGCAAAACAACCGCGTTCGAACGAACCATGTCGGCCGAAACGCGGTTGACTGCTTGGTATGTTGGAGGTCTGGGTGTCAGCGAATCTGGCGGGGGTACGTTCGGGTGCTGCGAACGCGGACCGGTTGGGGCACCGGACGGGAACCCCGAGATCCGAGTTCACCCAAACGGCGAATCAGGGCTCGAATCATCGCCTCAAGCGATTGACTGAAGCCCACGGCCAGGCGAACCTCAAACGGGTCTCTGCTCTTTGGGGCATTCTCTTGAGATTGCATGCGAGATAGTCTCATAGCTCTTTCTCGATTCCGAGGTCTGACGCAGTCCATTACTACGTCACCTCTCCCTTGTACGCAGAAATACTACCAACGGTTCATAAAGGGAGCCTTAAGATTAGTTGGCGGAAGTACGAATTGTGTGTCAATATTCAGGGTTGACCGGATCCTGGCAATCACTGACTCACACCGGTCCGTAGTCATGTATGCCCATGTGCGACGCAGACATTGCGCTGCGACCACGTTTCACACAGCAACTCATTGCCCGAAGTCACGATCAACGTAAGGAGTGTTCAGGCATGGCGGGCCACTCAAAATGGGCGCAGATCAAACGGCAGAAAGCCGCGACCGATTACAAAAAGGGCGCGATGTTTAGCAAACTCTCTCGCGAGATTCACGTCTCGGTGCGTGAAGGTGGCGCGAACCCGGATGCGAATGTTCGTCTGCGCATGGCGATCGATCGTGCCAAGCGCGAAGGCATGCCGAACGATACGATCGACCGTGCGTTGACCAAGGCGAGCGGCGCCGGAGCGGACGCGGAAAACTGGGAAACGATCGTGTATGAAGGCTACGGTCCGGGCGGAATTGCCGTCCTGGCGATTGGCCTGACCGACAATCGCAATCGCACGGCATCAGAGGTGCGATTCGCATTCACCAGGCACGGCGGCACCCTCGGTGAAACCGGCTGCGTCGCCTGGCAATTCGATACCGTGGGGCAGATCGTCGTCCCGCTCGAGCAGCAAGATTTCGACGAGGTGGCTCTGGCGGCGATCGACGCTGGTGCGAAAGACGTCGAGAACGATGAGACCGACGTCGTGATCACCACCGAAGCGACCGATCTCTCGCGAGTGTCGGAATCGCTGAAAGAGAACGGTATCGACGTTCAGCAGGCCGAGATTACTCGGCTACCGCAAGTGCCAGTGGAACTGGATGGGACGCAGGCACAGACTGCCGTAAAGTTGTTGGAGGCTCTCGACGACCTCGACGACATTCAAGAGGTGTATACCAACGCCGTCTTCGGCGCGGAAGTCGATAGCGCCGTCGCGTAGTTGGGCTACTGTGAATCTGAAGGTCGTGATGCGTCGAACGCACACGAGGGGCGGTGATTCCGCCCCTCGTTGTCTATTGCCAAACCTTGATCGGTCAGGCGGCCTGCCTACGATGTGTTCGATTCAACAGCACCCCAGATTCGATGCCTACGACGTACCGTTCTTCGTCGGAAACATGTGCCAACACTCGTGCGCGCCCTCGACGGCGAGACAGCGTTCTGCTTCCTCGCCAGTCTGAACTGAGTATCCAAGAGAGCATCGCATCACCGGACGGCTCTTGCCTTTGAGAACCAGTTGAGTGCGACGTAACATCGAACAACCAAGGTGGAGTTCACCGGATTCCTGCGTAGACGGCGCCGTCTGCGATCGGGAAGGATCTTCCCACGCTCGACTCATGGCACCCGTCACTTTCTATCTACCGGTAATACTTTCCCCCATTAACGGGATAGCACTCCTCATTAGGTCCGCGCTTTGGTTTGCTGGACAACGCGGCTTCGTTGCCGCGACGCCCGTTCGTTCGATTATACACTTCGGCCGGATTTCGATCCGGAGCGCTCTTTCGTACGTATGGTTGCGTATCGTGGCATGATTTCGGCTGCCACCGTCTTCGGCCGGACGGAGCACTGGGACATCACCTGAACACGGAAGAGGTCGTCGCTCGCAGATGCGCATAATGCAGTCGTCCAGGGCAGAGGCGCTCAGCCCCACCCGATCCCGCTTATCCATCTCGCTCAATGCAGCAATCGACGTGGTGTGGGCCAATCGCGTGCCACTCATCGTCTTCGGCGTTCATACGATCTTCGTCTTTGTCTTCGCCGCCTACGCCATTTCGCACTTCTACTCGCTGCGAGAGGTGCCGGCAATTCAGTACCGGCTCGGGGGGATGACCGGTCTCGAGCACTATCTCGTTCAGCCTCTCCGCAATTGGGACGGCTACTGGTATTCGCTGCTTGCCAACTACGGCTACGGCATCTATCAGGCGAGCGCCGCGTTCTGGCCGCTCTATCCACTGTTACTCTGGCTCGGCGCGCAAATCACCGGTTGGAACACGGCGGTCGTTGGCATCCTGATCTCGAATGTGGCGTTCCTGTTCGCCCTCATCCTGCTCTATCGACTCATCAAGATCGATTACGACGAGACGATCGCCCGACGCGCCTTGTGGCTCTTGGCGTTCTTCCCCACCGCGTTCTACTTCTCGGCCATGTACACCGAGTCGCTCTTCTTGTTGGTGACGGTGGCGGCCGTCTATTACGGGAGAAAAGGGCAATGGACGCGCGCCGCCATTGCCGTTGCGCTGGCCGGGCTCACCCGCAATACCGGCGTGTTGATCCTGATTCCGCTCGCCGTTTTCATCGTGCGGCAATATGGGTGGAAGCCGAAAGAGTGGTGGGCTCCGGGTGTCAAAGTGGGCGTTGGAGCGCTATCGCCCCTGCTCTTTATGTTCCAGCTCGACAACATCTGGGGAGATCCGCTGCTGATGCTCTCCGCCCAAAAGGGCTGGGCGCGCTACAAGGCGATGCCCTGGACAACCCTGCAGGCGGAGTTCCATAAGCTCGACCTGACCTGGCTCTCCTGGCTGGTCAACTCGCCATCCTGGGGAACGCTCACCAATCCAAACCTGCGCCTCTCGTTCGCCGAGAGCCAGTCGTATGACCTCTTCATCTTCCTCGCCTTCATCCCAATTCTGATCTTCACACTCTGGAAAGTGCGTGGCGCCTACAGCCTTTACTCGCTCGCGGTCTTCACCCTTCCACTCTTCACACCGTCGCAGGTCCATCCGCTGATGTCGATTCCGCGCTTCATGATCGTGCTCTTCCCATTCTTCATCGCCATGGCAATGCTGACGCGAAGACGCTACGTCTTCAGCGTGGTGATGATCCTCTTTGTGATCCAGCTGATTGGATTGCTGACCCAGTTCAGCACCTGGTTCTGGGTGGCCTGAGGCGTCGCAGCCCGCGACCGTCGCGATGATGCAGGGGAGAACCTTGTGTTCTCCCGCGTGCGTTCGCCACATCTGCACTTCGGAAGGACAACACCCGCGAGCGGGTACCCGCCTCCCCGGATGCACACCCTACAAACTAGCTGCCCTGTTTCCGCTCCAACTGCCGAGCTCGCCAGGCGTCTCGCGCCTCGATCCAATCCTCGCGCTTGAGATCGAAGACGAGTGCGTCTCTGAAGACGCCGTCCTTCAGCTCGTCGTACTTCAGTCGTCCAGCTAGCCGATACCCCTGCTTCGAGACCGCCGCCGCACTGCGAGTGTTGGTCTCGAACACAATTGACTGCAACACGTGTAACTGAATGACGTCGAAGCAATACTCCAGCAAGAGGTGTTTGGCGTCAGTTCCATAGCCCTGGCTGCGGATCTCTGCCGGTCCGAAATCGCTTTCGGTCTCGCCTGTCCGATTGACCCAGTCGATGTCCACCACGCCATTGAAACCAATCAACTGATCGTTCTCGATGAGACACACCGCGAAATCGATGTCACTTGGCGGCTGTGTCTTGTGAAGATCGCGGATCATCTTCTTCCAGCCCAGCACGCCCACCGGCGTTCGTCCACGCTGCATGAACGTCTCGGTCTCCGAGGCGTAGATATCCGCCAGCGTCTGCGCGTCGCTCTCCTCGAGTGGTCGAATGTAGACTCGTTCGCCGATGAGAATCGGGTTACGCATTCTGCACCTCCCAACGACGGTTCAAGGACTCGTAGACGATTCTGTCGACGCGCGTACCGCCTCTTGCGAACCACTCCCGCAAGCGCACACTCGGCTGCATGCCAAGCTCCTCCGCTGCCCGAATCGATTCGTGCTGGTCAGCTGGGAGACTCAGACGCACCACCATCAACTCATGCTCGTCGCGCAGCCATGGGACGACGATGCGGACCGCTTCAGAGCGCAGCTCGTCGGCATCGTTCAAAGCCGGTGCCATATGAAACCGTACGGCCGCTACGCGACGGTCCTGCGTGCTGAAGGTCATGCCACCAACCACTTCATCGTCCTCAGACCGAACCACGGCGAGTGCCAAAAAGCTGTTGCTGTACCAGTCCTCACGCTCCTCCTCGAGGAAGGTCTTGGCGCGCGTTCCGTTGATCGGGAACGGGCTATCAAACCAAGCGGTGGCAGTCTCCTGATCCTCTTCGTTCAGCGGCCTCAGATAGACTCTTTGTCCCGTTAGATACCCAACGCGCATCGCGCCCCCATTCGATTGTGTTGCAGGTCGCCGTTGGTTCACAGCCAATAGGCCGACGTCAGAATGCCAGGTAGTGAATCAGCTCCTTGATGTGCGCTTTGACGTCCTCGAGCTCGACGAACTCGTCGGCGCCGTGGGCACGGCTGGCCATGCGTCCTGGACCGCAAAACGGAATGTCGTCCCAGCCGAGCTCCTGTTGCACGTTGGCCATATCGGTCGATCCGGACGCCCCCGCGGCGGTGAAGTCTTCCAGCGTGTATCCATGGACCAGCATCATGGATTCTTGCATTTTGCGCATGTGCGGACCCGGAATCAGCTTCATCGCTGGATAAACGTGGAAGAATTCCACCTTGACGTCGAGCACGTCACTCTTGGCCTTACCTCGCTCGACCGCCTCGACAATTTCGCCCGTCACCTGATCGTAGTCTTCTTCAGGGATGTAGCGGCGATTGATCAGGAGGGTGCACGTTGCTGGAACGATGTTCGACTTCACTCCTGCGTGGATGATGGAGAAGTTGAACATGGGCGTCATGTAGCGCGAACGCGCCTGTTCGTGCTGGACGCCCAGGACGGTCGACTCACGTCCCTCGACGTCGGTCTTGAGCTGCGCCAGCTCGTTCATGATCGGCAGCATGCAGTCGATGGCGTTCACGCCCAGATAATTCGACCCAGAGTGGGCGCTCCGCCCGATCGTGGTGATGGTCACGTCCACCGCCCCGGCCGAAGCCAGGCCGATACGCGCCTCCTGGCCGCCCTCGAGACACAGCATGTGACCCTTGACGTAGCCCTCTTTGGCGAGATGCCAGATACCGGGATACCCGCCAATTTCCTCGTCGGTGCACAGGCAGACGATCAGATCGTAGTTGGGAGTGATACCTGCTTCGTCCATCGTCTCGATCGCGGTGATCAGCGACGCGATGGCACCTTTCATGTCGGCCGTACCGCGACCGTAGATCTTGCCGTCCTCGAGCTCCGCGCCGAACGGGTCGTGCTTCCAGCCTTCTTCGATCGGCACGACGTCCATGTGCGCGTAGATCGTGACCGGCTCACCCCCGTGGCCACGACGCGCCACCAGGTTGACGCGCGGTCCCTCCAATGGCAGCGGGATGGTCTTGATGAGCTCATCCGGAATCGTGACGCGCTCGGTCTCGAACCCCAATCGCTTGAACTCAGGTTCGATCAAATCGAGCAGTGTGTCGTAATTCTTTCCCGGAGGAACGGTGGTATTGACGCCAATAACGGTCCGGAATCGCTCCAGGATCTGGTCGGTCTTTCCGTCGACCAGTTCAAAGGCATTCTTCTCGAGATCGTCCATCTATTCATTTTCCATTCTGATTATTCGATCGCCGATTCGCTTGAGTGGTCGCTCCGAATCAGCTCCGAATGTCCCGCATGATGAGGAGCACGCGCTCGACGTCCGCATCGCTGATGGCGTAGTGCGTCACGAACCGCAACGTGGGACCACCGAATGCAGTCAACCTGACACCAGCATTGCGCAGCCGCTCGGCGACCTGCTCACCCAACAACGGCGGTTTGACATCGAAGAAGACGATGTTCGACTGGACAGTCTCGAGGTCGATCGAGACGTAGGGAAGTTCGGCCATCCCCTCGGCCAATCGGCGTGCGTGCGCGTGATCTTCGGGCAGCCGCGCGACCATCTGCTTCAATGCCACCACGCCCGCGGCGGCAATTACGCCCGCCTGTCGCATTCCACCACCAAGCAGCTTGCGCTTCTGCCGTGCGATGGCGATCGTCTCAGTCGTCCCGGCGATCATTGAGCCGACCGGGGCGGCCAGTCCCTTCGAGAGGCAGAAGGTGACGGTGTCGACGTCCCTCACCAGTTCCGACACAGGCTTCTCAAGCGCCGCAGACGCGTTGAAGATGCGCGAGCCGTCCAGATGCACGGGAAATCCATGGCTATGTGCGATGTCCGCCAGCTCACGCATCCGTTCGGGCAGCACCACCGTGCCGCCACACAGGTTGTGCGTGTTCTCGAGCAAGAGCAGTCCGGTCTTGGGAAAGTGGATGTTCTCCGGGCGTACCGCGGCGGCTATCAGAAGCGGATCCAGTCCTCCGAATCGATCGTTCGGAACGGTGCGTATCGGATGTCCGCCGACCGCCGCCATGCCACCTCGTTCGTAGACGACTGAATGCGCTTTGTCGCCCGCGATGACTTCGGTGCCATGCTCAGCCAGGCTCAGGATTGAAACCAAATTCCCCATGGTGCCGCTCGGTACGAAGATGGCCGCCTCTTTGCCGAGCATTGTCGGCCGACATCTCCTCCAGTTGAAGGACTGTCGGATCCTCATGCGAGTTGTCGTCTCCGACTTCCGCCTCGGCCATCGCCTGACGCATCGCCGCCGTCGGTGGCGCGGCCCAGTCGCCGCGTAGATCAATAATGTTGCTCACGTTGTGGTGCTTTCCTTCCCCTCGGCACGTTGTTCAACGGGTCCGTCCCCTCCCGCGCGGGCATCATACCCCAGGAAGCTGACGTCACCGGCATCGGCAAAACGCCGCTGCATCACGTTCAACGCGTCAAGATTGTCGTCGACCAGCAGAAAGCGTCGCCCCAACTCTCGTGCCGCGACCCCGGTCGTTCCGCTCCCAGCGAAAAAATCGAGCACAAGATCCCCAGGATGTGATGAGGCTTGAATGATGCGCCGCGCGATCGCCAGCGGCTTCTGCGTCGGATAGCCGGTCCGTTCCTTCCCGCTGGTCGCCACGATCGTCTGCCACCAGGTGTCAGTCGGCAACTTACCGCGCGCTGCCTTCTCCGGACCGACCAATCCCGGGGCCATGTAGGGGACGCGATCGATGTCGGCGGCATTGAAGACGTGCGCATCCGGTGATTTGACGTAGACGAGGATATTGTCGTGCTTGGCGGGCCAGCGACGGCGCGAGCGACCCCCAAAGTCGTAAGTCCAGATGACTTCGTTGAGGAAGCACTGCCGCCCGAAGATCCCATCAAGCAGCACTTTGACGTAGTGGACCTCGCGATAATCGAGATGGACGTAGATTGTGCCGTCAGGCGCGAGGACACGATGTGCCTCGATCAATCGCGGCTCGAGAAAGGCCAGATAGTCGTCGAAGAAGTCGACGTAGGAGTGCGTACCGAGGCGTGTCGTGCGATATGGGCGACCTTGAAATCCGGTGCGATCCCCATCCGGGTCGCGGACGGTGCGAAGACGCGTGTGGGACTGCGTCTTGCCGGTGTTGAACGGCGGATCGATGTAAATCAGCGGGATCGATCCATCGGGCACGCGTGCTAATACGTCGAGATTGTCGGCGTACCAGATACTGTCTTCCAGCGTCTCGATCGCCAGCATGTCGCCGTCGCGGTCAATCTCCATCGCCACCTCATCGCCTGGAATTGGCCAGTGCTACAATTTGATCCGGTTCAAGATGAGGAGTTGCTCACGTGTTTACGCCCAGCTTCATGATCGTCACAGGCATCCTGCTGGGCCTGGTTTCGATCCGAACACTCATCTCCGTCATCCGTAACTGGCATGACACCTTCGATGATGACTTTACCCCAAGCGACCGTCAGCGGCTCAGCGAAGCGGCATTTTTCATCCTGCTGCCGCTCAGTGTGGTCTTCCACGAGCTTGGTCACGCCGTCACCGTCATCAGCTTCGGCGCGAAGGTCACCGGCTACGGCTGGTACTTCTTCTATGGATTCGTCGAGTACGCGGGATTCCTGACCAACGCTCAGGTCTTCTGGATCGCCCTCTCCGGAAATATCGTCAGTGTCGTCCTGGGCTTGATCGCTATCGCCATACCGGTCCTTTGGCCGCGTAGACCGCCAATCAACTACGTCCTCTTCATCTTCGGCGTGATCAGCATCGCCAATTCGCTGGTCTTCTACCCGCTCCTCGATCTCGTTGCCGGCGCGGGTGGAGATTGGTCGCAGATCTACAGTGGCGATACACCGCTCCTCAGCGACGCCACACTCGTGATTCATGCTGGCATCCTTATCGCGGCGTTCCTCATTTGGCGCAGCGACTGGGGCCGGGCAATCTATGCCACTCGTACCGGACTCGCGGCCGATTCGATGCGTCGCATCTCGCTGCAGCAAGCGGCCAACGAACTGCTCAACGCGGGTGAGACGCTGGCGTCGAGCTGGAAACACCCGCTGCGCGTCGTATCCGGCGCTCAGGGCGACGTGGCCGCGGGCGTGTCGCTCCATTGGGTCAGCGGGGGCTACGGTCGAGTCGTCGCCGCCTATGCGGTGACGAGGGGACCACGCCACATCGAGATCCATGGGGCGGTTCGGCATCTTGAACCAGACGGGCAAGCTCTCCAGAAACCGGTCGCCATTATTCAAGGAATCCCGACGACCGCCAAGGTGATCCCGGCGCTTAGAGATGCGCTCGACGCGGTTGATTCCTGGGACATGAGCGAGATCCAGCAACCCGTCGAACACCCCTGAGCGCACATTCCAGCACCCCGGAAGGATGGCTTCATGCAGCGCTTCTCATTTTGGCGCCGCGATCGTCACCAAGATCCCGATCAATCTGGTTCCGACCAGCGTCAGAGCGGTTCGGCAACAATCCCGATTCGCGATGCCGAGCGACGACGGCTCGCGCGCCTGCTGACACGCCACTCGAACATCGAGTACGACATCGCCGAAGCCGAGACGGCGTTCATGCCGCGAAACCGCTGGACCGAACGCCTCGAGCAGTTGAATGACGCGATCGGTCAAGCTGAAGAGGACCTGGCATCTCTCCGGGCGGAACGAGGAGCAACTCCGGATGTCGAACTTCCCGCCACTCCCATCGAGATCGATGTCGAGTCAACCGACCCCGCCGAGATCGCCCTTCGTGTGGGATCCGCTGAGTTCCTGTTTCGGGAAGAGCTAGATTGGGCCGAACGCGGCCATCAACTGGCCCTGCCAAAGCTGGCGCGGGTTTCCGGCGATGCACTGAAGCTGGTTCCCACCGGCCTGAATCAGAGTGTCAAAGAGCAGTTGGCCAGCCATCTGACCAACAGCCTGTCGATCATCGCCAACGAAGCGCTACGTCATTCGTTGGACGAGGCGGCGTTACCCGATCTAACGCTCGCCGACCTCGTCCGTCCGTGTGACGAATGTGGCGGTTGGCTCGATCCACTTGGGCGCTGTCCTGCGTGTGTCGAGCTCAACTGGAAGCGCCAGGAGATCGACGCCGCGGCGGCACGATTGGTGGATGAACGGAACGACGTGATGGCGGATATGGAGCGTGCACGCGAGCGATTGCCGGTGCTGCGGCGGCAATACCAGGATGCCGAACACGACATCGAGGAGCTTCGGGCGAAGGGTGTGGAACCTGAATAGGCAGCAGATAGTCGGGAGCACAACGCCCACGTCGCGCGCACCCGGCTCCGATATGATATCCATCGGTTTGTGAATTGTACGGGAGCACACAAAGTGCTCCCGCAATCGCTCTCGGCTAGCTCACCAAGAGAAGCATCGGCGTCTCGAGCAGTCGCTTGATTTCCTGCATGAACCGCGAGACCTCGGCTCCGTCAGTAACCCGATGATCCGCTGCGACCGTCACCATCATGGTGTCGACCGGCTTGAACTGGCCGTCCATGAAGACCGGCTCCTTCTTGACCGTGCCGACCGACAAGATGGCTGCCTGCGGCGGGTTGATCACGGCCTGGAAGTTCTCCACCCCGAACATCCCGAGATTGCTGATGGTGAACGTGCCACCCTGATACTCCTCGGGGGTCAGTCCGCCCTCGCGAGCGCGCTTGGCCAGATCCTTCATCTTCGACGCGATCTCGCCCAATGGCTTGTGATCGGCGTCCGGAATGAAGGGGCTGATGAGCCCGGTCTCGATCGCGATAGCATTGTTGATGTCAATACGCTTGAAAACGCGCACCTGCTCGCCGGCATAAGCGGCGTTGAGCATCGGGAACTTGCGCAGCGCTAGCGCCGTAGCCTTGACGATCAGATCGTTGATCGAGACCTGCTGCGGCTGTTCCACTTCAGCATTGATCTGCTCGCGCAACTGGAGCGCTCTCGTCATCTCGATCGACATCGAGATGTAGATGTGCGGTGCCTGCTGGAAGCTCTCCGACATGCGTCGCGCGATGGTCTTGCGAATGCGCGAAAGCTCGTGCAGTTCGAAGTCGGGCGCTCCAACCGGAACCGGTTGTGGTTGCGGCATCGGCTGAGGAGCTTGCTCTTGCGCAGGAGCGGCAGCCGGTGCTATCGGCGCCGCGGCAGGAGCCGCCTGCGGTTGACCGATCAACGGCATGACGTCGACCTTGATGATTCGTCCGCCCGGACCGGTACCGCGCACGCGAGTAAGATCGATTCCATGCTCGGCTGCCAGGCGCCGCACCAGCGGTGACGCACGCACGCGCTCACCCGGCGCACGATCGATCACTTGATCCTGCGGCTGGGATTGCTGGTTGGGCGATACCGCCGCAGGTTGACTGACCGCACTGGCCACCGGCACTTGCGCTTCCGCCTGCGGTGGCGGTGCTGCCTTTGGTGCGGGCTCCGGCTGCTTGCCGTTCAAGTCGGGCAAGTCCAGAGGTTCGTCGGCACCGCCGATAATAGCGATCGCCTCGCCGACGGGGACCGTCTGTCCCTCGGTCACCAGGTGCTTGCGCACCACGCCGCTGTCAAATGATTCAATTTCGAGATTGACCTTATCGGTCTCGATCTCCGCGATGGGCTCACCGCGTTCGACCTCTTCGCCCTCTTGCTTGAGCCAGCGAAGCAAGGTCCCCGCGTCCATGTCGTAGCCCATCTGGGGCATCACCAGGGTCTTGGCCATCGGTCGCACCTCCGCCTTTGTCGTTTCAAGGGTCGCGACCTGCCGTCATCGCTGAACGACAGGTCAGGCACCGGTTCTAGCCGACCGGTGCAAGATCTCGCGCGAGGACGTCCTTGACCGCCTGTACGACGTGTCCCTTGTCCGGGAAG
The DNA here is from genome assembly GCA_963789565.1 of uncultured Chloroflexia bacterium. Lineage (GTDB taxonomy): Bacteria > Chloroflexota > Chloroflexia > Thermomicrobiales > Thermomicrobiaceae > CALAGB01. Next base: position 2,921,476 of record CAWBKX010000002.1, on the reverse strand, counting down.
ACGAGCCGCTCGAGGTTTTTCGCATATGGGACTGGAATTTCGAGGCTGCCGACCCGCGCAATCGGCGCGTCGAGGTAGTCGAACGCCTTTTCCTGAACCGCCGCCGCGATCTCCGCGCCGACTCCCAGGGTTCGCCAGCTCTCCTCGACCGTCACGAGATGATTCGTCTTCTTGACCGACTCGACCACGGTATCGACATCGAGCGGGCGCAACACGCGCATATCAATGACTTCGGCGCTGATGCCCTGCTTTGCCAATTCTTCGGCCGCACCCATGGCGAGATAGTATCCGCGCGACCAGGAGACGAGCGTGACGTCGGTCCCCTCACGGCGGACTTCAGCACCTTCGAGGGGCAGAACCAGCTCGCCCTCTTCGACTTCGCCCTGATTGCGGTAGATCAGCGAATGTTCGATGAACATCACCGGGTCGTTGCTACGAATTGCTGCCTTGAGTAAGCCTTTGGCGTCGCGCGGCGTGGCCGGCATGACGACGCGCAGGCCAGGCACGTGAGCGTACCAGCCCTCAAACGTCTGGGAGTGCGTGGCACCCAACTGACCCCAACCAGAGGCCGTGCGCACCACGATCGGCGCGGTGAAGGCACCGCTGAACATGTAATGCAGCTTGGCAGCGTGATTCACGATCTGGTCGATCGCCAGCAGGCTGAAGTTGATCGTCATCAGCTCAACGATCGGTCGCAGTCCGCCCATCGCCGCGCCAACGGCGGCGCCGACAATGCCGAGCTCCGAGATCGGCGTATCACGAACGCGCTTGCGCCCGTATTCCTCAAGAAGCCCACGCGTGACGACGTATGATCCTCCATAGGCACCAATATCTTCGCCCATCAGGAAAACACGCTCGTCGCGGTCCATCTCCTCGTGCAACGCTTCGCGCAGAGCGTCGCGGTACGTGATCTGACGTGTCATCGATTAAGACTCCTGACCGTGCTCTACGCTAGTGTGCAGCACTCGAATCGGCATAAATAAACTCATCGAGCGTGGAAGGATCGGGAGCCGGACTGTCTTCCGCGAACTGAACGGCTTCCTCGATTTCCGCGTTCACCTCAGCATCGATCTGATCGAACTCTTCCTGCTTGGCGACACCGTCGGCCAGTAGCTTGTCTCGGAATAGCACGATCGGATCATTCTTGCGGAACCGCTCGACTTCATCCTTCGATCGATACTGTTCCGGGTCGGCCATCGAGTGACCTCGATAGCGGTAGGTCAGCGATTCGAGCAGGTATGGTCCGTTACCGGAACGGCAGTGATCGAGCGCCTTCTTCATGGCCTCGCGCACGGCCAGCAGGTCCTGGCCATCAACCCGTGCGGCCTCGATGTCGTATGCCAGCGCCTTGCGGGACATGTCCGGCACCGCCGATACGTACTCGACCGCCGTTCCCATGCCGTACAGGTTGTTCTCTACGAGGAAGATGACGGGAAGCTTCCATACGGAGGCGAGGTTCGCCGCTTCGTGGAAGGCACCGGCGTTGGTCGCGCCGTCTCCGAAGATACAAACGACGACGTAGCCCTTGTCCATGTACTGGCTGGCAAGGGCCAGTCCAGCCGCGAGCGGTATGTGTCCGGCAACGATCGCGTAGCCACCCCAGAAATTCCTGCTGACGTCACTGAAGTGCATCGATCCGCCGCGGCCATGCGTCACGCCGGTCGACTTGCCAAAGAGCTCAGCCATGCCGGCCTTCGGGGAAATGCCGCGCGCCAGCGCGTAGCCATGATCGCGATAGTGAGTTATCAGGTGATCCCGATCCTCCATCGCGGAAATCGCGCCGACTCCAGTTGCTTCCTCACCGATGTATAGATGCAGGAACCCTGCAATTCGGCCACGTGCGTATTGCTCGGCCGCGTTCTCTTCAAAGACGCGGATCTGTACCATCTTGCGATAGAGCGCGAGCAGCTCATCTTTCTCCAGCGCAAGCTCCTTCGTGCGACTTCGGCCAGAGCTTGTCATACACCACGCCTCCCGACTAACGTCATAGCGAACTTACAGCAATTGGAACGGCGTAGGTGCAGCGCTTGGCAGGTTCCACTTGTTGGCCGCGCAAGACATCGTCACCGTTCTATTTACTCTGATCAATCCTGCTGCGCGAAATCGATTCAACCCACAGGTTGCAGGCGCGAACAGACAGGAACACCCCAGTCTGGCATTGTACCCAAGCCTGCGCCCCTGTTCCACCGATCAACGTCACAATTTCGCGACGTTTCAATCCAATTCATAAACGGACAAAGGTCATACCTCTTACGCATTCGCGTCAGGAAGATCCGAGCTTGTAGCCGAACCTGCGCAGCAGCCCCTGGCGCGATGCGATGTCCGACTCCGATTCGACGCCGAGCGGCTTGAGTCCGTCGGCTACTCCCAACACGGCGCGAGCCTCGCCCGTGTCGGCCAGGATCACCTCGACCGAATTGGCGGTCGCGCAGAAAATGGTGCAAACCTCCTGCACCGCCTTCACTGCCGGAAGCACATTGATCGGGAACGCATCCCGCAAAAAGATCAGGAAACAGTGCCCGGCGGAGATGCCCATCACGTTCCTGGCTGCCAGATCGACGAGCTCGTCGTCCGTACCGCTCACACGCACCAGGCGGTCACCCGATGCCTCGCTGAAGGCCACCCCAAATTTGAGGTTCGGTACCGAGCCGGCCAGCGCTTCGTGCAAATCCTCGACCGTCTTGATGAAGTGACTCTGACCGAAGATCACGTTCAGGTCGTCCGGATTTTCGATCACATAGCTCGTCAGATCGATCGGCATAATTATCTCCTCGAGGCACCAACATGCCGGACACCCGTCTCTTCAATCAAACGTGGCGTGTGGTGCGACATTCCCAAGTCTGTTCGGCTTCCAGCGGTATCGTAGACCGCTCCATCCCCTCGCTCAAGTCATTTGCGTTCATTTTTCACCCGAAACGCGACCAACGCGGATCACCTCAATCTTATGACAATCAAGACGCTGTTCCGAGTATCGCTTTCCGACACCCCGTTTACAGACCCTGTGGTATCGTAAATCGCGATTCCGATAGATAAGAACCGTACCTGCAGAGAGGCGGGATCGATGGCCGAACCGACCTCCAGACGTAATGCGAAAATCGTTGCCACCATCGGACCTGCTTCGTGGGAGATCGAGCGTCTCAAGTCGATGCTCGACGCGGGGGTAAACGTCGTTCGCATCAACGCCGCTCACAACACCATTGACATTCGACGTGAGGTCATCCGCACCATTCGTCGCGCGGCGGACGAGACCGGACGCTGCGTCGCGATCCTGCAAGACCTCGCCGGGCCAAAGCCGCGTACCGGTCCACTGCCGGATGGCGAGACCATCTCGCTGCGCCACGACCAACCGATCGATCTGATCGCCGGTGACGATCGGCTCGAGCCGAACCGCATTTCCGTGGACGACCGAAATCTGTTCGATCAGCTCAAGGCCGGGCAGCGCGTCCTGATCATGGATGGGCTCCTGGAGCTCATCGTCACTTCTCGCGAACGTGAAGTCGTCCATACACAGGTCGTACGCGGTGGCCGTCTGCGGGGACGCCAGGGCGTGACGGTGCCGGGTGCCAAGCCACCGCCGCGCGAGCTGACCCAGCAGGAGGCCGCCGACATCGCCTTCGCGGCCGAGGAAAATCTCGAATATCTGGGGGTCAGCTTTGTCACGTCTCCCGACGACATCCAGATGGTGCGCTCGGAACTCCAGCGCCACGGTGGCAAATGCGGCATCGTGGCCAAGATCGAGCGTCCCGAGGCGCTCGAAACCTTGCATCAGATCGCTCACATTTCGGACGCAATCATGGTGGCACGTGGAGATCTCGGCGTGCAGCTGCCGCCCGAGGAAGTTCCGATCGCGCAGAAGCGCATCATCGCCGTGGCTCGTCGACACGGAGCACCGGTCATCACCGCCACGCAGATGCTCGAGTCCATGATCAATCAGCCCATCCCAACTCGCGCCGAGACGAGCGACGTCGCCAACGCCATTCTGGACGGTACCGATGCGGTGATGCTCAGTGCGGAAACAGCCACCGGCGAGTTCCCGCTCGAAGCAGTGCAGATGATGAATCGCATCGTGACGGCGGTCGAGCGGGAATTTCCACCGAAGCAGACGGAAAACGCGGATGGACCGATCACGACCGCATCGCTCATTGCCCGTGCAGCCGACGACATTTCACGTCGCAGTCCGTTGGTCAACCAGATCGCGGTCTTCACGCGCAGTGGGTTCTCAGCTCGAGAGGTCGCGCGCGAACGGCCCAACGTCCCGATCATGGCGCTGACCAACAACGACTTCGTGGCGCGTCAGCTCTCACTTGTCTGGGGCGTGACGTCGCTCGTCGCGCCCTTCTCCGACAACACGGAGAAGATGATTGAGGACATGACTGCGCGGCTCGTCCACTCCAACCACGCGATTTCGGGACACAACATCTTGTTCGTAGGAAGTCTGACTGCGTACAACGAGCCGGGGCATACCAACCTGCTCCACGTGCGAGCCGTGTGACGAAAGGGGATCACTTGGCGACGACCCAGCAGAGCCCAGCGACCACGGAATCCAATCGGCCACCATCCGACGTCACCATGGCCCGCAACGGCTTGGCATCGTCAGCCCATCCGTTTGCCAGTCAAGCAGCCATCGACGTGCTTCGTCGTGGCGGCAATGCCGTCGACGCGGCCGTCGCGGCGGGCGCCGTGCTGATGACGGTCGAGCCGCGCAACGGCCATATCGGCGGCGATAGCTTTTTCCTGATCAACCTGGCAGCAGGCAACCAGGTGGTCGCGCTAAATGGGAGTGGTGCCGCGCCACGCGCCGCCACCGCGGAGCGCTATCGCGAACGTGGTGGGATTCCGTACACGGGATTGTGGGCGTCGTCGGTTCCCGGAACGGTCGCCTGTTGGGGAGCCGCGCTCGAGCGCTACGGCAGCCTGCCGCTCGGCGACTTATTGCAGAGCGCTATCACCTATGCCCGTGACGGCGTCCCGGTCTCTCAGCGCCTGCACCGCATGCTCGACAACGACGCCAAGACCTATCGCCAGTTCCCGGATAGCGCCCGCGTCTTCCTGCCTGACGGCGATGTTCCTACGGTCGGATCACTCTTCCGGCAGCCGGGACTGGCACGATCGTTTGAGCGCATTGGCATGCACGGCTGGCGCGATTTCTACGACGGGGATCTCGCCTCCGAACTGGTCAGCTATTCGCGCGATCACGACGGACTCTTCTCAGCTCGAGATTTCGCCGAACACCAAACTGACATGGCGTCGCCCCTCTCGATCGACTACCGGGGCTTCACCATTTTCGAGCAGCCGCTGGTGACGCAGGGGATTATCGTTCTCTTGACCATGAACATTTTGAAGAACTTCGATATCGCGTCGCTCGAACCGGGTTCGGCTGAGCTGATGCATCTTCAAATCGAAGCGCTCAAGCTTGCCTTCGAGGATCGCTATCGCTATCTGGGCGATCCACGATTCGTCGACGTGCCGCTCGACATGCTCCTTTCAGAGGAGCATGCGCGCGATCAAGCCGCGCGTATCGACCGCCAGCGGGCCATGCCATTCGAGTGGCAGGGGAATGTGCAACCCGACACGACCTACATGTGCGTCGTCGACGGTGACGGCAACATGGTCTCCTACATCCATAGCCTCTTCGCTGGCTGTGGCGTCGTGATGGGCGAGACCGGCGCGATGATGAACAACCGCATGCTCGGCTTCAACCTGGATGAGGGGCACCCAAATTGCCTGGCGCCTGGGAAGCGGCCGATCCACACGCTCAACAATTACCTGGTGCAGCGCGACGGCCACCCGATCCTGGTGGGCGGCACGCCGGGCGCACATTGGCAGGTGCAGACCAACATCCAGATCCTGTGCAACTCGCTCGATTTCGGCATGGATCCGGCGCGCACCAGCGAAGCGCCGCGCTTCCTGATCGGCGAGCAACTCGAGTTCGGCAACCCGACCGTGCGCGTCGAATCGCGCGTTGGAGAGGCCGCGCTCAAACGGCTCGAGGAGATGGGGCATCAGGTCGAGCCCGCCGCGCCCTGGGGACTCGGTGGAGGCGTGCAGCTGATCGCGCGTGATTCCCAAACCGGGATCTACAGCGGCGCGACCGACATCCGCCGCGCGGGCAATTCCATCGTCGGGTATTAGCACGGACGAACGCAAATGATTCGTATGACGGCAGATGGGTACCGACTGACACTCCTCTCAGCTTAGAGGCGGGACTCGTTGCCCGCCCGTATGCCCTCGAGATAGCGTAGAGGCGGGCACAGGTCCCGCCTCTCTGTTCCATTGGGTACGCGCATTTCGTTTCGGGACTTCGTCTCGATGACCCCTGGGTTTCAACCCGAGGTGCTCGCTTCCCACCCTCTCCACATTTCTCAGAAAATTCTTAGATTCATCTCACAGAAACCAAATGCCCGCCACCTAGGCTAGTGGGTGAAGTCGGTGAGGTCGTTTGCTTCGTGGTCCGACCTCCCTTCAGTTTTTTGATCGAGGAGTTCGATACATGATCGCTACCGCACCAGAATCCGTCGCGGACCAGACAAGCGCGACGACGTGGACCGCGAGGCAGCGCGGAGAGGTTCGCACCGGCATACGCGCTCAACTTTGGGAGCGGCTCTCCGTCGTAGCCCTGCTCGGCACAACCGCCATGCTCTATTTATGGAATTTGTCAGCATCAGGTTGGGCTAACGCGTTCTACTCGGCCGCCGTTCAGGCAGGGACAAAAAACTGGACCGCCTTCTTTTTCGGTTCATTCGACTCGTCCAACTTCATAACCGTCGACAAACCTCCGGCCGCGCTCTGGATCATGGAGCTATCCGCACGCATATTCGGTGTGAGCTCGTGGAGCATCCTGGCGCCGGAAGCGCTGGAAGGCGTGGCGGCCGTCGGTCTGCTCTACCTCGCCGTTCGCCGCTGGTTCTCCGCTCCGGCCGCGCTGCTGGCCGGGTCAGTGATGGCGCTGACACCCGTCGCGGCGCTCATGTTCCGCTTCAACAACCCAGACGCGCTTCTCGTGCTCCTGATGGTGGGGGCGGCCTACGCAGTAACGCGGTCACTCGAAAACGGCAGCACACGCTGGTTGCTCTTGGCGGGTGCACTGATCGGATTCGGCTTTCTCACCAAGATGCTGCAGGCCTTCGTGGTCGTGCCGCCATTGGCCCTCGTCTATCTCATCGCCTCCCCGGTGTCGTTGCGCCGTCGCCTGGCGCAGCTCATTGCATTCGGCGTGTCGATCGTCCTATCAGCCGGATGGTGGGTCGCCGCGGTCGTGTTGACCCCCGCCAGCGCCCGTCCGTATGTCGGCGGCTCGCAAAACAACAACATACTCAACCTGATCTTTGGCTATAACGGCTTCGGCCGCATCACCGGCGACGAGACCGGCAGCGTCGGCGGAGCGCCGGGCAATGGCGGCGGACGTTGGGGGCCAACTGGTCTCTTGCGGGTATTTGGCAGCGAAATGGGCACGCAGGTCTCGTGGCTGGTGCCGCTGGCGCTTCTCTCTCTCGTTGCACTGCTCTGGTTCACCTGGCATCAGCCGCGCACCGACCGCGTGCGAGCCGCCGCGATCATTTGGGGCGGTTGGCTCCTGTTGACTGGCATCGTCTTCAGCCTGGCAGAGGGGATCATCCATCCCTACTACACCGTCGCACTCGCACCTGCCATCGGGGCGCTGGTTGGTATTGGAGTGGTCAGTCTGTGGCAACGGCGCGATCACTGGGTCGCTCGCGGACTTCTGGCGATCGGGATTGCCGGCACGTCGGTGTGGGCCTATGAACTCTTGAACCGCACGCCCAACTGGTATCCGCTTCTGCGCATCGGCGTGCTGGTACTCGGAATCGGCGCGGGCGTCCTGTTGCTGACCCCACTCGTCCTGCGACGCCAGGCCGCGACCGCCATCATCGCGGTGGCACTCATCGCAGCGCTGGCTGGTCCGGCCGCCTTCGCGGCTGAGACCGCTACAACGCCACACACCGGGGCGATCCCAACAGCTGGGCCGGCCGCAGCGGGTGGCCGAGGCGGCCCTCGTGGCGGACCGGACGGGAACGGCGCGCCGAATTTCCCTGGCGCGACCAACGCCAACGGCGGATTCCCGGGCTTTGGCTCGTCAACCGGTAATACCGGATCAAATGGAAATAGCAACACCAGTGGCAATAGTGGATTCCCACCGGCCGGATCTACACGTGGCAACCGCGGAACATTCGAAGGCTTCCCCGGATTCGGAAACAACCCAACCGGTGGCCAGAACGGCGGATTTGGTGGTAACGGCGGCAATCTGGGCGGTCTGCTCGATGCGAGCACGCCTGACAGCGCACTCGTGACGCTGCTGCAGCAAGATGCCGGCAGCTACACATGGGTCGCCGCGGCCGTCGGCGCAAACAGCGCCGCGGGAGTTCAATTGGCAACCGACAAACCAATCATGGCTATCGGTGGATTCAATGGCACCGACCCAACCCCGACCCTGGCGGAGTTCCAGCAATTCGTGAGTGAGGGCAAGATCCACTATTTCCTCGCTGGTGGTGGCGTTGGCGGCGGATTCGGGGGCGGTGGATCGAACGGTACGTCCAGTGAGATCAGCAACTGGGTTCAGCAGAACTTCACCGCGACGACCGTTGGAGGAACGACTGTTTACGATCTGACCCAACCGACCAGCGGGTCCTGAGCGTCATCCGGCAACCCAATTGGCACACCGCCCACGAAAGTGATGGTCGTGGGCGGCTCACGTTCTCACACTCAAACCAACTCGCCGCACATCACAGTCACGGCCTGGCCCGCCAAGCGCACCCGATCTCCCGCCAGACGCACGCGCACCACGCCTCCCCGAACCGATGCCTGATACCCGGTCAGATGGTCTTTGCCCAAGCGTTCGCCCCAGTACGGCCCGAGGCAGCAATGTGAAGAGCCGGTGACCGGATCTTCGTCGATGCCGACGGCCGGTCCGAAGAAGCGTGAGACGAAATCATATTCGCTGCGATCGGAGCGGCTGGTGACAATCACGCCACGCGCATCGATCTGTCGCAGCAACGCCATGTTGGGTTTCAAACTCCGCACGACATCTTCGTTCTCGACCTCAACCAGGTAGTCCATGCGATTGCGAGTGACGGACAGCATGGCCACGCCAAGGGCCGGTTCGAGCTGCGCCGGAACATGCGCTTCGCTGGCAGGCTCAGCCGGAAAGTTGAGCTCGATCCAGTCGTCGACCTTCACGGCGGTTAATTCGCCACTCAACGTCTGGAAGCGTGCGGGCTGATCCATCGCAAGGTGCCCGTCCTCCCACAAAACGTGGGCGCTGGCCAGCGTCGCGTGGCCACATAGATCGACCTCTACCGCAGGGGTGAACCAGCGCAGGTGGTAGCCGCCGTCTTTTGGATAGAGAAAGGCGGTCTCGGAGAGGTTCATCTCCCGCGCAATGAGCTGCATCCATTGAGCGTCGACTGGCGCATCGAGCACGCAGACCGCGGCGGGATTTCCCCGATACGCCTCTGCCGTGAACGCGTCCACCTGAACCACCCTTTGCATCATGTACCTCTCCTTTCAACGGTCGTCAGCACTGCAAATATGACTCGGTGACGTTCGACCACTGCACCGGCTCAATGGCGATTCCCGCCAGCGTTTCGCGTTGAACATCCACGAATTCAGAAAAACGAGGACTTGAGACCTGTCCTTCGCGTGCCACACATGGTTGACGTGTCCGGCCACCAAGATTAACCTAATGGACGGTTGTGCGGGCAGCCAGAGCAGCCAACTGATGCGTCCAAACGCGATTGACGGGGATGCGCCATCTCCGAAGTCCAATGAAGGAGCCTGCGTTTTGCAGCCTGAGTCTCAGAATCAGCCCACACTCACTGTTGGGATTCCCAAAGAGACGTTGCCGGGCGAACGGCGGGTCGCGCTCACACCGGACGTCGTGCGTCGTCTTGCGAGGTCCGGTTTTCACGTCATTATGGAGCGTGGTGCCGGTGCAAGCGCGAGCTTCCTCGATCCAGCGTTCGAAGAGGTCGGCGCCGAAATCGTGCCGGACACCAGGACGGTCTACGACCGAGCGAAGGTCATCTTGAAGGTGGCGCGTCCGAGCGACGAAGAGATCGCCATGACTCGACCGGGAACGATCCTGATCGCGTTCCTTGCGCCACTCGTTGCCCCCGAACTGGTCGTAAGTCTCTCCAAGCAGCAGATTACCGCGATGAGCATGGACGCTATCCCGCGCATCACGCGCGCGCAGTCGATGGACGCCCTTTCGTCGATGAGCACGATCGCCGGATACAAGGCCGTCCTCCTCGCCGCCAACGAGCTTCAGAAATTCTTCCCGCTCTTGATGACCGCCGCCGGAACGATTCCGCCCGCTAAAGTTCTTATTCTCGGAGCCGGTGTGGCTGGTCTTCAGGCTATCGCCACCGCACGCCGACTCGGCGCCGTGGTCGAGGCCTTCGACACGCGACCGGTCGTCAAGGAGCAGGTACAAAGCCTTGGAGCCTCCTTCGTTGAGCTTGACGTCGGGCACGAAGAGGCACAGGACGCCGGTGGCTACGCCAAGGAATTGGCTGAGGAGCACATCCGACGTGAAATCGAACTGATCAAAGACCATGCGGCAAAATCGGACGTCGTCATCACCACCGCGCTGATTCCGGGCCGGCCCGCTCCGCTCCTCCTGCCGGAGGACACGGTCAAGGGAATGCGCCCCGGCTCGGTCATCGTCGATCTCGCCGCCGAGATGGGCGGCAACTGCGAGCTGACGGTCACCGGTGAGGTCGTCGTTCGGCACGACGTGACCATCATGGGGTTGCTCAATCTGCCGAGCACCATGGCGACACACGCAAGCCAGATGTACGCCAAGAACATTTCGACGCTTCTCGAGCATCTCGCTCCCAAGGGCCAGCTAAACATCGATATGGAAGATGCAATTACGCGCGGCGTCGTCGTCTGTCGTGACGGCGAGGTACTCCATGGGCCGACGCTGGCCTGGATGAAGGAGGGGGTGGCTTGAACCAAGACATTCTGCTTGGGGCCTACGTATTCATCCTCGCGATCCTACTCGGGTTCGAGGTGATCGGACGCGTTCCGGCGACGCTCCATACGCCACTGATGTCGGGGACCAACGCGATCCACGGCATCGTGTTCCTCGGCGGCCTCTTGATCGCCGGCACGGCGAACAGCCCGCTGTTGTACGTGCTCGCGTTCATTGCCCTATTCATGGGGGCCGGCAACGTCTTCGGTGGATTCGTGGTGACTGATCGAATGCTGGAGATGTTCAAGAAGAAGCCGGTGGCCAAGAAGTGATCCATGATGCACGCTCCGCAACGATCGACATCTTTTATCTCATCTCCGCCGTTACGTTCATCTTTGGTTTGAAACGACTCAGTTCACCCGCCACGGCCCGCTCCGGTAATCAGATCGCGGCCGTTGCCATGGCCATCGCGCTCGTCGCGACAGTCTTCGACCGCTCCTTCCGCTGGCATCCAATCAATATCGCCATCCTGATCGTCGGCACGGCGCTCGGCACCTTTGTGGGCGTCTATTTCGCCCGCACGGTGAAGATGACGGCCATGCCCCAAATGGTGGCGCTCTTCAACGGGATGGGAGGTGGGACGGCGGCGCTCGTCGAGATCGCCCACTTCACCGAACTGACCCGGTCGGGCGCCCACATCAATTCCGGTGAAGCGTTGGCAACGGCGCTCGGCATCTTCATCGGCTCGATCTCCTTCAGCGGCAGCATGATCGCCTTCGCCAAGCTGCAGGAACTCCTATCCGGTCGGCCGATACGTTATCCAGCGCAATCGATCGTCAACGGCGCGATCTTCATCGTGTCGCTGGCGTTCATCATCATCCTGGCGGCCTTCGACCAGAGCAACGCCTGGACCTGGGGACTGCTGGCGGCCGCGCTGATTCTCGGCATCACGACCGTCCTGCCGATCGGCGGCGCGGATATGCCGGTCGTCATCGCGCTCCTCAACTCTTGCACCGGCGTGGCGGCGGCTCTAACCGGTTTCGTCGTTCACAACGAGATTCTCGTCGTAGCTGGAGCGCTCGTTGGCGCGTCCGGCGCGCTGCTGACACTGCTCATGAGCCGGGCGATGAATCGCTCCATCGCGAACGTCCTCTTCAGTGGATTCGGCTCCGTACCAACGTCATCCGGTGCCAGCGGGGATGGTGAAGCCAAGCCGATTCGCGAAACAACGCCGGACGATGCCGCGGTTGCCATGGCCTACGCCAACGAGGTGATCATCGTTCCGGGATACGGACTCGCGGTTGCGCAAGCTCAGCACCAGATTCGAGAACTCTCCGAAGAGCTCGAGGCACGCGGCGTAACAGTCAAGTTCGCCATTCATCCCGTCGCGGGTCGCATGCCGGGGCACATGAACGTGCTGCTGGCCGAAGCCAACGTCCCGTACGACGAGCTCTACGAGATGGAGCAGATCAACGACGAGTTCCAGCAGGCCGATGTGGCGCTGGTGGTCGGTGCGAACGACGTCGTCAATCCGGCGGCGCGCAGCGATCAGAGCAGCCCGATCTACGGCATGCCGATCCTCAACGTGGACAAAGCCAACACGGTTATCGTGCTGAAGCGCAGCATGCGACCGGGGTTTGCCGGTATCGAGAACGAGCTCTTCCACGAGCCGAACACGCTCATGCTTTTCGGCGACGCGAAAGATTCACTCGCCAAGCTCACGGCCGCCGTCAAGGAGTCGTGAGCTCGCCTCGACATCATCTTGCACGCGGGGAGGGAACGTGAAAGACGGGCCGATTTGGCCCGTCTTTCTTGCTTCATACGTCGCTCGTCAGTGGGTACCGGCATTCGCGAATGTTCGCCCCGGTTCGGGATTTGGGCAGACGCGGGGGTCCGCTCTTACGAATTCGGGTGCGACTCGTCGCTGTTGCCGTTCTCGCTCTGCTCGTGTTGCCGAGCCGCGCGCTCGCGTTCCAGCGTCTTGGCCAGGTCGTCGAGCTGCTCGTTCAACGCGCGCAGGCCACGCGCGGCGACAACGCGCATCTCGCTCAGCGTCTGATCGCTGGCTTTACGCGTCGACTTCATGGCAGCGGCACGCTCCTCTTCGGTCTCAGACGCAACACGTTTGAAGATGCGCTCCATGCGCTCCGCCGACGACCGCAGGTCGTCGTCGAAGCGACGCGTCTCCTCGTCCGTCTGTTCCTCTGAACTGCGCTCGTCCGACCACGCCACACGGAACACACCCGCGATCCGTGACACCAGTCCCTGAATCTGGTCGCCGACCTCGCGCCAGGATTCAGTCAGCCGTTCCTGTTTTGGTTCGTCCCCGTTGCTGTGATGCTCAGTCGTCATTTGGGCCTCCCGTACGTCGATCGAAGCGTCCGGCGTGGTCCAATATCGGGTCGTCCGAAACTCGAGCATCTGCCCCGCTTCGTTCGGCTTCAGCGTGGACCACGCTTGTACATAATCCTACCGCGACGGCGCAGCCAGGCCCTAATTCTGGTTCTCGGAGGTGAGCTGTTCGACGCGCGCCCGCACTTCATTGGCGAAGAAGCGCAATGTGCGGCGAACCCGTCGCGGTTCAACGCCGGTCAGATACGGATTGGCCAGGAATACGTCGATCCCGAGTTGTTTGACGGCGCCCGCGATAGCGGCGGCACAGGTCTCTGGCCCGCCTCCGATGATGACGTCAGTCGCGATCATGTGCTCGACCGCCTTGCGCGCATCCTCACGGGACATCTTCCGCGGCGGCGCGGCGTTGATTCCACGAGGGCTGGTCGCGAAACGCTCGCCCATCTCCATGATGTCTTTGGTCATCTCGTCCATGGCACGCTCGTCCGACTCGGCCACGTAAAGGTGGCGCATCAGAGCCAGGTGCTGGCCGCGTCCGGGGACAAACGCATTCTCGTATTTCTCGGCCGTATTGAAGGCCGTGGCTGGAACGACTAGCCGGTCGTTGGGTTGGAACCCGATTGCCGCTGAAATACCGTTGCGCGATGCCCACCCCAATGCCTCGGGGTCGTTGCCCGCGAACCAGATCGGTGGAGATGGTTTCTGCACGGGCGCTTCGACATAAAGATTCTGATACTGATAGACCTGTCCGGGATGGTCGAACGGTACGCCGCGCCAGGCACGTTGCATCACGACGACACCCTCGAGGAGTAGCGGCTGACGATACTCCGGATCTACGCCTATGCTGCGCAGTTCTTCGAGGCGGTGACCAAGCCCCACTCCCACTTCCATACGTCCACCGCTCAGGTGATCGAGCATGGAGACCTCTTCAGCCACCAAAATCGGATTGTGCATCGGCAGCGTGTACGCCATCGCGCCAATGCGGATCCGTGTGGTTCGCACGGCGACGGCACCCAGCCACACGCTGGGTGATGGACTGCGGTAGACCGGCATAAAATGGCGCTCGGCGACGAAGTAATAGTCGAGGCCCAGCTCATCCGCCAGCACCGCGTCCGACAGATGCTCCTTGTATGCCTTCTGAGACGTCTTCTCCTCGAGCACCTGCATGATGTCGAACAGACCAAAGAGCAACTTGACCTCCACCACCGTTATCTGCTTCTCAACGTGCCTCACTATAGCGTAATCCGGCGAGAGCTTCCGTCGCCAACCCGACCACATCCGCATGGGCGACGCGATTCGATTGCTTGAGTTTGCGCAACTCATCCGCTACATTGGCCGGAGGCATCGCGACGGCGACGACTCGAAACTCGATCGCCGCGCGAAATGCCTTCGCCAATCTAACGAGGGAGGGATCTCGTGGAGTATCGACAGCTCGGGCGCAGCGGCGTGCCCGTTTCGGTCATCGGCGTCGGCGGCAACCAATTTGGTAGCGGCGCCGATGAAGAACAGACCGCGCGCATCATCCATCGCGCCATCGATCGCGGCATCAACTTCATCGACACGGCTGACATGTACACTCGCTCGGTTTCGGAGCAGTTTCTGGGTCGAGTATTGAAAGGCAAGCGCGACCAGGTCGTGCTGGCAACCAAAACTGGCATGCGCATGAATGACGGTCCCGAGGGGATCGGGCTCTCCCGGCGCCGCATCATGTCCGCCGTCGACGCGAGCCTCAAACGGCTCGATACCGACTACATCGACGTCTATTACATGCACGCTCCAGATCCGCGCACGTCGATCGATGAGACGCTGCGCGCGATGGACGATTTGGTCGCGTCAGGCAAGATCCGCTACTGCGCGTTCTCGAATTTTGCCGGATGGCAGACCGCCGAAGTCATTGGATTGTGCGAGCGACGCGGCTATCAGGCGCCGGTCGTGAACCAGGATCTGTACAACCTGATCGAGCGCGGCATCGAGAAAGAGCTCATACCGGCGTGCGAGCACTTCGGCCTCAGCATCGTCCCTTACTCTCCGCTGGCCAGCGGATTCCTGACCGGCAAATACCATCGCGGCGAGCCAGTTCCGGAAGGCGTGCGCGGTCACGGGAGCTCGGCATGGCAGGAACGACGCTTGACCGACCGGAATTTCACCATCCTCGAAGTGGTCGAGAAGTTTGCCGCCGAGCACGACCGCTCGGTCAGCCAACTCGCCATCGCCTGGCTGTTGGGGCACAAGGTCGTTTGTTCGGTAATCGCGGGAGCGACCAAGCCGGAGCAGATCGACGCCAATGCCGATGCCGCCGATTGGACGCTGACTGAAAATGATCTGGCCGAGATCGATCGACGATTGAGCGAAGCGGGAGCACTGTAGAGTACGGTTGGGAGCGCGAGATGACGAATCGCCTGGACGAGTTCCGCGACTATCGAGACCGGATGAACGAGCGGATCGGTGAGATCGATCACCTCGGCATCAAGCGCTTTTTCAACCTCGACTCCGCCGCCTACCGCGATCAGGCGCTCGATGGCAAGACCAAGGAGCTATTGGGCCTGGTCGCCTCGGCCGTGCTGCGCTGCAATGACTGTGTCGACTACCACCTTGGTCAATGCGTCGAAGCGGGTTGGAGCGACGCGGAGCTGTTCGACGCACTCAACGTAGCGCTGGTCGTCGGTGGCAGCATCGTCATCCCGCACCTGCGCCACGCTGTTGAGACGGTCGATCTGCTGCGTGCCGAGGAACACACCCCGCCCGAATAGCGCCATAGTGTCCGCATGCTCGGTGAAGAGAATGCCAACCGGCCCCATCTTGTCGTGGACGGGGCCGGTTGGCATGTACTCGCGACGTTTGGTCAACCGCGAGATCACCAGCGCAACGAGTCGAATTTCCCAACTGCTTGGTCCATCCGCTTTTCTTATCCCACATCTTGACAGGACACCATTTGATGTCCTATTATCAGTTCGGACACCAAACGGTGTCGTTTTCTGAGACCGGTGCGCACCGGTCTCGCGCACGCGTCGTGGGACGAGGGAGTGACCGCCATGCGAGACGTCTACAGTGCGGTGGCCGATCCGACTCGACGTCAGCTTATTCGGATGCTGGCCGACGCTGATGAGCTTCCCCTCCACGAGATGACGGCTCGGTTCGACGTAGGTCGCACGGCCGTTTCTAAGCATCTGTCTATTCTCAAGGAGGCTGGTCTTGTGATCGATCGCAAGGCTGGGCGGGAGACACGCTACCACCTGAACGCCGCCCCGTTGCGCGAGATTCAGGAGTGGGTCTCGTTCTACGAGCGGTTCTGGACGGAACGGATCGATCTTCTAAAAGACCTGTTGGAAAAGGAGAACCCATGAGTGAGACTGTTGCCCTGGACTTTGAGCTGAAGAGCCCGATTGAGCGCGTCTGGCACGCGCTGACCGATTCCAACACGCTCTCGCAATGGATGATGTTCAAGTCCAACGACTTCAAACCCGTCGTCGGGCACTCCTTTCAATTTAGCGAGGCTCCCGGGTGGGACGCCGTGGTCGATTGCGAAGTGACGGATGTGGACGAGCCCAATCGCCTCGCGTACACCTGGACAGCCCCTGGCGTCGACGGCACGCGTCAATCGACGTTGGTTATCTGGACGCTGACGGCAGGTGAAGGCGGCGTCACGCAGCTTCATCTCGAGCAGAGCGGATTCCGCAGCGAGGCCAAGCAAGAGATTGGCGGCGCGAAGTACGCCTGGACCGGCATGCTGGATCAGATGAAGACGCTGCTCGCTTCGGAGTAGTTCGACCACGATCGCGGTGAAGATCGGTACTTATGCACGGTGAAGGAGAAGCAGATGGCCGGCACCAAATCGGCGAAATCGAACACGGCGTCCGCTGGGTTCACGAACGAAGAAAAGGCCGCGATGAAGGAGTACGCCAAAGAGCGCAAGACGGCGGCGCGGCGCGGCTCCAAGGCCACCAGGGACGATGGAGAGAGCGATCTACTGGCCAAGATCGCTGAAATGGAAGAGCCGGATCGATCCATGGCTGAGCGGATACACGTCATCGTCACGGAGACCGCACCGGAGCTCGAGCCGCGAACTTGGTACGGCATGCCCGCCTATGCCAAAGACGGCAACGTCCTCTGCTTTTTTCAGTGCGCACAGAAGTTTAAGGCCCGGTACTCCACGCTCGGCTTCAGCGACAAAGCACGTCTCGATGACGGCACGTTCTGGCCGAACGCATACGCCCTGACGAAGCTGACTCCGGACGTCGAGGCACGAATTGGCGCGCTCGTGAAACAAGCCGTGAGCTGACGGCCAGGCGGGAACTAACCGCGAATCTGGGTCACGTCAGGGCACCGACGCGCCCTTGTCATCCTGAAACGCAGTGAAGGATCTCTCTTCGCTCCGCACACCGACCAACGCGAAGGACGGAGAGATCCTTCGACTCCGCACCCTCACGAACCTTCGGCCCATCCCCCGGCCCCTTCCCACGGAAGGGGAGCATCTACCAGAGGAAGAGGACCATCGCTACGTTCAGGATGAAAAGACCCGTCGTACCGACATCGTAAGGTTCCTCGCAGCTCCTCTTTTCATCCGCATTGGACCCGTCACGGCGCCTACCTGTTGTCGAACGTGAAACACCAACTCAGTGCATTGACGGCCTCGTCAGTGATCTCCGAATGGCGCTGACGAAACTCGCAAGTCGCAACCTGATCCATTTGATGGAGGTCAGTAACGCCATGAATCTCGTCCAAAGCGAAATAATCCTTCAAGTCTTGGACAATGGGCAGTAGGCGGGCCGCCTCATTGGCCCCAAACTCTCTAATGCGTAGAGCTATGTCAAAGACTGGCAATGAGCGTTTGCCCTTACCTGACCAGATAACGATGGCGCGGCTGATGAGCAGCGGATCTTCAACCATGGATTCCCTTCACGGCGACACATGAGTTTTGAATCCACATTCTCGTGCCTTGACTTCGTGGGCAACCACCGGTCAGTTTTCATTCGCGCCTGACAAGTTGCCGCAGCGGTTGCCAGTTCGCGTTCCTCGCAGCATGCTTAACGGAGATTGCGAGACATCATCGCGGTTGGGCGCATTGCCGAGCATCCGCGTTATCTTCAGTCTCAACTGGCAAAATAGCGTCGAACCGCGGCACGGAACGTCAACAATGCGACGCACACTCGGATCCGGACGAAATGGCCGGTAGCCAATCGAAGGAATAACCACGAGAGGAGCAGCACCCACGTGTCTGAGACGAACAACGTCACGAACAACGGCAGCGAAAGCGAGAATCCAGCCATACCCTCCCCGAGTCCGAAGCAGGCCAGACCCAGGACGAATAGGGATTGGTGGCCAAACCGGCTGGACCTCTCGGTTCTGCATCAGCATTCGCCTCTGTCCAATCCTATGGGCGAGGATTACGACTATGCGGAAGCGTTCAAGAGCCTCGATCTGAATGCCTTGAAACAAGACCTCATTGAGCTGATGACAACCTCGCAAGACTGGTGGCCGGCTGACTATGGCCACTACGGCCCACTCTTCATCCGTATGTCCTGGCATGCCGCGGGCACGTACCGCATTGCCGACGGACGCGGCGGCGGCGGCAGCGGCTCTCAGCGATTCGCTCCTCTCAATAGTTGGCCCGATAATGCAAACCTCGACAAAGCCCGCCGATTGCTCTGGCCGATCAAGCAGAAGTACGGCAGCAAGCTCTCCTGGGCCGATCTGCTGATCTACACCGGCAACGTGGCCATGGAATCGATGGGATTCAAGACGTTCGGCTTCGGCTTTGGACGACGAGACATCTGGGAGCCCGACGAGATCTATTGGGGCTCCGAGGATACCTGGCTCGGCGACGAACGCTACAGCGGGGATCGGGACCTCTCCAATCCGCTCGCCGCGGTGCAGATGGGTTTGATCTACGTCAACCCTGAGGGACCCAACGGCACTCCGGATCCGCGGGCGTCCGGCAACGACATTCGCGAAACGTTTGCTCGCATGGCCATGAATGACGAGGAGACGGTGGCTCTCATCGTTGGCGGTCACACCTTCGGCAAGACGCATGGTGCTGTCGACCCCAAATACGTGGGCCCCGAACCCGAAGCCGCTCCGCTGCAGGAGCAGGGCCTCGGCTGGAAGAATTCCTACGGAACGGGCAAGGGCGACGACACGATGACCAGCGGACTCGAGGGCGCCTGGACCAAGGCGCCGACGAAGTGGGACAACGGGTTCCTGGCCAACCTATTCGAATATGAGTGGGAACTGACGAAGAGTCCCGCCGGAGCGCATCAATGGACGCCCAAAGACGCCTCGGCCCAGAACACCGTACCTGACGCCCATGACCCGTCAAAGCGGCATGCGCCCATGATGCTGACCACGGACATCGCACTGAAGGTCGATCCGATCTACGAACCGATTTCGCGTCGCTTCTACGAGCATCCGGATGAGCTGGAAGAGGCATTCGCCAAGGCGTGGTACAAGCTGCTGCACCGCGACATGGGACCCGTCTCGCGCTACCTCGGGCCGTGGATTGCGGAGCCGCAGCTGTGGCAGGACCCAGTGCCCGCGGTCGACCACGAACTGATCAACGATGACGACATTGCGACTCTCAAGGACAGAATCCTGGCGTCGGGGCTCTCCATCCCCAGACTGGTTGCCACCGCATGGGGCGCGGCAGCCTGCTTCCGCGGCACCGACAAGCGTGGCGGCGCCAACGGCGGGCGGATTCGCCTCGAGCCCCAACGCAACTGGGAGATCAACGAGCCGACCAAGTTGACCGAGACGCTGACGACCCTTGAACAGATCCAGCAGGATTTCAATCGTGCGCAGTCCGGCGGCAAGAGAGTCTCACTTGCTGACGTGATCGTCCTGGGCGGGTGCGCGGCCGTCGAGCAAGCGGCGCGGGACGCCGGCCACGAGGTCTCGGTGCCATTCACGCCTGGGCGCACCGACGCCTCACAAGAGCAGACCGATGTCGAATCCTTTGCCGTACTCGAACCGACCGCGGACGGGTTCCGTAACTACCTCGAGCCGGGACACGCGGTGTCGCCGCCCACCCTTCTGCTGGACCGGGCCTACATGCTGATGCTGACCGCGCCGGAGGTGACGGTGCTGCTGGGTGGCATGCGGGCGCTAAACGCCAACTTCGGGCAATCGCAGCACGGCGTCTTCACCGACCGGCCCGGACAGTTGACCAACGATTTCTTCGTGAACCTGGTCGACATGGGTACGGAGTGGAAGGTATCCGACTCGGACGAGAAACTTTACGAGGTGCGCGACCGCGCCACAGGACGGGCTCAAGTGGACCGCCACCGCGTTCGACCTCGTGTTCGGCTCGAACTCCCAACTGCGCGCCATCGCCGAGGTCTACGCGAGTGACGACGCGCAAGGAGAAGTTCGTGCATGACTTCGTGGCGGCGTGGAACAAAGTGATGAACCTGGACCGCTTCGATTTGGTCTCGCAGGGCTCGAGCGCGCAATCGCTCCCGACCGCGGCCGACGATTAGGCCCAGTTCCGAAACGTTGACACGCAGAGGGCTAACCAGCGAGGCTAGCCCTTTTGCTGCGAGCCTAGAGCATATTGCATGCGGGTTGACTCGTGCCGTCGTTGCCCGTTGCGACGGTCACTTCGGTTCCGCGCCGTGGAACAGCCGAAATTTCCAGCCAGTGTCCGTGTTTTCCAACACCAAACTCAGCCGATACGGGATCCGCGGCGTATCCGTGCCCGATCCCACGTGGACGTTACCTTCCGCCAGCACCCAAGCCGCCGATCCGGTGCCGTCGATGATCATGTCGTCCCATTCCCACGAGATACCACCTGCATCAGCCAGGACGTGCTGCAGAAAGTCGCGGAGTTGCTCTCGACCTCTGGCCATCTCATCCGCACCCGATCCGACCAGCGTGACGTTACCTTCGTCGGCGAAGAAGGCCAGCGCTCCAGCGGCATCCATCCTGCCGCACACCGCACTGAACTGTTGGAGGATTTCGCGAATACCAGCTGCAGTCTTCGCGTCCATCAGCGTTACTCTCCGATCAAAGGCGGTTCATCAGTCTCTATCGCACTAGAATGATTCTCGCATTGTCTCGCATTTCAGGATACTTAGGTCATAGTTTGGCGACCATGTCGCGGGGGAGGACGACGTCATGCGTCGCGCCGGAGAAGCCGCAACTCGCGCGCAGTTACAATGGTCTCGAGCTTAAGTGATTGGAAGGGGCGGACGCATGCTGGATCGGTTCGAGTGGTGGCAGAGCGGGATCATCTACCAAATTTATCCGCGCTCGTTTCAGGATAGTAACGGCGACGGCGTGGGTGTCCTGCGGTGTCTCAAGCCCAAGCGACGGTGACACGATCGAATGAATGAACATGTAAGGCAGCAGGGGACCGGCCCATACCACGAACGTACGCACCACTTGAAATGCGATCTAACGCGTGTTACTTCCAAGAATCTCACGCGTTGAGGGGCGATCGCTTGCAAACGATGTTCGGCGGAGGTGACGTAAGTGCCACGGCACGTGTATCTGCAACCGGATGCAGCGGATCCGATTCTGTCTCAAGAAATGGTACTTACACTCGCGCGTCGCCATTCTCCCGCCCGGCATGTGCAGGCAGTGGAAGAGTCGGGCGGCGAAGCACGTACGTACCTTATCGACGACGATCTCATCCTCAAGGTCCAACGACCCCAACAGCTAAGACCACTGACGAGCTTGGCAAAGGAAGTCTTCGTTCTCCAACAACTCGAGACGCGCGCGGACGAACAGCGGCTGCAAGTACCCCGTGTTATCGGGCATGGACGCGCAGAATCAGACATCGAATACACGCTATTAACCCGGATGCCTGGTCGGGCGCTGCGAAGGACCGTGTTGTCACCTGCCGCCCGACGCGCGGCGCTGATTGAGTTGGGCCGATTGCTGCGTCAGATCCACGCGCTCCCAGTTGAATCCTTCACTGAAAGCGGCATCGTGCCGGGCGATCTGTCATTCATGGACACCATGACCCGTATTGGCGAACCGTTGCTCGACCGAGCACGTGAAGTGCGGGAACGCGGACTCGGCTGGACATTCCCACTCTCGATCGAGCAAATCGCCGGACGCGCGCTATCGTCGCTTCCTGTGAGCTCCGAGCATGCCGTGCTGCACTCAAACCCGTACGAGGAGCATACCTTCGTCGACCCCGAAACGGGGATCTTCACTGGCCTGATTGACTTCGGCGATGCGTATATCAGCCACCCGGCGCTGGAGATTCGACGCTGGAACCAGCCGGCCGATCGGGATGCAGTCCTGGCCGGCTACCAGGAGTCGGGTCAGGTGAGCGGCGATTGGCTGGCCATTTGGCGAGCACTGATGATCGTCGCCGATGTCGACACGATTGTGCGCGTTCCCGAACGGGCCAATTCTGCGATTCAGGATCTCGAGATGCTGCTGTCTGAGTTGTAATGGAGCAACCATCGTGAACCTGGCCGTCGATCTCCACCACATCGCCAAAACCTACGCAGGGCAAGAGGTTTCCAAGCGAGGCACGTCGTTGCAGATCAGCGGTCCGGCTCTCTGGCTGCGTAACTTCAGCCGTGCGCTCCAGTTGACCGCGAGTTCGTCGCCACCCGTCCACGCTGTCAGCGATGTGTCGCTGCAGATTGAACCTGGGGAGATCTTCGGCCTGGTGGGCCGCAACGGCTCGGGCAAGACCACCTTGATCAAAATAATGGCCGGGTTGATTCGCCCAACGAGCGGCGAAGGGTCGGTTGGCGGGATCTCCCTCGACGATCCGCCGGAGATCCGCAAGCGCGTCTCATACGTCTCCACCACGGGCTGGATGGGGCTGGAATGGCCTCTCACCGCCGAAGAAAACATTCGCTACTTCGCGTCCCTCTGCGGCATGCCGGAGCGCCTGTCCCGAGAGAGAACCGCGCAGGCGCTGCAGGATGTCGATCTGTGGAGTGACCGAGAGAAGTACCCGTCTCAACTGTCGAATGGCATGCGCCAACGCGTGATCCTGGCCCGAGCGCTCGTCTTTCGTACGCCGCTCGTACTACTGGATGAGCCCACAGTTGGCCTCGACCCGCTCACGACGCGCTCGGTGCTGGCTCTGATTCGTGGAGCCCTCCGCGAGCGCGGACAGACCATCGTATTGACGGATCATCAGTCGGCTGAGATGGAGGCTATTGCCGACCGCATTGCGGTCCTGCGCGAGGGTCGGATTTGGCTGGAAGGTAGACCGCGGGAGATCGTTGCGAGTCTCGCCGATCTGACGGTGGTTGAAATCCATACCGAGGAGATGGACCGACCGACCTCAGCACCGCCTGACATCGTCGTCGCCGCACAGTCGGTCGAGCGACCTGGCGCCCTCGGCGAACGGGTCTGGCGGGTGCATGCCCATCGCAGACCCGATGCTCTCGAGGAGGTTGTTCGCTGGATTGAGCAGCCTACTGGGCGGATCGTCTTCCTGGCGGAAACCGACCCAACGCTGCGCGATCTTCTCACGCTGCCCAATGAGCTGATTCGTGCCGGAAGCTGTTTCCAGCAAGATCGAACAGTTGACCGAAAGATGAATCACTCACGCAAATCCACCGTCAGTCAACTGCCCGTAGGCGGTCGCTCTCAGGACGCCAACATGGCATCCCGGCACAGCCTGTGGCGGGAATTCGTAGCACTCTGGGCCTTCGGACTGCGCGAGTACAGAGTCTGGCAGTCGTATCGCGTCAACCAGGTGCTGTGGCTGACGAATCTCTTCGTCACCACGTATCTGTTCTTCCTGCTCGGTAAGACAGTGGCCGGCGATGCGGCCAAGGTTATCCCGGCCGCCTACGGGACCAACTACATGTCGTTCATCGTCGTCGGGGTCACGATTAATGTTTTCATCAACACCAACCTGGTCGATCCCTACATTCGCATTCAAAGAGCGTATTTTCAGGGCACGATGGACCTCTTTCTGCTCAGTCCGATGTCTATTTACACCCCGCTGCTGGGGCTGATGAGCAAATCCGCGATCGACGACTACCCGCGCCTCTTCTTCACGTTCGGTTTCGGTATGCTGCTCTTTGGTGCGACGTTCAGCTTCCAGTATGTTTGGCTGGCACTCTTCTTCACCGTGCTTTTCCTGGCGGCGGGATTCGGGATTGGGCTACTCAGCGCGAGTTCGTTCCACCTTCTCGACATCAAGAAGGGCACCGAGCCAATCGGATTCATTGTGCAGGGGCTGTTGGCGACGCTGGTGGCCGGTACTTATTACCCGGTAACCGTGCTGCCGACGCCACTTCAGTGGCTGGCCTGTCTCATCCCTCACACCTACGCCTTCGATGCACTACGACGGCTGCTCGATCCCAACGCCCGGGTTGCACAGCCGGTCCTGCCGATTCAGCACGCGCTTCCAGGTCTCTCGCCGGTCACGATCGATGGCCTGGCACTTGGTCTGCTCGCCGTGACGCTGTTGCCACTCGGCTTCTACCTCTATGGTCGCGGGATCGAACGAGCGCGTGGGAATGGAACGCTGACCCGATGGCAGTGATAGACGTCCACGGCCTCACCAAGCGTTACCGGCTGGGCCGTGGAGAGTCGGTCACCGTTCTGCGCGACGTCGACCTACGTGTGGACGAAGGGACAGTACTCGGACTGCTCGGGCCGAACGGAGCAGGCAAGACGACCTTGATCAAGATTCTGGCGGGCCTGTTGCGGCCGGACGACGGCGGCGGGACCGTTCTGGGCTTCGACCTGCGCCGGCAACACGCCGAGATCCGGGCTCGCGTAAGCCTGGTCGCCCCCACCTCCGATGTCGGGATCGACAATAATCTCACCGTGCGCCAGAACCTCACCTTTTGGGCACCGATCTACGGCCTACGGGGAGCCAACGCGCGCGCTCGCATTGATGCCTTGCTCTCGCAATTGGAACTGACCGACAAGGCTGACGCCTGGCCCATGCACATCAGCGCCGGCCAGCGCCAACGGCTGGCCCTGGCTCGCGCACTCATCGCCGAAAATCGCCTCGTCTTTCTTGACGAACCGACCAACAAACTCGATCTGGAGGGCGTACGCTCGGTCCGGACCATGATCGGTCAACTGAACCGAGAGCTCGGGGTCACAATCGTATTGACAACCCACGTGATGGAGGAAGCAGAAGAACTGTGCGGCGAGATCGTGCTGCTCCATCAAGGCACACTCGTCGCGCACGCGCCGACTGGAGAGTTGACCCGGTCGCTCAAGTTGGCACGCCCGGTTATCGTCACGCTGCGAGACGCAATTCCGCCCGATTCCCCGTGGCTCACGGGCCTCCTTGCGTTGCCCGGCGTGACGTCGGTGCAACCGCCTTCGCGAGACACATCCGGTCGGGTCGTCGTGTCGGCGGATTCGACCGACCTGCGGGCCACCACTCCAGCGCTTTTGGCATACCTGCGGGCCACGGGCGTTGCCTTGGCGAGCATGCAAGCGCAACCGGTCACGCTCGATGACGTGTTTTCAATGTTGGGGGCCGTCTAATGGCGCTGGTGATGCCGATCGTCGCACAGGAGCGTCAACAGGGAGGCGCGCGCGGGTTCCTCCGTGCGTGCTGGGCATCTGGATGGCTCGAATATCGCAACCTGCGTTATTACCCCACCAACCTCGGGTTGTCGGCCATACAGGAGATCACCACCGTCGCGGTCTGGTACTTCGTCGCGCGTTTCCTGCATTCCGCGGCAGATGCATCCGTCGCGCAATACGGTGGCAACTACCTGGCGTTCGTTGTGCTCGGCGTGCTGCTCAATCAGGTCGCGCTCGCCGCGCTGACCGGGCCATTCCTGACTGTCTCAGAGGCCTTCTGGGACAAGCGACTGGAGACGTATCGCCTTTCGATCCACGGCATCTGGGCCAATGTGATCGGACGACTCATCTGGCGGGTCGCTTTTTCTGCCATTCTTCAGCTCGCTGCCCTGGTCATCCTGGTCGAGGTCGGGGCCATCCACATCCATGCCGGTATCCACGTCGAGCTTGCGCTCCTGGCCTTCCTGTTGCTCATTGGCGCCAATGCTGGACTTGGTATTGCTGGAGCCAGCCTCTTCTTTCTGTTGGAAGTCAAGAATGGGTCCGACCCGATCACCTGGGCCTACAAATACATGGTCATGCTGGCGGCAGGACTTTACGTCCCGGTCGTGCTCTTGCCCGTTTGGCTACGGGTCATCGGAGAGACACTCCCACAAACATATGCCTTCGCGGCTGAGCGATCGGTCGTTTTGACCGGGGCTGGCTGGTCGCAGGGTTCGGTCGGGCATGACCTGATTGGACTGACGATCGGCATGGTCATCGCGCTCGTGGTTGGCTGCGCGATGTTGAATCTCGCCCTGCGTCGGGCAGAGCAGCGCGGCGGTATTGGCGTCGTCGTGTAGGATGTGTCGACATTCGCATGGTCGCCCCGCCATGGACGCTTCTTCTCGACCCGTCCGAGTTCTGAAACGTGGATGAACGAATCCAAGACGCAATGTTGCGCCTCAGCCAGTAGTCGTCGTGCGTACGACTACCTGTGCCGCGGTCGGTCCGTAGCGCGCGCAACGGAACCACGTATCGAACCTCTCGATATCCCAAACTTGGTTGAGCTCCTTCAGAAATCTGAGCGCTCGTGACGCGCTTTTCGTCATGGATCTGGCTCAACTGGTCGCAACCTTGTGCGGCATGTTAGAGAGTAGGCATGACGGCGGTGGCACGAATCGCGCCGAGGTAGCTGAGGACTGCAGGCATAGGGTCAAACACACTCTTGGTTAAACGCTCAGAGACGGAGAGGGAAGATGGATCGGTTCGAGTGGTGGCAGAGCGGCATCATCTATCAAATCTATCCGCGTTCGTTTCAGGACAGTAACGGCGATGGCGTGGGAGACCTGCCAGGAATCACCAATCGCCTCGACTATCTGCGATGGCTTGGTGTCGACGCCATCTGGATTTCGCCGATCTACCCGTCGCCGATGGCCGACTTCGGCTACGACGTCAGTGACTACACGGGCATCCACCCCATGTTCGGTACGCTGGAAGACTTCGACCAACTCGTCGCCGCCGCCCACGAGCGCGGTCTGCGCGTGTTACTGGACTACGTACCGAACCACACATCCGATCAGCACCCGTGGTTCCTTGAGTCGCGCTCCTCGCGCGACAATCCGAAGCGGGACTGGTACATCTGGCGCGATGCGGCGCCGGGTGGCGGACCGCCGAACAACTGGCTCAGTTCCTTTGGCGGCGGCGCCTGGGATTGGGACGAGAAGACCAGCCAGTATTACTATCACGCCTACCTCAAGGAGCAGCCCGACCTCAACTGGCGTAACCCCGCGGTGCGGAAGGCCATGCTCGACGTGCTCCGCTTCTGGCTCGATCGTGGGGTTGACGGGTTTCGGGTTGACGCGCTGCGCCAGGTTATGAAGGACGACGAATTTCGCGACAATCCGCCAAATCCCAATTACACGCCGGACCAGGGCCCCTATCACTCACTGCTGTCGGTCTATTCGACCGACCGTCCGGAAGTTCACGATGTCGTGCGCGACCTGCGCCGGGTGATGGACGACTACCCCAACCAGTTGATGATCGGCGAGCTCTACCTGCCTTTAGAGCGTCTGGTGCGCTACTACGGGGACAACAACGACGGCGTGCACCTTCCGGCGAACTTCCATCTGATCCTGACCTCCTGGAACGCGGCCGACATCGCCGCGTTGGTCGACACCTACGAAGGCCTACTGCCGGAGAGCGCCTGGCCGAATTGGGTGCTCGGAAACCACGATCGGCACCGCATCGCCAGCCGAGTTGGCCCGGAGCAGGCCCGTGTGGCGGCCATGCTCCTGCTGACGCTACGCGGCACGCCCACCCTCTACTACGGCGATGAGATCGGCATGCATGACGTGTCGATTCCTCCTGACGCGGTGCAGGACCCGTTCGAGCTCAACGTGCCGGGGCTCGGTCTCGGACGTGATCCGGAACGCACACCGATGCAATGGGATGCACATCCCCACTCCGGCTTCAGTGAGACATCGCCCTGGCTGCCGCTTGCCGACGACTTCAAGAAAATCAACGTGGCCACCGAGCGGGACGATCCGCGCTCAATGCTGACGCTCCACCGCCGCCTGCTCGAGCTGCGTCGCCGGAAACTGGCGCTGGCTGTCGGCGGCTACTCCCCACGCGGCGTGTATGGCGACCTACTGGCATACGAGCGTCACGACGCCGAGAATCGCTTCTTGATCCTGCTGAACCTGGGACATCAGCCGCACGTTTTCGGACTTCAGCCCAGCGAGCGCGGCATGATCGTACTCTCGACCCACCTTGATCGTGAGGCCGAGTCGGTCAGCGGAGAGATTAGCTTGCGCGCCGACGAGGGCGTGATAGTGGAGATCACGAGGGGGTGAAAATCGTTACCGCTTCACGGCGCAGGGGAGTGCCTCGGCGCCGAACGTCGTCCCTCGTTCCCTAGGACTTGGCTCGAACCGGATGCAGCAGGTAGCCGGTCAAGCATGGACGGGCGGCACCCGTTACTGCACCTTGAATGGATAGATTCCGGTCAACGTGCCGTTGAGATACAGATCAGCCGCGTACGAGCCCGTCGGGAGTCCGGTAGGAGGGGTCCCAAGCCCGAATACACCCTGCTGGTCACCACTGAGTTGCGAATGTGAGCGTTGGAACTCGAAATTGTGCGGGAGTCCTGGTACATCTGTGGCGACCCACACGACCTCGAGGGTCGAGTCTGCCGGCAGGTTAGATACCTGGTACACGATATAGACCCACTTGTCATCACTCGTAAAGACCGTTCTCTTATCGACTGGTTGATAATCCTTCGTCGCGCCAGCCGCCAGCACTGCGTCGACCTTGTCAGTCGGCACCGGTGTCAGGCTGTCGCTCACCGTTGGTAGCGGCGTCGGAGTAGGGACCACGGTCGCAGTCGGCGTTGGCAGCGGAGTCGGGGTCGGAGTCGCCGTTGGCTCTGGAGTGGGGCTCGGCCGTGGAGTCGCAACCGTAATTCGGACGAACGTGGATGCAATTGTCGGCGTTGTATCCGGAGTGGCAGTCGGAAGCGGAGACGCCGTACGTTGTGGCATGGCGGTCGGCGAAGATTCCACCATCATGGTTGAGATCGCTGACGGAGCCTCGCTGATTGAGGGAGTCTCGGTCGTCCCGCGTTCCGCCCCGCCACATGCTACGAGAAGCAGCAAAGTGGCAAATACGACCGGAACACGAACCTTCAAAGACATCCCTCCTCAGTGTTGAGATTGAAGCAACTGCTCGTTAGACGATAATATTCTTGTTGATTCTTACTTCAGACCGATGCTACTCGTTCGTCGATTGTGATCGTGACCGACATTTGCTCGGTCGGACACCGCCAGAAGGTCCTGTTCCGAGGGTCGCCCCTCCCCTCGCTCGTCGGAATCCGAAATCGCCGGAAAAGCGCTGCGTCCTTCCGCCCCGGGCAATTGCTCGCTTCGGTCTAAAGCCTCAAATCCCTTGCGTCGCCTGCGCTGCTTGGGCAGGCAACGATCTCTCGTCACATCTGCCCGTCGCCATCCGTCATGGTGTTCGTTGGTGGCTCCCTAACCGGCGTACGTACTGCTGGAAATTGGTAAGATCGAACCGATCAACGCCTTCGTAAACGAGACAGGCGGCCATGCCATGCAGATGGAGAGACGATGAACATGACCTCGAGGATCGAAGTGCAGTCGCCTGAGCAGCACGCGGCCGACAGCCACGACATGATCCGCGTTCACGGCGCGCGGGAGAACAACCTCAAGAACATCAGCATCGAGATCCCGAAGCGTCGGATAACGGTTTTCACCGGGGTCTCAGGCTCCGGCAAGAGCTCACTGGTTTTCGGCACCATCGCGGCGGAGTCGCAACGGCTCATCAATGAAACCTACAGCGCCTTCGTCCAGGGCTTCATGCCGACCCTATCAAGGCCCGACGTCGACGTCCTCGACGGCTTGACGACCGCGATCATCGTTGATCAGGAGCGGTTGGGTGCCAACGCCCGCTCGACTGTCGGCACCGTCACTGACGCCAACGCCATGCTGCGCATCCTCTTTAGCAGGCTCGGACAGCCGCACATCGGCCCTCCAGGCGCATTCTCGTTCAACGTGCCGTCAGTCCACGCCAGCGGAGCGATCACCGTCGAGCGAGGCAACAGCAGGGCCCAGAAGGTGACCTTCAACCGCACCGGCGGCATGTGCCCGCGCTGCGAGGGCCGAGGCAGCGTCTCCGACATCGATTTCACCCAGCTCTTCGACGACACCAAGTCGCTTTCCGAGGGCGCGATCATCGTCCCTGGCTACACCGCCGACAGCTGGAACGGTCGACTCTACGCCCTCTCGGGCGTCCTCGATCCGGACAAGCCAATCCGCGATTTCAACAAGAAGGAGCTCCATAACTTCCTGTATCACGAACCCGTCAGGGTGAAAGTCCAGGGCGTGAACCAGACCTACGAAGGGCTGATCAACCGGGTGCAGACCAGGATCCTCGATAAGGACCGGGAGTCACTCCAACCGCAACTGCGCGCCTTTGTGGAACGCGCCGTGACCTTTAAGGCATGCCCTGACTGCGACGGAACGCGCCTTAGCGAGGCAGCGCGGTCGTCGAGAATCAACGAGATCAACATCGCCGATGCCTCCGCGATGCAGATCACCGATCTGGCCAAGTGGGCGCGTGGATTGAATGAGAAGTCGGTCGCGCCGTTGCTTACGACATTACAGGAATCGCTCGATTCATTCGCCGCGATCGGACTGGGGTATCTTTCGCTCGACCGCCCGTCAGGCACGCTTTCGGGCGGTGAAGCACAGCGCGTCAAGATGATTCGCCACTTCGGCTCATCACTGACCGACGTGACTTACATCTTCGATGAGCCCACGATCGGGATGCATCCTCACGACGTAAAGAGGATGAACGACCTGTTATTGCGTCTGCGCGACAAGGGCAACACCGTCCTCGTAGTGGAGCATGAGCCAGAGACGATCGCCATCGCTGACCATGTGGTTGATCTCGGCCCAGGGGCTGGAACCGCTGGTGGCGGGGTGGTCTTCGAGGGTGAAGTCGACGGGCTAAAAGCGAGTGACACCCTGACCGGCCGCCATCTCGGCGACCGCGCCAAGCTCAAGGAGCGCGTGCGCACACCGAAGGGCCAACTGGAGATCCGTGGGGCCAATATCCACAACCTGCAGGACGTCGACGTCGATATCCCGCTCGGTCTTCTCGTGGTGGTGACCGGTGTGGCCGGGTCGGGCAAGAGCTCGTTGATCCACGGATCCGTCTCTGGCCGGGATGGGGTTGTGGCGATCGACCAAACCGCGATCCGCGGCTCACAGCGCAGCAATCCGGCGACCTATACCGGACTGCTGGATCCAATCCGCAAGGAATTCGCGAAGGTCAATGACGTGAAGGCCGCGCTCTTCAGCGCGAATTCAGAGGGAGCCTGCCCCAACTGCAACGGCACCGGCATCATCTACACCGACCTGGGGATGATGGCCGGCGTCACTTCAATCTGCGAGGTGTGCGAAGGCAAGCGGTACGACTCGTCGGTGCTGGAGTACAAACTGGGCGGCCGCGACATCAGCGAGGTCCTGGCCATGTCGGTGACTGAGGCGGAAGAGTTTTTCGGGTCCGGAGCGGCGCGTACACCCGCGGCACACGCCATCCTCGAGCGGCTCAGCGCCGTCGGACTCGGCTATCTGTCCATCGGCCAAGCGCTCACGACGCTGTCGGGCGGCGAGCGCCAACGCCTCAAGCTCGCTACGCACATGGGAGAGAAGGGCGGCATCTACGTCCTGGATGAACCGACCGTCGGGCTACATCTTGCCGACGTCGAGCAGTTGCTCGGCATGCTCGATCAACTCGTCGAGTCGGGCAAGTCAGTCATCGTCATCGAGCATCATCAGGCGGTCATGGCGCACGCCGACTGGATCATCGACCTCGGCCCCGGTGCGGGTCATGAGGGCGGGCGTATCGTTTTCGAGGGAACACCCGCCGACATCGTGGCCGACCGGTCCACGCTCACCGGCGAGGCCCTTGCGGCCTACGTCGGCGGCTGATCGGGGACGTCTACGCGCCCTTATGGCGCAGCACCCAATCGAGCGAGATCTTGCCCGGTCCGGTCATCCAGATGGTTGCGGCGACCAAGGCGAAGAGGCTCGCAAGCTCAAATCCACCCTGGCCGGAGAAGCCGTTCGACCAATGAACCTTGCGAATGGCCACACCCATATTGACGAGAATTGCCGACGTGATGAATTTGGTCGCAAACCCAAGAGCCAGAGCCATCCCGCCGCCAAACTCGGCCAGGCCAGCCAGATAGGCAGCGGTCTTTGGACTCGGGATGCCGAGCCGATCGAGGTTCTCGGCGAACTTGTCTGGTCCGCCGCGTTCGACAGCCGGCTGAAAGTTCTTGCCGTAGAGACGGTTCATGGTGTCTGGGGCCTTTTTGCCTTCACCACCAAAGAGCTTGGGATAGCCGTGAGAGGCGAGGGCGAGGCCAGCCCCGACGCGTAGTAACAACAATCCAACATTGACACCAGATTCGGGCATATTTTGATCGTCCCTTCTTCGTTTCCTCGGCAAAAAGTTCAACTCGGGCGTATCTCGAGCCGTCGCATGCTCCTGACGCGCTCATTACTCACCGGCACCTGCGCAGAATCGCTGCCGTGTTTTCACTAGTACGTCAGCGACGCGCGTCGACGCATGCCGCGTCGTACCACGTGCCCCGCGGCTCGCGGCGAGATTCACTCAACGTCCGTCAGAACCCAACGCGCCGACTCACAAACCTGTTCCCACGGGATCGGCGGTTGTCCGTCGCGAAATGCCGCCGACGCGCCGTTCGACGTCATTCGGAGGCGGCATACGAACGGTCCAAGCGGACCGAACGGCCGAGGGCCTGTGATACAATGACGGCTGCCGGTGCTCCGGTAGCCGGGCGGCTGAGCACCGGTTTCGTATGTTCTACGCCCCGTTCCACGGAGCACACGCCTTTGGCAAAACAACTGGGAATCGACCTCGGCACCGCCAACGTGCTCGTTTACGTGCGGGGTCGGGGAATCGTGATCAACGAGCCCTCGGTCGTGGCGATCTCCGCTCGTGACGGCAAGGTGAAGGCTGTCGGCATCGAAGCCCGCAACATGCTGGGCCGTGAGCCACGCGAGACGATCGAAGTGGTTCGCCCCATGCGCGACGGTGTCATTGCCGACTACGTCGTCACCCAGGAAATGCTCCGCTATTTCATCAACAAAGCCGTCGGGCGCTTCTCATTGGTGCGTCCCGAAGTGATGATCTGCGTTCCTGCCGGAGTGACCGGCGTCGAACGACGTGCCGTGCGCGATGCCGCTCTGAACGCGGGCGCGCGCCGTGCCTACCTGATCAGCGAGCCGCTCGCCGCGGCCATCGGGGCGAAAGTTCCGGTGGCCGACCCAAGTGGAAATATGATCATCGATATCGGTGGTGGCACGTCCGAGGTGGCCGTGATCTCGCTCAACGGCATTGTGGTGGCCAAATCGATCCGCGTCGGCGGCAACCGCTTCGACGATTCCATCGGCAACTACATCAAACGCAAGTACAACCTGCGTATCGGCGAGCGTACGTCCGAAGAGGTGAAGATCGCTATCGGGTCAGCCATGCCGGTGGACGAGGACGTCACCATGGAGGTACGTGGGCGCGATGAGGTCGCCGGCCTGCCGCGTACCATTCAGATCCACGCCAATGAAGTCGTCGAGGCCATGACCGAGCCGCTCGAAGCGATCATCGGCGCGGTACGTGCCGTTCTGGAAGAGACACCTCCGGAACTCTCCTCCGACATTATCGACAAGGGCATGGTCCTAAGCGGGGGTGGCGCCTTGCTAAGGAACCTTGATCACCTCCTCACCGAAGTGACCGGCGTCCCCTGTTTCGTCGCGGACGACCCACTGAGCTGCGTCGCCATCGGCACTGGCCTGGCGCTGGAGTACTTCGACATCATCCGTGACAGCCTCGAAGAGCTCTGATTCAGATCTTCTATCTCGATTGCTCGATTTTCAGCCCACCCTCACCTATTGCGACTCGTCCAAGACGCACGAATCTCCGAGATCGGCTCGGCGTTTCGACGCGCATCCCTATAATTGACCAGACAAACTACTGTTGAGAGGGTATCGAACATGAATGACACTGGAGCCAGCCCTGACGAACTCGTTGAAAACCTCGGTGTGTCGCCTCCCGAAAAACCGGAAGAGGCCGCCAAGCCGAGCGTGTACGCGCTTCCCATCACGTCCGCCGACCTGACACGCGATTCGGAAGTCATCGCCTACATCGAAGCGGCCAACGCCAACTTGGGCGTCCTAGGCTTCACCGAGCATGGAACTCGTCACGCGAATCTGGTGGCCCGCATCGCTCACAACGTCTTACGCCGCCTGGGCTACGACCACCATCTGCAGGAACTGGCAGCCATTGCCGGGTACCTGCACGACATTGGCAACGTCGTCAGCCGCTACGACCACGGGACGACTGGAGCGTTACTTTCACGGGAGATCTTGAACCGCTATCACGTGGCTCCTGAAGACGTAGCACTGATCATGGGGGCTATTGGCAGCCATGGCGACGACTCCCAGCGGCTCGGGGAAGCCGTTCACCCGGTATCGGCCGCGCTGATACTCGCCGACAAGTCGGACGTTCATCGCAGCCGGGTTCGAAACAGCGAGATCGCCACGTTTGACCAGCACGATCGCGTCAACTACGCTTCTGAATCGTCGTTCCTGCGAGTCGACAGCGATCAGCGACGCATCACACTGGAGCTTACGATCGACACCAACATCTCCCAGGTCATGAATTACTTCGAGATCTTTCTTCCGAGAATGCTGATGTGCCGTCGCGCGGCCGAGTTCCTCGAGTGCGCCTTCCACATCAACATCAACGGCGTGGAGCTTCTCTAGCGATGGGGACGCTCATCACCAACCTCGGCATCGGGCGCCGCTCCGTGACGGAGGGGACGCTCGATCCGTACATGATCATCACCACTTTGGTGTTGATCGGGTTCGGGTTGGTGGCAATCTGGAGCGCTGACGGCGGTGGAGCGATCACGCCGGGGAGTCTGGTCGTCCGGCAGGTCCTCTTCGTCATTGTTGGCCTGCCGATCATCGCCCTCATGACGCTGATCGACTACCGCTACATGAAGAGCCTGGCCTGGGTCATCTACGGTGCCACTCTGGCGATACTGGCGTTGGTGATGGTGCTGGGACAAGCCATTGGCGGCTCGACGCGTTGGATCGTGATCGGGCCAGTCAGCCTGCAGCCGTCCGAGATCGCCAAGCTCGGCGTCATCATCTCGCTGGCCGCGTTCATCTCGAACCGCGGCGATGAGATGAGTAGCCTGGTGAATTTCATCCTCTCGGGCATCATCGTCCTCATCCCGATGTTGATCGTCTACGAGCAACCGGACCTGGGGACGGCGGGTGTGTTTGCCTTCATATGGCTCTCGATGGTCATGATGAGTCGCGCCAAGCTGATCTACATCGGCGCGACTATCCTGTCGCTTCCGGTGATTGGGATGCTTGCCTGGCGCTACTTTCTGCAGGATTACATGCGGGAACGCTTGCTCATCTCGTTCGAGCCGCAACGCGACTACCTTGGCGCCGGGTACAACATCATCCAGGCGCGGGTGACCATCGGGTCTGCCGGTCCGCTCGGTCATGGGTTGTCGGGGAGTCTACAGAGTCAGCTGGATTTGCTGCGTGTGCGCACGACCGACTTTATCTTCGCGCACGCTATGGGAATGTTCGGCTTCCTGGGAGCCATCGCGCTGTTCCTGACCTTCGGCATCCTGCTGTGGCGCATTCTGCACGTAGTCTCCAGCACACGCGACAGTTTCGCCCAGATGGTGGCGATCGGCGTGGCCGCCATGATCTTTTTCCAGACGTTCGTCAACGCTGGCATGAACGTGGGGATCATGCCGGTTACCGGCATTCCGCTGCCGTTCATCAGTCTGGGCGGGAGCTCGCTCTGGACGCTATTGGCGGCACTCGGGATCCTCCAGAGCATCCTGATACACCATCAACGGCGCGGTTTTCAACCGAAGTGACGTTCGCCGGTCTATATGCCCGCCAGCTTCATCGCCGCGAGGACGAGCGTCATCACCAGAATCACGACGAGAGCGCCACTGATCATCAGATTGCGTTGCTCAGCCATGCGCAACACTCCAGCGGGTGATACCCACGATTCGATCCGAATGCCGCTGTCGCTCGGTTGTCCTTTTAGAGCCCTGCTCCGTAGTGGAGTCGATTACTGAAGTCGCGTGAGCTCGCTGGGAAGGGTCTCGCCGTTCTGCCGTAGAAACGCGACGAGTGCTTCCGGCGCAACCAGCCAGTCGTTCGCGAGATCATCCCGCATTCCACTCAGTTCACCAGTTCGTAGCCAGTACGTGACCGTGTCCGGATGGAATTGCAGAATGGTCGCCACTTCGCTGACAGAGTATCCTCGCCGACTGCCCGTCTCCAGCATTCGCTCGCTCCTCCGCGTACGTAGACCGTGTACGTACGTCACAGTGTAGCAGAGCCTGTGACATTTTGACAGTGGGCACACGCATCGGCAGTGACCGTCAATGCACGTCAACCACATCCGACGACCCTGACGTTTTCGCAGAACGTGTGCCCCTATGGGAATTACGTCGTTTCGGCGACGAGACCTGCTACGTGGTGTGCGACGGAACGCGCTCAGTAGCCCCTGTTGAAGACGCCTGCGCGGCGTAGTCGTGTGCCAGGTCGGCAAACCAAGAGTGGAGCCGATCGTCCGGAGTCAGCTCCGGGTGGAAGGACGTGGCGACCAAATTGTCCTGACGCACGGCGACGATGCGTCCATCCTCGAGCGACGACAACACTTCGACACCCTGTCCGACCGAGGAAATGACCGGTGCGCGGATGAAGATGGCATGCAATGGTTCCGGGCTCACCGCGGGGATCGACAGATCAGTCTCGAAGCTGTCAAGCTGCGTGCCGAACGCGTTGCGCGTGACGGTCAGATCCATCAGGCCCAGAAGTGGCTGTGAACGGGCTCGCGTTTCTTCATCGACTTCGCGCGCCAGCAGGATCATTCCGGCGCAGGTTCCCCACAACGGCTTGCCTGCCTCAGCCAACTCGCGGATCGGATCGCGCAGATCGAATCGGTCGATCAGCTTGCCAATCGTGGTGCTCTCACCCCCTGGGATGATGAGTCCGTCGATCTGCTCAAGCTGATCCGGCAGGCGAATCTCACGAGCGTCGACGCCGATGCGTTGCAGCTTGTGTATGTGTTCGATGAATGCCCCCTGCAGGGCAAGGACGCCGATCACCGGCATGGAAATGTCTCTCCCTCGTTACCAATTTGTACGGGCGACGCATGCGTCGCCCATGACTTCATATTTGCTGCCAACCCGTCCAGGATCTCGATCCAACTTAACGCCCGGGCGGCCGCTCGGGCGAGGCATACCCACCCCGCCCGCACAGCCAACTCTCGGCGCCTACCAGCCGCGAGCGGCCAGCAACTGCTCCTGCGGGATCTCTGAGATCTCGATTCCGCGCATCGGCTCGCCCAGTCCGCGACTCACTTCAGCCAGAATCTTGGCATCCCGGAAGTGCGTGGTGGCCTCGACGATGGCCTTGCCACGCTCGAGCGGGTTCTCCGACTTGAAGATGCCTGAGCCGACGAAGTTGCCTTCGGCCCCCAGCTGCATCACCAGCGCCGCATCGGCCGGAGTGGCGATGCCACCCGCGCAGAAGAGGACCACTGGCAGCTTGCCGGTCTCGGCGACCTGCACGACCAGGTCGTACGGCGCACCGAGATCTCGGGCTTCCGACATCAGCTCTTCGCGCGGCAGGCCCTGCAGCCGCCGGATCCCATCGTGGATCTCGCGCAAGTGCTTGACCGCCTCGACGATATTGCCGGTGCCGGCCTCGCCCTTGCTGCGGATCATGGCCGCGCCCTCACCGATGCGACGCAGCGCCTCTCCCAGGTTGCGGGCTCCGCAGACGAACGGGACGCTGAACTCGTGCTTGTCGATATGGAAGCGATCGTCGGCAGGCGTCAGGACTTCGCTCTCGTCGATGTAGTCGACACCGATCGCCTCG
The DNA here is from genome assembly GCA_963789565.1 of uncultured Chloroflexia bacterium. Classification (GTDB taxonomy): domain Bacteria; phylum Chloroflexota; class Chloroflexia; order Thermomicrobiales; family Thermomicrobiaceae; genus CALAGB01. The sequence goes on along the minus strand of CAWBKX010000002.1, from coordinate 2,883,205 downwards.
AGAATCTGCGCCTCGACGAAGTGTCCAATGCGAGCCTTGGCCATCACCGGAATAGTGACCGCCTCCTTGATGCCAATGATCAGCTCGGGATTGCTCATGCGGGCCACACCACCGTCGCGACGGATGTCGGACGGCACGCGCTCGAGGGCCATCACGGCACAGGCGCCCGCCTCTTCAGCAATGCGTGCCTGCTCGGGTGTGACCACGTCCATGATCACTCCGCCCTTGAGCATCTGGGCCAGTCCGGCCTTCGTCGTCCAGGTCGATTTTTCCATCGGGTTCAACCCTCTCTCGTATACCGGTCGTTATCAAACAATGGGAGTGACGGACGCGTTGGATCGCTCCGCCGTCCCAACGCGAGATGCACGTAGTACCTCGATCGCGCGACTCAACCGCAGCACGCCTTCGTCAATTTCCTCTTCAGTCGGAAGCGTGAAGTTGAGTCGCAATGTGGACTCGCCCTCGCTGTCCGGGTAGAAGGACTCGCCTGGGGCGATTGCCACGCCCTGACGCGCCGCCTCGGCCAGCAGGTCGCGGGAACGCATCCCTTCATGCAGGCGACACCAGAGATAGAAGCCACCGGCCGGCCGGCTCCACTCCATCGCATCGCCAACGTAGTGTTCCAGTGCGGCGATCATGCGATCCCGCCGTTGTGGATAGACCTCGCGCAGGTGTTCGAGATGCGAGTTGATCAACCCTCGCTCCAGGAACGCCCAGACAGCCCACTGCGCCAGCGGGTTTGTGTCGAGGTCGACGATCTGCTTCATCAGGGCCAGCCGCTCGATGACCGGGCGCGGCGCTGCGATCCAGCCGATGCGGAAGCCTGGGAAGAGCATCTTGGAAACGGTACTCAAGTAAATGACCGATCCTTGCCGGTCGAGCGCATGGAGCGACGGGATTGAGCGTCCCTCATAACGCAGCACGCCGTAGGGGTCGTCCTCGATGATCGGCACCTGATAGCGTGCGGCCAATGCCAGCAGTCGCTGGCGGCGGTCGTAGCTCATGGTGGTGCCGGTCGGATTCTGGAACGTCGGCAACGTGTAGATGAGCTTGGGCCGGCGCCGACCAATCAGGTCTTCCAGCAGCTCGACGCGCATACCGCGTTCGTCCACCGGAATCGAAAGGAGACGTGCTCCCGCCGCCCTGAAGACTTGCAGCGCTCCGAGATACGTCGGTGATTCGATCGCGACTAGGTCACCGGGCTCGATCATGGTGCTGGCAAGCAGGTAGAGACCTTGCTGCGACCCGGCGGCCACCAGAATTTCAGCGGGGTCGACCTCTCCCTGCTCACGCGTCATGCGCGCGGCGAGCGCTTCTCGCAGCGGCTGATAGCCTTCGATCGGGCAATACTGCAGCAGGGATTGGCCGGCGTCGTTCAGGGCGCTATTGAGCAGGCCGCGGATGGTGTCGATGGGATACAGCTCAGGCGACGGAATGCCGGTAGCCAGCGAGATGACGTCAGTTCGGGCTGAAACGATACGCGTGTCGCGCAGCAGCGGTGTATTCATCACCTCGGTGGCGGAGTTGAACAACTGCTCCCAGGGCATGTCGGCGGTCGACGGTTGGGCCATTCCGGGCGTCTCTTCAGCACCGACCACGATCGTGCCGCGACCCACGTGACCGGCCACCAATCCATCGGCAGCCAGCTCGCGATACGCGTTGACGATGGTGGTGCGATTGACGCCGAGCATGGCCGCGAGCCGCCGTTCCGGCGGAAGCCGGACTCCTGCCGCCAGCTCGCCAGTGCGAATCTGCGTCTTCAGCTGTTGGCTGATCTGAAGATAGAGCGGCTGCGTCGCGGCGCGATCCAGCTCGATAACCATCCGTTCCTCCGATTGGGTCCGTCCAATAACGCTATCATTCGTCGATGATACGCAAAACGGCCAATAACCTGCTGTTCGCAATCATCCAATCGTGTGGTATGGACGGTTTGCGAAGGCGTACGGTCATCATGCGCGCGATTCGCGTCTATACTTAGCTGCTTGGAGCGCTGGTGTTTAGGGAAGAGTCGAGAGTCCGCATCGATGCCTGAGATCACGCTGCGTGACCTGTGCCGCTGGGATCGACGCCTGTCCGTCATCCCGCCGACCGGTGTCTCGCTTGACGTGGCGCTCGACCGCGGCGTCTCCTGGGCAGTGTCGGTGCGCGCCGCGCCGCCATTGCTGCCGCCACTGCGTGGCGAAGAGCTGGTCGTCCTTCCAACGCGGGTTCTCGAACAGATCGAACTCGGCGACACGTTGACGCGGCAGAATCTCCTCTCGAAGCTGGCCGACGCGAAGATCGCCGCCATTCTGACCGAGCCAAGCTTCAGCGAAGAGTCGATCGAACAGCTTCCGATCCTTACACTCCCTGCCCCCTTTCCCCACGACGCCGAAGGCACGCTCAACCGCATCATTACCGAGCGCCGGGCCGAGCTCTACCGTCTGGGAGCCGAGCTCTCGCGTCGTCTCTCCCAGGCGGCCGTGGACCCGCGCGGGATCTCCGCACTGCTCGACATCGCCACCGAGATGTCAGGGCGACCACTGACCCTGGAGGACGCCGACGGCAACGTGGTGGCCAACACTGGGGACAACGAGGTGCAAGGAGGTCAACGCCTCTTGAACGGCGCGCGGAAGATCGAAGGGGCCTTGCTGAGCGCTGAGTCGGACGACGGCGAATATCTAATCGTCGCTCTGTCGGGGGCCGGTCGCTCGAGCTACCTCTCGATGCGTGGCGAATCGGGCACGCTGACCGAAGGTGATCGGCTCGTGCTCCTTCAGACCGCGGGGATGTGCGCGACCTTACTCGGCCAGCAGGGTCGACCGGCCGCCAGCGATCGCGGCGCACGTGAGCGACAGATTGCCGATCTGCTTCATGGCCGCCTCGCCACCAGCGCCGCGGCGGCGGCTCGCGGTCATGCGCTGGGCATTGGCACGACTGGTTCGGTGCTGGTTGGGCTCATCGAGCGGGACGATCGCACCGTGGATCCAATCGAAGCCCGTAATCTGGTGACCGCTGCACTCGGGGCTGACGTCGCGCAGAATCTGGCGACCCTGGACGCAGCCATTGGGCTCCTCTTTTCAGGCATGAGTCCCGACACGGCGCGCGATTCACTAAGACGTGGGGTAAGTCGACCCGGCTCGCCGCCATTGATCATCGCGATCAGTCATCCGCTGGAGAGCGTCGTCGATGCTCCGGCAGGTTTGCGCGAAGCACGGTTCGCGCTCGATCTCGCCCGTGACGGTGCGATCGACGAGCGTGTCATCTCCTGCACATCGGTCGACGACCTGGGAATCTACTCGATCCTCTTTCCACTTTGGGGGAGCTCGTCGTTGACCACGTTCAAGGACACGGTCCTCGGCAAATTGGAGGAGTACGATCGGCGGCGCAAGAGCGAACTGACTGCCACACTCGATGCCTATCTGAAGGCGGGTGGCGCGCTTTCCGAAGCTGCGGACGGGCTCCAGATCCACCGCAACACCCTCTCATACCGGTTGCAGCGCATCAGCGAGCTTACGCAACGCGACCTGAGCGATCCACGCGAACGCCTGCTGCTGCAGGTGGCGCTGGTCGCCAGGCGGATGCCGCCGCTTCCCGACGACGATCGGACAAAGAGAACGCTGGCTCGTTGAGGAGGAGTCCCACGAGCCAGCAAGTCACGGAGGTAGCTCCGCGAGGGAGCCGTCGCTATGTATGCACCCACCGTTAGGCTAGCGGAGCTACCTCCACCACACATCCGAAGAATGTCGCATTTGTGCCCTCAGTCCAGCCAACGCGTCCTCGGTGATCAGAGAATCCGCAACGAGTCCAAAGGGTGGACGGCTAAGGGCCGGCACTCGCCTGTGGCGCCTGTGACATACGAATCTCGAGCATCATGCCGAGGAACTTATGTCCAGGCAGTGTGCACCACGCCTTGATGTCATGCGTGATCGTCCCGAGATCGAGTCGCTGTGAGTCTCCAGGATCGAGCATCCTGGTACGCAGCGCGCCACCACCGAGCGCGAGGTCGTGCTTCTCGTTCCCGTCGTTGACGACTTCGAGGATGAGGTGTGCCCCGCGATCAACTGTGATGACGTCGGGCGTGGCGTCGAAGCCGAACGCCGTATCCACAAGGTGGACAGGAACGGTTCGGGGGCTGGCCCCACCGACATGCTGCGTCGTGACGTTGTCGAAACCATTGGTCAGCGTCAACACGACGACCGCGCCGATCGTCAGCATGACGAGGGTCCCGACGATCATGAGTGCTTTGCGGTGGCGAATCAGATTCACCAGCCGGTGTCGCGGCGGGTCAGCGTGCTGCGGCGATGGCGTATTTCGCTCGTCTGGCACCGCATTCAAGACGCGTTGCTGCGCGTGCTTCATCAAGAGCTCCAATTTCAATTCGGAATTGGCCACGTGCCTGAGTTGGGGCTAGCGTCGAAGATTCGAGTCGTCCCATCCCAGAGTGGCCGAGAGGAGATGCTCCAGGGTGGCATGCATGTCGGGCAGCGACTGTGGATCAGACGTGCTGGCGATGTAGAGCCCCGCCTCAATCACGGCGCCGTAGATGAGGTGGGACAGTAGTTTGAACGGCTGGGGAGTGATCCAACCGTGAGTGGCCAGCTCTTCAAGTCCCTCTTCGAGCAAGCGCAAAGTGGGAACGGCATCGATTTCACGCCACTCTGGCCATCCCAGCACTGAGGGACCATCAATCAGAAGGATCTGACCCACATCCTGACGGGTACACGCTTCGAGGAACACACGGACAGCGACGCGAAATCGCTCCAGCCCCGTCAGATCCTCGCCACCTGTACCGAGGATGCTCTCGTCGATTTCTCCCTCGATCGCATGGACGATGACGCGGAAGAGGTCTTGCTTGTCTTCAAAGTGGTGATACAGAGCACCCCGAGTAACCCCAGCCGCGCGCACGATCTCCTCGAGCGACACGTCCGCATAACCTCGCTCGGCAAAGAGGGCCCGCGCCGCGTCAATCAACGCAGCCCGTGTCTGCGTTCCCCGCTCTGCCTGTGTTCGCCGTTTCGACACCCGTCGCTCCGATACATACATACCGAATGTATGTTACTGAGAGGCAGGTACAATGTCAAGAAGGCGCAGTCCTCGGCCCTGGAATTGCATGGACTGGCGTCACTCTCCGCCAACCTGCTTGACCAACTTTTTTGAAGGGAATGCTGCTGTGACCGTCGGACATTCCGTAACCGCAATCGTCGGCGATATCGTCGAGGCGGGAACAGACGCCATCGTGAACGCAGCCAACAATGAGCTATGGATGGGAGCTGGAGTGGCTGGAGCCATCAAACGCGCTGGTGGTGACGAGATCGAGCGCGAAGCCATGGCCAAGGGGCCGATCCGCGTGGGGCAGGCCGTCGCGACCGGCGCCGGTCGTTTGCCGAACAAGGCGATCATTCACGCGGCCGCCATGGGTTTCGAGGATGGCCACGCTGTGGGGGCGTCCGGTGAGACAGTGCGCCAGGCGACGATTGCCGCTCTCACTGTCTGCAACGAATTGGGGCTCGAATCGATCGCCTTCCCGGCGCTGGGGGCCGGGGTTGGGGGCCTCGACCTCTCCAAATGCGCCGAAGTAATGGTTGAAACGGCCACATCCTATCTGTCGCACCTCGAGAACCACATCTCGCAGGTCGTCTTCGTGCTGCGCAACGAGAACGCGCGTCAGACCTTTGAGGAGGCCATTACCCAGGGTGGGTTCGTGCCGTAATTAGAGGAGGCTGGCGCTGATCCTCATGCGTGGTTGACCACAGCGATGGTGGCTGTTGTCGCCTCTTGATTGGCGGGCCTTTTCCGCTAGTCAGCCTGGTGGTTCTCCCCCTCCAGTGAATGGTCCTCCCTTCCGTGGGGAGGAAGTTAGTGGGAGGGACCGGGAGTCAGTGGGGGCGAAAGATTTCTCTGTACTCCACCCAGGAACTCCTTGGGATTAGTGAGAGATCCTTCGCCTGCGAGCTCAGGATGACAAGGGTGCCGCGGTTCCCTGACGCCTGAAAATCGCCTCTTGCGAATTGCTCAGACTGGCATGCTCGAATTTGTCGTCGTGTTTACGACGTCTCGCGACGGTGCCGCGAGACTAAGCGCAGCAAGCACCTTCGTGGCGGCTGAGCGGCCGCTGTGGATGCAATCGGGGATGCCCACGCCACGATAAGCGGCACCGGCGATCTGAATCGCCGGCATAGACGCCATGCGCTCGTCGATTTCATCAAGCGACTCGAGATGCCCCAAGACATACTGCGGCAACGCCCGTCGCCAGCGGTAGATGCGTACGTCCAGCGGCTCCGCCCCGATTCCCAGAATCTCGCTCAGTTCACGCCGCACCAGTCCCAGCAGATCGTCGTCCGACATATCCACCGCCTCTTCACGACCGGCTCGTCCGACGAAGGCGCGCACGAGTGCCACGCCGTCCGACGCACGATGCGGAAACTTCTGCGTGACCCAGGTGATGGCGGTCAATTCGCGATTCTCGACCCGTGGGATGACGAATCCACGACCCGAACCGCTACCAGCCACGTCGTCCGCACGGTAAGCCAGGGTGATCGTCGCGGTCGACACGTAGGGGATGTGGCTCAGCAGACTCGAGACGGACGGCTCAAGTTGCCGCAACATGTGGCTGGCGGCGTACGCTGGCACCGCCAGAATCAATCCATCTGCGACCAACGTGCGCCCGTCGGACAGCGACGCTCCGTAACGTGCGCCATCGGCCCGTTCGATCGACGTTACCGCAGTGCCGAGCATGACTTCGACGTCGGTCAAGGCCTCCCCCAACGCGTCGGTCAACTCGCCAAGGCCGCCTAAAAGTGAGAGAAACGCGGAGCGTTTGGGGCCGGTTTGCGGCCGAGCCGACGCCTGCTTGCGCTGTGCCAGCATGCCCTTGGTCAGGCTTCCGTACTTCAGCTCGGTGTCGCGCAGGCGTGGAAAGGTCGCCGCCAAGCTGAGCCGATCGGCGTCCCCAGCGTAAATGCCGGAGAGAAGCGGCTGTGCCATGCGTTCGAACGCCTCGCGACCTAGCCTGCGACGCACGAAATCCCCGACTGATTCGTCACCCGGACCAAGGCGCGCCGGAATGAAGAAATCCATACCCATGCGCAGCTTGCCAAGCGTAGACAGAAGACGGCTGGAAAGGAGCGGCTTGAATTTGGTCGGGACCAACATGGTGATCCCTTCCGGCAAAGGTTCGAGTCGACCACTCCGCAGAATGAATGTGCCGCCGCCCGACTCGCTGGTGTCGATGACGGAGTCTTCAATTCCCAGTTCGCGACACAGTTCGAGTGCCGCTGACTTGAATGAAAGGAAGGAATCCGGCCCAGCCTCGATCACCATATCGTCGGACCGGTCGGTCAGGATCTTTCCACCCAGGCGGTGATCCGACTCCACCAGTGTGATGCGAAATGGCGTCCCACTCCGACGCGCAAAAGATTGAAGCTGGTAGGCGGCGGTCAGCCCGGTGATGCCGCCACCCACGACAACAATGTGCGGGGTCTCCACGCGTGGCCTTCCTACGGGACTCCGAGTCCTCGGCTAGCCGACACGCGCCTCGGCGGCATGCGCCAGCGTGCGACGCACCGCGTCCGCCACTGCGCGGCAGAGGTGCGGGTCATCGTTGAGCGATGCGGTTCGCTCCAGGCGAATACCAAGCTCGCTGGCCTGGCCTCGATGCTCGATGTCGACGTCATAGAGGACCTCGACGTGGTCGCAGACGAACCCGATCGGCACGAGCAGGACATTCGTGACGCCGTCTGCCTTCAAGCGTTCGAGCGTCGCCTCGACCGACGGGCCTAGCCACGGATCGGCGGTCGCGCCCTGACTCTGAAAGGCGAAATCCCAGCGGCGCGGATGCAGCTTGTCGACGACCGCCTGCACCGAGGTCTTCAACTCCTCCGGGTAGGGGTCGTTCCACTGCAAGATGCGCTCAGGGAGGCTGTGTGCCGTGAAGAGGACGAAGACGTCGTCACGATCGGACTCGGGAAACTGACTGAGTGCTTCGGTGACGCGTTCGACCACACCCTCGATGAAGGCTGGCTCGACTTTCCAGCTCTCGACCTGCAGCACCGGCAGTTCAGTTCCCACCTGTTGGATGGCTTCATCCACGCGTTGCATGTAACGACCCACGCTCATGCGCGAATAGTGCGGAGCCATGACCACGGCCACAAGCCGGTCAACTCCGTCCGCGATGATTTGTGGCATCACCTCTCGAATGTATGGGTGCCAGTGGCGCATTCCGACGTAGACCTTGAAGGTGACATCAGAATCCTGATTCAGCTCCCGCTCGATGCCGCGCGCCTGCGCCTCGGTCAACTCCAGAATGGGAGAGCGGCCGCCGATAGCATCGTAGCGGTGCGTCATCTCGGCGATCAGCTCGTCGGAGGGAGTTCGTCCCTCGCGCACATCGGCTAGATAGGCCGGAATCTGTTCGAGTTCAGTCGGTCCGCCGTATGCCATGAGCAGGACGCCGATCGTCTCTGGTTGTTTGTCAGTTGGACGTTTTTCCACGTCTGTCTCTTCCTCGTTGCGAGTCGTCACGCCCGCTCGGTGATGCGATGCACCAGATCCGTCACGAACTGCACGTTTTCGACCGGCGTCCCGGGCAGGATCCCGTGTCCAAGGTTGAAAATGTGTCCGTCTCGATTGCCAACCTCGTCAAGGATGGCCCGTACCTGTCGCTCGATCTCTTCGCGCGGTGCGAACAGCAGGGCCGGATCCAAGTTGCCCTGCACGGCCTTTCCCTCACCCACACACTGCCAGCCACGCGCAATGCCAACGCGCCAATCGATACCCACCACATCCGCACCAGTCGCGGCGAACTGATCGAGCAGGCCCTGTGTGCCAGTACCAAAGAGGATGATCGGCACATTCAGCGGTTTGAGATTGGCCACGATGCGGCTTACATGCGGAAAGACGAAGGCTCGATAGTCGCGTGGGCTGAGTGCGCCAATCCAGCTGTCGAAGATTTGCACCACATCAGCGCCAGCTTCGACCTGCGCCGTCAGATACAGACTTGTAACGTCAGCCAGTTTGACCATCAAGTCATGCCAGACGGCTGGCTCGCTGTACATCAGCTGCTTGGTGCGCAGATAGTTGCGCGAGCTCCCGCCCTCGATCATGTAACTCGCCAGGGTGAAGGGGGCACCCGCGAAGCCGATCAATGCCTTGGTAGCGGGAAGCTCGTTCCGGACCAGTCCAATTGCCTCGAACATGGAGGAGAGATATTCGTGCGGGTCGTAGACGCGCAGTCGCTCGACATCGTCAGCGGTCCGCAGCGGGTTGTGGATGACCGGGCCTTCTCCTGCCGCGTACTCGAGGTCGATGCCCATCGGAATCAGGGGCGGCAGCAGGTCCGCGAAGATGATGGCCGCGTCGACGTCGAGGCACGCCATCGGCTGCATCGTCACCTCGGCCGCGAGCTCGGCGTTTGCACAGATCTCCAGCATGGTGTGCTTCTGGCGCAACGACCGGTACTCGGCCATGTAGCGGCCCGCCTGGCGCATGAACCACACGGGAGTACGGTCCACCGGCTGGCGATGGCAGGCACGCAGGAACCGCGACGACGTCTCGTCCAACTCATCCTCTCCCACATACCGCTTCGGGATCCGTAGCGGTTCTGGAACGCTCAACGCTCGATTTTACCACTCGAATTCGCGTTTCCCGGCGTCAGTCTGCGCGCCGCGAAACTGGGCTATACTGCCCGGGAGCGAAAGGAGAACCAAACATGAGTCAGCAGAGTGCCTCCTTCGAACCACGCTTCTACAAGCTGGATGACGTCAAGCCGTTCAACCCTCTTGAGGGCTTCTTGATGCAGTCGATCACCGGTGGCGACATGATGGCCAACTGGGTGCGTATCGAACCGAACCGCGAAATGCCGCGCCATCAGCACCCACAAGAACAGCTGGGAGTCATGCTGGAGGGCTCGCTCGAGCTCACCATCGGCGACGACACGCGCTTGCTCAAGCCCGGCGATGCCTACACGATCCCCGGTGACGTGGCCCACCACGCCCGAACCTACGACGACGGATGCCTGGTTCTCGACATCTTCAGCCCGCCGCGTGAGGACTATGCACGCATGGCACGAGAGGCCGCCGAACAGGACTGAGCGCCCATATTCCAGCGGATTTCATGGGGTTATGCTCTGGGGAGACAGGCTGTTGACAGGTTTTCGGTCACAATGATATGCTCATACGGCGATAGAGGCAGCTCCGATTTTGGAGTGAGAAGGCAGGCCGAACCAGCATATGGGTGAGCTCATTGTGGGACGGCCGGCGCTCAAGCTGGAGTTTGCGGTTTCAGTCGTTCTCGATCTGACGTCCGCAATCTCACTGGTGTATCGAGCGACCGATCCGCGGCGGTTTGACGGCTGGCTCGTCGAAGCACGTCAGGCGCTGGATCCCGAGGTCCAGCATGATCTCGATACGATGCTCGGCTTTTCGGGGCGGTTGCTCTACTTCATCGAAGAGTTGTTGATGTCGTTCGACCCATTCCAGCCGGAGCGGCTGGCGGCGGGGTTCGAGGATTATCTCGAACATCTGGAAAATCTCTCGCCGTGGACCTACCGAAGTATGGTGGCACAGTCCGTGCTTCGGGTCTATCGAGATCGAGGAGTAACTGAGACGCCGCCGGCGAACGACAACGCGGACGAATGGCGTGCGTTTCTTGAACCAGGCATCACACGGGCCGACTTAGACGAGGTCGTGAATCTGGTTCGTGCACCTGAACAATTGAAGGCGCGCACAGTCAACCTGGTACGACGATTCTGGCAGGATCGTTACAGCAGCGAGCTCGAGCGAGCGATGCCCGACATGCGCAGGGCGTTGCGGCAGGCACGATCGACGACCTACCCTGGCGTCGCGGGTGCATTCTCGGAACTGAGCGGACACCGGCTTCCGGAGGAAGTTCAGCTCGCACTGCCGCACGTGGAACGGGTGACGTTTTGCCCGTCCTACCACCTCGGGAACTTCGTTCAGTTCATTCTCTATCCACCCGAGCTCATTCTCTACTTCAACTGCCAACGTGCCAGCGCCGTCACTCAGCCGGAGCAGGATTCAACATCCTCCGCTGATCTCCTTCCGGGATTGCGGGCTCTGGCCGACGGGACTCGACTTCGCATCATCGAAATGCTGCGAGGGCGGGAACTGTACGCGCAAGAAATCGTTGGACGCCTCGGCATCAGTCAATCCGCGGTATCACGTCATCTTGCAATGCTCGAGGCCGCTGACATCGTCGGCGTAAGACCGTCCAACGGCATGAAATACTATGCGATCAATGCTCGCCGTCTTCGGCAGCTCGCTGAGGAACTTGAGCAGATCGGCTGACGATCAAGCAGTTTGACTGCCTGATCGCGATTAACAAAACAACTTCTCTGCGCGTCTTCGGATGCGTGTTCTGAGGGTCAACCGCGTCAAGGCCGGTTGTAGAGCTGCTGGGCTGCTCGAGAGAGTGTGCCAGGCTGTACACAACCCCCTGATTTCCTCAGTTGAACGGTCACTCCAGTGATCGTTTCCACGGAAACCCTCAAGAGGCTCGGTCCTTTCGGCCAGGTCTGAGCCAGACAAACCTCTATTGACGGTTGGCCTTTCTGGCGATGAGGGGTGTGTACTCCCGTACGGGATGCACACCCCTCGTCTCTTTTAATCCCACGGCGCAGATGACTGTCGTGCCCGCTAAACCTTAGCCGCGGGCGTCTCTGCCCGCCTTCCTGACGCACCCGCAAACGCGTGTCGTCAGGCCGACGTTCAACACTTCGCGCCGACGGAGGAGCTCTGAGCTCGACGAAGGCGGGCAGAGACGCCCGCCACTACAATCAAGGCGCGTTTCGGGAAGCTCGGACAACGTGTCGCGGAGCACGACGCATGCGCCGCCGGTACAAGCGAGACGCTAGATTGCATCCTCAACACACGGCATGTTGCTGTAGCCGGAGCGAAACGAGTGAGAGCGCGCGGCGTCCGGCTCATAGCTGTGGCGCAGCACGCAGCCCGCGTCGTTGCCCAGCAAGTGGATCGATATTGACGCCGCTTCCGACGTCGTCGTCACGCGATGAATATCGCCGTCCGGCGGCAACAGCGCGTAAAACTCCCCTTGCGCCAGTTCCCGCTCCTCAGCCAATTTCAGCACCGCGTCGCCCTCGTCAGCGTTGCCGCCTTCCAGCGCGTAGACCTCTTCGTGCTGTTCGCCCTGATAGAGCCCAACCAGTCCCCAGGCTAGGTGGTCGTGAACCGGCGTCGACGAGCCGGAAGGGACGACCAATGAAAAGAGCGTCAGTGATTTGTCCGCAGAGCGATAGAGCAGGTATTGTCCGATCCCGCCTCCCATGCCACTGGCTTCGTACGGCACCGAAAACTCTTGCGGTAGCCAGCCCTGGGTTGCCAGAAACCGCGCAAACGCAGGTTTGAGCTCCTCTACCAGCGTCTCGACATCCCCGCTTGCGCTACGGGACAACTGCACCTCATCGATGAATCGCCGCACCTCATCATGCTCGACGAAGAACTCATCCTGACCATCAAGCTTGTCTGTCACTGCATGCCTCCTCAACCCGATGCACCGTCTCAACTTCAGATTACGCCAGCCGCCGGCATGTCTCAATTACCGACAGCGCCTGCGGTTCCGAGCGTGGTAGACGAAGTGCGGGAACTATCGCACAATGAATCCAGACAGGCAGAGCTTCAACTCGAAGGGATGACGCACAATGACGATGGCGAAGACCTGGAATACCGCCGATTTAGTCAGCAAAGACAAACAATTCATGCTCCACCCGGTCTCCAACCTGCGCCAGTTGCAGGAGTATGGACCACTCGTCTTTACGCACGGTGAGGGCGTCTATCTCTGGGACTCCGAGGGTAAACGCTACATCGACTCCTTCGCGGGACTGTGGAACGTCAACGTCGGCCACGGCCGAGCCGAATTGGCCGAAGCCGCCAAGACGCAAATGGAGGAGCTGGCCTATGCGCCGACCTTCTTCGGCTTGGCCACGCCGCCTGCGATCGAGCTCTCGGCCAAGCTGGCCAGCATGTTCCCAGGATCGCTGAACCATTTCAACTTCACCTCCGGTGGCGCCGAATCAAACGAGGGCGCCATCAAGATCGCGCGCTATTACTGGCATCTCAAGGGCAAGCCGGAGAAGATCAAAGTTATCTCCCGCATGATGGCCTACCACGGCATCGCCATGGGCGCACTTTCGGCCACCGGCATCCCCGCCTACTGGACAGGGTTCGGCCCGCGCCCAGAGGGTTTCATGCACCTTTCAGCTCCGTACAAATACCGCAACGGCGACGGCCTCTCGGACGACGAGTTCGTCGACAAGCTCGTGAATGAGCTCAAGGAAACGATCGCTCGCGAGGGCGCCGACACCATTGCCGCATTCATCGGCGAGCCGGTGCAGGGCGCGGGCGGCGTCGTTCCGCCACCACAGAACTACTGGAGTGAAGTTTCCAAGGTTCTCAAGGAGAACGACATCCTGCTGATCCACGATGAGGTCATCACCGGCTTCGGTCGCACCGGCACGATGTTCGGCATGCAGCAGTATGGCGTGACGCCCGACATTGCCTCCTTTGCCAAGGGGGTCACCTCGGGCTACATCCCATTGGGAGGCGTGGCAGTCAGCGACAATATCTTCGACGTCATGGCCGAGCCGGATCAGGTCTTCATGCATGGCTTCACCTACTCCGGCCATCCGGTCGCCTGCGCCGTTGCGCTGCGCAACATCCAGATCATCGAGGATGAGAATCTGCCCGAGAATGCCGGCAGAGTTGGCGAGCATATGATCAGCGAACTGAGCAAGCTCCTCGAGCGACCCTACGTCGGCAACGTGCGCGGCAAGGGTATGATGATGATCGTCGAGTATGTGGCGGATAAGGCCACCAAGGCCAAGTTCGACGCCGCTCACAACGTCGGTGGACGCATCCAGGCAGCCACCCGAGAGCGCGGCATCATCGTGCGAGCCAGCAACGACGGCGTCTCGATCTCACCGCCACTCACGCTCACGATGGAGCAGGCGGATGAAGTGGTCGAGAAGTTGGCCGACGCACTCGAAGAGGTTCTGGGCTAGCACAAATTTCCCAGAACAGAATCACGAACGAACGAGGACGGCCAGTTTGGCCGTCCTCACTGTTGCTAGCCGGTAGAATTGGCTGAGTTTGCGCGGTGTTCGACTGATTGTTGGGGGACCACCATTCGCGAGAGACCATCACTGCTGGTTCACGCGTCACTGCTCCTGGTGGCGGCCATGTGGGGCTCGAACTTCATCTCGATTACATGTCAGTATGTAGCGGTCGAATGGGCGTTCGGTGCTGAGTTAGCGATAGGAGCGTAAGACGATGAGTCGCAAGGCACTATTGAATCAATCAGGAGATCGCGTTCTCTGCTGGCATTGCAAAGGCGAGATAGCCCGCGTCGTTGAAACGGCGTTTGTCGATCGGATGATCCGAACCCACGCCGAACACTCTGTTTTGGGCCGGGCTGGGAACTCGGAGACGATGGCGTCTGGTATCTCCCAGAACGCCAGCAGAAGCGACTTCAGACAGGGCAGGGAACCGCGTCAACGGCGCAACCTCGACGGCAGTCACCATGGTGATGAAGCGCGGCTGGTTGGACGCGCGCCGTTGAATCTGCCCGTGGAGGCGCGCTGTACCTGCACATGGCGCAACGCGTGTGACCCGACCGACCTGCGGGTGCGACGCCGAACCGTCGACCTCCATCCGATGAATCGCCTGATGGATGACGGATCGCTCAAACTGGTCGACCCTGATCCGTGGGAACTCTGCCCGTACGAGAAGTAGTAACGCGACGCATGAACTGGTAGACTGATCGCAATTGAAGATTGAACGAGCCGATTGTGCGGCCTTCATGGGTTTCGACGGTAGTCCCGCGAAGCCTGGAAGGCCGTTGTTCTATGTCCAGTCCCCTCAAGTCGCCCGGTGCCGCAGGCCGGGCCGCGTTCCGTCAGTCGTTCCCCGATGAAGCCTCAAGGTCGGCTCACTACCGTGAGATCGGTATGGTCGGCAACGCAAACCGTGCGGTGTTGTCTGGCGAAGAGCGCCGCGCGCTAGTCGACGCGTTCGCGCTGCTGCGCAGAATCGCCGTTCGTCATGGGTTTGATGCTGAGATCATGGCGGCCAACTGCCAAGGACGGCGGGCCGCAGTCGATGAGCAATAAAGTAGCCCCGGCTGGGACTGCCGGGGCGGGCGGCGCGATTGGTGGGGCCAATGCACAGGGACATGTTAGCACACAAACATTGAACCCTGCCCCCGCTTCTCTCCGCAGACTCCAGTGTGATCGTCGTCATTGTGGTTGTCTCCCACGTTGGAAGCGCTGCCCGGCCCGCGACTGGCTGGTGGTGCAGCGATGACGACAACGGTCTCGACAATCCGCGCCCTCTGCATGAGCTATGCGCAGCTCGGTCTCGTGGTGCTGCCGACCAAGGATAAATACCCCGTCAGTCGCGCACTCGACGAGCATGGTGAACTACTCCGTAATCAAGACGGGAAGCTGATACGCTGGAGGCCCTTCCAAGAACGCTTTCCGACCGACGCCGAACGGGACGCCGCCGAATGGCATCGTGCGAATGGCATCGCATCAATCATCGGGGCGGCCACCTGGCAGTCCTGGCCTGGACTGTGGGTACTCGACATCGAAGCCGAACACCGGGCAGCCGGTGAACAGTGGCTTGACGCGAATGTACCCGGCTGGCGTGACGGCGTGGTCGTGGAAACGGGCAGCGGTGGCCTCCATGTCTACGCGCTGCATTCTGGACCCGTACAGACTGATTCAACGATCCCATGGGGCGAAATACGCGGCCGTGCGGCGGTGTGTGTATTGCCTCCCTCGAAACATGTCACTGGCAACGTCTACCGCTTCCTGTCTGAACGCTGGCAGAACCTGCCGACGATCGACCCCAAGGATGTGCCGGGCGCAAGCCCGAAGCAATCCGGCGAGACGTTCAATGAGCCGGGCTGGGCGGCTGAATGGCTACGAACACCACTGTCACCCGGAAGCCGACGCGGGCCGGACGGTATCCCCAAGATGATTGGGCACCTGCGCTGGAAGAACGTCGACCTCGAAACGGCCATCACGATACTTGAACAATGGGATCGCCAGAACCCCGAACCGCTCGGCCATGACGAAATCAGGCGGCACGCCAAGTCGATGTATGGACGGTACGAGGCACCGGGTGAACCCGCGCATTTCATGACCGCAAACGGGGCTTCTGGCACTTCTGGCAGTGCAATACCTGACGATAAAGAGCCCGAATGGGGGGCACGTCTCCCGCTTCCGCCGAAGTCTCCGAGTGTGCCCAGCCTGCCGGCGGCGATGATCCCTGAACGTCTCCGACAATGGCTGGTCGATATCGCAGATCGGGCCGCGATTCCGTTGGAGATGCCAACGATCCCGGCCCTGGTCGGAGCGGGCGCCATCATCGGGCGTCGTCTCGGTATTCGACCTAGGCGCTACGACGACTATGTGAGTGTCGCGAACTTCTGGGGCGCCGTCATCGCGCGACCTGGAATGATGAAGACCTACGCGGTCGATGAGCCGCTCAAACCGCTGGGGCGATTGGCGGTGACAGCTACCGAACGATTCGCGAAGGACCTGGATCTTCACGACGCCAAACAGGAACGGATCAAAGCCGAGATCGACGCCTACAAAAGCAACTTGAAGGACGCCGTAAAAGCGGGCAAAACGACCAGCACGATTGAATCCGCACTCGCCACGAAGAAAGCCGAGCTCCGCGACAATGCGGTGACCGAGCGCGCTACCTGACCCATGACGCCACTGTTGAGAAACTTGGGGAGCTGCTGAAACAGAACCCGCGCGGCATGCTCCTGCAACGTGACGAGCTGGCGGGCTGGCTGCGAACACTGGATCGACCAGGACGTGAAGGAGACCGCGAATTCTATCTTGAGGCCTGGAATGGTACGGGCAGCTATACCGTCGATCGTATTGGCCGTGGCACCCTGCATATACCCTCGCTCACGCTTGTCGATCGTCGGCGGGCATACAACCCGGCAAGCTGCGGCGGTATATCAGCGACGCGCTAAGCGATGGTGTGGGCGCTGATGGCCTTCTTACAACGCTTTCAACTGCTCGTCTGGCCTGATGGACTTGCGGCTTGGAAACAACCGTCAGGGTGGCCGAATAAGGCCGCTCAGTGACACCGCCTACGAGGTGTTCAAGCAGCTTCGACGAACTCGAACGTCAGAAGCCATCGGCGCGATCGATCGAGATCGGGTGAGATCCCCTACCTGCGCTTCGATCCGGCTGCACAGCATCCTCTTCGATGGCTGGCGTGATGAACTTGAACGACGGCTCCGATCAGACACGTTGACCGACTCGCCAGCCTTTGAATCCCACCTCGCAAAATATCGCTCGCTCATGCCCGCCCTGGCCCTCGTCTTTCACCTGATCGACACGCATCGGAGACAAGCATCCCGAGCATGGTATCCGAAGGTGCGACCCGGCTTGCGGCGGCATGGTGCGAGTACCTCGAACTCCATGCACGCAAGGTCTATGACGCCGAATTGAGCGGTGATATCGCAGCGGCACTATCTACTTGTCGAGAAGATCAAGGCCGGCTCGATTGTCGACGGCCATCAGGTCAGGGAGATTTACCGTTCGCAATGGTCTGGCCTCACCACTGCCGAGCATGTCCATGCTGGCCTTGCTCGCCTGTCAGCGGTGAACTGGATACGCGTCGAAACGATCCAAACACGCGGGCGTCCATCGGAGATCGTGCGTCTGCATCCTGACCTGAGAGGTGTGGATAATGCCTGAATTTCACTCACGTTGGCTCACCGAAAATCAGCCGCAAACCCTGTGCTATTCGACTGACGAAACTGACAAAAGCCCTTTTGTCAGTAATGTCAAGCGCAATAGTAGAGCGTTTGGAGCCTGATTCAGACGTTCTGCACGTCTTGGAGCGCGTCTATGTCGATGCTGATGAAATGGTAGGTCATTCGCTCTGTACCGTCTGCGGCGAACCGCTTGTCTCCCAGTCAGACCACGAACTCAGGAAGCATCAATGGTGCCTGACTGAGGCGGAATACCTCGCACACCTTCGGCGGATTGGAGCCCATGCATGACTGAGATGATCGTCTGCGAGTGCCGCAAGTGTGGCCATACCTGGCGCCTATCGCGTGATGCACTGACCACATCACGTGGCGCCTGGCAACGCTGCCCGGTCTGCGAACCGTCGACCTGTACCGAATGCGGCCGACCGTTGCGAACTACGTTCGAGGTGGCGGTGAGACTGTGCGAACGCTGTGCCGTAGAAGGAGGTAACCCATGACTCCGACGATGCCACCGCGCCCATGCGCGCATCCATCCTGCCCGCGCCTCGTGACGCATGGCTCCTACTGCCCGATCCATCAGAAGCAACGAGAGCGGGCGAAGAACGCAAAGCGTGGGAGTGCGATCAATACGCACCTACGCAACACGATCCGAGCACGCGACGGCTATCGCTGTCGACTATGTGGATCGACGGTCGGGATCGAAGTGCATCACATCCGTGCACTGGCCGACGGCGGGCATCCGACCGACCCGAGTAACTTGATTCTGCTGTGCCGAGACTGTCATCGTCGCCAACACGGCGGGAACGGATGAGGAAACATTGACGGACGGTGCAAACTGACGGGGCGGTCAGAAGTACACGAGATGGGCCAACCGTCTACCCGCGCGTCCCTCAAGTTTTATGCCCGCCTGTTCTCGCGAATCGTGCCAAGAAGGGGGAGAATCGACCCGAAATCACCGATCGGTACCGAATTCATCGTTGTACGCATCTACTGGAGGTAACACATGGGCCAAAGAGGACCACTGCCCCGACCGCGTATATTGAAGTCGTCAGGACATCCTAAGCGGGCGCAGACACTGGCAGAGATCGACCAGAAGCGATTAGGCGCGGCGAGAATGCCGTCCTGGCTGAGTGACGACGCGAAGAGCTTCTGGCGACTCTACGGGCCGCGATTGAAGGAACTCGGGCGGTTGACCAAGCTAGACGAAGCCGCGTTCTCGATGATCTGCGAGGGATACGCCCAGCTGCAGCAGATGGACGCGCAAATCAGTAAAGACGGTCTGACCGTGACCGGCTCTCGTGGTGCCAAAGTGCCGCATCCGTTACTCCGTGTCCGCAATTCGATCTTCAAGTCATGGTCGGACATGCTCCGGCAATTCGGCATGATGCCGCAGGCGCGACACCGGCTCCCGGCTCCGCCCGAGCAGGTTGAAGACGATCCGATGGAGCGCTTACTACGCGGGCAGAAGCCGGTATTCATCGAAACGGATGTTGACCCCCGCGCGTTTCTCGGAGGAGGGAACTAATGTCACTCATTGACGCGAACCCATCGAAGCGACTTTTCGACGCCGTCGCCGCGACCTCCGCAGACGAGCGGCGCGCTCTGGCAGAGCACATACAAGCGGCCGTCCTCGACACGATCGACGATGCGCCTCCGCTGGTGAGCGCCTGGTGGATCGAATTGCGGGCCTATCTCGCCCGTGCGGGGCTCGACGATGAACCGCTCTGGCGTGTCGCCGCGCAACTTGAAGGGGACGCGTTAGACGCGGCGATCCTCGACATTGGACGAGTCGGTGCGTCGTTTCGCGGATCGAAGCTGAACGCGGTCATGCTTTCGGCGGGCTATCTGCTGTCGGTCGCAAGTGCCAACGAAAACCTCAGACGCGCGACCGAACCGCCGATCCTGAACTGAGGGCAGACACGACGACGCCGCAGCGTTGACCGGCTACGGCGTCGTCGCATGTTTGGAGAACTGATGCTGACTCTATTCTATCGTATTACGATATACTGAGGGCGTGCACATCGCCCACCTTCGGGTAGGTGAGCTGGACCACACAGCGGGTAGCCGCTTTGTTCAGGGGTAGCCCTGGGAGCTCTTCGCGAAGCGCACGCTGAACGATGACTTGCCGCTCGGTGAGGCATTCGGCGTGTGACTCTCAGAGCCGCTACCGTGCCCTCCGAGCCTCCAATGAGAGGCAATCCCCAATGCGAACCAGTGGACAGATCAAGATGCAACTCCAACGCCTCGCAAGCCAGCAACGGGCAACGTTAGCCGAATACGCCGACGGCAACATGCCGGAGTCAGTGGCGTCTGAGGTGAAGGCGCTGGACCGCCAACTTCAAGCCCTGTTACTCGAATTCAACGATGCCAGCGACCACGAAAAGCAGGCAACCGCCAATCGTGACGAACTATCGCAAATCTTCGGTACGGGCCGGGGATCGCAACCCATCAGCGACCGACCGATTGACCAGCGCATGAATCCGGGCGGCGGACTCGCTGGCGCCATCTTCGACGCGGGCTGGAATCTGCGATCACATCCAAGTGTGAAGATCACCGGACCGGATCTTTTCGCCGCACTCTCGACCGATGCGGGCCACTACCGCACGCCAGCCACCTACCGCGTCGACCCGATCGCCACCATTGGCATGGATCGGCGTTGGTTGTGGTCCAGCTTGCCGGTGCAGCCGGTCGGTCCTGAGACGACATCGGTCGACGATTGGTCGCAATCGACCCGTTCGCTCGCGGGTGACGTGGAACGCGCGCTTGCGGCAACGACCGAGAAAGCGGTCCTGACCGTCGACCTGGCGTTCGCCAACACGGCGCTGAAGACGTTGGCGGTGCTGATTACCGATGTTCCGACGCAGCTGCTGGCGTCCATGCCGGCGGCGCAATCGTGGCTGAATAGTGAAGGACTCTATCGGTTGCAGACGGCGCTGGATGGGCACGTGCAGGCGCAGATTACGGCCAAAACCCCGACGACTGAAGCCTATTCGACCGACGTGCTCACGAGTCTGCGCAACGGCGTCGGGAGCATGCGGGCGAACGGCTACAATCCGAATCTGCTGGCGGTCGACACCACCGACGCGGCGACGCTCGACCTCCTGAGCGACAACACGAACAACTACATTCTGTCGTCTCCGGGCGCGCGCATCGGGCCGCACATGGTCTGGGACGTGCAAACCGTGGAGGTGACCGGTTCGGCAGTACCGACCCTGATCGACACCACGCGAGTCGGGCAGCTCTATGTCGGCGGGATGGACGTCCTATTTGACCCCTACAGCAAGCTCTCCACGAACTTGGTCGACGTCCGATTTGAGATGAATTGCCTGTTCTGGATCCGTCAATCGGATGCGATCCGGCTGGTCGACATCACCGCCTAGCATCGAACACTTCCATCTCCCCCATCCCCTGCCCGCCGTGCCTGCCCCGCACGGCGGGCGCTTTTGTGGCCTGTCGGGGCGTATACTGAGGGCACAGAGATGGCCCGGCGCGGTATGAACGCCCGGACCACGGCCGATACCTTGTATGGAGGTAACGACGCATGAAGTCTACGAACCCCGACCCCGCACCACAACCCCCAAGAACCCTGATTTACTGCCGAGTGAGCTCGGAAGAGCAAGGCAAGGGTTACTCCATCACAACCCAGCTCGACGCCTGCCGTGCCTACTGCGATCGTGCGGGCTACCACGTCGAGGGCGAATTCTCCGACCAGTTCAGCGGCACAGAATACGAGCGCCCATCGCTGGACCAGTTGCTCGACGTGGTGACGGCTGGCGGGATTGACGTCGTGGTCTCCAACGACCTGGACCGGTTGCTCGGGCGTGACGAGCTCGGGCAGGTCCTAATCAAACGTCAGATTCTCGACGCGGGAACACGCATCGAATACGTGCAGGGCGGCCGTCATGACGTTGACCCCGGCGACGGCGAATTACTCACCGGCATCAAAGGACTCTGGGCACGTCACGAGAACTCACAGCGTATGAAGCGCGTCAGTGACGGCAAGCGCGGCCGTCTGGAAGCGGGACATCCGTGGGCAACCGGACAGGGCGCGCCCTACGGCTATCGCTACGTCTCAGAGCCACACAAGGGCGCCTTTGAGATCGTGGAGACGGAAGCCGACGTCGTGAAGAACATCTTCGCCTGGCTGGTTGCTGAGGGATTGTCGACCCGCGCGATTGCGCTCCGGCTGCACGAGCTCGGCATACCGACCCGTGCGGACCTCCAACGAGCGTCAGGACGTGACGCCTACAAGACTCGTGCTGAGTCTGTCTGGGCACCCAGCACAGTAACCAAGATGCTGAACAATCCGATCTATACGGGCGCATTCTTCATGAACCGGACCAAGCGGGTGAAGCGGCGTTCGATGGTGAAGCCGAACGGCGAACCCTACCGAACGCGTCACGTGCAGGTACCGACCGATCCGAGCGAGTGGATCAGTATTGACGTCCCGGCGATCGTGGATGCGTCGACCTTTGACCGGGCGCAAGAACTCCTAACCCTGAACAAGCGGTTCGCGAAACCGGCGTTTCGGGAATGGCTGCTGCGCAGTCTGATCGTCTGCCCGGATTGCGGGACGCGCTGGACCGGCTCCCCGAGTAGCAACGGCCACAAGGAGTACCGCTACTACCGCTGCCCGAACGCCAAACCGGGCGACTACCTGCGAGACTGCCACGTCGACTACCGGCTACGGGCCGATGAAGCCGAACAAGCTGTCTGGGGCTACATCATCGGCTATCTGTCAGACGAGGATCAATTACTCGTCGACATCGAAGAACGCCAGAAGCACGAAGCGACCGAACGAGCGGGCTACGAGCGTCGTCATCCGGGCGCTCGACTCCGAACTCATGATCGATCAACCGCCGTCTCTCCGAATTGATTGATCAGGTACTCGACGGCTTTCCCGGCCGAACTGATTGACGAGAAGAAACGGGAGCTTCTGTCCCGACGCGAACGGTTGACCAACGATCGTGACCGTCTCGAAAACGAACAAGCGAAGGTGACTATCACGCCAGACGTTGCGGCCATGCTGCGGGAGGTGGGCGCCATGATCCGCGTCGCTGAACCGAACATGACGTTCGAGGAACGGCGCCAACTGCTGCGCATTCTGCGCGTGCGGATCGATGTGATTGACTCCGAGCATGTGCGGGTGAGCGGGCTTCTATCCCCTGCGGTGTTGACTACTTCATCTCGATGAAGTACTTGCTGCGCTCCATCAATCCGGTCGAACTGCTCCTGCTGCGACTGATGCTGGGCAGCTTGATCTTCGGCGTGGTCTTGCTTACCTCTTCCCGAACGCTCCCACGCTTCACACGGCGGGAATGGGCCTGGCTGCTGCTGATCGGAACGCTCGGAATCACCATCAACATCTCGGCCGTGGCGATCGGCACGCGTCTCATCCCGGCCGGACTCGCGAGCATGATCGTTACGTCCAACCCGGTCTTCACCGCGCTCTTGTCCTGGGTGATCCTCAGCGAGAAGCTGACGCGCCAGAAGTTGTTCGGTATTTTCGTCGCGTTCTGTGGGTTTCTGATCGTTCTCCTGTGGGGTGGACCGAATGCAACCTTCGATCTGCACAACTCACTTGGTGTGCTGATCACGCTGTGTGGCCCATGCGCCTGGGCGCTCTACACAATCCTGAGCAAGCCGTATCTCAATCGCTGCCCACCGACACAGTTCGCGGGTATCGTCACCATCATCGGCGCTTTGCCGGCCATGCCGCTCCTGCTCTACGACCACCGGATCTTTGGTGACCTGACACGCTTTGGTCCGTCGCAGTGGCTTGCCACTGTCGTCAGCACCGGCCTGGCGTTGGTCCTCTCCTATACGCTCTGGTATCGCGGACTGCGCGTGCTGCAGCCGACACAGGTGGCGATCTACATCTACATGGTTCCGGTCTTCGGCGTGCTTGGATCCTGGTTGATTCTCGGTGAACCTGTGACCATCTTCTTGCTGATTGGTGGCATAACCATCTTGAGCGGCGTGGTCCTCACCAATCGCTCGCGCCGAGGCACGGTCGATGAGCCACGAGCGGCACTTGCCAACGTCGAAGTCCAGTCCAACGACGTCGAGATCCGCGGCCGATCGCTCTCGGAACAGGTCGGCAAATGACGGAGGTCCGCGATGAGTGAGCTCACACATTTCGACGAGCACGGGAACGCACGCATGGTTGACGTCGGTGCGAAGGATGAGACTCATCGCGTCGCGGTTGCGCACGGACAGATTCGAATGCGGCCGGAAACGTTGCAGCTCATCGTTGAGGGACGAGCGGCGAAGGGTGACGTGCTCGGTGTGGCGCGCATCGCGGGCATCATGGCCGCCAAACGGACGCACGAACTCATCCCGCTGTGTCACCCGTTGATGCTCACATCGATCGAGGTCGATTTCGAAACCGACGAGGCAATGAGCTTGGTGCGGATCGAGGTGAAAGTCGAGACTCGCGGGAAGACGGGGGTCGAGATGGAGGCGCTGACGGCGGCGAGCGTCGCGGCTCTGACGATCTATGACATGGTCAAGGCCGTCGATCGAGGCATGGTCATCGGCGATATTCGGCTGGAGCACAAGAGCGGCGGCCGTTCCGGTGAGTGGAATCGAGACACGTCGAGCTAAAAGTGGCTAGTCCGCGCCGCGTTCCACTTCAGCGGCGATCCCACCACCCAGCACGCGTGCCCCGTCATACAGGACGACCGCCTGGCCGACCGCCAACGGCGGACCTGGCTCGAGGAATCGCACCACCTCGCCATCGCATTCCACTGGATACCGCGGCCCCTGATAACGGACGCGCGCGTCGCAGCGCGCCGGAAGGTCGCTGTGCCAGATGGGATCGCGCAGGCGGGCGCCACGCGTCACGATGCGGTCGCGGGTCGCGACCGTCACGGTGCCGGAGCTGGCGTCGATGTGCGAGACGAAACGTCGCTCGGGTATGGTCTTCGACCACTGCAGGCCGCTGCGCTGGCCGACGGTAAGATAGGCTATTCCACGGTGCGAGCCGACCACTGCTCCACCTTCGTCGACAAGCGGCCCTGGCGTGCCAGCCCGAGGGCGTGCGGCCGCGACCATATTGCCAATGCCACCGGCCGTCTTGGCGAAACAGAGGTCGACCGAAGATGGCTTGTCGAAGACCGGTAGTCCGGCAGCCCGCGCTCGTGCGCGCACGGTCTCCTTGTCCAGCTCGCCGAGTGGAAACTCTAGCCGCTCCAGATCTTCATGCGTGAGCCGGTAGAGTGCGTACGACTGATCCCGCTTCAGGTTGTGCCCCTCCGCCAAAGACCATCGATCGCCGACTCGCACCTTACGCGCATAATGGCCGGTAGCGACAGACGATATGCCCAGACTCTCTGCCAGTCGAAGCAGAGCAGGGATGCGCACGCGATGGTTGCAGTTCAAGCAGGGATTGGGCGTCTCGGCCGCTGCGTACGACGCGATGGTCGCGCCCGCGACTTCGGTGGCGAAAAGCGAGCGCAGATCGCGAATGTAAAAGGGAATGTCGAGACTAGCCGCCACCTGACGAGCGTCAGAGGCCGCCTCATCGCCGCAGCAGACCCCCTCCAGCAGCGACTCTGGGTCGGAATCGAACAGGCGCAAATGCACGCCGATGGGATCCCATCCCTGCAGGCGCAGAGTGAGCGCGGCCACCGCGCTGTCGACGCCGCCCGAAAGGGCGACGATGATGCGGCGCGGGTCGTCCGGGTTCGTCTGGTCATCATGCTGGCTCATCGGCCTAAGGCAACCTTCAGGGAACTCAATAATCATAGGATCGGATCGACACCTGGTGCGAGCGGCAATTCTGCGGCAACGAGATCGGAGCGCCTATGTCGATCGACCGCATCAAGCAGGCAATGGAACAGAACCGCTCGACGTTCACCAAACGTGATGCCGAGCTACGCGCCTGCACATGGCAGTCCGTCACTGAGCGACGTCAAGCACTGGCTGAGCTATGGTTCGCGGCCATGCGCACCCACTACCAACTATTGGGCGAATATCTTCAGCTGCGAGACCGGCCAATTACCGACCTAAATCCCGCTCCCAAGCGCCTCTTTACGTCGGACCTGCGTGCGCCGCAGCGACCTGACGAGCTGCCCGAATCACTCTCGCGCTACGTCACGTCGGAACGTCACGCCGAGTTACTAATCTAATCAAACCGCGCAAGTACGAGCCAGAACCGTAGAACACACAACGCCCACGTCGCGATACCTGGTCCGCCCTACGTGACCACGTGAGATCCTGGTCCACGCCGGAGCGGACCATCCCGACCCCGTCTTTTGATCAATTCCGAGTTCGCTGGGTCAGGTCCATCTGCGTCGAGCGAGCGCACATGTCATCGGCCCGCCCTCACCGAAACCCGATTCGTACTGGCAGCGTGAGTCTCTCGAACGCCTGTCTCAGCATCCGAATTCCTGGTTGCGAAAGACCAGCCAGGAGGCAATCAACAATACCGCGATCCAGAGTAGGTTGAAGCCCAGCGACGTCCAGAGATGCGGCGCTGCCAATCCCAGCGCAAGCGCCTTGGCCGGAGCCTCAAGTCCACCTGGCATGACGTGCCCGGCCGTCGGAACAATTCCAATGATCGCCGTCAAGATGTAGGCACCCAGGCCGATACCAGCGGCAGGCAGAGTCGACCCAATCAGCGTGCTCGCGAAGAACGTGACCGCCGCGAAAACCATCGTCTCGACCAACACGAGCGCGCAACACGCCGCGAACCCCGGCACTGACATCGTGCTGAACAGGGCGGCAGTGTAGCCGTAGTCCGCCAATCCGCCTACGATGACGCTCACTCCAAGAGTGACCAACAGAGCGGCGAATTTCGACTCGAGGAAGGCAGAACGGCTGACCGGTTTGCTGAGCACGAGAGCCGCGGTTCCGCGCTCCCGTTCACGCGCCACCGTACTCATGGCCAGCAAGATCGCCGCGAACGCACTCACCGACCCCGCGTTGCTGAGAAATGAATTGACCGCGTCCGCTGTGGTCGGCGTTGGAACGATGATCTGCACGTTCCCACCACTGTGCGCCAGCAGCTCCGGCGTGTATTTGGCAAGAATCGGAGATCCCAGCCCAAAGACCAGGAAGACGAGCGCGACGACCGGCAGGTGGTATGTTCGCCACTGCTCCAGGAGATCCTTTCGCAGCAGGATCGAAAGCCCTCTCATGACACGACCTCGGCGCTCGTGGCCGATTCCCCCGAGACAAGCCGCAGGAAGATGTCCTCTAAGCTGGGTCTGACTCGCTCGAACCGCGCTAGGGAGATTCCGCTGCTCGCCACCAGACGCAACAATGCCGTGCTCGCTCCAGCCGGATCATCCGTCGAGACGCGCATTTCATCCCGTTCGAGTGTCACGTTCATCACCCCTGGAACCTGTCTGAGCCGGTCACCGAGCGACGCTATGCCCGGGTCGTCACTCTTGTCGAACTGCAGCACGAAGATCGGCAGGGCATAGCGAGACTGAAGGTCTTCGACCGTCGCCTCGACAACCAGTCGCCCCTCGTTGATGATGGCGACCCGATCACAGATGCGTTCGATGTCGGCCAGGATGTGGGAGGACATGAAGACGGTCGATCGGCCGCGCAGCTGATCGATCACTTCGAGCAAGTCGTGGCGCCCGGCAGGATCGAGCGAGCTGACCGGTTCGTCCAGAAAGAGCACGTCAGGCTCATTGATCAGCGCCTGTGCCAGGCCGAGTCTCTGACGCATGCCTCCGGAGTAGCCGCCGATCTTGCGCCTGGAAGCGTCGGTGAGCCCGGTCAACTCGAGCAATTCGTCGACGCGCGCCTTCAGCGCCGACCCACTCAAACCGAAGAGCTCGCCGACGAACTCGAGCAGTTCGCGTCCCCGCATCCAATCGTAGAAGTGTGGCTGCTGATCGAGATAGCTGATGTGCTGTCGCAGCTGGATAGAGCCCCCGCCGACCTCGATCCCGGCGACGGTGGCCCGCCCTTCGGTCGCACGTGCAAGGCCGGTCAGCAACCGGATCGCGGTCGTCTTTCCGGCGCCGTTGGGACCCAGGAATCCGAAGATCGACCCGCGTGGGACCTCAAGGTCGAGATGATCGAGCGCGACGACATCGCCATACCGCTTGACCAAGCCATCGCAGGTGATCGCCGCGTCCACTAGTCTTCCTCGCGACCCGCGAGCAGATAGACCACCGAGCCGATCAAATTGAAGACCAGAATCACGAGAGCCCAGACGACTTTGCTTCCACCTTTCACCCGCCGTTCCGGCCGAAAGAGGTCGATCAACGAGAAGACCATCAGGCCGATCTCAATCACAATGACCGGCGATATGAGGAGCAGCGCCATTCCAAGATTCATCGCATGTATACTTTCCGCGAAATCTCACTTTTGACGGACGTCCGAAAGGCCGCTATTCGGCTTTGCCTCGGTCCACGTAGTCCCGCTCTCCCGTGTCGGGGTTGTAGCGAACCACGATCAAATGGCCAGATACCGGATCGACAAACCGCTCGCTCGTCTCTTCCCAATGCCCTTCGGCCCGATTCACTCGCGGCCGATAGCCTCGCCGCTCGAAGAGGAGCGATAGCACGACGATGACGGCCGTGCCCAGCAGCTCGATCGCTGCGGGGATTGCCGACCCCCTTGCGATCATGACGACACCGATAGCCGCCCCAGCAATTCCGACGACGACGAGACATCCGCGCAGCATGTCGTCAGTTCACAGGGCGAATGACGATGGCGGTCCCGTAGGCGACAATTTCGCTCATGGTTTGGCCAATCTCGGAGGAATCGAAGCGCATCATGTTGACGGCGTTGGCGCCCATCGTCTGAGCGTTGTTCACCATGCGATCCAGTGCGTGCAGTCGTGCCTCCTCGAGCATCTGGGTGTATTCAGTGATCTCGCCTCCCGCGATGGAGCGCAGACCAGCCATGATGTTGCCGCCTAATCCGCGACTGCGAACGACCACTCCAAAGACCGGTCCTTTGACTTCGACAATTTCGTAGCCAGTAATATGCTCCGACGTCACTACCATCATGGGCAATTTCCTTTCACGACCGTTCGTCCGCTCCGGACGATTCGTCAACTGGAATCACGATACTGGCGAGGACTCGTCTCCGTCTATGCGCCGCAGGTTCCAACTTGAGGTACGGAAGAATGACGTCGCTGACGGCTCCGGTGAACTCGACCATCTCGTCATCGCTCAAGTTGAGGATCAGCTCGCGATAACCCACGCCGTCGCGCACGAAATCGACGTCGGCTCGCTCGAGGTATCGGGCGTAGTCGCCAAGCAATCCCGCCATGAACGTCGTGAAGTAGTGCAGGTGCTCAGCTCGGCTGAGACCCAGCATCTCATCCCGAGTCAGCACCGCCGCACCGTTCGGCAGACCGTAGACGCGCTCAATGGTGTTGCGGACTTTGTGCTCTTCGACCACTTCAACCACGTCCGCGTCCACCAGTCGGGCCAGGTGACGATAGATGGATGCCTGCGCCACGTCGGGAAGTACCTGCCCGATCTCGCGAGCCGTCATCGTTCGGCCAGACAGGCCAGTGGCAAGCGTTTGCAGAATGCGCATGCGCACCGGATGAAGGATGGCGTCGGCTTTGGACATGGGCACTGGCGAACACCTCAGATCAATATCGTTCTCATTATTGAGTATAAACGCAGTTTTGAGAACGTCAATGCACTCAGTACTGTGGCCAGCGCCTCCCGGAGAGCGTCTGGATCCCCACCCGCTCTGTGAGGCAAGTTCGACAGTTCCGTAGAATGGGGTTCGCTGTCACACAGAAAGAGAAAGGTTGGTCACCGTGACCGAGTCCGCATTGGAAAACCAGTGGAGCGAAGAGAACTCGCGACAGTTCATGGAATTCGCCAATGTCGTCTTCCCGCACCGAGCGGAACAGAACGCCGTGCTGACGTCTTTCATCCCCGGAGACCCGGATGACGAATTTCTGGCGGTCGACATTGGTTGCGGATCAGGTCCACTGAGCCGAGCTATCCTCGACCGCTATCCTGGCAGCCGAGTCATCGGGCTGGATGGCTCGCCCGCGATGCTGCGACAGGCAGACGCGGATATGGCGGTCTTTCCGGGTCGGTTCGAAACGCGCGAATTCGATCTGTTCGCGAACAATTGGCTCGATCAGCTGCCGTCGGGCATCCACTGCTTCGTCTCCTCTCTCGCCATTCATCACCTGGACGGAGCGGGCAAGCAGCGACTCTACCGCGCGCTGGCCGAACGCCTCGAACCGGGCGGCGCACTCCTCATCATCGACTTGCTCGAACCGACCACGCAGCGCGGTTGGGCGGTCAACGCGCGCATGTGGGACGCCTACGTCAAGGAGCAATCGGTGCGCCTGACAGGATCGCTCGACTTCTACGAGACCTTCGTCAACGACGGATGGAATCACTTCGCCACGCCAGATGTGGAGTTCGATCGACCGTCACGCCTTCTTGAGCAATTGCAATGGTTTGGAGAGGCTGGTCTGACTGGTGCCGACTGCTTCTGGCACTGGTATGGGCATGCCGTGTATGGCGCCTTCAAGCCGATCTGACTGTGGACGCGTGATCTCACCGATGCGAGACTGCACCCATCGCGATGCTCGTCAAATCCAGCTCGTGGGGACCAGATGACGTTATTTGGAAAGGTGATCGACCATTGACTGCTTCGAACGCTGACGCCCTGTTTCAACAGCTCAGTGATATTGTCCAGGGAGAGATGAAGCGTCTCAACGTCCCTGGCGTGGCTGTCGGGATCCAGTTCGACGGACGTGAGTTCGTGGCCGGTTTCGGTGTCACCAGCGTCCCGAACCCGTTGCCTGTCACGACGGACACGACGTTCCAGATCGGCTCGATCACCAAGACCTTCACCGCCACCGCGGCGATGCGATTGGTCGAGCAGGGCAAGCTCGATCTCGACGAACCGATCCGCACCTACCTCCCGGATCTCAAACTCTCATCGGCGGAAGCGACCTCGGGCGTCACGTTGCGCCACATCTTCAACCATACCGGCGGCTGGGTGGGTGATTACTTCGACGATTGCGGACCTGGCGACGACGCCCGCGCCCGCATCGTCGAGCGCATGGCTGAATTGCCGCAGATCTACCCGTTCGGCAAGTTCTTCTCCTACAACAACTCGGGCTACTACATCGCCGGGCGCGTGCTGGAGGTCGTCACCGGACAGACCTACGAGCAGGTCATTCATGATCTCGTCTTCGAGCCGCTGGGGATGGATCACTCCTTCTTCGATCCTGAAGAAGTGATGCTTGGACGCTTCGCGGTGGGCCATAACATCATCGACGGAGAACCACGGGTCGCATACCCATGGGGGTTGACGCGCGCCACATTCCCGGCCGGCGCCATTTCCTCGTCGGTGCGCGATCAGCTCACCTATGCGCGCTTTCAGATGGGCGATGGGACTGTGGCGAACGGCGATCGCGTCCTGCAACGATCAACGATGGACGAGATGCAGTCACCACGCACGCTGGCCGGAAGCGGCGCCGGCCACGTCGGCGTCTCCTGGATGGTCAAAGATATTGACGGCGTGCGTACGCTGGGACACACCGGCGGCACCAACGGACAGCTTTCCCTTTTCCGGCTGGTCCCCTCGCGCGGTTTCGCCATCAGCGTGCTGACCAATAGCAATCGTGGATCGGAGCTCTACGGCGACGCGCTTGCATGGGCGCTGGAGCACTATCTGGGGTTGAAAGAGAGCTATGGGCCGGAAGTCCATCCGAGTAGCGAACAACTCGACGAGTTCGCCGGGACGTATACAGCCGCGCTCAGCGACGCCGAGATTTATGTCGAGAACGGCGTATTGATGTTCCAGGCCACGCCGAAGGGTGGCTTCCCGATGCCCGATTCCAAACCGGGGCCCAAGCCGCCCGCGGTGCGGCTCTCGATTCACGAAGGAGAGGAGATCGTCGCGCTCGATAGTCCCTACAAGGGCGCACGTGGGGAGTTCTTGCGCGGCGACGACGGATCAATCGAGTGGGTCCGCTTCGGCAGCCGCCTCGCCCGACGGATGGATTGAACCCAGCGGGATTTTGCGTTCGGAGGCCCTCACCCCCATCCCCTCTCCACACCCACTGCGTGGGTACTCGTCCGAACGGGAGACGAAAAAAGCCCTCTCCCGTTCGGACGGGAGAGGGCGGCGAGCTTGCGAGCCGGGTGAGGGCTCTTACCTAGAATCCGTAGCTGACCGTGACTGAGACGCTGATCTCGTTCGTGCCGGTCTGAATCGGCACCGAGCCTGCCGCGGCGCTCTCTCGAGAGCTGACATCGTATGGCTGCGGAGCGTTGGTCGTTCCCTCGGAGATCGAGACCGGCATGCCGAGCGTCACGCCGCCCAGCTTGGCCAACTGCTGTGCCTTGGACTGCGCGTCCGCCATGGCACGCTCGCGTGCTTGCTGGATCAACTGATCGACGTTCTCGATCGTGAACTGCACGCCGCTGACGTTGTTCGCGCCGGCCGCCACCGCGTCGTCGATAATCGATCCGACCTTATCGATCTCGCTGATCTTGACGTCGACCAGGTTCGCCACCGTGTAGCCGTTCACCGTCCCTTTGCCGTTCGGATCCTGATTCACGTAGATCGAATATTGAATTGTCTTGATGTCCGCGTCCTTGATGCCGTCATTCTTGAGAGCTGCCAGGACCGCGTTCATGTTGGTCGTCGCCTGCGACTGTGCGTTCGCCAGTTCAGCGTCCTGCTCTTGAACGCCAAGCGTCACGTGGGCGGAATCAGGCGTAGCCAGCACGCTGCCGTCGCCACTTACGGTGATGGTGTGCTGCGCCGACGTCGTGTCAGCCGCTGCCTGGTTCGTCGTCCCGAGGTTGTCACCGCCTCCGATTGCAGCGAGCAACCCCGCCGATAGAACCAATCCGAAGATCACCGCGGCTGCGATGCCGAACCGTTTGAGTGTCGCCATTGGAGTTCTCCTTTCGCCACGCATGACGTCATGCTTCTCGTCGGGCATGAAGCCGCGGTAGCGCGACTGTCAAAAATAGGAGCCAGACGACGACGACTCCAGCCGCAAGCTCAGCCAGGCGCCAGTACGAGGTGTGCGCCTGGCTCGACGTGCTCGCGGCCACTGGTTGTTCGGAAGGCGGCGGGGCGGATGATCCGGCACTAACTACGGGCGCCGTTGGCGTCGCAACCTCATCCGACGTTGCGCCAGCCTGCGATGCGTTCGAAGCCGACGCGGCGCTGTCTTGTGCCGCGCTGGTCGCGGCGGACGTCGCGGCAGGAGCGACTGCTAGCGATTGCCCCGCACTACCGCTGGACGATGTCCCCGCCGATGTCGTGAAGCTCACCGCGACCGATTTCGGACTGCTCGTCGAGCCCGAATGCGCCAATCCATCCGCAACCACGATGATCAGCAGCAACGCCGCCGCGATCGCCGTGATCCGCCGCATGGCCGGCTGGAACCGAACGATCCAGGGCTCGATCTCGACCGGCTTCGGCTTGACCATTTCGGGAGTCAGCTTGAACGAGCGCGACGGAGCCGGTGTCTCAACGTGACGCAACAGTCTTACGACGTCACGCAGTTCGGCCAGATGCTCGCGGCAATCGGCGCACTCATCGAGATGCACCGCTACCCGACCGTGACCCACTGCATCGTCGAGATCACCATTGATGAAGGCCGACAGCTCATCTACCGTCAGATGACCTGGGTCCTCACGTTCGCCATCAGATTGTGACGGCCGGCTCGTCATTCCGCTCGCTCTACTTTCCCGTGCTGTCGCGCTTCCTCGTCCGCGACAGAGTCGTCGTCACTGAGGTGACGACGAACCGCCTCGAAAAGTTCCCGCGATTCTTTGTCGGCCTTCAGGAGATCGCGCAGCCGAGACCGTGCCCGGCTTAACCGAGACTTGACCGTTCCAAGTGAGATTCCGGCGATCTGGGCGATCTCTTCATAGTCGTACCCATGGACGTCGTACAGGAACACCATGAGCCGTTGTTCTTCGGGCAGGAGATCGAGCGCGCGGTCAAGACGTCGAGCCAGTGCGGTCCGCATGGCCAACTGCTCGGGATCGTCGGGACGCGGTTCCACGCTCCAGCGCGGCTCTTCTTCAATGGACTGCCCGTCGAGCGACTGTGCCGGTCGCCGTTGTGACGCGCGCAGGAGGTCGTAACAACGATTCGTGGCGATGCGAGTCAACCAGGCGCGGAACGATCCACCGCTGTATTGCGACAGGGACGAATACGCGCGCAGAAAGGCGTCCTGCGTCACATCCTCCGCGTGTTGATAGTCGCGGAGCAGGCGCAGGGCAACCGCGAAGACCAAGCGTTCATACTGCTCAACGAGCTGATTGAACGCCTCCAGGTCTCCACCCTGGGCGCTGGAAATGAGTCGTTGCTCCGCGTCCGAGTCCACGGTTTCGGTCATCTCTCCCTGGCTGAGTCATGAATTGAACAGGTTACGCGCGCTCGTGTCTTGGGAGTTGTATCCACCAGTCTGGCGCATTATTGCAGATCGTCGATGTTCGCGGAGTGCCTCAACTGGACCGAAACTGGTTAGGGCTTTTGGGCTATCGTTGATCTTTCGGCCCAACCGTACACTCCGAGTGGTTTATGGGAGAGCCATCTGTTGGAGGTTCGCGGTGACATCATTCGAGTCCACAGATCCAGGGCACTCCGAGCAAGCTCCGCCTGTTGCATCGCGGAGGCGTCCGATTTCGGTGATGTTGGCGGACGATCACGTTCTCTTCCGTCAGGCGTTGCGGCACTTGCTTGAGAGTGAGCCGGATATTGAAATCGTCGGCGAGGTCGGCGACGGTAATTCCGTGCTGGACATCGCCGAGGAGAAACATCCAGA
Source organism: uncultured Chloroflexia bacterium (assembly GCA_963789565.1). Taxonomy (GTDB): domain Bacteria; phylum Chloroflexota; class Chloroflexia; order Thermomicrobiales; family Thermomicrobiaceae; genus CALAGB01. Next base: position 2,848,692 of record CAWBKX010000002.1, on the reverse strand, counting down.
CGTCATCCTTATGGATATCAGCATGCCAGGCATCGACGGCGTTTCCGCCACACGTGATGTCAAAGCGGAGATCCCTGGGATCAAGATCATCATTCTCACCATGTTCAGTGAGGACGGGCACGTCATTCGCGCCGTTCGCGCAGGTGCCGATGCCTATCTGCTCAAGAACACCGACGCCACCAAAGTGATCGATGCCATTCGAGCCGCCGCTCGTGGAGCCTCGGTGATCGAGCCCAAGATGGCCGCCACACTCCTCTCCGAGTTCAGGCGCATGTCACACCTGCAAGAGGAGGACGGACTGGCTTCGCTCACGGAGCGTGAGATCGAGTTGCTGCGCCTGGTCGCACAGGGCCTCAGCAATAAAGAGATCGCCTATGAGCTCAGCCTGGCTGAGAGCACCATCAAGAACCGGCTTTCGATTCTCTTCGAAAAGTTGGACGTCAAGGACCGTACGCAGGCTGCCATCTATGCGCTGTCGCACGGGTTGGTTCAGCAGCCAAGCAGCATGGGCTGATCGGAGTCTACCGGCGCGACCGGGGGTCCCATCAGCCATCCCGACCGGTGACGAGTCACGCGACGTCATCCGCCAAACGACTTCCCACGCATCTCAGCGCGGCATCCACCAGCACTCCAAGTATGCAGACACGTCACGTTGGGCGGCTCACGCGGCTGTCACGTACGTAACCCGTGACTCAATGCACCCCGAAGAGGCTGAGCCACTTGCTCCAATTCGCCTCATGCTGCGGTTGAGGGGTCGCTTCGGTGGCCTGCGGAGTTGGGGTCGCCTGTGTCGCCGCTTGCCAGCGAACGAGAAGAACGGTCTCACCGGGCCGTGAGAGGTTCAGATCGCGGCGCGCGGAGCTCTCCACATACGAGAGATACTGATCGCTCGAGTACTCGTTGATCTGACTTTGCAGCGCCTGATGCTGCGCCTGCATCTGATCCACCGCCGCCTGTCGCTCAGCCACCTCACCCTGAAGCTGCCGCGCTTTCCAGGCTTGTTCACCGAACGCGACCACGAAATACGCCCCGATCAGCAAGACGAAGGCGATAACCAGACGACCGCGCATGCGGGCCAGCGTGATGCCAACCGTCGTGAGGAGGCTCTTCATGGCGACCTACTTCGTTTCCGCGGATCCGGCCGAGACGAGATCGGGACGCTTGGTATGCCACTCGGTGGCCTGCTCGTAGACGTGAGCCACGTGCAGAACCGTGGGCTCATCGAACGCGCGACCCATGAATTGCAGGCTGACCGGCAGGCCGTCCGAGAATCCACAGGGAATACCGATCCCAGGGATTCCCGCCATGTTCGCCGGGATGGTGAAAATGTCCGAGAGGTACATCTGAATCGGATCGGTCGTGCGCTCACCGACGGCAAATGCGACCGTCGGTGACGTTGGGGTCACGATGACATCGACCTGCTTGAACGCATCGTCGAAATCCCGCTTGATGAGCGTGCGAACTTTCTGTGCCTTGACGTAGTAAGCGTCGTAGTAGCCGGAGCTAAGCGCGTACGTGCCCAGCATGATGCGGCGCTTCACTTCCGGACCGAAGCCTTCGCCGCGTGTCCGCATGTAGCTGTCGAGCAGCGTGTCGGCATCCAGGCTGAGTCCGTACTTGACGCCGTCGAACCGGGCCAGATTGGCGCTCGCCTCGGCTGGAGCGACGATGTAATAGGTCGCCAGCGCGTACTTGGTGTGCGGCAGACTCACATCTACGATCTCGGCGCCAAGTCGCTTCAAATCCTCAACAGCTTTGTCGACCGCCTGCTGTACATCGGGGGCCACACCGTCGATCTGATACTCCCGTGCCACTCCCACCTTGACGCCCGACAAATCGCCGGCGGCGCTGTCTAGCAATCGCGTATAGGACGGAACAGGAAGGTCGACCGAGGTCGAATCATGCGGATCGCGTCCGGCAATGGCTTCGAGCATCATGGCGGCGTCTCGCACTGTGCGAGCAAAGGGACCGATTTGATCGAGGCTACTGGCAAAGGCGATCAGGCCAAAGCGCGAGATACGACCATAGGTCGGCTTAAAGCCGACGACGCCGCAAAATCCGCCCGGCTGGCGGATCGATCCGCCGGTGTCGGAGCCGAGCGAGAGCATGGCCTCTTCCGCGGCGACAGACGCCGCCGATCCGCCACTGCTGCCGCCGGGAACCCTATCCAGATTCCACGGGTTGCGTGTGGTGAAAAATGCCGAATTTTCGGTTGAGGAGCCCATGGCGAATTCATCGGTGTTGGCTTTTCCGACGAAGACGGCTCCCTGCTCTCGGAGTCGTCTGACGACCGTGGCGTCGTAGACCGATTGATAACCTTCGAGCATGCGCGAGGCAGCCGTTGTCGGCGCGTCGACGGTACAGAGGATGTCCTTCAACGCCACCGGAATGCCGGTCAGGAGTGATGCCTCACCGCGTGAGATGCGGCGATCGGCCGCACGCGCTTGCTGACGGGCCACGGCGTCCATCACGGTGATGAAAGCATGCACACTCGGCTCGAGCTGCTCAACGCGCTCGAGATGCGCCTCGGTCAGTTCCTCGGCGCTAAATTCTCGACGATCGAGTCGCCGGCGCGCTTCGCTGGCCGTCAACGCAGTCAATTCGACAGACACTCAGACCTCGCTCTCAGGACTCATCCAACACCGCGTTGACCTTAAACATCTGGTCCTCGCTTCGCGGCGCGTTGCGGAGCACGGCATCCACCGGCAGCGACTGCTGCACCTCGTCCTGCCGCGTCACGTTCTGCAGCGTGATGACTTGCGCCGTCGGCGGAATGGCCTCGGTGTCGATCTCATCGAGAAGGCTGATGTGCTCAAGAATTGACGAGAGCTGATCTCGCATTCGCTCGCGCTCTTCGGGGCGCAACCCCAGCCGCGCAAGCATCGCGACGTGATCGACTTCGTCGAGACTTAGCTTCATGAACGCGGTACCTCTCAAGGAATGCACATCGAATGGTGCCGGAAAGGCACAAGGGCGAGTGTAGCACATCGCTTGACGAAATCACCATTCGCCTGCGTTCGTACGCACGGTCGTTTCGCGACGAAGCGCGCACGATTCAGGCCGAATTTGCCAGTCGGCACCGGGGTTGGTTACTATCAAACCGTTCGCGTTGCGTCGATCATCGTCACACGAGGAACGGCTGATGCCGCTACGCTCCTACGTTTCCAGCATCCGTCAATGGAGTCCGCGGTACGTGACACGTTCCGGGGCGAGCTTGCTGCTGTTGATCGGATCGATCGCGTTGACAGCCTGCACGGATACGGCCGATCAACGTGCCATCCAACCGGGGCAGGTCGCGACCGGCCTCGTACCGACAGCATTCGGGCAGGCGACGCCAAACAACGCGTCTCCCGAACCGTTTTTCACTGGTCCGACGGGTTCGTCGTCGCCTGCCAGTGTCACGTCGAGCAGCGGCCCCACTACCAATTTGCCGACCTCAAATCGCGTCTACTTCACCGACGGTGGCGATCTGTGGCAGATCCCCATAACATCAGGCGACGCCGCACCGGTCCTGACCGGCCACAGCATTCTGGCCTACGCTCCGTCTCCCGATGGCGAGCAGATCGCCGTCATTTACACATCAGGAGCACCGGAAGAAGAACACCTGGCCGACCTCCAGGCGGACGGCACCTCGGTGATCGATGTAGCGCTAAAACAGCCGGAAGGCGGAAGCGGCTCAGGGGTCGGTGACATTCAGTCGATCGCCTGGTCGCCGACCGGAGATCGCGTGGCGGTTGCGCGCCAGGATGGTTCCATCGCCACGGTCACCAACGACGGCACCATCACGCAGATCGTGCCACCCGATCCGGATCGCTTCTCGGGCGAACTGAGCATTTCTCCTGACGGACAGACGCTCCTCTATCTCGACCCCGACTTGCCGGATCGCGACACGAGCCTCTTCACCATCTCGATGAACGGCGGCGGCGCGCGCAAGCTGATTGGTGGAGACGACTCTTCTGGCCCCGTTCTGGCGGCAGCCTGGCTGCCAGATGGCTCTGCAATCGCGTACATCCGACCATCGGCCTCCAGTCCAGCGGGAACCGGCGATGTCTTTACGGTGGATATCCGGACGGGAACGAGTGCCCTCGCGGTGCCGTCATCGCAGTTCGCACCGGTGGCGGGAGTCGGCTCCATGGCGTTTTCGCGCGACGGACGCTGGGTCGCCGTGACGATCGACGTCCCGAACGGGAACGGCAGCAGCTTCGGCGGCCTATGGCTGGTGAATCGACAAACGGACGTAGCTCGTCAGTTGAAGGTTGACGACGATGTGGCTGTCACCGACCTTTGGTGGGGCAAAGGGATACTTCTGTATCGGTCGGTGAAGGCAACCAGCGGGAATCAGCCGCAACGCTATGCGGGCCTGGGACCGTACGAGCTTCACACCGTCAACCCCACAACGGGAGAGTCGACGTTGCGCCGCGAAACCAAGTGACCGACATGAAATCTCGGAGAACGGAAGAACGATCGCGGGCGCTTGGCGAACTAGTTGTTCGACTCCATTTCGGTTGCGTTGAAGATGCTCTTGGCCGCCCGAATACGAGGATCGTCGAACGGATCGAGTTCGTCAGCAGGTAGATCGCTCTTCCGGCCGTTGCCGTTCCTGGCCGGATGCTCGACGATCGTGGCGCCACCTGCGCGGGCTTGCGAGCGCGCGTCCTCCGGATCGACGCAGACGACCTGGAAGCTCGATCCCATGTAACGCGCGATGACGTCCTCGACCGCGCGCCGCGCCCCATCCTCATTGAGCTTGTTGCGATGGAATTCGTAGGGTGAGACCAGGATGATCTGGCCGTCTCGGATCGCCGTGGGATCGGTCGAGGCCAGCAACGCCGCGATGCGTGTATTGGCCGTCTTCACGTCGCGACGGATCTGCGTCCAATTGGCGACCAGTTTTTCAAGTGAAGGGCTGGCCGCGGGAATCGAAATGGTTGACGCGACCGGACCATCGAACGTCGACGGCGGTGGATCCGCGGCGGCAGAACGAGGCTGCTCACGCGGTGGCGCCGATCGAACTGGTGTCGGCTCCGGCGAACGCTGGATGTCGGCCTCTTCCCTTCGCGCCGGACGCGACGGACGACCGGCACCCGGAACAGCACGCATTGGATCGGGGTTGGCGTAGATCGGACGCTCCGGCTGAGGAGAAGGTTCGCTAATCGTCGCCACCGCTGACTGCGGCAATACCGACTCGACGAACGCAATCTCCAACGGCAGCTGGGCGAACGAGCCTTTGTTTATCGTCCCCTCAATGGCGCTGAAGTTGTGCGTGAATCGGACTAGATCCTGCAACGAGAATGACTCCGCCTGACGGCGCGCCGTCTCGTCCGCATCGTTGTCACGACCACCGGCCCGAATGTGCAGCAAAACCCGCAGGTAGCCAACGAACTGCCGGTTGAGCTGATGGACGTCTTCACCGCTCTCAGCCGCATCAGCGATCAAACGCAGCCCAGCGCCGGCATCACGATGAGAGAGTGCGTCGACCAATTCAACAAGGCGCTCGTTGCGGCTCAGTCCCAGGACGCCACGCACCGCCTCGGCTGTGACCAGAGCCGAGCCGCTTGCGTCGCGATAGAGCGCCAGCTGATCGAGCAAACCCTCTGCATCACGCAAGCTGCCGGTCGATTGGCGCGCGATGAGCGTCAGCGCATCATCTTCGACCTCGAGCCCTTCGCGATCGCAAATGGTGCGCAGCCGTCCAATGGCGCTCTCGAGCGGGATACGTCGGAAATCGAAGCGCTGGCAGCGCGAGGCGACCGTATCGGGCAACTTATCCGGTTCGGTGGTGGCCAGGACGAACTTGACGTGGGGCGGCGGCTCTTCCAGTGTCTTGAGGAAGGCGTTGAAGGCGTCTTTGGTAAGCTGATGCGCCTCGTCGATAATGTAGAACTTCACGCGCAGCTGCGTTGGCGCGTACTTGACCTTCTCACGCAGATCGCGAATGTCGTCGACACCGCGATTCGAGGCCGCATCGATCTCAATGATGTCGACTGCCGACCCTGTGATGATCGCATTACATGACGCGCACTGGTTGCACGGACGCGCCGCGGGGTCTGGATCTAGACAGTTGACGGCCTTCGCCAGCAGCCGTGCCGTGCTCGTTTTCCCGGTGCCATGCGGCCCGCAGAAGAGGTAGGCGTGCGCGACTCGATCGAGCGCGATTGCGTTCTGCAACGTCTTGGCAATATGCTCCTGCCCCACCAACTCGTTCGGATCGAACGAGGTCGGCCGGTACTTCCGATACAATGACTGTGACTGGGCAGGGATACCCGATTGACCGCTAGGCTGCAGAGCCATGCCTATCTCATTTTCTCTTGGAACCGAGGCTGGACATGTGACGCGCGGTGTCTTGTCCGTACGCGAATTATACCGGAGTGCTCCGGCCAGTTGAAAGGTGGTCGACCGTAGGAACGCTCTACTTGGTGGCGACGCCGATCGGCAACCTGGAGGATATCACGTTGCGCGCGCTCCGAGTGCTGCGCGAGGTGCCTTTGATCGCCGCCGAGGACACGCGACATTCCGGTCGATTACTCAAGCACTACGACATCCATTCGCGCCTCATCAGCTTCCACGAACACAGCAACGCAAGACAGCGTGAGGTCGTTATTCAGGCCCTGCAGGACGGCGATGTGGCGCTTATATCCGACGCTGGTACGCCTGGTGTGTCGGATCCGGGCTATGACCTGGTCACAGACGCGCTCGCCGCGGGCCATCACGTCTCGCCAATTCCAGGGCCTTCCGCCGCTATCGCCGCCGTGCCCGTCTCGGGTCTCGCGCCGGACGGGTTCCTCTTCCTCGGATTCCTCCCCAGACGATCGAAGGAGCGCCGCGAGACGCTGAGCCACCTGAAGGGGCTACCCTATCCGCTGGTCATCTATGAGGCACCACATCGGCTGCAGAGCTGCCTTTCCGATCTGACGGAGGTGCTTGGAGACCGTAGGTTAGCGGTCGCCCGTGAGTTGACCAAGCTGCATGAAGAGGTGTTTCGCACGACGTTGCTCGAGGCTTGCGCACGATATGAACGTGAACGGCCACGCGGTGAATTCGTGCTGGTGGTGGCAGCCACCGAGCAGGTTGCAATTCCGGTCGAGATCGACAGCGATCAGGTTGTGGAGATGCTCAGAACTCGCGTCGCCGCTGGGGACACGCCGAGTGCCGCCGCGAGGACGATTGCCAAACAGACGGGCCTGCCACGCAGCGAAATTTACGCCCGATTGCAGGAAATCGAGCGAAATCGGTCGAAGGGCACCGGGGCATAACGCAGCACACAGGGGTGCATGAAAATTGACCCGTTTCGTCAATGACCGAAGGGGCGCCATAACTGTCGACCAACAAGGTCGCTGACGGTCAACGCAGGCGCCATAATTGTCGTCCCTGCCGACTGAAATCAGAACTATGAGCCATCATTTGCGAAATGCTGAAAGGGGGCAATTGAGGGGCACAAAAAACGACCCCGACGAGCCTTCACATCTCGACGCCTGTTCACCATTCCGAGATCTATCTTGCGAGCCGACAGGAGCCGGTTTCACGAAATATTTCTCGATCTGTCAACCGTCCGCCCGAATCTCTTCGAGTTTTCAGTTGATCCCTCCGGTTGCCCTTTGGGATTGAACTCCGCTCCGTCAGAGTGAACTGACTTTGCAGTGCGTCGATCCGTTGGAACTCCTCGGGACCGCATTGTTAAGATAGCATTGTCTTGACTGCATGTCAATACGTTCTGAGGGAATTTCTTCGGGACCTTCCGTGATACGCTCCGCCCGCGGAGTCGCGGCACTCACCCCGGTCAGTATGAGTTTCTATCTCGATCCGTGGTCCAGCCTGGCTGCCTGCGCGAAGATGCGCTGCATGATCACCAACGTCGATGCGTAGGTGGAATCCATGCCGTAATACGAGAGGCCGCGCGCGCCCAGCGTTTGGCTGCGCGTGTACGGCGTATCTGAGGCGTAGTGGATGACACCCAGATCGACCGGGATGTTGGCCAGGTTGACGTTTTCGCCGATGCCGTGCCGCGTCAGAAAAGTGTCCTGATAGAGCGCGCTGAGGTAGGGCCCCGCTTCCATCTCGACCACGGTGTAGTTCTCTCTGTAGAAGAAGTCGAGATACTCCCGATTCTGCAAGTATGTACCGAGCACGGTCACGGCGCGCTGATGATCGAGTGCCGACCCGTACACCAAGAACGGCGCCAGATCCTCGGCCGAGAAGCAGTTGTCGAACCAATACGTGTTGCCGCTGTGCTCGTCGTAGACCTCGTCGGAGAGCATGACGTCGCCGATACGCGCGTTGAGCGTGGCCGCCTTACCTAATACATAGACGCCACGAAGTTGATAGGTGCTCATCGCGATCTGATTGAGGATGTGATAGGCGGCAGAGCCAAGCGGGTAATTGATGTTGATGACCACGGCTCCCGACGTGGTCGCTTCAGTTGGATGGGCCTCGCCAAGGCGCGGATCGAAGTCGTCCGGATTCAGTTGATCGAGCTCGATGATCTGTGCCGCGACATCCACCGCCACGCCGGGATCGATGGTCGTAATGCCACGCTCTTCTTCTTCCCGGTCGCGCGCGTCACGTTCTTCAGGGTGCGTCGCGAAATAGACGCGAGCGGAGTAATAGAGAAAATTCTCCCAATGGCTGCGTGTGTGCCCTTGCTGCAGCTGTCGCAGCTCCGGTAGCAGTTCGGGATGCTCGGTCTGTTCCACGAAATGCACGAGCTCGTCACGACGGCGATGCGCCGCGCCGGAGAGGATGTTGACGATGCCGTGGGTGTTGGACGAAATGAAGAAGAGCGGCCGATCAGTCAGTCCCTTGCGCATCAGCTCGCGTTCGATCGGCGTCCACCAGGTGCGCGTGCTGCGCGAATAACCAACGTAGGTGCCGCCCAGCATCTGCAGTGTGAGACGTTTCTTTTCCGTCGCGATCCGCGAGAGCATGGCCCAGAACTCCTCACCCCAGGAGGAGTGAAGTCGCAGCCAATCGCGTTCGTCAATGAGCAGCCGCTCGCGGATCTCCTGATCGACTTCGGGCGCCACCGTGTCATCGTCGGCCACCGCGGCGACCAACGCACTGATTCGCTCATCTCCATTAATCAGGTCGCGCAGCTTGTTCCACTCGATCTGCCAGGCAACGATCGTCGGTATCAGATCATCGAGATCGGAGGACGAGGCGACGTAGGCCGCCAGCGTCCCGGCGCCGTCGTCGTACCAGCGGCGGCGCCGACCGGGCGCCGTGACGGGAATCCAGCTCTCCAAATCGGGGTAACCATTGCGGGCAAAGGCCCAGGAGGACTGTCCGAGCAGGATGTGCTGCGCCGAGGTGATTGAACCCGGCAAGCGCAATGTGCTGTACATGAAGGCGCCCATGTCCGGCGCGGTCTCGTCGGCACCGGCATGCAGACTTGATTGAATGTTGAGATGTGCGGGCACCAGAGTCTCAACCTTGACCGGTCCCGAGCTGCGCAGGAGCGTGTTGTAGGTGCGGACGTAGAGATCGACCTCGCGCTTGCCGGCCAGATAGCCGGGTTCGGGTGAAGCTGGTTGCCGAGATGGTGTGTCTGGACGAACCTCGTGGGTCAGCTCTGGTCTCATGCGGCTCCCCTTCTGGCCGAATCGGCCCGACTACGAGTCCCGCGGGTGCCGATTTCATTCGATCTCACGTTCGCCGCCGGTTCTCCGCCTGCAAGGACACGATGGTCGCCGAAACCCCGAACCGACCGAACACGACGACTACGGCTTGGAACTGAGCTCGTCGTTCGATCTCCTGAAGGCAATCTCGAGCAGCAGCAAGATGAGTCCGGCGGCCGAGACGAACAGGAAGGCGAGTCCACCCCAGGGGAAGGCGTGGCCGAGTCCGCCCGAAAGCGCCACGATACCGCCGACGAGCAGAATCCAGCCGGTTGCCGCCGAGAAGCGCCGTTGCTGACCGTAGAGCACACCGATGAAGAGCGTGTAGACGGCCATGAAACCGGTCAAGATCTCCTGCGAAGTGGACAGGGCTCTGCAACTCCCTCGCGAATGCCTGGTCGAATCGTTAACCAGCGATTCTACCGCAGTTCATGGCCTCGTCCAGCGCGGAGAAGTTGAGATTTGCCTGGCATGCGCGTTCATGAGTGCGGATACCAGTGGGACAGAGAGTCGATCAAGCCGGAATGCGCTCCAGATTGGAGCTCGCACAATCAAGTCTTGGTGAGAAACGGATCGATGCGACAGCCGCGGCGGAATCCGATGGCCGCGTGCCGTGCATATCGGGGGCGAAAAATGTGCGCAGAGGATTGCGAGACCGGGGAAGTGGGCGCTATACTCACGGCTGCCGCGAGCCGAAGTGGCGGAATGGCAGACGCGACGGTCTCAAAAACCGTTGTCCGCAAGGGCATGTGGGTTCGACTCCCACCTTCGGCACCTCATGGCGGCACTTCAAATCTCAACACCGGTTCACAACCCCAACTCTCGTGTCTTGTCTTAGCTCGAGCGACGTTTTGACGCTGCCACCCGTTCCACACTCTGGCGCGCTCAACCGCAACGGCGCGATAATGTGGCAACACAATGACGGAACTCACACCGGTGAGGAGCATTTCTAAGATGGCCGATTCTGAGCCGCATAAGTTCGAGCGCGTGATGGCCGATTCTGAATCGAGGCTGGACGAAAGCTACATGTCCCGCATCGCGCGGCTCGCCAGCGAGCATCCGGACCGCGCCGCCATCATCTTCGCGCCGATCACCGGCGAAGAACGGACGACCTCGTGGTTGTCGCTCGAGAGCTGGACCAACCAGCTCGCGCGCCTCCTGGCTGATCGCGGCGTGGCCAGCGGCTCGATGGTGGTGACCGGTGTATGGAACTCGCCGGAGATGATCGCGTTCACCATCGCGGCCTGGAAGTTGGGCGCTCGGGTGCTGCCGCTCCGCGCCGTGCTGCCCCCTCGCGAGCGGAACGCGATTCTGGACCTCGCGCAGCCAGCTATGGTGCTGTCCGACTGGGAAGATCACGCCTGGCCATCAATCCAGTCTTCCGACCTGAGCGAGGCGAAGCGCTACCCCGACGATCCGCTTCCCGAGGTGCCACACCCCGGCAAAGCTATTGGATCCGGCGGGTCGACGGGACATCCAAAGCTGATCATCGACGCGGCCTGGAACCCGGTCGCTGGGGTGGAGACTGGACGCAGATTGGGCACGCGCCAAGGGCAGATCCAGCTGATGGCCGCCCCGCTCTATCACAACTCCCCGTTTCTGCAGGCCTTTACCGGCCTGGCCGACGATCACACTCTGTTGGTGATGGAAAAATTCGACGCCGCCTATGCCGCCGACTTGATTGAGCGCCACCACGTCTCTTACGCCTATCTCCCACCAATCCTGATGCGGCGGTTGGCGTTGTTGCCCGATTTCTTGGAGCGCGATTTCTCCAGTTTCGACGCGATGCACTCCTCGGCGGCCGTCTGCCCGGTGTGGCTCAAGCAGGTCTGGATCGACAAGCTGGGGCCGGAGAAGGTGTACGAGGTCTACGGCTCAGCCGAGGGAATCGGAGCGACGATCATCCGTGGCGACGAGTGGCTCGACCATAGAGGAAGCGTCGGACACGCGGCATTCAGCGATATCCGCATCCTGAATGAAACTCGCGAGGTTTTGCCCCCTGGTGAGGTGGGTGAAATATTCATGCGCCGGCGCGACGGGTCGATCCCCACATTCCAATACGTAGGTGACGCATCCCTCAAAGTGGCCGAGGAAGGCTTCGCCAGCATCGGCGATCTCGGATGGCTCGACGAAGATGAGTATCTCTACATCGCCGACCGCCGAGTCGACATGATTGTTTCGGGCGGAGCGAACGTCTATCCCGCCGAGGTGGAGGCTGCCCTGAGCGAGCATGCCGGGCTCGCGGACGTTGTGGTTGTCGGCGTGCCGGATGAGGAGTGGGGGCGTCGCGTGCATGCCATCATCGAGCCGCATGATCCGGCCAGCGCTCCCACCGTCCGTGAGCTCAATGCCCACGTGCGAGAGCGAATCGCCGCGTGGAAAGCGCCCAAGACGTACGAGTTCGTGGAACAGTTGCCACGCAACGAAGCGGGGAAGATCCGGCGCAGGTCGCTGGCGGACGAACGGGAATCGGGTTGGCACGAGGGGATGCTGCGGGTCCACGCATAACGCACATCGCCGAGCGAGTGAACATCTGTTCAGGACACGGATTGGTCCACGCGAGCGGTTCTGGTTACGTTGTCAGCTGTGCGATCGGGTCGTAACCGTATTCGCCCGATAATCGTGATCCACGAATTATTTTGGTCATTGGTGACGGCTGTGGGCCTGCGGCCGAAGGGCGAGCACAGAGGCATTGCCACTACGTTCATGTGGGTGCGTTCAGCCCGGTTCAGGGTGCTTCGCAAAAGGTACGGCGCGCCTTCAGCCCAGCGCGGTCATGGAATCGTTACCCAATTAGTTCGTCATCAACCATGATCGGACCCAGCCCTTTCCATATTAAAGAGGAAATTCAGTTTTCTGCCGCAGAACATGCGACTGCCCGGCTGCAATGGCCGCCTTTCGGCGGCGTCAGTCGGGCAGAGTCGTTGTCGCTCGTGAGCGACGACATGGGATCGCCGCTCAATTGTCAAGAGACATGGACTTTACAGAGCGCGTCGGCCGGACACCAGATTCACGATCAGCACGATCACGGCGATCACGAGCAGAATGTGAATGAACGCGCCGATGTGGAAAGCCAGGAAACCAAGCAACCACAGAACCAACAAGATAACGAAAAGCGCCCAAAGCATGTATCGTTCCTTACCTACGAACCCAATACCTTGCATGCCCTCGATCCATGAACATGCGCCAGGTATAGTTCAAGAACCGTGCCACTGACTCTGCTCCACGCATGTTCCTTCGTCTCCCACGGCTCCTCTCCGCGCTTCCAGCAACCACCGAGCAAGTGCGTATACCGCTTCAGTTCGCCGATCGCTGTGGCGCGCCGGGTCCGTCCGCCATTGAAGCTGCCGACGGAAACGCGACTCATTCCGATGCATCGAGACGTCCCTCAGAATCAGATCGTCAGCAACATCAAAATAGCCGCCACGCCCATAATCACCGTCGCGGACCAGCCGACGACGTTGACGACCCGAGAGTTCACCTGTCTCCCCATGACTCGCTCGTTGTTGGCCACCAACATGATGACGACCATCAGCGGCGGGGCGATCAAGCCGTTGATCACCGCCGAATAAAAAAGCGCGGACACGGCGCTGATGCTGGTGAAGTTGATCAACATGCCGATCAACGAGGCGGCCACAATCACGGCGTAGAACGCCTTGGCTCGATACCACGGGCGATCAATCCCGACCTGCCAACCAAGGCTCTCTCCAACGGCATAGGACGCGGAACCGGCCAGCACCGGAACTGCCAGCGCGCCGGCGCCAATGATGCCGATGGTGAAGAGGAGCGTTGCCAGACCGCCGGCCGCCGGGGACAGCGCCTTGGCGGCGTCGGCGCTGGAGGAAATGTGGTGATGCCCGGATTGGAACAAGGTGGCGCCCGTGGCGACGATGATCGAGAAGAAAACCAGATTTGATAGGCCGATTCCGGCGCTGATGTCCCAGATACTGCGACGGATCATGGCCTCGCTGTCGTAACTCGACTGAATACTGGCCCGCTGCGCGGTCTTGGTCGCCTCCACTTCCAGATTGGCCTGCCAGAACCACAAATAGGGCGTGATGGTGGTGCCGAGAATGGCCACGAACGTTGTCAAATAGGCTTTGGTGAAGGAGATGTGTGGGATCAGCGTGTAGGACAGAACCGACCAGCCAGATGGGTGAGCCAGGAAGGCGGCAGCGATGTAGGCCAATAGCGGCAGCGTCAGCCACTTGAAGATAGTGGAGATGATCTTGTAGCTGCCGAACGTGAGTGTCACGACAATAATCAACGTCACCGGAATCACCAGCCAACGGGCCGGGATGCCCGTATCGATCTGAATCGCCTGAGCGATCGCGCCGATGTCGGCACCCAAGTTGACCGTGTTCGCCACCAGCACCAGCATCGCCGAGGGATAAATGATCCAGCTGCGCCCATACGCCTGCTTGATCACACCGGCAATCCCGTTTCGCTGAACAAGTCCGATACGAGCGGAGATAAATTGCATCGCGAGCATCAACGGAATGGTGAAAAGGGCCGTCCAGAGCATGGCGAACCCGAGCGACGCGCCCGCCGTGGCATAGGTGATGATGCCGGCCGGATCGTCGTCCGACGCTCCGGTGATCAGCCCCGGCCCGAGCATCGAGAGAAATCCGACCAGTCGACCTTGGTGGCGGTTCTCTCCATCAGGGTTCTGCTGAGAGTCTTTGATGAGGACCGGTCGTCGCCGTATCGCGGGTTTGACGCGCGCGACGGCTAACGAGCCGCGCCCTTTCTCTGCCTTCATCGACATACCTGTATCTCCCCGAATCGAGCGCCAGTACTCGCACGTTCGCGCATCAGGCCGTCGCCTTAACCAAAATCAATGCCACGGTCACGCCACTCACATCCGCTTGCCACGAAGTTGGTGGTTCTCACTGTTTGGTAGTCTTGCGATCGTCCAATCCGCGGCAGCTGAGATCGTGAGGCAGAACATATGGATACGTCAGTGGACAGCACCAGGGACAAACCGATCATCACGATCGACGGGGAGCGGATCGCACTCGGTCCGTTGCGCCTCGACCTACTTCCCTTCTACCAACGCTGGATCAACTCATTCGCCACGCAGCGGACCGTAGCGCAGATTCCGCGACCCTGGACGCTCGAGCAGGAACAGGTGTGGATCAAGGGCCAGCTGATCGCTGAGACGGATGCAGCCTTCACCATTTACGAGAAGCCGGAGTTGCGCCCGATCGGCACGACGAGTCTCGCAGGCATCGACTTCCGCGACGGTACGGCTGAGTTCGGCATCTTGATCGGGGAGTCCGATCGCTGGGGCCAAGGCTACGGAACCGAGACAGTCACGCTGATGCTCGACTATGCCTTCACCGCCCTTGGACTGAGGAACGTCATGCTCCGAGTGCTGGCGTTCAACCTTGCGGGCTTACGCGCGTACCAGAAGGCGGGCTTCAAAGAGATCGGCCGACGGCGCGAAGGGCACCTGATGAACCGGCACCGATACGACGTCGTCTTGATGGACGCTCTGGCAAGCGAGTTCGAGGATTCCAGGCTGGCACGCATCTTCGCGCCTGACCGGCAGACGACAGACTAGGGTTCGGAATTGGGGATAGAGCGACCGCTCGGGGTCACTCCAACCAATCGGTGATGAAGTGGTCGCTGGCGTGGATGTCGAGCTGCTTGAGCGGCCCGTCACCTGAGTTAACGAACGTGTGGGCTTCGCCCGGCTGCACCACGACCACTTGTCCGGCGACGGCGTTGATTATGCTGCCGTCAACCGTGAACGTCGCCCGACCTTCCTGAACCACGAAGACCTCGGCATAGGGATGCCGGTGCAATCGGGGACCACTTCCGGGCGCGCCATCCACCAAGATGAGGCAGATGCCGACGTCACCATGCTCGCGCCCGACGAATTCGAATGACGTGCCCTCCACGTGCAGTTGATCTCGTTCGAGAACAGTGGCCATCTGGGCTATCCCTTCTGTTCACCAGGCTGGCGATAACGACACATCATGGCTCAGTCGCTTGAAGTCGCCACCCGTTCATGGGATTTGCTGGCGAAATGCTGCGGCTCGTACGTGCCTGGCACGTCCTCAAAGGTGACGGCGAAGCGGTTCCAGACGTTGATAGTCGTGATGCTGTGTACCAGCTTGACCATCTCTGCGTCACTGAAGTGTCGTCGAGCGTCCTCGAATACTTTGTCCGGAACGCGCCGATCCGCGATCAGCGTAACCGTTTCGGTCATGGCCAGCGCTGCGCGCTCCCGTGACGTGTAATAGGGAGTCTCGCGCCAGATGCTCAGTCCGTAAAGTCGCTGCTCGGTCTCGCCACCGCTGCGCGCATCTTTCGAATGCATGTCGACGCAATAACCGCAGCCATTGATTTGCGACGCCCGCAGCTTGATCAAGTCGAGTAGCCCAGCCTCAATTCCGCCGTGTGAGCTGTAGTGGTCCACGGAATCGATCGATTTCATGCCGTCCGGCAGAACCTCCGAGTAATCGAGTCGCACTTCCAATCTCGATTCCTTTCGCGATCTGACAAGCTCAACAACTCCAGCGCATCGCGCATGTGGTTCCATGCTTAAGACCAATCTGCGTCAGATTTATAAAACCACTTCAGAGAATGTCGATCACCCGCGCATCTTCAGGCACTGTCCGAAAACCGCGAGAATTCGGGTATTACCACTGCTATAGTCGAACCAGTTCGTCTATCGACGTCTCGCATTGGCCGGTTGGTTTGGAGGAGAGCATCGTGACCATCACCGACCTGGAGCGCATTGCGTCCTTCGACTCCGCCACACGAAACCTCCAGCGCTTCGACGGCCAGTTTTACTCGGCGGTTATGACGACAGGCATCTTCTGTCGTCCTGGTTGCCCAGGAAAGCCGCGTGCGGAAAACGTCCGCTTCTTCTCGACCGCTGCCGCAGCCGCAGAATCGGGATTTCGACCATGCTTGCGCTGCCACCCGGAGTCGGCGCCCGATGCGCCGGAGTGGCACGCCACGTCGCCGGTCGTCGCACGCGCGCTGCGTCTGATCGGCGAGGGCGCGTTGGACGACGGCGGCGTGAAACACCTGGCTCAGCGCCTGAACGTCAGTGCGCGGCAGTTGCAGCGACTTTTCGTCGAAGAATTGGGCGCGCCACCGGTGGCGGTGGCCCAGACGCGTCGGCTCCTCTTCGCCAAAAAGCTGATCGACGAGACCGACCTCAGCATGACCGATATTGCTTTCAGCGCAGGTTACTCCAGCGTGCGGCGCTTCAACGAGGCCCTGAAACAAACCTATGCCCGCACGCCAAGCGAACTACGCCGCAAGCGACGGCGCTCCAGCGCCGACCCATCCATCGCCTCAGTCGAGCTCAAGCTCTTCTATCGCGACCCCTACAACTGGCCGGACATGCTTGCATTCATGGCCGAGCACGCCACGCCACTCATCGAAACGGTCGACCGAACAACTTTTCGGCGCACCATTCGGATCGGTGAGGAGGCGGGTGTCATCAGTGTCCGCCCCCTGTGCGACAAACGGGCTGTGCTGCTGCGCGTGCCAATCAGTCTCGCACGCTATCTGCTGCCGATCACGGAGCGCGTCAAACAGATGTTCGATCTCAAGGCGGACCCGTCAACCATCGCCGAGGCGTTGGGCAACAGCCCGCTGTTGAGCATCGCGATCGAAGCTCATGCGGGTGTGCGGCTGCCGGGCAGTTGGGACGGCTTCGAGACAACTCTCCACGCGCTCATCGAGCGAAGCGCGCCGGATGAGGCACGCGCGCTGATGACCGCATTGGTTGCCGCCTACGGCGACGACGATCCCGACTCCGGCGACCCGGCGCTGACCCACCTGTTTCCCACGCCACATCAGTTGCAACACGCAGCGCTGGAAGAGATCGGTTTCGCGGAACCGCTGGCGAATACGATCCGCGCCCTGGCACGGGCGACCGTGGACTCAGCGATCGATTTCGGTGCGGGCGTCGAGCGACGAAAGTTGGCGGAACAGCTCGGGGCGATTCCGGGAATCGACGAAGACGCAATTCAGTATGTCGCCCTGCGTACGTTGGGCGAACCCGACCTCGATCTGACCGGCAATCCGCTCTTTTTCCGGTGCTCCGACGAGCACCCCGCGTCGACTGCAACCGATGGCGTCTGGCAGAGCTACGCGGGCATGTATCGCTGGGCGGCCAGGCGCACAAGAACCCCACTCGCGGTATGAGGCGCTGCCTTGAGTGCCGGGCAGTCAGAATTAGTAGAGAAAGGACACGAGACGATGAGCACCAATGCAACGACGTCAGCCGACATCGCCACGCTCGACGAGCTCAACCGTAACTACATCCGCTCCGTGCAAGAATCGGACATCGCCTGGTTCGATCGAAATCTGGCCGAGGATTTCCGCTGCAGCAATCCGGATGGCAGCATCGTCGATCGCTCCGGTTTCCTGAAGCAGACGGCACGTCCAGCGACGATCTCGGACCTGTCGGCAGGCGACGTTGAGATTCGGCTGATGGGCGACTTTGCCATCATCCACGCCAATACTAACTACAGGCTGGCCGACGGATCAGCCGGGCGCGGCCGCTACACCGACGTCTGGACCAATCAGACCGGCCAATGGCTCTGCGTCAGCGCCCACGTGACGCGCGGATAAATTCAACCAGTTCTTCGTCGCGACTATGTATTTCGCCATACGCTATCGTCACAACTCTGTGATGCCAGTTGAGTCAGGATGATTGCGGCACAGTGCGCACCGGAATCCGCCTGACGAACGCGTGCCACGTCCGTCGCCAGCGATGGACTGCGGCCATGACCAAGCCCTCCATGAGCATCCACACGGGTATCATTCTGCTCATCGCCGTCACGTTTCTTCTCGGAGGATGTGTCACCATGAGCAGCGGAGCCGACCCTGGTCCGGTGCAGAGCACCAATCTGAGCGTCGATCTTGGGCAGGCGACGTCGGTCACGGCCACGATTGACGCAAGAACCGATGCGGACCTCACCATCCATGATGGAGCAAGCGCGCTCCTGAACGCCGGGCTGACCTACAACGAATCGCTCAAGCCGGACCTGTCGTACAACGTGGACGGCGTGAGCGGGGCCTTAAAGATCATCCAACCTTCGCGGCAGAACCTGGACAGCCGCAAGCTGGACAACAAGTGGGATCTGCAGTTTGGGACAGAGGCACCGATCGACGTCAGTGCCACTGTTAGCAGCGGCAACACGACGCTCGATCTCACCCAGGTGCAACTCACCGCGTTGAACGTCGACACCAGCAGCGGCAATCTTGAGGCGTCCGTCGGCGGGAATCAGACAGTTCTGAAGAGCGTTGACGTGTCGACCGCCAGCGGCACGATCGGCCTCAACCTCGACGGCGAATTTGCGGCGCTTCAATCGCTGTCGCTGAGCGAGTCAAGCGGCGATATCGACGTAATCGCAGCAGGTGACTTCGCGGCACTCTCGAACCTGCAGATTAAAGACACCAGCGGCAACACGACGCTCGATCTTGGCGGATCCTGGGGACGGAACCTGGACGCGACGATCCGAACGTCGTCGGGCAACGTCACCGTCAAGCTGCCGAGCAATGTCGGCATCCGCGTGACGACCAGCGTCTCCTCCGGCCACGTCACCGCCACCGGCCTGCATCTCGAGAACGGCGCTTACGTCAACGACGCGTATGGCACGTCGCCAGTGACGCTCTCGTTCGATATCCACGTCACGAGCGGCAACATTACGTTGAGGGTGGGAGAGTGAAACAACCGACTGGAGGTTTGTCACGCATGACGACCGGTAGGCGTCGGACCGTGTCGCTACCGAGGACGGTAGTCTTGTTTTTTCTCGGCGATGCCCAACAAATGCAGCTGCTCCGCGCGACTCTCGGGTGACGACACGGGTATCTCGCCCGTAATTAGTTCGACGAGCGCTTGCGGTGAGGCGGGATCAGGCCACGCTATCGCTCGTCGCTTAATCAACTCGTGCAGCGCGGACCCAGGCTCGGACCCGTTCGCTCGAACGAAGACCGGGACAAACTTCAGCTTCTCCAGCTGCTCTACCGCTCCGGTCCACGTGCCACCACGGTTGTAATCGGAGTTCATGACCAGCCCGGCGTCGGACAGCGCGTAGATGTACTTGTTGCGCTGCATGGCGTGTCCCGCGTTGAATCCGGCCAGCGGATCATACGGCGAGAGCAGAAGCAGCTGGCCGCCCTTCAGATACGATCTGTTGTCACGCTGCAGAGCTCTGCGCTCCAGGCTGTCACACAGGACGCAGGCGACCTTGCCCCCAGCCTCCAGCGCGCCCTGCTTGCCGGCCTCATCGATGCCCCGCGCTCCGCCGGAGACGAGCAACACACTCGCTGCTGCGGTCAGCTTCCCGACAGCTCTCGTTTGCTCCAGAACCGCCTCTTCCGGGTCACGTGAACCAACGACTGCGAGCGAGTGCCCAGCCAAAATCGATAGCTCGCCACACCCGTAGAGGACCGGTGGCGCGGCACCCTTCAGACGTTCCCTCAATCGCGCCGGGTACTCCGGATCACCTCTCTCGACCACCCAGATGCCACGCGAGTACCAGCGATCGATCGCCTGACTGAGGAGGAATCCACGATTGATCAGACGTTTCAGGCGTTCCGCATCAAGAATCGATGCACATGCGCGGATCAACTCTTCGGAGCTTTGCGTCAAAAAGTCGGCCGGTTCCTTGCCAAGCTCAACCAGCGCCTTCGCCAGGCGGCGGTATTCGGCACCGGTCAGGATCTCGTCCGGCTCATCCTGCGTGCCGACCTTCAACGGGGCGGTGAGGAGAAGTGTCGCCTTGAGATTGTCGGAGAGCATGAAGGTCATCCTCGTCGTCCCAGAACCGCGAGCGCAAGCGGCAGTACGTCCCCCGCTCCATGCTCGCGTAAGAGCCATGCGCAGACCGTCATGGTCCAGCCGGAATCTACGATATCATCCACGAGCAGCACCGGCCCTTGCAGCACCTGACCGGCAACGACCTCGAAGGCACCGTCGAGGTTACGCGCCTGCTGACTGCTGTTCTTCATCGTCTTCTGCTCCGGGCGGCGGACCCGCTTCACCAGCGCGGCCCGGAAGGGGAGTCCGAGCCGCGCGGACAGGCGCTGTGCGAAATCAGGGACCAGATCCGGGTGACGCAACGATGGAACACAGGTGACCCAGGTGGGCAGCGTCTCAGGACGCCAGCGTTCGACCATGCTCACGCACGCCTCGAGGAGATCATCGTCGAAGAACTCATCCTGAAACTTGCCGATCTTGACGAGGTTTCCCCACCCGGCATCACCCCATATACACAGCCTTCGGCCGGGTTGGGCGCGGCGGTTCTCGGCGACGCGTCCTTTTACGCCATAGACCGGCATGCCGCCCGGCGGCCAGCTCCGTCTCGGCTCGAACGGAACGTCGGAACGCCGCAGAAACGCGATCGCCTCGTTGACGAATCCGCGTTCCGGTGTAGTTGGCAACGGCGCGACGTTCGGCACACGCACGGTTGACGGATCGCCGTCGAGCGCCCCGATGAGATATTCCATGTGCCTGTTTTCGAGCGTCACATACTCTTGCATTTCGAATTGCTCGTAGCGCCGCCGGTTCGTCAATCGCCGAGCTCGCGCCCAGAACTCCTCGGCAAGGTCCACCGTCGTGAGCTGCCATTTGGTCCCCTCTTTGGCGATGGGGGACGGGAACTCCAACGACATCAAGTCGAGCGTCTTTTGAATCCGAGCGTAGCTGAGGTTGACACTCGCCGCGAGCTGATGAATCGACAATCCTTCCGGCGCGGACTCGAGCGCCTCGAGCACCGTACCGGCCTCGTCTGGAGTCGGGAAGGCACTGTTGATGAAATACTCGTTGATTTCGGTCTCTTCGGTGCCACTGAGGAGCACGCAGTAGGCCGCGTCCAATGCCCGTCCCGCGCGGCCGACCTGCTGATAGTAGGCAACCACCGACCCAGGAGCCTGGTAGTGGATGACAAACGCCAGGTCAGGCTTGTCGAAGCCCATTCCCAATGCCGTAGTGGCCACCAGGACTTTGACATCGTTGCTGAGCAACGCCTGCTCCAACTCGGGCCGGCGGTCGCCCGATTGGCCAGTATAGGCTTCGGCATGGATGCCTTGCGACCGCAGCCATTCGGCCACCTGCTCGGCATCGCGAATAGTGAGCGTGTAGACGATCCCGCTGCCCTGGATCGTCGGAATGGTCTGAGCGAGCCAGGCGAGTCGCTCTGCCTGAGCCGGCATGCGAATGGTCTGCAGCAACAGCGATGGACGGCTCAGATCGCCACGCACGATCTCGAGTCGCGGTCCGAGGACGTCCTCCAGGTCGTTCATCACCCGTTGGTTGGCCGTCGCGGTGGTTGCCAGCAGGCGCAGGTTGGGCGGCAGAGTCCGCACGATGCGCTCGATACGGCGATAGTCCGGCCGGAAATCGTGTCCCCAATCTGAAATGCAGTGGGCTTCGTCCACGACGAAGAGGGAGACTCGACCGGCGATCTCAGACAAGGGCCCCGTTCGGAACTCCTCGTTCGCAAAACGTTCCGGTGAAATGAGCAGGATGTCGACGGCGTCGGCTTGAAGCGCGCCGGAGACTCGGTCCCACTCGGCCTGATTGTCCGAGTTGATCGTCGCGGCGCGCACGCCCATCCGCTCCGCGGCAGCGATCTGGTTGCGCATCAGTGCCAGCAGCGGCGAGACGAGCAATGCAGGCCCACCTCCCGCCTCTCGCAGCAGCTTGGTGGCGATGAAGTAGACGAAACTCTTGCCCCAGCCGGTTTTCTGGACGACCAACAGCCGCCCGCGTCCCTCGACAACGAAACGGATGGCCTCCTCCTGGCCATCTCTGAACTGTGCGTCGGCGTACCCCGTGCCGATTCGCAAGAGCTCGAGCGCGCGCTCCGCCTGATACTGACCGTTCGTCAAACTGTACATCGCGTCACTGACTCACCAGCCCCCGCACCGCGTCCGCGATCGTCTTCCTGTCGGGCTGATAGGCGTGCTCCAGGATGCCGGCGAACGGAACCGGGGCGAAGGGGGCACCCAGTCGGACGACGGGTGCTTTGAGATCGCTGAAGCAGCGCTCGGTGATCTGGGAGGCGATCTCGGCGCCGATGCCGCCGAACGTCACCGCCTGATGGACAACCACGACCTTGCCCGTCTTCCTGGCTGAAGCTGCTAGCGTCTCGATATCAAGCGGTTGCAGCGTGCGCGGATCGACCACCTCCACCGATATGCCCTCTCCCGCCAAATCCTCGGCCGCGACTAGCGCCTCGCGCACTTGAGGCCCAATGGCGATGACGGTGACGTCGTCACCGGGCCGTGCAACCGACGCCTTGCCGATGGGCAGCCAATACATCTCCTCCGGCACCGGCCCGGTCATGCGCATCAACTGGCGTGACTCCACGAAGAGGATCGGATTCTCGTCCGCCAACGCCGACAGCAGCAGGCCCTTGGCGTCGTAGGGATTGCTCGGGTAGATGACGGTCAGGCCCGGGATGTGAGCGAACCAGGCTTCCAACGACTGCGAATGCTGCGCCGCGGAGCTGGCTCCGCCACCTGCGTGGGCGCGGATGACGACCGGGCACTTGACCTCGCCGCCCAGCATATAGCGGATCTTGGCCGCCTGGTTCACGATCTGATCCATGGCAATGGCGGCGAAATCCATGAACATGAGGTCGGCCACGGCGCGTTCGCCGCACAGCGCCGCGCCGATGGCCAGTCCGGTAAAGCCCTCTTCGGCGATCGGTGTATCGCGCACGCGGCCCTCGGGAACGCCCCAGGTGCTGGCGTAGCGCTCCAGATCCTCGCCGAAGTAGCTGACACGCGGATCGGCTTGGATCGCCTGAGTCATGGCCTCGTTCAGCGCCAACTGATATCCGAGCTCGCGACTCCCCGGAGGCGGCGGATCGGGAAAGCTCGGACGCGGACCATAGACGCCCCGCTCGACGTCGGCCGGATCGGGTTTCGGTGCGGACTCGGCCACGCTCACGGCGTGCTCCAACGTGGCGTCGATCTCGTCCTCGATCTGCCGGCGCTTCGCCGGACCGTCAGGGAACGCGTCATCTACGAACGTTGCAAGCCGGATGAGTGGATCGCGCGCCATCCAATCGGCCCGCTCGTCGGCCGGGCGATCGTCCGGGTAACCCGAGAGATGCGGATGATGCCGATAGGTGTTGCAGACGAGCAGCGTCGGACCGCCCCCACTGCGCGCCCGCGCGATGGCTTCGGCCGCCGCGGCATACACCTCGAGCGCGTCGTTGCCGTCCACCGTCACGCCCGGCATGCCGTAGCCGATGGCGCGCTGGGCGATATCCCGCTGATGCTGATGGTTGACCTGTGCCACGCTGGAGGCGTACAGGTTGTTTTCACACACGAAGATGACCGGCAGTTGCCAAACGGCCGCCATGTTCAACCCCTCATGGAACGCGCCGATGTTGACCGCACCGTCCCCAAAGAAGGCGACCGAAACCCGATCGGTCTCTTGACGCACGTGGGCATAGGCGGCACCGACGGCCAGCGGTATGCCCGCCCCGACGATCCCATTGGCGCCCAGAATGCCGAGGGAGAGGTCGGCAATGTGCATGGAGCCGCCGCGACCGTGGCAATAGCCGGTCTCGCGCCCCAGCAATTCGCCGAACATGCGCTCAACATCGCCTCCTTTGGCGATCAGGTGCCCATGACCGCGGTGCGTGCTGGTGATGGTGTCGTCGGGACGCAGCGCCGCGCAGACGGCCGAGGCGACCGCCTCCTGCCCGATCGACAGGTGCGCGATGCCTTCCATGCGGCGCATATTGACCAGATCCGCCACGGTCTCCTCGAAACGTCGGATCGTGGTTGCGGTACGAAACATCTGTTCGATCAACGCGGCATCGGTCGTCGTCTGCGTCGCCATGCTGGGCCTCCAGAGTCGCTGGTTCGTCGATCACCTGCGCACTGAGTATCGCGCCACGCAGCCAGGCATGGCAACGCGAAGACAGCCGACGATCCGTGCTGTTTTGCGAGTGGTTGGTCAGCGCCGGAGAGCTAGAAGTGGATCATCCACAGCGTGTACGCACCCAGGTCGAAGGGCAGGCGCATGATGTTGGTGATGGTCTCGGCTGCGTTCCAGAAGAGGTCGTTGACTTGTGCGGAATTCGCCATGAGCGCGAAGAGGAGGATCATCGGCATGAATCCGAGCCGGTAGCCCTGCTCGCGCAAATCTTCCGGAAGCCAATGGGCCAGAATCTGGAACCCATCCAGCGGCGGAATCGGGAGCAGGTTCAGGAGCAGCGTTGCCGCCAAAACCACGCTCAGTGCCGCTACCGCTCCGGAGAGACCGACGTTATGGCCATAGGCAAGCGGGTCGCCGGTGACGAGGAACGGCAAGCTGATGATCAGAAGGCAGAGGAGCGTTCCAGCCGGACCCGCCGCCGACACGATTACGTCCCAACGTCGAGAACGCAACCGGCTGGTGTTGATGCGCACGGCACCACCCGGCAGCGGCAGCCCGCCCATGAAGAGGAAGACGAGCGGCATCACGATGCTCAGCACCGGATGGGTATAGCGCCGCGGATCGAGCGTCAGGTAGCCGCGATCGGCGACGTCTGTGTCGCCACCGAGGTACGCCGCGGCGGCATGTCCAAACTCGTGGACACACAGCTGAGCGACCCACCCGCTGATGACGAAGACCGCCAACGCCACGCGATACTCCTGCGAGTTGGTGATAAACGCGAGACCAATTGCGCTGGCGACCATCACTCCGAGCGTGGCGAGGAAGAGCGGGCTGATTTGAATGGCGCCCAACAATCCACGGAAACCGGTCTGTGAGGCGCGCCGTGGCGCATTGGCTCCCTTGCGGATTGCAGTAGCCGTCAGACCAGCCTCGTTGACGAGCGCGCCGATTGCCGTGCTGGGGCGAGAGGCGATGCCAAGCAATACATGCGATGAGTTGACCAGCACGTCACCGGCCCTGGCCGCTTCATCGGCCGCGTAGTACAGCAATCGAGTCACATCGTCGTGGACGCGTGGCGTGACTCCACCGGTGAAGCCGGTCTCCTGTGCCTCCGCGCGCAACCGCAGCATGATCGTCGCGACATCCACACGCAGATCGGCGAAGAGGACTCGCAGCGCCAGACTCGGCGGATCGAGCAACGCCAATAAGACGTGCTCGACCGTGACTGCCTCGTGGCCAAATTGGGAAGCGGTGCGCTCCGCTGTCAAAAGAGCCGCGCGCACTTCACCCGTCAGTTGCAGGTCATCGAGGCTCGACGTCGCGACGTCCGTATTCAGCATGTCAACATCCCATGTAATAATGCGCGCCTGTGTAGGTGAAATTGATGATACGCAGCGTTCTGCATTGTGCGCAGACCTATTCGTACTGTCCGGGTATGGACGAACGCGGAGGTGACAGGCGCGGATCCGGACGCATCGGACGCCCGGTTGCGGCGTCGGTCGCATGTGCGATGATCGAGTCAGATGAACGCGTACGGCGAGGGAGGAACCGTTGTCCGAGGATCAACTGACCGAAATCAAGGAACGCATCAAGCTTGAAGCGCAGCGATTGCATCCGCGACTGATCGACATTTCGCATCAGCTGCACGAAAACCCAGAGATCACCTTTGAAGAGCACAAGTCGGTCGCACTCCTGACGGACGAGCTGGAGGAGCAGGGTTTCGACGTGCAGCGTGGCGTGGCGGGACTCGACACGGCTTTCATCGCTACCTATGGCAGTGGTGAGCCGGTGGTCGGCATTCTAGCTGAGTACGACGCGCTTCCCAAGATCGGACATGCCTGCGGCCACAATCTGATCGCCACCTGGGCGGTCGGGGCCGGCATCGCGCTACGTCGCGCGTTACCTGACGTACAGGGAACCATCAAGGTGTTTGGCACCCCGGCCGAGGAGGGCGGCGGCGGCAAGGTCACGATGGCCGAGGCGGGCGTCTTTGACGGACTCTCGGCCGCCATCATGATGCATCCGCGCGACACGACCTACCTCGACCGCGGCTCGCTGGCCGTCACGCCATACGAGATCGAGTTCTTCGGCAAACCCGCTCATGCCGCGGCCGCGCCGGAAAAGGGGATCAACGCGCTGGATGCACTGCTGCAGGTTTTCTTCAGCATCAACCAGCTGCGCCAGGCATTCCGCCCGCACACGCGCATTCATGGCGTCATCCTGCAAGGTGGGGACGCGGCCAACGTCATTCCGGATTACACCGCTGGGTCCTTCTTGGTGCGCGCCAACGATCAGGCGTATCTCGAGGAGCTGAACGAACGCTTCGTCAATATCGTCAACGCCGCGGCCCTGGCCACCGGCTGCGAGGTCAAGATCACCGAGGGCATCAGCTATCAGCAGCGCGTCTGCAACACCGGGCTGGTCGATCTCTTCCGCGACAACCTGACCTCACTGGGTCTCGACTACGAGGTGCCGCCGCCAGACGCGGGCGTCGGATCGAGCGACATCGGCAATGTCAGCCAGATCGTACCGTCGATTCACCCCTATCTGCAGATCTGTGAAAAGGGGATCGGCGGCCACACGCTGGAGTTCGCCGAAGCGGCTCGCAGCCAGCGCGCCGATGAACTCACCGCCACTGGTGCCGCCGTCCTTGCGCTGACCGCCGCCGACGTGTTGCTGCGCCCCGAAGCGCGGGAGCACCTGCGAAAGACGTTCAAGCAGCAGTTGGGAAGAGAGCCGCGCGGGTAGTGGATTTCAGGATTTTCCGACTGTAGTCAGATCCAAATACCAGAACGGATTGAAGTTCGCGCCTGTCACGTTTGCTCGCACCGCGAACAACTGCGCTGGCGCGAACAAGGACGCGTAAGGCCCCGCCTCGGAGACGCGCTGATCGAACTCCTGAAACAGCGCAATGCGCTTTTGAGGATCGACTTCGGCGGTCGATTGATCTGCCAGACCAGCGATCGCCTGTGCCTCGCCATTTGAATCGGCTGTCCATCCAACGTTACTCCCGACGCCCCAGTCCGGCGCGAACGTCAGGAAGACGTTTGGATCAACCGAGGTTCCAATCCACACGAGGACGATTGCCTCGAAATTGGAATCGGTCACCGTCGCAACCGTGTCACTGGCTGGAACATCGGTGAGTGTGAGGTCAATACCTGCCGCCACCAGATCGTCTCGGATCTTGCTCGAGAGCGACTTAAGATCCACCCCATAGTCCCGCAAGCCAGACAACACTTTCAACGTTCCTTGAAAGGCTTCGAGATTCGCTTCCTTGAGCAACGCCCGAGCCTTACTCAAATCGGTTTGCACAGCAGTGGACGAATCCATGGCACCCGACAAGACAGGCGGAATCACTCCGGCGATGCGGCTCGACCCGAGGCCCGCGATCTTGAGAATCCCCTCGTAGTCAAGCGCGTAACGCACCGCCTGCTGCACCTTTGGATTGGAAAAGATACCGCCCTCGGGGTGAGAGTTGTTCATCAATAGACAGTAATTGACCGGCAGTGACGCGGACGTTACAACGACGGCGTCGTTCGCCTGTAGTGACTCCAGATTGGTCGAGGAGACATTCAACGCCACGTCGATTTCGCCGCTTCCCACCTGTTGCCGCTGCTCGTCCAGTCGGTCGACCGCACGCACGGCGATGCGCTTGAGAGCGGGTTTCCCGCGCCAACAGATGGGATTTCCGACAAGGATGATCTCAGTGGTTGGATTGGATGACTGCAGCACATAGGGACCCGTTCCCGCGGATGCGGCATTGAGGTAGGTTTCGGCCTGATCGGCGTAGACTGCGGCTGCGGTCGCATCGCCACCGTTCGCCTTGACCGTCACGCTATCTAGGATTGAGAACGCGGGCATCGCCAGATTCGCGATCAACTCGGGCTCCGCTTTGCTCAATTTCACGACAACCTGCGTTGACGCCGGCGCGGCCACGGATTCAACTTCATCGAGAAACCTCCCATAGTCGGACTTGATATTGATCACGCGATTGATCGACCAAACGACGTCATCGGACGTCAGGGGATTGCCGCTGGCAAACATCACTCCATCTTGAATTGAGAAGGTGTAGGTCAAACCATCCGCGGAGACCGACCACATTGTGGCCAGCGACGGTGAAAGCGACTTGAAATCATTACCCACGTAGCTGACCAATGTGTCGTAACACGCGCGGGCGATCATGTTGCCGTAGTAGGAGACGATGCGGAATCGCGCGGGATCCAGCGAATTGAACACCATCGAGTCGTTGTCCAGCGTCGCGCCGATCACCAGCGTGTCAGCGGAGGACTGGATCAACGAGTTCGGGCTGGCAGCCGGAGTCGTGACGTTGGCCGGTGGACTCGCCGTGTTGTACGCAGTCGTTGTGGTCACGGGTGAAGAGTTCGACGAAGGCGTAGCCAGCATTGCCGGCGTTTTCGTCGCCATGGTGGAGGCAGGAGCAGTGGGTTGCGTTCCATTGCCCGTCAATGAAGGACCACCACACGCGGACAGAAGACCGCCTACGAACCCAAGGCTCGCGCCGCCTGCCAGCAATCGCAGCAACCGCCTCCGAGTCAACGTGCTCAGAATGTTTACGTTAGTTCGATCGGTTGCGTGTGTTCTGCTCATGCCGTGGGATCTCATCCTCATACTTCTCGCACGTCTCAGCGAATTGGGTCGCAATCGTTCTGAGCGTGCGCCGAATCCGTCTCGCATCAAATTTGAAGCGTGGAGAATTGGACCACCATAGTTCGGAGGTCACGGTTCCAGACAGGCGCATCGCATCTGAGGTTGATCCGAAGGACAAGGCGAGGTTCGCCCGAAGTCATGTCCAGAGGATGGGGACGCACCAATCATTGAGGTCGGGAACCATGTTCGGAAACCGAAGAGCGCGGATTTCATGGTTGTCATGAGGGATGGCCTCATCGCTGGTTTTCGATGAGGCCACGTCCGTCGATCAGTTGGTCTGAGTTATGCCGCACACGGATTCCGAGCTAGGCAACCCCGAACATCCCTGCCGCCGTATCGCCCAGAATGCCCGCGAGGGAACTGGCGGGTAGGGCCTCTTCGATCACTTTGGTCGCGCCGGCCACATCACCGATGACGTGCGGATAGTCGGATCCGAAGAGGATGCGATCGGCGCCGACCGTCTCCGCCGCGCAATGGAGCGCAGGGATGTGGAACGAGACCGTGTCGTAGTACATGCGCTTGAGATATTCACTTGGTGCCTGCTCGATCCCCTTGCAGTCGGGATAGCTGCGATAGCCGATGTCGAAACGCCCGGTCAGGTACGGAGCGGCCGCGCCAAGGTGCCCGACGATGACGTTCACGTCCGGGTACTTGTCGAAGAAGCCGGAGAAGATCAACCGTGCAACGGCCAGCGTCGTGTCCATCATGAAGCCGACCAGTGGCGCGAGTGCGTAGTTGTTCATGACCTCGATGCCGGCCGGGACCATCGGGTGGATCAGCATGGTCGACTTGCGCGCGTTGAGCGACTCGTAGAAGGGCGCAAAAGCCGGATCGTCGATCGGGCGGCCGTTGATGTTAGCCCCGATGATGGCTCCTACCATGTCCAGTTCGTCCAGGCAGCGCTCGAACTCTTTGACGGCTGAGTCCGAATCGGCCGTGAGCGGCACGCTGGCAAGCGCCCGGAAGCGGGTCGGATACTGCCGCACTATCTCGGCCAGATAATCGTTGCAGATCTTCGTCAGATCAACGCACGGCTGACCCTCGAGAAAGTAGACCTGTGGCGTGGTGACCGAGATGATCTGCATGTCGATGCCGGTCTCGTCCATCTCCTCGACGCGTTGCGCCGGGTCGTGCATCTGCGGTGTGATGGTAAGGAAACGCGAGCCCTTCTCGCGCACCACCATGTGGCCGTCGGGGTCTCGCACGATCTCATAGCGGCCCGACTCGATCAAAGTATCGAGGTATTCCTTCGGCTGGGCGTGTGTGTGGACGTCTATGCGCATCGCTTTCTCCATTCGGATGGTTGCCAGCGACGATCGCCGCGACGCTGCGTCAGGTTCGCGCTGTCTTCACTCGTCTTCATCGACGTTTCAACGCAACGAGTATCCCCGTTGACGCGTCCGCTGTCGAGTCAACATGTGAAGACTGAGCGGCGTCAAATTGGGCCTGAGACGGTATGATACGGTTTACGCCTTTCACCGCCCCGCGTGGTGAGAGGCGTCGCGACACTTGGTGGGAATCCGCGCTTTATGACAATGGGTATTGATTGTCAATGAAATCTGGAACGATGGGGCTGCTGATGCCCGTCTTCGTTCCGACGGCGTTTCT
This sequence comes from uncultured Chloroflexia bacterium, assembly GCA_963789565.1. Classification (GTDB taxonomy): domain Bacteria; phylum Chloroflexota; class Chloroflexia; order Thermomicrobiales; family Thermomicrobiaceae; genus CALAGB01. The sequence continues at coordinate 2,817,927 of CAWBKX010000002.1, read as the reverse complement.
TTCGTTCGGCCAAGGTCTGTTGATCCCCGTTCTGCCGCTGTATGCCAAGGAGGCGGGCGGATCCTTCGGCCTGGCCGGACTCATCGTGTCGGCCGCCTGGATCGGCACGATGCTCTTCGATCTGCCATCTGGGCTGCTGCTGCCGAAGTTTGGATTCCGCCGCTCGATGATCGCCGGATCGGCGCTCTTCTCAGTGGCCACCATTTTTCTGGGATTGGTTCATCTCACGCCTGAATTGATCGCGCTGCAATTCGTCGGCGGTGTCGGTACCGCCTTCTGGAGCCTGTCACGCCACGCCTTCATCGCCACCGCCATACCAAATGAGACACGCGGCCGCGCCATCTCGGTTTTCGGCGGCATCAACCGACTCGGCACCTTTACCGGGCCATTTGCCGGTGGCTTTATTGCCCAGTATTACGGCCTGAGCAATGCCATCGTCGTCGCCGGTGTGGCGGCAGCGGTCGCGGTCGTCATCGCCTTCTTCTTCGTGCACAACCCCGAAAGCGCATCGATCCGTCCGAAAGGGCACTCGTTCCACCTTAGCGTGGTGCGCGAGGCGGTTGAGCACAACCGGCGTGACGTCATCGCCGCCGGGACGGCAAACGTCTTCGGTCAGATGATCCGGGCCGGTCGCCAGATCGCCATCCCACTCTTTGCCGCGTATGCCATCGGACTGGACAACGCGCAAGTCGGCATCATCGTCAGTGCGTCGGCACTGATCGACATGTCTTTGTTCATCCCGGCCGGATATGTGATGGATCGCTTCGGCCGCAAAGCGGCCTCGGTCCCGTCCTTCTCCATCCTGGCGCTGGGCATGGCCATGGTGCCATTCACGCACAGCTATGCCCAGTTGATGATGGCAGGACTCGTCATGGGTCTGGGCAACGGTATGGGCGCGGGATCGATGATGACGCTGGGAGCCGATCTGGCACCGCCACACCTCACCGGCGAGTTCCTGGGCGTCTGGCGTCTCATCGGAGACAGCGGCCGCGCCGTCTCGCCGATCATCGTGGGTGCAGTGGCCGATGCGGTCGGCATCGTGATCACCTCGGGGGCGATCGCGGGATTGGGGGTGATCGCCGCTGCGACGCTTGCCATCTTCGTGCGCGAAACGCGTTGGGACGCCCAGCGCCGAGCAGGGCCAGCGACTCAACCAGCCAAAGGCACCGAGGGCACCTGACCGCTTTGTTATGCTCATATAAGTTTGACGAGCAGCACTCAACCACGGCTCGCTCAGCCGATCTGTCGAGCATGAGTACGTCACGAAGAGCGGTGCATGGGACGTAGCGGCAAACGAGATCGTGGGGGGACGGCGCGCCGTCTCGAGCGGGTCGACGTACAGCTTCCACGCTTCAATAGCGACGGGACCATCAACGTCCAGACGAGCGGGCGCTCGGTAACTGTGGCGTCCGGTATTCCAACTGAGATGGTCCGTCTGGCGCTCAGCGGGAGCGGCAAGCATTGGCGCGGCGACGTTGTCGCTGTGCTCGATCGTGCGACGGAACGTGAGACGCCGCGTTGTCCAGTGATCGAGACGTGCGGTGGGTGCGAGTGGCAACACCTGAATCACGAGGGCCAACTCAAGCACAAGGCGGCCATCGTCCGACGGTTGCTGTCCGCCAAGCGCTTGCCGACACGCATCGACGAGATCGTCCCGATGCCCAATCCATGGAGCTACCGCGTCCGCGCGCAGATCGCGTTGGGGTCATCAGCCGGTTTCCGCGAACTGCGCTCAAAACGCATCGTGCGCCTGCTTGGCTGCCCCGTCGCACATCCAGCGATCGACTGGCTCCTGGAACAGCTCAACCGCCTCATTAAGCTGAACGAACTTCCCGATTTCGGCGGAAAGCTGCTGGTGCACACCCAGGTGGTGGGACGTGAGGGGGACCGACGACTTCAGCTTCTATTGGAAGGAGTCGACGGCTATCGCATCGATCCCGCGGAGCAAATGAGCGAGACGGTCGCCATATTGAGCAAACTGGAGCGAGTCGAAAGCGTCTGCGTTCGTGGTTCGAATGGGCACATCAGTGCATTGCATGGCGAGCGATTCTCGGAGATTCAGATTGGCCCGCGCTCGTTCGTGGTTCCGGCCGGCTCCTTCTTCCAATCCAACTTTCAACTGCTCCCGCACCTGCTCGATCGCGTGCGCGACCTGGCGATGCTCGACGGCTCGCAGCGTGTAGCCGACATCTACGGCGGCATCGGACTGCTGGGTTTGTCAGTCGCGGACAAGGCAACCTCATTGATGGTCATCGAGATCGACCCACTCGCGACCGAGGCTGGAGAGCGCACTGCCCGAAATTGGGGCTTGAATCAGGTGACCTTCGTGGCGCAGCCCGCAGAGGAAGCCATTTCGCAACTGCCTCAGGTCGACCGCGTCATCGTCGATCCCCCTCGCACAGGACTGGACCGTCAGGTCGTGGAGACGCTCATCGAGCGTGGACCAGAGGTCATCGTCTACGTCTCCTGCAACCCGGCAACGTTCGCGCGCGATGCGTCGCAATTCGCCCGCGCCGGATACAACATCGAGCACTTCAGTGTGTGGGATTTTTATCCGCAGACCGTGCATGCCGAGACCGTGGCGAAGTTGGTGAAGAGACCCTCCAACTAGCACGGAACTCACAGTGACACGCGACGTGCCGACTCAACTCGCGAAGACGATCGAAGATTGCGGCGTCAGAAAACGGGCGCTCGGAGCCCAACCCAATGTCAACGCTCGACTGCTCGCCCACCTCTCAAACCTGGTGAGCGAGCACGAACAAATTCGCTGTCTCGCCACCCCTGCGATGCCATCTCCGAGTCCACCTGAAAACATCGGCCAGAGTGGCGTCAACGTTCAACCCACCCAGGCGGAACGTGGAGCGCAAACGAGATCGGCGTGCGTGGGGAACGTTTCTCGAATTCGACCGTGAGCAATATGCGTTCACGCCAGGACTGCCGGACTACCGCTTCGACCTCAGCTTCACGCGCCCAGAACTGGAACTCCGTGCCGTGCTGGGTGAGGAGAATGAAACCCTCAAAGTCGCCAAATCGATCGAATAGGATCCTCACTACCTTCCCAGTACAACTTGCTCCTCCAACATCAGGTATGTGGTGAAGCGGCAAACCGTCTCCGGTTGGAGACGGCTGGATTGATCCCGGATTCCCACCGAACCCGATGATCCGTCCACGGACGACGTCGGCATATCGCTGGATGATGGGATGCCAGTAGTTCGTTCGTGGCAAGAGGTGCAGTTTCCACAGAAGCCAGGCGTACAGGCGCTCTTCCGACAGCAGAAGTTCGCCCTTGGTCTTGATGACGAGGGACACCTGGAAGGCTCCCAACTGCCGCCTCCAGCTGAATGTTCTGAGAGCTGTCTGTCCCGCAATAGCGGCGTTCTCGGCAGCCACGCGGACCTCTCTGCTGCGACTGGACGAAGTCATTTCAGTGAGCTGCCGGGCAACGATGGTAAATACCTGACCGCGCTTGATTCCTTCAGGCAAGTACACAGTGAGCAAGCCCGCGTGTCGCGTCTCACCACGAGGAATGGGTATGAACGAGACGCCACCGACCGGAACGCTAAGCGTGTGTTGGTCAATCGGAGACAGCGCTCCCGCGCCGGGCAAAGCCTCGGATAGATGCACGACCTCATAGGCGTCAATCGACGGCAGGTACAGGACAGCTGAGCTATCAGTCGGGGTATCTCCCCAGAGCACCATCAGTTCGTCGGGCATCGCGCTTTGGGGAGAAGTCGACCGAATGTCAAACGGGTGTGGCATGGCACGAGATGCGAGAACGCCGGGATTCGGGCCATTGATCCATGCGATGTTGCGTTGGGCGAGTTTGTCTGACGTTCCGGAGTTTGCGCCCGGCGGGATAGGCGTGTCGTCATACCGGATTTCGGCAATCAAGCACTGGTGCGACGCCATGGTGATGACGTCGTTGACCGAGTGCAGCGTACCGCCAAATGGACCATCCCACATGCTCTGGGCCGTGGGAGGGGTGAACGGCAGCAGCTGTTGCTCCGGCCGATTGATGTCGAGCCAGCAGCCAAAGAACGTATCCACCTCCGTGCCAGGGACAACGTTGATCGTCTGTGCGTTCGGGGTGTCTTCCGGCTGCGTTTTCATGTCCGCCGGTCCGGAAAGATTTACTCGCGGCGTGGCGAAACACGGGATAGTCACGTACGCGGGATGACCGCTCGCGTCCGTCTGCACGCCGAGCAGCGGAACCGTTACCCCGTTCAACACTCCATCCGACTGGAATCTATATGTCGTGTCGGTCCGAAACTCGCTCGACGTGGTTTGCGCATTGAAAAGGCGAAAGAAGACACGAACCGTGTGTGCTTGAGCTCCCAGCGTGTTCCCCTTAAGGCGCACACGGGCAACCGCGAAATTGAAGACCCAGTTGCCGGCATTGTCCTGCGGAAGAAACTCGAGTGCCGACGCATCCTCGTTCTGACTCAGTCCATTCTCGAAGCTGTCGGCGCCAACCGAGCCACCACCGGCGGTCAGGTTAGAGATGACATTCGCAATAAACCCAGGCGCATCCGCTGGGCTCGTGGTCATCACGGCACCGAATCGCGAAGCAGTCTGATTTGCTGGCGATGACGGTACGGTCATTTTGAAAAAGCGCAGATCGAAACTCAGCCAGGACGGATAGTCACCCGGATGATTGAGGTCGATGTCCTCGAAATAGGGATCCTCACCTGCCGCCAGTTCAATGTTGGCTGACGCATGCCAGGTAAGCTGCTCGACGGTGAATGTGGCGTTCAACGTGAGGATCGCCACCTGGTCAGGCAAGAGCGCATCAAGTGCCGCGGTGCTGTTGAACGAGATGGTGAATGGATAGAGAAAGGTTTGCGGATCCTGATTGAGCGTGTTGTCGGTCGCAATGATGGGCAACGGTCCGAATTGATTGACGCTTGGCGGATTGGCACTGATGGTCGTGCGCTGAGCTGCCGTCAAACTGGTATTGAGTGACGGATCGAGCGTCACCGTCACACTTGGAACAGGGCTCGGGTTGTTATTGAGATCACCCGGATTCTGGAGGTTGAGGTCGCGGTTCGAGAATCCGGAGAGTTGAAGCCAATATGCGGGTGCATAGGATGAACCCGTGCTGATTTCATCCTTGGCGAACGTGCTCTTGTCGATGATGAACGACATCGAAGGCACGGCGAGCGGCGCTCCCCAAATCTCTTCTGCACCATTGTTTCTGCGATCGGTCCAGCACGCGAAGAATCTTCCGCCGTGTCCGGTGAGCCCAAGGTAATCACCATACTGAAAATCCAGCTCGGCACTGGAAGCAGTCTCGTCCGTTTGCGACGTGGTGACCCTCGCCGCGGCCGACCAACTCACCCCGTGATCGGTTGAGATCTGCCGCCAGAGATCGGTCTTCAGTCGACCTGAGTCACTGACCGTGTCGTGGTACACGACCATCAGAGTGCCGGTGGACTCGTCGACCGCCATGCGTGGAAAGATCTGATCGTTTTTCGAGGATTGATCGTTGAGCTTGCGAGGCGTCTCCCAGGTAGAACCCCCGTCGGTGGAGCGCGAGAACCAGATCCTCGTCTTGCACGTCGACGTCACGTCGCTACCTGGAGCGTCACCCGAGCTGTCGCAGCCGGTTCCACCTGCCAGATCCATCCAGCAGGCGTAGACCAGGTCTTCCGTTGCCGTTCGATAGGCGCCGCCAGATGCGTAGATGAGAACCAGGCGCTCGTCCTGAGCGGGCACGCCTACCTGAAATGCGCCAACTGTGGTGGCAATGGTTATCGGCGTGCCGAAGCTCGATCCGCCATTGGTCGACTTCGCCATCAACATTTTGCGGCTTCCAGTATCGTGCCAGAACGCAAACACGACGCCGCTCGCGTTAGTTTTGATATCGGCGCCAATGGCCGTTCCGGTGGTCTCGGATCCACTCACCTGCACCGGAGACTGCCACGTCCCGGCTGGTCCCAGTCTCCGCGATACGAAGCAGGGAGCACCGTTGTGCCAAATGAGATACATGTTGTCGTGGTGCGGCGATGACGGGGTGTGGTCGATCCAGAGCGCCTGTTTGTCCATTGCGCTCTGGCTCGAATCGACCGTTGAATCAAACGTCCACGTCTGTCCCTGATCGGTCGATTTGAAACACCGCATGCGCAGGCCGGCGGACGAAGCATCGATCCCGATGGTGACCGTCCAGGCGGTCCCGTCAGCCGACCAGTCAATGGTGGGGTCGCCCTGGCGCACGTCAACCGCGTCGGCAGTTGGCAAGCTGGATTGTGACCAGTTCGCACCGCCGTCGGTCGAGAAGTGCATGGGCTGATTGCCGCCGAGCTTGGTCGAAGCGGAGATGATCTGCTGCAGGTTGTTGTGATTGATGCGGATGTCAGATTCTTCCCGTGGATCTGAATTGGCCCCGGACAGGCGGATGTTGGTGAGCATGCTCTCCTCCGAGGGTAGGCACGTAGCTCGAAGTAAACAGTGGCTATTGCTGTTCGGCTGTCAGGTCCTGGTGCTCGATCATCCACTTGTAGAGGTCACGCAATGCGAGCGGATATCCGCCGGTCGGATCCCCAGGGCGGAATTCAAGCTCCGGATGGTTCTTACGGAAGTGGACACGCAGCCAGACTGGAATTCGAATTTGGTCGTTCGCCTCCGCCGCATGGAGCATGTTGAAGTCCTGGTTGTCGCGGATCAGGCCCTCAAGCGCACTGCCTGATTCGACGCGTGACTCCCGCAGTTGCTGCTCGAGACTCGGCCAACTCGGTCTATTGTGTGTGTCCTGGTTTTGCTCTGCCATGTGGCAACTCCTTGGCAGAATTTGAAGGGAAAGGGTGGGCGGTTCACTGTGAGCGGGATTAACACGACTGTAGATTCAACACGTGCCTTCGTCAATTAGCACGAAAGTACTAGACGCGAGTAACGCAATCATCAATTTCATTGATCGTCAGCAGCGCATAGGCGGTCACTCGGAACTACGGCTCATAGGACTCTCGTGTGCGTGCGGAGAGGTCGTGGATGTCGAGGTCCGTCGCTGCGTGGCACCGCCGAGCCGTGACATCATGCTGGAGGCGGCAGGGTCGCGACAAACCTGTTCGGCAACAGAATCACTTCCCGCCGACCACGACCTCGTACTGATGCACTTCACCGCTGGCTGGAGAATCACCGGCATGTGCGTGGGCACGGCGGAAGTCGTCTGACGTCATCCACGCCTTGAACGACGCCTCATTCTCCCAGCTTGTCATGGCGACGTAGACCGGCTCCCCATTTGTCGTGACTTCTCGCAGCAACTCAAAGCCGAGACATCCCGGCGTCTGCTTCATATGCTCGCCGGATCCGGAGAACGCTTGCTCGATATGCTCGGCATGCTCAGCAGGAACGCGCAACGTATTGGTGACGATGTACATTCTCATTCTCCTTCGAGACGCAGCTCAGGTGTAGCCATGTCATGGGCAAATCAATCCATCCGCTGGAGCGTCGGCCCATCGTTCGAGCGCTTGAAGCGAGCCTATCACAGGACGAAGGCCGTCTCCGCACTCGCCTCCTCGACTCAGGTCGTGACCGTGGATTCAAGGGAATTACCATCCAACCACTCGACGGTTCGCCGACTTTCCCGCACAATCGACTGCGGACAGCCGCGAGCCTCGCTAGCAGGCATCTTCCCCCAGCATCCCGACTCGATGACCGCTCGCCGCTCCGGTCGGAAACGTCAGCCGATCGCGTTGGTACCAGCATCCGCCGCTACGATCGGTCTGTCGTCACCCTGAATCGAGGAGTTACTCATGACTAGCGCCGACGAACTCAAGCGGGCGGCTCGTGCCGCTGTGGAAGAGACCGCGCCCGAACTCATTGGTCTGAGCGACTGGATGTATGCCAATCCAGAGCTGGGCTTGCAGGAGGTCAAAGCATCGGAGCGCCTTACCGCGCTTCTGGAACACAGTGGCGCCGCCGTTGAGCGCGGCATCGCTGGACTGCCGACCGCGTTCCGAGCACGTGTCACGACGTCCACAGAGCGCCCGACCGTCGCCATCATCGCTGAATACGACGCGCTGCCGGAAGTTGGTCACGGCTGTGGACACAACATCATCGCCACATCAGCCATCGGAGCGGGTCTGGCCCTGCGGTCGTTGGGGACCTCGCTCCCTGGTTCGGTCGTCGTTCTTGGGTGCCCTGCCGAAGAATCGGCGGTGCCGAACGCCGGAGGAAAGATCTACCTCATCGAATCCGGCTTCTTCGACGATGTAGATGCCGCCATCATGATCCACCCGATGAACGAAAACCGTATCGGCACGGGATCGTCGCTCGTGGCCCGTGGGGTCGAGTTCGAGTTCTTCGGCAAGCCGGCTCACGCCGCCGCCGCACCGTATGACGGGGTCAATGCACTGGACGCCGTCATCCAGATGTTCAACGGGGTGAGCGCGTTGCGACAGCAATTGCGTCCGACGGTACGGGTGCATGGCGTCATCACCAACGGCGGTGGAGCCCCGAACGTCATCCCTCCTTATACGTCAGCCCGCTTTCGCGTGCGAGCCACCACGCCGGACGAAGCTGAGCAGGTCTTACGGAAGGTCGTGCGCTGCGCCGAGGCCGGTGCGTTGGCCGCCGGAGCGCGGCTCGAATGGCGTGAGTACATAAAGCCCTACCTCAACATGATTCCAAACCATACGATCGGGGAAGCATTCGGTGATAACCTGCGGGCGCTGGGACTCGATGTCCAGGAGTCACCGGCCACTGATGGCGCGGGTTCGACCGATTTTGGCAATGTCAGCCATCGCATTCCGGCAGTCGAAGCGTATTTGAAGATTTGTGGACCAGATGCCGGTTGGCATTCATCGGAGGTCGCGCTGGCCACGACCACCGATGAGGGACACGATGCCATCGTAAATGGCGCCAGCGGGCTGGCCATGACGGCGATCGATCTGCTTACTTCCGCGTCATTGCTGGAGAAAGCACAATCGGAACACGCCGCGTCGGTCGCGATGATGGTTTGATCGAGCGGTCTACAATAGTTCGGCCCATGCGTACAGAGTGTCCGTACATTACCACTCCGAGGCTGCTCGAACATGGACAATCGGAGAGGCACTCCGGCAACAGCGCGAACGTTCGCGGGGCAAATTTGAGAAATTGGCATTACAAAATCACCTAAAGGGGTTTTCAATTTGCCCCAGAGTCAAGTACACTAGGTGAGCGCCATACACGTGGGGGACGAATACGGGGACGCTTCACAATTCGCAATCAATCCTCTCAACAAGTCCGAACCCACAGGTTCGCTCCTAATTGTGAGTTGGCGTGTTGCGTCGATTACATTATGTCGAGCACTCGTGGGGGAGACTCGGTGTCGATGATGGCAATGGGCAGCTGTATCGAACGGCGCGCAGTGAAAAGGATCCGTTCATGATGAGCCGTTACGATATGTATTCGGTTCGTTATCCACTACTTCCGCTCAAGAACGTGGTCATCTTTCCGAGAAACGTCGTGACGCTTCTGGTTGGCCGCACTCGTTCTATCCAGTCTATTGAGGAAGCGATGAGCCGCGATCGCAAGATCGTCGTCGTCGCCCATCGAGACCCGACCACCGACGATCCGCATCCCGAGGACCTCTTCGAGATCGCGACGCTGGCCGAGGTTTCCTCGATCGAGCATCAGCCGGGTGGCAACATTCAGGTCTCGCTCGAGGGATTGAGCCGCGTCAAGATCGTGCAGTTCGATCCCGCACGGCCGTTCTACACGGTCCGCGCCGAGCAGGCAGTCGAGCGAGTAGCCCTCACGCCCGAGGCTCAAGCGTTGGTCAATCACATTCAGGAACTGGCCAAGCGCTTCCAGGAGGTCAAGAACACCTTCAGCACCGAGGTGATGGAGATGGTGCTGGCCACCAGCGATCCGGCTCACCTGGCGGACCTGTTGACGACCCAGCTCATCCGCGAGGCCGATCAGCGCCAGAACTTCCTCGAAAACATGGACCCACTCAACCGGCTCGAACTTCTCACCGTGCACCTGACGACCGATCTGGATCTGGCTGCGCTCGAGGCCCGCATCAAGGAGCGGGTGCGCGAGCAGATAGACAAGAACCAGCGCGAGTACTACCTGCGAGAACAGCTCAAGGTAATTCACGACGAGCTTTCCGGCGAAGGCGGCAGCGAGATCGAGGCGCTACGCCAACGCATTCTGGAACGCGCGCTTCCCAAATATGCCGAAGAGAAACTGCTCAAAGAGGTGACTCGACTCGAGCGCATGCCCTCCGTTTCGGCGGAGAGCACGGTCGTGCGCACCTATATTGATACGGTACTGGGTCTGCCCTGGTCCGAAGAGACGGACGACAACCTCGATCTCGATCACGCCGAGCAGATCCTGAATGACGATCACTACGGGCTCGAGCAGGTGAAAGAGCGCATCCTCGAGTTTTTGGCGGTGCGCAAGCTGACCAACGGCAAGGGCGCCGTCGGCGCTTCGATCCTGTGTCTGGTCGGACCTCCGGGCGTCGGCAAGACCAGCCTGGGCCGCTCGGTCGCGCATGCCATGGGTCGCGAATTCGTGCGCATCAGCCTCGGCGGCGTGCGGGATGAAGCAGAGATCCGCGGACACCGTCGTACCTATATTGGTGCGTTTCCCGGCCGCATCGTCGGCGCGCTCAAAACGGCCGGCACCATCAATCCGGTCGTGATCCTCGACGAGCTCGACAAGATGTCGTCCGATTATCGGGGCGATCCGGCCTCGGCCATGCTCGAGGTACTCGATCCAGAGCAGAACAACAGCTTCTCGGACCATTTCCTCGACATGCCGTATGACCTTTCGAAGGTCCTCTTCATTGCCACCGCCAACTACTTGAACAACATTCCTCGACCGCTGCGCGATCGCATGGAGATCATCGAGATTGGCGGCTATATCGAGCAAGAGAAGCTCGAAATCGGCCGGCGACATCTTTTGACCAAGCAGACCGAGATCCACGGGTTGAACGCCGGGCAGGTCGAGATTCCGGAGAAGATGTGGACGCTCCTTATCCGCCGTTACACGCGGGAGGCCGGCGTGCGCGGTCTGGAACGACAATTGGCCGGGATCTGCCGCAAGGTGGCCCGCGACGTGGTCAAGGGGCGCAGCAAGAAGATTCGCCTCACCCAGGCGCGCCTGGAGGATTACCTTGGCCCGCAGCGCTTCGGCTTCGAGCAGGCCATCGGTGAGAATCAGGTCGGCGTAGCCATCGGACTGGGAACCACCGACTTAGGCGGCGAGCTCATACCCGTCGAGGTCGCGGTGTTGCCGGGACATGGCAACCTGACCATCACCGGTCAAGCCGGCAACGTCATGCAGGAGTCGGCTCGCGCAGCTTTGAGTTATGCGCGATCTCGTGCGGGAGCCCTGCGCATTCCGGCCGACTTCCAGGAGAAGCACGACCTGCACATTCACCTGCCGGAAGGGGCCGTCCCCAAGGATGGTCCGTCCGCGGGGATCACCATGGCCACCGCGCTCATCTCGGCGCTCAGCCGCCGCCCTGTGCGCGCCGACGTGGCCATGACGGGTGAGATCACACTGCGAGGTCGCGTACTCCCGATCGGCGGGCTCAAGGACAAGGCGCTCGCGGCGCACCGGGTCGGCATCCGCCGCCTGATCGCTCCGGAGGAGAATCGGCGCGACGTCATCAAGCTGCCGGCCAAAATCGCAGCTGATATTGAGTTCTTGTGGGTCGAGAACATGGATCAGGTTATTGCTTACGCGCTCGATTTCACCGAGCGGGTGGACGATATCGATCCGACGCTGATGGAGCAGCTCGACCAGGATGTGCCCGTGTCGACTCCAGAGCTAACTGAAGTGCCAACGGAATCACCGTCGATCCCGTACTAGTCAACGTTCATCAATTTCATTGAAACGACCATGCGGCGAGGATGACGAACATCCCCGCCGCATCTGTCTGTGTCTGCCCGACTCGATGCATCCTTAATAGTTCTTGAACCGGTTCCCCACTGCGTGTATGGTAGCGAAGTTTTCTGGCGGAGACGTGACGCGCGACTCGGTCGCTCCCTCCGCGCACAGCCAGCGGGTGGTCCTGGTGGAACCCATGTCACCCTGAGGATGGAACTCGTGGCGCGAATCGCTTCCGACTCGCCGGCTCATACAGAAGACGCGAATTCGCCGACCGTCGGCCCGAGAGAAATTGGCATCTTCGTCGTCGTCTCGCTCGCCCTGCTGATGTCGAGCATCGACTCGACCATCGTCGCCGTCGGACTGCCCAACATGATGGCCGGTCTCCACACCAATCTGGTTTGGATTGGCTGGGTCATCACCGCGTACAGCTTGATGCAGACGATCATCATGCCGATGGCCGGCAAGCTGAGTGACGACTTTGGACGCAAGAATCTCTTCCTTGGTTGCGTGGTCCTCTTTACTGCCAGTTCGCTTCTGTGCGCCATCGCCCCCAACGTCTATCTGCTGATCTTCTTCCGCGTGCTGCAGGCAATCGGAGGCGGAGCCTTCATGCCCTCGGCGGCCGGCATCGTCAGTGACGTCTTCGGCGCCAAGAACCGGGGCACGGCTATCGGGCTCTTCACCAGCGTCTTTCCGATTGGCGGCATCATCGGCCCGAACCTCGGTGGATGGGTCATCGACACCTTCAGCTGGCGCGCGATGTTCTCAGTCAACGTCCCCATCGGCATCGTCTTGCTGATCGTCGGCGTCTTCCTGCTCCCATCGGGCGGTCGCGTCGCCACCAGCCGCAGCATCGATCTAGTCGGAGCCGGTGCCTTTGGAGCCGGGATCGTTGGAATCATGTACGGCATGACGGTGTGGGGGAACCAGATCAACTTCAGCGCTCAAGTTGTCCTATGGGTCGTCGTCGGACTGGCGGCGCTGGTCTACTTCGTCTATCACGAAGGCCACACGCGTGACCCGATGATCGACTTGCGCCTACTGAAAGAACGCGCCTTCTTCGCCGCTAACCTCTACAACTTGCTGTATGGGGCGCTGGTCTTCGGTTTCTTTAGCTTCATCCCGCTCTACGCGACCGTGCAATATGGCATGTCGGCCAGCGCGTCCGGCTTCATTTTGACGCCGCGGGCGGTCATCATGATCGCGGTCTCGACCATCAGCTCGTTCATGCTGATCCGCTTCGGCTACCGCCTGCCGATGATCATCGGCATCATCCTGGTGTCGATCAGTCTCTTCCTGACGAGTCAGGGATGGCATGGCGTAACCCTCTTTGGGCACGGAGTCAGCAACGTCGTGCTCCTGTCGTCGGTCATCATGATCAGTGGGTTTGGTGTGGGACTGGGAGGACCAGCCGCCAACAACGCGGCCATCGAGCTGATGCCGGACGCCATCGCGCGCATCACCGGGTTGCGAGGCATGTTCCGCACGACGGGTGGCGTCCTGGGGACCGCCGCCATCGTCCTCATCCTGGCGCACGACAAGAATCAGGGCGTCGGGCTCGAGCACGTCTTCTTCGGATTGTCGATCCTGGTGCTGCTGGCCATTCCGCCGATCTTCCTCATTCCCGACAACGCCCGCATGCGCCGCAAAGCGGCTGGCATCGAGATCCACGCCGGGATGGAGTGAGGGCGGCCCTCATCCCCTAGCCCCTTCCTCCAATTCTGGGCGAAGGGAGACGCGTGTTGAAGGGAAGCAGAACGCCCTCTGCTGTACTTACGGCGAACCGGGGACTCGTTCGCCGCGCAGGGGATGGCGGCCGATCCAGGCGGAGATCTGGTCGATGCGGCTGAACTCGACCAGCGGCAAGCGCACCGTGACACAGGTGCCCTCGCCCAGCGTGCTGGAGATGGTCAACTCGCCCCCATGCGCTTCCACCAGCGATTTGGCGATCGAGAGCCCGAGCCCGGCACCGCCATGTTTGCGTGAGCGCGCCACATCCACGCGCACGAATCGATTGAAAACCTGACCGAGCTGATCCGGCGGAATGCCCTCGCCAGTGTCGATCACATCAAGCAGCGCCTCTGCCCCCTGGCGATGCGCGGCGATGTCAATCTCACCGCCCCGCGGCGTATGTTTAATGGCATTGTCGAGCAGGATCACCAACACCTGCTGCAGGCGATCCGGATCTGCCTCGACCACCAGCGGTCCCCCGGAACGATCCACCGAAACGGCGATCCCCTGATCCGACGCGATGGGCTGCATGCGTTGCACCGCTTCCTGCGCCGACTCGAGCAAATCAAGTGGTGCCACGGCCAATCCAAGCTCGCCCAGATCAGATCGGGCCAACGTCAGCAGGTCGCCGGCCAATCGCTCAAGACGCAGGATCTCGTCACGAATGTCGTCGAAGAGCTCCCCATTCTGTTCGAGCGGCTCCCTACGATGCTGATCGAGGAGATCGGTCGCCGAGTGCAGGATCGTCAGCGGTGTACGCAACTCATGCGAGGCATCGGCAATGAACTGCTGTTGCCGTTGGAAGGTCGCTTCGATGGGGACCAGGGCGCGGCCCGCCAGGAACGACGCGCCCAGCAGTGAGAGGCCCAGTCCAATGGCACCGCCGAGCATCAATCCGAGCAGCAAGCGGTGCAACGCTCGCTCCTCTGGCGCCAGGCTCTGGCCCACGACGAGGTAGTCCGTTCCACTGTCGCGCGCTTCAATCTGGCTAACGTGGACGCGATCCGTATCGTCGCCCACGTCAATGGTGCGGAACGGTTTGCTCGGGTCGCTGAATAGGCTGGATGGAAGCTCACCCACGTCGACCGACTGCGGGTTGGCGATGATTTGCCCGTCGCTCGAGGCGATGAGATAGAAGACCCCACCGCTGTAGCCTTCACTGCTGAGGGCCAAGTCGTGCTCGTCCATGTCGTGGAGTGTCAGGCTGGTGGCGACGCTGCGGCCGGCCAGGTTGCGGTCGACCTCGTTGATCAAGCTGCGCGACAGCATCACGTAAACGGCGATGCCGACGGCGACGAGGATGAGCCCCAGAATCAGCAGGTTCCAGCCGAGTAAACGGCGCCGAATGCCTGTGAACACCGCTATTCCCTGATGCTGTAGCCAACGCCGCGAATGGTGCGGATGAGCGGGCGTTGGAAGCCACGATCGACTTTGTTCCTCAAGTAGTGAATGTACGTTTCGACCACGTTCGACGTCAACGTGGCGTCGTATCCCCAGACGTGATCGCTCAACTGCGTCTTGGTGAGGACCTGCCCACGATGACGCATCAGGTATTCGAGCACCTCGAACTCCTTGGTCGTCAGCTCGATCGTCTGGCCGCCACGTCGTGCGACACGGGCGCCGAGATCGAGTGTCAGATCCGCCACGTGCAGCGCCTGATCATCTGGCTCTTCAGCCGCTCGACGCACGAGCGCGCGAATCCGAGCGTGGAGCTCGTCCATCGAGAAGGGCTTTACCAGATAATCATCCGCCCCGGCGTCAAGTCCTCGAACTTTGTCCGGGACACTGTCCCGAGCCGTCAGCATGAGGATGGGTGTGCGCACCCGCTGTTTGCGCAGGTTGCGACAGACCGTGAGGCCGTCCATCTGCGGCAAGAGGATGTCGAGGACGACGATGTCGTAGGCTCCGGAGAGTCCGCGCTGCAAGCCGTCTAGGCCATCGTGTGAGACTTCGAC
This sequence comes from uncultured Chloroflexia bacterium, assembly GCA_963789565.1. Lineage (GTDB taxonomy): Bacteria > Chloroflexota > Chloroflexia > Thermomicrobiales > Thermomicrobiaceae > CALAGB01. Next base: position 2,802,418 of record CAWBKX010000002.1, on the reverse strand, counting down.
GCGGTTTCCAGCCTCCATCAGTCCGCGCGCCACGATCCGCGCGACCCGTTCGTCATCTTCAACCACAAGCACGTACATTGTTTCGTTCGTCCTTGTCACGTCGTGATACTGAGCAAACCGTTCTCAGCCATTTCCAATCTTGCCCCACTAGGCTTCACGCTGACGACCTTTTGGCTCCGGGATCCTACGAGCGCGCCGAATTAGGCTGTGAGTAGCTACACATCCCCTGACTGAGGTTCAGCGCGGAAATGAGGCCCGACGTAGATCCTCGCACAATCCGCGAAGGGGCTGGCACCGTAGCACTATCGAGTCGGTGCACAGTGTCGGGAGCGGCCAAACGAGCATGTTCAGCCATGATTAATCCGTCATTCAGAGACGATTCAGTCGATTCGCGCATCATGGTTATGACGTTGAGGGACAAGGCGTGATCGAGTCCGAAACCATTCAATCTCGCGACACCGCACCTTTGGGCAAAAATCGTCTGATCGATCCCATGCAGACGGATCGTGAGACGCTGCGCGACTATCGGGAGCGGGGTGGCTACCAGGCGGACGTCTGGAGCCGATCGCCCGCCGAGCTCATCGACCTGGTGACACGCAGCGGACTGCTTGGCCGTGGAGGTTCCGCCTTCCCGACCGGGCGCAAATGGGGCGCCGTCGCCGAGCAATCGGGCCCGCATGCGGTCCTGGTCAACGCCGCCGAGTCAGAACCGGCCAGCCGCAAGGACGCGACCCTGTTATTGCTCCGACCGCACCTGGTCATTGAAGGAGCACTCCTCGCAGCGCATGCGGTCGGTGCCGGTGACGTGATCTTCTATCTCCACTCCGGTGAGAGAAGAATCGAAGAATCGATCAGTGACGCCGTCAAGGAGCTTCAGCGAAGCGGCACAAATCTCCCCAACGTTCGGCTGGTGACGGCCGACCCGGGCTACGTCGCGGGGGAAGAGACGGCCGCGATTCAACGGGTAAACGGACGAGCCGCCAAACCGACCGTCAAGCCGCCGCGTCCATTCGAACGCGGCATCAAACGACGGCCGACCCTGGTCCAGAACGTTGAGACGCTCGCCAACGTGCCACTCATCGCCGCTCACGGGGCCGACTGGTTTCGCTCGATCGGAACGGCAGAAGTTCCCGGTACGTTGCTCATCACGCTTACTGGCGCGGTTGCCAACCCGGGCGTCTACGAAGTTCCGGGCGGTTCCGAGATCGGATGGATTCTGGAAGAGTCGGGCGGTCTCGAACGCGGTGAGTCGCTCTACGCGCTCCTCCCGGGAGGCTATTTTTCCGGCTGGCTGCGCGAGCAGGACGTGCGCCGCGGCGCGGCCTTACAACCCGCGAGCTTACGGCAATATGGAGCCGCACTTGGCACCGCCGCCATCACCGTCGTTCCTAATACGATCTGCGGGCTGCACCAAGCCGCGGCGCTCTTGCGCTTTTTCGCCAATGAATCCGCGCGACAATGCGGCCCGTGCACGTTCGGCACGGCGGCCATGGCCGACATCCTCGAGCGCGTCTTGCATGGTCGTGCCCAATCGGACGACCTCGACCGCCTGAAACGTTATGCCGAAGAGATGCTACCGCGACGGGGAGCGTGCGGGCACCTCGATGGCGCGGCGTTGGCCGCCCGATCGGCACTCGAAGTATTTCGCAACGAGATCCCGCAACACATGCGCAGCGGCAGCTGTGGCCGCGCCGCCCGCGTTATCCTGCCGGGACTGGAAAGCTACGGAGAATATGGGCAGGAATAGGACCTCACCAAACACGCGCCGTTATCTGCGGATCCGCGTGAATCCCATCAAGTGCACCGCGTTCGGATTCTGCGGTGAATTTCTGCCTGAGGTCTTCGATCTCGACGATTGGGGCTATGCCTGGCTGCAACGCGCCGAGGTCCCCATGTCGTTGGAGGAGGCAGCCTACGAGACAGCGCGCTGCTGCCCGACCGGTGCCATCTCGGTCGAAGTGGTCGAAGAGCCATCATCGGATCCGCCGAAGCGCTCAGGCTCACGCTAATCGTTCACTCTCGCGTTATCGCATTACGGAGAAGCATCACACATGGCAAGTAGATCTCGAACGGCCGACAACGCCAACCATCTACCCAAGACCGTGAGTCGTCACGGCTCTCACCAACGAGACTGGATCGTCTCGCGCATTCGCATGGTGCGACGACTTACCGTCGTGCTGAGCTTCGCGGGAGGCGCCGTCTTTACCGGATTGGCATTGCGTCACTCGACGCTGCCAAGCAGCGCGGCGCCGTTACCTGCGAACGACAACTCTGTGCAGTCGTCGTCGCAGTCAAGCCAATCTGAGAACGCTCCGAGCCAGTCTCTCTTCGACAACCAATCGTCGAGCAGCTTCTCGGTCGCACCGGCGGCCCCAGCCCCGCAGACATCACTGCCCACGACTTCGCGCTCACGGCATCGCTCCGGCACGTCGTAAGCGAGACTGGTGAACGCGCAGATGAACCTATCCACGTCCGACATCGCCACGTCACGCTTCGACGCGCTCGGGACCGAAATCGTCGTCTCGGTGACTGATTTCACCTATCTCGGCATGGTTCTGCAGCACACGCATACCTGTATCGATGATATCGATCACACCTTCAGCCGCTTTCGCGCAGACAGCGAACTCGAGCGATTGCATCGTCGCGGTCCGGGCCTGCACCCTGCGTCACCGCTCTTTATCGAACTGCTCAGCCTGGCGCTGCGCGCTTCACATTCCACCGACGGCGTGTTCGATCCGACGATTCGCGGTGCGCTGGAGGCGGCCGGATACGATCGCAGCATTGAGTTGATCGAATCATCAGGCCCCGGCAGCGATCAGGATGCAGTCGCAGCAGGGCGTTGGACCGAGATTGAGGTCGACGCGCGCCGAGGGACGGTTCTCATTCCCGAGGGTGTGCGACTCGATTTCGGCGGTATCGGGAAAGGGTTCGCCGTCGATTACACGATGCGAGGGCTGCCGCCCGTTGACTGCGGAGTCCTGATCAGTGCCGGAGGCGATCTGGCCGTGGCTGGTCCGCCACCTGACGGCGGATGGATCTGCGACATCGGATCGACAAGAGACGTCGAACCGGAAGAGACAGTGCTGCTTCGGCGTGGCGCAATGGCGACATCCGGCCTCGGGCGGCGTCAATGGTTACGTGATGGTCAACGCCTGCATCATCTCATCGACCCGCTGAGTGGGAAGCCCTCCGACAGTCACTGGTCGTTGGTAACCATCATCGCGGGAACGTGCGTTGCGGCGGACGTGGCGACCAAGTCGGCGTTCCTCAAGCGAGCCGTCGGACCTCAGTGGATCGAGTCTCTGGGCATGGCAGGTCGCTTCCGTGCTCTGGATGGAACGATCACGTACACCGATCACTGGCCGATCAACACCAAGGAGTCCTGAGTCTTGTCTACGTCCACCTCCAACCTCCTCTGGTACATCGGGCGCGGCAGCGGCATTACCGCCTACCTGCTGCTTACGTTTTCGGTCGTCCTGGGAATCGCGCTCAGTCGCCGCTGGTATTCAACTCGGCTGCCACGCATGGTGGTCGATGAGCTGCACCGCTGGCTGACGACCACCTTCTACGTCTTTGTCGCGGTTCACATCGTGACGATTTTGATCGACCCCTTCACGCATTTCAGTGTGACCGACGTCACGATGCCGTTCGCCAGCAGCTACCGACCCATCTGGCTGAGTCTTGGCATCATCGGGACCGAACTGAGCATCGCCGCGGGGGCCAGCGTCTGGGTGCGAAAGTGGATCGGTTACCGCGCGTGGCACGTGCTGCATCTGACAGCCTATCCCATCTTCTTCATGTCGCTGCTGCACGGCATCGGCACGGGGACTGACACCAAGACATCCTGGTTGACGCTCCTCTACGTGATTAGCTTCGTCCTGGTTGCCGGAGCCACGTTGTGGCGGATGATCGAGATTCCCGCCTGGCGGACCGGCGTGATCGTCACCTCGTTGGTCCTGGCAGGTGCGTTGGTGGTGTGGGGCATCGGCGGGCCATATGCCAGCGGCTGGGCCAAAGCGGCCGGAACGCCCGATAAGTTGCTGCAGAAGGCGGCTGTGCAAAACGGGACCGCAACGCTCGACTCAGCCACCGTGACCGCAACACCTACATCCAGCGGGCCACAGTTCCCCGCGACTGTTCAGGACACCATCTCAGGTGAAACGTTGCTGAACGGAGACCAGACGGAAGCCCTCTTCCGCGGCACCGCGGAGGGATCGACAACGCTCGACGTGGCCATTCAATTGAAGGTGATCAGCGCGCAGTTCACGGGACAAATCCAACTGCGCACGGCGGACCACACGCCGCTCTGCTCGGGTGACATCAGTGGACGGGAGCTCGATGCGCTGGCCGCGACCTGTAGCGGCTATGGCCAGTCGTATCAGCTGCGTGTATCGCTGGATCCTGAAGGGCGTGAGGGCTTCCGCGGAGCGATGAATGGATCGTTGCAGAACTCGAACTGATCCATCCGAGAATCAGCCCTGAGGATCTTCACCTTGCCGACCGTGAAACCCGCGACGCGGCGCGTGGGAATGCCCGTAGCTTCCATGATTGTGCCAAACGGGTCGATTTTCGCTCGGATCGGCCTTGAAGAGGAACTTCGGTGCCGTGAAGACCCGCGACGCCATTCTTCCACAGAACGGGCACGGATAGGGATCACCTGCCTTGTCGAGTGTTCGCTCGACATCGAACCGCGCCTCGCAGTCTTCACAGCGGAACTCATACCGACGCACTCAGAATCTCCTCGGCAATAAACACTTCAATCGATGGCACGGCGCGCTTGTACGCTCTCCAATTCCTGTATTATGCCCGGTGTTCATCGAACGGGCAGGCCGGTGTAGAAAATTGCAGTGAGGGGTGAGGGCATGATCGAAATCGATCGAGCGCAGCTAATAAGCACGTTGACCGATCTGGTGCGGATCAATTCGGTCAACCCCGATCTGGTGCCCGGAGCCGCGGGCGAGGCCGAAATCGCCATCGCCATCGCCGATCGACTTCGTCGCACGCCGGGCATCGACGTCGAACTGCAGGACGCCGGGCCGAACCGTCCTAACGTCATTGCGTCCGTCGGATCTGGGAGCGGTCGCACGTTGATGTTGAATGGGCACATCGACACCGTCACGCTCGAGGGCATGACCGAGCCGCTTTCTGGAAGGATCGATGGCTCCAGGCTCTTCGGCCGTGGTTCCAACGACATGAAATCCTCGGTCGCCGCCATGATCGTGCTGCTCGAATCTATCGCGACCGCTGGTAATTTCCCCGGCCGGCTGATCGCCACATTCGTGGTGGATGAGGAGTACGCCAGCATCGGAACCCAGGCCGTGTGTCGCGAGATTGACCGCTGGAAGCCGGACGCGGCGCTGATCCTTGAACCGACCAGACTTGAGGTGACGGTGGCTCACAAGGGCTTCGTCTGGGCAACGATCGAAACGCACGGTTTCGCGGCGCATGGGAGCGCCTGGCAGGAAGGGATCGACGCCATCGCGCACATGGGGCGCGTGCTTGGCAAGCTCGAGGGACTTCGGGACGATCTACAGTCGCGAGACGGCCATCCGCTGCTCGGGCCGCCTTCGTTACACGCCTCGCTCATCCGTGGCGGTCAGGAGCTATCGTCGTATCCTGCCAGCTGTCATCTCGAGATCGAGCGGCGCACGATTCCGGGCGAAACACGCGATCAAGTCGAGTCCGAGCTGACGGACATCATCGATGCCTTGCGGCACCACGATTCGAGGTTTTCGGCGACTCTAACCGTGGGAATCGACCGCCAGCCATTCGAGGTAAGTCCCAACGCCCCGATCGTCCAGACGATTCGCTCAGCGAGCGAACGCGTGCTCGGGCGTCTCCCGGAGATTACCGGCGGCTCTGGCTGGACGGACTCGGCACTCCTCGCCGCGGCGGGCGTACCGACCGCCATCTATGGCCCGGGCGGCTTTGGCAGCCATGGCTACGAGGAGTGGGCCGACCTCGATATGCTGATTGACTTCGCCCGCGTTCTGGCACAAGCGGCATACGACTTCAGCGGACAACCGTAACGTACGACCCACGGCCGCCTGAAGGTCGGACAGCCAGCGAGCTCTTTCCATTCGCTACCGGAATCGGTCAGGCGATACGCAGCGCTGCGCATCTGTGTCATCGATCTTCGCGGTTCATATGTCGAATTGTCTCGGCGAATGTGACCAGTTGACATTGAGTGACACGTGGATTGCGATCGGACCTGTCAAAAAAATGCGAATCCGTTGCGGCTGCAAGTGCTCGACGCGCTGATCGCGGCCCCGCTTACCGCCACACAAGACTGTGATCAGCTCGAAGAAACGCTACTTCCACATCGGTGAACTTGAACGAGTTGGACTCGTTCGACTGATACACACCGAGATTCAGTCTGGGATCCAACTGACATACTATCGGGCCGTCGCCAGCTATTACTACCTGACGGCGTCGATGCTCCATTCTGATCAGGACGTGAGCAATGCCGACGCGAGCGAAAAGTATCTTGGATTTCTACTGGAAAGCCGTTCGCAGGCGCTCCGCCGCTCAGTCATCGATGGCACGCTTGACAAGTACCCCGAGTCATTTGTCATCAGTCGAAGAATGCTCCGGCTCTCGCCGGAGAAAGCAACGGAGCTCCGCGACCGCAAACCTGTTGCCGATCCCAAACGGCGTGGCAGGCTGGGACGGGACTCTAGAACAGTACGCGTACCCCTTTGACCTCGATGAGGCGAAGAAGTCGCTGACCGACGGTGGCTATACATAGGCCTGCGACGGAACCATGCACAAGGATGGCAAGCCGGTTGAATTCACCATGCTTGTCTACTCAGGCAACGCTCCGCTAAAGACTGACTCGCAGATCATTCAGGCATCGCTCCAACAAATTGGGATCAAGTGCGACATCAACGTACTGGACTTCAGCGCGGAGCTGCCGCAACTCAACAGTGGCGATTTCGAATGTGACATCATGCGCTGGACCAGCCTATCCCCAAACATTCTGAGCCTGATATTCAAGACTCCCGGCTGGCGCAAGCAGATGCACGACTCGCAACTCGCCGCGCTCTGTACGACACGACGAGGGACCCCACCCAGCGGTTGGATGCCGTCCATGCCGTTGTCAAATTCCTACTCGATCAAGCGATCGTTGCGCCAGTTGTCACCGACTGGTCTCTTTGGGCCGTTCACCAGTACGTGAAGAATTATTCGTTGACGGTGTTCGGCAACGCTCGCATGGCCGACGTATGGCTCGACAAGTAGCTCAGGGTGACGATGCTACTGACGTCTGGTGATATGAATCAGTGAGGTCTGGGTGACAGCGTATATCGTACGCCGATTGCTGATACTGATCCCAATCTGGTTTGGCATTCTCATGTTGGTGTTCCTCATGAGAGTTCTCGTTCCGGGTGATCCGATTCAGCTGATGTTCGCGGGCCAATACAGCGATCCCCAGGTTGAGGCAGCCATGCGCCACAAATTCGGCCTCGACAAGCAGTTGGCGACGCAATTCGTCGAGTACGTCGACGGCGTGGCGCATGGGCGACCTTGGCTACTCAATTACCGCGCAGACGTCCGTGACGTCGCTCATTAAGGCGCACGACCCGTACACCTTGGTTCTCACCGTCACAAGTTTCTCGATAGCCGTCACGATCGGCGTCACGGCGGGCCTCGTCGTGGGATACTATCGGGGAATCGTCGACACCATAATCATGCGCATCGTTGACGTTCTGCTGGCATTCCCGAGGGTTCCTGCTGGCGCTGCCGATCATCGCCATGCTTGGACCCAGCCTGCGCAACGCTATGATTGCCGTTGGCATCGGATCGTCGACCGGTTTCGCACGATTGGTGCGTGGGTCGGTCCTCTCGATTCGAGAAGATGACTACATTCTGGCGACCCGCGTCGTTGGAGCGGGCGGTGGACGGATTATGCGGCGGCACATTCTGCCAAACGCGCTCTCGCCGATCATTGTCCTGGCGACGCTCGAGCTGCCAGCGGCGATCCTGGTCGCCGCCAGCCTATCGTTCCTGGGTCTGGGAGCCCAGCCACCGTCGCCCGAGTGGGGAGCTATGCTCGGTGACGGACGCGAATATATCCAGACCGCCTGGTGGTAGATCACATTCCCTGGAGTGGCGATCTTCGTCACCGTCCTGGGTTTCAATTTATTCGGGAACGCGTTGCAAGACGCGCTGAATCCACGGTTGCGCCAGCGCTAATACGACCACGGGCGACGGATTGACGGAAGGGATTCGAGGGTTTCAGCTTGGAAACGACAGACTACGTTGCCGTTGACACGGTTCAAGTCGATGAGATCTTCGCCGAATGGGACAAGGACGACTCGCCCGGGTGCGCGCTCGGTGTGTTGCGCGGTGGTGAGCTGATCTACGCCCGCGGTTATGGCAGCGCCAACCTCGATCTGTGCGTGCCGATCTCGCCCGCGTCGGTCATGCACGTGGCCTCGGTCTCGAAGCAGTTCACCGCGATCTCGATAGGCATTCTGGCGCGCGAGGGAAAGCTGTCGCTAGAGGACGATGTTCGTAAGTACGTTCCCGAATTGCCCGAATTCGGACACACCATCCGGCTGCGCCATCTGGTCCACCACACCAGTGGTCTGCGCGATCAGTATGGCCTCTTTCGATTGGCCGGATGGCGCGACGATGACGTGCAGGCATTTGACGACGTCCTCGATTTCGCCTATAGCCACCGCCGGTTGAACTTCGAGCCGGGCGCTGAATACTCCTATTGCAACACGAGCTACACGCTGATGGCGCTCACCGTCGAGCGGGTTACCGGTCAAAAGCTGCGCGGCTTCGTCACCGAGCGCATCTTGACGCCGCTCGACATGACCCACAGCCACATTCACGACGACATCAGCGAGATCGTCCCGAACCGCGCCAGCGCTTACGCCCCACGCGACGGAGGCGGATTCAAGCTGGCCGACTCGCACGTCGAGGTTCCTGGCGCGATCTGCATGTACACGTCGGTGGAAGACCTGTCTCACTGGGTGCGCAACTTCGGCACGCGTGACGTGGCGACCGACGTGCTCGATGATGCTATGACGCCGGGCCTCCTCAATGACGGTTCAACTCAAAGCTACGGCTATGGCCTGATGATCGGAAATTACCGCGGACTCAAGACTGTCAGCCACGGCGGAGTTGATTCCGGCTATCGTGCCGAGATGCTCTGGTTCCCGGAAGTCGATTTCGGCGTGATTGTGCTGGCCAATTTGAGCGCGATCAAACCGGGCTGGCTGGCCCGCAAGGTGAGCGACCTGTATTTGAAGGACGCGCTCTCGTCCGATGAACTCATCGACACCCCGGCGATCAAACTCACCGACGAGGAGAAGGAAGCGTTCACCGGGCTCTACTACGATGAGCGACGCTCACTGACCCGCCGGGTGACCGTGAAGGACGGAAAGCTGGTGGCTAACGGTGCGTTCGGGGATCCGATGGAACTCGAGCCATTCGACCATGGTCGGTTCAGATTGGGGCGACCACCGCAAGAGATCCGGATCGAGCCGGGAGCGAACGGCGCGCTCGAGTATCGCGAAATCATGTCCGGGCACCCGTCGACGACGTTTACCCACGCTGAAACTGACTCGCCCAGCGCGGAAACCTTGTCGAGCTATGCCGGAACGTACGTCTGTGCCGACGTCAACACGCGCTATTCCGTCTTCGTGCGCGACGGAAAACTGATCGTCCGCCTGCCGCATCGTACGGATCGTGAGCTCGAACCGACCGTCAAGGATGCGTTCTCGACGGAATCGATCGATCTGGTCTTCCTGCGCGATGGGCGTGGCGACGTGTTGGCATGCGAAATCTTCGCTGATCGCATCCGCCACCTGCGCTTCGATCGCGAGCGATGAAGGACGATCCGCTCTCTCGCCTGCGTTCGATATGTCTCGGTTTTCCCGAGACGACTGAGCGCCTGAGTCACGGGGAGCCGACCTGGTTTGTGCGTGACAAGCAGACCTTCGTGATGTTCGCCAACCATCATCACGACGATCGGCTCGCCTTCTGGTGTGCGTCAGAGCCGGAGATTCAGCATGCGCTGATCGACGCACATCCGGATCGCTACTTCCGGCCGCCGTACGTCGGACATCGTGGTTGGCTGGGAGTCTGGCTGGATGTGCCGGTCGATTGGGATGAGATTGCCGGGATCGTTGACGACGCCTACCGGCTCATCGCACCGAAACGATTGGTGGCGGCGTTGGACGCAAAGAGCCTGGGTTGAGAGTTTCTAGGAGTCTACAGAAGCATCGGCCCGGACCCTTGTCATCCTTCGCTCCGCTATTACCCTGCTCAGGATGACAAGGGTGCGTTGGTGCCCCAAAAAGATGGCACATTCACTGAGGTCGCCTACGAAGATGACACCGTGACTAAAATCACTTCGCCTTCGGCTGATAGGTCCCCGGCACCGTGCGGAAGCTGATCACTAACCGGTTCCAGCTGTTGATCGCCACGATCGCCATGGTCAGGTTGACCAACTCTTTCTCGGTGAATTGGTCTCGTGTCGCCTGATAGAGCTCATCAGGAACGTCGTTCTCGCTCAGCAGCGTCAGCGATTCAGCCCAGGCGAGGGCCGCCCGTTCACGTTCACTATAGAAGGGCGTTTCGCTCCAGGCGTTGAGGGAGTAGAGGCGCTGTTCGGTCTCACCCCCGGCTCGCGCGTCCTTCCAATGCATGTCGATGCAGTAGGCGCAGCCGTTGATCTGCGACGCCCGAACCTTGACTAGTTCCAGAAGCTCGGGCTCGAGCCCGCTCTCATGGACCAGGCGCTCCATGCCGCCCATCACATGATAGGCCTCAGGCACCACCTTGCCGAAGTTGAGTCGCGGCTTCAATTCGGCGGTTTGTGTCGTCGTCAACGTAGCAGTTCCCTTCTTGGTGTATGGGTGAGCGCAGCTCTGTCAGGCTCCGGTCGGGCCGAAACGCTCCGTGCGTATATGTTGCGGATCATGGCCGAGGTCAAGCAGCAACGAAGACGCGACCTCGACGAAGGGAGTCGGACCGCAGATGTACACAAGTGGCTGTTTATCCGGCTCCCAGGCGACGGTCCGCAGCATCTCCAAATCGATGCGACGCGCAAACCCTTCCCACGCAGGTGGTTGGCGCCGCGTCAGCGTGTAGCTCACCTCGAACCCCACATGGTTGGCGGACGCATCGTCGAGCTCATTCCGGTAGATGAGATCCTGATCCGAACGCGCCGAATAGAGCATGCGCGTGGGCACATCTCGAGCGGCCCGCAGGCGATGGCGCGCCATCGACATCAACGGCGCGATGCCCGAGCCTCCAGCGATGAGCAGCAACGGGCCGCCCATATCCGGATTCCACACGAAGAAGCCGCCGATCGGTCCGAGAAACTCGAGCGGATCGCCCGGCTGCACCTCGTCGACCAGATACGGCGACATCTCGCCGTCCTCCAGGCGCTCGATCGTGAGCATGAGGTGAGGATCGTCGGGAGCCGACGCGATCGAATAGCTACGCGCCGCTTGATAGCCATCTTCGGCCGTCAAGCGAACGTCAACATGCTGTCCGGCACGATGACCAGTCCAGCCTGGAACATTGATGATCAGGCTGGACGCAGTCGGCGTCTCACGGACAGTCTCGACGACCTTGCCAGTCCACCATTTCAGTCGCCGCGAAACCGCTGCTCTTTCCATGGGTCTCCATACATGTGATAACCGTAATTCTCCCAGAATCCGCCCTCATCATGGTTCATCAGCCGGATACCGCGTACCCACTTGGCGCTCTTCCAGAAGTAGAGGTGCGGCACAAACAGACGAGCCGGACCGCCATGCTCCGGGTCGAGTGGCTCGTTGTCGTAGGTGTCGGTGATCCACGCCTTGCCACCCGTGACGTCCTCGAGCGGCAGATTGGTCGTGTAGCCACCGTCGCAGAAGGCCATGATGTGCGTGCCGACGCCTTCGAACTCCTCGAGGAGTGTGTCGAGTGAGACGCCCTCCCAGACGGTATCGAACTTCGACCAGCGCGTCACGCAATGGATGTCGGTGGTAATCGTCTCGCGTGGAAGCGCGCGAAACTCCTCCCAATCCCATCGCTTCGAGTTGCCATTGGGAGCGACGACCGAGAAATCCCACACCTTGAGCGATGTGTGTGGCGTCGGTCCAGCGGAGAGAACTGGGAAACGCTCGGTCAGATATTGTCCTGGCGGGAGGCGGCGCGAGACGTCCGGCGACTGCCGCTTGCCGCGAAAACCGCGCGAGAAGATGCTGACCATGAATGTTCCTTTCGGGAAGCGTTCGATTGAGATGGCGTGTGTCGGCGAGCAATGGCACATCCGCTTCGGATAGATCCTGGCGAATTGGCCTCTGATCTATTGTGTCACGTCTGCCAACACCGTTCGGAGACGGTCGAGAGGACCGCGCGCCGGTTGTCCGCTCTGCAATAACCTCGCTCGCGCTGAAGTCATTCCGTCGCGCATCGGGCAAATGACGGTTCTCGACGACCTTAACCTATCCTAGTGTCAATTTCTTTCCCAAATCTTGCGTTCATGTCGAGAGGATCACGGCTTGCTCTCTCTTGTTACTCGCACGTTCGTCGCGAGATAGAGCCTGGCCGCCGTGGGATGCGCCACGCTCTCGGGGAATACGCCTTGCAATATGGATCACAGTTTTGGCGCGACGCATGACCGTCCCCATCGAAAGGCCTCCCCTGGTGACGACCGAGTCGAACGATTCACAGCATCAATATGACCACCATGTGAGCGAAACACATATGCTCAGTGTGCCGCTCGGGGGATGGTGGCGACTCGCTCTGATCGCGGCAGTGGCGTTTGCACTCATCTTTGGACTCGTCGTACTCATGTCGCGCATATTCATTCCGCTCGCGATGCTCGTCTTTGCCGTCGTGCTAGCGGAAGCGTTGGCCCCAATAATCAGTTGGCTCGAGCGCGTGATGCCGCGCGCCGCCGCCATCGTGACGGTCTACGTCGTCCTGATTCTCATTACGATCGTACTGGCGTTCTTGATCCTGCCCCCGGTAATTCAGCAGATCAGCCAGGGCATCGGACAACTTCCGGACGAGGTCAACAACGTCGAGCGCTACATCACGCGTCGGACAGGGCTCACGAACGACCAACTCTCGAACGGTCTCACCAAGGTGCTCGACCGACTTGCTGGACAGGTCGGATCGCTACCGATCCGGGTGTTCAGAGACCTGTTCGACGTCATACTGGTCTACTTCCTCTCGATCTACTGGCTCTTCGTGACCCCGTCACTCAAGCGTTTCGTCATCTCGCTCTTCCCGTCGCACAAACAGGATCGGGTCGAGGAAGTATTGTGCGAGATGGGCCACGACATGGGTGGTTACCTGCGCGCGTCTGTCATCAGCGGCGTGATCACCGGAGCGCTGGCATTCGCCGGGCTATACCTGATTCACGTCAAATACGCGATGGCGCTCGGTGTCCTTACCTTCTTCGGCGAACTGATCCCGGTCGTCGGAGTGATCGCCGTCGGAGCATTAGTCGTGGTGGTGGCACTTTTTCAGTCGTTCACACTCGCGCTCCTGGCACTGGCCGTTTATACCGTTATCCTGTTCCTCGAGTCCCACCTTCTGGCGCCCAATATCATGCGGAGTCAAACGACCGTGAGTCAGGTTGTGGTTCTCTTTGCGTTGGTTGCCGGGTTCGAGATCGGCGGGGTTCTGGGGGCGCTGGTGGCCATCCCGCTGTCGGCTGGCATCCGTATCCTGGTCATCCGCGTCTTTGCCCCGGGAATTCGCAGTTGGACCGGAGCCAGACCCTATCCACAGGAACAGGCTGACGAACAGCTGGCGTCAAGCAATGGGCTAGACCACGTCGCGAATGCGTACAAGAGTCAGAACACTGCGGCATTCGTCACTCGAACGACGACTCGCCTCCGCGATCCAGAGGAACGGCTGTTACCCGAAGAAACGGGATAACACTGGAGATCCGTGTTTCTCTGAACTCGATTCATACAGTTCTCACATTGATCCTCGGCAAAAAACCGTCGCGCGGATTGCGCGTCGGGTCTGCCCACTGCTCATAACCTCAACAGACACAGAGCTTTCGATACAGACTCTGAACTCTGTGCATCTGACAAGTGCCGTCTTCTCCTCTGACGTGCAGTTCTGGTCTGCCATCGTTGACTCTTCAGGTACGGATGCTAGTATGACCCGGCTATTTCATTGTTTGGTGACAGGGTTGGCGCTCGCACAAGGAGAGTTGGGTGAAACTTCCACGGAAATTCCCGCCCCATCCGAAGCGGATCGCCGTCATGCTGGTAGCGCTGGTGCTCGTGACGAGTTTGTACGTCTACGCATCGGCAAACGATCAGCAGAATACGGTTTATTACGCGTGCCTCTCGGGTGGCACATTGTGGCAGGTGGGCACGACCCCGCCGAGGTTCTGCGGTGCCGGTCCCTTCGGATTCGGCACAGTTATCGAGTGGAGTGCAATCGGCCCGACCGGAGCCACTGGCCTGTCGGGCGCAACCGGCCCGATCGGTCCAACAGGATTGACGGGTAACACGGGTGCATCTGGCCCGACCGGACCGACCGGGGCCACCGGACTCACCGGGGCAACAGGCGCTACGGGTGCAACCGGACAGACCGGAGCAACAGGTGCTACGGGTGCAACCGGACTCACCGGGGCAGCAGGTGCTACGGGTGCAACCGGACAGACCGGAGCAACAGGTGCAACCGGGGCAACCGGTCCCAAGGGCGATCCGGTTGATTCGGCCGCGTTCGTCGACCACTGCCCGTCAGGTTTGACGCTTTCACAAGACGTCTGTTTCACGGATCAGAAGACTGATGACCCGTCCTGGAGTTGGGCATTCAGTGGGTGCGTGAATGCCGGATTACGCTTACCGACGATTGCCGAGGAGGGGCTCATCGTCCTGTACGTGAGTCAACACAACGGCCCGGATCAAACTGAATGGACGAGTAGTGCCACCGGCACGAACGCGATGGTAGTCCAATACCAAAGCGATGGCGGACACATCAATACCCTCGAGTATCCGTGGAGTACTGTGTTTCCCTACCGTTGCGTGGCAACGCCACTCAATCTTGACGCTGTCCCCACGCCTTAGCCGCGGATGGACTCGTGCATGGGATCGAGATGGCTCCGCCATTTCGATCCCATCGACTGAGTTTGCCCTGCCATTGAGGTATGTCACACAAGTTCTTGACGCAGTGCCGCCAGCACGAGCTCTTCTTCTCCCGGCTCGATCGTCTGGGGATTGAGGGCGATGGCGTTGCTCCCGACTGCCGCCACGGCGATGCGTGGATCCCTCTCCCACAGTCGATCGACAAGCTCGTCGCGCGTCACACTCGCTCGCGACCCAATGTGGACGATCGCCCGCGCGTGTGGCTGGCCCGCCTCGCTCGGGAAGCCGCGTTCGGTCGTCACGCCTGCCAACCCTGAGACTCCGTCGAGCCAATACTTCACGACGTGTTCATAGCGCTCGATGGTGGCCGGCTCGTCCTGCGTCAGCGACCACTCCAGCGCCGCCAGTACGCCCGCTGTCTCCTCTTTGCCGACCTTCATCGGCCGCCCAATGGCATGGTTGGGGCTCGCGTTGACGCGGCAGGCGTCGATCAGGTCCTTGCGTCCGAGGACCAGCCCGCTCGGTTGCGGACCGCGCAATCCCTTGCCGCCGCTGAAGATGGCGATGTCGGCGCCCGCGTCCCGCGTGAAATGCCATAGATTCGAGATGGGCGGAATTTGCGCCGCGGCATCGACAACCACCGGCACGCCTCGTTCGTGTGCCAACTTCACCACATCCTCCAGCGGCAAAGCGCCATGTGCGTAATGCGCACCGGCAAACCAGAGGATGCAGGCAGTTTTGTCGCTGATCGCCTCTTCGAGCTCACCGTCCTCGGGTCCGATCTCGACCAGAGTCGCTCCGGTTTGCCGAGCGGCGTAGTCGTAGCCGTTCCGCTGGCTGTGAAACATGATGACTTCGTTGCGTGGGGCGTTCTCCAGCCGCGGAAACGAGTCGATCAGCGCCTGGTTCATGCCGGTGATGCAGGCTGAGACCGAGAGCGCGATCCCTGCCGCCGCGCCGGACGAGATGAAGGCCGCTTCGTTGTGTGTCAGCTCAGCGATGCGCTCACCGGCCCGGCGCTGAAACTCGTGCAGATCGACGAATGAGCTGGCCGCCTCGCTCATGGCCCGTATAACTTCAGGCGGCATGAGCGAACCACCAAGCTTGGTCAGCGTGGCGGAGGCGTTGATGACGCGTCGAACGCCGAGCTCTTCATAGATAGTCATCCGACTCCTCCAGACATAGTCGTCGCCAACATCGGTCAGTGCACACATCGAGTGTCGCATAGTCGATATCTGTCTCCAAGGGACGCCAGCTTGACGGTCCATGTCGGCTGGGCGATGCTGGCGCGACGATTGATCCCACCATGTGTGCCAGCTGAATTGACGCCGCGGTCGCCGCTCAACGCGGTCGCGGGCTGAATTGGAGTGGGTTGACGATGGAACCTGAGCTATTGTGCGATTACCAGTGCGAGACCGGCGAAGGACCAATCTGGCATCCCACCGAGCAACGACTGTACTGGCTCGATATACCGGCAGGGCGTCTCTTCCGTTACAACCCGGCGACTGAAGAACACGAACTGGCATACGAAGGCGAGTCTGTAGGGGGATTCACGATACAAGACGACGGCGCCCTCCTCATGTTCGGCGAGCAGGGTTCGGTTCGTCGCTGGCATCATGGTGAGCTTTCCACTCTAATGGAGAGCCTTCCAGGCGAGGAGTCGACCCGCTTCAACGACGTCATCGCCGACCCGGAAGGGCGCGTCTTCTGCGGTACCATGCCCGCTGGCGATCACCCGGCGCGCCTCTATCGCCTGGACCTTGACGGCTCGATCAATCTGCTGCTCGACAACGTCGGTCTCTCCAACGGCATGGGTTTCTCGCCCGATCGATCCACCCTCTATTTCACCGATTCCAGCAATCGTGTCATCTATCAATTCGACTATGACCAGGCCACCGGTGACATCAGCAATCAACGTGTATTCGCCACCGTGGAAGGTGAGAGCCAACCGGACGGCATGACGGTCGACGCCGAGGGCTTCGTCTGGTCGGCGCGTTGGGACGGCGGGAAACTGGTGCGCTATTCTCCGAATGGGGACATTGAGCGCGAGGTCCTCTTCCCGGTGACGCAGGTGTCGTGTCTGACCTTTGGCGGACCTGACTACCGAGACATCTACGTCACGTCCGCTGGCGGACTCGAGCGTCCGACGCACGGACTCCTGGCCGGAGCACTCTTTCGTGTCCGGATTGATGGCGTGCGCGGCGTGCCCGAGTTCCATTCGCGGGTTCGCGTACCAGACGTGGCCGCGCTCGCATCGTAGGATGGGAGCCAACGACACGGCAACGAAGTCGCGCGAAGGTGGGTAATTCATGTTGAAGAAGATTGGCGTTCTTGGGCTCATTCACGACCACGTGTGGCAGCACGTCGCCGAGATGGCACAGCGCCACGACGTAGCCATCAGCGTCGCCGATCCGAATCAGCCTTTGCGTGATAAAGCGCGCGACGAGTTCGGCATCGACCACCTCCACGACGACTACTCCAGGCTGATGGAAAGGGAAAAGCCCGATGCAGTCTTGATCTTCGTCGACAATGCCGGGTCGGCCGAGCTGGTCGAATTGGCGGCATCCTATGGCGTGCCGATGATGGTTGAGAAGCCGATGGCGGACAGCTTGGCCAATGCAGACCGCATGCGCGTAGCTGCCGTCAATGCGGGTGTCCCGCTCATGATCAACTGGCCCACCGCCTGGCAGCCTGCCATCCGCCACGCGCTGGACCTGGCCAAAGACGGCGCTGTTGGAGACGTCTACCGCTTCAGCTTCCGCGGAGGCCACCGCGGTCCAAAAGAGTACGGCTGCTCGCCCTACTTCTACGGCTGGCTCTATGACCGAGAGCGAAACGGCGCGGGCGCCTATATCGACTATTGCGGCTACGGCGCCAGCATGGCGCGGTTGCTCGTGGGCATGCCGAGTCGCGTCAGCGCCAGCATCGGCCACCTGGTCAAGCCAGACATCGCCGTCGACGATAACGCGGTGCTGACGCTGCGCTACCAGCACGCCATGGCGGTCATCGAGGCAACGTGGTCGGCTTCAGGCCCGGTTCCGGACGGTGGCCCGACGATTTGGGGGCGTGGCGGGACGTTGAGCGTGCAGCGCGATTCAGCCAGGCGTGAGGGCGACGTGCGCGGCGAAGGCGTCATTCGCCTCACGTCGGACGAGGATCCGGATGGCCAAATTATCGAGCCGCCTCCACTTCCTGAGGGTGAGCGAACCGCCATCCAGTACTTCCTCAATCGACTGTCCCATGATCGTCCGATTGATGGAATGGTCAGCATGGAAGTTGGTCGCGACACACAGGAGATCCTCGAAGCCGGGCTGCGCTCCGAGCGGGACGGTCGAGTCGTCTCTTTGCCACTCTGATTGGCAATCGAGAATGGAGTCGAGTGATGGCTGACCCAATCCGCATCGGCATCGTCGGAAGCGGGCGCATCCTGCCCGCGCACTTGCGCGGCTATCGGCTGCTGCGCGAGGCCGGCTACGACGACTTCCGCGTCACGGCCCTGGTCGCCCGCAAGCGGGACGACGCCATGATGTTCCGACGACGCGGCGAAGGTCCGCCTCCGAGACCGCCGGTCAGCCGCAATCCCTCCGACTCGCTCGCGGCCCCGCATCTCTACGTCAGCGACTTTCAGCCGGATATGGATGCCGAAATCTTCACCGACGTCGAGGAGATGCTCGCCTCGGGGCTGGTCGATGCCGTCGACATCACGGCGTCGCTCCCGGTACACCACACCGTTGGGCTGGCAGCGCTCGCCGTCGGCAAGCACGTGATGGTCGAAAAGCCCATTGCCGTCACCGTGAAAGCCGCGACCACATTGGTCGAATTCGCCGATCGGGCGGGATTGGCACTGAGTGTCATGGAAAACGTACGCTTCGAGCCGGACGTACGGATAGCACGTTGGGCCATCGAGCGCGGCGAGCTTGGCGACATCCAGATGGTGGCTTCGGTGTCGCTCGGAACCGCTGAATGGTCTCCGGACCGGGTGGTGGCCGACACGCCCTGGCGCCACCTGAAGCTCGAAGCAGGCGGCGGAGCGTCGATCGACATCGGCGTCCACATGGCGCATCGACTGCGCTATCTTGTTGGCGAAATCCGCTCCATGACTGCCGTGACACGCGTCTTCGAACCAGAGCGGGAGCTACGCGATCCTGACGGCACCACCTTCGGGCGATATCCGGCTGACGCCGACGATGCGTTCTTCGCCCTGCCGGAATTCGAGAGTGGCGCGGTCGGAACGCTCTCCTTCACCTGGGCTGGTCATGGCGAATCGACCAGCCTGCCAGGCGGCACGACTATCTACGGCTCAAGGGGCTGTCTTAAGGGAAGCACACTGGTCCGCGACGGCGGCGAGCAGGTCCGTTTAGCTGAACTCTTCGAGCAGGAGGCGACAGACAGTGAGCGGGAGCACTTCTTCCCGCGCGGCGTCAGCGATCCGTTCGCGTTAGACTATCGTGACTGGCTCGATGCCATATTATCCGGACGGCAACCGGAGATGAATGGCCGGGAGGCGCTGCGCGATCTCGCAACAGCGTTCGCCATCGTGGAGTCGTCAACCGCTCGCGGGCCGGTGCACGTGCACGACGTATTGAGCGGCAAGGCTAACGCGTACCAGCAGCCGATCGACGCGCACTACGGCCTCTAGGCTACCTGGGAGGATGGAGCCCGTCATGGAGAAGCCCACGGACGTCAATAGCTACATTACCGCTGCGCCGCCTGAACTGCAGGACCGACTGAGGCAACTACGCGCGGCAATTCTGGAGGCCGTCCCGGAGGCGACTGAGAAGATCAGCTACCGAATGCCGTTTTACGAGTTTCACGGACGACTCGTATATTTCAACCTCGCCAAACACCACATCAGCCTCTTCATCCCCACACCGATCGTCGACGAACATCCCGATGACCTGGCCGGTTATCACGCCGTACAGGCAACCATCCATCTGCCGCTCAACCAGGATCTTCCGATCCCGCTCATCCAGAAGTTGGTCAAAGCCAGAGCGGCCAAGAATCTCGAGTCGGCGGGGAATGGCGCCTGAGCATCGAATCGAATGCACCTACACTACTGCTCGACATCGGCGTCCAGCTACGGGTTCCCACTGAACGTGTCGCAGGCGTTCATGTCACCCGTCTGATATCCGGTCGTGAACCACGTCTCGCGCTGAGCCGATGATCCGTGCGTCCAGGTTTCGGGGTTCACTTGTCCCTGAAACTCCTGCTGAATGCGGTCGTCGCCCACCGCTGCCGCCGCGTTCAGACCGTCGGCAATGTCCGCCTGACTCAGCTGGGTGAGGTAACCAGTTTCCGTCGCGTGATTGGCCCAGACGCCAGCGTAGCAGTCGGCCTGCAACTCGACCCGCACCGACGCGCTTGTAGCGCCCTGCGTGTCGTTGCCGATGCGGTCGAGGATGCCCGTGAGGTCCTGCACGTGGTGCCCATATTCGTGCGCAAGCACATAGGCTTCGGCGAACGGTCCGCCCTGAGCGCCAAACTGTGTGCGAAGCTCGTCAAAGAATCCGAGGTCGAGGTAGACCGATTTATCCGCCGGACAATAGAACGGGCCGACCTGAGTGGTCGCGGTACCGCACCCCGTTGACGTTGAGTTGGTGAAGAGCACCGTCTGCGAGCGACTGTACTGCACGCCGCGCTGACCGAGCGCGTCGTTCCAGTATTGCTGAATACTGTCAACGTACGCGACGATGCGGCAATCCTGACTCTGTTCGGCGTCCGCGCCAGTCTGACAATTAGCGGCCAGATTGCCGCCCGAGATACCCACATTGTCGCCGGTCGTTTGTGACGGACCGCTGCCGTCGATCGGAATCCCGAAGACCAACGACAGGATCAGCACCACAATCGTGACCGCGCCGCCTGCCCCGCCGACCGCGACTCCTCTGCTCATTCCGCGGCGGTCGGTTACCTCAGACGTATCGAGCCGGGCGTTACGATTGAAT
This sequence comes from uncultured Chloroflexia bacterium, assembly GCA_963789565.1. Taxonomy (GTDB): domain Bacteria; phylum Chloroflexota; class Chloroflexia; order Thermomicrobiales; family Thermomicrobiaceae; genus CALAGB01. The sequence goes on along the minus strand of CAWBKX010000002.1, from coordinate 2,781,411 downwards.
ACGGGCATGATTCCCCTCCACCCCTCGTCGAAATTTGCTGCGTGGCCGCGGATACAGGTCGAAATGCGGGAATTCAAACATTGAGAGGTCTGCCGTAAATCTCGCGCGTCCGGGCGTCGCGCCCCCGGTTGCGTCAAGCTGTGTGCATTATCCCATTACACCGCGATCTGGGACTATGCACCCTGCGTGCCCGCATGCCCCGATCACACGCCGTCTGTACGGGCGAGAAGAATATCCTCTGCGGGTGATGGTTTGGGCGCGAGGGTGTGGTGGGCGACACATGCGTCGCCCGTACCGAGCGGGGAGGATGGCCCTGCGAATCCTATGGTGGTTGGGCGCTTAGACGCGAACCGTCAACTCCTGCTCCCGAATGGCATCTACCTCGCCCGCGATCTCGTCGGGCCGCACCGTTTCGCCGTCATTGAAGCGCTGCTGCAGACGTTCGAATAGCCGCGTGCGCAGGAAGTTGCGCATGGTGGTCTGGTAGTGGTTGGTGGCGGCAAAGATGGCGTCCTGCAGTTCGGGCGTCCAGCGGCGCTCGTAGGCGTCACGTTCCGGACCGAAGTCAAAATCCGGGAGATTCTCGCCACGACTGGAGCGCAACTCGGCGCGCAGCGCCGTCGTCGCCGCCTCGTCGACGTGACCGCCCTCGATCACCACGCCATACTCGCCCCGTGCGCTTTCCACGGTGACGAGTTCGTCCAGGACGTCGTCTAACACCCAGGCGACGGGCCGTGCCAGCGGATCGCCGTAGCCGCCGCCACCTTGCGCGCCGATGAACACCCGGTCGCCCGGCTCCAGATAGAGGACGTCAATCTTGCCGACATTCCGCTCCCGATCGGTTCCCGGATTCAGGATCGTGAACCCGGTCGTGCCGGCTTTTCCGCCCAGTCTTCCCCAGGGTCGGAAGGTGTAGCGCTCCATGCCACGCGCCGTGATGACGCTGTTCGGCGGAAAGACTTTCAGCACGAGCTCGACACCAACTCCACCGCGGTAGTAGCCCGCACCGCCGCTGTTCTCACGCAGGCAATAGCGGCTCACCAGAACGGGCACCTCCTGCTCGATACTCTCGGTCGGCACGTTCTTGAGGTAGCCCATGGCGACGTCGACGCCATCCAGGCCATCTTTCATCGGCCGTCCGCCCGAGCCACCGGCCAGCGGCTGGACCACGCTCACTTTCGTGCCGCCGGTCTCCGCGTCCGGCACCGAAACGAGCAGGATCGAGCCCTGATTGGATCCGGCTGCGTTGATCTTGTCGGGCAACGCCTGTCCCAACGCGCCGAGGATGGCGTCGAAAACGCGGAACATCAACGCGGCACGCACGCCGTAGGAGGCGCGCGGCTCCGGGTTGAGCATGCTCCCCTTGGGCAAGATGTACTTGAGTGGCCGCACCGCGCCGCTATTCAGAATCATGTCGGGCGCCATCGTGCGCAGGAAGCTGATCAGACTGAACGAGATCATCCAGTGGCCATCCTTGCCGCCGGTGGCCATGTTGAAGGCGGCCTGAACCTGCGGGTCGGTGCCCGTGAAATCGAGGATGATGTCGCTCCCCTTAACCGTCAGGGCTAGCTTGATGCGCTGCAGTCGGCCTAGGATGACGTGGTCGATCTCAAGATAGTCGTCGAAGTAGTACGTGCCGTCCGGGATGTCGTCGATAACACGTCGCGCCTGCGCCTCGGCATAATCGAGGACGTTGTCGATGCCGTTGCGCACCACGTCAGAGCCGTAGCGGGCGATCAGATCGTGGATGCGTCGCTCTGCCGTATTTAGACCGGCCAACTGGGCCTTGATGTCGCCCCAATTGAGCTCGGGGATGCGGCAGTTGGCCATCAAGATCGAGAGGACCTCGTGGTTGATCTTCCCCTCCGACATCAAATGCACCGGCGGATAGACCACGCCCTCCTGAAAGGTCTCGGAGTTTGACGGCGCAATGCTGCCAGGAACGCGTCCGCCGACGTCGGAGAAATGGATGAAGCTCCAGGCGAAGCAGATCAGCTCGCCCTTGTCGAAGATCGGCTTCCATATGTAGATGTCAGGCAGATGCGTGGCCATGCCGCCGGTGCTGACTGGGTCGTTCGAGAGGAAGACGTCCCCCTCATGCCATCCGCCCAGCTTCTCCTCGACGTATTGCAGCACGTCCTGAAGGGGCAACCCGACCATCAAATGCACGCCAACGCGGTAAGGTGTGGCAAACACCTCGCCCTGCTTGCTGGCCAGCGCCACGCCGAAGTCGCCCGTTTCCTTGACGAAGACCGTGTGGCCAGTGCGCAGCACCACGTAACCCATCTCATCCACGATAGCCTGAAAGCGATTGCGCAGCACCTCGAGCAAGACTTTGTCGGTTCCCGACTCCGTGACGTTGTTCTTCGATCGGTCTTCGGTCTGCATTTCCCTCTATCCTCCAGGTTCGACGTTAGCGCTCAGGTTTGCAAATCAGTACGTCGCGCGAGGTCAGATTGGCTTCGATCTCCGCACGAGTGCGCCACACCTGCCGAAGCGCTTTAGCAGCGTAGAGCGTCAGCTGGTCACCGCGATGCGGCGAGCCGGGCTGCGTGGCGTTGCCATTCGCGAGCAAGACCTGGGCGCGCAGTGGGTCGGAGAACTCGACGACGTGAACGTAGCTGGTGCCTCCGACCGAGCCGAACCGCCCATCTTCATCAAGGACGTACCACATGGCACGGAAGACGCCGAGAGGATCGCGCGCGCCATTGCTCGGCAAGTCAACGTCCGTTCCCTCGAGCCGCAAACGAAAGACTTCGCCCCAGGCAACATCGAGGCTACCGGCCATCCCACGCAAGGTCGCGGCGGCGCGTTCGAGTCCCGCGACCGCCGACGGTGGGTTTGCTAAACCAGCCGGTGTGTCGAGGGGCCGGCTCGCATCCCAGGGCGTCGCAACCAGGTCCAGGATGGTGACACCGCTGTTGAGAGGCAGCATCTCGGTGAGCCAGGCGGCGAAGAGTGCCGCTCCGCGGCTTTCGGCGTCGTAGCGTTGATCCCACTTCGCCAGGACCGCCGCGGCTTCGCGCGCAAATTCGCTTCCCGACTTAGCCGCCGTCACCAGATCACCGACCAGATGGAGCGCCAGCTCGGACTGATTTGATCCGGAAGCGGTCACCACATCTTCGAACGAAAACGGTCCGTGCTCCAGCAGCATGCGCATGCCCGACTGCTCGCGCGGATTGAGCCAGCGTGGCGCCAGGTACGGCGGAAAGGCATCTGGGTCGAGCGGTGGCAGAGTGTAAGTCCATGGCGGGCTGTTGGAGTTCTGCACCCAACCGGACGGCGGGTCAACGACGCGCGGCAGGTCCTCAAACGGATGCGTTTCGTGCCACAGCGTGGCCGCTGAATCACCGGGGATCATCCCCGCCCAAAAGTTCCAGTCACCCTCGGCCCGCTTCGGCACCATCCCGCAATATTGCGCCAGTGCGTGGCCGTCGCGATCGCCGTAGATGGTGTTGAACATCGGTAGCTGCATCATGCGAAGCGCATCGTCGAAGTCTTCGAGATCGCGAGCACTGCCCATGCGCCACCACTGTTCGAGCGTGTGATTGGCGGGACTGATGTCGAGCCCGACCACCCGCAGCGCCACCGGCTGTCCGTCTTGCTCAGCGACTAACGGTCCGTGAACGCTGCGGCGAATCTCGATCGTCTCTTCTCGCAGACTGCCATCCGCCTCCCGCACCCGCAGCACCTGCGTCTCTGTCTCGAACGCCAACGTCTCGCCGTCCAAGCGATAGCCGTCGCCGTCAAGCGTCAACAGATACGCGTCCCAGGCATCGATGGTGTTGACGGTATGCGTCCAGGCGACCTGGTCGTTGAAACCGATCGTAAGCACCGGTACACCCACCAGGGTCACGCCATAGGCATCGTAGCCCGGCGCCACCAGCTGCGCTTCGAACCAGACGTAGAGATCGCTCCACGGCAAGTGCGGGTTGGCCAGATGCAGCGTGCTGCCGCCCTTCGAATAGGATGGGGCAATAGCCCAGCCGTTTGAGCCGGCCAGCACGGGAATGCCTTCGGTTACGACCTGCAGTGCATCGTTGCCGCGACCGTTCTGCCCCTGCAGGGTCACGAACGTGAAGAGAATGCGCTGCATATGGGCCAGGATATCGGCCGGCCCGACCGGTAGAACAGGCCGCGCTGCTGCATCCAGCACCTCCGGATGCTCTCGTCCGTAGGCGTTGATCCCGTCGCTAAAGGCCTGGAGGTTAGATCTGAATTCCGGCGATAGCTGATCGAACCAATCTCGAGCGCGCTGCGGTATGCCCATGGTATGGGTCAGCCGATCCGTGGTGAGATATTCCTCGCCGAAATACTCGGCGCTGCGGCCGCGCCCCTCAGCGTACAGCCGCAGCAACAGGTCGCCGTGGTTGTGCATCTGGGCATAACCATAGGCGTGAAAGAGGCTCGGAACATCACCGGCGAAGATGTGCGCGACGCCCCAGGTGTCCCAGAGGATCTCGCTGCCAGGGTCCGCGTCAGGCCCCGTCATCGACGGCTCCCTCCTCCACGCTGCTAAACCCTCCGTCAGCGGTGTGGAGTGTGCCGATGACGTTGCGCTGACTTGTCTATCTCGAGCCGAAATCCCGGCGTGACCAGGATCGTGCTGTCGTATTGCTCGATGATGCAGGGACCGTCCAGCACTTCACCCGGGCTCAGTTGATCGCGCTCGTAGACCGGTGCATCCCAGGCTGGTGAGGCCAACCGCACCGTGCGTGTACCGATCGGCCGCGCAGGCGCGTGACTCACGCGCTCGGCCGTGTTGTCGTTCGCCATCGATGGCTTGATCGTCTGGCCGACGATCTGCACGCGGACGCTGATGATCTCAGTCTCGGCTCCCTCGTCGCTATGCCCGTAGATCTGCTCGTAGTGGCGATGATAGCCATCGAGGAGCTCCGCAACTCCAGCTGACGTTGAGAGATCGTCCGGAACTGGAATGGTCAATTCGAAGGACTGACCGCGGTAGCGCATGTCCGCACTGCGAACCAGATGCATACCAGCCAGATCGGACTCCTCGATGTTCTGTTCGGCCAACCAGGCACGTGCCTCTTGCTCGATTTCGGCGAATTCGCGCTCCAACGCGGCTGGTTCGAGCTCGCTCATGCGCAGGTAGAGCGTGCGGATGAAATCGGAGCGGAAGTCGGCCATTAGGCACCCGAGCGCGCAGAGGACGCCCGGCGTCGGCGGCACGATCACGTGATCGATTCCGACTTCACCCGCCAGCATGAAGGCGTGGGTGGGACCGGCTCCGCCGAAGGCCAGCAACGCGAAATCGCGCGCGTCCACTCCCTGGCGTGCCATGAGTGGGATGAACTCGGCGTACATGTTGGCAGTGGCGACGTTGAGAACATAGCGGGCCGCCTGCTGCGCATCGCAGCCGAGGCGAGCCCCGATTTCGCTGAGTGCGGCATGCGACAGCTCGGGCTGCAGCGTCAACTCGCCACCCAGGAAATGCGCCGGGTCGATGATGCCCAACTCGACGTAGGCGTCGGTGACGGTCGGTTCGGTGCCACCGCGACCGTAACAAGCCGGGCCAGGACTCGATCCGACGCTGCGAGGACCGACCTTCAAGACGCCCTCTGCATCGATCCAGGCCACCGACCCGCCACCCGCACCGATCGACGAGACGTCGACCGCAGGCATGGTGACCGGAAATTCACCGACGTGGTTTTCGGTCGAGTAGCTGACGTCACCGTTGATGACCGAGACGTCGGCACTGGTGCCGCCCATGTCGAAGGCGATGACACGCGGATGAGCGCTGTGCCGCGCGATGGTGGCGGCTCCGATGACACCCGACGCTGGACCCGAAAGGAGCGTCTCGACCGGAACTCGTGCGGCGCTGCGTGCCGTCATGATGCCGCCGTTGGACTTGGTCGAGTAAACCGGCGTGCTCATGCCCGTCTCACGCAGCTCGCGCTCGAGCGAGGTGAAGTACTCCTCCATCTTTTGGCCGATGTGCGCATTCATGACCGCCACCAACGTTCGCTCGTACTCGCGGAATTGCGGCCAGATCTCGCTCGAGGTACAGACGTAGACATCGGGCAGGGCCTGCTTGATGCGCTCTTTGGCGGCATTCTCGTGGGCTGGATTGCGGTAGCTGTGCAGGAAGGCGATGGCCAGCGTTTCGACGCCATCCGCCACGAGGTCGCGAGCTACCTGCTCGACCTGATCGAGATCGAGCGGGATGTATTCGCTGCCGTCGACCAGCAAGCGTTCGCGAACCTCACGCACGTGTCGCCGTGGCGCCAGCGGCACCGGTTTGTCGCTGTAGAGCTGACTCGGATCCTCGAGCCGCAATCGACGCAGTTCCAGGATGTCGCGGTAGCCCTCGGTCACCAACAATCCGACCCGCGCTCCGCTGCGTTGGATCAACGTATTGACGGCCAGCGTGGTGCCGTGGACGAAGGAGACGATTTCCGACGCATCGAGGTCGTAGTCGTGTGTGAGTCGTTGAAGTCCTTCGAGAATCGCGTTGGACGGGTGATCGGGCGTCGAGGCGATCTTCACCAAGTTGTAGCTGCCCGAATCTTCGTCCATGAGCAAGAAATCGGTGAACGTGCCACCGATGTCGACACCGAGTCGAAATCTTCCCATGTGCTCTCTTCCCCGTGAACGTTTGCATGGCATGAAGCCGGAATGTCCGGGAGATTCAGCGACCAGAGTCCCCGCTCCGCCCGCTGTCACATCCACGCCGTACTATCCACGTCCTGACGTCCGGACGCAATAGCAGGTAACCACGTGCTAACCACTTGAGTGCCAGATGCGTGGTGCTCTGATTTCATCGTGATCTGCGGGAACGATCCGAACAGAACAAATCGGGGCAAGCATGTCGTTCTTCAGATTAGAAAATCTCAAGGGTGACGCCAGCAATGAAGACGATGAGCGGTGGATCGAACCCGTCTCAACGTCAGCACCGCAGCCAAAACGCAAGTAATCCTGCAGCCGCGTCGCTGACGAGATCCGAATGCAAAACAGCCCGGGCGAGCATCGCCCAGGCTGTTTTGCATTTTGTCTGATTCCACTCATGGCGAGAGACATAGATCAGAGGCAATCCGCACTCTGCGCCAGTCCGAGAAGACCTCTACACCGGCTGGTACGACGCCACGAACATGCCGTAGTACGTGGGATGCTCGTAGCTGAGAACCTCGCCCTTCATCGGCGTATGCTTCAGCGCTCCAGCCAGCATGAGCGTCTGCCAAAGCCCATCGATGGCGGCTTCGCGGGCCTTCTCATCTGGCAGGCTCATCAGACTACCCGGATCGTCCCGCTTGAGTGCGTCCATGACGATGCCGTCCACCTCTTCGGCGGCCGGGCTGAACCCGTAGGGGCCGCTCTCCTGATGCTTGTGCGCCCAGTCGCAAGAGGCGACGAAGACGACGTTTCGGCCATCCTTCTCGGCCGCTTCGGCCACGGCAGTACCGAAATCCACCATCGCCTCGCGTGGCAGGCTTCGTGAGGGGTTGGCGATGACGATGGGCGGTCCGATCGGCTCCGGAGCCGGGGCCAGCACGCTGCCGTGCCCGACCGCGTTTTGATTGTGGCCCAGGAACCAAGCCGGTACCATGACGCCCCAGTCCATCGGAATGGCGCTCTGATGGCGAGCATTCCCGGCATAGCCTCCGAGCGCGATCGGCACCCCGCGCGCCTGTGCCGCTTCGGCGATGGCGTCGGTCATGTCCGAATCGACCGGCACGTTCATCTCAAGGGTCCGTCCATTCCAAGAGAGCGTCCCAGCAGCGCGAGCGACCGAAGCTAAGCAGATGGTGGCGTCGACGCGAAACCCATGAGGAGTGGCGATCACGATGACGTCCGGCTTGGTGGCGGCGGCGCGACGGCCAACCTCCTCCAGCGCGGCGCGCGTGGCAAGTCCACCTTCCGCGTCATCGCTCACCGCGGGAATGAGTGAGAAGCCGTGCGGCGTGATGCAGGCATAGACCAATGGCATTGAGGCTTGTTCCTTTCTCAACATCGTCGCGATCGACGCAGTCCGACCGCTATAGCCTGCCCATCATAGCGCGCCTCAAGACGTCCGCTCTACAGCCGACACCTATGAATACGGTGGCCGATCTCGTTGGACCTCAAATAAAGCCCAAATTCGGCGCCTGTTTGGCACAGGTGATGCGATGAGTCGGCGCATAGGTGACAGCCCTTCACGGGCACAGCGGAAAGCCACCTCTCACGAGGATCGTTGAGGCGGAAGATTCGGGTATAGCCCGCGACCGACCCGCCAGATCCGCAACAACATGTTGTGGGTCCTATTGTCTTCATGGCACACGGGTCCATAATATGTAAACACCGTCGTCGTCCCAATGTCTTGCCTCACCGGCATCATTCGATAGGAGGACAGATGTCCCGCCTGATCATCGCCAATCGCCGGGGTCACCAGGTGCTGGAATGGGATTCCACGGTCGACACCGACGAGACGCGTGAAGCCATCGCCGAGGCTGAGCGGATCATCAAGGATGCACGCCAACGCGGCTGCGCCGTCTCCCGCAAGGTCGATGACAAACACGTGCTCGATCGTGGCAGGTTTGACCCGTCGGCCGAGGAGTATCAGATCATCGCTCCGATCGCGGGTGGTTAGACCGTCGTCAACAGGCGGCCGGGACCGTGCCCGAGCCGCCTGACCAACCTCTCATCATCAACCTCTTGTGATTAAGGGAGCGCTCATGGCCCGGTTTCTGGACTGGCTGCTTCGGCGCAGTGTCGAGCTACCTATCGAAACGCGGCACGGTGGCATCGAGCTACCCTGGACTCAGCACTGGTATCACGTGCCCAAGCGGAGCGCGGGCTGGGACTTCTGCGATGAGGACTACCATTCGGCTCGCACCAACGCACGTATTGTGGCCCGCGAAACACTCGGCAAAGACGTTTGGGAACACGTGCAGCGCTACGGCTTCGTCGACCTCCCATCGGGCCGCTTCCCCGGATTGACGTATCGCCTACGGGTCGGCCGACGCATCGAAGTGCGATGCGAGCCGGGCGCCGATTCACCATGGCCCTTCCCCTACCTCTGTATCAACCCGAGCTACCCGCTGCCTGAAGAGGAATTCTTCGCCCATCTCTATCTCTACGTACGTGACCAGGAGGACGAGATCATCCGGGTGGCGGCGCCTCAGCCGTGGGATCAACGATTGGGGCGCACATTCTGAGCAGCGCGGATCCTTTAGATCGCTTCGATTGCGACATTCTTCGGATGCCCACTTAACCGAATCGCGCTACGATGTTGACGAAACTGGAATCAATTCAGACTAACGTGACGCAACGCGCGAAAGGGGATCACCGTGACTGTGGCTGCCGACAGGCTCGTCCGTGTGGGACGCATCGAAGAACTCAAAAAACCGCGGATCGTCTCGGGAGGTCGTCACGGCATTGCCGTCATCGCCGACGGAGACAAAGTCTATGCTGTCGATAATCGCTGCCCGCACATGGGGTTCCCTCTGCATCGTGGCAGCGTCTGCGACGGCATCCTCACCTGTCACTGGCATCACGCTCGCTTCGATCTCGCCAGCGGGGGCACCTTCGACCCATGGGCGGACGACGTGCGCGTCTACGACACGGTGATCGAAGACGGCGTCGTCTTCGTAGACCCACAACCCAAACCCATCGACCAGGAAAAGCGCTGGAAGCAACGCCTGCACGACGGACTGGAGCAGAACCTCAATCTCCTGATGGTGAAATCCGTGCTTGGGCTGCAGGAGGCAAACGTCCCGTCCGCGGACGTCGTCGAGATCGGCGCTCGCTTCGGCTCGACCTTCCGACGCGCGGGCTGGGGTCCTGGCTTGACAATTTTGACGGCCATGGCAAACACGCTTCCTGCGCTCAACCGTGAGGAGCAGGCGCTGGCCCTGTATCACGGCATGGTGCACGTGGCATCAGACGTGAGTGGAGCGCCACCCCGCTTCCAGCTCGATCCGCTGCCCAAGGCCGATGTTCCTGTCGAACGTCTCAAGGTCTGGTTCCGGCAGTTCATTGAGGTACGCGATTCCGACGGTGCTGAACGTGCCCTGCTCAGCGCCATCGACTCCGGCGCTACGCAGCAGGAACTGGCCGACATGCTCCTCTCGGCGGCCACCGATCATGTCTACCTGGATGGCGGGCACACCACCGACTTCATCAACAAAGCCTGTGAGATGCTCGATCTCGTGGGCTGGGATCAGGCGTCCGAGGTGTTGCCGAGCGTCGTCCGCGGACTGGCCATGGCTCGTCGCAGCGAGGAACTGAACATCTGGCGACATCCCGTCGATCTCATCAGCCTTCTCGATGCAGCGATCGAGCGCCTGGAACCGCTGGTGCAAAACTGGGCTGGACGGGGCGAATGGACCGGTTTCGACGGGTTGGTGCAGTTGCTTCTCGACGAAGATCCGGAGGCAACGTTCAACGCCATTCTGACCGCCCTTGAGACGGGGGCGCCGCTGACCGACGTCAGTCAGACACTCACCTATGCGGCAGGGCTGCGGGTGGCGCGCTTCCACACCAGCAATGAGTTCTCCGACTGGATCACCGTGCTACACACGTTTACCTATTGCAACGCGGTGCATCAATCGCTCAAACGGGCACCATCGGCCGAACTGGCTCGGGGCATCTTCCACGGAGCGGCCAGCCTGTATCTCGATCGCTTTCTCAACATGCCGGCCGCGCGGCTGCCAGAGGAGCGTCCCGGATCCGACGCACCAGCAACGGCGCAGGCGCTTCTCGATGATCTTCTTGAATTGACGGATCGAGAGCAACGCGTCAACGAGTCGGCCACAGTCGTGCATCGCTATCTCAGTCAGGGATACGATCGCGGGCCTCTACTGGCGGCACTTGGACGATCCTTGCTGCGCGAAGACGCCGAGTTCCACAGCTACCAAATGTACGAAGCGGGTCTGGCGCTGGAGCGCGAGCTCCGCGACTCACGTCCTGCCGCAGCCAATCACGCCTTGATCGCGGTCACCCGCTACCTGGCGGCCCACGCGCCCACCTCTCGCGCCATGCTGCAGACGGCTCGCACAGCTTTACGGCTGCAGCGCGGCGAATCGGTCTACGAAGACCCGGACGACGCGCTGGCGGCCGAGGGGTAGTCAACGCCACAACGAGTCAAGCGACACTGGCGGGGCGAAGTGCCCCGCTAGTGCATCCCCCCAGCCGATCAATGTAGTGGCGGGCGTCTCCGCCCGCCTTCTTGGGGCGCTCGCAAACGTGATTCGTTAGGTTTCAATTGACAATCAGATCTCACTCTTGAGCCTTCACCCACTCGACGAAGGCGGGCGGAGACGCCCGCCACTACGTTCAAGCTCACTCGCTCGCCCTTCGGCCGCAGGCCGACGACCGTCACCAATCACCCAGATAACTCATCAACCACCCTACGTTGCGATCCGATAAAAGAGGACTCACTCACTCGACAAAGGCGGGCAGAGACGCCCGCCACTACGACGAAGGTGACGCTGACGGCTCACCGGCGATGTGCGAATAATTTCAGCAACGACTTCATCGCCCTCTATGCTATCGTCGAACGCGGCTGATACACGGCCACGTGAGCGCGCAGGCTGTCGGGGATTTCGGGGCGCGGTGGAAGGTGGAACGCGGTGGGTTGGAGACTTCGTCTCAAGCTCAGTCACGACAACCGCCGCATCTTCTACGGGATGGCATTTGGCGAGGGCGCCTTTGGCATCTATCAGACACTCTGGCCGCTCTACATCGCCGCGCTCGGTGCCACTCCGCCACAAGTCGGCTTCGTCATGGGCATCGTCGGCGTCAGCAGGCTCTTCACGTTGATCCCCAGCGGGATCCTGGCCGACCATATCCCACCACGAGCCATCATGGTGACCGGTCGAACGCTCACCGATCCCGACAGCAACGTCACCAGCTACACCTATGACGCACTCAATCGCGTGACGACCATCACCGATGCCCTGAGTCAGGACACCACGTTCGCCTACGACGCCAACAGCAACCTGACGAGCATCACCGATGCGAATAGCCATGCCACGAGTTACACCTACGACGCCCTCAACCGGGTGACCGCGGTGACCGATGCCCTGTCACGGGCGACCACCTACACCTATGACGCCGTCGGCAACGTCACCCAGACCGAAGACGGCAATGGCGTCACCAATCGCCTGGTCTATGACACCGCGGGACGGTTGACGGGGGTCGACCTCAACAACGACAGCTCGCTCGATATTGAGTACGCCTACGATGACGCCGGACGTCGCACCAGCATGGTCGATGGCACCGGAACAACGACGTATAGCTACGACAACGCCAACCGGTTGACCAGTGTTGCCGCGCCAACGACGGGGACCGTGAGCTATGGGTATGACGACGCTGATGAACGAACCAGTCTGACCTATCCTGACTCGCACGCGGTGACCTACACCTACACCGATCTGGGGCAGCTGGAAACGGTCAGCGACTGGCTCAGTCACATCACGACGTACAGCTACGACGACGCGGGTCGCCTGACCGGGATTGCCGATCCCAACGCGGTGGACGGAACGCTGACCTATGACAACGCCAATCGCCTGACCGGGATCAGCTACGACCACAGCGGAACTGGACTGGAGTCCCTCAGCTATACCCTCGATCCCGCCGGCATCGTGACCCAGCTCGTCGATAGCAGTGGCACCACCAGCTACAGCTATGACGATCTCTACCGTTTGACCGAGGTTGACTACCCCAACAGCGACGTGGTGAGTTACGGCTACGACGCGGTGGGCAACCGCACCAGCCTGACGATCAATGGCACGACGACCACCAACACCTTCGATAACGCCAATGAGCTGACCGCCTCGGGCAGTGACAGCTACAGCTACGACGACAACGGCAACCTGACCAGCAAGACGGTCGGTGGGACGACGACCACCTATGGCTACGACGAGCTCAACCAACTGACGAGCATCAGTGGACCCACCAGTGCCAGCTACGTCTACAACGGAGACGGTCTGCGGGTCAGCAAGACGGTCAGTTCAACCACGACCGACTACACCTGGGATCAGACCGGCATCGGCCAGGTCATCAATGACGGCAATGAATACGTCTGGGGCCTCGGGCTGATCAGCCAGATCGCCTCGGGGACGCCGACCTATGCCCACAGCGATGGATTGGGCAGCACTCGGCTGCTGACCGACGGCAGCGGCAGTGTGGTGGGGACGCAGCAGTATGACGCCTTCGGTGCCACCCGCACCCAGACTGGAACGCAGTTGCCCTTCACCTACACGGGCGAGCAGGTCGATCCCGAGAGCGGACTCGTCTACCTGCGGAACCGCTACCTCGACCCAGCGACGGGGCGTTTCCAGACGCCGGACCCCTTGGGTTTCTTCGGCAGTGGCGTCAACCTGTACGCCTATGTTGGGAACAGCCCAGCAACAGTGACGGATCCGTCTGGTCTCGCCTGTCCGGAGTGCCCCGGTGGTGGTGGCGGCGGCGTTGGTGGTGGCGGAGCAGGTGCCGGGAGCGGTGCCGGAGCCAGTGCTGGCGACGTCGCTAGTCCTGGGGGAGACGCTGGAGATTCGGGAGATGCGTCGACCGGGTCCGACGCTGCTTTGGGAGATGCTGCCAAGCAAGAGTGTCCCCAAGATCGGGGACCTGGTGGCGGTGCTGCTGGGACAGGTTCAGCTGAACCCTCAGCTCAGGGAAGTAATGGTAGTGAGGCTCAAAGCAATAGCTCCGACAATTTAGGGAAGACCTCTGGCAAAACGATTACTAGACCTGGGATGGGTCTGGGCCCGCAGGGAACCTATCCGCCAGGGTATGACCCTGATACATGGACATCAGGTCCATCCTCGCGGACTAGCTTAGCTAAGGCTGGACAGCTAAGTTGGTACGATCCGGATAGCGGAGAATGGACTTTCCACCCCGAAGACCAATATCATCCAGGTGGGGATCATTGGGATTATAAGGCACCCGGTAATCCTAATATTCCATGGGACAATATCTACCCAAAGTAGATTCGGAGTACGGCAATGAGTCTAGGTGAATACGTAGATTTCGACGTAACATCGGAGAGCGTACATACTCTGGTCGAGAATGTAATTGTCCGAGCTCGGTCCTATGAGTTTGGTACTGCATACGCGCAACTTGCCCCAGCAGGAGCGAGTGATGCTTGTGCCAGCGGGGTGAGTCTTTATTGCACAATGGTCCCTGTGTTTCGATTTGCGATCAGACTTGACGAGACCTTGGCGTATGCGGCCCACGTTGAACAAATTGCAGCGGGTCACTCTATTGAGCACCGTGGCGATAGCCCGCGCACGTCATGTTGGCAGGTGACACTGACGTCTCCGAGCGATCCGATTGGGAAGATCCTCTACCAAATTCTCCGCGAGATCTGTGGATGTGGAGACGGCGAACTTACGTATGTCTATTACCCCGATCCAGTGTATTGGGAGGAAATGTAGTCCAACGAACCCTTCGATAGGAACCCTAGGAGGATCTCCTCACTAGATTGGGTATCGGCGAGATCTGTAACCCCCTACGAAGAAGTGGACAGTGAGGGGCCAAAAAACGGGGACAAAAGTGCAACAGGTTGCGGCTGCTGTCGTCGAGGCCCATCGAGTGATGGATTGGGCAGCACTCGACTGCTCACGGACAGCAGCGGCAGCGTGGTCGGGACGCAGACGTATGACGCCTTCGGTGCCACCCGCACCCAGACTGGAACGCAGTTGCCCTTCACCTACACGGGTGAACAGGTCGATCCCGAGAGTGGGCTGGTCTATCTGCGCAACCGCTATCTCGATCCGTCGACAGGACGCTTCCTGACACCAGACCCCTTGGGCTTCTTGGGCAGTGGCGTCAACCTGTACGCCTATGTCGGGAACAGTCCCGCTACCATGATCGACCCGTCCGGGCTCGCCTGTCCGGAATGCCCCGGTGGCGGTGCCGCTGGCGGCGGGGGTGGTGGAGCAGGTGCCGGGAGCGGTGCCGGAGCTAGTGCTGGCGACGTCGCTAGTCCTGGGGGAGACGCTGGAGATTCGGGAGATGCGTCGACTGGGTCCGACGCCGCCTTGGGAGATGCTGCCAAGCAAGAGTGTCCCCAAGATCGGGGTCCTGGGAGCGGTGCTGCTGGCATAGGCGCGACGGCGGCCGGAGCAGTTGTGGCTGGCGCCGCAGCCGCGGCAGAACGTGGCTTAGCAGATGACGCAGAGTCCGCCGTGGAGGCTGGAGGACGAGATTTTGAAGCAATCAAGGCCCTCGACCGCCGTGCGTTTACCAATTTCATAAGGGCATTGCAAGGCCAGGCCGCAAGAGCCGGACAAGCGACTCGGGACATCCAGGAGACGCAGGAGATCTTGGATGAGGCACTACAACGAGGATGGAAACTCGTACGAGCAGGGGAAGATGATTGGAAGGGTGGACTTCATGGCCATCTCATCAGTCCGCAAGGGCAGAACTTCCACTTCCCGTTTCCGCCCGGTTTTCATCCATAATGGAGTCGGACACTCAACAGCATCTCAAACCAGTCCACCAACGGTACGACTGCCGTGCTTGATTGCGAGAACGTACAGATGACGAACCAAGCAATAATTGAAACACCGCTCCGACTCGGATACTTTCTGCTCGAACAGGGGGTCACGCTCTATTCCTGGCCGAGCGTTCCCTATCGGGGCATTGACCGCTTACCGGATGTGCCCTCCCCCTTAGAGCATCAGAACCTGACGGCGGCCGGTCATGGTGACCTGGTGCAGCTGTGGGTGTCCTTCTGGGACGAATTTGAGCCAGGAGAGATCCATACGAGTCTTGCGAGTTCCCTGCATTTCCAGCAGGCGTTTCGCAGGCATGGCTACGACTTTGAGCTCATCTTTGCAAAGCTCTTGGAGATTCCGCCTCGAATTGAAGAGTATCCACACGGACAACTCTGGCTGGAGGATCTGGACCTGGCGGCGGACCGTCTCGTTCGAATTCACGAGCGAATCGGACACGATCCGACGAACGTGATGGTACTCGGCGTCGATATTTCACATCCGACCGTCGAGTTCCACTCGGCGATCTTTCAACCGGGGTTCCATCGGCGAGTTCCAGACCTGCCGCGTTATCTCAATGATTACGGGCTTCTCCCGAGTATCGAAGTTGCGCGACCATTGGTTGATGAGGCGAACGCGATGGACTACGGTGCCTTCCCGTTTTGCGCCATCGAGATTTCGCACGTGACATAGCTCGCGTATGACATAGAGATGGCACAGGAGTTCTCGGGCGGAACGCCATTCGCCACTATGCTCCCAGAACTGGGAAACGGGCGCCTTCAGCCGGTGAGATTGTGTATCTGGCTCTTGACAGGGTTGCCGTCCTGACAGCGCACTCAGGAAGTACGGTAGGTTGTCGCTCAGGCGAAGTCGAGTAACTCCGGTCGCGTGAAGAGATCGTCCTGGGCTTGAGCCTAGGTGTGGCGTGTCTGGCGGGCAGGCTCATTACCCCGACAAAAGTAGTGATACGCAGGACTGGGCTGCCGGAGTAACGTAAACGTATGGACGTCGACCTGTCATTTTCAGCGATAACTGGCACGTATTCTTTTGTCTTTGGTGGCCGACAGCTGCTTGAGGTTCGATCGCGTGACCTCGCTGCTCCGGCCGGAAGCGTCCGTTCGCCCCAGCGTGGAGTCTGCCACGGCGAGCACTATACCCGAGTACTCGCCGCTGGTAGACTGGCTGCATTGTCCTGAGGCTGCGTGTTCAGGCGACACGGAAAGAGGAGCGACATGGCGCGCCCTCGGCGGCACCCACTCCAGCGCTGGCACTCACCCCCAATCCACGAGCGGGCAGCCAGTGACTCGCGCACGTTGACCGTGGGCGGCGCCGGATGACCTCGTCGCTAGGCCATGCCGACGTTCGACCGTGGTCGGCTACGGACCGTGTCGGACCAGCCTTGGCGGCCGAGCACCTCACGAAGCGCTTTGGCGACCGGATCGCGTTCGAAGACGTCTCGTTTGCGATCGGCTATGGCGAGGTCTTCGGCTTCCTGGGACCGAACGGTGCCGGGAAGACCACGACGGTGCGGACGCTCGGCACGCTCCTGACCCCGACGTCGGGCTCGGCGACGGTCGCCGGGCTCGCGCTCACACCGGAGAATGGCGCTGCGATCCGTCAGCGCATCGCGATCATGCCCGAGTCACCGGGTCTCTACCTCCGCCTGAGCGTGGCGGAGAACCTGGCCTGCTTCGCTGATCTCTACGCGGTGTCCAATCCCCGCGAGCGCATCGCCGAAGCTCTGCGGGCTGTTAATCTGATCGACCGCGCCCATGATCCTTGCGGCACCCTGTCCAAGGGTCTCCGCCAGCGGGTCGCCCTGGCTCGGGTACTGCTCAGCGACCCAGACGTGTTGTTCCTCGACGAGCCGACCGCCGGCCTGGACCCGAGCGCCGCGCACGATGTTCATGCGTTGATCGCCGGGCTCAGTCGGGGTGGGATGACGATTTTCCTCACCACCCATCGCCTCGAGGAGGCCGAGCTGCTCTGCCACCGCGTGGCCATCTTGAACACGAGATTGCGCGCGCTCGGCCAACCTGACGAGCTGCGGGCGCGGTTCTTTGCCAAGACCCTCATGGTCCAGACTCGCCTTTCGCTCCCCGATCCGGGCCGTGTCTTCACTGGACTCCCGTCCGTGGACAGCTGGTGCCAGGATGGTCCCGGCGCCTACCGGCTGGTCGTCGCGGACCCGGTGGTCGCCGCACCGGCCGTCACGCGGGCGCTCGTGGCGGCCAGTGCCGACGTGCTGTCGATCGGGGAGTCGCGCCACTCGCTGGAGGACGTTTACCTCGAGCTCATCGATCAGGATACGGAGGCGAGCCACCGATGAGCGGCAGCACCCGGCGCGTCCGGGCCATCTTCCTGAAGGAACTCCGTGAATACCGGCATAACACCGCGCTCGTCGTGGTGATGGCGATTTTGCCGTTGATCTTTCTCATCCAGCCGCTGGTGCTGGTGCTCACGCTGCCGGCATCGACCGCGGTTACCCTCAGTCACGAGCATCTGTTGCTTTACATGCTCGCCATTCCGGCACTCGTACCCGGCGCCATTGCGGCCTACGCCGTGGTCGGTGAGCGGCAGCAAGGCACACTGGAGCCCATTCTCACCACGCCAATCCGGCGCGAGGAGTTGCTGCTCGGTAAAGCTCTGGCCGCGCTTGCTCCCTCGGTGGTCGTTGCCTACGTGGTCTACGGCGTCTTCCTTTGCTTGGTCGCGATCTTGGCCCGCCCGGACGTCGCGGCGGGGTTGCTTCAGGGCTCCGATATCGTCGCCCAGGTACTCCTGACGCCACTCCTCGCCGTTGGCTCGATTTGGCTTGGGATCGCGATGTCCATACGATCGAGTGATATCCGCGTGGCCCAGCAGCTGAGCATTCTGGCAAGTCTCCCCTCCGTCGCGGTGACCTCGCTTATCGCGTTCGACGTACTCCACGTGACGCTCAGTCTGGCCATCGGCCTGACGGCGGTGCTGCTCTTGGTTGACGGACTCGGCTGGTGGATCATGGCGACGCTCTTCGACCGCGAACGGCTTGTCGCCGGTCCCGGCGATTAGGCCTGTCCGGTGGTGCTTGCCGATACAGGTTGGCGAGCAGGAGCAACGCGACGCTTCTCGGTGACGCCAACCACGCTGGCCACCCTACCCCTGCAACGCGCCGTCCCGCCGGATGCAGCCGACAGTGCTCAAGTAGCTCTTATAGTCCCGCAGATCGGTCGGCGTCACGGCCCGGGCGCTGAAGGGCTCGCCGGCACTGTCCGGGAACCAGCGGGCGAAGGCCAGCAGGTCGATGCGATAGGCCGCCACGGTCTTGGCGGCCAGATCCCGCCGACCGAGGTCGTCCAGAAACTGAGTGATGTCCGGAGGTATATTCGTACGCATACTCTCGATCACAACGTTATGCGGACAGTTTTTCGGGCGATCCGCGGATCAGCAGCCGCATGCTCATGCGGGGCCGATTTTCGGCTTGCCTTCAAACTGTCGGCAGAATGGCGATTCTGTCTTCACCTTATCAGGACAGTCGATTGCGCGTCAAGCAGCAAAATAGCCCCGCCGGCTCAGCCAGCCTCGCCGCGAATTCCGCTGCCCACACGCCACCCCTATTAAGAAGGAAGCACATGGTGACTGGGTGGCACTACAATGGACCCTTCCACGCGGAGGGAGGGTTCGGTCATGATGGGCGTCAAAGCACGGGAGTTCAGACCGATCGATGTCATGACGCTGGACGACCTGGTGCGCACCGACAACTTCTACCGGTATCTGGAGCGCACGCTCGATCTCTCATTCGTCCGGGACCTGGTCCGGGATCAGTACGCCGCGAAGGGACGACCATCCGTCGATCCGGTGGTCTTTTTCAAACTTCAGCTCGTGATGTTTCTTGAGGGCATCCGCTCTGAGCGCCAGCTGATGGCGGTGGCCGAGGATCGTCTGAGCGTCCGGTGGTACCTGGGCTACAACCTGGATGAAGCCCTGCCCGACCATTCGAGCATGACCCGTATCCGGCAACGCCTTGGGCTGACGGTCTTTCGACAGTTTTTCGAGCACATCCTCGATCTGTGCATGGCGGCCGACCTCATCTGGGGTCGTGAAGTGCTCGTGGATGCTTCGAAAGTGCCGGGCAACGCAGATGTCGATTCGCTGGTGCCCCGTCTCAAGGACGTGGTGGATGACCACCTCGTTGAGTTGTTCGGGAGCCACACTGAGTCGCCAACCAGCGACCATTGGAATGTCGTCGAGGAATGCCGACTTCCAGCGGATCGGCCGCTCTCCCCCGGCTATGAGCGGCTTTCTCATCGCAAGGTGAGCCGCACCGATCCGGACGCCACGCCGATGACGCTGTCGACTGGTCGCACGGTCCTCGGCTATCAGGACCACTACTTGGTGGATGGTGGTCGAGCCCGCATCATTCTGAACTGCCTGGTCCTGTCGGGTGACGTCATGGAGAACCAGCCCTTTCTCGACCAGTTCCGGCGCACCCTCTTTCGAAGGAAGCTCCATCCGAAGCGAGTCATCGCCGATACCGCCTATGGCACCGTGGAGAATCTCACCGCCATGGACGAGGCGAGGATCCAGATGGTCACACCCCTTCCCAACTGGGAGAAGTCCACTCCGTATTTCAAGGTCTCGGTCTTCACCTACGACGCCGAGCAGGACGTCTATCGCTGCCCAAACGGCGAGACGCTAACCCTCGCCCACGTGGACACGGCCAACCAGCGCACGCTGTATCGGGCGCCAACCAAGAGTTGCACGGTCTGCCCCCTCCGGAAAAAGTGCACGGCCAATCGACGTGGCCGGCAGATCTACCGCTCGTTTCATGTGGAGCTCCTCGAACGGGTCCGCGGGTATGACGGGACGCCAGCCTTCGAGAAGGCCATGCGGAAACGCCGAGTCTGGGTCGAGCCGCTCTTCGCCGAGGCGAAACAGTGGCATGGGCTGAGTCGCTTCCGCCTCCGTGGGGTGCACAACGTGAACATCGAGGGGGTGTTGATCGCAGCTGGGCAAAACCTGAAGCGCTACCTCGCCAAGCAGGGCTGGGGCAAGCACTGGGGACCAAACGGGCCGCTCATGAGTTCATCGGTCTTCGAAATCTGCCCTTCGACCATGATGTAGCCCGTACCGACCGATGAACAAGCGATCGCGGACTCAGCACAACGGTCACCACCATGGCGGCATTTTTCAACGGGCTGGGTCGTTTCAGGGACATCGGTCGCATACGGAACCTCCACAATAGCGCTCTTCATCTCAGCGGTGGCGTCGAGGTGACGTGCAAGCACCAAGCCGCCGTGAGATGACAGGGAATCAAGTCGCGCGATGGGACCGTTACACTACGTTAGTGCACCGGCACCAGTTGGACGCTGGCGCGGACTTTGCCAGCAACGCACTTCGAAACACTCATTCGCCTGAACGTTTGAGATCGGAATGGGAGGACTCTGTATGAAGATTGGCGTTGTTTTTCCACAGGTCGAGATCGGCCCTGATCCGGCTGTGGTCCGTGAATACGCTCAGACCGCCGAAGGATTGGGCTACACCCACATTCTGGCCTACGACCACGTCATCGGCGCTGACGTCTCGAACCGACCGAATTGGCGTGGCCCATATACGCTCGACACTCAGTTCCACGAACCGTTCGTCCTCTTTGGCTACCTGGCCGCAATTACGAATCTCGAACTGGTCACCGGCGTGATCATCTTGCCGCAGCGACAGACAGTGCTGGTCGCCAAACAGGCGGCGCAAGTCGACCTCCTTACCGGCGGAAAGTTCCGATTGGGTGTTGGCGTCGGATGGAACGAAGTTGAATATGAATCCCTCAACGAGACATTTCGCAACCGTGGGCGCCGTGAAGAAGAGCAGATCGACGTGATGCGCATGCTCTGGACGCAGAAGTCGGTGACGTTCAAAGGAAAATGGCACAGCATTCCGGGCGCGGGCCTCATGCCGATGCCGATTCAGCAGCCCATTCCGGTCTGGATCGGTGGATCGACTGATCCCGCCTTCAAACGAATCGGCAAGATGGGTGACGGTTGGATGCCGCAATTCCGCCCCAACGCCGAGGGTGAGGCCAAAGTCGAGACGGTGCGTCAATATACTCGCGATGCGGGGCGCGACCCGGACGCGCTGGGCATGGAAGCACGACTGAGTCTCGGCATGACGCCACGCTCTGAGTGGCGACAGGATATTGAGCGCTGGAACGAGCTTGGCGCCACGCATCTGTCGATCAACACGATGAGCGTGGGGCTGAAGTCGCCGCATGAGCACATCGCTTTGCTCCAGCAGCTGGTCGAGGAACTCGGGCTGGCCGACTTCAAGGAGTAGTGCGAGGCGGCCCTAGCTCCCCACTGACTCCCTTCTCACTGAAAGGGGGACAGTGGGATGGACCGGCCGGGGGTGAGGGCCACTGACACGTCGCCTCAGTGTGCGCCACACTCTACTTCGGCATGGCCTTGATGGCGTCGTAGGCGGGTCGGGGCTTGCCGAACTCGTCAGTCAGCGAGAATCCGTAATAGGGTCCACCACTCCCCTGGAAGATGGCTGAATTCAGGCTGAAGACGAACATGTTCTGCATCCAGGGCCATTCGGTGCGCGCGATCTCATATGCGCGCGTGATGTACTGCGCCTGCTGCTGCGCACTGACCCAATCGCCATAGCCATAGTCCGGCCAGTCATTTTTCGTCGTCCAGCCGAACTCGGTCAACCAAATCGGTAGATTACCCAGTCCACCCTCAACCAGAATCGTATGAACCTGCTCGATGTGCCGGAAATAGAACTCCGGCGCGTTGGTCCAGCCAGTGTGATCAGCCAGATTGCTGGGCCAGAAGTTGTCCGGACTGTTGCCCGCCCCGTAGCTGTGGGCACCGACCACGTCGATGTCGTTCTTCACTGCCCCGTTGTCGATCGAGAGAAGATCCTGCAGATAATCGATGTCCGAATAGGCCCACTTGCGATCATGCAAACTGTTGGGAGCCAGACCAGCCATCACGATGAGTGATCCCGGGTCGTTGGCACGCACCACCGGCGAGGCCGCCTGCAGCATGTCGAAGTAGCCGTGCGCATCAATGTAACCGCCTGCCTCATACGACAGATTCGGCTCGTTCCACAGTTGCCACGCATCAACCTCACGGCGAAACCGAGCCGTCAGATGGTCGATGAAATTGGCGAAGAGTGCCGGATCAGCAGGCTGTCCGGAGAAGGGAGTGTAGGCCCAGGTCGGTACGCTGTTGACCGTGATCAGGATCTTCAGATTGTGTGCGTGAGCCTCATCGATCATCCTGCTCAGCGCGTTGAAGGTATACGTCCCATGCACTGGCTCGAGTTCGCTCCACTGTGCCTGAATCCGTACCCAGGAGCATCCACTCTGCTGGGCAAGGCCGAGAAAATAGTCGTTGGATCCGGTGTTGTTCAGATCTCCCCACCACAGGACGTTGAATCCGCAGGAGACGTCGTGATCGGTGTAGAGCGGGCGCGGTCCGATCGGCGGCGGCTCGGGAACGTTGGCACCTTCGATCGCAACCGCTTCGTCCGGGACAACTTCGTTGTGAAGCGCTTCGCTCCCCAACAGGCCCAGCAGGACGTTGTAAGGAGCCGCGTTCTCGGGGTGAAGCTCGAAGCGAGTCCGTTCGAAATACTGGACCAGGTGCGACTTACCATCAGTCTGGCTCACCTCGTCGAACGGCTCACTAATCGGATACCCAAAACTGGCCAGGCCCCCATGTGCCTTCCAGAAGTTCAGAAATGTTCCGCACAGGGAGTGCCGCGTCTCGGTGTAATAGAAGCAACCGGAGTCAGGTGCCGAAGCCACCGGCTGAAACGGGGCCTCCGAGCGTCGATCGACCGTCGTGAGCGATCCGAGGCGCGTCAGCAAGACGATGTAGGGCGTCCCCGCGTTCTCGTCGTGTCGCTCGAAGACGGCACGTTGGAAGTACTGTTTGAAGAAGCCATCCTGATAGAAGACGCGGCTGATCGGATATCCGAAGGTACCGAGCCCGCCATGATCCTGCCAAAAGGAGAGAAACGGATCGGAGACCCAGAAGCCGGTCTCCGTGAAGTAGTGCGGGGCGGCGGTCGCTTCGTACGTCGCGACGTCGGCTGGCATAGCCGTAGTCGCCGATGCCAGCCGCGGAATCATTGCCAGTATCACCACCGACAGCAACCACCGGCTAGCTCGTGGTGCCGTCTCTCTCTTCATACGATTCCGTTTCCATTGGTGACGGCGAATCTCGCCGCGGCGTCTTCACTGGCGACGCGACGAGACGACTACATCCGCTTAGCGCGTTACTCGCAATCCGAGGATCGAGGCGGCTGTGCGCAAGGTGTGGCGCGCGTCCTCGATGACGTGCCCAGCCTCGGCGGCGCCGATCAGCTTCTTGGCCATCTCATTCAAGATCCCGATCGCCTTGGGCGTATCAAGATCGTCGGCGATGGCGGCCATGAATTCCTCTTTGAGCGGCTCGAGGTCGAGCGGTGGAACTTCATCCGACCCGCGGATCAGCATAGCGTTACGCAAGAGATCGACCATCGGCTCGAATTCTGCCGGGCCACTGTTCTCATATTCAAACGAATCACGATAGTGATGGCTATGCAGATAGAGTCTTAACGCGTCAGGGCTATGGTAGCGGAGCACAGTACGCGCCAGCACGAGGTTGCCCAGCGACTTGCTCATCTTCTCGCCCTGGTAGCGCACCATGGCGACGTGCATCCACACGCGAGAGAAGGGCTCTTTATGAGTGAAGCCCTCCGACTGCGCGATCTCGCTCTCGTGGTGCGGGTAAATCAGATCACCGCCACCGCCATGGATATCGATCTGCGAACCGAGGTAACGCATCGACATGGCGCTACACTCGATATGCCATCCCGGTCGGCCCAAGCCCCATGGGCTCTCCCAGGTCGGCTCGCCCGGCTTGCTGGCCTGCCACAGGATGAAGTCGAGCGGATCTTCTTTGAGCGGATCGTTCGGGTCGGCGCCGCGATCGGCTGAGATCACCCGCATCTGGTCGTGGGTGAGGCGGCTGAGCTTGCCGTAATCTGGGTCGGCCGACACGCGGAAATAGACGTTGCCCTCGCGCTCGTACGCCGCTCCGTCTTCAATGAGCGCAGAGACGATCTCGATGATCATCGGGACCTCTTCGGTGGCGCGGCTGTAGACG
The DNA here is from genome assembly GCA_963789565.1 of uncultured Chloroflexia bacterium. Lineage (GTDB taxonomy): Bacteria > Chloroflexota > Chloroflexia > Thermomicrobiales > Thermomicrobiaceae > CALAGB01. Next base: position 2,756,837 of record CAWBKX010000002.1, on the reverse strand, counting down.
GCCGGAGGAAGCGCGTTGAGCGCATTGAGGTCTTCCTGAAACTGGCGAATGAAACGGTCGCCGAGGAGATCCCATCGATCTCCGACTTGGTTGGCCCTCTTCAGAATGTCGTCATCGATATCGGTCACGTTCTGAACATACTTGACGCGCCAGCCGAGGTATTGGCAATAGCGATTGACCACATCAAAAGTGAGGTAGGTCATGGCGTGACCCATGTGGGTCGTGTCGTACGGCGTGATTCCGCACACGTACATGCGCACGGTGTTGCCGTCGAGCGGTTTAAACTCTTCTTTCTTTTCAGTCAGGGTATTGTAAAGTTGCACGCCCTCTCCTCCCGCCAGTTCGAGAAACCCGGTAACCCAATCGCCAGGCTCTGCACTATGCTACATCAACAACTGCCGCACCGGACGTGCGGCCCACGATTCCACGTTTCATCCACAACTCACACCGCTCGTGCGAGATTTCGCCGGTCACTGTATAGTGCCAGTGGGCAACCGCTCCATCTCATTACGACCATCGAGCCGTCATCAGGTGATGCAAGCTACGGATGGTAACGCACAGAAAGGGTTCTGTATGCCATTGACGATCGGCGAGATGGCGCCGGAGTTCTCCGTACCGAGCTCATGGGGTGACACGTTCACTCTCAGCGAGGCAATCAAGGAGCACACGGTCGTCATATCCTCCTATTTCTTCGCATTTACCGGTGGCTGAGGCAACCAGTTGTCCAAACTGCAGGACAACATCGATGAGTTTCATCGATTGGGCGCTGAAGTCTACGGGATATCCGTCGATTCACATCACTCACAGCGCGTCTGGGCCGAGCGGCTCGAACTGACGTATCCAGTGCTGAGTGATCTTGACCGTCGGATGATGACCGCATACGACATCAAGATGGATCAGTTCGGCGCGTATCACGACATCTCTCGTCGCGCACTCTTCATCATTGATAAGTCGGGCAAGCTTGCGTATCAGGAAGTCATCACCGAACGTGGCGTCATCCCAGACGTCGACAAGGCGCTCGAGGCGTTGCGCGAGATTCAACGTGCCGAAGGTGATTCGTAACGCAATGCTCGCTGGTTTGTAGGACGGTCATGTCATCGGATTGGGTGGAGGGTAAAGATGGATCTTCACGTCGTCGAGCTTCGTTCGACAAACCGTCCTACCCACGGACAGATTCCGCGCGAGCTTGATTCGTTCCGCCAGAGTGGCGTCTACGACGTCGCCGAGGGGGCGGTCAGCTACGCGCGTCCGTGGGTTGAGGACAACGAATTTCTGGACGACCCGGTCGACACGTTGGGCTTGATGTGCGGCCGCATCGCTGACGAAGTCGCGGCCGGTTTTGCCGCCGGCGAGCATGTGGTCGTGGCCGGAGGGAACTGCGGCGCGCTGCCGGGCGTCATCGGAGGCCTGCAGCAGGCAAAAGGTTCGAGCGCCCGCATCGGGTTGGTTTGGTTTGACGCTCATGGCGATTTCAACACGCCCAAAACAACCTTGAGTGGCATGCTGGGTGGGATGCCCGTGGCTGTGATTGCCGGACTGTGCTATCCCAACTGGCGCATCGGCGCGCATCAGGAGGTCGCCCTCCCAACGGACCGCATCATTATGGTCGACGTCCGCAATCTCGACCCGGCCGAAAAACAACTGGTCGACGCCACTGCCGTCGAAGTGGTCCCGGTATCCGGGCCGAAGCTCAAGGAGGCCGTCCAGGCGCTGGCAGACAAAACCGACCTGATCTACCTGCACATCGACCTGGACATTTTGGACGAGTCACTGACGCCGTCGCACGGCACCAAAGAGCCGAACGGTCCCGACATGGCAACAACCGTTGCCGCCGTGCAGACCGTTCTGGATACCGGGAAAGTCGAAGCCGTCGGGCTCGTCTCTGTCTACCCAGTCGGGGAGGGCGGCGGCACATCGCTGCAGTCCGGCACCGAATTGCTGCGGGAAATGGTCCGCCGCTGGGCCGCGACGAAGAACGCCGCGGTGGCGGCAGACTAGCAACCTCACAACCTCGGGGCTGGCTCCGGTTCAGATCGCTCCGCGTCCCTGTGGCGCGGGGCATTTGCCGCGGGTACCGGCTGTCCGACCTTGAGCTGTGTTAGCTCCGGAGGAAATGCCAGGTCGAGCGTCCAGTCGAACATGACTCGCAATCGCTTGTCCCAGCGCGGAATCTGCAACAGATAGTACGAGCGCCAGAGCCACCACGCCTTGAAGCCCGAGAGTTTCAGTCCCATGACGTTGGCGATCGCCGAGCGATGCCCGAGAGCCACAAGTTGCCCCAACGTGCGGTAATGCATTGTCTTGAGGGGCTCGCCCCTTAGGGACGCCGCGATGTTGTGGGCCACCAGGCGTGCCTCACGCACGGCGTGCTGCGCCGTTTGCGGGTACGGCTTGCCGTTGTGCGGATCGATCACCTCGGCGGCGTCGCCAATCGCCCAGACGTTTGGGTGGCCGGGGACGTTCAACATGCGGCTCACCTTGATCTGGCCCCGCTTGTTGTGCTCAACGGGAAGATCACGCGATAGCGGGTTCGGCTGCACGCCGACCGAACCGACGACCGTGCTGGCATCGATGGTGTCACCATTCTCGAGGACGACGCGACCCGGCTCAACCTTCGACACACGGCAGTTGAACATGATCTCCACACCTTTGTGGCGCAGCAGGTGCTCAGCGAACGAGGCGAGGTCAGCGGACAGATCCTCAATCAGGCGAGATCCACCATGGATCAAGACTACGCGAATATCGTCCTTCTCGATGTGCTTGTAGCGTGACGTGACTTCGATCAGCATGTCCCGCATCTCGGCCACGACCTCGACGCCATTGGCGCCACCTCCCACGACGACGAAGGTGAGAAGCTGGCGCTTGTCGACGGGATCAGTCTCGATGTCGGCCTGCTCCAATGTGTCGATGAGCTGGTTGCGCAAGGCAAACGCGGTGCTAAGACGTTGCACATCAAACGCGTTCTCCGCCATGCCTTTGACCACCGACGTGTTGGGAACGCCGCCAAGTGAAATGACGAGGTGATCATAATAGAGGAAGCGAGGCTCCTGATAGTGACCGTAGAGTCCTTGCCGCACCTCGACTCGCTGGAGTTCCAAGTCAATCTGGGTGACTTCCCCGACGTAGAGCGTCGTCTGCGGTGTCACGAGCCGAATCGGATTCAGAATTGAGCTCGTCTCGATCGCGCCCGAAATGATCTCGGGGAGCAACGGATAGAAGACGAAGAAATTCTCGCGGTTGACCACGGCCACATCGACCGCTTCATCTCGCAATTCTCGCTGCAGTTCATAGGCCGTGTAGACTCCAGCAAAGCCTCCACCCAGAATGAGGACGCGTTTGCGTCGTGGCTCGTCGGGCAGCTGCCATTCCATCGCTTTTCACCTTCCCTGCGCAGCGCGGAGCCAGCGGATGATGACACTCGCGTCCAACATGTCGATCGGACAACCACCGAACTTGCCGCGCATCAATCAGCATACCGTCGCAAGTTACGCGCAATCATATTCCCTAGCGGACGTTCTTGTTGCAGTCGAACACGTCATGAACGCGCGTTTGTCAGCCCACCGATGAGGGGCTATACTCGCCGTTAGCACTCTCGATGCGAGAGTGCTAACCACTCCCACATCGAGCCGAACGCGGAAGGAACATCATCAGTGAGCTCAAGATGGGACCCATTACGAGATATCAGCGGATTCCGCGAAGCGATGAACAACCTGTTTGACGAAGGAATGCTCGTCCCACGTGGCAGCATGTCGAACGTTGGATCGATTCCTCTCGACGTGCGTGAAACGCGCGACCGCTACATCATCACCGCACCGCTGCCGGGAGTCTCTCCCACCGACGTCGACATTTCGGTCCTCGGCAGCCACGTCCGTATCAGTGGCGAGATCAAGGATCGCGATGGCCAGCAGGAGCAAGAGTCCAGCGAGGATTGCCGCTGGCTGCTTCGCGAGCGCCGATTCGGCCGATTTGATCGCTCGATCACCTTGCCGACCTCGGTCAACTCGCAGCATGCGTCGGCCGAATTCGACGCGGGCGTCCTCACGATCGAACTGCCCAAAGTCGAAGAGACGCAACCAAAGACGATTCAGATCAAGACCGTCACCCAACCCTAAACGGCGGACGATGGACAGAATCAAACTCGGTCCATGTGAGGAACAGCGGAGTGAGCCATCCTGGGCAGGAATCGGCCGTCAGGCATCGAGCGTGCCCAGGATGCGTGCCGCGGCCGTCTCCCCGCGTCGCTGAGCCCTGCGAGACGGATGACGGTCGCTGGCGAATCAAGCGTGCCAGCAGGTGCGCGACGTGGGTCGAGCGCGACCATGTCCAGGCGTCCACGGAACCAACCATAACGAAGATCATCGAATTATTGACTGCTCAGCTGATCACGTCGTGTGCTGACATCAGCGCCTGATCGAGTAAGCGCAGGCGGTACACGAAAGGTCGAGACTCGACGACCTTCGTTGGCGTCGACTTCGACCACTGGTACCCTTCACGGAGCGAAGTTGACATACCTGGGAGGGGACAACGTGCATTCGCCCTTCGCGGCGATCTCCCTTGTGGAATCCGGAATTCGTTCCGCACTGAGCCATTCGAATATCGTGGTGGAGACCGCTAAGACGGTCGGCAAGGACGCGATCGGGCCAGGTCTCAGCATCCTGGTCATCATCGTCATCGCCTTCCTCGTCTTGCGTGCCATGCGTTCGATCATCCGCCGTGCGATCAAGCACCTGGTCGAGCGCAGCAATCAGCCTAGCCGCGAGCTGACCTTGAAGATCAACACGCTCTCCAGCGTAGTTGAATCACTTGGTCGCCTCATCATTCTGGTGATCGCCGGGATGATGGTGCTGAGCAAGATTGGGCTGAACATCGCGCCGCTGCTGGCCAGCGCGGGCGTTGTCGGGATCGCCATAGGTCTCGGTGCCCAGAGCCTTATCCGAGACTTTATCGGCGGATTTCTGATTCTGATCGAGGACCAATTCGGGGTTGGCGACGTCATTTCGGTCAACGGCTTTGTCGGCACCGTCGAGCATCTCAGCCTGCGTCGCACCGGTCTGCGCGGTCTGGACGGCAGCTTCACCATCGTGCCGAACGGTGATGTCCGCGCGGTTCAGAACCTGACCAAAGACTGGTCACGCGCAGTGGTCGACATCGACATCTCCTACGACGACGACGTCGATCACGCCATCAACGTTTTGACCGAGCTTCTCGACGGTATCCAGGAGGATCCGGATTTGGGCAGCGCCGTGCTCGAGCCAGCCAACATACTTGGCGTGCAGGCGCTCGGGCCATATCAGGTGACGATCAGGCTCATGGTCAAGACAAAGCCAATGGAACAGTGGCGGGTGCAACGAGAGCTACGGCGCCGCATCAAGCTGGCCTTGACCTCCTCCGGCGTGACGATCCCCTACCCGCACAACGTCACAGTTTTCCGTTCCGCCAACGGCCAGGATTCGGATCAGGCGGCGGCGATCCTCGCGGCGCAGCAGGCTCAAGCGGCCGCCGTTAGCGAAACGACCGCTCCCTGATTCGAGCAATTTACTCAGCCGCACTCCACCAATTCGCGGAAAGCAGTGGCTTCCGATCGTCACGCTTTTGTCACGAACCTGCGCAAAGTTGACACGGCGAGCGCACATCCCGACTGGACAATTCGTCGGTTCGGTGCGAAAGTGTACAAGGTGTCATATCTGCGCGGTCTGGCCAGCATGCCGGTCGCGGCGCGGAATCTGCGAGATGTGGGCCTGATTCTTGCTGGACGGAGACACGGTGTTCGTCTGCCATTTGGCCGCGGATTTTCGCGCGCGATTCGATGCATACAGTGACCAGATGCCCGTTGACGCGACGAGCGACTACGGCCAAGCCGGAAACGTGAGCCCACCGGGAATGGCTGCACCTGGGTATTCACGTACCGATTGCGGATATGCGCGAGAAGACACCATTGAGCCGATTGAGACCGCGCTGAGGTCATTGTGGACTTTGGGCGGCCTCGATGTAGGAGGAGTACTTTATGTCACACGATCAGCGGTTTCGAGAACTCGCTGAGGGAGCCATGAGCGGACGGCTGAGCCGCCGAGCGGTTTTGCAGCGCGCGGCTGTGCTTGGGTTGAGCGCCCCGATTGTCGCGGCTCTGCTCGCCGCATGCGGTGGCGGCGGCAAGTCAACGACCACCACAACAACCGGTGGCGCTGGCACCACAGCGACGTCGGCCACGACTGCAACGACGGCACCGGTTTCCAGCCCGACGACTGCGGCAGCATCCAGTCCCACGACCGCCGCAACGGCGACGAGCGCGGCTTCTCCGGAGGGCAGTCCGGCGGCAATGACGTTTGATCCAAATCAAGCGCCTGCGGTTCCGAATCCGAACAAGCAGTACAGTGGAACCAAGATCACCTACTATGGTGACTCGGTGGGCTCTGGGGCCGACATCGACAAGGTCATGATCGCCCAGTTCACCAAGGACACCGGGATTCAGGTCAACATCGTTCCGAAGCCGCAGGATTCGACCGAAAACTACTCGACGTATCAGCGCTTCTTCCAAGGCAAGTCGACCGACGTCGACGTTATGATGCTCGACGTCATCTGGCCTGGTTCCTTTGCGCCGCATCTCGCTGACCTCAGCAGCGCACTGTCGGACCTGGCCAAGAAGAACTACGACACCATCATTCAGAACAACACCGTCGACAACAAACTGACGGCGATGCCGTACTTCGGTGACTTCGGGATGATGTTCTATCGCACCGACCTGCTGCAGAAGTATGGATACGATAAGCCACCGGAAACCTGGGACGACTTCGAAGCCATGGCCAAGAAGGTCAAGGACGGCGAGAGCTCGAATGCCAGCTTCCAGGGCTTCGTTTTCCAGGGCGCGGCATACGAGGGTCTGACCTGCGACGCCCTCGAGTGGATCGCCGGAGCCGGTGGCGGCACGATCATCGATGAAACCGGCAAAGTCACAGTGAACAACAAGGACGCGATCGATATCATCAACCGGGCCAAGGGCTGGGTTGGTGACATTGCGCCGAAAGACGTCACCTCCTTCAAGGAAGAGGATGCGCGTAACGTCTTCCAGGGCGGCAACGCCATGTTTATGCGCAACTGGCCGTATGCCTACGCCGCTGGCAACGCCAGCGACTCCCCCATCGCCGGGAAGTTCGACGTCGCGCCGATCCCGGCCAACTCCGGCCAGAAGCACTACGGTACTGTCGGTGGCTGGCAGCTCGGCGTCTCGACCTACTCCAAGAATCAGGACGCGGCCATCGAACTGGTGCGCTATCTGGCGAGTCCGGAAGTGGAGACCTGGCGAGCGGTCGTCGGCTCCTACGTGCCGACGCAGCCAGACGTGGCAGCCGACCCGGACGTGATCAAAGCCATGCCGTTCCTGCAGAGCCTGCAGGACGTCGTGCGCGTTACACGCCCGTCTCGCTCGACGGCTGAGAACTACAACCAGGTGTCGACGTACTTCTTCCAGGGCGTCAACCAGGTTCTCACGGGCGGAGATGCTTCCAGCGTGCTGCCGCAGGTGCAGCAGCAAATCGAGCGGGTGGTCAGCTAGCCGGCGACCGGCTACACTGCAACACAACACCAAATACATACCCGGGAAGCTACAGCGGGGGCGGCTTTCGCCCCCGCCTAGCCCATCATATCGAGGGGGGATGAATGGGCCGGATTGCTACTACCCAAGACGGCCAACCGGAAATTGGTGCGCGGCAGAAAAAGACGCGCACCCTCGCGAGCTCACAAACACGAACCGCCTGGCTTCTGTTGCTCCCCACCATCATCGTCGTGCTTGCGGTCGCCATGGTTCCGCTTGGTCAGACGATCTGGTACAGCTTTACCAACGCCCGCCTGGCAAGCGTCAAACCCACCGATTACATCGGCCTCAAGAATTACCGCTTCCTTATTCATGACATCGCGTTTCGTGACGCCATCTGGACGACGGTCAAGTTCACCGTGATCACGGTGATCTTCGAGTTTGCCCTTGGGATGGTCGTTGCACTAGTGGTCAACTCGAACTTCAAGGGACGTGGCACCATGCGTGCCGCGATGCTGGTGCCGTGGGCTATTCCCACGGTCATTTCGGCACAGATGTGGAAGTGGATGTACAGCCAGATCTACGGCGTCTTCAACGACATCCTGGTCATCCGACTCCATCTTCTCAGCAAGCCCGTTGCCTGGATTTCGCAGACCAACACCTCCTTGCCAGCCATCGCCGCGGTTGACATTTGGAAAACGACGCCGTTCGTGGCGCTCCTCTTATTGGCCGGACTTCAGGTGATCCCGTCGGACATCTATGAGGCGGCCAGGGTGGACGGCGCATCCGGAGTGCAGCAGTTCTTCCGCATCACGCTGCCGCTGCTGAGGCCGGCCATCTTGGTGGCACTCATTTTCAGAACGCTGGACGCATTACGCGTCTTCGACGTTTTCTTCGTGATGTTCGGAGCACGTGCCGACACCCAGACGATGGCGATTTACGACCAACAGAACGTCGTCTCCTTCTCCCAAATCGGATACGGGAGCGCGATCAGCGTCGCAATCTTCATCATCATCGGCATCTTCGTGGTGGCGTACGTCACGTCGTTGAGGATTGAGCGGTCATGACCAAGACATGGCGCTACTATGTCCAGCGGTCCCTCTTCTGGCTACTCGTCGCGATCATCGTTGTGTATTTGGTCTTTCCGTTCTATTGGGCGATCCGCTCGTCGATCACGCCCAACAGCGAGATGTTCGTGACACCGATCCACTACTGGCCGAACCATCCCACGTGGACGTTCTACAGCCAGGTGCTCCACAACCGGAACTTTATGCGGTCGATGCTGAACTCGGCCATCGTGGCGGGCTCGGTCACGGTCCTCTCGTTGCTGGTCGGCGCGTTCGCGTCGTTCGCGCTGGGGCGCTTCAGCTTCCGAGGCCGCGCGCCGGTGATGTACATCACGCTCTCAATGACGATGTTCCCGCAGATTGCGGTGTTGGGCTCGTTGTATGAGCTGATCAGCAAGTTCCATTTGTACAACACGCTCTACTCGCTGATCATCACATACCTGCTGTTCACATTGCCGTTTACGGTCTGGGTGCTGACAACCTTCTTCCAGGCGATGCCGCGTGAGCTCGAGGAGGCGGCCTACGTCGACGGCGCCACGCCGTTCCAGGTCTTCTACAAGGTGCTGCTTCCATTAGCCGCGCCGGGTCTGGTAACGACCGGCTTGCTTGCGTTCATCGCCGCATGGAACGAGTTTCTCTATGCGCTGTCCTTCATCCAGACACCGAACCACTTCACCATCACGCTGGCGATCTTCAACTTCAACACCAACACGACCGGCGGGTTCGAACTGCCGTGGGGCCAGATGATGGCCGGCACGGTCATTGTGACCATGCCACTCATCATCCTGACCCTCGTCTTCCAGCGACGCATTCTGGCCGGACTCACGGCGGGAGCAGTCAAGGGGTAGCGACAGCGGGAGCACACGTGGTGCTTCCCAGCTAAGTCAATCTTTGCCGGTGTTGTAGGGGAGGACGTTGTGTCCTCCCGCTCTGCATCTGCATGCGCTCGAATAAGATGGCAGGACAAGAAAATGGTCAATCTCGACGTCGTCACCTGCGGCGAGCTCCTGATCGACTTCGTGGCGCTCGAGGTCGGCGTGAGCCTGGTTGAGGCGCACGCCTTCGAAAAGGCCGCAGGCGGAGCTCCAGCCAACGTCGCGGTCGGACTGGCGCGACTGGGTCGATCGGTCGGGTTCCTCGGGCAAGTGGGAGCGGACGACTTCGGCGAGTTCCTGGCGGCGACGCTGGAGAAAGACGGCGTCGTTGTCAGCGGACTTCATCGCTGTGCAGAAGCACGCACGGCATTGGCGTTCGTCTCTCTCAAAGCCGATGGCGAGCGCGACTTCATGTTCTATCGTCACCCCAGTGCCGATATGCTGTGGCGCGCCAGCGACCGAGATTGCGCGCTGGCCGCGTCAGCTCGCGTCTTCCACTACGGCTCGATCTCATTGATCAGCGAGCCGAGCCGCAGCTCCACCCTTGGGGCCGCCGACGCGGCCAGCGCCGCCGGTGCGCTGATCTCCTACGATCCCAACCTGCGCCTGCCTCTCTGGCCGTCAGTCGATGCGGCCCGCGCGGGGCTCCTGGTCGGACTCGCCCGTGCCAACATCGTCAAAATGAGTCACGAGGAGCTCACGTTCTTGAGCGGTCAGGACGACGTCGAGCTGGGAGCGCGCCGTCTGTGGCACGAGGACCTACGTCTCCTGACCATTACCAGCGGAATGCAGGGATGTACCTGGTTCACGGCGCACGATTCAGGATCGATCGAGAGCTTCCCTGTCACATCGGTAGATACGACCGGCGCTGGAGACGCGTTCGTGGCAGGGGTGTTGACCGGACTGCTCGAAGCCGACTTTCGCTTCGACCCGGATGCGCTCAAACCAGTGATGCGCCTGGCCAACGCCGCCGGGGCCATCACCGTCACACGTCGCGGCGCGATCCCGGCTCTACCGACGCGGGTTGAGGTCGACGCGTTTCTGTCGCAGCACTAAATCGCGATCGCTCAACTCGACTCCCGCGCCGGTTTTGGCGCGGCGCGAGGCGTTCGGATCCGACGTCAATGGCACCTCGTTCACGAGCGCGGCCATCTCGGCCTGCACTCGACGGTAGCTCTCGAGTCGCTCGAGGTCTGGCCCTGCAGGGGAATGACTCAAACCAAACGTCGCTTTCATGTTTTATCGATTGGCCCGTCGACGTCGACGCGACGGAAGATCCAGGCCAACCGTGAATTGATCGAAGCTCCGTGGTGACGACCGAAACCATTCCACGTAGACTCTGCGGTGCCGGGCATGATCTCCGGTATAGCCCGACGGCTCGTCAAAAACGCAACACGATGAGGCTATTTTGACGGTGACGAAAGGACCGAAATCAGCATGACGTTATTGGACACATTAGGAATGCGCGTCGTTGAGTCAAACCCCGAGCGCGTGGTCGTGATCATGCCGGTGAGCGAGGGACATCTTCAGCCGCGCGGATATCTGCATGGTGGCGCCAGCGTGGCGCTGGCCGAGACCGCCGCAAGTTACGGCGCATCCCTCAACGCGGCCGACGGGATGAACGTCTTTGGTCAGGAGATCAACGCCAACCACATCCGCTCGGTGCGTGACGGCACGCTGATCGCCACCGCCACGCCGATCCACATTGGGCGCACCTCACAGGTGTGGCAGACGATGATTCGGGATGAGCAGGATCGGCTCATCTGCGTCTCCCGTTGCACCGTGGCCGTGGTCCCGGCCATGCGTGCACCTGGCAACAATGCCAACGCTGCCGGTGAATAACGCGGCGCGGCTGAGTTATGGGTCCAAGTCGGCAAGCGCGACGTCACTGATTCACTTGTACATTCGACGGTGATAGGCGCCGTCTGGTCATCAGGACATATTGGTTATGTGTTGATTCCCTTCGATTCCATAGACTGGGCGCATGGAACGAAAATGGCGGGTTGCCGTAGCCCTCGTTATCTCCACCATTGTGTTTGCCTACGCCTACCGCATTCACCAGAACGCGGCGGACTTCACCTGGCTGTTGCGTGGCGCTGACGATCTCGTTCACGGACACAATCCGTACCGGCACCCGGGGCTCGGCCCTGGACATCCGTACCCCAACACCGCGGTGTTGTACTATCCCCTGCCGGCGGTGTTTGTCGGCTTACCGTTCGTGCTGTTGCCTGCTCGACTCGCTGGCTCGCTATTTATTGCAGCTTCGTTCGGTCTGCTAGCATACGTCCTTACGCGGCGCTCATGGCACCCGTTGTTGATGCTCGCAAGCCCTTGCGCGTACAGCGCGATTTTCTCCGAACAGATCTCGCCGCTCATGGTCGCACTCGCGTTACTGCCGATGACCGCCGGAGTCTTGCCCCTCATCAAGCCGACCTCCGGCATTCCGCTCGGATTGGTACGGCTGAATCGTCGCGCGCTCGGCGTCGGGATCATCCTGTTCGCGGTCAGCATGATCGTATTGCCAACATGGCCGTTCGATCTCTTGCACAACCTTGGCAAGAACCACTATTACAGCCCGCTGTTCGCGCCTCTTGGTGTGTTCATGCTGTTGAGCCTTGCTGCGTGGCGAACTTCAAACGGACGTTTCTTGCTCTTGATGGCACTCATGCCACAGCGGCTGAACTTTTACGACCAACTACCGCTCTTAATCGTGGCGCAATCTCGGCGGCAGATGATTGGGCTTGTTGCATTCGGCTGGCTGGGTTGGTTTTGTTGGCATTGGGCAGGGGGCGTTGAGTCGTCCTCGCGTCACATCGATGAACTCGTGGCACCGTGGGCCATTATCTCACTCTATGTGCCAGCGCTTGTGGTAGTGCTTTGGCAGGCCCGGCCGTCACTAAGCTTCGCGAGATTCCGTATCCAACGAAATCAGGGACGCCCATCTGAAACATGATCGGACGGCGCCAGGCATGGTGCTGGTCGTATCCCGTTGCACGGTAGCAGTCGTTCCAGACGCGAGAGCGCATCGAGCTGAGTCGTCCACGACGGGTTAGGTGACCAACTTCTCGTGGTCCTCCAAAGGAGGCGACCACTGTGGTCACCCGCCGCTTATCGGGCCGGGTAGTCCCGGAATCGACCCTAATCCATCCTGAAGGTGCTTGATCTACTCCCTGCCCGGCGTTACAATAGACCAATTAACTCGGCGCGCGGCGGAGAGGAGATCAGTGGCGCACGCGCTTGCACTGGCAAATCAGAAAGGCGGTGTCGGGAAGACCACCACTGCGGTCAACCTGGCAGCCTATCTTGCCGAGCAAGGTCACCGTGTGCTGCTGGCGGACCTCGATCCGCAAGGCAACGCGACGAGTAGCGTTGGCGTCGATAAGAACTCCATTCAACAATCCACCTATGAGGTACTCATCGATGGACAGCCTCTCGAGAGCTGCACCATTGAGGACATTCGGCCCAATCTCGATCTACTGCCGGCCAACGGCATGCTGGCAGGAGCCGAGGTTGAGCTCGTCGGATTGCGTCGGCGTGAATATCGCCTGCGTGAGATGCTGGCCACGATGGCCGATCACTACCGCGCAATCATCATCGACTGCCCACCCTCCCTCGGGCTCTTGACGGTGAACGCGCTTACCGCGGCCAACGCGGTCGTCATCCCCATTCAGTGCGAATACCTCGCCCTGGAGGGGCTGATGCAGCTGGTCAATACGATCGACCTCGTGCGGCGCCGGCTGAACCCGGCGCTCGATGTTTTGGGTGTCGTCATGACGATGTTTGACGCCCGCACGCGACTCTCGCCTCAGGTCGTACAGGATGTGCGTCGATTTTTCCCCAGCCGGTTGCTCCAAACGGTGATTCCTCGCACGGTCCGCCTCGCGGAAGCGCCGAGTTACGGGCAGACGATCTTCGAATACGATCCCTCCTCTCGCGCCACGGCGGCCTATAGCGCGGTCGGGGAGGAGATCGCCCGGCGAATCGGCATTCGAACCCGGTGCACTCCCGCCGAGGTGGCGGCCGGTGCGGACGCTCCGAAGGAGATGCCCTGATGCCGCCTGAACTTGTCGGTTGTGTGTGTAAATCTGTTCATCGTCGGCGCAGCCCCGACGCTCGCGATTGGCTGCCTCGTGTGTTACTCAGCAATCGCTCCGACAGCCCCGAGCGGGAGCGCGACGTCAGGGTGAAAGGCGGCGGTTCATGACGATTACCAAGGACCCGGATATCAACAAGATTCTTCGAGACGATGAGCTTATGGAGCTGTTGCAGGACAAGGTCGTCGGGACCGGCTTGACCTTCGACGACGTGCTGTTGGTTCCGGCGGAATCGGCAGTTCTGCCGAAGGATGCGACGACGCAATCCAGGTTGTCACGCAACATCGAGCTGAACATCCCGATCATATCAGCGGCAATGGACACCGTCACCGAGGCGCGCATGGCTATCGCCATGGCGCGCGAAGGCGGCATCGGTATCCTGCACCGCAATCTTTCGGTTGAAGACCAGGTCACCGAAGTCGATAAGGTCAAACGAAGCGAGTCGGGCATGATCGTCGAGCCGGTGACGCTCGGCCCGAGCGACAGCGTGCGCGACGCGCTCAACATGATGGAGACCTACCACATCTCCGGCGTCCCGATCACCGAGCCAGCCGGAAAGCTGGTCGGCATTCTGACGAACCGCGACCTACGCTTTGAAGACGACCTCGATCAACCCATTGTCAACCTGATGACCAAAGAGAACCTGATCACGGTACCGGTCGGCACCACGCTCGATCAGGCGCAGGAGATCCTGCACGCTTACAAGGTCGAGAAGCTGCCGGTGGTAGACGATCACGGCTACCTCAAGGGATTGATCACGGTTAAGGACATCCAGAAGCGCATCCAGTACCCGAACGCCACCAAAGACGAGCGTGGGCGACTGCGGGTTGGGGCTGGCATCGGCATCGGCAAAGATTCGCTCGATCGTGCCGAGGCGTTGGTGGCAGAGGGAGTCGACATCCTGGTGATCGACACCTCGCACGGGCATCACGTCGACGTGGTCGACATGGTGCGCACCGTCAAGCAGACCTGGAACGTCGACGTGGCCGCGGGCAACATTGCCACCGGCCTGGCCGCGAAGTCCCTCATTGAGGCCGGAGCGGACGCCGTCAAAGTCGGCATCGGGCCCGGCTCCATCTGTACCACGCGCATCGTGGCCGGAACCGGCGTACCGCAGATCACCGCGGTGATGGATGTGTCGCGAGTCGCGTCTCGCTACAACGTCCCGGTCATCGCCGATGGCGGTGTGCAGTACTCGGGCGACGTCGCCAAGGCGATCGCCGCTGGAGCAGATACGGTGATGCTGGGCAGTCTCCTCGCCGGAGTGGACGAGAGCCCCGGCGACGTGATCCTGTATCAGGGCGAGCGCTTCAAGGAATACCGCGGCATGGGTTCGTTGGGCGCCATGAAGGCCCGCTCCTACAGCAAGGATCGCTACTTCCAGGAGGAAGTCACCAATCTCAGCAAGTTCGTGCCGGAAGGCATCGAAGGGCGCGTCGCTTATAAAGGACCGCTGGCCACGATCGTCTATCAGATCGTCGGCGGTCTGCGACAGGCGATGGGCTATTGCGGTGCCGCGAACATCACGGATATGCAGCAGCGGACCAAGTTCGTGCGCATCACGGCCGCCGGCCTGCGCGAGAGCCACCCGCACGACGTCATGATCACGAAAGAGGCGCCGAACTATCGGGTCGTTCGCTAACGCGGGATAGCAATTCGCGCATCCACTATTCGAGACCAGAGCGCGCTGCCATCCGGCAGCGCGCTCATCATTTGTGTGCGACAGACGCCAGACTGCAAGCGCTACCTGTTCACGGTTGGGTGCAACGTGCATGACCAGATGTGTCTAGAAACGCTCCAGTAACTTGACACGTTCAGACTCACTATCACTAATCCTGATTAGTGATTAGATGTACACGACATCCTCATGGAGGTTGATAAACATGTTGCAGCGATGGAGTCCTTTTGGTGATATCGATCGAGTGTGGGATGAGATGGATCGCTTGATCGGCGAGTCCTTCCCACGAGTGCGACCCACGTCTCGCATGGGCGCGTTCAGGCCGGCGATGGATCTGTATGACCAAGGCGACGAACTGATCTTCAAAGCCGTCATTCCAGGCGCTCGCTCTGAGGACATTGAGCTCTCGGTCGAGCAGAACACGCTGACGATTCGCGGCCGGTTCGGCTACACGCTCAATGCCGACGACGCCAAGAAGACGACCTGGTATCGACGCGAGATTGGCACCGGACAGTTCGCCGAGAGCGTGACGTTGCCCTTCCCGGTCGATAGCGAGCGGGCCGAGGCCCACTTCGAGCATGGCATCCTGACCCTCAGCCTGCCCAAGGCGGAGCAGGCTCGCACGCGCCGCATCCCGGTGAAGGCGGCCAATGTCCTGGAGGAAGGCTCCTCCAACTAGGCTGAGTGGCCCTCATCCCCGGCCCTTCTCCCGTCCGAACGGGAGAAGGGCGACCCAAGATAAAGGCTCAGCCTCACCCCATGAGCGTTCCCACCTCCTGCTCGGCAGGAGATGGTTCTCTCTTCAGTGGGAAGGGAGTCAGCGGGGCGGACCGAGTCAAGGGATGAGGGCTCTCACGGCTGAATCGTTGCCAGCGTCTCCACGAAGGCGAGTTCGTCGAGATCGGGAGGTGGTTCGACGAAGACGTGCGAAACGCCATTTGAGGCCAGTCGCGCCAGCTTCCCGCGTATCTTCTCCGCCGGCCCAACGTAGCTCAACTCATCGACCAACTCAGTGGGGATGGCCCTCCGTGCGGCGGCGTAGTCGGCGACCTTGCGAATGTCGATGAACGCCCCGCCCCTGGCCAGCACGTCATCGGTGTGCATCGCTTCACGCACTCTCGCCATGATGGCCGGAACGTCGAAGCCGGGGATATCCATGTGCCGCGACATACCCGGCAGCGCATTGACCAGCGCGATCAGGTTCTTGCGCCGTTCGAGCACCGGCTCCGGATCATTAGTCACCTGGATCATGGTGCGAACGAAGATGGGAAAATCATCCACCACTTTGCCAGCAGCGGGTAGGTCGTTGTGCAGATCGTTTCGCAGTCCGCGCAAGAACGACTCTGACGCGAACTCCGATATGAGCAAGCCGTCGAACTTGCGCGCTCCCAGTGCCAGCGCCCTGGGTCCGAGCGCCGCCAGGTAGATTGGCGGCGTTTGAATCGGCCCGAACGCATGCGCCCAATCGTCCACCGCGAAGTGTCCGTGGACCGATGCTCGAAAGGGTGGTTGCCACCACGTTCGCAGCAGGTCGACCGTTTCGGAGAGCGCGCGAAGTGGGCTAGCGACCTCGATTCCGAGCCGCTGTTCGTACCACTCCGGCTGTCCACGGCCAAGACCGAGGAAGGCACGCCCTCCCGACAGGCGGTCGATGGTCGCGACGGACATGGCCAGCAAATTGGGATGACGCAGATACGGGTTCGCGACGCCTGTCCCGAGACGAACACGTTCCGTCAAGCGGGCGGCGGCGCCCAATACCGCGAAGGCATCCCAGCCATCGGGGTCTTCACTCAGCCAGACCGAGTCGAGGCCGGCCCGATCGGCCAGCACGATCGAATCGATCGTGCGCTCGACCGGGCAAGTTGCATCCTCGCGTGCCCAAGAGTGATGCGATAACGCCAGACAGAACTTCACGATCCGTCATCCATCTACGCTTCCGGGTGTTGCTGATGCCAATCGGTCACACGTTGATACGCATCAGCAACAGCAATGACGGAGTTGTCGGCACCGGCCCGGCTCACGATCTGCATGCCGGTGGGCAAACCACGCTCGCCGAAACCAGTCGGCACACTCATCCCGGGCAGGCCGGAGATGTTGCCCATTGTCGTCAGCACGTTCCGTCTGCTGTAGGGAGCCGCGTAGGTCTCGAAATTGAGGGCGATCGGGCTTGCGACGGTGTTTGACGCCGGATTTACGATGGCGTCATAGCGTGCAAAGAGCGCATCGATGGCTTCGTTGATCTGACCCCTCACCCGCATGGCGCGCAGGTAGTCGACAGCGGGGACGGACATGCCCGCGTAGCCACCGAGTCGATCCTCCGGCGCCGTCAGGCCCATCAGCGTTCCATTGTCGATGAGCTCTTCAAAAGCCGAGGCGGCTTCACACGTCAGGATGATTGAGTAGACCTCGGTGTAGGGGAAATCGGGAAGCGCGACTTCTTCGAGCGTGGCCACCGACGAGAGTGCGTCACACGCTTTCTCGAAGTTCGCACGCACCTCGGGCTGAACGTTGTCGAGCCCATCGCGCAAGACTCCCACGCGAAATCCCGACGTCCTCGCCAGATCCGGCTCATAGCGATAGGTGTCATGTAACGTGGTTCGGTCCAGCGGGTCGAACCCGGAGAGCGCTTGCAGTGCAAGTCCGCAGTCGTCGGCGGTGTGGCACATCGGTCCGAGCTTGTCCAATGTCCAGCAGAGCGCCATGGCACCGTGCCGGCTGATGCGACCGTAGCTGGGCCGGATGCCGCTCAGGCCGCAATAGCACGACGGGCCGAGGATCGAGCCGCCCGTCTCCGAGCCAATGCCGAACGGAACGAGTCCGGCGGCGACGGCGGCACCCGTGCCGCTCGACGATCCACCTGTCCAGGAATCTCGACTCCAGGGGTTGAGCGGTGCACCCGTGAGCGACGCAACCGGCTGGTTATATCCCATGCCGCCCGCGATCTCGATCATGGCCAGCTTGGCGACCAGAACCGCACCGGCGTCGCGCAGTCGCTTGACCGCGGTGGCGTCCTCGTCGAAGACCTGATCGCGCAGCGGCTCGGCCCCCCAACTGGTGGGGATACCGGCGGTGGCCAGCAAGTCTTTGCCACCGTATGGAATGCCGTGCAGTGGTCCACGATCGTAGCCCGCGGCAAGTTCGTCCTCGGCGAGCTGTGCCTCTCGCATGGCACGCTCGGCGGTAATGGTGACCACGGCATTGAGCTCGCGTCCCTGGCTCTCGAGTCGAGCGAGAAAATGCTCGGTCAGCTGCGTCGGCGTGGTCTCACCGGAGCGAAGCATTTTGCCGAGCTCGCGAATCGTGGCGAAGTTGAAACGATCGCTGTCAGCCATGGTTAGCCATCCCTCCGTTTCGCATGGAAGACGAAGTCAGGCTCGTCGCCGTTCGCCATCGTCAATTGACGCAATGCCAGCGCGGCATCGACGAGTCTTCCGATGTCGTTGCGGATCTTCTCCTCCGCCGCATCGTCAAAACGGTCGCCGTAGCGATGCACGAGGGACTGATAGCGCGCGTTGACTTCGGCATCTCGCGCGGTCGACTGCGATTCACTCATGGGCGGACACCTCCCGGCTACACGTCTTCGGCGATCTTCGACGTGAGCGATTATCGACGCATTGGCTTCGAATGTCACTTGGAGACGGGACAATCAAGGGATGGTTGCGGGCAAGAAGACGTGAAGAGGGACGAAGCTTTGGCTTGATCGCTTCGTCCCAAATCCGTTTAGACAGAAATGATCGACTCTGTCTCGGGTTCGGCCGTGGCCTCGAGGAGCATGGTGTCGATGACGTCAGCGCGCCTCGGAGCGACGACGAGCTCATCCAGAGTCGCGTCGTCTTCCGTCAGGATCAAATCCATCTTGCGACCACGCATGACTGGCTCGGGCAGTTGCTGGCGTCGACGCGCCAAACGGCGGCGCGGTTGGCCGGAACGAGACAGGGCACGTGGCTTTGCAGCGCGACTTGCCATAGATAGCCCTACCTGTCTGTCGGATCGTACGGCGGGTCACGCAACGCAGTCCGAGCTACGCTCGGCGGAGTGACCCGTAATGGTTGACTGCGTTAGCTACCGCAATTTAGATGCCAGATTTTTGACTTTGCGTCACCGGTATGTGACGGAGATCGGGACGTCATGCGCGGTGTCCGCAAACTGACCTCGCCCACAGCCAGATCGATTTGAAGCTACTCCGCATGGCGAGTAGGCTTTGCGAATGAGGGACCTCCCGGCATCGTGTGGAGATGAGTCTTCGGATGGGCCGACGGCACAACCAACTTAGGCGTATTCGCGCGCGGAATCGGCAACTCGCGCGCGGATGGCTGCTGGCACTTCCGGCGCTGGTTGCGCTCTTGACGCTCCTGCAACTGAGTGACGCAACGGCCCACCCACTGGGGAACTTCACCATCAACCACTACGCCGAGATCGACATCGCCGGTCGAACGGTGCATCTCATATACGCCGTCGACATTGCCGAGATCCCGACGTATGACGAAATCAAGATCATAGACACCAACGGCGATCGCGTGATCGACCAGACCGAGAAGGATCGCTATCTTCCCAAACGCGTTGAACAGCTCAAGTCGGGCATCCATCTGACTCACGACGGTGAGGATCTTCCGCTCTCGACCGCGTCGAGCTCGATGGATCTGAAGCTGGGTCAAGCCGGACTGCGCGTGCTACGCATCGACGCGGAGTTCACCGCCACGCTGCCCGCGTCCAACTCCCCGCTGGATCTCCACTTCAAGGATGACAACTTCGCTGGGCACATTGGATGGCGCGAGATCGTGGCGAACGCCAGCAATGGTGCCAGGATCGACTCGACGGAGGCACTCTCGAACAGCAAATCGGACGCTCTTCACACCTACCCGCCCAACGCCAAGACAGACCCGCTCGACATGGAGTCGGCCAACATACGCGTTCAGCCGGGCACCTACGTCGATTCATCTGCGGCGGCTCCGGTCTCGTCGCGAGCGGGCAGCGGCACGCCCATTGGCGGGCTCGCAGCCTGGCCGTCGTCGCTGGTCTCGATCGACAATCTCTCGCCGTGGGTCATGGTCATCACCATGCTGGCGGCGTTGCTCTGGGGAGCGGCTCACGCGCTGACCCCCGGACATGGCAAGACGGTCGTGGCGGCCTATCTGGTGGGCAGCCGAGGCACACCCCGCCACGCCGTCCTGTTGGGTCTCACCGTCACGGCAACGCATACGGTGGGTGTCTTCGCGCTGGGAGGTATCACCCTCTATCTGTCGCGCTTCATCCTGCCCGAACACCTCTACCCATGGATGGATTTGCTGTCTGGGCTGTTGGTGGTCGGCATCGGCATTGGGTTGGCCTATCGTCGTTGGGCCGAAAACCGTGCGAGGAAGCCGGCGCTTTCGGCCGCTGACGGATCATTGGAGGTACGAGACGCCGACGGGCTCAGCGCCGAAGAACGACACGCACTGGCGCACGTCCATGGAATCGCCCATCGCCGCGGTCACAATCACGACCACGGTTCTGACCACAACTCCAGCCGCAAGCTCAGCATGCGTGGGCTCTTCGCGCTCGGTGTCAGCGGGGGCATCGTCCCCTGCCCATCGGCATTGGTGCTCCTCTTGAGCGCCATCTCGCTCGGCCGACTTGGTTACGGGATGATCCTGGTCCTGATCTTCAGCGTTGGGCTCGCCATCGTGCTGACCTCGATCGGCCTGTTGAGCCTCTACGCTCGGCGTATGTTTCAGCGCTTCTCGTTTGAACCACGGCTGCCGCGCATGCTCCCGGTCCTGAGCGCGTTGGCGGTCACGCTGGGCGGCATGATCATCGTAGTAGGGGCGCTGCAGCAAGCCGGATTCGTATAACACACCTCATCTTGCGACCCAGCTTTCACGCGAGATCCACCCAAAACGGTATGGTATTCTTCGGTCGGTATCGGGCGGGCGTGCGGGCCACTCGCTCAGAGGCCGTGCATTTCACTCGACACTGGGATTTAGGAAACGATGTTCCTTCCGATACTCCACGGCACGGTCAACGGTCCGTTCCTCGCCGCATGGAATTTCTCTCCACCAATCATGATCGGGCTGCTCCTCGCCGCCTTTGGCTACTATCTGGCCTGGCGGCAGCTCAAACTGGTAGGCCGCCCGACTCCGCCCGCCTGGCAAGTCCTGTGTTACTACGGCGGGCTCTTCACCGTGGTTATCGCGCTGCTCGGACCGCTCGATACCTTCAATGACGAGCTCTTCTTCCTGCACATGGCGCAGCACCTGGCGCTGATGCAGTTGGCGGCGCCACTCATTCTTCTGGGGCGACCTGTGCAGCTCGCATTGAAAGCCATCTCCGTGAAACGAAGCGGGCCGGTTCTCAAGACGGTGCTGCGGCCGCGAGCTGTGCGCGGCGCACTAACCTTGATAACCGCGCCGCTGTTCGCCACCGCCGCCTACAACGCCAACCTGGTCATGTGGCACGTGCCGGGCATGTACGATGCCGCGCTCAGGAACACCAATGTGCACGACCTCGAACATGTGATGTTCTTCGGATTTGCGCTCCTCTTCTGGTGGCCGATCATCGATCCGATCCCGCGACACCACAAGATGGCCACGCACTGGGCGATCGCCGCCGTCTTCATGACGATGGTTGTCGGCATCGGAATCGGCGCCATCTTGACGTTGTCGCCGAGCGTCATCTATCCGTACTACAACGGCACGGTCAAGCCCTGGGGGCTCAGTCCTCTGGTGGATCAGCAGATCGGCGGCCTCATCATGTGGGTTGGCGGCGGATTCATCTATCTCTTCATCCTCATCGGTCTTCTGGTCAGCGTGCTGGGAGGCTTCGAAGATGAGGACGTCGCGGTCGCGCGTCCCGCCGAGTTCAGCGACGCTCCCGCGCAAGGATCTTGAACATCGTTCGGTGGCCTGAGACTGAAATTGTCAGAGAACGTACCAAACCACGGGCGTCGCGAGAGCGTCGCTGGCAAGCCTTCTGCATTGAAGATCAATCGACAGTGAGGATTCGGAATCAATGATCTTCGATGCTCTGGGTGCCGCACTCTTCTGGCTTTGGATCTTCCTTCTCGGCTATTTCGGATTCAAGATCGTCAAGTCATTGCTACCGGCTCGACGACACAAGGAATGGGAATAGACAGCCGATCGACGCGGATCCATGGATGGACCGTCATGCCCAACGATGAGACATTCGATACACAGCCCGTAGTCGCGGTGAGGCTCCACACAAATCATGGCAAAACACCCTCGCCGAAGTCGCAGCAAGGGTGTTTTCATCTGTTGGAACAGCCCCGAAAGGATGCGGATCAGTGGCCAGTTCCAACTGTTCCGTTGAGCGTGTTCTGGAGTCCCTTGACCAGTGCGTCTTTCTCAGCCGCGGTTAGACCCGCGTTGGGATGCATCATCACGTAGTAGGACGGTGGCATCTCACCACTTTGAACCGCGTTCGCGGGATTGCCCTCACCATGCCCAGTCACGCCGCTCCAATCGGAAAAGTTCAACGTCGATCGTCCTGCGTCGACGTCATGCTGCGTCAGCCAGGAGACAGGTGCGACGTTTGTGTACCAGGGCCACTTCGTCTCGTTGCTGTGGCAATCGAAACACGCGAAGGAGGCCAGGTCGCGTGTGGTTGTGCTGTCCCAGGCCGGTTCAGCGACCACGGCGGGATTGGTGTGGGTCCGTCCGTACGGGATCAGCTGAATCAACGCGAAGACCGCGATCAGAATGAGACCGAGCTTCGCGAGCTTGACGAGCATGAGCATCACCTCCCGAGCACGTTGGCTCTTGAGGCGATCGTAGTAGTTGAGTCGTGAAGAAATCGTAACGTTCGGACAACCCGACGCAACGTTGCTATCTCAGGTTCTGGATCACCGCACGTCGACCGCGCTGACAGCAGCAAGCCAGACATGCGAAGAGGCCCCACGCTTGACTCATCCAAGTCGTGGGGCCTCATTGACGAACGCAGATTGTGAACGCGGAGTCTATTCTTCCGCTTCGGTCTCGTTGCTGGCGATCTCGTCGCGCATCCGTTGCCAGGCGCCTCGGGCTTCTGTCACCGACACTTCATCTTCAATCGTCGAGATATCCCCTGGATCGCGATCCAGAATGACCGACTTGAAGATGCGCCGCATGATTTTGCCACTGCGCGTCTTCGGCAGGGTGCTGACAAAGTTGATCTCGCCGATCACGGCCACCGGGCCGAGCTCTTTACGAACCGTCTGTAACAACTCCCCCTTGAGTTCCTGCGATGGCCGGTAGTCCGCCTTGAGTGCCACGAAGGCTGAGACGACCTCCCCTCGCAGGTCATCGGGCCGTCCGGTGACGCCCGCCTCGGCCACCGCTGGATGACGCAAGAAGGCACTCTCGACCTCGACCGTGCCAATGCGATGACCGGCGATCTTGATGATCTCGTCGGCACGACCGCCAAACCAAACGTAGCCGTCCTTGTCGATGGCTCCGGAGTCGCCGGTGAAATAGACGCCCGGAATGCGCCCCCAGTACTCCTGGCCATAGCGGTCGGCATCGCCCCAGATGGTGGCGGTGAGACCTGGGAACGGCCGCTTGATCACCACGATCCCTTTTTCACCGATCGGGCATTCCTCTCCTTCCTGCGTCATCACGTCCACCTCGAATCCGGGCAGTGGAATGCCGGCCGATCCCGGCTGAATCGGGATCATGCCGAGCCCGTATGGATTGCCAACCACCGGGCCACCAGTCTCGGTCTGCCACCAGTGATCGATCACCGGCACACGATTCTGGAACGCCTCACGCTGCAGCCACTCCCAGGCGGGCGGGTTGAGCATCTCCCCGGCACAGAAGACGCGTTCGACCGAGGAGAGGTCGTAGCGTCGTGCTGGTTCCGTGCCGTAGCGCATCAGAAGCCTGGCCGCCGTGGGCGAGGTGAAGACGCCGGTCACGCGGTTGCGCTGAACGATGCGATAGAAGGCATCGGGGCCGGGGTAGTCGAGTGCGCCTTCGTAGGCAATGGTGGTACAGCCGGTCAGCAATTGAGCGTAGACGATGTGACTGTGCCCGACGGCCCAACCGATGTCGGCGGTAGCCCACCAAACGTCGGTCGGCTTGAGCCCGAAGCACCAATTCGCGGTGCTGAAGATGCCGACCTGATACGCGCCATGGCTATGGACCGCGAGCTTTGGCTTGGCCGTCGTTCCAGAAGTGGCCAGGATGTAGGCAGGATCGTTGGCTTCCATGACTTCATGCGCGTCGCTGTGGTCGCTGCCGCCTTGGAGGAACTCATCCCAAGCCACGTCGCGCCCAGCGGTCATCGACACGTCGCCGTCGTCACGCCGCAGCACCACCACATGCTCGACGCTGCCGTCAAGTGATGCGAGCGCGGTGTCAACGATCGGCTTGAGCTGGATCGATTGCCCCTTGCGCCAGGTAACGTCGGCCGTCACGACGGCACGCGCGCCACTCAGCCCGATGCGATCCGCCAGCGCACCGCTACCGAACCCCGCAAAGACGACCACGTGGATGGCGCCGATACGCGTCGCGGCCAGCATCGTGATCACGGCCTCGGGACAGGTGGGGAGATAGACAGCGACCCGATCGCCACGCCCGATCCCGATGCCGCGCATGGCCGCAGCGACCCGCTTGACCTCTTCGAGCAGTTGAGCGTAGGTGTAGACCTCGCGCTCTCCCCGCTCGTTCTCGTAGATCAAGGCGGCGTGACCGCCCCAGCCGCGCTGAACGTGGTGATCGAGGCAGTTGTAACTGATGTTGGTCTGCGCACCGATAAACCAGCGAAAAGTTGGCTGATCCCACTCGAAGACCTGGTCCCATCGTCGAAACCAGGGCAAGCGGTCAGCCGCTCGGGCCCAGAACGCCTCGGGATCATCGTGAGCGTCCTGTTGCCAGCGACGGATGATAGGGTTCACCAGCTCCATATCCAGCACCTCCTGTAGCCGGGAAAGTTTTGTTGCCTAGCATGAGGCCGAGCCGAAAAACGGTCAACAGAGGTTATGTCGCCTGGATGTCACATGAAACAGACTGGGTCGAGCACAATGGTGACGGTCGAAGCCAACGAATGTGCATGGAATGCGACATGACCGCGGAAGGATGTGATCGATGGCGTTATTGATCCACGGCGGAGAAGTGATCACGCCGATCCAGGTGATCTCGGATGGCGCCGTGCTCGTGGATGGCGAGCGCATTGTCGCGGTCGGCCATCGCCATGAGCTGTGGGATGATCCCGCCATTGACCGGCGCATCGATGCCGGTGGACATCGTCATCGCTCCGGGGTTTATCGACCTTCAACTGAACGGCGCCAATGGTCGGCTGCTGACGGCGGAGCCGACTGTGGACACGCTCCTCGCCATGGCCGAGGTCTTGCCGCGCTTTGGATGCACATCATTTTTGCCGACCGTCATCACCGCTCCAATCGAACGGCTCGAAGAGGCCGCAGCGTCCGTGGATGAGGCGATGGGGATGCCGAGCAGCGGCGCGCGCATTCTCGGCACGCATATGGAAGGGCCGTTCATCAATCCCGATCGATCGGGGGCTCATCACAAGCCTTTTATCATCCCGCCGTCAGTCGAGACATTCGAGCGCATCCGCCAGGCGGGCGGCAACAGTCTCCGGTTGCTGACGCTGGCACCCGAATTGGCCGGCGCCGACGACGTCATTGAGGCAGCTCGACGCCACGGAATATGCGTCTCCATTGGGCATTCGAACGCCACGCCCTCGCAGATCAGTCATGCGGCCGAAACTGGTGCGAGCCTGGCAACGCACCTCTTCAACGCCATGGCGCAAATGGGGAGTCGCGATCCCGGAACCGTCGGAGGCGTGCTGGTCAACGGTCGGCTTTCGGCCAGCGTCATCGCAGACGGCGTACACGTCGACCCGGTCAGCCTCGAGGTAGCGGTTCGAGCCAAAGGCGTCGAGCGTATCGTTTTGATCACCGATGGGATGCCGCCCATCGGCACGAACGCTGACACGTTCGTTCTGGATGGCGAGACGATTGAGGTGCACAACGGCGCCTGCTACCGCCCGGACGGAGTGCTGGCAGGGAGCGCGCTGACCATGGACCGCGCCGTGAGGAACATGCATTTGCTGGTGGGCACTCGACTGATTGACGCGGTGCGTATGGCGTCGTTGAATCCGGCGCGCGTCCTCGGCGTGGCGGATCGAACTGGCTCACTTGAGCCCGGTAAGGACGCCGACATTGTGATCATCGACCGGCAGGTTGACGTCGTCATGACGATGGTGGGTGGAGAGATTCGCTATCGTGCTCCCGGGTTCACTGGCGCGATTTGACATCGAATTGGATGACCGGAACCTGCGGCCCGCGAATTGCGTTTCTCATCTAAAACTCATTCAGATTTAAGACCCTGGTTACATTCGGGCTCTAACATACGAATCAGCAACCTGAATTGGACAAGAGGTCATCCCCCGACCCACTTCCCATTCCCTTCCCTTCCCTTCCCTTCCCTTTGACCCGCCCGGCACATGCCGGGCGGTTGCATTTAAGTGTGTGTACAAAGCGGCAGGATGAAGAGAGTGTGAGGCAGGGACGCAACGCACTCTCAGGCGCGGATTAAGTTACGTTTCAGCGATTGTTCAGGCGCGTCTCATTTTCGAGCCCTATATTAGACACAACGAAGCGAGAGAAGAACCAAACAATCACAACCCCATCCCCCAACTTCCCAAACCTCCTCCTCTCATTCGGAGCCCGCCCGGTCAATGACCGGGCGGGCTCGCTTTTTGCTCAATCACATCGCGATTCGAAACCAAATCAGGCCCGAACCGCTATGACGCTGTGACGAAACCGTCCATCCCAGCTTCTTTGTGACCGGGAATCGGGCAGAATACCTCGTACTTGCCAGCCGTGAGATCGACCGTCAGCGTGCCGGTCTTGCCGGGCGCGATGTTGCCAATCTTTTTGTCGATGCCGTTCCCTTGAATCTCAAACTGATGATCAACCGTACCATCGTTCTTAATGCTGAAAGTCACCGTTCCGGTCGGCACGCTGGCGTTACCGTTCCCCTTCGTCATCTGCGTGCCCGCGACCGTGATGCTCCACTCAGCCTCGCTCACCGGTACGGTCTGGCCACTGTTCGTGCCAGAATTGCCCGAGCCGCCACCGCCGCACGCGGCGGCAGCCACGAGCACGCCGATCGCGGCGAAGGCTAGTACCATGAACTGAACGCGCCTCATTCCCCGATAGATCATTGTTTACGACTCCTCAGTAAATGAGATGACTGCCGGGCGCCAATTGCCACCCTGTGCTACCGGCGCAGGTCGTGGACCATTGACCCCAGCCGTCACCCTTCCCCATCAGTACCCGTCGCCATTCGCTCATTCCGCGAAAGAACCGGGCTGGCCACATTGCCAGTCCGGTCAATCGATCGAATAGGGCGATAGGGCACCGTCGTGTTGGCCATGTCAGGCGCTTCCACTATGATGCCTGGAAATGATACGCACGAAGCCCCCCGAAAGGATGAGCCGATCATGCCCCGAGTCGCAGTCGGACGCATCTCTCACGAAACCAACACCTTCTCGCCCATTCCCACGAACTTCGAGTCCTTCGCTGAAGGGCGCTCCAACGTGCACGAAGGAGAGGAAATCCTGCGCAGTTTCCGAGGAAGCAAGACGGGCATCGGCGGCTTCCTGGAGGTCGGCGCGGACGAGGGGTGGGAAATGATCGGCACCGTGGCGGCCGATGCGACCCCTTCCGGCAACGTCGCCGCCGCAGCGTATGACCGGCTAAAGGGCGCGTTGATCTCCAATTTGCAGGCAGCAGGTGACGTTGATGCCGTGCTGCTTCATCTTCACGGCGCCATGCTGGCCGAGAACGCACCCGACGCCGAGGGAGATCTGTGCCGCGCCATCCGCGACGTCATCGGTCCGGACGTTCCATTAGTGGTCGAGCTCGATCTGCACGGCAACATCACCGCCGAGTTCTGCTCGGTCGTCGACGCGGTCTTCGCCTACAACACCAACCCACACATCGATGCCTACGAGCGGGGTGTCGAGGCGGCGCAATGCCTGGCGCGCATTCTGAACGGTGAGATGCCACGTCCAAGCGTCTCGATCTCAAAACCGCCTATGCTGCCGCCGACCATCAATATGCGCACCGCGGAAGGGCCAATGCGGCAGTTGCTCGAACGCGGTCTCGAGTGGGAGGCATCGCCCACCATCGTGGACGTCTCGGTCTTTGGCGGTTTCCCCTACGCCGACTTCCCGCAGGCAGGAACCTCGATCGTGGTGACGTCCACCGATCCTGCTGCTGGCAGGCGCTGCGCCGACGAGATCGGCCGCTATGCCTGGAGCATTCGTGACAATTTCCTGAAGCACATCCTGACCGTGCCGGAGTCAGTGAATCAAGCCTTCGAGCTGGTTGCGACGCATCCGGGCAAACCGGTGGTCCTTGCTGACGTGGCGGACAATCCGGGCGGTGGCGGCTCTGGCGACACGACCGATCTGCTGCACGAACTCATCCGTCGACAAGCGGCTGGTGCCGCGGCATCGATCTGGGATCCCGAAACAGTTCAGCGAGCCATCGAAGTTGGGGTAGGAAATGAGGGCACCTTCCGTATTGGAGGCAAAGCCGCGCCCGGTCAATATGGCGATCCCATTGGGGTGCGTGGTCACGTGGCCGTGATTAGCGACGGGAACTTCACTGGCCTTGGTCCGGTTGTGCGAGGACAGTCAGTGCGTTGTGGCCCGACGGCGCGCATCGACGTCGGCGGCCTGAAATTGGTGATCACCAGCGTGCGACACGCCGCGAATGACCAGGGCTACTTTCAGGTCGCGGGCGTGCAGCCGGATCGCGAGCCGCTACTGGTGATTAAGTCGCGCGGTCATTTTCGGGCCGATTTCGAGCCGATCGCCCACTCAATCATCGAGGTCGACGCACCCGGCGCGGCCAACCCTAACCTGAATCGCTTCGAGTTCCAGAACCTGCGTCGACCGATCTGGCCGCTCGACCCGGACACGGAGTGGAACGGCTAGGAGGCGAGAAACGATGTTGCAAGCCGCGTTGAACGGGGATTTCACGAAAGAGCGCCATCCCGCACTTCCGGAATCGCTTGAAGAGTTGGTGCGGGACGCTGTCGATTGGGTGGCCGCCGGGGCCGGATCGATTCATCTGCATCCGCGAGATTCGCAGGGCCGTGAGCAACTGCACGCGTCGGTTGTAGACACAGTTGTTCGAGCGGCACGTAATGCATGCGACGTTCCTGTGGGTGTGACGACCGGCGCATGGATCGAGCCGGATCTGCAACGTCGACTCGAGCTCATTCAAGGCTGGACCGAACCGGACTTCACGTCGGTGAACCTCTCGGAGGAGGGATCGCTGAACGTGATGCGGCTTCTCCTGGAAATCGGTGTGGGAATCGAAGCGGGCGTCTGGACCGTCGAGGACGCGGTGAAGCTCGGCGAGTCGGGACTGGGCAATCACACAACGCGCATTCTCGTCGAACCCGGTGAACTACAGGTGGGTGAGAGTGTCGAGGCCGCGCTTGAGTTGGTCGAGCAGATACATTTGACGTTGGATCGGTTCGGGATCACAGTTCCGCGCCTGCAGCACGCGGACGGCGCGGTGACCTGGGCTGTTCTGGAAAACTCCGTGCGCCGGGGCATCGACACGAGGGTCGGGCTCGAGGACACCGTCTTTGATCCGGATGGGTCGCGCACGTCAGGCAACGCGGGATTGATCAAAGCGGCGCGGGCACTGGGTGCAGGTGGCTGAGCGGACATATGCAGGTAAACGTAGTGGCCGCAACTGTGGCAGCCAGCGGGGCGTTAGGTCCGGAACAGCTGAGCAAATTCATTCACCCGTTCGACAACCCCGTCGATCGCAGCTTCAACCTCGGTCGATAGGTCCGCGCCCTGACCGAACAGGCGCCCGGCGACGGCGACGATGACCGCGCGATCTGGTCGCTGACTGAGAAGAATTGCCAGTTCCCAGGCGTCCCACAAGCTGTGACCATGAGTGGAGACGATCGACTCGCGGTTGGGCGGGAGATCCGCGTCCGGGTCGAATTCGTAGATCGTCCCAGCCGTTTGACGCAGGTTGAGCGCGTCGATGACGATCGCCAGTGTACGGCCGGTCCAGATTGGCAGCAGATCGAGCGGGTCGCCGTCATGTTCCAGGACCTCGACACCATCGTCCGAGATGTTCTTCAATCGTGAAGCGACGAGGAGACCGACAGCGTCATCCTGACGATAGCGGTTCCCCAGCCCGACAATCAGGACACGTGACGACGGATCCACCGCCGCGCTCACGTCCGGTCGATGTCCAACGTTAGGAAGTGGGTCGCACATGAGATACACGGGTCGTAGTTGCGGATGACGCGCTCGCACTGGATCGAGAGCTCATCACGCGGCATCTCGATATTCTTGGTGACGACCCCGCGCAAGTCGTCCTCGATCATCTTCTGATTTTGCGACGTGGGCGGGATGATGCGGGCCGAGGTGATCAGGCCCTGTTCGTCCACTTCATAACCGTGATAGAGCGTTCCGCGCGGCGCCTCGGTGCAGGACCAGCCGCTCGCTGCGCGTGGCTCGACCTCAACGAACGGGGCGTCGGGCATCTCGAAGTTCTCGATGATGCGCAGCGCCTCATCGCAGGCATAGAGCGTCTCTACCGCTCGCACCACGATGCTCTGGTACGGATTTCGACAGGTCGTTCCTAATCCCGCCGCGCGTGCGCTCTCCTGTGCGAGCGGACTCAGCCGATCGAAGTTGAGGCTGTAGCGGGCCAGCGGTCCCACCAGGTAGCCGCCTCGCTCGCGCAGCCGGGCGTGCAGTGCGTGCGAATGCGGCACCTGCTCCTCGATGATGTGCTCCTCGAACTCTTTCGGATCGATATCGAGTCCGGCCGACGAAATCAATCGCCCCTCGTTCATCGGGTATTCGTCTGGATGACTGAGTGAGACGAGCTCATAGTTCGGCTCGAAATCAGGGAAGTCGAACGTTGCCACCCAGCGTATGGTCTCGGCTGCGGCCTCACGTGCCCACTTCAGCGGCTCGAGCAGCGTCTCGAAATCAGCCCGTGACGGCACTGAGTAAAAGCCGCCCGCACGCACGTTGATCGGATGCACCTCACGCCCGCCGAGCAGCGCGAGAATTGAGTTGCCGACCTTCTTGAGGTCGAGTCCGCGTTGCACGATGTCTGCGTGGTCGCGTGCGAGCGCGATGCCGCTGTCGTAGCCCAGGAAATCGGGCGCATGCAGCAGGTAGATGTGGAGCGCGTGACTCTCGATCCACTCTCCGCAATAGAGCAGGCGCCGCAGTTCGCGCAGTTGCCCGCCAACCTGCACTCCTGCAGCCCGCTCCAGAGCATGGACTGAGCTCATTTGATAAGCGACTGGACAGATGCCGCAGATGCGTGCGGTGATGTCGGGTGCCTCACTGAACCGGCGTCCACGCAATAGCGCCTCGAAGAAGCGGGGCGGCTCGAAGATGCGAAAGCGGATGTCGGTCAGCTTGCCATCGCGCACGCGCACATAGAGGGCGCCCTCTCCCTCGACCCGGGCGAGGTTATCGACCTTAATCGTCTTGGTCGGCATGGTTCAGGCTCTCCTGACGGAACGGTTCGGCATAGGCGTTGAAGGTCTGATACGCACGATTGATGGTGGGGCGGCTAACGCCCAGCTGGATCCACTGGCGACTCAGCGAGCGTGTATTGGGCGTCTCCATCGGTCCATAGCAGCCATAGCAGCCGCGTTGATAGGTTGGGCAGAGCGCACCGCAACCCGCATGGGTCACCGGTCCGAGACAGGGCGTGCCGTGGGCCACCATCACGCAGACATTGCCACGACGCTTGCACTCCAGGCAGACGCTGGCGGGCGACACGTTGGGCTTGCGTCCCTGCAGGTAAGCGCTGATGACCTCGAGCAATTGCCGCTTGTTGATCGGACAGCCGCGCAGCTCGAAGTCGACCGGCACGTGCTCGCTGATCGGCGTGGAGGTCGCCAGCGTGTTCACATACTCCGGACTGGCATAGACGACTGAGATGTAGTCCTCGACGCTGGCGAAGTTGCGCAATGCCTGAATACCACCCGCCGTGGCGCACGCGCCGATAGTGACCAGAAACTTCGATGCTTTGCGCACTGCCTTAATGCGCTCCGCATCGTGCGCTGTGGTGATCGAACCCTCGACCAGCGACAGATCGTACGGCCCTCTCATCGGAGCGGAGGACGCCTCCAGAAAATAGGAGATGTCTACGGCTCCAGCGACGGCTAGAAGCTCATCTTCGCAATCGAGGAGCGAGAGCTGACAGCCATCGCAGGAGGAGAACTTCCAGACCGCCAGCTTCGGCTTGCGTGAAACCATCTAGAACTCTCTCATCCCGAAGAACGGTCGAACCTGATCGTAGGAATAGACGGGGCCGTCACGGCAGATCAGCGTCGGTCCGAACTGGCAATGTCCGCATAGTCCGACGCCGCAGCGCATGTTGCGCTCCATCGAGAGGAAGATGCGGTCGTCGGACAGACCAAGAGATTGCAGCTCCCGGATGGTGAAACGCATCATGACTTCCGGCCCACAGATAAACGCCGTGGTGTGGGCTGGATCGACGTTGGCCTTGGGGATCAGCTTGGTCACCACTCCGACATGACCGTGCCAATCGCGGTCGGCACGATCGACCGTGACAGCGGCATCCAAATCGAAGCGGGCACGCCAGCGCTCAAGCTCGCGCACATACAACAGGTCAGATGCGGTGCGGGCGCCGTAGATGATCGCCACGTTTCCGTAGCGGGCTCGTTCGCGGATGAGTGTGTAGATGGTGGAACGCAGCGGCGCCAATCCGACGCCTCCCGTCACGATCAATACGTCGTTTCCGGCGTTCTCCTCAATCGGCCAGCCGCGTCCGAATGGACCGCGCAGGCCGATCGTCGCTCCCGGTTTCATGGCGCAGATAGCGTGTGTGACGGCGCCGACATCACGGATGGTATGGATGATCACGTGCTCATCGGTCGGGTTGCCGCTAATCGAGATGGGCACCTCGCCGATGCCGAAGGCATAAAGCATGTTGAATTGTCCCGGCGCATACGTGAATCTGGCCTCCGGCTCGGACAGCTCGATGTTAAGCGTGAACGTGTCGGAGGTCTCGCGAACCACACGACGCACGACTCCAGGGCGCGGGCACATCGGTTGAACTGGCTGCAGCACCGACTCAGCCATCTATCTGCCCATACATGTCCAGAAGTTGAAGCCGTGTGGACTGCAAGCGCTCGATGATCGTCTGCGCAAAGCGGCGCATCATCTCGAAGCCGAATTCGTGGTCCTCTGCGATCTTGGCCCTCAGGCAGGAGGCGTTGATCTCGATCATGCGGGTTAGCTCGGTCGCGCGCACATCAAAGTGCCAGCGGTAGGGCGGGAAGAGCCAGGACCAACCGAGCACGTCACCGGCGTCCAGCGTCTCGATGGTCACAACTCCTGGACCTGGAACGTCGACCTCGATGGCCACTTTGCCGTGGTAGATGAGGAAGAAAGAATTGGCCATCCCACCTTCGGAACAGATGGTTTCGCCTGCCGACCAGATGACGTGCGTGGCGCAATCGGCCAGCAGTTCGACGTATTTTGGCGCCAATCCCGCTAAATACGGCTGATTGGCGAGGTCAGCCACCAGCGAATCCATCAGGATTCTCCTCTCTGGGTCGAATCGGTCGAGGTTGAATTGACTGAGTCGCTCTCCCGAATGGCACGCGCCTCTTCGGTGATGTCGATGCCTACCGGACACCAGGTGATGCAGCGCCCGCATCCGACGCATCCAGATGTGTCGAACTGATCCCACCAGGTTGCCAGCTTGTGGGTCATCCATTGGCGATAGCGAGAGCGGCCCGACTTGCGCACGCTGCCGCCATGCAAATAGGAATGATCGACGGTGAAACATGAATCCCAATGCCGCCAGCGCTCGGCGCCGCTGCCATCGAGGTCGGACGTGTCCTCGAACGTGGCGCAGAAGCAGGTCGGGCAGACCATCGTGCAGTTGCCACAAGTCAAGCAGCGACCGGCAACGTCGTCCCAGCGTGGGTGCTCGAGATTGCGATAGAGGATCTCCTTGAGACCGGTGGTCTCGAGTTGTCGTCCCATCTGATCGGCCGCTTGCTGCGTGATTCGTTCGATCCGAGCGGGGGCGTCGTCACTGGCCGGCTGGCTGGGGATCTCACCCAGTACGTCTGCTCCGCGCTCAGTGCCAGGCTCAGCGATGAAGTAGTGTCGCCCCGCTTCGAGAACTTCGGTCAGGGCGATGTCGTACCCGGCATCAGCGCGTGGACCCGTTCCCATCGAGACGCAGAAGCAGGTGTTGCCCGCTTCGCCGCAATTGATGGCCACCACAAACGCGCCCTCACGACGTGAGACGTAGGCTGGATCCTGATAGTGGCCACCCATGAAGACCCGGTCTTGAATGGCGATAGCATGCAGGTCGCACGAGCGCACGCCGATGAAGGCATAGCGTGGAGCGTCTGCCTCGTGGTCGATCTCGAACGTGCCCGAAGCCTGTTTGCCGCTCCAGACGCGCAGTGTCGGAGGAAAGAGGAACTGCTTCCAGGAGTGCGGCCCGACCGTGTAGCCGAAAAACGCATCGTCGTCCCGGCGATGTAGACGGTAGGTTGCAGCCTCCTGGACTTCGGTCCAGCCGCGCGGCAAGTCATCAGAGGATTGGAGCCGCTCGTAGACGATGGCTCCATTCTTGACCGTCGGACCGACCACCTGGAAACCGCGCCGTGTCAGCGCGGCAATGAGATTCTGCAGAACCGCGGGCTCGAACTGGACGGCACTTGAACCGGCAACGTCGTTGTTGCGTTCCGTCAATGATGGCTCCCAAGCATAAAGTCAGCGTGCCCGCTTCAACTCCAATCGGCGGACACCGATCAGACCCCTACAAGACACTCTACAAGAGCGGGTGTCGCGGTGTACAATCACCGGCCGATTCTCGCGTATCAAGACCGTTACAGTGTGTGGGTGTTCCGATCCCCACCCGTGTAGTGGCTGGCGTCCCCTGACCGCCTTCGCGGGACGGCTGACGCCCGATCACCGGCACAGACGCGACAGTGGAGCAGCGTAGTGGCGGGCGTCCCTGCCCGCCTTCGCGGGGCGCGAACCGCCCGACGAGTGGCACCCGCGCGACAGTGGACCAGCGTAGTGGCGGGCGTCCCTGCCCGCCTTCGCGGGGCGCGAACCGCCCGACGAGTGGCACCCGCGCGACAGTGGAGCAGCGGGAGATTCTCGGTTCACGTTGGACCACAATACGTCGAGTGAATACCAGGACAATGAAGGCGGGCACAGGTCCCGCCTCTACGTTTCCGAGTTGTCGGAGCCTCTACAACCTCGAATGCGCGAATGCGTCGGCGTAAACCTGGTTGTCGCGGCGGAACGTGTCCGGATTGATCCCCTTGGCCACCGCCATGTGATAGGCGAAGAGCTGCAGCGGCACCACGGCCAGGAGCGGCGAGACCATCTCGACCGTTTCCGGCAGTGTAAAGACCGGCGCGTCAGGAATTCCCTCGACCGGCTTGCCGACGATCCACATTGACGTGCCCAGCGCGTTGAGCGCGCGCGAAACTTCAGCAATGCGCGTCTCACCGTTGCCCGAGACGTGGATCGTGACCGCCATGTCCTCGGCGTTCACACCGACCATCGGTCCGTGCAGGAATTGCTCGACCGGCAGGGCGTCGATGTGTCCATAGGCCGCCTCACGCACCTTGATGACTGCCTCGGTGGCCGTGATGGCGTTCGGTCCGGCGCCGGTGACGTACACCAGCCTATCGACCGCCTCACGCGCCACTGGCTCGATCTCGTCCATCCGCGCCAGCACGCCGCTGATCTGGTCTGGCAAGGCTGCGAGCGCCTCACGGAAACCCGCAACGTCGGCCACATTGCGCGTCTCGCCCAGCTCGGTAGCGATTTGCGCCAGAACAGTCATGGCCGTGACATGCGACGACGTATAGGCGGCCGACTTCTCCCGCTCGATCGTGCGCAGCACCTGCTGCGAGCCTGGGTGCTCGGCAGCCTGGCTGCCGACAGAGATGACCGTCACCCCAGCGGCGGTGGCGCGAGCCAATGACTCAGCCGAGAAGCGCTTGACGCCGGTATGCGCCATGACGATCACGGCGTCGTCACTACGCAGCGGATAGGAATCGGGGTAGACGGCGAAGTCGTAGGACATGACGGCGCGCGCGTCCGCACCGGCGGCACGCAACAACCAGCCACCGATCTGCGCCGCATGAAAACTGGTGCCAATGCCGACCACATAGACGCGCCCGGCGTTGGCGATGCGTCCCGCGGCCTCCTTGGCGGCGGGCCAGTCCTCAGCCAGGATCCCACGTACATCGTCAGGTTGTCGGTGCATGGTCTGGTACATGGCGGAATCGGTCGTCGGAGCAGCCATCTCTCACCTCCACAGAGTGTCAATGCGAATCATGCGTCGATCAATCGCGCCGTCAAACCATCTGCCGCTCGACGCATTGCGTCACACTTGTAGGCGACGAGTCGCTTGCGGTCAACGACCACTCCGCTCGTCAATTAGAGGGCGGACCATGCCACTTCAAGTAAAGATAACTCTTCTCAACTGGCTGAAACCGTCACTCGGGCATCAGCCCGGCGCGATTGAGCCACCAATACGGCGGCGATTGCGATGAGCACGGCCGACGTCATCAACGTGACGGCGATCCCTCCTGATTGGGCGATGAGCGCCAGTGCAATGCCGCCCACAATCTCGCCGACTGACTCAGCCTGACCCAGGAAGGAATGCACGGTCGCGCGCACGTCGCTGGTGACCTGCCGGTTGACCCAGATGACGCTGACGGCCCGCGTGACGTTGAGCGCAATGCCCCGCACCATAAGGACGCCGACGCACCCGATGAGCGCTTCCGGCGCACCGGCCAATAGCAGCAAACCGAATACGCCTGCGACGCTCGCCGCCACGTATGCACGGCGCGCGACCCCCGCGCCATGGATGTGGTCCTCGACGGCGTGCAGCACAGCGACGCCGAGCAACGACGAGAGAACCCCGAGTGCCGAGTACCAGATGATCGGGTCACTGGGGAATCCGAGGTTGATGAGCTGTTTGGGGAATAGCCAGGTCACGACGCTGGCGCCGTTTAGCACCAACGTTGCGGCCAGCATCAGCATGATCCGTGAATTGCGTCGCGAAAGATTTACGCCGCGCTTGAGGATTGTAGAGAACTCCCTCAGCGGCTGGCGCTCGACGCGTGCGAAGTGGTCCTCGTGAAACGCCAGCACGACGTACAACCCTACCGCGCCCATGGCGCCACCGGATATCACGGTCGCGAAAGCCAGACTGGTCGCCCAGGCCAGCAACCCAAAGAGGATCATTCCACCGGCGCCGCCGATGAGCTCCCAGCGCGCGCGGGCGGTGAGCACCTGGTCGATGCGGTCCGGCTGATCGAGCTCGTCCGTGATCCAGGCAACGTCGGCGCCACTGGAGAACCCCCACCCGATTCCCCAGAGGATTTGCGTGGCGATGAGCAACGGGAATGACGTAACGATGCCGGTCATGAACATGCCGACCGCCAGAAAAATGTGCCCGATCACCAGCGGCCACTTGCGACTCAGGGTGTCGGACCAGGCGCCGGTTGGGATGTCTGAAACGAGCAACGTCGCGCCGACAACCAGCGCCAGAACTTCGAGCTGAGAAGCCGAAAGGTGGGCATTGATGACGAAGTAGAGGCTGGAGACAAGGACGTAGCCACGATGGAAGACGGCGCGCAGGAGGGTCCAGCGCAGGAAATTGGCGGCGGCGGCGGATTGAGCCTCCATCTTCGTTCCATGCGGTGTCACCCCATCAGCGGGAAGTCCAGGCTGGGCACCGACAGGCTGTCACGCACATGTTCAATCTCGGGTTAGGCTTGTCGGCCTTCGGCCGAAAGGCAGCCACGGGGGGAATGCCCCTACGTTTCTTTGGGTACATCGAGTCCCTTCAGTGGACTTCGTCTTCGTAGCCCGGCGAGTTTACTCCCGGGCGAACAGCGATCGACTGCTCCCGCAATTCGTCAGACACCGAAACACGGCAACGCCGATTCTCGTCATTCACTCTTCCGCCGCTCGCGCCACGCGCCGCATGCCTCGAGCCACTCGTCTCGTGTCAGATCGAAAACCAGCACGTCCCGGAAGTAACCCGCCTGCGGCAGAAACGTCTTGATGCGGCCAGCTGGTCGATACCCCTGGCGCAGCACCGACGCGACGGAGCGCTCGTTTGGCTCCCAGATGAAGGAACTGACAACCTCCAGATGTAGCCGATTGAAGCAGTACTCCAGCAACAGGTGCTTGGCTTCCGTGCCGAAACCCCGCTCGCGATGATCCGGTGATGAGATATAGATCTCGGTCTCGGCCGTGCGGTTGATCAGATCGAGGTTGCTGAACCCAGTGTAGCCAATGAATCCGTCGTTCTCGATCAGGCAGATCGCCAACTGGACCTCTTCGGGCGGCTGCTGTGCATGCAACTCCTCGATCCATTGCTCGTAGGCGATCGGACTTGCCAGCCAGCGGCCACTCTCGAAGAAGGTCTCTGTCTCGTTATGTTTGCCTCGCGCGAGCGTCTCCGCGTCGCTCGTTTCGAGCGGGCGGAGATAGACGCGCGCTCCGACCATGATCGGATTACGCATCTTTACCCGCCCACTGCGCATTGACCGCTTCGTAAAACAGCAGGTCGACGCGGTCTCCGGCACGCGCCACATAGCGGCGCAAGCGCGCTCCCTGCGACATACCGGCAACTTCCGCCGCCTGAATCGTCTCCGTTTCATCCGCTGGGATGCACAGGCGAATCAGCCGGAACTGTCGTTCGTCCCGCAGCCACGGGACAACCA
Source organism: uncultured Chloroflexia bacterium (assembly GCA_963789565.1). GTDB lineage: Bacteria > Chloroflexota > Chloroflexia > Thermomicrobiales > Thermomicrobiaceae > CALAGB01. The sequence goes on along the minus strand of CAWBKX010000002.1, from coordinate 2,717,827 downwards.
ACATCAGCGCCTCCGCACGCAGCTTGTCGGCATCGGGGAGCGCTGGCGCCACCTGTAGGCCGATGTACGACAGAACCGGGTACGAGCTCTGCTCCACCAGTGCCCCGACGACCTGATCGTCCGCGATGCGCACGATCGCGTAGCGGTGTCGTCCGCTCGACCACAACCCGCGGTTCTCCTCCTTCAGCACAACCGTCGATCTGGTCGCATCGACCGGGAAGACGTGGCCGAAGCCGCCCATTGGCAGTCGCGTATTGAACCAGGCGATGCCGCACTCCTTATCCGAGTCGATCATCGCCCGCAGGTAGACATTCGTCCCCATCAGATAGATCGCCCGCATTTGTCACCTTTCAGGCTCGCCATTGAGCCAGTCCCTAACCACTTCGCTTGAGTCGACCCGTCCGTTTGGCGTACCGCTCGACGATGGTGAAGACCACCATCCCCAGCGGGATAGTCAGCACGCCGATGATCGCCATCGGAATCAGGTAGTGCCCCAGCTGACTGGTCGGTTTGCCATCGAGCACGGTGGCGCGCATGCCCTCCAGCACATAGGTCGCCGGAGAGATGTGCGCCGCCGGCTGCATCCAGCCCGGAAGCACCGAGACCGGGTAATAGACCCCCGACACCAGCAGCAAGATCGACGAGATGATGAAGGTCATCTCCTCGCCTCGCTCGGTGAAGAGGAGCGGCAGCACCGCCGCCATGATCCCCACGCCGACGAAACTAAGGCTGCCGATCAGGATGATGAGCAATGCACCACCCGCGTTCGCCCCCGACAGATTGATGTCGAAGAAGAAGGAGAGGGCAAGCAAGAGCAGCGCCGTGCGCAAGATCCCGTAGACGATGCTAAAGAGCGCCACGCCCAGCATGTGCGTCAGCCGGGAGATGGGCGCCATCATGGTGTACTCGATGGTCCCTTCCCAACGCTCCCAGACGATCATCTCGCTGATGTTCCCGAAGACGGCGCGCAAGTAGGCCCAGACGACCGTTCCAATCCCCAGATAGAGGATCAGGTTGGTGTTGTCGGTGCCCTGCGCTTTGCCGATGTACAGCACGCTCAGCGACGACGTGATGTTGAAGATCAGAAAGGCGATCTCCCAACCCCAGTAGCGGCGCACGAGAAAGAAGTTGCGTTCGACGAAGGCGTATGAGGCTCGCACCTCACGCCAGACGTCTTGCGCCGCCGGGGTTTTCCACCTGCGTGGATTAACTCGTTCCATGCATCACTCTCCAAGTCTTCGCAGTGATCTCAGGCAACCTGCACCTCTTCGCTCACATCCGTGGCAAGGTCCCGACCGGTGAGATGGATAAAGACGTCCTCGAGCGAGGGATCGATCACGCCGAGCGATTGACCCACCTGCCGCTTCAGTCCTTGAGCGGTGTCGATCGCGATCACGCGGCCGCGATCCAGAATGGCGATGCGATCGCAAAGCCGCTCCGCCTCGTCCATGTCGTGGCTGCACAGCAGGATCGTCGCGTCATGCTGGTCGCGCAGCTGGTGTACGAAGTCCTGCACGTCTCGCTTTGAGCGTGGGTCGAGTCCGGTCGTCGGCTCATCCAGCAGCAGCAAAACCGGCGAGGTCAGGAAGGCGCGCGCGATGGCCACCTTCTGCTGCATACCGCGCGAAAGCTGCTCGAGCGGCTGATTGATGCGGGACTCTTCGATCCCCATGCTTCCCAGGATCGTGACAATGTCGCGCCGCAGCGAGCTTCCGCTGCGACCGTAGAGGCGCGACGAATAGAGCAGGTTCTCCATAGCCGAGAGCTTCTTGAAGAAGGCGGCCTCGACCGACACCCGATTGATCAAGCGTTTGACGTCTCCTTCGTCGGCACGCACGTCGTAGCCGAAGACGCTGACTTTCCCACTGTCCGGGATGAGAAGCGTCGACATGACGCGAATCAAGGTCGACTTGCCCGACCCATTGGCGCCGAGGATGCCGAAGATCTCATTGCGCCTGACGTCGAGCGAGACGTCATCCAGCGCGTTGGTCGTCTGCAACGTCTTGCGTGTGAACAGTCCTTTGCGCACAAAGGCCTTCGTCACGTGCTCGACACGCAGCGCGTTCGCTGGGTCGGGGACGTCTGTTCCAGCACGCTGTCCGGCAACCGGTTCGATGCTGGGGAAACGTGTTGCATTCATGGCTACTCCCTTGTTCCTCAATCGGACGGTTCCAGTTGCCTGCGTGAAGGGCAAATAAAAACCGCGGGCGAGAGAATCATCTCTGCCCGCGGTTGAAAGGTCTTGGTGAGTGTGTTGACTCACGTCACCCGGCACCGAGGCAGACTCCTCCCCTGAACATCTGCAAATGGCGACGCTGCGCGCAGGCGCAGATTCACCGGCGCGCTATCGCGCGCTCCGCCGATGATCAAGTTGTTGATGTTGGGAATGATGCTCACGTTCACATCTCCAACCCTCAACGAAGCCAACAAACAAGGCCCGAAAAACGGGGCAACGTGGCCATACTAGCGACTTTGGGACTCAATGTCAACCTGTTCAGCATGTGGGGAATCCACTCTGAGTGCGAGACGAACGAGGGTTTGCTACCTTGAGGGCAACTACTCAGCCATTCAATCCGAGGTTGTGGCCAACCGCACTCGCTCCTGCCGGACATATGTGCCGTCGTGCACGATACCTAAAATGAAACACGACTAAACAAAATCGCCTCGCGGAGGATAGTAACTGTAGAAGGGGCTTTAAGTGGATGAACTCGAGGCGATCTCCCGGCTGAGGCGCGGTGATATCGGCGGCCTGGAGATCCTCGTGCGGCGCTACCAAAACGAGGCAACGCGGATCGCTCAGGTGATCACGCGGGATCGAGCGCTTGCCGAAGATGTCGTGCAGAGCGCCTTCGTTCGTGTCTACGAGCATATTGAAACGTTCGATCCCAATCGACCTTTTGCGCCGTGGTTTTTCCGCGTCGTTAGCCACGATGCAATCAAAGCCGCGCGACGGTCTACCTCGCAGATTTCCTCGGATGACCGTGCACTTTCCCTGATAGAAGACACGACACTCAGCACTGAGGAGATCGTGATCATCATCGAACAGGTCGACTCGATCTCTGCGGCGTTGCGACGACTCTCTCCAGCGCAGCGATCCGTGATTGTGTATCGCTACTATCTTGGACTCAACGATCGTGAGATCGCATGGCGCTTCCGCGGCGCGCCCGGAACCATTCGCGCGCACCTCCACGCCGCGCGCAAGCGCCTTCGGCAACTTCTCACCCAGTCAGATCCACCGACTGCCCGTACTGTCACCCAGCCTTTCGGGAAGGACAAAGGTTGAAGGCAAGACAGATTCCCCGCGAGCTACGCCGTCTCATGCGCCAGGAGGTTCCACGAGGCGAGCCAGATCTGTGGCCGGAGATCAGACAGCGCGTGGAGCGATCCACGTCCTCCGCTGTGCACACCAGCAACTCGGGCGATCGTCGTCCGAATCGCCGAGCAGACTTTTCGTTCCGCTACGTGTGGCGCGCGGACGATCATGGCGGGCACTTTGGATCGACGTTGCGCATTACGGCAGTTTTTATAGCCGTGTTGCTGGTGGGGGTCGCCGTGGTCACGACCGTCAACAGTCGCTATCTGGGAAATCCCACTGACGCGCACCATTCTCAACTGCCACCCGTCGCTGCTTCGTCGGCAACGACAAGCGTGTTGGCCTCGATGCAGCAATGCGCGACGTATGGGGGCGCGACACTGCTCGCAAAGTTCGTTGACGCATTCAATCAGAATAACCAGACCACGCTCAAAGCCCTGGTGGTGGATCAGCCATTGAGCGCGGATTCCTGGATCGCGGCGGTCACGAGTCCGAGCGAGACGACGACTGGAGATATTTTTACCGATTCCCAAAGCGGCTTCCTCGCCTACGTCGCGGACCGACACCGACAGGGAGAGCGGCTTCGCGTTGCGCAGGTCATCGACGTTCATCCCACCTGGCTCCCTGGCTACCTGAACGTTGTCGCTGATCTTCAGCGGACCGCCCTTGACCTTCCGTCTCAGCAGGTACGTGTGGTTGCCATGCTCTCGTGCGGGGAACAGCAGATCGGCGCATGGAGCCTGGGTGCCGTCGTCGACACGTCCAACGCGCTCAATCTTACCGGTGACGCTCTGATCGCGGACACGCTTCGTCAGCGTCCACTCCACACCTGGGCACTGGCGTTCCGGGTGGCGTCTGTCCAGCCGATGCGGCACACACTATTGACGCGAGCCTAGAGCCAGCACTCGGACGCGGGCCCGTCTACATGTTTTGGGTGGAGCTGATCCCGCCGGTAGGTTCCACTTGCAACCGGACGCCAGTCATGACGGTTGGACGCGGTTGAAATCCGCCTGGACCGGCGAGGCGGCATATACCGGACCGATCTTTATCCACGGCAGGGAAATTGGCGGCACAAATCCGCTCGGCTTCGGTGCAAACTTCCCACTGGACACGGATCCCTATTTCAGCAGCGCTCCGAGCGGCGACATCTTTGACACCGGCTACGTCGACGTAAAGGCGCCGGGCTGCTATGCGATTCAAGTTGACGGCGTGGATTTCAGCGAGATCATCGTGTTTCAAGTCCAGCCGTGACGATCACGAGGTTGGTTCATGAGGAGCAACATTGGTAATGGTGAGACTTTCATGAGATGAAACAGCGAATACAGCGTCTTGCGAAGAATATGTGGTTCGGTCTGGCTTATAGCGCAATAGCCTTGGTGGGATCGGTGATTTACACGTGGTTGGCCGGCCCTCTCTTCGGCGACATGAACACAGCGGCACTCGCCTTCATGGTGCTGGTCCTCGGCGCGTTAGCCGTCGCCGGGATCGCCGCCTTGTTCCGTCAACCTAACCCCTACACCCGGAGCTACTACCGCTATGAACTCATGGACGTGCCGGAGGTGCTGCGCGACAAGCTCGACAGTGGCCCCGCTGACTGGTTATGGCAAGTCGTGCCTATGGTTGTGGTTGGGATCATCCTGCTACCGTTTTTTGTGTGACCAACGCTTCACCTTGAGAGGTACCAGCCGGCAGAGCGTTGAGCAGATACCCCAGTTTGGCTGGTACCTGGCCTCAACACCGGCAGTAGGTATCTGGATTCCAGGAGTTTTTCGATGATCAATTGGAAGCGGCGCGCTTTTCTCAGCGCTGCTCTCATACTGGCCCTCATCGGCACGGCCTGCGGCGGCGGGAGCAACGGTCCGAAGCCTAGCGCGTCAAGCCAGGGCTTCATACCAGCCCCGCAGTCGACGACGACCGCCGCCTCGACGTCAACAACCGTCGCGACACCCGCTCCGACGACGCCAACACCGACCCCGTTGGGGACGCCCGACGTGCAGGCATCTGCTCAAGCGAACGGCTGCTCGGTGACACCATTTGCCGCAAACGGGCCGCCCCAAATGCACGCAACCGTCTACCCACAGTGGTATAGCCAGGGCGATCTTTGGTTCGCGCCGGCCTCGATCTACGCCGAGTTCGGCATCGAGCAGTTCGCGGCGACGTCAGTCTGGTTCCAGGGCAGCACGTCGACCATCGTCGTGGCCAACGATGATCCCACGATTACCGGCCACTTGAAGGACGACGCAACGACGACGGTGACGACGACTCCCGGTTCGGCGCAACTGACGGGTGCGGTGCGCCCTGAGGAACCGGTGTATGGCGTCGTCGTCACCCTACCGAAACCCGGCTGTTGGGAGCTGAACATCGCCAGCGGCAGCGATACGCTGAATGTCACCCTGTGGGCGGTACCGCTTGCCCAGCGACCCGATGTCGCGAGCTTAATCGCCTATCGTTCGCAGTTCACGCCATACCCGCCTCCCTCAACCTGCTCGGCGACCACCTGGAGCGGTCCAAGCGAACATGGCACACCGTTCGTGGCGGACTACTGGATTGATGGTCAAGACATCACTGTCGATTCAGCCGTGCCGGTCTTCTTCGCGACCCAGTCAAACTATCTGGACGTGTATCACGCCTTCCCCGATCCACCCAGTCTGAGTGGACAGCTCGACGGAAATACCGCGGCGGTGGTCCGTTCATCCTGGATCCAACGTTCGACTGAGTTCAGTTCAAACGGCTGGCGTGGTGAGATGACCTTTTCGAATCCAGGCTGTTGGCAGCTGCAGGTCACCGACGGCAGTGCCAAAGTCGATTTGACACTCTACGTTTATCCATCGGACTGTTACCATGCGCAGAACCAACCCAAACCTGCCACATGTAAGCCGCCGGCCTAGACTCGGCCCGGCCGGGCAGCAGAGAAGGCGCTCACGCAATGGCGTCCAACAGCCGAAACCGGCGCGCGTTCATCGCCATCATCCTGAGTGGCTGGCTCGTGGTCCTGAAGCGGACACGAGCCAATTGGCCGATCCTGAGCGCGAACTTCCTGACGATGCTCCTGGCGACCACCCTGCTGGCGGCCGCACCGATCTACGCGCGGACGGTCGCCGGAGCGGGACTGCGGCAAGAACTGCGCGACGCTCCGGTGACGGGCGCCAACATACAGGTCTCACTGAGCGTGCCGGGGTCGAGCTTCGGACAGGCCGATCAAGAGGTCCGTCAAGCCCTCGGCCCAATCGTCGATCTGACTCATGGAAGCGGCACTCGGGCCGGATTCTCGTCGTCGTTCGGGCTACCCGACACACAGTCAAATGGTGACACCAAGTCGCTGGCCATCTTCGGGTTCTTCGATCGGCTCTCGGACCACGCCACCCTCGTCTCGGGCGCTTGGCCGGCCGCGTCTGGAACGGGGCAGACCGACGTCGCGCTACCAACTCCGGTCGCGTCGGCGCTGAACCTCGCCGTCGGCGATCGTCTGAAGCTGACGAATCGCATCAATCCCGACACGGTCGTTGAGGTACAGATCAGCGGAATCTATCGGGTCAACGATCCGCTGGATCCCTTCTGGTTCGGTGATCCGTTGAGCCAGAACGGCATCGTCAATGGCGGGTCGTTCACTACCTACGGACCGTTCGTTGTGGCCCCGAGCGACTTCCTCGGTTCCATCAGTCAGACGCCCGCCACTGTTGACTGGCGTGTCTTCCCCGACTTCACCCGCATTTCGGCGGGGCAGACCAGCGCATTGGAACAGCTCGTCAATGGACTGCCCAATCACGTCAAGCCGATCCTTTCAGGCACGACGCCGCAGATAACTACCAAGTTGGGAACGATCCTCGCAAATACGTCTCGGTCGCTCCTGGTGACCCGAACCGCCGTGCTGCTGCTCGCGATTCAGCTGGCAGTCCTCTCGTTCTATGCGTTGGTCTTGACTGCTGGACTTCTCAACGAGCGCCGTCAGGTGGAATCGACCCTGTTGGAGACGCGCGGTGCCTCACGCGGCCAATTGGCCACGATGGCACTGCTCGAAGGGCTGCTCCTTGCCATTCCGGCAGTGATTGCAGGGCCATGGTTGGCCGCGTTGTCGCTGCGAGCGCTGAACGTCGTTGGACCTCTTGCGGGGATCGGTTTGCGGCTCGATCCGACCGTGGGCCGAAGCGCCTACCTGCTGGCGCTCTTGGGCGGAGCCTTGTGCCTGCTGGCAATGGTGCGCCCAGCCGTCTTTCCTCCCCAGCCATTGCAAGAGCGTTCGGGCAGTCGCAGCCTCCTCCAACGTGCACGCATCGATGGGGGACTGGTCGTCATCGCGGCCATTGGAATCTGGCAGCTCAAGCATTACGGCTCGCCGTTGACGAGATCGGTCCAGGGAGACTACGGCATCGATCCGCTGCTGGTTGCCGCCCCGTCGTTGGGTTTGCTGGCCGGAGCGGTGATCGCCCTGCGATTCATTCCGCTCATCGCGAGAGCAGCCGATCGATTTGCCGCGCGACGAGCAGCCATCGTCTTTTCCCTGGGTGCATGGCAGATCGCCAGGCGCCCACTGCGCTACGCCCGCTCGGCTCTGCTGCTGACGCTGGCAGTCGGCATCGGCCTCTTTGCGGTCGGCTATAGCCGAACCTGGAGTCAATCCCAGGCCGATCAGGCTGCCTATCAGGTGGGGGCCGGAATCAGGCTTTCACCCGACCAACGGACGGACGCAATCGCGGGAATCGATCTCGGCGACGCGCAGCGGAAGGTGCCGGGAGTGACCGCGTCGATGCCCGTCGGACATCAGTATGTCTCGCTGCCCGATGGAACCGATGTCGCACAACTCCTTCTGCTTGACGCGACGACCGCTCCCGGGGTGGTGAACTTCCGCTCCGACCTCTCCGGTACGTCATTCACTACGTTGATGGACCGGCTGGCAGCAGGGCGACCCGACCTCTCCGGGGTTCCGATTCCGACGACTACGGCGCGGCTGCGGATCGACTATTCATTGAACTACACGCAGACTGATCCGAACCAGCAACCACCGATCGATCGAACCGGCAGCTCCAGCACTCCGCCCGGCCCGGACGCGGTTGGGACGCGACTGACGGCGATCATCCAGGACGGAAATGGGATCCTGCGCACGTTCGACCTGGGCACCTTGGCCAACGACGGGCAGCCGCACCAGATGATCCTGCCACTTGCCGGTCAGCTGGCTGGCAACCGGATTGCACGGCCAACTGGGCCGCTTCAGTTGATCCAACTGCAGCTGGACGTCTATTCGCCGGGCGAACTGAGCTTCACCGGCCAGTTTCACGTAGCCCAGCTCGCTGAGAGTGATGCGTTGTCGGGTGATAGTTGGTCGCCCATCGTACTGGTCGGAACCAAGGGAGGCTTCAGTGCCGGGCCGAAGACGGCGAACGGCGTCGTGCCGAAGGGGGCACCGGACATCAGCCTGACAACCGCATCGGACGGTCAGATGGACGTGACGATCGTGACTGGTAGCGGTAATACGGTATCGCCGGGCGTACCGATTCCATTCACCCTCACGCCTTCCGGCAGCGAACTGCCGGATGCCATTCCGGTGCTGGTCAACGACTCGCTGCTGAACCGGCTCGGCCTTGGGTTGGGCGGCACATTCCCGCTTCGATCCGGCGCGGGCACCGTCAATGCGCAAGTCGTCGGAACAGTCGCCAGCTTTCCAACGATCGCCCCCGCGCAGCCGGTCGTCATCGCCGACTTTGGAACCTTCGACGCCGTGCAGTTGCTCCAGCGAAACACCAACCCGACCGATCCCGACGAAGGATGGCTGGCGATCAATTCCACGCAGGCGAGTGCGGCAGTCGCGACGCTACAAGCCGCTCCGTTTTCCAGCCCGGCCGTTGTGAGTCTGACCGAGAGACGTCAGGCGTTGCAAAGCGATCCGGTCGCGTTGGGGACGATCGGAGCACTCTCGCTCGGCTTCGTCGCGGCGCTCGTCTTTGCGGGCATCGGGTTCGCCGTTAGCGCGGCCACGTCGGTCCACGAACGGGTGGGCGAGTTCTCAATGTTGCGGGCGCTGGGCCTGTCGCCGCGACAGATGGTCGGTTGGCTGATGCTGGAACAGGGGATTCTGGTTGTTCTGGGCCTGTTGGCAGGTACCATCGTTGGCCTGGGACTCTCGTGGCTCGTCTTGCCCCTCATCACCGTTACTCAGTCGGCTGCACCGGTGGTTCCGTCGCTCCACGTTGTGGTGCCGTGGCTGAGTTTGGTTGAGATGGAAGGGACCATCATCGTTCTCCTGGCGCTCATCGTGGGCATCGCGGCGGTGTTGCTGCGACGGATCGGTATTGGTCAGATCCTGCGGATGGGAGTCCAGTAAGTGCGCGTCGACAGCGTTCACACTCGAGCTGGATCGCTCTCCGGCTGGATCGAGGTCGTTCGATCCATCATGCGGCGCTTACGCGACCGACATGACCGGAGCGCGAGCCTGGGACTCTTCCTGACGGTGTGCCTGATCAGCGGCTCGCTGGCCATCATCCCTCGGCTGGTGACGCAGACCACCAACAAAGGAGTCGTCGCGGCGGTCAATGATGCCATCCGTACACAACCTGGACTCAGCCTGAATCTGCGCGGAACCCTGCCTGGTACGACAAGCGATCCCATGTCAGCGGTCGTGGACGACGGACGGAACTTCCAATCGGGACTGGCACCGTCGATTCAAAACGTCGTTACCGGCAACAGCTATGTCGTCGAGTCGCAACGCTTCAGCATGATCAACACCCTCGGTGCGACCAAGACCTCGCGCTACTTTCAGACTTTCCTGACGCTGCGCTATCAGTCCGGACTCAACAGCCCAGATATGACCACATTCGTCAGCGGAGGGCTTCCGAAGCAGATCCCACCCATCCTTCCCGACGTATTCCAGGGTGGAGCGGGTGACCTGGGCGATCAGCCACTGCCCGCATTTCAGATAGCCCTCGACGAGAACACCGCCCAGGCGCTCAAAGTCAACGTGGGCGATCGCGTCGTATTGCAACCGGACTCGAACGACCCAAAGACATTGGGGGTCCCGGCAGCCTATCTCAGTTACAGTCTGGTAGGTGAGATCAGCGGCATCTTCAAGCCTGCTGAGGGCAACGACCACTACTGGCAAGATGACAACAGCCTTCTCCAACCAACGGTTCTCGACGACGGCACCACCACCATCGTCTACGGTTACGGACTGATGGCCCCAGATGCCTATCCAGCGTTGCTGGCGCAGACGTCTCCGGTCAACTGGTCCTACACCTGGCGTTACGAGGTCGATCCGAACCGAGTCAATTCGGGGAACACCCAGGCACTTCAGCAGTCGATCCGTTCGCTCCTGTTGACTCACGGCTCGGCCTCGACCTTGTCCAAAGACCCCTCGGCCGTCAATCTGAAGTCGCCGCTCGTGACTACTCTCCAACAGTTCCAGGAACAGCGAGACTTCCTGGTCTCAGCCGTGGTATTGGCGGCGCTCGGAGTCGTGGCGGTTGCCATACTCCTTCTGGTTCTGGCCGGGTTACTCGTTGTCGAACGTGGGGCCGGCAGCACGCTCCTGCTGCGAGGCCGTGGGGCGGACGAGCGACAACTGGTGGGAGCGCAGTTGGTGCAAACCGCGTTGATCGCGCTGCCGGCCGTCGCGATCGGCTTTGTTGTGGCAATGATCATCGTCCCGGTAAGGAGCGTGGGGCTCGATCTACTCCTGGCAGTCGCCACCGCTCTCCTCGCGATTGGGGTGACGACGATCGCCGTGCTGCCAGGCGCACGAACGCCACTTGGGCGATTGATCAACGAGCAGCGGAATCTGGGCCGGAATGTGCGCGGCGCCGCGTCCAGATGGGAACGTCGACTCGCGATCGAGGCGCTGGTTGTCCTCTTGGCGGTAGCCGGGATCTATCTGGTACGTCGCCGTGGTCTGCTCGAGTCAGGGAGCGGCGGTATCGACCCGTATTTGGCGTTGGTCCCGTTTCTGGCAGGTCTGGCGGTCGGAATTTTGGTATTGCGGATCTACCCAATCCCGGTGCGGATTCTCAATCGCATCGTTCGGAGCCACCGAGGGATTGTCGTTTGGGCCGGATTGCGGAGGGTGACACATCAGCGCGCAAGCGCGCAGCTGCCGACGCTGGCGCTGCTCGTCGCGGTCGGTGTGGCCGTCTTCAGCCTGGTAGTCCAACATTCGCTGACGATTACGCAGGACGCGGCAGTCTGGCAAACGGTCGGCGCCGATGACCGCATCGACGCGCCGGCCGGCGGCGCGCTTGCGGAAAACTTGAATGTCCAGTCAATCTCTGGCGTAACGGCCGTCGCCCGCGCCTATTTCCTGTCGGGAGCCTACATCAGTAACGGCGACACCAGCGTCAACGTGGTGTCGTTTCTGGCGATCGATCCGACTACCTACCTCAATGTGACGCACGGGACCCCGGCAGCTGTGCAGATCCCAGATGCATTGTCTCAGCCACCAACCGGCCAGAACTTCGGTACCAGGTCAAATCCACTCCCAGCAATCGCCTCTTCCGGTTGGACCGGTGGGATCAAGGTGGGCCAGGAATTCCAAGTCACGCTGGAGTCGGTGCCCTATTGGGTTCGAGTGACCGCAACGATGGCGAATTTCCCGTCGCTTCCGACTGATACCCCGTTCATCATCACCAGCTTTCGCTGGTTGCAAGCGGCCAACCCCGACACTGGCAGCAGCGTGCCGGTAACTCGCCTCTTCGTTCGAGGGAGCGGCGGTGACGTCACACCACAGCTGCAACAGCTGATCCGGCAACAAGCACCGAGCGCCACGCTCACGACGCGGGCCGACGCGCTTTCTAGCAGCAGTCACCAACTCCTGGCGGACGGAGTGACGAACGTGTTCCGCTACAGTGTGGTGTTGGTGACGCTCTTCGCGGCCGCCGCTGGGAGCGTGGCGCTGATGCTGGCAAGTGCGGAACGACGTCGTGACCTCAGCTATCTCAGAACGTTGGGGTTCTCCGCCCGACAGGCGCTGAGTATGACGATCGTCGAGCAGCTGCCGCCGCTTGTCAGCGCCTCCGTGGCTGGAGCGGGCCTTGGCGTTGCCGTCGCCGGACTGATCAGCCGGGCGCTCGACCTCTCCGCCTTCGCCGGGCGAGCCGGAGTCGCGGCGAATATCGTGGTCAGTTGGTGGCAAGTGACGGCATTAGCCGGGGGGATCAGCCTGGTGGTCCTCATCGCGATCGTCGGGTTCGGCTTTCTGTCGCGCCACCTCGACCTCGCGAGTGCCCTGCGACTTGGAGACCAATAGCCCGAGTCAGATATGCGCAGGCTGCAAAGAGATTGACGCACTTCGTCATTGCCTGTCGGGGCCACATTATGGTGATTGCGAGAATAAACCGGCAATCACGACGCATTCACCCGGGACTAAAGATCCCGGGCTAGTCTAGACGAAGCCCACTGAAGGGGCTGGATGGATGCGCGAGAACGTAGGGGCGACGCCTCCGTGCTCGCCCTTCGGCCGCAGGCCGACGACCGTCACCAGCCACCCAAATAACTCGTCAATCACCATCATGGCGCCCAAGTTGACCATCGTCCGACATTATTGGGCGCCATAAATGTCGCCCCTACGGACTGAAATCAAAATAGCGGACCATCATCAGGCAACGCGCTCTAGAGAGTTCCGTGGAAACGCGAAGTGGCATCAGATCGCCGTGGAGGCCGCGTACCCGGGTGCGGGACGCGACGGCGACTGATGCCACTTCATTTCGCGATACAAGGGGAGTGGACTGTCACTAGTCAAACCAGTCGACCGCCTCCAGATCGAACCCTTCGAGTTGCTGCACGCCCTCGAGCAACATCGGGACTCCACGGAACGGATAGAGTCGCCGGTGATTGACGCGGACGAGCCCTTTGAAGGCTTTGCCGGACGTGGTCACCATATCCGCCTCGCGCAGCGCGCCGTAGCTATCCGATCGGATCGTCGGGATTTCGCGTGGATTGGATGGATTGATTTCCAGCCTCCACCGATCGTCGGCGTCGACCCAGAGCATGGCTCGCTTGAAGCTCACCGACTCGTCGTCCAGTTTGAGCTCAGCCAACGACATTCGCCCGAACATGACCCATTCCTCCTCGTCTCTCCATCACCTCGCGGCCCTTGAACGTCTCCTGGCGGGTCTGCGTTGGTGGCTGGATCCCTGACCTTTGTACCGGCAGGAGCATGACTCCTAGGAATAATGTACTAGTCTTCGATTACCACACTCAACGCACCTTCGTACTTCAGGTCATAGCCATTGGTACCGACCGGCCGTGGGCAAAACATGTATGAACCGCTCGCCAACCCTCTTGTCCAGCGTCGCTTCAGTGGCTAGCATGTGGCGATCGAACGCTTGGATATCTTATGAATGGCGGGGAAATGCGAATCGCGATAGGCGGCATCAGCCACGAAACGAACACCTTCTGCACCGGTCTGACTGAAGTGGAGAGTTTCAAGGAAGGTGAGTGGTCGGAAGGGACCGAGATCTTCGAGGTGCATCGGGGCGTTCGCGATTACGAGGGCGGAGTCCTCGACGCCGCGGAACGATTAGGTATCGAGGTCGTTCCCACCTTCGCGACCCAGGCTCAGCCGTCCGGGACGATTTCGAAACGTGCCTACGATCAACTCAGCGGCCAACTCCTGGCTGGGCTACGTACCGCGGGCAAAGTTGACGGTTACTGTCTATCGCTTCATGGCGCTGGGGTGGCCGAGGGTATCGACGATTTAGAAGGATATCTGCTGGCCGAGATCCGCGAAATGGCCGGACCTGATTTGCCGATCGTGGTGACGCTCGATCTGCACGGCAACCTGACCCAAGAGATGCTCGACAACGCCACGGCGCTGGTCGGCGTGCATCTGTATCCCCACAGCGACATGTTCGAGCGCGGACAGGAGGCGCTCGAACTGCTGCAGGCGATCGTCAACGGCGACGTCAAGCCCGTCATGCACTTAACCCCACTGCCGATGATGATTCCGACCACCACGACGAATTTCGGACCTGCCCACGAGATCAATCAGATCTGCTGGAAGTGGGAAGAAGAGCCGGGCGTGCTCGACTGCGCCTTTTTCCACGGCTTCCCCACGACCGACATCCCGCACCCGGGCGTCAGCGTCATCGTTACGACGAACAACGATCCGGAGTTGGCCGAGCGAGTCAGCCGGGACGTGGCGCGCCGCGTTTGGGAGATGCGCGAGCAGTTCCGACCGACGGCCAACCCACCAGAAGAGGCGTTCCGGCAAGCGCTTGAGGCTCCGGGACGGCCAGTCGTCATCAACGAGACGTCCGACAACCCGGGCGGCGGGGCTCCCGGTGACGCGACGCATCTGCTGCGAGCCATGCTCGACGCCAAGCTCGAGGGGGCGTGCATGGGCTTCATGTACGACCCGGAGGTCGCGGCGCAAGCGCACAAGGCAGGCGTGGGCGCCACGATCCAGGTGCGCTTGGGCGGCAAGCACGAGCCGCTGCACGGCGAACCGATCGAGGCCGAGGCCTACGTCAAGTGCCTCACCGACGGCAAGTTCATCCAGCAGTCTCCCATGGGCTACGGCGCGCGTGTCGACCTCGGTCCCATGGCGCGGCTGATCATCGGCGGAATCGATGTGCTGGTTTCATCGGTGCGGACGCAAACGCTGGACGCCGAGGTCTTCCTGCTGCACGGCATCGACGTCACACGCTACAAGATCGTGGCGATCAAATCGAGCAACCACTTCCGCGCCGGATTCGAGCCCATCGCGCATCAAATCATCCGCGCGGACACCCCGGGTCTGGTCTCGGTCGATCTGCCATCCTTCCCATTCAAGCGGGTGGAGCGCCCGATGTGGCCGCTCGACGACAACGCGTCCTGGGAGTAGCCCAACGTGGTGAATGAGATCCGTCCTTAGCAGGGCGAAGGCAAGCTTCGCCCCAACAAGTTTGTAGGATTGTGCAATCCGCCTTAAGGGCGAAGCTTGTCTTCGCCCAAGAACACACCAGGCGATGTCGGTCGCGGATCAGACGCCGCCGTCCACTTCGAGGAACTCCATCACCTCACGATTGAACTCCTCGACCCGCTCGATGTGGGGCAGATGCCCGACACCGTCGAACTCAATCAAGCGCGCGCCCGGGATCGCCTCGGCGATCCGGCGTCCCGCGCTGATCGGGATCGTCTGATCCATATCGCCGTGCACCACCAGAACCGGTGCCGCGATATTTGGCAGCGCCTCACGCACGTCGTGCGTCATGAACGCGGCATCGGACTGCCGTGCCATGGCTTCGAACGTGAGGCGGTTACCACGGGCCGATTCGGCCAGCGCTTCAAGCTGTTCAGGATGCGCATCAAAATAGCCCGGCGCGGTCAGGTGCCCGTAGCGACTGCGCGTGCGCTCAACTGGATCCTCGATGAAGCGTGATCGGTCATAGCTCGGCGCCGGGCGCCCCAACGCGCCGCCGGCCAGCGCCGACGTGCCGACCAACACCAACTTGTCGAGCCGTTCGGAATGGTGAGCGGCGAACTGCAGAGCCACGTAGCCACCCATGGAATGCCCGATCAGGCTGGCCTTTTCGATGCCGAGCGAATCGAGCAATGCGACGACGTCGCCGGCCAGATCCGCCATGCTGTACGTCGACGACTCCGGATCGCTCTCGCCCGCGTCCCGATTGTCCATGGTGATCACGCGAAAACGGGGCGCCAATGCTTCGACCTGCCACATCCAGACGCCGCGTGAGGCCATGAATCCTTGAAGCAGCACCGCAGCGTGCATGTCGCCGCCCGTGTCGTCGTAATAGATGCGCCGTCCATCCACATCGACCGAAGCCATCCGTCATCCTCCCCGTGCGCAGCGCTCGATTTCACGTTGTAATGTTGCTGCGATCATAGGTGCTCGTGGGCCTAAACGCGAGGTTCATACGACCTGCCGACTGAGGAAACGCGGCATCCGCGCTCCCGCAAATGCCGAAATCACCGTAAGATAGCCAGCGAGCCAACGTTGTTCCATCGAGTGAGAGGCGATGACGTGTCCGTCGAGATTACCTTTGACGATCAGGTCGTGCTGGTTACGGGTGGCGCCACCGGGCTCGGCATGGCCATCGCCACCGCCTTCGGCACCGCCGGCGCCCGAGTAGCACTGAACGACGTGAGCCAGTCCCGAGCGGCTGCGGCCTGTGAGCGATTACGCTCTTCCGGTATCACCTGCCGAGATTTTCCCGCCGACGTGCGTGATTCACAGGCAGTCCGACAGATGGTCGCCGATGTCGAGGCCGGCATGGGACCAATCGACGTAGTCGTAGCCAACGCCGGAGTCTATCCGGTCTCATCGTTCCTGGACATGTCCGAGGAAGAGTGGGATCGCGTACTCGATACCAATCTCAAGGGCGTCTTCCTCACCTGCCAGGCCGCCGCACGCTCGATGATCCGACACGGACGGGCCGGCCGCATCGTTACGCTCAGCTCTGGAGCGGCCAACCACGCCATCTGGGGCTGGTCACACTACTGCGCGTCCAAAGCTGGTGTCGTCCTGCTGACCAAGGCCATGGCGCTTGAGCTCGCCGAACACGGGATACGGGCCAACGCGGTTCTTCCCGGATTCATCGATGTCGACGAAGGCGGCGCGCATTTGAGCACCGACTACAAAGATCGGGCTCGATCCGGCGTCCCACTGCGTCCCGGTCAGCCTGCCGACATCGCCAACGCCGTGTTATTGCTGGCGTCGCCCCTGGCCGGTTTCGTTACCGGCACGACGCTGGTGGTCGATGGCGGCAGCAGTTCCGGCAAGGTCGGACTGCGGCCTGTCGAGGACTGACATACGGAAAGGGCGACAGCCTTGAGCGAACGACTGCACGGCAAACGAGCCATCGTCACCGGAGCGGGCCGCGGAATTGGCTTGAGCATCGCGCGCGCGTTTCTGACCGAAGGAGCCAGCGTTTTGCTCAACGACATCGATGGCGGCTCTCTCGAGCGGGGCGTCGCATCGTTGATCGAGTATGGGGAGCGTGTGGCGTCCGCCCAGGGCAACGTTGCGAATCCGGATGACGTGCGCGGCGTCGTCGAGAGCGCGGTCACGGCCTTCGGTGGTGTCGACGTGCTGGTGAACAACGCGGGCATAGGTGGCGTCGGCAAGACGCTTCTCGAGCTCTCCCTCAGCGAATGGGACGTGATGCTGCGGGTCGATCTCACCAGCGTCTTCATCTGCTGCCAGGGGGTCGTGCCGCTGATGCGGGAACAAGGTCGCGGGAGCATCATCAACCTGTCATCGATCACGGGCGTCGAAGGGACGGCAGGCAGCGTTCCGTACTCCGCCGCCAAAGCAGGGGTCATCGGGTTGACCAAATCGCTGGCCAAAGAGCTTGCGGGGAAGCGCATCAACGTCAATGCCATCGCGCCGGGGCTGATCGACACCGACATGTCGCGAGCGCGGGGGCAGGAGAAGTCGGCGGCAGCGGTCCTGTGGCCGCGCATTGGTCAGCCGGAAGACATCGCCAATCTGGCGGTCTTCCTTGCGTCCGATGAGTCGGAGTTCGTCACGGGTCAGGTGATCGGCGTCAACGGCGGCGCCTGGATGTAGTTTGAGATTCAAGGGATACGTGACGTTGACAGTACCGGGAAGTACTGGGGAGACCGGAATGACGCAAACACGGACTGAAGTGGCCATCATCGGCGGCGGCGTGATGGGGAGCTCCATCGCGTACCATCTGGCGCGACGCGGCGTCGAGGTCACGCTCCTCGAACGAGGCGACGTCCCCTGTGCAGCCTCCGCTGCAAGCGCGGGTGGCGTGCGTCAGCAGGGGCGCGACCTGCGTGAGATGCCTTTGGCCGTGGCAAGTATCGCCCGCTGGGAGAGTCTGGAAGAGGAGCTCGGATCCGACGTCCACTATCGCCGTGAAGGGCATGTCACCGTCACCGAAAACCCGGAGGACGTGTCCAATTTCCTGCCGTGGATGGAGAGTCAACGCCAGCTCGGGCTCGAGATCGCTCTGGTCGAAGGGGATGACCTGCGCGAGCTGATTCCTGGCATATCACCGCACGTGCGCGCGGGAGCCTATTCGCCCTCCGACGGGCACGCCAATCCCATTCTGACCACACAGGCGTTCGCCGACGCGGCCCAGCGCTTCGGCGCGGTGGTCCGTCCTCACACGACCGTGACGGCCATCGAACATCAGGGCGGCAAAGTGACCGGAGTGTCCACCGCTGATGGCCAGATCGCCTGTGACCTTGTGGTTCTCGCGGCGGGCGCC
The DNA here is from genome assembly GCA_963789565.1 of uncultured Chloroflexia bacterium. Lineage (GTDB taxonomy): Bacteria > Chloroflexota > Chloroflexia > Thermomicrobiales > Thermomicrobiaceae > CALAGB01. The sequence goes on along the minus strand of CAWBKX010000002.1, from coordinate 2,699,353 downwards.
TGGAGCATGGAGCTGGCGGCGCCACTCGGCGTGGACCTCCCAGCCGTCGCGCGCGCGCCGCAGATGATCGCCACCACACCCATGCCCGCGCTGCTGCACCAGGTCGTCGGCGCACGCGGACGCGCGCTGAGCCTCAAGCAGGTCCCCAGCGGCAACTACGTCATTGGTGGGGGCTGGCCCGGCACCGTCCGCCTCGACCGGCGCATAGCAGTGCCGTGGTTCGGCAGCGTACGCGGCAGCCTGATTGACAGCTCGGCCATCTTCCCGGAGCTGCTGCGATCAAGTGTCGAGCGTGTTTGGGTCGGTATCGAGGCGCAGACGGTGGACGAGGTCCCGATCCTCGGCGCTCTCCCCGGCATCTCGAACTTGACGGTGGCAACGGGATTCTCAGGGCACGGGTTCGCCCTCAGTCCCATCATCGGACAGGTGATGAGCGAGCTTATCGTCGACGGACAGCCCTCAATCGAGATCAGCCAGCTGGCTTTCGACCGCTTCGTTGGCATGGAGATCCCGAACGAATGGCGCGACTTGCGCGCCGGATAGGGCGTAACGAGAACGGAGTGTGTGATGCCGGGGCGTTCAGCACGGCAAACGGGACAGGTTGTGCCGAATAGACCGAATCGAGTGCTGCGTGTTGCGCTCAAGACACCGAGTGTCTTGTACGCCGTGAACCTCGGCTGGATCTTCGGTCATCGCTTCCTGCTGCTAACCCACCGCGGTCGGAAGAGCGGCCTGATTCACCAGACTCCGCTGGAAGTCATCCACTACGAGCGCTCTACTCGGACGAGCACGGTGATCTCGGCCTGGGGTGAGACGAGCGATTGGTATCGCAACATTCGGAAGACGCCCGCCCTGCAGGTTCAGACCGGACGGGATCGTTATGTGCCGGAGCAGCGGATTCTGACCGAAGTGGAGCGTGATCGCGAGCTCGAACTCTATGCGAAAAACCACGGACCGAGCGCCAAGATCCTCTCGCGCATGTTCCAGTTCAAGTTCGCGGACGATCCAGAGGAGCGCCACAAATTCGCCGTCACTTGCCGCATGGTCGCTTTTCAGCCACACCACGCGAAAATGGAATAAACGCCACGCTTCAGGCCATTCGAGATCGTCCTGGGACCTTCATAAATCCCATGCGCCATATGCGTACCTGAGTCGCCCCATCACGACGATTCAACCGCACGCGGAGTTCGTGAATGTTGGGCGGATTTGCCACATCGGCCGGCATGACGGCGATCACCGCACGCGCGTACTCGAGTCCCTGATCCAGCAGTTCACAAGAGTCGGCAATTGAGTGGCCCGGCACCTCCACCTCGACCGCGTACTCTGAATCGGAGTGCGCCATCACGTGGTCTTCCAATGTCCCTCGGATGTTCAGCAGAGTTGCGTCGCTGCCTGGCGACTTGATGCTTGATCGGAACGTTCGTTCCAACAGCAGCACTCCGGCGGGCTTGCTGTCGGGTAGTTGCTGGGTCAGGATCAGCTTCACACGGGTCGAGCCCCGCTCTAGAACCCATTGGGCACCAACCGAGTACAGATTCTTGGGCTTGTACTCCAGACTGGCGAGCAATTCTCGCAGCACATCACAAGCACTCTGCGCGCCATTGCCTGCATTACCTATTCCGCTCCGCGTCAGGGCAACGCCGAACGGATCCCCGCCGCGCCCGAAGTCTTCGAACGCCCGCTGAATGGCGTTACGCTGTTGCTGTAGCGCGGTCCGAACCTCTACGATCGTCGAGCTGTCCCCCAGTTCGATTTCCACATCTTCGATCCTGTTCATGCGGCATCTCCACTGGTACTTGGTCGCATTGGCACCATAGTGATTATCTTCTGGCCACCGCGTGCTTCTCGTCGTCGTGGACGCAACAGAGCTGAGTTTGAACCGCGCGCCCGATGGCAGGAACAGATCGATTCACCACAATGTGCTGGCATCTCGCTCCACTGTATGCGATCCGTGCGAAAATGAGCGCACGATTGTCGTGATGAATTGTGACGACCCGGAGGTCCTGACCCTTTAGTACCGGCTCGCTAGCCCTATTTTGCTATGTATGCACACCAAGGGGGTCTCTATGATAGGCGATAAGAAAAGTTGCGGCGAAAAGCCGATCGAGCCGAGAAGGGATTCCAGCATGCAGGCAGCGGTAGCACACAATCAGGGCACGTCCGAGCTTCCGTCGATCAATCAGGTCCTGTTCGATCGCTTCTGGGAGGATGTCGCACCGCTCAACAACTTCTCACCCGAGGCGGCTCGGGCTCTTCTTGCACGGGAATCGTCTCTACCGGACGCGTTGCCTCGGGACCGATTCGCCTTCGATCCATGGTCGGCCGTTCGCGCTGCGTTGCGCGAGCGCGCCAATGGACGCCGCATCACTCGTACGGCCTGAAGCTCTCCAATTTCAGCAGCTCAACCCGCCCCTCTCGGGCGGGTTTTGCTTTGCCTCATCATCGGCCACCCGACGGCCGCGCTCCATCTTCCGTATCTCCATCCCCATACACTGCGACGCTTCACAAACTGACCCCTGACCATTCATACTGTTCTTCCAGAGGGATATATCCGCAGTCGGCCGCAGGCGATGCGTCGGTGGTTACGTTCGAGGGGATCAAGGGAAGCAATGACGACACACGACACCATGGCCATTCGAGCCGGACGCTTGATCGACGGCACCGGTGCAGAGCCGCGCGAAAACGTGTGGGTCACGGTCGAGAACGGCATGATCACGAACGTCGGCGACGACCATGGACACCGCACAGGCGACGAACTCGATCTGAGCGGTTACACGCTGATGCCTGGCCTCATCAACATGCACACGCATACCGTTCTCCCCGGCGATGGCACCTCATTTGAAGCCTGGATGGAAAATCCGGACGAAATCTTGCTACTCAAAGCATTCGCGAATGCCCGCACGGCCCTCCACTCTGGAGTGACGACGATACGCGACTGCGGCGGCAAAGACGGGCTGATGTTCAGGTTGCGCGATGCCATTCGGGCGGGCGTCGTCGAAGGGCCGCGCTTCATTCTGTGCGGTTATCCGCTCACCATCACCGGCGGGCACTGCCGCTATTTCGGCGGCGAGACCGACGGCGTGGAGCGAATGCGTCTCGCGGCGCGCGAGGTCTTGAAGCGCGGCGCCGACTTCGTCAAGATCATGGCGTGCGGCGGCGGAACCGTCGGAACTTATTCCCAGTTCCCCACCTATGAGGTCGAGGAACTCAAGGCCGCGATTGACGAAGCGCACAAAGTTCGCAAGCCCTCCACCTGTCACACGATCGCCACTGAGTCGATCTCGCGCGCGCTGGATGCCGGTACCGATCACATCGAGCATTGCAGCTTCATGGCGCCGGACACGAGCTGGCACTTCGACGAAGCCATCGCCCGGCGCGTGGCCGAGCAGGGAGTCTACGTCACTCCAACCCTTCAGGTAGCGCATGACCGGCTGGAAGCGCTGATGATCGGGAACGATCGTGGCACCCTCACCTCGGCCGAAGAGATCGCCTTGCAGACAGCACCACAATCGCATGCCAATGGGTTCAGCAACATGCGTAACCTGCTCGAGTTGGGAGTGAAGCTGGTGGCGGGGAATGACGCGGGCTGGCGACACACCGGCTTCGACGATTTCTACCTCGAGTTGGTCTGCATGGCCGAGGCCGGGATGACGCCGGTAGAGGCCATCCACGCAGCCACCGGACGCGCGGCGGAAGCCTGCCGTATCGGCTCGACGGTTGGAACGGTCGAACTCGGCAAAGTCGCGGATTTGCTGGCAATCGATGGGGATCCTTCGACCGATCTCAACACTTTGAGCAGCCCGGCAGTGGTGATGCAAGCCGGGCAGATCATCGTCGACCGACGCTGATTGCCTGGGAGTCCTCACCCGGCTCGCAAGCTCGTCACCCTCTCCCAAAATTGGGAGAGGGGAGACGGACTGCCAACGTTGAGCAGGTTCCCCCTTCTCCTGCTCGCGCGGGAGAAGGGGTCAGGGGATGAGAGCTCCTAGGTGTGAGCGCCACTAATCAAATGATCTACGCCTGTTTCCAGGTTCCATCGAAGCCGTGATAGGCGAGGACGTTGCCGCTCTGAGCGTCGACGATCACGGTGATCTCACCGTGGCTGCAGAGAGAGCTTGAACCGGTCTGCTGGCAGTTGGCGGGCGTCATCCCGTCCTGGAAGTAGACGCTCCAGACCGGTGCGGCGCTATCGGCCCCGCCCGGTTGCGGCATGCCAAGCGCGGCCTGATTCGAGGCCACCGACAGCGTGACGTTGGTCGGCACGGCTGTTCCGTTCCCTCCGAGCGAGGTGAGAAGATCCTGCGCGCGGGCGACCGCCTGATCAGACGTCTGCACCCTGGCATCGCTCGGAATGCTCGGAACGGAGCCTGACTGCCCACCTGTCGATCCAACCTTCCGCATCGATTCGGCGATGGCGAGCAGTTGGTCCTTCGTGAGCATGTTTCTCCCTGAAGCACCACCGGTTTCCAGGCGAATCGAGGTCTGGCCCTCTTCCCACCAGAGCTGCATGTCGCTTTGAGCGGTGAGATGTGGTTTTATGCCTCCGACGTCGGTCGGCACCGGGCCCCGCTGATAGAGATATGCCGTTACGCCATTTCCGAGATCCACCGCCACGGCGCTATTGAAGATGTCTGCGGGCATGGTCTGAGCCGAATCCTGATAGGGTGACGCTTCGGTGATGATCAGCGTCTCAGTGCCTTCGGTATCGACGTACTTCAGGGTCACACTGGTGAAGCTGGGCAACGACAACGGTGCGTCGGGCTGCTTCAGGGTCAAGCCGTCAGGGATGGTACCGGGTTCCCACAGATCGAACCCCGCCGCACTCTGCAACGCGACAAGCGTCTGCTCGTCTGGTTGCGTGCCGCTTGTCGGCTGAGTTGGGGCCGTCGTCGGTGCTGCGGACACATTGGGAGTGGGCGTCGAGGCGGCATTGGACGACGGCGTCGGAACAACGGTGGAACCGGGAGCCGAATTCGTCGTGGCGGTCGCCTGCGAGGCCGCGCCGAAGACGGAGCTGCCACCCGGCTGCGCGGTCGGATCGGCCGAACCACCATTGGCGTTCTTCAGCAGTACCGTTACCATGCCGGTGAAGAGGACCAGCACGGCAACTGCGGCGGCGACCTCCAGCGACCGACGCACGTGTCGAGGACGTCTCAGCTGTCGAGGACGATCCGGGCGCTGATCCAGGTCCGCGGGCAGCGGAGGTGGGGGTCCATCGTCGTCGCCATCAGCACCGCGAACATCAGCTCCATGTCCACGAGCAATGACCGCAAAGCGCGATGTCGGTCCCAGCTTCAGCGAAAGCTTGATGGCCGCTCGCGAAGGAAAGTTGTCGTCGGGCCATTGGGTGTGTCCCAGTTCTTTGAGCCCGTGCGCAAGATCGAGCAGCTCTGCCGTTTCGGAATCGACCGGACCTTCATCGGACGGATCCCGATTGGCGTTGAGCGCGTCGATCATGCGATCGAGATCGTCAACGGGTCTATTCACAGTCCTGCCCCCTTGCTGAACGCGGTGCGAAGAGCGACTAATGCGCGATGCTGCAGCACGCGCACCGCCGCTGGGCTGCGTTGCATATGCTCGGCAACCTCGATGGCAGAGCGCCCTTCAAGCACTCTGAGCTGTAGCACCTGTTGGTAATCGCGCGATAACGTGGAAAAAGCATCCGCCAGATGCCCGAGATCCGCATCGAGCATGGCGTTCTCCTCGGGTCCGGCCTCGGTCGAATGAAGCTGAGGCGCATCCTCCAGACCCACCTGAACCAGCACCTTCTTTCGCCAGCGGTTCTTCACCAGACTGCGCGCAACGATGGCGAGGAAAGCGCGGAACGGCACATCACGCTGCTCGTAGCGGTCGAACGCATTGAGCGCGCGCAGAAAGACCTCCTGCGTGAGATCCTCCGCGTCCATGGGATTGCGCGTCGACGCGTAGACCATGGCGTAGATAGGCCGCCACTCTCGCGTGCAGAGCTGCTCAAGCGCCCGAACGTCTCCGGATTGCGCTTTTCGTACGAGTTCGTCCCCCGACATTCATTACCTCCTGCAAACCAAAACACGTTGCCTGCGCTGGTGTTACAGGGCGGTCCGAATCTTCGTCGTCGGGATTGAGGCGGAATGCGTGGGAAGCTCGGAGTTGTGGGTTAGGGGTCGCCGTAGCCCTCGACGCGAAGCTCACCCGTAATCGCGTCGAAGTAGCGTGTCAAGCTGGACGCGACGCAGTTAGTACGCTGTGCGACTGTGGGAGGACAGGAGTAGCCGAACTGGCTGTGGTCAAGAGTCACGCGCCAGAATGGCGCATCCGGCGCGAATCCATGGAGAGCGTCCTCCTGACCAGCAAGTATCAGGTCCGCTGAGGCGACGTGCGGAGCCTGATCGGCGTCGCCTGTCTCGCCGAGCAGCGCGGCCGCGATCGCCTGTTCTCGCGTCTGAAGCACGGCATCGGGCGGTAGGCTGATGGCCAATTGCGCGGTTGGCGTGGCGGGAACGTCGTAGAGCTCGACGTCGATGACGGCCAAATCGCTCAGTCTCACGCTGATTCGGACCGCGTTGCCGGTGCCGCAGTTGTGGACGTAGGACGCCGGCGTGCTGTTGTCACCGCATGGTTGAAGCTCGAACCGATCACCCATAAGCTGCACCACCCAGATTGGCCCATCTTGATGGCTCGCGCCTGACGATCCGGTGTCCATCATGGTTGGTTGAGGATTCCGAGCGTGAAGCACGGTGCGCGCGTAGCTCAGAGCCGCCTGCTCGACCGATCGCACGCGCGCATCGGTCGCATCCGTTGCCGCGGGCGAGGCCCCTGGCCCGCCGCCCGTCGTGGCGAATGGTAAGACTGCGCCTCCACCGAGGTTTGGGCCCGAGCGACCGCAGGCGACCACGAGGAGTACCACCGCCGTGAAAAGTGCAATGTGGCGTTTCGATCGAACGCGCGAAAACACCGCCGCTGCACCCTTCAATACGATCAGACTCGTCTGAATCTATCGACGCAGTCGAAGGTATCTACGATTTCGGTGATCAATAAGAATTCGATGTTCATTATCATCATACGCTGCAAATCAATACCTGGAACCTCCAGGTTGGGACAATGCTTAGGGATCGCGAACCTCGCTGCATTGGCGAATCGCACCACGCTGACTGGCTCGATTGACACCCCCGAGGCTCGCCGCTATCGTGCGGGGACCAGAACCATCGTGAATGGCGCGTATCGACGGGACATTCAACCAGACGGAGGGCGGCATGGCAGAGGCTTTCGTGATCAAGAACGGCACCATCCTGACGATGAATCAGGAGAATCCCAGCGTCGAAGCCGTCGGCGTGATCGGTGACCGCATCGTCGCGGTTGGTTCGGCGGGCATGGTCGAAGGCGCGCTGTCACGGGGATACCGCACCATCGATCTTTCCGGACGCTTTTGCTTGCCCGGACTCAACGAAGCCCACAACCACATGATCGGCTTTGGCACGGCGTTGGGTCATGTCGAGGCAGGCTTCCCCAGGGTGCGGTCCATTGAGGACATCAAGCGCAACGTCGCCGAGCGCGTGCGACAGGTCCCGCCCGGAACCTGGATTCAGGGGCGCGGCTACGACGACAACAAGCTGGACGAAAAGCGCCATCCCAGCCGCCAAGATCTGGATGAAGTCGCCCCGGAACATCCGGTCATCATCGTCAATGGATCCGGCCACATGAGCGCGGTCAATTCCTTGGCACTCAAGATGGCCGGACTGACACCTGAAACGCCCGATCCGCAGGGTGGCCACTTCGTCAAGAATGAGAATGGCGAACTGACCGGCGTACTGCAGGAGACGGCACAGGAAGCCGTGCGCAAGCTCATCCCCAAGCCGACGATCGACGACCACGTCGCGGCACTCAAGCGCTGCAACGACGCCTACGTGGCCGCAGGCATCACCTCCAGCCAGGACGCGGGCAGCAACGCTCCGGATCAGATCGAGGCCTATCAACGCGCGGTGCGCGAGGGAAAGCTCAAACTGCGCACGTCAATGATGATCCGCGAGAACCTGCTGTCGGAGATCACCGGACTCGGCATCAAGCAAGGTTTCGGCGACGACCGCCTGCGCGTAGGGCCGATCAAGATGTTCATCGACGGCAGCCTCATTGGTCGCACTGCTGCCGTCAGTCAACCCTTCCTGGAAGATCCACGCGACGACAATCTGGGCCTGACGATGATGCCGACTGAAGAGTTCGAGGAGTACGTCTGGCAGGCGCATTCGGCCGGATTCCAGATAGCGGTGCATGCCATCGGCGACCGTGCCGTCGAGATGGTCCTCAATGCCTACCAGAAGGCGCTGGAGCGACTGCCACGCGCTGATCATCGACATCGCATCGAGCACTGCGGCATTTTGCGCCCCGACCTGATCGAGCGCATCGCCAAAATGCGCGTTCTGGCTGTGAGTCAGCCCATCTTCATCACCGAATATGGTGACGGATTCATTCGCCATCTCGGCATGTCGCGCATCCAGTTGACCTATCCTTTCCGCTCGCTGCTCGATGCCGGCATCACACTCGTTTTCTCCTCCGATTGCCCGGTGTCGGCATTCGAGCCGCTGAAGAGCATCAAGGCGGCCGTCACCGAGAAGACCGGCAGCGGACGGTCATACGCGCTGGAAGAAGCGATCTCCGTGGAGGAAGCGCTGCCGCTCTACACCGTGGCAGGCGCCTACGCGACCTTCGAGGAGCACAAAAAGGGGCAGCTCAAGGAGAACATGCTGGCCGACTTCGCCATTCTGGAGGAGGATCCGCGCGCGGTTGATCCGGAGCGGCTCGACCAGATCAAGATCAGCCAGACGATTATCGGCGGTGAGACGGTCTACGAGGGGTAGCAACTAATCAGGTGCGGCGTCAGGGTCTGCAGCGGCTCGGACTGGGATACCGACAGCGTCCATCTCGCGGAAGACCGGCATGGCAATGACGGCCAGCGCCAGTGCCGCGCTCAGAATAGCGAGAATCCAGACCGAGCGGTGCAACCCTATGGCGTCGATCAAGAATCCTATGGCAGCCAGACCGACCGGGATGGCTGCCGTGCCGACCGCACTGAATGTGCTGAAAATGCGACCCCGTAACTGAGCCGGGATGCGCTCGTGCCGGATGGTGACCGACATCGGGGAGAGTGGACCATCGGTCACGGCAGCGACGCCCATCGCCGCCACCATCACGAATAGCCCTGGCCACCACAACAGGGCGAAAAAAGGGATAGTGACGCCGACGAATCCGAGCAGCCAAATAAAACGACGAGGCAACCGGTTACCCACTGTGCCGTAGACGACTGTCCCGATCACCTGGCCCGCACCAAACGCTGAGAGCATGAAGCCGAGATCTTTCGCGCTGTGGAAGACGTCGCGAGCATAAATGGGCAACACCACGCCAAAGAGCGGCCCCATCAAAAGGTTCGAGACCGCAAGCGTCAGAGCCATGTAGAGGAGAACGCGCTCGCGCCGCAGGAAGTCGATACCCTCACGCAGGTCATCAATGTAGCGTGGGCGAGCAACCGCCTGGTGGAGCCGACGCGTTCGCTGGACGCCCGCAAAGACGAGCAACGCAGACAAGGCGAAAGTGGCGGCATCGATCCACAGCACGGTTCCCGCGCTCATCCAGACGATCATCAATCCGGCCAGCGGAGGCCCAAGAAACGCGCTCACTGGGTAGATGCCCTCGAACGCGGTGTTAACCCGGTCAAGTCGCAGCCCGGACGCTTCGGCGATCTCAGGTAGCATGGAACGGCGCGCGCTCAATCCTGGGATGCTGAGAAATGAGCTGAAGAAGACCAGCACCATCAATTCCCAGAACGCGAGCCCGACCGTGTGGTAGAGGAGCGGAACTGTGGCTATGGCGCAGCCGCTGACGATGTCGGACGTCACACTGATTCCGCGATAGCCGAACCGGTCGATCAGGGCCCCACCGAAGATGCCAACCAGGAAGTACGGCAGCGCAACGGAAAAGCCGGTCAGGCCCGTCTTGGCAGCGCTTCCGGTCGTCTGTAGGACGAACCAGGGAAGAGCCACGATGGTGAATTGGTTTCCAATGAGGGAGATGCTGTTGGCGCTCAGAAGCGCATAGAGTGACAGGCGTCGCATCGGGGTCGCATCACCTTTGTCGCGGCGATTTCCATGCGTTGGATCGAGCGCCAAGTCTAACAGTCGAGTGCGCCAATCGCGACGGTGAAGCCGCAGCGCGGACAGGCAATTGGCTATGATGAACCGGGCGGACGCCCCGAGCATTCGCCAGCAGGGAGAGACAATGGACAATCCACGCATCGGTTTGGATCTGGTCGACAAGAGCAACGCCAGAAAGGCACTGGAGGCAGCCAAACGCGCGGCCGACACGGGCGTCAAGATGATCTGGGCTACGACCGGAGCCAGCGCGCCCGACCCCATGACCTACTTCGCGGCTGCCATCCACTCGATCCCGAACGTCACGTTCGGCACGGCCATCGTGCCCACCTACCCGCGCCATCCGATGATGCTGGCCAGCCAGGCCGTTGCGTTGGAGCAACTTTCACCGGGACGCTTCCGACTCGGCGTTGGTCCGAGTCACCGTCCGACCATCGAAGGCGCCTATGGGCTCTCAATGGGCAAGCCACTCGACCACCTGCGCGAATATCTCATCATCCTGCGCTCGCTCCTCGAAACGGGTCACGTGGAATTTACCGGGGACTATTTCTCGGTCAATGGACGAATCAATGCCCCGGCACCGATGCCGCTCTACATCTCGGCACTGCGCAAGAACGCCTTCCGGCTGGCGGGTGAGATGGCCGATGGCGCGATCTCCTGGGTCACGCCGCTCGACTACCTGCGCGAAACCGCGGGACCGGCCATGCGGCAGTCGGCGGAGAGAGCCGGGCGGCCCGCGCCCCGCTTGATCGCGCACATCCCGGTCGTGATGACCGATGACCGCGAGCAGATGCTGTCAGCCGCTCGTCCACGCCTGCAGAACTATGGACGCCTTCCCTTCTATGCCGGGATGTTCTCCGACGCAGGCTTCCCGGTGGGCGAGAACGGCGCGGTTTCCGACGACCTTCTCGATCACCTCGTCATTTGGGGCGACGAATCAGACGTGCGGCGACGCCTGGATTCCGCCTTCGATGGGCAGATCGACGAGGTCTTGGTGACCATCTTCCCGGCGGACGACCCGTCAGGAGAAGAGGCCAAACTGTGCGGCATTCTTGCGGCAATGTCGTAGTTCGTGCCATTTGTGAAGGGATCGAGATCGTGACAGCAACGACCGGTAAACTCGCGGGAAGGGTTGCGTTTGTCACCGGCGGTGGCTCTGGCATCGGACGAGCGATCTCGGTCCTGTTTGCGCAGGAAGGCGCGCAGGTCGCCACGGCCACCCGCACCCTGGCTCACGCTGAAGAGACCGCAGGCCTGGCGGGAGGCCACACGCTAGCGCTACAGGTCGACGTCAGCGATGAGGCCAGTGTGCAGCGCGCGGTCGACGCGACCCTGGAGCGCTTCGGACGCATCGATATCCTGTGCAACAACGCCGGAATCGGAACCACCAAGAGCATCGTTGAAGTCGAGCCGGAGGAGTGGGACCGCGTCTTTGCCGTCAACGTGCGCGGCGTGTATCTATGCACGCGCGCGGTGCTGCCGCAAATGCTGGAGCGCCATGACGGCGTGATCGTCAACATCGCCTCGGTTCTGGGGTTGGTCGGCGTACCCAAGCGGGCAGCCTATTGCGCCAGCAAGGGCGCCGTCGTCACGCTGACGAAGCAAGTTGCCACCGAGTTCGCCGGAGAAGGAATCCGCTGCAATTGCATCTGCCCGGGAACGGTCGATAGCCCGTGGGTTGGTCATTTGCTCGACGAGACGGACGACCCGCCGGCGGCGCGTCGGGCGCTCGAGCAGCGTCACCCGCTTGGACGGTTGGCGACCACCGGTGAGGTGGCGCATGCCGCGCTCTATCTGGCGTCGGATGACGCCGGCTTCATCACTGGAAGCTCACTGGTGATGGACGGCGGTCAGATTGCAAGGTAGCGGCGATTTCGACTGCGATGGGCACCGAAGACTGACTCCGATTACGCACGGGCTGACGCCGCTGGTGTGTATGCTATAGTGTTGTCAGGCGCTGCCAGACACGTAGCAAAACCGAAACGGCGCCCTTCCCTTGCGCACCAAAACAATCGTTCATAGCGCGAACGAGACTTGTTGTTGACGCGCGCAATCGAGGGGTATCGTGAGCCCATGGGGCAATTCCCACATGACGCCACGAGTCGGGTGCGCCCCGTCCGTTGGTATGAGTGTGGGGATACGAGTCGCGGAAGGAACCATCAATGGCGAAGGTTGTCTTCGATCATGTCGGCAAGAGCTTCGAGAGCGTCGTCGCCTTGAGTGATTTGAACCTCGAGATAATCGACGGCGAATTTCTCGTTCTTGTTGGCCCTTCCGGATGCGGCAAGTCGACCGCGTTGCGCTGCCTCGCCGGTCTCGAGGAGATCACCACCGGCCACATTTACATCGGTGATCGAGACGTGACACAGGTTCCGCCCAAAGACCGCGACATCGCCATGGTCTTCCAGGCGTACGCCCTCTACCCGCACATGAGCGTTCGAGACAATCTGGCGTTTGGACTCAAACTGCGTAACACGCCCGGGAATGTGATCAACGAACGGGTCAACCATGCCGCCGAGATGCTCGGACTCACTCCGCTTCTGGATCGCAAGCCCAAGGCCCTCTCGGGTGGCCAACGGCAGCGGGTTGCTCTCGGCCGAGCCATCGTGCGCGAACCGCACGTCTTTCTCATGGACGAGCCTCTCTCCAACCTAGACGCAAAACTGCGCGTGCAGACACGTGCGGAGATCATTCAGCTTCAGAAACGCCTCGGCACCACCACCGTCTACGTCACGCACGACCAGGTGGAAGCCATGACGATGGGCCACCGCATCGCTGTCATGAGCGCCGGTATCTTGCAGCAGCTCGACACGCCGGAAAATCTCTACGAGCGACCGGCCAACATGTTTGTGGCCACCTTCATTGGTAGCCCGGCCATGAATGTCTTCCCCGCGGAAGTCACCAATGGTGGCGAGGGCATCATGCTGGCGTTCGAAGACGTGAAGATCGCCGTGCCGACATCACGAGTTGGCCAGCTCGACTCAATGGTTGGGCAGAAGGTCATGGCTGGGATCCGGCCGGAGCACTTGATGCTCAAGAACGGCACACCGGCGGCGGAAGGTTCGGTCATGCGGCTGCCGATTGACCTGGTCGAGCCGCTCGGCTCCGAGACACTCCTCCACATGCGCGCACCGGGCGGAGAATCGATCGTGGCGAAAGTCGAGCCGACGACCCGCCCGCAAGCGGGAGAAACGGTCGAGCTCATCGTCGAGAACGAGCACATTCACGCGTTCAATGCGGAGACTGAGCAGGCACTCAACTAGACCGCAAACCCATCAGCAGCACGCACGCCGTCTCGGATCACCGAGACGGCGTGTATGTGTCCGGTTGACTTTGATTTGTCGCTAGCTCTGCCGGTGCGCAGCCCGTGCGACCCAACCAGGGGCGTCACCAGGCCGGTGTTGACCGAGGAACATGTTCAATTGCGCCGTATGTTCCTGCACGTGGCGCAGGTTGTACAGCTGCAGTTCGTAGTAGCTGACTGGTTTGCCGCGCGACCACGGGAAGGCACATGGGCGCAAGGCATCCTGCTCCGACAGAGACGTGAGCGACGACTCGCATTTCTGCCGGATGTACGTGGCGTATTCCAGGAGTTCCTCTCGGGTGTACGGCTTCTCCGGCAGCTTGCCCGCAGGATCGAGCTCAGCGTCGGTAAAGGGAGGGCGCGGCACGAAGCCGTCTCCCGTTCCAAACAGATAGAGGTCGATCCAGAACATGGTGTGATAGGCGAGATACCAGAAATCCGCAAGTCCGGCCGGCCAATCAACGTCTGGAGGGTATTTCCAGAGGCTCTCGCTCCACAGCGAATCGGGACATGCCTCGATTGCGTTCGCGAGCGAGTCGATGGCCGCGCCAAACTGCTGCCATAACGGCTGAGACCACTGTTCCATGACCCAATCTCCCTTGAAATAACTGTTCGAACGGTCGGGGAGTCCGGTTCAACACATGGTTGATCGCGCTCCCGTTCCGGCGTACCTCTGTACGCTCATCAGACGCGCATTACAGATGTAGCCCGCCCGGTCGGCGTCCATAGCCTCATAGGGGCTAGGAAGTAAGCAGCTTCCAGTGTCCTTCGGAGACGACGTCGACGGCGCCTTCGACCACTTTGACTGCGGTCTGATCGTCGATCGCGTACGCCGGGCCTGCGACGTCGGAGGCCCATCGCTCTGCGCCGGCCATGGAGTTCTCTGGGAACCGCTCATGATCCTGATGCGAAAAAATCGAAAACTCAACGAATCCGAGTGTTTCATCGCCACCGGTGGGCGGAGTCCACTGGACGAAATACTCTCCGATCCTGGGAGTCATTACCATGCCGCCACCGCTCAGTCCGACCCACACCTCGCTCAGGGACGGTAGAAGCTCGGCCAGCCCGGGCTGTCGCATTCAATACGACAGGTAAAGGGCGTCACCACCGTTCACCAGCAGAACGTCAGTCCCCTCAACCCAGGAGACCCAACGCTCTCTATCGATACTGGGAAGCGCGGTGAGCTCCAGGACTCCCATGGACTTCCAGCCCAATTCGCAAATGGGGGTGGTGGCTCTTCCGCTGATGAACCGACATGCCCCGTCAGGACCAGACTCAGGATGTCCATATGACGCCGTGGGAATACAGAGGGCATTGCACTCGGCAATCGGTTTAGCCCGGAGGTCGAGCAGCGCGTGGTGAATGCTCGGGTTCTTGATGCCAGCAGACGTGAGCAGAAGCTTCATCACGCCTTCCCTTGGTTACGTCGCCAACCTGCTCGATGAGTCGATATCGTGGCGTGCAACTCACCCACCACTCGGTCGCGGGCGACTTCCTGAGCACGAAGCCGGACTGCGCAGATGCTGGATCGACGACAGGCATCATGCTCGTTGAACACCATTGAGTTTGTCAATGCCGGTTGCACGACACTGATGTGACTGTGATAAACACTCACGCGGTCAGCGAGGCGATCGACCACTGGCTGGGGCCTCAGACCAGTAGTCGTCCGATATGGATGGCAAGCCGACAAACGCCATCATTCCGCGATCGCACATTCGCTGTGACGTGTACTCAATCGGAGTCGGCGACGCCGATTCGTTGGGGAGTCAAGGTTGGCATCGACGACTGCCGGTCGAAGAGGATTCCGCCGACCGCGCCAATCGCCAGAACAACGATCAAGGCGGGCCACAGAACGATGGGATGCGCGGAACCCAGCACGGCACCACTCGCCCACGACGAGAGTCCCCAGGCCATGCCCCAGATAACGCTCCCAAAAGCCAGATAGCGACCGCGCAGATGCTCTGGCGCGAGCTCCACCACGATCACCCCAGACGTCGGCATGAACATCATCTCGCCCACCGTGTAGACCACGATAGCGATGAATGGCAGGACGCTCAACCATGGGCTGGCACCGATCATGACGAACGAGATCGCCCAGAAGAATGCCGCGAACGCGAGCGTGAAGCCGCGCCCCCACCGTGCGACCTTACGGGCCATCCAGAGCTGGGCCACCACTACGATCAGCGTATTGATGCTAAAGAGCAGTCCGATCCAGGCTTCGTCGATGCCGGCCTGCGCTTTCAAGTATGGCGGAGCGCTGACCTGTAGCTGAGTGAATGCGGCCAGCAAGATGAACATCACGATCTGACTGAACATGAAACGCCGGTCACGCAGCACGTCGCCCCAACTGCCGACGGTCGTCGCATCACCCGCGGCAATAGTCGATACCGCCCGCTTCGCTGGGCGGATCAGAATCGTGACCAGAACTCCGGCAATGAGAATGCCGGACGCTGCCGCAAAGTAGAGGACTCGATACTCCGACTCCGTCCCGCCCGCAACGATCAACCCGCCAACGAGACCACCCGCACCGATACCCAGTGCGTTCGCTACCCGCAGCATGGCGAACATCTCACCTGCCTTCGACATGGGAACCAGCGACGTCGCCAGCGCATCAGACGACGGCCAATACAGCTGCGAGAAGAGCCCTTGCAGAATCATGATGGCGAAGAAGAGGAGGCGGGTTGTAGAAAACGGGAAAAACGCCGTGGTAATTCCCGTCCCGGCGATCGTCACGATCAGCATCGTGCGCGCGCCGAAACGGTCGATCGTTCCGGCCGCAACGAGCGTGAAGGCCACACCCACGATCGAGCTGGCAGCGATTCCCGCTCCAACCAGGCCGACACCGAGTCCGACGACCTGTCCGAAGAAGATCACCATGAATGGGATGGTCATCCCACGGGCGGCGAAGAGAACGAAATTGGCGAACGCCAGCAGCCACAGCGATCTCGGGAAAAGATTCGCTCTGGACTTCAGGTTTTGGATTGCAAAGCGAGCGCGCGTCCCCACTCAACCTCCGTACTCGTGCGCGACCAATCTTGCCTTGCAATGCGGCATGGCGCTATCCGAAAAACGTCGCAATCATGGCCAGTTTCCGTTCTTCGGTTCGCTGCGCGGCACCTTCGTCCATCGAATGACATCGGACTTCGCGTCGAATTGCTCTCGAAATCTTGGTTTTGCCCATGATTTGGCGCACTCCTGTGAAATATTGCGACCAGATTCCTATTCTCGGGACGAATTCCGATCCGTAGGCTGGTAAGACAAGTCAGTGGGGTAGGTCGCGGCGTGCGGTGGACCAATGCCGAAGGATATTGCAATCGCGATGACTCGAAGTGTTGTTGAAGAAGGAGCTCCGTCGTCCACGACGAGCTCGGAATCTGAAGTGGAACGCGTCCTCAGTCTGATGCGGCGCGCAACACGTGACATCGGCGACGCGGACGGCGTGGTGCTGGCGCTGGCACACCCAGATCTGCCGCGAGCCACCGGTTGGTTTCACGCCGACGTCGCTCCTGGGTTCTCGGCTACATTTCCTCACATCATTCATGACGCACTGGTCCTGACCAGAACATCCGACGATAGACGGACACACTCAGCACCGCGCACAACCTGGAACCACCTCAAAATCGGTGGTGGCAAGGGAACCGTTGGTGATCTCTGGCTCTACCGCCGTCAGCAAACGAGACCGCTCGAGGCGAGCAATTCGTGGGCAAACGCATCGCCGGTGATGCGCCGCGTGCTCGAACACGTTGGTGGTTGGAACTGCAGTGTTCCGGATCTGGAGTGCCTGAAGCGTCTAAGTCGGTTCGCGCGCGATTTGAATGCAAGCGGCGACTTCGACAGCGTCTGTCGTCGAATTGCGTCTTATTTCCGTACTGAGCTTCAGGCCACTGGGGTCGTCGTGGAGCTGCTCGACGGTGATTCCGCGTTGGTCACCGCCGCGAGCGATGGACCGACACCGATCAGGGATGGCTTCTACAGCAACCGTTTGTCCGAAGGCGACTCTGCTGCCAACGGCAGCGAGCAGGCCGCAGACGGCTGGTTGTTCGACATCTTTCCGATCACTTCGACGCAAGGAGCTCCGCTCGGTGCGGTGACGTGCTTCTGGACGAACGGCGTTCACCCGACTGTCAATTTGCCGACCGTCAGCCTGCTCTGCGAGCAGGCATCGGCGGCTATCGAACGGTCACTTGAGTCTCAACAGAAAACCTCGCTCTTTTGGTCAGCGGCTCGTGCCGTTGCCGACGCCGTCGACGCGCGTGATGCGTTCACGCGCCACCATGCGGCTCGGGTCGCCCGCTACAGCAAACAGATCGCCGAGCAGCTTGGTTTGTCGAGCGCCGACGTCTCAATCATTGAGGTCGCTGGATTGCTTCACGACGTCGGCAAGATCGGCGTGCCGGATCGCGTGCTTCAGATGTCGGGAGAGCTTGATCCGAGCGATTGGGATCTCATCCGTCGTCATCCTGAGGTTGGGAGCGCGTTGGCCGGGTCATTCCCGGCGCTCTCCCCTGTTATTCCATTGATCCGCCATCATCACGAGCGCTACGACGGCACGGGCTATCCGACCGGGCTGACTGGGGACGAGATTCCGGTCGGCGCGCGCATCATCAGCGTCGTCGAGGCCTTTGACACGCTGGTGACGGGCCGTCCGTATCAATCACCCTGGACTGTCGAGCGAACCTTACAGACACTCGAGAGTCTCGGCGGCTCCCAGTTCGACGCGGACATCGTGCAGAAGTTCAGTCAGGCCATCCGACGCGGCACGATCAAGGTCGACGTACCCGCGCCAGCTCAGACCGGAGAGTTGGACCTGCATCGCTGGATCGGTGCCGAGGCGCGCGCGTTTGTCCTGTTGCAGCGCATTTCGAATGAGGTGGGCGAGCTAATCGAGATCGTCCGTTTCCTCACGCGGCTCAAAGAGATCATCGAAGGAGAATTCCAGCATTCGACCGTCGACATCTTCATTCGCGATAAAGAACATGACCATCTCGTGGCGATTCCGGACGGCACCAGACCACATTTGGTGCACAACGGCGTCTACATACTGCAGATGGACCACGGCGTGGTTGGCTGGGTGGCGCAAAACGGCAAAGTGCAGAACATTCCCGACGTTCGCGACGACCCACGCTACTTCCCCGTGAGTGACGTGCCGGTACGCTCCGAGCTGGCCGTGCCCATGCTCCTCGATGATGAATGCATCGGCGTTCTGAATCTTGAGTCTCCCAAGGAGGCAGCCTATTCGAGGACGGACGAACGCGTGCTCGAAACCGTGGCGTCGTACGTGGCACGCGCGGTGCAGGTGGCCGAGCTACACAGCCAGGTCAAACAACTGAACGATGTCGACTCGATGACCGGCCTGCTCAACCATCGAGCCTTCTATCGCACCCTCGAATCCGAAATCGAACGCGCGACACGATCCAAAGGGCGCGTTTCGGTCGCCATTATTGACGTGGACGACTTCAAACTGGTCAACGACTCAATGGGGCACGTATGGGGCGATGTGGTCATTCGGCGACTCGCCGCCATTCTGAGCGGCGCGGTGCGGCATGAGGATGCCGTGGCGCGTTACGGAGGCGACGAGTTCGCGCTGATCATGCCCGGCGCGTCGCGCGATCTGGTCGAGCGACGCATGCATGCCATTGAGAAACGGATCAAAACAGCCGAGGGCGACCAGCAACTCCCAAACGTCTCCTGGGGCATCGCCAGCTTCCCTGAAGATGGTCGTCGTCCAACCGAACTCGTGGCGCAAGCCGATGCGGCCATGTACGCCGCCAAGCAACGCGCCGTCGATTCAGGGGTGGCTACGAGTGATCAGGACGCGTCCGAATGACGCGCGACCAGGACTTGAGTCCCGAAGCGAACAAGACCTCGTTCTTATGCGAACGTACGTATGGGACTGTGATACTCGGAGTATCCGGTGGCACGCACCGGGAACCCCGAACCATTCGACTTGAACAACGCAGAAGCTGGCGTGATTTTCGGAGAGTATAGGGTGTCCGAGGATTCGCACCAACATACTATGCTGGGTGACGTCGTGCGACGATTGATCGAGTCAGTGTCGGCTGCGACCAGACTCGACGATGTGGCCGCGGCGCTTCAGGCGGCTGCCTCGGCACTCTTGCCGATCGATAAACTGCAGCTCGAGCTCGGCGGGATTCCGGTTCGGAGCGGGATCGACAATTTGCCTACCGTTTCGCTGCGCCGCTGGGACGCCACGCCGCGACAGTCCAACCCAGTGAGCAGCAAGCCTCTCATGATGCAGCGGAACGAACCACGGCTCCCGATTCGCACGGGAGAGCTGTTCTCCGGCGCTCCTGACCCGAACGATGGAGCTGACTCAAGGCCCGCCGAGCTGAGGACGTCAATTGATGGAAACGACGGACAGATCGGCTCCGTAACTGTGCAGTCGTTTCGCGTCCCGAGCTTCTCTTCCGACGAGGCGAACCTTCTGTCGCTTCTCGCGAATCACGCCGCTCCGGCGGTAGAGCGCGTCACCAAGCTCGTGCGCACGCCGACCTCCGGTCCGTCGGTTGACTTGCTCGATGCAATCCAGGGCGCGATCGTCGAATCCAAATCGATTCAGGCGCTCTTCCATCGCATCACCGAGACGGTTTCGCAATCATTTGAGGTCGGCTGCGCCCTGGCCATTAGCGGACCAGGTGAACTTCCGACGGTCTCGGCCCGGCATACGGTCAACGAGATCGCCACGGCCACCGGCTCCTGGCTGGGTGAGATCCTCTACAACCAGGAGATCAGTCTGCTACTCAAGACCGAGCTGAAGCCGCTGAGCTACGACGCGACGCAGAACCGCCAAACGGACAGCAGGCACCCTGCACTCGCGTCGGCTCCGGTGCGTGCCGTCCAGCTCTTTCCGCTCGCCACGAACGGGCGCTGGGTCGGCGGGCTCCTACTCTTCGATGACATCCACCTGAAGCTCGATACAAATGCCAAGGACGTCATGAAGCGCGCCGCTCACGCCATTGGATTAGCCGTCGGCGAGAAACTGCGTTCGTCGGACGACGCGGCGGGGATGGATCAGTGGCGCGGTTGGGCACGCGTGATGGCGGCGCTCCTCGGTGATGAGCCTCTGGCGACCGTCCTGCGTGACGTGCTCGCGATCGGTGGTGGCATCGTGCGCGTCGACGGCGCGGTCGTCCACCTGCGCGATGTGACGCTTCCGCCGGCGGAACGCACGGTCTGCCTCGGCGACACTGGATTCGAACGATTGGCGCGTCAGTCAATTCAGCAGGACGCGATCGACACGTTGATTTCTGGTGATGGATTGACGTCGATAATGCCCGGCAGCGCCACCGACCGACTGCTGGCCCAGTATCCGGCGCGCCTGGTTGCCGCCATCGAAAGTGGCGATATCCGCTTCGGCGAACTGTGTCTCTTCCGATCGAACAACCGGCCATATGGTGCCGACGAGATCGAGGACGCCCAACAGTTCGCCAGTGTCATCGCCGTAACGTTGCGACAAAGGCAGCTCATTCAGATTCGCACCCGGCAAAACCAAATTCTGAACACTGTTCGTGAGCTGGCAGAACGACTGAACCGGGCGACTACGCAGCAATCGATGGCGGAAATCGCCGTCGAGGTTTGCGCGGCCGCCTTCGGCAGCGGCAAAGCGTCGCTTCATTTCTTTCAGGAACAATCGGACCGCCTGGTCATGGCCGCTGCATATGGCCTTCCGCTCCCCTTCGTAACCGCCAACGCGCATCTGGCGCTGGGTCATGGAGCCTGTGGGAAAGCGGTCCATCGACGATCGTTAGTGGTGGTTGAAGACATCCTGGCTGATCCGGAGTGGTCGGCAGATTCGCGGACCACCGAGACCGGCCTCAACTTCCGCGCTGTCTGGGCTCTGCCGTTGACGGCCGGAAGCGACAGCTTGCTCGGCGCGCTCGCCGTCTACAGCAGCAGCACTGGCCGTCCGTCGGACGATGACGTCTCGTTCCTGCGGTTGATCGGCTATCAGATCGCCACGGCCCTCGATCGCGCACGCCTGGCCGACCGCTCGCAGGATCTCTATCGCGCCACCGTCGAATCCCTAGCGGCGGCTGTCGATGCCAAGGATCCGTTCACCCATAACCATTCCTGGCAGGTCTCGGCCTATTGCCGCAAGATCGCCGAGGCGCTCACCATGACAGCCAGCGAGGTGGAGATCATCGAACTCGCCGGTCTGCTGCACGACGTCGGCAAGATTGGTATTCCGGACCGGGTGTTGCAGAAGCCCGACGAACTGGCGCCTGATGAATGGGCCATGATGCAGCGGCATCCAGACCTGGGTGCACGTATTTTGGGCGACAACCCGGCCCTGGCCGCGGTCGTCCCCTTGGTTCGTCATCACCACGAACGTTTCGACGGACGAGGTTACCCGGATCAGCTCGGCGGCAACGACATCCCGCTCGGCGCGGCCATCGTGGGTCTGGCCGACGCGTTTGACACCATGACCTCGGATCGTCCGTATCGGCGGGCACGCACCATCGATCAGGCGCTGCAAGAGGTCGCTCGCTGCAGTGGTTCTCACTTCCACCCCAAGGTTGCGTCGGCCTTTCTGCAGGTGGTCAAGGCGGGCGGAATCGCACCGATGGCGGCCAATCCGCGAAGCTCGGGGACGCGTGAATTGCATTTGAAGCGGGTCGTTGGTTCTGAAGCACGCGGATTTGGACTGCTGCAGCGCATCACCACCGAGATCGGGGCGCTGGTCGACCTGGATCGCTTCTTGCACCGCCTGAATGAACTCATGAGCACCGAATTCCCGGAGTCGGTCTGCGAGATCTTCGGACAGGATCCGAACACGGGAGATCTCATCGCCATCGCCAATCAGCGCCGTCGCAAGGCACTGGTGATCCCGCGCGGACAGGGCATCGTGGGTTGGGTCGCGGCGCATGGCGTATCGCAGAATGTTCCCGATGTGCTGGAGGACGCGCGCTACATCGCTACGGGCCATCGCCTGATGCGCTCCGTGCTGGCGGTACCGCTCGTCGTCGACGGCCATTGCGCCGGAGTTCTTTCCCTTGAGCATCCCGACCCATCCGCCTACTCGCCATCGGACCAGCACGTACTGGAGATCGTAGCCACCTATGTGGCGCAAGCGATTCAGGTGGCGAACCTGCATGATCGCCTCAAACGGAACGCCAATCGCGACCCACTGACCGGTCTCTTGAACCATCGCGAGTTCTGCCAGCGACTCGACGAGGAGATCGACCGGGCACGTATGACCGCGGGCAAACTGGCCGTAGCTGTTCTGGATGTCCAGGGCATGCGAGCGATCAATCGCACCCATGGACATGGGGCCGGTGACGAGGTGCTCAAGGCAATCGCCGACGTCTTGAGGCTCAAGGTACGTGGTGGGGACACCGTCGCGCGCTACGGCGGAGACGAATTCGCCATCCTGGTCCCGCGCGTCACCAGCAACGTCATCCGTGCGCGGATCACGACTATCGTGGACGCGCTCGTTGAGGCCCCCTCCAACCACCCGATCCCCGCGATTTCATGGGGCATCGG
Source organism: uncultured Chloroflexia bacterium (assembly GCA_963789565.1). Taxonomy (GTDB): domain Bacteria; phylum Chloroflexota; class Chloroflexia; order Thermomicrobiales; family Thermomicrobiaceae; genus CALAGB01. The sequence continues at coordinate 2,676,427 of CAWBKX010000002.1, read as the reverse complement.
CGGCTTCCCCAACGACGGAACACGAGCGGCCGAGATCATGTCAGCGGCTGAAAACGCGCTTCGCTCGTCCGCCACGCGAGCTGCGCCGCAACTTGGCTAATGGCCAATTCTCCTCTCGATCTCATTCTTCATCTTGACATACGAACAGGTGTTCGCTAGCCTAGAGTGTCCGGTCCGCACGGAATGTCGGTCAGGATCACCCGATGAGCACGAGCGACTTGATGCAGGACGACGGCGTTCGAGGAGAGGACCGTTCCGCGGTTCAGCCCTCGCTCTTTCAGCTTGGTCCGGACGGCCGCATGCGCGGGCACGTCGCCGTCATGCCGGATCTAACTCCACAGTCAGGACTCGACGTGGCGCGCTACTGGTACCGGCGCCATCTTGAGCAATCGGGGCACCCCAGCAACACCGTCAACTCCTACAGCTACGATCTCTCCGTCTTCGAGCTGCTGATCGGCCCCAAGCCGATCGGTGAGATCAAACGTCGCGATGTGGCCCTCTTCCTGGACGACACCAACACCAAGTCGACCCGCAAACGGCGGCTGACCTCCGTCTCAGGCATGTTCAAGTTTCTCGTGGAGCGAGCCAAGGTGCTGGAGAAAGATCCAAGCGAGGACTTCTATCCCGAACACATTCCGTTGAAGACGCCGCGTCCACTCTTCGCCGACGAACAAGTACGCATGCTGTCGGCTGCCGAAGCGGACAGTCCCCGCGCGGCGGCGGCGGTGTGGCTCATGCTGCGCCTTGGCCTCTCGCGCGCCGAAGTGCTGCAGCTGCGGCACGAGCACGTCGACCTCTCCGACCCCGACCAGCCAATCATCTACGTGTACTACGACAATCAACGCCACCGCGGGCGTGAACGGCGATTGGCGGCGAACGAGGAGTTCGCGCGGCTCTATCGCGCGCTGGTGGGAGAATCAGAACCGCATGGGACGATCATCTCGATCTTGCCGCAATCGATGAACAAGCTGGTGGAGCGGGTGGCGCGTGAAGCCGGAATCGATCGGCGTGTCTCGCCTCAGTCGTTGCGAGATACGTTTGCTGTCGATCAGGCGCGCGATGGGGCAACCGAGGAGGATCTGCTCAGGTTGCTCGGACTGGCGGACGAAGCACGCAACCGCACGAGCGTGCAGCGCTATCTAAAGCTGGGGACACCGCCACTGTTAGGGACTCCTAAGCAGGCGGAGTAAGCGGATTGCAGACGATTCCGGTGTCTGTATTTGTCAGGACAGGAACTTTGCCATCCTGAGTAGTGGACCACAGAGGATTCGCCACCCCGGGAGACGATCAATGACCCCCTTGTCATCCTGAACCGCAGTGAAGGATCTCTCTGTAGTTGAAAGAGTACGCCATTGAAACCGGTGAGAGATTCTTCGCCTGGGGGCTCAGTTGTCGGACGCAGTGACTTTGCCATCTCTTCAGGGCACCGACGCACCCTTGTCATCTTGAGCGGAGCGCAGCGGAGTCGAAAGATCTCTCCGTTGATTGATGCAGGAATCCATTGGATTTGGTGAGAGATTCTTCGCCTGCGGGCTCAGTAGTCGGCCACAGAGGATTTGCCAGAGAGTCACAGTACCAGTAGGCTGGATGGAGCGCAACGAGTGTGTGTCGATGGGAGGGAGCACCATGCCAGCCATGTATCGTGTGCAGTTGACGCCGGAGGAACGACGCGACCTGACGACGATGACGCGTCGCGGGGAAGCCAAGGTGCGGACCATCCAGCGTGCCCGGGTGCTGCTCCTCGCCGACCGGGGATTGCGGGATCCGGAGATTGCCACCGCGGTCGGGGTCCATGAGCGCACCGTCATTCGGCTGCGGCGACGCGCGGTTGAGGCGGGCGTGACCGCCGCCTTGGTCGATCGTCCGCGACCCGGCGCGGCGGCCAAACTGAGCGGTCCCCAGGAGGCGCGTCTCGTGGCCCTGGCCTGCAGCGATCCGCCGGCTGGACGCACCACCTGGACCATGCAACTCTTGGCCGATCGTCTGGTGGAACTGGCCGTGGTGGGGAGTATCTCCGACGAGACCGTGCGACGCACGCTTAAAAAAACGAACTCAAGCCCTGGCAGAAGCAGCAATGGTGTATTCCCACGGTGAGCTCGCTCTTCGTGGCCCGCATGGAAGACCTGCTCGAACTCTACGCCGAGCCCTTCGACCCCCAGCGCCCCGTCCTCTGCATCGACGAGTATCCACTGGCGTTGACCGCTCCGACCCGTGCTCCGCTCCCGGCGCGACCGGGACAGATCGCCCGCCACGACTATGAGTACACGCGCCAGGGGAGTTGCACGCTCTTCGGTGCCTTTCAGCCGCAGACGGGCTGGCGCACCATCCACGTCCAGGACCGGCGTACGGCCCAGGACTTCGCCACCTTCCTCACGACGGTGGTCGACGAGCACTTCCCGGACGCCGTGTGCATCCGGCTGGTGGCCGACAATGTCAACACCCACCATCCCGGCGTGCTCTATGACACCTTCTCCCCCGCCGAGGCCCGCCGCATCGCCCGCAAGCTGGAGTGGCACTACACCCCCACCCATGGCAGTTGGCTCAACATGATCGAGATCGAGTGGAGTGTCTTGGCCCGGCAGTGCCTCGGGCGCCATCTGGAAGATCTCGCCACCACCCAAGGGGAGGTCGACGCCTGGGCCGCACGGCGCAACGCCGACCACGCCACGGTGCAGTGGCGCTTCACCACCACCGATGCGCGACAGACGATGACCACGCTCTATCCGAACGCGGGCACACCTACGATCGAGTCGACATGACATATTCACTGTGGTCACCTACTCAGAATGACAATGAAAATGCGACTGCCAACCGAGATTGGCTGGTGCCAAAACTTCTGTGGCAACTACTCAGTAGGTGACCACAGAGGATTCGCCACCTGAAAGACGACCAACCTTCCCTTTGACCGTGGTTCGGTCAAAGGGGTTCAGTCCACGCCCTCTCACTGACTCTCTCCCTCAACGGAGCGAGGACCATCGCGCTGGATGACAACAAATACGGCGCTGCTGGAAGATGGAGCAGAATGCCAAACTTCACTGTGGTCATCTACTCAGGATGACAAGGGTGCGTCGGTGCCCTGAAGAGATGGCAAGATCTCTGGGTCCACCTTTTCAGGATAACGAGAAAACGTTGGCTGTCAGCCAAAAACCAATCCATTGCTCGGGCGTTGATCCGGGTTTCACATTTACCTGCTCTGGCTCCCCACCAAGGCAACGAGCGCGACGCGGAACTGGCGCGGCAGATCGATCTCGCCTGCATCCAGCGCCCACAGGAGCGTTAACCCTTCCAGCAGACAGACCAGATTGACGGCGAGTTCGTTGGGATCATCGATGTCCAATTCACCTCGGCTCTGCCCCTGCGCAAGAAGCTCGACCAATACCTCGATGTAATCCCGGTAGTAGCGCCGGATGAACTCCTTGATCTGCGGCACCCGCCCGGACATGGCATAGAACTCGAGCCCGAGCTTGCCCAATGTTGGGTGTTCGCGAAAGACAGCCGCATGTGCGTCGACGAACGTAGTTAGTCGCTCGAGGACGGTGCCAGGGGCATCGATGAGCAGCTTGAGCTGTTCAAACTCCGAACGCAGGATCTCGTCGACGAGCGCGGTGACGATCTCCTGTTTGCTATCGAAGTACCAATAGAGGCTCCCCTTGCTGAGCCCCGACTCCGCCACGATGTCGTCCATGCGTGCGCCATCGACACCATTGCGCGCGAAAACCGTCGCCGCAGCCTGAAGGATCTGGGCGCGTCGTTCGTTGGTCAGGTCGTCCTTACTCGGCATCCGTAGTTTCCCAATGGTGAGTCGGTTCTGATAATGCGCGAGGCACTTGACTGACTAGTCAGTCTACATTACAGTAGTCATGGTTTCAATCGACTGACCAGTCAGTCTGCTCGATCATTTGGCATCGAACGAGGAAGCGAACATGACATCAGAACCTTTGATCCAGCTCGAATCGGTCACCAAGCTCTACCGCATGGGCGAGGTGGACGTGAAGGCGCTCGATGACCTCAGCCTCTCCATCCCTGCTGGCGAGTTCGTCGTGCTGCTTGGTCCCTCCGGGTGCGGCAAGACCACCGTCCTGAACCTGATCGGGGGGCTCGACCGTCCCACGTCGGGTAAGGTGCGCATTCGAGGAGAGGACATCAGCCAGTATGACGACAACGGACTCACCCGTTATCGGCGCGACACGATCGGATTCGTTTTTCAGTTTTTCAATCTGATCCCGACGCTCACCGCGGCGGAGAACGTGGAGTTCGCCCTGACGCTCAAGCATCACCGCGACGTGCATGATCGAGCCCTTAAGCTCCTCGATCTGGTTGGGCTGAGCGAACGCTCCAGCCACTTTCCAGCACAACTCTCCGGCGGCCAGCAGCAACGCGTTGCGATTGCGAGAGCGCTGGCCAACGAGCCGCCGATCCTGCTCTGTGACGAACCGACTGGAAACCTCGACTCATCCACCGGCCAGCAGGTGCTGCACGTGCTGCACGACCTGAACCGAAAACAGGGAACAACGATCATTCTGGTGACGCATAACGGGGCGATCGCACCCATGGCCGACCGCGTCATCCATCTGCAGAACGGCGCGATCGAAAACGTCGAGACAACGTCTCAGCCACGAGATGTTGCCGAGCTAGTTTGGTAGACGATCATGACACGCATCTTGCTTATCAAGAGTCTGCGCGACCTGCGCCGTTCGTTGGCCACAGACCATGGCCCTCATCCTCATCTCGTTGCTCGGCGTCTCGAGCTTCATCGCACTGATCGGGGCGTTTCGCGATCTGGGCACGTCCTATACCGGTGCCTACAATCAGCTCAATTTCGCCGACACCGAGATCTCGCTCAATGGTGCACCGCAGAGTCTTCTTGACCAGGTGAGTCAGGTGAACGGCGTTCAGGCTGTTATGGGTCGACTGATCATCGACGCCGGCATGCCGACTCCGAACTCCAGCTCGAATCCCTCCAGCTCCGTGGTCCGCGCGCGCCTCATCGGCATCCCTGCGAACCAGCACCCGGCGGTCGACGACGTGCTGGTCGAACAGGGCAGCTATCTGCAAGCATCGAGTCCTGACAGCGTGCTGCTCGAATCCCACTTCGCCGACATCTATGATCTCAAGCCGGGCGACTCACTCTCCCCGATCGTCGACGGAAAGTCTGTGCCGCTGAAGATCGCAGGCGTGGTCGCCAGCCCGGAGTACCTGATCGTCAGCGCCAGCCGACAAGACGCCATCCCTTCGGCTCGCTCGTTCGCCGTCCTCTTCGCTCCGTTGGCTCGAAGTGCAGCAGATCGCGGGCGTGCAGAATCAAATCAACGATCTGGTCATTCGCTACGCGCCGGGCGCCAATCAGAGCGCGGCACTCGACCGCATTCAGCAGATCTGTGTCTCCGTACGGCATCATTACAACCACGCTCGCGCGCCGACCAACCGTCCAACGCCGCGCTGCGGCTCGATCTGAACGGCTATCGCGAGATCGCCTTCCTGATGCCGGGACTCATCCTGCTGGTCGCCGCGGCCTCCCTTTACGTCATGCTAGGTCGACAGATCCGCGCGCAGCAGTCGCAGATCGGACTGATGAAAGCGCTCGGCTACAGCACCCGCTCCGTCGAGCTCCACTATCTGGCGACCGCGTTGGGTATCGGGCTGCTTGGAGCGCTTCTGGGAATCGCGCTCGGCATCCCGCTTGGAGCGGGCGCTGACGTCGGCCTATGCCTCGGAACTGGGCATCCCGCTCGTCAAGACCCGCCTCTACTTCGACATCTTCGGCATAGGCATCGTGCTCAGCCTGGTCGCCGCGCTGCTCGGCGCCTGGGGTCCGACTCGTCAGGTGGCCAAGCTCGAGCCAGCCAGCGCGATGCGGCCCAACCCGGCGGCAGGCGACGGCAAGGCTCAAGGTGCGTTTCTCGAGCGCGTCACGGGGCTGCCCGTCTGGGCGCGCATGTCGCTGCGCAACGTGCTGCGTGGACGACGACGCTCCCTCACAACCGGGCTCGGCATCATCTTCGCCTTCACGCTGGTGCTGGTCGGATGGTCTTTCATCGACTCGATGAACTACGTCACCAATCGGCACTTCAACACAGTCGAACGCTGGGACGAAACGGTGCTGTTCCGCTCGCTGCAACCGGGAACAATGCAGACCACCATCGCCAACATCGACGGCGTGCGTGACGTCGAACCCTTCATCCAGACTCCGTCGACAATCTCGTTCGGTGATCGGCGCCAGGATCTGCAGCTCAATGCCGATCCCGCCCGGAGGAAACCTGCACGCGTTGCAACTTCCGTCCGGCATCGATCAAGGCACGGCGCTGGCAGCCAATCAGATCGTCCTGACCAACGGCATCGGCTCGCGATCTGCACGTCAAGACCGGCGACGTGGTGACGGTCACGAATCAGTACGGCAGTCATCAGATGCACGTGAGCGCCACAGTCGACGAACTGCTGAGCTCGGTCGCCTATATCTCGGTGGGAGACGCTCGATCGTGGGCCATGGCCTCATCGGGCATCGCTAATCAGCCAATCAACGGCGCGTACGTCGAGATCGACTCTGCAAAGCAGAGTGACGTGCAGTCCGCCCTCTATACCCTGCCGGGCGTCGCCAGCGTCCAGCTGAAATCCGCCGAACGCAGCGATTGGAATTCGTTGATGGGGCTCTTCTACGCGCTGATGGGGACGATTCTGGCCTTCGCCGTGATCATGTCGTTCGCGCTCCTCTTCAACACCATGACGGTCAACGTGCTGGAGCGTGAGCGTGAGTTCGCCACGATGCGCGCGGTCGGCACCGGCCGCGGCACGATCGCCCTGCTCCTCTCGACCGAGAGCACGGTCCTCTGGATCCTGGCGGCGATTCCGGGGTTAGTGGTTGGCTACCTCGCCGCGAAGGGGATGGGGACGGCCTTTCAGTCCGATCTCTTCTCCTTCTCGATCGTGGTCCAGCCGCTCACCTTCGTAATCACGGCCGTGGGGATTCTGGTCACGATGCTCCTGGCGGCGATCCCAGCTATGCGGCGAGTCAACCGCCTCAACCTGGCCGAGGCGACCAAGGTATTGAGCTAAGCACAACCAGTCGCTACAGTCGACGCCGCAGATCGAGCTGCGTCAGCAGCGAATCCAGAATCATCGCGCTGGGATGATCGGTCTGCAGCGTCAGCATGGGAAGCTGTACGTCGCCGAACGAGTCGCCGTAGCGCTGCCGCTGCTCCTGGTAAATGGCCCAGTCGGCCTCACTCGGCTCGAGGAGCTCACGAGCCCGCCTGACAAGGCGCTCACGCGCCACCTTGGGCGGACACTGGCATTCGATCAAGAGCACGTCGGTTGACGTGCTGTCGGCCAGCGAAGCGGCGCGTTCGCGCCAGTGGGGGTTGAGGAACGTGGCGTCGAGGACCGCCGAGCGCCCACCACGCAGATGCTCTTCGGCCCGCTCGAACATGCGCTCATAGGTCATCTCGTTGAACTCGTCGGAATAGATGCCCGTCCCGTAGTCGACGGTATTGCGCTCGGCGGGCGACTTCCCGGCCAGTTCGAGCCGGATTGAATCAGACGAGACCAGACCGGCGCCCACTGAACGAGCCAGCCGCCGTGAGATGACGCTCTTCCCAGTGCCCGAGAGCCCGCCAACCAGAATCAGACTTGGTCTGCTCAGTTCGACGATGTAAGACGTCGCCAAATCGAAATAGCGTTCCGCCTCATTGCGCACCGCGAAGAATTCCGGAAGCTCGGGAGCGATTTCATCGGATCGGAAGCAGGCAACTTTGGCACGCACATGCGCTCGATAAATAGAGAAGAACTGCACCAGACGGGGCAGATCAGAATCGTCGAGGTCGGCCGACAGGAGATCGACCACGTAACGAGCGAGGTCGGGATGGCCGTGGTAGTCGAGATCCATGGCCAGGAACGCGATGTCTACGGCAACGTCGAGGCAGCGCAGTCGCGGGTTGAAATCGATACAGTCGATGATCTGCAGCCCGTCAGGTCCGGGCGCTTCCACATAGATATGCGCCAGGTGCAAATCGCCATGCCCTTCGCGCACTTTGCCGGATTCGAGGCGCCGCTCGAGCGACGGCGTTTCGCGCTCCAGAAACTGGCGAGACACTTCATCGATCAGCTTCAGCTGTGACGCAGCAACGATCTTGCCCTCATAGGGTGCCGACTGCTCCAAATTCTCTTCGATATTGCGCCAGACGATCGGCAACGTACCCCACTCGTTGACCCCTTCGCCGGTAGCTGCCTCGGAGTAGAATCGCGCAAGTCGCTCGCTGACGGCAGACCAAACGTCTCGGTTTACCTGTCCATTCTCGAGGAGGTAGCCGAGCATTTGGTGATCGTCGAGGCGCCGCATCTTCACCGCGTAGTCGAGCGTCTGGCCTTCGCCATGGAACGTGAGCCTACCGCCCATCTCCACCACCGGAACCACCTCGAGATAGACGTCGTGTGACAGCCGACGATTGAGGCGGAGCTCCTCTTCGCAGAAGAACTTGCGCCGTTCGAGCGTCGAGAAGTCCAGAAAGCCGAAATCGACCGGCTTCTTGACCTTGTAGACAAAATCGCCCGCGAGGAAGGCAAGCGACGCGTGCGTCTCCTCCAACGCGATCGAATCGACCGGGTACGGATATGCCTCCGACCGGCCGAGATCTGCGATGAGCCTGGAAATGTGCTCTCGCGCCGCGGCTTCCGCGTCGACCATGCGGGACTCCTCCTGAATACCGATCGTCGTTGTCCGCCATCGTCGGACCCGCCTCATACCCTACGGGGCCGAATCGCGCATGGCAAGACCTGCCGGTAAGCAGATTGCGGAATAATGACTCGCGATGATTCGTTTGAGAAATCGGCCCAAAGGAAACGCATGGGACCGTTTCCGGACTACGTGGGTCGTGCGGAATTTGTCAGTCAACGGAAGTGGGATTTGCTCTATGCCAATTTCTCGCGAGAGGTTTGCCCAGGGCCTGACGGCTCAGGAATTCATCGACAAGATGACCAAGAACCAGGAACGATTCCAGGACAACCTGGAGAAGACGACCGCCGTCTTCACCGATGAGGACCGCGCCTTCTTCGCCGAGCATCCGGTCTCGATCGCCGCGATCGGCGAAGACTGGTGCACCGACGTTATTCAGTTCCTGCCGGTCGGCATCAAGCTGGCCGAGGCTTTCGACCTCCCATTCCGCATCTTCTTGCGTGATGAGAATCTCGACCTGATCGACCAGTACCTCAAAGAGGGAAAGTATCGCTCGATTCCGGTCTTCGTTCTCTACGATTCCGATTGGAACGAACTGGGATTCTTCACCGAGCGGCCGGACTCAGTCACGCAGGACATGGCCAAGGAATCTCGTCGATTCGCTCTCGAGAACAGCGACCTCGACGGGGTCAACCGCACCTACGAGAACATGCCGGACGAGACGCGCAACAAGATCCGTGAGAACAGCTCAAGCTTCCGCTGGAACAATATGCTGGATTGGAACCGCAGATGCGTTGACGACCTCAAGGAGATCGCGGCATCAGCGACCGCTGGAGCGGCCCGCTAGCTCACCAATCCGCAACATCGCGTATATTCGAGGCGTGGAACGGGGTATCCCGGCCGCGCCTCGAGTCTTTTGCGAAAGGTGGCAATCGATGCGGTACATGGTGGTCGAGCGTTTTCTCAAAGGCCCCAAGCCGGTGTATGAGGTGGTCGCCCAGCATGGACGCATGCTGCCTGAAGGGCTGAACTTCGTCGACAGCTGGATCGACGAACGGACGCTCGATCGCTGTTTTCAGCTGATGGAGACGGATGACCCCAGCCTCTTTGAAGAGTGGGCCGCAAACTGGGCGCGCTGGGATTACCTGATCGAATTCGAGATCGTGCCGGTGATCAGCACTGCGGAAGCTTCCACGCGTTCGCAGCATCAGGAAGGCTAACCACCACGACAACTGGGCGAAGGGTCGCATGTCCTGATTTCGACCTTTATCCGAAGCTGTCCCCTTCCGTTCAGCGCGCCGGTTGCGTATTCTCGTGGCGCAGAGAATGGAGCCAAAGTGCGCCGTCAGTAAACATTCCGTCCGCCGATGACGGACTCCACCATCCCGATCCAACTCGATGGGCTTGAACGACCACTCATTCTTGCGCTCGATATCGGAAGCTCTTCCGCGCGTGCCGCGCTGGTAGACGGCACCGGCAAGCGTGTGCCTGGTTCGCTGATCCATTCCGGCTACCAGCAGGACACCATTTCGTCGGAGCACGGCTCGCTCGACCCGGTCGAACTGATATCCGTGGTCGAAGCGTTGGTCGATCAGGTCCTCGCGACCATCTCCGGCAGTCAAGCCGAGATCGTGGCGGTCGGCATCTCGACGTTCTGGCACAGCGTGATGGGGATCGACGCGGAGGATAAACCCTGCACCCGCGTGCTGATGTGGTCGGACGTGCGTGCGTCCAGTCAATGTCACGCCTTCGAATCCGCGCTCGACCCAGGCGACTATCGACGCCGCACGGGCACTCCAATTCACTCCAGCTATCCGGCGCTCAAGCTCCTCTGGCTGCGCAACGAAGATCCGGGGCAGTTCAGCAGGGCCCGCCGCTGGCTCTCGTTCGGCGAATACCTGCTGCACACCTGGTGCGGCGCCGACAATGTCTCGGTCTCGATGGCCTCAGCGACGGGCATGTTCGACCAAACACGACTTGAGTGGGATGGACCGACGTTGCAGGTTCTCGGGATTGAGCCGGGACTGCTTTCTCGCGTGAGCGACGAGCCGGCCGAGGCACTGCGCCCCGCCTACGTGAAGCGCTGGCCGGCACTCGAACACGCCAAATGGTTCCCGGCGCTGGGTGACGGCGCGTGTGCCAACGTGGGTTCCGGTGCGATCGGACGCGTGCGGATTGCCCTCTCGGTCGGCACGAGCGGCGCCATGCGCATGCTTTGGGAAGGAGATCCGGTCAATCCGCCTGATGGGCTCTGGCTGTACCGCCTGGACGACCGACGGGTCTTATTGGGTGGCGCGTTGAGTGAAGGCGGCAATCTATGGAAGTGGATCAGCCAGCGACTCACCTTGCCTGACGAAAGCCAGCTTACCGAAGCGATCGCGGCCATTCCGCCGGACAGCCACGGGCTGACCTGGCTTCCATTTCTGGCGGGAGAGCGGAGCGTCGGCTGGTCGCCAGACGCACACGGCGTGATCAGCGGACTCACGCTTCACACCACTTCGGTCCAGATCTTACGAGCTGGGTTGGAAGCCATCGCCTATCGGTTCGGGCTGATTGCTGATCGAATGAACGATTTCGTCGCGGAGAATCACGTGGTCATCGGAAGCGGTAACGCACTGGTGAATGATCGCAACTGGCCGCAAATCGTGTGCGACGTCATCGGGAATGAACTGATCGAGTCGCCGGAGCCGGAGGCCTCCTTACGCGGCGCGGCGCTCGTCGCCCTCGAACGGCTGGGGGCCATCGCCGACCTCGATGCGACCTCGGGCGCCATGCTCGACGGCGCGACCCGATTCACGCCAGACAACGAGCGTCACGCCATCTACCTCAAAGGTCAAGCCCGCCAGCAGGAGCTTTATAGGCGATTGTTGGGGTGGTAACCGCCCTCATCCCCGGCCCTTCTCCCGTCCGAACGGGAGAAGGGGACAACGCTCAATGTTGGAACTCGGTCTCTCCAATCCCGCCAAGCGGGCGAGGGGAGACGAAAAACCCTCTCCCGTCCGAACGGGAGAGGGTTGCGAGCTTGCGAGCCGGGTGAGGCCCTTTCGGGGATGAGGGCCATCGGAGGCAACGCCTCTAGCTACCCTTTGGCAGCGGCGTAGCGCTTGGCGACCTCGTCCCAATTGACGACGTTCCACCAGGCCGAGATGTAGTCGGGCCGGCGGTTCTGGTAGTTCAGGTAGTAGGCGTGCTCCCAGACGTCCAGACCCATGAGCGGGGTCTTGCCCTCCATGTACGGGCTGTCCTGGTTCGCCGTGCTCATCACTTCCAGGTTGCCGTTGTTCACCACAAGCCAGGCCCAGCCACTACCGAAACGGCCTGCGCCAGCCTTGGAGAAGACATCCTTGAAGGCGTCAAAGCTGCCGAACGTTGAGTTGATGGCGTCGGACAGATCGCCGCTCGGCTCTCCACCGCCACCCTTCTTCATGATCTGCCAGAACATCGAGTGGTTGGCGTGACCGCCACCGTTATTGCGCACGGCAGTCTTGATCGAGTCCGGCACGCGATCGATGTTCTTCAGCAGGTCCTCGATGCTCATGCTGGACAGATCCGCATGGCCCTCGAGCGCGGCGTTGACGTTGTTGACGTAGGCGCCATGGTGCTTGTCGTGATGGATCTCCATGGTGCGCGCGTCGATCGTCGGCTCAAGCGCGTCGAACGGATATGGAAGTGCGGGCAACTGATAGGCCATGAACTATCCCTCCTTGTTGGATTCATTTCGGCCGGACCAGAACACTCGTGGCCCGACATGACCTCGACCGATTTCTGCGGGTGCATACACGGCGGAGGCGAACGGTTCTCCAGGGTCACATTATCACATTCACCGCTGAAGAACTCATCTTCTGTCTTTAGGTCAAGATGACCGACAGCCAGAAGTCCCACAAAGCTGACATTCGCGGCAAGCTCCGACGGGAATTCCGCCGGTCCCTCAACTTGCACAACACGGACCGGTCGAAAATGCTTCCCGCGCATCTCGTGGCAGTGTCCGCAATCGCCGCCGGTTTCCCCGGCGCTCGCTCCGCTCGAACGTCGATGTGGTTCCTCTCGTCATCATCCAGCAGGAATCACGCCACGAACCGCGTTCGGTGGACCAATCCTCGCGGCCGACTGACGCGTCTCAGTGAGCCCGATGATCCTTGGGGTCCCCCGGCGTCACGATCGGGTTGATCTCGACCGAGCCGTCATCCGCCACCGTCCACGTTCGAACTCCGGCGTAGGAGACACCGTGTACATCGAGCAACCGGATCGCCTCCTGCTCACTTCCTGGCGGGACATACACGAAGAAGTGCTGCACGCCCGACGTCGTCGTGTGATCGCAGGCGGCAGATGCACGAGCCCAGCGCTCGACCATGGCCGCGTCCGCGCTCGTTTCCACCTCGCCGATCTCGCGAATTTCGCCCTTACCATCAATGATGACGATGTCTGGGTACTCGGTGCCGTGCGGTCCCGGCACGCCGCGACGTTGGGCGGATTGATTGGTCAGCGTGACGTGATCGCCCGGCCAGTCCTGTTGCCCCGGAAAAGGGAAGCGATTCTCGGCGATCTCCCGCACGGCGCGATCGTGTGTCTCCTGCAGTGGACCAGTTGCCATCCATTCCCCTCTCGATCCGTGTCGCATCGTGCCTGTCTACGGCATGCCTCCGGGCCAGGGTCCCCATGCCTCGACCGCATGCGCTGCTCGCAAGACCGTCTCATCGTCCCAGGGCCGTCCCACGATCTGCATCGCCAATGGGGAACGTCCCTCGCCCAACCCGACCGGAAGAGTGATCGCCGGCCAGCCGAGTGAGTTGAAGATGGCCGTGAACCAGGTGTTGCGTGGCTGCTGCTCCAGCGGAGGCGCGCCGTAAGGCATGGTTGGCGTGCTCAGCAGATCGACCTGCCGAAAAATTCGGATCGCCTGGCTCCGAATCCGGCCGCGCGCCTGCTCGGCCCGAACGAATGCGTTTGGCCCATAGGCATATGAGGAGATGAGTCGCTGTCGGGCAAACTCACCATAGTCAGCGGCACGATCACGCAGCATCGGCTCGTGGAAGGCGGTGGCCTCCAGAGCGATGATGCAGGAGTTCAGCGCACGCAAGTTGTGCAGTTCCGGAAGATCGAGCGTCACGAGTTCGGCGCCCGCGTCCTGCAGCGCTCGCAGACCATCGCGCCATGCGCTCAGTACCTCGTCGGTCGCCAGGGGCTCGCCCGAACCGTCGTCACCCAATACGCCGATCTTCAATCCCTTGACACCCCGCTCGATGGCGGACATGTAATCCGGCACCGGCACGTTGCGCGTACGCAAATCGCGCTCGTCATGCCCGGCGAGTACCGACTGCATCAACGCCGCGTCGCGCACCGAACGGGTCATGGGGCCGACGTGATCGAGCGACCAGGAGAGCGTGACCGCGCCAAACAGGCTGTTGCGACCGAAGGTTGGTTTGAGGCCCACGATTCCGCAAAGCGCGGCCGGCATGCGGATCGAGCCGCCGGTGTCGGAGCCGAGCGCACCGAAGACCAGCCCGTCGGCCACGGCGGCGCCGGATCCGCTGCTCGACCCACCTGTGTCGTGCTCAAGGTTCCAGGGGTTGTGAGTTGGGCCGTAGTGCGCGTTGTTGGAGGCAGGCGAATACGCAAACTCCGACATGCGCGTCTTACCCACGATGATCGCGCCCGCTGCCTTGAGCCGTTCGACCACCGCGGCGTCGAAGTCGGTGTTCCAATCCGCGAGGATCTTCGACCCGGCAGTGGTGATCGTTCCCTCCATGGCGAAGAGGTCTTTCACGGCGATGGGGACACCGTGAAGCGGCCCTCGGTGACGTCCCCCGACAATCTCTGCCTCGGCGGTCTTGGCGGACGTTCGGGCATGCTCGTCCAATACGCATTGGAAGGCATTCAGATCCGGATCGCGTTCGGCGACGCGCGCAAGTGCTGCTTCCGTCAGTTCCAGGGGTGAGACCTCGTGCCGCTCGAGCCGTGGCCCGATGTCGGAGATGGTGGGATGTCCCGACGTTCGCTCCGGCAGCGGGCGACCTTTAGCTTCGTCTTCGAGCGGATCGAATGGCGACGGTGGAACGCGCTCCTCCTCACCCCACACACCCAGATAGTCGGGGATCAGATCGGCCGGTGTGTTCGCGAAGATCGCTTCGCAGATCAAGACGTTGCGCAGAAACCCCTTGGTAGCCATGCCATCCACATCTTCGTCGCTGACGCGGATACCAGCGTCCTTCAGGTTGGCTCGCAATCTGTCGGCGACGTTGGCCTGGTTGAGTTGTTCGGTCATACATCATCCCCATTCGTGACGCGGTTCGCGGCGGAAATGCTCCTCGCACGCTGGTCTCAATCACGCTGCCGCACAACGTTTGTAGCATCGGGAGAAATCGGCGGCAACACCAGCGAACCGAGATGCCTAGCCTCCACTCATGACACTACGGAACGTGTGCTACACTCACACTATCTCCAAATTCGCATCGAGACTCGTCTGATGATTCCGAGCCGTCAGAAAAGGTCACCAACGATGGAATCATCGTCGTCACGCCTATGGTCACCGCGCGGGGACACCCTCATCGTCGGCCGCGAGCGAGAGCAGGCCACTCTGCGCCAGGCGCTCGACGCCATGCTGGCCGGGCAAGGTTCGCTGGTGCTCGTGAGCGGTGAGGCCGGCATCGGTAAGACGACGCTCGTCGAGTGGCTCGCCGGCGAAGCCGAACACGACGGCTGCCTCGTGCTGCGCGGCGGCTGCTACGACCTGACCACGACGCCGCCGTATGGTCCATGGGTCGAAGCGCTTGAGGGATACGCCGGGGATCAACAATCTCGCACGTCCTCGCCACCATTCGCGCTTGATGTCACCTCCCGACCTGACGGCCAACTGAGCCAGTCGATCGTGTTCACGCAGGTTGTCGACCTCCTGACCGCGATCAGCTCGCCGCAGCCCCTAATTCTCGTGCTCGAGGATTTCCACTGGGCGGACGAGGAGAGCGTCCGTCTGCTCCGCTACGTCGCACGGCATATGGCGACTGACCGGCTATTTCTCGTAGCAACCTATCGCAGTGACGAAGTCAACCAGGAGCATCCCCTCTATCTGGTCCGTCCACTGCTCATACGCGAGGCACACGGCACACGCGTCGAGCTCCGCCGGCTGGACACACCCGCGATCGATCACCTGATCGGCGACCGCTACCGGTTAGCGGTCCGCGATCAGGAACGCCTGATCACTTATCTGCAGCACGTCGGGAATGGCAATCCGCTCTACATCGATGAATTGCTGCGCGCGCTCGAGGACGCGGACGTGCTGCGGCGCAAGGCTGACGGCTGGTCGCTGGCACCGCTTGACACGATCTACCTGCCCCCGCTCCTACGGCAGATGATCGATCAGCGACTGAGTCACCTGGACCCAGTGACTTTCGACGCGCTTGCGAAGGCAGCCATCGTTGGGCAGGACGTGCCGATCGAGCTCTGGCGTGTGCTGCTCGGCGTCACGAGCGACACTCTCGCAAGCGTCGTCGAGGCGGCGCAGCGTGCCCATGTGCTCGAAGAGCTCCCTAATCGGACTGGACTGCGCTTCACCCACGCATTGATTCGAGAAGCGATCTACGAGCGCATCCCGCTGCCGCGACGACGGATCTGGCATCGACACACCGCCGAGGCGCTGATCAGCGCACCGAACCCGATTCCCGACACGGTGGCATCGCATTTCCAGCAAGCGGGGGACTCCCGCGCCGTAGAGTGGCATGTCCGTGCCGGACTGCGGGCACGGCGCACCGCATGGATCAGCGCCGCGGACCACTTTGAAGCGGCTGCAACCCTGATCGACGGCGATACGGCGCGAGGGCGTGAACGCGGTTGGCTCCTTTTTGAAGCGGGATTTTTGCTGCGCTTTGCAGGCATTCCGCGTTCAATCCACATTCTGGAAAACGCTGAACAGTTGGCACTGGTGACTAACGATCCCGTGCTTGCAGCCTACGCGCACTATAACCGTGGGTCGCAGACGTGTATTCACGGTAATATCCGCCAAGGGATATCAGAAATAAGGCAAGCCGTGCTGGCGATTGATGCGTTGCTCCTTACTCACTCGGTTCCGGCCACCGAGACGCAAGCAGTCGCGGTGATTCAGCAGTTACTGCCGGGCGAGGATTCAGATCAAACTTCTCTCGCCAATGATCAGGCGCGGGGTTCGCCGCGTGTGCCCGCGGTGAACCAGCAGCGGGCCATTCTGGTCAACTGGTTGGCGCACTCTGGGCATTATGGCGAGGCGGCCGAGGTTGGCACGGCCTACATGGATGAGATGGTGGTGGCCTTTGGGGATGCACACCTGCAGCGAGCGCAGTGTGTCACCGGGCATCTCGCTCTCGGGAACGCCAACGCCGGACTGGGTCGCCCAGACGACGCCCGACGAGAATACCAGCATGCCCGTAGTGGATTTCGGTCCCTGAGTGACTATGCCATGGCTGAGCATACAATTTGGGCGGAACTCCTGATGGTGCATATTCCATATCGAGCAGATCGGCTGGCTGAGCGAGAACAACTCCGGCGGGAGGCGACGGAGCTGTGGGAACGGTGCTTCGGGCTGACAATTCCGACGCTTGGGGACGGCGCCCCAACGGAGCTGCAGCTCGATGTGCTGGAGGGTCGCTGGCAGGCCTCGCGGCGACTTGCAAATGACCACCTAAACGCGACGTGGGTGGCCCACCGTCACGAAGCGATCGCCACCCTCGCCGTGCTGGACCAACACCAAGGCGCTCACGACCTGGCGTGGGACCGCGTCTTCCAGGTGTTGCCACAGAAATCGTCGACCGAACCGGGAGGTTGCTACTTCCCCTTCGGTATGAACACCATTGCATTGGCTGCGGAGCTAGCACTTGATACAGGTAATGCGCGGGACGCTCAGCGCTGGATCGAGTTGCACGAACGGTGGATCGCCTGGAGCGGTGGGGCGCGCTGGCATGTTACGAACCAACTTCTCCGCGCACGCCACGCCGACATATGCCGAAATCCTGCACGGGCACGGGAGTTTGCTGACCACTCTCTGGCCCACGCCACGGATCCACGTCAGCCACTCGCACTCATTGCCATTCATCGCTTTCTCGGTCAGCTCGATACCACTGACCGGCACTTCGACGATGCTGAACGCCATCTCCTAGAATCACTTACGATGGCCGAGGCCTGCGCGGCGCCATTCGAACGTGCCCTGACGCTGCTCCAACTCGCGGAATTGCGTCTCGCTCAACGTCGCACCGACGAGGCGACCACGTTGCTCGACGAGGTCCAGGCGGTCTGCGAGCCGCTCGAAGCCAAACCGACCCTTGAGCGGGTCAGCGACATGCGCTCGCGGATCGAACAAATGTTGCGGAAAACTCCGTCATATCCGGCGGGACTAAGTCAGCGCGAGGTCGAGGTACTACGACTCGTGGCGGAAGGATTAACCGACGCAGAGACCGCAGATAGGCTCTTCATCAGTAGGCGAACCGTCACCTCGCACTTGACCAATATCTACAACAAGATCGGGATGGGGTCGCGAGCGGCAGCGGCCGTCTGGGCCAAAGAGCACGGCGTGATCTAATCGATCCAAGACCGGAGAAAGTGATGGCGGACCTCTCGCAACGGCACACAACGCGTCAGATCCCACTCCTCGTCGGCCGCGAGCGAGAGCAGGTCACGCTGCGCCAGGCGCTCGATGAGATGTTCGCTGGTCACGGCTCGCTCGTGCTGATCAGCGGCGAGGCCGGCATCGGTAAGACGACGCTCGTCGAGTGGCTCGCAAACGAGGCTGTGGGAGCGGGCTGCCTGGTCCTCAAGGGCGGCTGCTACGACCTGACAACGACGCCACCCTACGGACCCTGGCTTGAGATCCTGCGCGCTTATGCGCACGATCACTCGTTGCCACCGCTCCCACCATTTGTTGGCGATCTCGAGGCCACGGCTGCTTTGGGCAGCCAGGACCGGCTGTTTTCGGCGGTCTGCGACTTCTTCCGCGACGTGAGTGACTGCCAGCCGGTCGTCTTGTTGCTTGAGGACCTGCACTGGTCGGACCGGGCCAGCCTCGACTTCTTGCGTGTCCTTGCCCGTCAACTTGCCGATCAACGCGTGCTCATTCTCGCAAGCTACCGCGCTGACGAGGTTCAGCGGCATCACGCGCTCCATCCCGTGCTGCCGCTGCTGATTCGGGAGGCACGCGCGCAACGCGTCGACGTTCGCCCACTCGATGGCGCCGAACAGCGAGAGTTGATCCAACGACACTGCGCGCTCAGCGAGATGGATGAGCAACGGCTCGTTGATTACTTGAAGGAACGGGCCGAAGGGAACCCGTTGTACGCAGGAGAACTCCTGCGGACGCTGGAGGACGAGGAGGTCCTGGCCCAGACAGAAGGGGCGTGGCATCTCGGGGATCTGACGCAGGTTCGGGTGCCGGCGCTCCTACGGCACGTCATCGAGGGACGCCTGGCCCGTCTGGATGAGCAGGTGCGGTCCCGTCTCCAACTGGCCGCGATCATCGGGCAGGACGTGCCGGTGAAGCTCTGGCAGCAGGTCAGCGAGACAAGCGACGACGATCTGGCTCAAGCGATCGAGGAGGGCCAGTCCGAACATCTCATCGAGGAAGCGGGCACAGGGCAGGGCTATCGCTTCCGGCATGCGCTCTTTCGCGAGGCACTCTACGCGGAGGTGCTAGCTCCACGACGACACCGCTGGCACCTGAAAGTGGCCGAAACCCTGGCCACCACGTCCTCAGCCGACCCGGATGTCGTCGCCTATCACCTCCAACAAGCGGGTGATGGTCGCGCGATCGAGTGGTTGGTCAAAGCTGGTGAACGAGCGCAGCGTGCCTACGCCTTCGTCACCGCAGGTGATCGGTTCGAGGCGGCGCTCGCGATCCTTGAACGCAACGACGAAACGGTGGGGGAGCGAGGATGGCTGCTGTGGCACCTCGCCCGCATGCGCCGCTTCAGCGATCAACTCCAGAGTATTGCGTATCTCGATGAGGCGCTGGCACTCGCGAGAAAGTCGCGTGATCACGTCCTCATCGGTAATTCTCTCCTCGATCGTGGCATGATCCTCCCCCAGCTTGGTCGCGTTCGGCTCGGGCTGAGCGATATGGAGGCCAGCGTTGAAATCCTCAAGACGTTGACGTCCGCCGATCTGCGGCGACCTCGGGACTTTGCGTCAACTCTTGAGGTGGCGGATGCGATCGTCGCGGAGGCGAGCATCACACCGTACTTGAGTGTCGCCGGGCGCTTCATAGAGGCACGCACGCGTGGGGAATATGTCATCAACGCCATGCTCTCTTCTGCCTTGCCGGGCACGGAACAGGATACGATCTTAAGTGAGGCCCACTTTGGCGTGGCGCGCGCCTATGGCGCGCTGGGGTTTGCCGAGCAGGCACGTGGTGCGTTTGAGCGAGCAGGGGAGTTGTACGTCGCAACCGGCCATCACATGGCTCACGGTGTCACGCTCCTGACAGAATTAGATCAAGTCCTAATTCCCTACTACGCCGACTCCGTCAGCGAGCGCCGGCGAATCGCCGCCGAAGCAGAGCGGGCCCTCGCGAAGGCCAACAGTGCCGCGCCTGATCAGCCCTCGCGCATCGCGAGTGTGCCACTGCTCATGCTTGAGGGAGATTGGGCCGCAGCTCTCCAGGTGCTCGACGCCATGCCGCGACAACTCGAGCCGTTTCCAATGGTGCTTCGCGCGATCATCGCGATCCAGCAAGGCGACGTTGAGCGTGCCTGGCAACTGGTGCGCTCGACATTGCCGGATGGGCCAGAAACGCAGCCGGGAGACAGTGATTTTGTGCAATTTAACCGGATGCAATGCGCCGCCGCGACCCTCGCGCTCGACGCAAGCCAACTGGCTGCCGCAAGGGAGTGGCTCGTGGCGCAAGATCGTTGGCTGGCGTGGTCCGGCGCGGTATTGGGTCGCGCCGAAAACGCGCTCGGCTGGGCTCGCTATCATCACCTCAATGGCGATGGCTCGCTCGCACGCACACATGCGGAAAAAGCGCTGGCTTTTGCGTCCGATCCACGTCAGCCACTCGCACTCATTGCCGTTCATCGCTTCCTCGGCAGCCTCGACATCGCTGAAAAGTGCTTCGATAACGCCGAGGTCCATCTGCGGGAGTCCCTCACGCTTGCCGACGCCTGCGCCGCGCCCTTTGAACGCGCGCTCACGCTACTGGCGTTGGCTGAGCTGCGAGTTACTCGGCGGCAACTCGATGAGGCTACGACCTTGCTCGATGAGGTCCAGGCCGTCTGCGAGCCGCTCGAAGCCAAACCAACTCTTGAGCGCGTTCACGCCCTACGGCAACAGATTCAGCAGACTGCGAAGAAGGCTCCGCTGTATCCCGGCGGACTCAGCGCGCGGGAAGTGGAGGTGCTCCGATTGGTGGCCGAAGGGCTGACCGACAACGAAATCGCGGAGCGGCTCTTTATCAGTAGACGAACTGTCACCTCGCACATCACCAACATTTTTAACAAGCTCGGCGTCAACGCGCGTGCGGCTGCCGTCGCCGCCGCGGCACGCTCTGGCATCCTCTGATTTCGGCGCCGCGGGCAACGCGGTTCATCACTCGCTACCCACAAACTCCGCGACCCCACACCGTACACGCTACGTACGGGTTGCGCACAATACGTATCGACGCTCAGATCTGACTTCCGATTCCAAAACCGTATCCCTGCCGATGTTCACAGAACTGGCCACGCCCATACTCGAACCATCGAGATCGAGGTGGACCGACGAGCTGCATGGCGCAGCCTCCACCGATCACGAACGGAGTCGGAACAGTGGCTACCATGCGACGAGTCGACGTGAGCGCGATCGGTCTCCTGTTTGCTGGCGTGCTCTGCGGCGCGCTTTTGATGGTTGGAATCAACGCGTTGCACCATTCCAGCCACCCGGCATCATCAGTCGCGGCGGTCGGCAACGTTGAGACAATCAACCCGTCGAACCGGATCAACGTGCTGGGCGAGGGCGTGAACGAGTACGTCGATCAGACGAGCTTCGCGGCGCCTACGAGCAGGGTCATCGGACCAGGTGAAGGACTGACCCAGTACGTGGATGAGACGATCGTCTCGGCGCCGACAAACCAGATTGCTGGCATCGGTGAGGGGCTCAATCAATTCGCGGACCACTCCGGCGACGCCGCGGGCGTGAGCCGGATCGTCGGGCCGGGCGAGAGTCTGAACCAACTCAACGATACGACGAGCTATGACGCGCCGCATAGCTATCGCGTCGGTGGTCCAGGTGAAGGGCTGAAACAGGCCCCATAATGTTCTCAAGCGTCACGAGAAGCGACCGAACTCTGGGAGGCGACGGCAATCCCGGCGATACCATCCTCGACCACATTGTGCCGGCTGCACGCGGATTGGCGCGCAGCCGGTCTTCCTGTTCGCCGAATCTCGTCTTCGGTTCGAGGTACGGTTCGCTCGCGGCATCTACGGCAACGTCAAACGGGGTCGAATGCTCGGCCACATCAGGGTGTAAACCACTTTATTGACATTCGTCCCACTCGCCCCTATTCTCGGTCCATTCGGTCGCGACAAAAGTGTTTCCTTTTACAAGCATTCGAGAGCAGCGAGATCCCTGGGCGTTGGAGGGCCGGCGCCGACGCAGTTTCCTGGTACCGTCGTTCAAGCTCGACATCGTAGTCAGCACCGTCGCTTCGACGTTCCGACCACTGAACGTCGACCGGGGCTCGCCTGAACCGTTGTGGCACCGCGTTCCAGACTGGGTTCGACGCTCTGGACCGGCGAGTAGACGGGCGAGACTGTACCCCCGGGACATGCACGCGACTGGTGAACCGGGAGGGCATTGTGGGCACGCTCGAGATTCGCCTATTTGGCATGATGTCCATTGAACGAGACGGCCTGCCACTGGCTCAGGTGCCCAGTCGGCGGGTGCGCGATCTTCTCAGCTATCTGTTGGTCGGTCGCGATTCCTCGCATTCGCGGGAGCACCTGGCGGGTGTATTTTGGGGCGACCTTGAAAATCACCGCGCCCGCCACTCCTTCAACACCGCGCTCTGGCGTTTACGACGGCTATTGGAGCACGAGGGACGTGCTACGTCCTATCTGCAGATCGACGCGCGACAGGTCGGGTTCAATCTCGGCAGCGACTTTCGGCTCGACGTGGCCGAGTTTGAGCACCGCTGTGATTGGGCTGCCCAACTCGAGGACCACTCGGCCGATAAAGCCGCCTCACTCTATCGGCAAGCGGTCGACCTCTATCGTGGCGACCTGCTGACCGATTGCTACGACGACTGGTGTTTGGTCGAGCGCGAGCGTTTGCGACGCCTGTATCTTGAAGCGCTAGACAGTCTGCTTGCCTTCCACGTCAAGCGCAATGAGCTCTCGGACGCCATCGACGTCGCGGCGCGGATCCTGGAGGCAGACCCGCTGCGGGAAGAGGTGCATCGGGATCTGATCGATCTCTACATTGCTTCCGGCCAACGAGCCGCGGCGCTTCGCCAATATCGCCTCTGCGAGCAAACGCTCAAACGCGAACTCGGTATCGAGCCGATGCCAGAGACGCAGTCCCTCTTCCGTACGTTGCTGGCGAACGAGAGCGAGCGGCTGACCAAGGCTGTTCCCGTCGAGCCGGTCGTGCGCTTACCCACGCGAGAGCCAAACGGCGCCAGAAGCCTGTCCGGGGTTCTGAACACGTTGAATGAGGCGCAAGTCCAGTTCGAGCGCGCGTCCGATCAGCTGCGTGAAGCCGCGTTGTTGGTGATGCGCGCCATCGACCAGATCGAACGAAGATCACTCCTCGATCATCCGACATCGGACGACGACCCGGATCTGGACGAACTGCACGATACGGTTGCGCAGCTCGCCTACTTCGCCGAGCAGTTCCGCCCACTGAGCATCGACGCCTATTCGTGATTGTTGTGACACCGCCGTGTTCGTCATCTGGTCGAATGGGCGCACATTCTGAGTGATCCTGTTCAGCGTGCGCTTCATTACTGAGGCATTCGGTACAGCCGGAGGAACGCGGTGAGATCACGGGCCGAACGATCTTTCTCGTTTGTGGTCAACCTGTGGGAAGAACGCCGGGAGATCTCCGGAGCCGAACCGACCTGGCGTGGATCTGTCGTCGACGTGCGCGACGGTCGGCGACTCTACTTTCGATCGTTATTCGAGCTCTGCGACTTTCTGGCGGAGCAATCGACGATCCCATATTCACACACGCGTGTTCGCGATCGGCTGATGTATCCAGTCCGGCGCAAATTCGCGGGGATGATGCGACACCGCAAATAGACCGACACACCTGTTCATTATTCGTGTGTGCGAGCGCAATCGGGATAGATCGACAGTCCGAAATGGTCGAACGGGTGATAAGCCTGCCGAGTGACACAGCATGTTAAGAGATTGCACGCACACGCTTCATCCGCGACGTTCATTCAGGAAGTAGACGATGCTAGCGGACCTCGACGAGACGATTCGACAGCTCCTCATCCAACGGGTGCCACTGGATGCCTCTGAAGTGGACGTCAGCTTCGACGCTCCCGACCGGGAGTGGTCGAGCCGTCTGAGCAGACCGACAGTCAATTGCTTCCTGTATGACGTGCGCGAAAACCATGAGCTTCGGAATGCCGATCTCGAGAAGCACCGCACCACTTCGATGAGCGTCAGGCGGAAGCCGCCCATGCGCATCGAAGCCACCTACCAGGTCACGGTTTGGGCACGCGTTCCGGAGGACGAACATCGCCTGCTCTGGCGAGTCCTCGTGGCGCTGTGCAAGTCTCCAACCATTCCCGCCGAGCTCCTGCAGGACGACTTGAAAAATCAGCCGATGCCCGTTCCCGCTCGCGTGGCCCAGCCGGATCAGATGCCGCAGAACTACGCCGATCTGTGGCAGTCGCTCGACAATCGAATCCGCCCCTCATTGACGTACGTCGTGACGCTCGCGCTCGATCCTGATATCGCCTTCAGCGGGCCACTCGTCTTCACGCGAACGATTCGGGTGCAGAACCAGGTAAGCGGCGAGATGTCCGAAACGTTCGAAATTGGCGGACACGTCTTCCAGTCGGAGTCCGACGCAAGCGGCGTCGTTGGGGCGACGGTCGTCCTCCAAGAGACTGGCGACGAGGCGACGACGGATGCGTCCGGACGGTTCGTGTTCAATCGAGCGCCGACCGGCCCAATCACACTGGTGGTCCGAGCAGACGGATTCTCCGAGGTTACGCGCGAGACCCAGGTGCCGGGTCCGAACTACGACGTCGCCCTGGGTGACTCTGAACCGCCCGCCTCCACCAGAACACGGAGACGACGTGGCGACAACGACTGACGCGACGGATCTGCATGCCGCACTTCAGCGAGTCGACATTCGGCTCCAGTTCGCGGTTGCGACGTTTCGCGATGAGTTGAACGAGCGCGCTCGCGATCCGTTCCGAGGCCTCTACATCTCCGATTCCGACGTCGAGTCACTCCTGGCTTCGGCGCCCGTCGGGTCGGAGGTTACCGGCCTCCTCTCCACTCCGGTCGCCAGCTTCATTCCCCGGCTCGCGCAGCTTGCACAGTCGTTCGGGCTGGATGCATTCGATCAAGAGGTCCTGCTCATCTGTCTCGCGCCCGAGATCGATCCGCGTTATGAGCGCTTGTTTGGGTATCTGCATGACGATGTGACGCGGCGTCGCCCAACAATCGACCTGATCGCGCGCATTCTCAAATCGGACATTGAGGAACGGGTGGCCATTCGCCAGCGTTTCGGTCCACACGCCGCATTGATGCAGAGCGATCTACTTCGGTTTATTGAGGAAGCGACGCAAAGTCCCCGGATGTCGCGGGGTCTCAGGCTGGACGAACACATTGTCGATTTCCTGCTTGGGTCAGACGAGCTCGACGATCGCCTGTCCGGCTTTACGAAGATCGAACTTCCGTCGCCCGATCGATTTGAACCAATCTGGCCGGGTCGCTCACGTGAACAGTTCTCACGCCTGCTGAATCAATCAAGAGACACACGCTCAAACTTCACAGTCTACCTGTATGGATCGCCCGGAGCCGCCAAGCTCGATTTCGCGCGTGCTGCCTCGGTCGAGTCTAATGTGCCGCTGATGATCGTCGACGTTGCCGAGCTTCTGTCACCGGACGTTCCCTCAGACGCGTTTGATCTGATTGCGCGAGAAGGACGCCTGATCGACGCCATCCTGTGCTTCAACGGAGTCGACCGCCTGCTGACGGACGATCCGGCGTTTGCTCGTCCACAACGCGAGCTGAGGCGCTTGTTGGAGGCCGTGCACGGTCCGAGCATTCTCGTCGGCGAGGCCCGCTGGGAGCCCGCGGTCTGGCTGCCGGATCGACAGGCACTCGCGATCGAGGTGCCACCTCCCGATTCGTCGACCCGATTTCGATACTGGCGTCATCATCTGAACGGCCACGGTGAATCACGTATCGACGATTCTGACCTCACCGACATTGCGGGCCAGTTCCACCTCGACGCGGAAGGTGTTCGTGCGGCCATGACAGTCGCGGTTGGTCGTGCCAGTCTCCGCGGCGATGACTTGCGTGTCGCCGACCTGTATGACGCCGCGCGATCGATCGCTGCTCCAAGGCTCGATGGGCTGGCCTTGCGCATCCAACCACGCTATGGCTGGGACGACATCGTGCTCACGCGTGACGGCATGGAGCAACTGAGGGAGCTTTGCGCTCGTGCCCGCCACCAACGGCTCGTCCTCGACGAGTGGGGCTTCGGGACGAAACACGCCCGACGCGGAGGGCTCACCGCGCTCTTCTCGGGGCCACCGGGTACTGGAAAGACCATGGCTGCGGAGATTATTGCGGGCGACCTCGGTCTCGACGTTTATCGCATCGACCTCTCTGGTGTGGTGAGCAAGTATATTGGCGAGACCGAGAAGAATCTCGAGCGCATCTTCCATGCGGCCGACCGTGGCGATGCAGTGCTGCTCTTTGACGAGGCCGATGCGTTGTTCGGAAAACGTTCCGAAACGCGTGACGCGCACGATCGCTATGCCAACGTGGAGATCGCCTACCTGCTGCAGAGGCTCGAGGCGTATCAAGGTGTAGCCGTCCTGACCACCAACCTGCGTGGCAACGTCGATGAGGCGTTCACTCGACGCATCGATTTCGTGGTCGAGTTCCCGATTCCGGATGAACAGGAGCGGCTTGACATTTGGAAGCGCGCGGTGCCGATCGAGGCTCCGGTCTCCGCGGATGTCGATCTCGCATTCCTGGCGCGCAAGTTCCGGCTGGCAGGCGGACACATCCGTAATATCGCACTCGCCGCGGCTTTTTTGGCGGCGACCGACGGCGAGCTCATTTCGATGAAGCACCTGGTGCGGGCAACCAGACGAGAGCACCAGAAACTGCTCAAGATGATCTCACCCGCTGATTTCAATCCATATCACCATCTTTTCAGGGACTGAGAACGCTGGCACTCATCGGTCGCAACCGACAGCAAGCACACGGAATTTATCTTGACTGACACCAAAACCTACACGCCGTTTTGATGAACCGCGGACTCAGATGGGAGCACAGTTGCGTGCGGCAGCGTCAGGCGGATGCATCCAAGACATCACAGCAGCAGGCAAAAGCCGATGGCGTCTCAGACCACGGGCCAATCCACCCCATGTTGCAACTGCAGCAGCGGATCGGAAACAACTCGGTCACGGACATGCTTGCCCCGCGCGCAAAGGGGGCTGATGAGGCAGACAGCGCTTCAGCTTCAGTGCAGCAGATATTGGTGCAGCGACAGTATGCCGACACCGACGATATGCGGTCAGGGAATGTCAGTGAGGGCGGACAGCGCGGGAGTCTGTCGAATCAGATTGGTTCCGACGGTGGATTGGTGAATCGTGCCGTCGCGACTCGCATCGCGAACTCACAGGGCGGTGGCAACCCGCTCGATGCTGACACGCGCGTCAAGATGGAGCAGGGGTTCGGCACGACGTTCGAAGATGTGCGCGTTCATACGGACCCTCGCGCGAACTCGGTGAGCCGGCAGATCGGTGCTCGCGCCTTCACGAGCGGATCGAACGTCTACTTTCGTTCGGGGTCCTATGCACCTCAGGCGAGCCATGGGCAAAAGCTGCTGAGCCACGAACTTGCGCACGTCGTTCAACAACGGTCAATGCCCATATCCGGTCCGATGCGCGTAACCGCATCGGACGATCCATTCGAGCGAGCCGCGAGCGCCCTGGCGCAGCGCATCGTTGACGGAACATCCAACGCAAGAGAGACACGAGAGAGATCGACCCAGAGCTCCCCGCATCAGCAATCTCCGGCGTCCACTCAGACCACGGCGTTGGTACAGCGCTACCAGGCCGGGGACGAGGGACATGGCGGCATCGAGCATCGGGCCTTCACCAGTTCCTCTGTCGGCATGACCGATGATCAGGCCAGTCAGGTCTATTTCGGCAACTGGTTGCGCGACCTCTCTCAGCTACCACCGAAGGCATTCCCGTTGATCAACATCCTCGCGCTGGGAGAGTTTGGACGCCAAATCACACCGGAAGACCTGGGCACGTACGTCCCGTCTGAGCATCTCGACAATCCCGAGGGCGGCGGTACCATCGAAGATCCAGAGATCGAGAAGCTGGAGACATCGACCGACCCAGCCGAACGCGCCAAGTTTGATGCGGCTCTGGCCAAGCTGTCGCCGGAACAACGCCAAGCGTATGACTCTGAGAAGAAACATCGGGATGAGGTCGCGGCCGCGGCGGCCAAGAGCGGCTTGCCGGTATATATCGAACGTGGGAAGTTCACCGCCAAGGCCAAGCTCGAACAGGCCGCCAAGACTGGTGCGACGCCCGACGGACGCCGTTTGATGGGTGAAGCACTGCACGCGGTAGAAGACTATTATTCGCATTCCAACTTCACCGAAGCCGCCATCTGGACGCTCTATCATGCTGGCGCGCCGGTCGGCCATCTCGTTGACCTCATGTCGAAGACGACGCTGGGTTCCAACGCCGCACTGGTCGGTGGCCTCGATGCTCAGGGACGCCCGAAGATCATCACTGGCACGTACTCGCCTGGGGCCAACGATTGGGTGAGCCGATTCGAGCTCATCAAGACAGAGATCGAAAACGGCCAGTTCACCAAAGCATTCATCGTTGGTTGGATGCGACTCAACGGAATTCAGGGCGAGGAAATCGGGAAACGTCTGGGGGCACAAGGTCTCGGTAACGTGGGAGCAACCGTCGGCACGGTCGTCGGTGGCGTCTCCGGCGCTCGTCGCGGCCTCGTTCAGGGCGCGCAACAGGGTTGGGACAAATCATCTGGCTGGGATGCGCTCGGAAATGCGGTGTCGGGAGCCGTTCAGGGATTGGAAGAAGGGGTGGTCTCCGGCGCCGGTGAGGGCAATCGCGAAGGACGTGCGATCGGATCCCAAGTGGGTGGTGAGGTCGGCGGCGCCGTAGGTCACGCGGGAGGCATCGCGATCGGAAGCGTTGAGGAGATGGTCGCAGCCGCCGGAGTCGCTACGATCTTGCTGCTATTCCCACCGATTCGTGTGGCAATGGCCGGCCTCATCCTCGCGGCTGAAACCGACGTCGTTGCTGACCATGAGACGAAGAAGTCAGCCGAAGAGGCGAAAGAACGTCATCTCACCGGGCCGACGCACTCCGAGGTCGCGAAAGACGCCCCGGACAATCCGCTCTTTAGTGCGTCGGTGCAACTCGCGGAGGCGGCTGACAAAGAAATCGGCGCGGCAATGCAGTCGGCGTGGAACGTCAAGTCGAGTGACGGAAAGGCCGAGCCATCGCAAGATGACGTCACGAAGGTGACGAATCTCGTCGACAAATTCGTGAGTCCACCTGAGCACGATGCTTGGTGGCAGCCAATTCTGCTTGCGGCGGTGAAGTAGTCAGATGCGTGGATGGTCGATTGAAAACGAACGCCGACTGCGTATCGTCAAGGCGTCATCGAGGGGCTCGAGCGCGAGATTGACTGGCACGATTCCAGTTGACGACTCAGGGCACCAGAACGGAGCTGTTGATCATGTTGCACCGTGATTCGGCCGCGAAACGAAAGTCCAGTGGCAATCGGAGCACCCGGCGCCAAACTGCGGGTGGTGGGCCAGAGCATCCAGTTCTCGATCTCCAACAACAAATCGGCAACTCGGAAATGGCCCGCATGCTGAACCAATCCGAGCCCGCATCGGAGGGATTCGCAAGCGGCGCGGCGCCAAGCCTCACCGGCTCCTCTCATGCGTTGCCCGGTGCGGACGGGTCGACGGAAAGCATCGGACCAAGTGGTGGCGCCGTTAGCTCGCGAATCGCGAATGAAATCTCGTCACGCCAGGGCCAGGGATCTCCACTAGATGACGCGACTCGCGAGTCGATGGAGAGCCGCGTCGGAACCGGTCTCGGCGACGTTCGAGTTCATACCGATGCCGAGGCGAACACGCTGAGCCGCAACCTGAACGCCAACGCATTCACCGTCGGCTCAGACGTCTTTTTTCGATCCGGCGCGTATGCCCCCGGTTCGAGCAGCGGGAGAACACTCATCGGCCATGAGCTCGCCCACGTGCTGCAACAGCGTTCGATGACGGCTGCCGGGCCGATGCGAGTGACTTCCGCGAACGATATGAATGAGCGCGCGGCCGACTCGGTAGCGGCGCGCTTCGTCAGCCCGATCGGGTCATCGCCCGGACCTCTGTCGCGCCCTCCGAGCGCGCGGTCCCGGTCCGCGAGCCCGGTCATTCAACGGGCACCGTCGAATGATCTCAATGAGATGGCAAATGCAGGTGGCGACCAGGCGGCCAGAGACCAGGCGGAAGAGCGGCGAGTCAATCAGGAACCGCCGATTATGAAGGTGTCCAACATCTCGGACGTAAGCGCCGCGCAAGAGCTTGCGAATAATTTGAAATCTTGGCGGCCCGAGATGATCGAAGGTGCTGGCGCTGGTGGTGCGTTCAAGGTTAGTTCTGGACGAGTCACTGCGGAGAAGATTGATGCCAATGAGGTCGCTATCGCGACGCTGGACGACTACCTGATGACTGCTGGCCAGCAGACTCAAACCCTTGGCTCATTCCAAGGTCAGATGCAGAAGTCTCGCGTCGATTATGAGCGGCTGAAAGCGCAGGTCACCCATTTGACGGTCACGAATGCCATCGCGGGAGGAACCGCAGGCGAGATGGGTGAACAGATCGTACAGAACGCGGGTTTCCAGGACAGCTATGCCGCGCAGCAAGAGATGCAAAAACGAGAACCACAGGGCCAGATGCCAGCGGAACACAACGATGTGCAGAAAGCCCATCAAGATCTGGTCGCAGCCAGCCAGCAGGTGGGCGGAAAGCAAGCTGCCGTACAGGCGGCGACATACGATTATCAATCCGCGTTGAACAACTTCGAGCGGGGGGTCCCGTCGGTCAACGACAATCCCGATCAAGCAAAGGAACTCACCGAACTCAAAGAAAAGATCGAAACGATCAAGAAATGGGTGGGGATCGGGTTAGAGGCTGCCGGCAAGGTCGCTGAGATGGCTGGCGTCGAAGGTGCGGAGAAGGCCGTTGAACCGGCCAAGAAGGTCGCGGAATTCCTGACTGACGCAGCCTATGATAACCAGATGAACGAAATCAAGGCCAAGATTGGCTTGTGGAATGCTGCGCACCGCGAGCATGCCATCACCGCCGATCTCGATAAGGTGCGAGCCGCGCAGATCAGGTTCACGCAGTCCCTTCGCGAGTTCAACCAGACACAAGAAGCATTCGCGACGGCCCAAAAGACGTTCCGCGATGCGCTTCAGCTGTATGGCCGCGTGGCGGATGGCGGCAAAGGTGACAAATTTGCACAGATTGCCAGCGTGCTGGCTGAGGTAGACACGTACGAAGCGCAGCTCGATGCAACGATCAGCCTGGGATACCAGGAGCAGTCCGCCGGGGCCACGGCTGCCAGCGCCCGAAAGACTGCCGAGGGCGGCCCAGGAGCGGCTGGGCAGCCACGCCAAGCCGGTCAGGTCTACTACGAACCATATAAATTCTTCCATGCCAACGGTGGCTGGGGTTACGAGTGCTCGCGCCAGGAGCTCCACATCAACTCTCTCGGAACGTCACGCGGCTCCGCTGAGGGAGTAGCCAACGTGGGCATCAACGCGACGGTCGATGAGGCTATCAAGATGCTTCAGGAATATCGGAAAGAAGTCGACCCGATGCGCCAGGCGCTGGCGAAAGCGCTTGACCTGCGTATGGACAACACGATGCCCGCACCAGACGCGGGTCCAGCGCCGACCGCGCGCGCCGCAAATCAGGGTCTGTGACGCTCTATCGAGACTCCGCGCACCAACCAACCATACGTCCTCGGGCCAGTACAGTGACTGGCCCGACTCGTGCCCATTCGCGCTGTTCAGCGCCCGGAGGGACCCGTCTCACACTTGGCTGACTGCGGTCACAACGACAATCGATCAGCTTCGTGGCTTGTCGGTGATTCTTGTGATGGCTCTGTGTTTCGACACTGTTCAAATGAAGGCGCGCAAATTCATCCCGTCCGTTCCGCGCGAACGCTCATCAGTTGCTGCCCGACGGATTCGGGATTGAGCTTGTGGGTCGCGCGATCGATACCGGCGAAATGCCGGGTCTTCCATCGGCTGAAAGGAGTGCCTCATGCCGGAGTATCTTTCCCCGGGGGTCTACGTCGAGGAAGTCGATAGCGGTCCGCGGCCCATCGAAGGTGCCGGCACCGCGACGGCCGCCTTCGTCGGTTTCGCTCCCGCTGGTCCAGCCAACCGCCCGGTCCTGGTGACCAACTGGACGCAATACGTCGATTCGTTCGGCAGCCTCGAAGAGGGCGGCCGGCGCAACCCGCACCTCGACGGAGCCTATCTCTCACACGCCGTCTACGGCTACTTCTTGAATGGCGGCGGACGCTGTTACGTCACGCGCATCGCTCCAGCGAATCCGTCCAGCAACAGCAAGAAAGACGAGACGCTGCAGCTGCCGAGCAAGTCGTCAAAGGCGATGCCGTCCCTGACCGTATCGCCCAAAGCCACGGCGGCGGAGGACATCTCGGTCGAAGTCGCACCGCCCAGCGGGGACGAGCCGCCGGAAGCGACGTTCACATTGAAGATTCGCATGGGAACGGTCGAGGAGACCTACGAGAACGTCAACCTCGGCAAGCGCGGCGGTAAGAATGTCGCTGAAGCGGTCAATACCGCCAGCCGGTTGATCACTATCGTCGAAGAGCAGGCGACCGGCACGCTGGCCGAGCGCGTTCCTGAGACTGGAACCTACGTCCTCAAAGCCACGCCGATTTCGTCCGCGCCGAAGGTGCAGTCGTCCGACTTCGCTGGCAGCGTCGCGGATCGCTCAGGCATGGAAGGCCTCGAAGTGGCGGAAGACGTCACCATGGTCTGCTGCCCCGATATCATGTCGGCGTACGAGGCAGGCGCGCTGGATGCCGATGGTGTCAAGGCGGTACAGCTCGCCATGATCGCGCATTGCGAGCGCATGGGAGACCGCGTTGCCATTCTGGATACGCCTCCCGGACTTTCGCCGCAGGATGCCAAGCGCTGGCGCGAGCGCGACACCAACTACGATTCGAAATACGCGGCCGTTTACTATCCGTGGCTCAAGATCCAGGGAGCGAACGGTCAGCCAGTATCGGTGCCGCCCTCGGGTCATATGGCCGGCATCTGGGCGCGCAGTGACAACGAGCGCGGCGTCCACAAAGCTCCCGCCAACGAAGTCGTGCGAGGCGTCCTCGAGCCCTATGTTCAGGTGACCAAGGGAGAACAGGACACCCTCAACCCCGTCGGCGTGAACTGCATCCGTACCTTCACTGGTCGCGGAGTTCGCGTCTGGGGCGCGCGCACGATCAGCAGTGACCCGGCCTGGCGCTACATCAACGTGCGGCGCCTCTTCAACTACGTCGAGAAGTCTATCGAAGCTGGAACGCAATGGGTCGTCTTCGAGCCGAACGATCCGGATCTATGGGCACGCGTCAAACGCGACGTCGAAGCCTTCCTGACCGGAGCCTGGCGCGATGGAATGCTCTTCGGGCGGACGCCTGGAGAATCCTTCTACGTCAAGTGTGACGAGGAGCTGAACCCGCCCGATGTGCGCGATCGCGGACAGCTCGTCATCGAGATCGGCCTAGCACCCGTGAAACCGGCCGAGTTCGTCATCTTCCGCCTCAGCCAGTGGGCCGGCGGCGGAGCGTAGTAAAGCAGTTAACGGCGACGCATCGAAAGGGAGCGTATTGTGGCAAAGGAAGATCCACTTGTATCTGCGTGGTTTGGCATCGAGTTTCAGGGACAGGTGGCCGGCGCCTTCCGTGAATGCACCGGCCTAGGCAGTGAGAATGAGGTCGTCGAGTACAAGGCCAGCGGACCGAAAGGTGAGTTCATCATCAAGAAGGTCCCCGGGCGCATGAAGTGGAACAACATCACGCTCAAGCGCGGCATAACCGACGCCATGGACATGTGGCAGTGGCGCAAGCTCGTCGAGGACGGCAAGATCGACGATGCGCGCAAGAACGGCTCGATCGTGATGTTCAACCAGGAAGCGTCCGAGATCGCCCGCTGGAACTTCGTCAACGCCTGGCCCAGCAAGATCACCGGCCCCGCGGCCAATGCGACCAACAACGAGGTCGGCATCGAGGAGCTGGAGATCACGCACGAAGGGTACGAACGCGTCAAATAAGCGGCGCGTGAGATGAATGTGGGGCAACGACGATGACGGGTGCGGTGACACTGCGAACCGAGTTCGATTTCACCCTGCCGGCCGGATTCGTCGACGAGCGCGGCAATCTGCATCGGGTCGGGACGATGCGGCTGGCGACTGCATTGGACGAGGTCGAACCGCTGCACGATCCGCGTGTGAAGCAGAACGAAGCATACTTGAGCATTCTGGTGCTGAGCCGGGTGATTACCCGGCTCGGCGACATCAATCCGGTGAGCCCGCAGGTCATCGAGCAGCTCTTTTCATCCGACTTCGCGTTCCTGCAGGATCTCTACATACGCGTGAACGACTTTGGAAACAGTCTGATCGAAACGGAGTGTCCGAGTTGCGGCAGCCGGTTCACGCTCGACGTGGCCGGGTAGGGTCATTCGGTGGGCGTTGCGATGCAGTTAGCACGCAGCCCTCACCCCCGGCCGTTCCATCCCACTGACTCCCTTCCCAGTGAAGGGAGAACCATCTCCCGACGATCAGGAGAGGGGTGTCCGCAGGGTACAGTCGTTCTGCTTCCCGATCGTCTCCCCAGCTGGGGATGAGGGCCACAACCGATGACAGCCGAGAATCAGACCCAGCACCGGCCGGAAGAGTCGGCACAGCCGAGTGAAGCCGGAAGCGCGCCCGGCAGTGTGAATATCCAGGCGCTGGCCGACCGCGTCTACAAGTTGATGCTGCGCGAGATACGGCTGGAGCAGGCGCGCGGTGATGGGATCACACGACGGTGAAAGGCGGCGATCGTGACTGACGACGCGTATCCGAATTGCCGCTTCTACGTCGAGGTCAACGGGAAGAAGGAAGCCGTCTTCACCGCGGTCAACGGGCTACAGGCGCAGATGGAAGTCCACGAGTACGAAGAGGGGGGCAACAACGCCTATGCCCACAAGCTCCCTGGCCGCACGAAAGTCGGCAACCTGACGTTGAAGCGGGGCATCACCAACTCGAACGACTTCCTCACCTGGTACATGCAAATCGCACAGGGCGACATCGTGCGCCGCAACGTGTCGGTCGTAATGTACGACGTCACAGGTACCGAGCTGCTGCGCTGGAACTTCGTGAACGCGTATCCGGTGAAATGGACCGGACCGGAGTTCGCGGCCGACGGGTCGACCATGGCGGTGGAATCGCTGGAGCTGGCACACGACGGATTGAGTCTGGGGTAGCGGTGGCACGGCGACGGATCGGCGCGACAGCACCACGCGGAACCTTCCTCGCCCAATGGATTGCCCAGCGGCGTCCGTTGGTGGCGCGGTTGAGGCTTGGTCCGGTGCTGGCGCGTTCGCTGACAGGAGCGCCGATCGAATCTACCTTCAGAGACTCTTCGCGTCGCTTTAGACCCGCGATTCGGCATGTTGCACGCGACGTTGACACACCCATGGCACCCGAGTTCATCGAGCCTCAGGACGGCGACATCGATCCCGACCTTGAGCCTGTCGTGGACGATTTGGTTGCCTCGGAGACCGATTCACCGACGGTCGAGGCCGCGTCCGCTTCTGGCGGCGGCCCACAGACTGTCACACGGTCCGCGGAGCCGTTAGAGCGAATGGTCGCCGAGACTCCCATTGCGACACGACGCACGGCGGAAACTCGCGCGCCAGCATCGCACATCGCGCCGACGACGACCTCCGGCGCGCAAACGGTGAACCGCAACTCCAGCCCGTCACCCGTGTCCGTCGCGCGACCGGCACGACCAGCACGAGCGGAATCAGACGTACCGCCGATCACCGAGGCTGAACCCGAACAGGTCGCCACCGCGAGTACGGCTGCCGAGGACGTGCCGGTCAACGACTCCGAGCCGATTCCTGCTCAAGCAGACAAACCACGCGATCCGGTCACGGCCCCGCACATTGGTGAGGTGCCGCGAGAGGTGGTGGTCCCGACGGTGTCGCCCGTCTCGCTCGAACAGGCTGTTCCCACTGAGACGGAGCAGGGACCAGTCGTTGCTTCTGTTGATTCGGAAGCCGCTGTGTCTGACGCGGTCGTCCCTGAGTCGGGCATTCAACCGATCATCGCGGACACGCCCACTGAGGTGGATAGTCCGATGGCGATTCGGACGCCTCTCGCGGAGCCGATTGAGACGCGTCCGTCCGGCGAGCCGCGGAGCGAGCCTGCGGCACCTGCGCCGTCATCTGCACCCGTAGCTGCACCTGCGACCTGGCGCGAGTCGGCGCTCGAACCTGCGCCTGCGACCGGGCGCGAGTCGGCGCTCGAGCCTGTGATTGCGGCAAGTGAAACACGCGCGCTGGACGAGCCCGCGGACAATGAGCCGGTTTCACAGGAACCCGTTTCAGCCGACGAGATACAGGCAATAGTCGACGCGCCGGCCGTCGACCGATCTGCTCAGTCAAGCGCCGCGGCGATTTCCGAAGAGGTGGTCGCCCCGAACCGGGTCGAGATTCGCCGGTCGCGGCGCCCTCGACCAACACAGTCGCCACCACCCGAGACGCGCGCGTCAGATTCTCTCTTCGTCGACACATCGGGAGATCGCTCGCCGCAGTCGTGGATCGAACGTTTGGTCGACGTGGTGCGCCAGGAACGAGCGCAAGACGCCGAGCGGCGCGGAGAGGCAACCGCACAACCAACGGCGCCGTTCGCCTCGCCAATCGAGCAGCCCGACCGTCCTTCGGAGACAACCCGGCGCTTCCTTACTCCCATCGTGGGCATCGACCCCGCCGACGTTCCGATTCATCGCGGCGTTGAGGCGAGCCGAATCGCTGTAGCGCACGGAGCTGATGCGGTAACGACCGGCGGCGAGGTATTCGTGGCTGCGGGCTTCCCCGAGGACACGGTTGAAGGACTCGGTCTTCTGGCCCACGAACTGACGCACGTAGTGCGCAACCGGCAGGCGCGGTTCGTCCCACCGGTCATTGCTCCGACGCCTGCGCGGCCAGCTGCGGTAGCGACGCGCGAAGAGACTGACGAGGAATCCGTCGCACTCCAGGTTGAACAGCAGGTGCGCTCCGAAGCCGCGAGGGCTGAACACGCGCGTCAGGTCGATCCATTTGCCGCCGCCAACACAACGACGAATCTGACGTTCCGCCCGCCGGTTTCTGCGCGTGCCCAGTCAGATGCGCCAAGCGTCCAACCCGCGGCCATTGAGAGTACGTCCCGACCGACGGAGAGCGGCAGCGCGGACGACGACTGGGGCGGCCTGCCGACACCCTGGGAGCCGATGCCCGATTGGCTGGCTCCCGCGCCGTCACCGATCAACAGCGCCACTCCCCACGCCTACGTCACTCGGAGTGGCGCTCCGTCGGCCAACGCACCACTGGCCAGTATGGCGATGCCGGCCACAGCGACGGCGAGCTCGACCGCTGCAGCGGTTCAAACCGCCGCGACAGATCGTTCGACCGCATCGCATGACTCCCCAGCTCCAGCGTCGGCCACCGGCGGTGACGAACACGCCGGCCCGGTCGAACCCGACCTCGACGCATTGGCGCGACAGGTTTACGGCGTCCTCAGGCGACGACTGGCGGCGGAACGCCGCCGACTCGGCTAGGTCAGAGACGAAAGGCATCGACGATGAGCAACACCACACTGGCCAAAGCCAAGATCATCAACCTCGATAAGGGCGGGGCGGAGATCGCGTGTATGTTCAACCCGAAGGAATATGCCTTCACCAAACAAAACTCCTGGTCGCAGGGGAAGACGAAAGGCGCCAACGTTCCGCAGCTCGAATTCGGCGGCGGACAGCCTGCCTCACTCTCAATGACCCTCTTCTTCGACACTTACAGTGACGGAACCGACGTGCGCGCCACGTATACCGACGCCATCTGGGAGCTGATGCTGATCGACGACAGTCTCAAGGACAAGAAGAATCAGAAGGGACGCCCTCCAAAGGTTCGCTTTCAGTGGGGCTCTGCCTGGTCCTTCGACGCGGTCATATCCAGCCTGAAACAGCAATTCAGCCTCTTTCTGGCCGACGGCACGCCGGTCCGCGCCAGTCTGGACGTCACCTTTCAGCAGGTGAAGGACGCCAAGCTCTTCCCGCGCCAGAATCCGACCTCCGGTGGCGAACCGGGCGGACGGCTGTGGACCGTCACGTCGGGCGACACATTGGCCTGGATCGCCTACATGGAATATGGCGACGCCACGGCGTGGCGCCGTATCGCTGAGCGAAATCGGCTCGCCCGTGTGCGCAAGTTGACGCCTGGGATGGTGCTGGAGATCCCGAATGCCTGATACCAGTCAGCTCCTGAGCCAGTTCTACGTGAAGCTCAGCGGCGCGGACGCGTCGAGCGATTTCAACCGCGATCTACTTGAGGTGACGATCGAGACGAGCCTGCATCTGCCGGACGTCGCGACGGTGATACTGCACGATCCGTCACTCCACTGGATCGACGACGCGAGCCTCGAGCCAGGCACGCCGTTGGAGATCTCCGCCAAAGCCGACAAAGTTACGAAGACGATCTTCGACGGCGAGATCATCGAGATCGAGCCTGATTTCGGTCCCGGCACGCACAACTTGATCGTGCGTGCTTTCGACCGCTTGCATCGATTGGCTCGCGGACGCCAGGTTCGCTCCTTCCAGAACGTCAGCGATTCAGATCTGGTGCAACGCATCGCGTCCGAGGTTGGACTGCAGGCACAGGTCGGCCCAACTCCGGAAGTGCACGACTATATGCTGCAGGACAATCAGACCAACCTCGAGTTTCTTCGCGCACGGGCGGCGTCGCTGGGATTCCTCCTATTTGCACGGGGGAAAACGCTCCATTTTGAACCGATCGAGACGACTGGCACCCCCACCAAGCTCGAATGGGGTGTCACCTTGAGCGCCTTTCACCCCCGTATGACAACCATCGATCAGGTGAACAAGGTTGTCGTGCGCGGTTGGGATCCCGACTCCCGGCAGGAGATCGTCGGGCAAGCCACCAACGGCAAGAGCGCTCCATCGGTCGGGGAGTCGAAGACGGGGGGTGACCTCGCGCAAGGCGCCTTCAATATCACCGCCCAGTACCAGATCGCCGACCAGGCGGTTCGCTCGCAGTCGGCCGCGGATCAACTGGCTCAAGCAGGCGCCGATCAGCTTGCGGGCCGGTTCATCGAAGCCGAGGGAACCTGTGGAGGCAACCCCAGCGTCACCGCGGGTTCGTCGTTAGACGTGACGGCCGTCGGGACTCGCTTCAGCGGCACCTATTTCGTCACCTCGGCCACTCACCATTACAGCAGTCAGGCCGGATACACTACCGAGTTCAACGTGTCGGGCTATCACGCTTCGACGTTGCTGACCACACTGCAACCGCAGGAGCCTGAGCCACACGCCAGAGGCCTGTTGATCGGTGTCGTGACCGATAACCAGGACCCAACCAACATCGGTCGCGTCAAGGTGAAGATCCCCAGCCTCTCCTCCGACACGACG
This sequence comes from uncultured Chloroflexia bacterium, assembly GCA_963789565.1. Lineage (GTDB taxonomy): Bacteria > Chloroflexota > Chloroflexia > Thermomicrobiales > Thermomicrobiaceae > CALAGB01. The sequence continues at coordinate 2,636,810 of CAWBKX010000002.1, read as the reverse complement.
ACCAACTGGGCCCGCGTCGTCATTCCCGGAGGCGGGCCCGATCGTGGTTTCGAGTTCCTGCCCGAGGTCAACGACGAGGTCCTGATCGGCTTCGAGATGGGGGACGTGCGCTATCCCTACGTCCTGGGTGGCCTCTGGAACGGCGTTGATGCCCCGCCCAAGGGAAGTAGCGAGTTGATCAGTGGCGGCAAGGTGCAGAAACGAGTGATCCGTTCGCGCAATGGGAACGTCATCACACTCGATGATACGGATGGCCAAGGCGGTATCACGGTCGAGGACAAGAACGGCAACAAGGTGACGCTCGACAGCGGCGCGAACTCTCTGACGATCGACATCAAGGGTGATACCACACTCAAGGCACAGGGCAATCTGATCCTCGAAGCGCAAGGGAACGTGGAATTGAAGGGGTTCAGCATCAAGGTGGAAGGGAACGCGACGGTCGACGTCAAGGGCTCAGCCATCAACCTCAATTGAGAAGGGATCAATGGGACAGCCAGCCGCGAAACAAGGCGATCAGGTGACCGCCATCGACACCCATATCATCATGATCCCGTCGCCGGGAGGTCCGGTGCCGACACCGCTACCGCACCCTTTCAATGGGATACTGATGGAGAATCTGAGCTCCAACGTGTTCATTTCGGGGATGCCCGCCGCGACGCAAGGGAGTGTCGCCGACAACATGCCCCCGCACATCCCGCAGGGTGGTCCGTTTCAGAAGCCGCCGTCGAACAAGGGGCAAATCATGAACGGCAGTGTGACCGTGATGATCAACGGCAAACCGGCGGCTCGCTCGGGCGATACCGCCATGACCTGCAACGACCCAGTCGACCTGCCGAACGGCACGATCATCGCGGCGGGGACGGTATTCATTGGATAGACGCGACATGGCCGACTTCCTCGGAACGGGCTGGGCATTCCCCGTCGGCGTAGATGCACGTGGGCGCATCGCATTGGCTCGCCGCGAGCGAGACATCGAGGAAGCCATCCTCATCATCCTGCTGACGCCCAAGGGCCAGCGCATCATGCGGCCGGAATTCGGCTGCCAGGTTCACGACCTGATCTTCGCGCCCAATGACCCGACGACCGCGGGCCTCGCCGCCTATTACGTCGAACAGGCGTTGGGCATGTGGGAGCCGCGCATCGACGTGGAGCAAGTGACCGCCAGACCGGACGACGACGATCCCGCGCGTCTACTGATCGAGATTCACTATCGCATCAAGGCAACGTACGACAGCCGTACCCTCGTCTTCCCGTTTTATCGGATTCCGGGCGAAGCTGCCGCCGACTGATCTGAGGAGCACATGCCATTACCAACACCGATTCTCGATGACCGTCGGTTCCAGGATATCGTCGACCAGGCCAAGAGCCTGATCCCACGCTACTGTCCGGAATGGACCGACCACAACGTCAGCGATCCAGGTGTGACGCTCATCGAGCTGTTCGCCTGGATGACCGACATGCTCCTCTATCGCGTCAACCAAGTTCCAGACAAGCTTTACGTCAAGTTCCTCGAACTGATTGGCGTACGGCTCGACCCGCCACGTGCCGCGCACGTGCCGATGACCTTCTACCTCTCGGCGCCGCAAGACACCGATCTGACCATCCCGGCTGGAACCGAAACAGCCACCATCCGCACCGAGACCAGCCCGGCGATCATCTTCACCTCCGAGTCGGATCTGACGATTCGCCCGCCTGACGTTCTGGCGGCCTACACCCGCATCGCGGCACGCGGAGATCAGGCCTGGATCCAGCACGATCTGAGACAGCTCGAACTTCCGGGCCAAAAGCTCGCCCTCTTCTCGCCCAATCCGGTCCCCAACGACGCCTTCTACATTTCGCTGGGGCGGGATCACAGCCAGCACGTATTGGCATTGGTGATCACCTGTGAGCTGGCCGGTGGTGCGGGTATCGATCCTAAGAATCCGCCGCTCGAGTGGCAAGTCTGGCAAGGAGCGGCGACGCGCTGGGTCAATTGCACGGTCGAATATGACGGAACCGGCGGATTCAACGATTCGGGTGAGATCATCTTGCACGCTCCTGACATGGCGGAAGGCGAGTTCCAGGGACAGCGCTCCTACTGGCTGCGTTGCCGCTTGACCGAAGCGCAGGCCGGGCAGGGCTCCTATCGCGTCTCGCCCGACATCGAGCACCTAAGCGTCGAGGCACGCGGCGGCACGGTTCGCGCTCGTCAGGCCAGCACCATCGAGAATGAGGTTCTCGGGCGCAGTGATGGCACGTCAGGGCAGACATACGCACTGCTCCACTCTCCGGTGCTGTCCCGCGACCCGGCACGCGACGTTCTGATCGTCGACACGCCAGGCTTTGATTCCGAATCCTGGACTGAGGTCGGCGATTTTGCTGACTCGAACGCCGACGACCGCCACTTCACACTCGACAGCCAGAACGGCATGATCTTGCTTGGCCCAACGATCCTGCAGCCAGACGGTACGGTCTATCGATTCGGCGCCGTTCCGCCGAAGGGGAGCACGCTGCGGTTCGGCCGCTATCAATACGGTGGCGGTGTGGGCGGGAACGTGCCAAGCGGCACGATCACCGTCCTCAAATCATCCATCCCTTACGTGGCGCGAGTGGTCAATCGAGAGCCCGCTGTCGGAGGACGAGACGCGCAGTCACTCGATGACGCCAAGCTACGTGCGCCGCAGACGCTGCGCACTCGCAGCCGCGCGGTGACCGCCGACGACTTCGAATATCTGGCGCGTGAGATCGCGGGCGTGGCACGCGCCTGTTGCATGACGCCGGGCGCTCAACCGCCGGAACCGAACGATCCGCCGCCGGGACAGATTTACGTGGTGCTGCTGCCCCAGGTAGACTCACCAAACCGGCAGATTCCCCCCGAGCAGCTTACGCTCTCGGCAGAGATCCGTGGCGCCGTCATGGCGCACCTCGACGAACGCCGCCTGTTGGGCAGCACGCTCGAGGTACGCCCGCCGCAATACACGTGGGTTTCGGTGCAGGCAATCCTACGCGTCCCGGATCGCAGCGATCCCGGGCTCATGGCTGAGGTTCAAAATCTGGCGACCACAGCGCTCTATCGCTATCTGAATCCGCACGTCGGCGGACCGACCGAAGATGGCTGGCCGTTTGGTCGCGATCTGCACCTCTCTGAGATTTATGGGCTCCTTCAGCGCGTACCCTATGTGGAGTTCGTCGAAGAGGTGCGCATCAACCTGGCGGATCCTGCGAATTTCGGCGCGACGCGTCCCGCACCGCCACGGTTGGAGATCCCGCGCAACGCGTTGATCTGTTCCGGGCAGCACGAGGTGACGGTCCGATGACGGATGGGGCAATGACCTGATGTCCACCAACCTGGGACAGCTCATCATCCAGATCGAGGGAAACGTCGTACAGACGTTTTCCATTTCAAAGCCTGTCGTCGTGTTCGGCCGCGTGCCGGGCAACGACATCACGCTTCCCCACCCACAGGTTTCACGCAATCACGCCGAGCTGCGCGTCGAAGGACCACGCATCACCATCACCGACCTGAACAGCTCGAACGGCACGTTCGTCAATGGGGAGCAGTTGCTCCCCGATCAACCGCGCGTCCTCGTGACCGGCGAGCTCTTCACCATCGGACCGTTCTCGATCCGCTACGTGGCGCCCGAAACGCAGGAACAACCGAGCGTGGAGGTCGTGCCCGACGACCCGGCGGAACCGCCGTTGGAGGATGTCGTTCCGGTTGAACCCGAACCACTGACTCCGATCGTCTTCGCCCCGATCGAGCCGCTGCCGGTGGCCCCACCTCGTCCGACCTTCGCTGCCGTTTTGGCCGACCCGGCCAGTGAAGGCTATTTGGTCGATCTGCCGGTCATCTTCCAGGAGAACGATTTCCTGCGTCGCTTCCTCCTCATCTTCGCCTCCATCTGGGAACCGCTGGAGCTGCGGCAGGACCACATCGAGCTCTATTTCGACCCGCGTACATCTCCGCGGTCATTCCTCCCCTGGTTGTCAAATTGGCTCGACATCTCGTTCAACCGCCATTGGCCGGAGGCCCGCATTCGACACCTTCTGGCCGAAGCGTTCGAGCTCTATCGCTGGCGAGGCACGAAATACGGACTGACGCGCATGATCGAAGTCTGTACCGGTATCACGCCGGAGATCTCGGACGATCCGGTGAATCCGATGATCTTCCACGTGCGCATGGCCATGCCGGTCGATACCGGCGTCGATCAGGGATTGGTCGATGATCTGATCCGATCGCATAAACCGGCACATGCCGGTTACACGCTGGAAATGGTGTCATGAGCGGCTCTAATCTGATTGGGCAAACGATTGGCAACTACCGGATCGAGGCGCTTCTCGGAACCGGCGGAATGGGGCAGGTCTATCGCGCCAATCACGCTCTGTTGAACCGACCCGCAGCCATCAAGGTGATGCATGCGAATCTGGCGGCGGACACCACGTTTCAGGCGCGGTTCATTCAGGAGGCCAAATCGGTCGCCGCCCTCAACCATCCCAACATCGTGCAGATTTATGACTTTGGCGAGCAGGGTGGCCGCTATTACTTAGTGATGGAACTGATCACCGGAGGGTCGGTACGCGGACTGCTGCAACGCCGTTCGACCCAGCCGCGCGCGCGCACGCTCAACGATGACGTCGATCTGATCCGGCAGGCGTCCGACGCGCTGTCGTACGCGCATCTGAGCGGCATGGTCCACCGCGACATCAAGCCGGACAACCTGCTGCTGCAGTCGGACTCGACCAGCCCCGGCAACCGCAACTACGTGGTGAAGGTGACGGACTTCGGCCTGGCTCGGCTGGCGAGCGGCGGCGTCCTGACTGCCACCGGTGTCACCATGGGGACACCCGCCTACATGTCGCCCGAGCAATGCCAGGGGATCGATCTGGACGGACGCAGCGACATCTATTCGCTTGGCGTCGTTCTGTATGAGATGGTGGCCGGCCAGCCGCCGTTCGAGGTCAAGTCGCTGAGTGAGGCGGTCCACAAGCACGTCTACATCGCGCCACCACCGCCGCGCCAGATGAAAGCGGACGTGCCGGCCAATCTCGAGCAGATCATCCTGCGCTGCCTGGCCAAGAAGCCCGACGAGCGCTATCGCTCGGCCAGCGATCTGTCGTCCGCGTTGCGCGGCGTGACGGGCAACGCGGCACCGATCAACGTCCCGCCGCCGGCGGGCCAGATCAAAGCCCCGCCGGTCCCAGCAGCAGCCACGCCAGACGTGCCGGGCACCGCATTCTCGCCCGTCTCTCCAGGCGGACCGTCGCCCGCCATGGCCACCATGCTCGGCGCCGCGTCACAGCCGCTTATCCGCGTCACCGACGGGCGAGGGGAAGTCATCAAAGAGATTCCGTTGACTTCAGCCGGTCTGACGCTCGGCCGTCAAGCGGACAACGACATCGTGCTCGAGGGAAACGATATCTCCCGGCATCACCTGAAGCTCGAGTGGGACGGCAACCGAGTTACAGTCACCGATTTGGGGTCGAGTAACGGCACGCTCGTGGCCGACGCCCGTTTGTTGCCGCAGGTGCCGCAGACCTGGAGTGCGCGAGACTGGGTGCGGGTTGGCACGTTCTGGCTGCGTTATCAGGCGCCGACCATGCCCGACACCAAACCTGTTCCGGGCGCCATGCTACAACCGGGGTTCGTCGCTGCCGGCGGACAGGCGGCGTACGCGGCAGCGGCGGTGCCGCAAGTCGAATCAACTCGTATGCGCGTTGCGCTCGACCAGGAGCGCATTTCACTCACTCCCGGCCAGCCAACGATCGTGCGTGCGATGCTCACCAATATGGGCTCGACCGTCGACCACCTGGCCGTCTCGGTGGAGGGAGTGCCACCCGAATGGGTCAAGGGACCGGGACAGGAGACGCAGCTCAACCCAGGCGCTCAGGCGCCCGTGGCGCTAAACGTCAACGTGCCTCGCGTCCCCGGCAGCACGGCTCAAGATTACGCCGTCACCGTCCGCGCGTATTCGCGCGAGAAGCCGGGAGAGACGGCCAGCGCCTACGCTCAGTGGACGGTCCTCCCATTCACCGGCGGCAATATGACCATGGAGCCGACGCGTCGTGGCGGTCGCACCGGCGCACGCTTCGCCGTGACGCTCCGTAACGATGGAAACTCCGAGGAGCGCTTTACCCTGTCCGGCAAAGATGACGAACAGGTGCTCCGCTACCGCTTCGAGCAGGAGACCGTGCCACTCGCGCCCGGCGCGAACGCGAAAGTGCGACTGAACGTTCGTTCCGAACGCCGCTGGGTCGGCAAATCAGAGGGGCGTCAATTCGGCATCCAGGCGACCCCTGCATCCGGATCGCCACCGTACAACGTGAACGGCGACTACATCCATAAGGCGCTCATTCCACCCTGGCTGCCTCCGGCCGCGTTGGTCGTCGCGGCAGCGCTGGCCGTTCTGATCTGGAAACTGCTGAATCCCGCTCCCGTGTTGCCGAAGATCGACAGCATCACGCTCGACCCGACCAGCCCGATTGCCGGTCAGCCCTTCGTTGTCCATTGGACCGTGCGCAACGCGAAATCGGTCGAGATTCGGCCAGTCGTATCGGGACTCGATCCAACGACAGGGCAATTCGTGGTCAACGGCGGTCTACCCAATAACGCCAGCCTGACGCTGGTGGCAACCAACGATTCCGGCTCGACCGAGCAACCGATACCCATTTCGGTCGTCGTGCCCACTCCTACACCGACGCCTCAGCCCGAGGGGCCGAGCATCGACGTCTGGAGTGTGACGCCCGACTTGGGGCAACCAGGCCAGGTCGTGACGATTAAGTGGGCTGTCAGCAAAGCCGAAAAGGTCGAGATCGACGCCATTGGCACCGTACCCAACCAGGGCGAGCAGACCATGACGCTGCAGGAGACGACGACCTTCCGCTTGACCGCGACCAACAAAGGGATCACTGAAACGCGAGTCAGTAAGGTGACCATCGTGGCGCCGACACCTGTGCCGACCTCGCCGTCCCAGACGGCCGGTGGTGGCGGTGGAACCGGCGGAGTAGGCGGTAGCGGCGGCCAAACCCAGACGTCGCAGATGACGCCCACGCCGTCACCCATCCCGGATCCGGTCGTCACGGTGAGCGCCGATAAACCGATCATCAATCCGTACGAGTGCACGACGCTCCACTGGACGATCCAGAACGCAAAGAGCGCCACACTCGACGGCGACAAAATCGATCTCAACGGATCGCGGGAGAACGTTTGTCCCACCACCACGACGACCTACACGTTCGACGTCGTCTCGTTGATGGACAAGATGGTCGAGCAGAAGCTACTGGTACAGGTGAATCCCTGGATCCCCGATTACTTCGTCGAGGACTGGCGTAATACCGACCCGAACACCGGCGGATTGACGCGCCTCATCATCAGCAAAGTGGATGATAATACGCTCTCATTCCATGGCTTCGGAAAATGTCATCCGGACGACTGCGATTGGGATGTGATCAACGTCCCCTTCACCGGAGCCAAGCTGACGGGAACCTATGACTTCGGCTTCGAAAGAGTCATCCTGACGGTCACGCGCAAAGGAGATGAACTGACAGTTGACGCTGTTACGGACTTCCCGTCAACGGCGACACAAACGGACCAAACCAACACCTACACACTGAAGCCGTATCGGCTGATTGTGCGAGACCCGAACTTGCAGATGTTGGTCACTCCGCAGCCGACACCATAGCGACGGCTGGATCGACTGGGCGGCCCTCACTCTGTGGCCCTCACCCGGCTCGCGATGCTCGCCACCCTCTCCCAAATCTGGGAGAGGGGTTTCGTCTCTCGTTTCCGAGAATTGGGGAGAGGGTTCTCCCTTCAGTGGGAAGGGAGTTAGTGGGCTGGATCGGCCGGGGATGAGGGCCGTTCGGGGTAAAGGCCGCTTGTCGACGAAACCGGCGTCAAAACACCCGCAGTAACCGCCTCGATTCATCGAGCGATGCCGTCGTCTCGATGCCCGTCCCTCTCAGCGTCACGGTGGTTTGCGACGGCTGCGCGTTATCGCTGAAGACCAGCGTGGCGGTCTTGTTCCCAACCGATTGCGGATTGAAGACCACGGTCGCGGTGCATGTCTGCCGTGGGCTGAGGAAAGACTCTCCGCACGTCATACTTGCGATCGTGAAGTCCTTCGTGTCACCCTCAGCGAGCGTAACGCCCGCCGGAGTGATCTGACTTCGGGTGTTGTTCACGAACGTGATGATGAACGGCGAGCTCTTTTTGTCCACGACATTCGTGCCGAACGTCACTTCAGCCGGCAATGTGTCGTTCGTCGCGGTCGTGCCCACCCCACCCGTGATCCGCACGAGATGCGGGTTGCCGGACGCGTTGTCGTCGATTTGCAGCTGCGCCGTGACTTTCGCGGCGTTCACGAAAACCAGCGACGGCGCATAGACGATCTCCATGTTGCAAACGTCATTGGGCTCGAGCGTCGTGTCGGAACAGTTATCGAGTGTGATGCGGAACTGATCCGGGAACTCTCCAACCAACTCGACGCTCTGGATGTCGAAATTGGCGTCGCCCGAATTTGTCACGGTGACGGTCATCGGCTGACTGGTCGTGTTCATCGGCTGACCAGGAAAGGTGATCTCTGTTGGATCGACGACGGCCACGGGAGTGGGCTCCGGCGTCGGGGTCGGCGACGGAGTGGGAGTCGGGCTTGGCGTCGGTGATGGCGTCGCCGTGGCCTGCGGTGCGGGCGTCGCGTTCAACGTGGGAGTCGACACAACCGGTGACGCCACCGGAGAAGCCAACGGCGTGGCCACCGGCGTGCCTCCCGTGGAGGTCACCACACTGAAGTTGAGCGATTTGACTGGCGACTGGTTCCCGGCGAGATCGGTGGCGCGAATCGACAGCGTGTGATCGCCCACTTGGTCGACTTTCAGCAGCGGTCGAAAGCTGGTGTCGTTCGAGTAGGCGGTCCACGCGCCCTGATCGATCTGATACTCGATCGAGCTGACACCGCTCAAGTTGTCGAACGCCTCAACGGCCACCTGCGCGGAGCCAACATATTGCGGAGCAGCCGAGATGGGTCCAACGAGACCAGGAACAGCCTTGACTGAGGCGATCAGCGGACCAGTCGGTTGGGCGCTTGTGGCCGTCGTTCCGCTGATCGAAGCATCGAGGCTGGGGGCTGAGTGGTCGATCGTGAATTTCACCCAGCTCACCGCGGACGCGTCGCTCTTATGTTTCACCATCACGTAGTAGACGCCATCCTTTTCCAGCGTTAGCGAGCCCTGAATTGGAGTCAACGTGATGGATTGATTGACGATCTGGACGGCCGGTGGTGCGGTGGGCGTGCCGGTGGTCGGAGTGGCGTCGCCTGAGGGCGCTCCGCCAAATGAGAAGTCGGCGATTCCGGCCGAATCGACGTCAGTCGCGGAAGCCGCCACGTTGATCGTCACCGGGTTTCGATAGACTCCTCCATCACTGACGCCCTCAATCTCAGCACTCGCGCCGCTCACGACCGTCGAGCGGGTGCAGGTCTTCCCCGGGCCGCTGTACGTGATGATCCAGGCCGGGTTGTAGCCTGCGTTGAAGAAGGTCTGCAGCGTCTTGTTCGAGGTCCCGTCCCAGGGATCGGTGACGAGATAATTGGCGCCCACACCGCCTCCACCCGCGGTCACGACTACGAAGTGAGAGCCCGTTTGACCGCGAATCATGCCGACAATGGCGGGTTGCCCCGAGTGCAGCACCGCGTCCAGCTTGTCCCAGCCGAACTCGGTTCGATCCCCTCCGCTGACCACGCCGTTGGTGCAGGTCGTCGCCTGCGACCAGACCAGCGGGTCGGCGTTGGTCCCGAGACACTGATTTAGCAAATCGGGGGTCGTCTGGGCACCGTAGTAATTGAGGAGCATGGCGGTCGACGACAGCGCGCAACCGAACCCACCGATGGCATCACCATCCGACTGCATCAACTGAGCGCGCCAGGCTGGATCGTTTTGACTGAAGACAACCACGCCGCAGCCCTGCACATCCGACGGCGATTGTGCAGGCTGGGTTGGCACCGAGGAGTTCGAACTGACGGTGGGCTGCACCGATTGGAACTGACCGGTCTGCGTGTCGACATGCACTTCTTTCGACGTCACCGATCCGGCCTGAGAGACGTCCGGGAAGATGATTGTGCGGTTATCGGTGCTCCAGCAGAGGGGCTGATCAGAATTGGAGTAGAAGGTCTGCGGGTCGAATTGGGCCTGCATCTTCACCTGTGTCGGCTGTCCACCGGGCGTCACAACCCACAGCTCGAGCTGCGTCTGACCCTGGTTACCGGCCGAATCGGGAGCTTTGACGTAGGCCAGCTTGCTGCCGTCTTGCGACCAGACCGGTCGGGTGGGCCATAGCCCTTTCGGCACACTGGCTACCAGATGAGGGTCGGTTGGACTCGCGACATTGACGTACCAGATCTGCGCGTTATCCAACGATTCGTTGCCCGCCGTGACGTAGGCCAACTTGCTGCCATCACTTGTGAGAGAGAGGAGCGGGCTGAAGAGGCCAGGCAGAATGTTGCCCGGTTCCGTTCGCAGAATCTTGAGCGAATTGTTGGCTGGGTCAGACAGCAAGATCGCGGTCGTCTGATCGTCGCTGATGAGGCTGGCCTGCGCAGGTGGAGTTCCGGCGCAGACCGCGGCCTGCGGCACCGGCGAAGACGGCGAGCCAGACCCGCGGAACGCAAACAGGTAGACGGCGCCACCCACCAACAGCAACAGCGCCAGGGCTCCTGCCCCGATCAATGCCCAGGGCGGGTTGGCTTCGAAGTCCTCGTCGAACTCACTGGCCGCGGATCGGACCCGTTCGTTAGGCGACTGATTGATGACCGTGGGCGACCCGCCCGACTGGTTGATCACCGTCGACGTGCCGGGCTGCTGCCCCTCAACGCTATTGATGACTGTCGGCGGAGCGGCGTATGGCGCCGTGAGGCGGGCGGACGTCTCGGCCAACACCGAGCGGACGCCGCTCGACGTTACGCGGATGACGAGTGTGCTCGTCTGAAATGCGGCGTTATATGGGATGTTGAGGTTGAGGACCGCCGTCGATTCCTGGCCGCTGAGCAGATGCAGAGCGGGCGGGCTGAAGCTCATCCAGGATGGGTCGATACCGCGAGCGCCCAGCCGGAACGTGCTCTCCGTCGCACCAAGGTTGGTGACGGTGACGACCAGCTGATATTGCCCACCAGGCGCAATCGGCAGTTCCGCCGGAGACACGCGTACGGTTGCCCCAGCCACGCTTTCCACCTCATGAATATTCGGAATATCTCCGCCCGTCACACAGTCTAGCGCGTCCACGCAAGCAGGGGGAGTGGTTGTGCGTTGAAGTCCATTACAGGAACGGTGCGATCGCAGGTGCGCCAAATGAATCGACGGCTCACGTGTCAGCCCGTATGCTAGCCACATTGACGAACAAGAACAGACGAGAACGGGAGAGACGCGATGACGCAGAAGTCCGTCCGGCCGGAAGTCCTTCGAGCGCTACAGACGCTCAACACACCGACTGTGGCCAACGCCATCGAGACGTTTGACGTTCGCCCGCGCAGCACCGGCTTCATGCTGTCCGACGTGCGATGCGCGCTGCCAAATCTCGGCGTGATGGTTGGCTACGCCGCCACGGCCAAAATCCGCGCCACGCTCCAGCCAGATCCAAGCTCCGCCGTCGATCGGCGCGTGATGTGGGAGCATATCCTTTCCTTGCCGGAGCCGCGAGTCGTGGTCATTCAGGATCTGGATGACGTGCCGATCGGCTCCTTCTGGGGTGAGGTCAACGCAAACATCCACCGCGCGCTGGGTTGCGTCGGCACGGTCACCAATGGTGGAGTGCGCGACCTGGACGAGGTCGAAGCGTTGGGATTCCACCTCTTCGCCAGTCATATCCACGTCTCACACGCGTACGTCCACGTGGTCGAAGTGGGGACGCCAGTCGAAATCGGCGGTATGACGATCAACCCAGGTGATCTGCTGCATGGCGACAAACACGGCATCACGGACATCCCCCTCGATATCGCCGAGGACGTGTTCGACGCGGCGTTGCGCGTTGAAGCTCGCGAGCGCAAGATCATCGATCTGTGCAAATCACCCGACTTCAGCATCGACAAGCTCGGCGAGCTGTACGGATAGAGGCGGAGAATCTTATGCGTCTTCGGACCAAGCTGTGCGATCTCCTCGGAATCGACCTGCCGATCATCCAGGCTCCGATCGGCAGCGCCTCGGGACCATCACTCGCAAGCGCCGTCTCCAACGCAGGAGGGCTGGGGATGCTCTCGATCACCTGGCGTTCGCCCGAATCGGTTCGTCGACTCATGCGCGAGACGAGGGGACTGACCGGCAAACCGATTGGCGTCAATCAGGTCCTCCACTGGGATCCGGGTGAGCGCCTCGAAATCTGCCTTGAAGAAGGCGTGCGGATCTTCTCTTTCTTCTGGGGTGATCCTGCGCCGTTCGTCGACTTTCTGCACCGGGAGGGCGCTCTGGTGATGCATACGGTTGGCAGCGCTGACGAGGCGCGCCGTGCGGTCGAATCTGGCGTCGATATCATCGTCGCCCAGGGTTGGGAAGCTGGTGGCCATGTCTGGGGTGAAGTGAGCACGATGGTCCTCGTTCCGGCAGTGGTCGATGCCGTCGATCCGGTTCCCGTCGTGGCCGCGGGCGGCATCGCCGATGGTCGCGGGCTGGCGGCCGCCCTTATGCTGGGAGCCTCCGGCGTTTGGCTCGGCACGCGGTTCGTTGCCAGTGAGGAGGCTGACGTGCACCGGATCCACAAGGAGTTGGTCGTCAGCCACAGCGAGCGAGACACGGTCTACGGCGAGCCCTTCAACGTTGGTTGGGAGAACTCCCCGCATCGCGCGTTACGCAACAGCACTCTCGAAGCATGGGAAGCCGCCGGACGCCCTGCAATCGACCGCCCCGGCGAGGGAGACACCGTCGCAACGAGCGCCGATGGCACGCCGGTACAACGCTATACCAGCGTCATGCCTGGACCAAACACTACGGGTGATCTCGAAGCACTGGCCTTATTTGCGGGTCAGAGCACAGGGCTGGTTCACGGTATCGAGCCGGCCGGGAAGATCGTGGTCGGCCTGGCGAGGGAGGCTGAAGCGGCGCTGGAGCGTGGTGCGCGGATGAAGTAGCGTGTCTCGCGCTCGCGAGCACGGTAGCGCCAAGACCCGTCTGGCTCCCGTGATAAACTTATCGATCGATATGTCAGCAGATGAGACCGGGAACAGCGTGAACATCCAGCTTCAAACCACCCAAATCGAGCAGAATGACGAACAGATTCGGTCGACGTCCGCCAGTCGCCGTCAGCGACCAACGACGCTGCACGACCTGACGCTCGACGAGCTCGAGGCACGCCTGATCGACGACGGTTTGCCGCGCTATCGCGCCGGCCAAATTTTTGGCTGGGCCTATCAACAGTTGGCAACCAGCTACGACGACATGACCGTTCTGCCCAAGGCACTCCGGGCCGAACTGGCCGAACGCTTGTCGACGACACGGCTCGAATTGGTGCGCACGATCGAAACCGACGACGGTCAGACGCGCAAGCTCCTCTTCCGCACCTTCGACGGCGAGCATCTCGAGACGGTTTTGATGTTCTACCCGGACCGCACCACGGTCTGCGTCTCCTGTCAGGTGGGCTGTGCCGTCGGCTGCGCTTTCTGCGCTACCGGCATGATGGGACTGACGCGCAACCTGACCACCGGCGAGATGGTAAGCCAGGTCATCGAGGCAGCCCGCGAGGCAAGCAAGCTGGAACGATCTCTCACGAACATCGTGATGATGGGCATGGGTGAGCCGTTCCAGAACTATGCCGCTGTCATGAAGATGGTGAGCATTCTGCACGACCCGCAGGGCATGAATTTCGGCGCACGCCGCACAACCCTCTCAACGTCCGGGCTCATCCCCTTCATCGATCGGCTAGCGGAAGAGCCCTTCCAGGTGAAGCTGGCGGTTTCGCTGCATGCTCCCAACGACGACCTGCGCAACCAGCTCGTACCACTCAACCGTCGCTACCCAGTACGCGAGTTGATCGCCGCCTGCAAGCGCTACGTGGAGCGAACCAGTCGACGCGTCACCTTCGAATATGCCCTCATCAAGGACGTCAACGACAGCGACGCCATCGCTGGCGAGCTCGCCAGTCTGTTGCGCGGTCTGATCTGCCACGTCAACGTCATCCCGCTCAATCCCACCCCAGCCGCGCCGTTTGAGCGGCCCTCACCGCAACGCATCGAGGCCTTCGCGAGCGTGCTGCGCGACCACGGCATCCCAGCGACGGTGCGCTATTCGCGCGGCGTCGACATCGCCGCCGCATGTGGCCAACTGCGGGTCGAGCACGAGCGCGGCGAGCCGGTTGACGTGGTGGATCGTCACTAGTCGCGAAGGAGCCATCCATCACACGCGTTGCCTTCTTCGATCCTTTCTCTGGTGCGAGCGGCGACATGGTTCTGGGCGCGCTGATCGACACCGGACTGCCTCTCGCGGCTTTGCGTGATGGGCTCAAGGCGCTCGATCTGACCGGTTACGAGCTCCTCAACGAGCAGGTGGAGCAGCACAGCATACGCGGCACACGGGTGACGGTGCGCCTCGAAGACGCGACCGCGCAACCGGCCCGCAGCTGGTCCGACATCCGGTCTCTCATCGAAACTTCGCGACTAAACGAACATCCGAAGCAGACGGCGCTGTCGATCTTTTCGGCGTTGGCAACGGCCGAAGCTGACGTGCATGGAACGTCGCCGGAAGACGTCCACTTCCACGAAGTGGGGGCCGTCGATTCGATCGTCGACATCGTCGGCGCGGCCATCGGGTTCGACCTGCTGGGCATCGAACGGCTCTTCAGCGGACCGATTAGCCTGGGTCACGGCTTCGTCAACACACGTCACGGACGCCTGCCCGTGCCCGCACCAGCGACCGCCGAGGTCTTGGCAAGTGGTGCGGCGCCCACCCGCGTTCTCGACGTCGAGGCGGAGCTTCTCACTCCCACCGGTGCCGCGATCCTGACCACGCTGGCCGAGTTCCGGCGGCCAGTCATGCGCACGGCAGCCGTCGGTTACGGCTTCGGTCGACGGGAGCTCCCCTGGCCCAACGCACTGCGCATTTGGCTGGGTGAGCTTGACGAGGAAGACACCGTCGATCAGTGGTCCACTGCGACCGAGCTCCTGCTCGAGACCAACATTGACGACATGAACCCGGAGTTCTATGAGCCGCTCATCGAGCGACTGTTCGAGGCGGGCGCGCTCGACGTCTTCTTGACGGCGATCACCATGAAGCGCGGCCGACCCGCCACCAAGCTCAGCATCATCTGTGCGGCCAATCTGCGCGACGAACTTGACGCCATCCTGATCGAACGTTCCTCAACACTGGGCGTGCGTGCCATCTCAATCGACCGCACCAAGGCAGGACGCCGTATCGAGAAGGTCGTGACTCGCTGGGGTGATGTGCGCGTCAAGCTCAAGATCTGGCAGGGACGCGTCCTCGATGCCGCACCAGAATACGCCGACTGCCTCGCCATCACGCGCGAGAGCGGCATGCCGATCCGGCACGTCTATGGCGAAGTTTCGCGCATTGCTGAAGCGTTCATCGGTCGACGGATCGAATCAGACCGCTAGTCACGCACACCGGCACCCGAACAGAACGCACCGAACGGCTCAAGATCCGCGACTCCGATCTTCCCTTAGGTTAATTCGACACATTTTCCTCTGTTTTCTCATGATATTCTCAGGTATTTGCCAGGTTCAGCGGCTAGCATCGGAATTGGGTCGTCATGCACTTGTGACAACGTGGCGACCGAATGGTTGATGTGGACACAGCCGTGGCTGCATTCGTTGGGATCGATTTCGTGGTCGGATCAGGTAAGAAGCCCACCGCCATCCAATCCGCGTCCGCGCATCCACGCTCCATGATGACGCGTCGAAGGATGCTCGGATTCGGTCTGACTGCCATGGCTGCGGCGTTCGCCGGCTGCACTCATACGTCGTCCAGTCCCACACTCACGTCAGTGTCACGGAGCGCGACACCCACTCCGAACGTGGCGAGCAATGCCGCCGCGATTGTGACGCCTGCTGCACCGACAGCCAGACACGTCGTCTTCCTCGATCCGGGGCACGGTGGCGTCGATCAGGGAGCGATAGGCGTAAGCAACGACGGGCAGACCGTGATGGAAAAGACGATCACGCTGGCGATCACCCAGCAAGCGCAGTCACTGTTGCAGAACGCGGGTTTCGAGGTCGTCCTCTCGCGCACGGCCGACACGTTGCCCGGCGTCACTCCCGATGATCTGACGGCCGATGGCCAAGCGCTCACTCCTGACGGCGTGCTGAACGACCTGCAGCGACGCATCGACCGGGCCAACGACAGCCATGCCGAGCTCTTTCTCAGCATCCATCTCAACGCCAATGACGACCCTGCCGCGCGCGGGACCGAGACCTACTACGATTCGACCCGCACATATGGTGTAGACAACAAACGTTGGGCAGAACACGTGCAGAGCGGCGTCATCGATTCGCTGCACGGCCAGGGCTACACTACGCCCGACCGCGGCATCATCGATGACACGCAGCTCGAATCCGACAGTCTGGGCGCGCTTCCCGACAGCTACAACCATCTGGTGCTGCTCGGGCCCGCGGTGAATGGCATGCTGCGACCCACGCTCATGACCGGCGCGCTGAACGAATCACTCTTCCTCAGCAACCCCGACGAGGCGTCCGCGGCGCTCGATCCACAGATGCAGAACCTTATCGCCACCGGCTACGCGCAAGCAGTCATTCACTACTTCCAATCGCCCTCCTGACCATGCTCGACATCCCCAATCGCAAGGCCTGGATTGATTCCGACGTTGCGCGCAAGCAAATTGCGTTCGTGGGATGATAAAGAGGATGAGAGGAGCGGCACGATAGCGTCTGTGACATCATCGGGATACTTCAGAAACGGACTCCCATACAATCGATTCGGACGCGGATCTCGCATTGTCGTGATCTTTCAGGGGTTGTTGTTCGAGAACAAGCCGATAGGCGAGCTCTCATCCGTCGTCTTCACGCGCATGTATCGCTTCCTCGGCGCCGATTTCACCGCGTACATCGTCACCCGCAAGCCCAACCTACCCGACGGCTACACGCTGAAAGATATGTCGGACGATTACGCCGAGACGATCGAAACGGAATTTGGCGGGGCCGTCGATGTGATCGGCACTTCGACCGGAGGCTCGATCGCCCAGCACTTCGCCGCCGATCATCCCGATCAACTCCGCCGTCTCGTCCTCCACTCCAGTGCCTACATCCTGAATGAGCGTGCTCGCGAATCTCAGATGCGTATGGGGCTGTTGGCGCGCCAGCATGATTGGGTGGCTGTGGCGGGCGAATCGTTGCAGTTCATCGTCCCGCGCGATCGCTGGTTCACCGGCATCGGCGTGCGGCTCGGATCGCTCGGACTCTCCCTCACGGCACCCAAGGACCCATCCGATCTGATCGTCACGGTCGAGGCCGAAGACAAACACGACTTCATCGATCGGATGGGCGAGATTCACGCGCCGACGCTGGTCGCGGCGGGAAAGGCTGATCCGTTTTACTCGCCCGAACTGTTCACCCGAACCGCGGAAGGCATTCCGAATGCACGGCTCATCCTCTATCCTGACATGGGACATCCGGCGTCCGGAAAGCAATTCGCGCGCGACGTCCTCGCGTTCCTCACCGAAGAAGTCGCGGAGCCCACGAAGTCTCGCGGAGCGTCCGCGTCCGCCAGTACCTGAACCGCGGGCTGCGCCCCGATCGCTCCGAACTCGGCTACAATGGCGCGGCTGCCGTGACCGACGTGCGCACAGGCTCCTGGGTTAGGTGCGGCTCGATCCGGGGATGAGCGGAGCGGGGGAACCTTCGATGGCGCGATGGGGATCGGTGCGATCGCCACTGTCCGGCGTCCCTGCCATTCCCATGACTGTCCTGTTGATCGTGGTCCTCTTCGTCTATGCCAGCACCTATTTGCTGATCTCGCTTCTGCCGGTCCACATACGCAACCTCGGCCACAGCGAGTCGAGCGTCGGCACCATCATGAGCCTCTTCAGCCTCTCTGCGCTCATCACCCGGCCGTTCGCCGGGCTGCTCGCGGATCGCGCCAGCCGGCGTCACTCGATCTTCATCGGCGCCATCTTCATCGGACTGAGTTGTATCGGCTACGCCATCGCGGGAGCCAACTCCATCTTCCTGGCCCGCATTCTCAACGGCATTGGCTGGGGAGCAGTTACCGCCGCGACTGCCACAGTCGCGGCGGATCTGGCTCCCTCGAACCGGCGCGGCACGATTCTCGGGATCTACGGCACAGTCACCGGCCTGGCGCTGGCGATAGGGCCCAGTGCCGGAATCTGGATGTCGCACCACGTCAGCCTCACCATGTCTTTCCTGGTGGCATCCGGCTGCGGGTTCGGCGCCGCTCTGGCAATCCTCTTCCTGCACACTCCACCGCCTGCCGCGATCATCAACCGGCCACAAATCAGCCTGATCCAGATGTTCAGCCGCACGGCCATCGCGCCCGCCTCAATTATGCTCAGCTTCACGTTGATCTACGGCACCGTCCTCACCTTCATCCCACTCGTCACGCGCGACCGCGGGCTGGGCGACTCCGGGCCTTTCTTCGCGGTCTTCGCCGTGGCCCTGATTTTCTTGCGCATCTCGGGTGGCGGACTGTCCGACCGACTGGGTCGCTTCGCCGTGATTGGTCCAGGATTCGTCTCCTGCGCCATCGCCATGGCCGTGTTAGCCTACGCGGAGAGCCAGGTGGTCTTGCTGACTGGGGCAGTGCTGTTCGCCGTGGCGTTCGCCTTCATTCAACCCGCCACGCAAGCCTGGGCGGTCGACCGCTCACCAGTGCACACGCGCGCCACGACCCTGTCGACGGTGGTGGCGGCGCAGGATCTCGGCATCAGCTTTGGCGCCATCGGCGCCGGATTCATTGCCGACGCGTTTGGTTACACGGTCCTGTTCCTGGTAGCCACGGCGGTGGCAGCTTGCGGGCTGGTGGTGGCGGTCTCAGTCTATTTCAGGACCAGGAGAGCGGAACCAGCCTCAACTGTCCACGCGATTCGCACCACCAGAGAAGGCGAGGACCTGGGATGAACCCGGCGCTGCTGCGAGCACGCCAGATCAAGGCGCTCTATCAACGCGAGATCACCGCGTTGAACCGCAATCCGCATCTGGATGCCGACTCACGGCGCGATCAGGCCGAGCGTCTCTGGCAGCAGGCCAACCAGCGCATGAGTCGGTTGCGCGAGAGCGTGGCGAGCGACTTCGAGTCGTTTTCGGCCGACGATCGAGCGCTGTTCGACCCACCACGCCGACCGGCCTACCTCGAACCGGTCGAGTGATGGACCAGGAGTTGCTGATCGTGCTGTGCGGGTGTGAAGCCGTTCGCTCGGGTCCGATGTTCTCACCCCGCGCTGCACGACGAAGGATGACCATTATGCGTGCGATGCTCCTCGAAGAGGCGGGAAAACCACTCCGACTGGCCGACGTGCCTAAGCCAAAACCGAACGACGATCAGGTCCTGCTGCGCGTGCATGCCTGCGGCGTCTGTCGCACCGACCTCCACATCTACGACGGCGAGCTATCGTCACCGAAGCTGCCGCTGATCATGGGGCACCAGATCGTGGGGACGGTTGAATCAACCGGCCGCAATGTGAAGGATCTCCAGAAGAGGGATCGTGTCGGCGTGCCGTGGCTTGGTTGGACCGACGACAGTTGCCACTATTGTCAAACGCGCAGGGAGAACCTGTGCGAGAACGCCAAGTTCACCGGCTACGACATCGACGGCGGCTACGCCGAGTACGCCGTTGCCGACGCGCGGTTCTGCTTCCCCATTCCCGAGGGATACCCAGACCTGCAGGCGGCTCCGCTCCTCTGCGCTGGTCTGATCGGCTATCGTGCCTTGCGCTTCGCCGGTGAAGGGGATCGAATCGGGCTGTATGGCTTCGGCGCGGCGGCGCACATCATCGCCCAGGTCGCCATGCATCGAGGTTGGAAGGTCTACGCCTTTACGCGACGAGGTGATGACGAGTCGCAAGCCTTCGCGAGACAACTCGGTGCAGTCTGGGCTGGAGCCTCGGACGAGCAACCGCCCGAAGAGCTCGACGCGGCCATCATCTTTGCACCGGTCGGGGCGCTTGTGCCTGCCGCGCTGCGGGCCGTCTGCAAAAGTGGACGTGTGGTCTGCGCCGGGATCCACATGAGCGACATCCCCTCCTTCCCCTACGACATTCTCTGGGGAGAGCGCATCTTGCGTTCGGTGGCCAATCTGACACGCCGCGATGGGCGCGAGTTCCTGAAAGCGGCGCCCGAGATTCCGGTTCACACCGAGGTCACCGCGTACCCGCTTGAACAGGCCAACGAAGCGCTCACGGCGCTGCGTGAGGGTCGTGTGCAAGGGGCGGTGGTGCTATCGGTATCATCGAGCGATGCGACTTGAGCCACAGGCGAAACGACGGCCGTCAATATTGCCTGCCCTACTCACACATGACAGGTGGCCGAGGATGCACAATGCGAGCCCATGAGCTCGTCTAAGGACTACCATGCTGTCGTGGTCGGAAGTGGCCCGAATGGACTGGCCGCCGCCATCAACCTGGCACGCACCGGGCGTAAGGTGCTGGTCCTCGAGGCAGCGTCGACTCCGGGCGGCGGCATGCGCACCGCGGAGCTCACGCTTCCAGGATTTCGTCACGACGTTTGCTCGGCTATTCACCCGCTGGGAGTAGCATCGCCCTTCTTTCGCTCGCTGCCACTTCAGCAACATGGCCTGAGCTGGATTCATCCACCCCTGTGCCTGGCACATCCATTCGACGACGGAACCGCCGCGATCCTCGCTCGCTCGCTCGACGAGACCGCGCAATCGCTCGGCCCAGACGGTGACGGCTATCGAAACCTGATGCGCCCGTTGGTGGAAGACGTCGATAACCTGCTCGATGGCGTCCTGGGACCACTGCGACTTCCACGCCACCCGTTGCTGATGGCAGGGGTTGGCTTGACGGCGGCACAGTCGGCGGTCGGTTTCTCCCGGCGACACTTCGCGGGAGAGCCCGCTCGAGCCATATTCGGGGGTATGGCGGCGCATGCCATGCTGCCACTCGAATCACCCCTCACGGCAACCTTCGGCCTGACGCTGGCGGTGCTTGCGCACACCGCTGGATGGCCCATACCGACCGGAGGATCGCAACGCATCGCCGACGCACTGGTGTCGATACTTCGGTCACTCGGCGGTGACATCGAAACGGGCCGCCGAGTCGAAAACCTCGCGCACCTTCCCAGCAACAACGCCGTGATCTTCGACCTGACGCCTCGTCAGATCCTCGAGATTGCCAGAGATCGCTTTTCTTTGGGTTACCGACGGCAACTCGGGCACTACCGTTATGGGTTGGGCGCCTTCAAGATCGATCTGGCATTGGATGGACCGATCCCCTGGCGCGCTTCTGCCTGCAGTTCAGCCGGGACCGTGCACCTGGGCGGAACGCTCGACGAGATCGCCTCCGCCGAGCGTGAAGTGGCGCATGGCCGTCATCCGGAGCGTCCCTTCGTGCTGCTGGCGCAACAGAGCCTATTCGATTCAAGCCGCGCCCCAGCGGGAAAGCAGACCGTCTGGGCCTATTGCCACGTGCCGAATGGGTCGACCGTCGACATGGCCGAACGAATCGAGGCACAAATCGAACGATTCGCGCCCGGCTTCCGCGAACGCATCCTGGCCCGGCACGTGATGGCGCCGAGCGACCTGCACGCCTACGACGCCAACTACGTCGGCGGCGACGTCAATGGCGGCCGTCAAGGATTGCGCCAACTCTTCACGCGTCCGGCGGTACGTATCAACCCCTACACCACGCCCGATCCCAGACTCTTCATCGGGTCCGCCTCGACGCCACCCGGCGGTGGTGTCCATGGCATGGGGGGCTATTTCGCCTCACAGACGGTGATTCGCCGAGGGCTGTAGCGAGCCTGCCTGCCAGGGCCGAGGACATTCAAAGAGTTCGCGGAAAACCATGTCGGCCGTTGCCGTCGTTGTCCGGCATCGTCATGTCTTCGCGATACACCGCGACGCGATCCTCGAGCTTGGCTTTGGCGTGGTAGAGGGCGATGTCGGACAGGTCCAGCAGCGTGGCGGGTTCGCTGATAGCCGCGGTGTTGAAGGCAATGCCGATGCCGCCCGAGACTGAGATGAACGAGTCCTCGATCTGCAACGGCCGCGAGATGTCGTCGATTAATCGACGGGCAACCGTTACCGCATCATCGTCGGTAGCCAGTTCTTCAAGGAGGAAGATGAACTCGTCGCCACCGGTGCGCGCCACGGTATCGCTGGCACGCAACGAGCCGGCCAACCGATGCGCAACTTCGGCTAACACCTGATCGCCGGTCCCGTGTCCGAAACGGTCATTGACGCTCTTGAATCCGTTGAGATCGAGATACATCACGGCCAGCGGTTGACCGCTGCGACGCACGCGCAGATGTGCGTGCGCCAAACGATCGACGAAGAGCGCACGATTGGGTAGACCGGTGAGAGTGTCGTAATAGGCGTGACGTTTCAACTCGTCGAGATAGGCGCGCTGATCGGTGACGTCTCGGCCAATGACAACCAGGTGGGTCAGCGATCCATCTTCGGAGCGGATCGGCGCGATGCTGCGTTCCTCCCAGATGAGCGCTCGATCCTCAACCTCGACCGGCCGCTCCTCACGCCACGGTTTCCCCGCGCGGAGGGCGGGCATGATCGCGTCCGCCAGCGGTTGATCTCGCTCAGTGTCGATGGGTTCCCAAATCGGCTGACCGATGGCTTCGTCGAACGTGCGACCGTGGACTTCCGTGAAGGCGGGATTGACGTACTCGATCAAGCCGTGTTCATCGGTGATGATCACGACCTCAGCGGCATGTTCAAGCGCTGCTCGATAGAGCTCGACCGACGTGTCCTGCCGTTTGCGTTCGGTGACGTCCAGATGCGTCACCAGCATCAGCCGCTGGTCGCCGTCGTCGACCGGCGTGGCGCTGATGGATAGCCAGCGACGATCACCGGTGGAGTGGATCGAGCATTCGTGATCGAACGAAACGCGTCGTGCGTTTCGCACGTCGCCGATGCCGTGCAGCATCCGTTCGATATCGTCGGGATCTACGTCGAGGATGCTCGACAGATGCAGCCGGTATGAGTCGGGGGGATCGCCTGACTGTGCGCCGTGTCCATGTGAGCAGAGTGTCGCCCAGCCTCGATTCGACCAGACGATGTCGCCCTGCATATCGATCAGGACGGCGCCAAGGGGCACCGCGTCCATAACCTGACGAGAGATCAGTCCAAGCTCGGTTAGATGGAGATCGTGCATCCCATCCCACTTCCACGAGAGTCCGCTTGGCGAACCCCGGACAACCCCTCACACACGACGATTATCCCACAGGGACTTCTCGCAAAAAAGTCCTGCGTGCGAACCGCACGTGGTTGTTGAACCTGCCATGTGTTGCCAAAAGCGGATTCTTTAACCGAACAGCTTAAAAAGTATGGTGGGACAGATGATCGGCGGTTGACCTGATCCGAGAGGAGAGGAACACGAACATCGCACGGCAAGCTGAAATTCAGCCGCCGTGCGATGGTTATGGGCTATTCGTGTGGTGGGGGTCGATCAGACCTTCTGAATCCAGGGGTGGCCGCCCCACCAGATGCCGAGCGCCAACAGAGCAAAGTTGGCCGCGATCACGACCATGCCCAACAAGAAGAACCACAACATCTGTCGACCATAATATCCTTGGACATCCACTTCGATGCGCTCCCTTCAGCGTTCTACCACTGGCAGCATAGCACCAACGAGGCTGCCTGGCCAGACGATTGTGCGTGGCGCTACGTGGACACGACGTGCCCTGGCGGTCCATCATCTGGCGCGAGTTAGAGTGGCGAGCGCGACACGGAAAGCGACCATCGTGCCGAGAGTCGAGGAACATTCAACGCGCTGGCACGTCCAGCTATTACGCCGCCTGTCGGTCATCTTTCCCATGGCCACGGCTCAGCAGTCGTCGGAGATCAGTTGGAACCGGCCCACCAGCTGGCCCGCCCATGCAGGCCGCTCCAGTCTGCGGCGCCTTTTCGTGCGCGAGTTCTCGATTCCCGAAGCGACCATACTGTTGATGGGCTCTTTCCTCTTTTCGGCCGTGCTGGGCTCGGTGCGCCAAATCCTGCTCAATGCGCTCTTCGGAACCGGCGAGGCGGCCAATGCCTACTACGCAGCGTTTCGACTCCCCGACGCACTCTTCAGTCTGATTGCCGGTGGCGCACTCTCCAGCGCCATGATTCCAATCCTCCTGAGCGCCGAGCGAGATGACGGGCGTGACCAGTGGGAGCGGCTGTTCAATTTAGTCCTCACCAGCCTCTTCGCGGCGCTGGTGATCGTGGTGATCTTGGGCGAGATCTTCACGCCCGCCTTCGTGCATCACATTCTGGCACCGGGGTTCGACGCGGAGACCAGCCGCCTCACCATCACGCTGACGCGTATCATGCTGGCGCAACCGCTCATCCTGGCCGCGGGAAGCGTCGCGACCGCCGTGCTCAACAGCCGTCGACAGTTCATGCTCACGGCGATCTCCTTCGCCAGCCACAACGTTGCGATCATCGCAGGCATTGCCGTGAGTTGGCTGGTCCCGTCCGTCGGCATCTACGGCCCAACGTTCGGTGTGCTGGGTGGCGCCGCGTTGCAGATGATCTTGCTGATCCCAGGCATTCGCGACAACGGGCTGCACGTGCGCGTTGCGTGGGATCCACACAGTGTGCGATTGCGCCAAGTGGTTCGGCTGTTGATTCCAAACGGCTTGTCGGTTGGAGTCGGCTACGCTGGGTTCATCGTCGACACGGCGTTTGCCTCGACAGTACCGGGCACCCTGGCGTTGCCGGCCATCCAGAACGCATGGTTGCTGGTGGCGCTGCCGATCACGCTCCTGGGGCAGGGGGTTGGACAAGCCGCCTTCCCACGCCTTGCCGCGAACGCAGCCGCCGCCCGCTGGCGTGACATGCGCCGCACGCTCCTCAAGTCGCTCGTCGCGGTGGTCGCACTCTCGATCCCGGCGTTTGTGGGACTGGGACTTCTCGGCAGATTTGTCATCCGACTGCTGTTCCAGCACGGAAAGTTCGATGCAGCCGCGGGAACGGCAACCTATCACGTGCTCCTCATCTATGTTTTGTCCGTGCCGTTCGCCGTGGCGACTGAGCTCGTCACCCGCGGTCTCATCTCATTGCGAGACACGCGCACGCCGCTCCTGACCAACACCATGCAGCTGGCCGGGCGTGCGGCCATCACGGCACTGTTGCTGGATCGTTATGGGGTTGAAGCGATCCCGACCGCCTACGTGGTCAGCGCGGCCATCGAGACGGTGCTGCTGACGACCATCCTGCTACCACGCATTCAGCGGCACATCAAACTGGGAGACGCCGAGGTGTGAAGGCAATTGGGCTCGATGGTTCGACGGCAAAGGCAAGGAGATCGTCCCGCATCGCTGGGCTGAAGCCGCAGCGTTGATCTATGCGAACCCCGCTGAAGCGGGCTGAACGTACGTGCGTGAACGTAGGGGCGACGCCTCCGTGCTCGCCCTTCGGCCGCAGGCCGACGACCATCGCCAATTACCCAATTGGTTTGTCAATCACCATCAGCAGGTTTCGGCAAGTTTAACGCGGCAGCTTCAGCCACCGCGCACGAGTACGACGACTGAAATAGCTCGCCGACATCCTTCAACAACGGAGAGATCCTTCGACTGCCATGACCCCCACTGACTCCCCCTTCACTGGAGGGGGAGAACCACCAGGATGACAAGGGTGTGTTGGTGGTTCTTCGCGTCTGCGAGAGCCCCCTCAATTTCCTCAAACCCGAATGTTTAGCGTCCTCACCTCGCCTGACTCCAGACCCGCGACGCGGATGATGTGGTTGTCGGTGTCGGCGATATAGACCGTGCCATCAGCAACCGAGAGCCCTTCCGGCTCGAAGAAGCGTGCCTCCTCCTCGACACCGTCGACGTTCCCTGATTCGCGACTGCCAAGCCAGCTTTCGGAGCGCCGGTCCTCCGGATAAATGCGCTTGATCTTGTGGTTGTAGCTGTCGGCGACATAGATCACGCCATCGGCTACGGCCAACCCCATCGGGTGCTGCAAACGCACCTCGCCGCGTCGGCCATCGACGTCGCCAAACGCGAACAGGCCGATCCCGACGATCGTCTTGACGTCGTCATACGGCGGCAGATCTGCGGTGCGCACGCTGCTGGTCTCGCTGTCGACGAAATAGAGCTTGCCATCCGCCACGTCGAGTCCACTCGGCTGCGCCAGCGCGGCGCCTTCGAGATCTCCGTCATGGATACTTTCGCGTCCACTTCCGGCGTAGGGTCGCAGCATGCCGGCTTCCAAATCCAGCGCCCAGATCTGATGCGTGCCCGCCATGGCGATATAGAGCGTGCGCTCGTGGTAGGCGAGGTCCCACGGTGAACGAAGGTCGACAGATCGCGCCGGTCCCGCCTCGGCGAAGCCCATGCCCGCCTCACCGGTTCCCGCGATGGTCGTCACGGTCTGACTCACAAGATCGATCTGACGTATGGCGTGGTTGAGCCGGTCTGCCACGTAGAGCGTTTCCCCGTTCAGCTCGATCCCCTCTGGGCTGTGAAAGCGCGCTTCGTCGTAGCCACCATCGACTAACCCGGCTTCGCCCGATCCGATGACGATCGGATTGCCACCCTCAAGGTCGGTAACGACGATGCGCTGGTGGCCGGAATCGGCGATGAAGAGACGGCTGCCGTCGGCATCCGCCAGGATCTTCCCGGGATAGCGAAGCGGGGCGTTTGGCTGTTCCATCAGCTCAAATGTCGGCAACGGATCAGGATTGATCTTCCCCTCAGCCTTATATCCATCGACCAGGTCCTGCAGCGCGTCGATCAGCGCGTCCGCCGAGGCCTCGCCCTCATTTTTGCCGATGACGCGCCCGTCGGGATCGAGAAACATCAACGTGGGCCAGGCACGCACGCTGTAGGAATCCCAGATCTCCATGTTTTCGTCATTGACGACGGGATGTTCGAGCTCGTATCGAAGCACCGCGTTGCGCAGGCTGTCGTGCGCCTTCTCACCTGGATACTTGGCTGAATGGACGCCGATCACCACGACCTCTTCGGAGAAATGCTCCTCGACCTCCGCCAACTGCGGAAGCAAATGCAGGCAGTTGATTCAGCAATAGGTCCAGAAGTCGAGGATCACCAGCTTGCCGCGCAGATCGGCCAGCGTGATCGGTCGCGACGTGTTGAGCCATTGCAGTCCGGATGGAAAATCGGGCGCGCGCACCGCTCCGGCGTATCTCCCTCGGTCGGTCATTATCTGCCTCCGTCTCATCATCATCTTGAATGGGAGGATAGTCGCACATGGGCCACTGAATTGACGACTGAAACGTTGTGCTCTTCCCAAACGTTCCCGGGCTGGCGATCGATGTCCTCGTCGCTAAAAACACGCCAGGGATAATTGTGGCCTCTCAGCGCCATTCGACTACAATGCGGTGGGCAATACAACTGGATACACGGAATGGGAGGGAGTCTATGGCCAGCCAACGTCATCTGTCACTCGACAAAAGCCGCTCCATGTTCGACCGCATCACGCACTCCATCGCCGGTGGCGAAAGTTCGTACGCGCGTTTGAAGAAGGGCCTTGAGCTCTGCTTCGAGCGGGGCGAGGGTTCGAGATTTTGGGACGTCGATGGCAACGAGTACATCGACTACAGCCTCGGCTACGGACCGTTGATCTTCGGCCACAACCCCAAGAAGGTGACCGATGCCGTGGTGAAAGCCATCACCGAGCGGGGTAGCGTGGCTACGTTCCCATACGACCTGGACTATGAAGTTGGCGAGCAGATTGTCGCGATGGTGCCCGGTGTCGATCTGATCCGCTTCGCCAATTCCGGCACGGAAGCCACCATGGCTGCCGCTCGCCTTGCGCGCGCCTACACTGGTCGCAACAAGATCGTTCAGATGGAGGGCGGCTATCACGGGTTCTCAGACACCCACTTCTGGAGTAGCCATCCAGAGGTTTTCTCCGAGAACCCCAAGGGCTACACCGAGGTTCCGCTGCCTGCCTCGAGCGGCATTCCGGCGATCTACGCGGATGCGCTACTGATCGGCCAGTACAACGACCGTGAGAACATGGAGATGCTCTTCGCAGAGCACGGCTCCGACATTGCCGCGGTGCTGGTCGAGCCGATTCAGGCCAACACCGGCATCATTCCGCCGGAGCCGGGCTATCTCCAGTTCCTGCGCGACATCACCAAGAAGAACGGCGCACTCCTCATCTTCGATGAGGTCATCACCGGCTTTCGCGTATCGCCCGGCGGTGCGCAGGAGCTCTATGGGGTGAATCCGGACATCACGACCTTCGCCAAGGCGCTCGGCGCAGGATTCCCCATCGCGGCTTTCGGCGGCTCACGTGAAGTGATGGGCATGGAGGAGCGCAACGAGGTGATGCATGGCGGCACCTACACCGCCAATCTGATCGCGCTGGCCGCAGCCAATACTGTCCTCACCGAGATGCGCGACAACAAGGACGAGCTGTGGGGACGGCTGAACTCGCACGGCACGCAGGTCGCGCTCGGTTTGGGCGACGCCTGCCGCGAGGCCGGTCTGCCGAACATCGTGCAGAACGTCGGACCGCTCTGGCACATCTTCTTCGCCAAGCCGGACGCGCCGGAGATGGCCAAAATCCGCAACTATCGGGATGCTCTGGCCTACAGCAGCGTTGATGTCTTCGATCGCTTCCACACCGCCATGATGGAGCGGGGCGTCTACTTCCACCCGTATCACTTCGAGCGCTGGTTCATCTCGACGGCGCACGACGAGAAGGACGTGCAGCAGACGCTCGAAGTCGCGGCAGAAGCGGCCGAGTCCGTCGCGGCCGATCTGCGGGCAGAGGGCAAGCTCTAGGTTCGAACGCTAGCGCACAAACGTGAAGACGATCGCGATCAGCGAGAGCACGCTGGTCGCGATCGTTGTCACCCAGGCGATGACGTTGCGGACTCTGCCATTGACCTGATCACCCATGATTTCCCGATCATTCACCAGCACCAACATCGAGACCAAAATGACTGGCAGCAGCACTCCGTTGAGGATCTGCGTCGTCAGAAGCACCTGAAAGAGCGAAAGTCCAGGGATCAGATTGACCACCACGCCCACGACGATCAGTCCGGCGAAGAGACCGTTGAAGACCGGCGCCTGACGCCAACCGTGCTGCAGGCCGGACTCAAACCCGAAGACCTCGCTCAAGGAAGACGCGGTCGCAATCGGCAGCACACCGGCGGCGAGCATACTCGCCCCGAAGAGACCGGCCGCGAAGAGGATGCGAGCGTAGGAACCTGCGACCGGTTCGAGCGCTCGTGCGGCGTCGGCGGCGCTATTCAACGTGATGCCGCTGCCGTAGAGGGCGGCCGCCGCCGCCACGATGATGAAGAACGCGATCAGATTGGCGAAGATAGCGCCGGAATAGACATCGGCTCGCTCGAAGCGATACTCATCCTGGCTGATTCTCTTCTCGACCACGGATCCCTGCTGAAAAAGCTGCATATAGGGCGTGATGGTCGTCCCAACCGTGGCCACGAAGAGCAGCAGGTAGCCGCGGTTGAGCTGGACCGAAGGTACGACGGTGTGCCTGACCGCGTCGCCCCAATGCGGATGCGCCAAGACCGCCGAGACGATGTAAACCAGGAAGACGAGTGTGAGCAGCAAAAAGACGCGCTCGACAATCGAGTAGTTGCCGCGGGAGACCAGCCACCAGATGGCCACCCCCGTGATCGGCACCGCGATATAGCGCGATATGCCGAAGAGCTCGGCGCTGGCGGCGATGCCGGAGAACTCCGCCACGATGATCCCGGCATTGGCGATAAAGAGCGCCACCATGGCGATCGCGGTGTAGCGAATGCTGAAATTCTCGCGGACGAGGTCAGTCAATCCCTTGCCGGTAACGACGCCCATGCGCGCCGCCATTTCCTGTACCACCGCCAGGCTGACCGTCATCAACAGGATCATCCAGAGGAGGTTGTAGCCATAGCGCGCCCCGGCCGACGAATAGGTGGCGATGGCTCCGGCATCGTTACCCGCATTGGCGGTCACCAGACCCGGTCCCATCACCGCCAGATAGGCGAGAAGACCGGTTCGCGGCAAACGCACCCGAGAGAGCCGGCCGGGTCGAAGTCGTCGCCGCAGCCGGAACTGCACGAGCCACCGGCGCAGCGCTCGACGTCTGAAGAACGTCACGCCGCTTCAGCACCGAGGTGGCTAGCTGAAGACATTGGCTGCCTCATCGCGCCAGCCGTCGGGCAACAATCGCTCCGCGGCGTCGTCGACTGTGACGACCCCGAGCAGGACGCCGTCTTCATCCAGCACCGGGATTTCCAGCAGGTTGTATTCGATGATCGTGCGTACGACCTGCTCGACGCTGGCGTCGGGAGAGACGTGGTGGAAACCTCTTGACATGATCCCGTCAATGCGGAGTGCGGGGTCGGCCAGCAGCAGATCGCGCAGCGTGACGAGGCCCGAAACGTGGCCCTCGTCTCCATCATCCACCACGTAAAGGAGCGTCAGCATATCGGGGAGGTCCTCGTGACGGCGTATCTCATCGATCGCCTGCGCCACGCTTCGCCCAGCGGCGATCATGACGAAGTCGGTCGTCATCATGCCGCCCGCACAGTCTTCCGGGTAACGCATCAGCGAGCGGACATCCTCCGACTCCTCCAGTTCCATGCGTTCCAGGATCTCCTCGGCCATATCGATCGACAGATCGGCCAGGAGGTCGGCGGCTTCGTCGGGCCCCATCTCCTCCAGAATATCGGCCGCCCGCTCTTGATCCATCCCCTCGATCAAGTCAGCCTGTCGTTCCGGCGCGATCTCTTCCATGGTGTCGGCGGCGATCTCTTCATCGAGTGCTCCGATCAACTCGGCGCCCTGTGGCAAGGCCAGCTGGTCGATCAGGCGGGCGATGTCGCGCGGATGCAGTCGAGCGATGCGTTCGTGCGAGACCTTGAGCTTCACGGTAGGGACATGACTGGCGAAGTAGTCGACGTTTGACCAGTCAATCAGTTCACGCGGCTCACGCCCGGTCATGACGCCATGCGGCAACAGGCGCCGGAGCAAGGCGCGAGCGCTCACGTCGACGCCGACCACGCGCAATGTGCGTCCGATGCTCGCCAACTCAACGTCGTTGACGCGGATGATGCGCCGGCCGGTCACGTCGACCAACTGACGGTCGAGCACGTCCTTGCCCAGGATGATTTCGTCGTCGCGACGGCGAAAGGGTTTCAGGTCGAGGCTGAAGGTGTCGATGGTCGCGGCGTTGTCGTCAAGCGAGCGAACCTGGTTGTACGGAACGAAAAACGCCCGACGACCGATGCGCGCCACCAGGCCCTTGACCGGCGGGTAGGATTCGTCGCCGATGTGCACGATGAGGTCGCGCAGCGACGCAATGCGGTCGCCGTTGCGATCGACAATAGGCCGGTTGATCATCTGCGATAGAAAGACCATGGCACCCATCCCTCTAGCGGTCGAACGGGCAGTGCGCTCCAGGCGGTTTGAAGGATAGTCCGTTGGTCTAGAAGGAGCGAATCTTAGTCAGTCCGGTGCTTCGTGGCGCGTATGCTCCGCCGCCGAAACCGCGCGCTCCCGTTCCCGAACCTTGGCCGGAGAGATCGAGAGGGAATCGATCAGGTTGGTGAGATAGGCATCGATCGGAACCGCGACCCACTCCTCGTCGATCGAGCGTTTGTCGTAGAACGCTTCGAGGCATTCTTCAGAGCAAAGCTGAACGGGTACATTCGCACCGACGGGCTCGACCGGATCGGCTCTCCAGAGATGGAAACCGGATGCCGTCACGCGTGTGCCGCAGTGATCGCACATGATCGCCGGACGCAGATAGTCGTCATGAAATTCGAGGATATAGGCCATCGCGTCACCAATCAGCGATCCACGGCATGTTTGCCGACGAAGAGAATAACGCGCTCCGCACGCCCGAGTCTTCCCGCGGCGTGCGGAGTGTCGACTTGACCGTCGCGGATGCGCGAGGTGAATTACTTGTTGAAGTAATCCTTGTTCTTCTTGAAAAAGGCGGCCCACTGCTCCGGCAGATCATCTTCGAAGAAGATCGCCTCGACCGGGCAAACCTCCGCGCAGACCCCACAGTCGATGCACTCGTCTGGATCGATGAAGTACTGGTCGGCATCATCGTCGGTATGAATGCAATCGACGGGACAGACCTCGACACAGGACCCATCTTTCAGTCCGATACAAGGTTCGGCAATGATATAGGTCATCGAGGAAGGTTCCTTTCGATATTTCTCATGCTTTTGAACGCGCTGGAATCATGGCCATCTACCATCAATTCTTCAACCTCTGAGTATACGAGCTTGAACGTCACATGCAAACGTTGATCCAAGCGGTCAAGCGGCGTAAAAGCGTCGGCTCCTTCGAGTCGCGCCGGAGTGAAGGTTAGATCCGTATTTTCTCACCGCTCATGCCTTGAGGAGCTCGATCAGTTCATCCGACGTAAGGGCAGCCTGGCGGAGTGTCGAACGCAACGTTCCCGCTGGTATGTCTCTGCTCCCATGGAGGGGTACGACAACGGTGTGAGCGGTTTCCGAACGGTGGAGGATGACATGGCTTCCCCGTTGCCGGTGAACGACGAAGCCTGCTCGCTCAAGCGCTCGTACCAACTCGCGACCACGAACATTCGGCAGTGGGCTCACGAAACCGCGACGTCAAGGGTCACAAGCTCAGCGCTTGTCTCAGATGTAACCGGCAAGGAGAGCTCCGCCGCGGATTCGAGATAGAGCGCGATTGCTTCACGCGTGTGTTCGAGCGCTTGCTCGCGCGTTTCGCCGAAGTCGGACAAGAAGTTAAGCGCGGGAACGTACGTGACCCAGACCTGCTCACTTGGTTCCCACTCAAGCAGTACTTGGAATGCGTGTTGTTGCATGGACGGCACCCCCTTCACGGGGCTGGCACTCAAATCCGCATAGTCAGACCGAGACGGCAACTTCCTGTCTTCCTCGGTCCCAATGATACCGTTCCTCATTGAGCGGATTATCCATCAGATGTATGGAAACGACGCGGAGTCCACTCACAATGGGAACAGAAAGGGGCGGACTTGAGGTCCGCCCCTTGATTCTTCCATCGATCTTCCAGTTATTTCTGGATCTGCCCCTGGGTGTACAGCCACTTGACGAAGCGGAGCCGGTGCCATTGGCGCCGAGAATCCACGTATTCGATGAATGGGTACATCTCACGGAGGCGGCGAAGTCGATCGATCTCTTCTTCGGTGAACCCTGCCTGCTCCAGATCATCTTCGGCCTGTACGCCTCGATGCGGTTGCACGGACATCGGTCCAGACATGATCACTCGCTCCTCCCGAACGAAAGGTTCGCTATCGAGTCAAGCTGAATGGCAACAGAGCCATGAAGTCGCGAGCCTCTCTTCAACCATATTAACGTATCAACGGCGCATCTGGATCAGAATGGCGTCTCAGGATGTGCCATCGGCGTGACGAAATCGTCACGCCGATGTTCCGAGCTCATTCCCGCGAGAGTGTGTCTGAGGGGGAAAAGGCTACTTGGTCGCTTCCGACGCGGTCTTCTCCTCGTCAGACTCCGGCACGATCAGCTGCTCCTCGCGTCGCTGCACCTTACTGCGCTGCTCGAGCCGTTTCTGGCGGCGCTCGACCTTCTTGCGCCTCGGAGCCTCTTGAGCGACTTCCATGCGACGCATGAAGCGCTCAACCTGACCGGCACTGTCGACGATGCGCTGCTCGCCCGTGTAATAGGGGTGACACTGCGGGCAGAGATCGACACGCAACTGTGGCTTGGTGGATCGGGTGATCCAGCTATTGCCGCAGGCGCAAACGACGGTGCTCTCTTCGTACTTGGGGTGAATACCTTGTTTCATGCTCTTACTCTTTGCTCTCGTCTTCAGGCAGTCGGTTGCGACTCGGCATCGACTGCGTAGACACTGACTCGCTTCTTATCGCGGGTGAAGGCTTCGAACTTCACCGACCCATCGATCTTCGAGAAGAGGGTGAAATCGCGGCCCATACCGACGTTGGTGCCGGGGTAAAACTTCGTGCCGCACTGGCGCACCAAAATCGAACCCGCGGTCACGATATTTCCGTCGAAGCGCTTGACGCCACGACGTTTCGCGTTGCTGTCGCGGCCGTTCCGCGAGCTGCCCATTCCTTTTTTATGCGCCATAGCTCTCCTCCATGCCTTCAGTCAGAGATGGGATCTCGACCACATCAATCGCAACTACGCGACGATGTCCTTGATGGTCAGCTGAGTGATCTGCTGGCGATGCCCCGTCTTGCGGCGATAGCGCTTTTTGGGGCGCATCTTGAAGATGATGAGCTTCTTGCCCTTCGCCTGAGCATCGACGTTGGCGATGACCTTGGCGCCCTCCACGACCGGCGTGCCGATCTTGACGTCGCCATCCTGCTCAATCAACAGAACACGATCGAGAGTGATCTCGGCGCCCGGCTCAGCCTCGAGACGCTCGACTGCGATGCGATCTCCGACCGCGACCCGATACTGTTTTCCGCCTGTTTGAACGACCGCGTACACCGAGAAATCCCTCCTGAAAACCGCACAGACAAATCGTGGGCGCCCGCGCCCACAAGCGTTAATGATAGCAACTACTGGCTTTCCTGTCAATTTGCGGAGTTTTCCCCGCTTGACACCCCTTCGCGTAGCGCCGTACAATTCGAGATGTGCAAAGATTTGCACAGATTTATCAAGAATCTTGTAGATTTTCGGCACAAATCACACGCGAAACATATCGATTCTAGACGATGAGTCCGGACGGCGGGGCTCAGGAACCGGACGTGAACAGAGCGAGTACCGGTTCCGCCAATTGTATGCCGCCCGGCGTTGTTGGGTGTCTGGACGAATACGACATGTCTGAACGGCGCACAATCCGTGTCGGTACGCGTGGTAGCGCACTGGCGCTCCTGCAGGCCCGCATCTTCACCGACTCGTTATCCCGCCAACATCCCGAACTCCACCTCGAAACCGTCGTGCTGAATACGGCCGGTGACGCGGACAAACAAACGCCGCTCGCCATCCTCGGTGGCCAGGGTGTCTTCGCCAAAGAGCTGGAAGCCGCACTCCTCACCGGTACCATCGACGTCGCGGTCCACAGTGCCAAAGATCTCACCTCCGATCTACCGTCCGGCTTGTTCATCGGCGCGATTTTGAACCGTGCGGATCCGCGCGACGTGTTGCTCACCGTCGATAGACGGTCGTTGAGCGATCTTCCATCCGGAGCACGCGTCGGCACCAGCTCGCGGCGACGTGTCATGCAGCTCCGCCATGCTCGTCCCGATCTGCGAGCGGTCGAACTGCGCGGCAACGTCGATACCCGCATGCGCAAGCTCGAACAGGGAGACGTCGACGCGGCCATCATGGCGGCGGCCGGTATCGAGCGCATGGGATGGGCCGAGCGCATCAGCGAATATCTTCCGGTCGACATCTTCGTCCCTTCGCCAGGACAGGGCGCACTCGGCGTCGAATGTCGGGCTGATGACGACGAAATCCTCGCATTGCTCGCTTCCGTCAACGAGGATGATGTCGCCGCAGCCGTCGAGACCGAGCGTGCGTTCCTTCGCGAGGTTGGCGGCGGATGCCAATCTCCCATCGGCGCATTGGCTCGGATCGAGGGTGACTCTGTGACGCTGCGAGCCATGCTCGCGGACGACGCGATGACCGTCGCCTGCTTTCAGGATTCCACCAGCAACCGCGAACGGGCCACAACCACGGCGGGAGACGTCGCCCGACAGCTGCGTCAAGCCCTCGACATGCGATTGGCCAGGCCGGCATCGTGAGTCGTTTCGGGCGGCTCGTACTCTGCTCGCATGGGCCGGGTGACCCGGATCTTTTGCCGGTTAGAACGGTCAACGTTCTGGCACGTGCGACGCTGGCGCTCTATCCCGAATCGACGCCGATTGGAGTGATGCATCTCATCGATTCATCGGCTCGCCGCGAGGTCTTCCCGCTCGCGAGCACACTTCTTCCCGGCGAGCGAACCTGGGCCGATGTGCGCGAAGAGCTAACTGCCGGAGGGATCGTCGTTCGAATCTATCCCGACAGCCCGCTGCTCGATCCGATCGCATTGCGCGAGGCGCGCATGCTGCAGCGCGACGGCGTCGATTTCGAGATCGTCTCGGAACCGGTCGTCGGTCTGCAAGCGGCGACCTATTGCGGCGTGCCGCTCGACCTGGCTCGAGGCACCGTGACGTTGGTTGGGGACCAGCCGATCGCGCCACTCAGCACCATGACCTCCGGCACCGCCATCGTGATGGTCGGTCGCATGGAGCGTCCGCACGAAGCGGCCGAGCACCTTATTCGAGCGGGTTACAGCAGCACCACGCCCTGCCTGGTCATCCACAATCCAACGTTGCCGACACAAGAGGTGCGTGAGTCGATGCTCGGCAGCCTCAGTACCCGCGTCGATCCAACAACTGGTGGCATTCTGGTGGCGGGAGATTCCGTGCGGCAACGCCCTGCGTTCGCCTGGTTCGAGCGTCTACCCCTCTTTCGCAAACGCGTATTGGTGACTCGCGCGAGCGGCCAGGCCAACGATATGAGTCTTCAACTGCGTGAGCTGGGTGCCGAGCCGATTGAGCTCCCCACCATCGAGATCGCACCGCCAGGCGATCTATCTCCGTTGCAGGAGGCGCTCGAGCGTACTTCCGACTACGACTGGGTCATCTTTACCAGCGCGAACGGCGTCGACGCCTTCTTCCTTTATCTGGACGAATCTGGACGGGATCTGCGGGCATTAGGCAACGCTCGAATCGCGGCCATCGGCAGTGCCACCGACGCGCGTCTGCGTGCCCACGGCGTGAAGACCGATTTCGTACCGGAGCGCTTCATCGCCGAGGAGGTCCTGGCCGGTTTGCTCGAACGCGGCGCCGGGCAGAGGCGTGTGCTGCTGCCGCGCGCCGAGCAAGCCCGCGACATCCTTCCAGATGGCTTGCGAAAGGCGGGCGCCGAGGTCGACGTCGTCCCCGTCTATCGAACAGTTCCGGCCGAGCCGCATCCAGCCACACTGGCTCGCGTGCGACATGGCGACGTCGACGTGGTGACGCTCACCAGCTCGTCCACAGCACGGAACCTGGCGACCATGCTGGACGGCAACATAGGCTCGCTCAATCACGCCACAGTCGCCTGCATCGGGCCTGTTACCGCTAAGACGGCACGGCAAGTAGGGTTCAAGGTCGACGTGGTGGCTCAAGAGTATTCGATTCCCGGGCTGATCACCGCCATCGTCGCTGCCTGCGAGAGGAGACCCGCATGACCGCACCAGACCTATCCTTCCGCCGTTTCCGGCGTTTGAGACGGACCGAAGGGCTCCGACGGATGGTGCGGGAAACGCGCCTCTCGACTGACGAGCTGATCTATCCGCTCTTCATCACCTACGGCACTGGCGTGCGGCAGGAGGTCAGCTCGATGCCGGACGTCTTTCAGATCAGCGTCGATCAGCTCCCATTCGAGATCGAGGAACTGCGGCGACTCGGCATCGGCTCCGTCCTCCTCTTCGGCATCCCCGAAACGAAGGACGAGCTGGCAAGTGGCGCCTACGACGACCACGGCGTCGTGCAGGAAGCCATCCGCGCTATCAAGCAGATCGACCAGGATCTCGTCGTCGTGACCGATGTCTGCAATTGCGAGTACACGTCGCACGGACACTGCGGCATCCTGGTAGACGGCGACGTGGCCAACGACCCAACGCTCGAGCTGCTGGCACGCACGGCCGTCTCCCACGCTGAGGCGGGTGCCGACATCGTGGCTCCATCCGACATGATGGACGGTCGAGTAGCGGCCATTCGGCACGCGCTCGACGAGGCCGGTCACACTCAGACGCCGATCCTCTCCTACGCCGCCAAGTACGCCTCCGCCTTTTACGGACCGTTTCGCGATGCGGCCGATTCCACCCCAGAGTTTGGCGACCGCCGTTCGCATCAGATGGATCCGGCTAACAAGCGGGAGGCGTACCTCGAGATTCAGGCCGATCTGGACGAAGGGGCCGACGCGATCATGGTCAAGCCCGCCCTGGCTTACCTGGACGTCATCGCCGGGGCGCGGGAGCGCTTCGACGTGCCGATTGCTGCCTACAACGTCAGTGGCGAGTACTCCATGGTCAAGGCCGCGGCGCTGAGTGGGTGGATCGACGAGCGGCGCGTAGTGATGGAATCGCTGACGGCCATCAAGCGCGCCGGGGCCGACATGATCATCACGTACCACGCCAAGAACGTCGCACGCTGGCTGCGTGAGAGCAGCGCGACGACGGAACGCAGTCTGACCTCGACGGATGACTGAACGTCGACGCAACGCAGGGGATAGAGGGAACAGCACTATGACGCGATCCGAGCAGGCCTGGCAGGAGGCGCAACGCGTCTTGCCGGGCGGAGTTGACAGCCCGGTGCGGGCTTTTCGCGCCGTGGGCGGGAATCCACTCTTTGTTGAGCGTGGTGAAGGCGCCTACATCTATGATGCAGACGGCAAGAAGTACGTCGACTATGTCTGCTCCTGGGGTCCACTCATCGCCGGGCACGCCCATCCTGCCGTCGTCGCACGACTGAAGCAGGCGATCGAGCGCGGCACAAGCTACGGCGCGCCGACCGAAGCGGAAACCGAGCTCGCGTCGCTCGTGGTGGACATGGTCCCGTCGATCGAGCTGGTCCGCTTCGTCAACTCCGGTACCGAAGCGACCATGAGCGCGATCCGTCTGGCGCGTGGCGCGACTGGTCGCAACCGCATCGTGAAGTTCACCGGCTGCTATCACGGTCACGCTGACTCGCTCCTTGTTTCAGCCGGATCCGGGGTTTTGACGCTCGGCATTCCCGGCAGTCCGGGCGTCACTCCGGGAACGGCATCCGACACCATCTGCCTGCCTTACAACTCGATCGAGTCGGTGCGTGCCGCGTTCGAGTCGATCGGCGAGGAGATCGCCTGCGTCATCGTTGAGCCAGTCGCCGGGAACATGGGCGTGATCCCACCAGCCGAGGGCTTCCTGGCGGAGCTGCGAGAGATCACGCGGAGCTATGGTGCGCTCTTGATCTTCGACGAGGTCATCACCGGCTTTCGCGTGGCTCCCGGTGGCGCGCAGCAGCGCTATGGCGTCACGCCCGATCTGACCTGCTTGGGCAAGATTATCGGTGGCGGTCTGCCGGTGGGGGCCTTCGGTGGTCGACGTGAGATCATGGAGCGCTTGGCGCCACTCGGCCCGGTCTATCAGGCCGGAACGCTGGCCGGCAATCCTCTCGCCATGCAGGCCGGCATCGCCACATTGGAGATTCTGCGGCAGGACGGCACCTACGAAACGCTCGAGCGACTGGCCGCGCGGATGGAGTCGGGTTTGCGCACGGCCGCCGACAACGCCGACGTACCGCTGACGGTCAATCGCGTCGGATCGATGATGACCGCCATCTTCGTCGATGGCCCGGTTACCGATTACGACTCCGCCACCAAATCCGACGTTGATCGCTACGCCGGATATCACAGGGGCATGCTCGACCAGTGTGTTTATCTGGCGCCATCGCAGTTCGAGGCGGCGTTCGTCTCGTTGGTTCACACCCCGGAGGAGATCGATCGATCCGGCGAGGCGGCATTCAATGCCATGCGCGCACTTGCGCGTGTTTGACAGAGACGATTCAGGATTTCATGGACTCGGACCGGCTCAACGACATTTTTCTATTGAGCGTCACGCATCACACTTCACCGATTGAAGTGCGCGAGAGTCTGGCGCTCGACGAGGTTCAGCAGGCGACGCTCATGGACGATCTCAGCGGGATCGTGGATGAGGGCGTAGCCATCGTCACCTGCAACCGAACTGAGATCTACGGGGTGTCACCCGATCCTCATGCGCCCCAGCGAGTGGGATCCTGTTTGGCTCAGCGGGCCGGGTTCGCTCCTGACGCATTGCGTGCTCACGTGCATTGCTTGCGCGGAGTCGCTGCGGTCGAGCATCTCTTTCGCGTCGCGTCCGGGCTCGATTCGCTCGTCATCGGTGAGCCACAGATCCTGGGGCAAGTGCGTCAGGCCGCTGACGGCGCGCGCGAAATCGGGCATTCCGGGCCGATCCTCGAGCGCCTCTTCAATTACGCGGTAGTCGCCGGGAAACGCGCCCGACACGAGACTTCCATCAGTCGCGGGGCCGGATCGATCAGCCATGCGGCGGTGGAGTTGGCGCGTTCCACGTTGGGCAGTCTGCGGAATCGCACGGGGTTGGTGGTCGGATTGGGCGAGATGGGCCAGCTTGTCGCCCGAAATCTCGTCTCGAATGGGCTCAGTCACCTGCAGCTCTGCAACCGCTCACCAGAGCGCTCGGCTTTCTTTGCGCGGCAGCTCCACGCCTTTGACGTCGGCTGGGATCGACTGGACGACGCGTTGGTCACGGCGGACATCTGCATTGTGGCGACCGGCGCCCCCGAGCCAATCCTGTCCAGAGCGCAACTTGAGACGGTCGTGCGACAACGCGAGAACCAGCCTCTCCTCCTCATCGACATTGCCATGCCGAGAAACGTCGAGCCCACCGCAGGCTCCCTCCCTGGCGTTCACCTGCACGACATCGACGCACTACATTCAATTCGCCAGGAGAATCTGCAATCGCGAGAAGAGACCATCCCGCAGGTCGAAGCCATCGTCGAAGACGAGGTATGCGCCTTTTGCGCTTGGTTCCACGGGCGGCAGTCAGCTCCAGCGATTCAGAGTCTGCGCCAGCATGCCGAGACCATTCGAGAGCGTGAGGTGCAACGAGCCCTGCGACGACTTGGGCATCTCGATGATCGGGACCGTGAAGTGGTTCTGGCGCTGAGTCACGCCATCACCAACAAGATGCTGCACGAGCCCGTCACGCGGCTGAAGCGCTCGCCAGAACCGAGCGAACAAACTCGGGCGTTGATCGACCTATTCGGGTTGGACAGCACAGACCGCTAACTCGCTTCTTGCTCGAGTCCACGGAATCCGCACCTGCCTGCGGCTACCGAAACGATGACGACCGTCGGAGCAGACGCCTTGGTCCGGACAGACCGGAGGGTGGAAGCGCGACGGCGAGGACCCGGTAGCGGACCGACGCATCTCAACATATGATGGCCAAAATTGGCCGATTCGTGAGATGAGGAACACATGCCACTTCTCTCAGTGAAGACGTTCAGACCGCACCCGGGAACGCGTGATGACACGCTGCAGCTCGTGAAGGACGCCCGGCGCGAGATGCTACGGGTTGACCCGAACCGCACGGTGCGGATCTTTCAGGTACAGAGCGGTGAGCACACCGG
The DNA here is from genome assembly GCA_963789565.1 of uncultured Chloroflexia bacterium. Classification (GTDB taxonomy): domain Bacteria; phylum Chloroflexota; class Chloroflexia; order Thermomicrobiales; family Thermomicrobiaceae; genus CALAGB01. The sequence goes on along the minus strand of CAWBKX010000002.1, from coordinate 2,595,551 downwards.
TGAGGTGAGCATCATGATCGAATATGCCGACCGTGATGCTTTCGCGCGCATCAGGACCAAAGAGCAAGCGGATCCGGGCTGGCAGGCGATCGGCGAACGTGCCAATGGCCCTGACCGTCCGGCCGAGACGCTCTCCTACGATCAGATGATCGAGATCGACTAACCGCGGAAGAATGTACCGTCAACCGACGCTCGGTCGGCCACGCCGCCATATGCGCGGAAACAGCCGAACAGTATCTCATGCCGCCGGTGCGGCAGCGGCCATGATCGACCCGTTTGGCTTGAGCGAGGCTAGGTTAGCCCTCATCCCCGGCCCTTCTCCCGTCCGAACGGGAGAAGGGAGACGAACAGGGAACTGTCAATCAAACGCGTGGTCGTAAACCCTCTCCTGCTCGGCGGGAGAGGGTGGCGAGCCTGCGAGCCGGGTGAGGGCCTTCGCGGATGAGGGCCATCCTCCGCCCACTCCTTTCTGTGCTATTTAGATAAGGCGAACGAGACGATCAGGCTGGTAGCGGGAGGCAAGGAAGAATGGCGGATTTCGAGACCGACGTGGTGGTCGTTGGTGCGGGCAACGCGGCGCTCTGCGCGGCGCTGGCGGCGCGGCAGCAGGGCGCAAATGTGCTGGTCCTGGAGCGCGCGCCGGAGCGAGAGCGGGGCGGCAACAGTCGTTACACCGCTGGCGCCATGCGCTTCACCTACAACGGCGTCGACGATCTGCTCAAAGTCATGCCCGACCTTCCCGAAGACGAGCAGACCGACGTCGATTTCGGCACGTACACGCGTGACCAGTTCTTTGCCGACATGGAGCGCATCACGCAGTACCGCTCCAACCCCGAGCTGACCGCCACACTCATCGACCGCAGCCTCGAGACGATGGTCTGGATGCGCGAGCAAGGTGTGCGCTTCTCTCCCTCCTATAGCCGTCAGGCATTCAAAGTCGACGGCCGCTTCAAGTTCTGGGGCGGACTGAGCGTCGAGGTCTCGGGCGGCGGTCCAGGTCTCATCGAAGCGCTCAACCGCAACGTCGAGCGAGCCGGCATTCAGGTCGAATACGGGATGCGCGGCGTCGCATTGATCGAGGAAGAAGGCGTCGTCAAAGGGGTCGTGGCCCGCCGAGGCGGCAGGAAGCTGGTGGTTCAGGCCAGTTCCGTGGTGCTGGCGTGCGGTGGATTCGAAGCCAACGCCGAATGGCGGACGCGCTACCTCGGACCAGGCTGGGACCTCGCCAAGGTGCGTGGCACACGCTACAACACCGGCGACGGCATCAACATGGCGCTCGAAATCGGAGCTCTGCCCTATGGCAATTGGTCGGGCGGACACGCCGTCGCCTGGGATCGCAACGCGCCCGATTTCGGCGACCTACGGGTTGGTGACAATTTCCAGAAGCACAGCTACCCCTTCGGCATCATTGTCAATGCCACTGGCGAACGGTTCGTCGATGAAGGGGCCGATTTCCGCAACTACACCTACGCCAAATACGGCCACGAGGTCTTGCATCAGCCGCAACAGTTCGCCTGGCAGGTCTTCGATAGCAAGGTGACGCATCTGCTGCGCGACGAATACCGCATCCGCGAGGTGACTCGCGTTCGTGCCGATACGCTCGAAGAGCTGGCCGAGAAGCTGGACGACGTCAACGCCGAGGGCTTCTTGCACATGATCCGCGCGTACAACGCGTCGGTGCGCACCGATATCCCCTTCAATCCGACCATCAAGGATGGACGGCGAACCGAGGGGATCACGCCACCCAAGTCGAACTGGGCCAACCCAATCGACACTCCGCCCTTCGAGGCCTATCAGGTAACCTGCGGACTCACCTTTACGTTTGGTGGCCTGAAAATCGACGAGAACGCGCAGGTCCTCGACAGCGAGGAGCAGCCGATTCCGGGACTATATGCAGCGGGCGAGCTGGTCGGCGGGCTCTTCTACTTCAATTATCCGGGTGGAACGGGGCTGATGTCCGGCGCCGTCTTCGGACGCATGGCCGGCGCGTCGGCCGGCAAGACGGCTGTGGCGGGGTAACGTAGTTATCAGATGAGAAGGCCGGGACGCAAACAGGTAAAGCGGCGGCTCAAATTGACCGGGTTGGTTGGTTGTTTATTATGTCATCCTGAGCCGCAGCGAAGGATCTCTCCAACCAGCGGGTTCGCGTCTCCTCCAATCGGAAGGAGAGCGTGGTGAGAACAAGAACCTACTGGGTCTACATTATGGCCAATACCGGCGGGCGGGCAGCGACGCTCTACACAGGCATGACCAATGACTTGGAGCGTCGCGTCTATGAACATGCCCATCCAGATCCAGACGGCATACAAGACAGGTTCACTACTCGTTATCGCATTACACGTCTCGTCCACTACGAAGAGTTCGACGACGTACGCGACGCGATTGACCGTGAGAAAGAGATCAAGGGTTGGCGACGAGAGCGAAAGATCAAGCTAATCGAGTCAACCAATCCTGAGTGGCGCGATCTTATGGGGGGTTGACCCGAATGATCCTCGGCACCTAGCGTACAAAGAGATCCTTCACTGCGGTTCAGGATGACAGGGAAAGTGTACAACGGTCCATGAAGTTCTGGCGATTAGTGCACCCGTCACATCCGCCATTCGAGGGGATCGATGTGCTTGACCGGTCGCTCGACCGGCTCCACCTTTGCCGTGCGCAATAGAACGACGACTCCGGCCGCTTTGTCCTGCAATGTCTGGCGCTTGCGATCCCAAGCAATCCAGAGATGACCGAAGAAGCTGACCAAAAACGCGACGTAAGCAACATTCAGGAGGAACGCCGCGAAGTTGCTGACATTGTTCGACCCACCGCCCCAATCGAGCAGCAAGAGCAGGAACCAGGAGCCGATCAAGACCGTCATTAGCAGACCGCGGATCAGGGCTTTCCCGATGATCGGCGGTTCTCCCGTGCGCACGTCAACCAGTTTGATTCCGGCGATGGCCATGCCGGGTGAACTGCCGCGCACCGCGAAGTAGGTGAAATAGGCAAAGATCACCAGAGCCACAAAGAGCATCCACAGCCCATCGATCCAGGCTGATTGAGCCGAGTACCCGATCCCCAGCAAGACCAGACTCGAGACGATCGACGGCAGCACAAAGCTGAGAAACCAATCGACCACGAATCCCGCGAGGCGCCGCCAAAACCCGGCAGCGTTGGGCAGCGACTCGATTGCCGCTGGTGCCGACTCAACTCCACGGCTGACCGGTTTGACTGTCGCGGGTCTTTTCATGACTGGGCCATATCCTTGTCGGCATCGGTTGGCGAACCCAGGTGGCGCCGAACCCTATCCCGATGCGCATGCAGAACGTTCTGGTGAAGTGTACCGATTTGGCGTCGTCCCGGTGGTCATCCGCGGCATTGCGCCGACTCCGCTGCTCCAGCAGAATGGTTGAAATCATCTGCCTGTTTCAATCCACGCGCCGGGAGGGACGTCATGAGCAATTCAGAAGGCATCTATCGCTTCAAGGTTGGGGAATTCAACTGCACGGTTTTCAGTGACGGCACCGAGCTGCAGTCGGACGAGGAGACTCCGCCGCTGCAATTCGTCAACTCGACGCCAGACGAGGTTCTGGCGACCCATCGTGCCTACACCCAAGCGACCGGAGATCCGGCCACGGCATTCAGCATGAACGTGCTGATGATCGACACCGGCGAACACCGCGTGCTGGTCGATACCGGTTGCGGGCCAAACAGCCAACGGACCGGAACCGGCAATCTGCTCGGGCTCCTCTCCGATGCGGGCATTTCGGCCGCCGACATCGACACCGTCATCATCACCCATGCACATTGGGACCACGTGGACGGGAACACTGACGGTCACGGCAACCCCACCTTTCCCAACGCCCGCTACGTGATCAGTCAGATCGAGTGGGAAGAGGTTCAGCGTGAGCCGAGCGATTCCGATCGCAAGCAGATCCTATCGATCGCTGACCGTTTTGATCGAATTGCCGTGGATGGCGAGATCGTTCCAGGCATTCAAGCCGTGCCGGTGCGCGGACACACGTTGGGCCAGATCGGGCTCCTGATCGAATCGAATGGCGATCGCCTACTCCACACCGCCGACGCCTTCCATCACCCAGTGGAGCTCTATCACCCTGAGTGGTACTTCGATTTCGATGCCGACCCGGAGGCGACCGTCAGCACGCGACGCGAACTCCTCGCGATGGCCTCGCGCGAACACGTTCCGGTGATCACCTATCATCTCTCCTTCCCAGGTCTTGGCTACATTGTGGCTGAGGGGGATCACTGGACGTGGCAAGCGAAAGGGTGAGTCGGCGCCGACTCGGACGGTACATATTGAGGAAAGCATGACCGGAACAACGACATTCGTGACTCGTGAGGACATCGAGGCCGCCGATCGCACCATCGACGGATGGGTCCGGCGCACACCGGTGATGGAGATGGAGCAGGACGCGTTTGGGCTCTCCTGCTCGTTGTCGCTGAAGCTGGAGCAGCTGCAGCTCAGTGGATCCTTCAAGGCTCGTGGTGCCTTCAACTTGATGCGCAATCGGGAAGTTCCATCGGCCGGAGTGGTCGCGGCATCCGGCGGCAACTTCGGATTGGCCATCGCCTTCGCGGCGCGTGCCCTTGGGCACCACGCCACGATCTTCGTGCCGGAGGCGGCCAGTCCCGCCAAGCAGGCCAAGCTACGCGCGCTCGGCGCCGAGTTGGTCGTCACGGGTCGCTTCTACGCCGACGCGCTCGCCGCCAGCAAAGAACGGGTCGCGCAGACCGGTGCTCTCTTCGCTCACGCCTACGATCAGCACGAGGTGGTGGCCGGGGCGGGGACCTGTGCGCGCGAGCTCGAGCAGCAACTGCCGAACCTCGACACCGTACTCGTTGCCACAGGTGGAGGCGGACTCATCGGCGGGATCTCAACCTGGTACGGTGGCGCCACGCGGGTCGTCTCGGTTGAGTCGGAGCAGACATCGACTCTGGCCTCGGCACTGGCTGCCGGTGAGCCGGTGGAGGTGGAACTGGGTGGCATCGCGGCCGATGCGCTGGGCGCCAGCAAGATCGGCGAGCTCGGCTTCCATGCTGCCACGCACTGGGTCGATCGCGCGTTACTCGTCTCGGATGACGCCATCGTGTCCGCGCAGCGCGCGCTGTGGGATGAGATGCGTATCGCATGCGAGCCCGCCAGCGCCGCACCCCTGGCCGCCTTGATGACCGGTGCCTATCCGCCGGAGAAGGACGAGCGCGTCTGCTTGCTCATCTGCGGCGCCAATGTCGACCCGGCCACGCTGTCGGTGACGCATTGAGACGCGATCTTTGTCGTAGGGGAGCACCTTGTGTGCTCCCGAATCTATGAGTGACTCGTCAACGCCGGGAGCACACAAGGTGCTCCCATATAAGAGCTCACGTGACCGAGATACGAGCCGATCGCCAACTCCGGAGGTGGTGTGATGGCAAAGAACTATCAGTCCTACAGCTTCTGGCTCGAGACGTGTGGCGATGACCTGACGCCACGACCAGCGCTCGACGGCACTATCGACGTCGACGTCGCCATTCTCGGTGCTGGCTTCACCGGACTCTGGACCGCCTATTATCTGCTGCAGCGCGAGCCATCCCTCAAAATCGCCGTTTTGGAGAGCGAGATCGCGGGATTCGGCGCATCGGGGCGCAATGGAGGCGGGCTGGGCAACCGCCTGCCGATCGGACTGCGCCGCATGTCGCAGCTCTTCGGGCGGCAGGCGGCCATTGATCTGCAGCGGGCGATCAATACGGCGGTTGACGAGGTCTCCAGCGTCGCCGAACGCGAAGGCATCGACATGGAATTCGTGCGCGGCGGCTACATCCGCCTGGCGCGCAGTCCATATCAACTCGACGTGCTGGCAAGCGAGCAGCGCACGCTGGAAGAGTTCGGCTTCGGAGACGACTCGACGCTGCTTGATGCTGAGCAGGTGGCCGAACGGGTATCGGTCGCTGGAGCGCTGGGCGGAGGCTACAACGCAAACAGCGCCAAAATCCAACCGGCCAAGCTCGTGCGCGGTCTGGCACGCGCGGTCGAACGCAAAGGCGCGACCATCTACGAGCAATCGCCGGTAACCGACTACACCACCGGAGCCTATCCCGTGCTGCATACCGCACGGGGCCATGCCCGCGCCAAAACCATCGTGCTGGCCGGCGAGTCATATCTATCGCGCTTCCCGCAACTGCGCCGCAAGGTGATGCCGGTCTACTCCCTCATCACCATCACGGAGCCGCTCTCGCCGAACGACTGGCAATCGATCGGCTGGGAAGCACGCGAAGGGCTCTCCTCCGCCACGCACATGGTCAAATACCTCACCCACACGTCAGACGGTCGCGTGATGTTCGGTGGGCGCGGCGCGCCGTATCACATCGGGTCGAGCATCAAGGACGATTACGATCGCCACGAGCCGACGCATCTGATGCTGCAAGACAACGTGCGCGAGTGGTTCCCGATGCTGAAGGACGTGAAGTTCACGCACACCTGGGGTGGACCGCTCGGTTGGCCGCGGGATTACGTGCCGACCGTCTCTTACGATCCGGCGCAAGGGCTCGCGGCTGCTTATGGATACACGGGCACCGGAGTCGGGCCGTCGAATCTCTTCGGCCGCATGCTGGCCGACCTCATTACTCGCACCGACAGCGATCTCGCGAACTTGGCCTTCGTCAACCGGCGCGGGCGCAGCTGGGAACCCGAGCCATTCCGCTTCATCGGCGTGCGCTTCGTGCAACGCGGCTTCGAGCAGCTCGACCGAAAGTCAGAGACGACGGGCGTTGCCTCAAACGGACGCTCCTTGGTCGAGCGACTGACACGGCACTAGTCGTAGGCCAAGGCCGGAACCCGATCCGCCCATGGCATGGCGTGTTCGAGCTGCGATGCGAGTGCCAAAAGCAGATCGTCGGCACCCACGCGACCGATTAGCTGCACGCCGATGGGCAAACCATCAGCCGACTGCCCCAACGGCAGCGAAATGGCGGGTTGACCAGTCGTGTTGACCCAATACGTGAAGCAACCGAAGCGATCCAGCGTCTGCCGTATCTCCTCTTCAGTCCCACCCATCGAGCGAAGTGGCGGTGCCGTGACCGGCAATGTCGGGCAGAGCAAGACGTCGAACCCGCGAAACCACTCCAGGACGCGACGGCTCAGATCGAGGACGGCGAACTCGGCTTGGAGATAGTCCAACGCGGAATGCTGTTTGCCGCTCTCGATCATGGCGCGGGCATGAGCGCCAAGTTTCTCCGGCTCCGGAACAGGCGTCATGGCCGCGTGCGCCTGGATGATGGTGAGGAACGCGTCGTAGACGCCCGAGACGTCAGGCGCGGATTCGGTCACGTTGTGCCCGAGGTCGGACATCACCCCAGCGACGCGTTCGGTCGCCCTCGCCACCTCTGGATCGACATCGGCCACCGCGCTGTTGGTCGTCCACCCGATGCGGAGTCCGGTGGATGGATCTTCCCGCATGGGGGGCACAGGCACGAACGGCGGAGTGAGGACGCTGAGCAGCAGTTTCACGTCGTCGACGGTATGCGCCATCGGCCCGGGCGAAGCGAATCCGGCAATGGCGGCATAATCGAACGGGCGCGGAATCACGCGGCCCCGTGAGGGCTTGAGACCGACCACGCCACACGCCGCGGCGGGAATGCGAATGGAACCACCCGCGTCGGAGCCGGTCGCGAGCGGGCAGAGCCGTGCCGCCAATGCGGCTCCGGCCCCACCGCTGGAACCACCGGCGCTACGCGAGAGATCCCATGGATTGTGAGTCGGTGGAAAGAGCCCATCTTCGGTCGACATGCTCAGTCCCAATTCTGGCGTGTTCGTCTTGCCGAGCATGATCGCGCCCATCTGGAACAGTCTGGCCACGTCGGGATTGTCCATCTCCGGCACGAAGTGCTCGAACGCCGGTGAGCCGAACGTGGTCCGCACGCCCGCCGTCGGAGACAGATCCTTGATCGAGATCGGGAGCCCGAAGAGCGGGCCAAGCATGCCTGGCTCCTCCGACATCAGTCGCTGCTCCGCGGATTCAGCTTGAGCCACCGCCCGATCGGCGGTCAGCGTGACGTAGGCACCAATCCGTGGATTGAGCCGTTCGATGCGTTGCAGGAAGACGTGAACGAGCTCGCGCGGCGAGACATCGCGTGCGCGGACGCTGCGCGCCAACTCAGTGGCGGAAGCGAAAGCCAGCTCTTCCCCAGGAGGAATCTGCATCTGATGTCCCTTCGTCATTCGGGCCGAAACGTGACCGACGAATAGATTTCACCGAGAAAGCGGCTCGGTCGAGCGGCCAAAAGCCGTGTACCGACGAATCCATTGCGATCAGCCAGTGCCTCCCAGGTCGGATAGGAGAGTGGGTAGGGCACCCAGTGATTGCCGCGGTCCGCGTTGTACTCGACCAGGATGAGTCGCCCACCCGGCTTGAGATAATCGAAAACCAGGGCGAGCACGTCGTCCTTGTCTCGCTGGTAGTGCAGCGAGTTAGCCATCACGATTCCATCGAGTGGCGGCAGCTCGTGCGCGTGCGTGAAGTCGGCAACGATGACGTTCAGATTCGTCTTTGGATAGCGCTGGCGCATCTCGGCACGCTGACGCTCGAGCGCACGTCGATCGAGGTCGAGCGAGTAGATCTCGGCGCCCGGTCCGAGCAGATCGGCCAGCGCCAACGTAAAGGCACCCGATCCGGAACCGAAATCGGCCCAGATTCCACCTGGCTGGGAGATTCCGTCCCGCAAGAGTGCGACGTGATCGTCATGCTTCACCGCAAAATGCCCTTCGGCGACGACGATGTTCCGAGCGCGCGATGGCGTCCTCCCGCATAATGGAATGAGATGCGGGCCAGATTCGATTAAAGCAGAGGCGAGTGCCCACGGAACATCGAACGACGAAGAGAGGGCCTGGATGAGGAAGATTCGAGTAGGCGTCCACCTGAATCCACAGCACGGCGACTATGCCGATTACAAGCGGGCGGTTCTTGAGGTCGAGCAGAAGGGCGCCGACGTCATCACCGTTTGGGATCACTTCTACCCGCTTTCGGGCGATCCTGACGGCAAGCACTACGAATGCTGGACGCTCTTGAGCGCCATCGCGGCCATGACCGAGCGCATCGAGATGGGTCCACTCGTCTCTGCCATCGGCTACCGCAACCCGAACCTGATCGCCGACATGTCGCGCACGATCGACCACATCTCCGGCGGTCGCTTCATCCTGGGCATGGGTGCCGGGTGGTCGGAGAAGGACTACGACGAGTACGGATACGACTTCGGCACCGTCGGGAGCCGTCTGCGCGATCTGCGCGATTCCATGCCGATCATCGAAGCACGACTCGAGAAGCTCAACCCACCACCGACGCGCCACATCCCGATCATGATCGGCGGAGGCGGCGAGAAGGTAACGCTACGCATCGTTGCCAAGCACGCCGACATCTGGCATGCAAATGCTGGAGGTGACGATCTGATTCGTAAGGCGAATGTTCTGAAGGAGTGGTGCGAGAAGGAGGGCCGCGACCCCGACGAAATCGAGCACGCCACCGGTCTCGCTATGACCGCGTCGCTCGATGCGGCCGACGAACTGGTCGACAAAGGCTTCACTTTCCTGACCGTCCGCTGCAGCGGTCCGGAGTGGGATCTCTCTCGATTTGGCGAGTGGATCGCCTGGCGCGACCAACGCAACGCCGAGCGGGGTTAAGCGAATAGCCCTCACCCAGCTCGCAAACTCGCCACCTGCCTGGAGCGCGCTGCATTTCATCGTTGCCCGTAGGGGCGACATTTATGACGCCCAGGTTGGCCGTCAACCGACGCAGTTGGGCGACATAAATGTCGCCCCTACCGAACGCAGCGCCCGGTCCGTTACTCGCCCGCGAATCCCTGGCAGTTGCCCATCAGCGGGAAGGCGTAGCTCTGCACGTTGGCCAGCATCTGGCGCACGTGATTGCGATCGTGCGAGATCCACTCGTGCAGCAGGTCGTTGACACGCACGTAGCCAACCTGCGGGTGGGTGCCGCCTCGCACGAGGTCAGGCATGGCCAGGCCGCTGACAAGCTCGATGCTGTCGGCGCGCAGCAGATCGAACTCATCCAGTAGCTCGTGGACATCGCGGGCACAGTCGTTTCGCTCCCGCTGCACTTCAACCTGGTTCCAGCCCTCGAGATCGGGCTCGTCGTCAGCCAATATTGTTCGAATTCTCCCGTTGAAGCCACGACGCTCGGACTCCATGATGTGGCCGAGCGCTTCCTTGACGCACCACTCCTCTGGACCCGGATGCCAGTTGACGACGGCGTCGGGCAGCGCTTCGAGCTCGGCCCGCACCGTGGCCTGCGTGGCCGCCAGGATTCCCGCGATCTCGCGAGGCGACAGCATTCGTGGTTCTTGCGCCATTCAGGATCCCTCCGCTTGACTCAAACCCGTGGTTTGGGTCACAGATCAACGTGCTATGAACCCGCACCGCCCGCGGTGTGAAAGATCGCGCGGCATTCGCCTCAATTCATTCACCTCTCGACTCTGGCGGCGCCCCACGACTCGGGGTCGAGCAGATCCAGCACCTGGCTGAACTCCCATTGATGACCCTCGAGATCGATGACGGAGTAGACACGGAGTCCCCAGGGCTGGTCGGCTGGAGGCATGAGGATCGCGGCACCGGCAGCCTGCGCGCGGGTGAAATGCGCGTCGACATCCTGCACCTGCACCGTCGTTACGTGCGACAGATCGGGCCAACCTTGCTCGCTGTCCGGACGAAACTCGCTCAGACGCTCGCGCAACCACGCTTCCAGATCCGGCGTGATCCCCGCGATCATGATGAGCCCGCCATTGGGGCCTTCAAGCTTGGCCGTAATGAAGTGCCCATCCGGCATCGACATGCGCACGCGCTCGCGGAATCCGAAGACGCGGATCAACCACTCGATGGCGGCGATGGGATCCCGATAGCGCAGGTGGGGATAGACGATCGCCCAGCCGCGAACGACGGCGTCGGACATCATCTCCTCCGGTGGTTGGCGTGCCCGGTCACGTGAAGGGCATTATCGCATGGAGGAAACGACTAACGCCGAAGGACCAGGGAATGCATAAAGACGGAGTCGTCTCGTCGTTGTCCGTAAGGGCGCCATAGACCATCAGCACGCGATGCGGACGCTCGTTTGAGCTGTCCCGTATGTCAATCTGTCCTGTAGAATAGCTGTGCGCGAGAGCGATTTCCGTATGAGGGCGAGATGAAGGCCAACGTTCTCTTCTTCGACCGCAAGCCCGCCAGCGCGCAGAACTGGACGACCAAACTGTGGGTCTATGACCTGCGCACCAACATGAACTTCACCCTCAAGACCAACCCGCTCAAACGTGCCGACCTCGACGAGTTCGTCGCCTGCTACCACGCCGAGAATCGGCACGACCGCAAGCCAACCTGGTCGGAGGAGACTCCCGACGGCCGCTGGCGCGCCTACAACTACGACGAACTGATCCAGCGGGACAAGCTCAGTCTGGACCTCTTCTGGCTGCGGGACGAGAGCCTGGAAGACTCCGCCAACCTGCCTGACCCCGACGTCATCGCCGCCGAGATTGCCGAGGACCTGCGCGCCGCCCTCGAAGAGTTTGAGACGATCCTGGAGGATTTGGGGGCGACGACGGACTAAGCGCCTCCCAAACAATCAGTCCGGGCCGGAAACTCGATTGTGTGAATCGCCAGATAGCTCGCTCAGGCAATTGGAAAGTTGACTCACTTCGCCGTGCTTGACGTTGCCATCTCCGTCCGAACACAGGAGCACCGCCTCATACGGAGCGTGGGCGTTGATCCAGACGACGGGTATGCGCCGGTGCAACGCGGATTGAACCGAGTTTCCCGTCCCGCCGAGACCGCGTGCCTCTTCCCCGTCCCAAATGGCGATCAACAGGTCTATCCGGTCGATTAACACGTCGCTCAGCGCGGCGTAGGCGACATCGCGTTCTTCGACGGTCCCGTGCGTGCCGGGCAATTCGATGACCTCAGCCGACCGCTCGAGCAGATCGGCGTAGTCGGCACGCGATCTCTCACTGGCGAAGTCACGTGCATAGTCGTCGCGGGCAAATGGGAGCAAGCAGATCAGCGGCAATCCGGCCGCGAGCGCCTCACGCGCCACCAGTCGATCGGCGCCTTCAGCGACCGGAGAGATCATGGAGACCGTCCGTCCGCAGGCCCGAGCGATCGCCAGGACGCTGCGCACCTGACCCAACAGCCGGGCATCATCCGTGTCGCGGAGAGCATCTAAACGGTGTCCGACGACGCCAATGACGAGTGACGGGAAACACGAAGCGTCTGAACTCAAATCCTCACTCTTCCAGCATGGGTTCGTGTCACGCGGCGACGCGCATGAGCCGCGCAATGGTGTACGATCGTACAGTAACTCGAGCCGAACAACCAACCACTGGGGGATGAACGGGTGTCAGACCGTGATGCTTCGACGATCCAGGTTATTGGGGATGTGACGATCGACTGGGCCATTCTGACGCCGTCCGCGTCCTCGACCGCCCTGGACAGCAGTTATCGTTGGGAACAGCTCGCCGACGTTCACATGAGCCCTCTGGCCGGATCCGCCGCGTTTATCAGCGATCTGCTGCGGGCCGCGGCCAGGGAGCAGGTTGCACGCGGTCAGCTTCATATCTCTGGACCAAAACTGTCGCCCGAAGCGTTCAGCAATCCCGCCGACCCATCGATTGCGCGAAGTTTTGCCATTTGGGAGCAGTATCCTCAGCGCCTTGGCAAGCCGCAGCCAGTGTGGCGCATGCGCCAGTTTCTGGGACTGCAGCCAGCCTCATCCGCTTCCATCGATCAACAGGCAGTTCAACCGTCGGCCGATTGTCTGGTCGTCGACGACGCCAACCTGGGCTTCCGCGACGACCCGGTTCGCTGGGACGCGCTGAGCGATGCTGCCGGCCGGCCTCAGCACATCATCGTCAAGCTGAGCACGCCGCTGGCGGTCGGTCCGCTCTGGGATCACCTGATTGGCAGGTTCGCGGACCGGCTGACGGTCTACTGCTCGGTTGGCGACCTGCGCAAAGAGTACGCGCCGATCGGTCAGCCCCTCTCGTGGGAGAGAACCGGAAGCGACGTCATCGACGCGATTCGACAGCACCCGACGCTGACACGTGCCCGCCGGATCGTCGTTTCCCTAGGATTGAGCGGCGCCGTCATCGTCGAACCTGGAGAGAGCAGCTGGCTCGTCTTCGATCCGCTGCATCAAGAGGGGGACTGGGCGCGTGCCTACCCCGGTTCGGCACCCGGACTTGGCACGGCCGTCACCGCCTCGCTGGCGTTGGCGGCAGCGCGCGAGCCAGGGTCTCCTGATTGGGCGTGCGCCGTCGCCAACGGATTAGCGGCCGGTCGTCGGATGCACGAGCGCGGTTTCACCCCATCACCTTCACGCCTGCTCTTCCCCGACGACGCGGCACGGTTGCTGTCGGGCGATGATGAAACCGGTTTTCAACGCTGCGAAATATCCGGCGATCCTGAGTGGCAGATCGCGTCGTCGGCCTTTCAGGGGAGTGAGCGTTCGGCGGCGGAGCGCATTGTACTCGAAGGAGACGAGGTTGCTTGCCCGAACCTGCCGGTCGAGCGCATGGGCGTCTGGTCGTCGATCGATCGCACTGAGATCGAGAGCATGCGCAGCGTGCGGCACATCATGCGGGAATACCTGCAGCAGAATCGTCCACGTCGACCGCTGAGCCTGGCCGTCTTCGGTCCGCCTGGATCGGGAAAGTCGTTTGCCATAAAGCAGATGGCCAAAGAGTGGATTGCCAGTGGCTTTCCGATCGAGGTGCTGGAGTTCAACCTGTCGCAGTTCGCAGCCGGGGAGCTGCCGCGCGCGCTACAGCGGGTGCGCGATTGTGCTGTTGAGCAGCGCCTGCCACTGGTCTTCTGGGATGAGTTCGACACGGCCGTCGACGGCCGCGAGTTGGGCTGGCTGGCCCAATTTCTGGCACCGATGCAGGACGGCATGTTCCTTGAAGAGGGAATGGCGCGCCCGATCGGCCCGGCGATCTTCATTTTCGCCGGGGGAACGCATGCCACTATGGAGAGCTTCAAGGAACGCTCGGTCGACAGGCCGGCCGCCAAGGCCAGCGACTTCCTCAGCCGGTTACGCGGGTTCGTCGATATCCTCGGGCCGAATCCGTCCGGCAATCAGGACCGCAGCTTCGTGTTGCGTCGCGCGTTGCTGCTTCGTTCACTCCTAAAGCTGAAAGCGCCGCAACTGCTGAACGAAGGCGTGCTGCAGATCGATCCGGGCGTGCTGCGCGCGTTGCTGGACGTCACCAGCTACGTCCATGGGGCGCGGTCGATGGAAGCCATTCTTGACATGAGTGCCCTTTCGGGGAGACTGCGCTTCGAGCGTTCGGCCCTGCCACCGGCCCATCAACTCGGACTGCATGTCGACGCCGAGGAGTTCCTGGCGTTGGTGCAGGGAAGCGGTGCGTAAACCTTGGCTATTCCGCTGGGATTCGTCGGCGCAATCGAAAGACTCGGGCGGGTGTGACGGAGACGTCCTATTGATCGGTGATCGAATCCGACGTATTCTCGACAAATCGATTCGCTAGATAGTGGGAGACCAGGTCATGCCTGGCGCGCTCGACGACCGGCCTTACGTCTTCGTCAGCTATGCCAGCGTCGATCGGGAGCGCGTGCTTCCGGTCGTCGAGCGCTTGGAAGCGGCTGGGGTCAGCGTCTGGATCGACCGTGAGGCTATCCACGGTGGGGCCAACTACGCCCTGGAGATTGCCGAAGCCATCGAGGGCGCGGCGGCGTTGCTGCTGATGTGTTCTCCCGCATCCCTTGCTTCGCGCAACGTCAAACAAGAGATCGCGCTCGGCTGGCGCTTCGAGAAGCCCTACCTCCCATTGCTGCTGGAAACCATCGAGATCCCCAAGGACGTCGCCTACTGGCTGGAAGCTTCCCAGTGGATCGAGGTGCTTGAACGACCGGCTTCCGCATGGATGGCCGATTTGGGCAGAGCCCTTGACCCGCTTGGGATCAACCTAGATTTCACTGAAGATCGTGCGGCGACGTCCCGAACCGCCCGTGCTCGGCCTTTGCTGGTTGGACGGGAACGGGAGCAAGTCGCGGTCAGGCAGCAGCTGGACCAGATGCTGGCCGGGCAAGGCGGCACAATCCTGGTGGGCGGGGAAGCGGGCATCGGTAAGACGACCTTGGTCGAGGATCTGAGCATCCAGGCCGAGGAGCAAGGCGCTCTTGTGCTGTGGGGCCACGCCTACGATCTCTCGGTCACACCGCCCTACGGCCCCTGGTTGGAGCTTCTTCGGGCGTACCCGCAACGGGCCGACCTGCCACAACTTCCGTCGTTCGTCGGCAATCTCGAAGCGACTGCGGCACTTGGGAGCCAGGACCAATTGTTCGCGGCGACGCGCGCCTTCTTGCAAGCAGAGGCGGGGCAACAGCCGCTGCTGCTCGTCCTCGACGACCTGCACTGGTTCGACCAGGCCTCGCTCGACTTCTTCCGTTACCTGGCGCGGCAGGTTGGCCATCAGCGCATCCTGTTGGTGGCCACCTATCGGTCGGATGAGCTCCACCGGCGGCATCCCCTCTACACCCTCTTACCCCTGCTCGTTCGGGAAGCCGGAGCCGAACGAGTGGATGTCCGGCCGCTCACGCAGACCGGCAATCGTGCGCTGATCCAGAGCCGCTACCAACTGGCAGACCCGGATGAGGCACGGCTGGAGCGGTATCTGGAGGAACACGCCGAAGGCAATCCGCTCTATTCCGGCGAGCTGCTGCGGACACTGGAGGAGGCGGAGGCGCTTGTCGTCTCGGACGACGGCTGGCAGCTGGGGGATCTGGAGCAAGTACGCGTGCCGCCGTTGCTGCGGCAAGTGATCGAGGGGCGGCTAGCACGGCTACCGGAGGCGACGCGCGAGCTGCTGGATGTGGCGGCGATCATCGGTCAAGACGTGCCGTTTGCGCTGTGGGCGACGGTGGCGGGAGTGGACGCGGGAACGCTGCTCGAGGCGGCCGAAGCAGCGGTGCAGGCGGCCGTGCTGGTCGTGCAGGCTGATGGCAGCGGTGTCCAGTTCCGGCACGCGCTGCTTCGCGAGGCACTCTACGAAAATGTGCTGTCGCTGCGTCGCCGCCTCTGGCACTGCAAGACGGCCGAGGCCCTGGCCGCGACCCACGGGCCGGACCCGGACCAGGTCGCCTATCACTTCCAGCAAGGGGGCGATGAACGGGCCGTCGAGTGGCTGATCCGAGCCGGCGAACGGGCGCAGCGTCGTTACGCCTGGGGCGCGGCCGTAGCGCGCTTCGAGGCTGCACTAGCGCGGCTGTCTGAGCATGAGGCTTCTTTGGTGGAGCGAGCCACGCTCCAGTTTCGTATTGGACACCTTCAGCGATACGTGAATGAGCGCGAGGCACTGAGCCATCTGCAGGAGGCGCGGCGCCTTGCTCTTGCAGGCCATGAGGCAGGCCTCGCGACCGCATGTCTTCAAATTGTCGCTCAGATCCAATGTCTCCTCAAAGACTTGCGACCAGGGATCGCCGCGATGGAGCAGGCGACGGAGGAGTTTCGGGCGCTGGCGCCGGAGGCGACGCGGCGGCTGATGGAGCTCATCGGTTTGAACTTCGGCTCGCCCGAAGGGAGTCTCGCGGTTTGGCTCGCCGGTGTCGGACGAATCGAAGAGGCGCGCGAGCATGCCGAGCGAATGATCGCCGAGTCTCCGTTGCCGGTGCTAGAACCGGGGCAGGGAGACTCCTGGTATGCGGATGGTCTGCTCGGAATGGCTGTCGCGGCATCGCTGGGAGGACAGCCGGAGTTTGCACGAGAGGCTTTCAAACGGGCGACCGCGATGTACGCTGCGATCGGGCATCACGATATGGTCGTTCATTGCTGCAAACGGCGCCTCGACGAGTGTGAACTCCACTACTTCTCGGATGAACGGGAAGCCCGTGCACGTTTGGTGGCCGAGGGTGAGGAAGCAGGACGTCGGGCGAGGGAAGCAAATTCACTGATCAACCCCGCCGGAACGGTCGAGCACGGTCTCATGGTGCTAACGGGCAACTGGCAACGAGCGCGGGAGGTCGCGGAAATCGAGATCCGACGTCCACATCTCATGACGGTGCAACAGGCAAGCCGTTGGTTCGCGCAGCTCGCCACCCGGCAAGGCGACAATGAGCGGGCCGGCTGGATGGTAGCGGAGATCATTCCGGGTGGACCCGAAATGGAGCCCGGAGCGGTTATGATCGCACCTGCTCTTTCGCTGCAGTGCATCGCTGCCGAAATGGCCCTCGATACGCAAGACCTGCCCTCCGCCCGGTCCTGGCTCGAAGCACACGATCGTTGGCTCAACTGGTCGGGCGCCGTCCTTGGCCGGGCTGAAGGTGCCCTCCTCTGGGCGCAGTATCACCACGCCAACGGCGATGTGACCCGCTCCCGCGAATTTACCGACAAAGCCCTGGCTCATGCCTCTAGTCCCCGCCAGCCGCTGGCGCTGATTGCGGCCCATCGCTTCCTCGGCAATCTGGATACGACCGACGGCGCCTTCGGGACCGCGGAAGAGCATCTCCAGCAGTCGCTGACACTCGCAGACGCGTGCCAGGCGCCGTTCGAGCGGGCCTTGACGCTGTTGGAAATCGCGAAGCTGCGACTGGCACAGGGGCGGGCCGACGAAGCGCGTGGACTGCTCACCGAGGTGCGGGAAATCTGCGAGCCGCTGGGAGCGAAGCCGACGCTGGACAAAGTCGCGACGATGGAGCGGGAACTGGCGAGTTCAGGGGCCGCAGATGCCTGACGCGCCTTACGTCTTCGTCAGCTACGCCAGCGCCGACCGGGAGCGCGTGCTGCCGGTCGTCGAGCGCTTGGAAGCGGCTGGGGTCAGCGTCTGGATCGACCGCGAGGGCATCCACGGCGGGGCCAACTACGCCCTCGAGATTGCCGAAGCCATCGAGGGCGCGGCGGCGCTGCTGCTGATGTGTTCCTCCGCATCCCTCGCCTCGCGCAACGTCAAGCAAGAGATCGCGCTGGCCTGGCGCTTCGAAAAACCCTACCTCCCTTTGCTACTGGAGACCGTCGAGATCCCTAAGGATGTCGCCTATTGGCTCGAAGCTTCCCAGTGGATCGAAGTGCTCGACCGGTCGGAGGCCGCGTGGTTGGCGGACGTTGGCAAAGCCCTGGACCCGCTTGGGATCACGCTAGCCTCGCCCGCCCAGGACAAGGTTCCGGCACCGCGCGCCCGCCCCCTGCTGGTGGGTCGCGAGCGGGAGCAACGTATCCTCCGCCAACACCTGGATCGCATGCTCGCCGGGCACGGCGGCATGGTACTGGTCGGCGGGGAAGCGGGCATCGGCAAGACAACGTTGGTTGACGATCTGAGCGTGCAGGCGGGAGAGACAGGAGCCCTCGTCCTCTGGGGCCATGCCTATGATCTCTCCGTCACGCCGCCATACGGTCCCTGGCTGGAGATCTTCCGCCAGTATCGCGCACTCGGCGATGCCGCGATGCCGCCGATCCCACCGTTTATCTTCGACGTGGAGGAACTGGCCAAGGTTGGCTCGCAGGAGGCCCTCTTCATTCAGGTGGCGGAGTTCCTCCAGGCTGTCGCCGCCCAGCGTCCACTGATGCTCGTTCTCGACGATCTCCACTGGTTCGACCAGGCCAGCCACGAGTTTCTCCGCACGCTGGCGCGACGGGTAAACATCCATCCGGTCCTCGTGGTGGCCACGTATCGCTCCGATGAGGTGCACCGGCGCCATCCCCTCTATACCCTCCTGCCGCTCCTCGTCCGGGAAGCCGGTGCCGACCGTCTGGAGATTATGCCGCTGACCGAGACAGGGCACCGCGCGCTAATTGCGAGTCACTACCAGCTTTCGGTTGAAGATGCGACGCGGTTGGAACGGTATCTGGGGGCGCACGCTGAAGGCAATCCGCTCTATGCCGGTGAGCTGCTGCGGACGTTCGAGGAGACGGGGGTGCTGCAACCCGAGGCGGATCGCTGGGTCCTCGGGAATCTGGACCGGGTGCGCGTCCCGCCGCTCTTACGGCAGATCATTGAGGGTCGACTGGCCCGGCTTGATGAGGGCGTTCGCGAACTCCTCCAGATCGCGGCCGTCATCGGCCAGTTCGTGCCGCTGGAGCTCTGGCAAGCGGTGAGCGATGCGCGGGATGAGGTGCTCGTCGCGGCCATTGACCAGGGGCAAGCGGCGTACCTGATCGAGGAGATGGCAGACGGCAGCTATCGGTTCCGGCATGCGCTCCTCCGGGAGGCCCTTTACGAGGAGGTGAGCGTCCTCAAGCGACGCCGGTGGCACCAACAGGTAGCGGAGGCGGTCGAGCGGCGCTCCCAGCCCGATCCCGATATCATCGCTTATCATTTCAGTCAGGCCCGGGATCCTCGGGCCGAGCCCTGGATGGTCCGCGCCGGCGAACGTGCGGCGCGCAACTATGCCTGGCCCACGGCGGCTGAACGTCTGGAAGTGGCTCTGGACCTAGCCGAGACGCCGCGTGACCGTGCCTGGTTGCTCTACTGTATCGGGCGGCTGCGTCGTTGGACCACGCCGCGGGCGGCGGCGGCCTCCTACCAGGACGGGCGCTCCCTGGCCCTGGAAGCGGGCGATGCTATCCTCGCCGCCTACTGTCTGTTCGACGAAGGGATGCCACATGCCTTCGCCGGCGACTCCGCGACCGCGCTCGAGCTGATGGCTGCCGGCATCGCCGAGATTGATGCGCTCCCGCCGGATCACCTCTTCACCTATCCGGGCCTGCTCAACTGGGCCTCCGACTCCCTGGTCGCCGACCCGGTGCCACCCGATGTCCCGCTCCCGACCTTGAATCCGCGGCTCCCATCGTACTTGGAGTGGCTGGGCTTCGTCAGTCGACTGCAGGACGCGATCGAGCGCGGCGAGGCCTACTTGCGTGAAGCCGACTCGGCTCCCTGGCTCAGTAGCGTCCATCTCGACCAGATCGCGGGCGATCTCTTGAACGGCCTGGCTGTCGCGTATGGGGACCTCGCTCGGCGCGCTGACCAGGTCCGCGTGCTCGAGCGCGCCTACGCCATCGCCAACCTCCGGCGCAACTACGTCAATCTCAGTATCGTCGCGATGCACGACTTACGGGGGGTGCTCACTTTTGACACGACCAACCTCGCGGCGCGCCGCAAGCGGATCGAGGTGATGGATCAGGCTTACGCGCGAACTGGCGAATCGGCCAACTACATCCGCACCATCAACTACCTCGTCCTGGAAGGACGGTGGGACGAGGCACGGCGCATCGCCGACGAGACTGCAGCCGATCTGTCCCGGCCGCATGCCACCTTCTACCTCGACGAGATGGGCGATCTCGCACGCCTGCAAGGGGATCCGACCCTGGCCTGGTCGTTGCTCAAAGTCGTCCTGCCGGATGGTCCGCCGGCACCGAGCCGCCTGCTGTTCCACCTACCGGAGCTTGCCCGGCTCGGTGCCGCTCTGTGCCTTGATGCCGACAACTTTGACGAAGCCCGGCTTTGGGTTGATGCTCTGCGAGCGGATCTGGATTTCAGAGGTCTACTGCGGCTCCGGCCTGATCTGCTGCTTCTTGAGGCACGCTTGGCCAACGGCACTGGGAATCTCTCGACCGCGCTCGATCACACGCAGCAGGCGCTCGAGACCGCCACGGAGCTCGGGATGCCGCTCACGACTCTGGCGGCCCATCGTCAATTCGGAGAGCTGCTGACGGCGAATCGGGCGTACCATCGCGCCGAGGAGCATGTACTCCTGGCGCTCCAACTGGCCGAGGCCTGTGCGGCGCCATTCGAGCGGGCACTGACGCTGCTGGAGATTGCCAAGCTGCGACTGGCACAGGGGCGGGCCGACGAAGCGCGTGGACTGCTCACCGAGGTGCGGGAAATCTGCGAGCCGCTGGGAGCGAAGCCGACGCTGGACAAAGTCGCGACGATGGAGCGGGAACTGGCGAGTTCAGGGGCCGCAGATGCCTGACGCGCCTTACGTCTTCGTCAGCTACGCTAGCCTCGATCGGGAGCGGGTGCTTCCGATTGTTGACCGGCTCGAAGCGGCGGGCGTCCCCGTCTGGATAGATCGGGACGGCATTCACGGTGGGGCCAACTACGCCCTGGAGATCGCCGAGGCCATCGAGCGGGCGGCGGCGCTGCTGCTGATGTGCTCTGCGGCGTCCTTTGCCTCCCGCAACGTCAAGCAGGAGATCGCCCTCGGCTGGCGCTTCGAGAAGCCCTATCTCCCCTTACTGTTGGAAACCATCGAGATCCCCAAAGACGTGGCCTACTGGCTGGAAGCCTCGCAATGGATCGAGGTACTCGACCGACCAGAGAGCGCGTGGTTGGCCGACTTCTCACAGGCGGTCGAGCCGCTCGGTATTGCCGTGGAGCGCGTCGAGATGCGGTCGGCGCCGCGACGAACGATGCCCACGATCGCGGGGCGGAAGCGCGAACTGGAATTGATCCGACGGCGGATCGACCGCGTCCAGGGCGGCCAGGGGAGCCTGATCTTGATTGGCGGCGAGGCCGGCATCGGCAAGACGACGCTGGCCGATGCGACCTTGGCCTTCGCCGAGGAGCGGGACTTCGTGGTTCTCGAAGGCCACTGCTTCGACCTGGCCGAGACCCCTCCCTACGGCCCGTGGATCGACCTCTTCGCTCACTGCCCGGCGGCCGATATGTCACTTCCCGACGCCTTTATGGTTCGCGGCACGGTCGGCAGCGTTCCCACGCAGCTAGCCCTCTTCATGCAGGTCGAAGAATTCCTCCAAAGGCTGAGTTCGGCGCAACCAGTGGCTCTGCTGCTGGACGACCTCCATTGGAGCGACCCCGCCTCGCTCGATCTGCTGCGCTACCTGGCGCGCTCGATGGCCTCGCTGCCGCTACTCCTGCTGGTGACCTATCGCAGCGAAGAGTTGACGCGACAGCATGCCCTCCCGGCTCTACTGCCGCAGCTGGCGCGAGAAGCTGGCGCCGAGCGCATCGAGCTCGATCGACTCGACTCGGCTGCGATCGCCGAACTGACCCGAGACCGATACGGGCTAAGCGAGGCGGACGAATTCCGGCTGACCGGCTACCTCCTGGCGCGTTCTGAAGGTAACGCGCTCTTCGTCGGTGAGCTGCTGCGGGCACTCGAAGAGACGGGCGATATCCAGCGTGTTGGCAACGGCTGGGTGCTCGGCGATCTGGCCGAGCAGACGCTGCCGTCATTGCTGCGACAGGTGATCGACGCGCGCGTCGATCGGTTCGGCGAGACCGCGCGTGAGCTCCTCGGTGTCGCCGCTGTCATCGGACAGACGGTGCCGCTGGACCTCTGGGAATCGGTCGCGCAGGTTGACGAAGATGCGCTCCTCGACCTCGCCGAACGTGCCGAAGCGGCGCGCCTGCTGGAATCCGCCCCTTCTGGCGACGCGCTGCGATTCAGCCATGCATTGATTCGTGAAGCCCTCTATGAGGGACTCTCCTCGCTGCGACGTCGCCGCGTGCACAGAGACGTTGCCGAGGCTCTGCTGGCCGCGCCGCAGCCCGATCCCGACGCGCTCGTCTATCACCTGCGGCGGGTGGACGACCCGCGGCTCGGTTACTGGCTTTGTGAAGCGGGTACACGCGCCTTCCTGTCCGCCGCGGCGGAGACCGCAGTCGCACGCTATACCGAAGCGCTACCTCTCCTTAGCGGGCCCGAAGACGGCATGCGGCGCTATCTGGCGCGGTTCCGGCTGGCGCAGATGCTCCTGCACGATCCCATCAGCCGGGCTTATATGGCCGAGGCCGTCGAGGTCGCCGAGACGCTCGGCGACCCCGCCCTCGCGGCGTTCACTCGAATACGCCTGGGCTTTCTCCGCGGTTTCAACGGCGTCACACCAAGAGACATCCCCACCGGGATAACCGAGCAGGACCAGGCGCTGGACGTGCTCGTTGCCTATCCCGACTACATCTTCCCCGGTTACGCGTTGCCCGCGCCGGCGCTCGATCAAGGTCGTTGTATGCACGCCTGCGCGCTCTCGAACGTAGGGCGCTTGCATGAATCCCAGGCGCTCGTCCAATCCGGGACCATTACGTTCTACGGTTACTACGCGTTGATGCAATGCGCGGGGTACCTGGGCCAACCAGATCAGGTAGCCGCATTGATGCACGACTTTCCGCGCTCAATCCCACCGGCCGACACGCGTTTTCTTGGCTACGGTCAAAACATGGAATTCCTTTACGGCGTGGTGCCGTACTACGCGGACGACCCAGGTCGCCTGCGGAAGCTTGCCGATACGGCGGAGAAGAATCTCGCGCAGATAACAGATGAACGCATCCTAGGCTTCCCCGCCCCAGTGGTCCAACTCCCGAATTTGATCATCAGAGGGGAGTGGGACGAAGCGTTATCCTTCCTGCCGCTGGCGCGGCGGATGATCCACGGTTTTCAATGCGACTTGTTTGCCTTTTCGCTGTTTGGCCCGCTTCTGACTGCCCGCGGCGAGCGTGACCTGGCCTGGGCACTGGTCTCAGAGGTCTTCCCCGGCGGGCTGGACACGGCACCGGGCGACCAGCCGCTGCGCACCGCGCAAGCGATGCAACTGACAGCTGCCACGATGGCGCTCGACGAGCACGATCTCCCCACCGCTCGCGCTTGGCTGGAGGCGCACGATCGCTGGCTCGCGTGGTCCGGCGCCGTGCTTGGTCGGGCGGAAGGTGCTCTCCTCTGGGCGCAGTACCACCACGCATCCGGCGATGCGGCCCAGGCCCGAGAATCAGCCGAGCAGGCGCTCGCCGATGCCTCTAGTCCCCGCCAGCCGCTGGCGCTGATTGCGGCCCATCGCTTCCTCGGCAATCTGGATACGACCGACGGCGCCTCCGGGACCGCGGAAGAGCATCTCCAGCAGTCGCTGACACTCGCAGACGCGTGCCGGGCGCCGTTTGAGCGGGCGTTGACCTTGCTGGAGATCGCCAAGTTGCGAGGTGCAGAGGGACGCACTAACCAAGCCCGCGAGTTGGTCGCCGCAGTCCGTTCGATCTGCGAGTCGCTGGGAGCGAAGCCAACGCTGGAGAAGGTTGCAGCACTCGAGAGTCAGCTCAGTGGCGTGATTTCGGAGACATCTGATGCCTGAGGCACCCTACGTCTTCGTCAGCTATGCCAGCGTCGATCGGGAGCGCGTGCTTCCGGTCGTCGAGCGCTTGGAAGCGGCTGGGGTCAGCGTCTGGATCGACCGCGAGGGCATCCACGGCGGCGAGAACTACGGTCAGATCATCACTGCCGCCATCAAAGATGCCGCGGTGATCATGGTGATGGCCTCGGACGCCGCGCTCGCCTCGCGCAACGTCCGGCAGGAACTGGCCTTGGGCTGGCGCTTCGAGAAGGCGTACCTGCCCCTCTTGCTGGATCCAGTCACGGTGCCCGATGAGGTGGCCTATTGGCTCGAAGCCGCTCAGTGGATCGAATTGCTGCAGCGGCCGGAGCGGGAGTGGCTGGCAGACGTGGGGCAGGCATTGGCGCGCCACGCCATCACGGTACACCTGCCGACCGCCCAGATGCCGACCGCGCCGGTCCACGAACGCCCGCTGCTGGTGGGACGCGAGCGCGAGCAGGCGATCTTGCAGGAGCAGCTTGACCAAATGCTGTCGGGAAAAGGCGGCACAGTGCTGGTCGGGGGTGAGGCTGGCATCGGCAAGACCACGCTGGTGGAGGACCTGAGCGCTGTGGCAGAGGACGCGGGAGTCCTGGTCCTGTGGGGCCATGCCTACGACCTCTCGGTCACCCCGCCGTATGGCCCCTGGCTGGAGATTTGGCGGCAGTATCGCGCGGTCGATGACGCGTCACTGCCGCCGCTGCCGCTGTTCATCTTCGATGCGGACGAATTGACGAAGGTGGGTTCGCAGGATGCCCTCTTTGTTCAGGTGGCGGAGTTTCTCCGGGCCGTCGCTGCCGAGCGCCCGCTCATGCTCGTCCTGGACGACTTCCACTGGTTCGACCAGGCCAGCCTCGATTTCGCCCGTTTCCTGGCTCGCCAGGTCGTCAACCAGCGACTTCTTCTGGTGGCCACGTATCGGACCGATGAGCTCCATCGCCGCCATCCGCTCTACACCCTCCTTCCACTGCTCGTGCGCGAGGCGGGCGCTGAACGACTGGAGGTCCGCCCCCTCGATAAGGGAGGGCACCGTGCCCTGATCCAGCAGCACTATGCCCTGGCTGACATTGACCGGGACCGACTGGAGCAGTATCTGGAAGATCATGCCGAAGGCAATCCCCTCTATGCCGGCGAATTGTTGCGCACTCTGGAGGACGCCGGGGCGCTGTTCGAGGGCGAGGACGGCTGGCAGCTGGGTGACCTGGAGCAAGTGCGCGTGCCACCGATGCTGCGACAAGTCATCGAAGGGCGCCTGGCACGGCTGCCGGAGACGACGCGCGAGTTGCTGGATGTGGCGGCGATCATCGGACAAGACGTGGCTTTCGATGTGTGGGCCACGGTGGCAGGCGTGGATGAGGGCGCTCTCCTCGAAGCGGTCGAGTCGGCCGCACACGCCGCAGTGCTAGTGGCGCTCTCCGACGGCAGCGGAGCCCGGTTCCAGCACGCCCTGCTGCGCGAGGCGCTCTACGAAAACGTGCTGCCGTTGCGCCGGCGGCTCTGGCACCGCAAAACGGCCGAGACACTGGCCGCGACCCGCGCGCCGGATCCGGACCAGGTGGCTTACCACTACCAACAAGCCAGCGACGAACGGGCGGTGGAGTGGCTGATCACGGCCGGCGAGCGGGCGCGGCGTGCCTACGTCTGGGCGACCGCCGCCGAGCGCTGGGACGCGGCCCTGGCCAGGCTGACCGAGCAACAGGCCCCGGTTCTGGAGCGGGTAGGCATAACGATGCGCATCGCGCTGGTCATGCGCTATGCCGATCCGCGTAGAGCCGTAGCCCTGTTGGAGGAGGCCGCGAAGCTTGCGACAGAGACGTCGGAAGCAGGAGTGGCGATCCTCATTTCCTTCCTCGCGGGCCTCTCTCGCTTCAATACGGGCGACGTCCGCGCGGGAATGCCCCAGATAATCCACAGTGCTCAAGCCTTCAGGGAGCTCTCGTTTGAGGAACGAGTGGGGAGTTGGGTCGGCGTCCATTTCGGCGCTTCCGCATACGAACTCTCACTGGTCGGCTCGCTGATCCTGATGTTGGTAAACGTCGGGAGATTGCGGGAGGCAAACGCCTGGGGCGAGACGTTTCGGTCCGAGCCCGTTCCGGAGCTCCTTCCCGGGCAGCCTGGCTCTCCCTACGCCGACGGCCTTTCAGGCCAGGCCAATCTCACGGCACTGCTTGGCCAGGTAGCTGACGCCCGCCGGTTTGCTGATCAAGCTCGCGTAGCCTACCGCGTCATCGGGCATCATTGGCGACTGGCGCAATTGCTCGGAACAGAGCTCGAACTCATCCAGATTCCGTATTTTCCTGAGGAGCTGAATGAACGACAGAAGCTGGGGGATGAGGCCTTGCTCGCAGCGCGCGAAGCGAAGGGTGGGGGCGGAATCCAGCACATTCAGCTGTACCTGCTCCCGCTCCTCTGGATCGAAGGCGCATGGGGGGCGGCTTTGGAAGTCGTCCTGGCCTCCGATGGCCTCCAAAATTGGGTTCAACACCAGTACGTCCAGCACTACGTCGCCCAGCTTGGAAACGCTCGGGGTGACGTTGCTGCGGCTCAGCACGCGATCACGGCGGTGCTCGCCAATGGTCCGGCGACCGAACCGGGCGAGGTCTCAATTGTCGAGGCCCTCGCCCTGCAACGCCTGGCCGCCGCAATGGCCCTCGACGCCCACGACCTGCCGACCGCTCGTGCCTGGCTCGAGGCGCATGACCGCTGGCTGGCGTGGTCCGGCGCAGTGCTGGGTCGGGCCGAAGGAGCACTCGGCTGGGCACAGTACCATCACGCCGACGGCGATACCATCCAGGCCCGCACCGCAGGTGAGCAGGCGCTCGCCCAAGCGAACGATCCCCGTCAGCCTCTGGCCTTGATCGCCGTCCACCGCTTCCTCGGTCAACTGGACACTGAAGACACGCAATTCGATGCGGCTGAAGACCATCTGGGAGAGTCGCTGAAACTCGCCGAGGCGTGTGCCGCTCCATTCGAACGTGCGCTGACGTTGCTGGAGATGGCTAAGCTCCGAGCAGCACGTGGTCAGCGCGATGAGGCTCGCACGCTGCTGACCGAGGTGCGGGATATCTGCGATTCGCTGGGCGCCAGGCCGACGCTGGAACGGGTGGCGGAGTTGGACTGGCAGTTGAGCGAGAGCCAGCCGAGCCGATGAGCGCCCAGCCACAGGTCTTCATCTCCTACCAGCGCGCCGACGCGACCTTTGCGCAGTGGGTGCGGGAGTCGCTGGTGGCCGCGGGCGGGCACACCTGGATGGACCGGTACGACATACCGGCCGGCGCCTACTGGCCGGACGAGATCGATCGCGGGCTCGTCAGCTCGGAGATCGTGGTGGGCATCCTCTCACCCGACGCCGTCGAGAGCCGCAACGTCAAGAACGAGTGGGACTGGGCCATTCAGAACGGCAAGCGGCTGTTGTTGCTGCAGTACCGCTCCTGCGTCATCCCCCATCGCTACGTCTCGCTCAACTACATCGATGCGACGGAACTGAACAGCGATGCCGCGCTGGAAGCATTGGTGCGGGCCCTCGGCCTGGCCGCCCCGGTCCCCGCGAGGGCGCTCGGCGAGCCGGCTGAACAGCGGCCGCGGGCCCAGCCGACGCGTCTGGCGCGGCGCCTCTTTTCCGCGCCAACGGAGCTTGTCGGGCGAGAGCGGGAGCGAGCGCAGCTGTCCGGCTGGCTGGACGAGTTGCTCGGCGGCCAGGGCGCCCTGGTCCTGCTCGGCGGCGAGGCGGGTATCGGCAAGACCACGCTCACCAGCTGGCTCGGCTGGAGCGCCGAGGAGCGAGGCGTCGTCGCCCTCTTGGGCGGCTGCTACGACTTGACCATCACACCTCCGTATGGGCCCTGGCGGGAGATCATCCGCGGCTGGCCTGAGGAGACGCTCGGAGATCTGCCGGCGGCGCTGCGCGAACGCGACGGCATCACCCGAGTGGGCAGCCAGGCGGCGCTCTTCGACCTGGTGGCCGAGACCTTCAGCCGTGCGGCTGCCGCCCGGCCGCTGCTCCTGGTGCTGGACGACCTCCACTGGGCCGACCAGGCCTCGCTCGACCTGCTGCGCTTCCTCGGACGGACGCTGCGGGACGCACGCATCCTGATCGTCGCCACGTATCGTGACGACGAGGTCACCCGCCGGCATCCGCTCGCGGCGCTGCTGCCGGCGCTGGTGCGCGAGGCCGGCGCGCGGCAGCTCGCGCTGGCTCGGCTCGACGAGGACGCGACCCGCACGCTGGTGAAGACGCGCTACGGGCTGGCTGAGTCGGAGCGCCAGGCACTGAGCGACTATCTCCAGCGCAGCGCCGAGGGCAACCCCTTCTTCACCGCCGAGCTGCTGCGGGCATTGGAGGAGGCCGGCACGCTGGTCAACGACGGCACCGGCTGGCGGCTCGAACGGCTGGAGCGGGTGCAGGTGCCGAATCTGGTGCGGCTGGTGATCGACAGCCGCCTGGCGCGGCTGGACGACGAGGCGCGCCGGCTCTTGCAGCTGGCGGCGGTCATCGGCCACGAGGTGCCGGTCGACCTGTGGGTGACCGTCAGCGGCGCCAGTGACGAGATGCTGGCCGAGACGTTGGAGCACGCCAGCGAGGCGCGGCTGGTCGAGGAGGTGGACGGTGGGGCGCGCTTCCGCTTCAGCCACGCCCTGGTCCGTGAGACGCTCTACGAAGGCATTGTCTCGCTGCGCCGCCGCGCCTGGCACCGCGCCCTGGCCGAGACGCTTGCCGCCGATCGCCGCCCCGATCCCGACGCCGTCGCCTACCACTTCCAGCAGGCCGGCGACGAGCGCGCCTACGCCTGGCTGGTTCAGGCCGGCGAGCGCGCTGAGTACAGCTACTCCTGGAGCACCGCGGTCGCACGCTACGAGGCGGCCCTGCCCTTCGTCGAGGCGGATGCGGCAGCGCGTGGCCGACTGTTCTATCGCATCAGCTTCTTGCTGCGCTACGTGGATCAAGAGCGGTACCGCCAGTACCTGGCAGAGGCCTTTAAGGACGCCGAGGCGGCCGGCGACCGGGCGCTCATCGCGCTCTGCCGGTTCGACCAGGCGATCGGATTGGCCGTTGGAGACGACTCCCCGGCTGGCATCCAGGCGATGCAGACCAGTGCCGACCTGTTCGACCAGCTCACGCTCGCCGAGCGGGCCACGCTCGCCGGTCTGGTCAACCGACCCGGAGCCGCCGTGGTCAACGACAACCGCGGCATGGTGATCCTGTGGAATATCCGGGTGGCCGATCCCCACGAGGTCATCGCCGAGGCTGAAGCCTTCATCGCGGCGCTCCCGCCCGATCCGGCCGCGGTGCTGATTCCGAGCCGGACCCGCTGGATCGACGCCTACCTGGGACTGGCGGTCGACGAGGCCGCGGTGGGATGGCCGGCTGCCGCTCAGGAGTCCTTCGCAGGCGCGCTGGCTGCCTACGAGCGGGTCGGTGACCTGGCGATGGCGAGCGGAGCGGCGACGATGGGCCTGGCCGCGCTCTACCTGCCGTTCTTGACCGAGCATGTGCAGGAGCGGCGTCTGCTCGTCCAGCAGGCCCGAGAGGCAGGCCGGCTGGCCCTACGTCTGGGCCAGTGGGGAGGTTCCAATTACGCTGAATACTCCCCGGGCATGGCCGCGCTCGATCTCATTGAAGGGCGCTGGGACGACGGGTGCTTCGACACGAACGGTCGGGACGCGGGCGAGTTTGCCCTAACCGACAGCATCTGGGGCGCGGAGATGCTCTGGCGGCGGGGTGATCCGCACAGGGTGATCACGCACGACCGGCTGTACTTTGAGAGCTGGGGCATGATGATCTCCCCCTACGGCCTGCGGCGCATGGCCCGGCTGAAAGCGGAGGTCGCGGCTTCCACCAGGGACTGGAACCTGGCGGAGAGCTGGCTGGAGCGGCTCGCGGCGCAACCGTGGTCGGCCAGCAGCGTCGCGGGGCGCGGCGAGCTGGTGCTGGCCGAGGCGATCATCGCGCGGGAGCGGGGCGATCTCCCGGGCGCCGAGGAGCGAGTCAGGCAGGCCATCATCGAGGCCAGCGATCCGCGACAACCGCTGACGCTGATGGCTGCCCAGCGCTGGCTCGGCGAGCTGCTGCTGGAGCTGGGCCGCCACGCGGAAGCCGAGGAGCCGCTGCGCGCCTCGCTGGCGCTGGCCCACGCCTGCGCGGCGCCCTTCGAGCTCGCCCTGACCCAGCTCCCCCTGGCCCAGCAACTGGTCGCCACCAGTCAGGTCGACGCCGCCCGCGACCTGCTCACTGAAGCACGCGAGACGTGCGCGCGGCTCAAGGCGACGCCGACGCTAGAACGGGTGGCTGCGCTGGAGCAGAAGATCATAACGACCGATCCGGTCTAGCGCTCGGCCCGCTCCAGTAGCGCCCCGATCGTCGACGTGATCTCATCGCGGCTGAGCGCCAGCGTGGCGTCGCCGACGGTGAACTCCCACTTCTGATATCCGGGCATCGGCGTGGGCGCCAGCGAGCGCAGCACGCCGATGCCGGTCTCCTCGGCAATCTCGATGGCGGCGGTCAGCAGCCGGTCACGGTCGCCCCTTAAATAGAGGTGCATCATGTTCGTCTGCGGTGGGTCCGGCACGATCTCGATCTGGGGAAAGACCGCGAGATCGGACGCGATCTCAACCGCGCGACGGTGATAGTCGGCCATGCGTCCCAGCCTCTGTTCGAGTCCGCTCCGCGCCGATAACACGTAGGGAAACAGCTGCAACAGCCGGCCACCCTGCCGGTGCTGCCAGACGCGTGCCTCGGCGATCACGTCCGCAGGGCCGGCCAGCGCCGCTCCAGTCAGCCCACCAAGCCCCTTGTAGAACGAGACGTAGACCGAATCGAACGGCGCGGCGATTTCGGCGTAGGGCCGCCCGTAGTACGGACCGGATTCCCAAAGCCGGGCGCCGTCCATATGGGTGACAGCGCCTCGATCACGCGCCCAGTCGACCTGGGCGACGAGGTCGTCCCAGATTGGCAACTGACCGCCGATCTCGCGTTGCGGAAGCTCCAGCAGCAGCGCCGCGAGCGGCTCGGCGACCGACTGGAGATCGTCGAGCGTCAACAGGCGATCAGGATTGCCGACCGCGATCCCGCGCAGGCCGTGCAGATGCTGATAGGCATAGCCCTCGTGGAGATCGAGATGGTTTCTAGGGTGCATGGCGACATTGGGGCTTCCGCGGCGTTCCGACCATACCCGCAGCGCAATCTGCTGCGCCAACGTACCGCTCGGCAGAAAGACCGCGGCATCTTTCCCCAGCAACTCCGCGATCCGCGTCTCGAACCCGTTGATCAGATCGCCTTTACCGTAGCGGTCGGCGACCATGTCGGGATCGGCCGCTTCAGCCAGCTCCAGCAGGATCTCGCGCGGCGAGCGCACGCCGTGTGACGTGAGGAAGCGGGTGCACTCGCGATAGGCCTGCTCGGCGCGTTCGGTAAGCTCCGCCTGCGAAAGTTGATCTCCTGCATCCATCCGATTCCACCTCCACCATCCCAGCTGTGCTGACGAGAAACATGGGAACCACGTTAGCATGGACGCGCCCGCCGCTGTAGCCCCTGCCGACGCCATGCGACAGAATTGCCTGTCCACACGAGCAGGCCCCTTGTCAGCCGCTCGGGCGCGGCGTACGCTGCGCATATTGACTCCATCGAGCCACAACACGAGGAAAACGTGAACGCAGCCGTTCCCTACGTCTTCATCAGCTACGCCAGCACCGACCGGGAACGCGTGCTGCCGCTGGTCGAGCGGCTGGAGGCGGCTGGGGTGCACGTCTGGATTGACCGTGAGGGGATCCATGGCGGAGCGAACTACGCGCAGGTCATCAATGACGCCATTCAGGGCGCTGCCGCCCTCCTCCTCTTCGCCTCACCGGCATCGCTCGCCTCGCGTAACGTCAAGCAAGAGCTGGCGCTCGGCTGGCGCTACGAGAGGCCGTATCTGCCGTTGCTGCTGGATGCCGTGACCATCCCCGGCGAGCTCGCCTACTGGCTGGAAGGCGCTCAGTGGATCGAATTGCTGCAGCGGCCGGAGCGGGAGTGGCTGGCAGACGTGGGGCAGGCATTGGCGCGCCACGCCATCACGGTACACCTGCCGACCGCCCAGATGCCGACCGCGCCGGTCCACGAACGCCCGCTGCTGGTGGGACGCGAGCGCGAGCAGGCGATCTTGCAGGAGCAGCTTGACCAAATGCTGTCGGGAAAAGGCGGCACAGTGCTGGTCGGGGGTGAGGCTGGCATCGGCAAGACCACGCTGGTGGAGGACCTGAGCGCTGTGGCAGAGGACGCGGGAGTCCTGGTCCTGTGGGGCCATGCCTACGACCTCTCGGTCACCCCGCCGTATGGCCCCTGGGTTGAAATCTTCCAGCGCTATAGGTCGGTCGGTGGCGAACTGCCGCCGGTACCTGCCTTCATGTTCGATGCCGAGGAACTGGCCCGAGTCGGTTCGCAAGAAAGCCTCTTCGCTGCCCTGGTCGAGTTCTTCTGCGCCGTCGCTGCTCAACGCCCGCTCGTACTGGTGCTCGACGATCTCCACTGGGCCGACTCGGCCAGCCGTGATCTAGTCCGCATCCTGGCTCGTCAGGCTAGCAGTCTGCGCCTGCTGCTGGTGGCCACCTATCGGTCCGATGAGCTGCACCGGCGCCATCCCCTCTACGACGTCCTGCCCCTCCTCGTCCGTGAGGCGGGTGCCGAACGACTTGACGTGGGCCGATTAGCCGGGGCTGGGCATGTGGCATTCATCGCCGGTCGCTACTCCCTCCCTGCGGCCGATCAGAACCGATTGGCCGCCTATCTCGCCGCTCATGGAGAGGGCAATCCCCTGTATGCCGGGGAATTGCTGCGGACTCTGGAGCAGGATGGAGCACTGCGGCAGGAGGACGGCCGCTGGCAGCTCGGTGATCTGACCAACATGCGCGTCCCGCCGCTGCTACGGCAGGTAATTGACGGACGGCTCAACCATCTGAAGCAGGAGACCCGAGCGTTGCTGCAGGTTGGCGCGGTCATCGGCCAGGAGGTCGCGCTCGATCTCTGGCAACAGGTCACCGGCGCGGGCGACGACGCGTTAATCGCGGCGCTGGAGCTGGGGCGTGAGGCAGGACTGGTCGAGGAGCGACCGGGTGGCGACGCCTGGCACTTCCACCACGCCCTGATCCGTGAAGCGCTGTACGCCGATCTGATCTCGCTGCGTCGCCGAGCCCTTCACCGGCAGGTTGGCGAACAATTGTTGCGGTCCGGCTCCCCCGACCCCGACAGTGTCGCCCACCATTTCCAGCAGGCCGGTGATCAGCGTGCGGCGGAGTGGCTGATCAAGGCAGGAGAACGGGCCAAGAACGCCTATGTCTGGGTGACGGCGGTCGAGCGCTTTGATGCCGCCTTGGCCATGCTGACCGAACAAGGGGCGTCGAAACCGGAGCGGGCCGTGCTTCTCAGTCACATCGCATACCTGCATCGATTTTTGGACTCTTCGAAAACCATCGAGCTGATGGGTGAGGCGCGACAGCTGGCGCTTGAAGCGGGCGAGCCGGCACTGGCGGCGCGCTGCCAGTACTTCGCCGGGATGATACGTTACTGGACCGGCGACGTTGTCGAATCAATCGCGGCCATGGAGCAGGCCGTCGCCGACTACGAGGCACTGCCAAAACCGGTTCAGGCGCGGTTGTGGTCGATGCTAAGCATCGACGCCGATGCATTCGCCGGCGGGCTGGTTACCGTCCTGGCCTCGGCCGGGCGGTTCGACGACGCGGTCAATCTTGGTGCACGCCAGATTATCGATGTGCCGTTGCCGTCAATGCGCGTTGGACAGGGAGAATCTCAGTATGCCGATGGCCTCACCGGATTGGCGAACGCGGCGGCGTTCCGTGGTCACCTGCAACAGGCACAGCATGCCCTGGAGCAGGCTCGTGAGATCCTTCAGTCGATCGAGCATCATACCCTGCTGTTGATTACGTGCCAGTGTGAGCTCGAATGGGTCCAACTTCCGTACTTCGCGGACGATCTGGAGGGACGCCGGCGACTGTCGGCTCTGGGAGACGAGGCGGCGAAAAGGTCGGGGGACGCGGCGCTAGAGTTGCCGCTTCACAGGCATGCGGCAGGCGACCTCACGCTCGCGGGAGACTGGCAGGCCGCGTGGGAGATATCAATCGGCATCATGGACTCTCCGTGGATCGGCCACAACTTTGCCGCCCGCTGGCTCGTTCCCCTCGCCATCTGGCGCGGTGAGACCGACCTTGCCTGGCACATCATCGGCCGAATGCTGCCGACCGGCCCGGCGACTGAACCCGGCACCGCCTACTTCTCGACCGCTCTGCCACTACAGCTTCTGGCTGCCGAGCTGGCCATCGACACGCACGACCTTCCGACCGCCCGTGCCTGGCTGAACGCGCACGATCGCTGGCTTGCGTGGTCTGGAGCAGTGCTCGGCCAGGCTGATGGAGCGCTCGGCTGGGCACAATATCACCATGTCGAGGGTGATCCGGCAAAGGCGCGTGAGTTGGCCAACCAAGCCCTTGTCCACGCCTCCGAGCCGCGCCAGCCGCTGGCCTTGATCGCCGTGCATCGATTCCTGGGCCAGCTCGAGACGGAAGCGCAGCAGTTCGCGGAGGCCGACGAGCATCTCCAAGAATCACTGCGTCTGGCCGATGCCTGTGCGGCGCCGTTTGAACGGGCGTTGACTCAGTTGGAGATCGCCAATCTGCAGGCGGCACGGGGCGCACCAGACGAGGCGTGGGCGCTGCTGAGTGACGTGCGTTCCATCTGCGAGTCGTTGGGAGCCAAGCCGACGCTGGAGAAAGTCGCGCAATTGGAACTCCAGCTCAGCAGCACCGCGCAAAAACGGCCAAACGCCGGTTCAACGGGCCTAACCGCGTGATGGCCCATACGGCGAGAAGCCACCCCCAATGAGCTCGCCTCACGCCTCAAACCTGCTGAACTGCGGAAGATACTCCCTGTTCTGGGCGAGCATCTCGTTGACCATGGCCTTGATCTCGGCCAGTGAAAGCATGGCCGCTGTCAAGGGATCGTGGCAAATCGCCTGATAGACCAGACGCGGGTTTCCGGTGAGGGCCGCCTCGACCGCCATCTCCTCGATCTGCGCGCTCAGGCTCGTCAGCGCCGCGACCTGCGGCGGCAGTGGTCCGACGTAGACCGGACTGAAGCCCTGTTTGCTGGCGAAGGCCGGCACCTCGACGCAGGCGTCCGGCGGCAGGTTCGGAATCAACCCGGTGTTGGGCAGGTTGCCATTGAAGGCGAACGGCTCTCCCCCGAGCAGCGCGTTGATGATTGGGGCGGCGTACTCGCTGCCGCGCTGCAGCTCGAGCGGTTTTTGAAACCACTCCTCCACCGTCTGCTGCCAGGCCACCCCACGCGCGCGGTACTCATTGAGGATGAACTGGTCGTGTCCCGGGTTCCAACCGGTTCCATGCGTGCAGTAGCGCTCGATGAGGTCGGGTCGCTTGCGGAACCAGGCGTTGTACTCCGAGTTGTGTCCCGAGGATTCGGTCACGTAGTAGTCAAAGGCCAGGAACATCTCATTGCGAACCTGTTCCTCGTTGTACACCTCAGGCCGGGTCGTCACGGCTTCCCGAATCAGCGGGTAGGCGTCCGCTCCGTTCCATTCGTACTTCAGATACCAGGCCATGTGATTGATCCCGGCACAGGTGTAGGCGATCTCGTCCAACGGCGCGCCGATCCAGTCCGCCAGCATGGCGGCCGTCCCCTGCACCGAGTGACACAGACCGGTCACCCGCACCTGCGTTTCCCGCTGCATTGCCCGGCACAACATCGCCATGGGGTTGGTGTAGTTGAGTAGGTAGGCGTTCGGCGCGACCTCCTCGATGTCACGACAGATATCAAGCATGACCGGGATGGTGCGAAGAGCACGGAAGATACCGGACGGTCCACGCGTGTCGCCGACGTTGATCGAGATGCCGTACTTGGCCGGGATGAGGATATCGTGCTGCCAGACATCAATCCCACCCGGGAGGATGGTGCACAACACGGCGTCGGCGCCTTCGAGGGCCTCTCGCCGATCAGTCGTCGCCGTCACCTTGGCCGCCGTTCCGGTCGCGTCGATAAAGCGTTGCGTGGCGCGACGGGCGAATTCCAGCCCCTCAGGGTCGATGTCCATCAGCGCGATGGTCGCGTCCTGCAGCAACGGAAAGGTCAGCAGGTCCCGCACCAGATTCCGAGTGAAGACGAAGCTCCCAGCCCCGATGAAGGCGATTTTGGTCATGGTGCTCTCCGATGGCTCGTTCGACTGGCTTCGCGACGGTCGCACGGTCGTCTAGATTCAATCTTCCGTATGCGTTATGTAGCGGACTCGATCGACGACTAGCTCGCCCTGGGTGAATCGATGCATTCACGGCCGTGGTGCAAAGATGGCCATGGAAGGACCGTTCGTCAAGGTGTTTCAACAGAGGGGCTCTTCTGTGGCGCCCGTCGTCTGTATCCAATACGGAAGATCGTGGGTTTAGGGGCTGTTGGCTGGCGTGTACTGATCCGCGTGACAGACCTCACCTGGGCGGAGTTCACCCTCGTCCGTCGTCGTTTGTACCCAGATTCACAACGGTCAGCTTCGCCTCCAACGGCCATACTGGATCTTAGAAATCATTCATCCTGACAACCGAACGACCTGTCGACTTCGCTAGGCTCTCAGAGGATTTAGTGATTCTGACGTCTCGCAGGGGTTGACGGTCGTCACAGGGGTTGCTATTGTATTAACAATCAGATGACTGAAGTCCAGCCCCCGTACTACCGTGCGTGACCGACAAGGGAACGAACTCTTCGGGGACGACCACATCTCAATGACGAGATGTGGCGTTTTAGCACCATACGGGGAGCGGGCAGAAACCTGCACGGGCGAAGCACGTCCGACGATTTTGGCGAACTCCCGGTTCGCCCCGGGTCTTCGTGTCTCTCGATACGCGCCGACTGCGCAACGAGTGCTGGTCGGCTTGCGATGACGTGGAGGAGTTAGGGATGGGCACACGCGACGACTTGCTGTTGAACCGCATACGTTTGAACCGACGTCGCTTCCTGGTCACTGGCGCGGTGGGCGGAGGCGCGATCCTCAGCAGCCTGCTTGCCGCCTGCGGAGGCAGCTCCTCTAAGTCGACTCCGACGACCGCAAGCGCGTCGACATCCACGTCCACCGCATCGACTCCGGCGACTGGCGGTGGCAGCGGCACCCCGGTCGCGAGTGGCACCACGGCCAGCGGAACCGTGGCCGCGAGTTCGACCTCGGCAGCAGCGACGACCGGCAAACGTGGCAGCACGTTCTCCGATTTCGCCGCCGCGGGTCCTCCTGGGTTGGACCCGTATCCGGACAACAGCGAAGGTCAATCGGAGTTCTCCAGCTTCTCCTACAGTCGGCTCTGGATGCTGAAATCGGGGCCGGACGTCAGCAAGGGCTCACTCGACGTCACGCCCGACGCCGCCGCAAAAGTCGAGGTCACCAGTGACGGCATGACCTATACCGTTACGCTGCGAGACAACGTGATGTTCCATGATCCGCTCAACCGCGCAATGACCGCCGACGACGTGACCTTCTCCTGGAATCGCCTGAACGGCAACACGCCCGAGAAGATTGACGCGGCTAAACGTCTCTCGAATCTGGCGGCGATCAAAGACGTGACGGCAAGCGACAATCTCACCGCGGTCTTCTCACTCAAGTCACCGTATCCGTTCTTTCTCCAGCGGTTAGCCGACCCCAAAGCGATGTTCATCATGCCGAAAGAGACCGGAACCGCGTTCAACCCGGCCGAGAAGGTCGTCGGCTCCGGCCCGTGGATCGTCTCCAGTTACTCGGCAAATAGCGTCACGAAGTTCACCCGTCACGACAAATGGCACCTCGGGCCGGATCTCCCCTACTTCGACGGAGTTACCCAGAACGTCATTCCCGAATACGCCACACAACTGAGCCAGTTTCTCGCCGGAAACATCGATTGGCTCATCGTGCAGAGCTCCGACTTGAAACGCGTTCAAGACACGGTCAAAGGCGTCCAGATCTACGAGTCCGCACCCTTCCCGTTGAGCGTGATGAACTTCTCTGCGCATACGCCACAGTGGCAGGATGTCCGCTACAGGCACGCGGTCTCGATGGCGCTCGATCGCGACTCGATGCTCGATGCCGGGTACGGTCTAAAGGATCTCGAGAACCAGGGCTTCAAGGTCACTCGCTATTGGCACAATTACGTCCCCGCAGCGTTCTCCGATTATTGGCTAGACCCCAAGGGAAGCGAAATCGACCCGACGGCAGCCAGCTATTTCAAATACGATCCGGAAAAGGCCAAGTCGCTGGTCGATGCCGCCGGTGGCGGATTCGACATTGAATTTCATTACGCAGCGGCCAACTCCCGCTACGGCGACCCCTATCGGATTATGTCAGAGCTGATCATCGAGTACCTGGGCAAAATCGGTTTCAACGTCAAGGGAGTTGAAGAGGACTACAACAGCACCTTCATCCCAGAAACCGCCAAGGGCACCTTCCACGGCCTGATGTGGATTCCGCAAACTCGAACCGATCCGTTCGCTTATTACCAGACGCAATACCTCAATCCGAAGGATCCTATTTACGGGCAGTGGAAAGACGATGATCTCACCACCAAAATGCAGGCAATCCAAGCGCTCACGGACGAGAACCAATTGAAATCACAGATCAAGTCGATCCAGAACGAGTTGGCTGAGAAGATGTACGTGGTTCCCATGCAGTATGGCGCGGCGTCCTCGTACTACGCCTACCAGCCGTGGGTGCAGAACGCCATGGCCTATCAGACGCTGGCGCAAGGCTGGCCAAGCGAGAACCTTCCGCATTACTGGTCGAACAAATAGGCGCTAATCGAGAGGTTCAATCGACCGATGAAAGCCTATCTCTTGCGGCGCATTTTTCTGCTGATACCGACATTGCTCGGCGTCACGATCGTGGTCTTCGGGGCGGTCAGATTCCTACCTGGGGATGTCGTCGACCAGATCATCGGGCCGGATGCTGCGTTCGTGAACCCGCAAACGCGCGCCGCGCTCGAGCGCCGCTACGGTTTGGATCAGCCAATCACTACGCAATACGCGTGGTGGGTGGAAGATCTCGCGCATGGAAACTTGGGCCGGTCGATCATCAGTGGGCGGCCGGTCCTCCAGGACTTGAAGGACCGCGTCTCAGTCACGATCGAGCTCGGAGTGTTGGGGCTGATCTTCTCCCTCATCATTGCGGTACCGGTCGGTGTGATCGCGGCGATTCGACAGGATGGGTGGGCCGACCATATCGCCAGGAGTTCGGCGATCCTGCTTTTAGCCGTGCCAAACTTCTGGCTCGCGCTCATCGTCATCATCTATGGGTTCAAGATCTTCGGCTGGACCCCGCCGCTGCATTACACGCAGTTGTGGGACGGTCCGTCAACGAACCTCAAAATCCTTTGGGTGCCAGCTCTCCTCCTCGGTGCGCACGCGGCGGGTGCAATCATGCGCCTGATGCGCACCACCATGCTGGAGGTGCTGCGCCAGGATTACATTCGGACGGGCTGGTCCAAGGGACTCGCTGAGCGATCGGTGATCGCCCGGCACGCGCTGCGCAACGCGGTCATCCCGGTCATCACGATCATCGGCCTTGAGATCCGAGGGCTCGTCGGTGGGACTGTCATTCTGGAAGCGATCTTCTCTCTTCCTGGGATGGGCAACTATCTTCTGACCTCGATCCAGCAACGTGACTATCCGGTGGTGCAGGCGATCGTGCTCCTCACCGCCGTGATCGTGGTGGTCAGCAATCTGGTCGTCGACGTGTCCTACTCGTTGATCGATCCAAGAATCAGGTACTCATCATGACGAGCGGCGAACGTCCCATCGTCGGCGATCCGGGTCGGTTCCTTGCGGTGCGCGAACACCCGAATCAGACACCAGTCATGGCAGTCAAGCGGTTCATCCGCAAGAAGCCGCTCGGTGCGTTTGGTGGGCTCGTCATTGTCCTGTTGATCCTCATGGCGATCTTTGCCAGTCTCCTGGCTCCATATTCCTATGACGACTTCGACGTTGCCGACCGGCTCGTCGGTATGAGTTCGAGCCACGTCTTCGGCACCGATGAGCAGGGACGCGACATATTCAGCCGTGTGATCTATGGATCGCGTGTGACGGTCTACATCGGATTCGGATCGATTCTGGTGTCGACGGTGGTGGCAACGCTAATCGGCATGGTCTCGGGTTACTTCATCGGCTGGTTCGATCTACTCGTGCAGCGCCTCATTGATATCTGGCTGTCGTTTCCAGGGCTGATCTTCGTGATCTTCGTGGTGTCGATCTTTTCGAATCACACTTCAGTGTTGATCTTGACGCTCGGATTGCTCTATGCCGCCGGTGGGTCGCGCATCGTGCGCAGTGCCACCATCTCGATCAAAGACAGCCAATACGTCGAATCGGCCCGCTCGATCGGGGCGAGCCACTTCCGCGTCATCTTTCGCCACATCCTTCCCAACGTCATCCCGATCATCATCATCACTGCCTCTATTCAGATTGGGAGCGTCATCCTGCTCACCGCGTCGCTCTCATTCCTTGGCTTCGGACCGCCGCCGCCCTTCCCCTCGTGGGGACGCATGCTGCAGGAGGCGCGTCCGCAAATGGTCTATCACCCGAATCTGGCGATCTTCCCGGGTCTTGCCATCGCGTTGGTCGTGTACGCCTTCAACATGTTCGGCGATGCGATGCGCGATGTTCTGGACCCACACATGAGAGGAGCATCCTAGACCGCACAGGAGGCACAGGGTAAGGGTGAATCACAACACTGCAATCGAGAGAGGATCGGTGGCTAAGGCCAATGGATGAAACACGCAGACTTGCATCCTTCGTAGCCGATACGGGCTACGACCAGCTTCCAGACCGCGTGATTGAGCGCGCCAAGACCTACATCCTGGACTGCATTGCATGCGGCTACATTGGCGCCCCCCAGCAGTGGGCGAAGATCGTTGCCGACATGGTGCAGGGGATCGGCGGGAACGGGGACTCGTCGATGTTCATGTTGTCGTGGAAGGCGCCGGTGTCGCTCGCCACGTTGGTCAACGGCGTGATGATTGGCGGCTTTGAGTCGGAGCACATTGGACACGTGTCGCACCCGGCCGGAACCGTCTTTCCAGCGGCGTTCGCACTCGCTGAACGAGATGGCGTTTCTGGAAAGGCGTTTATCGAGGCCCTGGCCGTCGGCTATGAGGCACTCTGTCGCATCGGCGACGCGCAGACCGGCGCAGTGGAGATCGAGCGTGGCTTCCATAATCCGGCAGCCAACGGGCCTTTCAGCGCCGCGATGGTCGCGGGAAAGCTGCTGGGGCTCGACGGTGAAACGATCGCCAATGCAATGGGCATCGCGGGATCATCGTCCGGTGGGCTCATCGAGTACGCCTGGAAAGGCGAGATGACCAAACGCCTCCACCTCGGTCGGGCGTCTCAACTGGGACTGGAGAGCGCATTCTTGGCACAAGGCGGTTTCACCGGCCCACCAACGATTATCGAAGGTCCATATGGCTATCTTCATGCCTTCTCTCCTTCACCGCAGATCGACAAACTCCTCAGCGGTCTGGGAGAGGAATGGCGCATGGAGGTGCTCACCATCAAGGCCTATCCATGTCACGCCACGTCGCAAGCCGTCGTGGCCGCAATCCAGGCTTTCAAGCGCGACACGCCGATCGACCCGGCAGCGGTCGAGTCAGTCCGCATCAATGCGACCCATCGCATGCTCGAGGAGCGGTTCCTGGATCGCGCGCCGACCAGCATGATGGGCGCGCAGTACAGCCTGGCCTTCTCCACGGCCACCGCCATCTGCCGTGATCTCGATCAGCCGGTTCAATATGACGAATCAACGCTGACCGACTCCGCCATCAAACGGATCTCGGAGATGATCACGCTGGAGGAAGTGCCCACGGATCAGGCTGCGGTCGTCATCACCATCGGAGTAAAGGAGCACGAGCTCCCAGCCACCACGTTCGCCGGCGCCGCGGACAATCCCGCCAGCTTCGACGTGGTTGCCAACAAGTTCCGGCGTTTCACCCAGCACGCATTGAATGAACAGGAGCAAGACGAGATGATCGAGATGGTCAGCCATCTCGAGTCACTCGCGAATATGACGCAACTTGCGAGTCGAATTGGTCAACGCAGTGAGGGGACCAACTGAGATGGCGGGAGAGACCTACGCCGTCGCGGATTATCTGGCGTCGAGCCAGCAACAGCAAATTCCGCAAGACGTCGTCGACAAGATGAAACTTCTGGCGCTGGATACATTCGGCTGCGGGCTACTTGGTTCACGCATGCCTTGGACCCATCGCCTCATCGACACCCTGGAGGCGACTGAACAGCCGGGACCGTCGCACGTATGGGGCACCGACTACCGCTTTTCCGCCAAGAACGCGGCGATGGTCAACGGCAGCTCGATCCACGGGTTCGAGTTCGACGACGTTGGCGCAGGCGGGCATCACGGTTCGGTGACGCTGAGCGTTGCGATCGCGCTGGCCGAAACCGGAATGGCGATCTCAGGGAAAGAGCTCATCAGCGCGGTCGTCACCGGGGTCGAAGTCGCCGCACGTGTCTCGGAGTGCGTCGGCCGCGTGCCGCACGTCACCTGCGGATTCCACGGGCCGGGACTCTACGGGATCTTCGCGGCGGTCTCGACGGCGTCGAGCTTGCTTGGCCTCGACCGCGAGCAATCGGTGCACGCCATCGGCAATGCCGCGCAACAGGCGGGTGGCCTGATGGGCACGCATCACGGCGGTATGGGCAAGCGCTTGCTAGCCGGAAGAGCTGCGTCCGCGGGACTCTTCGGCGCCGAACTCGCCGCCCACGGCTTCACCAACGTGGACAACATCTTCGAGTGCGGCTACGGCAGCTTTCCGTCTGCCTTCTCCGGGGCGCGTGACACGTTCGATCTGACCAAGCTGTATCACGGTTTTGGAGAGGATTGGGAATCACGCGGCGTGAACTTCAAGCTCTGGGCATGCCGCATCCCGATTCATCCATCGCTCGAGGCAGTCAAGGCGCTCCGTCGCGAACATCCGCTGGCACCTGATGAGATCGAGAAGATCGTAGTATCGATGCCGCAAGGCTCCTACAAGGCGGTCGGGTTCCAATATCGTCCGACGACGATTACTTCGGCTCAGTTGAATCTCCAGTATTGCCTGGCGATCATGCTGCTGGAGAACGATGTCTCCATCGAACAGTTCACTGAGGAAAAGATCGCCTCGCCGGAGGTGCTCGATCTCATCAAGCGAATCGAGGTCGTCTACGACCCAGCGCTCGATGCAACTGGTCAGCTCATCA
The DNA here is from genome assembly GCA_963789565.1 of uncultured Chloroflexia bacterium. Classification (GTDB taxonomy): domain Bacteria; phylum Chloroflexota; class Chloroflexia; order Thermomicrobiales; family Thermomicrobiaceae; genus CALAGB01. The sequence continues at coordinate 2,552,279 of CAWBKX010000002.1, read as the reverse complement.
GCCGTGAAACGGAGCTGAAGTTCACCATGAAGGATGGATCTGAGCTGAAGCAGATGGGCTACCAGCGGGGGACCAGCGACGACCCGATCACGTGGAATGAGATTGTCGCCAAGTTCCGCAAAACGACGCGTGACGCGCTTCCCCCGGAGCGCGCCGACCGTCTGATTGCGATCTGCGAAGACCTCGACAACGTCGAGGACGTGCGAACAATCGCCGAATTACTGGTCTAGATTGACGACAGTTACTGCTCAGGTCGAGCACCTACGCTCCGTGCCGGCGTCCTGAGTTGACCAGCGATCGAGCGGTCATGCACAACGGAGTGTATGACCGCCATCGCCGAGGACGTCGGTGGAACTTTGTTCAGGTATAACTATATGACTCTTGGCACATGCACTTGTCCCTACAACCGGACAAGCCTCACAAAGTGTGGAACACTCGATCAAGAGTCGGCTGCCGCCGCGGCGGGCGACGGTACGGCGTGGGTGACTATCAGATGCGGAGCTGAGTAGAGCATGTCGTCAACAACTAAACGCAACAGGGTGCGCAAACGCGCCCCTCTGTGGATGCAGATCGAAAGCGTGCTCAGGCACAAGATCTCGATTGGTGAATATCGGATCGGCGACGCCTTTCCGGCCGAACCGGCGCTTGCCGCTTCATTCAAAGTGAGTCGTGTGACGGTTAGAGAAGCGATCAAGAGTCTGGCGGCCGATGGCTTGGTCGAGCAGATCCAGGGTAAAGGGACGTTCGTCATTGGCGGTGCTCGCAAGGAGTCCGATCAGGCGGTCCTGTCCGCTTTCGTCGGTAACGCCGGTTTCAACGAAGCCTTCCCAGCTATCAGCGCAGATCCGAATTATCAGACACCGGTCTACCGACACGTCGACATACGCAGCGTCCCCATGCCACCCGACGTTCAGTCGCTTCTCAAGAGTGACGAAGCCAGCATCTTGCTGGTTGAGCGCATCGTCGAAGACGCGACGGGACCATACGTCTACGTGCTGGACTACTTGCCGCATTCAATCGGCGATCAGCTGAGCGTTGGAGATCTCTCCAGTGGCTGGTTGACGCAGGTGCTCGGCAAGAAGCTCGACAACCGAATTGTGGAGGCGAAACAGACGATCGAGGCGACACTCGCGGATGCGGTTCTAAGTGAACGCCTCGATATTCAGATTGGCGCACCACTCCTCTTCGCGAGGCGCATCTATTTCGACAATGCGGGCCAGCCGATGTACGTGGCCAAGGTCTGGCATCGGGGCGATCACTATCGCTACGAAGCCACCTTCAAGGTTCGCCCAAACAGCTAGCCCGAGAGCTGACGCGCCCGGGCGGCCGTCCGACGTCGATGTTCAGATGCGTCTGTCGAATAAGTCGTGGTGTTTAACGGAATGGGAGGATCGGGTTCGTGAACGCCGTTGACATCCGAGACAAGACGGCCATCGTGGGCATCGGAAATACCAATTTTGGCGCAATGTATCGGGATCTCGACCCGGAGCGCACTTCGTATGAGCTCGCCGCGGACGCGTTGCGGGCTGCCATCGAAGACGCCGGCATCGACAAGAATGACATTGACGGGCTGCTCTGTGTGCGAACCCCGTCGTACGCGAGAATGGCCGACGTCGTTGGATTGCATCACCTGCGGTTAGTCAACCAGCTCGAAGGCTCCGGCCGCATGGCCGGCGTCGCACTGCAATACGCGGTGATGGCCATCGTCACTGGTCAGGCCGAGACCGTCGCTATCGTCTACGGTAACAATGGTCGCTCGGTGGGGGAGCGCTACGGAGGAGGGTTTTCTCCCGACTCACCGGCTGCGTGGGACGCGATTTACGGCATGACCTCGCCCGGCGCCGCGGTCGCGCACATGTGGCGTCGCTATATGCACCTGTATGGTGCAAGCGAGGATTCGCTGGCAGCCGCCGCGCTCAACAACCGCCGCAATGGCGCAAAGAACCCGATCGCGGTTTTCCAGAAACCCATCACCAAGGAAGAGTATCTGCAGGCGCGTTACATCGCCGAGCCGTTACGACTCTTCGATTACTGCATCATCAACGACGGTGGTGTCGCTACAATCGTGACCACGGCCGAAAAGGCCAAGACATTGAACCAACCGCCTGTATATGTTTCAGCGACCTACTCGGCCACGGACCTAACCAACTACTACACCACCCACGACTTCTTCTACGGAGCCATGCAGGACATCGGCAGCAGGCTCTTCAAGGCGGCCGACGTCACGCCAAGTGAAGTCGACTTCGCTCAGCTCTACGACAACTTCACACCGACCCAGTTCTTCGCTCTCGAAGGCTACGGCTTCTGCGAGCGCGGCACGGCGCATCAATGGGCGCAAGACGGGCGCATTTCTCTCGAGGGCGAGCTTCCGGTCAATACCAGCGGCGGACACACCGCCGAGAGCTACATGCAGGGTCATGGATTGACGATCGAGGCAGTACGACAGCTCCGCGGGCAAGCCGGAGACCGACAGGTTCCGAATGCCAAGGTTGGCTTCTACACCTGTCCGGCCCCGATCTGCAACGCGCATATCCTGCACAACTAATGGAAGAACGCACATCGAAAGGAGATCGCTGAATGTCCGCGAACGTCTCCGAATACACCAAGCCGCTGCCGCCGATTACCAAGCTCAACGCTCCGTTTTGGGAAGGGACCAAGCAAGGTGAGCTGCGCCTGCAGACATGCAATGAGTGCGGCACCCAATGGTTCCCGCCGTCCACACACTGCCCACACTGTCTTTCCCGCAACTTCGAGTGGAAAGCAGTTTCGGGCATGGGCAAGATCTGGTCGTGGGTCGTCTTCCACCAGCGCTACTTCAAAGCGTTCGAGGACGATCTGCCCTACAACGTCACCCTCATCGAGCTCGACGAGGGGGTCATGATGATGTCGACCGTGCGCGGCATCGAGGACAGCGACATCGAGTGCGACATGCGCGTGCGAGTGGAGTTCGAGGATGCGACCGAGATGCAGTCCGTTCCGTACTTCGTTCGAGCGTAGCGTGACAGCATGAACACCGGTACACCATTGCCACTTGACGACGTCATCGCCGTCGAGCTCGGAGACAGCATCGCGGCCGCGTACACGGGCAAGCTGCTGACTGAGCTTGGCGCGACCGTCATCCGTGTCGACGACCTTGCCGGGGGTGGGCTCTATCGGAGCGAACCCCTGGTCGGGAAAGACGCAACGGGACTCAAAGTGAGTACCGCCTGGCTGCACCTCAATCGAGGCAAACAGAGCGTCACCTGCGCGACCGACACCCCAGATGGCCGGGAGATTCTCGGCAGTCTGATTGGCGAAGCGGACGTGCTGATCGACGGCCTGAAGATTGACGCGCTGAAGGGCCTCGGATTTCCCTATCCATTGCTGCAGGAGCGACACCCCGGCCTGGTGATCGCGTCGATCACGTCCTTCGGGCTGAACGGCCCATATCGCGATCTGGAGAGCTCAGACCTCGTCGTCTGCGCGCTTGGCGGGCTGCTCAATATGGTCGGGTTTCCCGAGCGAGAACCTCTCGAGCTTGGCGGTGCACAGGTGCAATACGCGTCTGGTCTGAGCGCATTCACCGGGGTCATGGGCGCACTGACCTACCGCGATCAGACGGGGCATGGGCAATTGGTCGACGTTTCGATGCTGGAAACCATCGCCTTCGTCGAATGGAAGAGCGCGGCCTACTTCGAGGTGAACGACATTGTCCGCTACCGCGTAGGCAACCACTCCCACTGGATCGTGCTTGAGGCCCGCGATGGATACGTCGCGCTCGTCTACCAGGACCAGAACTTTCCGGCATTGCGACGGCTGACCGACATTGAGGCACTCGACGACGAACGTTTCGTCACGCGTGCGGGGCGCTCCAGACACGCCGAAGAAATACGCGACCTGCTCGCACCCTGGTTCGCGGAACGGATAAGTTAGACATTTATCGCGATGGACAGGCTCTCGGCATTCCGCTGGGGTTTGTGGCCACGGTGGAGGACCTGCTGCATTCACCGCAGTATGAGGCACGCGGCTTCTGGCAAGACTTCGACCACCCCGCCGTCGGCGCCGCCCGCTACCCAGGGGTTCCGTTCCGTCTGGCTGGCATCGATATCCCGTCCAGCCCCGCACCGGTACCGGGGCAACACACCGCTGGAGTGCTGCGGTCTATTCTGAAGTATTCCGACGAACAGATCGACTATCTGCGTATGGAGGAGGTGATCTAGCGCCGCCTCGACCCGCACTTCATTAGATGATGCAACGAAACTGTTTCGAATTGGGAGGGTCAGGAATGTCCGAGATATCGAAAGAATATGGCGAGTTGGTTCTGTTGGAGAAGAAGGAGCCGGGTTACGGCATCATCACCCTCAATCGCCCGGATAAGCGCAATGCCATGAACCGGGCGGCTCAACAGGAGCTTCGTGCGGCGCTCGACGACTCACGCGACTGCAAGGTCCTCATCATCACCGGGAACGGCCCGGCCTTCTGCGCCGGTGTCGACCTGAAGGAGAACCGCGAGATGCGCGGCGATGGTAACACGCGCCAATACGCCCATGGCAGCAACTCCTGGGTCGACACGAATGAGGAAGTGCGCAAGCATCCGGCCGTCTGTATCGCCGCCGTGAACGGATTCGCGCTGGGTGGAGGACTGACTCTGGCCCACAATTGCGAGCTCGCCATCGCTTCCGAGCAGGCGCAGTTCGGCATGCCGGAGTTCGGTTTTGGCACGTTCCCGGGTTTGGCTGGACCGGCGACGATTCGACGGATCCTGCCCAAGCACGCCGCCTATATGATCCTCACCACTCGGCGCATCGACGCGCACACGGCCGAGCGCTGGGGCATCGTCAACTCCGTCGTGGCGCATGACCAACTCCTCCCGGAGTCCGAAGCACTGGCCGAGCACATCTGTCAGTTCGATCCCATCCTGATCGACTTCGGTAAGAAGGCTATTCGCGATCTGGACCTGATGCCTTGGAGCGATGGGCTCGTCTACGGCGGCTATATCGGCAATCTGGTGCGCCAACAGTCGAGCGCGGCCAAGGAGGGCCTGGATCGGTTCGCGGCCGGCGAGAAGAATCCGGGCCAGGGCGCCAACGTCTCGACGTCGAACTAACCGGCGAGGCGCTGGTTGTCGACGATTGCACATGAGGTTAGATAGATGGCACAGGCACTCAAAGGAATACGCGTCGCCGATCTGACGATCATCACAGCTGGCGCCTGCGCGACGCAGATGCTTGCCGACCTTGGCGCTGAGGTGATCAAGGTCGAATCGGGCTCGTATCCCGACCCGTTCCGCTATTGGCAGCAGACGCGGATCAATCAGGCGGACCCGCCTCCAGACATCTGGAACTTCTCTCCGAATTTCAACATGGTCAACCGGAACAAGCTGGGGGTCTGCCTGGATCTCAAGCATCCGAAGGGCCGAGAGACGTTGCTGAAGCTGGTCGCGAAATCGGATGCCGTCGCTGAGAACTTTCGCCAGGGGGTGATGGATCGGCTAGGACTCTCCTATGAGACATTGAGAGCGGTCAATCCTGGCATCGTGATGCTTTCACTGGGGAGTCAGGGGAGTGGTGGTCCGGAGAGCAACTACGGATCGTACGGATCGACGCTCGACGCCCTTTCAGGGCTAATGGGTATCACGGGATATGAGGATTCACACCCGATCTGGTCGAGCGGTGAAGTGAATTATCCCGATCAGGTCGCAGCGATCTTCGGCGCGGGTATTCTGCTGGCGGCGCTCCGACATCGTCGGAGGCACGGCAAAGGCACGCACATCGACCTCTCTCAGCGCGAGCTCATAACCACCATGATCGGCGAGCATGTACTCGAGTTCACGGCGGGCGGCCGCATTCCGACCCAACAGGGCAATCGGCGGCCCGAATTCGCGCCTAACGACTGCTACCGTTGTGAAGGGGACAACGATTGGGTCGCGATCAGCGTCGCTGATGACTGCGAGTGGCAACGATTCTGTGAAGCGATCGGCCGTTCGGATTTGGGCCGTGACGAGCGATTCGACTCGCATCTTCAGCGTCAGATGCACGATTCGGCACTGCGTTCCGAGATCGAGGGATGGACGCTACAGCGGACGAAACATGAGGTGATGGACGTTCTGCAGTCGCACAATATCCGCGCCGGCGCGGTGCAAACTGGCGCCGACCTCCTGAACGATTCGCATCTTCAGGAACGTGGCTACTACACGCCGATTGAGAACCTCCGCGCGGGCCGGCAGATGCTGAGGGTCGCGCCCTATCAACTGTCGGAGACGCCGCCCGAGATAAGGACTCCGGCACCGACCCTTGGACTTGATACGGACTACGTCCTACGCGAGGTGATCGGGCTAAACGACGACGAGATCAACGACCTGACACGCGAGGGAGTACTTTCCGACGTACCGAGTGGCGCGCGAGCCAGATGAGTTCCGGTCCAGAAAGACTGAATCGATATCAAACCGTGCGAGCAGATCTGCATACGCATGCGATCGGGGACGGGACGTTCAGCCACAACACGAACGACTTGGTGCTGAGGCATTTGAATGGAGCGACAACCGCGGGTCTGGCAGTGCTTGGTGTCACCGATCACGACGATCTTCGACCGGGATTGATGGCCGTTGAACTGGCGCTGGCACGCGACCTCCGGCTTCTGGTGTTACCAGGCATGGAGGTTACGACGGACGACGGGCACCTCGTGGTGCTGGGGCTTGAGCGGCCGCTCAAACGCTGGCGCTCCATGGCGGAGACGATCCAGGCGGCACGGGAGCAGGATGCGATCGTCATCTTGCCCCATCCATTCTTCCCGGCGCTGCGCGCCAGAACCGATGTCGATGCAATCGAGCGGCAGAACTACCGCTACGGTGACTTCAATATCGAGCGAGACGACGTGGCGTTGGTCGCGAGCAGCGATGCTCATACGGTCGCTGATTTGCTCGAGAACCCGCGCCACACGCTTCTTCATCTGACTGAACTCTCGTTTGCGGGAGTGGAAACGGCGCTTCGCAATAGGTGCGTCACGATCGTCCCACGCTGCGCATCGCGTGACCACGACGAAGACTCCGACTGACATTGATGAATCTGCGGACAGATCGACTCGTCCATGCATTGGGACAACGGAGTCCCGAATTAGCCGCACTGACGCCGGGAGTGACTAATGAAACCGACACTCACGCATGACGCACACGGATCCCGGATCGCCGAGGATCTGTACCGAGTGAGCGTGCCGAACCACGTCGGCCCGAGTGGTCAACCAACCAACGTCTACATCGTGGGGCGAAGCCCTGCCATCCTCATTGACGTCGGAAGTGATGACGGCGGGGTAACCGTGATGGAAGCGCTGGAGCGATTCGGCATCGGCGAAGTCTCGCGCATCGTGCTGACGCACGCTCACCCGGATCACGCGGGAAACGCCGCCGCGTTGCAACTGGCAACCGGCGCCAGCATCGAACTTCATCGACGGGATGCCGAACTCTCCAACCGGCTGCCATTCGCATTGCAGGTCGACAACTACCTGGAGGATGAACACCGGATATCGGTAGGACAGTACACGTTTGAGGTCATTGAAACGCCAGGTCACGCGCCAGGCCACGTGAGCCTCTTCGAGCCCTCGCTCCGCGCCCTGTTCGCTGGTGACTTGATGTCTGGAAACGGCACTGTGGCGGTCGTCCCGCCGCGCGGTTCGATGGGTGACTATCTCCGTTCGCTGCGTCGCGTCGCGACCCTGCCCATCGACATCGTCTACCCTGGTCATGGTCCGGAGATCGAGAATGGCGGTGAGCGGGTGCGTCAGTACATCGAGCATCGTCAACGTCGGGAAGAGGCGATTTACGACCAGATCGCGATGGGGCATGACACCGTCGCATCCATCATGGACGCGCTCTATGCGGATGTACTGCCCCGCATCCGGCCGCAGGCCGCCGGGACCGTGCTCGCGCACGTCATTCACCTGATAGAGGAAAGCCGCGTGCAATCGACGGAGAGCAACGTCGATTTGATGTCCGCGCACTTCGTGGCGCTGAGCGAGTCATAGGACGATTCTTGACAAGGTGGGATGCGGAATGGGAGGAGTCTGACCGATGAGAGTTGAAACCAATCTGCGAGAAGTCGCCCTCGATGACGTCGCCGACGCGGCCCGACTGGCGGAAGATCTCGGCTTCGACAGCCTCTCGCAATCCGAAGTGCGCAGAGACCCCTTCATCTCTCTGACGATCGCCAGCACCGCGACGCACTCGATTCGTCTGGCTCCGGCCGTCGCCATCGTCTTTCCTCGAAGCCCGATGATCGTCGCCTACATGTCGCACAACATTCAGGCCTTCTCGAGGGGACGTTTCGCCCTCGGCATGGGCACACAGGTGAAGGGGCACATCGAGCGACGCTTCTCGATGGAATGGGGCTCGCCGGGTCCTCGTCTGCGCGAATACGTGCTTGCGCTCAAGGCTATCTGGGATTGCTGGCAGAACGGGACGCGACTGAATTTCGAAGGGAAGTTCTACCACTTCACTCTTATGACGCCCGAATTCAACCTCGGCCCGAGCGAGTACTTTCCCATTCCAATTCACATCGCTGCCGTTAACAAATACATGATCCGCACCGCTGGCGAGCTATGTGACGGGTTGCGCGTGCATTCCTTCTCCACACCGGAGTACATCCGGGACGTCATCTGGCCCAATGTCTTGATCGGCGCCAAAAAATCGGGCCGTTCGCTCGACTCCTTCGAGATGATCGGAGGTGGATTTACGGCGACTGGGGCAGATGAGGAGGCCGTGACCAAAGCGCGAGAGTGGGTGCGCCATCGCATCGCTTGGTATGGATCGACGCGCAGCTATCTGCCGGTCCTCGAGCACCATGGCTGGGAAGCGATCAATCCCGACCTGCGCAAGCTTATCGCGGAAGAACGCTGGGACGAGATGAAGAACCTGGTGAGCGACGAGATGCTCGATACGTTCTGCATTTCAGGGACGTATGACACGATCGCCGACGCGGCGCAAGCGCGCCTGGGTGGACTTACTGACACACTAAGCTTCCCGCTGCCATTCGACGCCACCGAGCGCCAAGATCAGCTTGCTCAAGCCGTTGCCCGGTTAAAGCAGGTCGAGAGTGCCGATCACTATCGAGAGCGAAGCGCGATGCCGGTGGAGACCGCGTCGTAATCCAGCCGTTCAGGAGAGTTGATGAACTACAAGCAAATGCTGCCGAGATTGGCGCTCAAGCCTGACGGATTGATGGTCGTACCCGGTGCGACCGACGCGATCACGGCGCGACTGGTGCAAGAGGCCGGGTTTGACGCGGTTTACGCAACCGGCGCTGGGATTGCCAACACGCAGTTCGGCTTTCCCGATCTCGGGCTGCTCTCGATGTCGGAAGTGGCGAGGCAAGTCGAGCGCATCTGCAATGCGGTGGAGATTCCGGTGATCGCCGACGCCGACACCGGCTATGGCAACGTGCTCGCGGTGCGACGAACGGTGCAGACGTTCGAGCGGGCCGGAGTCGCGGCCATCCAGCTTGAAGATCAGGTCGATCCGAAGCGCTGTGGTCACTTTGAGGGCAAGGCCGTGATTTCGACAGCGGAGATGGTCGCTAAGATCCGCATGGCGGTCGACACGCGTCAGGATCCGGACCTGCTCGTCGTCGCGCGCACTGATGCGAGGGCGGTTGAGGGGATCGACTCCGCCATCGAGCGCGGCCGAGCCTATGCCGACGCCGGGGCTGACATCATCTTCGTCGAGGCACCGCAGACGGTCGATGAGATGCGGTTCGTGCCGCAGTCGATTTCCGCACCATGCCTGATCAACCTGGTCGAGGACGGCAGGACGCCGTTGCTGCCAGCTACTGAATTGGAGCAAATGGGGTACCGCATGGCGCTCTACGCCAACATGCTCATGAGATCGATGGTTCATGCAGGGCAAGCGGCGCTGGCGTCTCTGCGCGAGAACGGCAGCAGCGATGACGTGCGCGGCCATCCGATTAGCATGGCCGAGCGCAACCGCCTCACCCGCAAAGACGTGTTCGACCGTCTCGCCGAGGAATACGGCAGTCCTGCTGGTTGAGGTTGATCGTCGGATCGGGCCAACCTATGGATGAACAGAGTGGAGATCACCGTGAGTCAGGTCGTTACGATACGCCTCGAACGGAATCCCCCGATCGCGGAGATCGTGCTTGATCGCCCACGTCAACGGAATGCCGTCAATCAACAGTTACTCGATGAACTGCAAGCTGCACTTGACGTGACTGCCGCTGACGCAGACGTGCGCGTGGTACTGATACGCGCGGAAGGTCCGGCCTTTTGCGCCGGTAATGATATGAAGGAACGGGCTGGCTTTACGGTCGAGCAGGTGAGTGCACGACGGCGTCGAGGGCACGATGTCTTGAACGCGGTCGAGCGTCACCCCAAGCCGTGCATTGCGGTCGTGAACGGGCCAGCCGTCGCGGCGGGTGTTGAGCTGGCGTTATGTTGCGACTTCATCCTGGCCGGGGAGTCCGCGACGTTTCGGTATCCGGAAAATGTGCGGGGACCTGGTGCGGGGACGCGGCGGCTGCCGGAACGCGTTGGCAAGGCCGCGGCCAAGGAACTGCTCTACACCGGTCGGACTTTCGATGCGCAGGAGGCCCATTGGCTGCGACTCGTGAACCGCGTCATATCTGACGAAGATCTGCTCGGTGCAGCACGCGACATGGCCACGACAATCTCCCGTGCGCGTCCGGTTGCCATGACACTGACCAAGCGTGGGATTGACTCCGGCGTCGAACCGAGTCGGGAAGACGCCAAACAGCTGGAGCAGGAGGCCATCGAAGCCGCGCTGCGCTTTGAGCAAGAACACAGCGCACGATCCTCTCAATCTGGCTAGCCCGAGCCGGAGCGCCTGAGCTGATCAGAGTCACGTCGATCCAGAGTTGTCGCCCACCTTCCCCGTATTGCATGCGTCAACCTGTCCAAGTCCCGGATCATTGGCGTTCACAGGCTCAAACTGACGGGGCATTGGGTCGGTGCGGGACGAACCGACGATCTAGCCGAGAGTGTGGGGATGACCCGATGACCGGTAGATCCACGAGCAGCTCTGTGTGACGCGCGTTGCCGGTTATTTGTCGATGATTTCCGAACCGTCAATTGGCTCAGCACCTCCGGCGCGGACCGAGAGCACGGCAAATTGAATCATGCACGCCAAACAAGTCATGGCTCATCGTTCACTGCACATCGTTCGAGAACTCGATCCGCACCGGGAGGGACGTGCGACCCCACTCCGTCAGGTCGTTGTCGCCCTTCGCGTACTTGCCCACCAGCAGCTCGCGCGCGAGGTCGTCTTCGGCGCTAACCACCTCAACGAGATGAGCGACGGCATCGTGGGTCTCGTCACCCAGCTCAACGGTGACGCGTGGGTTTGCCCGAAGATTGCGTACCCAGTCTGCCCGCTGACCGCCCCCGGCTCGCAGATACAGCCGGTCGTCGTGCACGGCAAACCAGATCTCGATGCGATGCGGCTCACCCGTGCGACGACCAATCGTGGTTAAGTACAGGTACGGCTTGCCGGCCCATCGAGTCGGCCAGCGGTGCCCCTGGGGCGCAGCACTCATCAGCACCCACCCCCTCGCGTGCTCGGTCTGATCCCGTACATCTCTGTGCCCCTCCCCATGCGATCGTCGACTCCTCGCCGCTGGGCCGTTGCCGTCGCCCGCAGGCTGCCACGTGCGAAGAGTCACGTTTCGCAACCAGGGCGCGCCGGTTGGGCCCTGAACGCAGCGTGCGACCCAGCACGTCGTTGTCGTCTAGCTCGGCACCTCATAGGCCGGGTCGGGGTCGTTGTGTACCGGGAAGCCCATCTTGCCCTTCGGCGCGATGCTGATCTGAAACACGATGTTGTTCGGGTCGTGGAAGAACAGGGTGTTCCCCGGCGCATACTGATGGATCGGCACGTCGTGCTCCTCCAGCCGCCCCCGCCACGCCTCCAAGTCCTCGTTGCTCTCCACGAAGAAGCAGATGTGGTCCAGCATGCGACCTGTCTTGGCGAGCGTCGCCTCCTGGAACTCCTGCAGCTGAGCGTCTGGAAACTCGAAGAAGGCAAAGACGGTATTCGGTGCCACGGTGATGAAGTAGTGGCGCTCGTGCCCCTCGCGTCCCAGCCGGTGCGCCATGGCGATCTCGCTGCCGAGAACGTCCCGATAGAACGCAACCGTCTTGGGCATGTCGTTGGTTATCAACGCGATGTGATGCAGCCAGGGGAAGGGGCTCTTCTGGCCATCTCGGTCGGGCAACGAAAGCGGCATGTCGGTCATGTTTATTCCTCTCTTACGAAACGATTCGCGGTGGAACGATCACTCGCTGATTCAGCGCGATCGGCCGCGCGCCGCTACCGGCCAGACCGCCTCGACCACATCGTCGCGCACCACGACGTAGGCGTCGTGCAGGTTGACGGTGGTGCAGACGTGTCCCGGCTGGAAGCGAATTTTGTCGCCGACGCGCAGCGACTGCGCCTCGCCCTCCAACAGCAGCTTGACGTGCTCTTCGGACAGGCTGACGGTCTTCGAATCACGGTAATCCGCCATGACCGGCAGGCCTAACTCAGAGGTCGCTGTCTTGAGGCCAATGTCGGCCACGGCGCGTTCTCGGGTCGGACGGCTGACAATGGTCGACCAAATATAGAGCGCTGGCTCGAAGACGGCGTCCGGTCCCTCGACCGTCCCGTACTTGGCGTCCATGAAGACGTAGGAGCCGGCCTGGATCTCGTCGAACCCATCGATGGTGCTGGTGATGTCAAACGTGCCGGTCCCGCCGCCACTGATAACCGGAACCGGCACACCGGCTGCCTCCATCATCTGGCGCGTCTCGATGACCGGCGCCATGGCCTCAAGCACCCGTTCGCGCCGGTTCTCATGGCCGTCAAGCATGACCAGATGCCCTTCGTAGCTCTGGATGCCGAAGAAGCGGATGCCAGGCAATGAGGCCACCTGTTTGGCGAGTTCGACCGCCTCGGAACCGGGCTCGACCCCGCAACGATTCATCCCGACATTGACCTCGACCAACAGCCGCACAGAAGATCCAGCCGCCACCGCCGCGTCGGAAATCTGCCGCGCGTTCTCGATGCTGTCAACCGCCGCGGCGATGTCTATCTGCCGTCCCAGGCGCACCAATCGCCCGATCTTGTGCGGTCCAACGATTTGATTGGCGATCAGAATGTCATTCACGCCGCCCGCCGCCAGCGCCTCCGCCTCACCCAGCTTGGCGCAGGTGGCACCGACCGCACCCGCATTGATCTGTTTGTTGGCGACAATAGGGCTCTTGTGCGTCTTCGCGTGCGGCCGCAACTTGGCCTTGCTCCCCGCGAAAAACTCAGCCATGCGCGCGATGTTGCGTTCCATGGCGTCGGCGTCAATCACCAGTGCAGGGGTATCGACCTCCGACAGTGGCCGACCAATCATCTCGCTCTCGAACATCCTGTATTCCTCGTTTCGGTTACGACCAGCAACAGTCGTCAGCCCTGGGCAAGCATTCCGGTAAGGGCTAGTATGCGGAGACGGGCCGAGACGGTCAATTGAACGGCAATGACCACTTCAACAAATGACTCTCCGAAAGGATCGTTTGTGCAGTTCGGAGTTCACATCCCGGTCATCGTCGACGACGCGGTGCCGACCTTGGCCGACTTCGTCCGCTACGGCAAGACGGCGGAGCGCTTGGGCTACACGACGATCGCCACGTCGGACCACATCGTGGCGCGGGGCGCGTGGGTCGATGGACCGATCGTCCTGTCAGCCATCGCGGGTGCAACGTCCACGATTCAACTCGCTACAGCCATCCTACTTCCGGTGCTGCGCCATCCGGCAGCAGTCGCCCAGACGTTCGGTACGCTCGACCGCCTCTCCGGCAACCGCGTCATCCTCGGCGTCAGCGGCGGCGTGCTGCGAGACGAGTTCGATCTGATGGATGTGCCGTGGAACGAACGCTGGCCGCGTCTGGACGAGGCCATTGTGGCGCTGCGCCGGTTCTGGTCCGAGGATGAGCCGCGCTTTCAGGGACGCTTCTATCACATCGATGGCGTGGGACCGAAACCGAGACCGGAGCGTGGCGGACCGCCGATCTGGATCGGGAGTTGGGGCTCTGAACGCGGCCTTCGCCGCGTGACGCGCATGGGCGACGGCTGGATCGCGTCAGGCTTCAACATCACGCCGAAGCGCTTTGCCGCCGCCTGGCAGAGATTGGCAGAGCTGCGGGCCGAAACGGGCAAGGACCCCGACCGATTCGATAACGCTGTGGCGTCGATCTTCTTTTACATTACCTCGGACCCAGCCGAAGCCAAACGCGTTGCTCGAGATGTCCTCGGCCCGGCGCTCAATCGCGATCCAGACGATCTGCTGCGACTGGCGCTGATGGGGAGCGCGGCGGAGTGCGCCGAACGTCTCGCCCAGTTCCGCGATGCCGGAGTGCAACGAGCCTGGATCTGGCCCGCCAGCGACGCCGAGGCGCAAATCCAGCGCTTCGCCGAGGAGGTCATCCCGCTCCTCGCTTAGCGGCTGGTCTGAAACCTGATGGCGCGCTTGGATCTCGGTATCCACGACCGTACGGTCGCATCCCCTACTCCCCGCGCACCTTGCTGTACATGACGATGTCGTGCCAGGAACCGCTACGGAATTGCGCCTGACGCAGTACGCCCTCACGCGTGAAACCGGCGCGTTCCAGAGCGCGCTGCTCGGCCACGTTGGCAGCGTCGACCGTCGCCTGGACGCGGGCGATCGGATAGGTCGCAAAGAGGTAGTCTACGAGCAGGCTCTGTGCCTCACCGCCATAGCCGCGTCTGCGGTGCTCCGGCGCGACCGTCACTCCGATCTCGTAGACGCGATTGGCGAGCCCACCGCCGTGCTTCACGACGCGAAAGCCCACGTCGCCCACCGCCTCGTCCGCGTCACTGACGATCAGCAGTCGGCCGTGATCGTCGGTGAGGAAGCCGTGTTGCACGAACGCGTGTCGAATATATTCGGCTGGCTGCAGTCCGAACGTGTTGTATTCGCCCTTGAAGCTCGGATCGGCCTCCCAGGCTTCGATCTGGGCAACGTCACCCTCCGTGATCGGTCGTAGATGCACACGCTCGCCTCGTATCATGGGAACTCCCGTCACTCGTTGAAATCTCAACACTCGCAACACGCAGAAACCGTGTCGTTATTCGACCTTCGGTCGATCGTAAACACGTGAGGCCCGCACCCACAAAAGTAGGAAGCGTCTCTGAACGATGCCTGAGATATGTGTTCAGGTGGATCAATGACTCATTGCCATGCGCGAACAACCGCCGTAGAATTCGGCATTTCCTGGAATCTCGGCCCTTATTTGTGTGGCGGTTCGCAAGCGACGTAAAGGGCGGTTGATCATGGGACTCATCCTGGACGTTATTCGTTTCTTTCTCAACAGCGGATCCTCAAATCGCGACTCGGGCGACGTGACGGCGCGCGTCAGTGCGATTGCAGAACGCAGTCACTTGAACCTCGTGTCGATCACTGAGGTGCTTCCAACCGATGTCATCGACAGTCTGAAGACGGCGTTGCCCGCCGCGGCGTTCGCCCAGTTCGAGCGCGGCGTGCCAGCTGCGTTTCTGGCGAGGTTCGACAACGGTCTTCCACCGGAAATGATGAAGGGCTTGCTGGAAACGATGCCCGCGGAAAAAATCGCGCGGCTCAACGAGTCCCTTATCAACCACGCACGCAATCGAGCCGGTGGCGGAGCCATGCCGGCGCCCGCGACGCAGAACGATTCCTTTGAGTCCGATGCGGGAATTCCGGGAGCGACCATTCCGGAGCCGAGCTCCTGGGAGTCGGAAGCCAGCATCCCGAAGGCCAACCCCTGGGTGCCGGACGCCAAGATTTCGGGCGACGACCCATGGCATCCGGGCCAAAAGTCGGGAGAGGACCCGTGGCATCCCGGGGCCGGTAAGAAAAACGATCCCTGGCATCCGGGGTAATCGGCAACTCGCCAGCGAGACGATTCGCGGCCTTTCCTGCTGATGCCGTCAGGCTCTCGATGGATTCGTGCTGGATTCAGCGAGAGCCTGTGGAGAACGGTTACGAGATCAGCACCGATCCGAGCGGGTTGGCCAGCAATTCGTAGAGAATCGCTTTGTGGATGTGCAGCCGGTTCTCCGTCTGATCGAAGATGATCGACTCCGGCCCATCCGCCACCTCGGCCGTCACTTCCTGCCCACGGAACATCGGCAAGCAGTGCATGAAGACGGAATTGTGGGCGGTGCCCGACATCATCTCCCCGTCGACCTGATAGGCCTTGAGGCTCTCCAGCGTCTGGCTGTCAAGATCCTGGCCCATGCTCACCCACACGTCGGTGTAGACAACGTCGGCGTTGTGGATGGCGTGGTACGGGTTCTCGAAGAACTCGATGGTGCTCCCCGTGTTGGCCGCGATCGATTTGGCACGCTCGACGATCATGGCGTCGGGCGAGCAATGAACTGGAGTCGCAACCGCGACGTCGAGCCCGACCAGCGCCCCGGCCAGCAGGAGCGAGTTGACCATGTTGTTCTTATTGCCGACGTAGGCCAGCTTGCGGCCGTTCCACCCACCAAACTGCTCCTTGATAGTCATCATGTCGGCCAGGCTTTGCGTCGGATGGGCAAGATCCGAGAGGCCGTTGATGACCGGAACGCTGGAGGATTTGGCCAGCGTGACGATGTCGGAATGCTTGAAGACGCGCGCCATGATGACGTCGACGTAGCGTGATAACACTGCGCCGGTGTCCTCAATCGTCTCGCCGCGACCAAGTTGCAAGTCGTTGGTCGAGAGATACAACGCATGTCCGCCCATCTGCGCCATGCCGACTTCAAAGGCGACACGGGTGCGCGTCGAGGGCTTCTCGAAGATCATGGCAAGAGTCTTCCCCGGCATGATGTGATGCTGAGGTTCACCAGACTTGAGCTGAACTTTGAGCTGGATAGCTCGGTCAATCAGAGAGATCGCCTGATCGGGGGTGAGATTGTCGTCGATTAGAAGATCGAATTTCGCGGTCTTGGTCTGCAACTGCATGTTCTCCTCGTTTCAGCAAATAGGTTCCAGCGAACGTCGGACTGACGCCTCATCGTGCTGCACCTACGCCTGAATCGGAAAACCATGACTACAGTTCGACCCTTTCAGCGGCCATCGAGAGCATAACCGAACGAAAATTCGCGCCACGGAAAATGACGTCCGGCAGCGCGACGACAGGCGTATAGAATGCTCCTTTTGTCAGACAATGTCAAGAGTGTTCGCGCACTCTGCGACTTCTCGAGATAGCGACAAATGCCACACCGGGCGCGGTTCCTGCTAAGCTGGACGCACGAACGAACGATTAACAAACAGTGTCGAATGGAGGATTGGACGTGCCCGAATCGGACGGTGCAGACCTCTTCGCGCTCAGTGACTTCGCCACCCCCTGGGGCATCCACGTCCTGGCGACGTTGCGCGTCGCCGACCATATTGCTGCCGGGATTGACACCATCGACGAATTGGCGCTCGTCTGCGAGGCCGATGCGGACATGCTTCAGCGCGTCCTCGAGCACGTGGTCGCGAAGGGCGTCTTTGAGCAGCTGGAGCCTGGACGCTTTGCCTTGAACGAGCCTGCTCAAATGTTGCGTGATGGACCGATGCGGTTGGGTCTGGACCTGGATGGCATCGGAGGACGCTTCGCGCTGGCCTGGAGTGGCCTGTTGACGCAGGTGCGTACCGGTAAACCTGCCTACGCCGACATCTTTGGGCTGCCCTTTTGGGAGGACCTCAACGCTCATCCCGACCTGGGCACGGGCTTCGACGCCCTGATGGGCGTTGCCGGACACGGCGCGCCCGATCCCGAGGTACTCGTCAACGGCGATTGGGAGGACGTGCAGACTGTGGTCGACGTGGGCGGCGGAACTGGAGCGCTGCTGGCCGCGATTCTCCAGACGCATCCACATGTGCATGGCATCCTGATCGATTTCCAGCGAGCTGTGGCCAACGCAAAACAGACCTTTGACGACGCCGGGGTCGCCGATCGAGTGACCGTCGCGGGTCAAAGCTTCTTCAACCCACTCCCAACTGGACACGACGTATACCTGTTAAATCGCGTTCTCCACGATTGGCCCGACGAAGAGGCCCTGGCCCTCCTCAAGCGTTGCGCTGAGGCGATCGGGGCGACTGGGACGACCGGCCGAATTGTGGTCGTCGGCAGTGTCTCGCCCGAGTCGAGCTCGGGCGGGCTTGCTCCCGACACCGTTCTCGTCGGCGGCAAGAATCGGGGGTTGCCTCAGTTCACCGAGCTCGCCCGTCAAGCAGGGCTCAACGTGAGCGCCACCGGCCGCCAACCGACGGGACGCTTCATCGTCGAGTGCCGCAGGGCGTGAGACATCGATAGAACGAACCGGTAATCGCCGAGCGACTACCCTGAGTTGAATAGCGTTTGACGAGACGATTTGGTAGACGGTCCGCGGTCAACCTGTCTTGAATGGTCGATGACGATTTAATTCGGAACAAAGTCCATGACCGCGCTGGGACGAAACCGTGCGGCGACCTATGCGAAGCCCGTTGAAACGGACTGACCCCAGCCGCAGCAACGTAAGGGCAGACCCCTGTGTCTGCCCTTCGGCCGAAGCCCGACGACCGTCACAGATCACGCAAATAACTCGTCAACGACCATTCACCCAGGGTCAACGTGTCCCGTCTGCCGGTTGCCGACCGCATTGAATCGTGAACCAACGCAAATCCCTGGCTGAGCGGACCAACTACCCACCAGATTGACGGTCGACACTCTCGATGCTATCCTGAGAGCGTTATATGAATAGTTATTCACTCTTGATATGACGTATCAATACGGAACGGGTATCTTCATGGCGCGACCTCGCAAAGCCGATCAACTTCGCCCGCTTGAGCCGAGCGACACCATCTGCGAAGAGCAGATCGTCCACGTCGATGCGGTGCGTTCCGTGCGTGCGTCGATGCCGACCTCCACCGAGATCAGCATCACCAGCGGGCTCTTTGCCGCCCTGGGCGATCCGACACGTCTGCGTCTGATGTCGGCCCTGGCCGCCCATCCTCTCTGCGTCTGCGATCTGGCCGCGGTGGTTGGGCTGAGCCAATCGGCCGCCTCACATCAGCTACGCGTGCTGCGCGAGCACGGCCTGGCACGGCCCGAGCGGGACGGGCGGCGCGTCTACTACCGGCTCGACGACGATCACGTCGCGACGCTCGTCTCACAGGCGCTGGCTCACGGTCGTCATGCAGCAGAGGATGACCGCCATGATTGACGTGCAGGAACTGCCACTTCCCAAATTGCTCCCGGCCGAGTCCGCGTCATGCAACCAATGTCTGACACGCCTGCGTGACCTGTTGCGCGGCACTGACGGCATCGCCGATGCCGAGCTCGATCAGCTGAGCGGCGTCGCAACCGTCCACTACGACCCGAACGTCATCTCGCTCCCGGCCCTCGAAGATCTGGTGCAACGTGAGGGCGCCCAGATGGGCGAAGCTTATGCCCACCGCGAGGTTCCGGTGGAGGGGATGGATTGTGCCGATTGCGCACTGACGCTGGAGCGCGGCGTGGGTCGCATGCCAGGCGTGACGTGGGTCTCGATCAACTTCGCCGGGGCTCGCATGTCACTTGAGTACGAGGCGCACCAGACCAACATGGATGCTGTCTCCAAGCGCGTGCAATCGCTCGGCTATCGGCTGGGCCATAACGATTCCACGGCATTGTCGAGCGACGAAGGACTCGTTTGGGG
This sequence comes from uncultured Chloroflexia bacterium, assembly GCA_963789565.1. Lineage (GTDB taxonomy): Bacteria > Chloroflexota > Chloroflexia > Thermomicrobiales > Thermomicrobiaceae > CALAGB01. Next base: position 2,532,607 of record CAWBKX010000002.1, on the reverse strand, counting down.
ATTCGTCACTCAGCGACCGAATCAGATCACGCTCATCGCCGGAGCTCTCACCGCGATTGGCGGCGTCCTGAAGTTGGCCTCGCTTCCAACCGTGACCTCGATCGCCTTCTTTGCCCTCGCCATCTTGATCGCTGGTGCGCCGATCGCGCGCAAAGCGTTCAACACATTACGAGTGACCAGGCAGATCGACATCAACACGCTGATGGTCATCGCGGTGGTCGGCGCTGCAGCGATCGGAGCCTGGCTCGAAGCTGCCATGGTCGTCGTCCTCTTCTCGTTGGGCGAGTCGCTCGAGGGCTACACCATGGATCGAGCCCGCAGGTCGATCCGCTCGCTCCTGACACTCGCACCAGCCGAGGCCGTGGTGCGGCATAGAGACCACGAGCAGGTTACGCCGGTAGCGCGGATCAACGTCGGCGACGTTGTGATCGTGCGACCCGGCGAGCGCTTCCCGCTGGACGGTGTGATTCAGCATGGCAGCTCGGCAGTCAACCAGGCGCCCATCACCGGAGAGAGCCTGCCGGTCGAGAAGACGATGGGCGATGAGGTCTTCGCCGGCACAATCAACGGCTCCGGCGTGCTCGACGTACGCACGACCCGCAAGGTGGGCGACTCAACCATTGCCCGCATCATCCGCATGGTGGAGGACGCGCAAGCCCAAAAGGCGCCGTCGCAGCGCTTCGTCGACGTCTTCGCGCGCTATTACACCCCCGCCGTCGTTGTCCTGGCAGCCGCGATTGCCGTCGTGCCGCCACTTGCCTTTGGCGGCGACTGGGTGTCGTGGTTCTATCGCGCGCTGGTGCTGTTGGTTGTCGCCTGCCCGTGCGCGCTCATCATCTCGACGCCCGTCTCGATCGTGGCGGCCATCTCGGCAGCGGCGCGCAGCGGGGTCCTCATCAAGGGTGGCGCCTATTTGGAAGCGGCGGGCTCTATTCGCGCGCTGGCATTCGACAAGACCGGCACACTGACCAGGGGTGAGCCGGTGGTCACCGCTGTCGTCCCGCTCGACAGCTGGGCTGAAAACGACGTCCTGTCCATGGCAGCCGCGGCCGAGCGCTTCTCCGAGCATCCATTGGGCCAAGCCATCGTCCGTGAAGCTCGCGAGCGAGCGCTCGACCACGCGCAGGCCGTGACCGACGTGAGCGCCGAGACCGGACGCGGCATTCAGGCGACCGTCAACGGCCATCACGTGCGGGTCGGTAGTCCGACTTATTCTTTGACCGCAAATGACATCCATATCGAGAATCGACTCGCGACACTCGAGCATCAGGGACAGACCGCGGTGGTGGTCTCGTTCGACGGCACGGCGGTGGGGCTCATCGGTCTGGCCGACACACCGCGAACCGAGAGCCGCGCGGCGCTGCAAGCCATCAAGGACGCCGGAATTCGGACCACCGCCATGCTGACGGGGGACCGGCGTAACGTGGCGGAGGCCATTGCCGCGCAGATCGGCGTCGATGAAGTCGAGGCGGAGCTTTTGCCGGAGCAGAAGGTGGACGCCATTGAGCGCCTGCTGCAGCGCTACGGCTCGGTTGGCATGGTCGGCGATGGCGTCAACGACGCGCCAGCGCTGGCACGCTCCACCGTCGGCATCGCCATGGGCACGGGCGGCACAGACACGGCGTTGGAGACGGCCGACATCGCTCTCATGCGGGACGACCTTTCGGCGGTGGAGTACACCATCCGGCTGTCACGCTCGGCCAAGCGCGTCATCGGCGAGAACATCGGCCTAGCACTGGCGATCAAGCTCCTCTTCCTAACCTTGGCGGTAGCGGGATTGGCGACCCTCTGGCTGGCGGTGCTGGCCGACGTGGGCGCCTCCCTGATCGTGATCGCCAACGGCATGCGCCTGTTGCGCTTCCGCAACGCATCCTAGCGGGCACAACTCCTGCCAGGTCAGTGGTGATGGCGACGTTTGTTCGCTGCGCCCTGAGACCGTATTCCCCGTCGAATCAATGGCCTGGTTCGCCGCGTCGGGAAGGATGAAATGCACAGTCATGGACCCGTGACCGGCAATCGACTGAAGCTCGCGGCGGGCGTCACCGCCCTCTTCGTGGTGGTCGAATTCATCGTGGGTTGGTGGGCCAACAGTCTGGCGCTCATCTCCGATGCAGGTCACAACCTGACCGATGTCGCTGCGCTGGTCTTGAGCGCGTGGGCCTTCACCATGGCCGGTCGACCGCCCGACCCGCAACGCAGCTTCGGCTACCATCGCGTCGGTGTGCTGGCGGCACTGGCCAACGCGCTGACCCTCATCCTGTTGGCGATTTACATCTTCTATGAGGGCTACCAGCGACTGGCGCATGCCCAGTCGGTCTCAAGCTTGCCAATGATCCTGGTGGCGGGCGTGGCCCTGATCCTCAACACGTCGATTGCGCTTTCATTGCGTCGCGGTGCGCACGACGTCAACGTTCGCTCTGCGTTCATCCACATGGTCGGTGACGCCGCCTCATCGATCGGCGTGATCGTCGCTGGAGTCATCATCTGGCTGACCGGCTCGACCATCTGGGATCCGCTCGTCTCACTCCTAATCGGCGCGTTCATCATCTGGTCAAGCTGGAGCATCATTCGCGAGACGATCGGCATTCTGCTCGAGAGCACGCCATCCGACATCGATCTCGACGCGCTGATGCGCGACGTCGAGGCGGTTCCGGGTGTGGCCAACATCCACGATTTACACGTCTGGAGTCTCAGCTCGAATGTCCAGGCGCTGGCCGCGCACATCGCGCTCGACCCCGGCATCGATTCGAGTCCGGACCAAATCCGCACCATCCTGACTGAGGTGCGCCGCGTGCTTCGCAAAAAGCACCGTATCGACCACAGCACGCTTGAGACGCATTGTCTGGTCGACGATGAACCGCTAGAACGCAGGATAAGCTGCGCGTTGGATCCAGAGCGGCTCCCGCTGCACGCGGGGCATGGGCATCGACATTGATGGTCGTTCGTGAGAGCTGCTACCTCGCCGTTCCCTCCCCCAAAACCCAATCAGCAATCTCCGAGCAGGTAGCGAGCCACGTCCGTGGATGCTCTCGGAACGTCTGCAAAATGGGCTCGAGCGCGCGGACCCGCAGACCGCGACCCGACCCCCAGTCGCCGCGCGGGTGAATCCCCAATGTGAACAGCCCTCCAACGCCGTACGTGGCGTCGAACTCGTCGAGTATCGATTCAGTGAACGCGCGCGACGTTCGATGTCGCTCGTAGTACGGTCGGTCAAACCAGGGTTCGTGGGTCGGCAACTCGGCCAGGCGCTGGCCATCACCCAGGTCGACCGCATAGGGGCGGTCATCGTCGCAGTAGCTGCTGTCGTAACGGTAACCGCGTGATGCCAATAGACCGCGCGTCTCTTTTGTCAGCAGCCGATCTGGGGCGCGAAAGCCGACCGGCTTGCGACCGAATACCCGCTGCAAAATCTCTGCCGATCGCTCCAGCACCTCCGTCTGTGCATTCGCGGAGAGCTTCGAGAAGTCCTCGTGCAGGTACCCTGACGCCGCGATCTCATGCCCGTCTTGCGCGATAGACTCCATGGCTTGCGGATAGCGCTCCGCATCCCAGCCCGCGATGAAGAATGTGGCCTTGACCTCGTAGCGCCGGAAGAGTTCGAGGAGGTTGCACGTGCCCTGCTGTGCGCCGTAGCGGCCGTGCGAGTAGCGTCCCCAGAGTGGCAGCTCCATCGTGCTGTGCTCGACGCTCTCACCGCCGAAGTTGACGGTGATGGCCGCTCCAGACTGGATGCCTTCCGGCCAGGCGAATTCACTCATCGTCGCCCTCCGATCGGCTGAGCCGGATCGAGGAAGCCGTGCTCCGGATCGAGGCACCAGCGCGCAAGATCGCACATGCGCACGAACTCGACGTCGGGATAGCGCTTGATGTGCTCGATCAGCCGCTCCAGTACTCTGGCCCGAGCCGGCAAACCTGAACCTCGACCCGCTCGCGGGTGGCAAGTCACGATGTAGTAGCCCGCCGTGTGATAGAGGGCGTCGAACTCCTCCTTCCAAAGCTCAAGGATCTCGGTCGTGTTCATCATGCCAATGCCGTACATGTACGCGTCGTCGAGCGTAGAGGTAATGTTGGGGATCTCGACCATCTCGCGCGTGGGCTCACCTCGCACGACGGCCGGATAGGGGCTGTCGTAGTCTTTGTCGCTCGAGTCGTAGAGATAACCCAGCTCGCGCAACACGGCCAGCGTCTGAGCGCTCTTCTGTCCGCCCGGACTGCGCCAGCCGAGCGGCGGCGTCCCGGCAATGTCGGTCAGAATCTGGTGCGTCTTGCGCAGCAGCTCGTCCTCTTCATCGAGCGAGACATCCCAGCTTTCGTGCAGATAGCCGTGCGCCGCCACTTCGTGTCCTTCACGCACGATGCGTTTCACGATATCCGGGTAGTGCTCAGCGTCATAGCCGCCAACGAAGACGGTGCATGAAATCTGGTGCCGCTCGAAGATGTCCAGAAAGCGCGGGATACCGCGTTTGGGCGAATACCCGCCAAGCGAATTGGCGCCGTCCGGATCAAGCCCCTTGCCAACCTCGTTGCCCGTGGCATCCGAGTCGACGGTGATCATCACGACGCACTTGGCGCCGTTGGGCCACTGCTTCATTCGTCCTCCAGCAAGTCGGGCAAGCCGCTGATGATCCCGGCCAATATGGCGGCCCGGCGGGCAAGTGACTCGATCACGATGTGCTCCGAACGCCCCGAGTTTCCCGAACTCTCCGGCCCCAGCCCGTCCAACGTGGGCACGCCCAGCGCACCGGTGAAATTGCCGTCGGAGCCGGAGCGGACGTAGATCCCCTCGATCTGCTGGGCGAACAGCTTGCCGCACTCTTGAGCCAGCGCGAGCATGCGGCGCGATGCCGGCGTCGCTTCGAAGGCCGGCCGCGTGATACCGCCGGTCATCATGGTGCGTGTCTTCTCGACCGTCGTCTGACCGGCGATCTTGCGCACGCTTTGTACCAGTTTCTCGGCCGACTGCACGTCGGGCGCGCGCAGATCGATGCTCATGGTGACCTTGTCGGGCAAGATCTGCCGCGCGGTGCCGCCCTCGATGAGTCCGACGCTGACCAGGATGCCCTTTTCCACGTCGGTCAGCTCTTCCAGTGCCAGAATCTTGTGGGCGGCCTCGACGATGGCGCTGGCACCGAGATGTCCCGACGTGTTGTGGATGGCGACGCCCCGAATCTCGAAATAGACCGCGCCGACCATGCCGCGACTGATCACCATCGAACCATTGTCGCGCGCGGGCTCCATCACCAGAGCCCAATCGGCGTTGCGTGCTTCCTTTTCGATCCACTGCCGTCCGCGTGGACTGCCCAACTCTTCATCGCCGGTCATGAAGACCGTCAACTCGGCCAGTCCATCCCAATCGGCATGGCGCAACGCACGCAAGGCTCCGAGGAGGACGACCCAACCGCCCTTCATGTCGCGAGTGGCCGGACCGTAGACCCTGCTATCCTCGACGCGGAAGGGATTCTCCTCCAGCGAGCCGCTGGGCCAGGTGGTGTCCAGGTGGATTAGAGCGAGCGCCCGGCCCTTGCCCTTCCCCTTACGGCGAGCCACGAGATGGTCGCCGCATCCCTCTTCCGAAATGCGTTCGATCTCGAAGCCGAGGGCTTTGAAGGCGTCGGATACGACCAGGCCGACACGATCGACGCCCGCCTTCTCGCGAGAGCCGCTCTCGATCTTCACGTAGTGACCAAGCTCGGTCACCATCGCGTCTTCGTCAGCTTTCAGATAATCGTAGAAGCTCAATACATCCGGCATGCGATCCTCCTCGGACGTCACAGCGTCGCGTCAAGCTTGGCCGGCTGCTTGGCCTCTTCTTCCCGAGCGGCCGCCAGACCCTCCCAGGATTGTCGCCCAATCTTCGGTCCGTACTTCTGTTTGGAGTGGAAGGGCTTTCCAAGGTCGGCGTCGGCCAACATGCGCAGCACCGCCGACTCCCGGAAGTGGAGCGAGAAGGTGCGCACGTCGCGGAAGGCACGTTCCAGGGGCATGAAGCGGAAGGCAGCGCGTGCGCCGCAAACGTCGAACGCCTTGGTAGTGACCATCAGCGCCGCCTGTTTGGAGGTGTGCAGCACGCGCATCGAGGCCATTTCGGCCTCATCGTAGCGTCCCTGCTCCCAGAGCCAGGCGGCATACCACATCGAGGTGCGTGTAGCCTGCAGGGCAGAGTCCATCTCACCCACCGTGTAGGCGTTGACGTCGTCGTTCAGCAGGAACGGCCGCTGTTTGAGGTAGTCGAGCAGATAGTCGAAGACGCCCTGGGCGGTCCCCAGGTGGTTGGCGCAATAGGCCAGCGTGAAGGTGCGCGGATCGTGTTGCACCCAATCGCCCGGCTGGCCCAGCACGTTCTCCCAGGGAATGAAGACGTCCTTCAGCACCAGGCTCCAGCTGATGGTGGCGCGCATGCCCATGACGTCCCAACTGTTCTCCAACGAGACGCCCGGATCGTCCTTCGAGACGACGAGTGTCGTGTAGCCCTCCTCCATCGTTTTGGCGCCAGGAGCCATGACGTAGACGACGTAGTAGTCGGCGGCCGGCGAAAGAGAGGCGAAGAACTTGGTGGAGTTGAGCCGGAAGCCACCCTCGACCTCAACCAACTCGGCGCGACCGGTGCTGGAGGCGGCCTGACGCGGATCGGTCTCGCTGCCGCAGGAGGCAATCAACGCACCGCGCGAGACGACATCGCCCAAATAGCGCCGCTTCTGCTCCTCGTTCCCCAGAAAAGCGATGATGCCCGAGGCGTGAGACTGGATTTGGACGAGCTGTCCAGTCGACGCGTTGCCGCTGGCCAACGCTTCCAGGATCATGTACATCGGCAGGAAGCGCTGGCCGCTCCACATGCCGTGGCCGCCCATTTCCTGCGGGACAGTCAGCTTGAGAAAGCCCTCCTCGCGCAGTCGCTCGAAGTCTTTGGCCGGAAAGGCCGCCTCGTCGTCATACTCCTTCGCCCGGGTGGCGAACTCCTTGGCCAGCTCCTTTGCGCGATCGACCAATGCCTGATCTTGCGGCGACAGCGAGAAGTCCATGCGAATCGTCCTTTCCTATCGCGACCACCGAATAAGTCTGTTAGCTGCTGCCGTTCAACCTGGGTTGAATGGTGGTTGAGGAAATAATTGGGTAATGAGTCCACGTCCGCGCTGGGCTGAAGCCGCGCGCTAATCTATGCGAAGCCCGCTGAACCGGGCTGAACGTACGCACGAAACGTAGGGGCGATGCCTCCGTGCTCGCCCTTCGGCCGCAGGCCGACGACCGTCACCAGACACCCAAATGATTCATCAATCACCATATGACCCAGGCTGATCGAGACGAAGTCCCTAAACGGACTGAGTGCATGCGCATATTTGTAGGGGCAGCGGCAATCCCCGCTGTGGTGGTTGCCACTCGGCCGCAGGCCGAAAACCGATCCACGGTTCCCAACGAATTCCTTAGGCACCAAACGTGACTACCCATTGGTTCCCTCACCCCGATCTACCAGCGCGCCCCTGTTGAATGACTGCCAGCGCGCGTTCGAAGTGGTCCCAAACCAACCGCTCGCAGAGGGCCGAATCCCGCGCGCGCAACGCCTCGACGATCTCGCGGTGCTGCTCGTGCTGCTTGAGCCCTGTCTCGCGATCGTAGTACGTGATGAAGTCCCGATTAAGGAAATAGTCCCGATAATCGTTGACCAACCGCGCCAGTCGCGGGCTGTGTGAGGCTTCCGTGAGGAGTGCGTGAAACAGGTTGTTGAGCTCGGCACGGCGCTCCGGAGAGCGGGCGTCGAGCATACCCTGCGCTTCACGCTGCACGGCATCCAGTGCCGACAGCTCCGCGTCGGTGATGCGCTGAGCCGCGAGCGCCGCCGCATAACCTTCCAGTCGTCGACGCAACTCATAGATCTCGACCAATTCGCTCTCGAGATCCCGCACCACGACGCCGCCAGTAGCCGCCGGCTCGACCAGCCCCTCCGCCTCCAGCTTGGAAAGCGCCTCTCGCACGGGAGTTCGGCTGACGCCGAGCATCTCCGCCAGTTGGGTTTCGACCAGGCGTTCACCGGCGGTGAACTTGGAGTGCAGCAGCGCGTCTCGCAGGATCTGGTGCACCTGAGCCGCGGCACCGCGATGCCGCTTGACCGTCCCGAGTTTGTTTGTCTCCATGTATGCAGCATACGGAGTACAGTGTCGCTGGTCAACAACCTCCGGGATAGCGCTTGTCAGAGACCTGAGTGATGCGATGATAGGCGCGGAACGTGAGGACGTGTGAATCGAATAGGGAGACCCGAATGGACTATCAGCAGCGGCTGGAAACGTTTCGGCAACGCATGGAGGCAGCCGGTGTCGATCTGGTCTATCTCACGCGCGGTGCGAACCTCTTCTATCTGACCGGTGTGCGCCGACAATACGAACACGGCACCGACCACAACGCCTACGGCGATTGGGCTTGCGGCGCCTATATCGGTCGCAAAGGCGGGCTGACACTGATCGGACCACGCATGGGCGGCTCATTCTATGTTGCCGAGGCCGAGGGAAAGCCGTGGATCGACGACGTGCGACTGATTCAAGAGACGGAGACGCCACTCGACGTGATGAGCCAGACCGTGGCGAAATTCGGCAAAGTCGGTCACGTCGCGCTGGATGAGCGCACCTGGGCGCGCACCAGCGGCACGCTCGACAGCCTGCTTCCCGAAGCCCGCTTCTCGCTCGTCTCCGACCTGATCAACCCCATGAAGATGATCAAGGATGCGGACGAAATCGCGGCCATGCGCCGCGCCTCGGCATTGGCCGACAAAGTCTTCGATCTGGTCATTCCCAAGCTCAAATCGGGCGTCAGCGAGCTCGACATCACCACGGAAGTCGATTACCAGTTCCTCAAGAATGGCGCCGAGTTCACCTCGTTCCCGACGGGCGTCTACATCATCGGCCCGGAAGAGGTTGGCGCCTGGCCGGGTGAATCGCATGGCGGAGGACGCCAACTACGACCAGGTGATTCGCTCATGTTCGACTTCGGCTGCGTGATGGACGGCTACTGCTCGGATTTCGGGCGTTCGGTTTTCGTGGGTGAGCCTCCGGCCGAATACCGCCGCGTTCACGAGACGGTGCTGCAGGCTCAACGCGTGGCCATCGAGGCCATGAAGTCGGGGCAGATCACCGCCAGCGACTTGAACGCCAGGGCGCGCAAGATCATCGCAGACGCCGGATACGACGAGGGGTTCACCCATCGGCTCGGCCACGCCATCGGGGTGACGGTGCACGAGCCGCCCTTCCTGGACGTGATGGATCGCACCGTATTGCAGACCGGAATGATGTTCACCATCGAGCCGAGCGTTATGCAGCGGGGCAAGTTCGGCAACCGGGTCGAGGACGTGGTGATGGTGACGGATACGGGCGGCGACGTGCTCAACAGTGCGCGGCACGACCTGACGGTGGTGGAGTAGGAGATAGCGGACCTCACCCCCGGCCCCTCTCCCGACAATCAGGAGAGGGAAGACGAACCAGGGAGAGCCACATCGTAACCCTGACGTTCCCCTTCTGCTGTTCACACGGGAGATGGTTCTCCCTTCAATGGGAAGGGAGTGAGAGGGATGGACCGGGTCAGGGGATGAGGGTGGACAGGCAAGAACTCGATACAAAGTGAAGGAGACGTTATGGCGCGACATCCATGGGTAGCAAAGGCCGATCAGGGCGTGCGCTTCGGCGTGCAGGTTGGGGCGGTCAAGCGCCGCACGGCCCTCTTCCGTTGGGAGCTCCGTGACGAGCCGATGAAGGTCATCATGGACGCGGGGAAATACATCGAGTCGCTCGGCTTCGACGGGCTCTTCATCCACGACCACCCCATGCTCAGCCCGGATCCATGGATTTGCCTGCCCGCGCTGGCCGTGGCGACCGAGCGCGTGATGCTTGGCTCGGTGGTCAACTGCGTCTACTATCGGCATCCGGCCCACTTCGCGCGCTTAGCCACCGACGTCGATCAGCTCAGCGACGGGCGGTTGATGATCGGGATCGGCAGCGGCTGGTCCAAGCCGGAGTTCAACTGCTTCGACAAGCCCTTTCGCACCGACGTCGAACGACTGATCGGCGTGGAAGAGACCGTGAAAATCCTCAACGGCGTATGGGGTGACGAACCATTTGCATTCGAAGGTCAGCATTTCCAGACCCGCAACATGCGGCTGAATCCCGGTCCGGTGCAGCAGCCACATCCGCCGATCATGATCGCGGGCGTGGGCGAGAAGGTGACGCTGAAGCAGGTAGCCCACTACGCCGACGCCTGCAACCTGGACGAGTCGAAGCTGCCCGACGCCCCACGCGACATCCCCAAGAAGATCGCGGCCATCGGGCGCCATTGCGAGGCGATCGGTCGCGACCCGAACGAGATCCTGCGCACTCACTTCGTCGGCTGGTTGATGCTGGCGCCGACCGAGGCTGAGGTGAAAGAGAAGATCGCCCGCTACTATCCAGACGGACTACCGGCGGCGTTCGACCGCTTCGTCATGGCCGGAACGCCGGACCAGATCACCGAGTGGTATCAACAACGGGCTGATGCCGGAATTCAGTATTTCGTGGTGCAGATGCTTGATGGCACCGACCGCGAAACACTCGACTTGCTCGCCAACCAGGTCATGCCGAATGTGAGCTAGGCTGCGCAACATCGTGAATTGAGGACATTACCCATGCCAGACGAACGACCAACCGGCTATCTTTCGGCTGAAGCGGAAGCGGCGCTGCATCGGGTCAGCACCGCGACCCTCACCAGCCAGCTGCTCAAACGCGGTTTTCGCAACACGTTCCTGACCGGCGTTGAACCGCTACGGCCCGATCTGCGCATGGTTGGCTACGCCTTCACGCTGCGCTTCGTCCCGATGCGTGAAGACCTGGACATCGATCGCCCGGTCAACAACTTGACCAGTCCGCAGCGCATCGCCATCGAGTCGGTCGGCTCCAAGGATGTGCTCGTCATCGACGCACGCGGCGATACCGGTTCCGGCACCATCGGCGACATCCTGGCGACGCGCATGAAGGTGCTCGGCGCGGTTGGCGTCGTAACCGACGGCGCACTGCGCGATCGGGCCGGGATGCAGGCCACCGACCTTCCCAGCTACGCACGCGCCACGCACGGTGCGGCCAGCCCAACCAAGCATCATCCGGCCGACATCAACGTCCCAATTGGCTGTGCGGGCGTGCTCGTCATGCCGGGTGACGTGGTGGTGGGCGACACCGACGGAGTGGTCGTCATCCCCATGGCGGTCGCCAATGAGGTGGCGCTGGCGGCATTGGCGCAAGAGGAGATCGAGGCCTTCGTGCTGACTAAGATCCAGACGGGATCAAGCATTATCAACGTCTACCCACCCGGCGACGATACCCGCGCCGAGTTCGAGGCGCAGCGCGAGAAGAGTTGATGGCGCCACGGCGGTTGGGCAAATCGTTGCCGAATTGAACCGAGCGCGATGAATCACGCCCCTACGGCGGACAATCGCGCCAACTCTCGTAAGGGCGATATTCGTGGCGTCCACGAACTGTGCCAGACACGTCACCCCGATGTTCTCAGAAGTGAAGCTCGTAGGAATCCCAACCATTGGGAAATTAGTGAGGGTCGTCGGCCTGCGGCCGAAGGGCAAACACGGGGGTTTGCCCCTACGTTTGCCCACGTACACTCAGTCCGTTTAGGGACTTCGTTTAGATCAGCCTAGGTCTTCAACCCAGGTTGTCCGCGTCGCGATTATCGAATTAATTCTTCAACGACCATCATAGCGCCCACAGGCCGCGCGCCCGGCACGTTACCCAGATGTTCTCCGAAGTGAAGCTCGTAGGAATCTCAACCAATTGGCTCCCAACTCTCCTTCGCGCCCCGACTGAAACATCGTCCCCGACCTTGATCAAATCGGCCGCGCTCTCGATTTCGATCGGACTCTCCTCCAGCCCCAGCCCGCCGTCCAGATCGGAGCCGTAGCATACCGGCCGACTCGACCCGAGCTTGCACAATGACTTCTTCATAAAGCCGATATCTCTAATCAGTGCTGTATACGCACACATCTCAGTGAGTGCTCACGTACCGATATCCCGCTTGGACCAACGGGCTACTGACGACCGAGACGCAGGATGCTGTACTGAATTCACGGAAATGATCGCATCGTTGGCGCACTCGTCGGTTTTCGCTCACTGAGTATGTATTGGCCTCTCAATCCGTGGGCAGGATCGGGCCACGAAGGGAGAAAGATTGACCGCGGTTGACGCTCCGGCTGAGGCAGCCACTCTGACAGCCAAGGAATATATGTTATGGGACGGCCGGGTTCTGCGTCTTAGCGATTCGCACCTGACGCTCTTCCGCCCAAACCGGACCATTGAGTGCAGCTACCCGCGAGACCACATCATCGAATGCAACAGCTCGCCAACCACCTGGGATATCTTCCTCCGCTTTTGGAACAAGGAAGAGATCGCGCTGTTGGCGACCTCCGGCAAAGACACCGATCAGATCATCACCTGGGCGTCCGGTGCCCAGCGGTTGAAACGACGATCTACGGCCCAACGCGCGATCCGTAAAAGGCGAGCACGATCACGCATCATCAGCGGGGGTTGCTCGCTGGTGTTCGGTGTCGGGTTGTTGCTCTTCACCTATCAGATGAGCAAGACGACTGGATATTACCTCGTACCGTTCGGCGCCATCGGGTTTGGCAGCATACGCTTCGCCCAGGGCATCATCCAACACTTTACGGGCTAGCTGACCGAGTCATTCTCCTTCAATCGTTCTGCCATGCCGCCGGTAGATCATGGCGGCCGATACATTTTCAACATCACTACGTCCGCGCCATCGAACACGAGCAGGCGATCGACGACAAACTTGCCAGCTTTTGGACCAGAGCTTGATCAAGCAATGGATTCGTCGCACGATGTAGGCGTACTTGAACATCGTCGTACGTCATACTGAGATCGTTTGGTCGCGAAGTTGGAATGCTATGCAACACGAGTCTGGGTTGAGCGGTTCTACGCGTGAGCTGTCCCTGCGAGACGGACGCTACCTGCGGCTGGATGGGCCACGACTCGCGCTGCTCAAGCCGAATGGGGCCTTCGAGAGCAGCTACCTGCTGAGCCAGATCACGGAATACAGCAACCCAAAGGAAACGCGCGAGGTCTTCCTCCGACTCTGGACCAACGAAGAAATCACCTTACTCGCCTCATCGATCGCTGACGCTCAGACGATCGTGCAGTGGGCCGCGAACGCGCCGCGGCTGCAACGGCGTGCCGACAATCAGCACGCCGAGCGAATCGAGCAAGCGCGCATGCGATTGATTGGCGCCGGAGCGACTGTTGCCATCGGCTTCGTCCTGCTGGTATTGCTGCAGGTGTTCCACAGCCCCAAGAGCTACCTCATCTTGCCTATCGCTTTGATCGCACTCGGCGGCATCGGATTCGTCACGGGTCTAATTCGATACTTTCGCTCATAGACTCGACTGCTGGGCGAACGTCAGTCGTCGTCACAGTCGTTTGGCGCGCTATTCCGCCATTGCCAGGTCGTAACGTTCAGCGGATTCTGCCACGACGTTCTCGACATCCTCCTCGAGTAGCAGGCGCTGCTCGACCAGTGCACGTGCCGCTTTACGCACCTTCTCGAGGTAGTCCTCTTTATTCAGATAGAGCTCTTCCAGCGACGGTCGCGGATCATCGAGCGAGAGGCGTTCGGCTTTGGTCGGCTCGAAGAAGTGGGTGATCCCCTGCATCTTCATGATCTGGCCCGCCGCGCCTGTTGCGGCGGCGCGCGTGTTCCATCCGGTGAACGTGCCAAGTGGCACGCTCAAGTCCGGCAGTCGAATGCCGCCCGTCTCGTTGCCGTTCTCATCCACGTTCGAGACGTACGCCGGGTAGACCTCGCCCGGTTCCGCTGGGTAACGACCGATACCCTTTGCCGCGTCGGGACCCAGGTCGAGCTTGCGAATGACCGGCAGTCCGTCTGGGTCAGGCGGGACCAGCCCAGGGAATGGCTGGAACTTCGCGATGACCTCGCTATTCTTCACCGCCGTGCCATCGGCGAGACGCGGATGGACGCTGGCGGGAGGCTCGATTCCCTTGCTTACCCAGCGATCCAGATTGACCCAGGCGGCACGCAGCAGCGGCTGATAGGCCATCACGTTGAAATCGTGCGAGCCGGTATCACCTTCATCCGGGCTCGTGCGAGCGGGCGGTAACGAGCCGGGCCCATGCTGCGTGCTGGCGAACAGATAGCTGCGCGTCTCCGGCTCATCGTCGAGATCGACCTGACCCAGTGGATCAGTGTGCATGAGGGAACTGTCGCCACGCCAGTACTCGGCCGCGGTGTTGGTGTAGAAGATTTTCGGCACGCCCCCTTTCGCGCGCTGCTGCGTGAGCAGACCGTCGGTGCTCGACCCGAACGGATCCTCCATCTCGGCGTCCGCGAAGGGGAAAAGGTGGCCGAAGCTGGGGGTCGGTTGCACAGATGGCTGGGCGAAGCGATGGTTGAACTCGCCACGGCGCGCGCCCGCCACGTGTGGGTTCAGCCCGTCGAACGCCATTCGTCCCTCTTCGTCCAGGTTGAGGCCCAGGTAAATGAAATGGCGGATCATGCGGCCGGTTTGGGAGATGCCGAAGCCATAGGCGTGGTCGATCGCGCCGTTCAAGGGATTGTGATCTTCATCCGAATAGCGCAGGAACGAAGCGATCTCGCGGAAGGAGAGCAGCCCGGTGCCGACCACGGGAGCACCTGAAGTCGTGTAAATGACCGAGTAGATGCGTCCCGGCTCGAAGCCCGACTCAAGATAGATGTGCTCATCGCTGGGCACGACGCGGCCGTCCTCTTCACGCGCGAAGCGCCATGACGATCGTGGGAGTTCGGTGTTCTCACCTTCTGGATGGTCGCGCACCAGCAGCCGAGCGGACGGATCGTCGACGTCGGCCACGCGATAGGGGCGATGGACGCGATTGGCCAGCAAGCGCGACCGTACCGCGAAGTTGGGCTGGATCTCGACGATCACCTCGCCGCGAACCGGCTTGCCGTCGATCAGCGCCTCCGGCGCTTCCAGTCCCATCATGGCGTCGGAACGATAGACGTCGTGCTGCCAGCCGATCCAGGCAACGCTCAGGCCGTGACGGAACGTCCAACCGTCGCCGACCGGAATCTCCGCTGTGGGGAGACTCGGCTCAGCGCGATTGACGAAGCGCGGAATGAGCTTACGACCACGATTGGGCAGTTCGACCACCAGACGGCGGTTGCCGAGTGCGGGGTCCTTGGGGATCAGCAAGCAGAGATCGGAGGTGAAACGCACGCGGCCGTCGGCATCACGCGGGGCGAGGGCAAGGTCGACGATATCGCGATTGGCTTCGTGGGTCGGGTCGACACTGAAGGTAACCGTGCCGTCCAGCCGGTCGTACGGACCCGCCTCGCCGAATGATTTGCCGCCCGCGAACGGCGCCCGCCGCTCGATGTCGATACTGACTACCGCCATGTCGCCCTCCCACGTGCACTTCCGTAATCGCCCAATCAGGTGATGACATCATAGCCCGGTTGGGGACGAATGAGCGGCGGTATTCTGCAACGTGAGGAACTTGATCGGCAGCGTCGACGCCCATGCCGACAAGAACGACTGCAGCCGCGTCTACTCACCCCCTCAAATGCGGCGTATACGTGATGCCGACGAGCACGCCGTCGGGGTCGAGCAGCCGCGTGACGCGCTGGCCCCAGGGCTCGAGCTTGTCGGCCAGCAGAAGCCGGTAGCCCTGCTCCTGCATCTCGGCGGTGGCAGCAGCGATGTCCTCCACGTCAAATTCGATCCAGGCCTGCGGCGTCGGCAGGTCCTCCGGCCAATGCGGGTTGCCGAAGCAGGATTCCGCTGCCGCGGAGAGCGGCCACAACGCAAAATGCTTGTTGCCCTCAACCGCGCCAGTCGCCTGATAGGTATCGTCCCCTTCGAGGGGGATGCCGAGACTTCCAGCGTAGAAGCGGTTCGACTCCGATATGTCCGCCACGATCGGCCCAAAACCCGCCACAAACAGCACCTTCATCGCATGTCCTTTCAGATGATGTCGTCGGTCATCAGAATAGAACGCGTGTTCGGTCTGTCAAGGCCGGAGCTACGGGGTATGCAGGACTGTCACCGCGCCGTCAGTGACGACGTAGAGGAGCGCGCCACCTTCGGCAAACGCAAGGTGGTCAACTTGAACCTCGTCGACCTGCATGACACGGGTCCAGCTTTTGCCGCCATCCTTGCTCTCGTAGAGACCACGAATCGTTCCCGCCATGATGTGTGACGCGTCACCCGGGTCGGCGGCCAGCGCGTAGATGCCGAATTTGCGTGACAGTTCGTCTTTGGGGATGGGTTGCGCCAGGGCGTTCACGGAGACGGTCACCGGCTCGAGACCGGCACGACTGAACGTCCAGGTCTTGCCACCGTCGGTGCTCACGTCGATGCCGTGCGGTTCCCCCAGGACGATCCGATCGGACGAGGCGATCAGCGTACCGCCACCCCAGAACTCATGCAGATCGTCGCCGATGTTGGGGTGGCTCGGATCGCTCACGTCGATCGGACGAATGCGGCTGGTGCCCCCTTCGGAGGTGATCAGGACGTAGAGAGTGTTCCCGACGAGGGACATGTCGCTGACGTCGAAGCTGGGCGTCATCGGATAGTCGGTCCAGGTCTGTCCGCCATTGACGCTCACGGCCAGCGAGCAGCGCTCTCCGTAGATCACCTGCGGGTTCGACGGGTCAACGATCATCGGTCGAACGTTCTGGCCGGTCAGCAACGTGGACCAGGTGTTGCCGCCATCGATGCTCTTTTGCAGGCTGATGGCCGGGCCACCGACCGCGCACCCAGGATGTCCACCGCTGTAGAGAACATTGCCGTTGCTGGGATCGACCAGCAATGACCGGGAAGGGTCCCAGCGCCCAATCTGATCCCAGCCACCCGAATCCAGGGGCCGGTAGAGCGCATCCTCGGTCGCCGCGTACGAGATCGGTTTGGCGGGGTCGGGAGCGGCAACCATGATGGCGTGTTCGCCGCTTATTCCCAGATCCTCGCTAACTCCTGAGACCGGCGTGCCTGACCCGGGGCTGGCCGAAGGGCTGGCCGCGGGCGCTCCAGGCGTCGGGTTCAACGCGGAGCCGGAGGTCGCGAACGGAGTGGGATTCACGGTGCCGTGGGAGCCACCGCAAGCGATTGTCAAGAGGAGCAGAGCGGCCAATATCGCGAGCGCACGCGCGAGCTTCATCTGCCGCTACCTTCCCATTAGTTGACGTTACGAGGACGAACTCGAGACGCTCCGTCAGGTGCCGGGGGTGGGAATGGGCGCATCACCCCCCAGGGTCACGACGACGTCATAGCTTCCGGCGTCCTGAGGATCCCCTTCCGAGACCACTGACGACGGTAAGTTGAGAACCTCGGCGACGCGTTGTGCCGTCGCCAGATTGCCACTGTAGTCAACCACCGAGGACCTGTCGCGACCCGACGAGTCAGACGCCTGGGTCGGAGTTACATTGGTGAAACCAGCGGCAGTCAGGATGTCGGAAGAGTTCGAGGCCAGGCGGTTGACCTGCGTGGCGTTTTGCACAAGGACGCTGGCGTCGTAGTTCGGCGCGGTTGTTGTCGGGGTGATGTCGGCAACGGTCGGTGTCGCCGCGCCAGCCGCGCCCGCACCCATGACCTGGTTCATGATCTGGTTGATTGCGGGCCAATCCGGAATTAGGTAGTAGCCGGCCGCGGTGTTGGACTCGGTGATGGCCGGCAACAGACTGTAGGAATGGATGTTCGACGAATCGATCTGCGTCGCTAGCTTGGCCAGGCTCAACGTCTGCGTCAGGGAGAGGTCGGTACGCACCGTATCCCCCAGCTCGCCGATCAACGTTGGCGCCTTGGTGATCAGCCCAAGCTGCGTCCCCTGCGCCCTCAGCGCGCGCAGCACCTGCTGTTGCCGGTTTCCACGTTCAAAATCGTTGTCGTCATGGCGCGTGCGCGCATACTGGAGCGCCGACTCCCCGTCCATGTGCTGCAGGCCAGTGTGGAAGAGGACGCGCGTGTAGTTGTTGAGCGCACCGGGATATTCGTCGTCCTTCAGCGGGGTCGGCACGTCCAACGTCACGCCGCCCAGTGTGTCGACGATCTTCTGGAAGCCAGTGAAATTGACCTCGGCGTAGTAGTCGATCTTGACGTGGAAGTTGTACTGCACGGTGGCCTCGGCCAGACCAGGACCGGTGATTTCGGCTTCGGACCCATACGGATAGGCGGCGTTGATCTTGTCGTCACCGTAGCCGGGGATCGTTACGAGAAGATCGCGTGGGATCGAAACCATGCCGACTGTCTTACTCGACGGGTCGATCGAGACCAGAATCATGGTGTCAGAGCGTGGCGGTGCGGTGGTATCACCCCGGTCGTCGACGCCGAGGAGCAATATGTTGATGCGATCGGTGCCGGTCCAGCTCTGAATGGTGTCGACGTACTGCGTCGGGGTGGGCTGTGCCTGTCCTTGCTGCTGGGGTGTCGGCACGGTTGTCGGGTGGAGGACAATTTCGGGCGTGCCCTGTGCGTTCGGCACGATGTCGAACTTCGGCGGCGGTGTAACGAAGATCTTGTTGGCCGCCTGGTGCGCCTTCCAGAGGACGGGCAGAACGATGGCTCCAGAGGCGACGAGCAGGATGAGTGGGATCCCGATGAAAGCGAGGCGCTTGCCGGTCCAGCGTCGACCGACCGGCTCCGGTTTGGGGATCGGGCGTAGATTCGGCTGATCGCTCGGTGGTTGCTCCGCCGGTGTGGCGGCAGCCGCCGCCGGCTGGGGCTGTGCCTTGCCCTTGCCCTGTCGCGCATTGCGGACCTCGCCGGCATCCAATCGCGTGCCCCGCCGATATTGGGGGTGCGAATGAATTCGGCGCGGTTGTCGGTGCATGTCGTTCACTTCCTGAGAGCGCCCAACGTCTTGGGCACTCTATCTCGCCTGGCCATGTCTCTGTGGCGGCATGACGGCGGATTATAACATGGCGCGATGGTGCCACCGAGTCACGCTTGACTCGCTATGGGGGCCGCCGCATACTGTACGTTCTACGTGATGCGCGTCTCCCGATACAACAACGCACGAGCAGGCCAAAACGTCACGTGATGCATGGGAGTACTTCGATGATACTGGCTGACCGCGAGATCCTCCAGGCGCTGCGCGATGGCAGAATCAAAATTTCGCCCGAGCCGGACCTGGAACAGCACATGGGCTCCTGTTCGATCGACTTCCGCCTGGGCGACACCTTCATGGTCTTCGAGCACTCCCGCTTTTCATATATCGACCCGCGGCAGCCACTTTCGATCGGGGAGGCTATGCGCACGTTGGTGGTTCCCGAAGGGGAGGCCTTCATCATGCAGGCGGGTGATTTCGCGCTGGCATCGACCATGGAATCGCTCGAGCTGCCGGACGATCTGCTTGGCCGGCTGGAGGGCCGTAGCAGCATCGCGCGGCTCGGCATCACCGTCCACAGCACGGCGGCGGTCTTCGAGCCGGGCTGGGTCGGCACGGCCACCATGGAGCTCTCAAATTCCGGACGCATG
Organism: uncultured Chloroflexia bacterium; assembly: GCA_963789565.1. GTDB lineage: Bacteria > Chloroflexota > Chloroflexia > Thermomicrobiales > Thermomicrobiaceae > CALAGB01. The sequence goes on along the minus strand of CAWBKX010000002.1, from coordinate 2,513,115 downwards.
GCCGTCGCACTCTACCCGGGCATGCGCATCTGCTCCTTCACCTTCGAACAGCTGACATCACCTGCGCTGGTCCCCTATCGCAAGAAACAAGGGAACAAGTACGCCGGACAAATTCAGCCACGCGCTAGTGGACTGTCGGAGGAGATGGGCGATCGAGATCGGGAAAGCTGATCCGCATCTTTGTTAAGTTGAAGCAACCTCCCACACGCGCTACGATGACATAAGAGGAGCGAAAGGACAGACTCCGATGACTGCGCTCTATGTCACTCTCGGCGCGATCCTATTCTTCGTCGTGTCGTTGCTCGTCGCGTATGTCAACCGTCGCGTCGGCCATGGACATCGTTCCAATCCTCGAACCGAGCCACTGCGCGAAGCCGAGATGGAATATCTCACGCGACAGAACCACATGTAGCAGTGCAAACGTCCCGCTATTGATCGCCCATTGATGGGTCTGGTCGGGGAGCCGGGTACCTACGTAGTGGGTGTTGTGCTCCCGCAAATTTGACCATTTCGCACGATGATGTAGCCCGAGTCGCGCACCTGACGGACATGTCTTCGATGCGCGTTTGTGGCTATTCCACGCCAGGAGGACACACGGTCTTCCCCAACGAAATTCCAGCCTGTGACACGCAAACGGGCCGGCGCAATTGCGTCGGCCCGTCGTTCGCTGCAAAGCGATGTCTGGTGCTATTGGTTGATCTTCTTGAAGCGCAGGTACCAGCGCTTGTAGTCGTACTCGCCCTTCTTGGCCTCTTCCGCCTGCAACGCCTCAGCCGACGCGGGCGCCGGGACGATGACCTCATCGCCTGGCTGCCAGTTGGCGGGGGTCGACACACTGAACTTGTCGGTCGCCTGCAGACCGTCGATCACCCGCAGGAACTCCTGCATGAAGCGTCCAGTCGTCAGCGGGTAGTAGACCATGGCGCGCAGCACACGCTTCGGGTCGATGATGAAAACGGCACGCACGGCCGAAGTGGCTGAGGCGCCCGGGTGGATCATGCCGTACAGCTGCGCCACTTTGGTGTCGAGATCAGCGATCACTGGGAACGTGATCTTGACTCCCAGGTTCTCCTCGATGTCGCGAATCCAGGCCAGGTGCGCGGAGACCGAATCGACCGACAGCCCGAGGAGCTGCACGTTGCGCTTCTCGAACTCGGGTGTCAGCTGGCTGAAGGCCATGAACTCGGTCGTGCAGACCGGGGTGAAGTCAGCCGGGTGGCTGAAGAGCAGGACCCACTTCCCGGCGTTGGTGTAATCCGAAAGTCGTTTGACGCCATGCGTGGTCGGCGCTTCGAAGTCGGGGGCCGGCTCATTCAAGCGAGGCAGCGATGGCACGACCAATTGTTGTTCCATGTGTAGAGTCCCTCCTGAGATCTTGTCCTGCTGGACGAGTGCAACGCGACGGTGCGATGTGGCGTCAGCTACACGACACGTGACGCCATTTCCTGTTAACAACGATATGACTGGGCTTTGTTCCAAATCGTCCGACAGGTCTTTCGAGCGGCCGGTACGTCAGCCTTGGCGCTTCTCCTGCTTTGCCGGAGTCGACGTCTTTCCCGCCTCTCGGTCCTCGAAGCGGGCCAGAATGAAGAGGAGCGACGACAGTCGATTCAGATAGGCGAGCACCTCCGGGTTGTCCATCTCGCCGTCGTGGGACAGACGCACCGCCAGTCGTTCGGCGCGTCGCACCACGGTGCGGGCCACGTCGAGCACGCCGCCTGGCACCGTGTCACCCGGCAGCACGAAGTGCGGCGGAAGCTCAACCTCGGCGCTGAGCTTGTCGGTCTCTTCCTCAACACGCTTCACGTGTGAAGCCGTGATGTGATATCGCTTCTGCTTCATGTCCGGAGCGAAGGCCAACTCGGCCATCATGAGATAAAGTTCGCGTTGCACCTCGACCAAAATCTCGTTGGTGCGAGAAGAGGCAGACATGGCGCGCGCCAATCCGATGAAGGAAGTCGCCTCATCAAGCGTGCCGTACGTCTCTGGGCGCAAGTGATATTTCGGCACACGATCGCCCAGCAGATCGGTGTAGCCCTCATCCCCTTTGCGGGTGTAGAACATCCTTTACCTCCGGACCGCTCCCGACGTCTTCTCCAGACGCTCGGCATGTTTCAGGCCATGCGACTGTCATGATATCCGCTGGCGGGAGAAACGCGTCGCACATAGCTGTTGCGCGATTGTTGCATCCGCATCTGCTTTGGCTCACCGCCGATGCACCAACTGTCGGAGACTGAGAGGCGCGGCATGCGCACGAGCAGACACGCATCGCGCCGGAATCGACACTTCATATGGGCAGCCAGATTCACCAGCTTCCACCGCCTTCAAATCTCGATGTTTCACCGACCGAGACGCCGGAACAGAGAGTCCCTCAACGTGGGCTGACGAGCATTGAGGCGGCCGCACGTCTCCGTTCGAACGGCCCCAATCGTCTTCCCACGTCACCTCCGCCACCAGCGTGGCGTCTGATCGGCCGTCAGTTCGTCCACTTCTTCGCCCTAATGCTGTGGGCCGCGGGGGTGCTGGCTTTCGTGGCGCATATGCCCCAGCTCGGCGCAGCCATCTTCGTTGTCATTCTCGTCAACGGCCTTTTCGCCTTCGCTCAAGAATACCGGGCGGAACGCGCCGCGGAACGCCTGCGCGACCTCCTTCCACGCCGCGTGACCGTTCGACGAGACGGCAGATTCGTCGACGTGGGTGCGGACGACCTTGTCATCGGCGATCTTGTCGTGCTGCGGCCGGGAGATCGGGTACCGGCCGATCTGACTCTGTCCAGCGCGCACAGCCTCGAGATCAACACGTCGATGCTCACGGGCGAGAGCGTTCCCGTACCGGTTGGCGAAAGGGAATCTGCCTTCGCGGGCACGTTCGTCGTCAAAGGTGCCGCGGAGGGGATCGTCACTGCAACCGGAGCAGACACAAAGCTGGCCAGCATCGCGGCGTTGACTCACGCGGGCCGACGCCCGCCGAGCCCACTGGCTCGCGAGCTCGATCGCGTGGTGCGGACCATCGCTGGAGTGGCGCTGGGAGTCGGCGTGTCCTTCTTCATCATCGCCCTATTGGTCGGCACGCCGGCCAGTGATGGTTTCCTGTTCGCCATCGGCGTCACGGTGGCGCTTGTTCCTGAGGGACTCCTGCCTACTTTGACGCTGGCGCTGGCGATCGGGGCACAGCACATGGCTCGGCGTCACGCACTGGTCCGCCGGCTCGAATCGGTCGAGACGCTCGGATCGACCACCTATATCTGCACCGACAAGACCGGCACGCTCACCCGCAACGAGATGACGGTGGTGCAGCTCTGGACGCCTTCAGGCGTTGCGAAGGTAAGCGGTGCGGGCTATGCACCCGAAGGCGAAGTGACGTGCGATCCGAGCGTGTCGGAAAGCGTGCGCGATCTGGCCCTGGCAGCCATTCGCTGCTCGGAGGGTCGTGCCGTCATGGAAAACGGCCGTTGGACGACACTGGGCGATCCCATGGAAGCGGCGCTCGACGTTCTGGCACGCAAGCTCCAGATCGACGTCGAACTCGACGAGCGATCGAACCCGATCAGCATGCAATACCCGTTCGACCCAAATCGACGCCGCATGTCGATTGTGGTGGGTCAGCGACTCCTCGTCAAAGGAGCGCCTGACGCCTTATTCGATTGCTGTCTCTCTGTCGACAACGACGCGCGGGTTACGCTCGAACGCATGGCGAGTGCGGGGCTGCGCGTCATTGGAGTGGCGCGGGGAATGGTCCCGGCAGATATGGACGTTCCGGCCGAAGCGGCGGAACGCGACCTCGAGTTGCTCGGGTTGATTGGGCTGGAAGATCCGCCTCGGAATCACGCGGCCGACGCCATCGCCGCCTGCCGCACCGCCGGTATCCGCGTCTCGATGATCACCGGAGACCATCCGGCGACGGCACGAGCCATCGCCCAGGAAGTCGGCCTGCTTGGCCCCGAACAGCTTGTTCTCGAAGGTCATCAACTCCCAAAGGACGACGCAGTGCTCGGCGCGCTGCTCGATCGCGATGGCGTGGTCGTCAGCCGCGTCTCGCCGGAGGAGAAGCTGCGCATTGCTCGCGCGTTGCGGGCACGCGGCCACGTCGTAGCCATGACCGGCGACGGCGTAAATGACGGACCGGCGCTACAAGAGGCGGATATCGGCATCGCCATGGGAGAGTCGGGGACCGATGTGGCGCGTGAGGCCGCCGACCTGGTGTTGCTTGACGACGACTTCGCCACGATCGTGGCCGCCATCGAGCAGGGACGCGCCACCTTCAGCAACATCCGCCGCTTTCTGACCTATCACCTGACCGACAACGTCGCCGAGCTCACGCCATTCGTCGTTTGGGCCCTCTCCGGCGGCCGATTCCCGCTGGCTCTCGGCGTTTTGCAGATCCTGGCACTCGACATCGGCACCGATCTACTGCCCGCCCTGGCACTCGGCGCCGAACCACCCAGAGCCGGCGTGTTGCAACAGCCCCCACAGCGACGTCATCTGATCGATCGCGCTCTGCTTCGTCGGGTCTTCGGCGTGCTCGGCCCAACCGAGGCGCTGGTCGAGATGCTGGCCTTCATTGCTGGTTTGATGACGGTGGGCTGGCGACCGGGTCAAGGTTTCCCAACCGGACACGCGCTCTTGGCCGCTTCGGGTGCCGCCTTCACCGCGGTGGTGATCGGTCAGATCGGAAACGCCTTCGCCTGCCGCAGCTCTATCGAATGGCCAGGACGCCTCGGTTGGCGCAGCAACCCGTTACTCCTCGGGGCCGTCTCGTTCGAATTGTTGGCTCTTGCCGTCTTCCTGTTTGTCTCGCCCGTGGCGTCGCTGTTGGGTCAGGCTCCGCCTCCCCTGGCCGGGGCGCTGGTGGCGCTCTTCGCCGCACCCGCGGTCTTGCTGATCGACGCGTTGCACAAACATGGGCGCGCCGTGGCCAACACCGCGCTGCGGCGATTAGGTCGTGACGACATTCTGGATGACTGAACGGCCCACCGCGCGGTCGGGGCAATTGTGGCCCATCGTGCCCTGACCGCATTGGGCGCCATAAATGTCGTCCCGCAACGCGACCACCGGAAATCCGTCCTAATGGCTCACCTGATAATGGCGCGCCAGGAGGTCGGCGCCGAAATCGTTTAGCGGATCGCGCCAGACCGTATGCACGTGGTTGGCACCGTCCTGGGTATTGTCATACTCCACCAGGAAGCGTGGGCTCTGTAGCCGGTAATAGTGTGGCTGGCGCCGCTCGATTCCGCCCGCCCAGGCAAAGTGGACCTCCGGCAGATGATCGCCTGTGAACATGCTCGTCTCGATCTCGGCAATCTCGTCCGGCATTCGGTGAATGTACTCCCGAATGAGCGCATCCAGGATTTCGCGCTGCGTGCTGCTCATATCGCTGGCCACGAGTCCCTTGGGTATCTCGGTGTAGCAGCACGCTTCCTGATGTTCCTGCGTGAAACCGAGCAAACGCCACTGCTCGGGAAGGTCGTCCTGCTCGATCGTGGTCAATTCCCAGCCAAACAGGTTCGGCGTGGCCAGTGGCAATGCCCCTTCCATGAAGGTGGGACGATTGGCCATGACGATGTCGGGCGGCGCAATTGTCGAGAGGAGCGCCCGAGCGCGCTGTTCTTCGGCCAGCAAATGGAGCAACTCGCGCGCCAGATCCTCGACGTCACCGAGCGGACGCAGCGTCCCCACGGAACCGAGCGGCGTTTCGGCCGGATTGGAGCCGAAGAACGTCGGCGTGGGTGCCACGATACGACCGTTGACGATCACGTAGTTGACCGAAATGTGGTGCCCCTCAAAGCGCCATCCCCACGGTTTACGCGTATCCGGTTCACCGAAGACGCTGACGTAGAACATCAGGGGATCGCGACCATAGGTGCCTGTGGCGCGTTCGGGCGTGGTTCCACGTCGCTGCTGAAAGCTCCAACCCTCTACCGCATCCAGGGTGTTCTCGATTCCCATGATGGTGGAGGCCGTGAAATAGGCGGTGCGGCTGAGTCCGGTTGCGAGAAGCTGGTGTGCCAGCCGTTGCTGCGGTCGATCCATCTCGGCCAACGGCAGACCCTTACGCCGAATCGGCGTGTAGAACCAGCGCGTGCGCTCCTCCAGGTCATCGAAATCGAGCCGCGCTGTAGCGCGTTGATCGGTCGATAGCGACGCGAGGAATTGACTGACCGCCCCACCCATGCGTTCGACGACGCTGCTGGCATCGATTCCGGAATCCATGACCATGCCGGCCTCCTCTTCGTCTGTGGCTCATGCTCATCGATCTGCCCATTCTAAACCCAATCCAACCGCGTACGGCGAAGATTGTTCATGCCCGACGGCGACGTGATGGAGGTCAGCCCGCGCCGGTGTTAGAGTGATGTGTGGAGATTGGGCCTGAAAGTTGAGTGGCAGTGCGTGAGCGAGCAGATCGAGTCACACCATATGACAGCGCCGAACCAGCGGAAGCTCCCCTTCGATACATCGCATCGACCCTGGCCCGTGCCGGATCGTCCCTTCAGTATGTGGCAGACGTGGAACGACCTCCTCTTTGCCCACTGGCCCGTCGATCCTGACGCACTGCGCGCTCAGATGCCGCGCGCGCTCACACCGGAAACCTTCGACGGACAAGCCTGGATAGCGGTCGTTCCATTCTGGATGAGCGGCGTGCGTCTGCGCCGCTGTCGCGAAGTGCCGGGCACGTCGACCTTCCCCGAGCTCAACGTGCGTACCTACGTCAACGTCGACGGCAAGCCGGGCGTCTTTTTCTTCAGCCTGGACGCCGCCAACCGACTCGCGGTCGAGACAGCCCGACGCTGGTTTCATCTGCCATACCTCAACGCGCGTATGCAAACGCACGCCGATGGCGACACGATCCTGTACTCCAGCACCCGCGCCGACGGCCGTGGCTCCCCCGCCGAGCTTCGCGGCTGGTTCAAGCCGGTTGAGCCTGTCTTGCGTACGCAGCCGGGCACGCTCGAATACTGGCTAACCGAGCGTTACTGCCTCTACACCATCGACAATCGGGGAAGAATCTGTCGCGCCGACATCCTGCATGAGCCATGGCCGTTGCAAGTGGCCGAAGCTGAGTTCGAGACGCAGACGATGCTCTCCGCGCACGGCATCATCCCGACCGATCAGCCGCCACTGCTTCATTTCGCCAAAAGGCTTGACGTCGTGGCCTGGACGCCGCGTCCGATCGACTGACGACTGGCTCAGCCAAGCTGTCATTCGAGGGGGCGCCAGTGCTCTCAGCCGTGACCGAGTGCGATCAACAGATGTTCCAGGAGGAAACAGAGGGCAAAGCCGCTGATCGGGCTGATGGCCCAGCCTTTGACGATTCCGATCAATGTTCCCGTCTGCACCGTCTCGCGACCACGCGCCAGACCAGTACCCGCCATTGCGCCAACCAGTGCCTGATTCATCGAGGTAAAGAGACCCTGCGTAACCGCCAGGATCACGACCAGGGCTTGCACAAACTGCGCGGCGCTAGCCATGGCGAGATCGACCTTGACGATGTCGAACGCTACCCGGTGCAGGATGCGCTGTCCCCAGGTCAACGCCCCGACCGCCATGGCGATACCACCCAGCAGTCCGGCGATCAAGAGGCTGGTCACGTGGACCGACGACCAAACGCCAACGGCATTCGAGACGTCGTTTGCGCCGAGCACGAAGGACGCTCCGCCCCCGACGAGTACCAGCAACGCGGGCAAGAAGCTGCTACTGCGTTGCTCCACGTACGACTCGTGCGCGCTGGGTACGAAGCGATCCAGCAGTCGGGTGAAGACGAAGCCGAAAAGACAGGCGGCAGGTGGCGCCAGCACCCAGATCAAAGCCAGATGCCAAATGGTCGTCCAGTTGATGTCGGCGCTCGCCGCGACGGCCGTCCCCACGATGCAGAAGATGAGGATCTGGATGGTTGAGGTTGGAACCTTGACATAGGTGTAAATAGTGGTGAGGAAGAAGGCGCCGAACTCCATCACGATCAGCATGGGTACCGTCACTTGGCTGGCGCTGACAATATGCAGCCCGACCGTCTCCTGCACCCCGTGGCTGGCCAGCGTGGCGCCGATGATGGTCAGGACCGACATGCTGAGCAGCGCGGGCCAGAGGCGAATGGACTTGGAAGCAAACGGCATGCCCATGACCGCCCCGGTGTAGTGGGCACCCATGCTCCAGGCGAAGGCAAGACTCAAGATCACCAGTATCCAGGTCGACGTATTCATGGCGTCCTTTGGGCGAGTGGATGGGCTCGCCGAAAGCTCACCCGCATTCACGTATGGGGAGGCATGCAATGTTGAGACGCTGGCATCATAACGTCATGCGCAGGGTTGAACAAGTGAGGGAATTGGCCGTCAGCGAGGATCGTGGATCAGCTCCGGCAACCCGGGCTAATCGCCCCGTTTTTTTCACCTGCGAGACGGCAATTAGATGCCCGTCGCACCGGTCAATATCGGGAATCGACGGCGTTAGGGACGTGCTACACTCAAACGCGCGGACCGCGAACAGCAACGTCAGATTTCCTTGGCCAGACGCCGAATGAACGTGAGCCGACCGATGCGGTTCGCCCGATCTATCAGGAGGAAACATCGCCGTGGTCGCTACCAGACAGACTGAAACCGTCGACGTCGATCGCATCGAGACGCTGAAGACCGAACTTTCCTGGCGCGTCAGTGGCGAGGTCCGCTTCGATCAATACAGCCGCATGCTCTACAGCACGGACGCCAGCAATTACCAGATCCAGCCCATTGGCGTGGTCTTGCCACGTACCGTCGACGACGTGCGTGCTTCAATCGAGCTGGCGGCCAAACATCAAATCCCGATCTTGCCGCGTGGCGGTGGAAGTAGTCTGGCGGGTCAGACCGTTGGTCGAGCCCTGGTTATCGACACGTCCAAATACCTGAATCAGGTGTTGGAGCTCGACACGGCCTCGCGCACGGCACGCGTGCAGCCGGGTATCGTGTTGCAGCAGTTGAACGCCAAGCTGCGACGCCACAACCTCATGTTCGGTCCGGATCCGGCCAGCGCCGACCGAGCCACAATCGGCGGTGTGGTGGGAAACAACTCCTCCGGCTCTCACTCCATCCTCTATGGCATGACCTCCGACCACGTGATCGCCGCCAGCACCATCCTTTCAGACGGCACCGAGGTCAATTTCCATCGTTTGAGCGCTGATGACTGGTCCGAACGAACGGCGGCCGAGACGCGCGAGGGGAAACTCTATCGCGATCTACGCGCTCTGCGCGAGCGCTACGGCGACGTGATCGAGCGCGATTTCCCGAAGCACTGGCGTCGCGCGTCCGGCTACAACCTGCCCGAGCTACTCCGTGAGGATGACTTTAATGGCGCCAGACTCGTCACCTCTTCAGAAGGCACGCTGGCATTCGGCACTGAATACACCATCGGATTAGTGCCAACTCCGACGATGACCGCCATGGTGATCCTGCAATTCGACGACATCGTTTCCTCAATGGAGGTCGTCACCACCATCCTGGAGTGTGAGCCGTCCGCCGTCGAATTGTTGGACGGGATGCTCCTCAATCTGACCCGGCAGCAGCCCGCCTTCGCTCGACAGATCGATTTCATCACCGGCAATCCAGAGGCGTTCCTGACAGTCGAGTTTTACGGCGAGAGTGACGCTGAACTGCACCACAAGGTCGATCATCTGCTGGCTCATTTGCGCAAGCACGGCATGACCGGCGACGCCGAGCCGATACAGATCTACGACCCCAAGACGCAGGCTGGGGTTTGGTCGGTGCGCAAATCGGGCCAGGGTCTGCTGATGAGCACGCGCGGCGACGCCAAGCCAATCGCCTGCATCGAGGATGTCTCAGTGCCGGTCGAACATCTGGCGGACTATGTCCGTGAAGTCGTGCGCCTGGTTGAAGAACATGGCACCAAAGCCGCCTTTTACGCCCATGCCAGCGCGGGCTGTCTCCACGTGCGCCCGCTCGTCAGCATGAAGTCGGCTGAGGGCGTACAGACCATGCGCTCGCTGACCGAGCATGCCGCCGAGCTGGCGGTCAAGTTCGGTGGGGTGATGAGTGGCGAGCATGGCGACGGTCTCAACCGTGGCGAGTTGAACGAGCGCGTCTTCGGCACCGAGATCTATCAGTGCTTCCGCGACCTGAAAGCCGCCTTCGATCCTTCAGGCTTGATGAATCCCGGCAAAGTGGTCGACAGCCCATCCATGACCGACAATCTGCGCTTCGGTGCCGACTACCACGCCATGCCGATCAAGACGCACCTGAGCTTCGCACGTGACGGCGGTTTCGCCGCCGCGGTAGAGATGTGCAACGGCGCGGGCGTCTGCCGCAAGGTTGGCACCGGCACGATGTGCCCTTCCTACATCGCCACACGCGACGAGCATGACTCGACGCGCGGCCGCGCCAACGCTTTGCGCGCCGCGCTGGCCGGCAGAGGGCTCAGCCAGGACCAGTTCACCGACAAACGCACCTACGACGTGCTCGATCTGTGTCTCTCTTGCAAGGCTTGCAAGACCGAATGCCCGTCCAGTGTCGACATGGCCAAGATAAAGATTGAGTACCTGGCCCAGTATTACGACGCCAATGGAGTACCGCTGCGTTCGCGCGTCTTCGGCAACATCCACCTGATCAACCGGCTCAGTTCGCTGGCGGCGCCGCTGGCCAATGCTGCCACGCGCGGTCCGCTAGCCCGCCTCGGCAAGCAAGCGCTGGGCGTCCATCCGGATCGCGAAATAGCGCCCATTGTCAACGAGACCTTCGAGGAATGGTTCCGGAGTCGACGCAACGACAAGCCATCGGGCAAGCGCGGATTGGCCGTTTACTTTCACGACACCTTCGTCAACTACAACTACCCCGAGATCGGCATCGCGGCGGTCAAGTTGCTCGAAGCGGCCGGATATACGGTCGAGATCGTCGAGCGGCGTGCTTGCTGCGGTCGACCGATGCTCTCGAAAGGGCTGGTCGAAGGGGCACGCAAGCTGGCCCGGCAGAACGTCGAGTCGCTCATGCCCTACGCGCGGCAGGGCGTTCCCATCATCGGCACCGAACCCAGCTGCATCCTGACGCTGCGGGACGAGTATCCGGATCTGCTGCCCGATTCGCCCGACGTTCAACGCATCGCCGGCAACAGCTTCATGATCGACGAGTTCCTGGCCAAGATGCTGGACGACGACAAGCTCGACATCGCCTGGAGCCAGGCGGAAGGACCCCACGTCCTCTTCCATGGTCACTGTCACCAGAAGGCACTGATCGGCATGGGGCCGTCGATGGCGATCCTGCGAGCGGCCGGATGTTCACCCGCCGAGAGTGGCGCCGGATGCTGCGGTATGGCGGGGTCGTTCGGGTATGAGATCGAGCATTACGACGTCTCGCGCAAGGTGGGCGCGGAACGCCTCTTCCCCAAGGTGGAGGAGCAGGCCCGCGAGACCGTCATCGCGGTGACGGGCGTCTCCTGCCGCGAGCAGATCGGGCATTTCACCAAACGACGCCCGGTGCACATTGCCGAGGTGCTGGCGTCGCGGCTGGCATCGGTGTCGGTCGCTGGCGGGGCAGAGGAACAGGCCGCGGATTAGGATTGAGGGCAGAGCCGAGCCACACTAGGTGCTCCGGAAAAACATGGTGTGCTACCCGTGTGCGGTATCTTGTCAACCAACGTAATCTTGTCATCCCGAACCGCAGTGGTGGTCCTCTCGCTCGGGTCGAGGGATGCTCCCCTTCAGTGGGAAGGGGCAGGGGATGGACCGTCAGTGAGGGAGAAGAATCTCTCTCCGTTTAACATTGGCACTCTGTGACGTTAGTGAGAGATTCTTCAGTGCGACCTCAGAGTGCCAAAAGACGGCGGCTGCCCACCGAAGACGACCGCAGCCAACGCAACCGTGTTAGGTACGGTGACCCATGCTCTCCATGACCACCGATTATCTTCGAGACGTCGGATCTCCCGAGCCCTATCTCCGACGCATCGCCGAGGCCAACTTCACGCACGTCCACTGGTGTCACCACTGGAACGACGACTTCGTGTATGCCGATGCCGAGATCGAGCAGATCGGAAGCTGGCTTGATGCCTTTGGACTCAAGCTGAACGACCTGCATGCGTCGGCTGGCGCCGAGAAGCGCTGGATGTCGACGGTCCCCTACGAGCGGGAGGCAGGCGTCGAGCTGGTGCTAAACCGGATCGACATGACGCAGCGCTTAGGCGGCGACGTCATCATTCTGCACATGCCTGCCACACCAACAGACGATCCAGATCGGCAGCACTTCTGGGATGTGTTGCGCCGCTCGCTCGATGCGCTCCAGCCGTTGGCGAAAGAGCGTGGTGTGCGCGTCGCGCTTGAAAACCTGACCAACGGCAACTTTCCGACCATTCATCAGGTGCTGAGCGAATATTCCGCCGACTTCATCGGTATCTGCTATGATGCCGGGCACGGCAACATTTCCAAGGACGGACTGGATCTGCTCGAGCCCGTCAAAGACCGCCTGATCTCGCTGCATCTGCACGACAACGACGGCGCAGGTGACGACCACCAGCCACTCTTCACCAACACAGTCGACTGGCCGCGACTGGCCGGCATCATCGCGCGGTCGTCATACGCCAAGATGGTGAGCCTGGAGGTCTCGATGCGTCGCGCGGGTATCGAAGACGAGAAAAGCTTCCTCACGACCGCTCGCGAGGGTGGACTGCGCTTCGCGAAGATGATCGACGACGCACGCGGATAGCTCATCACGCCCTGGCAGGCTGCGCTTTCGTCAGGACCGGCTGGTCCAACAAGATCCAGATGAGCGCGATGATCATGACGACAATGTAGAGCACGCCGATGAGGCGGAGATCGCGGAAGAGCAGAATCGATAGCCCCGCCGCCAGCGGTGGTCCGAGTAGTGCCGCTCCCATCAGCCACTGCATCACTCGTGACGCTTCTCCTTCGACCATCATCAATATAGCGGGAACCGTGAGGAGCAACGCGCCGTGCAGGTGCGCGTGATAGGCGACAAGCTGCGCCACGATCATGGTCGCCAGCATCTGCGTGTGGAACTGGCGGCTCCGCGCATTCCACTCACCAGTCCAGATCGGAATCAGCGCGATGAGGCTGATGATCGAGAGGAGACCCGTCAGCAACATGCCCTCCAGCGATCCGATACGCGGCGCGACGTCGAAGATCAGACCACGCCAGGTGATCATGCTGTGTGGGTCGATCGCCAGGCCTCCTGAGTAGCCGGGGTAATGCAGCAGGATCATCTCGATGTAACCCCACACGCCGCTCACCCCTCCGACGATGAGAGAGGTGACGGCGATGGCTGCACCGGTCGATACCGCTCCAGACAGTGCGGGCCAACGTCGTTTGAAGAGCAGAACCAGGAGCGGAACGACGGCGAACTGCGGCTTGAACAGGAGCAAACCAAGCCATAGACCGGCCCGATACTCATCTCCCCGTTGGAAATCTCGATAGGCAAGGTAAAGCCCTGCCAGCAATATCACCGTCAACTGACCGACGTAGAGCGCAATCACAAACGGATAGAAGAGCAGGAGCAGCCCACCCACGACCCGACGCACCGGCGGGGATAGGCGTTCCGTCAGTTGCCAGAAAATCCAGCCGGCCAGCGCGGCATTCATCATCGTCCAGGCAATGAACCCAACTACCGGTGGAGGCACCGTGAACGGTGCGAAGAGGCAGAGGAAGATCGGCGGGTAGGGCACCGGCCCGACGCGCGTCGCGTGCACCACCAGCCCGAAGCTCGATCCGGTTCCATAGAAGGACGTAAACGCGCTCATCGAATGACCAATGGCTGCGAGTGAATAGGCGGCCGCCGGGCCATTCTGGAAGAATGTGCGTGACGCCCCCCAGAAGCGGCTCCAGTCGACTCCCAGGAAATAGAAGAGCCCTGTGTAACGCAGATCAACGCCAAGCTGCACGATCCAGAAGACGGCGTTGACGATGAATGTCAGCCAGACGAATGGACGGGATACGTGGAGTTGGACGCCACTTCTGGATTTATCTTGAAGCGGAGATGCGGTGAAACCGAGCATGCAATTTCCGAAGAGGCCTGTAACATTGCCAACGTCGTCACGTCGAGTGTCGGCGCCGTGACGAGCTACGCGACGTGACATACTCCATGCAAGTCTCGCTCCGCTGGGAGCCCCGAACGGAAGAGTTCGGCGGCCTCCGACCGCGGAGCAACGCGGACGTCAACCTCCGCGATCGCGTCTGTTCAACTCATTCTTAACCCTGACAATTGGATGAAAATTAGAGCAGTACTCCTGGGCGGTGTCAGCTCACGGGGAGACCGGCCATGGCACGCACGACCGCGCGACAGGCGCGCGCGTCAGAGACCGCTCGGTGGTCGGCGAGGACGTTCACTCCCAAACGACGAACCGCCTGGCCCAGATTGACCCAGCGGTAATCACCGAAGCTCGTATTCCAGTCGCCGGCATAGGCGGCGTAGCGCTTCATGGCGCAGTGCCAGCGGGCACTCGGCGGAATGAGCGCGTGTGCGGCACAGGACTGCCCGATCAGCCTGCGGTCGAAATCGGCGTTATAGACCACCAGATGTCGATAACTGACCAGGAGCTCGATCAGGAGTGGATAGACCTCAGGCCAGGTTGGGGCGTTGCGCACCATCGCGTCGCTGATCCCGTGGATCGCAATCGAGTCGGCAGGGATCGACCGGCGCGGCTTCACCAACGTATCGAGCAGCGCTCGACCGGCGTTGTCGAGCACCGCGATGTCGACCACTTCGTCACCGTTGCCCAGACCGGTCGTCTCGGTATCAAGATACAGGACGTCCATTCGTTCGCAGATCCCACGCGCCCAGATCTCCGCGTCCGATCGCCCCGCCTGTTGCTTGACCATGCTCGTCTCCTCTGCTTCAGGTGCTACGTACACCATAGGCATGAACGTGACGCCGGTCAATGTGTCGGAGGTCATGTGGTTGGCCGGGAACAACTCCCATCCGTGTCAGCGTTAGCCTCCGATAGGTGGCACGACGCCTGTGCGATGGGGTTCCCTCGCCCTCGCGGGCATGGTCTTTTCGACTCCCTGGAACCCAAATGGCGATGACCTGACGGCGTCGACGGTATGCGTCACGGCCGATCGACGTTTGGCCATTCGACTTCGACCACACGGCAACGCTGTGGGTCTGGCAGCGACCATTGGTATTGAGAGGAATCAGTGTCAGATACGGCAACCTTCGAAGAGACGAACGTCGAAACCGATCCGGCCGGACCAAATCCCTGGTTGGTGCTCCTGAGCGTCGCGCTTGGTTTGTTGATGGTGATCGTCGATATCTCGATCCTCAACATCGCGCTGCCGTCGATAGCCACCTCCATGAATGCGTCACTGGCCGAGATCGAATGGACGCTGATTGCCTACACCCTGGCTCTGACTGGCCTTGTTCCATTTTTCGGACGTATCAGTGACGTTTTTGGACGCAAGCGCCTCTTCATCGTGGGCGAGATAATCTTTGCCGCCGCGAGTCTGCTGGCCGCCCAGTCACCCTTCATGCTCTGGCTCATCGGCGCCCGCGTGCTGCAGGCACTGGGCGGCGCCTTGATATCGAGCAACACCCTGGCGATCATCACCGACACGTTCCCGGCCGGGAAGCGCGGCGCCGCCATGGGTGTGCAAGCCATTCTCATCAGCGGCGGCGCGGCAATCGGCCCGACGCTCGGCGGTTTTCTGGTAACGCACTTTGGCTGGCAGTCAGTGTTTTACGTCAACGTGCCGCTCGGAATCATCGCGGCCGTATTCGGTGCCAAGGTCCTCCCACCACTGCGCAGCAACCGCACGCTCGAGCCAATCGACTGGACCGGCTCCATGTTCCTCTTCCTGGGATTGTCTGGAACCTTGCTCGGCGTGACAAAAGGCCCGGATTGGGGCTGGACCACCGGCAAAACGCTCCTCTCGATCATTGGTGGACTCGCGGTGTTGGCGCTCTTCGTCCTGTGGGAGATGCGGCGACGCGCGCCGCTGGTCGATCTCAGTCTCTTCAAGATTCAGGAGTTCACAGCCGGTCAACTGGCGGGACTTTTCGCGACCATGTCTCTCTCTTCTCTCACGTTCCTCTTCCCCTTCTATTGGCAGGGGATGCGTGGCTATTCAGCCGAGAAGGCCGGGATTCTGCTCCTACCGTTGCCATTGGCACTGATGGTCGCGGCACCCATTGCAGGTCGGCTCTCCGACCGGGTCGGCGCCCGCGGCATCTCAACTGCCGGACTACTCGTACTGGCTCTAGCCCTCTTCCTGCTGTCGCGCATCACCGTGGGCATGGCGATCTGGAATGTGCTGTGGAGGCTTCTTTTCCTGGGGGCGGGACTGGGAATGTTCACCGCACCAAACAACAACGCGGTGATGTCGAGCGTCCCATCGCAGCGGCGTGGTATCGCCGCCGGATTGCTGGGTATGTTCCGCTTCTCTGGGCAGAGCGCGGGGATCGCGTTTGCAGGAGTGATCTTTGCCGTCTTCGCGGTGGCACCCGGTGGATTCGCCATGCATGGTCTGCCGACGACGAGTGAAGCGTCCGGCATCGCCGCGAATCCGGCGCAGGTCGAGCAGCTACGGACCGCCTTCGTTCATGGGCTCGACGCGGTGGCGCTGGCCGCCATCCCGCTGGCCTGCTTCGGGGCGCTCTTGTCGCTTCTGCGCGGGCGAGCGACTGACTGATCGACCGTGCCGCGATAACGCGCTAGATCGGGTTGTCACGGCGGATCGGAACCAGGCTACCAAGCCGCGACCGCAGGCGGCCGGCGTTCTGGTTGGAATACCAGTCATTCTTGAAGATCGCGATTAACGCCGTGATCATCAGTGGCAGGAAGAGGAGAGAGATCATGCCCGCGTTCCCTTGCACGATGGCGGAAAGCGCCACCACAAACGGGGGCGCGAATACGCTGACGACCATCACCTTCTTGACGAAGGATTCGCTCGACTCTTGCGCCGCGATCAACGCGCCCGGCACCATCAACAGCACGGCACCGTGCACCTGACTGTGATAGGCGACCAGAAGCGAGACGAGCATCGTCGCCATCATCTGCTGGTGGAATCGAGGAATGCGTGGGTTCCACTCGCCGCGCCAAATGACGGCCAGCATGGCGAGGGACAGCAGCGACAGAACGCCCGTCAACACCAGTCCAGGTATCTTGCTGATGTCGGGCTCCATGTTGAGCACCAGTCCGCGCCAGCTGATCATCCCCTGCGGGGTGATCGCCACACCGCCGGAGTAACTGGGGTAATCGATCAAGATCATACGCACGTAGGCCACGACGCCGGTGATTCCACCCACGGCGATTGACGAGAGCAGGATCCCGAAACCAGTAGCGATGCTGCCGCCGATGGCGCTGAAGCGGCGCTTCAGCAGCAGGACGAGCAACAGCACGGCGGCATATTGCGGTTTGATCAGCATCACGCCGAACCAGGCGCCGGCCCGAAAATCGTCTCCACGCTGGAGCGCCTCATAACCCTTCCAGAAGGCGAACAGAAGGATGACGACCATCTGCCCCACGAAGAGGGCCATGACGAAGGGGTAGAAGACGAGAAGCAGAGTCGTCATCAAGCGACGCTGCTCAACCGGGAAGTGCGAGGCCAAACTGCGAGCGACGGGGAAGCCGAGCGCCAGGTTGAAGATCGCCCAGAGCAGAAAGCCGATCGCTGGCGGGGGCCAGGTGAATGGTGTGAAAAGGGCCAGGAAGATGGGAGGGTAGGGTGCTGGTCCAACCTTAAGTGCCAGATTGCTCACACTGTGGTCGTAGAAGCTCGCGACTGGCTGCATGTAGTTGGCGATCGACATCAGGTCGTAGCCGAAACGTGGTCCCGCGTTTGAAAAGGCTCTCGCCGCTCCCCAGAACCGGCTCCAGTCGACCCCGAGCACGTAGAAGAGCCCATATACCGACCATTCGACGATGGTCTGGATGATCCAGAAGACGACATTGAGCACAATAGCGGCACCGATGATGACGCGCGGTGAACTGAGCGTTGCGCGTAGAGGCTCGCCGCGATGTCGAAATGACGGTCTCACCGTCGATCACTCCCAATCAACGTACCGGCAGATTTCCCCACGCTGTCGGTACGACGGATAATGGTCGCGGAAACGATATGCCCGGCCATTCGTCCTCGCTTGTCGTTATGCAGGTATTGGGCCAACACCGCTCGATGATCCAAATCCGCGGAGTCAGGGAAGCGAATCACGTTGGGATAACGGATCATGCGCATCATGGCGTCGCCTCGATGAGGTGAAGCACGCCCAGAATCGAGCGCCTGCTGCCGACGATATTGAGTCCCGCCGTATGCAAGAGCTCTCGTGGCTCTCGGTTCCAATGGCAACCAATGCGTCTGGCGTGCCCTTCGGCCATTCGATCCTGTAGCCAGCCCACGGGTTTGAAGCTGCTGCGTCCGTGCTCGAAGAGGAGGATGCGACCATCCGGGCGGCAAACCCGCCTCATCTCGCGCAGTGCGGCAATCGGATCGGGAAAGGTGCAGGTGCTGAGGGACGAGCTCACGGTGTCGAAGGCTCGATCCGGAAAGAGGAGGTGCTGGGCATCCATCTGACGAAACTCGACGATGAGTTCGGCTTCGCGAGCACGCTTTCGAGCAATACTCAGCATACCCTCGCTGACGTCAATGGCGGTGAGGCGACAATCCTGTGGATAACAGGGCAAGTTTTGTCCCGTGCCAACGGCAATCTCGAGTACGTCTCCATGCGCCTTGGCAAACCAGGCGCGTCGCATACGTCGAAAAATGAGCTTTTCGGCGATGAGATCAGCTCGGTCGTACCACGGCGCCACGTCGTCGTATTTGCGTCCGATTTCGGTGGCCGTGAAGTCCACCGGCATGTGCGTCGCCTCCCAGAGAGCTCGACAAAACGATATGCTGGATCGGCATCGATCCCTATTGCCAGCGCTGGCGAAACACAACCTGCGCAAACGGTACCACGCCTTCCCGCAAGAGTCTGGCACCGGTACATTAAGGGAGTTTCAAGGCAACGCGCTACGTTGAACTCGACGACTCATTCGACAGCAAATGACAAACGATGATATGAATCTCGTCAGATTGATTCGAAGCCTGCGTTTGATGTGCGTTTGGAGACCGGTATCCAACATGAGGGGATGAGATGGCGCACGACGAAGAGAACCACCCGATTCCGGAGATGGACAAAAAAACATATCAGGAGTCACTTTACGCCCTGCGAGTGGAACTGGTGAAGCTTCAGCGCGACATCATCGCCAACGATCGTCGCATCGTCGTCCTTTTCGAGGGGCGTGACTCGGCCGGCAAAGATGGCACGATCAAGCGGATCGTTAAGAACCTCAGTCCCCGCGAGACACGCGTGGTGGCGCTGGGCAAGCCCAGCGATCGCGAGGCATCGACCTGGTATTTCCAGCGCTTCACCCAATTTCTCCCCGCGGCCGAAGAGATGGTCCTCTTCAATCGCAGCTGGTACAACCGGGCCGGGGTCGAACGTGTGATGGGTTTCTGCACCCAGGACGAATACGACGAATTCATCAAAGAAGTGCCACGCTTCGAGCAGATGTTGGTGAGCTCCGGCATCCAACTGCTGAAGTATTACCTGGACATCACCAAAGATGAGCAGCGCGAGCGTCTCAAGGACCGGCGCAAAGACCCGCTCAAGCAGTGGAAAGTGAGCCCGATCGACGCCGAGGCGATCAAGCGCTGGGATGAATACACGGTCGCGCGCAACGAGATGTTCGTGCACACGCACACGGCCGCGTCCCCCTGGACCGTCGTGCGTGCCGACAATAAAAAGGTGGCGCGCATCAACGTGATGCGCGATCTCCTCAGTCGAATGGATTACGACGGGAAAGATCACGACATCCTGTTAGCCGACCCAGACGTCGTCTTCCAGTATCAGGACGCTTACCTGCGTAACGGCATGATCGCGCCGTAGCGCCGACCAGAACCTGCTCAATTCCTCGTGTACGAGCGACGCGTGCGTCGCCCACGATGCGCTCACGCCAACACCCGACCGATAACCTCTCGTATGCCCTGCTGTAGAGGCGACGACACGCTTTGTCGCCGAACAATCAGCCTAGATCTGTCCCAGTACGTCGCCGAACGTGGTGCGGGCCTTCGGCCGGTCGGTGGCGACAGTTGCCACCGCTACGGCCAAACGTGGGAAACAGCGGCGGCGATTCTCGCCGCCGCTGTAAACGAATCTGCGAAACGCGGTGCCGGTCTGTTGCCGCACACTTGACACCACCCATTCACCACTCTATGATCATTCACATGTATTTGAATGCTTACGAGGTGATGAATGACTCAAGTGCCCCTGGACGTCTTCTTTGTCCGCGACGCCGAGACGATGAAGGTCATCTCCGATCCGCTGCGTTTGCGCATGTTCGAACTGTTGCAGGGCGACCCGCGCACGGTGAAGGAGCTGTCCAAAGAGCTCGACGTGGCGCCGACGCGTCTCTACTACCATATGAACCAGCTCGAATCGCTCGGTTTGATCCAAGTGGCTGAAACTCGGGTGGTGGCCGGCATCATCGAGAAGCACTATCGCGCCACAGCGTCTCGTATCGCCATCGACCGCGCCATCTTCAATCCCGGAGTGGCTCCGGTCGATCAGGCAGTCGAAGCGATGCTGACGGGCATTCTGGACGGCTCGCGCGACGCGATCCGCGAGGTTGTGCGCCGTGGACTGGTCGATCCACAACTGGAGTCGCCCGGTGAAGGCGGATTGCTCCTCGGCCGTCGCTGGTTGCGGCTCACGCGAGCTGAAGCAGGCGAGTTCTACGATCGCCTTGTCGCACTCCTTGACGAGTTTGGGGGTCGGCATCAGACCCATAGCGCTGACGAGGTCGAGACGTACGAGGCACTCCTGGGGCTCTACCCGGTAACCGAGCAAATGCGAAACGCAGAAGACGAGGGTAGCGCCGATGCCTGAGCCAGCCAACGCCGCGTCCAACCCTGTCGGAGCCGGGCGCGACTTCTGGGTCTTTTGGGGCGGTCAGACCATCTCCAACATGGGGAACGCCATCACCTTCCTGGTGATACCCCTGCTGATCTTCAAGCTGACCGGCTCGGCACTCAATTTGGCCATCGCCACCGCGGCGGAATTCATCCCCTACCTCCTGTTCGGTCTGTGGCTGGGGGCCGCGGTCGACCGATTGGACCGCCGTAAGGTAATGATCGTCGCGGACATTGGACGGGCATTGATGCTCCTCTCGATCCCGACGCTCGCCTCGGCTGGCGCTTTGCACGTCTGGTGGGTCTATCTGGTCGGATTCGCCAATTCGACGATGGGTATCGCCTTCAACACCGCCGAGTTCGCCTCGATCCCACATCTGGTCAATCGCAATAATCTGGTCAACGCCAACGGACGCATCCAGGCCAGCTACTCCGTCGCCACGGTTGCCGGGCCACTCGTGGCCGGAGTCTTCCTCGGTATCGCGTCACCGGAAACGGTCCTGCTGTTCGATTCGGTGACCTTCGTGATCTCGATTGTGTCGTTGGTCTTCATCCGCCGCAGCCTCAACCCAGCTTCCCGCGAGAGCGAGGAGCGCGTACCGTTGCGGCGCGACGTGGGCGAAGGGCTGCGGTACGTCTGGAGCCATCCGGTCTTGCGAGCCATCTCCATCATGATGGCGTTGATCAACTTCGTCAGTGTAACCACCACCGCCCAACTGGTCTTCTTCGCCAAAGAGCAGTTCAACGCGTCTGACGGTCGAGTCAGCCTTCTCTTCTCGGCGGGCGGGGCCGGGGTCGTGATCCTCTCTCTTTCGGCGGGCCTGCTGCGGCGGCGCTGGAGCTTCGGCAAGGTCGCGCTCGGTGCGTTGATGATGAACGGCCTCCTCATCGCCGCGTTTGCGCTCGCTCCCAGCTACTGGATCGCGTTGCCGCTCTGGGGAATCTCCGCTGGATTCGGCATCCTGTTCAACATCAACACCGGCAGCCTGCGCCAGACGATCGTACCGGACCACTTGCTCGGGCGCGTCGGCAGCGTCGCGGCAGTGCTGGCCTGGTCAGGCATCCCGCTGGGCAGCTTCCTGGGTGGCCTGGCGATAGAGTGGAGTGGTAGCGTGGTGATGGTCTACATTGGGGTTGGCATCATCATGGCATTGATCGCGGCGGTCTTCTCGTTCAGCGCACTCGGGAATGCCGAACAATACCTTGGGTCTCAAGGCATCCACATCGAAGGACACGTCGAATCGCAACGGGAACCAGTCGCGACCTGATGCCGACTTCGTGCCAGCCATCACCATCTGGAGACGCACATGACCTTCCAGCTGGTAACACTCACGGCCCAACCAGACTTTCTCGACTTCCCGTGGGATCAACCCCTGGAGGAATGGCAGTCCGACCAATTCGTCGACGTCGCGCGCGGCATCCATCGTCACGTGGTGCGATTCATCAACTGCGACGATAGCCTTTACGCCTTGAAGGAAATCCCGGAACGTATTGCGGAGCGCGAATATCGCATACTCCGCGTACTGGCTGAGCGGGAGATCCCGGTCGTCGAAGCCATTGGCATTGCGCGACGCGGGGTCACCGATGGCCTCCCGACAAGGACTTCCTCCGAAGAACAACCGGCCATCCTGATCACCCGCTTCCTCGACTTCTCGCTCCCCTATCGGATCATTTTCGCCACCATGAGCCTGCCAGAGGTGCAGGAGACACTCCTCGATGCCCTGGCCGAGCTGCTGGTGCGCCTGCACCTGATGGGCTGCTTCTGGGGTGATTGCTCTCTCTCGAACACGCTCTTCCGTCGAGACGCCGGAGCGCTTACCGCCTACCTTGTGGACGCCGAAACGGCCGAGATCCATCCAAGTCTGTCGGACGGTATGCGCGGGTTCGACCTCGACTTGGCGATCGAGAACATCTTCGGCGACTTGGTCGATCTGCAAGCGGGTGGCCGGCTGGATGAGAGCGTCGACCCGTTTCAAATCACGCAGGAAATCCGCAAACGCTACGACGCACTCTGGTCCGAGCTAACGCGGGTGGACGTTTTCGGCGCGGATGAGCGGTATTTGGTCGAACGCAGGTTGCGCCACATCAACGAATTGGGGTTCGACGTCAAAGAAGTCGAACTGAAGCGCACCGGAGACAAGTTCCGGCTCAAGCTGCAGACGCAGGTCGTTGAGATCGGCCATCATCGGCGCAAGTTACAGCGATTGACCGGCCTTGAAGTCCAGGAGAACCAGGCGCGCCGTCTGCTCAACGACATCGCCGGATATCGCGCTCATCTGGAAGGAGAGCTCAGCGCTCCCGTCTCTGAGTCCGTCGCGGCTCATCGCTGGCTGATCGAGGTCTTTGAGTTCGCCATCAATCGCATCCCGCCCGAACTGAGCAACAAGCTCGAGCCGGCCGAGATGTTCCACCAGATCCTCGATCATCGCTGGTTTCTGTCCGAAACAGCCGGCCGCGACGTTGGGCTGGCCGACGCCGCGGACTCCTACATACGCAACGTGCTGCGCTACGTCCCGGATGAACGGCAGGTCCTGGCATGCGGAGACCCAGACGAACCCGATCCCGACGCCTATTCGTAACGCAGCGCCTCGGCGATCGGCACACGCGCCGCCTGCCGCGCCGGAATATAGGCCAGCAGCAGCGACGCCACCAGCGACAACAGAATAAATAGGGCTACGTCGAGCCATGGAACCTGGAAGTTCACCGAGCCGGACGTGCCGACGAAGTAGTCGCTGGTGACCAATTTCTGCGACAGGAGCAGGCCGAGCACGGCTCCGGAGACGACGCCCAGCACCGTGATCATGGACGACTCGATCAGTATGCTGGCCGCCACCATCGAACGTTGGAACCCGATGGCCCGCAGCATGCCAATCTGCTGGCGCCGCTCGACCACCGAACGGAAGGCGATCACGCCCAACGCCGCGATACCGACCACCAGCCCGAGCATCATGAACCCTTCGATGAGGTTCAGAATCCCATTATTGACGCGAGTCGCTTCCTTCAGGATCTCTGAGTACGAATCAGCTTGCACCCCATACGTGACCAACGACGACTCGATCGATTTGGCCATCGCCACCGAGTCGACGCCTGGGTTGAGCCGTGCGGTGAAGAAGACCGCGCTCGGTTCCGCATAGATGGCATTGAAGCTCTGTTCCGACATCCAGACACCCGAGAACGTCGCGACCTGCGAGTCGATCACACCGATCACGGTGAGGGTGCGGATCGCCCCATTCGTGGGATCGGTAACTTCGATCGCGATTGGCTGCATGGTGGTGTCGCTCGGCTCGATTCCACTCAGGGCGAAGCTCGGCGCGCCGATGGTGAATCCTCCTGGATTGGGCACGGCGCTACTGTCGACCACCGCCAGGTTCGGGTTGTCGCGCACCGCCGCCCAGACGTCGGAGTCGCTGGCGTAACCGACTGCCCGTGTCTGCATTGGCATGTGCGAGTTGTCGATGAACGCGTCGGACGCCCCGTTGATCGAGTAGTTCTTCCACTCTGACTCTCCAGCCAGGCGGATCTGTGCCTGGTTGCTGGCGATGGTCTCGAACGTACCGGTCGCGGCGATAGCACTGGTGTCGACGCCAGCCTTGGAGAGCGTGCCGGAGAAGTCCGCGATCGGATTGGTCGGCGGCTGATAGGCGACCACATCCCAGCCACCCGAGGAGTATTGCGACCCGAGGATCATGTTGTAAGCGTTGGTATTGATCGTCGCCATCATCACCAGGGCAAAGACCACCAGGCTGAACATGGCGATCGTCATGCCGGTGCGCCCTTTACGTTCCTGTGGGTAGGCAATGGCGGTCTTCACCGCGGGAACCCAACGGCTCGAGGCGCGTCCCAGCAAGCCGATCAGCCAGGTGACGATCTCGGCGTTCCAGATGATCGCCACGGTCGACGCGGACACCATCAAGATGCCAGAGAGAAAGAACATCTCCAGCCCGCCTCCACCGAGGTCAGGGAAGATCTTGGACGAGAGGGACGACGGCATGAGCCAGTAAGCCAGCACCAAGAGTGAGGCTACCGTGTAGAGTGGCCGGGCCGGGACTCCGAAGCCCCGCAACAGCACCGCCAGCCCAAGCGGCACCATCGAGATGCCGAGCGAGAAGGCGAAAATGTGATAGCCAGTGACGCCGACGTACATCAGCAGGGCGCCGAAGATCGTCCCCAGTAGCCCTAGGACCAGCCAGCGACGACCCTCCCGCGTTCTCGTCGGTTCCGGGACGTCACGAATCGCCTCCACGATATTCAGTCGGCTGACGCGCCAGGAGGAGATCAGGATCGTCAAGAAAGTCACCACCACGCCCAGCGTGTAGGAGATGATGAGGCTGCGCCACGAAGCGGTCGGATGGATGACGAAGTACTGGCCGATCAGATGGGCCATGAAGCCCACCATCACGAAGGCGACCCCCACCCCCAACGCGGCGCCGACCAGCGCGGAAACGAGATCGTAGGCGATCCCTTCGGCCAGGAACATCTCAGTCAACTGCCGTCGCTTCATACCGACGGCGCGGGCCATGCCAAGCTCCGATTTTCGTTCGGCTGCCAGCATGACGAAGATCAGGAAGATCAGCAGGACGCCGACCGAGATCGAAAATAGACCGAAGACGAGGAAGAGTGTCATGAAGACGTTGCCCAGTTCCTCAGCCGTCTTGAGATCGGTCTGCTTGGTTGCCACGGCCTGATAGGGCGTTCCAGCCAGCGCCTTGTCCAGAGCCGTCATGACCGGGTCGGTCAGCTTCACACCGCTCTCGACACCGCCCCGGTTGGTCACGTCGATGGCGCTGATTTTCCCTTGATATCCAAGGAGGTTTTGAGCGCGATCGAGCGGCATGACGAAGCCGCCCGACGACTCGGGTGAGACATAGCCGCTGAGGTAGGTGTCCTTTGCGATGGCGCCAACGGTCAACGCAACCGGCTGATTCCCCGCGAAGACGGTCAGTGTGTCGCCGATTCTGGCATCCAGCTTGTCGGCGGCGGTCTTGCTCAACACCACCGAATTCGCGGGAAGAGCGGATAGATCGACGAGCTGACCATCGACCGTCTTGATGCCGCCAAACGGCGCGAGTCGCGTCGGATCGACACCGGTCAGCATCAGGGAGGGCTCCGACAGGTTCGTGCGCGCATCGATGGCCGGAACCGCCTCAGTTAGAATCGGCAAGAGCCCGTCGATTTCGGCGTTCCCTTTGAGTGTGACCTCAAGATCGCCAACCAATGACTGCGGCAGACGCGCACCAGTCTGCGGAGTGGTGTCGTTGGTGGCGGTCTTGAGCACCACCCGTTCGTCTTGCTGACCAGCGATGTCGAGCACCTGGCCGCGAATGCTGGAGCTCAACGTGTCGCCGGTGGTGAATGCGGCCGCGATGATCAGCGTGCTCAGCATCAGGCCCACCACAATCAGGATCGTCTGTGCGGGACGTCGCGGAACGTTGCGCACGCCCAACTTGAAGACGACGGGATTCCTCAACAGGATGAAGAGGATGACGATAGCGACGAATCCGAAGAGGACGAGCAAGGTGATCATGATCGACGTGGTTGAAAGCCCGAAGATGGTATTCATCGACCTATCCTGTTCGCTCGACTTCGTCGAGCAGAGCTACGCGGTGATGATGCGTCCGTCTTGCATCTCGATGATCCGGTCGCACATGGCGCCGATGCGTGGATCGTGCGTCACCAGCACGAAGGTCTGGTGGTTCCGCAGGTTGAGATCGCGCATCAAATTCATGACGTCGTCGGCTGTGTGCGTGTCGAGATCGCCGGTCGGCTCGTCTCCCCAGACGATGGCCGGGTTGTTCGCCAGTGCTCGGGCGATTGTCACGCGTTGTCGCTGGCCACCCGAGAGCTCGGCGGGGCGATGCCCCTCCCAACCGCTCAGATCGACCGCATGA
Source organism: uncultured Chloroflexia bacterium (assembly GCA_963789565.1). Taxonomy (GTDB): domain Bacteria; phylum Chloroflexota; class Chloroflexia; order Thermomicrobiales; family Thermomicrobiaceae; genus CALAGB01. The sequence continues at coordinate 2,486,365 of CAWBKX010000002.1, read as the reverse complement.
ACCATCTCGAGGGCGCGCGTTCGCGCCTCCTTCATGCTGACTCCGGCGACCAGTAACGGAAGCTCGACGTTTTCCACGGCAGTCAACACGGGGAGCAGGTTGTAAAACTGGAAAATGAATCCCATGTGCTTGGCGCGAAAATCGGTCCGGTCAAAATCGGAAAGATGTGAAAGGTCGTGGCCGTCGATGAGGATGGTACCCGCGTCGATGGTGTCGAGCCCGGAGAGACAATTGAGCAAGGTCGTCTTGCCGGAGCCGGACGGCCCCATGACGGCGACCATCTCACCGCGATAGACGTCAAAATCGACGCCGCGTAAGGCGGGGACCCTGATCTTGCCGGTGTCATACGTCTTCGTCACCCCAATCGCCTGAATGATGGGTGGGTTGCGCTCGGTCTCCAGCGGAGGGGTGATGGTTCCGGGGTGTTCGAGCACCGCGCTCGTCATCAATTCCATGGCTTCGACCTCAATTCTGGGCAACACGCGCCGCACCCTTAGCAAGACGAGCGCGATTCCGCGGGCCTTTGGGCTCAGATTACGCCGCCATGTGTGGCAGGCACGCGTAAAGAGATCGAAAGCCGCTACAGTTTCGTTGCATCTCACACTCAGAAGATATCGACGCTGCAACGTTGTAGAGCTCACAATGGTGGAGCGGCGAGTGCAGCGCTTAGCCAGGGGTGAGCCATGGCCGGAACAATCACAGAAGAATCGTCGATAGAAAGGTCCTTCCCACTCGGTGCGGTGTGGGACGGTGAAGGCGTCAGCTTCGCGATCTACTCGGAGGGCGCCACGCAGGTCGAGGTCTGCCTCTTCGACGACTCAGCCTCCAGCAACGAGCAACGCGTGCCGTTGGAATCGATTGGCCGTCACTTGTGGGCGGGATACGTGGAGTCGCTGGCGCCCGGTCAACGCTATGGATTCCGCGTGCATGGCTCGTACGACCCTTCCGCTGGACACCGCTTCAACGCAAACAAGCTGCTGGTTGACCCCTACGCCCGAGCCATCGCCGGGAAGGTCGATTGGAGCGCGCCGGTCTACGGCTACGCGCACGGAGAGCTCGATCTCTCCTTTGATGAGCAGGACGACGCCTGGGGCGTGCCCAAGGGCGTGGTGATCGACCCGAGCTTCGATTGGGAAGGGGATGCGCTGCTCCACACTCCGCTGCAGCACAGCATCATCTATGAGACGCACGTCAAAGGCTTCAGCCAGCGCAACACGCGCATTCCGCCTGAGCTTCGCGGCACCTATTCCGGACTGGCCCATCCTGAATCGCTCGGGTATCTGAACCATCTGGGCGTCACGGCCGTCGAGCTCTTGCCGGTGCATGACGCGCTCGACAACCACGCGCTGATCACCCACGGATTGCGCAACTACTGGGGCTACAGCACGCTGAATTACTTCTCCCCCGACGCACGCTTCTCCAGCCGCGGCGACAGCGGCGGCCAGGTGACCGAGTTCAAAGAGATGGTCAAAGCACTGCATCGTGCTGGGATCGAGGTCATTCTGGACGTCGTCTACAACCACTCCTGCGAGGAGAATGAGTTTGGCCCGACGCTCAGCCTGCGCGGCATCGACAATCGTGTCTACTATCGGCTGGCTCCGGGGCATGAACGTTATTACGTCGACTACACCGGCACCGGTAACAGTCTCAACGTACGCCATCCACAGGTCTTGAAACTGATCATGGACAGCCTGCGCTACTGGGTGCTGGAGATGCACGTCGATGGTTTCCGTTTCGACCTGGCGGCAACCCTCGCCCGCGAGCTGCACGACGTCGATCAGCTCTCTGCCTTCTTCGACATCATCCATCAAGATCCTGTCCTGTCGGAGGTCAAGCTGATCGCCGAACCGTGGGACCTTGGTGAAGGCGGTTATCAGGTCGGCAACTTCCCGGTTCTTTGGAGTGAATGGAACGGCCGCTACCGCGACGTTGTGCGTCGCTTCTGGCGTGGCGACGAGAGTTACGTCGACGACCTGGCGTATCGCCTGACTGGGAGCAGCGACCTCTACGGCGGCAATGGGCGCAGCCCGCTGGCCAGCATCAACTTCGTCACGGCGCATGACGGTTTCACGCTGGAAGATCTGTTCAGCTACAACGACAAGCACAACGAGGCCAACGGCGAGCGAAATGCCGACGGCACGGAGGACAACATCTCCTGGAATTGCGGGATCGAGGGGCCGACCGACGACGAACAAATCATCGCCCTACGAGAGCGCGAAAAACGCAACGCGTTCGCGACGCTCCTCTTCTCACAAGGCGTGCCCATGATTTGCGGCGGCGATGAGATCGGCCGCACGCAGCACGGCAACAACAACGCCTACAACCAGGACAACGAAGTCAGCTGGTACGACTGGGATCTCGATGAACGCAGGAGTGCTTTCCTCGAGTTCAGTCGACGCGTCATCGCGATCCGGCAACGTTATCCGAGCCTGCGACGCCGTCGGTTTTTTCGCGGGACACCCTCGGCCCAGACCGGGCTGAAGGACATCACCTGGCTGCGCTCAGACGGCAATGAGATGACGGGTGACGATTGGTTCACCTCCTGGGTACGCAGCCTGGGAATGCTGATCGCCGACGAATCCGGCGAGGGCGAACACCTGCTCCTCCTCTTCAACGCTTTCGACCGCAGCGTGCTCTTCACGGTTCCCACGCCGGACAGAGCGGGAGGGTGGGAGATCCTCGTCTGTACCGACAACGACTCGCGAACCGGACGAGCGCCGCCGCGTGTGGTGGAGCTGTGTGGACGGTCGTTGATGCTGCTGCGCTGGTCGCCAAGTGGGGAAGATCCGGCAGCGTAATGTGCACCGGTCGCGCGGAAGGAGTCCGATCATGCATGCCCGTGTCCTGAGCGCGAAAATCAAGAGGGGCTGTCTGGAACAACTCGAGCACGAGGTGCGCGACGTCATCCTTCCGTCTGTTTCTCGGCAGCCCGGCTATCGTGGAGGCTGGGGTCTCGTCGATCAGTCGACCGGCAATGGCATGCTGGTGACCTTCTGGGAGACCGCGAGTGACCTGGAAGAGAACGAGTGCAGCGGATTGCTCACGTCGCATCTCGTGCGGGTCAACCGCTTCCTCGACGGCCCAGCGGTTCGGGAGACATTCGAGGTGATGCTGGAGCAGCCTTCGCAGTCGCGTTGACCCTCGATCGACATTGACATGCCGTTCTGTCGTCACTACTCTCACGAAATTGGGATACGAGGATCACGCGACGCTGGGAGGTGGCTGATGACCGCGATGTCCGTTTCGGATTACGTCTCGCAACGCCGGGTAGGCAATGCAGTGGTGACGGTTATCTCCGAAGGGACGCTGATGTATGCCCCCGAGTTCCCAGTACCAGAAGCGGAGTGGCGCGCGGCAATGCCTGAAGCTGACGAGAGGGGGGCGATAAAACTCGGCCTCAATCTCGCGCATGTGACGCTCGGCGACGCCTCGATTCTGATAGACCCGGGCTGCGACATTCCGGGATCGGCCTGGCAGGATGAATTCGCCCGTCGCTTCGGCGAGGTCACGCGCACACCAGGGCTCTTGCCGGCACTCGAGAGCTTGAAGATCGAACCCGAGCAGATCACCCACGTGCTGATCACGCACGGGCACGGTGATCACGTGGCCGGGCTGGCCATCGAGCGGGACGGCCAGATGGTGCCGCGCTTTCCGAACGCCCGCCACTTTATTGGCAGGGCAGATTGGGACGAGAATCCACAGCGCTCCAACCCAGCATCAGAGATCAATCGCTACCTCGGCGCGGTTGAACATGCCGGGCTACTCGAACTGGTCGACGGCGAGCGAGAGATCGTCCCCGGCGTGACCATGATCCCGACACCGGGCGAGAGCAAAGGCCACAGCGTCGTGCGGATCGATTCGAACGGAGAGCGCTTCTTCTACCTGGGAGATCTCTTTCATCATGAAGCTGAGGTCGTCAACCTGGACTGGTCGTCGCCCGGCCGCGACATTGATGCCATGGTCGCCTCCCGACGTCGCGTCATCGACGAAGCACTACCGACAGGCGCGATCTGTGTCTACTCCCACGAACCGTTCCCGGCCTGGGGGCGCATCGAACAGCAGGGCGATCAGGTCCGCTGGGTACGCTTGTAGCGGGGGCATACATGCAACTCGAATGGGGATGGCCGGCCGCCTCCGATGACGTGATGACGATCACCACTGTTGAGGCGCACGCGGCCGGTGAGCCTTTGCGCATCGTGACGGGCGGATTGCCGGAACTGCCGGGCGATTCGATCCTGGCACGACGACGCTACCTGCGCGAGAACCTTGACCACGTCCGCCGTGCCCTGATGTGGGAGCCGCGTGGCCACTACGATATGTATGGCTGCATCCTGACGCCACCGGTCAGTGACGAGGCGGATCTCGGCGTCCTCTTTCTGCACAACGAGGGCTACAGCACCATGTGCGGCCACGGCGTCATCGCGCTGGTCTCGGCGCTGTTCGAGACAGGCACGCTTCCGGCGAGCGAGCCGGAGGCACCCGTCAACCTCGACACTCCCGCTGGATTGGTGCGAGCCACGGCACACCTCGACGAGCGCGGTCGTGTGGAGCGGGTCTCATTTCTGAACGTCCCCTCCTTTCTCGCTGCGCGTGATGTCGAGATCGACGTACCAGGTTTCGGACGCGTGCTGACCGACATCGCCTTTGGCGGCGCCTTCTACGCCGTTCTGCCAGCTGAGCGACTGGGACTTGAGGTCGTCCCGGGGCAGACCGCCGCGCTGGTCGAGGCTGGTGAAGCGGTCAAGCATGCCGTGAACGAGGTGGTGCGCTTGACCCATCCGGACGATCCCGACCTCGGCTTCCTCTACGGAACGATATTGACCGGCCCGCCGGAGGATCCAGCCCACCACAGCCGCAACATCTGCGTCTTCGCCAACGCCGAAGTCGATCGCTCCCCGACCGGCACCGGCGTATCGGCGCGCCTGGCGATCCACCACGCAAAGGGCGAGATCGGGAACAGCGTATCGATCGCCATCGAGAGCATCCTGGGAGCGCAAAGCGTCTTCAGTGGCCGCGTGGTGGATACGACCAATGTTGGTGACACGCCAGCCGTCATCCCCGAAGTGAGCGGCACTGGCTTTATCACTGGTCGAGCCGAATACCGCCTCGATCCTCGCGATCCTCTGGGCGCGGGCTTTCTGCTGCGATAAGAGAGGATCCGCGTTCACCCGGCTGGAACGCGGATCCTGGTTCGAAAGCGCTAAGTGGTCGGCTTAACCAACAGTAGGAGCTTTGACCTTTCCCTGCTGGATGGCGTGCACCGCGTCGGCCGTCACGCCCTGGCCGCCGATGCCCCAGTCGCCGCTCTTGACGTTGTCGTCGATGACGACCCAGGTCACCGGCCGCATGTTCTCGCCCTCAACCGAAAGCATCGCATCGGTCACGCGGTCGATCATCTGCTGCTTCTGCTCGTCGGTGAAAACCCCTTCGATCACTTTGATTGAAACGAATGGCATTGCGGTTGTCCTTTCTTCTCGTCTCTGCACGGGCAATCAGGTTCACACACTCTGGTTGGCCGGGTTCACATGGTTCGTCGTTCACACGTCGACAGGCTGACTGGCTCACCTAGCGACGTGCAAGCAGCGACTTCGAGCCAATTCGCGCATGATCATCCCGTTCCGCGGCAAATCGGAACACGGCCTTGCGCAGCGGTTCCGAGAGCCACTCCAAGCGGTCATGCCGACCGCAGCGCGGGCACTGCAGTGCGTATTCGTCGAACCCAACGCTGACCACCTGCAGCTCTTCAATTTGACCGGTCCAGCCACAGAAGCAGGTCTGTTGCATGACGCCCCCTTTCCAATCCCTGCCTGTTGAATACGCGGACCTATCGGGAGATCCGGCAGTCGAACGTTGATGAGTCGAGATTAGCGAAGTCGAGTCAATGCCCAGTCAAATGAGCGTCAAAATGGCGGTTGCGGCGTCGGAATTGACGTGCAATCCTAGAATTGCCTCTGAACCGACGTTTCGACCTTGCCCACGATTTGGGACCGCGATGCCACATCTCGCTATCTCACTCTTTTGACCAATTACGTGCACACTCGGCGATGATCTGGCCGTTCGATTCGCCTATGACAAAGTGCAGGCGTTACTGGCCTATCTGGCGACCGAATCAGACAGTCCGCAGCGGCGCGAGGTGTTGGCGGGACTGCTCTGGCCGGATCAGGAAGAGTCGGTCGCCCGCCACAACCTGAACCAGGCGCTCTGGAGCCTGCGCCGGTCGATCAAGGACCGTGACCTGGTCGAGCCGGTCTTTCTCTCCTCACGAGATTCGCTCCAGCTCGTTCGAGATGCGGATTGCTTCATCGACATTCATCGCTTTCGGGAGCTTCTCCAACGCGTTGAGCGACACGTCCATCGACATCAACAGGCCTGCCCCACCTGCACGGATTGGCTCATCGAAGCGGTGGAGCTGTATCGCGGGCCTTTCCTGGCACAGATCTCACTCTCTGATTCACCCGAGTTCGAGGAATGGGTGGTGGTGCGCCGGGAGCGCTTTCACGAGGCGGCGGTGGATGCACTGGAGAAGCTGGTCGACCAGCTCGAATATCAGTACGAGTATCAGCGTGGCATCGCCTATCTTCGGCGCCAGGTCCAGCTCGATCCGTGGCGAGAAGACAGCCATCGGCGCTTAATGCGCCTGCTTGCCCGCACCGGCCAACGACCGGCAGCGCTGGCCCACTTCGATCGCGTGCGACAGATCCTCGAACGTGATCTCGGCGCCGATGTCGAGCAGAAGACGCTCGATCTGCGCAACGAGATCGAGCAGGGTGCGTCGACCGGGGCCGACGGGGCCGTCCGCGAGAGCACACTTTCGGCGGCAGGCTCGACATTGCCAGCGCAAGTTGGATCGCTGGTTGGTCGCGAACGTGTCTTGAGCGAGCTTGGATCGCTGATCGCCAGCGGTCAGCACCGTCTCATCACGTTGATAGGTCCAGGCGGGATCGGCAAGACCAGTCTGGCGCTGCAATTGGCACGGGATCAGGAGCACTCCTTCCGCCACGGAGCCCGCTTCATGCCCCTGGCAGGAACAGCATCTGCCGAGTCGATCGTGCAAGTGATCGCGGACGCGTGTGCGTTATCCGACTACGGTGGCGCTGACCTCCGCGAACAGCTGCTGGAGCACTTGCGCGATCAGGACCTCTTGCTCGTGCTTGACAACTTCGAGCACCTGCTGAGTGGTGCTTCGGTCGTCTCTGACATCCTCGCCGTCGCCCCTGACATTCAGGTGGTGGTTACCTCCCGAGAGCGACTCAATCTCTACGGTGAATACGTCGTTCAGGTCACGGCTCTGGACATTCCCTCGATCATGGATGCTCCCAGCGACATCGGGCGATCGAGCTCTGTGCAGCTCTTTGTGCGCAGCGCGGAGCGCGCCAATTCCAGCTTTCAGCCCCGTGCGGCCGACTTCCCGGCGATCATCCGAACCTGCGAGCTCGTGGGAGGCATGCCACTGGGCATCGAACTGGCCGCCGCATGGACCCCGCTATTGAGTTGTCACGAGATCGCGGAGGAGATCGAGAAGAGTCTCGACTTCCTTTCGACGCCGCTGAGGGACGTGCCCGAGCGCCACCGCAGCGTGCGAGCGGCGTTCGATCACTCGTGGCGCATGCTCACCGAGACGGAGCGGCAGATCTTCATGGGGCTATCCGTCTTCCGAGGCGGATTCCTGAAAGATGCCGCCGAGCAGATCACGTCAGCGCCAATGCATGTCCTGCTCACGTTGATGAGCAAGTCATTCCTCACGCGAAATCCGCAGGGTCGATTTGAGATTCACGAGCTTCTCCGTCAATACGCCGAGGACAAGCTTCGCCAGGATCCCTCCGCGCGTCGCGACGCACGCGCCGTACACGCCCGCTAATTTGTCGAGTTTCTGCGTGTGCGTGAGGATATGCTCAAAGGTCGCGACTTCGTGACAGCTCTGCAGGAGCTCCTTTCCGAAACCGAGAACCTTCGGTCGATGTGGGCGTGGGCGTTGGAAGATCAAGACGTGGAGCTTCTCGAGATCTTGTCACGCATCTGGCTCTTCTATGAAGTCTCGGGGCGCTACCGCGAGCTTTCTCAGGCACAGGACAGCGCCATCGCCATCCCTGAGTCCGCACCGGGGCCTCGCGCCGAAGTCACGCTCGCCTGCGCGCTGGCGCGGCGTGCGGCGATCCGAATGCGCGTCGGAGACCTTATCGAAAGCGAAGCCAACCTCTTGCGGAGCAATCAGATCCTGGTGCGCCATGCTGAGTTCGCCGAAGTGGGGCTGAACCTGAATTTGCTGGCGATGAAGGCGCACGCCATGGGAGATCAGGGTGAGGAACGTCGAATTCTGGAAGAGAGTATCCAGATGTGCAGGCGCGGCGACGAACATTGGGCGCTGGCCTACTCTCTCAACGACCTCGGAATGGTCGCTTGCCTCCAGGGTGATCTCAACGAGGCGGAGCGCTTGATGCGCGAGAGCCTCGACATCTTTGTCGCCACTGGAGACGCCCGCGGCCAGGGATTCGCACTAAACAACGTGGGAATCGTGAACGGTCAGCGTCACGAGTATCAGGAAGCGATGCGACTCCACAAAGAGAGTCTGCGAATCCGGCGCTCGCTCAACAACCAGTGGGGAGCGGCACAATCGCTCATCCAGCTGGGGATCGTCGCTCGCCTCATGGGTGCCGAACGCGACTCCGCGGATTATCTGACCGAGGCGTTGCGAATCGCACATGAACTGCGCGCCGTTCCGCTCCTTCTAGACGCCCTGGTGGAACTGGCAGAGATCCTAAGGATTCGAGACAATCATCAGGTCACGCTGATGATCCTTTCCGGTATCGCGCAGCATCCGTCCAGTAGCCCAGCGGTCACGGCGCGAGTGCAACGGCTACGTGAGGGATTGAGCGAGCGTTCGGAAGCAGACCCGCAGGCGTTGAATCTGGTCACGAACCTCGACGAGATCGTCGCGCTTTTGTTCGGCGAGGGGGCTGGCATGAGCGGACATCACGCCGACTCGAGGTAAGTCGCACCTGGAAACAGATGAGGTGATCGATGCGCGCGCTCGAACCACGTGAGTCCGGCAATCTCACCATCCAGGAGTTCGGCGTCTATTTCGAGGATTTCGGAGACGTCACGGCACCCCCTATCCTGCTCCTCCCTTCATGGCAGATTGTTCCCAGCCGCCACTGGAAGATGCAGATCCCCCATCTGGCACGTACGCGGCGTGTCGTCACCTTCGACCCGCCTGGCATCGGCGGTGGCGAGCGCACCGCGGATCCGCAGGCATTCAACGTCGATCGCGTCGTCGACTACGCGGTGGGAGTGCTCGACCATCTCGAGATCGAACGCGCGGATATCGCCGGACTGTCGCTTGGCGGAACCTACGCCATCTGGCTGGCCGGGACGTACCCTGAGCGCGTCAACAAGACCATCCTGGTCAATCCGGTACTGCCGGAGTGGGCACTGGCCGAAGACCCATCCTTCTGGGAAGAGCGCGACACGTACGACGGCATGCAGAAGCGGAACGCGAATTACTGGCGGAGTGACTTCGACGGTTGGCTGACCTTCTTCTTTGAACTCGTCGCCTCAGAGCCGCACTCCACCAAACTGATCGACGACTTCGTCTCCTGGGGTAAGGAGACGACTCCGGAGGTTCTGATCAGTTCTGTGGTGAATGAAGAGCTTCTGCCGCGCAAAGCATTCGACGAGATCCTGCCTCAAGTGAAAGGCCCGGTACTGCTCATCTCCGGCACTGGCGATCAGATCGCCGACTTCGCCAGAAGTGAGGAGATGGCAGCGGCACGGCCCGACTTCGAGTTTGTCGCGGTTGAGCAAGGGAGTCACGCTCTTCACGGTCGGCAGCCCGTCCGCACCAATCTCGAGATCGATACCTTCCTCGGTCCGATCTCAGCGTCGCGTCGCCACTGGGCACCGGGACACGCTCGATCTCACCCACGCGCTCTGTTCATCTCCAGCCCCATCGGGCTGGGCCACGTCCAGCGCGGTCTGGCCATAGCGAACGAGCTACGTCGCGAAGTGCCAGATCTGCAGATCGAATGGCTAGCGCAGCACCCCGTCACGACAGTATTGGAGCGCTCCGGTGAACGCATACATCCCATGAGCAGTCTGCTCGCGAGTGAGTCGACGCACTGGGAACGCGCCGCACACGAGCACCACCTACACTGCTTCCAGGCGTTTCGCGATATGGACGAGATCCTGCTCGCCAATTTCATGGTCTTCCTCGACGCCGTGCGCGAGACACCCTACGATCTCTGGATCGGTGACGAGGCCTGGGAGGTCGATCACTTCTTGCACGAGAATCCGGAGCTCAAATCCGCTCCGTATGTCTTCATGACCGATTTCGTCGGATGGATGCCGATCGATCGATCGACTTCATCGCGCGAGGCCATGCTGACTGCCGATTACAACGCGCAGATGATCGAGCAGGTCAAACGATTCCCCGCGGTGCGCGACCGTTCGCTCTACTTCGGCAGCTACGAGGACCTGTTGCCGGAGCGCTTCGGACCCAGCCTGCCGTCCATCCCCGATTGGACGCACGAGCACTTCGACGCCATCGGTTACGTCACGGCGTTCGACCCGAATGATTATGTTGATAAGGCGAGCGTGCGAAGGCGCTTGGGGTACGACCCAGACCAGCCCCTCGTCATCCTGACGGTTGGCGGCACGGGCGTCGGCACGTCACTGCTGCGCAAAGTCATGCAGGCCTGGCCACTGGTCCATCGCGAACGCCCTGAAGTTCACTGTGTCGCGGTCGCCGGTCCGCGCGTTGAAACCTCTCAGTTGCCGCGCAGCGTTGGATTGGACATTGTCGGCTACGTCCACAACCTCTACGAGCACCTGGCGGTCTGCGATCTGGCGCTGGTGCAAGGCGGACTCAGCACGACGATGGAATTGACGGTCAGTCGACGCCCGTTCATCTACGTGCCGATTCGGGATCATTGCGAGCAGGTCTATCACGTAGCGCACCGGCTCGATCGCTACCACGCTGGAACGCGACTTGACTACGATGCGCTCACACCGGAGTCGCTGGCGGAAGCCATTTTGGATAACCTGAGTGCGGACACCAGTGGCTATCTGCCACACGTCGACGGTGCCGCGACGCGCGCGGCCCGCCGCATTGCACAACTCCTATAAGGCACAGGTCCGCTCGCTCCGTCAACCGTTGGACCGCTCATCCAGGGTACTGTGGACCGGCCACGCCGTGCTGACCGGTGGTGGCACATTCAGCCTCTTCATGGCGGGACCCAGTCGCTCCCACTGAAATGTGTCCAGCGATTCACGCGAATCGCAGACATCGACGGCACGAATTCCGTCATCCGTCGGTCCCGCCACGTCAAAGCTCTGGCCCGTCGCCGGGTGTCCGTTGAGGTCCAACGCCGCCATGCCCACGGCGACCTACGACCATCCTCGATCTTTGCGCCTAACCTCGGGCAACCGGGAACCCTTGCTCTTTCCAAGCCTTGAGCCCACCGTCAAGATGGGCAACATTGGCAAAGCCCATTTGCTGAAGTCGATCCACGGCCAGGGCAGACCGTCCTCCTGAGGCGCAGGTCAGAATGATGCGGCTGGCCGGATCAAACTCAGCGCGATAGTAAGGACTCGTAGGATCAGCGTAGAACTCGATCATTCCGCGTGGTGCGTGGATCGCGCCCGGAATCACCCCATTTTCGGTGATCTCGTGTGCCTCACGAATATCGATAAGCACGACGCCGTCGCGATCGAGCTCTGTTCGAACCTCGGATGGGTTCAGATTCTGAATACGCGACTTGGCATCGGCGACCAGTCCAGCAACCGTAACAGCACCCATGACTTCGCTCCTTTCGGTGCGTACATGAACGGGATTGTTGCGTCTAGAGAGACTGTGGGCGGCGAGTGTGCCGCCTGTCGACTTGACCCATCAGAGCCGCGATCGACTGCCGTTCGAAGAGCTACACCTATTGATTCGGATGTCGACCTCGCGTTGCTTCCGCCACGTCACCGCGAGGATTGATATCCGATACATGCTTCAGTGCGTCTCGAGGAACGCCATAACGCCGCGGTTGAATGTTTCCGGATCGGTATCGAACATGTTGTGTGACGCGTTCGGGATGTCGAGCATGGCGACATTCGGGAGCAGCTCCGCGAGCCGATCCGTAACACCGCGGAGGACGGCGTTGCTGCGTTCGCCCGCTACCAGCAGGGTGGGCACACTGATCTTGCGGACTTCATCCGCGGAAATTGGCGGAAATCCTGCTTTGAGCTGGGCCTTGAGCGGGCGTATGTTCTCGAGGCCCTGCTGAAATCTCGCGTGGAGCAGGGCTGGCGGTATCTCAGCCAAGGCTGCCGGACCAAGGTTGCCCGCGACGAAGAGTCGTAATCCCTGTTCGTCATCCCCGCGCTCAAACGCTTTCATCGCAGGTCTCACTGCCTTCGCGCCAAACTTCAGGAATCCGGCCGCGATACGCGGGTGACGAACCAGCAGCCTGAGAATCTGTGGCGGCTTGGGAGGGATGTTGACCCCGAGAAGCGGAAAAGCCGGAGGCTCAATCAGCACGAGTGAACGGAGTAATGCTGGCTCTCGCGTGGCAAAGAGGAGGCTGCCAAACCCGCCGGGTGACGAATGACCGACGAGATGCACTGGCGCGAGTTCCAGGGCGCGAACGAATCCGACGAGGTCCGCCACGTGTGCATCGAGCGGCAAGGGTTCGTCGTCCCGAAGTGGCTGATTGGGTTGATAACCACGGCAACTGACGGCAATGGCTCGGTAGTCGGCACCAAAAGCGGGGAGTACCTCCTTCCAGGTTCTGAGATCACCGGAACCGCCGTGCACGAACAGAATCGGCTGCCCCTCTCCTTGCTCGACATATTCGAGACTCGTTCCGTTGACAGCAACTCTCGGCATTTTTCGCCTCACATAACACGTCAGGAAGTGTGCAGATTGACGCCTAAATAGCGCTCGACAAATCAACGTTGATGACCGTTGGGCCCGACCCATCACGAATGGCCGCACGTGACCTGCTCCGCTTCGTCTGGGTTCCCATTACGATGATCGGTGTGTGGAGCAACGACGAACGCCTGTTTACGAGTCATTCCGGCCGTCATTGTCCTCTGGTCAGAGCCGGGAAACTCACGATTCAGATGCGTTTCATGACTTGGTCACTCTTGGTTAGCCAGATATCTCAGCACCCAGCTGTTGGAGGAGATCCAACATGTTGGGGCCACCCCACTGCTCAGCGAATCGGCCGTTCTCAATGCGAATGAGATCGAGGAGAGCGATCGTAACCGGCTTGCCAGTTGGCGGTATGCCGCGGAATACCCCCTTATGTGTGCCCCGCATGGTCGAGCGAAAGGCGATCCGATCACCTTCCACGACAACATCCTCAAGAGTGAGCCGGACATCCGGAAAGGCAACCTGGAAACTGGCCAAGAGTTGCTTTTGGTCGCTCATCGTCAAAGGCTCGGCTGCCGGAGGGAGGTAGCGCTGATAGCCTGGGCTCAGGAACTCATCCACCTGTAGGGGGTTGGCGTTGTCCCACACTTCGACTACATATCGATTTAAGAGCTGTCTCATGTCTTGGGGTGACAATCAGAATCATCCTTTCCATTTATCTGCGGGTGAGTCTTCACCGTCCCAAAAGCGCCACCATTCGTCATCGAGGTGAGTTCCAGTGCGGACGCGCAACCACTAACTGGCCCGTGCATGTTTGCGGCGGCCACGTTCACGAAACGAAACCCGTGGACGACGCTCCGAACGCTCACTGAGACTGTGTTCGGTCTTCCACTGGGTACCTTCGCTCCGACGTCGTTAAGGACATCCAACCGTACGCGCCGCTCATCTTGGACGTTGGTCGCGAACGACGCCCGTCTGGCAGCTGCTATTTCTCCCCGCAGGCAATCAAAACCTCACTTGGCGCCGCAAAGACCTCACCGACTTCGAACTGCTTCATCGCCAGTGCTACTTCCGCCCAGACCTCGGCACTTTCCGCCTTAGAGAGATGCATCATCACCGAGTTGAAACCGCCAAACGCTTCCCGGGCGAATTGTCCGAATTCCGTGGCTGATCTCATTCGAAGCGGATTTGACTCGACGCGCGTATCGATCGATGTATACCCAGCCTCTTGCATTCGTTCTCGCAGGTGCTCTTCACCTGCCAGGCTGAAGATCCCTGGCTGACCCGGGAGCTGCGGAGGAACGCGTGCGCGGCCGACGATGATGCGCATTGGCAGCGCCCCCCACGCATTCCGTTTAGGTCCGGTGAAAACGAGACGTATCAGCAGGTACGCGTCCATGCTGAACGCTCGGCGTTTGTTACGCGTTTGTTGAGCGCAAACGCTCAATTTGACTGAAGGTTTGATCCGGCGATACGATGGACTCATCCAATACGCACGAGATCCATCACATCTTCTGGGGGTCGTCGTGACCGGATCGACACATCTGTCTATCCACATGCTGGGGCAATTCGAGGTAACGGTTGGTCGGCGAGTCGTTCCAGCGTCGTCTTGGCGACTGCGGACGTCCGCTACGCTCGTCAAACTCCTGGCGCTCGCACCTAACTATCAGCTGCACCGCGAGCAGCTGATGGACGCGCTCTGGCCAGATGCGGAACAGGTCGCCGCGACCAGAAATCTCCGGTACAGCCTCTTCACCGCCCGCAAGCTGATCTCAGAAGCAGATTCAATCGCACCGCTGTTGCAGCGAAAAGGGAACCTGATCACGCTTGGACCGCCGGATCTGATCTGGACGGATGTCGACGCGTTCACCGAGGCCGTTGCGGCCGCGTGGCGCGGCAGCGACCCCGAGCTCTACGAGCGCGCGTTCTCGCTCTACGCGGGTGACCTGTTGCCAGACGATCTCTATGACGATGGAGTGGCCGGTCGACGCGCGTCGCTAAGGGCAAGCTATCTCACGGTGCTGTCTCGACTTGCGGAGCTCTATCGGAATCGGCGCGAGATCGATCGGGCCATCGAGACGCTGCAGAGGTTGGTCGAAGTCGAACCGGTCGACGAAGCCGCCCACGTTCGTCTCATGCGGCTCTATGCCCATACCGATCGAAGGTCTTTGGCACTCGCGCAATATGACCAGTTGCGCTCGATTCTCGAGCGTGAGCTCGGCGTCGCGCCGGACGCGGTCACCTGCGAGCTGGCCGAGACCATACGTCGTGGTGAACTGCTGGAATCTGTCCTGCCGACGGGACAAGTGGAATTGTCGCGACCATTTGTCGAAATGGCAGCACGGTCAAACCTGCCACGGCCGTTGGATGACCTGATCGGCCGCGAACAAGAGATCGCCGAACTGCGTCAACTGATTCGGAGGTCCAGGCTTCTCACGCTCGTCGGACCCAGCGGCATCGGTAAAACACGTCTGGCGATCGCACTCGCGCACGCAGTGTCGACCTCCTTCGCGGATGGCGTCCTCTTCATATCTCTCGCGTCAATCGCCGATGCCCGGCACGTGATACCGGTGATCGCTCAAGCGTTGGGGCTGCGGGAGGCAGGACGCATGCCGCTCAGTGAGCGTGTCATCTCTGAATTGCGCCACCGGTGCATGCTGTTGGTGCTGGACAACGTCGAGCAAGTATCGCAAGTGGGGACGCAGTTCACCCAGATTCTCTCCGCTTCGCCCAGCCTCCATATGCTCCTCACCAGCCGCACGCGCCTGCGCCTGCGCGGGGAACAGGAGTTCCCGGTCCCGCCCCTGCGTCATCCCGACGCGCAAACCGTGGCGTCAGTAGCGACGCTTGCGTCGTGCCCGGCCGTGTCGCTGTTTATCCAGCGTGCAAGAGAAGTCGATCCGCAGCTCCGCCTGACCGACACCAATTTAACCGCGATCGCGGAAATATCTCGGCGACTCGCGGGCATGCCACTCGCGATCGAGCTTGCCGCCGCTCGTAGCGCCGTACTCACACCATCGGAGACGCTCGCGCGACTCGACCGGCCGCTCGCTCTCTTGAGCCACGGACGACGCGATGCGCCAGAGCGGCAACAGACTCTTGAGAGCGCCATCCGCTGGAGCTATGACCTGTTGGACGAGAACCAGCAGCGGCTGTTCCGGCGTTTGAGCGCCTTCGCTGGAGGTTGGGAGCTGGAGTCGGCGTCTGTCGTCGATAGAGTCGACGATGATGCAAATCTGGACGCCATGACCGCGCTCGTTGACGCGAGCCTCATCCTGAGTGACGTGGACGACTCTGCCGAGGCCCGCCGCTTTCGCATGTTGGAACCGATCCGCGCCTTCGCCGCACACCTGCTGGACGAAAGCGGAGAAACCGATGCGGTTCGGGAACGGTACGCCAAGTACTTCGCCGAGCTGGTCGAGCAGGTGGACGCGCGATTGGAAGGGCCGCGGTCCGACAGATGGCTTCGGCACGTGGTGGTGGAGCAAGACAACTTCCGGACGGCACTACAATGGTCAATCGACACCGGCAACGTTGATTTTGGACTTCGGATTGCCTCGTCTCTGTGGGAGTTTTGGAGCGTTCACGGGAACATCGGCGAGGGGCGCCAATGGCTGGGAGAGCTGCTGACCATCAGCGAAGAAAACGCAACGTCCGCACGTGCGGAGGCGCTACGTGGCGCGGCTGAACTGGCGCGCAGACAGGGCGACTATGACGATGCGGCCCTGCTCCTGGATCGGAGTTTGGAACTGTGGACCTTCCTGGAATCGGATATAGGTCGGGCTCGAACGTTGAACAGCATGGGCATCCTGGACCTCGAGCGGAGCGACAATGAAGCGGCTCGAACGCATTGGGAACAGAGCCTCGCGCTAGCGGAGCGCGCCGGTGACGCTGCGAGCGCGGTTCGTGCCCAACACAACCTCGGTGGTCTGGCCCTGAACTTGGGAAACATTGACGAGGCGGTTTCACGGCTCGAAGCGGTCCTTACCGAACAGCGCCGAATCAACAATCATCGCGGCACCGCATTCACCTTGAGCAATCTCGGCGTCGCTGCTCGCGCCCAAGGAAATTACCGGCGAGCACGAGATATTCTGCAAGAAAGTCTCACATTGTTCTTCGGGCTCGCCGACGAACCGCAAATCTCGCACACGTTCAAGAATCTCGGTCATGTAGCCCTCTGCTGCAACGATCCTACGAGTGCCCAACACTATTACCAGGAGAGCGCGACTCGCTCAAAATCCATGGGCGAGATCCCAGAGCTGGTCGATCTCATTCGTCACGTGGGAGAGTTGGAGGCGACCTTCGGCCGACCGAAGGTCGCGGCACGACTATTTGGAGCAGCGGAAGCTCTTCGCGAGGCGCTCGGTTTCCCACTTGAATCAGAGCGGTTACGCAGTGAATACGAGCATGCCGTCGATCTGCTTACGGCGAAGCTTGACGCCACGGCACTCTTCGATGCGTGGGAGGAGGGCCGACGCTGTACGTTTGATGAGGCCTTCGATCTCGCCTTGGAGATGCTTCGGCGTCCGCTCAGCAAGACAAACGTGCCCGGCCCGGGGTGCGGCTCAAGAGACAGCGGTGACATCTCTCGCGCGGATAGTCGCCCGGTCAGATCGACCCAAGACCTGGCTGACGGGCAAATCGCGACACGCTGAACGCTTCCAGCCGCGGGTCGGACGAGCCGACCAAGATCGAGCTTGCCAGCAGGTCGGCGGTGATGACCGCCATTTGAATCCCGGTTTGATAATGCCCGGTCGCCACCCAGAGACCGTCAACGCCGGGCACGCGGCCCATGATTGGCTGGTCGTCCGCCGAACCGGGGCGCAACCCGGTCCACATCGAGGTGATCTCGCCGTGCAAGAGGGAGGGAGCGATCTCGGCCGCGAGATCGAGACACCACTGTGTGTTCGACGCCACAATGCGCTTGTCGAACCCGACGCGCTCCTTGGTCGCGCCGACCGCGACCGTGCCATCGGTGCGCGGAACCAGGTGCCCGCCGCCATAACGTCCGATGATGCGGTACGGCATCCGTGGCGCGCCGGCAATCGCCAGCATCTGGCCCTTGGAAGGAAAGGTTGGGACGACGCGCGCGGCATCGCCGGCCAACTGTGCGGTCCAGGCGCCCGCGGCCAGCACGACCTGCCCCGCGGGAAGGAATCCCTCTGTCAGGCGCAAACCAATGACACGTCCATGTTCTACGGCGAGCCCAATCACCGGCGTATGATCGACGATGTGCGCACCGGCGCGCATGGCCGCCTCGGCCGTGACGCGTGTCAAATCGTACGAGAAGACGCTGGCCGCCTCGAGAACAAGGATGCCTCCCAGGACGGTTTCGGGCAGAACCGGTTCGAGCTCGCGCGCCGCGGGACCGTCGAGCCAATCAACGTGGAAACCGAGCCCCGACTGCCAGTCGGCCAGAAGCTGCAGTTCGGACACTTCAGACTCATCGAGGGCGACGGTGATCTCACCGCGAAGCTGAAATCCGGTGCGGCTCCCTGTTGCCGCTTCGATGCGTTCAATGAAGTTGGGATAGGCCAGGATGCTATCGGCGGTCAGTTCCGCTTTGACGCGCGGAGTGTCGATTGAAGAGGGCGGCGAGATGATCCCAGCGGACGCTCCGGAGGCTTCTCGCCCCACGGCGCCTCGTTCAATGACCATCACCGACAGTCCGTTGCGCGCCAGTTGATAGGCAAGCGAGCAGCCGATGATGCCGCCGCCCACGATCGCGATGTCGGGACTGGGGCCTGGACCTTGCCCGCTCATGGTGACCTCCTGCCGCTACTCGCCTGACGATGCTCGATACATCGCTGACATCATCGCAAAGCGCGACGCGATCGACCAGCGGCAGATCTCAACTCAATCGGGCGTTTGCGGGTTACTCACCACAAGCCGGCGCCGACTTTCGTCGTTTGATCATGCCGGTTGATACCTCGTCAGACAGCGCGAACGTCAAAGGTTGGCGAATGCTCAATCGTTGCATGAGGGGCTGTCCGTTTGCACGGTTTGCGGGAGCGTTTGAGGAAAGAAGTCACCAGAACCGCGCCGAACCGGCGGCTCCTTACCGGTACCGGTTCAACCGCAAAACCCTGATCGCAACGGGATCGAAACAGAACGGGCTGCAACCCTTGCATCCCCGTTACGGCTGCCACGTGCGCTGGTCAGGCAGGCGGACCCCGTCGACGTGTCGCTCGAGCTCGTCAGCCCATGAATTGCCGCATCCTCTTGCGGTAGGAGTCGATGTGCTTCTGCGCCTCCGCCGCGGCTGCCTGGGCATCACCAGAGGTGACACAGTCCAAAAGATCGGAGTGCGTCTGAAGCCAGACGCGCGCGGAATCGGTCAGCTTGAATGAGAGGTGCCAATAACGCAGGAGCGATGTGTTGATCTCCATCGAGAAGTTGGTCAGATAGTCGTTCGCCGCGATCTTGCCGAGCAGTCGGTGAAACTCGAGGTCAACGACCGCCAGCGACGCAAAGTCGCCCTGGGCCACCTGCGGCTCGGTATGCTCCAAGAGGGACTGAAGCTGGCGCGCGTATGCCGGGGTGATGTTTTCCGCTGCCAGGCGAGCGATCGGCGGCTCGACAAGCTGACGAGCCTCATTCAGCTGCTGGATGTCGGTGAGTGAAAGCTGGCTGACCCAAGCACCACGTCGAGGAGACCGCACGATGAGACGCTCATGCGCCAGACGCAGCATCGCTTCTCGCAGCGGCGTGCGCCCGATCTCGAGCTGATCCATCAATTCGCGTTCGTCAATGGTGGCTCCGGGCGGAAGCTCGTGCGTGATGATCATCCGGCGGAGTTCTTCGTACGCTCGTTCTACTTTGAGCGGTCCTGGAAATCGTTTCCTGTCAGTGGCCACGGCCACAGATTCACCTCACTCCCTCAAAGTTGACCATTCCATCGTGCCGCCCAACGGGACAGATACGACACGTAGCGTAAAGCGACAGTCTCACGCTCGTAACGGCCCACCAACCGGTGAGACTGGTTCGGTTGCTCACGCTCCCGCGAAGTTCGTTGCGCGTCGAAGGACGTGTTCATCGTCGAAACAGCATCCATATGTCACGCCGCGTGCGCAGACAACATCCGCCCGTCCGACTTCGTCGCGCATTTGTCCCTCGCGACAATGTTACAGCATATCAATCAATGCTACAGCCTCTCGACAGACAAGGCAACGAGTGGCGTATTCACAGCTACTGCGGTATTGTGGCCGTCGAAGCGTCGACTATTGGAGATGCCACAAGTCCCGAATTGATGAGAGGCGGTTGAGCGCTCGCGAATGAATACCTTACTCGTGGCGATCGGTGGAGCAATCGGCGCCGCCGGACGATACTTGATCGGAGGTTGGGTACAGTCATTCGCGGGAACAAGCTTTCCTCTCGGCACGTTCTTCGTGAACGTTACTGGCTCGGTGGTGATCGGGCTCATCCTCGGCCTGTCGGAACGCGGCTCACTCTCAGGGCAGGCTCGTTTGCTGCTGGCGGTCGGGATGATGGGTGGGTACACCACCTTCTCCAGCTTCAGCTACGACAATCTCGGTCTTCTTCAGACAGGAGAAACCGGGCGCCTGCTGCTCAACATCGCTGGACAGATTGCCATTGGACTGTTCGCGGCATACGTCGGAGTGGTCATGGCTCGCGCGTTGGGAGGCTATTCGTGAACCTGAGCGACGCCGTCAAACTCACGGCCTACGTCAGTGAATCGGCCCGACACGAGCACAGGGCCCTCTTCGAGGCGATTCTCGAGCTCCTGCACCATGAAGGGATCTCCGGCGCCACAGTGGCGCATGGCACCGCGGGCTATGGCGCGGACAAGCAACTCCACACGATCAAGATCTTGCGCCTGTCGAACGATCTGCCGGTGATCGTCACCGCCATCGACACGCGCGAGAAAATCGAAGCCGTGATCCCCAAACTCGACACCATGATCGAGAAGGGTCTCCTGACGATCGAGGACGTCAAGATCGTCTTCCACCGGCCCGAGGCTTGACTCCCACACAGCAAGCCCAATTCAGTTGTTTCATCACCCTTTGACCGCATAGCCAAGATAGGCGACCGACGTGTCTTTCATCACTTTGAACGGCAGTCGCTCACCGAATTCGGCGAAGTCGATCGCGCCGCGTTTGCGCTGCCGCAGCGTGCGCATCAGCTTGAGCGGGTTGGCATCCGGTCCCATCCCGGCAATCTCACGAGTTAGCAAGTCATGAGACTGGAAATGTGAGCTCAGCTCGTCTGGACGAATGAATTTGGCGTGGTCGTGGAATCCCGGAGTCATGAAGCTGGACCACTGCCACTCCTGCGCCAGCTTGATCATGACGAACTTACTAAGGAAGGTGCGATTGATGGTGTCGAAGAGGTAAACGCCGCCGGGCTTAAGGACGCGCGCGGTCTCCGCAATCACGCGTTGCAGATCGTCGACATGTTCGAGCACGTCGCAGCAGTAAACGATATCGAAGCTTGCATCCTCGAAGGGGATCATCTCACCCGGAGCGACCCGATAGTCGATCTCCAACCCTGACTGTTTGGCGTGTCTGCGCGCTTGAGCGATCGACTCCGACGATGGGTCGATGCCGGAGACGAAGCAACCAAGCGACGCGAATTCCTCTGCCAGAAAACCGCCCCCACAGCCGATATCGAGCGCTCGCTTGCCCGACGGATCCAGCCCCAGCCGTTCGATGAGCGCGGATCGGAAATAGCTGAAGCGCGCCGGATTGAGCGACGAACGCAACGAATACAGGAATCTCGACTCGTCCCACCAGACTTCACGATCATAGATTGCGTTATCAACCGGCATTCCAGGCCTCACTCTCCGCGGCGATCTCGCCACCACGATGAAACGACGTCCTTGGGGCTAACCCTCTCGCGAGTGACGACCCGCCTAGGGTTCGGAATCTCCCCGCGCGATGACGGCACGCAGAAAGGTCTGCATCTTTCCCAGCAGCATCAGAAGCGTCTGCTTCTCATCTACATCCAGCGCCGCCATCCAGTCCCCCTCCAGGTAGACGAGCGGACGCAGTTGCGCGAATAGCTCGTCGCCGTCATCCGTCATCTCGATGAGGAGCATGCGCCGGTCGGTCGGATGCGGCATGCGTCGGACGATCCCGCGCCGCTGCAAAGTGTCGAGCAGGCCGGTCACCGTGCCGCGCGTGACCAATAGTCGTTCGCTCAGCTCCTTTGGAGTAAGCGGCTCCTGAGCGTCGTGCAGTGCCACCAGCACCGCGAACGATCCAACCGACAGCCCCAACTGACGCAGCCACTGGTTCATCAGCCCATCAAGCAGATCGTGCGTCCGAAACAGGTTGATGATGCACCCGATCGCCAGCGGGTCAGCGCCGGGATACTCCGTCACGAATCCGGGATCGACGTGGACTGGTCCTGAACTCTCACTGGTCACATGCAACCGTCCTCTGGCATGTTGTATGGCACCATACTATATGGCTCCATATCAGTTGTCAAGCCTAGCCCGAGCAATCGGGTTTCTCGCCCGATGCCCCTTAGCATGGACGTACAATATCCCAGCGCGTACGCTCCTCTGGATCGGGCAAGATAGACGGTTCGGCGCGGATTCGCCTGCACTGCTGCCAATCGGGAGAGTTAGGGATCTTGGCGGAGAATCGCTCTGCGCGGGCATGAGCATGGATTTCGTTGAGAGATTGAATGCATCGGCTGTTCGGATCCATCACCGAAACGCGCCAGGCGGACGTTCTGCGCGAGATGACACACGCCGCCGAGGTCACTCGCGACTTCGTGCTGCTCGTCATTCTGAGCTGCGTCATCGCCACCTTCGGGCTGATCCTGAACAGCGGCGCGGTCGTTATCGGCGGGATGTTGATCGCGCCGTTAATGTCGCCGATCCTGGCGCTGTCGCTCGCGCTGGTGCGAGGCGACGCCCGGCGCGCGGGGCACGCTACGCTCTCAATTCTCCTGGGAACCGCGCTCTCCGTCGGGTTGAGCGCCATCCTCGGACAGCTCGTCTCAACCAGTCAGTTCAACTTTTTGGCCCAACTGCCGACCGAGGTGGTCAGTCGCACGCAGCCGACCCTTTTCGACCTGATGATCGCGCTGGCAGGTGGTGCCGCGGGAGCCTACGCGCTCGCTCAGCCGAAACTCTCAGCCACACTCCCCGGTGTAGCGATCGCGACCGCGCTGATGCCACCCCTGTGCGTGGTGGGGATCGGCCTTTCGCAGGGGCGCTCCGACCTCTACAACGGCGCCGCTATCCTCTTTCTCTCGAATTTAGTGGCCATCATCTTCGCGGGCGGTATGGTCTTCGCCGGGGTCGGCTTCGGACCATTCCTGCGTGACCGCCGCGCGATCTTCTCTCGCTCCTTCGCGGTCTCCGGCGCCATGTTCCTTCTGGTGACCATTCCGATGATCGGCTTCATGGTCAACATCTCGATCAATGCTCGCGAAACCCAGATGATCAGCAGCACACTCTCTGATCAGCTTCACCAGATCAACACGGATTCGACCCTGGTGAGCTTCGATGAGCACAGCGACCAGGGGCATCTTCAGGTCATCGCGACGATCAGAACACCGCACAATTTGAGCTACACGGAGGCCGTCGACATCCAGCGGGCGCTGGCCGAAAAGCTCAATAAGCCGGTCGAGCTCCAGTTCCTGGTCATCCCACTCACGAAGCTCGACACGTTGCAGCCGCCCACACCAACCGCGACGCCGTGACCATGTGTGAAGATTTGGGCCGACCTATGGTCGTAGGAGCAGCTCCTGCCAAGGCGCCATCCATACGTCAAATTCCGCAACTCGGTACGACTCGGAACGGCGCCTCTACTTCCCGCTAGCTCTTACTCGCCACCAGCGCCTTGAGATCGGGCGGTGACCAGCGATTCAGATCGCTGCGGCTCAAGCAGTAGTCGGCGATCTCCTCCAGCGTGGCCCACCAGACGCCGTCGAACCCGTTGATGTACTCGATCATGCGCTCCAGCAATAGCACGCGAGATGGGCGACCAGACACAAACGGATGCATGGTCAGGATGAAGACGCCGTTGTAGCGGTGGTAGCCCGCGAACTCGCTCGACCAGACCTCGAAGACCTTCTCCGGGCTGGAGATGCCGACGTTCGTGGTGTAGTGCGGAAAGTCGTCCAGAATCCACTGGATCGGCAACTCGACGAGGTCACCTGACGGCGTATCGACGAGATACGGAATGTCGTCCCCCATCAGACTCGTGTCGTAGCGGAAGCCGTAACGCTTGAGCAGATCAGGGGTGCCGGGCTTGATCTCCCAGGCAGGCGAGCGATAACCAACCGGTTTGCGGCCGGTCAGTCGCTCCAGTGCCTCGATGCCCTTTACCAAGACTGCTTCCTCCTCTTCGTCGGAGAGGCGGTCCGGACGCTCGTGGAAGTAGCCATGATGACCGATCTCGTGTCCGGCCGATGTGATGCGTTCGATCATCTCCGGGTGAACTTCGGCCGTAAATCCCGGCACAAAGAAGGTTCCTTTGATGTCGTATTTGCCCAACGACTCCAGAATCCGCGGCACGCCAACGGTCGGGCCGTAGACGGCCGTCGAAAGAAGCGTTAGTCGTTCGTGGCTGTGCTCGCGGTCTTGAACCAACGGGATCGTCTCCCCGTCGGCATCGAAGGTCACCGCGGCGGCAACCTGCTTTCCATCGGGCCAGGTGAACCGCGCCATAGTCGGTCTTCCTTTCATGAGATGTCAGGTGTGTCGAGTGTTCGTCCCTCTGCGCGCATCCTATCTCGAAGCGGCGACGCGCGAAACAGGTTTCGTGGCGCATCGCACGATTGAACGCATGGCGCAGTCGGGCGATCATGGGGCGACTGCATGTGTGCTGACGAGAGGAGTCCTCAGTGCCTTTTGTGAACGCGGACGGGGTGAAGCTCTACTACGAGAGTGTCGGGGATGGGACGCCGCTGATCTTGCACGGACATCACCACCTGCGCTGGATGGTCTTTCAGGCCCCCTATTTCTCCCAGTTCTATCGCGTCATTACCTTTGACCGACGCGGCACCGGTCGCTCGGACGATCCTCCGGCGCCCTGGACGCTGGCGGACATGGCCCGCGATATCCGCAACCTGATGGACGCACTCGAGATCGATCGCGCCATCGTGGGTGGAAACTCGCTCGGCGGCGTGATCTCGTCCCAATTCGGAGTCGACTACCCCGAGCGCGCCCTTGCGTTGATCGTTGGCCACACCGTCCCCTATTTTTGGCCGCTGGGGCGCAAATGGCTGGAAGATCAGATCGATGCCGCCGCGCGTGACGAGCGCATCATCGTGCGCCAGCCGCGCTCCTACGACTGGGAAGAGGATGGTCCGCCGACCATCGCCGAGGGGTTTGGCGAGACACAGGTCGGGCGCTACCTGGCAACGCTGACCAACCCGATCGGCACGCGCGAATCGACTATCACGGTCTTGACCGCGTTTCTGGAGTGGGATCAACGCCCTCGCTTCCCGGAACTGCAACAACTCGACGTTCCGGCACTGGTGATCGTCGGTGGGAACGAGCCACAGAAGACGATCGAACTCTCCTACGAGTGGCACCAGCAGTTCAAGAACTCGGAGTTCATCATTCTGCCCAACACTCACCACTCATCGGCGGCTGAGAACCCGGTCGGCTGGAACGCGGCCGTCCACGGCTTCCTCAAGCGGCAAGGGCTGTGACCATGAACACGATCGAACAACTCGTGGACATTCCGAGCGTTGGGTTTCCGGTTTGGTCGCCCGGCAATGACGCCGTGGCGTATCTGCTGGACCGACCTAACGGCGGCTGGCAGCTCTGGCGCTGCGATCTCCCCAGCGGCGAGCGGCGCCTCCTCAGCGAGCGCGCTGTCGCCGGTGCTCGACCCGCATGGTCGCCGGACGGTGTCTGGATTGCAGTTGTGCGCGGAAACGCACAGAACGGATCAGACGTCTGGCTCATCGACGCAAGTGGCTCCGGAAACGAGCGGCAGCTCGCCGGTGGTGCTTGGGAGACGCGCTCACCCTCCTTCTCGCCCGACGGTGAGACGCTCGCGTTCATCAGCGGCGAGGCGGGCAGCCTCGATGTCTGGACAGTGCCGGTCTCGGGCGGCTCCCCGCGCCGGCTCACCCAGGGCACCAACCCGCTCGACGAGCCACGCTGGACACCGCGCTGGTCCTCCGATGGAACCTGGATTGCTTACGTCTCCTCCCGCTCAGGCGAGCGGAACAACGACGACGTCTGGATCGTCTCGGTCGACGGCTCAACGCACCGGCAGCTCACGACCGGGCTCATGGTCAACACCGACGCTGCCTGGTCGCCGGATGGGAGTAGCATCGCCGTCGTGGCCAACACCGTCACGGAGCACTGGTACGGAGACGACGCCGACGTCTGGCGCATCCCCATTGCGCCAGGGCCAATGCAGCAGTTGACGCCGAACGGCGGTCATTCGTGGCGTCTCGAGGGTGCCGGTCTCACCTGGTCTCCCGACGGCCGCACGCTCTATGCCCTCTCGCTGCACAACGGCGACAAAAACGTGACCGCGGTTCCGACCAATGGCGGTGTCCGCACGGCCGTCACCAATTTCGAAGGGATGGTGACCGACTTCGCCGTGTCCCACGACGGCCAGCGCCTCGCGATCGTCCTCGCTGGTCCCACCAGCCCGCCAGATCTCTTCGTCCTGCCGCTGGCAGGCGGGCGGCCGCGTCGTCTCACCGACTGTTATCGTGCCGTTGGGACCTCCCTGTCGGTGCCTGAGCGGATCGCCTATCGCTCCTTCGACGGTCTCTACTGCGACGCCTACCTCTATCTTCCGCCGGGATTTGATGAGAGCAAGCGCTACCCCGGCTTGATTCAGGTTCACGGCGGCGGTACCAATGCCTATGGGAACGGCTGGCATGCCGTGGAACAGTGGTTCAGTCAGCAAGGCTTCGTGGTGATGGCGATCGAGTATCGCGGCTCCAGCGGCTACGCTCGTGAATTCGCCGGCCTCTCGTATGGGGATTGGGGTGGCGGACAGACGCTAGACACGGTCGCGGCTGGTGAGTGGCTGAAGGCCCAGCCCTACATCACCAACGTCGGAATCTATGGCGGCAGCTACGGCGGTTACATGACGCTGCATGCGATCGTCGCCGCGCCAGACCTTTTCCAGGCCGCGGTCGACATGTACGGCAACACCAACAAGGTGACGGCACATCGGTATTGCGATCGAGTCGGGCGCGTCTTCGTCGCACGCGACTACTGGGGCCGCTATCCCGAAGAGATGCAGGAATTGATGGACAGGGCCTCGACGCACCACAGCCTGCACAAGATCACGACACCACTGCTCATCATGCACGGATCCGAGGACAAGCGCGTGCCGCCGGAGGAGTCGGAGCAAGTCGCGGCGATCATGCAACAGAGTGGCTTGCCGCACGAGTACGTCGTCTATCGCGGTGAAGGTCACGGCTTCCGCAAGCGGGAGCATCGCATCGACTGCTACACGCGCATGCTCGGCTGGTTTCACACGTATCTTTGTGGATGACCAACAAGACTAAAGCAGAGCCTGAGATGCCGGAGGCGTAGATCTCCGGCATTCGCTTCTCGGCAAGAGCATTGGCGATTAAGGGTTATCTACAGAGGATCTCGACGTCCCACCGTATGTCGGCATTCACCGAATAACGCTGAAATAACGCCTGCCTGGTACAGTGCACATCCCGGAGCGGTGGTGGTCGCTCCGGACGTTTGCGCGTCCACGGCACCGAGCGCCGCGCGAATCGCCAGATTTCACCACCAGCTCGACCGTTGACGCGGCGAGTCATGGATCAGTTCGTTGGATAGTACAAGGATCATTCATGCAAGATTGGCGCTTTGATGACCTGACCCGGACCCTGGGCCGCGCCACTTCTCGACGTGGAGTACTCAAGGGGCTCTTGGGCGGCGTGGTCGCCGTCGTCGTCGGTCGTTCGATTGACGCACCTGGCGCGTTTGCCGCTACACCCACATGTAACGGCGTTCCCTACGATCCGTCGACCCAATGCTGCGAGCCCGCGGGCGTTCAGCCGCGGTATCCCATCGCAAACCTCGACCTCTGCCCGAACCGCGTGCCGCACCCCGGTCATACGCCCTCCTTCAACGGCTGCGGTCCTGAGAATGGCTTCGCCCGGTACCTCATCCCCAACCGCATCGGGCCGCTGCGCAATGTCGATTTCACGCCCGCCTGCAACAACCACGACATCTGCTACGACACGTGCAACAGCACCAAGTCCACCTGCGACGCGAACTTCTTCAACGACCTGTCCGCCCAGTGCGCCGCAGCCTATCCCGGCAGAAGCTGGTACCAGACCTATATGCGCACCGTCTGCATCAGCGTCGATGCCCGTCTCTACTACCTCGCGGTGTCTCGGACGGCGACGGGACGAAACGCCTACACGGACGCGCAGAAGGGCGCTTGCGATTGCTGCCCGGTTTGCGAGAACTGCGACGGGCCAGACTTCACGTGCTGCAACAACACCTGCATTCCAGCATGTTCAGACGGCCAACCGCCTGATCCGACCACCTGCCAGTGCGACGTCTGCCAGAACCAGATCGACGGCGCGGCCTGCGACGCCACCGATCCGACAAGACTCTGCTGTCAGGACCAATGCGTCAGCAGCACCTGTCCGCAAGGAAAGACCTTCAGCCTCGACATCTGCCGTTGTCAGTGCAACGAGTCATGCCCGGACGGTCAGCTGCAAGATCCAGAGACCTGTGCCTGCCAGGATCTGTGCGCCAACGTCCCGTGCGACGAGTGCACGACCTGCGATCCGACCTCGGGTGACTGTGTGCCGGTTACGGATCAGACGGCGTGTGGCACGGATCAGGTCTGCTGTAGTGGTACCTGCCAGGATAGCTGCTCCGGCAACTGTCCCGACGGACAATATGCCTGCGGCGTCACGCAACCGTACAACAACGACAATAATCAACGCCCCGATTACTGGTGTTGTGACATTGGCTCGCCCTGCTGTGGCGGCAATGGCTACCTCTACGACGTCTGCCAGGGATCGACCTACAACAACCAAAACGTTTGCTGCGCGCCAGGGACCAACCAGTGCGGCGGGTACTGCTGCGACCACAACACGCAATCGTGCCAGGGGGACGCGTCCAACGGCTACTACTGCTGTCCAGCTGGATCCCAGGGAGTGCTTCCCGACGGCACCTGCTGTGGCGCTGGGGAGGGGCCAGTCGGATGCGTTGGCGAAGGTTGCGTGTCGGACACGGTGTGTTGCCCAGTTGGCTCGGGAGGAGCGCTACCGGATGGCACGTGCTGCGACGCGGGTGCCAGTGTCTTCCAATGCTGCACAGATACACCAACGTATGCCTGCTGTGTCGGCGACAACTGCTGCTGCAACTGACTGAACGAAGTCGCCCGGGTCGACCAATGACCCGGGCGATTCTCTTTCTAGTCGATGGAATCAATACCCCGTCGCGCTAATCTCGCTTCAGCGTGGCGCTGAAGATGGCGTTGAAGAATAGTCGATAGGTGCCTCGCATCTGCGCACGGAACTGCGGGCGGAAGCCGAACAGAATGGCATGCCCTTCACCCACCGGCGCATCGACCAGCGCCGAGCGCCCTTGCAGGTGGTGCGCGCCAAGAACCCAGCCCGACAGCAGCGGATCGGTATGTGGATAGCGAGCCACGGTCTCCGCGCCGTTCAGCACGTCGAACGCCGGACTGTTGACGAAGAGGGCCGCGACCTCACGTTCCATGCCCCAACCGATCGGATGCCGGTTGTCGACCAGCACCTGCAGCAGCGATCCGGGACTGTAGAAGGAGTCGTTGGGGATGTTCTCAATCCCATTGACGACCGGCAAATAGAGGTAGCGGATGACGACGTCGCACGCCGCGTCCAGCGCGATGACCGTGCCGCCGCCATGGACGAAGCGTCGCAGGTTGGCCGCACCCTGATCGCCGATGCCTCCGGAGAACTCGGCCGGGTAGACCTTCGGGTCGTTCCCCTCCATGATCTCGCGCATCGAAAGCTGCGGCAGGACGATGACGTCGAAGCGCGCGCGCAGATTCCCCTGACGCATATCGGCGTCGCGTAGAGTCTCGAACTCCAGGTCGTAGCGCTCGAAGATGAAGCGAGTCCAGCCCTCATCGATACCGTTGGGACGCCAGCTGCGATAGAGCCCAACACGCGGACGAGTCAGCGGCTTGAATGAGCCGCCGGGTTTGCGGCCGACTCCCACGAAATCGACGCGCGTCTCCTTCGCGATCTGCTCCAGCCGGTCCGACTTCCACTCCTTCGACGAGATAGGTCCCCGCGCTCCATTCCCGCTCAGCCGCACGGAAGCTGTCGGTGGCGCGCTGCACACTCGCTCCCGCCGCCATGAGCTGATTCGCGGCCTTGAAGGAGGCGTTCGTCTCGCAATCCAGCAGGAACGTGGTGCGATTGGCGTTGGAGACCGAACCTTGCGGCAGCTCGACCTGCTCCACCAGCTCGAGATCCGCCTCGAACGCATGCTCGACCTGCACCGACTCGATGCCCATGTAGAGGGGCAGCGAATGGGCCGTGATGTCGTACGGCGGTTTGGGCGGACCGCCCGGATAGAGGCGCAAATCGGGGTAGTGCTGCACTTCGAGCAGCGTCTTGGCGTACGAGCTGAAGGGCTGCGCCATCTGGATGACGTGCGTCCCCGCAGGATATTCGACCCCCGCGGCGGTGAATGGTGCGCGCGCCTGGTGGACCTCGACCATTCCCATCTGCAGCACCTGAAGCATCTCAGCCGTAGTGATCGGATCGCGTTGATCGGCCGGGATGACGAAGGCGAACGGGGTATCTCGCTCGACCGCGCGCTTCTGGATCTGCCAGAAGTTACGCACCCACTGCTGCCGGTACGACGCCGCGTTCTTCAGACACGCCAGCGCCGAGATCTTGTTGTAATCGGCGATGTCGCGCACACGCCATTCGCCGCCGCTCCAGGGGAAGGGATGGTTCCAGAGTCTCTCGCGCGGATTGAAACCGCGACTCTCCTTCAGGTCGATCCCGCTCAGGTGGATCGGCGTGGCGATCTTGCAGCTGGCCGCCTCGGAGAGGAGGCGCACTCCGCCGTGATAGTGCTGGTAGGCGCGTGAGGGAGAGTAGGCGTCGAAGATGATGTTGGTGGCCACGCCCGCCTTGCCAGCCGAGGTCAACGCCGCGGCCATGGCGGTTCCGACCTGGGCGATCTCGGACGATAATGCTGGGTCGACGTTCGGATCGTACGGATCGATGAAGGGTGGCAGCACGTAGCGCGGGCCGTCCGGCATCATCTGATGCTGGTCGAAGACGATCTGTGGATGCCAAACGTTGTGCACCTTCTCGACCGCCAGCTGGTTTTCGACCTGGGTGAGCATGAACCAGTCACGGTTGTTATCGTGGCCGGTGTAGGTGTGATAGATCTCCGGCGGCTGTGAGCCCTCGGCGCGCGTGCCCAGTGTCTCCTCGTACCAGTTGGCCACCAGCTCCATGCCGTCCGGATTGAGGGATGGGACCAGGAGCAGGACGGTGTTGTCCAGGATGAGGTGGGTCTCTTCGTCATCCTTCGTCGCCAGCTCGTAGACCAGTTCCGGCGTCATCTGCACCGCGCCGACTTCCGTCGCGTGGATGCTGCAGGTGATCATGACGATGCAGCGACCAAGCTCAGCCAGACGTTCGGCCTCCTCGTCGGACAGGTCGCGCGGATCGGCCAGTCGCTTCTGGATTTGACGCAACTCTTCCAGGCGGGCCAGATTCTCGGCAGAGGAGATCGTGAGCAAGACGAATGGCTGTCCCTGCGTCGCTTTGCCGAGCTCTTCATAGCGCACGCGATCGCTGCCCGCGGCGACCTGCTGGAAGTACTCGAGCATGTCGGGCCAGCGAACGAGCTTGCGGTCGGAGGCCATCGGGAAACCAAAATGCTCCTCAGGGGAGGCCAACTTGACGCTGTGCTCGCTCATCGAGACACCTTTCCTGGTGGATATCGAGTGATTCCGAGTGGCAAGGACGCAGGGGTATAGTCTTCGCTACTGTACCACCGGTTTGGTGGGTTTCGGGTGCTGGTTACTGGGATTGGAGAGGTTGGGGCACGCCGCGTCCGTGAGAAGAAGATAGTTTTCGACGAAATAGCCGAGCCCGAGGGCGACCACCGAGGGATCGCCCCTACAACATCGCGCACGTTCGTAGGGGTAAACCCCTGTGTCATCGACTCCAACATATTCTCTCAATTCTCCGGGTTGGCGGAACGGGGACCGCAGTTGCGGTTCGCATGACGGGGGGTTCGCTCCAGGCACAGGTGCGGTGGGATGGGGGTGAGGGCGTCCGGGGGAATGGGCGGCGTGTGGATCGTCGTGCGGGTCGAGGGACGGATAAACCGCAGCGCCCGGCCCTGCGCCAGGAAGGTCTCGAGCGGGTCCGTTCGCGGCGGCCATCGGGGCAGCCAACGGATCATGAGGGCCAGCGAGATCGCGAAGGGATCGACCCCGGCCCGCGCGGCCAACTCGAGGCGCAGCCCCTGCAGAATCTGACTGATGAGGAGGACGGCCCATGCTGCCTGATCACGACCGGCCGACAACAAGTGTAAACCCAGGCTGTTTGACCAGATTGGCCGCCAGTTCGAAGTCCCAGCGGCGCGCGAAGGCGGGCGATCTCGGCCAGCCGGGAAGATCCGAGGGTCCACGCACATTGGTGAGGTCCGTCTGCAACCGTCCCTCGAATGCCGGAGAGTCGACACCAAGCGCACCGCGTGCTTGGCCCGATCGGCCCGATAGGCGCCCAGCCAGACGCAGCCCGTCAAAGGTCTGCGATGCTCGGCGTATGAAGGTGTGGATGACCGCTCAGAACTGGTCCGTTGGCGCAGGCGCGAGACGTACCACAGACCCTGCTCGGTCAGATCATCGAACCAGGCGAAGCCAAAGAAGCCCAGATCGCACAGCAGGCAGACTCTGCGGGAGAAGCGTGGCCACGATGTCGCCGTGCGGTCACCTTCTCATTCTGGTGCGGATCAAGGCGATGAACTGGACGTGGCGCCACTGCTGGCGGCGCAGATCGAAGAGCCCGGCCACTTGCCCCGGCAGCAGCCCGGCATCCCCGGCGGGAGGTCGCGCGGGCGGGAGACGGCGCGCGATCAGATCGAGGTCGGTATGCGCTCTGCTGCGCATACCACCACGGTGGCGAAGCGAGGCCAGATCGGTGGCCCCGTACGGTCGCCAGCCGCGTCGCCAACACTGTGACTCGTCTGGGCAAAGAGCGCCGTCACTGATATCGTCATGTCACCAGCTATCGGGCCAGCTCGTGCGTAGATCGCTTCGATCGCTGACGGGATAGCGGCGGACAGTCCCGCAGGTGTCCCAATCGCCAGCAGGCGCCATTAGGTCCAGTTGACTGCTGAACCGCCCGCAGGACGCAGACGAGCAGCCCCGTCCACAAGGCCATGGCCGGGAGGATGCGCGGTCGCCCCGGACCACGGACGTCCGGCGCGGGCTCGAGATCGGCCAGCACCTCCCGCAGCAGGCTCTCGACTTCGGTGAGCGAAACGTCAGGGGTGGACGATGTCGGGGACGGTCGGGACATGGGTCGGACCTCCGAACGGCAGCCTGAACACGACAATCGTGCCGGGAAGTCAACCAAATCTGAATTAGTTGGAGTTGATGACACGGGGTTTGCCCCTTCGGCCGCAGGCCGAGACACCACAACCAACAACCCGACGTAGTCAGGAAAATCCGTTCAATTCCTCCCCGGCACGTGACCCAGCCCCAGCCAGTCTCCCGCCGCGCCGTTGCCGCTCACCGGCAGCATCGTCCCATCGGCCGTGCTGACGAGGCCGAGTCGTGCGGAAAGGCTTCCCGAGCTCGACACCTGCGAGAGGTCAAGCACCAGCCGATCGTCGATCAGGTCGCCGGGCTGCCAGAGCCGTGGTGGCGACATGCCGCGCAGCGCGTAATCCTTACGTTCCGCGACGATGTTGCCATTCCCGTCCTGCAGTTGCGTCCAGATCTGATAGTCGCCCTTCAGAGCCGAGCGCACGTACCAGCGGCCGTCGATTGTCACCAGATCACCAGAGCGTGTGGTGGTCGCCCCCAGAAACTCAAGTGCGTCACCAAACGTTGCCTCGCCATTCCCCGGATCGGGCTGATTGGGAGTCAGCGATCCGGGTTCGCGCACGGCCAGCGTTCCCTGATAGAGATCGACCACCACCAGCGTTTCTCCAGACCGCAGACGTTGATCGATCGCGTCATGGTCGATCGGCTGGCCGTGTGGCTGGAAGTCGTAACGCCAGCCTGAGACGTCAGGCGCCAGCGAGAAGGACTCGGTTGGCACGTGCAAGCCGGAACCGGCATAGATCAGGGTGCTCAGGTTGATGTAGTCGGGCTCGATCTGTATGCCGAGATGGCCACGTGGGAATTCCTGGGTCTTGGGGGAGAACCAGGACGGCACGTTGACGAAGAGGAGTTTGCCGTTGGGATGCGTCGTTCCCTCTCGGATGATCCCGTCGGCGATCTGGGTACCGTACTCGAGCATCGTCATGCGTCGCTGGATGAAGAGGAGGCTCTGCAGCAGGACTACACCGATGAGCGCCAGTGAGGCTCCCCGCCAGGCGTAGGTCAGCCATCGGCGCTCGAATCGGAGCGATGGCAGCATGCCCCAGAAGACGGCGCTGGCCGGAGCCACGACGTAGAGGAGACGCGGACTGTTCTGCACGTACTCGTACGTCAGGCCGACAATGGAGGGCACGAAGACCATACCGCCGATGGCAATGGTGAGGAACGATGTCCAGACGCGACGCCGCACGAGATAGACAGTGACCGCGCCGATGACGCCCAGCGCGCCGATCGGAAGGACCACACGGAGCGGATCGCCGCCGAAGGCGTTCGTCAGCCAGCCGGTCTGCCGCGTGACCGGGTAGGCGAACCCTTCCAGCCACATCCCGATGTTGTGGATCGCGTCGCTGGTGGTGCGATGGTCGGCACCAGGTTTATCCATGGTGAACCAGAGCCACAGGTAAAGCCCCTCGAACGCGGCGACCGGTAG
Organism: uncultured Chloroflexia bacterium; assembly: GCA_963789565.1. Classification (GTDB taxonomy): domain Bacteria; phylum Chloroflexota; class Chloroflexia; order Thermomicrobiales; family Thermomicrobiaceae; genus CALAGB01. The sequence goes on along the minus strand of CAWBKX010000002.1, from coordinate 2,451,567 downwards.
CAGCCAGAGCGTCGGTCGAGTGACGCGTCGTTCTCGCCACCACAGGAGCGCTTCCAACCCTGCCAACAACGGTAAAACGACCACTCCGTACTCATGCGTCCAGAGGGCCATGCCCGAGAGGAGCGACGCAAAAGCAAGTCGCACGGGCGAATTAAGCAGGCGCCCGTCGTACCACAAGAGGAGGACGGCCAGAATTTCGACCGTCACCAATGTGTGCACCAACGTGCCGAGAATCTCGAGGTCCTGATAGCTGAACGGGTAAAGAATGAAGAGGATCATCGGCAGAAAGGACCAGGGTGAACGCGTCAGACGCCACAGGATCACGAAGAGGAGCCAGCCGGATAGGGCATGCGCCAGCAGCGGGATGACATGCAAGAGGGTGGCATCGTAGCGCCCGGTGAGGAGATAGACGGCCTTCCATATCATGAAAGGGATCGGCCGGTAATAGGAATAACCGGGCAGCGGCCGCGAGAGGAGCGCCCCAAAGCTGCTCTGTTCGGTGCGGGTCAGATCGAAGGCATCATCCAGGAAATAGGAGAAGGTCAGCACGCGCCAGTAGACGGCGAAGGTCAACGCAAAGCTGATGAGCAGCGCGACAGCGGGCAATATCTCGGAGAACGGCAATGCGCGCATCCGGGAAGTCCAGACGCCGACCCGCTCAGGCGTGTCAGGTTGATTGAGCTGCGTGGTGCTCGTCGTCATCCGTCCCTATTCCGACCGTCGAGCACTGATCGCGCGTAGCGCTCGTTTCAGCCTATTCAAGCAGCATCAGTGCCCGCTCGATCTGATGACGCAGTTCTGGCGAAAAGGTCGCGTCAAAGCCGATTTTGCTCAACGTGCGTTCGCTCCGCCGTGCGCGCGGGACAAAATGTGATTGACAGAATGATCCGGTACTCGCTCGCCACTCGCCCTGGGTTGAATGATGGTTGACAAATTAGATCGGCATTCGCTCCGCCGTGCGCGCTGGGCTAAAGCCGCAGCGCTACAAATGCGAAGTCCACTGAAGGGACTGAAATAGTGCAGGATGCGTGATATTGAGAAGATATTTGACAGATTTCGTCAATCGGTCCTAGCCCCTTCAGTGGGCTTCGTCTAGAGTAGCCCAGGATCTTTAGTCCTGGGTGAACGCCGGGTGAACGTGGCGCGAGGACCGACCTTATTCTTAAACCATCCCTCACCCCAGACTGCTCAGAAATTCGCGCAGCTGCGCGTTGTACGTCGCAGGCTGCTCCTGATTGCTCAGGTGTCCGGTTCTCTGGATGATCACGAGCCGGGCACCGGGAATACCATCGACAAGCAATTGTGAGAGGTGCAACGGCACGATGTGGTCGTGCTCTCCGGCGATTACCAGCGTGGGCACGTCGATGGTCGACAACACATCTCGCTCGTCTGAATGGTGTAACGCAATGGCCGCCTGCCGGTAGCCACTGGGGTGGATCATAGCCAGCATGGCCTCGACCTCGTCCTTGACCGTTTGCGACGTCCCTTCCGGCACCAACATGGGTAACCGAGAAGTCGCCATCTCGGCCGGGGTCATCGTCTCCAGCGCCTTGAGTCGTCCTTGTAGGCTGGCGTTGCGCTCCGTTTCAGGGCGACAGGCGTCGCCGGGGAAGGTGTCGGAGAGGACCAGCGAGCGCACGCGATCGGCGTGCCCGCGCATAAACTCCTGCGCCAGTACGCCACCCCAGGACTGGCCGATCAGGTGCACCCGATCGAACCGCAGGTGATCCAGCAGCTTCACCAGCACCTCGGCGTAGTCGGCCATGCGCCAGTCGCCGTCGGGGTCGTCAGACTCACCGTAGCCGGGCGTGTCCCAGGCGACCAGTTCAAACTCGTCGAGCAACCCTTCCAGTTGCGCGCGCCATTGCGTCGCATTGCCACCGATGCCATGCAGCAGCACCACAGCCGGACCGGACCCTGCGGACTGATACGCGACGCGACGCCCGTCGATGACCACGTGACTCTTCTGGATCATGCTGGTCAACCGCTCCGATCCTGCTTGCCCACTATTTCTCGTGGGCTCTCGCGAAGGCCCTGGCTGTCGCCTCGTCGGCCGGGAAGAAGGACTCGATCGTCAGCTCCGATAGCGTCACATCAATGGCCGTGCCGAAGACGGTGGTGGTGCTGAAGAAGGAGAGGATTCCGGCTTCCGTCCGAATGCGCACTGGCACGACCAACCCGCCATAGCGCTGGAAGCTTGCGGAGTCGCCCACTCCGACGTCGTCTACCGGATACTTCCGCAGCTCATCGAACAGCGCCGTCAAAACCGGGTCGGCCGTCACGTCAATCTGCTGGCGCAGCCGCTCCAGCACGTGATGTCGCCACTCTGCCAGGTTGGCAATGCGCGGAGCCAGACCCTGCGGATGCAGGCTGATGCGAAGCACGTTGACGGGCGGCTCGAGCAACTCCGGGGCGACGCCGGCGAGCAGCATGCCGGTGGCGCGATTGGCCGTCACCAACGTCCAGTGTCGATCGACCGCCAGCGCCGGATAGGGCTCGTGCCCAGCCAGAACCAGTTCGACCGCCTCGCGCGCGACCCGCATCGATGGATCGTCAAGCGGCCGCTGAGTGTAAACCGGCGCGTAGCCCGCGGCAATCAACATCTGATTCTGATCGCGCAAGGGCACCTCGAGATGTTCGGCCAAATGCAGCAACATATCGCGGCTCGGCAACGAGCGACCGGTCTCGACAAAGCTGATGTGCCTGGTCGAGACGCCCGCATCGAGCGCCACGTCGAGCTGGCTGCGGCGCCGGTGCTGGCGCCACTCACGCAATAGTTCTCCGACTGGACGTTCCGCGGTAACCATAGTGCCATCCTAGCGTCTGCCGGACGAACTCACCATTACCTGCAACGTAATCGACGCCGCACAGCTGCCTGTTTAGGATGTGATCAGTGAACGGATGGCGGCCACGGCCGCAACTGAAGTACATGGAGGTACACATGAGCCAGACAGACAACGTTGTCGAGCGCTACATCGCCGTCTGGAACGAAACCGACGGCGCCCGACGACGCGATCTGATCGCCCAGACCTGGGATGACGACTCCAGCTACGTCGGCCCCCTCTTCAGCGCCAACGGACACGAAGGCATCGACGCCCTGGTGGCGGGTTTTCAGCAGCAGTTCCCGGAGCACCGCTTCCGGCTCTCGAGCGATGTCGATCAACACCACGATCGACTGCGCTTCAGCTGGGAGCTGATGGAACCGATCGACGGCCTCGCGATCGTGAAAGGGACCGATTTCGGATTGGTCGCCGAGGATGGGCGACTTCAGGTCATCACCGGATTCCTGGATGAGGTTCCTGCGGAGCTACTGGCCGGGTAATTCCACTCAGCCGAACCATCGCGAATGGAGCCAACCATGAGCAGCACGGCACCTAACATTTCAGTGCAACCCGACGGCTTGCTGCGACGATCGCTCACGGCCGACGCGGTGGTCGTGGCGCTGTCCGGGCTGGTGCTGGCTCTCGGCGCGGGCGAGCTGGCAGACCCTCTGGGTCTGTCAGTCTCGTTTCTGCGCGTCACTGGTATCTGTTTGTTCCCCTACGCCGGGGTGCTGGCGTTCATCGCCACACGCAGCACGATCACTCGATCCGCCGCCTGGACAATCGTTGGACTGAACGTCGTCTGGACGTTCGCCAGCATCCTCCTCCTCTTCACCGGCTGGGTTGACCCAACAGGCTGGGGTACCGCTTTCGTGGTCATCCAGGCGTTCCTCGTACTGGCGTTCGCCGATATTGAATACTTGGGACTGCGCCGCGCGTGCTGAGTATCGATTTCCGATGAGGCCACTTGTGACATCGGCGTGGCCTCATCAGTCGTCGCGGTGTCTTGGTCCTCAGACGACACTCACTTCCCGCTGACAAGTGAGCACTGTCACAGAGCTGACACGCTTGACCTCCACGTTTCCCACTATTGACATACGGCGATCGGTACCCTGAATGCATCGGCGAGCCCTGGTTCGTCGGGTCTTGTGTCGTCCGCTTCCTAGTCGAGATGTTCCTGTGGACACGAAAGAGAGACACGACATGAACACCAACGCATCGATCGTCGCCGCGATCGTGGGTATCGATGGATGCGGCAAGAGCTCTGTCTTTCGCGGGGCGCTCGAACGGCTATCGGATCAGATTCACGTCGCCGGTGTCGGCGACGTCGCGCTGAGCGGTGGGCCGGACGAGCCACTTCACGAGCGATCAGACGTACCCGCGTCGGGCTTCGCACACGCCGTTGGCAGGTTCGCCAAAGGTTTGCGTTGGCAGGGACTCTACAAGAATCTCAAGTTCCTGGAACTGACGGAACGCACCCGGATGCGCGAATATCTCGCCGTTCATGAGGCGCGTGACGTGATCCTGACCGACGGCGAGTCGCTGATCAACTCAGCAGCCTGGGCCGCGGCTCGCTTCTACCGCCAGGAGTTGTCGAGCGGCGATGAGGAGTTCTACCAGGCGCTCAGCTACCTTACCGGCGAGGAAACCATCCCGTTGTCGAAGACCGCCTTCTATCTGCGCCGGTCACCGGAGCTCCTGGTATTGAACCGGCTGCGGCTCGGTCGTTTCAGCTATCCTGACCTGATCTTCCTGCTTGAACTGGATCCGGCGGTGGCGCTCGAGCGTATTCGGGCACGCGGCCGTCCGCTCCAGACCCACGAGACGGAGCCATTTCTCGCGGAGCTTGGCCGCGCCTATGACCGGGTCTGCCGTCTTCTCCAGACGCGACGCGGAATTCCCGTCGTTCGCATCCGCGTCGATGAACTGACACTGGACGAGTCGGTAGACGTGGTCGCCACCACACTGATGGAACGCATCGCACGTGAGCGGTCCGCGGAGGAGATCGCGCTGGCACGGCCGGACCGCATCGAGGTGGTAGCGACGACGATGTCCGGTTCAATCCAGGATCAGCGTAAGGTAGGGCGGATTGGCCCGGAGTTCCGAGCGAGAACGATGCGGCCCGTGCGCGTGCACCCGGTCGATAGCCACGCCGCGGCACGGTCGGTCGCACACAACGTCGTCGTCAACGGCGGGCGCATCCTCGTCTCGGCCGGCGGCGGAGGGACATTCAATGCCGTCCTGGAAGGCGCGCATGTGGACGGGGCAGTCCCATCCGACTTGCGGCTTGCCTTTCTGCGTAAGGGCTCGGCCGACCTCATCGGCAAGGTGCTAAACATCCCTGACGATCTGCCGGGGGCCGTTCAGGCCATCGTAGACGGCATCGAGACCGATTCCGGTATAGGCGCCGATATTCTATCCATCACGTCCGGCGATCGCGATGGCAAACCACAGCAGGCTCATCTCATTGGTTTTGGCGGATTTGGTCTGTTTGGCGAGGTGCCACGCATCAGCGAGAGCCGTCTGGTCAAATACTACAAAGGATTCCTAGGCACGCTCTTCGGCGATTTCGGCCCGTTCTACGTCGCGCTCGCCCTGGCGACAGGCTGGTGGCAGATTTCCCACCTTCTCGGTCGGATATCGCCGATCTCGCTCACCCTTGACGACGAGCAGTTGCCACCTGAGATGTGGGCAACGATTGTCGTCATCAACGGCGATCTCGGGCACGACTTCCCACTCGGCAAGGGGCTCGATTTCGCGAGCGGCACCTTCCGAGTCGTCGCCATCCGCTATGACGGCGTTCGACGGATGCTGAAGCAGATCATTGCCTGTCGCACCGCCGACATTCTCGAGCGGCCGGAGCATTACTGCACGGTGGTGCGTGAAGTCCGGAGCCTGCGAGTGCTGCCCAACAAAACGACGCGGACAAACATGGTCAACATAGACGGGCTGCGCATGATCGCTCGTGGGGCCGTTCACGTCTCGATCTCCGGGAACGTCCGTCTGATCGCCCGTCCCGCAGAAACAGCGACCCAGGGCCAGTTGCCCGAGGTCCGTCGCGCGCCCGAGAAGGTCGGGGCCATCTAAGCGGCACTCATGACCGCTCGTCGTGGTGAACGGTACGTCGATGAAGACGCTGATTGACCTGCTCCAGAAGGCGCGCATCGCATACAGCGACAATACGGCACTGTCAGTCCGCAGCGGTCTACGAGATGATATTTGGACATACGAGCGACTCTGGCAGGCGTCACACTCGGTCGCCCATTTCCTCCACGCTGAGCGCGGTATCCTGCCCGGCGAACGCCTGATCGTTTGGGCTCCAAACTCCCCTCAGTTGGTTGCCATCTATTTTGGCGCCATGCTGGCCCGGATCATCGTGGTACCGCTCGATCCAATGTCGACGCAAGCGTTCATCCAGCGTGTCGTCACGAAGACGCGGGCAGCGGCGATCGTGGCCGGCTTCAGTGTCAACGAAACATTCGGGATCTCGACGATCCGCCTGGAAGAGATTCCGTTCGCATCGAAGGTCGATCCGCTTCCCGATGCACCGGAACCAGATGATGTGGCGGAAATCGTATTTACTTCCGGCACCACCGGCGTGCCGAAAGGCGTCATCCTCACTCACCGCAACATCGTCTCGAGCGTCGAATCAGTCCGCCAACTGCTACCGGACAGACCCTACCGATTGCTCTCGTTGCTGCCGTTGTCGCATATGCTCGAGCAGACGGTGGGGCTCTACGTTCCACTGCTGCTCGGCTCCGCCATCGTCTACCCGTCAGGTCGGGGATCGGCGCCAATACGCAAAGCCCTCAGAATGCACCGCATCACCACGCTCGTCGTTGTCCCGCGCGTCCTTTCGCTGCTCCTCGACGGTTTCGAACGAGATGTTGACCGACAACACCGGCGCGGTCAGTGGCAGAGGGCCCATCAGCTGGCGGCGCATATGCCGATCCGACTGCGACGGCTGCTGTTTCGCGATGTTCATGCAGAATTGGGCGGCGCGCTCGATTTCGTGATCTGCGGCGGTGCCTATCTCGAACCGTCGATGACGGCGGAATGGGAGCGGCTCGGGGTGAGAGCCATTCAGGGCTACGGAGCCACCGAATGCGCGCCAATCATCGCGACCAACAGCTACTGGCGACACATGTCGGGATCGGTTGGCCGCGCCGCTCCGGGTGTTCTGGTGCGGCTCTCACCTGAGGATGAGATCCTGGTAAAGGGTGACAACGTCACGCCTGGCTACTGGGAGGACGACGAACGCACGCGCGAGGCCTTCACGGATGACGGCTGGTTTCGCACGGGTGACCTGGGGGAAATCGGCGGCCGCGGTGATCTCTTTCTGAAGGGTCGCCTGAAGGATCTCATCGTTCTGCCGAGCGGTCTCAAGGTCTACCCTGAAGACGTCGAGCGGGAGCTCGAGTCCGAACCGGGCATTCAAGACTGTGTCGTGCTTGGGATTCCCGACGAAGATGGCGCGATGGAGGTACGCGCCGTTGTGATCGCGGAGGATGCCGGCTCCAATGAGTCGACACGCTTGCCGCAGGTGAGACAGGCCGTACGTCGCGTCAACGCTAGGCTTGCCCCGCATCAGCGCATTGTCGATGTCACCCTGTGGACGCAGGGTGATTTCCCGCGCACCAACCTGTTCAAGGTCAAGCGGTCTGAGGTACTCGCGGCGCTACAAGGCGAGCGATCATCAACCACCACATCCGGGCCATCACCGGCTGCGAGAAGTGGATGGGACCGGCTATGCCGCGCGCTGAGCAGCGTGAGCGGTGTGAATCTCGAGTCAATCGGTCCCGACACCGATCTTGCGCTCGATCTCAACCTCGATTCCCTGTCACGGGTCGAGCTAGCGATGCTGCTGGAAGAAGAAATCGGCGTCTCGGTCGAGGATGGAGATCTCGCCGAGGTTCAAACAGTTGGTCAGCTTCAAGCGCTGCTTGATCGCAGCGAGGCGTCCACATCGGAAACGGTCTTCCCGGCATGGCCGCTCAGCACGACGATGCGGGTTCTCCGCGACGTTCTCCAGCGGCTCCTGCTGTTCCCGGTCCACCGGGTTATGTGCCGATCCTTCATAATCAGCGGGCGATCACATCTCAACGAGCTGACCCCTCCCGTGCTGCTGATCGCGAACCATTCCAGCCACGTCGATACGCCGACGGTGTTGCGGTCCCTGCCGCCCAGCCTACGTCACCGGGTTGCCGTGGCTGCCGCGGCAGATTACTTCTACCACTCACGACTACTGGGATTCAGCGTCTCTCTCCTGCTGAACACGTTCCCCTTTTCACGCGAAGGAGCGGTGCGTTCAAGCCTCGAACATTGTGGCGATCTGGTCGATGCTGGCTGGTCGGTCCTGATCTATCCGGAGGGAACTCGCTCTCCGACCGGTAAGCTCCAGCCATTTCGCAGCGGCATTGGCGTTCTCGCATCACAGCTTCATGTTCCCGTCGTTCCGATCTCCATCACGGGCACATACAGGATTCTGCCGAAGGGGAAAACCTGGCCACGACGCGGTCCGGTAGGTGTGTCCTTCGGCAAACCAATCCAGATACAGGAGGGCGAGGACTGGGCCAGTATCACCTCAACGATCGAATGCGCCGTCGCTTCTGTGGCCAGCAGCCCGGCGGACGACGCCGACGCGGCGGACCACGATCGTCCGACGTCCGCGGGTACCGCCTGACCCTCTCGTCAATTGACATTGGCAACGCAAGCGTCGAAGCTGACCGAAGACCTCAGATCGACCGCCAGTTCAGGTTTGGATGGTGTCCGACAGAGGAGTGATCCACCCGATGAACCACAGGTGTGTTGCCGAGAGCGAGACGACGCTGGCGCAGGTGATGATGCCCTCGGACGCCAACTCCCAGGGGAACGTGCATGGCGGCACTATCATGAAGCTGGTCGACACGGCCGGTGGCATCGCCGCCATCCGGCACGCCCGGCACCGCGTCGTCACGGTCATCATGGACTCAATGACCTTCCTGCAGCCGGTCTACGTCGGCGATCTGGTGACGATCCGGGCGCGTCTCACCTGGACCGGCCGCACCAGCATGGAAACCGAAGTGCGCGTCGATGCCGAAAACGTCGCTTCCGGCGTCGTCACGCACACCTCCACCGCCTACCTCGTCTATGTGGCGCTGGATGACGACGGTAACCCCTTCCCCGTGCCGATGCTTGAACTCCGAACCGATGAGGAGCGCACCGGTTGGCGGCAAGCCGAAGCACGTCGCGCCTACCGCCTGGCAGCACGAAGCTGATAAGGAAAGATGGACGAGCGCGGCGCTTGAGCGGATTGTCAGGCGTGCCGACCCAAGGGCGACATTCATGGCGCCCGAGAAGCTGATCCGCGCGTTTCAGATCTCACGCCACCGCCGCATCTCTCGGCTTCACGGTTTCTTCATGCGCTCAAACCAAACCATCCTCGCGAGACGCGGGTAAACGTGTACGATTCGACAAGGAAACGCCACTACGGCGCGCAAGGAGGCTGGATGCCGCGGTTGCTGGTACTCGATATCGACGGCACATTGCTCGACCCATCCGACATCGTCACTCCGGTGGTGCACGAGGCCATCGCCGCCGCTCGTGCGCATGGCGTCGAGGTAGCGCTGGCGACGGGGCGACGACTGCGTTCGGCGCGACGCATCGTCGAGGAGGTCGGAATCCACTTGCCGCTGGTCCTCTCCAATGGCGCGCTTGTCTGGAGCACAGAGCGCGAGGAACCGATGAACGAGATCGCGTTCACGCCTGAGCTCCTGCACGTGATCGTCGACGGCGCCCTCCAGGCAGGTCTGGCGCCCGTGCTGCTCCTCGGCCCTGGCGGTGGCGAACGCGTCGTGGTTCCCGAGAATCCTCCGCAAGCCGAATTCGTGCGCGCCTTCGTCAACCAGCGCATCGGCGAGGTGTGTCACGTTGCTTGGGACAAAATGGGTGAGGTCAACGACGTCCTGACGGTCGACGTCTTCGGGCCGGAGGAGGAGCTGCGGCCGCTCACTGAGGGCTTTTCGGACGCCGGATATGCCGTCTTCCACTCTGGGCCGCTGGGCTGGGAAGCCAATCCGCCGCATTGGGCTGCCAACATCCACATGCCCGGGGTCAGCAAGGCTTCAGGCGTGGCATTGCTGGCCACCGATCTCGGTCTAACCATGGCCGATGTGGTGGCGGTGGGTGATGGCGAGAACGACATGCCGCTGCTGGAAGCGGCCGGCATGGGCGTGGCGATGGGAAACGCATCCGAAGAGGTGCGTAACCGGGCCGACGCCGTGGTGCGGGGCCACGACGAGGACGGGGTGGCCGAGGCGATCGAACGCTTTGTCCTGGGGCGGGAAGTGATCTAACCGACGAAGGCGATCTCATCCAGCGAGGCGATGACGGAATAGCCATCCAGCGCCGCACCAGGACGATTCACCACGACCCCCTGCATGCCCAGCTTCTCGGCGGCGATCACGTTCTCCAACGCATCGTCCACCAACAGCACCGACCCGGCTGGCAGATCCATCTCTTCCAACGCCACTTCGAATATGCGCGACTCTGGCTTGCGACTGCCGACGTGCGCCGAGACGACCAATACGTCGAAGAAATCGCGGATGCCCACCAGTCGCAACTGGCGATCGAGTGACGGCCAGCCGTTCGAGATGACTCCAAGCTTCAGTCCCGCATCCGCGAAACGCTCCAGCGAGGAGACGACGTCCGGGAAGAGTTCGATGCTGGGATGCTCGATCATCTCGTGCGCAATCTCGCGTGCTAGCTGATCGACCGGCTCATCGACGCCGAGCCCCTGAAGCAACGTGATGAAATAGCCCTGAAACCGATCCAACTCTTCGGCCTCGGTCCGCAACAAGTGATCCTCAAGCAGCTGCGCTAGCGCTTCCTCGTGCGCCTCGTCGAGATGCTCCCAATCCAGCGTCAAGTTCTTACGCGTCGCGATCATGCGGCGAAAGGCGTCGCCCGGCAGCCACTCGCCGCCGATCGGCCCCATCAACGTGTCGCCGGAATCGAACAGGAGGCCTTGAATTCCTTGAAACTCGACCATATCCGCCTCTCGTGATGGTGTAGTACTCCACGGTTCGTTACGAGCTCGTCAACTTCGCCACCCCTCACGAAACATGCCAGCCACGACATCCGCTGTCGACCGGAGACAACCGAAGCGCGTTCAAGACGTTTAGCAGGTGGCAAACGACCGCCCTGGCGGTACGCCCCAAGAGGGAAGGGAATGAGATCGTAGTGATGCGTCGCACAACGTCGCTCGCTGCCTGCACTTCAGTGGCGCTCTTAGCGCTCACGCTCCTGCTGAGCTCGCCCGCGACTGTGCTGGCCGCCCGCGATTCCTCCAATCCGCATGACTTTTTCGGCATCGTCGGCCAGGATCCCTGGTATCAATACAATGCCGATCCGGCCAACTATCCCAACGGCGTCAATCAACTCTTCGACGAAAGCGTCGTGCAGGGCATGGCGACCCTCGGCGCGGGCTGGGTGCGCATCGAATTTCACGCCGAGTATGACCAGGCGCAGGGACCTGGTTGGATTGACTACTCCAAATACGATTGGTTTATCAACACCCTGGCGCCCAAGTACGGTGTCAAGGTACTGGCGGTGCTGGGCACCGGCATCCTGGCCGACGTCGATCCCACCTACGGCTTCAAACACATCAACGACACTCCCGCCGCCGACGGCAGCAACGCCTACAGCCAGGCGTTCGAGGCGCGGACCAAGGAGATCATCGATCACTACGGCGACAATGTTGCCGCCTACGAAATCCTTAACGAACCGAACGCCAGCTCGCTCCTCGATCAGGAGACGAGCGGCGGACAGCAAGCCGTCAACCCCAACGTCTACGGCAAGATCATCTCTGACGTCTATCGTAACAACAAACCGGCGCATCCCAACGTGCAGTTCGTGGTTGGCAGCCTGTTACACCGCGACTCCACGGTCGACGGCGGAGAATTGGCCTGGATGACGAAAGTCTATGACCTCGCCAGCGGTCAAGGCGTACGTCAAGGAGTTTGGCCACACGCCGGACGACGGAGTCTCACTGCACCCTTACGACCTCTCACCAAACGACGTCCTGACCAATACCAGGCAGCTTCACGATCTTCAGGGGGCGAACAAAGACCCCGGCTCGGTCTGGATCACCGAAATCGGCATGCCCGCCGCCCCACCCGATTGGACCAGTGACGGCATCATGGATCCGACCACCAGTGAGCAGCAGCAGGCCGACTTCCTGCAGCAGGTTTACACGCTGCTGAAGGATCAGGCACCGTGGGTCGATCGCGTCTTCTGGTTCAAGTACGAGGATTTCGGTGGGGCGGGGACCTGGGCCAATTGGGGTCTGGTGCGCTTGCGCGAATCGAACTTCGTCTACGGTCCAGAAGGGACGCCCTGGCCGCGCAAGGAAGCCTTCGAGGTCTATCAGTCGATGGCCAATCCGGGTGGCCTCCCGACCGCTCCGGTCTCCAAACCGGGCGACGCCGGTCCGCGCGTCCTCTACTTCCCGGAGACGGGACACACGCTGCGCGATCCGTTCCTGAAGTACTGGCAGGATCACGGCGGGCTGGCGCAGTTCGGCTATCCGCGCACCGAGGTCTTCTACGTGCAGGGCCGCGCCGTTCAGTATTTCGAACGCGCCCGGTTCGAGTATTGGCCGGAGTATTCGGGCACGCCCTATGAGGTGCAGCTCGGCCTGTTGGGTCGCTATGAAACGCAGGGGCGCAGCTTCCCGACGCAGCCGGCCCCGACAACGACAGAGCCGAACCGCATCTATTTCCCGCAGACCGGCCAGTATGTGGCGAATGGCTTCAAGGATTACTGGCAGAAGAATGGTGGGCTCGCCCTCTACGGCTACCCGATCAGCCCGGAGATCCAGGAGGTGAACCCGGCTGACGGGAAGACCTATACGGTTCAGTACTTCGAGCGCGCACGATTCGAATGGCACCCCGATCAGAAGGGGACGCCCTACGAGGTGCAACTCGGGTTATTGGGGAACCAGGTACTGACCGGCAACGGCTGGTATCGCTGACCGAGACGGTCGGAACCTGATTGCAGGGGAGCACACGAGGTGCTCCCGCATTCTTTCGCGCCATCCACGCCGGGAGCACACGAGGTGCTCCCCTACAGACCGCGACGCAAACGAAGTTGTCACCCCAAAACATCGTACGGCACGCTGGCGAGGGTGATCGAACCTGCCGGGCCGCCGTACTCGATGTCGACCACTGCCGAGCAGACCACATAGCCATCCCACTGCGACAAGCCGCGCTCTTCAGTCAGGTAATCGAACATCAGCGAGACGGCCTGCTCTCGAGAGCCGTCGAAGTCCCCCCTGGGTCGCAGACCGATCGTGTAGATTCGATCCGGCGTCTCGATGCGTGGCGTCTCCAACTTCAAACCCTTGCGCAACCCGAGTCTGACCGTGGCCGTGCCGGGACATTCGATCGAGACCGACGTCGCCTCGCCGCGTCCCATGGCTGCGTGCAGATCACCGAGTGAGAAGAGACCGCCCGTAACCTGCACTGGAAAGAGGATGGTATTCCCCGGCTTCACCTGGACCAGATCGAAATTGCCGCCCCATGGGAAGGCAGGGCCGAGCGTAGAGGACTCGCCGTTGGCCGGAGCCAGTCCCAGACAACCGATCATGGGCTCGACGGGGAGCGACAGCGTGTCCGAGACGATGATGCGGCCATTCTCGATTGGCAGGCGTCGGATGCCGGTCAGTCCGCTCCGGTTACCCAACAAACCGAAATTGGGAATGAACGCGTTCCAGCCCCACGCACCTGGGACCACGTCGACGATCTCGACGCTGATAGCGTCGCCCGGCTCAGCCCCTTCGACGAAGACGGGACCCGCCACCGCGTTGATCGCTCGAATATCGAGACGCTCGAGCCAGGAGTCTCCCGCCGCAAGAAGGCGCTCTGAGGGCTCAGGCGATGTCTCGAACTTGACCGTCTCACCCGGCTGTATGCGCAGAACTGGCGCGGCATCGGGACGGAACGCGAAGGTGGTCTGCCCAGCCTTGATCTCGTGCATTGACTCGCCTCCCAGTCTCACGGAATCATTTCGCACATTGATGTCGCTCGAGCCAATCACGTCCGTCAGGCTCCCGACAATCATTCATGAAGCCTCAACAGCCGGATCAAGCGTTGCGCGGCACAACCTCGTCCAGCGTCACCGGACGAATTCCGAGGTCGGACAAGAGGTCGGCCGCCCGCCCAAAATCGGCGTTCACATCAGCGGGCGTGTGCGCGTCGCTGTTGACGGTGATCGGGATGCTCAGATCGCGGATGCGCTCCAGGATCGCGACCGATGGATAGGGCTCGTCGAATCCTCTGCGCCACGCGGACGTATTGAGTTCGACGATGTGACCAGACGCGGCGATGGCCTGCAGCGCCTCCTCGACCGCCTCGCGGTACCATGGTTCTTCTTCAGTAAAGTAGTCGCGCCGGGTGTTCCAGCGTTTGATGCGGTCCAGATGTCCGACGATGCGCACTCCGGGAATGGTCAGCACACCCTGCATGCGCCGGTAGTAGTCGGCCACCATGGCGGACACGTCACCTTCGTACTCTTCCTCCAGAATCGCGACGAACCCTTCTTCGGTGTCGTCATAGGATCGAGGCCGGTCATGCGTACCCAGGAAATGGACCGACCCGACGAAGTAATCGAATCCCACCGGAAAGAGCGACTCTTCCTGGTACCGCACGACATCGGTGTTGGGAATGAAGTCGACCTCTGCACTCAAGAGGACCCGAATGCGCCCTGCATAGCGCTGTTGCAGAGCGCAAACTTCATCCACGTAGTCCGCCAGCCGATCCGGGTTAATGGTCCAGCCGGTCTCGAACGGAAGTGGGGCATGGCTGGAGATGCCGATCTGGGTCAATCCAGCGTTGATGCCTGCCTCGATCATCTCGGCGATCCGGCATTCGCCGTCGCAGTAGTCGTTGTGGGTATGGTAGCTCGTTCGAATCGGTGAACTCATCTTCGATGGCCCATCACCTTCTCATCGTATGTTTCGCACTCCGCGTTCATCAAGAAGAACACCGGTATCGTAGCGCGACAGTGCGCCCCATGCCCAGGACAAGGAGCCCGAATTCGCCCGTGCATAATCGGGTGCTACAATGGCCGCGATGGGTCGCTCCGGTGAGAAGGGCCGCCGGCTACCGACCTGGACTCAACTGGATTAAGGAGTTTTGCGTGATGGCCGACCACCTCCAACCACAGCCGGACGAGAACGTCGTGAGCAATGCGTCGCGACAACCCGCGACGACCGGTCGAACCACGACGGGTGACGTCAGCGGGTTCCCGTACGGTCTCGCCATCCCAGCGAACAGCATGGTCGCCGCGGCCGAGCATACCCTCGAGATCCAGGCGTTCGATCACATCGCGTTGCGCGTGGCCAACATCCGGCAGGCCGAAGACTTTTACCATGAGTTTCTCGAGATGGACGTCATCGCGCGGGCACGTCGCTCCAGCAACGGCTGGGACGTCATGCCGGACGACTTCGATTGGGTCGAGGGGTTGCACACCGGGTACTATCCGGAACTGGTCGTGCTGCGCAACGGTCCCGTCAGCCTCTTCCTGGTCAATGCTGGACGTGGAACCGTGCTGAGCGAGCCAAAGCTGGCGCACCTGGGTCTGCGCGTCTCAACCGAGACGCTGGCCACGTTACGCGGCATGGTCCTCATCCGCTCCTATCCGGTCGTGCAGGACGACGTGCATGCGTTCCGCTTCCGCGATCCCTACGGCGTGACCTGGCACTTGACCGACACCGGCACGCAGCACGTCTGATTTTGGCCGGCAACTCGCAAAGAACGGGGCAACGATGACCGACGCCTATCATGAGCTCCTCGACGATCTTTCGCACACCACGACGCGCATCCAGGAGATGGCGGAAGCGTACGGCAGCGACATTCCAGCCGGAACCGCCGAAGATTGGGGGCCGCCGCAGGTGGTTGCTCACCTGGTCGACGTCGATAAGCTCTTCCGCACACGCATCCAATCCATGCTGACTCAAGAGACTCCCTACCTCAAGTCGTGGCATCCGGAGGTCGGACCCGAAGGGGTTGCGCAGGAGCTACGACCGCAGCTCGAGGCCTTTGCCAACGAGCGGGGCGAGTTGATCTCTTTGCTGATGAACCTGCCCCTCAAGGGTTGGGACCGCAGCGGCGTTCATGACGAATACGGCCAGATCACCGTCGAAGACATCATCGAAAAGCTCATCAACCACGACAACAATCACCTGGAGCAGATCGAGACCTTTCTGAACAAACAGGGCTCGTGATCCGGGCTGATTTCGGGGCATAAGAGGAGCCGCCGAGTGTGGGGATGCTCAGCGGCTTAACGAGGATTTGGGGAGGTGTGCCGGTCGATTACGCTTGACCCAAAGCTCGACCGGCACGCTCCACATTAGCACGGATGTTCTAGGCTGTCAATCCCTTCGAGCGATCGTTTACCCGCGAACCTACGCGGGATATGTCATCCGGTGGGCGCCGCAGCTCGCACCAGCGCCAGCGTCTCTTCAAGCGTGTCGTTCGGGGTGATCGAGCGAACCACCACCTCATCCAGCACGCCATCCCAGCGCGCCAGACCCTGCTGAATCTCGCTCGCCGTCGCTCCCCTGATACCGGTTTCGACCGCTTCGACGTCCATGCGTTTGAAGTGGTCGGCATACTGTGGGACGCCGCCGTAGCGATTCGCCTCGCTCTCCAATCGCTTGGAGCTCTCCTCTCCCATGGCCGCGCGCACGAAGGAGGCGAGGATCGGAGCGTCGCGTCCCGCCTCTCGCGCTCCCTCACGAACCCAATCGTTCGCGGTGACGGCGAACTCCGGCGTCAGCCAGTTGAAGAGGACGCCGTCCGCCATCTCCCCGGCGAGATGCGACATGCGCGGACCGAGCGCCGAGACGAAGATCGTCGTATGAGCGTCTCGCTTCAGCGTCTCGATCCCGTCGCGCGTGCGTCGGAGCGCACCTGAACCGCCCGCACCACTCCCGACGCCGAGCCACAGGCGGTCAAGTGGCAAGCGCAGGTCACCAGTGGAACCATCCATAGTCCTCAGCTGCCGGACGATCTCATCCGCCGGTCGGCGTGAGAGGGGGATGACCCCGACCCCCAGCGTGATCCGCGTCGTGACCGAGGCCGCCTGAGCCAGTGCCTCGAGCCCGTCCCCGTTCGGCGTGTCATTTACCCAGAATGAGTGATAGCCGAGCGATTCTGCCAGTTGGGCTGCCGCGCGAATAACCTCGGGCGATATCGCCGCCGCCACGCCAAAGCCTCGTCGTGAATCCGCCATCTGGACCTCCCGTCACCTGTGCTTCCACATCTCGTTCGTCGTCGTTGTCTCCTGCTTCAGATCGTCATGGTATGGCGACGCTGGTGTCAAGTGCGGGCGCGTTGATCGACGCGATGAGGACATGCCCAGTTATTCTGAGAACCGCTATACACTATGATCGTAAACCAATGTCGGGGAGAGGTGAGCCATGCGAACAATAGAGACGCTCATCGGAGAGCGGCTGACCCTCGTCCCGTTGGGTGAGGAGCATTTCGCGGTGGTGCGTCGCTGGCGGTCCGACCCGGAAGTGACACGCTACTGGATCACTCAGAACGTTCCCGACGAGGCGGCTATCCGCGCCTGGCACCAGCGCAACCTGGCCGCGGGCGCGCTGGTCTGGGCCGTTCTTCACCAGCACGAACCGGTTGGATACGTCACGCTCTTCGACCTCGACGCGGTCAATCGCAAGGCCGAGCTCGCCCTGATGATCGGGGAGCGCTCGGCCTGGGGCCGGGGATTCGCCAAGGAAACGCTGCGCACCTTGCTTGGCCACGCCCTCGAGCCGACTGAGCATGGTGGACTGGGGTTACACAAGGTCTATCTGTCGGTCTTCGCCGAGAACGTCGCCGCCCGGCGTGCCTATGCCGCGTGCGGCTTTCGCGAAGACGGCATCCTGCGCGACGATATGTACCGCGACGGTGTCTGGCACGATCAGATCCTCATGAGCGTGCTGGCCGGCGAAGTTGCAGAGACTGAGCGCTGAGCGACAGATTACTGGAGGTATGTTGATGATTCTCGCGGTTGTAACATTTCGCTACGGGGATGACTTCGACCCGCAGAAGGTCGATCAGACCGGTCGAGCGCGACGCGACTTCTACGTCGGGCGAGAGGGACTGCGCCAGAAATTCTACTGGGTGGACAACGAGCGCAAAGAAGCGGGCGGCATCTACGCCTGGGATTCACGCGAAGCGGCTGAAAGCGTCTACACCCCAGAATGGAAATCTCGGGCCGAGCAAGCCTTTGGCGCCCAACCCGAGATTCGATTCATCGACGTGACCGACGTGATCGTCAATAGCGCGGTCGATCGCTGATCTAATAGGCGCCCGTCATGGTCCCTTGATGTGTCGTGCGCGCGCTGCTTCGAGCCAGCACCGGCTCGGGTTCGCGCACGTACTCGACCCGCTGCGTGCAAATATCGAGGATGATCGC
Source organism: uncultured Chloroflexia bacterium (assembly GCA_963789565.1). GTDB lineage: Bacteria > Chloroflexota > Chloroflexia > Thermomicrobiales > Thermomicrobiaceae > CALAGB01. Next base: position 2,433,283 of record CAWBKX010000002.1, on the reverse strand, counting down.
CTCGAAGGCGAAGAAGATGGCCAGAGCCGCAAAGCTCGGCAACGTCATGAAGACGATGCCGCCTATGCCAACGCTGCTCAGCGTGGCCAACGTGAAGACGGCGATCCGCAACAGGAGGAGTCGCGAACGGCCTCCTGTGAACGTGAAGAGAACCGAACGATCGAGTCGTTCGAAGACTCGTGACATTGCCAGCCCAGAGGTCACGACGAACAGGGCGATCATGAGAATGGCGTCCAGGTTGAGTGCGAACATGTTGACCTCTTTCTCCCTTACCCGCGATTGCGTTGAGCTTATTTTGGTTGATTGTGCGGGCATCCGCAGCCCCCAGCAGTCCTCATTCGGGGTGTCTCCGAGTACCCGTCGTCGCGACTGAAGGACCGAGCAAATAGCCCGATCATCCTGACGACAGAGACCTCTGTACCGAGCCGGCTGGACTTCCAGGCCCCATCGAACCGCGTGGGCCTGTTCGAAGCCTTTGAGGACGCTCGCGAACACGCGTCGCGATGACGTGGTTTGACGGCGAGGAGCTCGAGCGTCTCCACATCCTTTGTCGCAAGGGTGTTACCGACAGGCCGGAAAGTTTGATGACGAGAATGCCATGCGGGGTTCGAGCGCACGGATTCGACGAAGGCGGGTCAGTCGGTTCGGGTCGCAGCCTCTTCGGACCGCGTTCGCAGACTCGACTGATCCATCGTTCAGATTCAGCGGCGGCCGACTCTTCCTCGTTCACGTCGTCATCCTGATCGTCATCGCGATCGGACTCGCCGAGGCGCACGAGCTCAGCGTCGACCTCCTCCAGCAAGTCATGCATGGCCTCCGAGGAGAGCTGTCCTTGACGACGCAGCTCGAGCAGAGCCGAGCGCTGCGTCAGAAGGGCACGGCGACGCGTCTGGCGGATCTGCTGCCTGCGGAAGAAGCCGGGCTTCACTTCAAGCGACTCGAGATCCTCCTGCTCCTTTCGGATCGTCTCCTCATATTCGTCACGAATGTCGGAGACGACGCCCGGAAGGAGGCTGCCCCGCTGCTGCTCGGAGTGCAACGAACTGAGCGCGCGGTTGAGGGCAAAGAGGCGCGCCTGGTGCAGCTCGTACTCACGCTGGCCCGGCTTCCCCAGCCCAAGCCTGTTGAGGAGCGGCTGCATCGTTATACCCTGCAGCAGAAGCGAGACGAGCACAACGCCAAATGCCATCAGCTGAATCCACTCGCGGCCGGCCAGATCAAACGGCAGACTGAGGGCCAGGGCCAGGGCCACCGCGCCGCGCAACCCACCCCAGGAGACGATGGTCACCCAGCTCCAGGGCATCTCCTCGTGAATCAGCCGTAACGCCGCGTTGGCCAGTCCGACGATCGCCGTCCGGCTGACCAACACGGCAACCATGACGAACCCAATGGCAGGCAGGTTATGGAGCATCTGAGGCACGGCGATCCGCATGCCCATTAAGAGGAAGATCATGGAGTTGCCGAGGAAGCCGACGTACTCCCAGAAGGAGCCGAGCGTCACACGCGTAGTGGGAGACATGGCGGAGTCTCGTATGCGTCCCATCACGAGTCCGGCGACCACCACGCCGATGACGCCGCTGAAGTGAAGCTCCTCAGCCACCAGAAACGACCCGAAGGCGACCACGGTGGTGATGGTGATCTCGATCAGGTGATCATCGATCCGCCGCATCACGACCATGGCAAGCAGTCCACACAGCAGACCGACCAGACCGCCACCCACGGAGACTTTCAGGAACTCGACAGCAGCATTGGCGACAGTTTCAGAGCTGACGGAGTTCGACGTCGTGGCAATCTCGAGCACCACTGTGAAGAGGACAATCGCCACGCCATCGTTAAAGAGACTCTCCCCTTCAACGATGGTGGCCAGTCGTTGCGGCGCGCCAAGGCGACTGAAGATCGCCAGCACCGAAATCGGGTCGGTCGCGGCAATGAGCGCCCCAAAAACCAGTGCTGTTTCAAACGTTTTCCCGAGTGCCACATTCAACATGGCGGCGATCAGGAATGCACCGATGACGACACCCGGAATCGCAAGCAGCAGAACGGCGGTCAGGTTCTCTCGCAGCGACTCAAATTCGAGATCGAAGCTGGCCTCGAAGAGGAGTGGTGGGAGGAAGACGAAGAGGATGACCTCACGGGTGAGCTCGAACGTGGGGATCGACGAACCGATTCCCAGCCAACGCAGGGAACCGAGAACCAGGCCCATGATGACCAGGGCAATGGTGTATGGCAGGTTGAAGCGTCGCACGAAAACGGCGACCGACACCACAACCAACAGGGCAATGATGATGGCACTTTCGACGGCCAAGTCGGTCCTCAAATCAGGGCGTAGGCAGGCTCGGTAGCACGCACTGTGAGGTGAAGTCGAGCCACCAGAGACTAGGCACCAGACGTCTCATATGAGATTACCGCAAAAGTGTGGTCGGCGTCCGGCGAACGACGTTGAAAGACCGCGGCCGGAGAGGTGGGTAATGCTTTCGTCTTGTTGAAGCCGGATAATCAGAACACTGCTAGGAGAATGAGCTCGAAACCCAAGATCGTGGACCTGGAACGGCAGCACTCGGTGATTGGAGCTGGTCAGTGACATCGAGGATTGATCCCGAACATCGGAATGAGTTCCAGACGAACTAGGGCGGCTGAACATGTCGAAGCCGAGGAAACGGAGCATAGCCGTTGCAGGCGACATCGTCGAGATCGAGACACCGAATGGGTTGGCGTATGCCCAATTCACCCACCGACACCCTGAGTATGGTGAGCTGATTCGGGTGTTCTCCGGGATTCACGACCGTCGTCCCGAGGATTACTCAGAAATCGTCGCGGCTGAAGAACAGTTCATGGCCTTTATTCTCCTCGACTCCGCGGTCCGTATAGGTCTGCTGGCCATCGTGGATCGAGAAGAGATCCCGGAGAGCAAGCGGGCATTCCCAACATTTCGATCAAATGTGTTTCGGAAACTGAACGAAGTGACCAAGAATTGGTGGTTATGGGACGGAGAGCACTCCTGGTTCGTCGGTGAACTGACCGAGGAACAGCGTCACTTCCCAATCTTGGGTACCGCAAACACTGCAGCGATCGTCATCCGACTGACGAAGGGATGGCATGCCGAGATGTATCCATAATTGCCTTGAAGGAGATAGTTACATCGATCAGAAGTTGATGCGCTCGTCTGTTTCAACGGGACCGCGGCGAGCGACGATGCCGCCAGGATGGGCCGCATGACTGTCAGCAGAGCATCGGCAGACGGTCTGCAGAAGTAGATCTCTCCTCGCCTTTTCCCGAACTGATTGCCATAGTTGTCTCCGACGCCCGTACTCTCCACTGGGTCAGACAGGCGCTCCTCCAACGTCAGAATTGCCTCTTGATCATCGGGCGTGCCGAACGTCAGGTCCGAGAACAGTAGACAGACCTTGACCAACTCTTTCATGACCTTTGCACCCCTCCAGATCATGTTGCCCAAAGGTAGACTAGGTCAATTCGTCGCGAAGTGAATGCGTCGATATGAGTACGGAATGAGAGGGCATCGAATAGACTGTGTACACTCCACCCCATGTTTCACAATTGATGTTGCGACTTTCCGGATGGACCGCTCGGACCTTTGAGAAAGGATCGACCGCGCGCAAATTGCTCAAACTCGGCAAGCGGATGCTCGCGCTCCTCACGCTGATCCTCGGCATCTTGGTCGCCGTCTCATTCTGGTCCACATGGTATGAATTCGCGCACAATCGAAGCGCCGGATATGGGTGGAGCTGGGAGATCGCGTTTTGGGACGGCGTGCCAGCGATCGAGGCGGGACTTTTCCTCGGCGTGCTCTTAACGGCGCTCAGCTACAACGTGCGTGGGAAGCTCGTCGCGCTATCGATCGTCATCTGGATCGAGAATTTACTCAACCTCATGATCATTTTCTCTTTGGTGAGTTCTGGAGCCCTGTTTTAGACGCGATGCCTATTGCGTGTATCCCGTATTTGGAGGAGGGATCGGTGACGCGACTCTTTCACATCAAGCCTGATTGGGAGCACTTTCGCTACAACATTGACGCGAGTCACGATTGGGGGCTTAGTGGACTCAGCTGTCCCGTCTGTGGGCAGATCTGGCAAAGATCGGGATCTGCTATCCCAACGTGGATCCCTCGATGCTGCCTGATGCGAAGCGATTCTACCGGCCAAAGGTCATGTCCCTCGAAGCGTATGAACAGGGTCGGGAGGAGCTCCTGAAGTTGTTACCGGCAGGTTCTCTTGTCCTGCCGGCAACCAAGTTTGGTCCGCTCAGCGGCACGGTGACCGGCTCGGTACCAGATATCTCCTTCGTCCTCTCGTGGCATGTCCTGAGTGAGCGGTCGACGATCGACCGGCTTCAAGCGCGTGGAGTGCGTGGCGTCGTGCCCGCTCCCACGCGGCTGACATCGCGTCGTAAGAACCCACCAGAACTCCTTGAATGGGACATCGAGCTGGCTGGTGAACTGGCGCCGATCCGCTTTCGAAGATATTGGTCCCGCAGCCGATCTGTCTCCGGTGCGGCTATCAGAGACAGGGGGCGACGACGGCGGATGTCATTCTGGAAGCATCAATTCCGCAGCATGTGGATGTCTTTCGCCCTTGCAACGGAACGACCCGCATCTATGTGACCGAAAACTTCGTGGATGCGGTTCATGCCCTTGAGCTGACCGGTCTGACAATCACTGAGGTCGAGATCGTCTGAAGTAACCCCCAGCGCACAGCCGTTGGAGCGGGTGAACGCGAACAACGCCAGAAGCGGTCGGATTCAGGAAAGCCTGAGTCGACTGGCAAGCCCAGACTTCAGAAACTCCTGCAGATCATGAGCAAGCTGCTCGGGAACCTCCTCCGCCATGTGGTGTCCGGAATCCAGACCGTGTCCGCGAAGATCTGGAGCCCAATCGCGCCAGACGTCGAGCACGTCCCCATACAGCGTCGGCAAATCGTCCCCCTCAGCCCAGATCACCATGGTTGGGCAGGAGATACGACGCCAAGCGCGCCGATCCGCTTCGTCATGTTCGCGGTCGATACCAAGTCCCGCGCGGTAGTCCTCGCACATGGCATGGACTGTCTGTGGATCGTGCAGGGCGGCCTGGAGATCGGCATAGGCCTCGTCTTCCATCTGCTCCTGGGCAATCTGGTACCAGGCGTCGGGAGCGGCACAGATGAATTGCTCGGCCGGCTTGGCCGTCTGTCCCATAAAGAACCAGTGCCACCAACTGGCGGCGAAGGTAGCGTTGCAGCGTGCCAACGCCTCGCCAATCGGGACGGCGTCGAGCACAACCAGATGACTCACCACCTCCGGATGATCGAGCGTCAGGCGCATCGCGACGTAGGCGCCGCGATCGTGACCAACAACGGCGAAGCGCTGGTGACCGAGCGACTTCATGAGGCTGACGCAGTCGTTCGCCATGGTGCGTTTGGAGTAAGGCTCATGGTCGGGAGTCGTCATAGGCTTGGACGAGCGACCGTATCCCCGGAGATCCGGACAGACGACCGTGAAGTTCGGAGCCAGCAGCGGCGCGACCTTATGCCAGGTGGCGTGCGTGCGCGGATGGCCGTGCAAGAGCAGTACCGGTGGTCCGTCACCGCCATGACGCACACGCAACGTCGCATCGCCAACGTCGACGTAGTCGCAGGTGAATCCCTCGAACATCAGCCCTCCTCGCACCTCGCTTCGACCGTTGCCCACACCGACGACGTCCGCCGACGCCAACGCAAGCGCCTGGCCCACGCCAGTTCGTGGGACGACGGACGTTGTCCGCGAGCGACGGTTTGCCGGACAACGCTGATGACTGAGCGCGTTCAGAGCTCTGGATGAAGAGAGGTTTAGATGTGCGGAGTTAGACCTTCGGGTCTCCTCTAAAGATCCACTGAACACCATATCTGTCATAAAACTACCCGTACGTCCCGAAGGGAAGCTGATGCAATTCTTGGAATCGCTCCCGTTCGGCCCCGTCTGACAGCTTTCCAAAGACCGGTTCCAGCTCCTCATATGCCCCGCCCGTGACGAAAATGGCCGACATATTGCCGAGAATCGGGTCAAATGACGGAGATGCCATCCAATCGGTGGCCGATATTTCGATCTCACCGCTCTTGATATGAGCATTGATGATCCGATGATGTTTTTGCTGTGGAAACTGATCTTTCATGGGAGTATCGCCAAGTCTTGTGAGCGTCAATTCTCCGCCGAGGCACTCGTGATAAAACGTCATAGCCTCCGCGCAATCCCCGTCAAACAGAAGAAATGGAGTGCATCTCAACATGTTCCTATGCTCCTTCCGAAATCCATCCGAGTTGTGGCCTCATCGGCATTTCTGAGTGGCCATTCCAGTCGTACACCTCTACACCATTGTCGATGACGCAACGCTGAAATCGACAGGCTCGTTCGGAACCAGACACATGTCGGATTGCGATCGGGCTTCGGGTGCAGGTCCGTTCGTCACCGGTGAGGGAGCGTCTTCTCCGCAGCCGAGGCTTTTGGACTTACGACTCTTCACATACCTCCCACTGTCATGCATAATACCTCTATGTAAAGACGTGGACGCCTCGACAACCCTGCGAGGCGTTGATTCGTGGAGAGCCATATGGACATCAATAAAGACCTGATCGCCGCATCATCGACCCCCATCGTCCTGGCTATCCTGGCCAGCGAGGATAGCTATGGCTACGCGATTATCCAGCGAGTGCGGGAGCTTTCCGGTGGGCACATGGAGTGGACCGACGGAATGCTCTACCCCGTACTGCATCGTCTCGAGCGGCTCGGATATATCGAGGCGCGCTGGGAAGTTGCCGATACCGGGCGTAGGCGCAAGTACTACCGAATTACGGCCCAGGGCCGAACCCAGCTCGCGGAGGAACGTCGCCAGTGGCAGGCGGTGGACGCGACGCTCCGCGGCGTCTGGCAGGCACTCTCGCTCTCGCCTTTTCATCCGATCGTCCGGCGAACGCCGCGACACTGCTACCGGTAGTCCGTTGATGTCGGTTCTCAATCACGGCGTAGTACTCGAGGAGCAGATCGACCAGTGGCGCGGCTACCTCCGCCGCAGGCAGACGATCCACTCCGTCGACATTGCCGAATTAGAAGACCATCTGCGCGAGCAGGTCGCCGCACTCATCGACGCGGGGCTGGCCACAGATGAAGCGTTCCTGGTGGCGGTAAAGCGGGTCGGCCAGCTCGATGCGCTCGCACAGGAATTCGCCTTCGAGCACTCGGAACGGCTCTGGAAACAACTCGTTGTGCCGTCCGAGACTGACGACGACTCGCGACAGGCGAGTCGGAAGACTGCTATCGTCGCCATCTGCCTGGCGGTAGTGGCGGCTGTGGCAGTCAAGGCGCCAGCGCTCTTCGGTATGCAGATAGATCAAGACACATTCTTCTACGCACGCAACGCGAGTCTGTTCGTCCTCCCGCTCCTGACCGGCTACTTCGTCTGGAAACGACAGGTCGCCACCAGCACGTTTCGCTGGCTGGCGATTGTGTTCGTTGTGGCAGCTGTCTCGGCCAACGTCTATCCATTTGCCTCGAAAGGCGCGACGGAAGCGCTCACGGCGATTCACATGCCGATCGTGCTCTGGCTGGCGCTGGGCGTTGCCTACGCTGGCAGTCGCTGGACCCAGGTAAGTGGCCGCATGGACTTCATTCGATTCACCGGTGAGCTCTTCATCTATTACGTCCTGATCGCCCTCGGTGGCGCCGTCTTCACCGCATTCCTGGTGATGATGTTCCAAACTATTGGGATCCAACCCGAGACGTTCATCCAGTCGTGGCTGCTGCCATGCGGAGCCGCGGGCGCGGTGCTGGTCGCCGCGTGGCTGGTCGAGGCGAAGCAAAGCGTGATCGAGAACATGGCTCCCGTGCTGACGAGGCTCTTCACACCCCTGTTTGCCGCCATGCTGATTGCGTTTCTGGGTGCGATGCTGTGGACCGGACGCGGGATCGATTTCGAGCGGGACATGCTGGCCGAGTTCAACCTGCTCCTGGTGCTTGTCCTGGGCCTGCTGCTCTACTCAATTTCGGCGCGGGACCCTCAATCGCCTCCGGGATTCTTCGATGTGATGCAGGTCGTGCTGGTAATCAGCGCGCTGTTGGCCAACTCAATCGCGCTATGGGCTATCGCCGACCGCATCACCGAGTATGGGTTCAGTCCGAACCGCGTGGCCGTTCTGGGTGTGAACGTGATCCTCCTGGTCAACCTGGCATGGTCCGCTCTGCTCTACGTCCGCTTTCTGAGCAAGCGGGGATCGTTCGCTGCTCTCGAACGCTGGCAGACGGACTATTTGCCGGTCTACGCTCTCTGGGCGGCGCTCGTGATCATCGTCTTCCCACCAATGTTTGGGTATGCGTGACGACGACTCTGGCGGAAATTGGCACAGCGTCTGAGCAAACGAGGGCGAAGGCGAGCTTCGCCCTTACTACTCGTGCCTTCGAAGCGACTTCGAAAATGCCTGTCTACCTCGCCAATGCGTTCAAATAGGCGCAGTAGGCCTTGCGTGCCAGCGCGAACGATTTCAGGTGGAATGATTCGTTCGGTGCGTGGACGCGTGAATCAGGCAGACCGAAGGCGTAGAAGATCATGTCGGCCCCCAGTTCCTGCTGGAAGATCTCGGCCACCGGCACCGTGCCGCCGGTGCGCACGTAGAGCGGGTCCCGATCGTAGAGATCACCGAGCACGTCGGCTGCCTTCACCAGCGCCGGGTTCTGCTTGCTGATCGAGAACGGTCGTGCCGAGCCCGGGAAACGTCGCATTGAGACTTTGGCGGTCGGCGGGCAATGCTTGTTCACGTGCGCCTCGATGAGGTCCAGGATCTCATCCGGGTTCTGATCCGGCACGAGACGGCAGGTGATCTTGACGTGCGCCTCACACGGCGTGACGGTCTTGGTACCCTCCCCCTGGAAGCCACCCCAGATGCCGTTCAGGTCCAGCGTCGGACGACCCCAGGCACGCTCCAGCGGCGAATAGCCTTCTTCACCCCAGAGGGCGGGAGCATTAACTGACGCACGATACGACTCTTCGTCGAACGGCACTTCACCGATATCGGCGCGCTCCTGTGGCGTCAGATCCTTGACCCTGTCGTAGAAGCCCTGGACTGCCACACGGTTGTCCGATGTGTGGAACGTGGCCGCCAGTTGTACGAGGTGTTGCACCGCGTTCGGCATGGCCGCGCCGTACATGCCGGAGTGCATGTCGGTGTCGGCGGTGCGCAGGTCGACCTGGCAGGCGGCCAATCCCTTGCTCGACATCGTCAGCGACGGGATAGCCTCGTCGTACATATCGCCGTCGGCCGAGATGACCCAATCGCAGGCCAGACGCTCTCGCTGCTCATGCACGAACTTCGGCAAGCTGGGGCTGCCGACCTCCTCTTCGCCCTCGAAGAAGAACTTGACGTTGATCTTGGGGCCGCCCTGGGTGGCGTTCAGCGCCGCGATCGCGTTGACGGTGGCGAAGGCGTTGCCTTTGTCGTCGGTCGAGCCACGGGCGTAGAGTTTGCCGTCCCGCACGGTCGGCTCAAAGGGCGCCGACTCCCACAGATCGAGTGGGTCGGGCGGTTGAACGTCGTAATGACCGTAGATCATGGCGGTTGGCTGACTGTCATCGACGTGCCAGCTGCCAAAGACGATCGGGTTGCGGCCGGTCGGCAGCAGCTCCACTTCGGGCACGCCCGCTTCGCGCAGCTTGGCGGCCATCCACTCAGCCGCGCGCGCCACGTCGGCGTCATGCTCCGGCAGGGCGCTGATGCTCGGAATGCGCAACAGCTCGTTCAGTGCCTCGAGATCGGACGCCTCCGTCTCATCCAGATAATTTTCCCAGGCCTCGGCCATGGTGATGTTCCTCCCCGTTGACGATTATTCCGCGGACAGCACGCCCGCTTCGACCAGATTCTTGCGCATTTGCTCCATCTCGGATTTGTTGAGCGATGGGATCGGCCAGGCCATGTGCGGCTGACACAGCCCCTTGAGGGCGAACTGCGCCTTGTACGCCCCTGGGAAGACTCCCACGCGGCAGGCGTTCACGGCATCCGTCACCTTGTGTTGCATGGAGATGGCCTTGCTTCGGTCACCACTCATGGCGGCGTGGTAGACCGCCACGACCACGTCCGGCGCGATGTTGACGCCTGCCCCGATGATGCCGTGTCCACCGACGTAGAGGGACGCGGCCAGCATGGAGTCGGAACCGGTCAGCACCGTGAAGCCGGGGTAGCTTTCGGCCAGGCGAGCGACCTCCTGGAAGTAGCCGAAGTCGCCGCTGCTGTCCTTGATGCCCATGATGTTGGGATGCTCGATGAGCCGCGTGATGGCCTCAACCGTGATCTGCACTTTCGTGATGCGCGGAATGTTGTAGAGGATGATCGGCACCGGACTGGCCTCGGCGACCCGCTCGTAATAGGTGACGACCCCTTGATTATTAAGAGGATAGTAGAAGGGTGGCGGAACCAACGCGCCTTTGGCGCCCATACCGTCGATCGACTTCAGATCAGAAATGACGTCAGCCGTCACTGACCCGGCCGCGCCGGTGAAGATGGTGCCGCGATCGCCGCCAAACTCCAATGCCAGGGAGAGCGCTTCCTTGCGCTGCTCGCGTCGAAGGGCCGAGCACTCCCCGGTTGAGCCGAGGATCGAGAGCCCGTCGACGCCGTTATCGAAGAGGTAGCCGACGACGTTCTTGATCCCCTCGTGATCGATTTCGCGATCTTCAGTAAGGGGCGTCGACATTGCTGGATAGACGCCGGGATATCGCTGTGCCATTTTTCACCACTCCCTCTTGTCGTACGCTGCACGTCGCCCTGCACCGAGTTCGGGCTGTTCGAATCATGTCGCAGCGTCAGTGCGCGTGAACCGAGACTACGAGTGTCGACCAACGCCGCCGGATGCCCGCCTCTGGCCGCATCCTAGCATAGCCGCCAATTCAGCGGTGCTCGTGCTGCGTGTACAATCAGGCGAGCGACGATATGGGCGGATTTGGGCGTGTGAGAGGGATCGGAATGACGTCGGACGAGCAAATCGAGCAGGTAGCGGCCGAAGAGGCTAAGCCGGTCCTATCGCAAGCCGCGCGGCGTGAGAAGTTGGGTGAACTGGCTCAGGCGATCGGCGAACTGGCGTCGGTTGAAGGAGACAAGGTCATCGTCGAATCCGGCGAGGCGGTCGCGCTCTACTACTACATTCAGCCAGACGGCACGATCCAGATGATTCGTTGGATGACCGCCAACAGCCCGAACGGTCACCCGCGCTGGCGCGAAGCGGCCGAGGTCGTGGTGCAGCCTGGTGAAGCGATTTACACCTCGGCGCTGGGTGGTGGCTTCCTTGTCGAGGTCGAACGATTCGCTGAGACAATCGACACCGCAGTCGATCTGGGCAAGGACGCCGCATTCGCCCAACGCGTCCAGCAGCTTGGCGCCGAATTCCCGGAAGCGGTGGCCCTACTCGATCCCGAAGACGTCCCCGACTACCTGCTACCGCAGGAGAACCCCACCGAATCGTAGGCGGCTGTATTCGGAGCACCCGCCCGGCCCGGAACTCTTGTTCGAATCCTTGAAATCCGTTTACGGCAATGCCGCGTACTAGCTCCTCATTCATCGGACAGAGCGACCCGGCGAACGGTCGATCCCACGATCCAACGCTGCGACACAGCGAGTTGGAGCGAAATGGCTAACGATATTCAATTCGCAACCGCCAACAATGCGCGCATCGCCTACGAGATCGCCGGTCAGGGTGAGCCCATCGTATTCATTCACGGCGTCACACTCGACATGTCCATGTGGAATGACCAGATGCCCGCCCTGACCCAGCAGTCCACGGTTGTTCGCTACGATGCGCGCGGGTTTGGCCAATCGAGCCTGCCGCTCGAACAATACACGCACCACGACGATCTCAACGCTCTACTCGACGTTCTTGGCTTCCCGAGTGCCCATATCTGCGGGCTCTCAATGGGAGGCGGCATCGCCCTACGTTTCGCCTGCACCTATCCTGAGCGCGTGCGCAGCCTGATTGTGGTCGACAGCGTCCTACCGGGTTCCCCGTTTTCAAAGGAAACGGGCGACCGTCTCCGAGCGGTCTACAACGCTGCGCGGGAAAACGGTTTGGATGCGGCCCGCGAGTCGTGGTTGACTCATCCGCTGTTTGAGCCAGCGATCGAGCGACCGGAAGTGGCGCACCGTCTGTCGGCCATGGTTGGCCGCTATTCAGGTTGGCACTGGCTCAACCATGAACCTGCCGTGGAGCTCGTGCCGCCGGTGGCGGAACGACTCAAGCAGATCTCGGTACCGACTCTGGTCATCCTCGGGGAACGGGACCTCGCGGATTTTCATGCGTATGCCCACAGGATGACGGAGGAGATTCCCGGCGCGGAGCTGGCCGTCATCCCAAACGCCGGACACATGGCGAACATGGAAGCTCCCGAGGCCTTCAACGAGGTCCTGGTGGAGTTTCTCTCCCGTAAGCGAAGACCCGCCTAGCATTTCGGCTGCCTACCCGCCGACATCCGTCGGGCATTGGGCACGATCGTCACCCCTACGGCACATCGCCCTGCAGGATAGTGATGAGCTTCTTGGTATCCAGGTTGCCACCCGAGACGATGCAGACCACCTTGCCGCTGCCCGCTTTGCCCGTCAGCGCGGCGGCCAACGCGGCGGCTCCTGCCCCTTCGGCGATGACGCGATGGCGTTCGACCAGCAAGCGGATGGCGGACGCCACCTGCTCGAGCTCCACCACGATCGAGCCTTCCAGCAGCGAGCTAATCAGCGGCCACATGTCCGGCAGCACTCTGGGTCCACCCATGCCGTCCACGAAGCTGGCAACGTAGTTGAACTCCTGCGGTGAGCCCGCCGCGAACGAGGCTGCCACCGGCGCGGCGGTCGTCGTCTCGACCGCGTACAGCTTGGTGTCCGGCTTGAGCGGACTCAGCGCCGAGCCGATGCCGCCGCTGAGTCCGCCACCACCGTACGGAATGATGACGGCGTCAACGTCGGGCAGATCCTCGAAGATCTCCAGCCCAATGGTGCCATTGCCGGCCATCACCGGCGGGTCGCTCACCGGATGGACGAAGAGCCCAGACATACCCGGAAATTCTCGCGTCGAGAGGATGCGGAACCAGGAGTCGAACGGCGTCTTCACCACGTCGGCGCCCAACCGTTTTATGGCCGCCAGCTTGGTCTCCGGCGCGTGATCCGGCGCGACGACGGTGCACTTGACGCCGAGACGACGCGCGTACCAGGCCACGCCCTGCGCCATGTTTCCGGCACTGGCGGTCCAGACGCCCTGCTCAAGCTGCTCGCGCGGCGCGGTCAGCATGGCGTTACCCGCACCGCGCAACTTGAAGGAGCCGATTGGCTGCAGATTCTCCAGCTTGAGGTAGATCTCGCAAGGAGCATCTTCATAGTTCAACTTGACCAGCGGAGTGCGCAGTGCCGCGTCTTTGACGCGTTCACGCGCGGCGCGAATCTCCTCGAGCGGGACAAGCTCTGCTGACATCGGCATCATTCCTTCCATGTTCGTATGCAGGCAATGGAGTTGGGCGACGCATGCGTCGCCCGTACAGACTAGATGGCGATTTCGACCTCGGCTTCGATCTCGACGGGGATGTCGAACGGCAGTCCGGCCATGCCCACCGCCGAGCGCGCGTGCTGTCCGGACTGTCCCCAAAGCTGCAAGATCAATTCAGAGAAGCCATTGATGACGGCGGGCTGGCGATTGAAGCCCGGCGCCGAGTTCACCATTCCAAAGACGCGCAGCCAGGCCGTAACGCGATCGAGGTCGCCGATCTCTCGTTTGATACTGCCGAGGATGGCGAGACCGACCAGCTTGGCCGACTCATACGCCTGCTCTTCGCTGACTTCAGCACCGACCTTGCCGAATGGTCCGGCGATCGTGCCGTCAGGAAGCTGCGGACCGTGGCCGGAGACGAAGAGCCGGTTGCCATGCACGCGCACCCAGGGAAAGGGGAGATGCAGCGTCGGCGGAACTTTGGCCGCCTCCGGCAACACCAATCCGAGCTCACTCAGCTTCGCTTCGATTCGCATGTACGCCTCCTCGTTCGACGTCCGGCTTCGTCCAGATCCGCCCCGCCGGTGCGTCGAGGGTAGCAGGTTCATCCTGGAGCGTACATGCGATGGCCACGTCAATCTCTTTCGGAAAGCCTGTGTATCACCTGAGACCCGGCATCGTTGGCCTCAATGCGATTGATCCAGCCGACAACAGATTGAGGTATCCAGCGATGCGGTCAACGGCGACCACACGGGTTGGACGAAACCAACCCGGACGCGCGTATCACTCGTCCGGAAGACTCCACGACTCAAGCCCGCGAGAGCCACTGACGTTGGACTGTTTGATCCCCTTTCGTCGTGGTATTGGCGGGCAATCTTGTGCCGGATCGAGCCGGTACGCCGACCGTCGCAGTGCGGTGCTCATTCGATTGCCGGCGACGCGACTGAACCCAACGTTGCGGCGACGCACATCCTCATCGACGATCGGACTATCCGGTCGAGCGCTGTTGGCCAGGTTAGCCGTGTGTTGCTGAGAACGCAGATCGGCGATGAAATCCAGCATGCGTGTTCCTTTTCAACTCTGTTCATTGGAATCTGAATGTACGACAGGCAGCTTTCTAGCGTCGCTATCAGCTGAGACGGGTAGGCACACTGTTTGAATGTCCGTCGCTTTGGAAACCGCTATCTTGGTGAACTGATTGAAAGGCGATGCGCCAGATGACTTCACGATCAGCAAAATCGCTCGACTCACTCGACTGGGCCATTCTGCGGGAGTTGTAAGCCGACGGTCGGCTCTCCTATAACGAGCTGTCGAGGCGATTCGGGCTCTCGTCCCCCTCGGTGGCGGAGCGTGTGCGGCGGCTCGAGGAGTCGGGCATCATCACCGGCTATCTTGCCGAGGTGGACCCGGCGCGGATCGGGCTGCCGATCATGGCCTTGATCGAGATGCGCTGCGATCACAATACATGCATGTTGAAGCTGGCCCGCCCGAACGACTACCCTGCGATCCTCGAAGTGCTCAAGGTGGGCGGCGCGTACTGCATCGTGCTGAAACCGGTAGTCTCGTCGACGGCGCATCTGGAAGATTTGACCGATAGACTGGGGGAGCATGGCCCGGTCCGGGCGAACATCGTCTGGTCGTCCGGCCTTTCGCGCCGGATCATCGACTGGGACCAGGGTATCCCGGATGTCGAGCCGGGCGACAAGTGGGGTTGATCGTGGCTGGTCTTGACTAGCCAGGCGAGCAGACTACCCAGGTGAAATTCGAGATGCTAGCGCTCTAGGTACCGCATCACAGAAGCCCTCATTCCGGCGCGCGGAACCCCTGGCTGTTGAGATGGCCAACGACCACGAGCAATTCAGTTGAGCATCTCGGTATTAGGGGGTAAACAGCTTCCAGTTGCCCTCGGAGATGACGTCGACGACACCGTCGACCACTTGTATCGCGGTCTGATCATCGATCGCGTACGCCGTCCCTCCGATCTCGGAGGCCCATCGCTCGGCATCAGCCAGGGTGTTCCCCGGCAGCGTCTCGTTGTCCACATGCGGATAAATCGAAAAATCAACGAAGCCGAGCGTTTCGTCAGCGCCGCTAGGTGGAGTCCAGGTCATGAAGTCCTTCCCGATTCTCGGCGTCATCACCATGCTTCCAGCGCTCACTCCCACCCAGACCGCACGCAGTGACGGCAAGAGGTCAGCCAGCCCGGACTGCTGCATCCAGTAGCGCAGAAATACGGCGTCGCCCCCATCTACCAGCAGCACGTCCGTCTCCTGGATCAGAGGAACCCACAGTGCGTCACCCATGCTGGGGAGCGCGGTGAGCTCAAGCACTCCCAAGGATTTCCAACCCAAGTCGCACATGTGAGATGGGGGTTGTCCGGTGATGAACCGGTATGCCATCCGAGGACCGGCATTGGGGTGCCCGTACGTCGCGGTCGGAATGCAGAGGGCACTGCATTCGGCAATCGGTTTGCCTAAGAGGTCGACCAACGCGTTTTGGATGCTCGGGTTGCTGATGCCACCAGACGTGAGAAGGAGCTTCATAAACACCTTTCCTTCTTCGATCGTCGACCTACTCGATGAGCCTATAGGTTATCGTGAAACTCGCCCGCGACCAACAGCCGTCAAACCTCGAGAGACGTATTACGCAACGATGGACAGCCGCGAGCCCGGCGAGTTACCGGGCCGGGCTCCGCTGCGGTCAAAAATGTAGAAACGTTTGGGTTGCCTCAAGCCCTGGATGAGGGCCAATCCGCCGGCAACTTTTCTAGGCTGCCTGAGCGACCGAGGCGACCGGATAGTCCTCTTCGGCCAGGACGTCCTTCATCTGGTCGACGCTCACGGCGCTGGGGTTGTAAAGCACGTCAACCGTCTTTCCGGGGATGTCGACATCCACCTGCTGGATCCCGTCAACCGCCCCGAGCGCGTTCTTCACCGCACGCTCACAGTGCTCGCAAGAGATGTCCGGAACACTGAATTTGACCAATGCCATCTGGCATTCCTTTCCTTATATATATGCATCTGTTCAAACAACCTCAGACACGTGGAACAGAGCGTGACCGTTGACCCGAATTTCGGCCACCTAGCGGGTCACCGTGATGACGCCTTTCATTCCGGCGGAGTAGTGGCCCGGCACGTGGCAGCCGTAGAGAAACTGGCCCGGATCGTCAAAGCGATACGCAACGACACGCGTCTCGCCGGGCTCCAGGCTGACCTCGTACGCCGCTTCGCTCCCCGTCATGCTGGTCATATCTCCCGATTGCATCTCCTTGTCATGCGCCGCCTGGAATGCGGCATCGCCGATCACAAACTCGTGCGCGATCTGTCCTACGTTTGTGACGCGAAACGCCACCGTCTCACCGGCGCGCACAGACACCGATGACGGATCGAAAACCAGCGAATCCGAGGCGGTGATGTCCACCGTCCGGTCGGCTGTCGTGAGTGCCGCAGCATGCAGCCCGGCTCCTGGGCTGACGGCCCCATTCATCGACGCACCGGCTCCAGCATCCGGCACGAGCACCAGCGCAGTCGCGCCGATCCCCAGCGCGAGCGCGGCGATGACCGCGAGATAGGCGACCTCACGCAATCGCCGGCCCAACGCTGGGTGCAGGATCTCGTTCACGCTCTTGGGCGGGCGAAAACCTCGCAGGCGTAGCGCGTTGGTGACGACGCTCACGCTGCTCATGGCCATAGCCGCGGCGGCAAGGACTGGGCTGAGCAGCACCCCAAAGAAGGGATAGAGCGCACCCATGGCCACCGGCACCAGAATAACGTTGTAGCCGAACGCCCAGGCGAGGCCCTGCTTGATCGTGCTCACCGTGCGGCGCGAGAGATCGATGGCCGTGACGATGGTGCGCAGATCGCCACCGATCAGGGTGATGTCCGAAGCGGCCATGGCTACGTCGGTGCCGGTGCCGATGGCCATGCCGAGGTCAGCCTGCGCCAGGGCTGGCGCGTCATTGATGCCGTCGCCGACCATCGCCACGACCTTGCCGTCCGCCTGCAGCGCCTTGATGGTGGCGGCCTTCTGATCCGGAAGGACCTCGGCCAGCACGTGCGCGATACCGACCTCGCGTGCGATCGCCTCTGCCGTCGCCTGGTTGTCGCCGGTCACCATCCAGACCTCGAGCCCCAGCGCGCTCAGCTCCGACACCGCGTCCGGAGATTCCGGTTTGAGCGTGTCGGCAACCGCGATGAACCCGGCGATGACGCCGTCGAACACGACGAACATCGGCGTCTCACCATCGACCGCGACGCGCGCCGCCTGATCGGCAACGCTGTCAACGACAATACCGCGCTCGTCCATCAGCGACCGATTCCCAATCAGAACCTGCCGCCCCTCGACTCGCGCCTGAACACCCTTACCGGTCATCGACTCGAAGTCTTCAACGCTCGGCAGCGTTAGATTCTCGACGCGGGCGCGAGTCACGATCGCGTCGGCTAAAGGATGCTCTGACCCGACCTCAACCGCCGCGGCCAGCCGTAATAACTCGCCCGTTTCAACGCCGCTCGCGGTCGCCATGTGCGTGACGGATGGCTTGCCGCGCGTCAGCGTACCGGTCTTGTCCAACACTAATGTGTCGATGCGTCGCGCCATCTCGAGCGCCTCGCCACCGCGAATCAGGATGCCGTACTCTGCCGCTTTGCCGGTTCCGACCATGATTGCCGTGGGTGTAGCCAGCCCTAGGGCGCATGGGCAGGCGATGATCACCACCGCGATAGCAGCCGTCAGCGCCTCAGTCAGTCCAGGCCCGAAAATGAGCCACGCGCCGAACGTGAGGACGGCGAGGGCAAGAATGACCGGAACGAAGTAGCTCGAGATCTCGTCGGCGAGCCGCTGCACGGGAGCCTTCGAGCCCTGCGCTTCCTCGACCAGCCGCACGATCTGCGCGAGCGTCGTCTCCTTGCCAACTTTCGTGGCGCGGAAGACGAAGCTCCCGGTTTTGTTCAAGGTGGCGCCGATGACCTCGTCACCCGCGGCTTTCTCAACCGGCAAGCTTTCGCCGGTCAGCATGCTCTCGTCGAGCGTCGAGCGGCCCTCGGTCAGCACTCCGTCGACCGGCACCTTCTCACCAGGCCGCACGCGTACCAGATCGCCAGCCAGAACGGTTTCGACCGGCACATCCTCCTCGACACCATTGCGGATGACCCGAGCGGTCTTGGCCTGCAGTCCCATGAGGGCTTTGATGGCCGCGCTCGTCTGACGCTTGGCGCGCGCCTCAAGCCAGCGTCCCATCAGGATCAGCGCGACGATGATGACCGCCGACTCGTAATACAGGTGCATCGGAAAGCCCCAGCGCATTGCCACGTTCGGCCAGAGTGTCACGAAGGCGCTGTAGCCGAAAGCGACGCTGGTGCCGACGGCGACCAGGGTGTTCATATTGGTGCTGAGGTGCTTGGCCGCGGCCCAGGTCGCCTGGTAGAAGACACGCCCCGCCCAAATCTGCACCACCGTAGCGGCGATGAGCAGGAAGGGCGCCAATGTCGTCATCGAGATCGGCAGCGGCAGATACATCAGGATCATCATCACCACGCCGACGGCTAAGCTGACCAACGCTTTGCGCTTCAGGTCGGCCATCTCGCGCAGGCGTTCTCGGTCGCGCGGATCCAGTGTTTCTTCAGTCGTTGAGGGAGCGGTGGGTTGGGCGGGAGCGACGGACGCGAACACCGGTGCAACGGCGCCGACGGCGTAGCCCGCGGCTGAGACCGCGGCTTCAATCCGCGCCAGATCGACCTGCGACGGGTCGAAGCTGACGTGTGCCTTCTCTGTCGCCAGATTGACGCTGGCGCCGGTGACACCCTCGACTTTGGTCAGCGCCTTCTCCACCCGGCGCACGCAGGATGCGCAGGTCATGCCTTCGATAGGCAGATCGAGCTCGGACGGAATAGGTGCCTGCCCGACGAATTGCTGCGCGGGCTGCTCCACTGGGATGTCCGCGATTCCGTAGCCCGCCTTCTCGACGGCAGCTTTGAGCTGCGCCAATGAGGCCACCCGGGGGTCGTAACTCACGCGCGCTCGCTCGGTCGCCAGATTGACGCTGGCTTCGTCCACACCGTCGACGTTGGCGAGGGCTTTCTCGACACGGCGAACGCACGATGCGCAGGTCATACCCTCCACGTCAAAGCGGATCTCGCGTGTTTCAGTCTGCTGTGCTGGATCGACAGAAGTCGTCATGGTGTTCCCCGCATTGAGGTCCGACGGTCTGTCCGCTAGCGGCGGATGGCCTTACTGATGACCGTCATCAACTCGTCGATGGCCTCGTCTCCGCGCTGCTCCTTCATGGCGTCGCTGACGCAGCCACGGATGTGCTGCTCGAGCACCTGCTCAGCCACCTTATCGGCCGCCGCGGTGATGGCCTGCAGCTGCGTGATGATGTCGATGCAGTAGCGCCCTTCGTCGACCATCTTTTGCACGCCGCGCACCTGACCCTCGATACGGCGCAGCCGCCGCTGGAGATCCTGCTGGTCGTAGCTGTGCTGGTGGCTGTGGTCGTGGACGTGGACGTGCGTGGACTCCACAGTAGCGCTGAGTGTTTCAGATTGGTTGATATCGGTCACGGTATATCTCCGTCACAGGCACATACCCCCTACGGGTATCCTCTTCAATAATATACCCTGTGGGGGTATCAGTCAAGCGGAAGGACGCTGATCGGTTGACGCAGTCCGGAGGGGCGGCTGGAGTACCGCACGCGTATCTATCTTGATGTGTGGCACTCCGGTCATCCTGTTTCACTTTGTTACAGTTTGAACCTCAATACGTCAAACACTCAACTCCCTTGTTTGACTGAACTCATGATTTGACGGATAATTTCCAGCATAGTCACGCGAGCGCATTCCAATGCGACCGTGACACCATGGCCGCCTACGTCCTCCCAAACGACATCGCCTGGCCAATTGCTCGTCACGGATGTTGACGCGACGAAAGTCTACGTTGCTCTCTGCGTGGGCTATGCACGGAATTGGTGATTACAAGAAGGGGCGTCCTCAGCGGCTTCGACGGCTCGCAAGAAATCAATGATGTGGTGGATACAGACGTAATCCGTGAGTCGAGGAATGGCAGGGGAGGGACAAATCGATGCGCTCATTACTCAGTTCTTCAATGAGGATAATGTCCGTGACGGTCATGCTGGTCGTCGTATTTGCGAGCGCGTTCCTCAATGTCTTTCCTGCGCCGGGCGCTTACGCGGCCACTGATTTTGGTGATACGCACTTTCAAAGCACTTGGGCGTATACCGATCAGCCGGTTGCTGCCGGAAGCGTCAACCGTACCTGGATGTGGGGTCCGCAGCCCGATGGTGCCGCCATCGTCGAGCCGTACTGGGATTCGTCGACCGGCTGGCGACTGGTGCAGTATTTCGACAAGACCCGCATGGAGATCACCCATCCAGACGGCGATCAGTCTTCAATCTGGTATGTGACCAACGGTCTCCTCGCCAAAGAACTCATCACTGGGAACATGCAGATCGGGGATGACAAATTCGTGCAGTACTCTCCAGCACAGGTGAACGTGGCAGGTGACGCCAACGATCCGAACGGTCCTACCTATGCCACCTTCAACACGCTCATGGGGAACAGCGCAATTCCGAGTGGCTGGCTGATCACACAAACGGTTGATCGGAACGGAGATGTCGCGGCCGACAATTCGCTGTCCAGCTACAACGTCACAGCGAAAGACGTCGGGGCACCGACGAACCACAACGTGGCCTCAGTCTTCTGGGACTTCATGACGAGCTCCGGCCCAGTCGATCAGAACGGGAACCCGACCACCGACAAGCTCTTCCAGAATCCGTTCTACGCGACCGGCTATCCACTCACCGAAGCCTACTGGACGCGTGTCCTGGTGGGCGGTATTCAGAAGCAGGTGCTGGTGCAGGTGTTCGAGCGCCGAGTCCTCACCTACACCCCAGACAATCCGGACGGCTGGAAAGTTGAGGCCGGCAACGTTGGTCAGCACTACTACACCTGGCGCTACATGCAGCTTCAACAGTCTGCAATGCCGATGCAGGATCTGAACACGGCGCAACCGAGTGTGCACAGCTGTACGCCGTTCACGTATTCCGAGTCACGATTCTCGGCGGATACGTTCTACGGTGAGCACGTCACCCTGTCGTACCAGGGGACGGCGTGTGATGTGTTCCACCCTCAAGATGGCGTGTGGTGGGACCAGATCACCGGGACTGCGAAGATCTACCACGGAACAGACACGTCCGTTGAGCCGTTCGATACTCGGACATTCAGCGATCTCTCCATCTTCCAGGACCCGTCCGACTATTCGGGTTGGCCGGGACCAAGCTTCAGCGGATCAACCTGCACCGCTACGAGCTTCTACAAGCGTTGGACGGTCGATGGAGCCCTGGAGAGCATCATTCGCAAGGTAGGCGATACGTGGGATTCGGCGGGCCAGATCTTTACCAATCCGGTCACCAATTTCGATTTCCCGGGACCTTGTAGTCCACCGCAAAGCACTCTGGCAGCCGGTGCAGGAACGCCGGGATCGCTCGGTCTGTACTTTGATGCCCGCCTTGATCCGAACACGATTCAGGGGGATCCACAGAACCAGGTCGCGTACATGTTCAATGTTTTTGGAACGGACCTCTCGCAGGTAGACGTCAAGAACGCGGTCCATGGGCCAGTCGGCAGCACGCCCGTCTATCATGCGGGCAATGCCTTCTTCCTCTACCTGGACCCGTCGACTCCTGCGGGCATGACCAGCGTGTCGTTGGATCTGCCGGATGGAAGCCATACCTCGACGACCTTCGACTACATCCCCACGATTGGTGGTGCCCCCAGCGAGGGAGGTACGTTGGACCAGTCGGATTTGACGACGTGGCCGACGTACGACGGCACATAT
Source organism: uncultured Chloroflexia bacterium (assembly GCA_963789565.1). Lineage (GTDB taxonomy): Bacteria > Chloroflexota > Chloroflexia > Thermomicrobiales > Thermomicrobiaceae > CALAGB01. The sequence continues at coordinate 2,410,966 of CAWBKX010000002.1, read as the reverse complement.
AGCGCCGCCAGCGTTGCCGATGGTGCGTATCACCTGCTCACCAAAGGGTATGCGGACTACGGCAGCGCGTGGGACACGACCCAGTTCGGTGACGCCAGCGTCAGTCTCGACATGAAACTGGACACGACGGATTCCAGCGGCTTCGCCTGCCTCTCAGTGCACGCAGCCGACCCATTCAACTCAAATCAGTTCGATTACTGTCTGCTCAGTAGCGGTGAGACGGTGGTGGTTCGGCACGTGAGCGGAACGGACGAGTTGATCCTCGCACGCGCGCAACGACCTGGAACGAATGCGGTCAGCGACTGGAACACGCTCAAGATCGTGTCAAAGGGGAACGTCTACTGGTTCTTTATGAATGGCACGCTGATCGGCTCGACGCAGCATTCCGGTGGTGCGAATCCGGGCACGGTCGGCTTCTGGGTTCACGACAGCGGCGATCAGCCCATCGAATGGGCGTTCAAAAACCTGCTGGTAAAGGCAGTGCAGTAGCTATCTTGCGCATCAAAAGGACGCCACGACACAGCGAAGCAATTAGTACCGCCGCGATCGTCGAGGTAATGAAGATCACGTCCACGCAGTGTGGATTGGCAGTCGCATTACGACAGCTCAGGTCGCCAACCACACCGCCTGGACGCAGGTCCAGTAATTCGCTCTACGTTCCCGCCGGCTTCAGCTCGCTGCCGAGCAGACCACCCTCGACCTGCCAGGCGGGCGGGTTCTCCGGATGGTATTCGAAGCGCTGCCGCTCGAAGTACTGCACCGTGAAGCCGGTGCTGGAATCTTTGAACTCCTCGCTGATCGGGTAGCCGAAGATGGCTAGTCCGCCATTGGCGTTCCAATAGTCGCGGAAGCCGAAGCAGAGGCGATGGCCGGTGGCGTCGTAGTAGGTGCAATTGGCATCGCTACCAGCACTCATGCGTTGGAATGGGGTGGTGCCGGTCAGATTCTCTTTCTCGGCAAGCTCACGACCCAGCAGACCAAGCTCCACGTCGTAGTGGCTTGGGAAGGCGCCTGGATGCCATTCGAACCGCGCGCGCTGGAAATATTGGGTGACGAAGCGGGTCTGGGAGTCGGTGTACTCGTCGCTGATCGGATAGCCGAAGACGGGGAGTCCGCCGAATTTGTTCCAATAGGCCAGGAATCCATGGCTGATCGAGAAACCGGTTTCGGGGAAGTAGCGCGTCGAGGCGAAGCTGTTACGCAGATTGGTCACGCGTTGCACCGCCGCGTTGAAGTCGCTGGCATCGAGTTGCCCGCCGTCGAGAGCGTTAGCCAATGCGGCAGCAACGTTGATGCCCTGGTTCACATCACGCGCGGCACAAAGGATAAGATCCATGCCCACCTGCGCGGCACGCACCGAGCGCTGCTCGTCAGTGCCGAAGGCGTTCAGTGAGCCTGCTTCGATGGCGTCGGTTATCGTCACGCCGCCAAAACCCAAGCGGCCGCGCAACTCATCTTGCACGATAGTGCTGGAGAGCCCGGCGGGATTGACGGCATCGAGCGCCGGGTAGATCGCCCACGACATCATGATCAACTTGACCCCCGCGGCGATGGCGGCAGGGTAGGGTGCTTCGTCGACCGTACGGAGCGTCGTGAGCGATTGCGACAGAGTCACCGGTCTGGCATCAGTGTTCTCGGAAGAGGAAGCCGCGCCAAGTCCCGGAAAGTGCTTGGCGGTAGCGGCGACCCCAACATCTTGTTGCGCCGTGATGAAGGCGCTGGCGCAGTCGCTCACCGTCTGCGCATCCTGGCTGAAGGAGCGGCCGTATTCGTCGAGGAAGTCGCCAGCCTGGCGATAGACACCCAGGATCGGCGCCAGGTTGACGTTCATTCCGACGCCCGCCAGGTTCTGTCCAGCCGCGGTTCCGGCCGCGCTTGCGGCCGATCTGGGATTGGCCGACTGACCGATCTGCTTGGCCGACTCGACCGGAGCGCCGGGGAGGCGTCGAACCTGCCCGCCCTCCTGATCGGTCATCAGCAACAGGGGCGCGCCGACCGGGCTCTGCTCCTGAGCCTGGCGCAGCTGAGCGATAACCCCTGCGATCTGACTCTCGCTCGAGATGTTGTCGCCGAAGAAGAGCACCCCTGCCGCTTGACCGGCCCTGATCTGCTGCAGCAGCGCTTGCGGCGGAGTTAGTCCCGCGTAGGAATAGATGACCCGCTGCCCAGCCATCTGCATCGAGCTGAGGCTCGCGCGAGCGGTAGTGCGCGCCACATCCCGCTCCGGCGCTGCGAAGGCGGTCTGAATGCGATCGAAGGCACCCGCGAACGGAGCCGCGCCGGCCAGTACCGCCAGTTTCTTGAGAAAGGTTCGTCGATCTTGCATGTTGTTCGTCTCCGATGCTCTGTTCGTGGCCCTCGCACATCGCGGCGGCGCTGGACTTTCCTGCAGTGTCGCACGGCGGCCGCTTGCTCGTCGCGACGACTGCCGCAGAGAGCCTGCCTCCTCGGTGCCATCGTCTTCTTGAACGCATGAAGGCACTCGACGTTACCAGGTCGACCGGTTGTGGCTATCAACATGATAGCGAGTCGCTTCCAGAAGGGCATCGTCACAATTACCGATTCGGTCGGATCAGAGACGAACGCTGAACTGGAAGAAGTACCAACGCTGGAGCCCGACACGACGCGGTTCTTCGCGCTGGTTGTGCCGGAGGCGGTCCTTGAATTCTCGGGGTAGCGACAACATGACGTCAGTCAACGTGACCTGAAGGGGCTGGCACAAAGATAACTGCGCGAGCCCCTTCGGTTTCATCCGAGATGGTTTTCAAGCCTCTCACTCGCCTGGACGGACACACTCGTCGCGTTTCGTTACGACGACACGCAAATGGCATACGCTGTGGGCATGTTATTTCCGAGCCCAAGGAAGGTCACGGTCCATGCCTCGACGGTCGGTCCAGACGGTGGGATCGTGTAGCTGGCTATCGGGAAGGATCGATACACGCTGAACTTTGACGTGGTGCCGTCAATCGTCCAGGCTGCTTCGTAACCGCCGCCGATGACGTGCTCGCCGGTCAAACAGGTGGCGGTGAGGTCATAGAGATTGGAACCGTCACCCCACGACGTACCCTTCGCCGTGACCTTTCTTATCGTTGACGTCATCGCTCCGCCTGATCCCGGAAGTCCCTGTGGTCCGCTTGCCCCGGTGGCACCCGCGGGTCCGGTCGCGCCTTCTGGGCCGGTGGCGCCAGCGTCCCCATTTTGACCGTTCGTACCGGGTGAGCCAGGTGGACCTGACATTCCAGTCGGCCCTTGAGATCCCGTTGCCCCAGTTTCACCGGTCGCGCCCGTAGCGCCGGTCGCTCCTTCGGGACCGGATGGTCCGTCCATCCCGCTTGGACCTGCTATGCCCGGAGAACCGTCGGCTCCGGCTGGTCCGGTCGGCCCCGTCGGCCCCAGCGGTCCGCTCGCTCCCGTCGATCCTGGCGACCCAGGCGCACCGGATGGGCCTGTCATCCCTGATGGACCCTCGGAACCCTGGGCGCCGCTGGCTCCGGTGGCGCCAGTTGAACCTGTCGGTCCCGAAGGACCACTCAACCCGGTCAGTCCGATCGGCCCTTCGGGACCCGATGACCCATTCGCGCCTGTTGCACCTGTCGGTCCCGCTGTACCTGAGGCACCACTTGCTCCGGCTGCACCCGAAGGACCTGCAGCGCCGGATGCACCCGTTGGCCCTGATGGCCCTTGTGAGCCACTTGCGCCTGAAGGACCCATAGGCCCGGACGAACCGTTTGCCCCGCTGGCTCCTGTTGCCCCAATTGCGCCGGTGGCTCCGGCCAGTCCGATTGGTCCCGTCGCGCCGCTTGAACCACTCGGGCCGGACGGACCGGTTTCGCTCCATTTGATCACGCTTGCGAATCCCGCCGGACCGCAGAACCGCGGTGGCGTCGTGCCCACCTGCCAGAGCATGCCACTGCTCAAGCAACCGTAATAGACGGTGCTCTGGGTACCCTCAGCAGCGACGAAGATCGAGCCACCCGCCACCAGCACCACCAGCACGGCGACGAGCGCAATTGACTTGATCTTTCGCGCGCGAGATGATGTGTTGCGCACGTACCATCTCCTCACCTTATCCCACGATACAAACACCCCCTTTGAACAGAAAATCTCGGGCAGTCTAGCAACGACTTCAAGGAAAATACAATAGGTTCAGATCGAGACGTTAGCCATTTCGTGAATTGGCGACTCAATTGGGGCACTCGGATGAGGATTTGGCCATTCGCTGCGTGAAAAGATGAAGCTCCTCGTCGCTTCACAAAGCCTGAAGGATGACAGATAGATCCGTTGGAGTTTGACGTGGTGTTGGCTGTTGCCGGGATACGTCGAAGGCGGGCACTGATGCCCGCCTTCAGTCATTCAGTCGTCCACCGGGATGACCGCGCTTACACGAACGTGTCGAACCAGTTGAGCGTGCGCGTGAGAAAGTCGACGCGATACTCGGCCGGCCCTGCGCTGGTGAAGCCGTGCGCCTGACCCGGATAGCGCACGAACTCGACCTCACATCCCGCCTTGCACAGCGCCACGAAGAGCTCCTCCGATTGGCTGGTCGGGCAGCGTAGATCGTTCTCGCCGCTCGCCAGCAGCGTCGGAGTGGTGGCTTTGTGCGCATAGGTCAGCGGCGAATGCTTCTCAAACCACGCCGGGTTCTCGTTCGGCTGCGCCTTGTACTGGGTCGAGTCGTAGTGCCAGCCGATATCGCTGGTGCCAAACTGCGACTTGAGATCGACAGACGGCGCACCGCAGACGCAGGCCTTGAAGCGGTCGGTCTGGCCAATCATCCAGGAGATCATGAAGCCACCATACGAGTAGCCGAAAATGCCGATGCGGTTGGCGTCCACGTAGGACCGCCCGGCAACCTGATCGACGATGGCTATCAGGTCCAGATAATCCTCGCCGCCTCGGTCTCCCAACACCTGCACCGAGAACTCGCGGCCGTACGAGGTCGAGCCGCGCGGGTTCGGCAGGACGACCAGATAGCCGCGATTGGCAAGTAGCTGCTGATTCGGGATGTACTTGTAGCCGAAGAAGCCGTTCGGGCCGCCATGGATCATCAGGACCACCGGATATTGGCGGCTCGGGTCGAAGTCAGCGGGCTTCAGCAGCCAGGATTCAATCGAATATCCGCCGCGTTCGATCTCGAAGCGCTCCCAGTTGGGTGTTCCGATGCGGGCCGTCAGAGCGGCATTGTGGCTGGTGATGATCGAGGTGGCGTTGCTGCTCAAATCATGAACCGCGATCTCGCCCGGCGCGTCGAACGCGCTGTAGGCGCTGACGGCAAACTGTCGCTGGTCGTCCAGGCTAATTCCGGTGAAGGTCGCGTCCTGGCTGGAGAGGTTGCTGAGGTTACGGGTCTCGACATCCATCACGTACAGGCCGTGCCGAGCGTGTTCTGTTCCGCAGAGGAGCACCCGTCGATCGTCGAGCCAGACCATCGAACTGGACCCGACGCCATCGACCGGCAGTACCGGCAGATTGGTCGTCAACTGGCGCGTCTCGCCGTCGGCGACGGTGAAGAGATAGAGATCGGGCTGGTAGGTGTGGCCCGGATCACCGGTGAAGATGATCCTGTCGCCGCCCGGCGACCAGGCGAAGGATGGTTGGCTGCCGTCACCGACGTACGGATCGCCAACGGGCGTCTGCTCACCAGATTTCACGTCGATGATGACGATGTAGGCGTTCCAGCCATCGGCCGCCTGCTTGCCGACCGCGACCGAGCGCCCGTCGGGCGACCAGGTTGGCACGTAGTGATCGACCAAATCGGTGGTCAGACGACGACGCTCGCCGGACGCCACGTTTACCAGCCAGGTGTGGTTGCGGGCGTCACCAAGATAGCCGCGACCGTCCCACTTGTAGTCGAGCCGCCGTGTCACGCGCACTCTGGCCGGTTCATCCGCTTTGGCCGGCTCCTCGCTGGGATTCTCCGGATCGAAGCTGGTGGTGTAAGCAATAGTCGCGCCGTCCGGCGACCAGGCCAACTCGCTGATGACCTGGTTGTGCGCGGTCACCTGCCGGGGCTCGGCCGGTTGCGCGACGTTCAGCACGAAGATGCCGAACTTGGCCGGCGATGCCGCACGATCCGAGATGAACGCGATGCTCGAGCCGTCCGGCGACCAGCGCGGCGTGTCGTTTTTCTGTCCGCCAAAGGTGATCTGCCGCCCGTTGGCGCCGTCTCGATCGCAAAGCCAGAGATGGGTGATCGTCTTCTTCGTGTCGCGGTTCGGCTGGGTCAGCACATAGACCACCCGCGACCCGTCCGGTGAGATCCGCGGATCGCCGGGCTGTCGCACGTCATAAATAAGCTCTTCCGGCGTTGTCGGGTTGGGCATGATGGGTATCCTCCCGTTGGCTGCCGATCATGTTCGCATCGGTGCGCCAGGCATTTCCATCGTTTTGAGTGGTGCACGCTCCGGCGATTCGCCCATCATAGACCATCTCCAGCACGCGCGGACCGTTGAAATTCTACGGACCGCCGAGTGCACCGCCCGGTGCGAATGACTAACCGGACTATGACCTTCCTCCCAAGGTCAGAATGACGCATGGTCGTGACAATCGGATCGGCACTTCGGACGCGCGGCGCAACAACCCCTCGAATCCGACTGCCAACTGTGTCGACTCCTGCTGCACACAAAGGGACGGCTATGGCACCAGGCGTCTACGGACCGGACGACCAAAAGCACTTCGCGGACGCAAGCGAATCTTCACTCAAGCGGCGCTCGATGAGCCGCAGGACCATGCTGACCGGACTCGGAGGGATCGCCATCACGGCCGGTCTCGCCGGGACAGTCGTCTTCCGTGGCTTCGGGGGCGGCACCGCAGCGCCATCCCACGGCAGTCCCACGTCGTCAGCCAGCACCGTGGAAATGAATGGCCCGGCCGCCACGCAGAGCTTGGTCGCGAGCGTTACGTCCGAGCCCAAGAGCTTCGATTTCAACAAGGATCCCTGGTGCGGCGGTGACCAGGCGTGCTTTGCCCGTCTCTGTCAGTTCGACGAGAACATGCAAGTGCAACCCGACATTGCCGAGAAATGGGAATCGAACTGGGACGCGTCGGTCTGGACCTTCTACCTGCGTGACTCGAAGTGGAGCAATGGCGACCCGGTCACCGCGCACGATTTCGAGTACTCGTTCAAGCGTCAACTCGACCCGGAAACGAAGGCTTCGAACCCGACGTTCCTGTTTCGCTTGAAGAATGGCCAGGCGTTCAATCAGTGTGCGGGAAGCGTCACGGCGGGCGATGTCGGAGTCACCGCCGTCGACCACAAGACTTTGCTGCTAACCCTGGAGAATCCGTACGTCTATCTTCCTGTTATCGCCGCGTTCTGCGCTACGACACCCGCCTATCGGCCAGCGATCGAGCAGCATGGCGACAAGTGGACCGATCCGGAGAACATCGTCTGCAACGGACCGTTCATGCTGACTGAGTGGACGCACCATGTGAGCTACACACTGAAGCGGAACGACAATTACTGGAACGCCGCAAACATCACGCTAGCGGAAGTCTACCGTCCAATCATTTCGTTCGGTTCGGCGATCGATGGGTTCCGTTCAGAGCAGATCGACATCGTGCTCAACGGTTCGTTCGATAATGTGCCTGAGATCCAGATCGACGACCCGCTCAATGATGACTCTTTCACGTTTAACGATTTCGGAACCTGGTATCTGGAGCCGAACGTCAACATGGCGCCCTTCGACGTCAAAGAGGTTCGTCTGGCCATGGCGCACGCCGTCGACCGAGAGACGATCATCGAGAAGGTCCTTCACGGCCTCGGAAAGGCCGCCTATACCATGACGCCCCCCGGGATGCCGGGGCACGACCAAGACACCCTCCCTGAGTACACGTCCTACGATCCAGAGAAAGCCATGGCGCTGCTGAAGGGGACGCGCTACGAGGGTGGCAACAAATGGCCATCTGTCACCATGACGCAACGCGATGGCGAGGGGATCGCCCCGGTGGTCGTGGGCGAGGCGATGATCGCCATGCTCGAAGAGAACCTGGGGATGAGGATTCAGCAGAAGACCAGCGATCCTGACAAGACCTATGCCGACGCATACGCCCACAAAGTTCAACTGATGTGGTGGCGTTGGTACGTCGACTACCCAGACCCAAGCTGCACGATGTTCATTCCGTGGTATTCCAAGGAGCCGTCGAACGAACGCAACACCTTCTCGGACCGCGAGCTCGATCGTCTGGTCGACACCGCGGCGGAGCAGAACGACGTCGACGTGCGCATGCGAATGTACCAGCGGGCGGACGAAATCATTGCCGAGAATGGCGCCGCGACGTTCGTCTACCACCCCTATCACTACGGTCTCAAAAAGCCCTGGGTGAAAGGCATGCCCATCGACGCGCTCGGTAACCCGGTCCCCAACTGGTACATCTACTGCCGTGGTTTCGATCGCATCATTATCCTGAACCACTGACGCCGGCCGTACCGATCACTCGCTTCACTCGTTGAAACTTTATTGAAACCAACGTTCCGCTAGAGTGGCCGCGAGCCCATTGGTTCGCGGTGGAGGGCTGCGCACTCCACCGCGAACCAATGGGCCGTACCGGCGTCATGGAATCTGAAGGAGCGACGGTGCGAGTGCTCGTAATCGAAGATGACGCGGAACTGGCCGACGCGCTCGCCGTCGGGCTGCGCCGCGCACGCATGGCGGTCGATGTGTCGTACGATGGCACGTCCGGCTACGCGCGTGCGCTGGAGAATGACTACGACGTCATCGTCCTCGATCGTGACCTGCCCGGCACCCACGGTGACGAGATCTGCATCGAGCTGGTTGATGACGGCTGTCGCAGCCGCGTGCTGATGCTGACCGCCGCAGCGTCAACCGAAGATCTTGTGCAGGGGCTCGGAATCGGCGCCGACGACTACCTCTCGAAGCCGTTCGATTTCCCCGTCCTGATCGCCCGTATCGGCGCGTTGATGCGCCGCGCACAGCCTGGGATTCCACCGGTATTGCGTCGCGGTGACCTGGTGGTTGACACCGCCCGGCGTCGTGCGTCGCGTGGTGATCGCTCGCTGGAGCTTGCGCCGAAGGAGTTCGGCGTTCTCGAGCTGCTACTCGCGGCTCAGGGTCGGTCCGTCTCGGCCGAAGAACTCCTTGAACGGGTGTGGGACGAAGCAGCCGATCCATTCACCAGCGCGGTGAAGATCACCATCAGCCGCCTGCGGGTCAAGCTGGGCGATCCGCCACTGATCGAGACAGTGGCCAAGTCTGGATATCGGATTCCATGAAGGCTATTATGCTGCGCCGCGTTATCACCCCTACGCTCCGCACCCACTTGCCCGCCGCACCGTGCGTTTGCGTCTCACTCTCCTATATGGCGCTCTGTTTCTTCTTTCCGGGGCAGGCCTGCTCGGATTCACGTACGTCCTGGTGGAGCACGCGACCGACGGTCCTCTCGTCAACTCTTCCACGGACGGGTCTACAACGATCATCAGCAGCCAGGGAAATATTGGAACCGGCGGGAAATCGTTCACCGGTACCGCGGTACAGCCGCCCAAGGTGACCGTGAGTGGTTCGGAGGTCACCACCAGTCCCGGACTTACGCCCGAGCAGGCTCAGCTACAAGCGGAGCAACTCCGCACGCAGGCCGAACAGCAGCACACTGCTGAGCTACATCAACTTCTGTTGAATTCGGGCCTGGCCCTCGGCGCCATGGCGCTCATCTCGATCCTGCTCGGCTGGATCGTGGCGGGACGCGTGCTGGATCCGCTGCGCATGATGACGGCGAGCACGCGGGCGATCACCGCATCGAACCTGAACCAGCGGCTCGATCTCCAGGGGCCAGACGACGAGCTCAAAGAGCTTGGTGACACCATCGATGGCCTGTTGTCACGACTGGAGTCGTCCTTCCGAGCGCAGCGACAGTTCGTGGCCAATGCATCACATGAGCTTCGCAGTCCTCTCGCACGACAGCGTGCGCTGATTCAAGTGGCACTCACCGATCCCGACGCCAGCGTGGAGTCGTTGCGGACGGCGCACGAGCGCGTGCTGGTGGCCGAGGAGCAGCAAGAGCGACTCCTTGAAGCCCTCTTCACGCTGACGCGCGGCCAGGCCGGACTCGACCATCATGAGTCGGTCGACCTGACCATCGCCGGCGAGGCGGCCCTCGCCACGCTGCAGGAGGAATTGTGGGGACGGAATCTCGAGGTCAAGACGCTGTTCGCGCCAGCGATGACGTTCGGAGATCCGCGTCTGATCGAGCGGCTCATCGTCAACTTGATCGACAACGCCATCCGCTACAACGTCGATGGCGGTCGTATTGAATTGAGGGTCGAGGAAGACGCTGGGCAGGCTTACGTGTCAGTCGCGAACACCGGTCCGATCGTACCGCCAGAGATGGTCGAGCGTCTGCTGCAGCCCTTCCAGCGTCTCGGCACGGAGCGGACCCATCACGGCGTCAGTCTTGGTCTTGGTCTGTCGATCGTCAAAGCCATCGCCGATGCCCACCGCGCCTCCCTGGAGCTCTTGCCTCTTTCTAACGGCGGTTTGCGCGTGACGGTTCGCTTCGCGGCAGAGAGTGCGCGCATCGCCGCATTGCCAGCAGCGTAGCTCTCCGTTTCCACGTCTCATCTCGGTGAAACCATGGCGAAACCTCAGAAGACGTACAAGAGAGTCGTGCACAACACGATCGCCCACACCAAGAGGAGGTGCAGTTTGAGACAACGAATCGTGAAAGCACTCATGGCCGGAGGGTTGCTGGCCACCATGATCGTCACCGGCATCGCAGCCGCACCGGCCGGCGCCAACGACGCATCGACCAACGGAAGCGGCGACGGGCCGACGTGCATCGTGTCGCAGGGTCCGGTCGACGTCTCTGGCGGCAAGCAGGCCGAGTTTGGGACGTCGACGATGGTCGAAAACGGAACTCCAACGGCGGGAGCCAAAATTGTCGACTGCGGCAGCCTCCCACCGCCTCCCGGCATGGACAAGCAGTCCTTCTCAGCCGGTAGCGGGCCTGCCGGTGTACTGACGACCTGCACGACATCGAGTGATTCGCAGTCCAGCGATGCCACCCCGACGTGCAACTCGATCTACATGATCAGCAAGGACGGCACACCGCCGGCCGGTGCGACGCAGATCTCCTGCGACAGCATCCAGGCGCCGCAGGGAGTCGTCACGACCGGAAAGGGCGCTCCCGATCCATCATCGATGACCTGCTACTCGATGGCGACTCCGTAGATCTCGCCGTCGCAACCAACCAGACGCGTTCACCTTCCCCGACGCGTTCCTCCGCACCACCCGGGACTCCCCCGTCCCGGGTGGCCCTTTGTGTTCGACAGTTTATTGGGAAGATGAGCTGGGTGGCAGTGCTGGTCCGGATTTGTGCCGATCCGTGATCATGTCATCCTGAACCGCAGTGAAGCATCTCGCTGTATTTCACGCAGGTGCTCGATGACCAACGAAGAGAGTGTTCGACTGCTCATCCTCACGAGCTGTTGGTCCATCCCCAGACCCCTTCCCATGGAAGGAGTGCATCCACTGGAGAGCGAGAACCATCGGTCCGCTCAGTAGTCGGCCACAGAGGATTTGCCAGAGAGTCACAGTACCAGTAGGCTGGATGGAGCGCAACGAGTGTGTGTCGATGGGAGGGAGCACCATGCCAGCCATGTATCGTGTGCAGTTGACGCCGGAGGAACGACGCGACCTGACGACGATGACGCGTCGCGGGGAAGCCAAGGTGCGGACCATCCAGCGTGCCCGGGTGCTGCTCCTCGCCGACCGGGGATTGCGGGATCCGGAGATTGCCACCGCGGTCGGGGTCCATGAGCGCACCGTCATTCGGCTGCGGCGACGCGCGGTTGAGGCGGGCGTGACCGCCGCCTTGGTCGATCGTCCGCGACCCGGCGCGGCGGCCAAACTGAGCGGTCCCCAGGAGGCGCGTCTCGTGGCCCTGGCCTGCAGCGATCCGCCGGCTGGACGCACCACCTGGACCATGCAACTCTTGGCCGATCGTCTGGTGGAACTGGCCGTGGTGGGGAGTATCTCCGACGAGACCGTGCGACGCACGCTTAAAAAAACGAACTCAAGCCCTGGCAGAAGCAGCAATGGTGTATTCCCACGGTGAGCTCGCTCTTCGTGGCCCGCATGGAAGACCTGCTCGAACTCTATGCCGAGCCCTTCGACCCCCAGCGCCCCGTCCTCTGCATCGACGAGTATCCACTGGCGTTGACCGCTCCGACCCGTGCTCCGCTCCCGGCGCGACCGGGACAGATCGCCCGCCACGACTATGAGTACACGCGCCAGGGGAGTTGCACGCTCTTCGGTGCCTTTCAGCCGCAGACGGGCTGGCGCACCATCCACGTCCAGGACCGGCGTACGGCCCAGGACTTCGCCACCTTCCTCACGACGGTGGTCGACGAGCACTTCCCGGACGCCGTGTGCATCCGGCTGGTGGCCGACAATGTCAACACCCACCATCCCGGCGTGCTCTATGACACCTTCTCCCCCGCCGAGGCCCGCCGCATCGCCCGCAAGCTGGAGTGGCACTACACCCCCACCCATGGCAGTTGGCTCAACATGATCGAGATCGAGTGGAGTGTCTTGGCCCGGCAGTGCCTCGGGCGCCATCTGGAAGATCTCGCCACCACCCAAGGGGAGGTCGACGCCTGGGCCGCACGGCGCAACGCCGACCACGCCACGGTGCAGTGGCGCTTCACCACCACCGATGCGCGACAGACGATGACCACGCTCTATCCGAACGCGGGCACACCTACGATCGAGTCGACATGACATATTCACTGTGGTCACCTACTCAGGGTGACAACCAAACGTTGGTCCCGTGAATGAGTGGCAAATTCAATATTTTCCCCTTACACCGTTCTGTCCGTCTCGTCACCATTAAGTGTCAGACGCTCCGCGATGGCGGCCGCCAGTTCGAGGAAGATTCTCGACTGCGCGCCGTCGGGATCGGTGACGAGGAGGGGTCGACCGGTATCGGCCGCCTCGGAGATGGACGGCTCGATGGGGATCTCGGCCAGCAGCGGAACTTCGCCCCGTGAAAGAGCGCGCGGAGTCTGACTGCGATGGAAGACCTGGATGCGCTCGCCGCAGGAAGGACAGAGGAGATAGCTCATGTTTTCGATCACGCCAAGGACCGGCACTCCGCCCGCTTGAAACGCGCGAAAAGCGCGTGTGCTATCGAGCAGCGCCAGATCCTGGGGAGTCACGACGATGGCAGCGCCGTCGATAATGATGGCCGAAATCAACGACGCCTGCGGCTCGCCCGTGCCGGGCGGGAGATCGATCAGCAGGACGTCCAATTCGCCCCACTCCACCATCTGCAGCAGATTGCAGACCAGACGACCGACGAAGGCAGCGTTGTCGACCATCGCCGCTTGCTCGTCGCCCACGAGCAGCCCGACCGACATAACTTTGATGCCGTGGCGAGCCAGGGCGGGGATGCGCTCTGCCGGAGCATTGCTCGGATCGCGACTGGCCAGAGGCAGGATGGCCTCCCATCCACGCGCTTCAGCCCGCCGGCGCACGCCAAGCATCAGCGGCACGTTGGGTCCATGCACGTCGGCGTCGAGCAACCCAACGCGATAGCCGAGGTGCGCCAACGCCAGCGAGAGATTGACTGCGACGGTCGACTTACCGACACCTCCCTTGCCACTGGCGACCGCCAGCACACGCCGGATTCCCGACAGCCGCTTCGGCTCCGCTCTGCGGAATAGTTGGCTCTGCCACGGATTTGCCGAAGAACCGCTCATCGCCATCATTCCCCTACCTCACCGTGCTGATGGAATCGTGTGAGATGCGCGCGACCGGAGACCAACTCCGACCGCGCGACTTGACGATGTTAGGCAGCCGTCTCGGGCTCGTGCTCTCGAACGTAACGCGACAGATCGAGCTCGCCAGGAGAATGCCCAAATTGGGACAGCGCTATGGCGACCTCGCTCCGATGCTGCGTGGCGTGGATAAAGACGTCCAGCATCGACAGCCAGAGCGACCTGCGAAGCACCGGTCCGCCATCAGTCCACTCGATGACACGCTCGAGGCTCCACTCACCTTCCGGTGTTAGCCCGTCCATGAAGTCGACCAGGTCCAATTCGATCTCGGCCCAACGCGCTCGGATGGCGGGCACGTCCGCGTAGTCGACAAAATGGAACTCGAAGGGCTCCCAGTCTATATCGATGGCCTTGCCGGGCCAGATGAGACCCGACCAGAAGAACTCCGTCTCCATCAGGTGCACCAGCGTGTCACGGACGCTCCAGGAGCCGCCGTTGATCGGCGCATGCAACTGTTCTGGTGTCAGGTTTTCTGCTTGATCGAGGGTGCGTGCGTTCGCCCACCGATTGTATTGATAGAGCAAACGCATGTGTTCAAGACTCATTGTCTCTCCATGTTGTGATTCGCGAGCCGGTGAAAGCTCGGATGTTGATGACGATTTCGAGAATCGGAGCATGGCGAAAAGAGCACGCCTGCCCACGTACGGGCAAGACGAATTCGCAGCGCCAAATCGTGGGAGCAACCCCGCGAAAGGCTCCGATCAGAGTTTGATGGTAGTGGTTGTGGGAACTACGCTATCACCGGCATGAATCACTCCACTTTCGAGGATGTCAGCACGCAACCCGCCTCGATGCACGAGGGATCGCAGGATCGGCCGTCCAGCATACTGCTGAATGACTCTACAGGGCTCGCAGAGTCGCATGCCACGGCAACGGACCTCACCAAGCATGAACTCACGCCCGACCAGGCCATTGAGATCGATGCCGCGTGTCACGATGTTGCGACGGTGGACGCCTGGCTCAAGCGGTGGATCGAACGACTCGCACACTTCAGCTTCAATCAGCGTCAGCGCGCTCCCTGGCAATCCTGACGGGAACGTCCCAGAACCGAGCACATGCCGATCGCTCTCCAGCCCCTGCCCGGCGATGGCTTGAACCGACGCCAGGCCGCTGGCCGGCTCTCCCTTGGACGGCGCCACCCAGATCGATTCAACCACGCCCGACGTCAATGGCGCCGCTGGACGTGGCGGTAGCGCGAGTGCGACGTCGGCTGCCGCGACGATGAACCCGTCTTCGATCCAATCGTTCTCGATCGGGCCAACTTGGGCGGGATCCCAGAGCAAAGCCGAAGGAACCCCGTACATGACGACGGTTCGCCTGTCGCCTGAATCAGGCGAGCGGACACGCGCGATCCAGGGGCCCGCCCAGGCGAAGGTCGCAGGATCGGCCAGCCGGGCCAGCCCCAGTCCGAGTCCGCCGAGCCAACGCGATACCGTCCAGCCGGTAGCCGGGTCTTCATTCAACGCAGGGGGCGGCAGCCGCTCAAACGGTAGCTCGAGGACCGACGCCAAACATGCAAGGAACGTTGCGGTATCGAGCGGAAGTGTGGAATCAGGTAGGACGACCTCTTTCAATTCGCGGTATCCCTTCGGAATCTGGGTCCATCCTTGCGAAAATGCAACTGAATCATGGGGGACGTGGAAGGCGAACGCAACCGCGTAGTCGATGGCCGAGCCTCAGCGCATCCTCGCGATCTCCTCGGCGCTGTAGCGGTAGGCACGGAAGACGGCATTGCGCACCGGCTTGTCCGGTTTGCCAGGAGGAGAGGCGAAGAACGGGTTGACGTACTCCCACACGGTTTCCCCCTTGGACGTCACCTCGAACAACCGGCCGAACGTCCCTTCGCAGATGAGCGTGTTGCCGTTGGGAAGGCGCTGCGCGCTTGAGAGGTGCGGCGCGAAGAAATCGACGTTCTGTGTCTCCTCATAGCTCCAGACTACCTCATCCGTAGCCGGGTCGATCTCCAGCACGCGGGAGTAGGGCATGAAGGCATCGGGGCGGCGCGTGCCGTTGTCGAAGACCAGGATGTGGCCGTTCTCCAGCGGCGCGGGCGCGTGTTGTTGAGCCAGAAGCGGTGCGCCATAGCGCCAGGAGAAATCGCCGGTGGTGCGGTCGACGATGGCGATGGTCGAGAGATCCCGGAAGCTCATCAGGATGTCCCCGCTCGGCATCTCGGCCACCGTGTTGCCGTGGGTCCACTCTGCGAGATCTTCACGCGGCCACATCGGCGCGTCGACCCGCGGATCGAGGTGTTCCCAGGAACGCCACTCCCAGACGATATTGCCCGTCTTGGTCATCTCGACCAAGTAGTCCGCGTACATGGGGCCGTCAGCTGTGCGATCTGGATACTTTTTGCGGAGTTCGTTCAGGATCGCTTCGGGAATCCCACCCAGACAGAGAAATAGGATGTTGCCGTTGCGCAGCAGAATCCCATCGTGATGATGGTCCGGCTGGCGCAACTCCCACAGGATCTCGCCGCCCCAGGTGGCCTCGAGGATGGCACCACCCTTCCAGCCTTTGTCGGCGATGAAGCGCTCCGAATCGTCCGGCACTTTGCCGTTGTAGAGAAGCGTGCCGCTTGCGGTGAAATAGCCATACAGGCCGGGCGAATAGGGCATCGACCAGGTGTGAGCGATCTCTCCCTGCATGTCGATCAGGTAGACCTTGCCGCCGCCGGTGAGTGGCGCGAACAGGGTGAACCCTGGGAAGGCGCGCTCGGGATCGTAGGCCCGTAGTCCAACGCCAGCACGCTTCCCTTTGATCTGCTCGACCGACGCCACGTGGCCCACCCTTCCTATAAGGCACCAAAGACATGAGGCGGGAGCACCTGGTGTGCTCCCCTACAGAATCACAATCTGGCGCATATTGTTGGGGAGCACCTGGTGTGCTCCCGAATCCCAACTCTCGCTTCGTATCTCGAGGTCAGCCCGGACCGCCCGCCGCGAAGGGCGAGACGTACTCGTGCACGCGCGCCATGACCTGCTCTACCTGCTCCGACGTCATAGAGTCGGCGTGCTTCTCCGCCTCGACGATCAGCGGCAGCAGATGGATATCGCCCGCGGTTGCAAGGCCTGTCACTTCAGGAAAGGAGAGGATGAAGGCGACGGCGGCGTTGATGAACTCCTGGCGATCGAATGGCTCGTACCAGGTGTCGTAGCTGCGTGGCGCCCCTTCGGGCCAGGGGCGTTGGGCGATGGCTTTGATCACCATCAATCCGGCGTCTTGCCGTTTGGTCTCCGAGGTGAGTGCTTCCAGATCCAGACGATAGGCTTCGTCCTGATAGAGGATGTAGTTGAGCGGTGTGAGGACGGTCTCGAACGGAAACCGCTTGAGCGCCTCGCGATGAGTTCGCGGCGCCTGATGTCCGTGCCCGGTGATGCCGATATGCCGAACCATCCCCTGCTCTTGCGCCTGAATGGTCGCCTCCAGCGCGCCACCGGGTGCAGTCAGCAGGTCAAGCTGCTCCAGATCACCGACCGCGTGATGCTGAATCAGGTCAACGTGATCGGTCTGCAGTCGCTCCAGCGATTCGTTGATCTCGGCCCAGGCTGATTCTTTGTCCCGCTTACCGGTTTTGGTGGAGAGGAAGATCTGGTCGCGGATCTTCGGCATCCATGGTCCAAGCCGAAGCTCAGCGTCGCCATAGCTGCGCGCCACGTCAAAGTGGTTGATGCCTGACTCGAGGGCGAATTCGATGGTGGAATCGGCTTCATCCTGCGTCACGTCGCTCAGTGCGGCGGCGCCAAAGATCAGCACGGAATCCATGTGGCCAATCCTGCCCAAACGTCGTTGCTGCATTGAGAAACCCGCCTTCCTGAATACCGACTGACCGGAGGGATCGTCGTTCATGAGAGGACACATCGATGAGGTGCGCAGGTTCCATGCTAGCGCCGGGTCGATCGGGACGCAATGCGACCGCTCACGACGCACAAAAAGGACTCTTGTGATTTCTCTCGGATGCCTCTTGGGACAACCCGTCCTTACTGATTCGTGATGCGCGTCTCTAGCCGTTGGGATTTCATGCCCATTAGTCTGAATACACGGATCCGTCAGCAGAACCAATGATGACAAGCCGTTTGATCCGAAAGGAGTCAGCCAATGTCTTCGATTTCCGCGCCTTCCACCAGCATTGGACGCCCAACGTCCGTCACTGCGGCGATCGGGTTGATCCTCTTGCTCCTCGCGCTCACCGCTCCAACCGTGATCGTCTCCATGGACGGGTTCGACGCCGTATTCGTCGCCATCGCCACAGTACTGGCGACCATCAAGCTCATCGGCGTGGCGGGCCTCTGGAATTGCCGCAAGTGGGGAATGTACATTGCCTTTGCGGCCGTGGCGATCGATACGCTCTTGGGCGCGGGAAGTATGCTCGACACCAACGGCGCCGCTTCCGTCGTGCTGATGTTGGTCAACGCGATCGTGGGTGTGGTCGTACTCGTCCTTCTCACGCGGCAAAGCTCGCGGCGTGCCTACGTCTAATCTCACAGACGTCCTGACGAGCGACGCGGTCACTCGTCAGGACGGGCTAACTGGCATAAAATGCTCGAACTCCAAGCGCGAATGAAAGTGGGCCAGGTAGCATGCGGATCGTTTACCCACTTGAAGCGACACGAACCACAGTCGCGGCGGAGCAGCGGGATGCTCGCCCGGCTGTGGTTCTCCATGGGAACTGGCTAACCGGAGCGAGGCTGGCCTTCCTTGCATTCGCTTCGATAGCCGTCTGGTTGATCGTGATGACGTCAGTCGATTCGGTGCGGAGCGCCAACGGACTCTGGCTGGCGGCGGTCGGTGATCCGGTCGATGCCCAGACCGCGCTCACCAATGGCGGAGCGGATCTCTTCAAGTTCGTCGCGTTTGGAACTATCGAACTCCTCCGTATCCTCGTCTTTCTTGGCGTGGCATCGTTGCTCATCTGGCGTTCACGTGAACTCATCGCGTTTATCGTCGCACTCTTTCTTATGGCCGGTTCAGCGGCGAATTTTCCACCCAATCTCTTTGACATGATCTCGACCCATCCGGTACGAGCAATGCTCGGATTGCTCGTCACGTTGTGTTTCCCGTTGTCGCTGTTAATCATCTTCTATGTCTTCCCAGACGGTCGCTTCACACCTCGCTGGACGATCATCCCTGCGGTCTACCTAGCGAGTTCCCTGGGATGGACGTTCTTCGTCAAGCGCTCGCTTGATTCGGACAGCGGCTGGCAAGCAATCGCACTGCCTTTGTTGCTGATTGCCTCGGCGATCTTTGCCCAGGTCTATCGGTACCGGCGAATTTCGGGTCCGATTCAGCGACAGCAAGTGAAGTGGTTCATCATCGGGTTGGGTCTCCTTCTCGTTACCTTCGTCGGCGGTAACATCGTGCTCGGCGTGACCGGCGGGTTCAAGGACGTGCCACCACCCAGTGCCGACATCATCTGGCCCATCTTCGAGGTGGTCTCGGCCCTGGCCAGCATCTCTGTGGCAGTGGCATTGGCGATCGCGGTACTGAAATACCGCCTGTTCGACCTCGATCTGGTCATCAACCGCGCCCTCGTCTACGGCGGCCTGACCATCAGTGTGGTTGGCATGTACGTTCTTGTCGTCGGTTACCTTGGAGCATTGTTCCGAACCGGCGGGAACCTCGTAATTTCGATTCTCGCGACAGCCCTGGTGGCGGTCATGTTCCAACCGTTGCGCGAGCGCCTGCAGCGGGGCGCAAACCGCATGCTCTGGGGACAACGTGATGAGCCCTATGCCGTGGTGGCGGGTCTCGGGCGACGGCTCGAAGGGGTTCTGGCTCCAGACGCCGTCTTGCCGACGATCGTCGAGACAGTTGCCAGCGCGTTGAAACTACCTTACGTCGCGATTGCACTTAATCAAGGCGATGCATCCTCAGTCGCTGCCGAGCGCGGAATTCAGCCACCCACAACACTCGAGACCGTGCCGCTGATGCATCAAGGTGAGCAGGTCGGCGAGCTGCGATTGGCCCCACGTCCCGGCGAGACCACGCTCGCACCGGCCGACCGCCGTTTATTGAACGACCTGGCTCGCCAGGCGGGAATGGTCGTGCATTCCGTCCAGCTCACGCATGATCTCCATCAAGCTCGCATACGCCTCGTTACCGGACGCGAGGAGGAACGCAGGCGGTTGCGACGCGACCTGCACGACGGGCTTGGTCCCACGCTGGCAAGTCAGGCGCTCACCATCGACGCCGCCCGACTATTGATCGAGCGTGACCCAAACGGCGCGTCCGCCCTGCTGCGAGACGCGAAGGCGCAGTCGCAAGCAGCGGTGGGCGAAATCCGTCGCGTCGTCTACGAGCTTCGGCCGCCCGCGCTGGACGACCTCGGCCTGGTGGGAACACTGCGGGATCTCGCCGCCCAGTATGCCGGAAGGGGACTCATCGTCACTGTCGAGTCGCCAGCGTCACTCCCGTCTCTCGCGGCAGCCGTCGAAGTCGCGGTTTTTCGCATCTCACAGGAGGCGATTACCAACGTCGTTCGACACACCCAGGCGACAACGTGCACCATCGCGATCGGCGTCGACGAGTGTCTGACCCTGACGATCAGTGACGACGGTCGTGGCATTCCGACGGATCGTCGTGCGGGCGTCGGTCTGATCTCGATGCGGGAACGTGCCGAGGAACTGGGTGGGACGTACTCGATCGTTAGTCGAGCAGAGGGCGGTACGGTCGTGATGGCGCGATTGCCGCTTTAAGATTGAAGAGCGCATGGAGTCGATCACGATCCTGATCGCCGACGATCACCCAATATTTCGCTTTGGTCTACAGGCGCGACTCAGCGCCGAGCCCGATCTTGCCGTCGTCGCCGAGGCCAGCACTGGGGAAGAGGCGGTCGAACTCTGCGCGATTCACACTCCGGACGTGGTCCTGATGGACCTGAACTTGCCGGGAATGAACGGCATAGAGGCGACGAGGAAGGTGCGTGACGCTGCTCCCGGATCGGCCATCCTGATTGTGACCATGTTCGACGACGATTCGGTCTTCGAAGCCATGCGCGCTGGGGCGCGCGGCTATTTGCTCAAGGATGCGGACGCGGAAGAGACGGTGAGAGCCATCCGCTCGGTCGCCAGCGGAGGCGCGATCTTCAGTCCGGCGGTTGCCAGCCGCCTGCAGAGCTATTTCGCGGCGCCGCCGGAGATACTCTCTCCCGCCTTCCCGCAGCTTACCGACCGTGAACGTGAGGTACTTGCGCTCCTGGCCGAAGGTGTCACCAATGCGACGATTGCTCAACGGCTCTATCTGAGTCCCAAGACCGTGCGGAACTACGTCTCGAACATCTTCAGCAAGCTGCAGGTCGCTGACCGCGCCGAAGCGATCCTGCGCGCACGTGAGGCCGGGCTCGGGCGGGAGTAGAGCCTCGTTATCTGTTGGCGACAAGTCTCTGTCGTACTGAAAAGACAATCACGTTGGCTGTGCCCTTTAAACGGAGAACCAACATGACCTCGTTATCCTGAACCGCAACGTAGCTATTCAGGTCAGGTGAGAACGCGGGGGAGCCGGCACAGGCCGCCTGAAGCGGGCTGTGTTTCAAAGACGATACTCGCCTCAACCGTTGTGGTGAACGGATCAGCCGCATTGAAAGTCCCCTCGTAAACGCGTCACTTGTCGCGCTCTCCGGCATCATTTCCGCCAGTTGCGTTCGACCGATTCCCCACTCGCCGGTCGGCCACTGACATAGCATCCCTGCCTCCTATTTTCGTGATCCCTCTTGACACGCGATTTGTGGCCTGCGTTTAATCCCGATGAAATTACTCGGGATTCAGGCAGATAACACGGATCGCAGATTCTGGGGTCAAAACGGGAAGGAAAACGGATGCTGCCGACGTTCGTGATTGGTCTTCGTGAGGGGATCGAAGCCGCCTTGATCGTGGGGATCATCGCGGCCTATCTGCGCCAGAGGGGACGGCAAGACGCGCTGCGTTGGGTGTGGCTCGGGGTTGGCCTAGCCGCCGCGGTCTGTCTGGCGGTGGGCTTCGCCCTCCATACGCTCGAACGCTCGTTGCCGCAACGACAGCAGGAAGGGCTCGAAACGGTCGTGGCTGTGGTGGCGATCGCGTTCATCACCTACATGGTCGTCTGGATGCGCCGTCACTCACGAGGCATCAAGAAGGCGCTGGAGGAAGACGCCTCCTCGGCGTTGGCGCGCAACACCGTCACTGCCTTCGTGGCCATGGCTTTCTTCGCCGTGCTGCGCGAGGGCTTCGAAACCGCCGTCTTCGTCCTGGCCGTCTTCCAGAGTGCCGGCAATTCCACGACAGCTGGGGTAGGCGTGGTACTCGGACTGGTTCTGGCGGCGATCCTCGGCTATCTCCTCTATCGCGGCGGGGTGCGTATCAACCTGAATCGCTTCTTCCGCGTGACCGGCGTCGTGCTGGTTCTGGTCGCGGCGGGCCTGGCCGCATCGGCGCTGCACTCGGCTCATGAAGCCGGTTGGTTCAATGTCTTGCAGAGCAGAGCGCTCGACCTCTCATGGCTAGTGGCGCCGGGTTCGGTACGCTCCGCGCTGCTGACCGGCATGCTCGGACTGCAACCCAAACCGGTAATCGCCGAGGTCGGCATCTGGATCCTCTATGCGATCCCGTTCACCCTCTACGTCATGTGGCCCGTCCGTAGCCGCATCGATGGACGTCGGGTCGCGAGCGCGACGACGGCAGCCGTCCTGACCGTGGCAACGCTGGTGTTGGGAGCCTGCGGGTCGGCCGGCTCCGGTACGACGAACGCCAGCACGGCCACACACGTCAACGAGGTGCAAGTCACTCTCACTGAAGCGGGTTGCGATCCGGCGGAGATCACGATTCCAGCCGGGCCAACGAAATTTCAGATCGCTAACGACGGCGCCAGCACGGTCACCGAGTTCGAACTGTTGGACGGCACTCGGATTCTCGGCGAGAAAGAGAACCTGACTCCCGGGCTGAATGGCTCCTTCTCGCTCGATCTCAAGGCCGGAACCTACACATTCATGTGCCCGAACGGCGCCACCGCCACCACCGGAACGCTGCACGTGACCGGTACTTCGGCCGATGCCTCGGCGATGGTCCCATCGGCGGCCGTCGATCAAGCGGTCCAGACCTATCGAGAGTATCTCGAGGATCAAACGGCGATCTTGATCGATCGCACAACCGATTTCGTGGAGGCGGTGAAGGCCGGAGACATCGAGCGATCCAAGTCGCTCTACGCCGCGGCCCGAACGCCGTACGAGCGAGTCGAACCAGTTGCTGAGAGCTTCGGCGGACTCGATCCATCGATTGACGCCCGTGAAGGGGACGTGCCGGACGAAAACTGGACCGGCTTCCACCGCATCGAAAAGGCATTGTGGGTCGACAACTCGCTCGACGGCATGACCCCGATCGCCGATAAGCTGCTCGTCGACGTGACGCAACTCCACGGGCTCGTGCGCAGCTCCATCCTCGATCCGGCGCAGATCGCCAACGGCTCGATCGAGCTCCTCAACGAGGTCTCTGCCTCCAAGATCACCGGAGAGGAGGAGCGTTACTCCCACATCGATCTGGTCGACTTCCAGGCCAACCTCGATGGAGCGTATGCCGCCTACACCGCCGTAAAGCCGATCTTGACCGTGAAGAATCCGGATCTGGGTAACCAGATCGACAATCAGTTCGATGCCGTTTATGCCGGGTTGCAGCCGTATCGCAGCGGCGACGGGTACGTCAGCTACGCCGAGCTTACCGACGCGGATACGCGTCAACTGAGCCAATCCATCGACGCGCTCGCGGAGCCGTTGTCGCGAGTCGCCGAGATCGTCGTGACAGCAGGAAGCTAGGGAAGCGTCAATGGCACGGGTTTCACGACGCAGATTTCTCGGGTCGGTTGGGACGGTCGGCGCCGGGCTGGTGTTGACCGCGGGTGCGGTCGGTTTCGGACGTATCGATTCAGCCTCCAGCGAGGTCATGTCGACCGTCCCGTTCGACGGTGAGCATCAAGCCGGTATCGCCACCGCGGCGCAGGAGCGCCTCTTCATCGCCGCGTTCGATCTGACGACCAGCGATCGCACGCAGGTCAGCGCGCTCCTGCAAACCTGGACTGTCGCCGCACGCAAGATGTGCCTGGGACAGCCGGTCGGAGACGTCGCCAGATCGGCACTCGTACCACCGATTGATACCGGCGAGGCGTTCGATCTCCCAGCCGGCAACCTCACCATCACCTTCGGTTTTGGCCCTTCCTTTTTCGGGCAAGACGACCACGATCGCTTCGGTCTCAAGGATTCGCGTCCGGCAACTCTGATCGATCTACCCGCCTTTGCCGGGGACGAGCTCGATCCGGATCGCTGCGGTGGTGACTTGATCATCCAGGCTTGCGCCGATGACGCTCAGGTCACCTTTCATGCCGTGCGCAATCTGGCCCGCCTGGCGCGGGGAATGGCGATCATCCGCTGGTCGCAGCTCGGCTTCGGACGAACGTCGAGCACCAGCGAAACTCAGGCAACGCCGCGCAACTTGATGGGATTCAAGGACGGGACGAACAACATCAAGGCGGAGGAGGCCGACGTGATGAACGAGCAGGTTTGGGTTGGGCCGGCCGACGATCCCGCCTGGATGAACGATGGCACGTACATGGTGGCGCGTCGTATCCGCATGCTGATCGAAGTTTGGGACCGCTCCGGGCTGGCTGATCAAGAGCAGACCTTCGGCAGAGAAAAAGTGACCGGCGCCCCGATCGGCAAGACCAACGAGTTCGACACTGTTGATCTGAGCGCACGCGACTCCTCCGGCAAACTGTTGGTTCCAACCGGTGCTCATATCCGGCTGGCCAACCACGCAATGGTCGCTGGCGCACGGATCTTACGGCGCGGCTATTCCTTCACCGACGGGATGGACACCCGCACCGGTCAACTGGACGCCGGGCTCTTCTTCATCTGTTTTCAGCGCGACCCGGAGCGGCAGTTCGTCGCCATACAGCGCAACCTGGCAGGCGATCATCTCAACGAATACGTCAAGCACAACGGTAGCGCCATCTTCGCCATCCCACCCGGCGTCGACGCGGAAGGCTACTGGGGCCAGGCTCTCATCGAGGGCTGATCGTTGATTCGGAGACTGGGCTGAGGGTATACACTCCGTTGTCGATACGATCCGCGCGACACCAGGATCGTTGGCAGGCAAGATGTCTCCGTGACGGAGGGTGAACATGACAACGACCGATCGAAAGCCAACACGTTTGGAGCGCTTCCGCGCTCATCGCGACGAATTCTTCAAAGCTGACTCCCGCTCGCCACTCCTGCCTGAGCAGCAGACG
Organism: uncultured Chloroflexia bacterium; assembly: GCA_963789565.1. Lineage (GTDB taxonomy): Bacteria > Chloroflexota > Chloroflexia > Thermomicrobiales > Thermomicrobiaceae > CALAGB01. The sequence continues at coordinate 2,385,927 of CAWBKX010000002.1, read as the reverse complement.
ATCTTCGAGGGGTTGAGCTACTACCCGGAGGATCCGGCCCTGCGCTTCGAGGCAATCCTCAACACTGAGGCGGTCAGTCAGACGCCCGTCGAGGTCGACACCTCCACCACCGAGCGCAAGACGTTCATCCCTGCTGGGACGGTCGAGTTCGAGATCGAGGGACAGACGTTGCGGCTTTTGGTCTATCGGGAGCCGGGTCGCGGCCGCTACTTCCTGCCATTCCGGGATGCAACCTCCGGTAAAGAGACATACGGCGCGGGCCGTTATCTCGATCCGCAGATTACGCCCAAGGACACCTTGGTTGTCGACTTCAACTACGCCTATAACCCGTACTGTGCCTATGGCCCGCGCTGGAGCTGTCCACTGCCGCCATTCGAGAACTGGCTGCAAGTGCCAATCCGCGCCGGTGAGAAGTCCTTTCCACATTCCTCAGAGGAGCTTCCGGGGGAGTAAGCGGCGGGCAGGTAAGTTACACGTGGTAGCGAGATCGAGCTGATCTCGACGCCTGAATCACGGACACGCTTGGCTCAGCTGGATTGCGAATTGATTTCGCGAACGCCTGGCTCGCCTCGGCGTTCAACGTCATTACGTCGTGGCTGCGGATAGTCTGTTCGGCGGAGCGGGTCACGTCCTGGACGACGAACTCATTGACGCTGAGGTCTTCGAGCGCCGCGGCGTACCGGATTACCGACTTCGCTTCAAGCGTCTCACGTACGCTGATCCGTTCGGTTCTTGACGACGGCATCCACGTATCCCTTGCTCATTGGACGACCAATGCAGGTTGACAAGGTTCACCATGGGATCTATTGGGAACGACGGCTGCCAAAACCGTTGTGACGAGCTGCTCAGGGAACAGTGTTGGCCAGCCATTCCACTTGCGCGTCGAGCTGACGCGCGGATTGCAGATTCGCATATGACAAATCTGGCCTATCTTCGCCCTACTCCATCACCTCGCGTTGGGCGGTGACGTTGCCGGTGTTCAGGCCGTACCAATGCATGCGGCCAACCGAGCGCGCGTGCTCCACCTTCATGCAGCGGTCCATCACCACCTGCAGCCCGCCCTGCCTGGCGATCTCCGCCCCTTCCGGACTGATCACGCCGAACTGCAGCCACAACGCCTTGACGCCCACCTTGACCGCCTCTCGGGCAATATCCGGCACGAATTGCGGAGCCCGGAAGACGTCGACCACGTCGATCGGCTCCGGCACGTCGGAGAGCGACGGATAGCTCTTTTCGCCGAGGACCTCGGTCTCTCGCGGATTGACCGCGATGACCCGATAGCCGTGTCGTTTGAGATAGAAGCCAACAAAGTGGCTGGGACGCAATTCATTCGACGAAAGACCGACGATCGCAATCGTTTTCGCATTGATCATGATGTCGCGAATGACCTTGGGATCCTGATACTGGCTGATGTCGAATCCGTACTGTTCGGTCGTCATGCATCACCTTCCGCCCCGGCGGCAACGGGCAATGCCGTCTTGGCCGCCGCGAGCCCACGTTCCAGATCCCAGATCAGGTCATCCAACGATTCCAATCCAACCGACAGCCGAATTGTTCCAGCCGTGATGCCGCCCGCCAGCAACTCCTCGTCGGTCAGCTGGCGATGCGTGGTGCTGGCAGGGTGAATGACCAGGCTCTTGACGTCGCCAACGTTGGCCAGATGGCTCCAGAGCTGCAGCGTTTCGATAAAGCGCTGGCCTGCCTCGCGCCCACCTTTGACGTCGATGGCGAAGATGGCGCCTGCGCCACGCGGCAGATATTTCTGCGCCAGCGCGTGATACGGACTCGCATCCAGACCGGGGTAACGCACACGATCGACCATCGGATGTTGCTCCAAGTAACGCGCCACACCCAGCGCGTTCTCGACGTGCTTCTCCATGCGCAGCGGCAACGTCTCGAGGCCTATCAGGAACATGAATGCGTTGAAGGGGCTCAGCGCCGCTCCCAGGTCGCGCAGCGTCTCGGCACGCAGCTTCATGAGATAACCGTAGATGCCAAAGGTTTCGTGGAACTCGAGGCCGTGGTAGTTGGCGGACGGGCTGGCCACGGTCGGGAAGCGACCGTTCGACCAGTTGAACGTGCCCGAATCGACCACGATGCCGCCGATGCTGGTGCCGTGTCCGCCGATGAACTTGGTGGCCGAATGGACTACGATGTCGGCGCCCCACTCGATCGGACGACAGAGGTACGGAGAGGCGAAAGTGCTGTCGATGACCAGTGGCGCACCAGCCTGGTGTGCGATCTCGGCCACGCCCTCGATGTCGAGGACGTTGGCGCCAGGGTTGCCAATCGTCTCGCCATACAACGCCTTGGTATTGGGGCGCACGGCACTTTTCCAGGCTGAGAGGTCATCCGGGTCGACCAGCGTATATCCGACCGACATCTTGCCCAACACGTTCTTGAACTGAGCGATGGTTCCGCCATACAGAGCCTGCGACGCGACCACGTGATCCCCCGGCTCCAAGAGCGTGAAGAGCGCCGCTGTCTGCGCTGCAAGTCCGCTGGCGAAGGAGACCGCGCCGACGCCGCCTTCCAGATTGGCAACGCGCTCCTCGAAGGCGGCAACGGTCGGGTTGCCGATACGCGTGTAGATGTTGCCGTACTCCTGCAAATTGAAATAGGCCGCCGCGGAGTCGGCATCTTCGAAGACGAAGCTGGTCGTCTGATAGATCGGCATGGCTCTGGCCCCGGTGTAGGGATCGGGTCGCTGCCCGGCGTGAATCGACCGCGTGTCGAAGCCGAAATGGCGATGGACGGATTCCTCGTTGTTATCCGGCGGATGCGTGCTGGACATTGGGTGCGCTCCAGTCCTGGTGGCGAAGGTAGAACGACGTGCGGTGTGACGGTCAAGCCGCAGCCGTATCCTACGCAGCCGGTCAATCAGGGTCAACAGACGCGGTGAGCAAGTGATTTTTGGGCATGTGAAGGGCACCGTCACGACTTTGTAACACTCACGCTCCGATTGACACAGCATTGCCGCGCGTTTGAGCCGCGGTCCCATTGTCGCGAGATGGCCGCGCGGCATACGCTCATAGGCGTTATTGTCGGTGCTGATTCTCGGTGGATCGGTTGCATTTCGCTCCGAACAAACAGCCGACTGATCGAAGGATCAATCGCATGCGGAGACTGATCGTTCCACTCGATGGCTCGCGCCCGGCGGAGGCCGCTCTGCACTACGGCGTTCATCTGGCAGGCCGTCAACAGGCACAACTCGTTCTTGTGCACGTGCTCGAGCAAGGCGCGACCGCGGAACGCTCCAATGCCGAGCGCTACCTGCACGACCTCGTTACCCGCCACACGGATGGGATCGCGGCGGAAACCCACGTTCTTCGAGGCAACCCAGTCGACGCGATTCTGACGTTCCTTGGTGAGAACCGCGCCGACCTGCTCGTTCTCAGCAGGAACGGCCGCACGTCGCTGCTGCGTAACCGTGCCGACAGTGTGGCATTGCGAGTGATACGCCAATCGACGATTCCAGTCCTGCTGATCGATGAAGTTGATGCTGAAGCCGCGCCGGATCTCGATGAAATCCTGGTACCACTGGACGGGTCCGCCCTGGCCGAGTCGGCATTGCCGTTGGCCATCGAGATCATCGGGAAGATGGGACGGCTATGCCTGGTCCGCGTGGTGCTACCGGTGGAAGATAGCTCCGGAGAAACGATCCATCACGAGACGGCCGCGGCGATTGACGAAGCGCGCGCAGCGCTGTTGCAAGTCGCCATCGATCTACGCCAGCACGGAGTCAACGTGACCTGGGAGATCCGATTTGGAGATCCCGCGAGCGAGATCCTGCGCGCGGCGGAGACGGCCGGAGTGCGTGGCATCGCCATGGCCACACGCGGATTGAGCGGTCAGCGCCCCTGGACCTTCGGCAGCGTCACCGAGAGCGTCATCCGCGCCGGCAAACTTCCGATCATCATGATCCCACCACCCGCATGACCAATATTCACGACAAGTCCTCACGAATTTCGACTTTGCGGATAAATTTGCCAGCTCAATCAGTACTCCTCACCTATCCCATCTGACCGCACTTCTCATTAGACTCCGTGGACAGAGATAGGTAAGGAATCGATGCTGAACTCTTCAAAACATTGGCTCTGGAATCTGATCTACCTCGCCGGACTCGCAGTAGTCTATGGCGTTGTCTTCTATATCCTCTATCCCTATCTCGCGTTCGCCGGTGCACCATTCGCAGCGATTACCGTCCTGTTTGGCGCCTGGAGGTTCGGGCCGATCGGCGGGTTATCCACCAGCGCATTCATTGCGGCAGAGAATCTAATGTTGTTTCGCCTCATAGGTGAAACCTCCATCATCGAGATTCTCAAACGGGGTGCACTGTTTGGCTTCATCGCCCTGATCGTCATGGGGCTGGTGGTGGGACGCATGGGCGACCTGGACCGCAAAGTCAAGAAGTACGCCTTCGAGTTGCAGCACCAGGCCTTCCACGATCCGCTCACCGGACTCCCGAATCGTGCACTTTTCTCCGACCGACTGGAGCACGCGCGCGCGCGGGCGTCGCGTGGGGGCTCTTCGGTTGCCGTCCTCTTCCTCGACCTCGATGGGTTCAAACGCATCAACGATCTACACGGACATGCGATCGGTGACTTACTGCTGCAGGCGGTTTCCCATCGCATGCAGGAGACGGTGCGGGTTGGCGACACCGTCGCCAGGCTGGGAGGTGACGAGTTCGTGGTGCTGATCGAGGACATTGAGGGTCTCGACACGGCTCAGCAAGTGGCCGATCGACTCACGAGCCAACTGGCTCGTCCGTTCATCATGAGCGACATGGTCTACTCGATCTCGGTGAGTATCGGCATCTCCTACTGTCCCACCGGGGAGTCGCGCCCAGGCGATCTACTGCGCCAAGCGGACCGCGCCATGTACCAGGCCAAGGCCGCCGGCACCGGCCGCTACGAAGTCTTCCAGCCGATGATCGCCTGAACCAAACCATCCTCTACGACGGCGCCTGCACTCCTACCAGTCCAGGTGTCTCAACATCCATACACGCAGCGCCAATTGACCCGCGTTACGCCATGACGTCGGCTGGCGGAGTCCCGACGGCATGCTGGCCAAACGGCATCATGGGCTGGTCGAAGGTCGATACGACCGTAGACGCGGCGAAAAAGCCGACGCAGCGCGCCTTCTCCCGGCCGAGGTTACGCACCTCGTGCGGTGCCATCGCCGGAACGACGGCCGCCTGCCCGCTCGATAGCGTTCCCGTCTCCCCGGCGACCGTGGCCTCGACTTTCCCCGACAGGATGAAGAGGATCTCCTCGGCGCTGTCGGTGTGCGTGCCAAGATAGCGACCCGGCTCGATCTCGAAGTAGACGACCGACGAGCTCTCGTTTCCGGTCGCCGCGAAGAACGGAAAATTCACGGTGATGCGCATGGACGGATCGTTCTCGTACCAGGCTTCCATCAGCTCAAGGTTGGTGAAATCAGCGGTTTTCATCAGACACCTCCAACGCGAAACGCTCGCGGCCGATTGACATCAAGCCGTCCAGACAGACATACGCCGACACCCGGCGTTCAATAGACCACGACCGTGTTGTTCAGCACGAGCGCGGCGAGATCCGAATCGCCCGTGATGGTGGCGTCACTGAGCGCGTCAGCGACTGACCGTCTTCCGGACGCGAGTAGATGAAACGCAACAGCGTCCATCGTGAGAAGCGTCCCCGGCTCGTCTCCGGTTCCGAATCGGAACAGACCTCCATCGGGACCGGTTAGCCGGTAGGTTACGGATCGAGTGTCGAGAACGGGAGCGAGCCGCCGTGCCAGATCGCGCATCACCAGCGCCGTCAGCCGACCATCGTGCTCTGATGTGCGAGCGAACGGGCGACGGGTTGACAGCGCAAGCTCGATTCGATGCATCCAGATATCTCGCGGATAGATGACGTCGATCAAATAGCTCACGGGCGCTTTGGCACCGGCCACCGGGAGCAGGAGAGAACGAACCGCGGCTGGGAGCTGGCGCCGGTTGGCGATGGCGGATGGTCCAACTCTACGCAGTTCGGACAGGAGATCCGCTGGGGTCAGCCGAGCGCGCTGGTCCACCTCAAACTGGTTGAGTGCGTCCAGCGGGTTGAATCCCGCCGCGCGGTACTTCTGCCTGCTTTCCTCCGGCATCCCCGCCAGATCGCTCAGGAACACCGGCATGGCCACGCCAGGCTGATCCGCTTTGCCCTGGGCCCAGGGCAGGCTTCGCTCCAGGAGCCGATCCCAATCCGCGTATGCCGCGAGTGCCCCAGCGATGTGGGCAACGACCTGCCTGACGTTCCAGAGCGTGCAATAGGTCGACGCCTCCCAGTCCGCGGCGGTCAACGTCCCCAGGAGAGCCAGAACCCGGTCCAGCTCGACTGTGGCCAGAGCCGCCGCTTCGTCGGGCGAGACGGGTGGGATGCCGGTCGCATCCACCGCCTGGACATTTTCGATTTCCTCGGTCGCCGGGTATCTATGCATCGTGGTCACCTCCACGTTCGGATCCATCGGATACGTCCACATTTTCCCGACCGGGATGTTCGTCTGGCAGCCCAGAACCGGGCGTCCAAGCTGCCTTGAACAGGCGGAGTGCATCAGGGATTAGGCTGCCGAATCGACCCTGTCCCGCCGGAAGGTCCGGCTGATTCGCCATGTGCTGTGATGCGATGCCGCTCGTCACCGTCAGAAAGAGATCCAGCGCCCGCTCGACCGGCACCCCTGGAGCGATCACCCCAGCGTCGATCGTCTCCTGCATCGCGCGGACCGCGCCGGCATAGCGCGCACGGCTCACCGCCATGCTCTCGTCGGACGGAGTGAACCCCGGCACGTCGCGCCCGAAGAGGAGGTGGTCCAGGTCGGGGTTCCGCTGCGCGAAGACGAGCCGTGCCTCGGCCCACGCTCGTAGTCGCTCCCAACTCGGCGGATACGCCCGATAGAGCTCCTCGAAGAGCTCGTGTACGTCACTCATCCCACGACGGAATAGCTCGTCATAGATTGCAGCCTTACTGGGGAAGTAGCGATAGAGAGCCGGAGTGCGCACACCGACCATGCGGGCAATCTCGTGGAGATTCAACGCCGCCACGCCGTCACGCCGCATGATGACTCGCGCAGCCGAAAGAATGGCATCGGTCATCTCACGCCGATTTCGCTCGCGACGTTCCGTGGGCGATCCAGGTTTCTCGAAGCTGACACCGGTCACGAAAGACTCACCATCGTTGAATGAGTGAATAGAATTAACGTCTGTGTACATCATTATCGTAGCGGCAGTGGTCAACGCTGTCAAGCGGTTCTCATCACGATCGCGGCGCGTTGGCGTGGCCGCTCGGAACATCGCGGTAGCCAGCAACGAGATCCCGCGGGAAAGAGGTTGTCAGCGACCGAAACGATGGGCGAGTGATTCGGGAAATGAGGGGAGACGGAAGCCCGCAACAGTGCGCGCTGCCGAAATCAGAGGCTTCGTGCGTCGAAGCTAGTCGTCCTCGACGGCCAGGATCGCCTCCTGGGTCTCGCTTTTGACCGGACGACGTGCGGGCTGCCGCATCGTCTCTGCCGCATCCTCATCGGGAATGCGCAGCGACGAGATGGCGGCGATGGCGGCCAGTACCGCCGCGATCGCGAAGGCGACGTGATACGCCGTCAGGTTCGGTCGCACCCCGCCACTCGCCGAGACGACCGTTGGGCCGACAAGCGCCAGCACCGTGCTCAGCAGCGCGACGCCGACCGCCCCACCCATGCGCCGTTGCACGCTGGAAAGTGTCGATGCTTGACCGGTATCTGAGCGGGAGATCGTGGCAAAGCCAGCCACCTGTGCCGGAATGAAGACGTAGGCCATGCCCACGCCGATGAAGAACATCAGGATCCGCACCAGCCAGGCGCTGCTATTCAGATCGATCGTCCAGAGGAGCCCCATCATGACCGCGACGCCCGTCAGACCACTCGCCATAAGACGTCGGGGGCCGATGCGCGGGTAGAGTCGAGCCACGATCTGGGTCGACATGACGACGCCGATCGCCTCGGGGAACGTGGCCAACCCCGATTGCAGCGGCGAGAAACCACGTGCCTCTTGCAGGAAGAGCGGCATCATGAAGAGGACACCCATAAAGGCGGTGGAGGCGAAAAGGGACACGATGTTGGTGGTGCGGAAGAGATGATCTCCGAGCAGCCGCAGCTGCACCATCGGCTCACGAACGCGGATCTCGTTCACCACGAAGGCGACCAACAGGACGATCCCCAACACTCCCGTAATGAGAATGTCGGTCGAACCCCAACCGTGTGCCGGTCCTTCGCTCACCGAATACATGAAGGATCCAAAGCCGACGCCCGCGAGCAGGAACCCAAGCAGATCGAAGCCACCAGGCGCCTCCTCTCGGCTTTCGTGGAGGAAGATGAACCCGAAGGCGAAGGCCAGCACACCCACTGGCACATTGACGTAGAAGGCCCAGTGCCAGGAGAGTTTTTCGACCAGGAGTCCGCCGATCACTGGCCCCAAAGCCGGACCGAGAATCGTGACGAACATCAGGATGCGCGAGACGTTGATGCGCTCCTTCGGCGGGAACGTGCGATAGAGCATGGCCATGCCGACCGGCGTCAGGATGCCGCCGCCGACGCCTTGCAAAGCCCGGAAGAGGATCAGCTCATTGAAGGTGCCAGAGAGCCCGCAGGCTGCCGAGGCGAAGGTGAAGATAGCCAGCGCGATCAGAAACACTCGCTTGGTGCCGAAGCGATCGCCCAACCAGCCGGAGGCCGGGATGAAGACCGCCAAACTGACGAGGTAGCTCACCACGACCAGGTCGATCTGGGCGGCCGACACGTTGAACTGCCGGCTCAACGTCGCTAGCGCCACGTTGACGATGGTCGAGTCGATCGAGTTCATCAGCATGCTGCAGATGTACACGATGGCGACCACGATCTTCTGGTGGATGAGTCGGTCCGAGGCGGAATCCGAGCGTTGAGCGTCAAAACCAGTGGTCAAAAAAAGTGGCTCCTCGCGAGCGTGTCATCAATCGAGTATTCAGGCTGGGCAAGGGCGGCCAACGAGAATGCCGGACTTGCTGGGGGCAGATCTTCCGAGGCCCGCTCCGGGGAAGAGTGCCGTTGCGTACAGGCCATTATGCATTGATTCGACCGACCGTGCCCTATGTGTTCGGTCGCGCTCGATGGAAGCGCCCCGCCGCGAATGGCACCGTCTTTGAAACGTTCTTAACCTCGAAATACTTCCCCATTCGGTCGCTCATGACTCGCTCATTGATGTCGCGACGGCTCCCCAGATCGGCTATGCTCGTAATCGTCGAAGGAGCGTTAACGTGGAGAATCCCAGACTGTATGGCGAGAGTCCCTACGTCGTAGTGCTGGTGCATGGCGGTCCCGGAGCGCCAGGAACGATGGCGCCGGTGGCGCGTGAGCTGTCGCGTCAGTGGGGCGTCATCGAGCCGCTGCAAACGGCTGACTCGCTCGAAGGACAGGTGCGAGAGCTACATGACGCGATCATCACGTTCGCCGATCCGCCGGTGACGCTGATCGGCTCCTCCTGGGGCGCCATGCTCTCCTTCATCGTGGCCGCTCGCTACCCGGAACTCGCGCGCAAGCTGATCTTGATCGGGAGCGGAGTCTTCGAGGCCAGATTTGCGGAGGGGATCGACGCCGAGCGGATGCGCCGTCTCACGCCCGACGATCGGCAGGAGCTCGAGCGTTTGACGCTGGAGATGAGCGATCCCGAGGTCGACAAGAACGCCGTCTTCGCCGCGATGGGGCATGTCTTCACGAAGACCGATACGCTCGATCCGCTCACACTCAACACCGAGATGATCGAGGCGCAGTTCGACGTTTACGAGCGGGTCTGGAGCGATGCGGCCGCCTATCGCGCTAGCGGCGACTTTCTCGCTCTGGGTCGCGACATCCGCTGTCCCGTCGTCGCCATCCACGGTGATTACGACCCACACCCGGTCGAGGGAGTGCGCGATCCGCTCAGCCGCGTCCTCAGCGATTTCCGCTTCATCTTGCTGGAGGAGTGCGGGCACCTCCCGTGGATCGAGCGCCGCGCCCGGGACCGGTTCTTCCAGATCCTGCGAGACGAGATCGCGCCATAGTCGATGCGCGGTCCCACCGCGATATGGGCAACGATTCGATCTGTACGGGCGACTCATGAGTCGCCCACATCGCCCAGCGCGGCCATCCAATTCCCGAAGGCCAACTGACGAGTTCCCTCAGATGTGTTTCGGTCTGCCGACAGACACCGCTGGCACATCTCGCCAACACAAACGTGCACCCGCTTGCGCGAGTGCACGCCTGAGGAGGAAAGATGACCGTCGTTGTGCGACGCTGAAAGAAGTCTATGGACCTTACTGGCTAGCGGGCGTCTGATCCTGATCCGCTGACCCGCCCATGTGGCCGTGTCCGCCGAATCCGCCAGGACCACCCTGACCAAACGTGTTGTTGTTGATGGCGTCAGTCAGTTGCTGGCGCAGTGTGTCAAGCCGCTGCGTCTCTTGATCCTGCGTCATCTTGCCGTTTGCCACAGCCTGGTCCATCTCGGTCTTTCCTGCGCGACCACCGCGTTCACCACATCATCGACGGTCTTGCCGTGACTGGTGATCTCGTCCGCGATCGTCGTGCCGGAGCTGAGATCGGACTGTAGCTGGTCGGTCGTGATGCCGAGCGTGCTGGCGATGACGTCCATGTCAGCGCCGTGGCCATGCCCACCACCCATGCCCATGCCCATGCCCGGGATGCCGAGATTGAAGGGAGTGAGCTGGCCGGAATCGATCTGCTGCTTGAGTGCGTCTCCCTGCGCCGACGTCATCTTGCCACTGGTTACCGCGTCATCGACGTATTGGTCTTCGGTCGTCTGCAGCCCCTGTTGCACCTGATTGCTGCTGAGGCCCAGATTCGAGGCCAGACGATCGACGAAGGTTTGCACCGCCGTCTGCGCGCTGGGCGAGACTCGACGCGGGCGGCGAAGCGGCGAAGACGCTGCCGACGGTGACCGTCGACGCCAGCGCCAGGGTCGCCAACCCACCGCCGATCAACCAACGTTTGCGTACCACGTGACGGAATCTCCTCTTCTGACACCGGAAGTGCGTTCCCTTGAACGTTTCCAGATCACCGGTATCACTGAGACGAGGATAGGTCTCCGCAGGTGATAAAGCGTCTGAGATTTGGCTGGGAATGTTCCCAGGTTATTGGGAGGAGGATGGAGGATCCGGGTAGCTGTGGCGTTTCACACGATTGAACGGGCAACCAGCCAACGTCCACCCACGGTTGAAAAACAACCACGTCGTGGATGCCCCACTACAGAATTGAAGGCCGTGAGCGGACTGAGCTAACGCGGACAAGAGTTCAGGCGATCTTCTTCAGCATACGCGCTTCAACGACATTCAACAGCGCGACACAATTCGTCTCCTATGGCTTCTTCGGAGGCCGAGCTGGTGGACGCGTGGGAGGTGGAATTGGTGGCTTCGGAGGAGCAAACCCTTTTCGTTCATTGAACTCCTGGGATGAATCTTTGGGCGGTCTCCTATCAGGTGTTGATGGCTCCGTCGTCTTCTGTGCATCCTTTCGGTCCCCCATTGGCCCTCCATGGACTAAGGCAAATTCTTTCCAGTAAATACTGCAAATAATCCTGCTCCTGCGATAAATGCGAAGGCGGAGAAGCAATTTAGAACAGTTGTCAGTAGTGCCCATCGATTTGCTTGCACTAAGACATCGTCGTCCGTCGTGGTGATCCACGTATCAAGAATGTCGCGCTGCCGACGAGACGCAACTTGACTCACTAAGAATGAAAACAGCGTGCAAATTAGGGCAATCCCGAACCCTATCCAGGAGCAAAACAACCAATGGGTTGCGTGTGGTTTAGGAGCAATGTCGGTGATGAAGGTTATCGATAAGAGAAGGGCCCCGCCTGACAACGTGAGCATCGCTCGGTCATAGAATGAGGCAGCCTCCCGTTCAGACTCGATTAGGAGCTTCCGTTCGTCTTCATAGATTCTGCGACGCTCGTCGACACTCGTCTTCAGGGCACACCGCCGACATTTGTTGCATAGTGTACGACCATAACAATGGTAATTCTAAGCCTCTAAATCATTCCCCGCAACGCTCGGCATATTGGATCAGTGGCGGGTTGGTTGGCAATTGATCGGTTGCGAAAGCACACTGCCACCTCACCGACCACCCCACACCACACCAAAAAGTGCGGGGCGGCTGCTCCGTTTCCGGAGAACCGCCCCGCACCGGCGGGTGAATGGGGATGGTGTGTGCAAGATGATGTGTGCGGAATCCGATCCCGCGGTCTGCGTCAGGCGAACAAGAAATGTCCATTCATGGCCATCAGCGCTACCAGCGAGAGCCCACCGACCGCCGACGTGGTCATGCGCAGCTTGGACTCCGGTGAGAGCCGCCAGGTAATTGCCATGACGATCAGCGCCGCGCTGCCGCCATAGACCAGGTTCGTCCACATTGTGCCGGTGTCACTCCCGGCGAAGATCCCATGCAGCAGCGAAAATCCGTAGATCGGGTAGGCCAGCCCGTGCATGATGTGCCACGCTCGATAACCGATGAACCGTCGCACCCAGACGCTGGCGCCGATGGCCAGTCCCAGTTCAATCGCGATAACACCCAGGCTCACCCAGAACGGTCGATAGCCGCCCGTGAACGGGATGAGCGCGTTCATCAGCGACACGTTCGAGAACGGATCGAGCAGGATCGTCACCACGTGAATCAAGGTAAACGTGAAGAACGTGATGGTGAACCAGCGATGCATCGCGTCGACCACCATACGCGGCCAGTTGCGCGAGTACCAGCGTCGGTTCATGGCGATGCCCAGCGTCACCGAAAACGTCAGCAGCAGGAAGGCGACGATGCCGCTGCCCCGCGCGACGTACCAGAGTAACGAAGAAGAATTCCCACTCATCGGATGCTCTCTTTACCCGTCTGATGCGGCCAGCGGCCGACCTTCACGATCCGGCCGTCTTGACCGGCAAACCGCCCACTCAACCCAATCAATCGCAGCCAGCTCGGCCCGGTCTCGCCGCGCAGCCAGGCCACTTTGGCGGCGACTTCCGCCGCGACGCAGCTGCGGGCACCGACCGAAACGATGCGCCACGGACTCTTGCCCGGCTCACCTGTCCGCGGATCGATCAGGTGATGCAGCTGCTGGCCGTCGCGTTGCCACTGCCGACGTCCTAGCCCCGACGTAGCTATGGCGCCCTCGTGCAAGATCACCGTCTCCTCGACCTTGGAATCGAGCGTCGTACCGACGTCGCAGATCCAACCACCGTCCGGAGCTGGCCCCACCACGGCCAGGTCGCCACCGGCGTTGACCAGCACACCCCCTTTAACCGGAGGCAGGGTGCGCAGCACGTAGTCGACGGCGAAGCCCTTGCCGATACCGCCGAAGTCAAGCCGCACGCCGTCGCGCAGCTCGATCAACCCACGACGCCGGTCGTAGTTGATCAGGTACCACTCGCCGGCCTGTCGATGGGGCCGCTCGGCACCGGGACCAATCGCCTCGAGTTGTTCGATGCTGCGGTCGTAGCCCAGCGCTTCCAGCGCGTCACGAACCGTCGGATCGAACCAGCCATCGGTCGACTCAGTCGCCTTGTAGGCCAGATCGACCAGTTCCAGGAAGAGATCCGAGACGCGCTGCGGCTTGCTTCCGCCCTGCTCCAGACGGCGCAGCTCGCTCTCGGGCCGGAAGCGACTGAACGTCATTTCGATCTCTTCGACGCAGCGAAACACGTGCTCGGCAACCTCTTCCAGATCCTCCGGTTCGGTCACCAGCACTTCGATGCCGGTGCCGAGGGCCCGGAAGCTGGCACGTCTCTCTTCAATCTCAAGCGATGGCAAAAACGTCGTGGCGGTCATCTCATTTCTCCGTTATGACGATCCGGTCTTGGTATGACGGCCGGAAGATTTTTGTGACGTTGTTGATTGCGAGCCAACCGAGGCCGTCTGTGACGACGTGCTGGTGGTCGGCACCGGCGTCGGTGTCGTGGCTACGGCAGTTGCGGTCGCCGTCGGCGCCGGTGTGCTCGCGGCAGTAGCGGCCTGCGTTGCCGTTGGCTGTGTCGTTGACGCCGCGGTCGTGGCGGCAGCGGACGAGTCGTCGTCCGAACTCTGCGTTTCAGCCGTGAACCCGCTCGACTCCTCGTCGGAGAAGAGCGGCTGCGACGTTGCCGTTGCCTGATCGGCCACTGCTGTGCTTGGCTGCGAGGTCGCCGTTGACTGATCGGTCGTCGTCGAGCTCGGCTGCACCACCTGCGTAGTGGCGACCTGTGCCGAGGCGTTGGCCTTGGTCTCGGTGTGCCAGGCTGCCAACGTGGCGAAGGTCGCCACACCGATGAGGCTGGTGCCGACCAGGAAGCGCTGCATGGATCGGATGCGCCGGGCGAGCAACTCGCGCTGCGTTGGTCCAATGTGGGCCGGCACCGGCCGTCGCTTTCGGTACCAATGAGGATCTGGCGGTCGATTTGGTGTTGTCACGAATTCGCTCTACTCTCTTCCGATTCAAACTTGTAGTCGTTAGATCTTGCGAAGCGACAGTCGGTCAGACTTGCGTGTGGCCGATTCATCAGCCACTTCGTCGACGAGGATCGCTCCACGTGGGCAGAGACGTGCCGTCTCACGGATCGTCTCCACCATCTTGGCGCTGGCTTCTGAGTGGTTCAGCCAGGCGTAGCCCCATTCATCCAGGGTGAACATTTCCGGGCAGAACTCAGCGCAGAAGCCGAATGCGGTGCAGCGGATCGGGTCGACCCGCACGCGAACGCGCGGTTTAGCGGTTTTCGTGGTCATGGCCGGACTCCAATCCGGGTAGCACGCTGTGAGTTGGGCGACCACAGTCGCCATAGCGCAAATGAACTTGAATCTCGCGTTGAAAGACGTCGAGTGCGGTGCGGGCCATGATGGTGGCGCCATCGAGATGGCTGCAGGCGCCGCGCTTCGGCAGCATGACGTTGGCGTAGTGTTCGATGCGCTCCAGGTCGTGCGGCTCGGGCTTGCCCCGCGCGATGCGCTCCAGGACGCTTGCCATGGCGGCCGTCCCGAAGGTACAGGGACCGCACTGGCGCGCCGATTCATTGGCGAAGAAGCGCAGCAAATAGACGGCTTGCCACAGCCCGCAGGCACTGTCCGGAACGACGGTGATGGCGCCTGAACCGATCCCCGCTCCGATAGCGCGCATGCTCTCGAGATCGAAGCGCAAGCCACGCCAGATCTGCTCCGGCGCGACCCACCCAGCGAAGTAGCCGCCCGGAAGGACCGCCTGCACCCCGTCGGTCAGGCCGCCGCCAAACTCCATCAAGATCGCTTCGAGGCTGATGCCGGCCGGAACCTCGTAAACTCCCGGTCGACGTATGCCGCCATTCAGCGTGATGAGCAGAGTGCCCGGCAACTTGTCCGTGCCTGCGGCCCGGAACCACTCCGGACCTTCACGGGCGATCAGTGCTAAGTTCGAGAGGGTTTCGACGTTCTGGACCAATGTCGGCCGGCCAGAGACGCCCTTTTCATCGGGTCTCGGCGGCTTCATGGTTGGCTTGGCATCGTGCCCATTGATCCACTGGATCGCGGCGCTCTGCTCACCCGCCACGTAGGCCGGCGGCGCCACGACGGTGCGCAGCTTTGGCAGATTGGCTCCAGCGCGCTCGAGCTCCTTCTTGGCCAGTTCGATCGATTCCTTGGCTCGTCGGTCGTGGAGGTAGACCACGATTTCGTCGGCGCTGACGGCGTGAGCCGCCAGCATGGCGCCCTCCACCACCAGGTGTGGGCGCATCAGCATCAACGCCAGATCCTTGCGGCTGGCGGGCTCCGATTCGGCGCCGTTCACCAACACCACGTGCCGGCCGGGTCGGGACGCAACCGTGCGCAGCTTCACGCCGGTTGGGAAAAAGGAGCCGCCACGGCCGAGTAGTCCGCTGGCCTCGATACGGCCGATCAGCTGCTCGGGGCTCAGGCTCCAGGTTGCGTCGGCATAGCCACCGGCCTGTTGGTACTGCGCGAGCGATTCGCGATCGTCCAGCCGTTCTGGAAGGAGCCGGAGGGCGGCGGTTGTTCTCGGTTCGGCTGCCAGGGTAACCATGTCGTCTCTCTTTTTCAGCTCAGCGATTCGTGAGTTTCACGAGCATCCAATAGTCGAATCGAATGCGACGACAACGCCGTCGTGCTGTCTATGAAAACATCCGAGCCTTAGAGCTACCTGTGCCTCAGCTTAGGGTTTTCACAGGAACGGAGAGCCTGAAAGGATCGCAAGGAATGCAGAAAACCGCCCAGTGATTGGGGCGGTTCGCCGCGTTGGGGTTGGGTTTTCGAGGTGACAACTGCTAGTGGAGAGACGCGCTCAGGAGGATGAGACCAATCAGTAATGGCATGATCCCGGCCGCCAGCATGGATACATTCAGGCCGCCGGATTTCGGCTGGTTCGGATCTCGTTGTTCGCGATCGCGCATTTTCTGCTGAACGTCGTACTGATGCTCGAAGGAGTAGGCGTCGGCCGTCGTCATGTTGGGGCCGGTGTGGACGCGTGGCGCATGCGGTCCACGATAGGCACGCGCGCACAGCACCAGAGCGATGACCAGCAAGGGCAGTGCGCTCATGGCATCGACGCTCTGACTGGTCCAGTCGAACACAACTCCGACGAGCAAGAAAAGCGCCACGATCAGGACAGTGGCACCCAGTCCAAATCCGAACGGGCGCAGCAGACCCTTGTTCATATGCATGCGTCGATCAGCCTTCGTTGCAGATTCCTGAACAGTATCGTACAGACCTACCGTAGCACAAGTCGTTCGAGATCTGCAGGCGATTGGCCACCCACCGTCCTGTACGGGCGACGCATGCGTCGCCTTCCGCGTCATCGCGCCCTAACCACCGAGTGCCGGACATGGTCCCATCGCGGGCACCAAAAATGTCGCCCCTACGACGAACAACCCAACCTATCTCCCGTAGAGGCGCCATAAATGTCGCCCTGGGTTGCACACTGTTCCGTGTTCACAATATCTCCTGGCTCACCGCTCCCTCACTCCTCCGGCTGGGCGATGACGATCAGCCGGTGGTCATCGACGCCATAGGGCCAGCAGGTCACCAACGTCAAGCGTTCACCGGCGGTCGGCTCGATCAGCTTACCGATCTCAATCTGCTCATTGATGGACAGACCGACGATCCGCGGCAGCAGGATGTCGCTGACTCTGTAGCGATGCGTTTCACCGTCCGCCGTAATGACGACGATCTCGTCTCCTTTCTTGACGTTGTGCAGATCCCGAAAGACCTCACCATGCCAGTCGTCGTGGCCGGCCAATACGATATTGCCGCCTTCTCCCGGGTCGGCCGACGAATCGTGATGCCCGACCGCGTAATCGGCGACATCCCACTCTCGAACGGCCTGACCCGAAAAACTCCTCACGTGCGAGGTCACTTCGACGATCTTCTGATGTATTCCGACGCTGTCGATGTCGAGCTGAACCGGTGCCGAGCCCACGCTGGCTGTGACCACGACGGGCGTTCCCGCCGCCGCCAGCGCGGCGCTGGCCAGGTCGGCCCCGAAAGGCTGTGACGTCGACGGCGGCGGCGACTCGATCGATGTCGGAGTCGCCGTGGACGTGGACGTTGCGAGCATCACGGCGGCGTTTCTGGTCGATACTGGACCCGATGGATGCCAGGTGAAGATTAGAAGTGCCAGTCCGACCGAGATCATCAGCGGCCCGGTAAACCAGGCAGGGACTCGCCAGCGCGACGATTCCTGGAGCAGCACCTTTCGCGTACCTCGGTCTTTCGTCGACATCATGGCGTCCTCCCGTCACTTCGCCACTCGACCCATGGACCGGTCGTGCGGTTCGGGCGGTTGTCCGCCCGAGCCGCACCGGCAGATGGGCATCAGGCGCGTGCCTGTCTCCAGGCGTGCAGCTCCAGCCACGCGCTCGATTCGACCGCGCAGACTGGCGCCGCGTATTCGGGTGACCGCACGATGACCATGGGCTTGATGACCCTGTTCGGTACGCAGTCCATGAGCAGCTCGATCAGGTTGTGCGAGCATTCCGGTGTTTCGGTCTTCACTTCGATGTGAACCGCGGCCAGCATGCGGAGCTGACTCGATTGGTCGCGCCGTGTGACCATGGGTGTGACCGTGACCGACACGGTTGCCGGTTCCGGCGCGAGCGCATGGACTGTCGCGCGGGCGCCCTTGGGTGTTATCTCCGACAAGAGCGTTGCCTGCGTCATCGATTTCGCCACGCTCAGGGCGAGCGTGATCGCGGTCTTGCGTGCGAGCGACTGCATACTCATGTCCGCTTTGGCGGAGACTGAAGTGGCGATGGTGGTTTCCGCGGTAATCATCTCGACTCCCTTCGAGCCATGTGATCTGGACGGATGCCCCAGGCCGCCACCTCTCCCGATACAGGGAGAAGTAGCGGTCGCGGAGAATCGGGCACGCAGCTGTGCCAGATCGAAACGCATCTAGTCCTCCATCTGGGCACTGCGCCCACGCTGGGTGGCCCAAACGCCGCCCAGCAGGAGGAAGAGCGCGATCAAGGTCAAGATGAAGGTCGAATTGGGGCTTGAAGCCGCGGCGATCGCCGGCTGATCGGTCGGATGACCGGTCGCTGGCATGATCGACGGCGGGTTCGTGGCAGACCCGGTGGGAATGTAATGGCCGATGCCACTGCCATACCCATTGGCGCCATCCGAAGCGGCTCCGGAAACACCACCGTAGTTGCCGTTGCCGTTATCACCGATCGCGCTTCCCAGTCCCGCTTCGTCGCCGACTGAACCGGAGGCGGTGTTGCCACTGCCAGCACCGTTTTGGCCGCCGTTGCTTCCGTTACCGTTGCCAGTCGTGCCCTGGCCCGAGCCACCGTTGTCGGTTGTTCCCGTGTTTCCACCGTTGCCAGTCGTTCCGGTTACGGTGCCACCATTACCGTCCGAGCCGGAGCCGGTATTCCCAGTTCCACCGTTACCGGTGGTGCCCGTCGTACCGCCGCCGGGGAGTCCGGTGATGCCAGTTCCTGTGTCGTCATTTCCGCTACCGGGGAGTCCTGTCGTGCCGGTTCCTGTATCGCCGGTGCCGGTGTTGCCAATGCCCGTGTCGCCGGTGTTGCCAGTGTTGCCACCACCGTTACCTGCGTTGCTGCCGCCGGTCGTGGCGCAATCGCCGCTGGCGCCAAAGAGCTCAACGTTGAGGCAGACATTGCCTGCGACCGATGTGCCCTGATCTCCCGTTACGTCAGTCGTTCCGGCCACGCCGGTGTTGACTCCAACAGTCGTCGCGCCGTTGCTTTCCGATCCGGCGGCTCCGGTCGATCCGTTGCAGTTCAGCGTTCCGTTGCCGAAGAGATCAGCGTTCAGACACAGTTGGTCGGTCAGGCCGACAGATGGAGTCTGAGCTTGATCTGTGCCGATGGATGCAGTGCCCGAGGAGGTGAGCCCGACATCCGTCAGCCCGTTTCCAGTGCTTCCGGAGGTGGACGTTCCGCACCCGTTGGCCGCATCGTTGAGCGTGTTCACATTCAGACAAAGATTCTGGTCAATGCCCGAACCGCTTGCGAGCGGATCCGGAGCGCTGACGTTGGTATTAGCGTTGACGTTGGCGCCGTTCGACGCGCTCGACTGGGAGTTGTCGCAATTGGTGCCGCTCACCGTATCGAGGATTCCGACGTTGGCGCAGAGATTCGCGTCAACGATCGGGCCTTGACTCGGGTCGGCCAGGTTGGTCGAGACGTTGGAATCGACCGCGGCCGTGGCCACATTGTCGACTCCGACCGGTGCCTGACCGCTGTCGGTCACGTTGTCGACGGTGTTGTTGACGTCCGCGACGGTCTGATCGACCGTGCTTCCGACGTCGCCAGTCGCCGAACTGTCGCCGTTCTGGTCACTGACCGCGCCGCCGGTGACCTGATTGACGGTGTTCACGACGTCGACCACGACGTTATTTGCGGGCTCGGGAATCGTCGTTGCGGCTGCGGGCGGCGTCGCCGCCGGGGTTGCCTCCGGGGTGGCGGATACCTGCCCCACGGCCGCCGTCACGGTACCTTGCACATTCACGTCAGCCGTATTTTCCGCGGACGTTCCGGCGTTGGACGTGTCGCCGTTGATGTTGACGTCGACGTTCGCATCCGCTTGCACGGTGGTATCCGTCGCATCGCCAGCGGTCGATCCCAGCCCGTTGTTGGGTACGGTCGCGGTGGCCGTCGCGGTCGCGGTGGCCGTCGCGACGTTGTCGGGGTTTACATTCGAATTGACGTTCACGTCGGCTGTCGCACCGTTGTCGACGTTGGCGTTCGCGTTTACGTCGGCCGTGGCGCTGTTGACGACGTTGGCGTCGGCCGCCACCGTCGTCTGACCAGCGGAGGCGTTCTGCTGGCTGCCAGTAACACCATCGGCAACCGTGTCGACAGTCTGCCCGACGGTATTCACCAGGCCGCCAACGACACCGCCATTTGCAGTCGCCGGAGTCGAGGATGGCGCCGTCGCGGTCTTGTTTCCGTCGCGGTTCCGGTGGGGTCACTGGTGTGCGCCACCGGGTCATTCACCCCGACCTTGACATCGACATTGGTTCCGCCGTCGGGATTCGAAACGGAGCTGTCGTTGGACGTGACGCTGACATCGACGCCGTTGTTTCCGCCGACATTCGCGTTAACGCCGTTGGTCGTGTTCACGTTGAGCAAGCTGTTGTTCAGGGGTCCGTCCGCCAGGGCGGTACTGATGCTCAGCGCTCCGAACACCAGGCCGAGGAAGATCCCCAGACCCAAGAGTCGTTTACGCATACTGAAAAGCTCCTCGATAGGCTGGTCGATTTGTGACCAACCGACTAATCAACAGTCCATCGTCTGGAAACAGCAAAGCTGTTCCGAGGAGCTGATTAGCCTGGAGGAGCCGTTAGGTTCTGCGTTATTCCGTTGGGGAACTGGAAGGCACGTTTGAGGTACGAGCGGCCGGCGATCAGCAAGAACGCCAGCATCAGCCAGAGAGCGACCGCGAGCGTGTGGGCGCCACCACCGCTACCAAACGACGGCGAAGTGGACGCGCTCGAGCTCGAGCCCGGAACGGGCACACCCGGGAGCGGACTGAAGGGGCGGCGCGTCGGAGCGTCGGGCGCTCCGGATTGCGACGGCCCCGCTGAGATCGTTTCGGCATGCGCTTGCGCGGCGATCGGATCGATCGAGATGAAGCGTGATCCGGCTGGCATCGACGAGTCCTGAGAGCCCGAACGAACCGGCGTCCTGGACGCCACGTTGCTCGATCCAGATACGCTCGATGTCGACGGTGCGGCGCTGAGCGTGGTCGGGCCAGAAAGCGCGTCAACCAGATGCGCGAGCTGTGCCGTACCGACGGACGCGTCGACGACTACCGCTGTGTGATGATCTGTCGGCAATCCCGGAATGCTTGCCGTCGTCGTCGAGCCGGCGTTGTTGTTTGAGACCTGGCCGGCGGCGGTGGCGCCGTCGCCACGCGACGTCAGACCACTGATGAGGCCTGTCACTGTCAAACCCGGATCGAGCGCACCCGGTATGACGTTCACCGGTGGCGCGGGAGTTCCAGGCTGCTGTGCCGGGGGAACGTCACCGCCCGGATCACTCCCCTGTACCACCGGATCCAGAACCGAGTCGACCACATCGCCCACGCTGTTTCCGATGACTGGGTTCGTGACCGGCTCGACGACGTTGTTGACGACGGAATCAACCGCGGTGGTCGTGTCATTTACGATCGGAGCCACCACCGGCTGCGACGGCAAGACCTGCTCTACGGTATCAACGATCGGCTGAGTGGCCGGAACCGCTGCCGCCACACTGTCGAGCGTCTGCGGAACCGTCTGGGTGACGACGCCATCGACCGCATTGGCGGTCTGCTGCACGGTTTGGTCGACCGTATCGACGACCGGCTGCACCGTCTGCGTAACCGTGTCTACCAGCGGCTGCGTCGCCTGCTGCACGATGTTGGTCACTGGGCTGGCAACGGCGGTTGGCGCAATCACGCCGACCGCGTCCTGCACCACCGTGTTGGTACTGTCGGTCACTGTGCTGACGGTGTTTGCGACGGTGTTCGTCACCGACGTATTCGCTGCTGGCGTGGCCACGGGATTCGCCGCCGGCGGGGATGCCTGCGATTCTGAATTCGTTGAGTTATTCGCATTGTTGGAAGTGGATGCGCTCGCGCTCGACGTGGTGTTGTTGACGACGTTGGTCGTCGAGCCGACCACGTTGTTGGTCACATTGGTGACCGTGTTGACCGTGCTGTTAATCAGGGTTGGGGACTGAGTGCCGGTCGTGTCGTTCGCACCCGTGGCGGAATTGTTCGAGGAGGAATCCGCGTTGTCGGATGCAGCGTTGCCGACCGCTCCAGTGGCTGAGTTGACCAGGTTGTTGGTCGCATTGGTGAGGTCGCCCAGCGCGCCATGAGCCGACGCACTCTGCACGAAGGCAAGAGCGATCATCAACCCAAAGGCGGTGGCGGTTACGCGCAGGAGTGAGCGCATGCTATCCTGTCAAACCGATACACAGCGACCAAACACGTTCAACGAAAAGACGTCAGCGATTCAGACGCCTTATATCCAGGTTACCCAGAATGAAAAATGACTCAAGGGATTCGCGTACTTCAGCCTGTCGCCAATATTTGCTATGGAAGGTCCTGGTACTTTCGCACCACAAGCGCACGATCATGCGTACGTACATCTTGTCCGACATACGGTGTTGATTTTGCCTTTGTGAAGGGTTTTCATATGGATTCGCGCCAGTGGTGGCGTCGCTCATATGACCGATATGGGGCGTCGTTCGACACAAGAGAGCCGTCCGAGCTCGCTTTCGAGGTTAGTCGAATGCTCGAACGACCCCGTCGCATCCTCGAGCTTGGCTGCGGTCCGGGCTACGACAGCGTCTACTTTGCACGCTCCGGCCATCAGATCGTGGCAACCGACTTCGTTCGCATCGAGCCCGACTGGAGCCAAGCTCTGGTGGCCGAACGCTCGCTCTCTTTCCTTATATGCGATCTTCGTCACGACCTTCCGCTGGCCACCGGCTCCGTGGAGGTCGTCTATGCGCGCCTCTCGCTCCACTACTTCACTGACGACGTGACCTATGGCATCTTCGGCGAGATCCAGCGCGTCCTCGTTCCGGGTGGGCTCGTTGTCTTCCTATGTAAGTCGACGAGTGATCCGCTGTGCGGACGCGGTGAGCCGCTCGCGACCAACATGTTCCGAGTGAACGACAAGATCTATCACTTCTTCGACGAAGCGCTGGTCATGACCTGCATGGTGAATCGCTTCGAGATCGAGGAGCTATGGGCCGGCCCGCAAGAGACGTATGGCGATCCCTCGCACGTGGTGCGCATTCGTGCTCGAACCCGGCAATCGTAGAACGAATAGGTCGTCCAATTTCACCCGACAGACGTGAGGACCGATCTCCCTCTCCCGATTAGTACCGCTGGTTATCGTCGCGCTCATGAGTGAGCGTTATGTTTTCCGCATGGTTACGCGGCAGCACGTTCAACCGATACGAGCGCGCCCAATCGTTCTGAAACCGGTAACGGTGAAGAGCGTCACCCCGGTCCCCAGCCGGACAACTCGATCCATACCGGATCGACTGCTCGCTCGTACGGCAGTGCTGCCGCGTACCACCAATATCCGCGGTTGGCTGCGTGGTGAGACGCGGCTGCCTGCCTGGCAGGTGGCGCTGACCGTCGCACTCATCTTGCTGGCGAGCATCGCCGTTCCGACCTTGTCACTCCATCACTCGCCTCAGGCAGCCGTCCAGGGTGGCGGCGCACCAATCATCGCCGATTCCCTTCCGGCCGATCCGCGCATCCCAAGTGTCTCATCGTTGGTGCAGTCGAATCCGGTGATCGACGTGGCGCCCGACCAGCAGATCGCCGGTCTCCACGATTCGTCACAAGAGCTGCTCAAGCAGATTCAGCAGGCCCAACACGACAACGCGGCCCTGCGACAGCAGCTGCAAGCCCAGAATCAAAACCTGGGGAGCGTGCAGACGGAGGCCGCCGCCAATTCCGCTGAGCAAACGACGCAGCAGCAGGAGTTGCAGAACGAGACGAACGCCGCCATCCAGCGCGCGTCGACGCAGCTCACGCAGATTCAAACGTCGGTTCAAACATTGGACGATCAGGCGGCTCAGCTTCGTAAGGTGTTGGGGATGGGAACCAAGACGTATCCCGCCACCACTATGCCCGATCTGACTACTTCACCCGATCCGGCCCAGGCGTTCGATAGCGCACTCACCTCGTTCCAGACCCACATCGCCGCCGTCTCGGACGACTTGCAAACGATCAAGTCGACCGCTAAGAGCGAGCTGGTCTACGCCTCGTCGAACTCCACAGTGGGGCAGGCCGTGGTGAGTGGGACAGGATCGAATGCCCAGGGAAGTGGCGTCTTCATCTGGCCGACGAGCGGAACCATCACCCAGCCGTACGGACCGACGTCGCTCACCCTCGAGCCGGCCTATGGCGGCTATGATCACTTCCATCTCGGCATCGACATCGCCAATGCGCAGGGGACGCCCATCGCAGCCGCCGCGGCCGGTACCGTGATCTACGCCGGTTGGACCGATGCGGGTTACGGCAACATGGTTGAAATCGATCACGGCAACGGGCTCCTCACGCTCTACGGTCACATGATGACCACACCCTCCGTCACCGTCGGACAGCAGGTCTTCCAGGGCCAGCTGATTGGCTACATGGGGACGACGGGTAACTCGACTGGGCCGCATTGCCACTTCGCGGTGCAGAAGAACGGCTCCTGGGACAATCCCGCCAACTATCTGCCATAGTGAGCGACACTCACGAACGGCCCTCATCAACGGCCCTCACCCGGCTCGCAGGCTCGCCACTCTCTCGAAATTCTGGGAGAGGGTTTTCTGGACTCCAGCCCCAAATCTCGCAGGTCCTATTGCGCTGATTGCGAAACACCCCCATCATCTCCAATCTGTCGTGCACACCGTCCGATTGACGCCGATCTCAGATGGGCCGACACTGCATGCATCATTCGCCGATTGAAGGAGCCGACATGACCCAGAGCGATTCAGCCGTTCTCGCGCGGCGCGCTGCTGACCTGCACGCCAGTAGCATCCTGGTCGATGCTCATTCCGATATCCTCATGGGGCTGACCGACGGCACCACCAACTGGGAGTCCGGTGCGCCCGAGGCGCCGACCGACGAGGGCTGCGACGGCCAGGTTTCGCTCAAGCTGCTCGAAGCTGGTGGCGTCACGGCACAGGTCTTCGCCATCTTCACCGCGCCGTTCGACCTCAACTACCGGCCGGTCCGGCCCGAATACGCCGGAGCGACACAACCGCGCGCGCTGGCCATGCTCGCCGTCTTCCATGAAGCGCTCCACACCTATGCGAGCCGTTTCCGTCTGGCCACGACCGCCGCTGAAGTACGCCAGGCGAAGGCCGACGGTGTGACCGCGGGGATTCTGGCGTTCGAGGGGTTGGATCCGGTCGGGATCGATCTGCGGCTGTTGCGCCTCTTCCGCACACTCGGCATCACCATCGCCACTTTCACCTGGAGCAACCGGAACCCGCTGGCAGACGGCAGCAGCGTTGCCCGGAAAGCAGGTGGCCTCAGCGCGCTGGGTGAGGAGGCGCTGACTGAGATGGAACGGCTGCGCATCTTGATCGATCTGGCGCATCTCGGTTCGACCTCAGTTGATGAGGTGCTCGAGATGGCCACCAAACCGCTGCTGGTTTCGCACACGCGCCCTGGCGACGAACACCGAGAGCGCATGCTGCGCAAGGTTGGTGAAGGTGGCGGTGTGGCCTGCTCCATCTTCTATAAAGTGCCGACCGTCGCGGCACTCGTTGACCAGCTTGAGTGGTTGATGGATCTCTGCGGACCGTCCGGCGTTGGACTCGGAGCAGACTTCTACGGAACACGGCCCGCACCAGCCGAAGTTCAAACTGTGGCAGACTTCCCACGAATTACTGAAGAAATCTTGCGACGAGGCCATTCGGACGAGGTTGCGCGTGGCATTCTCGGAGAAAATTTCCTGCGGCTGTACGAAGAGGTCGTAGGTTGAGCGAACGATCCCGCGGGACTGAATGACGCTGATCAGCTTAGGAGGTCATCCGTGACGGCGAATCAGAGTGCCGGCCCCGCGACGGGCAGGCGGCTTAAAATCGGCATTGAGCTCGACATCGAGGCGTTGAGTCTGCCGGAGCCAACCCCACTGCGCTGGGCAGACCAGCGGCGTATGGCGGAACTGGCCGACCAGGCAGGATTCGACTCAATCTGGCTGCCGGATCACATGTTCGGTGAATGGAACGGCAAGATGGTCGGCGCCTGGGAGTGCTGGTCGATGCTCTCCGCGGTGGCTGCTGTCACCAAGCGAGTGCAGCTGGGGACACTGGTGCTGGCGACCAGCTTTCGGGAGCCGGCCCTGTTGGCCAAGATGGCCGACACCGTCGACGAGATCAGCGACGGACGCCTGATCCTCGGGCTCGGCGCCGGTTGGTTCGAAAAGGAATATCGCGCCTTCGGCTTCCCATACGATCATCGCGCCAGCCGCTTCGAGGAAGCCTTCACCATCATCCGCACGCTGTTGCGCGAAGGGGAGATCGATTTCGACGGCCGATACTATCAGGCACGCGAGTGCGTGCTGCGACCACGCGGCCCAAGCACGAGCGGCATGCCGATCATGATCGGCACCAAAGGGCCACGGATGCTGCGCCTCACCGCCGCGCACGCGGAAATGTGGAATACCTGGCTCGTCGGGTCGAGCAATCGTCCGCACGACGTGTTGCCGCCCTTGCGCGAGGCGGTCGATGCCGCGTGCGCCGACGTCGGGCGCGATCCTTCAACCCTGGTGCGCACCGCCGCGGTGATGGTGCATCCCTATCCGACGCAACCTCCGGCACTGCCGCTCGGCTGCGACCCGATCTGGGGAGAGCCGGAGGAGATCGCGACCAAGCTTCTGGCCTTCGCCGACCAGGGCATCAGCCATCTCCAGGTTGTCCTCGCGCCCGCCACGCCAGCTTCGGTCGAGGCGTTCGTGCCGGTGCTCGAAGCCGTCGATCGGATCAACGCATGAGCGGACATTCGCGCGACGAGTTGATCGAGATCACCGAACGCTGGGTCAGCGAAGGGTGGCAAAAAGGGAACACCGACGCAGTCCTCGCCATGTACTCGGAGGACTTCGTCGATTACAGCCACCCGTCCGGCAAGCGTGCGTCCCGAGAGGAGAACGTGCGCAGCCTGGCGGAACTCTACGAGGCGTTTCCCGACTTCTACGTCGATATCGAATTCATCATCGTCGACACCGAAACCGGGCGTATCGCGGTCCGCTGGACGGCCCATGCCACGCACCGGGGCCGCTTCTTCAGCATCGACCCAACCGGCAACCGCGTCCTCTTCCACGGCATCGAAACGCTGAAGATCGAGAACGGCCTGATCGTCGAGCGCACCGGCGATTGGGACGCTATCGAGATCCTGCAGCAATTGGGAGTCAGACTCTGGATGGGATGAGCGGGTATCCCGATAATTCAGAGCTCGCCCATCAGTCGGATTCGAATCCAATTGCCGATTAAGCACACCTCCGAAGGACCTGTGACCAAAGATTCGGCTGGATCCGAGTCAACCCGCATCCACGCCCAACCTCAATCCTTGCGGGCGGCCCATTCGTTCTGCAGAATGCCCATGTAGACCGTGTCGACGTAGCGCCCATTGCTCCACATGTGCTCGCGCAGTCGCCCTTCCTCGATGAACCCGCATGACAGGTACGAGCGAATGGCCCGCTCATTGTCGGCGTGGACCCACAGCCAGATACGATGGAAGTTGCGGAAGCGGAAGCCGTACTCGACGAGCAGGCTGACCGCCTCGCGACCGTAACCCTTGCCCCAATAGGCCTTGTCGCCGATCCCGATCCCAAGCTCACATGAGCGGGCGGTGTTGTTGAAGTTCGACAATCCACAATGGCCGATGAACTTGCCATCCGCTTCGATGGCGAATTGGGCCGGATCGCGTCCGCCCATTGAAGTATCGCGATCGTATTCGGTCCGAAGCCGCTCGAATGATTGTGGCTTGGGCGGGTCCCCTCCACCGGCCAGTTCAACCTCCAGATCATTGTTGAACCGCCAGATGGCCGGCAGGTCGTCCCGTGTGATCCCACGCAGTGTTACTTTCGGTCCGACCAGCATCGCTCCCCCTTAGAATGTTCACGCGGCAATCTCCGCACTCCGGAAATTATGCGCTTCTTGGTTGTCCGATGAATAGCACGCATCTTTTCGTCCGGCGATTTCGGGCGACGGCGCCGATCGAAGTACGGCCGATTCCGGCCAACGAAATTGGGCGACGCGTGCGTCGCCCAGTGCGGTCCGATTCGGTGGGATTCCCGAAATTCTTAGGGCAGATAGTCGTTGCTGTAGACCTTGTTCACATCGATCGTTTTGTCCAACTGCCCGTTGGCCACCATGAATTGCTCCATCGACGACCAATCGTTCGGGTCGGTCTTAGCGGCCGAATTGCCGATCTGCATAAGCGGGATGGTGGCATTGAGCACGTCCAGCGCGCTGGCGGCGGTGGCACTGTCCTTCAGGTCCGGAACGTAATCCTTACTCAGGTTGACCGCCTCATCCGGATGCGTGTTGACGAAGTCGACACCCTTGAGCGTCGCCGCGATCACCGCCTTAACCACATCCGGATTGGCATCCAGCTCCTTCTGAAGGGCACCCATTCCATTGGAGATGAGGGGCTGCGAGCTACCGACCGGAATGGTACGCACGTCGAACCCGGACGTCTGAAACTGAATCGCCTCGTTGTTGAGGTAGCCCATGACCGCGTCAACTTTGTGCCCCATCAGCGCGGCGACCTGGGTGTAGCCAATCGACTGAATGTCGACGTCCTTCTGGGTCAACCCGGCTTGCTGCAGCAAAGCCAGCAGGCCGATGTAGGTCGCGCCATAGGCTCCCGGCACACCGATGCTGTGGCCTTTGAGATCGGCGGCCGACTTGATCGGGGAATCGGCCGGAACGATGAGTGCGACCGGGTATTGCGTGAAGACCTGAGCCAGGTAGACGACCGGCACGCCCTTGCTCTGTGCCTGGAGCATCTCGTCGCCGCTGGCGAAGATCATGTCTTCGTTGCCGGAGACCAATGCGCCGAACTCATCTTCGCCCGCCGCGTGGTGATGGAACGTCACCTTGAGTCCGGCGTCCTTGTAGTAGCCGAGCGAGTCGGCCACGTAGAAGGGCGCGAACTGGATATTCGGCACGTACGTCAATCCGATGGTCACTGAGGTTGGATTACCGCCGGACGGCTTACCGCAGCCGGCAAGCGCTCCAACGATGACGAGTACGAGGAACAACCGAACCAGGGCGGACGGCGCGCGCCGCCCACCAATCCCTACCCGCATCTCATCCCTCCAGATACGAAAGCCGTCGCTCGATGATTCGGCCAATGCCATAGAACACGGACGCCATGATCGCCAGCGTCAGCAACGTGGCGAAGACCAACGGAGTGTTGAAGTTGCCGCGCGCGATGGTGAGTAGACCGCCCAGCCCACGATCGCCAATGACGAACTCACCGACCACGGCGCCAGTGATCGAGAGCGTCAAGCCGTTGCGCATGCCCGCCAGAATGCTCGGCAGCGCCAACGGCAGCTCGAAATGCCGCAGCAGCGCCAGCCCACCAGCACCATCGACGCGGGCCGCGTCCAGGATCTCCTGATCCAAGGTGCGGATACCGAGCGCGGTGTTGACGTGGACCGGGAAGAAGACGATCAACGCACACAGGGCGACGATGGGGGTCTTGCCGTACCCCAGCCAGAGGACCAACAGTGGTGCCAGCGCTATGGCGGGAAGCGCCTGGCTGGCGGCCAGGTAGGGCTCCAGCATGCGGGCCAGCAGACGACTGCGCGAGATGGCGTAGCCGGTCGCCAGGCCGATCAGGCTCCCAGCCACGAACCCTTCGACGCTCTCGACGAGGGTCGGGCGAGCGTATTCCCACAGCAGTCCGTTGGTCAACGACTGCCAGAAGACGCGCAGCACCTCAGTGGGAGCAGGAAGGAGATATTTGGCCACCACCCCGGAGCGCACCAACGCACTCCACAGCGCGAGCGTAGCCAGCCCGATGACCAGCGGTGGCAGGATCGTCGAAACCATCCGGATTTGCGCGGAGACGCGCCGTTTCGGACGGCTTCTTGAGCGCATTTTACGCTCGGCGGTACGGTCGATCAGGTCGCCCGGCGGCGCGCCGAGCGCGTCGACGAAGTCGGTCGATTCCATGTTAAAGGCCCGTCCCTCTCGAAATCGCAAGACAGCCGCCTCACGGGGCGTCTCGCGTGGGTCACCAAACGGTCAAACCGCGCGGTGTACCCAAAAATTTCAGACACGGACCTCGGGGAGCATAGCATTATGGGGACGCAATCTTCTCCCATCCGGACTGTACCGTCGGCACCGGAATCTCACCGGTTCCTGCGACAATTGTCGCTCGCGGGCTATAACCGCCGGTCGGGAATTGGCGCGGAACGCCTCACCCTGCCCCGAAGTCTTGCACCGCTAATACTAGTGGCCGGCACTCCCCCTGTCAATCGACGTACACCAGACAAGCCCGGATTGCCGCGACCCGTCGCGGCCGTGCAGCGGCGCAACCCGCCCAGCGTTGGCTGAACGGGTTGCTCTATTGGTGTGGGATAGGTGCGTGAGCTATGACGGGTTGGACGCGCCGTCGCTCTGCTTGGGAATCGCGCCCAGCCGGCACAGCAGCCCCATGCTGTCGACCCGCGCCCAACGTTCGACGATCTGAGCGCCCACCATGCGAAAAACCTCGATCCCCTCGATGTGGACTCGCCGCCCGGTCGGCGGAATTCACATGAAGGGGCCGCCGTGGGTTCCCTCCATATGACAGTGATCAGCCACCATCTCGCCATCGCCGAAGGTGTGCTCGTTGGTGAATTGGGCGTCCGGGAAGGCGGCGTACAACAGGTTGATGAAGTCTTTGATGACCGCAGGTACCGGCTGCTGCCCTGGCATGGGATTGCGATCGATCATCTCGGGCGAGACGACCTCATCGACGGAGGCCAGGCTTCAGTGTTTGAAACCTTCGTCCGCCAGTTTGCGAACTCTCACCGTATTGTGTTCCACTGACATGACCTGCTCCTTGCCGATCATCGATTCTCCCCGGATGACCACCCCCTCAAGCGCACGAACGAGCGTCTAGCTTTGGCCGGGAGGCCCACCGACAAAGGCCACGTCATACTTGGCCATCACACCCATCAGCTTGGGAACGTCGGGCGGTATGATCGGCTGGCCCTGCTCGTCGGTCGAGGCACGCGCCATATCGCGAAAGAAGTTCTCCATTGAGGCGGAATTGAAGATGCCGAGCATGCGCGCGTTGGTCTCGCCCACGTTCTTGTAGTTGTGCGCGACCCCTCCCGGAACGAAGACCGCGCTCCCCGGCCCGGCGACAAACGTCTCAACGCCATCGGGCCCCATCCAGCTGAACTCGATTGATCCCTCCAGAATGTAGACGGCCTCCATCGGCGGATGGGTGTGAATCGCCGGTGGTCCGCCGCCCGGCGGGCTATCGATTTCGGCCAAGATGAGCTGGGAGTTCGTCGCACCGGCGGTTAGCAGCAGGCGCAGCCCTTCACCGACGACGCCCACAACCTCGCCATTCCCGGGTTGCGCGTGTACAAGCGGGTTTACCATCGGTTTCGTTTCAGGCATATCTGCACCCTCCACGGCGAAATGGCTTCAGCAACGCGGTCCGCGCCTATTGACGGACCGAATATACACAAGTAACTTTATAATAAAGGTGTTTGTGTACTTGTCAAGAGGTGAATCGTGACGCAGACGACGAAGAGCGAGCCGGGTAAGCGAGCGCAAGAGGATGGCTGGGCAGAGGAGCAACGCAGTCTCAGCGGGTTGATCACCGTGACCCAGCGCGTCGTCAACGGCGAGTTCCACCGACGTATGGATGTCGCCGGCTACCCGGACATTCGTCCAGGCGCTGGCAAGGTCTTCGAGCACATCGGGCCCGAGGGCTCCACGATCGCTACCATGGCGTTGCGCGCGGGCGTGACGTCACAGGCCATGGTTCAGATCGTCGACTATTTGGAGCGGCGCAAATATGTGCGGCGCGTGCCGGACCCCAGCGACCGCCGCGCCAAATTGATTCAGATCACTCATCGCGGGCTGAGCATGACCGACACGGCAAATCGCATCTTGAACGAGATGGAATCTGAGTTTCGTGCGGCATTGGGCGAGGCCCGCCTGACGGACCTACGCCAAATGCTCAAAGAGTTAGTCATCGTCGCCGCCACGCATGAGGAAGAAGATGGTGATTAGTGACATGCGTGCGTGCTGCGTCCGGACCCGTGTGGCCCCGTTCGGTCTGAAAACTGCCCCGCTCTTCTGAGTGACGCCTGGCCGCGTTCACTGACAATGCGATGGAGTACGTTCCGTGCGCCGGATGAATGCGACACGATTTCCAACTCATTTCCACAGGAGGCTATCAACCTCCACCAGCCGCTCGTCGCTCCTCGCCCTGACCATTCCGGCGGTGCGCATTCCTGCCCGTTTTGACTATAGTTTCCCCGTATAGCTCCTCGTAGACTGCCATTCGTTCGAACCGACCGACACAGTCTGGCCTGGGTCAATCACGTCGGCTCCCAGCGTCGGCCCATGCCAACTGCGTTCGAAATCGAGAAACCTGCTCTTCCACCCAGGGAGGCTGAACATGCAGCAGCGCGCGACGTCACCCAACGACCAACGCATCGAACGTGAGACGGGACGACTCGAAGCATTCAGCGACGGCGTCTTCGCCATCGCCATCACCCTGCTGATTCTTGAGATTCCTATTCCGTCGGACAGCCCGCACCTGACGCACGATCTGCTGCAGCGCTGGCCGTCCTTCCTGGCCTACGCCATCAGCTTCGTCGTCATCCTGATCATGTGGGTGAACCACCACATGGTCTTCAAGCTGATCGACCATTCCGACCGGCGCTTCCTGATGATCAATGGAATCCTGTTGATGCTGATCACCTTCGTGAACTACCCCACGGCACTGCTGGCCGACTACCTCACGACGTCGCAATCCCGCTCCGGCATGCTCATCTACAGTGGCACGTTCGTAGTGGTAGCCCTCTGCTTCAATGCGCTCTGGCGCTACGCCTCCTACAATCGTCGTCTCCTGAGCGAAACGGCCGATCCTGCCTTGATCGCAGCCATCTCGCGCGCCTTCCGCTTCGGACCGCTCATCTACTTCGCGGCGTTCATCGCCGCGTTCATTTACGTGCCCCTCAGCATCGCCATCAGTGCGGCGCTGGCCATCTACTACGCGGTCTATGGACTACGCGGCGAGGGACTGACTGAGCCGACGCCAGCGCCAGTCGCGACCGAGTGAGTTCCCCTCTTAACGTAAGACAAACAGTTCTTTAATGAGGACTCAATCCTTCGTGGGAGCATCCGCCGCTAACTAACATGTGGGCGAGGCTGCTCGATGCCGGCGCCTGATGAGAGGGTTGGATGGCGCTCTCACAAGAGTGCCTCGGATTCCCGCGAAGGAGGATCCATGCGGAAGAAGGGTCTTGTGCTGCTGACTGCCATGCTCGCGCTGGTGGTAGTAGCTATTCCGACTGTCGCCATGGCGCGCGACCGGTCCGAATCGAACAACTCAGTGCCGCACTATCAGCACATCTTTGAAATCGTCATGGAGAACCACGCATCAGAGCAGATTATCGGCAACGCGAACGCGCCCCAGATCAACGCGATGGCGCAGCAGTACGGATTGGCGACCCAGTCGTACGGCGTAACGCATCCGAGTGAGCCCAACTACGTGGCGCTCATCGGCGGCAGCTACTTTGGGATTCAAGACGACAACGCCTACGATCAGACGACCAACGGCGTGAACCACACCAACAACGAGCCGAGTCTGGCACAGCAGCTCGAAGGCGCCGGCCTGACCTGGAAGGACTATCAGCAAACCATGCCGGTGGCCGGATTCAAGGGCTACGACTACGGAAACGGCCTTTACAAGTCGAAGCACAACCCATTCTTGAACTTCGCCTCGATGCAGAACGATCCCGCCGAACTGGCCAAGATGGTGCCGGACACGCAGCTCTTCGTCGACCTCGCCACCAACAAGGTCCCGAACTTCAGCTTCATCGTTCCGGATCAGTGCCACGACATGCATGGAATCTCAGATTGCAGCGATGCGACGGGGCTCATCCAGATGGGCGACAACTACGTCGGAAGCGTCGTGACCGCGATCATGGCCTCGCAAAGCTGGAAAGAGGGCAACAACGCCATCGTCGTCACCTGGGACGAGGATGACTTCGAAGCCACGAATCTCGGCTGCTGCGATGCCAACCCGGGCGGTGGCCACGTCGCCACCATCGTGATTGCCAATCACGGCCCGCGCGGTTTGCAGGATCCGACGCCATACAACCACTACTCGCTGTTGCTGACGGTCGAGGACGCCTTCGGCCTTGGCTGCCTGCAGAACACCTGTGATACCGCAAACGTGAAGCCGATGACGCCACTCTTCGCCAACGGAAATGGCGGCGATCACGGCCACGGCCACTAACTGAGCTAATTCCTCACTCCACCTCGAGCGGCGGGAGAGATTTTCTCGAGTCTCTCCCGTCCTCTCCTAAAACTGTGCTGGCGATCGTCTATGAAAGGTGCTCGACCAGATGAGCGCGGTCTGCCGGTGGATCGAACGGGTCCGGCCAGTATTCGCTCATGCGCCAGATCAGCCCATCGCGTACCTCGAAGAAGGAGATCACTCGAGTGTCGATCTCCGCTCCGCGAACGTTCACGTCGCTCACCGCTCGATCGCCGTCGACGAGCAGGCGATCGACGGTGAAATGCCAGGGGCCTGACGAGGGATAGTCGGCGTTCAGCCTGCTGTTGTTTTCACGGCCCCGGATCCGCTCGCCAGACTGTGGGTAGTCAAGCACGAAGCCATCGTGCAGCAGTTCGCCGATTGCCCAAAAGTCGTTGCTGTTCATCGTGGCCCAATAGCGCTCAACCAGGTCACGCGTGCCGGAATTCATCGAACCCCCCTTCGCTCGAATCGCTCATCTCTTGGAATCGCACAGCCTACATTGAACCGCTTCGCTGATGGTCGAAACAGAGCTTCGGTTCGCGCGAACGCTCCGCGCGGGACAGCGTGAATTGCGCGATGCTGCATCATGGTGCAGTATGGCCACATGGCGCGATTCCATCGATCCGAGGGACGTGGCGATGGCCAAGAAGAAAAAGAAATCTAAGAAGAGCAACGGCTCCGGCAGCGGTGATGACGAGCTCGAGCGCTGGCAGCAGGCTCACCGCCAGGCGATGGAGGTCGACGTCACTGAGATGGCAGTCACGCTGCAAGAGCTTCTGACACGTCAGCTCACCACCCACATCGCCGGGGTAAAGGACGGCAAGACCGTCACGCGCTGGGCCACCGGCGAGATCACCGAGATCCGCAATTTCGAGGTCGAGCAGCGTCTGCGCACCGCCTACGAGATCGCCCAGATCCTCCTCGCTTCAGACGAGCCCTCGACCGTGCGTGCCTGGTTCATCGGGCTCAACCCGCTCCTCAACGACGCATCGCCGGTCGAAGCCCTCGGCGCGGGCCAGCTCAAAGAGGCCATCACCGCCGCCAAGGCATTTGGCGAGGTAGCCGTCTCCTGATGCGCTTCTCTCAACCATAAGAAGAGGATGACCGGTTGTGTTCGGGTTATTCCTTCTCGTCGTTCGGCGTGATGGAAAAGCTTCTCACTAACGTGATTCTCCACATCTGCCGCCACGGCGCTTTCCAGCAGCAATTCGCAGAATCGATGCGTCGTTCGAGGCGAATAGCAAGCCTGAGGCAATCTCTTCTCGTTCCGTCCTTTTATCGGCCATTTCATCCCCTTTCCATGGTTTCGGACGCTGGGTGCCGAACTGGCACATGCTTTGCGTGAACGGACGGTGAAAATACTCTCGACGACCAAGCGTGCGGCTGGAGTGGATGCCGAAATCGGACGCCACCCGACCACACCTGGAGGAGCAAGCATGGTCCTACCTGGCGACGCGCGAAACACTGAAGAGAAAGTCGATAAGACACAACACGCCGCGGCCGGAGATCGGCACACCGTCATCGGCGTCTTCGGCATGTCTGATACTGCCGAAGAGGGACTCGTCGCCCTGCGCGACGCCGGGTTCTCGAAAGACGATTTATCGCTCGTGTTCAGCCATAGCGACGCAGCCGAAGAGGTGCGCTCCCAGGCGGCATCGGAACGTGGCGGCGACGCGACGGTCCCTGGAGTACTCGCTGGTGGCGTCACTGGCGGGGTCGTTTCCGGACTGATCGGCGCGGGGCTGCTTGCCATCCCAGGCGCGGGCCCGTTCCTGGCGGCAGGATGGCTCGTCTCGGCCGCCGGTGGAGCCGGAGTTGGCGCCGCGGCCGGTGGCTGGCTCGGTGCCATCACGGGCATTGGCGTCCCGGAGGATGTCGCCAAACGCTACGAGTCGGAGATGGCCGAAGGAGCCTGGTTGGTCATGGCCCTGGCCGACAAAGGGGACGTCGAGAGCGAGGCGCAGTCGATCCTGCGCGACGCCGGAGCCCGGCGGGTCGATAGCTACCCATACCAGGTGCGACCCGAGGAGTTCCCCGGTTCCCAAACGCCGTACGAGCCAGAACCAACGCAGTAGCCCATCAAAACCAGACAACTTGTGGCGAGCCAGGCCGAATTATCGGTCTGGCTTTCGCATTCGCGCGTGACGTTCGGCGCTTGCCTGCCTTCTCCACTGACGGTATCGTGCCGATGACAGTGCCACGTGGGAACGCCGCAATACCGAGTGCAAGGGGAGCCGTAATGGCAGAGACAGCGGGCAATGGCCACGCACCATTGAACGGAATACGCGTGCTCGATCTGGGTCGCCACCTGGCAGGTCCAACGTGCGCGATGTTCCTCGGCGACATGGGTGCCGACGTGATCAAAGTGGAGAGTCCCGAAGGGGGCGACCATGGTCGGGGGGCCGGTCCGCCCTTCTTCAATGGCGAGAGTGCCTTCTTCCTCTCCGCCAACCGCAACAAGCGCTCGTTGACGCTCGATTTCAAACGACCCGAAGGGCAGGAGATCTTCCGACGACTGGCCGACACCGCCGACGTCATCGTCGAGAACTACCGCCCCGGCGTGATGGAGGCGCTCAACATTGGCTACGACACGATGTCCGCGCGCAACCCGGGCATCATCTACTGCTCGATCTCCGGCTTCGGCGTAGACGGTCCCTTCGCCGATCGTCCGGGACTGGATCAGATCGTTCAGGGATTCTCCGGCCTGATGAGTGTGACCGGCTTCGAAGGGGGCGATCCGGTGCGCGTCGGCATCCCGATCGCCGACCTGCTGACCGGGCTCTACGGCGCCTATGGCGTACTGGCCGCCCTCTACGCGAGGCAAGAGACCGGCCGCGGCCAGATCGTCAACACGTCGCTGCTGGAGAGTATGGTCGGCACGCTGGCCTTCCAGGCGACGCGCTACCTCAATGGGGCGGGAGTTCCGCCGCCCGCCGGCAACCACCACCCAATCAACGCGCCATATGGGGTCTTCCGCACCCAAGACGGCTTTGTCACCATCGGCGCCACCGGCGACAAGCGTTGGCCGCAACTCTGCCGGATTCTGGGCATGCCGGACCTGCCGAACGATCCTCGCTTCAACACCAATGGTGGCCGCTACGCCAACCGGCTGGAACTTGCTGAAGTGCTCGAGACCAAGTTGCGCGAGAAGTCATCTGACGAGTGGGAGATCATCCTCAACCAGAACAGCATCCCCTGTGGACCGATCTACGACGTCGGCCAGACGCTCGACCATCCGCAGGTGCTGCATCGCCAGATGGTGGTGGAGAAACCGCACCCGACTATGGGAACCGTGCGGCTGCTGGGCCTGCCGGTGAAGCTGACTGACACGCCCGGCGACGTCTTCCGCGTACCGCCGCTCCTCGGCGAGCAGAGCGATGAGGTGTTGAGCGAGATCGGGATCGACGAGGAGGATGTCGCCAAATTCCGGCAGAGCGGCATCGTCGGCCCGCGGCCGGGGATCGAGTACGACTGAGAAATCGCACCAGCGACGGAGGAATGATGGAGAACGACAACCCGGACATTCGTTTCGAGCGGCGTGGCGCGGTTGCCTGGGTCACCTTCAACCGGCCCGAGCAGCGCAACGCCATGACCTTCGCCATGTACGATCGTCTGGCCCAAATCTGCGATGAGGTGGAGCAAGATCGCGACATCCGCGTGTTGGTGCTGACCGGCGCGGGCGACCGCTCGTTCGTCTCGGGAACCGACATCAGCCAGTTCCAGACCTTCACCGACCCGCAACACGCCATCGACTACGAGGCGCGCGTCGACAGCGTCATCGGCCGGCTCGAATCGGTGCAGCGACCGACGATCGCTGCCATCCAGGGCTACGCCGTCGGTGGCGGCGCCAGCCTGGCCCTCGCCTGCGATTTACGCGTCTGCACGCCCAACGCCCGCTTCGGTGTGCCCATTTCGCGCACGCTCGGCAACTGCCTCTCGACCAACAACTACGCTCGATTGGTCGACCTGATCGGCCCAGCCCGTACCAAGGAGCTGATCTACACGGCGCGCATGATCGAGGCGGAAGAAGCCAGATCGATGGGGCTGGTGAACCAGATCGTCGAGCCGGAAGAACTGCTCGACAAGGCGCAGGAGCTAGCCGAGCAGATCGCCGCCAACGCACCCCTGACCATCCAGGTGACCAAAGAGTCGGTGCGTCGCGTGCTGCTGCATCGTCGACCGCCCAAGGCGGAAGAGCTGATTCTCAAGTGCTACATGAGCGAGGATTTCAAGGAGGGGGTCAACGCCTTCCTCGAAAAGCGCAAACCCCAGTGGCAGGGAAAGTAGAGTAGCGACGGAATTCTAAACTGGCCTATCACCAATCGGCGTCAATGCTCTCGCTGAGCGTCATCGAACGTGGAGGTAGATATGGCAGATGAAACCTCAACATCCCTCTTGGTCATCTATGACGGTTGGGCTGGGTACCAGCAGGCGTTGCTGAGCGCCGTGATGGGCCTCACTCCCGAGAACCTGGCCTGGCGCGGCGGCGAGCACCTGCGCTCCGCCGGAGAGCTGGTCGGCCACATCGCCACTGGCCGCGTCTCCTGGATCCACGACATCCTCGGGGTCGAGAGCGCTGAAGTCGACGAGTGGATCGAGGAAGCCTGCGAGTCGGGACCAGCACACCGGCTGAAGACGGGCATCGAACTGGACGCCGACACGCTCTGCAGCGGCCTGGAGGCCACCTGGGGGATGATCGAGGAAGCCCTCTCCAACTGGACGGTGGTGGACCTGAGCCGCACCTTCAATCACCCCTATCAAGGCAAGACCTACGTCGTGCCGTATCAGTGGGTCCTCTGGCGCATCATGGCGCACGACCTGCATCACGGCGGCGAGCTGGCGTTCGCGCTCGGCATGCAGGGCATCGCGATCCCAGATCTGGGTGATCAGGGCGGCCACATCGTCACCCCGACAGTGGTGGACGAGGAGTAGGACATTCCCGCGTTAGGTGCATGCCGCCAATTGATCGGGGTCGACCTCTGTATACAATTTTGGGAAGACACCGACGGCAGCTTGTCCGGTCGGACTGCAGCAGTCCGACCGGGCGAAGAATGGCTCACCATGAAGGACGTGGATACTGGGGCTGTCCCTGTGCGCCTCACGGCTCGGCTACGTCTAGAGCCGATTAGCGCGGAGCATGCCGAGGATCTGTTGCGCGTGTACCAGGACCCGGCAGTTGCGGAGTGGTTTGGCGTGTGGACGCACGAGATGGCGCAACGCGAGGCAGCCCGCATGGCCCGAGGCCGGGAGGTGGATGGCGTGCACAAGTGGATGGCCTACGAGCGGACGTCAGGGGCGTTGATTGGCCGTGGCGGTCTGTCGCGGGTGCAGCTTTGGGGCCAGGAGCGACTGGAGATCGGGTGGGTCGTGCGCGGTCAGTTCTGGGGGCAGGGTTACGCGACCGAGATAGGCCGAGCCGGTTTGACGTTCGCTTTTGATGACTTGGCTGCCGATGAAGTCATCTCCTTCACCGAGGCCCGAAATGCACGCTCACGGGCAGTGATGGAGCGCTTAGGGTTCCACTTGCGTCGCGACCTCGTCCTGGAGGACCGCGGCGAGCCATTCGTAATCTACAGTCTGGACCGGCCTTCCTGAGCCATCCACCCGCGCGGATACGCGTCGGTCCATCGAGCAATTGGCTCGTCGCTTCCTGGAAATCGTCCTTTTGCCAGAACCGATACCTTTCACCTGGACAAGTCCATTCCGTCCCCTTATCATCCCCCCACACCATCGGGCGCGCCACGATTCGCCGCGCCGGCCAGTATGGCGATCAACGCCCCCAGCACCACCACGATCCCGAGCGCGCCACGCAATGTCAGCACGTCGGACGACAAGCCGATCAATGACGGTCCAGCCAGCAACCCCGTGTATCCCGCTGTCGAGATGGCCGCGATGGAGGGGCCGGGCGCCATGCCGCCCGAGCGGCTGGCGGCGCTGACTGTGAGCGGGAAGACGAAGGACATGCCCGCGCCAACGCAGGCGAAGCCGAGCAACGTGGTCGGCAGGCTGGAAAAGGCAAGCGACAAACCCAGACCGACCGCGGCCACCAATCCGCCGACGCGCATCAGCACTGGCGCTCCCAGGCGTTCAGCCCAGCGGTCGCCGAGCAGACGTCCCGCCGTCATCGTCACGGAGAAGACGGCAAACCCAGCCGCCGCCAAACCGGCGCTGGTGCCGATGTTGTCTTTTAGATAGACGGCGCTCCAGTCGGATATGGCCCCCTCGTTCAACAACGCGCAGAAGGCGATGACGCCCAGCGTCGCCAGCGCGCGCGTGGGCCGTACGAAGACAGGCCCAGTCTTGTGCTCGGAGGGTGAATCCGCCACAAGCCAGCGAGAGATGTACGCACCGAACAGCGCGAAGCTCGCGCCGACGATGAAGAGGTGCAGGCGCGGACTCAGGCCGAGCGCCGCCAGCCCGCCGCCGATGATCGACCCGGCAATTCCGCCCGCGCTGTACATGCCGTGAAAGGAGGACATGACCGGTCGACTCATGCGTTCCTCGACCGCGACGCCCTGCACGTTCATCGAGACGTCCAGCATCCCGGCCACCCCACCGAAGATCAGCAGGCCGAGCATCAACGTGATCTGGTTCACCGCCAACGCGGGCAGGACCGGCGCGACGATGTAGGAAAGGACGGTGATGCCGCAGACGTTTCGACTCCCCACTCGCGTGAGCAACCAGCCGATGATCGGCATGGCGATCAGCAGCCCGACGGTGAGGGAGAGGAGTGAGACACCCAGCGCACTGGTGCCGAGATGCAAGCGGTCCTTGATCGCGGGAATCCGCACGAACCAATTGGCGGCCACGAACCCCTGGATGAAGAAGAGGGAGCCGACCGCGAAGCGTGCGCGACGTAGACCAACTCTGGCGCTCGAACGCGCCTCCGCCGTTGACACGTCGTCCTGGATCACATTCACCAAACCGGCTCCAGTTGACTCTTCGTCATGGATGAATCGACGTTGCCGAATCGCATGCAGGCGACCCGAAGCGTCAAGTCTACCCACAACACGCGCGGTACTCGTCATCAGCCCCTCGATTTTGATAGGCTGGCTAAAGAACGCGCAGCGCGGTGGGATTTGGCCGACCTCCCTTCCTACGCGAGAGCAAAGCGAACGTACGCAGTGACGGACTGGCAATGCGTTGCCAGATAGGCTATAATTGGGCCATAATGCGAACATCTGTTCTGGCTGATGAGAACATCGAGTTCAGGACGGCATTGAGATTCAGCCAGAGGGTGGAGACGGCCGCATGGCAACAGCAACGACGACAAAGGCGAATCGCTACACCGGGGCCGACATTCGGGTGCTGGAGGGGATCGAGGCGATCCGCACGCGGCCCGGCATGTACATCGGCTCGACCGGAGCGACCGGCTTGCATCACCTCATCTGGGAGGCGCTCGACAACGCCACGGACGAGGCCATCGCGGGCTATGGCCAGCACATCTGGGTCGAGGTCGACGCGCTGGGTTGGGTCACCGTGCGTGACGAAGCGCGTGGCATGCCGTTCGACCCCAAGAAGGTCAACGGCAAGACGCTGCCGACCGCGACCGTCATCCTGACCGTGCCCCACTCCGGCGGCAAGTTCGACCAGGGCGTCTACAAGACAGCCGGCGGTTTGCACGGCGTCGGCGCTACCATCATCAATGCCCTCTCGGAGCGTCTCGAATTAACGATCTGGCGCGACGGCCAGGAATTCAGTCAGAGTTTTTCTCGCGGCGTGCCGGAAAAGCACACCATCGCCAAGTGCGACAAGAAGAAGCAAGGCACGCAGTTCCGCTGGCTCTTCGATCGGGAGATCTTCGCCGATCCGACGGTCGACTATCAGCGCGACGTCATCGAGAGCCGCATGCGTGCCGCCGCCTATCTCAACCGCGGCATCGCCTACCACCTCAAGATCTGGGACGACGACGCTCAGAAGATGGATGAAGTGACCTTCTTCTCGGAGCGCGGTCTGACCGACTACGTTGAAGAACTGCGTCCGCTCGACCGCGACAGCGTCCCCCTGTTCAAAGAGCCGGTGGCGGCTACCGAAGAGCGGGACGGCATGCTGGTGGAGGTCGCCATTCAACCCAACAGTGGTGAGCGCACCCGCATCGTCTCCTTTGCCAACGGCGTGCGCACCGTTGAAGGCGGCACGCACGAGAGCGGCTTTCAGGCGGCGCTGACCAAGGTCCTCAACGATCAGGCTATCCGTCTCGGTGTCACCAAGAAGCGTGAGTTCGACGCCGAACTGATCCGCGAGGGGCTGGTCGCCGCCATCTCGGTGAAGCTGACCAATCCGCAGTTCGAGGGGCAGACCAAGAACCGTCTGACCAACAGCGGGGTCGACGGCATCGTCCGTTCAATCGTCAACGAGGCACTGACCCGCTGGTGTGAGACCAACGATTCGACGACGCGCGAATGGGTCAAGAATCTGGTGCAGCGGCGCAAAGCGCGCGATGCGGCCAAGGCGGCCGCCCGATTGATCATGACCGGCAAGAGCAAGCGCAACGGCCAGATCATCGACGCCGCCATCTCGGACAAGTTCATCCCCTGCAACACCAAGGACCCCAAGCGGGCCGAGCTCTATCTCGTTGAGGGCGACAGCGCCGGTGGCTCCGCCAGCCAGGGACGCTATTCCGACTTCCAGGCGATTTTGAAGCTGCGCG
The DNA here is from genome assembly GCA_963789565.1 of uncultured Chloroflexia bacterium. GTDB lineage: Bacteria > Chloroflexota > Chloroflexia > Thermomicrobiales > Thermomicrobiaceae > CALAGB01. The sequence goes on along the minus strand of CAWBKX010000002.1, from coordinate 2,342,771 downwards.
GCAAGCCATTGAACGTCGCGCGGGCCAACATCGAGCGCATCGCCAAGAACGAGGAGATCCGCACGCTGCTGCAGGTGATCGGCACCGGCTCACGCCAGGCGTTCGACCTCAGCCGCCTGAAGTTCGACAAGATCATCGTGATGACCGACGCCGACGTCGACGGCATGCACATTCAGGCGCTGCTGCTGACCCTGTTCCATCAGGAACTGCCCGAATTGATTGAGCGTGGCCATATCTACCTTTCGGCGCCGCCCCTCTATTCGGTCAAGCAGAATGGCAAGCCGATCTGGCTGCGGGACGACGAGGCGCTGCGCGACTGGTTGAAGTCGCACAAGGGCACCCACGAGATCAAGCGCTACAAGGGCCTGGGCGAGATGAACCCGCGCGAACTGCGTGAAACGACCATGGACCCCGAGCGACGGCTGCTCAAGCAGGTAGCCATCGAGGACGCGGTGCTCTCGCAAAACCTGGTTTACAACCTCATGGAGGACACCAACGCCGAAGGCCGCCGCACCTTCCTGGCCCAACGCGCGCGCAAATATACGGATATTGATGTGTAGGAGTCGGCCCTCACCCCCGGTGGCCCTCACCCCCATCCCCTCTCCCAATTCTGGGAGAGGGGAGACGAAGGTTCAACGTTGAACGTTGTTCCCCTTCTCCTAGCATTGGGAGAAGGGGTCAGGGGATGAGGGCGGTGAGGTGAGGGCCCATAACGAGGGAACCTATGGCGACGACGGTTGTGATGAATGGGAATGGGCACCGCGAGGAGATCGAGACTGAAGAGTTCTCGAGCCTCTTCGAAGATGCCTTCGTGCAATACGCGCTGGCAGTAGTCACCAGCCGCGCACTGCCGGACGCTCGCGACGGGCTGAAGCCGGTGCAACGGCGCATCCTGGCTTGCATGCTGGAGAACGGCTATCGTTCCAATCGCTCGACCGTCAAAAGCGCCTCGATCGTGGGCGACGTGCTCAAGTCGTATCACCCGCACGGTGACGGCGCGGTCTACGACGCCGCCGTGCGCATGGCTCAGCCCTTCACCATGCGCTATCCGCTGATCGAAGGCCAGGGCAACTTCGGCTCGGTCGACGGCGACACCGCCGCGGCCTACCGCTACACCGAGATGCGCCTCTCGGCCATCGGTGAATTGCTGCTGCGCGACATCGATCAGGAGACCGTTCCCTTCACCGAAACCTACTTGCAGAATCCCAAAGTCACCCAGCCGGTCTACCTACCGGCCCGCATCCCGCCCATCTGCAATCCGGCCTCCGGCATCGCTGTCGGACTCTCGACCGAGATTCCGGCCCACAATCTGAGCGAATCGATCAAGGCGGCTATCGCGCTCCTCGACGATCCCGAGATGACGCTGAAGGCGTTGCTGAAGATCCTCAAGGGGCCTGATTTCCCCAGCGGCGGCCGCGTCATCGGCACCGACGGCATCGAGAGCTACTTCGAGACCGGCAAAGGTCGCGTCATCGTGCGCGCCGAGGTGCGGCTCGAGCAGGAGCTCAGGCAGAACAATCTAGTCGTCACCGAGATCCCGCCCATCTCGCGGGCGCGTCTGGTGAAGTCGATGATCAACTCGGTCAACGACGGCAAGGTCAAGGGCGTCACCGACATCCGCAACGAGTCGGATGAAGAGAAGGGGACGCGCGTCGTCATCGAGCTCGAACGCGGCGCGACGCCCGAAGTGGTGCTGAATCAGCTCTACAAGTTCAGCGACCTGGAGACTTCGGTCCCGGTCAACATGGTCTTCCTCTTCGGCGATCCGGGCCAGCCGGCTCGTCAGCCACGCCAGACCGGCATGATCGAGCTGCTGAAATACTGGAACCGGCACCAGATCGACGTCATCACCAAGCGCGCCGAATACCAACTGCGTAAGGCCGAAGAGCGCCTGCACGTCGTCGAGGGTCTGATCATCGGTGCGGCCAACGCTGACGAGATCGTCAAGATCTTCCAGGCGGCGCGCGATCGCAACGTCGCCAAAGAGCAGATCAAGGTCAAGTACAGCCTGAGCGATATCCAGGCGGACGTCATCGCCAACATGACGCTGGCGCAGGTGACCAAGCTCGACGCCTCCAAATACGCCGAGGAGAAGAAGGAGCTCGCCCGGACGATCCGTGAACTGCAGGCGCTCCTCAAGAGCGAGGCTAAGAAGGTGGCGTTGCTCAAGGAGGAGTTGACCGAGATCCTCAAGGAGCATGGCGACGCCCGTCGCACCCGCATCGACACGTCCGATGGCACCATCGAAACGGTCGGCAGTCTGGTCGAAGAGCGGGACATGCTGATCGTGATTGCCGAATCGGGCCGGGTCAAGGCCGTGCCGGAGAACGCCTTCCGCCGCACCCGCAGCACCAAGATGGCCAAAGGGGACGGCATGAGCGCCATCATCCCAGCTTCGACACTCGATTACCTACTGGTGCTGACGCGCAACGGTCGCGTCTACATGGCGAAGGGCCACGATGTGCCGGAGGCAACGCGGACGACCGGCGGCGAACCGGCACAGCGCGTCTTCAGCCTCAAGCCGGACGAATCGCTGGCAGCTTTGCTGACGATCGATGAGCTGCACGAGACGCGTCACGTCGTCTGGTTCACGGCCAATGGTAAGGTCAAGAAGACGGATCTCTCCGAATACCGCAGCATCAACGCGGCTGGCCTGAACGACGTCAAGCTGCTGGGCGACGACGAGATCGTCGCGGCGGCTCTGGTCGATGAGGGCTCCAAAGGCGACTATTTCGTGGTGACGAGCGACGGACAGGTTCTGCGCTTCGCGGACGACGAAGTGCGTGCCACAGGCCGTGACGGACAGGGCGTCAACGCCATCACCCTTAAGGACGGAGCCAAAATCGTCGGCGCCCTCTTTGCGGCGGACGGCACCGATGAAGACCTGGTCGTCGTCAGCGAGAAGGGCATGGGCAAGCGCACGCTCATCTCGCAATTCCCGCAGCGGCACCGGGCTACTGGTGGCATTGCCGCTGTCACGCTGGCACGCGGGGATCGCCTGGCCGTGGCCACGCTGGTCGGCGTCAAGGATGACCTGATCCTGGCCTCCGCCAACGGCATCTCGGCCCAGCTCAGCGCCAAGACCATGCGGCGACAGACCCGCGCCACGCGCGGATCGAAGCTCCTGGACGTCGAAACCGGCGACCGCGTCACCACCATCGCGCGGTTGACTGAGGGGTAGAGCGGCCAATCTGACCGAACGAAGCGCGCCCATTGAACTCTGTGCTAATCATTGCATATGATTGATCTCATTGAATGGCCTTCAATCAATGAGACGACTGATGAAACAGATCAGCACAACGATGACTCAGCGCGGTCAGGTGACGATACCGGCCGAAGTACGCCGCAAGTTCCGGCTCAAGCCTGGAGACAAGGTTGTGTTCACCGTTGACGACGACCACGTCACTGTAGAACCTGAACGCTTCTCGCTTGAGGACGTATTCGGCTCGATTGAGCCACTTCAACGCCCTGACGACATCGATGAGCTCGTGCGTCAGGCAAAAGATGAACGAGCCGCGCGGCTCGTCAAACGACTGCAATCCGAATGAGATTTCTAGATGCGAATGTTTTCATCCGACTGTTGACGCGTGACGACGAGGAAAAAGCCCAAGCGTGCTTCGCGCTGTTTCAGGGTCTCCGCTCTGGAGATGTCACGGCGACAACGTCGGAAAGCGTCATTGCCGAAGTCGTTTACGTCTTGTCGTCTCGCACGCTCTACAACCTTCCAACTGGCGAAATCCGCAAGCGATTACAACCAATCCTTGCCCTTCGTGGTCTAAAGATCACTGGGAAGCGCAGGTTCCTGCGTGCGCTGGAGATCTACGAGAGCTATCCAAGACTTGACTTCGAGGATGCACTGACGGTGTCTCACATGGAGCATGATGGCATCGCTGAACTTGTGAGCTATGATCGGGGATTCGACCGAGTACCTCATATTCGCCGGATCGAACCTTTGGTACTGAGCGAGTAGCGCTTCGACGGCGATTTTCTTGACGATCGAAGGCGTGGACGCCACAAGTCGCGCCGTCGCCCATGATCCTGGTCCATCTACCCGTTCAAACCAGCGAGCCTCGGGTGGATCGTCAGCGCGTGACGCGGTATACCTCCTGCGAGGAGATTTAACCCTGATGTGACGGCCCAAGTGGGCCGCTCCTACTTTGTTGACTGCAAAGGAGACGCAAATGCGGCGCAGTGTCACCCTGGCGCTTAGTGCCCTCCTTGCGCTGATGATGTTCCTACCGGCTGCCACGATCGTGCCGTCCTCCGCGCTCGCCGCAAACTACACCGGGCCAAACCGCGTCTACTTCTCGCAGACCGGTCAGTACCTCGGACTCGGCTTTCTCAACTACTGGCTCGACAACGGCGGTCTCACCACCCTCGGCTATCCGATCACTGGGGAATTCCAGCAGAACCAACCCGGAACTGGCACACCTGTCACCGTCCAGTATTTCGAGCGCGCGGTTCTCGAATACCACGCTGACGCGCCGGACGGGCAGCAGGTGCAGCTCCGCCGTCTGGGTGCCGATCTCGCGGTGCAGGCATCGGCTCAATGGGACGCAGGTCAGAGCAAAGCCCGGGAAGTCGCCTCGTCACTTGGCTTTCCGCTCCCGACTGCATCCAACCCCTTCGCCCCCGCACCACAGGTGCAAGACGATGTCAGTTCTGTCTATTTCTCGGCAACGCAGCATACGCTGAACAACGGCTTTTACGATTTCTGGGGCATGCACGGAGGCGTGTCGGTCTTCGGGTATCCGATCTCCGAAGAATTCCGCGATCCGACCAGCGGCTTCACCGTGCAGTACTTCGAACGCGCGATTTTCGAGTGGCATCCAGACGATGCGAATGGGCAAACGGTGCAGCTGCGCTTGCTCGGCACCGACGCCGCCAGGCGTGACGGCGTCGATGCCCCATCGGTGGCCGTTTCCGACGGCGCACCCAATTACAGCCCAACGCTCTGGACGGTGAATCAGCCGGCCGACCCGGCCGCGCTGACGACGCCCCTTCCTGGAGCGCCGGACGGCTTTCCGAAGTGGATCGAGGTCAACCTGTCTCAGCAGTACATGCGCGCCTGGCAGGACAACAAAGTCGTCTATCAGGAGTACATTTCCAGTGGGTTGCCGCCCAACGTGACGCCGCCTGGCTATTACAAGATCTTCTATAAGCTGCCCTCTGACGAGATGAAGAACGGCAAACCGGGTGACCCTGACTATTACGACCTGAAGAATGTGCCATGGGTGATGTACTTCCTCGCGGGAGGCTACGCGCTGCACGGCACGTATTGGCATGCCAACTTCGGTCACGAGATGAGCCACGGATGCGTCAACATGACCACCCCAGGGGCGGCCTGGCTCTACCAATGGGCGCCAATCGGCACCACGGTCTGGATCCACGATTGAACCGTCGCATCGCCCGTTGCCCGGCGATCGCCATTACAATGCTCCCATTGCACGTTGCAGGTCACTCGACACGAAAGGGTGGGAGACGATGGCAAGCACAACCCCCGAATTTCCCGGTAAAGGCGAACGACAGGAAGGCGAACTTCATTCGGATTTGCGGATCCTGAGCGGCTGGACCTGGCCCTACGTCAGCATCACCGGCAAACATGACGGTCCGCTGGCCACGATCATCGCCGGTATCCACGGCTGTGAGTACGTCTCGATCCGCGCCGCGGTACGTTTGGCACGCGAGATCGATCCGAACGAGGTCCACGGCCGCATCGTGGTGGTGCCGATCGTCAATCTCCCGTCCTTCTGGGAGCGCACCGCCTTCTTCAATCCGTACGACGGCAAGAACCTGAACCGCGTCTTCCCTGGTCGCGCCAACGGCACCTTCTGCGACGCTCTGGCCTACTTCATGTTCAACTCGGTCATCACCCCCAGCGATTCGTTCGTCGATCTACATGGCGGCGACATGGTCGAGGAATTACTGCCCTTCTGCGGATTCCTGGCCAACGGCGAACCCAGTGTTTCAGAGCGCTCCAAGAAGATGGCCGAGGCGTTCGGGCTCCCATTCACCATGGGACGCCAGGCCGATCCAAACCAGCCGGGTGGCATGACCTACGTCTCGGCGGCCCAGGCGGGTGTGGCCGCGCTCCTTGCCGAAGCGGGCGGTATTGGTCAACTGACGCTGGACGACGTCGATACGTTGGTAGACGGCACTATCCGCACCTTGCAAGTGAACGGCAACTTGCCCGGCGATCCGGAGATCCCGGGCACGACCCACGCCTCACGCTCGCAGACCCTCTTCGCGCCGCGTGACGGCTTCTGGATCTGCGACGTCCGCGCCGGAGATAAGATCAAGTCCGGGCAGACGGTCGGCCACATTCTCGACCTGCTGGGCAATGAGCTGGACGAGATTCAGGCGCAGTTCGACGGCACCGTCCTGTATCGCACCACGAGCGCGGCGGTCAAAGAGAAGGGCATCCTGATGAGCGTGGTCGCCTAGTCCACGCGCTCAGATTCCCCAATGCCTGAGTGGTCGGTGGCCGGGTGATTGCGGCAGTGCGATCACCACGTCACCGGCCACGTCCACGCCGCGAGGACCCTGCAATGCCAGGTCGATGAGGGCACGGGCCACCCGGTCCAGCTCTCTTTAACTGGGCGTGGACGTTTGAGGATGAGTTGAGGATCAATGCGGCATCACTTCCGGGCAATGTCGACGTCTTCGTCCCGCACCGTTCACGTCAAGCGACTCTCACGATCTCACCTGGCAGGCTTATCGATCGTCCTGCTCCTGCTGATCGCCCCCGCCTGCCTCTCATCTGGCAATCCGGCCACGCCCACGTCGTCGAGCGAGAGCAGCGCGACGACAGCTACAAGCGGCAACGGGTCCGCGTCCGCCACGTCTGGGGGGACATCAGCCACTTCCGGGGCCACGGGCACAAATGCTCCAGAACCAACCTCGGTCCCGGTCGATCTCTCGTCGGTCACCATTGGTCTGGAACCGATCTTTGGAGACTTGAACAATCCCGTCTTCTTGACCGACTCTGGTGACGGCAGCGGCGACATCTTCATCGTCGAGAAGGGCGGAAAGATCCTGCTGGTGAAGGGTGGCAACGTGCAGAGCCAGCCTTTCCTGGACATCACGTCCCGCATCCGCTCGTCCGGCAGCGAGCAAGGTCTCTTCAGCGTGGCCTTCCACCCCAACTACGCCAGCAACGGCTACCTCTACGTTGACTACACCGACACCAACGGCAATACGGTGGTAGCGCGCATCACCGCTTCGTCCGATCACACCAGCACCGACCCCAACAGCTTCAAGAAGATCCTCGGCATTAAGCAGCCCTATGCCAATCACAATGGCGGGCAGTTGGCGTTTGGCCCGGACGGCATGCTCTGGATCGGGGCCGGTGACGGTGGCTCTGAGGGAGATCCGCAGGGGAACGGGCAAAAGACCAACACGCTCCTCGGCAAGATCCTGCGCATCGACGTCGACCACGGCGATCCGTATTCGATTCCGCCCAGTAACCCGTTTGCCGACGGCAAGAAGGGCAAGCCAGAGATCTGGGCCTATGGGCTGCGCAATCCATGGCGCTTCAGCTTCGATCGCGCCACACACGACCTCTACATCGGCGACGTGGGGCAGAGCACCTGGGAAGAGATCGATTTCGTCTCGTCGGACCTCAAACCAGGTCTCAATTTCGGTTGGAAAATCATGGAGGCGACGCACTGCTACCAGCCGTCCAAGAATTGCGACACGTCTGGCCTGACCATGCCGGTAGCCGAGTACTCGCACGCGCCCGGCAATTGCTCGGTCACCGGTGGCTATGTCTATCGCGGTTCGCAATATAAGGCGATCGACGGCGCCTACTTCTTCACTGACTACTGCAGCGGCACGATCTGGGCGCTCACGCGGGACGCCAGCGGCAAGTGGTCGCAGACGCAAGTCGCGCAAGGAAAAGCCGGTTACAGCTCCTTTGGGCAGGACGGCAACGGCGAGCTCTACATCTGCGATCTCAACAACGGCACCATCTATCACCTGACCGCCACAAGCAAGTAGTGACAACGGCGCGCTCATCATTGCATTCGCGTGCATAATGCAGCGGGTATTGCTGATGGCAGTGGAAGGAACGGGATCGGATGAACCGCAAGGGGATCGCGGGTGATCTCTCAAGAGTGCAACGGCGGATCGAGCGCTTCGTCGAGGATGGCGAGATCGCCGGAGCAGGGTTGGCCGTCAGTAAATCTGGCGAGATGATCGCCGACTGGTACACGGGTCAGGCCGCCGACGGGCTCGCCGCCGGACCAAATGTCCTCTGGCCGCTGGCGTCCGCCTCCAAGCTCTACAGCGCTGCCGCGGTCATGGCGGTGGTGGAGCAGGGGGAGCTCACGCTCTCGACGTCGGTTCACTCTGTCTTGCCGGAGTTCACCGGCGACGGCCGCGAAGAGATACGGCTACGCCACCTGCTGACCCACACCTCGGGCATCATCTATGAATCGCCTGAGATGGAGAAGCGACTGATCGACCAGACGCCGATCGACGAGATCATCGACGAGGCTTACGAGCATCCGCTCAAGTTCAAGCCCGGCACGCGCTTCGAGTACAGCGACTTCGGCATCGCCCTGGCGGCGCGCATGGCGTGCGTCGTCACCGGCCTCTCGTTCCCCGATTTGGTACGAACGATGGTGCTCGAGTCCGCCGGTCTGACCAACACCTTCATGCCGCCCGACCCCAGCGACTACGGACGGATCGCACACGTGGTGGGGACACTGGGCTACGGCACCGACGGCGCCATGTACAACTCCCCCTATGCGCTGCAATTGGCCCATCCCTCTTTCGGCGCGGTTGCCAGCGCATCCGACGTACTGAAGTTCGGGTTGCTCTTCGCTCCCGGAGCGGACAACCCCATCGTCTCGCAAGCCACGGCCAGAGCCATGACGGTCGATCAGACCGGCGGCAGAGCGCACGGCAACCTGGTAGGGTTCGAGCTGCCTTTGCCGCAACCCTGGGGGCTCGGCTTCGAGCTCAACTTCGCCGCGGGCGGATTCGGGCTGGCGGAGCTTGGTTCTCCGGCGACGTTCGGTCATGGCGGGGCATCCGGCTGCGTGCTGGCGGTCGATCCAGTCAACGAGATTGGGATCGCCTATGTCTCGAACACCCACGCCAACATCGACATGGACCGCTGGTATTTCCGGCTCTCGGCCGTCGCCAACGGCGTCGTCGCGGCCCTGACGCGATAAGCTTCTCACTCGTTCGAACGGGCGACGCACGCGTCGCCCTCCACTTCGGGCATGCCCTGCGGTAGAGGCGAAGGCAAGCTTCGCCCGCGCCGACACACTGCCGGATCAACCCGAGCTGAGATGACCTGATCCCCGGCTGACGACAAGCTTCGCCCCTGCATACGACGGAGTCTATCCGGAAGGATTCGGACGCGAGGATCTGGTGGGCGACGAAGGCGCGTTCGGTATCGGTGGAGAAGACGGTCACGCGCCGGACATCTCCTGCCCTCTTGACACAAGCGTAAGTCACTGCTAACGTAAGCGTATGGTTGATCAAGCCCTGCACGCCCTGGCTGAACCTCGACGACGTGAGATCTTGAAGCTCATCCGGCTTCGAGAGATGTCGGCTGGCGAGATTGCCTCGCACTTCGACGTCTCGCGCCCCGCGATCTCGCAGCATCTTGGCATTCTGTCGACGGCCGGGTTGGTCAGCGTGCGCCAGCAAGGTACGAGCCGGTTCTATCGTGTTCGGCCTGAAGGTCTGGCGGATCTACGACAATTCCTCGAGGAATTCTGGGACGAGCGCCTCGCACTTCTTGCGCAGGAAGCGGAGGCTGAAGAGCGGAGAATCGAGCAGGATGACCAACGTTCGAAGTGACATCGTTACGCGCGAAGTTCGCGTCTCAGCCCGGCCCGAGACGATCTTCCGATTCCTCACCGAACCATCGATGATGGCTAAGTGGATGGGAAAGGATGTCGAGTTGGAAGCACGTGCCGGTGGAATCTATCGCGTCGACATCAACGGCATGGCGATCGCAAGCGGCGAATATCTGGAAGTCGTTCCCAACGAACGGGTCCGCTTCAGCTTTGGCTGGGAAGGCGAGAATCAGTCCGTTCCACCAGGGTCCAGCGTCGTTGAGATCACACTCACACCAGATGGAGACTCCACGCTCGTGCGACTCGAGCATTCTGGCCTGCCAGCTGATGCGCGCGAGATGCACGGTCAGGGCTGGGATCTCTACATGTCGCGGCTGGCCGCAGTCGTCGAAGGGCGCGACCCAGGTCCGGACCCCAATCAAAGCGATCCATCCAGCATGTAGCGTCGTACCGAATTTGAGATTTGGATCAGCCCACCGGCTCTGTACCAGTGGGCTGGATCGTTTCAGATCACCTCGCCTGCGTCGCCGAACGGTCCCGTGTATCCGCCTTACATAAGGTTTCTCATTCGCCCGGCACGCGTGTCCCTGTTTGGCGATCGCGCCACTCCGAGCTCAGATGACCGAGGGATATCCTGGACGAACCCAACCGCAGCATCACGAGCGTTCGGGAACGCGGATGTTAGGAATCGACATTCCATTTCACCTCACTCGCGAGAATGTAATCTTCATCCTCGCCAGGAGGCTGCCAATACCTGAGGTAGTCGTCTAACAACTCTCGGCTGATCTTGAACGAGTCATTTGTGTGATCATCGTTTCTTCTTGCAACCCTATCTCGTATCGTTTCTATTGGAGTATCAACATAGTACAGGACAGCTTTAGCACCGATAGCATCTATTATTCGCTTCATCTCATCTCGTTCTTCCTTTGCCCAAAATCCCTCGTCTATGATGACCTCAATACCTTTCTCAGCAAGATAAAAGGCAACATCCCTCGATAATCCCGAGATCTTGTGATCCCAGGCCTCATATCCATCGATTGTAGGATCGTTTCCCATCAAACGAATTGACCACTCATCTTTCGTGATTCTCACTGCCCCGGTACTTTCTTCAAGCTTCTTTGCAAAGCTCGTTTTACCGGCACCGATGAATCCACATATGAGATACACGACAGATTGGCTGTTCATAATGAATACGATACCAGGCTCGAAAATAAGCTGAGAATTGGCACGTGGGAGTTGTGGCGAATTGAAGCTAAACCGGTGCAGTTCTCAACGTGTTTGCTGGACGGTCATGGGCGTAAATGCATCCGTCATCGCCCAAGTCTCTTCACTTGGTCGCGCCGCACGAGCAAATTGTGTCTGGTCCACGGCCCACTCCTGACGTCCGACATGCCCTTGCATATCAGGTTGCGGCGAGCGTCGCCCCTACCGACAGAGGGAGTTGGGCGGCGGAACGTCACGTTGGGCGAATCGGGCGATTGGTGGGCGATGCATGCGTCGCCCGAACGAGCGCGTAGTCCTGCTCACACGGTCTCTTCGCCGAGGGCGATGGAGAGGAGTTTGACTGCCACCTGAGTACTGTTGCCGCTCGGATCGAGCGATGGATTCAGCTCCACCCAATCGAGCGAGTGGATCGGCAGCTTGCTCGCGCGCAGCCGTCGCAGCATCTTGGCCGCTTCGCGGAACGTCAGTCCGCCGACCGCGAGGCTGCCCGTCCCCGGCATGATTGACGGGTCGAGCACGTCGACATCGAAGCTGACGTGCACTGCATCGGCACCCGAACGCTCAATGCACTCGACGACCTGTTCGACCGCGACATCCAGGCCCATGTCGTCGAGATCGCTCATGCTGACGCACGTGATCTTCCCCTCGCGGATCCAATCTCGCTCGGCGAAATCCAGACTGCGCACGCCGATCAAGTAGACGTCCTCGGCATGCAGCTCCGGATTGAGACCGATCTCGGTCAGCTCACGCAGTCCACGACCGAGGCTCACCCCCAACGGCATGCCGTGCACGCGGCCCGACGGGCTCACTTCAGGCCAGTTCATATCGCCGTGGGCATCGATCCAGACAACCGCCAGTCGTTGGCATGCGAGCGCGGCACCAGCCACGCTTCCAATGGCCACCGCGTGATCACCACCGAGCGTCAACGCCAGATCACCCCGATCGATGGCGGCGCGGATGCGTCCCGCCAATTCCAGACTGGCCTGAGCGATCTCGTGCGCGTGCAGCGCCTGGCCTGGGTGTCGCTCGGGATCGGTCTCCGGGAGTGGAGCAACCTCCACGGACTCAGGCTCACGTAAGCGTCTGAGGAGATCCTGGTCGTGCCGCGCCGACCAGCGGGCCCGCAGATGACGCGCAAGTTCTTCCGGTCCCTGCTCGACCCCACGGCGCAGTGATCCAAGCGCCATCGGCACCAGGATCGGCTGAATCCCGGTGCCGGTGAGCCAGTTGCGTGACCTATCAGTCTCCATGGCTACATCACCCGCGGGGCGGCGATTCCCAGCAGACCTAGCGCGTTGGCCAGGGTCTGCCGCGCGGCTTCGACCAACGCGATGCGCGCAGATCGTTGCGGCTCCTCGGCGGTGAGGACCGGGCAGGCGCGGTAGAAGTCGTTGAAGCGCTTGGCCAACTCGTAGACATATGATGAGATCACCAGCGGCTTGTACTCCGCCGCGGCTCGCTCCACCTCGTTCGGGAAGGACGCGATCTGCTCGATCAGGTTGACCTCTTCCGCCGTCACATCGGGGAACTCGAGATCGCTGTCGGGGAATTCGTCGACCTTCTCCAGAATGCGGCAGGCGCGCGCGTGGGCATACTGAATGTACGGTGCGGAGTGTCCCTCGAAGGAGAGGGCCTCTTCGATGTCGAAGATGAACACGCGGTTGTTGTCACGCGCCAGCATGCTGTATTTCATACTGCCGATGCCGACGTCCAACGCGATTTGCCCCTTGAGCTCGTCGGGCAGGTCCGGATTCTTCTCGTCGATGATCTCCCGTGCCCGCTTCAGCACGGCGCCAGCGACGTCGTCGTACAGGACGGCGTTGCCGGAGCGGCTGCTCATGGCGCCGGTTGGCAACATGACTGTTTCGTAGCTCAGGTGGAAGCACTTGGCGGCCTGCTCGAAGCCCCACAGTTCCAGGATCTTGAAGATCTGCTGGAAGTAGAGACTCTGCCGCACGTCGACCACCCAGATGGCCCGATCGACGCCATAGGTCTCGAACTTCTCGCGGGTCAGCGCCAGGTCCTTGGTCGAATAGAGCGTCGTGCCGTCGGAGCGCAGGATCGGCAGGGTGCGATAAGTCTCTTTTTCGAGAGCCAGCTTCTCGTCGATCTTGACCACCGGCAGACCGTCGCTGATCTCAGCGATGCCCCGCTCAAGCAGCTCCTTGACCATCTCACGACCCGGTTCCTCGACTTCGCTCTCGTAGAACCAAACGTCGAAGTGGATGTCGAGCTGCGCGTAGATTCGCCGAAAGTCCTCCATGCTCCAGGCTTTGGTCTCGTCCCAGAGCCGCACGAAGTCGGGATCCTTGCGCTCCCAAGCCTGGAAGGTTTCGCGCACCTCCCGTTGCCAGCGGGGATTGTCGATCCACCAATCGAGGTGCTTGCCGAGCTGCTCAGCCCGCACAAGGCGCTCCCGGTAGGTCTCCACCGGTACCGGCTCTTGCTCTTCCGGTGGAGGTGGCAGTTCACCCGCCTCGGCCAGCTCGACCTCATGCGCCAGTTGCTTGCAGGCAATCGGCCAGAACTTGATGATCGTGTCGTTCTCGTAGAAGGCATCGGTCTTGATCTCCCGCTGATGGGCGATCTGCCCCAGCAGGTAGGCGACGTCTTCTCCCACTTTGTGGATCTTCCAGAGCTCCTTCATCATCCGGTCGATCGTCTCGACAAAGACGACGTCCTCTTTCGAGAGCTCGTTGAGGAAATCGACGACGTCCTTCCGGTAATTGAGCCGCCGGTCCGACTCAACGTAGATGCGCCCCAGCCAATAACCACGCCGCTCACGTGGTGGCTCCTCACCCTGATGAAAGTTGAGGTAGCACCAGAGCGTCTTGATGACGTGCATGCCGATGTCACCAATGTAGTTGGCTTGCAGGACTTCATATCCGGCGAACCTGAGCGTGCGGCTCAGGGCGTTGCCCAAGCTAGCGTTGCGCAGGTGGCCGATGTGAAACTCTTTGTGTGTGTTCGGCTGGGAATACTCGACCATTACCTTATCGGTCCGCGCCGGTCCACGCCCATAATTCTCGCCCTCGTCGAGGATCGAGCGGATCACCATGTTGCTGTAATGGTTGGTGTCGAACATGATGTTGATGTAACCGTTGATCGCCTCGACGTTGGCAAACCCGTTGTGGCCGCTCAGCCGTTCCGCGACCTGCTCGGCAATCTGCTGCGCCGTCTCCCGCACGATCTCCTGCGCCCGGCGCTTGCTCTCTTTCTTAGAAAGCTCGGACGTCTCCGACTCGATGCGCGCCGCTTCGATCTCGTTGCCGATCTGATAGCAGACTGATGAGGCGGTTCCCCAGACGCCGGAGAAGGGGATACCGCGCATGTCGAATTCACGCCGGCCGTAGCCAAGCTCTTCAAGCACGTCATTGATGAGATCCGCGGCCCGCTGCTCTTCTCGCTGGTTCATTACCCCACCTTGTGTGAATCGCACTCTCTGGCGACTCACTCAGACCGGCGTTCAGCCGATCTCCGCACTCATATCCGCGTCCGCCTTCCAGCCACACTGGGCGGCCCAGAAGCGGTTCGCGCGATGCAGGCTCTCGAACGTGCCCGCGTCGGTCCAGTAGCCCTGAAGCTCCTGCCAACGCAGCTTGTCGTCAGTCAGATAGAAGTTATTGACGTCCGTGATCTCGAGCTCGCCACGCGCCGACGGCTCCAGCCGGTTGATGTAATCGAAGACGCGACCGTCATACATATAGAGACCGGTCACGGCGTAGTTGCTCTTGGGCTCAGCCGGTTTCTCCTCGATGCGCAGAATGCGCGTCGGATCGGCGGCATCGAAGACGGGGCACCCGAACCGCTCCGGATCCGGCACGGTGGCGAGGAAGAGGACAGCACCCTCGGTGAACTCCTCGACCGTCGGACGAATATCGGCGTCGGTCGTGTTGTCACCCAGGATGACGCAGATGTCGTCGCCTTCGGCAAAGTCGGCGCACAACCCCAGCGCTTCGGCGATGCCCCCCTCGTGCTCCTGATAGGTGTACTCGAGGTGACGAACGCCGAGATGCTTGCCGTTGCGCACGACGCGCAGAAAGTCGCCCGCGTGCGGACCGCCGGTGACGATCATGATGTGGTCGACGCCGGCGTTCACCAGGGTCGCGATCGGATAGTAGATCATCGGCCGGTCGTAGATCGGCAGCAGATGCTTGTTCGTCGCGTAAGTCAGCGGGTAGAGACGGCTGCCAAGCCCACCGGCAAGAATGATCCCCTTCATGCACCCCTCACAGATCACGACTGGATGTCGGAGAATACCGACGATCAGGCCGACTCAACCATACCCGTTTCCGGACACGATTAAAGCCCGCGCGACGCGCCAGAGCAACGAAAAGTATATCATCGGAAATTTGCCGGTTTCGCGCTCGACGCGGGCCGGAGCTGCAGAGCGCTAGCGACGTTTGCCGCGGGTGACTGTCTTCACCAGGGCACGCACGCCTGCAACCCGCGAGAAAAAGGAGATGACCGGGCTGGCGACCTCTTCGGTCATGAATTCGGTCGTTCCGCGGACGCGCGTCACCGTTCCAGTGAGCTGTTCGAGGAGCGGGATTGCGTGGTTCTTGAGAAGCAGGGAGATCCAGACGGCGAGCCCAACGAGCACGCCCATCAAGAGGACGACCAGAACCATCGACAGGGTGATGAAGATGATGGAGATATCGGTCAAGCGCTGCAGCGCCGATTGGTTGGAGCCACCGAGAAAATAGAGACCAACACCGCATCCGATGAACACGATGAGGAGCAGGATTACCGAAACCCAAACCCATCCTTTTCGCATGCTGTACCCTCCCCTTCGTGTGTCACGGATTCCGCCGGGCCGACCCGGCGGATGGCTGGCCGTTGGTGCCGAACAAGATCTCGGTCAGCTCATTGCTGCCGGGTTACTCGTCGTCTACGCGTGCGCGGTTCCGGCGACGAGGTGAAGAACCAGCAGATGAAGAGACCGCCAACAGCACCGGCAACGGCTGGCGCCATCGGGATATTTCCCAGACGCAATAATTCCACCCCGGCCAGAATCGCAAGGACCTCGCCAAGGTGGAACCCGACCACTGCCGCCAACAAGAAGCAAGGTAGCTGCCACAGCTTTCGCCCGAACATGCTGTGGAACAGCAGCCCGCAAATACTCGATAGTAAAAGTGAGAGAACAAGCGACGGAGGCACGACTCCCCTTTCCGAGACGCTGTGCCTGTACGGCCACCATCGCGGCGTGCCTGCATCTTAGCAGGTTCACGACGCTCACGCTCGTCTTTGTCACGACCGTACGCCCGTTACGACGGGTAAAGTCGACGTCTTCGTCCTATGGATCAAACCGCGCAGATCTCCGTTAAAGAACCAATCTACGATAGACTGATCGGCGAACGATCGCCTGCGAACTGTCAGCCGCGAGGTGCCTGACCGATGGATTCAGTGATCAACGCACTCAAAGACGCCGGGGCACAGGCGCTGCACAACGTCGGCGTGTTGGCCAGAGACATCCCTACCTTCGTGGTGGCCATCCTCATCGTTTTGTTCGCCGCGTGGATCGCACAGGCTATCGGCCGTCTCCTGGTGAGTGCCGATCGAATCTCGCCGCATCTCGACCCAAGCCTGAAGCTGCTGGTCCGCCAGCTGATCGTGGCGGGGATCATCACGTTCGGTGTTGTCGTCGCGTTTGGCATCCTTGGCGTCAGCATCGCCACGATAATCGCCTCCTTTGGTGTGGCGGGTCTGATCGTCGGGTTCGCACTCAAGGACATCCTCGAGAATTTCGTTGCCGGGATCTTGATCCTGTGGCGGCGACCGTTCGAGATTTCAGATCAGATCCAGATCGGCACGAACGCCGGGACGGTCAAAGAGATCAACTTTCGCAGCACGTCCATGCGCACCGCCGACGGCATCGAGGTGCTCATTCCCAACTCGCTCATCTTCAATCAACCCATCCAGAATTTTACGGAGAGCGGCTCACGGCGCACCACCATCGTGGCGACCGTGCCGAGCGGAAGCGATCTGGCGCTGGCGGCATCCTTGCTGAAACAGGCAGTGGAATCCGTCGACGGCGTGCTGACGGCTCCCCTGCCCGAGGTGCTGCTTCTTGGTTCGACCGCCAGCGAATATCAGCTTCACGTTCGCTACTGGACCGCACCGACGATTCAGATCACGAGTCAAATCGAATCGGCGGCGCGAATCGAGATTTTGCGAGTTCTCGCCGGTCCGGAGCTGCAGGTAACGCCGGATGAATCCACCGAACCAACCCCAGGAACATGACGTTCATTTTCAACGTCTCAATGGATGAGATCGGTTCACTTCATCCGCGGTGAACCATATGTAGCTACCGTTTGCAGAGGAATCGCGCAATGCTATCCGCCCCATTTACGCCAAATTCGTCTCGCCCACGATCGACAACGATCAGCCTGCTGGTGACGCTTGTGGTGCTCGCGCTCGTCTCCGCGTGCGGGAACAGCGGAAGCAGCGGAACCACCGCCACCAGCCAGGCCACACCGACAGGAAGTGGATCCATGACCAGCTCACCCCTTCAGGTCACCAACGTCGACGTCTTGATCGCCGAGAGCTACCCACCTCAGATCTCCGTCAGCGTGACCGGCATCATTCCCGACTCTTGCACGACGGTGAAACAGCCGGAGGTGACCAACGACGGAGCCGACTTCACCATCACCATCATGGGCGAGCGGCCGACTGGCATGGTCTGCGCGCAGGTCGCCACCACCTATCAGCACTCGGTTGCGTTGGGGACGCTCGACCCAGGCAAATACACCGTCACCGTGAACGGCGTGAGCAAAGACTTCACGGTCAGCTAGCAGCTCCGAAAGGAGCTGCTAAAGGCGTAAGCAAATCGGGCAAGGTCTGGTACGATACCGGACGATGTTTGACGCCAACGATTCGCATCATCGGGCGCGACCGACGCCGTCTCAGGGGATTCACCGGGGGAACGAACTCGTATGAAACGGTGGCCGCCGCCCGCGCTCGCCGCCCTCGTCCATCGCGACTTCACGCTTATCTGGTCAAGCCAATTCATCTCCAACGTCGGGACGCAGATTCAGACCGTTGCGCTCGGCTGGCTGGTCTACGATCTGACCGGTTCAGCGGCGCTGCTGGGCGGCATCGCGCTGGCCCGGGCCATCCCCACCATCCTCCTCTCGCTGTTCGGCGGCACACTGGCGGATCAGGTCGATCGACGCGTCTTGATGCTCATCTCGCAGACGATCCTGGCGCTCTTCAGCGCCTTACTGGCAGTCGCGATCCAATCCGGCCTGACCAACATCACCGTCCTCTATGCATTCGCGGTCCTCACGGCAGCGGCGTCCGCCGTCAGTGTCCCCACCACACAGGCGTTCATCCCGGCATTGGTCGATCGGGAACGGCTGGCGAATGCCCTGACGCTCAACGTGCTGGCTTTCAACGCCGCGGCCGTGGTCGGACCAGCCGTCGGTGGGTTGGTGATCGGTGGGTTGGGTGTCGCAGCCGCCTATTGGATCGACGCGGCCTCCTTCTTCGTGGTGGTGGCGGCGCTAGTCGCTATGCGCTCTCGCATCACCCCGGTGCCGCTGCCACGTCGCGGAATTGCCGCACTGATCGACGGACTGACCTTCGTGCACGAACGCCCAGTCCTCTGGCAGCTGATGGTGATCGACTTTCTGGCGGTCCTCTTCGCCTCCCGCTTCGGGCTCTTGCCGATCTTCGCCGAGACCGTGTTGAAGGTCGGAGCTCAGGGACTCGGATTCCTGTATGCGTCGGTCAGTTTTGGAGCGGTCTTCGGTTCGGCACTCTTCACCGTGACGCCGCTTCCGAAGCGGCCTGGTCGTCTCGTGGCGCTCACGATCCTGGCCTATGGCGGCGTGCTGGCACTCTTCGGCTTGGTCCACTCATTCGCGCTGGCGCTCGTTCTACTGGCCATTTCGGGCAGTTTGGATGCGGTCAGCTCCGCGCTGCGAGGCATCGCGCGCCAGCTCGCGACTCCGGACAGCCTGCGTGGACGGGTCGGCGCCCTGGCCTCGACCTTTGCCACCGGCGGCCCGCGTCTGGGCGATTTTCAGGCGGGGATGGTCGCCAGCGCCGTCGGTGCGGGGAATGCCATGGTCATCGGCGGAGCGACCTGCCTCGTGATGGCATTCCTCTCGCGATGGTGGGCACGACCGCTCTGGAGCTATCGCGGTCAGGAGCTTGAACCGGACGATCAGGCGCCATCGACCCGGGCCGCGACATCCCAATCCTGATCGGAGCAACCATCGACCGGATTGACGTTGTGAGCTCCACGGTGGCACCATGATAAATTGTCGATCGAACGAACAACGACCGTCACCCGGTCAGACGCTACCTCGATCGACCAAACCACCGACACCGACGACCCGGCACGAGGCAGTTCATCTTGCATTTGTGCACTGAGGAGACACCCGCTAAAACGTGAATGGATCAAGAGACCTCCCAGCCAACAGAGGACGGGGACGCTGATCCATGCGTCCGATTCGAGTTGGCGACGTCGATTCCAGGCCCCTGAGGATTCCGTTTCCCGCCGAACGACACGGCCGAGCAGACTGGCGCGCCCGACAACCCCACGTGTCGCTCACTCGTAGCCTGGCGTCTCAGGCAAACGACCAACCCCCTGCAATGAACAGAGAGTCGACACCGTGCGGCATGCGAGCTTCGACCGTTCGGCGATGAAACGCGAACTGAGCGTGCCATCGCCGCGGGAAGTCCAGTCCTCGACAACACACGCGTCATCACCTGGCGAGCTGGAGAGGGGCTCTTGGGCAAGCCCACGACCCTGGCTCATCTTGCTGGGCGAAACGATCCTGTTTCTGGTAGTGGCGGCGGGGGTCCTCTGGCCGGCACCGATCCACTCCAACGAATTGCCCGCCGCGTATCCCGACAGCGATCTGATGATCAGCCATTGGCCCAGTGCCATCCTGATCAAGCGGACTATTGCGCTGGAACACCGGCTGCCGCTCTGGAATCCCTTCTTCGCCGGTGGTCGACCACTCGCCGCGGATCCGCTGGCTGCCATGTTCTACCCGCCGACGCAGCTGATGAACTTCTTCCCGCTACGAGACTATTATCTGATCTTGCTGCTCGGGCACCTGATGCTGGCAGGCTTCGGCACACTGCTCCTCGCGCGACGAGCCTTCCACTTAACACGCTGGCCCGCGCTCGTCGCGGCCGTCAGCTTCATGGCGACGCCGCGACTCATCAGCCACCTGGGCGCCGGTCACTTCACCGTCGTACAGACGGTCGCCTGGTATCCCTGGCTCGCCCTCGGTGCCTGGGCGACGGTGCGCAATCCACGCCGCTGGGCCGCGCCGTTCGGCGTGATTCTCGGGCTGACCCTCCTGGCTGGACATCCCCAGATGGCCTACTACGGTCTGCTGATGACCGGCGTAGTGGCGCTCTGGCTCCTGTTCACGCGCTATCGTCAAGCGACCTGGCGCGATCTGCGCGCGCCCGTCGCCGGGCTGATCGCGGCGGGAGTGACCGGTTTGCTGCTGGCGACGATCCATCTGCTGCCACTCGCACAGTTCACGGCCCTCTCGACTCGGCAGGATGACGTCGCCGCGACCGACAAATACCCGATCGTGCAATTCATGCGCGCGTTGATCGGCCATCCACCAGCGTCGAACGTCCCCTGGGAGAACGTGATCCAGCCGGGCGGAGTGGTTCTCATGCTGGCGACCCTCGGCGCGATCGCCGCAGGCAGGCGCGCATTGCCGCTCCTCGGCGGCATCGTAGTGGTCGCCACCCTGGCCATGGGGAACGCGTCGCCCGTCTTCTACCTGGCAGCTCACGTGCTGCCCGAATTCAACCGCTTCCACGGTCTCTCCCGCATATGGCTGGTGGCCTTGCTGGGCATCGCCCTCCTCGCCGGACTGGGGACCGAAGCGCTGCTGGGGCTGATGCGCGGTTATGACGAACGTCTGGTACGGCGCGGTCAGCTGGCGCTCGGCATCTTTGCCCTACTTCTGGTGACCTCGACCTTGATCAAGACGGACCAGGGTCGGGCGCAGGTCGGATCGATCACCTTCTCGACCACACCGTCGCCAAGAGCGAAGCGCGTGGCTGAACTGGCTGGATCGAGCCGTGTCTACGGAGTCCAACGCAACCTCTGGCAGCTGGGAGCCGTCGATCTGAGCATGCGCCTGGCCGACGGCTGGGACCCGCTGATGATCGAGTCCTACGTCCGCTACATGCAACCTGCGGGCGGCTACACCTTTACGGGGTATCAGTTGACCATCCCGGCGTTACCGGGAAAGCCGAATCCGTACCTCCTGGGGTTGATGGACGTCGGTATCGTCGTCTCCGACGAAAAGCTCGACGATCCGAATCTGAAATTCATCCAGGAGATGGACAAGCTCTTCATCTACCGCAACACGCTGGATGCCGGACCGGCCTATCTGGTTCAGCCGGATCAGCAGGGGAACGCCCCGACACTGGGCAAGGTGCAGCCATCCTCGAACGGGGTGGCGCCGACGTTGTTGAGCCGCGAAGAAGATCGATTCAGCGTGAAGACGTCGGACGCCGCCTATCTGGTGGTGGCCGATCCCTACTATCCGGGTTGGAAGGCGACAGTCGACGGGCACGACGCAAAAATCACGACGATCGACAACGTCCTGCCGGCCATCAAGCTCGATCCAGGCACGCACACCGTCGTCTACCACTATGAGCCCGCAGTCGACTATGCCGGTGCGGTCTTCTCTGGGCTCGGGTTGATCCTTGTCGCGGGCGGCCTGATATTCGGCTGGGCGCACGTGATCGAGCTCAACATGTTCAGCCGACGACCCAGCGAGTCGCCGGTAGCGACCGATGACGAGGAATGGGACGAGGAACTGGAGCAGCCTTAGCGGTTACTGATTCCCGATCTGGCGGATCGGCACCGGCTTGGGAAGGGGCTTCACGTCGCCGAGGGTCGTCTCACGCGGGACGAAGTCAAAAGGTGTTGCGGAGTCTGTCAGGACACTGGGGTCGATCGGCAAGCGCTGCAGCTCAGCCTCGTTGATCTTCTCGAAGGTCTCGAGAAACTCACGCAGGCGGAAGATCTGCTCCGGCGCGGCCTCGTCGTCGAAAACTGCGTAGGCGACGGTAAACTGGCCGCGCACGAAGTGGACGACCTGGCCGTCGGAGAGCTGCGTCTTGTGGACATGTGACCCGAACATCTCTGCCGAAAGGCTCTCGAACGCCGTCACCATTCCGGTAATGACCGATTCATCCAAGGAGAAATCCCCGTAGGTGCGCAGCGGCAAACCGCTCATGTCGACGATCGCCAGGGTCAGAACGCGTGTGTCCGGCACATGATCGATCGTCGGTGGGCGCGGCCGTTGATCGCTGAAATCCACGGCATCCAGCCGGCGCATCTCGAGGTCACTCATCTCGATGCGCAGCACGTTGAGGTAGTCAATGAGGTCGGCATAGACCGCGTTGAAGCGCGTCAGACTGATCTCGCCCAGTGACAGCATCCGATTCAGATTCGCGATGCGACTCAGCACCGCGTCCTGATCGACCCGAACCTGCTCCAGACGCTCGCTGCGGCGCCGCTCCACGGCGGCTACCTGCGACGCCTGCCAGATGCGATCCAACCGCTGCTCGGTCACTTCCTTTACACGCGAGCGGTCCTCGGCTCGTTTGGTGTTGTGATGGCGCTCATTGTCGTTGGAATCCTCATGCGGATAGATCATCTCGCCCGACCAATCCGCGCCGAAGCAAGCTTCCAGGTCGACGGTTCGACCTGTGGCGGCCAGATAGGATCCGACCAGTCCCAGGATCCAGGTACAGCCGATCGGAAGCGAGAGCGCCAGGGCAAATCGCGTATCGATGCCGGAGGGCCAGGGGATGCCAGTGGTGAGGAGCATACACATATCGAGGAGCAGATGATGAACGCCCTTCGACGACTCCTCGTTGGTGCTCAAACTCCAGACGATGATCGTGAGCGTGGCCCAGACGAAGCGGATCAGCTGGAGTCCGCCGGCCACCGTCACGTGACGCGCAACGTAGCGGCTGCGCGGCCGGAACGGGATCAGCAGCAATGAGATCCCTCCGAAATAGGAGAGCGTCGCGATGCGCCGATTCACGATGATCGATCGAGTCTGATACGACATGTCCCCCGCTGAACTCCCTCGATGCCGTCAGGATCTTTCATGGAGTGGTACGTTCTCCCGCTCGCGCGTCGCAGGAACGTGATGCACCACCGCGCATCATTCAGTATAGGAAGTCGACCGTCAGATTCAGAGAGGCTTTTAGTCGCTGTACGGATGGGACGGTCTTCTTGGGAGCGAGTACGCAGGTCCCATCATCACGGCGCACACGTCAACCGCACGGCGTGCCGCAACGAGAAATATCGCGATTTATGTTATGATCTGACTCGGAGGGACAATGGCCACGAACAGCAAACCGCATGCGCCGCGTGGGGTTACTCGTCGCAAGATTCTTTACACATTGAAGAAGAGCGACGGGCTAACCGCGGATCAGCTTGCGAATCTGCTGGGCATCACCTCCATGGCGGTCCGCAAACACCTGGCGGCGCTCGAGAGCGATGAGCTGATCGAGTCGAGCGTGGTCCGACGCTCGGTCGGGCGACCGGCCAACGTCTATCGCGTTGCGCCGCTGGCCGAGGATTTCTTCCCCAAACACTACGACTTGGTTGTCACCGAGCTCCTCACCGACCTGCTCCAGATCGACGGCGAACCCAAGGTCAATCTACTCCTCGAGCGCCGCTCTGAGCGCACTCGCGAGTTCCTGCGCGAGCGCCTGAGTCACGCGCGCAACCTGCGCGAGCGGGTGGCAGCCCTGGCCGAGGGGATGGACGAATTAGGCTATTACGCCGTTTGGGAGCAGTGTGACGAGACCACCTACATGATCAAGCAGTACAACTGCGCCATCAATCGCGTGGCGACCTGCTTTCCGGTGGCCTGCAATTATGAGGCGGACATGTTTCGCCAGCTCCTCGATGCGGACGTCGAGCGCGCCAGCCATCTGCTGAACGGCGATCGCGTCTGCGGCTACGTCATCCGCCAGCGTTCCTGACCTCTACTCAAACTCAGGAAACACCCCCACTCGTCGAAACTCGAATCGCCTTACGTCTTTTGATATACTTGACTAAGTTAGTTAACTACATGATACCTCGTCCAGGTGAGCATCAACCGCAATCGATCCGTGTGATGGATGGCCGACATGACCGAACAGCCAATGACCGACGACATTTCGACCGATGCGCAACCGCGCGGCGCCGCGCCCGCCATCGGACGCGCGCTGGATCTCTGGGCCAACAGTCTCGGACGCGAGTTCGGGCCTCTCTCGCGCCGACAGCGGCGCGCACTCTTGACCCTCCACGACCTGATCGTCCATCGTCCACCGGTTCGAGTCAGCGATCTGGCTGACCGCCTGGGGGTCACTTCGGCCGGGGCGACTCGCATGCTCAGCAAGCTGGAGGAGTTCGGCTTCATCAGCCGCATCCGTGAGCCGCAGGGGGACCAGCGCGAGGTCTTCGTCGGACTGACGGAGACGGGCAGTCATGCGCTGCAGCAGGCGAACGAGGTCTATTTCGCGCGTGTCGAACTGGCCCTGAACGAGCTCGATGACGAGGAGCAGCAGATATTGGCTCACCTCCTCGACAAGCTCACGAACGACAACCATCGATGACCCAAAGGTATTGGAGAACTACCATCGTGAAATCAGAGAACAAGCATGGCCGCTAATCGAGGCGGCTTTGGCGGCGGCGGCATGCACGGATCGCCGGGACTCCGTGGCGTCTGGCAGCAGCAGCGTTCGCTGCGATACCTGCAGAGCGGACCGCCCCGCAGTGCACGCCGCACCTTCGCCCGCGTCTGGCAATACGTGCGCAACTATCGCAGCCGTTTTCTCGCGGGCAGCTTGCTGATGCTGGCCGGCGTGGGATTCGGCGTTATCCCGCCGCTCCTGATCCGGCGCCTCATCGACGACGCGATTCCCCACCACAACTTCCACCTGGCGCTGATCCTGGGAGCCGGTCTCTTGCTGGTCCCCTTGAGTGGCGCCGTGCTGTCGTTGGGGCAGAACTTTCTGGCATCAGTCGTGGCGCAGGGGATCATTGCCGATCTGCGGCAGAAGCTCTACGACCACACGCAGTCGCTGGGCATCGATTTCTTCACCTGGACACCGGCGGGCGAGATCCAGTCTCGCTTCCTTAACGACGCGGGGAGTCTGCAGAACGTTCTGACGCAGTCATTCTTCGGCACGATCGCCAACCTGGTGACCGTCATCGGGACCTTGATCGTGATGGCCTTCATCGATTGGCAGTTGGCACTGGCGGCGGCGCTGGCTCTGCCTGCATTCGCTTTTCCGGTGCTCCATTTCGGCAAACGCCGCTACGCCGCCGTCGAGAACGCCCAGGCCGCCATGGGCGACCTCTCGACGATGCTCGGAGAGACGCTCAACCTCTCCGGGGCGGTGGTGGTCAAGAGCTTCGGCACTGAAGATCGAGAGTCGCGGCGCTTCGCGTTCCTGAACGACGCCGCCCGCAAAGCACAGATCACGCAGATCCTCGAGGGACAATGGCTGGTCGTCGTGGTTCAGGGGTTGGCCGCGTTGGGTCCGGCCGCGCTCTACACCTACGGCGCCTACCTCGTGATCCATGGACAGGTTCAGCTTGGCACCATCGTGGCCTTTGCCACCTATCTGGCCCAGCTCTACTCACCTGCTTCATCCCTCGCTGGCGCCAACGCCACGCTGCTGGGCGGACTGGCTCTGTTCGATCGCATCTTCGAAGTGATCGACATTCCGCCACGCGTGCCGGAACCAGTTGAACCGCAAGCGCTGCCGGAGACGCCGAGCGATGGCATTGAGTTCGAAGAGGTCGGCTTCCGCTATCCATCCGGACCCGGCGACGAGAGTCTGGGCGCCGAAGTGCTGCACGACATCTCCTTCAGCGCCGCACCCGGGCGATTGGTGGCGCTGGTCGGGCCGAGCGGCGCCGGCAAGACGACGATCCTCTCACTCGCGGCCCGCTTCTACGATCCGACCACTGGATGCATCAAGCTGGACGGCGTACCGCTGTCACAGATCGAGCGGACGGCCTTACGCGAACGTTTGGCCGTCGTGACCCAGGATGTCTTCCTCTTTCATGCGACGCTGCGCGACAACATCTGCTATGGCGCCCCGGAGGCGTCGGACGACGACCTGCAATCCGTGATCGAGGCGGCGCAGCTGAGCGATCTGGTCGCACGGCTGCCGGAAGGGATCGAGACGGTCGTGGGAGAACGCGGTTACCGGCTCTCGGGCGGCGAAAAGCAGCGCGTCGCCATCGCCCGTGCGTTGCTGCGCCAGGCGCCCTACCTGCTCCTCGACGAAGCGACCAGCTCACTCGATTCACAGGCCGAACGACGTATCCAGCTTGCACTTGAGCGGCTGATCCATGGTCGAACCGTGATCGCCATCGCGCACCGGCTCTCGACGATTCAACGGGCGGATCAGATTCTGGTCGTCGAACGTGGACAGATCGTCGAGCGCGGCACCCACGAAGAACTGCTGCGGCTGTCTGGTCTCTATCAGGAGCTCTACTACGCGCAGTTCGCGCCGGACGCCGCACAGAGCGAAGCCACGATAGACGTCGCCGTGTGACACAGGTTTGCCGCGAGCGGCATGCGGGTTGCGCTCACCCGGGTTGAGGGCCGGCATATGGCTGGCCCATCAATTTCAGGAGCAACACATGCCTCACCACAATGGAACAGATTCAGGTGACGGCCTGGCCCTTAGCGCCGCAACGCTCGGGTTCGTGGCCGGTTTACGCTCGCAGGTTCCGATTTCGGCGCTGGCTAAAGCCGCCAAGAAGGGTGATTTCGCCGACCGCGCCGACGGACCGCTGCACTACCTCCACTCGCCCTGGACCGGACCAGTAACGGGCGTCATGGCGGTGGGTGAGATCGTCGCCGACAAGCTGCCGTTCGTTCCCAGCCGCATCAAGCCGCTGCCGCTCGCCGGTCGAGGTGTCATTGGCGGCGTGGCGGGCGCGGCCATCTTCAAGAACGCGCACAAGTCGGTCCCGATGGGGTTGCTCATCGGTGCGGCAGCAGCCACCGCCGGGTCGTTCGCCGGATATCATGCCCGCTCGTTTCTCACCAAGCGGACCGGGCTGCCGGACCTGGTCTTCGCCGTGGCGGAGGACGCTCTGGCCATCGGCCTGGGTCGATTGGCCATCAAACGGTACATGGGGACCTGACGCCGAAGCGCTAGCGCGTACGCTCGTAGGGGCGGACTGACGTGACGTCCGCCTTTCGCCCGCAAGCCGACGAATCGACACCAGCCACGAACCACTTGCCAAACGCCATCTCGGACGGCGTACTTCGCGTTCCCTCAATTTCGTGAGCCCCAACTCATAACATGAAAATAACGCCAGCCTCTCATGCTGGATAAATCGAACCAAACCCGTATTCGCCACCACCTTCTCGCCACGGGTATGTCGTCCACCAGATGTATCAGTGATGAGAGGCTGGAGGCTGAAACCCTGCGTCGCGTCGCTCCCCGGCGGCATCGGTTAGCCAGACTTACCGCGCCTCTTACCACCACGTATGTGGATGGTAAGTGATTGGTAAGTCCCCGCTGATAGTCTCTGATCAGCAACGACGCAACGGCGCATTCATATCGGCGGCACGCACCGTAGCGTGACTCGCCCGTGGCTCAGAGGTGGAGACCCCTGGGGAGCTTGAGTGCGCCCTCCGTGCGGATACGGGGTCGAGGAGATCGCCGTTTTCCAGGTCGGTCAGCCACGTTCGAGCTGGAGCAGGCGAACGCGGCAGTTGCGCAGTGGAGGAGAGAACGACCTCGAATTCACGGTCCCACGTATCGCACCGCGAACATGTTCGGATCGTATCGAAACCGGCCCCAATCAGAAGGAGCTAATCGCAATGCCAACAGCACTCAAGCTCAACCTGACCGTGAACGGGGTACCGCACGCGGTAGACATCCCCGACGACGCCGAGCCACTCCTGTACATCCTGCGCAATCAGCTCGGTCTGAAAGGACCGAAGTTCGGCTGCGGCGTGGCGCAATGCGGCGCCTGCACCGTGTTGGTCGACGGCGTCATCACCCGTTCCTGCACCACGAAGCTGAACACCGTGAAGGACGGCGCGAACGTGACGACGCTCGAAGGGATCGCCAGCGCTGATTCGCCGCACCCCTTGCAGCAGTCCTTTATCGACCAGCAGGCCGGGCAGTGCGCCTACTGCGGCAACGCCATGATCATGGGAGCCCTCGGTTTCCTGCAGGCCCGCATCGATGCGGGTAATCGCAACGTCCCAAGCGAGGATGAGATCAAGCGGTTCCTCTCGGGCGAGTCGGATGGGTCGACATTCGTCTACCTGTGCCGCTGCGGTTCTCACCAGCGAATTGTCCGCGCCATTCAGCAGGCAGCCAAGGAGATGCTCTCATGACGTCCACCATCTCACGCCGCACATTTCTCTCGCGAGCCGGTACATTGGCGGTCGCGTTCAGTCTTGCCCCGATGCTGGGCCGCGTCTCCGTACCGGGTGCGCTGGCAGCAGATCCGCCAGTCAACTCGGACATGGCGGTCGACTCCTGGCTGGTGATCGGCCCCGACAGCAGCGTCACGATCTATAGCGGTAAAGTGGAACTCGGAACCGGCGTGCAGACGGCACTGATGCAGATCGTGGCCGAGGAGCTTTCGGTCGGCTTCGAGCGGATCACGTTCATACAGGGCGATACGTCGCTGACGCCTGGTGATCAGGGTTACACCGCCGGTAGTCAAACCATCCAGTCCGAAGGACCGAAGCTACGGGTGGCCGCGGCGACCGCCTTCCAGGCGCTCCGTTCGCTGGCGGCGCAGCAGATCGGCGTCTCATCAAATGCACTGCGGGCCCGGGACGGCATGATCGGCATCGGCCACAACCTCAACCGGGCGGTGAGCTACGGCGATTTGCTTGGCCAGCAGCAGATTCAACTCACGTCAGATCCAAACGTCGCCCTTCAGTCTCCCCGTGACTATTCCCTGGTCGGAACGCCAGTGGCTCGTGTCGATCTGCCGGACAAGTTCATGGCGAACTTCACCTACGTGCAGGACGTGGCGGTCGAGGGTATGCTGCACGGCCGGGTGGTGCGTCCGGCAGGACGAAACGCCACCCTCGACAGCCTGGACGACTCAGCCGCGAAGGCCGTCCCCGGCTTCGTGCAAGTAGTTCAGAATCAGAACTTCGTGGGCGTAGTCGCGAGGGACGAGTGGGCGGCGATTCAGGCGGCGAAGGCGCTCAACGTCACCTGGGACCAGGGCGCGCCACTAGCTGCCGAAGCCGATCTGCCACAAACGCTGCAGGATGGATTCAACATCTATCAATCCGGCCCCACTTCACCGGAGACGGGCAACGTCGACAACGCCAGGGCCGGGTCCCACACGGTCCTGAACGCGACCTATTTCACCCCGTTCCAGATGCACGCGTCGGTCGGTCCATCCTGCGCCGTCGCCGACGTGCGCAGCGCACCGGACGCCAACGGTATTCAGGCGACAGTCTGGTCCGGCACCCAGGGCGTTTACCCACTACGGGGCGCCGTCGCGGAGTTGCTTGGCCTGGACACCACCGCTGTTCACGTGATTTATGTCGAGGCGTCAGGTTGCTACGGACACAACGGCGCGGACGACGTCGCGGCGGATGCCGCGCTGATGTCGCAGGCGGTGGGACAACCGGTGCGCGTGCAGTGGATGCGGCAGGACGAGCACGGCTGGGAGCCGCTCGGGCCTGCCATGGTTCACAAGATGCATGGTGGCCTGGCCCCCAACGGCAACGTCACGTTCTGGGAACATGAGGTCTGGACGCCCACCCACTCAGGTCGTCCTGGCGGCGATGCCGGGAACCTACTGGCCGGACAAGAGGTTGGCTTCCTGCCGCCCCCGTTGGGCTCGCAGGCGCGCACCGGTGGCCGCAACCAACCGGTCAACTACTCCTTCAACAACATGAGGGTGACCGAGTACGGGCTGGCCAACTTCGCCATGACGCAAGGTGAGAACGGGAAGCTCAAAACGATCTCCCCGTTGACCTACACCTTTCCGCGCACGTCATCACTGCGCAGCCTGGGTGGGTTCTCCAACAGCTACGCCAACGAGTCTTTCATGGATGAACTGGCTGCGGCGGCGGGAGCCGATCCCTACGAATTCCGCATGCGCTCTCTGCAAGATCCACGTGCCCAGGCGGTAATGCACGCCATGGCCAAACAGGCCGGGCTCAACAAAGCGAAGCCGCATGCGTGGGACGGGATGCTGAGCGGACGTGGGATCTCGTATCTGCAATACGAGAACACGCTGACCTACGTCGCGGCCGAAGCCGAAGTGCAGGTCGATCCGGCCACCGGAGTGGTGCGCGTGACGCGTGTAGTGGTGGCGCATGACTGCGGCCAGATCATCAATCCCGATGGGCTTACCAACCAGATCGAGGGGAATGTCATCCAGTCGGTCAGCCGCACGTTGAAGGAAGAGGTCAAGTACGACGCCAATGGGGTGACCAGCGTGGTCTGGGCGCAGAACCAATACTTCCCTAACGCGGATCAGGCCTATCCCATCCTGAACTTCAGTGAGGTGCCTGAGGTCGAGGTCGTCCTGATCGACCAGCCCACCGAGGCGCCCTGGGGAGCGGGCGAGCCGGTCACCGAGGTGATCCCGGCGGCCATCGGCAACGCCGTCTTCGACGCCACCGGCGCGCGACTGCGCACAACACCGTTTACGCCGGATCGCGTGCTGGCAGCACTCGGAACGAGCTAAACGAACAGATCGGATCGCTTGGGGGCGGGGCCGCACGGTTAGCGGCTCGCGCCCCTTACCCGTGTCACGACGGCTACACTCGCCGAAGTCGCCACCAGCCCGAGTGCGGCCAGCGTCAGACAACCACAGGGACAACCCATGCGCCAGCGCCAGCCGGGGCCATAGGGACGCCGGTAATAAGGGCGTCTCATCATTCGTCCTCGCGGGAAAGGTCGTGGGCCCCACCGCCCCGGACCCCATCGTCGCGCAATCATTTGACGTTCAACCATCGAACAGCGTTCCTCCGATTCCCGTCGCCAGCCCATGAGGGACATGGGCCGGCTCGAATGGTGCCGCTCTCGCGCTGACTCCAGCCTACACGTCGAATGTAAACTGACGATCATCCTGCTGACCAACCAAGGGCACCACCACAACGGAAACGCAACAGAGGTTCAAACTCGTCTTAACCGATCGCCTTCAACATGCCGTTAGGCTAAAGACAGGAGGCATCGCATGCACGCTCAACTCGCACACATCATTGCACCGAGTGAAGATGCCGGACGCGGTCAGCAATGGGAGACGCGTCCACGTACTATGCATCTGGGAACCCAGCCGAACCTGACCAAGCCGTACGTGACACTCAAGAGGTTGCACCGGCGCGGCTGGCCACTCTCCGTCCGAAGAACCCCATCCGCGCACCGAAGCTAAATACCCTTCCCCACCATGCACCAACCCCCAGCCGAAAGCACACCAGGATCGTCGATGCCGGTCGACGGTCCTGGGGGGTTCTTTTACCATTTCAGAGCGTGAGCACTACGTTGACATGCGAGGGGTGTTACGTATAGTTCCATTACGTTCGCGAGCGTCGCAACGCGGGGAGCGTTCGCGAACGATCGCCGGATACCCGGTTAGAGAGCGCTCGAGGGATTTGTGACCGAGCCTGATGCACAGGCCGGCGGGGACCAGCACGTTCTGGACGACACCGGCATTCACGCGGCGCTCGACCGATTGGCCGAGGAGATCGCCGAACGATTCGGCCATGCCGACGACCTTTGCCTCATCGGTGTGCGGCGCCGCGGGGACGTGCTGGCCAACCGATTGCGCGATCGGCTGCGGCACCTGCTTGATACCGACGTTCCCACCGGCAGCCTCGACATCACCCTCTATCGAGACGATTTCGACAGCATGAGCCGCGACCCGATTATCAGCGAGTCCGACATTCCCTTTCAGCTGGATGGCCGCACCGTCATTCTGGTCGACGACGTGATCTTCACCGGCCGCACCGTGCGCGCGGCGTTGGACGAGATCCTCGATCTGGGACGCCCATCTCGCGTGGTGTTGGCCGTCTTGATCGATCGCGGCGGGCGAGAATTGCCGATCTCGGCTGATCTCGTTGGACAACGCTTCGAGACGGCCGACGATGATGAGGTTCGCGTTCTGCTCAACGAGACCGACGGCAGCGAAGCGGTGATTCTGCGCCGCGCCTCAATAACATGAACAAGCCGGTCCGCGGCCTGCGCGTCGAGATCGATCCCAGCCGCATCGAAGCCAATCTGCGCGCCTTTGCCCGCATCGGCTACAGCCGCGACGGTGGGATGAATCGCCTGGCCTTCTCGCGCAATGACCTGCGCGCGCGCCAATACCTGCTGCACCTGCTCCAGACGTTGGGGGCATCGGCGCGCATCGACGGCTTCGGCAACGTCTTCGGACGAGTCGCGGGACGCGAACCGAACCTGCCGCCGCTCCTGGTCGGCTCGCATCTGGATGCCGTGCCAGCGGGCGGTCGCTTCGACGGCTCGGTCGGCGTCGCCGCCGCGCTCGAAGTCCTCTCGGTGTTGCACGAACAGCGCATTGCACCGCGTCATCCGGTGGAGCTCGTCTCCTTCGCCTGTGAGGAGTCGAGCCGCTTTGGTCGCGGCACGCTGGGGAGCGGCATTGTGGCGGGCGTCTTCGACCCGAATGACGTGCTCAACCTGACCGACGCTCACGGCGTGCGACTCGAGCGCGTGCTGCAACGCGCCGGACTCGACCCGACCCACTTGACCGAGGCGCGCCGCGGACCGGGAGACTATCTCGCCTATCTCGAGATGCACATCGAGCAAGGGCGCGTGTTGGAGGAGGCCGAGGCGGTAGCCGGGGTGGTCGAGGGGATCGCCGCGCCGACGCGCTTCCGCGTGCATGTGCAGGGGCAGGCGGACCACTCCGGTGCGACACCCATGACGCTGCGGCGCGACGCGCTGACCGGCGCCGCCGAGATCATTTTGGCAGTCGAGAAGCACGCCCGGGCGGCGGGCAACGTCGTTGGGACCGTCGGCGCAGCGACCGTCGAGCCGGGTGCCATGAACGTGGTGCCGGGCAGAGTGACGCTGGCGGTCGACGTCCGCTCCATCGACGGCGACGCCAAGGCGACCGTGGTACGGCTGATCCGGGACGACATCGACGCGACCGCCCGAGCGCGGGGCCTCAAGATCGACGTCGAGCTCCTGACCGAGGAAGAGCCGGTGCGGCTCGACCGCCACGTCATCGATACGCTGGCCCGCATGTGCGCGCTGCGCGAAATCCCGTCGCTGCGCATCATGTCGGGCGCTGGTCACGACGCCATGCACATCGCGCGTCTGTGTCCGGCAGGCATGATCCTGGTGCCGAGCCGCAACGGCATCAGCCATCACCGTGACGAGTGGACCGAGCTCGCGCACGTGGTGGCCGGGACGCAGGTCTTCGTCGATGCCGCCCTCGAGATCGCCGCCCACGGCATCCCCCGCGACTGACTGCAACTTCGTAATATCTCCCCAGTCATTACGTCGATTGCACTGCGCGTCACATTTCACGCCGTTCCCTCGTTGTATAAGGTAATGGGTGTTGATGTAGAGGGGATGGCTCATGCGCAGGCCGCGCGAACTGACCGAGCCTGACCGTTCGGGAGTTGAGTCCCCGAGCGACGAAGCTGCGTTGGTTGAGGCCGCGAAGGTGGACGGCGACGCCTTCGCCCGTCTCTATCGTCGCTACCGCGTGCCGATCTACCGCTACTGCCGCGCCAGATCGCGCACCGACGAGGACGCCGCCGACCTGGCACAGCAAATTTTTCTCAAGGCGTTCGAGGCCATCCCGCGCTATGAAGATCGCGGACTGCCCTTCAGCGCCTGGCTCTACCGGCTGGCGCACAACGCCATCATCGACGCCGCGCGCCGTCCAGATCGCACGTTGCCGATGGAGCAGGTCACTACGCCCAATGAGCCGCGCCTACCCAACGAACCCGAAGTCAGCGCGTTGGAGGCCGACTCACTCCTGAGTTTTCAGCAGCTCATTGCACCACTCACGGAGGAACAACGCCACGTGCTCACCCTCCGGTTCGTGCTGGACCTTCCCACGGCGGAGATCGCCGGCATCCTGGGCAAACGGGACACGGCGGTTCGCTCGCAGCTCAAACGCGCTCTTGCATCTCTGAAGGAGCAGCGCCATGGCCGATAGAGTCGATCTCATCCAGCGCTACAGCGATTTGCTCGATGAAAAGACCGACGGCGATGAACTGCAAGCGGTGGCGCTGCTCGACGAAGCCGCCGCTCCATACCGGCAGATCGAACCGCCAGCCAGCCTCGACCGCGCGGTCGAGCGATGGGGCCGCCAGCGCCGAGCGCCAGCCGCAAACGGCATCTCCATCGAACCCGTTCCAATTGACAAAGCAACAAACACGACGACGCACTCCCACCCTCCGACTCGGCTGCGCACCGGCTGGCTGCGTCAGGGACTCGGCATGGTCGCGGCAGTTCTGGCCGTCGCGCTCCTGGCAGGCGTCCTTGCGGTCACGTTCCGCAACCAGGGAGGGGGCCAGCAAGGCGGATTGGGTGGAGGTGTGATTGGGACGCCGACCAACGCAGCCAACTCCGCGCTGCCAACTCCCGATGCTTCGGGGAACATCCTGCTCTCGACGATCGATCAAGCCCAACAATTAGCCCCATTCCACGTAGTTCAGCCGACGTGGGTTCCATCCTACCTGCATGATGAGAGTATCGTGGCCTCGGTGCCCAATAGCACGGAGGCCCAATCCTCGACTCCAGCGACAAGCACGACACAGCCAACAGGCGCGGTTCAGGTGGTCAGTCTGAACTTTATGGGACCCTGGCCGAAGTCACCCGCCGTGACGATCAACGAACTGCAGCAGGGGACGCCACTGGGTCCCGCAGGTGGACCGAGCTCCGGGCTGGGAGTTACCAGTACGACGATCACCATTGCGGGGCACCCGGTCACGCACTCTAACTGGTCAATCACGTCTGCGGGTCCGCCCTCTGGATACAACACCAAGTACGTCTGGACGGATCAAGGCACTACATTTCAGCTGATGGCCCTCATCACGGACCCGGTCACCGAGCAGGACGTCGAACGTATGATCGCCTCGATGTTGTCGCCGGAAGCAGGTACTCCTACACCAGGAGCCACCACCCCACCCGATCCTGCACTGGTCCCACTCAGTCAGGCGGACGCCATCTGGAGCCAAGTCGTGCAGACGATCAACGGCGGCATCGATCCGATTCTCAAGCCCACCCAGCTTCCCGAAGGCGTCGACTCGGTCCGGATTGTTCGCGCCTATGCGGTCGATTCCGGCGATCATGTCCCGGCCGTCTTCGACGTGCAGTACTCGGGGCCGGGAGCGCGGCTCGACATCGTCGTCGGCTTGATGAGCCCATCACTCTGCGGCTCCGGCTGCACGCAGCGTCAGGTCACGGTGCGTGGACAGCAGGCGACTGAGCAGGTCAATGACGCTGTCCAGGGACACATCTCCCTATGGTGGAGAGAGCCCGGTACCTGGAATGAGGCCTCCAGTCAGCCGCCGGTAATTCAATACTGGGTCTTCGCTCAAGGGCTCTCGGCCGATCAGGTGGAGCAGGTTGTTGGGTCGTTGGAGCCGGAAAGCGGCAATTCAACACCGCAGGCGTCACCAACGGCGTCCGGCATACCAGCAGCCAGCTCCCAGGGTCAATATCCCGACATCACCGTCGCGCAGGCGCAGAACCAGGTCAGCTTCAAGATCGTCGCGCCCAAGAATCTTCCGAATCTGCTCACCGGCAGTCCGTCGAGCGTAAGGACCTACCACGTGGGCAATTCTGGGGCTGACAAGGCCAACTATGCCGAGCTGTTCTATCAGGCGATTCCTAACGCTTCACAGCAAGGCATGCTTCTGGTCGAGACGACCAATAAGCAAGCCGTTCCGATCGTCGAAGGCGATACGGTCTCTCTTGTCCGACCGAACGACGCGGCCCGAACCATGACGATCATCCCCAGCTCCGAAATGCGGATCGGCGTGAATGGGGTCATTGTCACCCGATTTGACGTCGCCGATTCAAACGCAAAGCAGACGTATTACGTCTGGAACCACGACGGCGTGAGCAGCTACATCCAAGTCATGACTGAACAGAACGCCAGCTCATCAAATTTCGAGAGTGATCTTCAGGGGATGATTGGTGGGCTGATCAACGCGAGGCAAGGCCATGGGCTGGCATCGTCGTCAGTGATCACGGACATTTTGTCCGTTCTCCGTGGGCTCGTCCTGACACTCATCCTGGTCGCCATTTATCACATGCGACGCACGATGCTGTGGGTCAAGGCGGTCTTCGCTATCGTGGCCTTGTTCACCGTCTTCCTTTTCATTGACGGCATCGTAAGCGGCCCGGCGATTGCCGATGTGGGACTCGTCGGCGGCGCAACGTTGGTGCTGGGAGCGGTACTGCTCTATGAACGATGGCATCATCCGAGGTATCACGCGGTCGAACGATGATCCAGAGCCGTTTCTTCACGGTCGATTTGGCACAGACCGATTCCGGCCAATGGCTCATCGTGGATCTCGGCGACGGACAAGTGGCGGGGCTCCGCGAGCACGTGGACATGACGGAGTTCTATGGCCGCCTTATATCCAACATGGCGAGACCGACCACCGAGACCGCCTGGCATTGTCGACTATCACGCAAGCCAATACGTCAACCACGCCAGCGACTGCCGCGGCATCGCCTCAACCCATGACCTTCGAACAGCTTCAGCAGGCGGTCCAGTTCTACGTCGCTCAGCCGAAGTGGGTACCGGCCTATCTGGTGGCGTTGGGCGGCGACACCGCTCCGCACAGCGACCCATCACACCCGCCGGTTCCGATCCAAGGAATCGCGCTGCACGACGCTGCGGCGGATCCGTACCAGCATTTCGGTCTTGAGATCGACGAGTTCATGAATGGCGTGGATGCCCAGATCCACATTCCTCCGTTGACATCCACGATGAATCTCGCAGGTCACGACGTTTCGCGAACATCATCGGCTAATCCCAACAATGTGGAGATCTTCAAGTGGCAGAATAACGGAACGACGTTCCTCATCAGAGCTCAGATTATCGCCCCGTTGAACGAGCAGGACGTCGAGCACATGATCGCGTCGATGCTGACGCCGGGGAGTGAGTGACGAGCCGAGTCTACGTTCGCCCGGGAGTAAACTCGCCGGGCTACAAAGGCAAAGTCCACTGAAGGGACTGAAAAGGAGGAGCCGTCCGTGCCGTGGTCACGCCTGTATTACCATCTGGTTTGGTCGACGGCAGATCGGGAGCCACTCATCGACCAAGCTCGGGAAGAGATCATCCACCGCCACATTCGAGAGGCCGCCAAACGCCACGACGTCATCGTTCACGCCATAGGTGGTATCGCCGACCACGTCCATCTCGCGGTCTCCATTCCTCCGGCCCTCGCCGTCGCCACAGCGGTCCAGCGTATCAAAGGAGGTAGCTCTCGGGCGATCAATGAGGTGTTGGGGACAGAGTTTCATTGGCAAGCAGAATATGGGGTCGACACCTTCTCGAAGCGTCATCTTGGCGGCGTGGTCGCCTACATCTCCAATCAACGCCAGCATCACGCAGAGGGCTCACTGTGGATATCGATCGAACCGCACGGTGAGTAACACCGTAGCAGCACTCTCCGCGGGACACGCATGGCAGTCCCTTCAGTGGACTTTTTCTTTGTAGCCCGGCGACTTTACTCCCGGGCGAACGCCGGACGATTGCCGATTGAAATCGTCGATTACCTTAACTCGCCGGGCGAACGTCGCCGCATCTCCGGCATGACTCGTCGCTAGGTTAACCACCGGCAAACGCGGTCGCATCTCCGGCGCAAACCGTTGTCGCAAACCGCCATGAGAGCGTACATTCTCCCAATGCACATCCGTGGATCCTGTACCCGATAACCTCGACCGTCCTCCCCGCTGTAACACCTTCGGCCGAACTTCCGTTGAGAGGGATAGAGAGGAGCGGCGGCGAACGTGGGGGACGATCTGATCCGCAGAGCGCAACAGGGAGATCGGGACGCGGTTGAGTCCCTCTTCCAACGTGAGTGGCAACCAGTCTACCGCTTCCTCTATCGCACGCTCGGCAACCGGCACCAGGCGGAAGACCTGACGCAAGAAGTCTTCATCCGGGCCCTCTCCTCGCTTGATCATTTCGAGCAACGATCAACTCCCTTCGCCGCTTATTTGTCCGTGGTCGCGCGCAATCTCCTCCGAGATGAATGGCGCAAACGCGGTCTGCGCCTCACCGCGCTTCACGACGCCGAGGCCCTCCCATCACGTGCCGCCGGCCCCGAGCATGTAGCGCTAGCGGACGAGGAGCGACGCGGGATCGACGCCCTGCTGGCCTCACTGCCCGAAGAGCACCAGCAAGTCGTCAAACTGCGCGTCATTGAAGGCCGCCCAACTGAAGAAGTCGCCACCATCATGAATCGCAGCCCTGGCGCGATACGCGTTCTGCAGCACCGGGCCATTGCCATGCTTCGCACCCAGCTTCGAGAAGGGACCCGCTGATGACGCCGGAACAGGAGATCATCGCACTCGATCGGTTCATCGATGGGCTTCCCGACGTGGACGGCGAGCGCTCTGACCTCGACGAACTCTTCAGCGTCGTGCGTGACATCCGCCGTTTGGACGAGCCGGAATGGCCCGACGACGACTACCCGGCACTGGCCGCCAACCATATCGCCGATGTGCTACGGAGTAGAGCGACCACGCAGACGACGGCGTCGGAACCGGAATCGTGGACGTCATATTCCAACGGCCATACGTTGCACGCGCCACAGGCTCGCGAACCACGCGTGCGACTTCTTCGTCACCGCCATTTCCGCGAAGTGGCGCAAACGGCCGCCGCGATTCTAGCGGTGGTGCTGCTGGCGGGCATGCTGGCCGTCGTCTTCCAGAATCAGTCCGGCAGCCACGAAGGCCGACTCGGCGGCGCCGCGACTCCACCCTCAGCGTCAGTCACGGACCCGTCCCTGAGCGCGCTGCAAGTCGAAGCAGGTTTTCAGATTTACGCACCGACGTGGCTGCCGCCGACCTGGAGCCTAGAGCCGCCCACCAAGCCTAGTCGCTTCTCCGGATACAGCACCGTCCAACTGACGTATCTTGATGTTAGCCAGAGCATTGGTATCGACATCTTTGAGGCGTCGCCATATCAGCTTACAGCGTCAATGTTTCCTGCGAACGTCTATGACAATTCGACAGAGGTCTACCTTGGAGGCGGGAAGACGGGTCGCATCCATCAGGAGGCAGGTTTGATACGTCTCTGGTGGCAGCAAGGGGATGTCGCTATCCAGCTCCAGACTGGATATGCGAAGCTCGGAGGCAGCGACCGTTTCCCAATCAGCAACGCCGACATCGTCCGCATCGCGAGCTCGATGCAGCCGGTAGCTCAAGCGCCGGCGCAGGGCACGCCTACCGCTTCTGGTTTCCCAATGACCGTGACGGCGAATGGGATTCCGGTCACGTTGGAGTCGGTGGAGGTCGAGACCAACACCGTGTTCGACTTCTCGGTGAAGCTGCCTCCAGAGCTTGCCGCACAATCAGAACTTTCCGTGCAAAGTCAGAGGCCGGTCCAGTTGCTGACCGTCAGCGGACTCCCTGCTGGCACAAAAGACCCGACGTTCGAGATCGCGTCACATTCACCGGGAAATTCTGTCGCCTCGTTTGCAGCCGTCTATAACGCGGTCGCGCCGCCAGATGCGACGCTCACCATCACGTTGTTGACGCTTCCATATGTCACCGCGCCGTCGAGTACAGATACGTTTGACGGCCCGTGGACCTTCGTCGTGACACCCCAAATGCGATCCATACCGTCAGCCACACCCAACAGCTCGGGCTACTACGACAGGATCACGATCGCGCAAGCACAGCAGCTCGTGGATTTCCCAATCATCCAGCCCGGCTCACTACCGGACGGTCTGACGCATATCGATTCCGACGCTATGGCCGGCAAGATCTTGCCGACTTCAGTCACCAAGGCCGACATCGTCACGCTCGAATATCCAGCGAGCGACGGCACCAACGCGGTATCGGCGTCAGAGACGCGCTTGAGCACCGCCATGCCGTTCGTGCGGCAGAACACGCTTCATCTGACGTCGATCGATGGCACCAGCGCGCAGGTCCAACTGAGCCAATGGACGCAGACCGCCTTGACGATCTCAGGCGTTTCCGTGACGAAGCTGGACACGGTTCAGCTTGAGTCACACGCGATCTACTACACCTGGCAACAGAACGGCGTCTACATATCAGTCAGCGCTCAGATCAAGGGGCAGGTAACCGAAGCAATCATGGAGCAGCTCATCGCCTCGATGGTTGGGCAGGAGTCCACTCCACAGCCGACGCCAGCCACTCCGGCAGGCAGCACCACGTTCCCAATGACCGTCACAGCGAATGGCGTTCCCGTCACGCTCGAGTCCGTCATGGTCGGAAATAGCCGCCTGCGCTTCCTGTTCAGCGTCAAACTGCCGCCCGAAATCGCAGCCGCGTCAGACATTCTCGTCGAGGCGAGTTCGACGAAGCCAATCGTGCAAGCGGAGGGTGTTACGGCTGCCGCGAACGATCCCGTGTGGCAATTTGGACGCCATCTCCCGGGCGAGCAGACGGCGATGTTCTCGCTGGAGTACAGCTCCGATCCGCTCCCGGCAGCGACCGTCATGCTGACCTTGCAGCGTCTGCCGTTCACGGCGACACCGTCGAATCCGAACACGACCGAAGGCCCATGGACCTTCACGATAAGTCATGACGATCTGATGGCGGAGTCACTCGCGCTGACCAATGCCAACAACGCGAATGCGCTGTTGACCCTCCCTGAAGCCCAGCAAATGGTTGAGTTTCCCATCATTCAGCCTCAGCCGGTGCCGAACTTCTTGACTCAGCAGGATCCTCAGGTATCCGCCGTCTCGATCCTCCCACATGCTGACACCAGCGCCGACTTCGTCTGGACCTCCTATTGGGAGGGCGACGCCGGGTCGCGAGGCGTCCACATCGGCGAAACGCAGTTGAGCATCACAATGCCATACATCCTGCAAGACACGCTGTATTTCATGGGCACAGATGGCACACCGACGACGACTCCGGTCCAGAATTGGTCGCAGGACTCACTCACGATCGACGGGGTGACGATCGAGAGGCTGGACACGACGGAGGCGAACACATACATCATCTATTACACATGGGAGCGCAATGGCGTCTTTTCCGTGCTGTATGCGCCGCTCGATCAACAACTGACTGATTCGGTCTTGCAGCAGATGGTGACGTCGATGATCGATCTACCCTCGTCGATTACGCTGACACCACCGCCGCCGAGCGCGACTACTGTCCAGCCCTTGCTCACGCCATCAGCCAAACATGCTGATCAGGAGTCGGCCTCACAATGGGCCATCGATTACACTGCCCCGCCGAACGGACCTGCTCCAAAGGTCGATCAAGTGCGGCTGATGACCTTTGCCGACGCCACGAATCAGACGGATGTCGACAAGAGTTGGACTGGAGCGTCGGCCAATCCTGCCGAGCCCGGCACACCGGTGTGGGTAGTCGAAGTCGAAGGTGCGAATCCCATCTGGGTGTGTCCGTTTGCATACATGCAATGCGACGCTAGCCACATCGAAGTCGTGGTCAACGCCCAGACAGGAGAGTTCGTGGGCATGTACCTACCGTCTTCAAGCCTTGGACCGCCGACCTCATAACGCCAATTTCAGCTCGCCGGTGTGGACGAGGCCAAGAATCGCCGTGAACAACAGGCGGGTCAGCACGGCCGACGGCCGGCACAGGTCCGGCCGCTACGTTTCCCTGCCTGCACCCAGACCTTTCAGTGGACTTTTTCTTTGTAGCGCGGCGAGTTTACTCCCGAGCGAACGACGGACCAAGCAGCTAGTTTCGATCCGAGACCATGACTCCCTGCATCACTGCGCTTGCCACTCCCCCTCCCCAGCAGCCGTGTTACAGTGGGTGCGAACGGATCAACGTTCAGCGTTGCACGTCGCCGGGCGGAAGGCGCACCGCACCCACGTTGGCGACGAGACGAGACAGGGGGACACTATGGATCAACTGATGCAGCAGTTGCAGCAGCGGGCCGGGCTCTCCGAGGAGCAGGCGCACAAAGCGGTCGGGGTCTTCACCGAGTTCCTCGGCACATACTTGTCGGACGAAGAGTTGCAATCGTTTGCTCAGAAAGTCCCGAGCATTGGCAAATTCGCCGACAAGCTGCCCGAGGGAACGATGGACAAGCTCGGCGGCATGCTGCGCGGCTTCGGCCACAAGCCGGATTAGGCCAAAAAGAAAATCGCCACCCGAATCGAGTGGCGAAAAGAGATCGATGTCGAACGGCGGACAAATCCGCCGTTTCTTCTCGTGTGCTAGCTTTCCGGGCTCGGGGACAGCCGCTGCTGCTGCTGCTGCGGCCGAATGACGCGCCAGCGCGCCGCTACGTAGGATCCGAACACCAGCACTGCTGCCAGCAGCTGCGCCGTCAATCCTTCCAGATTCGGGAACGTGGCAAACCAGACGCCGACCCAATCCGGGATCGCGATACCCACGCTGGTGGTCGAGATCCAGCCAGCCTGCTGCAATTCCTGCACGCTCTCACCAACCATGACCACCAGCACACCGGCCAGCAGCACGCCGGTCAAGACCAGCATCTTCTTGTATGGCAGGTGCCGTTGCGCCGCGAAGGTCAGAACCGCGACGATGCCCGATAGCCCCAAACCGATCAGCACGCCGCCCAGCACGGTCTCGCTGTCGGAACGCAGCCGCAAGCTCTGCAAGAAGAGGACGATCTCGAAGCCTTCGCGATAGACGGCGCTGAATCCGAGCATCGTCAGACCGATGAGCGCCGCGCGAGTGCGGTTGCCGCCGGACTGCATGATCTCGCGACGTTTGCGGTTGTGATGGGCGATCCAGCCGGTCCAGTAGATGCGGTGGAAGAACCAGTTCATGACGATGAGCAGGACGACGATGGCCAGCAGGCCGGTGGCAGCCTGAATGTCGAGTGCGGGGGCGTTGATGGCGGAGATGATGGCGACCACGATGAACCAGGTGGCGATCGAAGCCAGGAAGGCGACGCCTGATCCGGCTGCGATCGGCTTCCACTTCTCACCCGGTTGGCGCATCAGGCTGGCGGTGATGGCGGCAAGGACCAAAATCGCTTCGAGTCCTTCGCGGAAGACCAGAATGCCGCTTTCGACGACGACCGAGGTCGGGCTCAGGCCATCCCTGGAGGGATCGGGCGCGCCGTGCAGCGCGAAGGCTTGCCAGATGATGGTTCCCACAACGATCGCGGCCGAGAGCCCGATCAGCAGCGGCAAAATCCACCGGCGTCGACTGACGGCGCCTGACTCGATCATGTATCCTCCACCCCAAGGAAACCTTCGCTGGTACGCGGGTTAATCCCGATCTATTCACTCGGGATTAAGATAACCACTCAGTTCCTTGCTGTCAAGGTCATTCTCACCGGCGGACGCCCTCCTCCACCTTCGCCGTCGCTCAGATCATCCCGACAACCGCTCATTCACCGGTCGCGACCTCGCCTCACCGTCGCGTACATTCCCATTAGGACAATTTCCTCATATACAGTGACGTCGCAATCACTATGCTGTATGTGGATGTGGCAGCCGCGCCAACCACCGGCCCAATGAGTGGGATTGCCAGGTAATGACAGCGCAATGTATTGACTTTCGGATACATCCCTGCTGTAGTGTGGGCGTCGTGGCGCGGCCATTCGAGTTCACATGCGTTGGTCCACGAGTTTGTGGGAATGAGGTATGACGATGCCAGTCTCCTGTCAGCTTCGAATTCTCCTCGCCAGGCTCAATCTTGAACGGGCACGGCGCGGTCAG
Organism: uncultured Chloroflexia bacterium; assembly: GCA_963789565.1. GTDB lineage: Bacteria > Chloroflexota > Chloroflexia > Thermomicrobiales > Thermomicrobiaceae > CALAGB01. Next base: position 2,298,895 of record CAWBKX010000002.1, on the reverse strand, counting down.
CCGGCCATCAGCCTGCGACGCCTGGCCCGCGAGAGTGGCGTGTCGCTCAGCACCGTCATCGCCCTGAATGGCGATCAGAGTCAGCGCGTCGACTTCGCCACCATCGATCGCCTGTTGGCCTATTTCGGGCGGTCCCTCGATGTCTCCGTTGACGATCTGCTCGTCTGGCACTCGGGCGACGAGCCCTCGGCCGCCGCGGCCTGACGCCATGCGTGAAGAAGACGTCGTGAGCGCGCGCCCGATCCTCCCCATCGATCATCCGTTGCTGCGTAAAGTCGCCGAGCCGGTGACGGAATTCGATCAGACTTTGCACGATCTGGCCGAGGAGTTGTTCACCACCCTGCATGGTGCCGACGGGGTCGGCCTCGCCGCGCCGCAGATCGGGCAGTGCACTCGCCTCTTTGTTGCCGAACATGAGGAGCAACGCGTGGCGCTCTGCAATCCGGTCATCACCTTCAAGGGGGGCGAATCAACCGGTGCCGAAGGATGTCTCAGCCTGCCGGGATTCGTGGGGATTGGCATCAAACGCGCGGAGCGCATCGAGGTCCAGGGGCAGAACCTGGACGGCCAGACAGTGGAACTCGCAGCAGAGGGCATGTGGGCGCGCATCCTGCAGCACGAGATCGACCATCTAGAAGGCATCCTCTTCCTCGATTACCTGGAAGGACCCGGCAATCTCCGTCGCATCCGCACGGGTGAGCTCGACGAGCGCGCCGTGAGCGAAGCGGCCCCAACCGGCTCGTGATCAGCGGCACCGTCGACACAATCCGGCGATACCCGGTCAAGTCGATGCGCGGCGAGTGGCTCGACGATGCATCGGCCTCCGTGCGTGGACTGGCGGGCGATCGCGTCTTCGCACTGATCGATCGAGAGACCGGCAAGGTTGCCAGCGCCAAGCACCCGCGCCTGTGGGGAATGCTTCTCGGTTGCGCGGCGACATTTCAACAACAGCACCCACTCATCGCCCAGATCACGCTGCTGGATGGACGGCAGCTCCTCAGCAATCAGCCGGACATCGACCGGACACTCTCGCGCATGATCGGCCGTGACGTGACGCTTACCAGCGTCCTGCCAGCAGACGCTCAGACGGAGCGCGAATATCCTGACGTTGAGGGTCTGCCGGTCAGCGGAATGTTCTTCTCGGCGCCGATCGCGGGCGGAGCACCCGCCGGAACCTTTTTCGATTTCGCACCGCTGCACATCGTTACCACGGCAACGCTCGCCCGGCTCCGAGCGGCTGCGCCTACGTCAGCCTTCGACGCCCAGCGTTTTCGGCCAAACCTGGTGATCGACACGGGCGACCGAGAAGGCTTCGTCGAGAATGACTGGGTCGGCAAGACGCTCCACATCGGCGACGACGTGCGTCTGCGCGTGACCGACCCGACGCCACGTTGCGTCGTGCCGACATTGCCGCAGCCCGACCTGCCGCGCGACGTCGCCATCCTGCGCGCCATCGCGCAGCACAATCGCCCGGCTATCCCCACACTCGGCGGTGTCGAGTGGCCGAGCGTCGGCGTCTACGCCAGCGTCGAACAGGGCGGCACCATTCACGTTGGCGACCGCGTTTTCCTGGCCAGCGACTAAGCGGCTGTGCGGGCAACGTGTGTTGCGGCACTTCGCGCGCTCGCGCTCAGACACCGCTCGACACCAACCGCATCCCCCTAACGGCAAGATGCCGTGGCGGAGACGCAATGGACGTGTCGCGCATCGCTCCACAGCACCACCTGATGTAGACTGGCCTTCCGCGGGAAACGGTGTCAATCGGGGCTGAGGGAAGGGACCGTCAAAGTGCCGGATCGAACCAGAATCGATGCGAGGATGATCGTGGCGTTCCAGAGTGGCGAGCATCGCTTGCTCGAGAACGGCTGCCTCGTCGTGGAGGGGAACGAGATCATCCACGTCGGGCATGATTTCGACGGCACCGTCGATAACGTGGTCGATGCACGAGGTCGGGTCGTGACGCCTGGGTTCATCAACACTCACTCCCACCTGGCCGGTTCACCGCTCGACAAATCCTTCATTGAAGATCGCGGACGACGTCAGTTCTCGATGTCCGGCCTCTCCGAAATGCTCCCGGCTCGCAGTGAAGCGATCGACCCCGAGGGGACCGAAGCCTGCGTCGACTACTCGATGGGTGAGCTATTGCGTACCGGCACGACAACGGTGATGGAGATCGGCGGCATCGGCGACTACGTGGCGTCCGCCGCCGAAAAGGCGGGACTGCGTGCCTACATCGGGAACGGTTACCGCTCCGGTCGCTGGCTCACACGCGACGGACGGAAGATGGAATACGACTGGAACGAGGAGGCCGGCATTGCCGGGTTCCACCGAGCCGTCGAACTCATCGAGCGCATCGACGGCCGGGCCAACGGCCGCATCAAGGGGTTCCTGTCACCGTCACAGGTCGACACCTGCACCGAAGATCTGTTGCGCTTGAGCCGCGGAGCCTCCGACCGCATGCAGGTGCCGCTCGCGCTCCACACCAGCCAGTCAGTTTTCGAATTCGACGCCATCGTCCAGCGGCATGGCCTAACGCCAGTCGAATGGCTGGAGTCAATCGGCTTCCTGAGCGAGTGGAACATTCTGGGGCACGTCATCATCATCGCCGGATCGAGCTGGCCGCAGTTCGCCGGTGACGACCTATCGATCCTGGCCCGCAACGGCGCATCGGTGGCGCACTGCGTCTGGGTCTTCGCCCGGCGCGGCATTGCCATGGAGTCCTTCCCGCGCTACATCGAGGCGGGCGTCAACATGACTCTCGGGACCGACACCTCGCCGCAGTCGATGATCAGCGGCATGCGCTTCACCGCCGTCATTGGCAAGATCATGGCACGCGACAGCGAGAAATCGACGTCGGCCGATGTCTTCAATGCCGCCACCCTCAACGCCGCCAAGATGCTCCATCGGGACGATCTGGGCCGCATCTCCTCCGGCGCCAAGGCTGATCTCTTCTTCTGGGACGCCGCGTCGACGTTCATGGTGCCGCTGCGTGACCCGATCAAGAACATCGTCTACAACGCCGAAGCGGAAGATCTGCGTGAAGTCATGATCGACGGCAATTGGGTGGTGCGGGAGAATCGGGCGCTCAACGTCGATCAGCAGGCAGCCAACAAGGCGCTGCAATTTGCCGGTGAGCGTATGTGGTCGGAGATGGGTCCCGGCGACTGGGCCGGCCGCGGCGCCGACGAGCTCTCACCGCAGACCTTCCCGAAGTTTCAGGGCTAGCGGCCCTCATCAAGAGCCCTCACCGACCGACGGCCCTCATCCCCTAACCCCTTCTCCCGCGTGAGCAGGAGAAGGGGGACAACGGTCGAAGCCCATACTTCGCCTCCCTTCTCCAGTTCGGACGGGATGGTTCTCTCCCTCGAGTCGAGGGTTGCTCCCCTTCCGTGGGAAGGGGCACGGGGGATGGACGTTCAGTGAGGGAGAGAAGGGCCGGGGATGAGGGCCACTCACGGCACTTCAACCTCGCAGTCGTGGAATTTGTCCTTGCTGTCGCCGGTGCCGATGCAGACGTCGTTCCCGGCATCGCCGAAGAACTGATCACCGCCGCCACCACCGACGATGCAGTCATCCCCAGCGCCGGCGTGAATGTTGTCCTTACCAGCGCTGCCGATGATGAGATCGTTCCCGTCGGTACCGTGGATGGCGCCATTGCCGGTGACGACGATGTAATTCGTAAGGTCGAGCGCGGCGCATTCCGGCGGCTTCAACTGTTCCGCGCTGACAGGCACGCTGACATACCCGATAATCGAGGGCTCGACGATGTTCTCCGCCGCGAACGACCAGCCGGTCGATGCCAGGATGACGGTCAACAATCCGGCGCCAATGGCGTAACGCCAGCGGCGCAGCGTTCGCGTCATCGCAGATCTCCCGTCACAACGCGGGAGCGGTGGCTGGCTCTCGCCGATTGCTCCATTTGCTCCTCGAGCCGATAGCGATAGACGATCGCATTCTCCTGCACGTAATAGCGATGCATATTCCCTGCGAACTGGTGCATGATCATGCGTTCATCCCGCATGGCGAGCCGCACAAGGTCGTCGAACGCCGTCACATCGATGACGCGGCTGGTGTTCTCAAAGTTGGCGTCGTCCACGGTAATCAGCATGGCCCCGAAGCGCGTCTGTATGCGCTCCGCCTCACCAATTCGCTTGCCCCGCAACGACGCCATCCCGAACACCGCGAGACCGACCAACGAGACCAGCAGCGTCACGACGGAGATCACGCGCACCTGCTCCACTGGGAAAGAAAACTTCAACAAGGTAACGCGACTCGGCTTCGTCAGCGTGTAGTCAACGGTGCCCGATTTCGTCGGCTGCAGCACCGTCGTACTCGCGCTGTCGCTGGAGTTGGTCGGATTCAGCATCTGCAGCTCGTGTTGATCGAGACGGAACTGCAGCGACGGCGCGAAGGAGTCAGTCAGCTTCTGACCAGCAAGCGATCCGGCGATCGTCACGTTCGGCACGATCGAGACGGTGTATTGGGGCCAGACGACCCCGGTCGATTGCTGAAACTGATCGATGACCGCAGTCACCTGCGACAGATCGAGCGTTCCCAGCGCGATGAAGGCATTCCCCTTGAACGACGCGGGTTGAAGCAGCACGATGGTTCGTTTCCAGCCGGTGTTGTCGCTCACTTCGGCGTCAAGTCCAGCTGAACCACTCAGGTTCGACTGCTGGTCCGAGGTCAGGTGATACTCGAAGCGGAAGTCGACATCGTTGGTCACCTGCGGATAAACCGGATCGCCCGTGCTCACCGTCGCGCTGTCATAGATCGTATTCGGGCCGCTGGCGCTGTAGCTGAAGGTTCCTGCCTGCGTATAGGCAGCCGTCGCCGCAACGGAATGCTCCAGCGGCTGCCTGAACGCCAGGAAACCGAGTGCCAGGGATGCCAGCGCCACGGCCACCAGGACCGTGAGCATCGTCTGACCGTTGTCGCTTTGACCCGTCATCTGAGGTTCACGCCTTTCACCTCGTGATTGTTTTCTTCCGGCTCGCCGCTTGCGCGACGGCGGGCTCGCCATCGGCAAGAGCAGGATGATTCCCGAGAGTGCGACCAATCCGGCGATCACAAATCGATTGCGCAGTTTCGTAAAGGGCTGCCCGATCGCCGGAATGTGAAACCAGAATTTGCCGATCATCTCCGATTGGGTTGGGTGGTACGGATCGACGAAGTCGTTGTTGTCACCCTGGAAGGTGAACGTGTCACCGTCTTTGCCGATGATGCGATGGATGATCGGTCCGATGGTTGGATGTCGATAGACGACGATGTCACCGACGTTATAGGAACTCGAAGTCCGTACCAGCGCGAGATCGCCTTTGTGAAACTTGGGCTCCATCGAGATGCCATTGACGATGACGTACGACGTGCGCCCACCGAACTGGACCGGTGCGAAGAGAAACCAGAGAACGGCCAGTAGGGCGAAGAAGAGCCCAGCACCGAATGACGATTCGCGACGATTCAAGCGTTTCATGCGTATCCGGATGAACGGAGAGACGCGGAATCTGGTCCACGTCTCCCCAGGTCATCTCAGGTCCTAGTTGACCGCTGCTACGTCGATTTGTGAAACCGACGATACCGTAATCGCGCCAGCGGACACGTCACAGGTCCAGTCCTGCGATGGCGTGGGACCGCTGGTGGGACTGCAGGAGTACACATTGCCGAATGTGCCCGAGCTGTCGGCGAATCGCACCGTCGCCGAAGTAGCATCGCTGTCCAGATGGAACGCGGCACTGGTGATCAGTGCGGGATTGCCGGTGTTCATCGTGTAGTGAACGTTGGACACGGTGTAGCCGGAGATCTTGCCCGCACCATCACCGGCGGTTCCGCCCTTATTGGTGTCGAATTTGTTGCTGGCCGCGAAGCCGTAGGCCGCGGTGGCCATGATTGCGATGACGGCGAGAACGACCAATAGTCGAAGATTTACTCGGCGAAAGCGAACTGTACCCAAGGTAGAAGCTCCTTCAGTGAAATCGAATGTTGAATATGGATAGGTTCAGGATTAGTGCGAATGGATGTGTGCGAGGTAATTTCAGGAGCTTAAGTCATATAGGCGCTCGTCCTCCCGAACGAGCCGGTGCCTCCACGTATACGGACCGCAAAGGCAAAATCCGGCACGACATATTCGTCGGCCGGTTGCACCACTAGCTCAGCACGGGCGAGGTGCCCAAATTACAGCCCGTGCTTCAAAGCTTCCGTATAGAGTTGCTCCGAACATCGCAGCAACGTATGAACAGATTGTGTCGTACGTACGCATCATCGGCAATGACGCTCCAGTCCTGCGCTTGCATCGACCGCAGCACCCGGTCGGCGTGACGCACGTACTTGCAGCCGTTGGGACCGACGCTCGCAACGTTACATGCCAAATCTCGCGACTTTCCGATGCAGTCGCGCTTCTATCAGTCCTGATGCTGGAGGGGAGTTGAGAGCGGTTGCTACTTGCCGAGCGTGCCGATGTAGCTGAGGAGCAATATCGAGATGAACATGACGACGCACAGGAGCAGGCCGAAGCCGATGCCCATGAGCGCGGCGCGGCGCACGTCGGTCTGCATGCGAAACCATTCCATGAAGCGTCCAACCAGACGTGATCCCGACGACATCGCCGCACTGAATCCTTCCTGAATCGTCACGCTGCGTCCACGCTTGAAAACAGGACACGACGGACTGACACAGCCGCGCGGCTCGCTTCCGCATGCGTAATCGGGTATGAAGATGTGAGCCGTTGCTATCCTAACATTCGTAAAGCACGCCTGTTTGGTTGCGCTCAGAGGCGATTGGACCGAACATCGACCTCGGTCAAGCAGGCGATTCATCACCGAAACGGTCGCGACCGAACGCGCTTGGAGCCGTTGTTTCACACGTTCGCTGGTCCTCATGTCCGGAAATAGACCAAATTCGCCCGCTGTCACGTACTATTGTTTAAGAGTGAGAGAGACAACAGGGGGCCATGCGTGCGCGAAAGCGACGTTACTGAACTCAGTAAACGAATCATCGACAGCGTCGACCGGGTCATCGTCGGTAAACGCAACGTCACCGAGCTGGTGCTGGTCGCGCTTTTGTGCGAGGGGCACGTGCTGATCGAGGACGTGCCGGGCGTCGGTAAAACGACCATGGCTCGAGCGGTGGCCCGCTCGATTGGCGGGCAGTTTCGGCGCCTGCAGTTCACCCCCGATCTGCTTCCCTCCGACGTCAGCGGCATCGTTTTCTTCAATCAGAAGACGGGTGAGTTCGAGCATCGACCTGGGCCGATCTTCGCCAACCTACTCTTGGCCGACGAGATCAATCGCGCCACCCCGCGCACCCAATCGGCGCTGCTGGAAGCCATGGAAGAACGCACGGTGACGATCGAGGGGGACACGCTTCCCTTACCTCGACCGTTTTTAGTGTTGGCCACCGAAAACCCGGTCGAGCTCGAAGGAACCTTTCCGTTGCCTGAGGCGCAGCTCGATCGCTTCTTCCTGCGACTCGAGATCGGCTATCCCGGACCGGAAGAGGAATTCGAGCTGCTGGCCCGCTTTCAGATCTCCAATCCACTCGAGACCCTCGAACAAGTGACGTCACCCGACGAGCTGATGGCCGCCGTGCGGAGCTGCCGCGAAATCCACGTCGACGACGACCTGCGCTACTACATCATCGAGATCGCTCGGGCCACCAGAGCGCACGACACCGTGCGCCTCGGCGTGAGCCCGCGCGGCACGTTCGCCCTCTTCCGTGCGTCGCAGGCGCTGGCGGCGATACGTGGCCGCGCGTTCGTTATCCCGGACGACGTCAAGACGCTCGGGCGCTCGGTACTGGCGCACCGCATCATGTTGAGCCCGGAGGCGCGACTGCGTGGACGGCATGCCGGGCAGATCATCGACGAGATCATTGCCGGGTTGAGCGTCCCAGTCGAGCAAGCTTGATCTCGTTCACCATGGCTGATGAGTTGGGCAGACGATGGAACAGCATCGAGTCCGCAGCTACTTCTTCAATGCCATCTGGTTCTACGGCTCGGCCGTTCTGCTGCTGCTGGGCATGGCGTTGCGCCAACCAGCCCTCTCGATTCTTGCCTTTCTCACCCTGCTGACAGCCGGCTGCAGCAAGCTCTGGAGCCGCCACGCGCTCGACAACGTCACCTATACGCGACGACTCACCAATACTCGCGTCTTCCGCGGTGAATCGATCGAGATGACGGCCGAACTGGTCAACCACAAATGGCTCCCCCTCCCCTGGATCGAAGTCGAAGACCAGGTTTCGGATCGCATTCGCCTGCACCACCATGAGGTCTTACCGAGCAATCGCCCGGGGACGACGGTACTGCGGCTCACGACCTCGGTCCGCTGGTTCGAGCGCGTGAGCTGGACCTTCCGGCTCGACTGCCCGCATCGCGGCGCCTTCTTCGTCGGACCGCTCTCGCTCCGCTCTGGTGACCTGTTCGGTTTCTTTTCCGAGCAGCAGCGCTTCGACCACGTCGACCGGATTCTGGTCTATCCGCATATCCTGCCCATGGAGGATCTGGGACTCCCGCCGCGTCACCCGCTGGGCGATTCGCGCGCGCTCAAGCAATTGATCGCCGACCCGACCCGCACCATAGGCGTGCGCGAGTATCGCCCGGAAGACTCGTTCCGTTTCATCAACTGGAAGGCCAGTGCCAAACTGCAGGAGCCACAGACCAAGGTGTTCGAGCCGACCGTCTCCCTCCAGCTCGGGATCTTCCTCAACCTTGACACCTTCGAACGGCCCTGGGAGGGGATCGACTACAATCGTGCCGAGAGCGCCATCACCGCGGCCGCGTCCCTGGCCAGCCACAGCATCGAGGAACGCTATCTGGTCGGCATGTATGCCAACGGAGTGATGGCCGGGTCGGACCAGAGTCTACGCATTCGGCCGAGCCTGGGTCCGAATCAGTTGGCCACCGTGCTCGAAGGTCTGGCGAAGCTGACGCCGCTGGCAGCCACCAACTTTCAGCGTCTATTGCACCAAGAAGCAAGTCGCTTCCCCTGGGGGAGCACCATCGTGGTCATCTCCTCATTGATGACCGAGGCGCTGGCTCAGACGATCGAGGAGCTTCTCTCCGAGCGGCATCGCGTCATCCTCCTACGCATCGGCGACTTCGAGGTCCCTCTGCTTCCCAACCTGGTCGTGCACACGTTGCCCGACGATCTCGTGGGCAAGGCATTCGAGGGAAGCCGTTACGCGCGCATCATCCACGCGGGAGTCTAACGTGATGCAGAGTAGCCGGTTCATCGCAGCCAGAGAGACCCTGCTCGACCTCATCCTGGAGATGGACTGGCGGGGCGAGATGCTCACGTTCTCACTGATCGTGGCCGAGAGTGCCATCGCCTTCCTCTTTCTGGGTCTGCTGATTCCGGCGCTCAATTCACCCTATCAGCCCTTCCCAGCCTGGCTGATCTTCGTCCTCTTCCTCACCGGCTATTACGTGCCGCATCTGCTCGACCTCGGACGCGTGTGGGGCTCGACCTATCAGGCCGTCCTCATCGCCGGCCTCATCCTCTCGTTCGTGGTCGCGCTGAAGGTTGCCAGCTTCCCAAGTGAGCCACTCCTCTCGACAACCTGGATGCACGGCGCGGTCGATGGGCTGATCTTGCGTGAGAACAGTTCAATCCGACCGGCCTGGGCGGTGGTGATCGTGGTCAGCTACACCTGGTGGCGTGGACGACTGCGGGGTGAGCCGATGATGGACTCCGCCTACCAGATGCTGCGCTGGGGCACGCTGACGATCGGCGTTGGGCTGGTGCTGGTGCTGATGGCGGCGCCGCAAGAGGCCGAGATCCGCGACGAGATGAGCGTGGCCGTGATCATCTTCTTCGCCGCCGCCTTGAGCGCCATCTCCATCGCGCGACTGCGGCTCGAGGGCATACGCAGCGGCAGCCCACTCGGCCCGCGCTGGCTGGCGACCTTCGCGGCCCCCATCGCCAGCATCCTGCTCATCGCCATCATTGGCGCGGCCATCTTCTCGCGCCGCTTTCTGGACACCATGTTGCTGGTGCTGACCCCGTTTCTGTGGGCGATCAGCCTCATCCTGCGGCTGGTCGTCATTCTGGTCGCGCTGCTGGCATTCGTTGTCATCGCTCCGTTGCTCTGGCTGCTGCAGAGGGAGGGATTTGGGCAGTTCGCCGCCAACTTGAAGATCCCCTCGCTCTTCAGCTCATTCAGCGGATTCCAGCAGTTCTCGCTGGATCGGCTCAACGTGGCCAATCCACTCCGCTACGTCGTTGTTGGGCTGGTTTTATTCGCGCTCATCACCACCCTGACGCGCTTCGTCTATCGACGACGGCGTCATTGGCGAGACACCACCGTCGAGCAACGGGAGTCGGTGATGTCGATCGGGGACGCCATGGGCTCACTCTCATTGAACCTGCGGCGTTTCTTCCGCCCACTACGTCGTGAGGACTCCCTCGCCGGGCTGCGTGGTGACCCGCGCTGGGCTCATACAGTCTCGATCCGCGAGACGTACCGCCGGTTGCAGCGCTGGGGGGCCAAGCTTGGGATGGAGCAGGGCCTGAGTGCTACCGCGCTCGAATATGGGCCGGATCTCGCCGCCCGCTTCCCCGACGCTACCCAGCCCGTGCGCACCATCGTGATGGCCTACACGCTGGCTCGTTACAGTGGTGTTCCGGCCACCGCCGACGAAGCTGCCAGCGTACACCAGGCCTGGGAGACGCTACGCCGCCTCAAGGTCTCCTGATCGACCGGCACCGTATACTTGAGCATGACCGCTTCGCCAACAACACCCATCACTCAGAGGAATGCTTCCAGCTTGATCGCGCCGTCAGCGCCCGATGCCCCGTACGGCATCTACCTGCACATCCCGTTTTGCGCTCGCATCTGCCCCTATTGCGATTTCAACCGCTACGTGAATCAGGATCATCTGGTACCTGCCTACGTCGACGCGCTGATCGGCGAGATCGCGCTGACGCGGGCTGAGATCGGCCCCGTGCGCGCTGAGACGATCTACTTCGGTGGCGGCACGCCCTCGCTCCTCGAGCCGGAGCAAGTGGCACGCATCATCGACGCGCTGCATGACGCCTTCGCCATCGTGCCGGACGTCGAAGTGACGCTGGAGGCTAATCCCGAACGACTGGACGAGGCCAAGCTGGCTGGTTTCCGCGCCGCTGGGATCAACCGCATCAGCCTGGGCGTGCAGACGCTGCAGGCGCACGGTCTCCGCGTTTTGGGTCGCGCCCACAAGCCCAAAGTGCCGGAGCAGGCGCTGCGCATGGCACGCGAGGCGGGTTATGACAACTTAAGCCTCGATTTCATCTTCGGCTGGCCCGGACAGACCGTCGAAGAATGGCGCACCGATCTGCAGACGATGCTCGCATGGCAGCCGGAGCACCTCTCCCTCTACTCACTGATCGTCGAGCCAGGCACGCCTTACCACGAGGCAGTGCGCACCGGAAAACTGGTACCGGTCGACGACGACACCACGGCCGATATGTATGAGCTGGCCATCGACCTGCTGGGCGAGGCCGGCTGGCAGCAATATGAGGTGTCGAACTGGGCACGCGAGCCGGGGTTGGAGTCGCGCCACAACGCCATCTATTGGCGCAACGGGCACTACCTGGGGCTGGGCGCGGGAGCGCACGGACATATCGGCAACGTGCGCGCCAGCAAGCTGCGGCTACCGGCCAAGTACATCACTGAAGTGCGCGAGGGGCGCCTGCCGGTCGATTTCAGCGAGACGATCGATGCGCCGACCGCGATGGCGGAGACGATGATGCTGGGGCTGCGGTTGCTGCAGGAGGGGGTGTCGGAGGCCGCCTTCGAAGCCCGACATGGCGACCGACTGCGCGAGGTCTACGGCCGCGAGATCGCCTCGCTCCAGGAGCTGGATCTATTGAGGTGGGACGGCGAACGTCTCAAGCTCACTCGCCGCGGCCTGCTCCTGGCCAACGACGTCGCCGAGCGCTTCCTGCCGGAGCCGACGCCGACCGGGTCGTGAACGCCTTCACGATTGTCTCACCTCCGAAGGTCCGAGTTCGCCACGTCGAACGTCACGCCGTGGCGACGGAGGGTGACAAGTTCGGCTCGCGGCGCGGATCGCGGGTCGGCTCGAAAGCGATGCCGTCGCGGCACTGAATCAGTTCCTCGACCGAGAGGGAGAGCAATGTGTCGACGATGTGCGGATCGAACTGCCGCCCTCGCTCGCGCCTGATTTCGGCAAACGCGTCCTCGAAGCTGAGTGCCCGGCGATACGGCCGATCCGACGTCATGGCATCGAGCGTGTCGACCACCGCGAAGATGCGAGCCCCCAGCGGTATCTCTTCACCCGCAAGTCCACTCGGATAACCTGAGCCGTCGAATGACTCATGGTGGTGCAACACGATCTTCGCCGCGCGCGAGAGGAAGGGTATGTGCGCGATCATGGCGTGTCCGATGACCGGATGCTTGCGCATCGACTCCACCTCGTCGGCGGTCAACTGGGCCGGCTTGAGGAGGATAGCGTCCGGCACGCCGATCTTGCCGATGTCGTGGAGCAGCGCGCCGCGACTGAGGTGCGCGATCTCCTCCTCCGGCAGGCCGAAGCGTCGACCGATCAGCTCGGTATAGCGCCGGACTCGCTGTGAATGCTCTTCTGTCTCGGCATCGCGCGTATCGAGCGCGCGTGAGAGCGCCTGCAGCGTCGACTCGTAGGAATCACTGAGCTGCCGGTTCAACCGCCGAAGCTCATTCACATAGCCCGTAGTTCGTCGGATGAACTGGGTAATGGCCAGGTGCATCAGCGCCACCGGCGACGCCATTACGATCGTCACTAACACGCCGAGAACCTCGTAGGTCACGCCGAGCGTCGTCCCGAGTAACCCGGCCATCACATAGTGTGGCCAGAGCCAGCGATAATCCTCAGACCAGATGTGAAGCGCCTCACGACGCTCCGCCATGGAGCGAATCAGGCAGATCAGCAGGTGATTGACCAGATAGAAGGTCAGCCCTGCCATGGCCCCAGGAATAAGCATCTGTCGATACTGAGCTTGCCCCAACGGGCCATGCACCATCTCCCTGAAGACAAATACGGCGGCCCCTTCCGCCAGAAGCATGCAGCCGAAGTTGAAGAGCATGCGGTGAATCGGACTATGAGCCTTGAACATCGCTACCAATGCGAAGACCGCCGCCGCCACCACGATGCCTGGTCCGTTGAAGAGGAGTGCCGCACCGATCTGCGGAACGACTGAGACCGACGTGGTGCCACGTCCGTCTAGATCGGCCGCATAGCGATGGGCCAGAAAGACCAGCGTCGCAAAGATCGCCAGGCCGAGCCAGGGTTGGTGCGCTCGTGGATAGTCGAGGCTCGAGATGGCAAGCGTCGAGCTCAAACCCAGCACCACGATGCTGCCAATGACGACCATCATCGCCGGCGTCGACGTGCGTGGATTCGTGCTCGGCTCTTCGGCTGCGTCGGCCATTGAGGCAACCTCGTCCGAAATACCGCCGAACAGATCGATCGGCGTCTCGAACGAGCGCGGCAGAAGCTCAACGATCGGATCTTGCCCGAGCGCAACGTCGGGCCACGGATCGAACTGTTTTACCGCGGCTTCCGCTGTCCGCTGATGCTGCCATTCACTCAGAATCTCGTGGCTCTCGCGTCCCGCACATGCGACGCCGTTGCGGCCATCGCGCTTGGCGCTGAAGAGCGCCAGGTCCGCCTCGCGAAAGAGGTCCTCGAAGGTGTCGCCATGCTCCGGATAACTTGCCACACCGATGCTGATGGTCACACTCACAGCCTGACCATCCGATGCGATCAGGGCGTTCTGATTGGCGACGGACGTGCGAATACGGTTGGCGACGTCCATCGCCGCGTTCGCGTCGACCTCTGACAGCGCGATAAGAAACTCGTCGCCGCCATAGCGCGCGGCGTGATCGCAAGCACGGATGTGATGACGGATCGTGTCCGCGACATGCTGGAGCACTTCATCGCCCATCTGGTGGCCGAGAGTGCTGTTGACGTCGCGCAGGACGTCAAGGTCGCAGACCAGCAGACTCAGGGCCACGCCGTTCTGCTTGGCGCGTTCGAGCTCGCGACCGATTGCTGGCGTGAAATAGCGAATGTTGAGCAGCCCAGTTTTGGGATCGGTGCTCGCCTCGGACTTGAGCGACGGAACGCTGAGCGACTTGAAAAAGACCAACAGAGGGAGGGCAGCGGGCACGGCGTAGAACGGATTCACCTGCCAGGCGAACGCGAAAAACCAGCCGGCGCACAGCAGTGCCATCTCCGAGAGGAGTTCGAGCGGTGCAAACAATCCCGTATCGAACAAGGACTGCCCTCGTGCCAGCCTGAGCGTGATCGCCAGCAACGTCGTTTGAACCAGGACGAAGGCGACCACTCCTGCCAGCAAGATCGCTGCTCGACCGGCGTCAGTTGCCGCGTTCATCATGGGCGCTTGGCGCATCAGAAGCAGTGATGCAGACGCGGCAACCAGCCAGGAGGAAATGTTGAAGGTCTGAACGAACCATGTGCGCCGGTCGCGGATCCACTCCGGCACGAAGGCGACGCATACCACCAGTGCCACCAGTGGCGGAGGAAGGAGCACGATCGCCGCGAAGACGGGCGCGGGAGTCACGTGGTCGGCGTAGTGGCTTCCCGGCCGGGAGACGACCATGAGCTGCGCCGTCCCCGCTGCCAAAGCCAACAGACCGGCCAGCATCCACTGAGATTGCGTTGGCAACCCGCCACCAAATCGCAGCATTCCCGCGAACGCCGCGAGACCCAGAACGAAGCAACCAATCAGATAGACCCTGGCGTTCAGCTTGAGATCGCCCATGCGCGTCCTTTTGCAATGTTGGGGGCAGTGCGATGAAATTTGAGATGTGTACTGCGAACAGATCACACCACAGCATCACACCAACACGCTGCGACTGCGTTGAACAGTCTTCTCATTGATTATCGGAATGTCTCGCCAAGACGTCAGCATGCTTCGGTAGGTCAAACGTCCTGACTTCCCGAAATTGCCGGTGGAGTCGGGCAAATCAGACCCTGTGAGCCCGTTCTGAGATGCCAATTAGTGGGGGAATGCGTCGCTCGCTGAGAGTGGCGCATTCCCGGACGCTGTTGGGGGCCAGAAGACGTGATGGGTTACTGGAGATCGCCGCCGCTGGACCAGGCCGATCCGGACCAGGCGGAGCCAGACCATGCTGATCCCGACCAGGCGGAGCCCGACCATGCCGAACCCGACCAGGCGGAACCCGACCAAGCGGAGCCAGACCACGGCGTGTTGAATACACTGGTAACCGTGCTCACCACCAGGCCAACAACCGAGCGGAGCAGACCGGTCACTGCGTTCACCGCAACGGTGACCACGTTGTTATAGGTCGTGCTACCCTTCGGGCCGACGAGATTCATACTGATCGGCTGGCCCTGGTTGGCGAAACCCGGAGTTCCGGTGTAGTTCACCGCGGCGTAGGCATTGATCTCGCCAGCGCCATCGGTAACTTGATCGACATTCAGCGGCGTCGCCGTTTGCTGCAGTAGCCACTTGACCTGGTCGTTGGTCCAGTTTGGATGCGCCTGGAAGATGAGGGCCGCGACGCCCGACACTACCGCCGTCGACATCGAGGTGCCGGACATCCAGATGTAGTTCTTATCGACGACCCGATCGGGGTATTGCTGTTGGAACTGACTGTTTGCAGCCAGCGTCGAGTCGATGTAGCGGCCCGGAGCCACCACGTCCGGCTTGGTGACGCCATCTGGGCTGGTACCTGAGCTTGACCAGGGGGCGATCCAGTCGTCGGCTGGTCCGACGGTTCCATTGGAATCGGTTGCCCCGACCGTCACGACAAAGGGGTCGTCGGCCGGCGCGAAGACCATCGAGTTCGGCCCGTAATTGCCCGCTGCCACGACGACCAAGATACCGTTGAACCACGCATGCTCGGCGGCGGCAGCCAGGATGCTCGTGTGATACGACTCCGGCACCGTCGACGTCATCGAGAGATTGATGACGCGAATGTTGTATTGGGCCCGATGCGCGATGGCCCACTCGAAAGCCAGAACGACGTCCGATGTGTACGTTTGGCCGGTCCCATCCGCCACCTTCAGATTGAGCAGGTTCGCATCGGGCGCGGTGCCAACGTATTTGCCTTGCACCGATTGGGCCGACCACCAGGAGTCGCCGCCGATGATTCCGGCGATATGCGTGCCATGCCCGTAGCCGTCACTGGTGTTCGAGGTGTCAGTAAAGTTCTGCTGTGCGACGATGCGTCCCTGGCCGTCGTTCGGACCGGAGAAATCCTTGACCTGCGTGACCCCGGTATCGATAACCGCCACGCCGACACCTGCGCCAGTGACGCCCTGATCCCAGAGATCCGTGGCTCCGACCGTCTCAGGATAAATAGTTTTGAGCGCGCTGGTATTGGTCAGATCTTCCTGTCCCTGCGTAGCGGTTGACTGCATCAAGGCGTCAGTCATGATGTAATCGACTGACGTGAGCTTCGCCAGCGGGTCGATATTGCTACCTTGGAGGACACCGACGAAGTAGTCGCCGGGAAGATTCTCGATCTTGGTCCCGCCGAGCTTCAGCAATCCTGCGTCCGCGCTGGAGTCCCCATTGTGGCGCTTCACGATCACGCGATAGTTCGCGTGGGGCGCGCTCAGCACCTGATCCTGCAGGACGGACTGCACCTTGTTGAGCGTGTTCGAAACGGTATTCGCGAGGCCGGTCAGAAGATTGGCGGAAGAAGAGGCTGGAGCCGCCCCGATCATCACGACGACCAGCAAGAGAACCGCCAGAGACCGACAGCCGCCCGCCAGCATTACGTCGTTCCAGGATTTTCGTGCGCGGCCTTGACGCAAACGCGGATTAGCAGATTTGCGCATACCCAACAACCCCCTCTTCCACCAAGCGCACATCGCACTCGATAGAGCGTGTGAGTCATTCGGCAGCGCAGCCATCGTTGCGGCGTATCCGCGGTAGACCTGTCGCTTTGCGGCCTCGCTTTTCAGCGAGTGTGCCTGTTCGGGACTTTGCACGAACGATATGTCTCTATCGTACGTACGTGGAGCTTGAGGTCATAGGGCCGCTAGTCTTCGAATGTGGTCGCCATTCGGCTCTGTCTGGGGGACCTATTTTCCCGAATCACATGGCCGAATTTCCCAGGAGGAAAGTACCAGAGGGGATGAGTTTGGTGAGGGCCGCGTGACGGCCCGGCCGTGAATGTAGTGGCGGGCGTCTCTGCCCGCCTTCATGGCCCTATGCCGACGTTGCTGGGAGCGGTTTGTCGTTTCAATTGGTACCGTAAATATGGAGCATATTCGCTCGACGAAGGCGGGCAGGGACGCCCGCCACTACGTCGTTTGCTCGATATCTCGCTCGTCTTACTGCACCACGGCTCGAGTCAGGTAATAGGACGCCGTAAACGTACGGAACGCCTCCAGCGCGTCGGCCGCCTCGAAACGGACCGAGCGGTCGCCCGTGCGCTCCACTGTCGGCATCAACGACGACACGTCCGCCTCGATGCTGTGGTAGAAGTTGACGTCGACCGTGATCGGCGTGCTCAGCTTGAGCGGCTCGCGACTCCCCAGCGTCTTGATCGCTTCCTTGGCCGCGGCCTTGATCCGCTCTCGCGCCACCTCCGGATGCAGACTCTCGCCTGACAGCCGCGTGATACCCCGCTTGACCGAAACGCCGACGTGCGACGGCAGGATGCGCTCGGCATCGCGCACGGCCGCGTCGTCACCGGTCACCAGCGCGATCGGCACGCCGTAGTGACCCGCCACCGAAGCGTTGATACCCGCCTCGCTGTAGACGACGCCGTTGTAGCGCAGCTCGTACGGGTGATAGGCGTGGTTCAGCACGCCGTCCGGAACGCCGGCCGAGGCGTGATAGCCGACGAAGAAGACGCCGTCGAAGGAGGAATCGAGCCCCTCCACCATGAACATCGGCTTGAGCCGGCCCTGAATGACCGTCGCCTTGGGATGAAGCATCTCCGGCAGCAGATTGCGCATCTGTGCATGACTGTCGTTGATGACGATCTCGGTCGCGCCGGCCTCGAGCGCCCCTTCGATGGCGGCGTTCGTCTCCAACGTCATCAGCCTGCGGCCCAGCTCCCACTCACCACCCGCATTCATGCTGCCGTGATTGCGATCGACCACCCCGGCACAGCCCTCGATATCGATCGACATGTAGATCTTCATGTCCGAGTTCCTCCATGAACGAAGCCGGTGCGGCTAAGCAACCTGCACCGGCCGAAGCGCGAACGTCGTTGAGCCCTATTCGCCCCAGGTAGCGCGCAGCACGCGCACCCAGTTGCCATGCGCGATCTTCTTCAGTGCCTCGTCATCGTAGCCACGATCCTTGATCGCCTGCATCAGTTTGGGCAGACCGGCGGCGTCCTTGAGCTCGTTAGGGATGAGCGAGCCATCGAAGTCGGAACCCAGCCCGACGCAGTCGATGCCCAGCTTCTCGACCAAGTGGTCGACGTGATCGACCAGCATAGAGAGCGGCGTATCGGCGTTCGTCGCACCATCCGGGCGCGTGAAGCCACAATGAAAGTTGAGCCCGACCATGCCATTGCTCTCGCGCACTGCCTCCAGCTGCTTATCGGTCAGGTTGCGCGGCGCATTCGAGACCTCCCAGGCGTTGGAGTGGGTGGCGACGAGCGGCGCGTCGGAACTGTTGGCCACGTCCCAGAAAGTCTTCTCGTTGGCGTGCGAGAGATCGACCAGCACGCGCTTGCGGTTGAGCTGACGGATCAGCTCCTTGCCTGCGTCGGTCAGTCCTTCGCCGATGTCGGGCGTGGCAGGGAAGATGTTCGGCACCCCGGCGCAGTAGATGTTGCGACGGAAATGGGTTAGGCCGACCGAACGTAGACCGGCAGCCTGGAAGACCTCCAACGCCTGACCATCCGGATCGAGCGGATCGGCTCCCTCGAAGTGCAGCTCGATGGCGAAGATGCCGTTATCGAGGCAGTGCTGCAGCTCGTCGGCCGTGCGCACGATCTTGCACTGGCCGTTCGAATCGCGCTCTAGCTCGAAGAGTTTGCCTAGCCGCATCAGGGCGTCTGATTGCGCCTCTTCCAGCGGGATCGGCGGCGGCCAACCGCCCTCTGGCGCGTAGCTGGTGCCGACGCTCTCGATCGTGCGCCCGCTTGACGGGGCTGGCTCCTCGCGCTTCTTGGCTTGCGCCAGCACCGCGAAGAAGCCGCCGCCCAGGCCGCCCTCCCGAGCGCGCGGCAGATCGATGTGGCCTTTGTCGGCTCGCTCGAAGAATGATCGGCCGCCGGGGCCGTCGAATCCGTGCCCGGCCAGGCTGATGATCGTGTCGTTGTGTCCGTCGAAGATCGGGGGAAATGCGCTGGATGACGCGCCACCGCTCATAGGTGCTCCTTACTCCCGGAGTTGCTGCTCCACTTGGTTCGTGACTCATGTCCTTGTAGCGGCAGTTGAGAGTGGTGTCAATCGAGCGGAGAGGTTTGCTGTCAGGCGATCAGCGGGGCCAGGGTGCCGGTGAGGAGGTGTCGTCGAAGACGCCCGCCTCGCCGATGCTGACGATGTCCGTCGCGGGTGTGCCGGCTGTCGCACAACCAGGTAGCCCATGCCGCTTCCGGCCTGCGGCCGAAGGGAGGCCACGGATGGACCACCTCCTGCATGTAGCCGTGTTCGCTCAGCCCGTTGATGGTGACTAATCAAGTAATTGGGTGACACATCATGGTCGTCGGCCTACGACCGAAGGGCGCCATGAATGTCGCCCCTGCAAATTTGCGCGTACGTTCAGCCTGCTTGAGCGGTCTTCGTGTAGATCAGCGCTGCGGCTTTGGCCCTGCGCGGGCATGGACGGTTTACCAACGTCATTTGTCAACCACCTCTCAGCCCAGCTGCACGCGAGAGTCCGAGCATGCTCGCGCCGACTACCCTCACCCTTCCGGCGCCTGCTCCAGTTGCCTGCGCAGACCGTCCAGCTCGAAATAGATGCGCGCGGCTACGATCTTCCCGTCCTCGACGTCATAGGCCACGCAGAACGGCAGATCGACCGTCACGCCGGTTGCTGGGACTCCCATGAACTCGCCAATGTGCGTTCCGAGAAACCGAAACTCGGCGATGGCCATGTCACCATCGACCACTATGTTCCGAAGCTCCGCCCGCGCGTCAAACGCGGTCTCGTAGAGATCCACGAGCATCTGACCAATGGCGGTGCGTCCCCGGGCCTCCTCACCAGTCCCCATGACGGTAAAGACGGCGTCATCGGCGATCGTCTGTGCGCCATGTCCTCGCAGATAGGCGGACATGACCTCGCGCGTCTCCTCAGTGGATGTGGACATCGACTCCCCCTCGTCCGGCTGAGCCTGCCCCAGGACGTGATTGAACTGTGCGTAGGAGAATTCTCTCTGCATCATAACAGAGAGACTAAGGGTGATTGACCCCAATCCGACTCAGGCCGCTCTGAGACGCGCCGCCAGACGGTCCAGGCGCTGTGGACTCAGGAATGGGCGCACGCCACGCTCATAGACACAGCGCAGCAGCCCCGGTTCAAGATGCTCGTATCCGCCGGGCAGGAACACGATGTCACCGCCATAGTTCAGCTTGAAGTACGTCCGCCCGTTGCTTTGCGGTGTGACCCTTCCTGAACCGGAGAGCGCCGCCTTCGCGAGCTTCGAATCGATCCCTTCGAAATCGTAGTAGTGGTAGCCTGCCTGTTTCGCCCACGTGATGACGACCCACTCGAGCAGCTGGTTCGCGCCAAGCGAGCTGTCGTGGCCGATCCAACCAATGCTCTTAGCGACGACCGTATCGCCAAAAGCGACCACCAACTGCGACGCAATCGGCTCGCCGTCTCGCTCGACGAGGAACAGCTTGATCCAACCAGGAGGTGCCAGCAGTTGCCACATCGATTGAAGATACTCGAGCGATACCGCGGCATACCCTTGACGCTCGGCGGACGCAGCCAAGAGGGCATGGAAAATTGGAAGGTCGTCTTCGATCGCTTCGCGACTGGTGAGCCCAACCGAAATACCGTGGCGGATCAACCGTCGGGTGTTCTTCTTCATCCGCGATTGCAGCGCGTCGCAGTCTCGTTCCAGGTCGATCTTCACTGTTGCCGTCGGCTGAGGCGCAAATTCACTGGGCAGAAAGCCGAAGTCCGGCATCTGCTGCTCGAGTCGCTCCTCGCCATCTGGCGGCTGCATCAACAGGTAGCGGATTCCGAGGTGTTTCGCCTCTTTGCGCAACGCGTCCAGCAGTGGCTCGACGATCTCCGGGTCCTGCTCGGCAACCACCGGACCCCGTGGGATGTAGCCGACGGATCCGAGCAGCGGCAGGCGAAGCAGCATGATCTGGGCTCCGGCAACAATCTCTCCGTCGCGCCGCGTCAGCAACCGAACGACGCCGCCGCGTTTAGAAGCCTTGAGCTGGCCCCAGCGACTCGTCTGCGCGTGGTGATCGCCCGAGACGGACGCGAGAAACGCGTCCCAGGCTGGGTCGATTGGCGTATGGCATGTCTCGATAACGACTGACATGATGTCCCTGAATTTCCGCGTCCCAAGGCGCTTCTCATTCGCTTCACGAAGAACCGCCGTTCGGATTCCGATTGCATCCCGACCGAGTTCAGGCCACCACGGTTCCGAAAGCCTGCCGCACGTAAAGAGCGGCGCCTGACGTTCTGTCCTGCGCCGCCCTTCATGATCCAAACTCCTCCTGGGAGCCGGCAGACCTGATGGTCTACTGCACCAGATAGACCTTCGGTGTGGCTGTCGAGACATACTCATGGTATTCAACCGTCGTGTTATTACTGCCACTCAGGCTGAAGCTGTTTGCGATGAGCTGGCCAACCATCACTTTCCCGTTACTGGAGCCAGTCATCACCAACTGGCAGTCGGGTAAGTAGACTGCCCCGTAACTGACGGACGAGGTCGATCCCGTCCATGTGAAGGTCGACGTGTCGACGGGGTCGGCGTACATGAAGACGCCCGGATAATAGCCGGTATAGATGTTTGTCGTCGGCGCCGTGAACCCGAACTTGGCGCTACCACTCGAAGTCAGCACGCTCTTATGCTTGAAGTAGAGGAAGACGCTGGTGCCGCTGATGGTCGAGCTACCGGAATTCACGAAGTTGCCGTAGTCGAAGTAGTACTCGCCCGACGGGATACTGAAGTTCGTGCTCCCCGACATGGTCATACTGCTGTACTGCGAGCTGGAGCCGAGGAACCAGGCCTGAACGTAGGCATCGGGATCGGTGCTGATGCTCGAGCTGCCACTGAAGGACATGCCGGCGCCTTTATCGAAATAGAACCGGTACGTTCCTGCCATGAACTTCAACTGCGCGGAGCCTGACATCGAGAAGCCGGGCCCACCATCGAAGATGTAGGTGCCAGGGTACAGCGTAATCGAGTTGCTCCCGCCAATGGTTATGCCGCCGCCACCGGTGAAGTAGTAATAGTTGTCGGTGTACTTCGTGGCTCCAGTGCCAAAAGCCACCTTCTGCACGCTTCCACCGATGCTGACGGTAGCGCCACCAAGGAAGGCGTAGTTGCCGGCGTACATCTCGAAGTCACTTGGGTTGTTGATTGACATGCCGGAGCCACCATTGAAGATCCAGGTGCCACCATTCATGTTCACCTTGCCGAACTGTGAACTAAACGATGCTCCGTTCGTCAGTTTGTAGCTGCCCTTGGCAAAGTTGAACGTGTCATATCCAGTGATGGTGCCGCCATTAATCGTGATGCAACCACTGGCAGATGTATATGTTCCAGCAGACGCTGAGTAACTGGCCGGAGTTTGCCCGGACCACCCTGGTTTCGAGAAGCAGGTCTGCGTGGCCGGATTCACGTCCGCGACCGGGTCGCTCGGGAATGACGGCAACGTCGGCGGAGAGATCTTATCCTTCAACGGATCGGGGACTTCCGGCGCGGCCGGGTTGGTGCCACTGCCACCCTTGATTGTGGTGCTGCCGGATGTGTGGAAGCCGTCGTTGGCATTCACCCACTGATCGGCCTGGATATTGGTGCTACCACTCGTGTTGATGTCGTAGTTGGATGTGATACTGCCGCCGATGACCGTGATTTTGGAGCTACCCGCCGTCTTGATGCCGCCGGAATTCGAGTTCAACGCCAGCAGGGCCGCGTCGCTCGACGCACCGACTACCCCCGCCGTCGCCGTCGCGCTCACCTTCCATGGGCCGTTGTAGACCAGGCCCGTGAAGAAGCGCTGCACGTCCTTGGTGATGGTCACCTGAATGAAGTTCTTGTCGTTGGCGTGCGGGCCGCTGGTCGGCGGATAGTCGACCGTGACGTTGTCGGTTGAGACCGACGCGTTCTCCGCACCATAGGCCTTGGCCGCGCTGACGATCTGGCCGCTGCTGGCGCTATCCATCGCCTCCTGCGCGGCCGCCAGTGCCGCGGAGTCCACCGCCGCCTGCACCTGACGACGCTCTGCCTTGGCATAGCCGACATCAACCGCAACAGCGACAAACCCGACCAGCACGACCATCACCAACGCGACGATGATCATGACCTGACCATGACTCCGTTGATCCACTAATTTCCGAGTATCCCGCCACATATTCCGCTCCTTCGAGACGAGAGTGTTAGTAAAAGATGATTGATGTACTGGTTGATGTGAGCGTTACTGCCGCACTTCCGAACGCGTACCCAATCAACGGATGATAGAGAAACGTAACCTTCACCTTCACTCGGTGCCCGGGGACCATGTCACCATCAGGAGTCGTGACTGTCACGTTGATGTTGCTGGCACCTGGAATGGAGAGGTGGTCGATGATCGCGGTTTTCACGTCAGCGGTAGGAACGACGTAGGT
Organism: uncultured Chloroflexia bacterium; assembly: GCA_963789565.1. GTDB lineage: Bacteria > Chloroflexota > Chloroflexia > Thermomicrobiales > Thermomicrobiaceae > CALAGB01. Next base: position 2,275,160 of record CAWBKX010000002.1, on the reverse strand, counting down.
TGGGACGTCCGAATCGGCGACATCTTCCGCCATCGTGCCGTGAACCGAGGCATAGCGCGCCCCTTCACGCGCGGCGTCAGTGATCTGGTTCTCGTTGTAGTAGAGCCAGCCACCCTCCATGATTCCGAAAATCATCAGAAACAGAATCGGCGCGGCGATGGCGAACTCGACCATGTTCTGCGCGCGAAAGCGGTGCTGGCGTGTCTCACGCTTCTTCATGGCTATGACGACCCTAAAACACGCATCTCGACCTGACGTTTGATAGTCATGGAGGAGGGCATCGGCGGAATCGAAAAGAGCGGATTGTATTGATAGGTCACTGTGACGATCACGGTTTGGTACGGGGTGGTCGTGTTGGGTACGTCGAACGAGTCATCAACGACGTCGGAGGATACGGTCGGCATAACGCCATAGATCGCACCACTCTCGCCGAGAGCGGTGCTGGAGATCCCAGCCGTGTCGTCCGGGTTGTGCGACCCGTAATAGGCACCCTGGCGCGCCATGCTCCCCACGGTGGTGTAGGCCGACATCGCGGCACCTACATCAATCGAGATCATTAGAAGCAGGAGCAGGATGGGCGTCACCAAAGCCAGTTCCACGAGGCTCTGGCCACGGTATCGACGTCTCGATTGTTTCTTCACCTGATTCATCGTTCCTCCGGGCACAAACAACATTTGCTACCACTATCAGTGTAGGACGTGGTCCCACACAGTACAGGACCCGTCAGTACCCTCTGAATGGGCTTAAATCCAAGCAATCTGTACCGGGCACTGAGGACAATCCTCCCCACAAAATGAGGAAGATCGGCCACCTGGCCAGTACCTTAATACCGGCGTCCTAGCCTTTTTGTTGGATCATGGTGAACGTCGGAGTGGACGCGAAAATATGAGCGCACCGCGAAAATTGGTGGCGCGCTCTACGTCAAAATATACAAGTACGTTCGCACTGGGGAGTGTTCCTGGCTCAGCCGTGCGCGCGTTGAGGCTGGCCTATCGGCTCGGGCTTCTGCTCGAGCTGACTACCTGTGACTTTTCGTGGCCACAGGCTAAACCGTCCAACGAACGAGATGAGCGCCGGAACAAGGTAGGAACGCACGAGGAACGAGTCGATCAGTACCCCCACCGCCATGGCGAACGCGAACTCGCGGAACGAGACCATCGGCACCAGGGCCAACGTGGCAAAGCTGAGGCTCAGCGTGATGGCCGCAATGCGAATCGCGTGGCTGGCGCTCGCTCCAGCGGTATCAACCGATTGTTGCAGTGGTTCCTGCCGGGCACGTTCCCAAATACGTCCAACCACAAACAGGTTGTAGTCGGAGCCGAGCGAGAAGAGGAGCACCGCAACCGCCACGAGGACGTAAAAGTCCATGTAGGGGTGGCCGGCATAGTGTTCGAAGGCATAGATCGTCAGACCGAGCGGAGCCGAGACCGCCAGAGCGCTGGTCAGCATCAGGTAAATCGGAGCGATCAGCGAGCGGAGCAGAATAACCAGAAGGAGCATGTCGAGCACGGCCGTCGCCAATGCGACGGGAAGGATACTCGCCATCACGGCGTCCCGAATCTCGACCGCAACGGCGGTATCTCCAGCGAATCCGGCCTGAGCCTGTGGCAGGCCAGCTTGCCGTAACAGATCCGGCATGTTGTGCTCCAGCGCTTCAAGCTGATTGATGGCCTTGGAGCCATATGGATCATTCTTCAAGATGATCACGTAGCGGGCGGCTGAACCCGATTTGGATAAGACCACACCGAAGTTGAGCTGCGTCGGCTGCTCCCGCGGGCCGGCAATGCCGGCCACACCGGGCTGTTGCTCGATCAATTGCTCGAGCTTGACGAGCTGGTCGCGTTTGGCGGTGATGCCTGGTGCCTGAATCAACAGTTCGGTGGGGCTGATGATACCGGGCGCAAACCCAGCCTCCGCGGCCGTGGCAGCCTCATGTGACGTTGAGGTGGACGGCATATCTTCGACCACGGGCATACCTACCGCCACGTCACGAAGCCCGCTGGCCGCCGCCAACAGGAGGGCGATGCACGCCAGGATGATGCCGAACGAGAGAAGTTTCGATACGCCTGGATGATCGCGGCGCATCCGTTGCCGCCAGTTGAGTGTCTCCTCGGTCTCCGCTTCAACCTGTGGCACATGTGGCCAGAAAACGTATTTGCCCGTGCTGGCGAGCGTGGCGGGAACCAGCGTCATCACCACGACGAGCGAGACGATGACGGCACCGCCGAGCGTTGGACCCAGGACGCGCAGGAAGTCGAGCTTGGCCAGGATGAGACAGCTTGCCCCGGCCGCGACGGTCAGCCCGGCGATCGCAACAAGCGGAACTACCTCCATCGTCGCCGTACGAGAGGCTTCGACCCGATCAGACCCACGCCGATACTGATTACGCGTACCGGAAAGGAAGAAGACCGTGTAGTCGGTGCAAATGGCGAGTACCAGAACGACCAGCAATGGACGCAGTTCGACGGGGACGACGACGTCGTAGTGCACGCCGATGAACGCGACGGCGCGCTCCGACAGGATGTAGGCGGTTCCCGCGCCAAACAGAGTCAGTAACGGCGCACCAATTGAGCGGAAGGCCACACCAACGATGATGGCCGTCAGCGCGATGGTGGCGATCTCCACCCACCGGAGATTCTCAGTGATGATGTCGCCCTGTTGCGCGCGCACCGGCACGACGCCAGTCATGCCGATTAGGGAGTCGCCCGGTTGGTTGATCTGTGTGCGCTCGAAGTTGTCGGCCGTGATGTAGCGATCGAAGATACCCATCCCCGGATCGAAAAAGAGATAGGTGAGCGCCGTGGTTCCGGATTCTTTGGCGAAGGGCACGACCTGTTTTTCGTTGATGATCGGCAATGCGCCCGCGATGTCTTGATAGTCGGGATATTTGTGCTCGGTGAGGTCGGTCGCTCGTTGCAGGACGCGTTGCTGAGCATCTGACGAGAGGCCGTTCGGGTCGCGTTGAACGATGATGGTACGACTGGTGGCGGGCACGGCAAAAAGATTGGCGGAGTCCCGCTCCACCTGCACCGCTTTGGAATTGTCTGGAGCCAGGACGCCGATAGGCCCACTTTCGGTGGAACTGATCCCTGGTAGGTAGATGTAGGCCGCGACCGCCGCGGCGATCCAAAAAATGATGATCACATAGCGCACAGGGCCGGTCAGCAGCCGGGCAACGTGACGCGATATGCTTGAGCTTTCCTTCATCGATCCTCCACCCGCACAGACCATTTGTCCTTGCCCCCTTGTCAAAATCGGTGCCACCCATGTGGCACTTCGGTCCCGCATACGCGGTTCGCCGCGGGATCGAGGTTTCGTGACAACGGATTGGGCCTGAATCGGGAGGATTGGTGATTGGAGGAGCGTTCGGCTGAGTGACGAGGATCGCCACTCAGCCGATGCAACGTGGATGCCGAAGGTTATCCGGCGCGGCGCAGTTTTCTCAGGCTCTTCAACTCACGAGGCGGATCCATGTGCCGGCCGCGAATGGTGAACGACACCTCACCGACGTAGAGGTCGCCATGCGAATCGACGGCCATGCCGTGCGGCGCGATGAACTTACCGGGCTCTTCTCCTTCGAGTGGATCGCCGATGTGCGCCAGCATCTTCCCTTCCGGGCTGAGCACTGTCACACGATGCCCCATACCCGGTGGGTCTTCGGCGCCGCCGAGATTCAGCTCGCAGATGTAGAAGTTGCCGTCCGGGCCGATGGCCATGCCGTCGGGCCGGAAGATGTTGTTCCACATGCCAACCGAGTTTCCGTCGGCATCGAAGATCTGCACGCGATGGTTCTCTCGCTCGGCGACGTAGATCAGGTCGTTGGAGTCGATGACCACGTTGTGTGGCAGATTGAACTGCCCCGCATCGATCCCCGGCTCGCCCCACGATTTGATCCACTCCCCATCGGCGGTGAACTTGTGGACACGGGCGTTGCCGTAGCCGTCGGTGACGTAGATATCACCCGTGGTGGGGGAGACCGCCACATGGGTCGGCCGGTTGAAGGGCTCGCCGCCCCACTTAGTCGACGCCTGATTGCGCGTGCCCAGGGTCATCAGGAGTTCGCCCTGAGGAGTGAATTTGGTTATCGTGTGGGTTCCGTCATCGACGCAGAAGATGGACCCGTCCGGCGCGACGTGGATGCCGTGCGTCCGTGAACTGAAGACTCCCTCGCCCCAGATGCGGAGCAGATCTCCCTCGCGATTGAAGACCAGCACCGGGTTATCCGGGTTGCGAGTAATAATGTAGACCTGATCGTCGCCGTCCACCGCCACACCCGGGCACTCGATCAGCCGCATCCCTTCTGGAAGATTCTCCCACTCATTCAATGCTTCATACGTGAAGCGACCACTTCCGATCGTGACGCTCATGAACCGACTCCTTCACATGCGAGCTAGCCGCGGAAGCGTTGATGTATCCGGCGGACGACCCGCTCACTTATCGAATGCCGTGTCTGGACAAATCGATGATGAGGCTCAGTCTCCGGCAGCCCGCATCCGGCTGTCAACCAGCTTCAGCTCGCGAGCGAATCAGGACCAATGGGCTGCATCGATTGGCATGCAATTGTTATGTCCCGACGCAAAGCGCATCGAATTTGTGACCGCCAACATGTCAGGCTGATATCAGGTAATGGCGCCCGATCGCGGCGCTGCTGGTCGGCGGTCGCGACTTGCTCCCAGCTTGTCTGCTCCATCTTGAGCCAGTGGAGCGTGCGCGATCGAGCCATAGGAAAGGAGCCACATCATGCGCTGGCGAATCCCCCTCTTGCTCCTGATCATCGGCCTCCTGATGTTCCCGAGCGTGGCCCTTGCTCAGGGATCGGGCTCATCCGACGATCTCATGCTGCGCGTCAATGGACCGATCACGGTCAACGCCAACGAAGAAGTTGGCACGGTCGTGGTCATCAGTGACAACGCGGTAATCAGCGGCATCGTCAGACACGACCTGGTCGTGATCGATGGTAACGCAACCGTCACCGGCACGATCGAAGGAAATGTCACGATCTATCGCGGCACCCTGGATCTGCGTGGGGCTTCGCGCGTGGCTGGGGACCTCAATCTGGTCAACAGCACGCTCACGCGCGCCAGTGGGGCAACCGTCGAAGGAAGCGTGACCCACAGCTCCTTCAACTGGTCCGGCTGGGAGTTCTTCGCCTTCTCGGTCTACCTGTGGATCAGCGGAACCATCGCGCTGGTGGTGGCTGGTCTGATCTTCGCAGCGGTCGGCGGGCGGCAGTTGATGGGCGCGGGCAACCTGATCAGCCGGAAGCCGGGCACAACGATCCTCAGCGCACTGATCGCCGGCATCGGCGTTCCGCTGCTGGCGGTGGTGGCCTTCGCCTCGGTACTCGGTATTCCGCTGGGCATCGGCCTGCTCCTCTTCCTGATTCCGGCGCTCTGGTTCTTCGGCTACCTGGTGGCTGGAACCAAGCTTGGCGCGGCAATCCTGCGGCGGGAAGCCAGTGACCATCCGTATCTGGCGTCGGTGATTGGCCTGGTCCTACTGCAAGTCATCGGCCTGATCCCCTTCCTGGGCGGCGTGGTCGGCTTGTTCGCTGGAATCCTGGGAGTCGGCGCGCTGGTACTGCTGGGCTGGAACGCCTGGCGCGGACCAGAGAAGGGCGCGGCCGTCGAAGTTCGTCGGGGCGAACCGGCTCTGTAAGTTGTAGCTACGACAATGGGAATGTGCGGATCTGCACATCTGGAGGCTCGAAATGACCGCGACGCAAGAGCCAAAACAGAAGAATACCTGGACCGAGCACATTGAGGTCACCGGCGATGAGCTCAAGAAACGTGTCGAAGAGCTCGTCGAAGAGGGGAATGTCCGCAGGCTGATCGTGCGCAACGAACACGGCGACATCTTGATGGAGATTCCACTTACGGCCGGCGTCGCCATCGGAGGTGTGGTGACGATTTTCAACCCGGTCCTCACTGCGCTTGGGGCGCTCGGCGCGATGTTAGCTCACCTCAAGATTGAGGTGGTACGGACCGAGACCGACGCCAACTGAGCAATGGCCGCCAGGGGCCTTCATCCCCTGATCGTCTCCCCTCTCCTGTTCGTACGGGAGAGGGGATGGGGGTGAGGGCCCCATCACAGTCACCCTCCACCCGACCCAACCAGGACCCCGCTAGCCTGGCCGGATCTGGAGGGCGACCTCCCGCACCTGACCGAACGCATCCCCACTGCCGATGTAGAGCCGTTTGAGGTCATATCCGGCAACGTCCTTGACCGCCTTGCTCCCAAATCGAACTGGCTGCCCATCCGGTAACGTCGCGTCGATGGCGAGCAGGCTGGCGCGAACGTAGACTCGGGCCGTGGGATCTGAGAGGACCGCGCGTAACGTGAGCGCCGGATCGCACTCCGCCTCACAGACTAAGGTGCGGAATCCTCGCTCTGCCAGATGACGTTGAAGCGTTCTCAACGACGTGGTTCCCGCTGCCGCGACCGTCAAGTTCTCCGCATCAATCTCGATCGGGATTGCTCCGTCACGACTTCTCACAACGTCCGCGACAACCGACTCCAGAGCCGGTCCGGCCCGCCGATCGGAGACCGTCTGCTCGATCGCCTGACTGAATCGTGGCAGTGCCGGTTCATCGTCCGATCGCTCCGGCAACAGCACACCGGGGTTCAGCAGACCGTCCGGATCGAAGGAACGCTTGACCGCGCGCATCGCGGCAATCTCCGCGGCGCTGAAGCGTTGCCGCATCAGCGGGCGCTTCTCGCTGCCGACGCCGTGCTCTCCGGTCAGCGTTCCGCCGAGCTCCAGCGCCATGCCGGTCCACTCGGTCACCATGGCTCGAACCCGTTCGACTTCGGCCGGGTCGGCGTCGTTGAAGAGGACAATGGGGTGGATGTTGCCGTCTCCCGCGTGCCCAGTGGTGAAGACGTCGAGCTGATAGCGCTCGGCTAAAGAACGCACGGACCGTTGCATAAGCGGGATGCGCTCACGTGGGACGGTGGTGTCACCGATGTAGAAGGCGCGGCCGCTGGCCAGCGTGGCTTGCCCAATCTGCAGCCGCCCACGCCAGAGCGTGGCGCGCTCGTGCGCATCGTCCGCGCGGCGAACCAGACGGGCACGACGACGCAGATTGGCCTCGATGGCCGCCATCTGGGCGTCGACCTCCGCGGCGCTTCCCTCGATGTCGATCAGCAAGATTGCGTCCGCATCCAATGGGTAGCCGGTGTGCGCCATGGCTTCGGCCACCTGCACGGACGCGCGATCCATAAACTCGAGTGCCGCTGGGATGACGCCCGCCCGCAAGATCGTCCCGACTGCATCGATGGCGGCATCCAGATCGTCGAAGACGGCCAGCAAGGTGCTGGTCATGGCGGGCAGCGGACGCAAACGCAGCCGTGCGCGTGTCGTCACCGCCAGCGTCCCCTCGGAACCGATCAGGACACCAAGCAGATCGGGACCGGCATCGTCGACGCTCAGATGGAGGGCGTCGCCGCCCAACAGCACGCAATCGATGCCATCGACGTGATGAACGGTGACGCCGTGCTTGAGGCAATGCGGCCCGCCTGAGTTCTCGGCGATGTTGCCTCCGATGGACGATAGGGGTGCCGAGGCTGGATCGGGCGAATAGCACAGCCCGAACGGCGCCAGACGCTCTTGCAGGTCGCCGTTCAGAACGCCCGGCTCGACCGAAGCGAAACGTCGTTCCGGATCGATCTCCAGTACGCGATTCATGGCACGCAGATCGAGCACGATGCGGTCTTCAGCGGGTAGAAATCCGCCCCCGACATTCGTCCCCGCACCGCGAGGCACCACCGGGATGCCGTGCATTTGGGCGAAGCGCAATGTGGCCGCCACGTCATCGCCGTTGTCGGCGCGCACCACGGCCCCGGGCAGGCCGCGTTGCATCCAGAAGTCGCGACCTGCCTCGGTCCGCTCGTCGAGTTCACGGACCAGGCTATTCAAGGAAACCGCCGCGCTCAGTTCGCGAACCAGCGCTTCAGAGAGTGACATGCTCTTCCCGCTGACTTTCCATGGCCGTCGGACGCTCCGATCCCTACGGGCGCATAAAGATCCCGTATCGACCCTGGCGATAGCCGAGGCTGCGATAGGTCGCCCAGGCCAGCGGCTTCCAACGTTCGGTTTCATTCATCTGATTCATCACGTAGGCGAACGCCAGGCGCTCTTGTGGGTCGGTCATGCCCATGGAACCGCCCGCGCCGCTATGGCCGAAGATGCGCTCCGGAAGACCGTAGTCCTCTCGCGCTTTCATGAAGCCGAGCGAAAAGGGCGCCAATATGCCGCCGAGTGCGTCACTCTCGAGGCGGGATTGCGTGCGGCCCATGCGTTCGACCGTCGCGGGGCTTACCAGCGTCACGCCGTCGATGGTGCCACCCAGCGAAAGGGCTGCATACATGCGCGCCGCCGAACGAGCGTTGGTGAGACCGCCACTGGCTGGGAGCTCCGCTGCATGCGCTTGTCGCGTATTCCACCAGCCAGTGCCTTCGTTCACGCCGCTGCTCACCACCGCCTGATCGAGCTCTTTATCGGGCGCGTCCGAGTCGACGGACATCAAGTACGGTAGGAGTTCCACGGCACGGCCCTCTTCGCTTTCGGGCAAGCCAATCCAGAAGTCGAGCCCAAGCGGCTGCGCCACCTCATCTCGGAAGAACGTGCCGATCGATTTGCCGCTGACTCGATGCACGACCTCGCCGACCAGCCAACCGAAGGTGAGGGAGTGATAGGCGTAGTTGCGCCCTGGTTCCCAGAAGGGTTTTCCCCCGGCGATAGCATTCGTCATGTAGTCCCAGTCGTAGGGCTTCCCGGCGGGAATCTCGTGGCGGAATCCCGGCAGCCCCGCCTGGTGATTGAGGAGCATGCGGACTGGGATGTTCTCTTTGCCGTTGGCGGCGAACTCCGGCCAGTAGTGCGCCACCGGCTTGTCGATGTCGAGCTCACCACGATCGGCCAGAATGTGGGCGCAGAGTGCCGTCGCGCCCTTGGTCATCGACATGACGACGATGATGGTGTCCTCTTGCCAGTGGGCACCGGTCTCGGGAACGGCAACGCCGCCCCACAGATCGACGACCTTCTCCCCCTCGACCACCACACTGACCGATGCTCCGACGTCGCCGCGTTCGGAGAAATTCCACTCGAATTCCTCACGAACTTCAGCGAATTTCGGATCGCACCTACCCTGAATCTCTACGGACATCTCATCCCTCCAAGAGCACGAATACTTCAGACGATCAGGCCCGGAATGCGCTTCAGCATCCGATCGGCCATGCGTTCGGCGATCATGATGCAGGTCAGGTTGGTGTTGGCGCGTGTCACCTCCGGCATGATGGATCCATCGATCACTCGCAGATTCTCGACGCCGAGAACGCGACATTCGGAGTCGACCACGGTGCGTGGGTCGTCGACCGCCCCCATGCGGCAGGTGCCAACCAGATGCCAGGTGTCCTTGACCGTCGCGAAGAGCCAGGCGTCCAGTTCGCGGTCGCTCTTGACATCCTCCGGCGTCAGTCCGTCCGAGCGTGTCAGGGTGATCGATCGACTGATCGACTTCACCGCCGGATGGCGACCGATATCGAACAGTCGTCGGGCGCCGTCTCGCAGACGAATCAGGTCCCGCTCATCGGAGAGCATGTTTTCGTCGATCTCGGGCAACGCGAATGGATCTGTACTTGTCAGGCGCAATTCACCGCGCGAAAAATTCTGCCAGGTGATGACCGAGATGCGCGCCGTATCGAGTCCCGCATCGTCGTAGCCGCCTAAGTTGATCGGGACGACCAGCATGTCATTGCGACCGGCTCCCGCCAGCCCTGAGCTGTAGCGGATGCACGCGCTGGTGATGCGATCGTCGTGATTCACGGCCCGCGCTTCCGGCTTGAGGTCCAGGGCCAGCGAGACGGAGGAGTGATCGCACAGGTTCCTGCCGACCGGCAGATCCCGCAACGGTGGGATGCCGAGCGCCTGAAGGTGCTCCGCCGGACCGATGCCGGAACGCATCAGGATCGGGGGTGAGAAGGCGGAGCCGGCCGAGAGGATGATCTCGCGACCGTGGAAATCGACCCATCCGTCCGGCGTCGAAGCATGTACGCCGACCGCTCGGTGCCCCTCAAACAGCACTCGATCCACGTGCGTGCTGCCACGAATGGTCAGGTTTGACCGACCGCGAACCGGATCCAGGTAGGCGTCGTTGACCGAGACGCGTTTATTCTCGCGGCGGTTGACGGCGTACGGTCCAACGCCTCCCTCTTCCGGCGCGTTGTGATCGGGCGACCAGGGGTAACCCAGCTCTAGCGCCGCCTGCAGCAGCGCCAGATCGACTTTGCCCCACTGCGAGACCGGCACACGCCAGACCGGAATCGGGCCACCTTTGCCGTGAAACGGTGAGTCGCCGAAATCGAGGTCGTCCTCGATGCGATTCATCACCGACAGCAGTTCCTCGCCGGACCAGCCCTCGCAGCCTTGATCAGCCCACAGATCGTAATCGTCGAGCAAGCCACGATAGGCGACCTGCCAGTTGATGGCGGAGCTGCCGCCGAGTCCACGGCCGCGATCGTAGAGATAAGGTTTCTGGGGTGCGGCGCGACGCGCCATCAACTGCGGCCACTGGAAGTCCGGAAAACGCTCGGGGTTGGTGATCCCCAGCGGGTTGGCGCTGTGCATTTCCACAGGAGCATCAGCGGCGCGATAGTCGGGCCCCGTCTCCAACAGCAGCACCGACGTCGCCGCATTCTCTGACAGCCGCGCCGCCAGCACCGCGCCGGACGACCCGGCACCGACGATGACGTAGTCGTAAACCGTTGCGGCAGTGGGATTCTGCTCAGAGCTATTCATCGGAGCCATCGGCGCTCCCTCGTGCAACGGGCCAATGATGTCGGGCCACGTGTCGTCTATTCCGCCTCGACGTCAAGATGAAAGTTCACGGTAGTCGCCACGGCGACTATTTGGTAGAGGGGTCAGCCACCCTTATAGCGATCGAGCAGCGCCTCGCCCTGTTCCTGGGTGACGCCATGCAGCACGAAATTCATGTCGACATGGTCGTAGATGACCGTGTTCGGCTTGGTTGGGCGGAACGCCTGCATCTCGACCGACATGCGTTTAAGCGGGATGCCCATCTCCTGCGCCGCACCTTCGATGAGCGTCACGCCGCAAGACGCGACTCCGGAGAAGAAGGCCTCTCCTGAGGTGATCTCCTCACCGATCGACGGACTGTCGATGATGATGTTGTGATTGCGAACCGAAGTGATGGTCCGTTTGAGCGTTCCGCTGCTCGCTGAGCGGACGGTGTAAGCAGGTCCTGGCTGGCTCATGAACGCCACTCCTTCCGAAGATACGACGTCAGTCTTTGCGACCACGACCAGAATTGGTTGAATCGATCTGCCGCCAGCCTACCTTAAAACCAGAATGGTTTCGCCGTCCTCTCCGATTCGACGTGAGAGCGCCGGCAATACCGCCACTGGCACAGTCATCTGCACGCAAATCACGACTCGATAGAGCAATTGGTACCTTCGGGGCAATTCATGCAGACGGCTCAGCTTTTAACATCATGACCGTTCACGCCGAACCGTGACCCGACCGACCTGGAGGTTATGTTGAGAGCCGTTGACCTAGGAAACGTGTCGAGCGGAAGACTTGCCGCACGCTGGCGCCGGACTTCCGGTCGAGAACGGGAAGACGTCCTCAGCGGGACGCGCGCGTACGTCCTGATATTGGGATGGATCGTCTTTCTCGGCGCGTCGGTTCGACTCCCAGTCATCATGAACAGTAGCTTCCCAGCCAACGACGGCGGCCTGTTCATGCAGGCCATCGAACAGCTGAAAGCCAACCACTTCGTCCTGCCAACGTTCCTCTACTACAACGGTTTGAAGCTGCCTTTCGCCTATCCGCCGGTCGGTTTCTACGTCGCGGCAATTCTCTCCTCCCTTACGCATATGAGCGTGCTGAATACGTTGCGCTTCGTCCCGTTGACCTTCAGCGTGGCGACGATCGTGGCCTTCATCTTCCTCGCCCAGAGCTTCTTGAAGAACCGAGCGACGGTGATTGCCGCCACGATCGCCTTCGCGTTGGTACCGCACAGCCACAACTGGGAGATCATGGGTGGCGGACTGACGCGATCGATCGGTTACTTCTTCGCCGTCCTGGCTCTCTGGCAGATGTACCTCCTCTTTACCGAGCGCACACGCACGCACCTGCTGCTGACGATCGTCTTCGCCGCGCTCGTCTGTATGAGTCACTTAGAGATGGCCCTCTTCGTCGCGGTCAGCGGCCTGGTGATGACGCTCTTCCTGGGACGCTCCAAACGAGGAATCCTCGATGCGGCGTTCGTGGCTGCTGGCGTGTTGCTGATGACCAGTCCCTGGTGGGGATTGGTCGTGAAGCAACACGGTCTTGCGCCCTTCCTTAATGCGGGCGACACCAGTGGTCGCTCGGTCCTGGTTATCCTTTCGTTCCTGGCGGAGTTCAACTGGAGCGGCGAAAGTGGCTTCCCGATTTTCGGCGCGCTGTCTGCGCTCGGTATCGTCATTTGCCTGGCCCGCCGCCAGTACTTCCTTCCGGCGTGGGTGGGCCTACAACTCATCGCCGATCCTCGGAAGTTTGTCACAGAAGCCATGGTTCCACTCTCGCTCATGGTTGGGATTTGCGTTGTCGAGTTCCTGATCCCCAGCGTTCAACGCTTGATGGAGTCGAGCCCAATCTTCCAGCGATCTTCCGAAGGAACGAAGGTTGGCTCCGTGCGCCCACCAAACTGGCTCATTCCCGCGGCATTAGGATTCGTCATCTTCTACGGATGGACAGCCTCATTCCTGGCAACCGACGTGGAGATCGTCAGCCTATCGACCAATGAGCGTGAGGCGATGGCATGGGTGCGAGATTCAACCGCTCCCACCAGCACATTCGTCATGCTGAGCGGCAATCCATGGGGACATGATCGTTCCGGTGAGTGGTTCCCGGTCCTCGCGGATCGCACCAGCGCCTCCACGGTACAGGGCTATGAATGGATGCCCGCCGGTCAGTTTGGAGCTCGTCAACTCGCCTACGAACAGCTTCAGAAATGTACGACCGAGGCGCCAACCTGTATTGCGGACTGGAGCTCCGACGAGAACGTGAGTTTCGACTATCTCTACATCGCGAAACGTGGTCGGGGATTCAGCAGCTCCAACATCCCGTGCTGTTCAGCACTGGTTGACGCACTGTCGCATGACTCCGACTATCGTCTCGTCTATAAGAACGACGACGTCTCGATCTTTCACCTTGAGTCGCCCCTCACTCAGGCGGATACGTCCGCCACGACCGTGAATCCCTAGCCCAAAGAGAGTCGGCTCTCAGAGAGCTCGATATTCACGCCGCACGCCGAAGCCGCCTAACTGGCGGCTTCTGCATCGCGTTACCGTGGACAACATGACGGGTACATGAATCCCCGTATCAGGCCGTGTGCGTGCGTATTCACGCGGAGGTAACCAGCGTCCACGCGCCGTATGCAGCCACGGGCGTCAATCGCGCAAGTGCCGGATGCTTCCACGAGATGTCTTACGACGTGAGCGCACGCTCGAACCGCGCATACGACATCGTGTTCACAGTCTCGGAGGCTGGCCGCTAAAGGGCCAGGTGCCGCGGAGCCCCGTCCAGGTGGGACGACTCGGTGACTTCACGGATTGTTATTTCAGGTAGCCACGGCAAAAATCCATCGACTCCGCTACCGGGGTCGATGAATCAGTTCGTTCGGTTCGGTTTAGAAATCGCGAGATGGTGCTGAGGTGCTCAGCTCCGCTTGAGTCTCGCCAGTGGCGCCGCCAACCAGGCACGTGGGGCCGCAAGCTGCCGAGAGATCGTCTCCGGCATCGTCAGCCGCTCAAGTCTCGGCATGACCACGAACCAACAGAACGCCCCCACCATGACCCCGGCGAGTTCATCGATGATGTAGTGCTCGCCAAGATAGAGGAGCGCGAACTCCATCGCCAGGAAATAGACCGTCCCGAGCACCCCAGTGACCCAACCTCGCCGCCAGAGCGCCAGTGCCACGATGCATGTAATAGCGGTGTGAAGCGACGGCATAGCCGCGACGTCGTTCGGACCGATCACCGTGTACCCGCGTTGATATGTTCCGTTACTGAAGTGATCGATCACCTGTGGAACGACGTGGTCGATCGGCGGCATGTAGCCCTTCACACTCGTCATCCACGGCGGTGCCGTGGGGACCAGGAAGTATCCGATCAAACCGATGTACCAGGTCGCCAGCAGGCCAATGACGTAGCTGCGGAAGAGCATGATGTCGAGACGCGCGAAGACGATTGCCAGGATGTGGGGCAGCACGAAGAAGGAGAGATAGACCCCAACGAGCGCAATCTCGAACCACTGCACATGGTCAGGCTGATGCAGATGCTGCTGCAGCCAAACATTCGCTTCAGCACCATGAAAGAGTATGTGATCGAAGGTGATTGGGTAATGAAACTGGATCGGGCTGCCGGTTTCGTCTGCCAGATTCTTCAACTGGTCGAATCCCACGAGCCCGAGGATATAGAGTCCCCAGAGCTTCCAACCCTGCGATCTCGGTAACACGAGGAACAGGACGGCTAGGGATAGGACCCCGTGGATGAGACCCGTCGGGTCGGTCATCGACTGCCGATTTATGACGAAGACGTAGACGGCCAGGAGCACCAGTACGCCTCGAATGAGATTCATCACGGCACGCAGCAGGTTATGGATCGACTGATTGCGCGCCTCCCACGAGGCCTCATCGACCGGAATCGCGGCAGCTTCTTGCAAACTTGTTATCTGCTTGTCCAGTTTCGTCCCCCCTTCAACAGTCGGTCAGGTCTCTCTTTGACCCACTGCGCGATGGTAAATCTGCCCTGAGCCATCGATGACGCAGCGCCAGCGACGGCTGGCACGGGCTCGCGGCTCGCGGCTTGGGCTCTGATCTGACGCTGCTGCCAGAGGAGGATCGCCAGCGCGGGCAAGTAAATGCAGCCGATAATCCAGGGTCCGGCATAGAATATTTGTCGCATCATGCTCGGATTGTGAAGGTTGGAATAGGCCCAACCGCCATAGGCCACCCAGCTCGAGAGAGAGAGAATCAGGCTTTGACGCCAGGTCTTGGGGATCAACCACAGTGGAAGCTGGTCGTAGAAGAAGGTGAGCTGTGGCACCAGTGCCATGAGGAGTAGGAGTCGTCCAGCTGGTCGACGCCAGGCTACGACCGCGAGGAGCAGCAGGAAACCCGGGATGATCAGGACGGGCGATGGATGATGCGTCCCGCGCAGGTTCTTCAGCCACTCAAGGGGCCATCTCGGCATGATGAAGAGGGAGAGAGCGTAGACCACCCCGGTAATGACGAATGCGCGCCGACTTGGAAAGGCGGCGCCGATTGCCAATCCAAGATTGGGTTTGGCCAGTGCCAGCGGCAAGAGCCACGGCAGGAATGCCGACGCGACGATGAGAGGCGACCACTGCGCCACGTATGCCGCGACGAAGAACGGAGATGAGAGGAAAATCGGCAGGTAATTGTAGCCATCCCGGGTGACTGCGTACCCCAGAATCGCGGATCCGATGCCGAAAAACAGCGCTCCCGCGAAATAGGGCGGAAGGGCAGTGAACGGCAGCGCGACAACAAGGGCCGGCATCGGGTAGAAGAGGAGATCACCATACGGGTATGACTTACCAGGCCCGAACGCCGGGTTGGTGTACGGGTCGATGTGATGCAGCAACGCCGACGCGCCGCCAAGCGGCCACGTGAAATCCCCGTCGCCATAGCCACGCCAATGGAGCAGCAAGAAGGACATCATCGTGCTGAGCAGCCCGATAACGATTGCGATGATGATGCGACGACGCTGGCTCAAACTGGTCTCCTCAGCCAACCGCAAACAACCAAGAATGATGGTTCGAGGTTAGCAAACAGAGCCGGTTCTGAAGTGGTTTCCGTACAGGACTATCGCACCATTTCGTCAAGGTCTGTTCGAACAAAAGTCTGTCCACAACCGAGCCAACCGAAGAGACACGACGTCTCGTTCGCCCATATTCCGTTGCCTACGCTACAATCGAGGGTCAGGCGCTGGAGGTGCCGAGAGTAGACATGGGGTTGGAACGGGTGGAGGTTTCGTGAACTGGGCGGGCGAGCCAAAGCAGGAGGTTACCCAGCGCGATACGTTGCTCGGACTCCTCCCAGCATCGATGCACGACGTTACCGAGCAGCTCGCTTCAGCCTTCGCCAGCCATGGCCACGAGCTCTACCTCGTAGGTGGAAGCGTGCGAGGCTTGCTCCTGGGTCAATCCGTTGCCGATCTCGATTTCGCCACCGACGCCGAACCCGCCGCCACGAAAGTCGCCGGACAGGAGGCGGGTCCGGAGAGCATCTACACGGTTGGAGAGAAGTTCGGCACCGTCGGCTTCGTCTTCGGCGAGCACCTGGTCGAGATCACCACCTACCGCGAGGAGTTCTACCCGACGTCCGATCGACGCCCCACCGTGCGTCACACCACCGATATCACCGGCGATCTCTCGCGGCGCGACTTCACGGTCAACGCCATGGCAATCGATGCGCACACCGGCAACGTGGTCGATCCATTTCACGGACGCGAGGATCTCGAACGGCGCGTGATCCGCGCGGTAGGGAACGGTGCGGACCGTTTTCGCGAAGATCCGCTGCGCATCTTGCGCGCGCTCCGCTTCATTGCCCAGCTCGATTTCGAGCTCGATCATGACACGCTGCTGGCCATGCGAGACATGGCGCCGGAGTTGGAACGCATCAGCCGGGAGCGGATCGCTTCGGAGCTTAACCGGCTCCTCATTGCACCGGCCGCGCCGCGCGCGCTCGCGATCATGCATGATGCCGCGGTGCTGCAGCATGTGCTGCCCGAAGTCGTGCCAATGGCGGAGGATACCGGCGAAGGACGCCACAAGAACATCTGGTTGCACACGTTGCGGGTGGTCGATCAAGCGCCGCCTCGTCTCCCACTACGTTGGGCCGCGCTGCTGCACGACGCCGCCAAACCGATGACTCGCTCACTCGACGAGAACGGCGAAGTCCACTTCTTCGGTCATGAGCGAGTCGGTGCCGGTCTGGCTCGCCGCACGTTGCGCCGTCTGAAGCAGGAGCGCGCGCTGATCGATCGCGTATCTGAATTGGTCGAGTTGCATCTGCGTCCGGCCGGTTATGACGAAAGCTGGACCGACAGCGCTGTGCGGCGTCTCGTCTTTGAGTCGGGCGAACTCCTGGATGACCTGCTCGATCTCGTGGCGGCGGACGTCACCAGCGCGCGTGCCGATCGGCAACGTGAGGCCGCAACACGCATTCAGCTGCTGCGCGAACACATCGCACGTCTGCGAGAGCAGCACGAGCTCGATCAGCTCCAGAGCCCGCTCGACGGAAACGAGCTGATGCAGATCTTCCAGCGGCCGGCCGGCCGGTGGATCGGCGATCTCAAGGACCACCTGCGTGACATGGTGTTGGATGGCACCCTGGAACATGGCGACAAAACCACCGCCCTCGCAGAGGCGCATCGCTGGATGGATGAGCGTCACGACGCGTAGCTATCGCTAGGGCACGCGCTGGGTCCAGATCGAGTCGGGAAAGCGCTCGCGCAGCACATCCCAAACTTCGTACATCTCGTCGTTGGAGTGGGTCTTCAAATAGACGGCGATGCCCCACCAATACAGGACTTCCGGCGCCAGCAGGCTCTCGGGATCGCGCTCGATCGCTTCACGCAGCAGTGAGATGGCGTGGTCGGTGCGCGACCAATGCAGGTCGACATGGGCTTCGCCGATATCGAGCAGCGTCAGAAAGAGCTCAGGTGGCAGGAAATTGACGTTGCGATAGTGAACGTCGCCGCGCCGATCGGCGAAGAGGATCGTCGGCGTCCAGATCACGTTGAGCGGACGAACTACGTCGCGTGGACTCTTGAACAAATCGAGCTTTACCGGCACGAAGCGGGCGTTCACGGCGTCGATCACGGATGGGGTTGGATACGTCACGGCATCCAGCTTGTCGCAGCCTCGTCAGGGGACCTTCATCACGTCGATGAGGAGGGACTTGCGTTCCCGCATTCCCCGCTCTCTGGCTTGCTCCAAGTCCCGTTCCCATTCGATCACGATGCCGTGCCCTCCGCTGCTGAGCTACTCATGTCCCCGGTCGATTCGCACGCCGGTGCGCTGCAGGCGCCAGGCCTCGAGCTGTTCAGCATGCTCGTTGACGTGCGCCGCCATGTCGAGCAGGAGCCCACGCAGCTTCCCCACTTCACCCCACGGATAAGGACCGATGGCGTTGAGCTTCTGGTCATCGAGGGTCGCCAAGAAGGTATCGGTCTCCGCAAAGATCTGCGCAAAATCGCCCCGTGTCGCCTGCCAGGAGTCGGTGCCGCGCAGCGCCGCCTGCGCCGCGTTGTATCCCTGTCCGTTCTTGATCGGGTGCCAGCGCGGCTTGGGTTCACCCAGGATGGACTTGGAGGCTGCAAGCATCTCCGACTGCCAATCGGCGAGGTGACCGGTGACGTCACGGGTCGACCATGCCCCCACGGACGGCTCTGTTTCGAGCACCAACTCCGGAAATTCGTCCACCACCGCCAGAAACCGATCACGCGCCTCCGCAATGGCCGTGCGCACGTCATCCAGATCGCTCATATCTCCTCCAACTCGCCGATGCCAGGGTTCGTCGACACGGCAATCTTAACAGGCGCACCGGACAAGCGAGTGACTCGTTTCATTAGTATCTGGAACGGATAGGACTCGTCATAACCATGCTATACTTCAGGCCTGACAAACGATTTTTGTGGATCAAATGATCGTCGACTGATCGAGTCCGGTGACTCGACCTGCAAATTGGTGCACGCTGGTGACGAACTTCTTGAAACGTCGTGGAGTCATATTCGTCGTCATGCTGGTCCTTTTCGCCGGTGTCGGGGTCGTCTGGTGGTCGTCGCGAGATCAGAGCGTAGCGGCGGAACGACCCATCTACGCGGCTCTTGGGGCCTCGGACGCGGTCGGCGTTGGAGCCGACAACCCATCGACCGATGGTTGGGTTCCGCTCATCGCCCGCGATCTGCCGGGAAACCCACAACAGCTCAACCTTGGCATCAGTGGCGCGACGGTCAGCGATGTGATCGACGAGGAGCTTCCGGTCGCGCTCGACGCTCATCCCAGCTGGATAAGCATCTGGCCGGGCGTCAACGATCTGCGCCATCAGGTCGGACTGCAGGCATTCGCCAAGCAACTGAATACGTTGCTCGACCGTATCAATCAGGAGACTCAGGCGCGCGTCATCCTGCTCAACGTCCCGGACCTGCGTGATGTGCCCGCGTTCGCCTCGGTCGATCAGACCACACTCGACCAGACCGTGCGGAAGTGGAATTCAGTCATCGCGCAGGCGGCCAAAGCGCACAACGCCATATTGGTCGATCTCTACGGCAACTCCGAGATCGTCACTGGCCATCCAGAAGACATCAGCAGCGACGGGTTCCACCCGTCCAGCGCCGGATACAAGCGCATAGCCGATTTGGTATTGAAAACGGTGCATGACGATGTTCAACCTTCGCCATAACACGGCAAGTGTCACTCAGGCGGACGATCGAGCTCCAGATATGGCCAACGTGGTCGTGCAAGCCAGTGCTCTCGGGAAGACGTATCGCAGTGGCTCGGTGACGGTCGAGGCGCTGCGCGACGTGGACGTGCGGGTCGAACGAGGCGATCTCGTCGCCATCATGGGGCCGTCCGGCTGCGGTAAGACCACACTCCTCAACTGTATGGCTGGGCTCGAGGGCGATTTCTCGGGCGACATCTGGATCGACGGCGTCTCGCTGCGAACGTTGTCGGATCGCAAGCGCGCCCGGCTCCGCTCGCGTATGACCGGATTCATCTTCCAATCCTTCAACCTGCTGCCGACCCTCAACGTGATCGAGAACGTGGAGATGCCGCTGCTCATCTCCGGCACGCGGGGTGGTGAAGCGCGACTCCGCTCACGCGAGATCCTGGACGCGGTCGGTCTCAGCGACCGCATCGACCACCGGCCCTCGGCGCTCTCGGGTGGACAGCAGCAACGCGTGGCGATCGCCCGTGCCCTGGTCAATCGACCCGCCATCGTCTTTGCCGACGAACCGACCGGCAACCTTGACAGCGAATCGACCGCCCAGGTAATGAGCCTGATCCAACGATTGAACGCCGATTTCGGGCAGGCGTTCGTCATCGTGACGCATGCCCTCGACGTCGCCGAGAGGGCCCACCGCATCATTCGCATGCGGGACGGCCTCGTCACTTCGGACGAGCCACGCCAGATCGAGACGACCCAAGCAACGCCGCTCAGCTTCGACGTCGCGGCAGGCAAGTAGCCGGTGCAGGCGCTCACCAGCTGGCCCATGGGGCGTGTTGCTCTGGGCCTGTCGCTGGGGTTGGCCGCGCTCGGCGCGCTTACGCTCCTCATCGCGTGGCGCTCGAAGATCCTCTTCAAGCTGGGCACACGCAACGTCCCACGACGCCGAGCTCGCGCCGCCCTGATCGTCTTCGGACTGACCCTCTCGACTACCGTCATCGGCAGCGCCATGAGCACCGGCGACTCCATGACGCACACCGTCCGCTCGTTGGTGAGCGAGAGTCTGGGGCCGATCGACGAGGTGGTGGTCTTCGGACCTGCCCGCACGGACAACGGCAACCAGATCAGCAATCTGACACAACCCGGGCTCGGGCAGCTGGCCAACGCAAACCTGAATTTCTTCGACAGTGCGCAGGCAAGCGGCATCGCCGACAACGTGAAGGATTCCGCGGCGATCGATTCGACGTTACCGGTCATCGTCGAACAGGCGACCGCCGTGCGACCCGATACGCATCAGGCCCAGGCGCTGCTCACGTTGCTCGCCATGCCCACCGACTATCCATCGTCATTCGGGCAGATGGACTCTTCCAGCGGGCAGCCCATCGATCTGGCAAAGCTCAAGCCGGACGAGATCGTGATGAACGATTCAGCCGCGGCCAGCTTCGGGGCGACTCCAGGGCAGGCGCTGCAAATCCTTGTCGAAGGGCGAACCTGGAACGTGCATCTGGGTGCCATCGTGCAGAACCAGGGTCTCGGCGGTTTAGGGCCGACCATCATCGCGCCGCTCGCGAGCGTGCAGCAAGCAACCGAGCACGTCGGTCAGGTCAACATGATCCTGGTCTCGAACCGGGGCGGCGTCGACAGCGTCACACGTACCTCAGCCGCCAGTCAGGCGATCCGCCTGCCCCTGGCCAATCGAGAGGCCGCACAGGGCGTCTATGCGTTCTTGCACCGGCCGGAGATACAGCAGGCGCTTCTCACCGCGGCTGGTAACGAGTTCGGCATCGACCGCTCCCGCATCCTCGCCATCCGTTCCGAGGCGGCACGCCCACAGATGAGCGACCAATTCGTGAGCGAAGTGAGCGACCCGCAGACGCGCCACGAGCTCTTCAGACTGGGATTCAGCTTGCCGGTGAGCGCCTCCGACCGCCCGATCTTCGAACAGTTGCGCGACGTCACCGATTTCGCGGTTCTCAATGTCAAACAGGATGCGCTCGATCGCGCCAACGAATATGGCACGGTCGTCACCACGGTCTTCCTGGTGTTGGGGCTGGCGTCGGTAGCGGCCGGGGTGCTCCTCGTCTTCCTGATCTTCTCGCTGCTAGCGGCCGATCGAGGGCCAGAGCTGGCCACGATGCGCGCGCTGGGGATGTCACGCGGGCAGATCGTGAGCATGTTCCTCTTCGAAGGGCTGGTCTACGACATCCTGGCGGCCAGTCTCGGTGGGCTGCTCGGCTTCGCCGTGAGCTATGTGAGTGCACGTTCGTTGGCGTCGTCGCTGGCGACCTTCGGGTTTCACCTCAGTTGGTACGTCGAGCCCCGCACCGTGTTGATCACCTTCGCCGGTGGCGTGCTGCTGACCTTCCTCGCCATGCTCGGCTCGGCCTGGCGCGCCAGTCGCTCCGGCATCGTTGCGGCGACGAGGGGAGACGACATCGATGAGAATCGCGCCTGGGTACTGATTCCAGGTACGCTGCTGCTCGTTGCAGGCTGGCTGATCTGGTGGCGCTGGCACGTGCCGCGACTGATCTATGAGCCACGCAACCCGTTGGTCTTTCCGGGCACCGTCACTGTCGCGCTCCTCGGGCTTGCCTGCCTGCTCACCGGCGCCCAGGCGCTGCTCTCGCGGAAGCTCTCGCCGCGCCGCGCTGGGTTGGCTGAGTCGGTCGTAGGATGGGCGACCACGTTGATCGGCGTGGCCCTTTTCGTCCTCTGGCTTCGTGCCATGGCGCATCTACCGACGCCGCGCGGCAGCACACTTGCCGACGCCACCACCGTCGCTATCGGCGGCGTGATGCTGGTCCTCTCGGCCACCTGGGCGTCCATGCGTCTGCTCCGTCCCGCGTTACGGCTCCTCGATTGGTCTCTCTCGTCGATGGCGCGTTTGCGCTCGGTGGTACGCCCTGCGGTCGGCTACCTGGGGGATCGTCCGTGGCGCACTGGCTTCGCGGTCATCATGTTCGGCATCATCATATTCACCATGGTCACGTCGCTGACCATGATCAACGCGCTGCTGAACGCCTACTCACCCAGCATGCCGCCTATCGCCGGGTTCGACATCCGCGTCGATCAGTCCGGACCGACGCTGATCCCGGATATGAACAAGGCATTGAGCGGGGCCTCGGCCGTCTCGGACAAGAGTTTCAGCCGCATCGGATCCATCACCACGGTGAGCGATGCGGAGGTCGTTCAGCTCGGAGTGGCGCGAACGGAGTGGGAGGCGGCGCCGTTGCAGGTGGTCGACAACGGCTTCTTGACGCAGTCCAAAGTGGCGGTGAAATCGCGATTGCCGCAGCTGCAAGGACCAGCCATCTGGTGGGCGTTGCGCGACCAGCCGGGCACGGCGGTCGTCTCGGCGACCCTGCTCAACTCGGTAATCGCACCACCGGCAAACGACGTCAACAACAAGCCCGCGCCGTTTACGCTGTGGGTGCGACCGAGTGACGGCGGCCAGCCGGTGAAGCTCAACGTCATCGGGATCATCGACAGCCGCAGCGACCTCGATCCGGGCATCTACACCTCGCAGACGACCGCCAGTGGCATGGGTGTATCGCTCGGCGACCCGTCGTCGTTCCTTTTCGCGCTGAAACCGGGCGTCAAAGCCGCCGATGCGACCGAGGGACTGCGCCTTTCATTCGGCTCGAGCGGTTTGAACGTCACCAATCTGTCGGACAAGGCGCAGGTGGGGCGCTCAATTCGCCTCCTACTGACCCGTATTGTGCAGGGCTTCATGGGCCTGGGATTGATCGCCGGAATCGCGGCGCTGGGGATGCTCGGCGTGCAATCGGTGATCGAGCGCCGGGTGCAGCTCGGCACGCTACGAGCGCTCGGCTTCACGCGCTGGCAGACGCGCGCTACGCTGGCGTTCGAGGCAGCCATCACGGCGGCGCTGGGCATCGGCATGGGGATTGGCTTGGGGTTGATCATGGCGCACACGCTGGTGCGAATCATCGCACTGCAACATCCTGAAGTGCACTATTCCGTGCCTTGGAGCCAGGTGATTCTGACCGCTGCCGTGGCGGTGATCGGCTCGATCCTCTCCGTCACCGTCGCCGTCTGGCAAGCCGGACGCGTCTCCCCCGCTGACGCGCTGAGGGGTTAGGTGGGGACGTTGCTTCATTTGATCTGACGCCCGCGCTGGGCTGAAGCCGCAGCGCTGAATGTAGCGAAGCCCGCTGAAACGGCCTGAACGTACGCGAGCAAACGTAGGGGCAATCCCCCGTGGTTGCCCTTCGGCCGAAGGTCGACCGACCGTCACTAATTACCCGAATAACTCGTCAACCACCATTAGCCCGGCGTGCGTGTGACATCTGCATCCACCCATGTGATCAACAACCCCAGGCGGACCACCGCATCAAACTGCCTCCCCAACCTCTCGCCCACGTTCGCGATACCAATCGACGAGACCCTGCGCGGCCAGGGTGGCAACCCGTTCCGCCAGATTCTCGTAGACGATCATGACGCGGCTGGGATCGAGCGTCCCCTGCCAAATGCCGATCGCCAACGAGCCGTCGGCACTAATCGTCTCGAAGACGGTCCAGTCGCCCGTGTAGCGCTCCCAATTGGGCAGTTTCGTCAGACGCTCGCGCACAATGATGGGGTCGTCGCGGAAAAAGTCCGCATCGAGCATGGCAATCATCCCGCCTGTGGAGTTTGAACGGACTTCGACACGTCTTGCGTGCTTATCGACGCCGGGCTGGGCATCATCTCGTCGACCCCAACCTTCCCGTACGTTTCCAACACGCGTCGCGCCAGACGCACAATCCGCAGCCGAAGCTCGTCGGGCTCGGCGACCACAGCGTTGTGGCCGAAACTCAGTACGAAACCGGTCGCCTCTCGCTCCGTGTCGAAGCGCAGCCGTACCTCAACGATTCCTTCACCATCAACGTCCGACACGTGCTCGACACGCCCGCGTCCGATGGTGCCGTAGATTCCGCGCACCTCGTCCTCCGGCAAACGGATCGTCACCGGATAACGCGGCAGATTCGCCACGAAATCGGCGCTCGACTGCGCCCAGAACCGGGCGAGGTCGAAATCGGCCGGCCGCGTGAAGGACTCCTCCGAGATGCGGACCGCACCCACACGGGAGATGCGGTAGGTGCGCGGCTTGCCATCAACCCGCGCCACCAGATACCAGAGGCTCCCTTTCGCCACCAGGCCAAGCGGCTCGATCAGTCGATCGACTTCAGTGCCATCGCCTCGCTCATACGTGATATGGACGCGTCGATCCTGCCAAACTGCTTCCTGCAGCGCAGCCAGCGCCGGGACGCTCTCCTCCGGACGATTCCAACCGCTCGGATCGACGTGGATGCGCTGCTGGGCGAACTCAGCACCGCGCCGCTGGCCCGAAGGTAAGGTCGCCAGGAGCTTTACCAGCGCGGCCTCCGATGCCTGACGCAGGCCCAGATCGGCCAGTAACGATGGCGGCGTAGTCATGAAGAGCGCCTGGATTTCGGACTCATTGAGCCCGGTCAAGTTGGTGCGGAACTGCTCCGGCAGCACCCAGCCGCCATCTCGGCCGCGTTCGGCATAGAGGGGCACGCCAGCTGAAGAGAGCGCCTCCATGTCTCGATGGATGGTGCGCGTCGAGACCTCCAGCCGCTTGGCAAGATCGCCTGCTGTCATGCGACGATTGACCTGCAGCAGAAGCAGGATCGTGAGCAGGCGATCTGCGCGCATGCGGCCTCCCTGGAGTTCGGCAAACGTGTTTGTCCGGCAATCGTACTATGCCGAACATGATCTAACTCGGCGTCGCTATATATGACACCAGGCGTCATCTTTCCACGCTATTCTCATCTGCGTGTCTGATTTTGGGACAGCGGTGCGACGAAGGAGAACGAACGATGACCGGTGCACCAACCAAATTCGAGGAACGGGGAGCGCGGCGGAGTCGACCAGCGCTGGCCAAGGGCTACGGCGTCAATCTGGACGATGAGGGGATGCTCTCGCTCGATTGGGTTCGCGAGCAACTGAAGACGTCGCGCAATTACTGGATTAGCAGCACGCAATCCGACGGACGCCCGCACGCTTGCCCCGTATGGGGCATTTGGCTCAACGACGACCTCTTCTGCTTTGGCACCAGTCGAACATCACGTAAAGGGAAGAATCTGGCGGACAGCCCGGCGGTGGTGGTGCATGCCGAGAGCGGTGACGACGTGGTCATTCTGGAAGGCGTCGTGGCGGAATTGACCGATCGCAACCTGCTACGGAAATACGCCGACGCCTACGACGCCAAGTACGCCATCGTCCCGGAAATTGAGCAGGATGCAGATTCCGACGGCGTCACCTACGTGTTGCGACCGGACGAGGTCCTCGCCTGGAAAGAAAACGACTTCCTCACGACGCCTTCGCGCTGGCGCTTTGATCAAGGCTAACTTGCGACTTTGACCCGGGGGCCGAACGAGCGATTGTTTGCCTCAGGCTGTTAATTTAGTGCCATTGCGTTATCGCGGCGACGGCGTATGATACGCGGATGAAGATTCGCCCGCGTGCCAGCCAGCCGCCATCGGCCGCGCCGCCCACCGCTCCCGCGGCAGCGGTGGGCCTCCGTTCCCTGGGCCGGACCTTCGCTTCGCTGCACAACTACAACTATCGGCTCTACTTTATCGGCCAACTGCTCTCGGTCATCGGCACCTGGATCGCGCGCATCGCTCAGGCCTGGCTGGTCCTGCAGCTGACCAATTCCTCCTTCTCGCTCGGCCTCGTCACGGCGTTGCAGTCGCTCCCCATCACCATCTTCGCTCTCTTCGGCGGAGTGCTGGCCGATCGCTTCCCTAAGCGGCCGGTGATCGTCACCACGCAATCGATCATGGCGGCGCAGTCGTTGGTCCTGGCGCTGCTGATCACGACCCACCACATTCAGGTCTGGCACATCTATATCCTGGCCCTGATCCTGGGGATGGCGACCTCTCTCGACAATCCCACGCGTCAGGCCTTCGTCAGCGAGATGGTAGGTCCGGAGAGTCTGCCGAATGCGGTGGCACTCAACTCGAGCCTCTTCAATACCGCACGCATCATCGGCCCGGCCGTCGGCGCCGGGCTGATCGCCGCCTTCTCCATCGCCATCCCCTTCTACGTCAACGCGGTGAGCTTCGTGGCCGTCATCGGTGGATTGCTCCTGATGCGCCCCGCCGAGTTTTACGACGTCCCTGCTCTGGTGCGCGGTCGCCTCTTCTCACGCATGCGCGAGGGGATCGACTACGCCACCAAGACGCCATCAGTGCTGCTGCCTCTGATTCTGCTGGCCTTCATCGGCACCTTTGGCTACAACTTCACCGTCGTCCTGCCGTTGGTCGCCAAATACGTTCTGAACACGGGTGCTCTTGGCTTCGGTGGTCTGACGACCGCTCTGGGCATCGGCGCGCTCATCTCGGCACTTACCATGGCCTACCTGAACCGGCCCAGTGAGCGCTTGCTGCTGGTCGGCGGCACCGCCTTCACCATCCTGCTGGGTCTACTGGCAATCTCGACCAAACTGCCGTTGACGCTCCTTATCCTGGTGATCCTTGGGTTCGCCAGCATCACCTACACCGCCACCACCAACACGCGCCTGCAGATCTCGGCGCCGGGTCAAATGCGCGGCCGCGTGATGAGCTTCTACATCCTGCTGAACGCGGGCATGACGCCGATCGGCAGCCTCCTCATCGGCACGCTGGCGCAGGACTTCAACGTACGCGTGGCGCTGGCTATCATGACCGCTCTCTGCGGCGTGGGCGTGATGGTCGCCTGGCTTTATCACGCACGTCATTCGCGCATCGACGCCACTACACCGACCTCTCCACCCACGCCCGTCACGGTCGACTGAGTTGTGTCGCGGAACTATCTACCGCGCGGCCAGGAGTAGGCGGCCGCCATGGGTCGTCGCTGCTTCTTCCACTACCGGCGCGCGTTGAACCTCGTCGGACACCAACGCGGCCTCCTTCGACGGAGGGACGATGTTGAGCGAAAACTCGATTCCCAATCCGTCTGAAAGTCGTACCAGCGTGTCGATTGTGGGAACATGTTCGCCCGATTCGATACGTGCAATAGCCGGCTGGGGCATGCCGAGCAACTTACCCATCGCCGTCTGGGAGAGCCCGTGTTCAACGCGGTATGCCAAAACGCGCTGGGCGACCGCCCTCGCCGGTGCCGTGCGGTCCCATTCCGCGCGAACGTCTGGATTCACAAGCTGGTTTGCCAAGATATCGGTTGCTTTTCGGAGTTGAATCTTCGCCATGTTCTTATCCCTCTTCCGCCTCTTGCCGTTCAAATTCGGCGATCCGTTGTTCAGCAGCGTCAACCGCACGTGCAAAAGCCCGCGTATCTAGGTTCGCTTCTGGTCCTATCGCGCCAATAATCAAGAGATCGCCGACGCGGCGATAAAATGCTCTCCAGCGGCTTCGTCCAGCACGTGGTCGCAGCTCACGCAATTTCGTGTTCTTCACGGAGCTGCTGTGCGGGTATGGAAGTCGATCCCCGAGCTGCTCCAGCTTTTCAACCACGTTGAGCATCGCCACACGCTCCCGTGTCTCCAATTGGTTCAACTCAATTTCCGCATCAGGAAAGAAGGCAACCTCCATCCAAGAATCATAACATCGATGATATGGTCGATCAACATCCGAGCGCGGAGCTTCTGGCCGCTGAGTTGTGCCGGGCTTCCGCACGCGCTAATCTCCTGCAGAAGCGCGAGCCAATGGGCGCTACCAGAACACGAGCGCGACGGACGATCGAGAATGGAGTTTGGCATGCAGGCTGGACGCGACCACTGGCTCCACGTGCGCGGAAACAAGCTACACGTCCGGGAGTGGGAAGGCGATGGCACGCCATTCCTGCTGCTGCATGGCCTCTCCTCCAACTGCATGACCTGGGAGGCGGTCGCCCAACGACTGCACGCCGCTGGATACGCCGTCGTCACCCTCGATCAGCGTGGTCACGGGTTGAGCGACAAGCCAGAGTCGGGCTATGGCTTCGACGAGGTGACCGCCGATTTGCAGGCCGTAATCGAGACGCTGAATTTGGATGAGCAGCCGGTCGTCGCCGGGCAGTCCTGGGGTGGCAGCGTCGTGCTGCAGTTCGCCGCGCGCTATCCCCAGTCGGCGCGCGGGATCGTTCTGGTCGACGGCGGATTCATGAGCATGCGCTCGCGCGACGCCGAGATGACGTGGGAAGAGCTGTGGGATCGGCTCAAGCCGCCGCCGCTGGCGGGTCGCAAGCGAACCGAACTCAAGGAGCGTATGCGTCGCGGACACCCCGACTGGAGCGATGAGGGGATCGACCACACGCTGGCCAACTTCGAGACGCTACCCAACGGCACCATCCGGCCCTGGCTCTCGCTCGAGCATCACCGCGAGATCCTGCATGCCATGTGGCAGCAAGACCCGAATGGTCTCTATGCACAGGTCACGACGCCCGTGCTGGCCCTCGCGGCCGGTCCGCAAGACCCCGAGCGGGCCGAGCAGAAACGCCAGGGGCTGGAGACGTTCGAGCAGCTCATTGCCCATTGCCGCTCCAATTGGTTCGAGCAGACCGACCACGACATCCACGTGCACCGTCCCGACGAACTCACCACGCTGATGCGAGACTCGCTGGAAGATGGGTTCTTCGGCCCAAGCACCCAAGCAACGTAGGGGAGGAGCTTGTCTCCTCTCAGCGTGAATGCGCTAGCCGAGACGGTCGGAGTCGAACAAGTGCTCGGTGAAGCGGCCATCCTTCTGTGGTGCACTCGGGCTCATCTACGCCGGGAGCAGACAAGCTGCGCCGCTACAAAATGTTTGGCGCGATCCAACACTTTATGCGTCGCGCAGGCACAACACCGCGCCACCGATGAGGAGTGCGAGTCCCGCCCAGGCGGCCACCACGCCTAACCCAGCCCACGGTCTTATCGGCAGACTCGCCAGATCCGTCGTGCTTTGCATGGCAAGTCCCGCCATCAGCGGCGCGATCTGCTCCAGACGCCGGTGCCAGGTTGGGTTCGAGATCAACTGCGCCAGGATCGGCAATATGTAGAGCACTCCGAGCACGACTCCGATCGATACGGCCGTGTCGCGCACCGCCGTCGCGATCCCCAGGCTCATGAGCGCGATCAGGATGAGATAGATCACGCTGCCAACCGCGGCACGCAGAGTCGATCCATGACTAAGCGAAACCAGGGCATACCCGTGGGCCGCATCCAGCCCGGTTGCTGGGAGTATGTAGCGACCCACGAGCAGGCAGCCAACCACCGTCAGCAGACCGGCAACGAGTACCACCCCTGCCACATTGATCGACTTGGCCGCCAAGAGCACGACACGTCGCGGCGTCGCGGTCAGGGAAACGCGGATCATGCCGTTACCGTATTCCTCGGAAACGACCAGGATTGCCAGTACCGCGACGACCGCCTGTCCGAGATCGATGCCGGTAAGGCTCACCCTGGTCGGATCCTGCTGTTCAGCGCTCGAGACGTGCGTAGTCGCGGCAACGGCCGCGCTGACGGCCACGCTGAGTGCCACCGCGCCGAAGAGCAACCATATGCTGGGCGACGTGCGCAGCTTGGTCCACTCGGCGTGGATTGCCTGCTTCACGCTGGCCGCCGACGCAGAAGCGTGTTCGCCAGCATTAAAGTGGCGGCCGTCCATACAATCAAAAAGAGTAAGCCCAACGCGAACGTGACCGCCGCGGTAGCGAGCAGCGCCATCGTGCCCGCGTTAAGTTGCGGGCCGCGCTCGGTGCTGATCGGGTAGAAGACGGTGTCGTTCGCCCGCAGCATGTGCTCATGCAGCGGGAGCGCGACGGCCCCTACGCCCAGCCCGGCGACGAAGGCGCCCACGCCGAACACCAGGGCTACGACCAGGGAAATGGCCAATACTGGGCCAACGACGCCGCGAAGCTTGGTCCATTCAGCGCGTAGAACGTCGATCATGCATCTCTCCTTCGTAGTAGAACGCCGGCCACGACCAGACTGAACGCAGCGTAGGCGCACATGACGGCAAATCCGGCCCACGGAGCCAGCGGGTAATAGCCTTTATTGACGGTGTAGGGGTAGCTGACCAGCGCGGAGCGCGGGAGTTCTTCCAGGACGGAGAAGGCCGCGGCCGGTGTCCACCTGAGCAACCACTCCACCGCGCTTCCCGACGCCGCTGCTATGAACACGTACGGCAGCACGAGCAGGACGATTCCCAGACTCACGGCACCGCCGCTGTTTCGAAGAATCGCGCCAAGTGCCATGGCCGTGATGGCCGCGAGCGCGAGCACGGCCGCACCGCCGACGACAACGCGCATCTCGGTGAGAGTGTTGACCGGGAAGACGTAGTTGCCGTTGCCGCGGAGCAGGTGCGTGCTGAGCGGGATAGAAACCGCGAGGGCCACGAAGGTTGTCACGAAGCCCACGACGCCGACGACGATCGCCTTGGCGACAAGCACCCGCACACGCTGTGGTGTGGCCGCCAACGTCGTATGGATCAGGCCACGGCGGTACTCGGATGTGATGAACAAGGCGGCCACCACGATGAGCGCGATCAACCCGACTGAGAGGCCAAATCGCGGAGCGTCGGATGTTGTGTTCGCCCCCTCTCCGGCGACGACTCCGGGTGCAATATCGCCTGATCCACTCACGATGAAACGTATCTCCTGAACGGTGGAAGCTTCCCGGAGCTAAGGTGGGATAGAAGTCTCCAAACCCCGTCGGGCTCGGCGACGCTGTTCCGATGCTCGTGCCCTGCCACGTGCCTGGAGACTGAGCGGACTGGATATCGACCTTGTCAAAGGTGGCGGTGGCCAGGGTGGGTTGACCGCGATTTATCGGCACGGCCGTGACAAGGAACGGTTGATTGGTGGTTGAGGGCTCGAACCAGACGGGAGAGGTCGCGAATAGCCCGATGCTGACCGTGGAGGGAAGTCCAGCTAAATGCACGCTGTCGATCTTGGTCCAGATCACCCCGTCTGCCGAATCGTAGCCGGTGATCGTGTTGCCGGAACGGACAAGCCGCAGCCAACGTGGCGAGGTTGGCGAAACCTGCCCCGGCATACCGGCGCTGTCGTGCATGTAGTCGTATTGGAAGCGGACGCCGTGGCTGCCGGTCACCATCACTGCCGCGTATGCGGAACCTTGTGTCGTGCTCGGAGTGACGAGGATTCCCGCCTTGGCCCAGTCGGCCAGCCCTGGGCGAGTCTGCGACAGCGAGGAGGCGACGTTCCCTGGGTTGGTCGATATCTCGCCGGAGAGCGAGGTAATTCGCGTGGTGATGGTGCCGTCTCCCGTGAGCAGCTGATTGACGAAGAAGAAGCTATCGGCAACGGCCTCACCATTAGGACCGGTCGGCACGAAGGGATGGCCGTCACTACAGGTCATCGACGACGGACTGTCGCCGGTACAGATCCCCTGAGTCGTACCGTTGCTCACCAGATACGTAAACAGCACCACGAGCAAAACGGTGATGACGCAGCCGATAGTCCAGCCCCGCACCGTGCGAAACTTGGTCCACTCGGAGCGCACAATGTGGCTGAAGCGATCCTGAACCGGTTGAGAGGCTGAAGAACGCTCACGCTCGTTCGTGGTCGTCATCGTGCCGCAACCTCCTCGGAGCTCGACCGATACTCGACCGCTCCGCCCGTGAGCCGCAGATAGACATCCTCGAGCGTTGCCCGCTGCGACGAGACCTCGGAGAAGGGGATCGAATGTTGGCCGAGCAGCGCGACGATTCGCTCCGTCGCGATCTCCGTTATCTGAAGCGTTTCGCGGTTGACTTCGACGACGACCGCGCCGGCGTCTTGCAGCGCCCGTGACGCGGCGGCTGGCTGGGTGGTGCGGAGTGTGATGTGGCCATCCGATGAGCCAGCGATGAGTTCAGCGACGCTCGCATCGGCCAGAACCTTTCCCCTGCCGATGACCACCACGTGATCGGCAATATCTTCAAGCTCTCCCATCAGGTGACTGGAGACCAGAATTGCCCGCCCCTCCGCGGCCAGCGACCGCAGCAGGCGACGCACCCAGATAATTCCGTCGGGATCCATGCCGTTGAACGGCTCGTCCAACAAGAGGATGGGAGGATCGCCGAGAAGTGCCGCGGCGATCCCGAGCCGCTGTCGCATGCCCAACGAGTAGCCGCGCGCTCTGCGCCGGGCAGCCGATTGCAAGCCAACCTGCTCGATCACGGCATCCACTCGACGCGCGTTCAACCCCTGTGAGTGCGCCAACCACAAGAGATGGTTGCGGCCGCTCCGTCCGGGTTCGAGCGCCGACGCGTCCAGCAGCGATCCGACGTGCCGCAGTGGATCGCGAAGATCTCGATAGCGCTTGCCGCCGATCAGCGCACTGCCTGCGTCAGGCAAGTCCAGTCCGAGGATCACGCGTAAAGTGGTCGATTTACCGGCGCCGTTGGGGCCGACGAAGCCGGTGACCTCTCCGGGTTTGACGGTGAAGGTCATCTCATCGAGCGCAATGGTCGACCCAAACCGCTTGCGCAGCCCAGTGACCGTGATGCTGGCCCTATTCTCGTTCTCCATGCAGTCGCCTTTCCGCGGTCGTTCGATATCGC
Source organism: uncultured Chloroflexia bacterium (assembly GCA_963789565.1). Lineage (GTDB taxonomy): Bacteria > Chloroflexota > Chloroflexia > Thermomicrobiales > Thermomicrobiaceae > CALAGB01. The sequence goes on along the minus strand of CAWBKX010000002.1, from coordinate 2,242,192 downwards.
TCACCTCCTGGTGTACGCCACTCCTGGTGTCAACTCGGTGTCAGCCTTTGACACCTGACTGTCACCGGTGATCTGGCATCCTTTGGGCGGCACCAGACCATCTCGCTGATGTGCGCGAACATCACGTCGTTCAGGAATCGGAGCAGGTCATGCGCGTGCTGGTGGTGGAAGACTTTGAAGTACTGGCCCGCGCCATTGGGATTGGACTCCGGCGCGAAGGGATGGCGGTCGATGTGGTGCTGGACGGCGGCGATGCGCTCGAGCATCTGGCCGCGACCAGCTACGACGTGGTCGTGCTCGATCGAGACCTACCTCAGGTGCATGGAGACGACGTCTGCCGTCATCTGGTGGTCGATCATCCGGAGTGTCGCATCTTGATGCTCACGGCGGCCAGCACGGTGCGCGATCGCGTGGACGGTCTCGGGTTAGGGGCCGACGACTACCTTCCCAAACCCTTCGACTTCGCCGAGCTCGTGGCGCGCATCCGAGCGCTCGCGCGACGCTCGACACCGGCACTGCCCCCCATCCTCCAGTGCGGTGACATCACTCTGGACTCGAACCGTCGATTCGCGTTCCGCGCCAGCCGACGGCTGACGCTCAGCCCGAAAGAATTTGCCCTTCTCGAGTGTCTGCTCGCCTCAAGCGGTCGAGTCGTCTCGACAGAGGAGCTGCTCGAGCGGGTCTGGGACGAAGCAACAGATCCCTTCACCACCACCGTCAAGACAACCATCCGCCGTCTGCGGGCCAAGCTTGGCGACCCACCGGTCATTGAGACGGTTCGCGAGGGTGGCTACCGGATCGGTGATCAGTGATGCGCGGTTTTCACCGCATGGGCCTCAGCTTCCCCATGCTCAGACGAACGTTACGTCTGCAGTTGGCCCTGCTCTACGCGGGCCTCTTTTTCGGCCTGGCCGTTGTGCTGCTTGCCATTTCCACCGGATTCACCGCAGTTAAATCGAGTAGCTCAGTCGCGGCCGGATCCTCTCCCGCAACTGACTCTCACTCTTCCACGCAGTTAGGAATTGCTTCCCACACCCTCGTTGTCGGCGCCGCAATCGCGCTGGGGGTCACGGTCGTTCTGTCGCTGGTCCTCGGGTGGCTTGTCGCTGGTCGGTTCCTGCGGCCATTACGCACAATGAACGCACTGGCCCGTGAGATCTCGGCCACCAACCTGAACCGGCGACTCGACCTTGGGGGGCCGGGCGACGAACTGACGGAGCTTGGTCAGACACTCGACGGCCTCTTCGCCCGGCTCGAGGCGGCATTCGTTTCGCAGCGGCGCTTCATTGCCAATGCCGCGCATGAGCTGCGCACGCCGCTCGCCGCGGAGCGCACGTTGCTGCAGGTAGCGCTCTCTGATCCTGGTTCCGACGTCGCGACGCTCCGTTCGGCGTGCGAGGAGGTGCTGCTCTTGGGTCAGCAGCAGGAACAACTGATCGCCGCGCTGCTGACCTTGGCGAGCAGTGAACGGGGCATTGAGGTGTGGCAAGTCGTCGATTTATCCGACATCACCGAGGATGTGGTCGGGGCGCGTGAGGCCGAAGCCAAACGTCGTGGCATCCGCGTCAACGCTGAGTTTGGTGAAGCACGAACAACTGGCGACTCACTTCTGATGGAAAGTCTGGTGACGAATCTGGTCGACAACGCCATTCGCCACAACATCACCGGTGGATGGGTTGAACTCGAGACGTCAGCCGAGTGCGGAACAGCCACCATCTCCATCCGCAATAGCGGATCAATCATCCCGTCACACGAGATCGACCGGCTGTTTCAACCGTTCCAACGACTCCAGGACGAACGTGTGCGGCGAGGTGGCGGGCATGGGCTCGGCCTTGCCATCGTGCAAGCCATCGCGAACGCGCATGGCGCCACGCTCTCGGCTCGCGCGCAGCCGGAGGGTGGCCTCGACATCACCATCGCCTTCAGCACCCCAAACGCCGCCCCGTACGATTCGTAAACGCGGGAAGTCTTCGCGCGACTGATTACGTGCGTCCGCTCGGAGCCCTCTCCGATGTGTCTTCTTGTGCGGCAAGCACAAAAGCGTCGCGCTGGATTGGGGTTACAGACCCTGTTCCGCACGCCAGGCAGCCATTAGAGTTTGTGTTCACGGGGTTCGTCCCTGATTCTTCACCATCTTGACGAGATTCCAAAGGAGCGCCGCGCGTGGTTCTCGAAATCGTTCCCGCAGGCAGGCAGACCGTCTCTCCCGGGCCCGAGGAGATATTGCGGCGGGCCCGCGACGAGGGTGTGCAATTCGTCAACCTGCAATTCACCGACGTCATGGGCCTGGTCAAGATGGTCACAATCCCGATCGAGATCTTCCCAAATGTGCTGGAACACGGTCAGTGGTTCGACGGGTCGGCCATCGCCGGGTTCGCCCGCATCGCCGAGAGCGACATGTTCTTGATGCCGGACCTGACGACCTTCGCCGTCTTGCCCTGGAACCGTGGTCGCAACACCACGGCCCGCGTCATCTGCTGGGTCTTCAAACCAAATGGGGATCTCTTCCCTGGTGATCCGCGTGCGGTCCTGCTGCAACAGCTCGAGCGTGCCGCCAAGCTGGGCTACTCCTATCAGACCGGCCCAGAGCTCGAGTTCTTTCTCTTCCGCACCACCGACGGCAAAGTCGACACCTTGCCGCATGACCGTGGCAGCTACTTCGACCTCTCGACCGACCTGGCGGGTGAGGTGCGCAAAGACATGATCCGCGCCCTCGGCGAACTGGGGATCAAGGTAGAAGCCGGCCACCACGAGATCGCCATCGGCCAGCACGAGATCGACTTCGAGTACGCCGACGCCATGCTCACTGCCGATCAGGCCGTCACCTTCAAGATCACGCTCAAAGCCATCGCGCAACAGCACGGGTTGCACGCTACGTTCATGCCCAAGCCGATCGAGGGCATCGCCGGGTCCGGCATGCACACGCATCAGAGCCTGGCCTTCCTGGAATCGGGCGACAACGCTTTCGTCGACACCGACGACCCGTACGGCCTATCGAAGATCGCCAAGCACTTCATCGCCGGTCAGCTCAAGCACGCGCGCGGCATGTCCGCCGTGCTGGCACCGTTGGTCAACTCGTATCGACGGCTGGTCCCCGGATTCGAGGCACCGGTGTACGTCAGCTGGGCGCGGCAGAACCGCTCGGCCCTCATCCGCGTGCCATCCATTCGGACCGGGCGCACCGGCGCGACGCGCATCGAGCTGCGCTGTCCCGATCCCTCTTCCAACCCGTATCTGGTCTACGCGGTGATGCTGGCGGCAGGTATCGACGGCATCCAGAACGAGCTTGCTTTACCGGAGCCGGTCGAGGAAAACCTGTATCACTTCACCGAAGAGGATCTACGCCGCCGCAATGTGGCGACCTTACCCGCGACGCTGGGCGAGGCCATCACCGAGCTGGAGCAGGACGACGTGGTGCGGGACGCGCTCGGCGAGCACGTCTTCGAGCGTCTACTCGAAGCGCGCAAGCAGGAGTGGGATGCCTTTCGTAAGCATGTCAGTGCCTGGGAGATCGAGCGCTATCTCGAGATCTATTGACCACCGAGTCCTTTGATCATTCCGGATCCCACACAGGCGGGGAGCACAACGCTCCCCGTTTGTGTTTCTTCTCGTCGCTCATCTCACTACGCCGTCAGAATAGAATCGACTGATCACGTGTTCATACATTCGAGACAACGTCGACAACGCGAAGGGCACAACCATCATGGTGGACACCAGCACAGACAAGGGCAAGATGGCCGACGAGCGGCTGCGAAGCGACGACATCATCTGGCTGACGACCGTCACTCCAGCGGGACAGCCTCAGTCGGTTCCCGTCTGGTTCGTGTGGGACGGCGAGACGATCCTGATCTACTCCCAGCCAGAGCAGGCCAAGATCCGCAACATCGAGGGCAATCCCAAAGTCGCCCTCAACCTCAACTCCGACGAGCGGGGCGGCCACGTGGTGCGCCTGCAAGGCACGGCCGAAGTCGACCGGATGATCGGGCCGGCAACGAACGTCCCGACGATGATCGAGAAATACGATGCGGCGATACAGCGGATCGGCTACACCGCCGAACAGTTCGCCGAGGGCTACTCCGTGGCCATCCGCGTCACTCCAACGAAGCTGACGGCGTTTTAGCCTTCGTCTGTTCCGCGCTCAGCATAGCCGGAAGATGTCGAGCTCAACAGAGATCACTCGAGACGAAGCGTTTGGAAGCGACGCGTCGCCTCTGAGTAGAAGTTCTCGCGGCTTGCAATCATGAAAATGAGGACGACCTCGTCTTCGTCCAGCACGACGTAGGCGGCACGATAGGCTCCGCTCCCTTTCAAGGAGAAATGCAGCGACCGAACTCCGCGCAAACTTCCAGCGAGCACCTCGCCTTGATAGGGATCGTCGCCGAGACCAAACAGTAACTCTTCGATTTCGTCGGACCATTGCTGCAGCTTGCGCAGATCTCGGTCCGCCTCGCGTGTGAGATGGACATCGAACGGAGATCCCGACACTTATTAGGCGCCGCGACGAAGAGAACGTGTTCTCCCGGCACGGTACGCCGCCTCAGCATCTTCAGCCAGGACATCAAAGGGATTCGGAATCAGAACGATCCGCATGACGTTTCCCTCCCACTCGATGCCCAACTGAGACCCCGGCTCGATTCCATGTGCCTCGCGCTCTTTCTTGGGGAGAAGAATCCGCCCTTTTTCATCGACCTTTACGATTTCCACCACAAGCCTCACTATTCCGTTTAGTGGGAAAATCCCACCGCATTGTGCCATATTCGTCGTGAGCGCTAAGCAAATTCTTGCGATGAGTTAGAGGGTTTCGTGACGTGTTCAGAGCTGGACGGTCACTGAGTCCGGCTTCCATCTCACGTCAATGAGATCGATGATGTTCACGGGTGGCGGGTCGGACCGAAGAAGATCCTCACCCCCACCTCAACCAAGACCGGATCGTCGTGCAACTCTGCGGGCTCGGGCTGCCGCTCGTCCGCAAGAGGTAGCCACATCTCGAACGTAGTCCCGTTGCCGACCTCGCTCTCGACCCCCACATCACCGCCATGGCTTTGGGCAACCCACTGCGCGATCGCGAGGCCGAGCCCACTCCCGACGGTGTCGCTGGTCTCGTTCAGCCGTTCACGCGCCTGATCGACCCGATAGAAACGCTCGAAGATACGTGAGAGGTGTTGCGGCGCGATGCCGGGCCCGTCGTCTTTGACCCGCACCAGGCCATGCGGACGACCGCCGATTTCACGCTCCTCCACGTCGATGACGACCGACTGCCCGAACCCGCTCGTGTAGCGGATGGCGTTGGCGACGACATTGGTCAGCATCTGTGCCAAATAGGTCGGATCACCGTCCACGTCGAGCGCCGGGAGATCTCCGACGGTCAAAACAATCCCATCTGCTCTCGCCAGCGGAGCCAAACGCTCCACGGTGGCGAGCGTCACGTCACTCAAGTCGACGCGCTCGCGTTTGAGCACGGCACGGCCGGTGTCGGCACGCGCCAGCGTCAACAGGTCGTTGACCAGCCGCGACATGTACTCGTTCTCGTTCTGGACCGTTTCGAGGGCGCGGGCGACCTCCGGCGTTAGGGCTTTCCCAGCGCGCGCATGCTCCAGCTCCAGTTGCATGATCGTCAGCGGCGTCCGTAGCTCGTGGCTGGCGTCGCTGGTGAACTGGCGTTGTCGATCGAAGGCGGCCTCCAAACGGTCGAGCATTTGGTCGAATGTGGTGGCCAGATCGCCGAGCTCATCCCCCGTTGACAGGTTCAACCGCTGGCTGAGGTCGGTCGCGCCGATCGAGCGCACGGTGTTGGCGATCACCCGAATGGGCCGCATCGCGCGTGTCGCGAGCCAGTACCCACCCACGACCGCGATGAGGAGCGTGATTGGGGCCGCGATGAGCAACGTTGCAAGCAGGCGATGCAGCTGAGCCGGTGCCCGGTCCGGCACACCGGTCACCAGAGTGCCGACGATCGTGTCCTTGATCAGCACCGGTGAAGTGTAGAAACGGTAGTGCTCGGACGAACGGCTCACGCCCTTGTCTATGATGATGGTCTCGGTGAAGCTCGTCGTACCGGTCCGCGGCGGACCAACGGTCACCACCTGCGATGCCAGTTGGCCCATCTCCGAATCGCTCAGCGGTCCGTAGTGGCTGAGCAGCTTCCCGTCCGAGTTGATCAGCAACGCAACTCCATCGGCACCGAGCGCGTCCAGCGTCGGGGAGCTTTCCGCCGCGACATCCATGGGCGTACCCTGTCGTCCCGCATCAGCGCTCGGCAAGCCGTTTAGCAGTCCAGCTTTCTTCAGGTCGGCGAGCTGCTGGTCGGTGAGCGGCGCGGCCGTCGTGGGTGCTGGAGTCGACAAGGTCGTCGTCGCGGCCCCTTTGGTGAGGTTGAACAGACCGGTCGATGGATCGTACGAAGCGGCGAGGTCGTCCGTCTCACGCCGCAGCTCGTCATTGAGCTGAGATCGAATGTCGGTCGCCTGCGTCTCGTAGACGACTCCACCGAACACCAGCATGACGACGCTCAAGATCAAGAGATACCACAGGGTTAGTCGCCAGCGAACGCTCAGGTTGGGGCGCCAGCGTTGAGACGTCACACTGTTTCTCAGGATATTCATGGTCGATCCATCCTCGTGGAATCCGCTGCTCTGAGCCGATACCCCGCACCCCGGACTGTAACGATCACCTTGGTCGGAAATGGGTCGTCGATCTTGCGCCGCAGTCGACGCACGTAGACGTCGACCACGTTCGAGGCGCCAACGTAGTCGTAGCTCCAGATATGCTCTTCAGCCATCTCGCGCGTGATGATCTGGCCTGGATGGCGCGCGAAGTATTCGAGAAGGGCGTATTCGCGGGCGGTCAACTCGATTGGACGACCCGAGCGGAAGACCTCGTGACTGGCTGGATCGATTCGCAGGTCGGCGACTTCGATCGACCCGCCGCGTTGCGTCGACTGTCGCCGCAGCAGCGCCCGCAACCGCGCGGTCAGCTCCGCCAGCGCGAACGGCTTGACCAGGTAGTCGTCCGCGCCACTGTCGAGCCCACGCACTCGATCCTCCACCGTGTCGCGAGCGGTCAACATGATGACCGGGACGTTCACGCGTGAAGAGCGCAGGCGGCGGCATACCTCGAGGCCGTCGATCACCGGCAGCATGACGTCGAGGATGATGGCATCGTAGGGAGTGACGCGCGCGAAGTCGATGCCCTCTTCGCCGTCGTACGCCACGTCGACCGCATGGGCTTCATCTTCAAGACACGACTTCAAGGCGGCACTCAACCGCCGGTTGTCCTCGACCACCAGGATTCGCACGTGGCACTCCCGCTGAACGGTCCGGGCAGCAATCTCTCACATACAGATCCGCCGCTGAGAGTACCGCATATCAACATGACAGCGAGATGACGGCTGCATGACAACCGCTCGCACCGCGTCGCTCAGTCGCGTCCGTTGGCGTCATGTGTCTGTCATCTCGAACGCGCAGAGTAAGAGCCAGATCGTACGGTCGGTCGATACGACGATCGCCGGTACGCGCGGATCCGTGTCACCGTGAAGATCGCCTTCGTGAAAGGAACCGGACACAGATGAGACCCACGAAATTCCTGATCGGCATGACCAGCGGCGCCGTCCTGGCGATGCTTGTGGCCGCGGCGCTCCTGCTGGGGCTCGGTGGACTGGTGGCCAACGCGGCCACAGGTACCGCGACGCCGTCCACGTCGACAGCAACGCCACTGAAACAGGGCCCGGCGCCCGGCACCCCCGTCAGCATTGCGAGGGATGCGCTCGAACAGCAGATGCTCAAGCCCGTCTCGGACGCGGAGTGGAACGCGACCGCGACGGCGCTCGGCATGACGGCTGACGACCTCAACTCGCAGCTCAGAAACGGTCAATCGGTCGACGCGCTTGGGTCGGCGAAGGGTGTCACGGCGCAACACATTAAGGATGTCATGGTCGCGGCTGGGCAGGCTGAAGTGAGCTCCGCCGTGCAGGACGGCACCATCACTCAGACAGAAGCGGACACGCTCGATCAGGGATTAGTCGTTGCCATCGCGGACAAAGTGACCCACGCGAATACCGACTCCGAGGGCACTCCTGGCGCGAGCGCAGACCAACTCAAGGATTCGTCAGCCAAGAAGGGCGCACCGAGTGCGGATGAGCAGACGATGGATTCGGTCAGCATGGCTGAGCTCAACGCTGCCGCTCAGATGCTGGGGATCACAACGGATCAATTCAAAATGGCGCTCGGACCCGACAGTAGCCTTAGTCAAGACCTTGCGGCCAACAATGTCACACCACCGCAGGTCAAGGACGCCATGATCGCCGCCGGACAGACCGCACTCAATCAAGCGGTGCAGAACGGCACGATCTCTCAGTCAGACGCCGATCAATCACAGACCAGCATCGTACAGGGGATCGCGGACAAGATCTATGAAATCTTGCTGAACTCGAGTCAGGCAACGCCAACCTCGTAACATCTCAGCGCGACGCGGATGCGCGGCCGGCCATCTCGGGTCTGACAGACTCGAGCGCCGGCCGTTCCTCATCTGTAGATGACGCAGTTGTACCGTCCCCGGCAATAGCAACGCTCAGGTTATGTCGCCTTGAACCGCACTTAAAGTGGAAGATCTTTTCGCAATTACGATAGCCGTCCACTGCGACGGACGGGGAGATTCTTCGCCTGCGGGCTCAGAATGACAACGGAAACGACACTGGCCAACGACGGAACAAGGTGCCAAATTCACTCTGGTCATCTACTCGGGTTGACCAGAAAGCGTGTCTGCCACAATCCGTGTGGTCGCCTACCCGAAGGGCAACCCATCATGTACGCCGCACGCAATTCCCGCCAAACTCACCCCTGAGACTCTTTTCAAGCAATTTTCAAATTCGTCATCGAGCGATGTCGATTTGGCCGCCGCCCGGTCGACTACTAGGCAGAAGACCGGTCATGACCCTGGGACGTCCCATTCGGAACTGAGAAGCCGCGGCGACTGGCCGCGAGCAGCAACAATCGATAGGAGAAGTCACATGGTCGCACGAAGTGCCAAGTCAGTCGTTCACGTTGGGCGAGCGCGCAAGGTCGAAGGATCGTCGTCGAAGCGATCCAAGATTCTTTGGGGCGTGCAGGGGTTGCTCGCCGCCTCCTTCCTTTTCGCGGGAAGCTCGAAGCTGTTCACGTCGGCGGCTGAGATGGCGCGCCAGTATCCATTGCCTGTCGACTTCATGCGCTTCATCGGCATCTGCGAGGTCCTGGGAGCGATCGGCCTGATCTTGCCAGGTCTACTGCGCATCCGACCGGGACTGACACCGTTGGCGGCGGCTGGGCTGGTCGTCATCATGGTCGGCGCCACAACGGTGACAGCCATCTCGATGTCGGTATTCGCGGCGATTATCCCCTTCGTCATCGCTCTGCTCGCGGCTTCAGTGGCCTACGGTCGTTCGCGACCGGCCACGCCGCCCCGGGCGGACGATTCCCGAGCAGCGGAGCGCGAAAGCGCTTCTTTTTGACCTGTACTTAACCGATTGGTTAATTTCACGAAGCATGGGAGGAGAGTGAACGCGGAGCACGTCACGGGAAGCAAGGCATGGCAGGCGAAGACAAGCTTCACCCCTACGAACGATCAAGGTGTCTCGACATCAGCAGCCGTAAGGAAAGAGGAGTGACGAAATGCAGAATCAGACTGGCATCGGTGAGGTGAAGATCGAGGGAAACCGCGCGACGCTCGTATTCGATCGCGTGCTGCGTCAATCGCCGAATGAGGTATGGAACGCGCTGGTCGATCCGGCCAAGTTCGGCGCCTGGTACAACGCGCAAGCAGTCATCGACGCTCGAGTTGGCGGCGCGTTCGAGGTGCAGTCCGGTCCGTTCACTTGGGGCGGCGCCATCACGGAGATGAATCCGCCATACGTCTTCGCCTACCAGCACAACCATGCACCCTGTGACGAGATGCCGACCGGCGTGGAGACGCAAGTGCGCAGGGAATTGGAGCAAATCGATAGCGGCACATGGCTGTCGTTCACGCAACGCGGGTTGAAGAGCACCGACGGGTTTGCACCTGGCACGCACGTCGTCCTCGATTCGCTCGAGGCGTTTCTAAACGGTGACGAACTACCTGATTTCGGTGGGCGTTACGAAGAGGTCGAACCGCTCTATGCGGTCTGGAATGCGGAAGAGGAGGTCGTGGTGCAGGACGATTCGATTCAGTCCCAGCAACCCGTCGCCGATCAGAGCGCCGAGCTTCGAAAGCTGGACATCTTCATCGGCAAATGGATCAACCAGGGCTACACGGTCGAGTCTCCTTCAGCGCCGTCGCTCGAGATCCTGACAAGCGACGTCTACGAATGGATGCCCGGTGGGTTCTTCGTCTTGCACACAGCCTACGGACGCATCGGCGGTATGGACGTCGGCGGCACGGAAATCCTCGGCTACGACGCGCAGCGCGGAGTCCACTTCTCACGCTTCTACGACAGCCGCGGAGGCATCCATGAGGCGGACCTCGCGGTCGATGGCGATGCCTGGACGTGGCGTGGGCAGGGGACAGGCTGCACGGCCGTCTTTACCGACGCCGGAAAGGTGCAGACGGCCCACCACGTGATGCAGACAGACGACGGCCAGTGGGTTCCGTCCATGGAGGTCGTCCTGACCAAGGTCGCGTAGCCTGGTGAACCCGCGAATCGCCGGGGATGGTGGACGACTACATCAGCCCCGGCTTTTTCATCCCAAACTGACGAGCACCACGGCGGCAGTCGATGCCACCAGACCGACCGCCTGCAGACGCGTCCAGCGCTCTCCCAGAAAGGCTCGCGCCAGCAGCACCGTGACCGCGGGATAGAGGGAAGCCAGCACGGCGACGATAGAGAGCGCGCCGTGACCGGTTGCGGCCAGGAAGGCGAGATTGGCGGCCCCGCTGAGCAACCCGGCGATGGCCATGGGCACCGCCGCCGAACGCCAGGCGCTCGACGAGGCAGGCACACCACGCGCGAAGGGAAGCACCAGCAGCAGCGACACGATCTGCCCCGAAATGAGCGGCCAGGCTCCAGAGTGGGTGGCGGCTCGATCGAGCCCGACGAAGAGGAGCGCGAAGCCGATCCCCGCAACAATCCCCTCCAGCAATCCGGCATGACCGTGACTGGATTCGTCGGATTCATGGTGCCAGGAGACCAGTCCGATGGCCGGGACCGCCAGTACGATCCCCACCACGGCCAGCAGCGAGAGGCGATCGCCGAAGAGGACGCCCGCCGTGACCGGAATGACCGCGGTCAGTACCGCCGACAGGGGCGCAACCACGCTCATGCGCCCCACGGCGAACCCGCGATAGAGCGCCGTGGTCCCCAGCGCGCTGCCAACCCCACTCGCCGCGCCCCAAAGCAGCACCGCTCCTGTCGGACCCGAACCGGAGAACAAAAGCACGCCGATGCCGGCCGCCAGCAGACCGAACGCTTGCACCGCAACCGTCACCAACCAATAGCTCACGCGGCGGCTGGCAACTCCAGCAGAGAAATCGCAGGTTCCATAGCAGATGGCGGAGACAAGCGCGAATAGGATCCCCATCGATCGCTTTCCGGCGTATGCCAGCTGTGACGCGCTGTATGGTGGTCAGGATGGACCACGGAGGTCCTGACGCTATTTCGATCATCCGGTTCTAACAGATCGACGACCGCTCGTCATCCAAGCGTGCGCCAGAAGTGGGGACAAGGCCTGCAACGCTCAGCGGGCGGCGTTGCACGAGCGCAACTGAGAATCACGACCGTTCGCCGTCGAATTCCCAAAAATCAACACGCACCGCGTGCGGCCTCATCTCAATGTCCCTGCGTGAACCGCTTCCTTACCAAACGCGCTCGTTGGCACTATCGCGCTCATGTGATACCGACCAGCGAATGTCCACACCCGTGATATGGTGCGCGATCTATCGTGCTCATAGGGGATGAGACGCCGAGCTTGTTCGGCGTTCAAGCGTGCGCGATTTCCCCGCAAGGAGGCCCGAGATGTTTCGCCTATGGTTCGCGTTTCTCACCACGTTTATCCTCATTTTGGTGGCGGGAGGATGCGCCAGCACCGGCAAAGAGACCAGATCGATCGGTGCAAATGACGCAGGCAAAACGATCAGCTTGAGTGTCGGCGACACTCTCGAGGTGACATTGGAAGGCAATCCCACCACCGGCTACAACTGGGAGGCGGCCAACCTGGACACCTCGATCCTCAAGCAGGTCGGCGACGCAGCCTACACACCGGAGAGTTCGGCAGTTGGAGCTCCTGGGCAGCTGGTTCTGCGGTTTGAGGCCGTTGGCTCAGGAGAGACGACGTTACAGCTGATCTATCACCGATCGTTCGAGACCGGAGTCGCACCACTCCAGACCTTCGAGGTAACCGTGCAGGTCGACTGAACGTCGCTGAGCAGGGAGCGTTCTATGGCGAGAGGCGATCGATGGTCCAGGAGCCGTCCGACTTCAAGGTGTAGCGCAGGCGGTCGTGCAGCCGATTTGGGCGCCCCTGCCAGAACTCTATCGAGGTCGGCACGACACGAAATCCGCCCCAGTAGAAGGGCAACGGTATGTCATCGTCGCCATATTCCTCTTCCAGCGCCTTCAGCCGCTCCTCGAGCCACTCGCGGTTGGGGATGACCTGACTCTGGCGCGACACCGCCGCGCCCAGTTGGCTCCCCTGAGGACGGCTGTGGAAATAGGCGTCCGACTCATCGGATGACGTTCGCTGGACGTTGCCGTTGATGCGGATCTGGCGGCCGAGTCGGGCCCAGTGGAACAGCAGCGCCACATGCGGGTTCTCGTCGATCTCCCGCCCCTTCTGGCTCTCATAGTTGGAGTAGAAGACGAAGCCGCGCTCGTCGAACCCTTTGAGCAGCACGGTGCGGGCCGAGGGGATGCCGTCCGGTGTGGCGGTCGCGAGCGTCATGGCGTTGACCTCAATGCCTCCCTCGCCCGAATCCATGGCCTCCGCCATCCAGAGCGAGAACTGCTCGAATGGATTCTCGTGCACATCTGTCTCATCCAGCGAGCGATCGTCATGCTCGCGTCTGATGTGGGCGAGTGGAAGGTTCGATCGCAAGGGACTGCTCATGCCTGGTTACACCATCTCCGTCTTCAGCACGTCATCCGTCGTCACAGCAACCACAAGCCGCGTTCCGGCACTCAGTCATCCTACTCCAGTTTCGAGGGCACGGGTATCTCTGGCGACGTTCAGATTCTGATCCGCATCGGTATGATAGGCTCATCGCGCTCTACACCGACCGAGCTGAAGAAGACGACAACCGAGACGGAGACGATCATGCCTGAATCTCCCGCCGACCTTCACTTCACCAGCGAAGCCCATGCCCGCGAGCTCGACGAACTTGATCCGCTGGCACGCTTTCGCGGGCGCTTCTACGTCCAGCCTGGAACCATCTATATGGATGGCAACTCGCTCGGTCTCCTCTCGAAGGACGCCGAGAAGGAGGTTCTCAAGACGCTGGGAGAGTGGAAGAACCTGGGGATTGACGGGTGGCTGAAGGCCGATCCCGCCTGGTTCTTTATGGGCGAGGAACTGGGAGCGCGGAGCGCGTCTCTGGTCGGTGCAGGTGCGGACGAGGTGATCGTCACCGGAACCACCACCGTCAACCTGCACAATCTGGTAGCCACCTTCTACCGACCTGAAGGACAACGCCGCAAGATTGTGGCGACCTCACTCGACTTCCCCTCCGACGTCTACGCGTTAGGCAGCCAGATCTCGCTGCGGGGCGGCAACCCGGAGGAGGATCTGGTGCTGGTGGAGAGCCGCGACGGCCGCACCATCGACGAGGAGGACGTCATCGCCGCCATGACCGATGAGGTGGCGCTGGTCCTCATGCCCTCCGTCTTCTACCGCTCGGGCCAGCTCTTCGACATCGAAAAGTTGACCGCCGCAGCGAATCAGCGCGGCATTCCGATCGGCTATGACTGCGCTCACTCGGCGGGAGTCATTCCGCATAAGTTCGACGAATGGGGCGTCGATTTCGCCTTCTGGTGCAACTACAAGTACCTCAACTCCGGGCCCGGCAGCGTCGGCAGCCTCTACGTCAACCGCAAGCACTTCGACAAACTGCCCGGTCTGACCGGTTGGTGGGGCTACGAGAAACAGCGGCAGTTCGACATGCTGCACACCTGGGAGGGCGCGGCAGGCGCCGGTGCCTGGCAGATCAGCACCATTCCGGTCCTCTCCTCGGCGCCGTTGATCGGCGCGCTGCGCATTGCGAACGAGGCAGGCATAGACCGCATCCGGGAGAAATCGCTCAAGCAGACCGAATACTTGATGGAGCTGATCGAACGCTCCGGGCTGACCAGCCCCTCCTACGGCTATCACATCGGCACGCCCCGCGAGCCGGAGCGCCGCGGCGGGCACGTAGCGGTCGAGCACAAGCACGGGACGCAGATCGCGCGCGCGTTGAAGGCACGAAACGTGGTCCCCGATTTCCGGCCGCCGAACATCGTGCGTCTGGCGCCGATCGCCCTCTATACCTCCTACCACGACCTATGGCAGGTGGTGCAGCACCTGCGCGACATCATCAACTCCGGCGAGTACCAGCAACTCGAGTCCGGACGCGAGATCGTTGCCTGAGCTGTGTCGACGCGCCGCGCCACGTCTACTGATGATCGCTCAGGCGGAGACGTGCGCTACCGCCGCGGGACGCTGGACGATATGCATGCCGCCAACGCCGTGGCCGAGAGCTCGTTCGACGATCTGGCGCGGCGCAATGGTTGGAGCGACGACGAGCCGATCGATGAGGCCGGGCTGGAGCGCGAGCTCGAAGCGCAGCGCACGCTCTATGCGCATTTGACGGAGTCGGCCGAGCAGTTCTGGGTGGCGGAGCGTGATGGCGAGTTAGTCGGCGTGGCCCGCTCCACGTTACGGGACGGACTGCGCCAGTTGACAGAGCTCTTCGTGTCGCCGATTGCCCAATCAGCCGGCATCGGCGCCGAACTGCTGCGTCTCACGTTCCCGGTTGAGGGGGCCGACAACCGCTGCATTCTGGCCACACCCGATCTGGCGGCGCTGGCCGTATACCTCAAGAGCGGCGTTTCAATCCGGTTCCCCAACTACGGCTTCGAGCGAGCGCCGGAGGCGGTCACCGTGCGGAGCGACCTGATCTTCGAGCCGATGACGGTCGGCCCGCAGGTGCTGGAGGCGCTCGGCCGAATCGACGCTGAGGTGCTCGGAATTCGTCGGGACGTCGACCATCAGTGGTTGCTGACGAACCGGCATGGGTTCCTCTATCGTCGGGCCGGCGACGTGGTCGGGTATGGCTACGTAGGCGAGAAGAACGGGCCGTTCGCGTTACTCGATCCCGTCGACTTTGCAGCGGTGTTGGCGCACGCGGAGTCGATCGCGGCGAGTGAAGGACGCGAGAGCTTCACCGTGGTCGTGCCGATGATCAACGAGACGGCTGTGCGCTACTTGCTCGGACGCGGCTTCCGCCTCGACCCCTTCTTCTCCTACCTGATGAGCGATTCACCCTTCGGCCATTTCGCGTGTTATATCGAGACGACGCCAACGTTCTTTCTTTAAATCGCGGCGCCCACAAACCAGATCGTGCTGGTGAATGACTCGACCAACGAAAGAGGACGTGACCGTGACGACAGACGTAAGCCGCTGTTTCTGGGCCGGCAACGACCCCATGATGATCGCCTACCACGACGAGGAGTGGGGCGTCCCCTGTTATGACGACGATGAGCTGTTTGAACGCCTGATGCTGGAAGGCTTCCAGGCGGGACTCTCCTGGTCAACCATCCTCAAGAAGCGGGAGAATTTCCATCGCGCGTTCGACGGCTGGAATCCCCGCACCATCGTCGGCTACGGAGACGAGGAGATCGCCCGGTTGATGGCCGATCCGGGTATCGTACGCAACCGGCTCAAGGTGAATGGAGCGGTCAAGAACGCGCGCGCCTTCCTGGAAGTGCAGCAGACGGAAGGCGGCTTCTCCACCTACGTCTGGTCCTTCGTCGGCGGCGCGCCGCTGGAACGTCCCGCGCCGCAAGGTCCCGGCGACGTCCCGTCCAGCACACGAGAGTCGGACATTCTCTCCAAAGATCTGAAGAAGCGCGGCTTCACCTTCGTCGGCACCACCATCATCTACGCCTTCATGCAGAGCGTCGGCATGGTCAACGACCACATGGTGGATTGTTTTTGCCGGTTGAGGTGAGGTTTTATTCGGGGTGCGCCAGCCCGGCGCTAAAGACGCCGGGCTGAGAAGACGAAGCCCTCTAAAGGGGCTGAACCGAGGAGCGAACTTTTGTCACGCTGGCGGTTGTTCTACCATGTTGTGTGGGCGACAAGTGGACGTGAGCCACTCATCACGCCAGACCGCGAGGCGGTGGTGTATGACGAACTGCGTGCCGCGGCCGAGCGCCAGGAGATCATCGTCCATGCCATTGGCGGCACGGATGATCACGTGCACATGGCGATATCGATTCCTCCAACCACGGCCGTTACCACAGCGATTGGACGTATCAAAGGCGCCAGTTCCCATGCGCTCAATCTACAATTCAACGGCAGTTTTGGCTGGCAAAAAGAATACAGCGTTGATTCCTTTTCGGAGCGCCATCTTGATCGTGTGATGTCATACGTAACAAACCAACGCGTCCATCACGCCGCTGGGTCACTCTGGACGACGATTGAACCCGGGTCGATTGAATAACACGACGTCCGACAGGTACTTTTCAGCCCCTTCAGAGGGCTTCGTCTTCTCAGCCCGGTGTCTTTAGCACCGGGCGTATGTCAGACGAGTGGCGACTCCCCTCACCCCTCCCTCAGCCATCCGACATACTGCTCGATGCCGGTCTCGATGCGGTAGAGCGGCTGGAAACCGGTCTCGCGCCAGATGCGACTGTTGTCGAAGGTGATGCGGCCCGAATCGGCCGAGAGGGGAACGTTGGCATCCTCCTCACGCTCGACCCACTCGACGTCTGTCCCGGGCACAGCCGCCACGACTGCCTTGATCATGCGCTCTTGCGAGACCGGCTCCCCGGCCAAATTGAACGTGTCATGCTCCAAATCGGCGGCCGTCAGAACGTGTCGCGCGCCACGGGCAACGTCTTCAGCGTGGATGAATGACTGACTGATGTGCGGTGCGTTCGGCCTGAGGGTCTCGCCCGCCAGAGCCAGATGCGCCGCCTGATGCGGAGTCGACATGTTGGTGCGGGCACCGGTCGGGCGCTCGTAAGGTCCATAGACCGTGCCGGGGCGCACGATGCGTACGTCGATGCCGTAGTGCTCGACCGCCCAATGGCACAGTCGCTCGGCTGTGATCTTCGACAGGGGATACATGCGATCGCCCCGATGCAGCGGTCCATCCTCGTCCAGGACGTACGTGGTGGCGTCGCGTCGCTCGTAGACCGAAACCGAGCTGAAGTAGAGGAAGCGCTCGACGTTGTGTTTCGCGGCCAGCTGCAGCAGCGAGATGGTGCTGGCGGCGTTCACGTCGAGGACTAGACGAGGATCGGCCCGCTCCATCTCCAGGCTGGGGGTGATGGCCGAGGCATGCACCACGTGAGTCGGACCATGCTCTTCGATCAGGCGGGAGAGACCGTCCGCATCGCGCACATCTCCCTGCACGAAGCTGACGCGCTCCTGATCTTCACCGAGTTCGCGTAGCAGGCGCTCGACGGGCGGATGGCGATCGAACGCGACCACCTCATCCCCTTGCCGAACGAAATGCAGAACCAGATTGGACGGGACGAACCCAGTCGCTCCGGTCAGTAGGATCTTCATCGCCAACTCTCCCGCATCGTGACGAAGACGCTCTCCGTCGCCATACCCAACCAGGAGATAGTAGTCGATCCAGGGTGAATCGGGGTATTGACTATGGGACACAAAATCTGGATATGGCGTACGGCACTTGAGTAAGCTTTGTACATGTATTGACAGTTTTGCGCAAACATCCTACTATCATCCTCGCGTCAGTAGGATATTTGTACCGTCCGTAAAGGGCACTGAGGAGGGAAGAGGTATTTCTCGCCGCGGGGAGGATTGATTGCTCCGCCTGGAGCAGTCCGTGTGGGAGGAGATTGGTTATGCCTACGTCAAAACAGCGGGTGGCCGCTATGTTCGGTATCGCGATAATGCTCGTGCTTTCGGTTGCGGGCGCCGCCGCATCTACAGTCGTCACCGTCCTACCTGGTGATGTTGGCGCCACCTGGTCCACCGCAGATACTCGAAGTGGTGGAACAGTTTCGTTTGTTCCAGGTCCCGCAACGCCACCGCTGGGGACAGGAAGCCTGCAAATGACAACCACGGACGCCTACGAGAGCTCTCAGGCGAAAGCTCAACTCTTCAATTATAGCTACATCGGCACACCGTTGGCCGATATCGACGCCTTGAGCTTCTGGGCCTACAAGTCCAGCTCCTCGACAAACTCAGCGGCACAAACGATGGGGCTAAACATCGAGGTCGACTACGTTGGTGACGGCATTAGCTTTACGACGTTGGTGTTCGAGCCGATTTACCAAAGCGGAGGCCCTAGCGCGTTACTGACCGACACCTGGCAGTACTGGAACGCCTACAACAGCGGAAACGGAATTTGGTGGTCCACTAAATCTATCCCAGGGGTTTGTGCTTTCGACTGTTTTGTGCCGTGGAGCACAATCATTGCCAGTAATCCCAACGCAAAGATCAGTGGTGGTTTAGGATTCAATGTTGGTTCTGGATGGGTTGGTCAATCATCTGAAAATGCTGACGCCCTCGTCGTGAGTGTGTCCGGCAACGAGACGATTTACGACTTTGAAGCGACAGCACCGCCGCCAACCGACAAAGATCAGTGCAAGAATGGCGGCTGGCAGCAGTTCAGCAGCCCGGCCTTCAAGAACCAGGGCCAGTGCGTGAGCTACGTGCAGGCAAACGCGCACGCCGGTAAGCACTAACCGTACGGCGCTCAGCGACCGTCTATGCGGACGCAATCGGAGGCAGCCCTGGATGCCAGGGCTGCCTCTTCTTATGCCCACCACACCGAATTGCCACCGCCTTCACAACCACACAAAAGCACTGGGCAACATTGCGCTGAACATGACAGAGGGTGTCTTATATCTCCGATATCATGGTGATCTGGCGGCTAACGTCGCTCACCGCAACTGGAGCACGAACAGGAAGAGGGGTCCACATGCGTTGGGATGAGTTCGTGGCGACGTGCCCGGAGATCGCCGAGAAGGGTGACGAACGATTCGGAAGCACCGAGCTCTGCATGGTCGGCACGCTGCGTAAGGACGGTTCTCCGCGCATCAGCCCGTGCGAGGTCGACTTTGTCGACGGTGAGCTCATACTGGGCATGATGTGGCAGTCGAAGAAGGCGCTCGACCTGCTGCGCGATCCGCGTTGCGTCGTCCATAGCTGCATCGCCGATCGCTGGGCGCCGAGCGTGGAGGTCAAACTCTACGGACGAGCCGTCGATATCCAGGATCAAGTCCGTCGCCAGCGCTATCGCGAGACGATCAAGGCGCGCATCGACTGGGCACCCGACGAGCCCAACTACCACCTCTTTGCCATCGACATCGATTCGGCAGCGTTTGCCACCTTCGCCGACGAGCACTACGCCCTCGCCTGGAATCCCGAGAAAGGATTGCGGCGTTTCGCGTTGGAGTAGGGTCAACCGTCCGCAGCGGGGTGGCCGATAGGCGGGCTACTGTCCAACGTCTACCATCAGTTCCGATCGAATGAACCGTAAACGCTGAGCCATCCCATCGAGAACACTGTGACTGTCACTTGTTCAGGATGATTCGCTCGTCATTTCGAGCAATGAACTCCTCACTCGGGCTGCAAAACGTGGTGCCTGCCGCTCAAGAATATCGAGAAGCTGCCATGGGGATAGCGGCGGATTCGTCAGATCTGCGGATTGACCAAGGATAATGTCACACATTCCTGACGGGTCCAAGTCGAAGAGGCCATAAACCAGGAATGCATCGGGATGTTGAACCTCGATGCCGTGAGGTTCAACAGACTTCGGTGGAAAGTCCCTCAGGTTGTACGTCACGATCACGTCCGCACCGGCCTCGATCGCGGCGGCCACGACATGACGATCCTTCGGATGATTGGTCATACTGGCAATCAACAACTGATGTCCCGTGACCTCGGCATCCTCAAACTCAGACCGTAGCGTCGACACGAGACCATCTGCTTGAGCTTGAGTCGTCATCCCATGCGCGACGAGATTGCGTGCCACTTCAGCGAGAATCTCTTCGCTCCAAACCGGCCGGTACATTCCCTCTGCTGCGCATCGAAGCAACGTGTCTCGAAGCGCGGCAGGTATCAATACACAGGCGTCGAGCACTACCACGAACGAAGGCATCCACCACCGTCTATTGATACAGGCCCAATTCCTGGCTCATCCGCGTGAGTTGAGCCAGTCCCTTTCGGCGCTTCTGATCCCTGATCTGCTTGTAGTCCATCAGATCGCCAAACCGGATTCTTCGATGCGTTCCCGTGTAATGGAAGGGGATGTCGCCCGCATCAAGAAGCCGAACCAGATACTGCCGCGAAACGTTCAGCAATTCGGCTGCTTGTCGTGTCGTGAGCTCCTTATGAACGGGCACGACCGAAACCGCTTCGCCGTGCGCCAGTAAATGGACGACACGAAACAGAAGTTGGGCAACCGTGGCAGGAAGTTCTAACGTCGACTCGTGACCGGGGCGGGACAATGTTATCGTCACGGATTGACCGTCGCCGTCAGTTGCATTTCCTTCGAGGAGCGCTTCTTCAATGCGCTCGATTTCCGACTGTTCTTCGTCGCCGGCCATAACTGGCTCCCGTTCACCTATTTCGGGGAGCATTCTGTCTCTCCTTTGATGCTACCGGCACGTCGATCGACTTCTACTCGTTCTCAAGTTGCATAGCGAGAATGGACCGTCCTGTAGAGCGTCACGCCATATTAACATGTAAGTGCTATAAGTGCAACTTGGATTCCGGTTATTGAGCCTTGCCGTCCTCCCGCGTTGCGCTCCATTTCGTGCGGGGTTATCCTACACATCAGTTGATAATCAGCTTGTCCGCGCGCCGGTTGCACATTGGGTATCCCCTCACACAAAACCGACACGACCCCAGGTTCAGGACGCGCGGCGGGGAGGTTCGCTGATGCCGAAGAAGTACACGCGTCTTACCCAGCCGTTGGTGCGCGAGAACGGCGCGCTCCGTCCCGCCACCTGGGACGAGGCGCTCGATCGCGCCGCGCAGGGTTTTCGAGCCGCCATCGAGACGAAAGGCCCCGACACCATCGGTCTCTTCTCATGCTCGAAGGCCACCAACGAGGTCAACTACAGCGTCCAGAAGTTCGCCCGGCAGGTGCTCGGCACGAACAACGTCGACTCCTGCAACCGTACCTGACACGCTCCCAGTGTCGTCGGTCTGACGGCAGTACTCGGAGCTGGGGGCGGGACGAGCTCCTACCGTGAAGCGGAGGAGACGGACGTCATCATCCTGTGGGGCTCGAATGCGCGTGAGACGCATCCGATCTACTTCCACCATGTCCTGAAAGGGATCCGCAACGGTGCGAAGCTCGTCGTGGTCGATCCGCGCCGGACGACTTCAGCGCAGTGGGCCGATCTGTGGCTAGGGCTCGACGTCGGGTCGGATGTGGCACTGGCCAACGCGGTCGGGCGCGAGATCATCGCCTCCGGACTATGCAATACCACCTTCATCGAACGCTCGACGACCGGATTCGACGAGTATCGCAGGGCGGTTGATCCCTACACGCTCGAATACGCGGAGCGCATCACCGGCGTTCCGGCCGACGCCATCCGCACGCTGGCTCACACCTATGCGCGTGCCGGGCGAGCCCAGCTCTGCTGGACGCTGGGCATCACCGAGCATCACAACGCGGTCGACAACGTCCTCTCTCTGATCAACCTCGCTCTGCTGACCGGCCACGTCGGACGCTACGGCTCCGGCCTCGTACCCTTGCGTGGACAGAACAACGTACAGGGCGGCGGCGACATGGGTGCGCTGCCGAACAAGCTGCCGGGCGGAGCCGACGTCGCGGATCCGGCGCAGCGCGCGCCGTTCGAACGCGTCTACGGCAAGCCCCTCTCGGACAAGCCGGGCATGCATCTCTCCCAGATGTTCGACGCCATGGAGCATGGCGAGATGACCGCTCTCTACGTCGTCGGCGAGAATCCGGCGCAGTCTGAGGCGGACACCGAACGCATCATGCGCCTGATGTCCGGACTCGACCACGTGGTGGTGCAGGACATCTTCCTGACCAAGACTGCCGAGATGGCGGACGTGGTGTTGCCCGCTGCCGCCTCCTGGTGCGAGTCGGAAGGCACCGTCACCAGCTCCGAACGTCGCGTGCAACGGGTGCGTAAGGCGCTCGAGCCTCCGGCTGGAGCTCGCGACGACGTCGAGATCATCGGCGAGCTGGCGTGTCGCCTGGGCTACGACTGGGGGCAACCAACCGCGGAGCAAATCTGGGATGAGCTGCGCGGTCTATCCTCCTGGCACGGCGGCATGAGCTATACCCGTCTCGAGAAGCTGGACGGCCTGCATTGGCCCTGCCCGACTGAGGATCATCCCGGCAGCCCGTTTCTGCATGGGCGGCTGTGGGCCGATCCGGTGCAGGGGCCGCTGGCACCCTTCCACGTCACGCAGCACGATCCGCCGGTGGAGTCCCTCTCGGATGACTTCCCGATGCGCCTGACGACCGGGCGACGGCTCGATTCCTTTAATACGGGCGTTCAGACAGGCGGCTACACGTCGCCGCTGCGGCGTGGCGAGACGCTCGACATCCATCCGGAGGACGGGATTCGCCTGGGCATTGAGGATGGCGACTCCGTCCGTGCCGTCTCGCGGCGCGGCGGCATCGAGGTACCGGTGCGCTTTGACGCGACGCTGCGACCCGGCCTGGCGTTCATGACCTTCCACTTCCAGGACGACGTCGTGACCAACATCCTGACGATCGACGCGACCGACCCGAAGTCGGGCACCGCTGAGTTCAAGGCGGCCGCCATCCGGATCGAGCGCATCAACGGCCATCATCGCGCGGAGGTACCGGCTGGTGCCACCGCTCGGGAGATTTGAGTGGACCAGCATCTCATCCCCAATGCGTCGCCGAGCGACGCCGAGCGTGAAGCGGTCGATGCGCTGATCGGTGCGCCGGCCACGCTGTGGGAAGGCGCCACCGAGCGCTCTCCCTTCGAGGGACACGTCGGCCGCGGCGGACACCACCTGCGCAATCAACGGCAGTTTCTGCTGCCCGCCTTGCAGGCGGTGCAGACGCGCGTCGGCTATCTGAGCCCCGGCGGGCTGAACTACATCTGCCAGCGGCTGGGCGTGCCGCCCGCCGACGCCTGGGGCGTGGCCAGCTTCTACGCGTTGCTGGCCCTCGACGCGCAGCCGCCGGTAGTGGCGCACGTCTGCGACGACATCGCCTGCCGCATCCGCGGTGGCCTGGAGCTGTGCCAGGCGCTGGAGCGGGAGATCGGCCCCGAGGGGACATCCGCTAAAGATGGTCGCTCGACCTGGCACCGCAGTCCCTGCCTGGGGCTGTGCGAGCGTGCTCCGGCGGTCCTCCTGCAGCAGGCAGGCGAAGCCTCGGCCGAGATCGCCGTAGCGCCCATGGAATCACCCGAGCTGATGCGGGCATTGAGCAGCGGCATCGATCACATCGTCGTGCGCAGTGGCGGCGGCGATTCGGTGCCGCAATCACAGGGACCCAACGCGTCTGCGCTGAAGCTCTTGCGCCGCGTTGGACGGATCGACCCTGAGAGCCTGGATGACTACCGCGCCACCGGCGGCTATGAGGCGCTACGACAGGCGCTCGATCTCGGACCCGACGGCGTCATCCGTGAGGTGATCGATTCTCGGCTGATGGGCCGTGGAGGCGCCGCCTTCCCCACTGGCCGTAAGTGGAACGACGTGGCGCATGCGCCGGTCCGGCCCCACTATCTTATTTGCAACGCCGACGAGTCGGAGCCGGGCACCTTCAAGGATCGCGTCCTGATGGAGGAGGATCCCTTCGCGCTCATCGAGGCCATGACCATCGGCGGCTACGCCACCGGCTGCGAGAAGGGCTACATCTACATCCGCAACGAATACCCGCTCGCGACCGCTCGCTTGCAGGGCGCCATCGACAGCGCGCGGCGGCGTGGGCTCCTGGGCGACGACATCATGGGCGAAGGCATCAGGTTCGACATCGAGATCCGTCGCGGCGCCGGTGCCTACATCTGTGGCGAGGAGACGTCCCTCTTCAACTCCATTGAGGGGATGCGCGGCGAGCCACGCAACAAGCCGCCTTTCCCGACCCAGGCCGGACTCTTCCGCAAGCCGACGCTGGTCAACAACGTGGAGACGTTCATCAACGTGCTCGACATCGTCCGCTTCGGAGGCCCTGCCTACGCCGCCATCGGCACCCAGGGCTCGACCGGCACCAAGCTCTTCTGTCTCTCGGGTCGCGTGGCCAAGCCGGGCGTCTACGAGGTGCCATTCGGCGCGACGTTGCGCGAGCTGATCGATCTGGCGGGTGGCGTGCCACAAAGTCGGCCGATCAAGGCGGTGCTCCTCGGCGGCGCGGCCGGCAGCTTCGTCACGCCCGACGAGCTCGACGTGCCGCTCACGTTCGAGGGGACACGCGCCGTCGGTGCGTCGCTCGGCTCGGGTGTGATCATGGTCTTCGACGACACCGTCGATCTGACCGACACCCTGCTGCGCATCGCCGCCTTCTTTCGCGATGAGTCCTGCGGCCAGTGCGTCCCTTGTCGCGTCGGTACGGTGCGTCAGGAGGAGGCGCTACGGCGCCTGATCACTGGCAAGACTATCGGCTCGGCCGCGGACGAGGTCGCCCTGCTCAACGACGTGGGCCAGGTGATGCGGGACGCGTCCATCTGCGGACTGGGCCAGACGGCGGCGGGTGCCGTCCTCTCCGGTGTACACAAGCTCAAACTCTTCGAGAATGGGAAACACTCATGACCGCCACTGCACAGGAACGGGCCGTGCGAACGGTGACGTTGACGATCGACGGCCAGACGACCACCGTTCCGGAAGGAAGCACCATCCTCGAAGCCTGCAACACGGTCGGCGTCGACACGCCCACCCTCTGCTATCTGGAGACGCTCACGCCGGTGAACGCCTGTCGTGTCTGCGTCGTCGAACTGGAAGGATCGCGCGTGCTGGTACCCGCCTGTGCTCGCAAAGCCGAGCCGGGCATGGTGGTGCACACCGACAGCGAGCGCGTGCGCCACAGCCGCAAGCTGGTTCTGGAGCTGCTGGCATCGTCGGTCGACTTGAGCTACGCGTCGGACGAGGTGCAGGGTTATTTCGACCACTATGACGCCGCTCCCTCTCGCTTCGGAGAGGCGGCCGAGCCAGCGACTGAAGAAGAGGCGGATCACGCGCACACCGGCCACCATCATCTTGGTGTGGATGGTCGAGCGGCGACCGTGGCTCAGCCGGTCAAGATCGACAACGACCTCTACGTGCGCGATTACTCGCGTTGCATCCTCTGCTACAAGTGCGTCGAGGCCTGCGGCGTTGACGCGCAGAACACCTTCGCCATTTCGGTGGCCGGACGCGGCTTCGACGCGCGCATCTCGACCGAGCTGGCGCTGCCGCTGCCCGATTCTGCCTGCGTCTACTGCGGCAACTGCATCGGCGTCTGCCCCACCGGCGCGCTGATGTTCAAGAGCGAGTACGATCTGCGTCAGGCGAACGACTGGCACGAAGAAACGCAGACCGTCACCGATACGATCTGCCCCTACTGCGGCGTCGGCTGCACCCTCCAGCTCCACGTGCAGGACAACAGCATCGTCAAGGTCACGTCGCCTCTCGATCACGACGTCACCTCCGGTCACCTCTGCATCAAGGGGCGCTTCGGCTTCCAGTTCGTCCAGAACCGTGAAGACGGTGGTAGGGCGGAGCGCAACGGTGCCGGTGGATGAGCCTGCCGTCCAGGTAGCGCACCCCGTCATCCGGGTCCACGACCATTCCTGGGATCGCGGCGACGACGTATTGGCCGCCGAAGAGCCAATGGAGATCCGTCTCCTCTGGGAGACGGACGGCTGGACCGAACGCAAGAGCGTCGCGATCACCATGCGCACCCCCGGCGACGACTTCGAGCTGGCCATGGGTTTCCTGCACGGCGAGGGGATCATCGACAGCCGTGAAGACGTGCTCGACGTCAACTATTGCCTGGATGAAGCCGAAGATCAGCGCCTCAATATCGTCACGGTCACCTTGCGCGCCGGGCTGACGTTCGATCTGAAGCGCTTAGAGCGGAACTTCTACACCACATCGAGTTGTGGTGTCTGTGGCAAGGCGGCGCTCGACGCACTCGACTTACAGGGCTACCAGTCGTTGCCGGACGGGCCCGAAGTCGATGCCAGCATCATCTGCGGCTTGCCCGCGAAGCTGCGTCGCAAACAGGAGGTCTTCCGCTCCACCGGCGGCCTGCACGCCTCGGGCTTGTTCGATCTTGACGGCACCCTGCTCGATCTGCGCGAGGACGTCGGGCGGCACAACGCGCTCGACAAGTTAGTCGGGCATCAGCTGCTGCAGAACCAGAAAGACCTCTCCGGTCGCATCGTCATGCTCAGTGGCCGCGCCAGCTTCGAGCTGCTGCAGAAAGCGCTGGTAGCGCGCGTCCCCATCGTGGCGGCGGTCGGCGCCCCCTCCAGCCTGGCGGTGCAGGTGGCCGACAGCTTCAACGTCACACTCCTGGGCTTCGTCCGCCCCGACAGTTTCAACATCTACAGCGGGGAGAGGCGAATTCGGCGAGGAGTGGTGGGTGTTGAGGGCCACATGAGCAGGTAGTCGTTCGTCGTTCACCTGGGTTGAAAACCGCAGGATGAGCAGACGAAGTCCCTACACGGATTGAATGTGGCCGCGTCAAGTCAACATAGTGGTCGGACGTGTGCCGGCCAGTGGGCCTCGCGGCCCGGACGATCCCCAAGCTGGTCACAGTTGACGGCCACAAGGGAAGGCCTTAATCGCTTCACAGTTGACCTCGTACAGCAGCACCGAAAGGACTACGACATCATGAATGCGATTACAACCAAGTCCCAGGGAGCCCATCTCGAGGCACGCATCGATCCGGAACAGAAGGAGATGATTCAACGTGCTGCTGATATCGAAGGCGTCAGTCCACTGACTTCATGATCAGCGCGCTCCATCGAGCGGCGGAAGAGACAATCATGAGGCACAACGTGGTCACGTTGACCACGCACGGGTCGAGCACGTTCGTCGATTCGCTGCTGAACTCAAGCGGGCCAAATGAAGAGTTGCAGCGGGCGTTCGCGGAGTATCTGCGGTTTGCGGCCGAGTAGTCAATGAGCGCGCGCCAAATTGTCTTCGATGAGCGCGGTCAGGCTAGGAATTCGATTTCGACGCCAAATTCTTCCGCGTTGCTACGATCAAAGGTCTTTGAGCAACCGATAGATGTCGCGACGATCTCCGACCAGAATGACGACCACAATCAGCCGGTCATCGTGGATCTGATAGGTCACCTGAAAGTCACCTGTGCGGACACGATCGAGGTTCGGATGGCCTGAGATCTTCTCGCATGCGGGTGGGCGCGGGTCGGCACCCAGCCCATCGATACAACGTCCTACTCGCTCCTGGGCATCTCGCGGAAGCTTCTTGAACTGTCGAGCAGCCTGAGGGGCGACCTCAATCTCGTACGACATCCGCTCTACGAGCCGCGTGCGTCAGACTTCAATTGAGACCAAGAGATCGTCCCCGCAGTCTCCATCTCAGCGATCGCTTCGCGGACCGCCGCGATGTCGATGATGTCTTCGATTGCACGCAGCAGCTCGAGATCTTCAATCGAGATGATGGCCGCAGCCGGCTTGCCGTGAGAGGTGAGTACGACACGCTCGTGCGCATATTGCGCCCGGTTGATCAAATCAGAGAACCGACTTCGAGCGTCGGTAATAGTGGCGAACGTCATAAGGAATTCCTTACTCAACCCAACTGCTCTCTGTACGTTACGTACAAATTGTACAATACGGAGTCAAATAGACATGGAGGCGTTCGCACTCCCCATCATCGCCCTCCACCACACTTCCTCCCACAACCCCGACTGACACATCTGTCACCGCTGCCCGCCTGATCCCGGCCTGAAATTTGCTTGTCTCTCAACATATCGGTCGCTCCTCTCCGGTCTGCGGCCCCCTGATCATCCGTCGAACAGAATAATGGTGGTGCTCATGGCGAAGCGGTTTCCCCTCTCCCGTATCCAGGACTACGTTGGCGTCGTGCCGGATAAGTCGATCAGCCGTGAGACGAAGTCGATTCGCTCACGCCTGGACGGAGCCGAAGTCGCCGTCAGCGTCTGTCCCTACTGCGCCGTCGGCTGCTCGCAGCTCGCCTATCATCGCGACGGCAAGCTGCTCAGTATCGAAGGCAACTACGAGAGCTTCATCAATGGCGGAACGCTCTGCCCCAAAGGGGCCGCCACCTATGGCCTGGTCGACAACCCGCGCCGCGTGACCACCGTCAAATACCGTGCTCCCTACAGCGACCATTGGGAGGACAAGCCGCTCGAGTGGGCCATGGAGCGCATCGCTCAACGCGTGAAGCAGACGCGAGACGAGACCTTCGTCCACAAGACGCCGGACGGCGAGACGGTCAATCGCACCACCGCCATCGCCCATCTCGGCGGCGCCACCCTCGACAACGAAGAGAACTACGCCATCAAAAAACTCTTCACCGCTGGGCTCGGCATGGTCTACGTCGAAAATCAGGCCCGTATATGACATAGCGCCACGGTGCCCGGTCTGGGCTCCCGACTCGGACGCGGCGGAGCGACAACCGCCGAAAACGACCTCGCCAATAGCGACTGCGTCATCGTCATGGGCTCGAACATGGCGGAGAACCACCCCGTCGCCTTCCGCTTCGTGATGAAGGCGCGTGAGCGTGGCGCGCAGGTCATCCATATCGATCCGCGCTTCTCACGCACTTCGGCCGTGGCGACGCAGCACGTGCGCATTCGCCCGGGGACCGACATCGCCTTCCTGGGTGGGCTGGTCAACTACGTCATTCAGCACGAGACCTACTTCAAGGAATACGTGCAGGCCTATACCAACGCCACCACGTTGATCAATCCAGACTTCAAGGACACCGAAGATCTGGACGGGCTCTTCTCCGGCTTCGATGAGAGCAGTCACTCGTACAGCACGAGCACCTGGCAGTATCAGGGCTTCGAGAAGACGGACGTTTCCGGCGAGCACAAGCAGTTCAGCAGCATGCCGTACAGCGAGCGAATCGGGAACTCCGCCACCGTCTGGCCGCCGCTAAGCGACCCGTCCATGCAGGATCCGAACTGCGTCTTCCAGATCGTCAAGCGGCACTTCTCCCGCTATACACCGGAGATGGTCTCGAAGATCTGCGGCGTCTCCGAGGAGGCGTTCCTCAACGTAGCGCGAGCTCTCTCGGAGAATTCCGGCCGCGAGCGAACCTCCGCCTTCTGCTATGCCGTCGGTTGGACGCAGCACACCACCGGCCCACAGCTCATCGGAACCGCCACGCTGCTGCAGCTTCTGATGGGGAACATCGGTCGACCAGGCGGCGGCATCCTGGCCCTGCGTGGGCACGCCTCGATCCAGGGTTCAACCGACATCCCAACCCTCTACGACATTCTGCCGGGCTACCTGGCCATGCCTAACACCTTTGACGACCACGGCTCGCTGCAGAAATACCTGAAGACCGAGACGCCCAAGACCGGCTACTGGCACAACCTGCCCAAGTACATGATCTCGCTCCTCAAGGCCTACTACGGCGACAACGCGACCAAAGCCAATGACTATTGCTTCGATCTACTCCCCAAGATCAGCGGCGACTACTCGGCCCTGCCGATGTTCCTGGCCGCCAAGGCCGGGAAAGTCAAGGGGATGTTCCTGATGGGCGAGAACCCGGCCGTCGGGAACATGAACGCCGGCGTGATGCGGGAAGCCCTGGCCAACCTCGATTGGCTGGTGGTACGCGATCTGTTCGAGATCGAGTCGGCCAATTTCTGGTACGCCGCACCCGAAGTGACGCGGGGCAAGCTGAACCCGAAGACGATCAAGACCGAGGTCTTCCTGATGCCGGCCGCCATCGTCACCGAGAAGAATGGCACCTTCACCAATACGCAGCGACTCATCCAATGGCACGACAAGGCCATCGAGCCGCCGGGAGACGCCACTACCGAGCCCTGGTTCCTCTATCACCTGGGTCGACGGCTCAGAGAGATGTACGCCGGTGAGGAGTCGCCGCAGGCGCGCCAGCTTCAGGCGCTGACCTGGGATTATCCGGTTGAGGGGCCAAAGCAAGAGCCGGTCGTCGAGGTCTTCCTTAAAGAGATCAATGGCTGGACGGTCAAGGACGGGAAGCTCATTTCCGATTACAAGGTCCTCAAGGATGACGGTTCGACGGCTTGCGGCTGCTGGATCTACTCCGGTGTCTACCCGGAAGAGGGGAAGAACCTGGCAAAAGGCCGCACCAGCGACGACAAGTACTCGCTCGGATGGGGCTTTGCCTGGCCCGCTAACCACCGCATCCTCTACAACCGAGCTTCAGCCGACCCGAGCGGCAAGCCCTGGTCGGAACGTAAGAAGCTGGTCTGGTGGGATGAGAAGAAGAAGGAATGGACGGGTTACGACACACCCGACTTCCCGACCACGAAAGCGCCGGATACTCCGGCCAAATCGGACGGCACCGGCACCGACGCGCACTCCGGTTCCGACCCATTCATCATCACTGCCGACGGCAAGGGTTGGCTCTACGTGCCGGACGGTCTGCGCGATGGGCCATTACCGGTCCACTACGAGCCGCTCGATTCCCCCGCGGAGAACCTGCTCTATTCACAGCAGAACAACCCGACCGCCAAGTACTGGCCACGCGATGAAAATGAGCTGGCCGGAGAAGAGAACGTCAACTATCCCTATGCCGTCACCACCTATCGCCTCACCGAACATCACACGGCGGGCGGCATGAGTCGTTGGATCCCCTGGCTGGCCGAACTGCAGCCGGAGCTCTTCGCCGAGATCAGCCCGACGCTAGCTCAGAAGCATCACCTGGACAACGGCGACTGGGTCGTCATCACCTCGCCGCGCGGTGAGATCGAGGCCCGCACACTCGTGACCGAACGTATTCAGCCTCTGAAGATGGACGGCCACGTCATCGAAATGATCGGACTCCCCTATCACTGGGGCTACTCGGGCATCGTCAAAGGGGACGTCGCCAACGACCTGGTTTCGCTGGTGGGCGACCCTAACGTCAGCATCGAGGAGGCCAAAGCATTCACCTGCAACCTGCGGGCGGGGAGGTTACATCGATGAGCGTTGATATCAGAGACATGGTCGCGAATCAGGACGTCGTCGGATTCCTGACCGATACCTCGGTCTGCATCGGCTGCAAAGCGTGTGAAGTGGCCTGCAAGCAGTGGAATCAACTGCCGATGGACGGTCTGAGCTGGAAGGGAACTAGCTACGACAACACGCTCAGCCTGGGCGCCTCCACCTGGCGGCACGTCACCTTCTCCGAGATGCCCGGCGCTGGCAGCCCTGGCACGCAATCGAACTGGTTGATGATGAGCGACGTCTGCAAGCACTGCACGCACGCGGGCTGTCTAGAAGCCTGCCCCACCGGAGCGCTCATCCGCACCGAATTCGGCACGGTGGTGGTGCAGCAGGATGTCTGCAACGGCTGCGGCTACTGCGTTCCGGCGTGCCCGTTCGGCGTGATCGACCTCGACATGCCAACCGGCAACGAGACGGTCTCGATGGCGCACGACGGAAAGGCGCACAAGTGCACGCTCTGCTACGACCGGCTTTCCGACGGTCTTGAGCCGGCTTGCGCCAAGTCCTGCCCGACCGATTCGATCCAGTTTGGCAAGGTCACTGAGCTGCGCCAGCGTGCCAAGTCACGCGTGCAGCAACTCCAGGCACAGGGAGCCCCAGCCTATATCTACGGCAACAGCGATGTCGGCGGAACGGGCGGAATTGGTGATCTCAACGCCATGTTCATCCTGCTGGATGAACCGGCCAAGTACAACCTACCGGAACACCCACGCCTGCCACAGAACAACGTGCTTCCCGGCATCCTCTCGATGGCCGCCACGGCCGTGGCACTCGGCGCGGCGACGGCTCTTTCGCTCTGGCGCAAGTAAGGACTGATATGGAACAGACGCGACGATCGACAATGAAGACGGCCAGCAGTCAGGTGCGCGAGAGCTATTACGACGTCCCGCCGATAAAGGCGCCCCACTGGGGTTGGCTCATCATCAGCTATTTCTTCACCGGCGGGCTGGCTGGAGCCTCGTTTGCCATCGCGGCGCTGGCCGATCTCTTCTCGAAGGACAAAGCCCTGGCACGAGCCGGACGGTACCTCTCGCTGGCGATGCTCGTGGTCTCGCCCATCCTTTTGGTGCTCGATCTGGGGCGGCCGGACCGGGCACATCACATGTTCCGCATCGTCAAGCTGCGTTCTCCGATGAGTCAGGGCACATGGGCGCTGCTCCTGCTGAGCCTGATCGCCGGGCCGCTGGCGTTGATGCAGTTCATCGCCGACGTCACGCGACGCAACGCATTCGTCACCTCCCGGCGCGCTCTGGGAATTATCGGCCTGCCGGTCTCTCTCTTCGTCTCCGGCTATACCGGGGTGCTCGTCTCGGCCACGAATGTCCCCATCTGGGCACGCAACTACATGCTTTGGGGACCGGCCTTCGTCAGCTCAGCCTTCTCGACCAGCCTGGCTGCGCTCACCGTCCTGCTGCGCATTTCCGGGAGCGAACAACGCGAGACGGCGGATGCGTTGCGGCGCGCCGAGACGGTCTCGCTCGTGGCCGAGATCGGCCTGATCGCCGCGAGTTTGGTGCGGCTCGGCAACCTGCGCGAGCCACTCACCAACGGACGCTTGGGCAAGCTCTTCTGGCCCGGGGTGATGGGTGCGGGCATGGTCCTGCCACTCGGATTGCATCTGGGTGCCAGCCGATCCCACCACCAGAGCTCAGTGGGCAGACGCCTCTTCGGCGCCACGCTGGCACTGGTCGGCGGCTTCTTCTTCCGTGCAGTGGTGGTCTTTGCGGGTAAGGACTCGGCCAATAACCCCAAGTACTACTTCGAATACACCCGCCATCCAAATGGAGCGAGGCAGGCCAAATGAGCGCGATCGACCGGCATCATGCGCCGCGCTTGACGATCCGTCGCGGCATGGACGTCTACGACACCGACCAGACCGAGTACATCGGCAGCGTGATCGAGGTCGTCGCGGGAGAATCCCCAGTGAGCGGCGGCGACCAGAAGTCAGCCGACGTGAGCAGTAACGGGCACGTCTTCGGAGAAGAGCTCGGGCCGTTCCCGACCATCAGTCTGGGCAATACCGGGCCGGCCAGCCAATCGAAAGCGCGTCAATACGGGACACGCAACCACGACCTGTATCAGAGCGTCACCGGCGTCGTGGTTCGAACCGGACGCAGAAACCCGCTTGCTCGGCCACTCTACATTCCATTCGACGCCATTCGCTCCATGTCCATGGACCGGTTGATCCTCGACGTGCGCAAGTCGGACATGCCGGTGGATTGGCGCAATCCGAAGGCACTGGAACGACACTGAGTTCGTCCGTTCAGGGAGAAAAGCAATGATCGAACGCGTAGACATCGAGGTGCCGTCCCTATCCGAGGAGCGCGAAGCGATCGACATCGAGACCGCCTTGACTGGCGTGACCGGCATCCAGCGCGCCGACGCCGACGTCAAACGGCACGTCGTCTCTATCGACTACGAGACCGATATGATCGACCGCTCCTACCTCGAGCGGGTCATTACCAAGACCGGTTACCCGGTGAAGAATGGGAAGGACGGTCAATAGGGACGTGCTATCCCAGTAGGGAACCAGTGCTGATTATGTCATTCTGAGCCCGCAGTGATGGTCCTCGCTCCCTTGATGGTGTTTGACGAATTAGATCGCCAGGTGCTCGACGATCACCCGGGACTAAAGATCCCAGGCTAGTCTAAACGAAGCCCACTGAAGGGGCTGAACGTACGCGCGAGAACGTAGGGGCGATGCCTCCGTGCGCCCTTCGGCCGCAGGCCGACGACCGTCACCAATTGCCGAAATACTTCATCAATGATCATATAGGGCGCAAGAACCATCGGTTGCGACCCACGATGACATGATCTCGTGGGTCCCCCCCGTTACCAACCACCCGAGCCATCTCTTCACCCAATAATCTCCACGATGCGGTCGGCCAGGCGGTCGGCCGCGTGTGGCGCCAGAGGCAGAAACAGGGAGGGCTCGACCAGCTCCAGCTCCATCAGGATCGGTGGCTCGTCTGCGGGCGAGATCAGATCGACCCGGGCGTAGAGGTAGGGCTGCGTCACTTCAGCCAGCGCTCTTGCCGCCAGTGCCACCTCTTCCGGCGTGGGCTGGATGAGCTCCGGCGCACGCTGCATTTGACCGAAGACGTCACCACGACGCAATGCATGCGTATTCTCTCCGGCAATGAAAATCAACGACCGCTCACCGCGCTCGACAACTGCTTTCAGATGGGGCTGCAGCATGAGATCGTCGGTCTGCAGCAAGGCGTTCAGTCGCACCTGTGATTCGCCTGCAGCGTCTCGATCCAATCGCATCGTGCCGAAGGAATCGGCCGACACGGTCGGCTTGATCACCGCCTCGTCCCAACCATGCTCGTCCAGAATCGCCGTAAAGTCGGCCGACTCTCCACGCGGCAGCCAGACGGTCGGCACGACCGGCACCCCTGCCCGCTCAAGATCAAGCAGGTAGCGCTTGTCGGTGTTCCAGCGCACCAGTTCGACGCCATTCCACAAGCACGTCACGGCAGCGACCCGTTCCACCCAGCCGATGAACTCCCGCAGATGACGGTGATAGTCCCACGTCGAACGTATCAAACAGAGATCGGCGGCCGACCAGTCGACGTCGGGGTCGGACCAGACAGCTGGGCGCACCTCGACGCCGCGCTCCTCCAGCGTCATGCGCAGCGGCTCGTCGTCCGGGTCGATCCCCGGCGCGGCCATACGCGTGGCGAAATAGACCATCCGATTCATACAACTGTCCTGCCGTTGAGACGAGCATTTTTACGATTGAAGACGACGGCTTCCCGGATAGTAACCGGGTGAAAATGGCGCGAACCCGGTCATTGGGCCAGTTTCGTCACGCCATCTTCCAAGGTACTATTGTCATTACACCTTCGTGTGACCCTCCTTCGCAATTCGTCAGTGACGACGATTACCTGAGGAGCACTCTCATGTCCAGTTACTACGATCTCGGCAGTTATCGACGCCGGATCTCGACCTCATCGCCCGAGGCCCAGGTCTGGTTCGATCGCGGTCTGAACTGGACCTACGGCTTCAACCATTACGAGGCGGTCAAGTGCTTCGAGCGGGCCATCGACTGCGATCCCGACTGCGCCATGGCCTACTGGGGCATCGCCTACGCGTCCGGACCCAACTACAACAAGACATGGGAGATGTTCGATCCAATCGATCTGGCACAGACCGTGACCAAAGCACACGGCGCGGCGCGTATGGCCATGTCGCTGCTGGACAAGGCGAATCCCGCCGAACGGGCGCTCATCGCCGCCGTGCAGGCTCGTTATCCCTCACCTACCCCGATCGAAGATTGCTCCGTCTGGAACGATGCCTATGCCGACGCCATGCGCGAGGTCTATCGCGACTTCGGCGATAATCTGGACGTGTCGGCGCTCTTCGCCGAAGCACTCATGAACCGCACACCCTGGCAGCTCTGGGATCTGAACGCGGGTGAACCGGCCGAAGGAGCCGACACCGTCGAGGCGATGGAAATATTGGAGCGCGCCTTCGAGGACCGTACGAGCCGCACGCATCCCGGGATCCTCCACATGTACATCCACTTGATGGAAATGTCCCCATTCCCGGAGCGGGCGCTGCGCGCCGCCGATTGGCTGCGTGGGCTGGTGCCGGATGCCGGACATCTGGAGCACATGCCGACACACATCGACGTCCTCTGCGGTCAGTACCACACCGTGGTGGCATCGAACTCAGCCGCGATCGTGGCCGACAACAAGTTCCTGGCTCGTGAGGGTGCCATGAATTACTACACGCTCTACCGCGTGCACAACTTCCATTTCAAGCTGTACGGCGCCATGTTCCTGGGACAGTCAGAGATCGCCCTGCGGACGGCTGATGAGGTGGTCGCCACCATCCCCAAGGCGCTGGTGGCGCAGCAGGTGCCGCGCATGGCCGATTGGATCGAGGGTTTTCTTGGCGTGAAGATGCACGTCCTCATCCGCTTTGGACGCTGGCAGGAGATCATCGACACGGCGCTGCCGCAGGATAGAGCGCTCTATTGCGTCACCACCGCCATGATCCATTACGCCAAGGGTGTGGCCTTCTCGGCCACCGGCCGCGTGCAGGAGGCGGATGAGCAGCAGCGGCTGTTCGAGGAGGCGTTTGCACAGGTGCCGGAAACTCGTTACCTTTTCAACAACCGTTGCATCGAGATCCTGGCCATCGCTCGCGAGATGCTGGCCGGAGAGCTCGAGTATCGCAAGGGGAACTTTGAGGATGCCTTCGCCCACCTGCGCCGGTCGATCGAGCTGGACGACAGCCTGACCTACGATGAGCCCTGGGGCTGGATGCAGCCGACTCGTCACGCCTATGGCGCACTGCTGCTGGAGCAGGGACGAATCGAGGAGGCGGAAGCAGTCTACCGGGCCGACCTGGGCCTGGACGGAAGTTTAGCCCGCGCCTTTCAGCATCCGGACAACGTCTGGAGCCTGCACGGCTATCACGAATGCCTGATGCGACTCGGCAAGCACCATTTCTGCGGGATCATCAAACAGCGGCTGGACATCGCCGCCGCCCGCGCCGACGTCCCGATCGAGTCGTCCTGCTTCTGCCGCATGGAGACGGCCGCTGACTGAGGAGAATATCCGAAATCGGCGGCGACAATCGACCCCAGTGTTCCGTTGCGCGGCGCGACGACGGACTCACCAAGGAGGAACCTGATGTCGGACTACTATGACCTCGGCGATCATCATCGAACGATCTCGACGTCATCACCCGAGGCTCAGCTCTGGTTCGATCGCGGCCTCAACTGGACCTACGGCTTCAATCACGGCGAAGCCGTCAAGTGCTTCGAGCGAGCCATCGAAGCTGACCCCGACTGCCCCATGGCCTACTGGGGGGTGGCCTACGCCAGCGGCCCTAATTACAACCTGGAATGGGACATGTTCGGCGCGCGAGCGCTGGTCAAAATGGTGGCGAAGGCGCATGGGGCTGTCCAGACAGCATTGACGCTGATCCATCGCGCCACTCCCGCGGAACGCGCCCTGATCGAGGCGATTCAAGCGCGCTATCCCTCGCCCACCCCGATCGAAGACTGCTCCGTTTGGAATGACGACTACGCCAATGCCATGCGCGCGGTCTATCGCGATTATGGCAACGATTTGGATGTGGCCGCTCTCTTCGCCGAGTCGCTGATGAACCGCACACCGTGGTTGCTGTGGAATCTGGCGACCGGTGAAGCCGCCGAGGGTGCGGATACGATCGAAGCGCTGAACGTGCTGGAGGGTGCCTTCGAAAATCCGGCGAGTCAGCGGCACCCTGGTGTGCTGCACATGTACATCCACCTGCTGGAGATGTCGCCGTTTCCTGAGCGGGCGCTCAAGGCCGCGGACTGGCTGCGAAATTTGGTTCCGGATGCAGGCCATCTCATCCACATGGCGACGCACATCGACGTGCTCTGCGGCAACTATCATGACGTGGTGGCGTATAACGAGCTGGCCACGCGCGTCGACGATCAGTTCCAGGAGCGAACCGGCGTCCTGCCGTACTACACCTTCTACCGGCTGCACAACTATCACTTCAAGGTGTATGGAGCGATGTTCCTTGGGCAAAAGGAGATCGCGCTCAAGGCGGCGGAAGAGGTGATCGCCAGCGTCCCGCGTGAAACCTTGGAGATGGTCGAGCCGGTCAATATGGCGGACCGTATCGAGTGGTTCCTCTCGATGAGACTGCACGTGATGGTCCGATTTGGCATGTGGCAAGAGATCATCGACCTGCCGTTACCGGACGACCCGGACCTCTTCCGCGTCACGATGGCAATGACGCATTACGCCAAAGGGGTCGCTTTTTCGGCGACGGGGCGCGTCGCTGAGGCGGAGGAGGAGCAGCGCCGGTTCGAAGCCGCCGCCGCCCGCGTACCGGAAAGTCGCTATCACGGCATCCAGAACAAATGCGTCGACGTGTTGGAAGTCGCCCGCGAGATGCTGGCCGGCGAGTTGGAGTATCGCAAGGGGAACTACGACGAGGCGTTTGCGCATTTGCGGGAGTCGATCACACGCTACGACAGCCTGGCCTATGCCGAGCCGTGGGGCTGGATGCAGCCGGTACGACATGCGTTGGGTGCCTTGCTCCTGGAGCAGGGACGCCTCGAAGAGGCAGAGGCGGTCTATCGTGCCGATCTTGGGTTGGATGGGACGCTCGCTCGCGCTTACCAGCACCCCGAGAACGTCTGGGCGCTGCATGGCTACCACGAGGCCTTGATGCGGCAGGGGAAACACGACTTCTGCGGCATCATCAACCAGCGGCTCTCGATCGCCTCGGCTCGCGCCGACGTCCCGATTGCCTCCTCCTGCTTCTGTCGCATGGAGACAGCGGCTGACTGAGCGGAGGATCGTAAAAGACATCGTGTAAGGGCAGACCCCCTGTGTCTGCCCTGTACCGTCGGCCGGCCAACCGCTCTATGCGGGTAATGGCTGCACATTCTCGACGTCGCGGGCCCAATTCGCCGGGTTATCGATGATGTAGCGCTGGAGGCGGTCGGCATCTCGTTCGTCCCGCACCACGTGCTCGAAGTAATTCCGCTGCCACAGACGCTGACTGAATGGCGGCCAGCCGGATTGCCGCACTCCCACGCCATACTCTCTGGTCGTCAAGGATTTGAAGCGGCGCACAACGTCTCCGAGTGACAACGCCTTGGTTGGAGGCACCGAGGAGGGCAGACACAGGGGGTCTGCCCCTACGGACGCGGTCCGCTGTTCCTCGAGCAAGACGATAATCCCATGCAGGTGGTTAGGCATCACCACAAGTGAGTCGATGTCGATCCCGGGATACATCACCGGAATCTCGGACCATACTCTTGCCACCATTTGACCGGCGTCGTTTGGTTGCATCACCGAATCAATAACTTCGCCAAATAGGCAGGCGCGATCTTGGACGACGATGGTGACGAAATACCAACCAGGCGTCGTGTATTCATAGTCCTTGAGGCGGATCGACCTTCGATGATGAACGTTTGGATCGTAGGTCATCACTTCGCCTTTCGTTCGTAGGGGCAGACCCCCTGTGTCTGCCCTGTACCCCTTAACTCTGCTCGATCCCTTACGCTGCCTCCTGGAAGCGGAAGAAGCGGGCGGCCAGGAGGAAGCACCCCGCGCTGTACGCCAAGAGGACGAGGATCGACGGCACCGCGCTGCTGAAACCTTTGTTGAAGATCATCAGGTTGTTGAACCCGGTCATAGCCCAGGCGCTCAGCGTCACCTTCCCCACCTGCTGCAGCCAACCCGGCATCAGATAGAGCGGCCACCACGCCCCGCCCAGAGCGGAGAAGGTGAGGACGGAGACGGTCGTCACCGGCTGAAGCTGCGCGCGTGTCTTGACGAACGAGACCAGCAGCATGCTGAAGGCCGTCGTCGCCAGCGACGTCGTCACGATCACCAGGAACACGCCCGGCACCGAGCCCAGGTTGATGCCGAACAGCACTCGGCCGATGGCGAAGAGGAGCGTGATCTGGCACACCGCGATGACGAACTGGGCGAGCAACTTGCCGCCCAACAGCGACCAGCGTGAGATGGGGGAGATCAGGACACGCTTCCAGACGCCGGCCTCTTTCTCCTCCAGGATCGAGCCAACGCCACCCGCCACCGCGAACATGGCGAACATCAACGCATAGCCGGGGACGACCTGGTTGTAGCTGCTGTCATTCTCTGTCTGGTGAGCCGTCTCCGTCGACACACTGATGATCGGCTGCTGCGCAAGCTGCTGCGTGGCCTGCTGGCGTGCTTGATCCGCCACCGCAGTTGGGTTCGCTGTCGCGCCGGACGACTGCACCGCGGTGACTGCCACGTTCGCCGCGACGTTGGCGGCCGTGAAGTTCTGGGTCACGTTGTCGACGATCGACTGCACCACCAGCGCCCGGTAGTCCTGGCTGCTGGGCGTCTTGACGACGGTGATGGTGGCTGCCTGCCCCTGCTCTACCGCCGAGGTAGTACCGGCTGGGATGATGATCGCGGCGGAGCGATCCCCATTTTCGACAGGCGAGCGGGCGTCGGCGGCGCTCGTCTTCATCTCCAGATTCAGGTTCGGCACCTGCTGCAAAGACTCCAGGATCTGCTGGCCAACGGCTCCCTGATCTCCTACGTAGATCGGAGTGTCGACGACCGACGTCCCGGTGCTGCTGCCGAAGGAGCCGAAGACGGCGCCGATGATCAGGATCAGGAAGAAGGGCACGGCGATACTCATGACCAGCGCGCGACGGTCGCTGACGAACCGCGTCAGGTCTTTTTGCATAATGGCGAGTGCGGCACGCACGAATCAACCTCTCAATCTCGGTACTGTTTGCCGGTAAGCTGCAGGAAGACTTCTGCCAGTCCATGCGGCCGCTCGACGCGAACGGGCACTTCGGTGCGAAGCTCGAGCAGTTCATCGAGCGTTCCGCTGGCGACGATTCGTCCTTCGTTGATGATCGCGATGCGATCGCAGAGGCGCTCCGCCTCCTCCATATAATGTGTGGTGTAGAGCGTCGCCGTCCCTGACTGCGCCAGCTGCTCGACCAGTTCGAAAATGGCCTCGCGGGTCTGCGGATCGACCCCGACCGTCGGCTCGTCAAGCATCAGCAGCGGTGGTTGATGGATCAGCCCGACCGCCAGGTTGAGGCGACGCTTCATGCCGCCCGAGAAGGTGGAGACCAGATCCTTCTTGCGATCCAGCAGCCCCACACGATCGAGCAGGTCATCGATCCGGATTGTCAGCTCCTGGCCAGAGACGCCAAAGAGCTCGCCGAAAAAGCGCATGTTGCGCTCTGCCGACATATCGTCGTAGAGGGCGATCTCCTGCGGAACCAGGCCGATCTGTCGCTTGGCCCGTTGCGAATCGGAGATGGAGACCCCGGCGATGTTGGCCGTTCCGCTGGTCGGGGCGAGATACGTGGCCAGCATGTTGATGGTCGTGCTCTTACCAGCGCCATTCGGACCGAGCAGGCCGAAGATCTCGCCCTTCTTGATCTGAAAGCTCACACCACAGACGACCTCGCGGCCATTGAATTCTTTATGGAGATCCTGAGCCTCGAGGATCGTGGTAGTCCCGACGCTCGATGTTCGCGTGACGATGTCGCGCTCCTCTCGACTGAACGTTGCGAGCCGATTTAGTCATTTGCGCCTGGCATGTATTGCCGTTTCGGCCGAAGCGAGAGTGGCAGCCGTGGCGCTCGGAGCCCAGCAGCGGGCGTCCGTTCTTACTACTATCCTAGGATTCATCGATGAGTGATGGTAGTGGACGTTGTTGCCGCTTTTCCGTGACAAATGTCACGACAGGCGCGATGCACACTGTGGTGACCGACGGATTGGCGAGTTGCGACTCAGGAGGAGTCCTTTTCGACGGGCAGGTCGGGGTGCGACGTCCATTCGTTCCAGGAGCCGCTGAAGAGCTTGACCTTCTCGTAGCCGATGAGACGCAGCACGAAATAGGTGACAGCCGAACGCACACCGGTGTTGCAGTAGGGGATGATCAGCTTTTCGGTGCTCGCGCCGATCTGTTCATACATTCGAATCAGATCCTCCTGCGGCTTGAAGAAGGGTGGTGTGCCGGCGATGGCATTCTGGGTGTATTGCAGGTTGACCGCGCCGGGGAGATGTCCGGCGGCGTACTCCTCCGGACTGCGAGCATCGACAAAAACAATATCTGCTGAATTGAGCGAATCCTTGACTTCACCCAGCGCCGCCAGCACGGAGGGCGTGGCCGTGCCGGAATACGTCGCCGCCGTCGGGTTCGACGGGCTAGTCAACACCTGACCACCGTCGTTCTGCCAGGCGGCCAGTCCACCGTCGATAACCTGCTGACTTTGTTGCCCGAGATAGGCGAGGACCCACCAGAGCCGGGTGGCGAAGAGGGTGCCACCGTCGTAGACGACGACCTTGTCTTTTGGAGCAAGGCCCAGCGCGCCAAGTTTCTGCTCGACCTGCTTCTGCCAGCTCTGGATGGCGGTGTCGCTGGATGAATCGCTCAATTCCAGGTCGGGCCAATCGAGCTGCGCCGCTCCCTCAATGTGGTCCTTGGCGAAATCGGCTTGCGGGGTGAGGGCCACGATCTTCACGCCGTTTGCCGAGCCGATCAGCATGCTGGCATCGGACAGCATGGTCTCGTGGGCATAGCGCGTCCCGGCAACGGTCACAGCGGTGGTTCCCGTGGGCTGCGCGTTGCCGCCGGAGACTGATTGAGTCCCGCTGCTGCCCGATTTGGAGCCACCGCCACATGCGGCCAGCAAGCCGGTCAGTCCCGCCAGCCCACCGAGAAAGGCCCGGCGGCTGTAGCGTCTCGACATCCCGCTCCACTCCGTCATGCGCGTTCCTCCGTGGCGATGGCCGCGAATCAGCCTTCACCTAACTCTACGCGCATTTTATGAACGGAGTTTGGCGGGTGCGAGTGGAGATGGGACGCCCCTACCCCGTCAACCGCTCAATAGCACTCACGACTTCATCTACGGCACTCAGGTCGGCGAAGACGGCATC
This sequence comes from uncultured Chloroflexia bacterium, assembly GCA_963789565.1. GTDB lineage: Bacteria > Chloroflexota > Chloroflexia > Thermomicrobiales > Thermomicrobiaceae > CALAGB01. The sequence goes on along the minus strand of CAWBKX010000002.1, from coordinate 2,199,511 downwards.
CGGCCCATGTTCGCGCAGCTCATCCACGCTGAAGCGGCCAGTGGCGACCGCGATCACGCGCGCGTCATTGGCTTTGGCCGCCTCGATGTCGCGCGGCGTGTCGCCGAGGAGGATCGTCTGCGTCGGCGCGAAGCGGACGCCGTAGCGCGACTCCGCCTCGTGCCAGGCGATCTCGACCAGATGCCCGCGCTCACGCGCCGAATCACCGAAGGCGCCGAAGGAGAAATACTGCTGGATGGCTGAAGCTGTCAGCTTGACCCGCGCCACCGAACGCGCGTTACCGGTCAGCACGCCCAGCGCATAGGTGGCGTCGCGCAGCCGCTCGACGACCTCGAGCACACCGGGGAGGACGCGCTCGATACGGCTCTCCTCGGCGATGGCCTCGGCGTAGTGTTCCCCCATGGTCTCGATCATCTTCTCCAGGTCGGCGTCGATCTCGTCGTCGCTCAATCCCTGACGGCTGAGGGCCAGGCGCGCGATCTGGCTATCGAGCATGCCGGCCAGGGGCACGCCATCCAGCGTGGCCGGCCGATTGTAGACCTGCTTCATGGCGGAGACGAAGGCACGCTGGTGGTCGCGATCACCCGCCTGCAACAAGGTGCCATCGATGTCGAACAGAATCAGACCGCGCACGTTCCCTCCAGGGCTCAGCTCTCCTGCGCGTGGCAGTAATCGCAGACGATTTCGTACAGGACCTGGGTGCCGAACTCCAGATTGGAGATGGTGATGCGCTCGTCGTGCGAGTGGGCCAGGCCGAACTCCTCCGGATTGTCGCGGGTCGGCATGAAGCCATAGACCTTGACGCCCGGGATGCTCTTGGCGTCGGTGCCACCGGAGACCAGGAACGGCACGACCGTGGCGCCCGGATCGAGATCCGAGATGGAGCTGGCGATGGCCTCGAAGAGGGCCGAACTTGGCTCGGCTTCCAGACCGGTCGAACCACGCATCGACTCCACGTCGATGTCGTCCTTGAGCAGCTCGCGCACTTCTTCGACGAAGGCTTCCGGATCCTGACCCGGCAGCACGCGGCCGTCGACGTCCACGATCACTTCGGACGGGATGACGTTGATGCGATGACCGCCATGGATGATGGTCGGCACGGCGGTGTTGCGCGTGGTGGCGTAAAGAGAGCGCAGCTCGGCCTGGCCGATCGGCAGCTTGGCCAGATTCTCCCAGGTTGGGTTGGCCAAAATCTGCTGGATCTCCTCGTTGGCCTGACCGCCGAGCGTCTGGCCCATGGCCGCCAGCATCTGCTTGACCGTCGGCGTCATGATGGTGGGGAAGGTGTGCTCGGTCAGCTTGGCGACGGCGCGACCGGCCCGGCGCATAGCCGTGTCCGGCAGCGGCACCGAGGCGTGCCCTGGCGCGCCGCGACCGATCAGGCGCATGCGGGCGCCACCCTTCTCACCGGTCTGGCAGAGGTAGAAGCGCTTGCCGCCGACGTCGATCGCCAGTCCACCACCTTCGTTGATGGCGACTTCAGCATCGATCAGATCTCTGTGGTTTTCCCACATCCACCCGGCGCCATAGCGGCCGCCCGCCTCTTCATCGGCGAAGGTGGCCATGATCAAGTCGCGATCCAGCGTCAGGCCGTTGCGCTTGATCATCAGCATGACCATCAGCTCGCAGGCGACCAGGTCCTTGGTATCGACCGCGCCGCGGCCCCAGATCTGCCCGTTGACGATGGCGCCACTGAAGGGGTCGTGCGTCCACTTCTCCGGCTCGACGCTGACGACGTCGCTATGCGCCATGAGCATGAGCGGACGACCATTGCCGGTGCCAGGGATACGCGCCACGAAGTTGCCACGGCCGGGCGTGCTCTCCAGCACCTGCGCCTCGATGCCCTCCCGCTCGACCACCTCGCGCAGGTAGTTGGCGGCCAGACTCTCGTTCCCTGGCGGATTGACGGTGTTGAACTGAATCAGTTTCTGCAGGTGTCCGGTGACCTCGTCACGGACGCTCTCCCATGAGATCGACATTGGTCTGCCCCTCCCGAGAACTGGTTGCGTCGCCATTCCCCACATGCGTGAGCCATCAATTGTGCGACGCCAGCCTGTCGATCCTACACGGGGTTGGAGTCGGGCACAATGCGCGGGAGCTGTGTCAAACGGGAGAGGGTTCGGCGCTGGCGGAGGGGCTCGACTGAACCGCGTGACCGGCCGCCGGGAGGCGCAGGAGGAAGATGGAGGCCAGCACGAAGGTCCCACCGACGACCCGGTAGATGCCGATGTGCTCGCCCAGGAGGACTGCCGAGAGGACCATGGTAACGACCGGCTCGAAGGTGCCGAAGACGGCGGCGAACGTTGGGCCGATGCGGAACATGCCGGCCAGGAAGAGCTGCACCGGTAGGACAGTGGCGAAGACGACCATGCCGATCATGATCAGCCAGCCGCTCGGCCGGAAGCTGAAATCGAGCCGTCCGCTCCCCAGGCCGAAGAGGAGGAAGGCGACGGCCATGCCGCTCATGACCCAGGTGCTGGTGATGCCTACTGGGATGTCGCGCGTCAGGCGGGAGTTGAGCACGATGTAGAGGGCGTAGAAGGCGCCCGAGATGCCGGAGAGGATGAGACCGGTGGCACTCAGTCCGGAGAGGTGCAGGCCGAGCATGACCACGCCGCCGAGGAGCGCCAGACCCATGGCCAGCGCGCGCAGCAGCGTCAGACGCTCGTTGAGGAAGGCGATCGAGAGGAGCATCACGATGACCGGGTAGGTGTAGAAGATGACGGTGACGGCGGAGACGGGTGCGTAGCGCAGGGCAACGAAGTAGGTGACGGCATTGACGATGTAGCAGCAGCCGATCAGCGCCAGAACGACCATGCGTCGCCACGAGATGCGCCACTGACGGCGCGCGATCAGGACGGGCCAGGCAAAGAGGGCGGCCAGGACGAAGCGAATGGCGAGGGTGGTGGTGACGTTCAGCCCGGCACTGTAGGCGAAGCGCGTCAGGATGGCAAGCGTGCCGAACCCGAACGTGGAGAGGAGGACGTAGAGCGACCCGACTGTCTGATCCCGGCGAGCCATTGGCCCTCACTGCGTCCCGTCACGTCACACCACGCAAAGACAAGCGGACGGGATGGTACTCCGCGGGCTGCGGCAAAACAATGGCAATTCGTTAAGGCAGGTGAGGTTGGGTGGGGGGGAGCGTTGGGCTGCACGGTGTCCGCCGACAAGAAGCGACCCAAGGTCGGATCGAGCTCGCGTGAGCGCAGATCCACCAAGCCGGTGGTGGGATCGGTCAGCTCTCCCGTGAAGCCCAGGGAGAGAGAGGCGCCGGTGTGCGACTGCATGGCCCCAAAGGCGTCGTAGCTGGTGCTGCCGGTGACATCATGGATCGAGCCGAGGGCATCGGTCAGCGGATAGTAATCAATGAACATTCGTCGACATCTCTCGGGACGACGCTTAGATTAGCCGCGTAGCTCACTACATCAACGGGGCTCGAAATCCTGCGGTAACGCGCCTATTTTTGACGGATTGATGCACAGCAGGAAGGTGTTATTGCTCGACTATTTCCCACTGTTCGGGCTGGACTTCATACTCCCAGCGAGCCTGATCAACAGCACCCGCCAGACTGTCATGGTAGGTGTCAGTCAGTTCACGGCCAGTTTTGTCAAGATACAGCAAATAATAGCCTTGATCGCCGGGAAAGCGAACAATCCGCAATATGACCGGCGACGGCATGTCGGTTCCGAAGACTACATGGCGCGTTTTCCCAGTTGGCTGATTCTGCTCGCTAAGTATGACTTGCTGAACAATAGTGTAGTTGTTCATGGTCCCGAATCCTTGATGATTTCAACGACTGTGTTCTCAATAACGCGCCCGCCATTGAAATACGACTTGTCATATGCCTCGAAATGCGCGTGTTCCACTGCAGACGATGTCTCGTGAACTCCGTATCGTACCTGCCGCAGGCCGTCCGATGAAACATAACGCCCTGGTGATAATTCAGTATAGCCTGGGCCAAGATAATCCTGAGCCGCATCGAGGAACTGTGACTCCGTGAGCTTACCGCCGGGGAATTCAGATGCTCGACCACGAGCCACGCCTGGGGAAGATCCCCCGCCACCACCACTACCACCACCACTCGTGGCACAGCCCCAGGCTGCCGCCATCGAGTAGTCGCTGGCTGGGCCTCGACTCCCACCCACCGCATTCTGGACCGAGGTCACCGCCATGCTCTCGGCCGCACCAATGGCACAGAACGCCTGTTGCGGCAGCTGCGGGAAGTTGTGCCAGGCCGTCCGGGTTGCCTGTGCGCCTCCCGTCCAGGCGCCTGCCGCCGCCGCTGAGCCGTACTGTTTGATGGCGTGAGCTTGATCCGCATCGTGCGCGCGACAGGTATCGTCGAGCATACACATGATGACGACGATGATGGCTAAGAAGACGACCGCCACCACTACCCCAAGAAAGATGACGTCTGCGCCGGACAGCCCGACGATAAAGGCGGTGATCAGCTCGAGCAGTCCTGCACTTCCCGCCGACGCACCGGCGGCAGCCTCGACTTCTTCGATGGTGCTCATGGCCGTGCCAACGCCGTGCCCGCTCGGATCGGTCCAGGTGGTGGGGTTGTTGGCCACGTAGGCGTAGAGGTTGTAGCCCTGCGAGCCTGGGGCATTGGGCTGCATGGTGTCGGCCGACAGGAAGCGACCCAAGGTCGGATCGAGCTCACGGGCCCGCAGATCCACCAAGCCGGTGGTGGGATCGGTCAGTTCTCCCGTGAAGCCCAGGGAGAGAGAGGCGCCGGTGTGCGACTGCATGGCCCCAAAGGCGTCGTAGCTGGTCGTCCCGGTGAGCGTGCCGCTGCCGTCGGTGATGCCACGGATCGAGCCGAGAGCGTCGGAAAGTCACTGATGCTGTTGCAGTTGAAGACGTCTACGATTCCAGGCTCGGTTGGCCTATTGGCGCCGCCCTTCCAACCGAGAATTCTCAGAGCGAGATTAACCTCATCGCATAAAGGAACGTGATCCCGCCGTCAACGGTTGGTGCCGATCGGCAAGGATACGTCATCCGGAAAGTATGGCGACCACTCAAACACCATCGTCAGCATCGCGATCTCGTTATGTTCCAACTCTTGGTCCTGCATGACGTTCTCGATGTGCCGTGCGATCGCTATCCCGGCGGCTTCACACTGTTCGTTTTGACGCGACTCATTCCAGGTGAGATCTACAATTCCCCAGTCTAGCCACCGCAATAAGGAATATTCTCGCCAACTCGGCGGGTCGTCACGATTGCTTTCGGGAAGCGCGACACCGTTCGCAACAATTCGGTCGAGAGTCTCGAACAATGGGGCTAAGCCCGACGCCTGCTCTTCAGACGCATATCGAACCGTCGTTTGAATCGTTGGGAACCTCTCCGCACGCCAATTCTCATTTGAGAGATCGCCGCGCCATGCCTCGTTCGCCAAATCGGTCCGATGATTCCAGTTGGCGTGCCAGAGAATGCAGCCAGGATCGTCCTCATCCACGTCACCCTGCCATTGACGCTGTCTCCGGAAGACCGCCCAGGATTCAATTCCGCCACCCACTGGACGAAGCAGCAACCGGAAGATCATCTCAAATGCACGTTCCGTCGCTTGTGCGTCACGCTTCATCAGGAAGCGCTCGGGCCCGCTGACAAGATAGACCGCGGATCCGAGTATGAACCCAAAGATTTGCGGCTGCACGCCAGTCCGTCGTTTGTACACGACGGTTTTTGCGTTTGTGTTGATGCGATACCTGTCCATCACCATGCCATCCAAGCCACCAACCAAAATGGCCAGTGAATCGAGAGTTTCCTTCTATTTCCACCGGATCCCATAGTCTTTGAGATTCGCGACGACCTCATCCCTTGGCACCTCTCGCGCCCCTTTCCGAACCGCATAGATATCACCCGTCTTGGGATCGTAGTATAGGTCGCTCAGGGAACCGCCATACTCCTTTTTCAAGTCAGCGGTCACATCTTCGCCGCCCATCTGATCGATCCAGTCGTTACGGATCTTCTTCAGATCCTTGGTTGATATCGTGTCTCCCGCCGAAGATTGACCGGCTTGCTGGGCTGCTGATCCGTCCTCTCCCGTCTGCCCCTTCTGGTAGTTCCGCTGCGTGAAGTATCGATATTCGTTGATGACCGATTGCACCACCGGGATGACTGGAAATGCCCAGGCAGCATTCCGTGCGTCCCCCGGTCGACGACAACAGCGCTCCCGCCACCAGGAAGGGACCACACCCGACAAAGGCAAAACAGGCCGCCGCCAGCGAGGTGAACAGGAGGAGGCTGAAGATACTCACCGCCGCGGCAGTGCCCGCTGCTCCGGCGGCATCCCCCGTTCGTGGAATAACCACTCGGATCCATCCAACTCGTCGGGTTGTTGGCCACGTAGGCGTAGAGGTTGTAGCCCTGCGAGCCTGGGGCATTGGGCTGCATGGTGTCGGCCGAGAGGAAGCGACCCAGCGCCGGATCGAGTTCGCGGGCCCGCAGAACGACCAAGCCGGTGGTGGGATCGGTCAGTTCACCGGTGTAGCCAAGGGAGAGCGAAGGTCAAAATAGCGTTCGGGGCGGCATGGTCCGGCCTTGTCGAAAATGTGCAACCGTGACTATGGAGGTTCCCAGCGATCCACTGCTCCGCTGCATGAACGCATTCTGCTTGGACGCCCGATCAGGTCTGTGAAGCTAATCGCTCACGCTATTGTGAAACCTACCCTCGTCATCAGTTCCGACGCCAATTGTTCCCCGAAAATATGGACAAGCAGGTTCGGTACCCATTCAACCGCTACGTGACCATCATCGTGGACATATTTCCAACGAGAGACGAAGGCGACGCCGTCGCCGTTGAGATCAACGTGTTCCGACAGTTCCCGTAGGAATGCCGATGGACCGCCAATGACGGCGTGTTGCTCATGAGAAGTCAAAACGCCCCACGATCCATCCACAGCATAAAGCGCACTCTCGACGAGGCTTGGCCAGCCGGCATTCGTCAGTTCCTTCATTAGGGCCGGGAACGACATGTCGGAGACCAGGAGGATTCGATGATGGTCGTACTGTTCGAAGTTTGTTCCATCGTACCCCTCGAGGCCCGAAAAAAACGCCATCGGACTCTCCACCGCTCGCGCGGCAGTCGCTACTGCGGCGAGCCGATTAGCATCCAACCCGTAGCCCGTCGGATAGAAAATGGCGCGATCGGTGATGCCTTCCATGAACGGTTCGTCGAACGGATCGGCCGAGCGAAAGATACGATGAAACGCCCTTTGTGCCTCGATGACGTCTTCAGGCTGAACGAGCCGTTCCGTTGCTAACCCATAACGGATCGGCTCAGGGCCGGAACTTGAACTCATAACTGACTCCTTCACCGAGTGGATTAATGTCAATGGTTGGCCAGATGGATTTCGACGTTTCTCTCAGCCCAATGATCGTTCCATCGCTCAGCTTATACAGCTGACCGGGATAGTTCGATGCGATTGGTGTCCCATCTCGAGTCAGCTCGGTGAAGATCTGCTTTGCTTGCGCGAGGTCTGAGTTACGGATTTCCCATACATTTGGTTGTGATTGGTTGATGTTCGCGCTGCCGACCTCGTCTTCGATAACTTTGGTCCATTTATCGATTGGCTTCGGCCCATTCCCGCCCCCGCCACCGCTGCCACTCGTGGCACAGCCCCAGGCTGCCGCCATCGAGTAGTCGCTGGCTGGGCCTCGACTCCCACCCACCGCATTCTGGACCGAGGTCACCGCCATGCTCTCGGCCGCACCAATGGCACAGAACGCCTGTTGCGGCAGCTGCGGGAAGTTGTGCCAGGCCGTCCGGGTTGCCTGTGCGCCTCCCGTCCAGGCGCCTGCCGCCGCCGCTGAGCCGTACTGCTTGATGGCGTTCCCTTGCTCGCGCAGCCGATCCATGCACCTTGAATCAAGCACGCAGTTGAGAATAGCGATAACCGCCCACAGGGTGACCACGACAAGCACGCCCACGGCCACCAAGCCGATCAGTTCCGGGCTGGCCAATACCGCCAGGATTTCGGCCGAGACTCCCACGGCCGTCAGCACGCTTTCAACGTCGCGCCCACTGGGATCGACCCACGTGGTGGGGTTGTTGGCGACGTAGGCGTACCGGTTGTAGCCCTGCGAGCCGGGGGCATTGGGTTGCACCGTGTCGGCAGACAGGAAGCGGCCCAGCGCCGGATCGAGTTCGCGCGCACGGAGATCCACAAAGCCGGTGCTGAGATCGGTCAGCGCACCGGTGTAGCCGAGAGAGAGCGAAGTGCCGGTGTGGGAGCGCACGGCGCCGAAGGCGTCGTAGCTCGTCGTCCCGGTGAGCGCGCCGGAGCTGTCGGCAATGCCCGTGACGGAGCCGAGGGCGTCGGCCAGTGAGCACGCGTGTGACGAGAGCTAACCCGGTTGGCCACCAAACGCGTCGGGTCGATATGCCTTAAGGTCGTAGCGCGGAGTTCCTTCTGGATGCGCGAACTCCTCAGAAATCTCCGTCACCACTGGCGCTGTCTGCAGTGCCCCGGTCATCTCGTGCCACACCGTCTCCCAACGCTGGCTCAGGTCCTCGAATGCCTCAGCGCCACCCCCCCAGGTTGACTCGAACACAGATGAGTAGTAATCAGACTCGATGCGGAGCCTGCGAACTGAGTCCGGGATATTTCGTCCCCAGGACGCACTTATTGGGACAGTTGCCCCAGAGAACCGGCCTATCCAATCGCGGAGTTGGTCGGCGGAGACCTTTACAAAACGCGCCGGCATGCCAAACGTGTAGTTGAAACCGTCCTGTTTCATCAACTCCCGCTCTGTAGCATGGTTCCAGTACACCGCGCGAAGAATCGCCAGATCCTCACTCTCATTGTGGACAACGCCGTAGACTGAGCGAGACTCCAGCTCAGGATCCAATCCGTGATCAGCGCGCCGGTCAAGCGACACCGTCTGCCATCCCCAAAACTGAGTCTTGGCATCAATGCTGGCCTCAATGGCGCGTGGCCCCCGCCAAAAGGAGAAAACCTGCCGTCGGACGAGCATATTCATCGTCCGCGGTAATCCCAGATTCCTAACTCTCGGCACCTTGGTCCGCTCATCATCGTGACTCATTTACCGTCCCTCCTCCAAGAAAATTCGACCACCAGCCGTTACGGGATATCGAATGATTGTAAGGGACCGTTGCCACGCCCCAGCCACAGCCGGCGTTCCTGGGATCCTTGTCGTGGACTGACCTCTTCGTAAATATCATCTGTTGCGGAACCGCCGATGGCCTCCTTTTCCTTCTCCAATCCGCGGTTCTTGACTTCCCTCGGCGAAAGCTTGCGCACTCTCACACGCTCGCCAGTGTCTGTTTCACGCCACTCGGCTTGGTAAACGTAGTCACCAGCGCTTGCGGAGGATGCCGTATCTCCATCTGAGTTTTGTTTGCTTCGCTGAGTCAAGTACCGATATTCGTTGATGACCGATTGCACCACCGGGATGACTGGAAATGCTCCAATGGCATTGCGTGCATCCCCCGGTCCTCCACTCCACGCCCCAGCGGCCGCCGTGGATCCGTAGGTCTTGATGCTCTGCCCAATCTGCTGCGTCGCGGCATAACACGCGTCATCAAGGGAGCACAAGACCAGGGCAAAGATCACAATCAGAATACCGGTCAGCACCAGCAGCCCCCCGGTGGACGATAACAACGCTCCCGCCACCAGGAAGGGACCACATCCCACAAACGCCAGGCAGGCCACCGCCAGGGTCGAGACCGACAGCAGTGCCGCCAGTCCGAGCACCGTCGTGGCGCCTGCGGCGGCCGTTCCATTGTCAACGGTCGAGTGCCCATTCGGATCGGTCCACGTCGTGGGGTTGTTGGCGACATAGGCGTACAGGTTGTAGCCCTGCGAGCCGGGGGCGTTGGGCTGCACCGTGTCGGCCGAGAGGAAGCGACCCAGTGTCGGATCGAGTTCGCGGGCACGCAGATCCACCAAGCCGGTGCTACGATCAGTCAGCTCACCGCTGAAGCCTAGAGCGAAGTGTCGTTGAATGCACTCCTATTCCATGTACGACAGGTTAGGTGGTAATTTCGTATACTTTCAAGGACGTACGAAATGACGCAGTATTACTGCGTTGCCAAACACCCTCTAAGGTCCACTTTGGGGTTCTGTTCATGATGACAAGCGGATCGTATCTAACGCAGCGATGATCTCATTGCGAACCCACTCGCTTGTCTCATTCTGCTTCGCCTGCTCCAGGTGAGAAGTCGATTCCGGCACGGCCAAGAAGCCAAGTGCCTTTGCTGACATCGCCCGAACTGTCTCATCTGAATTACGAAGTTGACGGACTAAACTCAGCCAAGCTGGCAGATAATGCAACGCCCCAAGAGCTATTGCAGCCCGTCCCTGAACATCTGGAGATTCCATCTCCTCATCGAGTAACTTGTGCAGCGCTGGACCCGCGGATTCATATCTCAGCACAGCAAGCGTGTTCGCTGATTCCGCGCGGATTTCGGGGTTCGAAGAGTTCAAATGACGCAGCGCAATGGGCCCGGCCTCTGGCCATCTACTAAGGTACAGCATGCGGCTTATCGCCGTTTTCGTTGTTTCAGGTACATCGTGATCGTCTAACGCTAACTCCAAACACGGCAAGTATCTTTTGTCCTCAAGCTGTTGCTCGGCCGCGCGCTGATGGCGCGGGTTCGGATGTCCGAGTTCGCTGATCAGTCTCCGACAATCGTCATCCACTTACGTGCTCCTCAGCGTGAGCTTACGGCGTTGGCGTTTTCTGCTTCGGATGAGTGATATATCCGTCTGGGGCGACATTCCTGTAGTCCTTGACCCGATGCCCGCGCCCCTTGAGTTGAACGTCCCATTCTTCCTTTACCGGGTCCCATACCCATTCGTTTCCCTTCCTATCCTCGTAGTTGCCCTGCCGGTTCTTCTCAACCATTCCAGGTGGGTAGCCTTTCGGCGGCACGTAGGGAAATTCTCCTCCTTTGGGCAAGTTTGCCGGCCACGGAACTTGATACAGCGACACGGCACTTCCCGCTGCCCCTTGGTCTGTCGCTCCCGCTTCTTGGCTCTGCGCGCCTTGCTTGCTCCGCTGAGTGAAGTATCGGTACTCGTTGATGACCGATTGCACCACTGGGATGACCGGCAACGCTCCGATGGCGTTGCGCGCATCGCCCGGACCTCCACTCCAGGCTCCCGCGGCCGCTGCAGATCCGTAGGCTTTGATGGTCTGCCCAATCTGCTGGGTCGCCGCGTAACAGGCGGCGTTCAGGGAGCAGGCGACCTCCGCGAACACCGCGATGAGCAGCCCCGTGACGGCCAGCAGTCCGCCAGTTGACGAGAACAACGCTCCCGCCACCAGGAACGGACCACACCCGATAAAGGCAAAACAGGCCGCCGCCAAAGAGGTGAACAGCAGCAGACTGAAGACGCTCACCGCCGCGGCGGTACCGGCCGCTCCAGCGGCATCCCCGTTCGTGGAGTAGCCACTCGGATCGGTCCACGTGGTGGGATTGTTGGCCACGTAGGCGTAGAGGTTGTAGCCCTGCGAGCCAGGCGCGTTGGGTTGCACCGTGTCCGCCGAAAGGAAGCGACCGAGCGTCGGATCGAGCTCACGGGCACGCAAGTCCACGAAGCCGGTACTGGGATCGGTCAGCTCTCCCGTGAAGCCCAGGGAGAGGGAGGCGCCGGTTTGGGAACGCACCGCACCGAAGGCGTCGTAATTGGTGCTGCCGGTGAGCGTGCCGCTGCCGTCGGTAACGCCGGTGACGGAGCCGAGGGCGTCGGTCAGCGGACCAATGTCGCCGCAGAAACCACCGTTGCTGGAGACCTGTCACAGGACACTTTCAGAGAGCTACCACACTGGACAACGCCCTCAATCCTGTAGAGAGGGCCCCATGTCCGACATCCTGCGCTTGGCCTGGTCCAGTGCTCTCTGAGTCTCCGACAAATCAAACTCGTATGGACCACCGTAAGGATTGGGTAGTATACGAACGATCATATCAGTAGACTCGGGCTTGTACGCGACTTCGGCCCAAATAACGGATCCGCACCGTATTTCTGCGAACAGTTCGTCTCGATGAATATCGCTGGTGACGACGACCGTCATGTGGGACATCGGCGATTCATTCCTTCCATGGTCAAGTGCACTCATTCCGTGGTAACAACTAAGGAATTCGGGCCAGAGTCTAGGTTCAAGGGTTTGGCTCCAGCAATCCAATAAAGCGTCCATCTGCGAAAAACCGCACACCCCGCCCGTCAGGAGCGACAATGTCAATAACCTTGCCGTAGCCACTCTTCACGTATGTGGAGAAGGTACTGTCAGGGTTCATCAGAATACCATCCACAATTCCTTGAGCCACTCGATTAATTTCTGACGGGTTCCCGACGGGGCTTGGGAAAGCGCTACCCACCCTGCTGCCGTGCTTCTGTAGCGCTCGCCCAGCTTCGGAAATCGGCCCTCCCTTGTATGGCTTAGAAGCCGACCGCGAAAGATCCTCACGAGACGGTAGTCCGTTTCCTGAACCGCCACTGCCGCTCGTGGCACAGCCCCACGCTGCGGCCGTCGTGTAGTCGCTGGCTGAGCCTCGGCTCCAACTCGCCGCATGCTGGACCGAGGTCACCGCCATGCTTTCGGCGGCACCAATGGCACAGAAGACCTGCTGGGGGAGCTGCGGGAAGTTGTGTCAGGCCGTTCGCGTCGCTTGGCCGCCCAAAGCCCAGGCGCCGGCCGCCGCCGCCGAGCCGTACTGTTTGATGGCGTCGTGGAAGCGCTGCGACACACCTCATTAGCGACGAATGTCGCGAACACCAACAGCGAAGCCCGCCTGGCGCTGTGCCAGGTCGGGCGTTCATTGTTGCTTCAGACTCGAATCAGTCCGATGCGTCGGGGGATTGCACCCGGTTCAGGCGCGCGGGGCGCTGCTCCAGGTGCGTGCCATGCGCGTGCGTCGCGGTGATGGCGAACGTCCAACGCGCATTCGAGAGGTAGTTCCAGGTCATCGCCATGCCGATGGCGAACGCGTTAGCGACCAGATACTGCAGGCCGAGCCCATACGTGAGCAACCCCAGGACCGTCACTGAAACGAGCAGGCCGCCGAGACCGAACGCGTTGTAGCGCGCGGCTCGAATCAGCACCGGGCGGTGTCGCCCGGCATCACCGAACGTCCACAGGTTGTTGAAAAAGAAATTGCTCAGGATGGCCGTCTCGTTCGCCAGCGCCACCGCGATGAGGCGGTTCAGACCGAACGCTTCGACCAGAAAGATCAAGACGGCATAGTTCACCAGCACTCCACTGGTACCGACGAGCGCGAACCGGATGAAGCGGCCGCCATGTGTGCGGCGCATGGAGCGCAACCAGCCGCCCGCGTCGCTCATCGTTCCCTCACGCATGTGGGTACGCTCCGGGTCGAATCGCGGCGAACGCCGCCTGCCCTTGGGCAGTTGACATGCGAATCATCTCCTCCATTTGAAATCAAGTCGAGCACGACAATTGGTTGAATGTCCGCTGCTCCACCGGTGTCGTAGCCGGCCTTCTGGTGGTCTCTCATTTCAACATACGTGCCACAGCCGATTTTGCGCTTCTCTCCGCGCGTCACGCCCCGCCACAGGGATGCAATAATGGCCGTAACCATAGGACGTTTCAATTCCGCAAAGGAGCACGTCAATCTCCGAGACCGACGCCCTCATCCGCGTCCTCATCGCCGCACTGCTCGGTTCGGCCCTTGGCCTCGAACGTGAGCTGAGCGACAAACCGGCCGGGCTTCGTACCCATGTGCTGGTCACCGAGGGCGCTGCCCTCTTCATGGTCGCCTCGCTGCTGCTGGCCGACAAATTCGGCGCTGGACCGAACGCAATCTCGCTCGATCCCACCCGCGTCGCCGCGGGCATCGTTACCGGCATCGGCTTTCTCGGCGGCGGCGCCATCCTGCAATCGCACGACCGGGTCAAGGGCATCACCACCGCCGCCGACATCTGGGTGGCAGCGGCGATCGGACTCCTCGTCGGCGCAGGATTTTACCTTGTAGCGGTGGGTGGGGTGGTCATCGCCGTGGCGACGCTGGTGGGCCTCACGTTTCCGGAGCGCTGGCTGGGGCGATCGGGCACTGACCGCTACCATTTCCACCGCACCGATCGAGACGATTCTTCACCACCTACGAACGAATGATGCGGCGCTCGCGGCGCAGCCAGCGGTCCAGCCGCCTACCGATCTCGCTGCTCGAGAGGCGAGGTCGTTCGTATAGGTTGGCGACGCGACGCTGGCGCAGGGCTTCGTAGAGGGTCACCGCACATGCCACCGAGATGTTGAGACTCTGCACCATCCCCATCATGGGGATGATGACCGTTCCGTCGGCCCCCGCGACCGCCTCTTCGGAGACCCCTCGCTGCTCGTTGCCAAAGACAAGCGCCGTGGGCGCGGTCAGATCCAGGTCGAAGAGCTCGACTCGATTCTCGTCCAGGTGCGTGGCCAGGATCGTGAATCCCTGGTCGCGCAACGTCTGGTAGCAACTGGCGATGCTCTCGTGATCCAAAATGTCGAGCCAGCGCAGTGCACTGCCGGAAACACCCCGGCTCAGCTCTGGGCGTTCTTCAATGGTATAGACGAGATGAACGGCGGCGATGCCGACCGCGTCGCAGCTGCGCAGCACGGCACTGACGTTGTGCGGATCATGCACGTTCTCCAGGACCACGGTCAGGTCCGGCTGGCGCCGCTCCAGCACTTCGACCATGCGGCGGCGTCGACGCTCGGTGATGGGACGCAGTGGCGGTCTCTCGCGCTTCATACCCTCATTCTACGGATCCGGCACCGCCAGCATCAATCGAGGCGTGGCCGGGCGCCGCCGAGAGCGGGGTACAATCGACGACATGAACCAGCAGGACCCGCACGCTGCCAGCATCCCGCAACTCGTCGACGAGCTTCGCGCCACCATCGAGCGCGAGGGCCGCGTCACCTTCGCTTGCTTCATGCAGAACGCCCTCTATCATCCCGAGCACGGCTACTACCTTAATATGGTCGCCCGACCCGGCCCCGGCGGCGACTTCCTCACCGCACCAGAGGCCGATCCCATCTTCGGGCAGACGCTGGCCCGCCAGATCGCGCAGTTCGACGAACTCCTCGGCCAGCCCGACCCGTTCACACTGCTCGAATTTGGCGCCGGTTCCGGCACGTTGGCCCTGGCGATCCTGGACGCGCTGAGTCTCGACCAACCCGCGCTGCTGCAACGCTTCCGCTATCAGCCGATCGAGGTCAATGCGGCGCGCACGGCCGAGCTGACGTCGCGACTGGAGGCGGCGGGCTACGCCGAGCATCTGTCGATGGCAGGCGAGGAGACCGTCGAGGGCTGCGTGCTGGCCAACGAATTCCTGGATGCGCTGCCGGTACACCGCGTCGAACGTCACGGAAACCAGATCCACGAGCGCTACGTCGTTTGGCGCGATGGCTGGTTCGCCGAAGAACTGGGGCCCCTCTCCAGCGACGCGCTTGCCCGCTCCGTGCGAGACGGCGACATCGAGCTGGCGGACGGCCAGCTGGCGGAAATCAACCTGGGACTTTCTGATTGGGTAGCGAATGTGGCGCAACGGTTGAGCCGGGGCTACGTGCTGGCGATCGACTACGGCTACCCCGCCGCGAAGCTTTATGGGCCCGACTATCCACAGGGCACACTGCGCAGCTACGCCCAGCACGCGGTGGGAGACGACCCGTTCGGCGCGGTTGGCAATCAGGACCTGACGGCCCACGTCGATTTCAGCGCGCTCGAGCGTGCGGCACGGGCGCACGGTTTACAGGTGCTTGGCTTCACCACCCAAGCCGACTTCCTGGGCGGTGCGGGCATCGGCGAACTGCTGGTGCGCACGCAGCAAGAGCCGGACATGTCCTATCAGGAGTATGTCGGGGTGCGTTCGGCGGTCATCCGTATGATCGACCCAGGGGCCATGGGGCGCTTTGGCGTCCTCATCCTGGGCCGCGACGTGCCGGATGCACCGCTCATCGGGCTGAGCGCCTCGTTCTAGAATCGCGTGAGACAGGGAGGAACGTATGACGATCGAATCGATTCGCACCCTTCCGGTGGTTCCGGCGCGCGGCGATCGGCTGCCGAACTTCACCGGCACCACGCCGTCGGGCGACCCTATTCGTTTGCGCGATTCCTACCTGCGGCGCAATCTGGCACTGGTCTTCACACATGGCGCGGAATGCGTGGCGTGCCGTGAATTTCTCACCGAGCTGAACGAGCGCCGTGACGCCATTCACGCCGAGGCGGCCGAGATTCTAGCGGTCGTCTCTGGCGACGCGCACGTGGCTGCGTTCCCATTCCCGATCGCGCTCGACCCCGACAGAGAAATCCACCGACGCTACGGGTTGGTCGATGCCGGCGGCAGTCCGCGCGCCGCGATCTTTCTCGTCGACCGCTACAGCGTGGTCTTCGAGGTCTCGGTCGCCAACGACGCCCACGAGATGCTGGCCGCCAGCGAGGTGCCGGGCTGGCTGGAGTTCATAGCCTGCCGTTGCTCGTGAGCGGTGTGGATTCCCCGCTCAGACGTTAACTATCGCGACAGAATTCTGGCCCAAATGAACCTAGACATTGACTGAGTCAATCTCTATCATTTCGTGACCACGACGCCGCGACGTTCCGCTCGAACAATAAGGGGGACCCATTGCAGCTACCACGCTTCACGCGACCACAAGAGCTCCGGGGTAAACGGTTGGTTTCGACGAGCGTCGTCATATTGACGCTGGCGCTCGCCGCCTGTGGCGGGTCGTCGAAAACGCCCACGAGCACGACCACCTCCTCGGCCAGCACGAGCCAGACGACCACGACCGCGTCCACATCCACGTCAACGGCCACGACCGCCGCGGCGTCGACAGCGACGGCGACTACCGCCGCCACGACGGCGTCCACATCGACCGCCACCAGCGAGGCAACCGCAACACAAGCCGCGATCAACACCGCGACTACGATCGCCACCGAGGTTGCCACCGCCACACAAGCCGCCTCCGGCGGATCGGGATCGGGATCGGGTAGCGCGATCATGCTTCAGGTCGCCACCGCCTTCAAGAACGTCAAGTCATACAAGATGACCATCACCTTCTACGACAGCGGTTCAACGACGCCGACCGGCACCGCCACGGTTGAGAACGAGAACCCAGACAAATCGCACTGGATCATCGATGAAGGTGGCCAGAATATCGAGATGATCTCGATCGGCACCAACAACTACATCAATATCGGTGGCGCGTGGACACAGTCGCCGGTCTCTGCCGACGCCACGATACCGGGCATGAGCAGCCAGGACATCGCCAACGAGCTCTCGACTCCAATTCCGGACGAAACAAAATTCAGCAGCAAAGGATCCGATACGGTCAACGGCGTTGATTGCGACGTGTATGAGATCGTTGAGGCGAACGGCACGGACTCGACCTTCTACGTTGGGAAAAAAGATCACCTGCTCTATAAGATCGAGACCACCGACGACACTGGTGGTAAAGTCGATGTCATCATTTCGGACTACAACGCCGACTTCAATATCACCGCGCCGATCTAACCCGGCGGTTCCTCGCGAAACCAGGACGGGACGCTCAGTCGAGCGTCCCGTTTCGTTCCTCTCTCGTCGATGGGTGACTCACGGCACGCCTCGCCTCACCGTGGTTCAATCGAAGCCGGGCCATTCGCCGTTGAACGCCACATACTGGAGGTTGATCGATGCGCGTCATCGTCGGCGCCGATCACGCCGGATTCCCGCTCAAAGGCACCATCGTCGCGGCCCTGCGTGCATGGGGACATGACGTCGAGGACGTCGGAACCGACAGCACCGAGCCGATCGACTTCCCCATTGTGACCCGACGCGTGTGCGATCCGTTGCGGGCGGGCCACTACGATCGTGGACTCCTCGTGTGCGGCACCGGCATGGGCGCCTGCATCGCCGCCAACAAGATCCCCGGTATCCGCGCCGCCGTGTGTCACGACGTTTACTCGGCGCACCAATCGGTCGAGCACGACAACGCCAACGTCCTCTGCCTGGGCGCGCAGATCGTCGGCGATCGACTGGCGATCGACCTCGTCCAAGCCTATCTGACGGCGGAATGGAGCACCGAAGAACACTTTCGACGCCGTGTCGCCATGCTGAGCGCGATGGAACAGGCCTCGGCAGCGGAGCTTCGACCGGCGCGGGAGGATCGTTCATGAACGAGCACATGCCCGATCTGTTCGCCAGTGCAGCCCCGTACTACGCCCGCTACCGGCCGCCCTACCCCGACGTCTTCTTCCAGCACGTCGTCGAGCGCTTCGGATTAGACGGGACTGGTCGGCTCCTCGATATCGGCTGCGGCACGGGCCAGATCGCCATCCCACTCGCCCCCTATTTTGCTGAGGTCGTCGGACTCGATCCGGACGCGTCCATGCTTACCGAAGCCGCACGCGTGGCGCTGGATGCCAACGTTCGCAACGCCCGTTGGCTCCAGGGGAGTGACCGCGATCTGTCTCGGTTGGCCGAAGAGATCGGGATGGTGCGGCTGGCCACCTTCGGTCGCGCCTTCCACTGGGTGGATCGGGACGCCACGCTGCGGGCATTGGATCAGATCATCGAACCAGGCGGCGGCGTAATCGTCTGCTCGGATGCGGAGCGCATCTGGCACTTCTCCGGGGGCTGGCAGCGTGCGACGCAACAGGTGATTCGGCGCTGGTTGGGTGATGTTCGACGAGCGGGAAGCGGCACCTACAACGTGCGGCACGTCCCGTTCACCGAGACGCTGGAGGCCTCGGCCTTTCCCCACGTCGAGTTGTACAACACGACCGTGGAGCGCTTCCCAACGATCGACGACATCCTCGGCTACCTCTATTCCACCTCCTTCTGCTCGCATCACGTCCTTGGCGACAAGCGAGCGGCGTTCGAGGCCGATCTGCGCCGGACGTTGAGCGCCATCAATTCGGAAGGACGCTTCTCGGAGAAACTCGATTTCGACGCCTGGCTGGCAACGAGAGGATGACGTGGGCCGGTCCGACCCGGCACCCATTGAACGTAGAGGCGGGACCTGTGCCCGCCTTTGTGCAGCCTCGAATGCATTCGCCAGGTAAAGCACATAAATCGGGCACGCATACAAATCCCGCGCACACATTGGCCTCTTCCTGGGCCAGATGTCCGCACAACCACAAAGGCGGGCACAGGTCCCGCCTCTACGTTTAGTGTGAGATCGGTACCGACTGTGATCCCCCTCTACAGCAATCCGTCCGACAAATCGTAGGCGAGGGAACCAGAGAACCGGTATTCAGTCCATTCGTCTACCAGCGCTGCGCGCACAGGATTGGCCAGAACGTAGGTGAGATAATCCCCTTCGTCTTCGGTTTCTCGAAGCAGATGGTCGTGAATGGTTCGCTGCCAGAGACGGTCGCGGTCCCCGCGGGACCACCAAAGACGGGTCGTCACGCTCTTGAATTTTCCAACGAAGTCGATAATGCCCACATCGCCGTCGACACGAAGCAACATGTGAACATGATCAGGCATGAAGCAATATGCCAACACAGCGACTGACTGATCGACGGATTGCGAGCGCAACTGATTACTGCAATCCTCGGCGAATTCGGAGTCGTCGAAACAGCGAGCGCGATCGTGCGTCGCGATCGTCACCATGGCACGCAATCCTGGCTCTGAATAGGCATCGACCGGAAGACGGATGTGTTTGCGCGGGGGATACCGTTGATTGTGGTTGGGTCCCTTTGTCATCGCTGTGTCACTCCGGTGTCGCAAAGATGAAGGCGGGCACAGGTCTGAACAAGGTCCCACCTCTACGGTATCAAGGCCCGACTCCCTCTAGAACGGTGCGGTGACACCGACCTCTTTCCCCAGATCGCGCAGCTCATCCAGCACGCTGGCATGCACCGGGATGCCCCGCTCGCGGCGATCCGCCTCGGCGATATCTTCCGGGTCTCCCGGCACGTAGACGCGATCGTGACCGGCCGACGGCTCGAGCGAGCGCAACTCCTCCAGCATGCTGTCGATATCCGCGTAGAACTCCTCCTCCGGACGGAAGGCGTCGATGCGCCAGGCCATGAAGGCGTGGCCGGTGTCGGACGGTCGCGGTGGAGTGGAGCGAGTTCCACCGACGTAGCGGCTCCAGGAGGAGCCTGCCAGCTGCGCGCAGAGGACCTCGACAAACAGGGACATGCCGTAGCCTTTGTGACTGCCGAGCTCCTTCGTCCAGCCGAGCGGCGTCAGCGAGACGGCGGCCCAGGGATCGGTCGTGTCGTTCCCGTCGGCGTTGTATGCCCAGCCGGCCGGGATCGGCTTCCCCTCGCGGCGGGCGATCTCAACCTTGCCCCAGGCGACCGTGCTGGTGGCCATATCGATCACGATCGGGCGCTGGTCGCGCGCTGGGATGGCGATCGCGATCGGCGCGGTGCTGAGGGTCGGCTCTTTGGCGAAAGTCGGCACCACCAGCGGTGTGGCGTTGGTCATGGCCACGCCGCACAATCCCTCGTTCAGCGCCATCATGGCGTAATACCCGGCGATGCCGAAGTGGTTGCTGTGCCGCACCGTAGCCATGCAGAGCCCGGTCTCCTTGGCCTTCTCGATGCAGCGCTGCATAGCGCGATAAGATGCGGGATGGCCCATGCCGTTGTTGGCGTCGAAGGCGACAGTAGCCGGAGTCTCGGTCACGACCGTCAGTTCGGCCTTCTCATTGATCAGGCCCTTGCGCAGGCGTTCGGCGTAGTAGGTCATGCGTGGGACGCCATGAGAGTCAATGCCGCGGACGTCGGACGCCACCAGCACCTCTGCGGAGATGCGCGCATCTTCTTCGGTCAGCCCGAAGCCGATCAGCACGTCTCGCGTATAGTTCTCGAGCATCTCCGCATCGACTCGATTCGCCTGCTCGGTCATTCCGTCCTCCCGACGTCAGCCTAATTTCATTCACCCATTGATCGGAGCCTGAGATGCGATCATAGCGCAGCCTGGTCGGCTCGGGCAGCCCGAGGCCCGGGCTTCGCTTTACGCACACGCCCCTGAGAGGCATCGATTTGCAACGAGCATGTTACGTTTGCGCCCATTGATGCTGTTCCTCCGTCACGCGTCCTCGGATAGACTAAGTGGTAACGACGCGCGGAGTCGATGAATGGGCGCGCCGTTGATGGCTGCGGCAACGGCAAAGACGCGACATTTCGGCCGGGAGTTCCAGCTATCGCCAGAAAGATGAAGGAGAAGAGATGATCGGCACTGTCATCGTTCCGCTGGACGGCTCGGATCTGGCTGAACAAGCCCTCCCCTACGCCGAGGCGATCGCGCGCAAAGCCAACGCCCCCTTGCACCTGATGCGCGTCGTTTCGCCCGACGGTCCGGCATCGGCCGAGAGCGAGGCCCGCAGCTACCTGCGCGAGCAAGCCAAAGGCTACGGCGATCGCGTTCAGATCAGCGTACGCATGGGCCAACCGGCTGACCAGATCGTCGACGGGGCCGACGAAATGACCGACCCCGTCGTTGTTATGACGACGCACGGACGAAGCGGTATCGGCCGCTGGCTGTATGGCAGCGTGGCCGATCGGGTGGTCCGTGGCAGTGGCGCGCCGGTGCTGCTGATTCGTTCTGGCACTAAAGACCGCCACGCCGAAACCGTGCAGACCGTGGTCGTCTCGCTAGACGGCTCGGTCTATGCCGAGGCAGCCCTCCCCTATGGCAAGGAGCTCGCACAGGCGTTCGACGCCGAGCTCATGCTGGTGCGCGTAGCCGAGACGACACAGCTCTACGGCATGCTGGGGAGCGAGCCGATGACGCCCGCCTCAGCTGACACGTTCAACGAGATCGGTCAGCGACTGGTGCAGGAGGCGCAGGATTACCTGGCGGCCGTGGCCGAGCCGCTACGCAAAGACGGCGTGAAGGTGCGCACCGAGACGCTGGAGGGCTTCCCCGCCGAACAACTCATGGCGCTGGAGCGCGAAATGTCGGTCGATCTGATCGTGATGGCCACCCACGGCCGCAGCGGACTGGGTCGATTGGTCTTCGGTAGCGTGGCCGAGCGGATCCTCAAAGTCGGCACGACGCCGGTCATGATGATCAAGCCCAAAGGTGAGGTAAGCAGCAACGACGGCAACGCCTGATCGGCTCAGCCGACTGGCGGCTCGAGGGTTTCGTCGCCTCCCGAATCTTGCAAGAGGTCATTCGCGCCGGGCATCTCCGGCGCGATCTTCTCGTCAGTCAGACCATCACTGGCGACGATTGGGTCTTCCACTGGCTCCGGCGCTTTCCAGACCTTTGGTCTGACGATCGGTACGACGTTGAGCGTTTCCACCTGGTCCGCCTCGCGCTGGTATTCACGCGCGGTGACGAGGCTGGCGCGACGACTGCGCCGGAAGAGCGCGCGTCCCTCTTCGCCCACCAGGTAAACGATGATGAGGAGCGCCAGCACCGTCCAAATCGGGAAGACGACCAGCGCTGGAATCGCGAGCAGAATCGCTCCGATCCGCGCCCATTCCTTCAGCATCAGCAAGCCCGTGCCCACGATGCCCGAGGCCACGGCAAAGCCGAATACGACCGTGAGGGAGACCCCCACCAGCGCGAAGCGAGCGGCGAACTGACCGAAGCTGCTCGCCGTGAACGGCGTGATCACCAGGGCGATCGGAAGAACGATGCAGGACGCAATCAACAGCATGGCGGCCATGACGAACTCGTAGATGGCGATCAGGATCAAGGCATCCGGTCGTTGCCGCATGTCGCTTTCCCTTCAGTCTCTCGGTTGAACGAGGCGATAAGCGCTTGGGCTCAGTGGCATGGGTAAACTCCGCAGGGTCTAGCTTTCTGGGCGACGCCTGAGTCGAGCAACCTGCCACACGTCGTCAGGCCACGGATGAGTCCCTCAATTTCGGTTCCACAGATAGCGGTCGTGTTCAGCACACGTCACCCTATTGTCCCAGTGCGTGCGCCCATATGGGCGATAGACACCCTGGCGGGCGACTCATAAGCTGCGCTCCACGCATCGTTTACGTATGGGCGCACGTGGTGATCTCGATGTTATTTGATGTTCCAACGCAGGCATCGTACTCACCGCTGTGGCTTGCGCGAGATAGAGAAGAGATCTCACCATGAGACAGGATGAGAGCCCCCTCGATCGGTCGGACGCCGAGGATTCGTCGAAGACACCGGAGACAGATGGACCGCCGATGATCACCCGCAGGCGCGCGCTCTCGCTTGGTGCCGCGGCCATGGGTGTTCTGGGGCTTGGTGTCCCTCAGATCGCCGGGGCAACGCCGGTCAGCGTAGAAGACGGCCGCACGCTGGTCGCCGAGGTCATTGTCGGGTCGAGTTCGTTCCCTCCACTCAGAATCAGCGCCTGGGTCAGTGAACCCGCCATCACTTCGGATGCCATCGTCTTGATCACCTTGCTGGGAGATCCCGGTTCTTTCATCGGTCCCAATTTCTGGGTGAAGATCACGCCAGGCCAGGGGTTCAGCGTCAATCTGCGTTTCCCCGTGATGCGGGGCACCCCTTTCAGCTATCTCATCGTCTTCCCGGGTGCCGTCGTTCCGACCGGACCAACCGGACCTGTTGGACCAACCGGACCGACGGGAGTCGTGGGTCCCACCGGCTACACCGGCTTGGCTGGGTCGTTGGGGCCGACCGGTTCGACAGGCCCCATGGGTATGCCCGGATCGACCGGATGGACCGGCGCCATCGGAATGAACGGCCCCACTGGACCGACTGGGCCATCAGGAGTGCCGGGGATAACTGGGCCAACCGGTCCGACCGGCCCAACCGGACCTATGGAAGCAACAGGAGCGACTGGTGGAACGGGCGGATTGTTCGGGAATGGGGGCGCCGGTGGGGCTGGCGGAACCGGCGGCACTGGCGGTGTCGGCGGAGACGGCGGTGTCGGTGGAAATGGCGGGACGGCCGGAGCCTAGGAACAGCCGAGTGGCGGCGGACGACGAAGAGATGAGCCGCGGGTGCAAACGACTCCCGACGAAGCCAAGCTCGCTCCGCCGGGAATACGATGGGCCGCGATCACAAACGCACCACGCCTGACACCTCCGACGACGACGGCGTCCTCAACACGGCGCGGAGCTATCGCGGCCCATCCCTTGGGGCGGGGCTGGGCACTATGACTCGCTCAAGCCGTGGTTCTACTGATGCAAGTCGGGAACTGCGGGCATCTACCAACAAACGCTCGGACCTCTCACCGTACTGACCCATCCTGGCGATTGACACATGAACGTTCACCCTCTACGCTACGATGAGTTATGTGTTGACTCACTGGAACACGCGGCAACCCCTTTGACTGCCGGATGCGCTGCATTGCAGTCGTCGAGGGCGAAGCCGTTGCTTGGGTAGCAAGAGAAATGAGCTTGTGATGGGACACGACGACGGCTCCATCGATCGACCAGGCGCTCCAATTGCATCGAACTCACCCGAGGGATCCAGCCCACCACTCCTGAGTCGACGACGGGCCCTGGCCCTCGGAGCCGCCGCGGCGGGGGTGCTCGGTCTGAGCAGCACGCAGGTGGCCGGCGCCGCACCCGTCACCATTCAGGATGGCAGCACCCTTATCGCCGAAGTCATTACCGGAACGAGCGCGATCCCTGCCCTCCGTTTCACGGTTTGGGTCGCTGAGGATCAGATCACCTCCGATGCCATCGTCTCGATCACCTTGCTTGGCGATCCCGGGTCCTTCATCGGTCCCAACTACTGGGTCAAGATCACGCCGGGTCAGGGGTTCAGTGTTAACCTGCGTTTCCCGGTCCTACGCTCCACACCCTTCAGCTATCTCATCGTCTTCCCGGGTGCCGTGGTTCCGACCGGACCAACCGGACCTGTTGGACCAACCGGACCGACCGGAGTCGTGGGTCCCACCGGCTACACCGGAACATCGGGAGCATTTGGACCGACTGGGCCAACCGGACCGCAGGGAGACGTGGGAGCACCGGGTGTGACCGGGCCGACCGGAGACCTCGGCCCCACCGGATCAACTGGAATGACTGGCTTCACGGGATACACCGGACCGACGGGGCCGACTGGAGCAACCGGCGCAACTGGAGCAACCGGGTCGACCGGAGCCACTGGCGCAACTGGCGCTGTCGGATAGCGGAGAACCGACCAACCGGCATGCGCGACCTGTTAACTGCCTCTGCCGGGACAGGGCTTCAATGACGATTCCGGTCGTGGAAGAAGAGAGTATTCAATGGCAAACGGGGATCAATCTGACATCGATCCATTTCCAGCCGGTGGGACGAACGCCGAAGAAGATGCTGGTACTCCGCGCCTCACCCGTCGTCGTGCGCTGACGCTCGGCGCGGTGGCCGCCGGAGTGCTCGGGTTGGGCGGCGGGACGGCCGTGAGTGCGGCTCCCGTATCGACCACGGTCGTGAATGGCACGACTTCGAATATCGTCTCGGGAACCGGCGTTCTGCCAGCATTCCGCTTCGGAACCTGGGTGGAGGTACCCACGATCACTCAGGACAGCTTCGTTACCGTCATGCTGCAGGACGACCCTGGCAACTTTGTCGGGCCGACGTTGAGCGTGCAAATCCGACCTGGATATGGGTTCTTTGTCAATCTGGGAACGATCGCACCACGTGCCGCCCATTTCAGCTACCTCGTCGTCTTGCCAAGTGAACCACTCCTCGCCGGACCAACTGGAGACGTCGGCGCCACAGGCCCGGTCGGATCCACTGGGTGGACCGGCTCGGCCGGCCTCTCTGGGACAACTGGGCCAAGCGGCCCAACTGGGCCACTCGGATTCATCGGCATTACCGGCAACACCGGTCCGACCGGCGTCACTGGGACAATTGGTCCGACGGGGCCGACCGGCTTCATTGGTCCGACCGGGCCCACCGGGCCGACAGGGCCAACGGGAATTACGGGTCCAACCGGCGAAACCGGTCCATCCGGAGCTCTTGGGCTGGCTTAGGCTCGAACACGCCCAACACCGCACTGAACCGCGATTCATGTGGAGGATAAGCCGCCTATTCGTTATGATGGGCGGCTTCGCTTCCGGTTGACCCGCACACCAATAGGGCGCGACGAGGAGAGATCAACACCCTTGGTTACACCCGACACGACGCGCATCATCCTCTGCATGATCGTCAAGAACGAGGCGTCGGTTCTGCGGCGTTGCCTGGAATCGGCGCTGCCGGTCATTTCGGCCGCGTGCATCTGCGATACGGGCTCGAGCGATGAGACGCGATCGATCGCGACCGAGATCCTGTCAGCTGCCGGCATCCCACACACAGTACCGCTTCACGAATGGGTCAATTTTGGTGTCAGCCGCACTCAGGCGTTCGCCGCCGCGCAGGGCTTCGCGCGCGAGCTCGGCTGGAACCTCGATCGCTCCTACGCACTGTTACTGGATGCGGATATGCTGCTGGAGATCGATCAGGGCTTCGACGTGGCATCCGTCTCGGCGAACGGCTATCTCCTCCAGCAGCGGGACGGCACGACGCACTATTCGAACGTTCGGCTGGCCAGGTTGTCGTTCGATTGGCACAGCGTCGGAGTGACCCACGAGTACTGGACGGCCGACGGCACGGGAGAACTGCCGCTCCTTTCGTCCCTCGCGATTGCACACGTGGGCGATGGCGGCGCGAAAGCGGACAAGTTCACCCGCGACATCGCCCTGTTGGAGGCGGAGGTCAACTCCGGGCAGAGCCTACGTGCCACCTTCTACCTGGCTCGCTCCTATGACGATGTCGGTCGGTTCGAAGAGGCGCATCGCTACTACGAGCGGCGCGCGTCGGCCGGGGGCTGGGAGGAGGAAGCCTGGTATGCCGCCTACCGCATGGGGATCTGCTCGATCCAGCTGGGTAACTGGCAGCGGGCCGTCTTCGAGCTGCTGAGCGCCTGGGAACGACGGCCGCAACGCGCCGAGCCGCTCTATCAGCTGGCATATGCCGCTCGGCAACGGAGCGAATCGCACCTGGCCATGCTGGCGGCGGAGCGCGCTCAGCGCATCCAGTTCCCCGAGGAGGAGCGGCTCTTTGTCGAGACGCATGCCTATGGCCTTGGGCCGCTGGAAGAGATCTCGATCTCCGCCTATTACGCGGGGGACCCGCGCAGCGGCATAGCCGCCACCGACGCATTGCTGCATCGTCGTGACGTGCCAATCGACAAACGGTTCTTCGCGGGATACAACTCCACCTTCTACGCGCAGCCGTTGCCGGCCGCCTGGTCGATTCCAATTGAGATCGCGTCGGAATTCGACGAGCCGGACTATTCACCAGGCAACACCACCATCGGTCGAACCGACGATGGCTACCTCATCGTGGCGCGGCTGGTCAACTACGATCAGCAAGGGGCGGTCTGGTTCGTGCCGCGTGATGCGGACGGACGGTTTCGCTCCAAGAACGCGCATCTGGTGCTGGATCGCGACCTCCAGATCCTGTCGTCGATGGAGATTGATGAAGCGCTGCTGAAGCAGATCCAGCCCAGCTACGCCGAGAATGTCTACGTTCAAGGCATCGAGGATCTTCGCCTCACCCGTTGGCACGACGACTGGTGGTTCACCGCGACCTCGTGCATGTTCGACCCGGTTGGCTATCCGCGGGTCGTGCTGGGGCGGCTGAACTCGTCCGCCAGCGCCGTCGATCATCTCGTGCCACTCGATTTTGACGGGCGCAACGTCGCCGAGAAGAACTGGCTCCCGTTCGTGCACGACGACCGCCTACTCCTCCTCTATTCGTGCGACCCGACCGTCATCCTGGAGCCCGACGTTGAGACCGGACGCTGCCAGACGGTGCATCGCGTGACACCCGAAGCGTGTCTTGATCGCTATCGCGGTTCAGCGTCGCCGATTCCCTTCGGGGATGGCTACCTCTTCACCATCCATGAAGTGCCCTTCGTCGATGGCAAGCGCGTCTACCTGCATCGGTTTGTCGAGATGGACCGCGGCTTCCGCATCACGCGTGTGTCGCGGCTCTTTCGGGTCTGGCACCTGGGGGTTGAGTACAACTGCGGCATCTGCCTGAGCCATTCCGGCGATTCCCTGCTGATGACCTGCTCCTTTGAAGACCGCCAATCCTGGATCATCAACGTGTCGTTAGCTGAGGTGGAACAGATGCTCCTGCCGATGGAGGAGGTGGTTGGAGCGGGTGAGGTCGAGCGCGTCCCCGAGCCCAGCGCGGCGTCACAGACCACGCCGGTGAGGGTGTTGTAGCGGAGCGCCAAGGGATTACGAGAGATGAGCCGCACCCACCCTGGTCGAACGGATTTTGACGAAACACATTGGTAATTGCCCGTCGATCGCCCGCGGTTGAAAACCACAGGCTAAGTAGACGAAGTCCCTAAACGGACTGAGCATGGACGACAAACGTAGTGGCGGGCGTCTCTGCCCGCCAGCGAGACATCAGGCATGAATACCCAGATGCACAATCTTTCAATACGCTACGGGCCATAGTTCAATTCACCGCCACTGTGAGTCGCGTCGTCGCCGATACCTTTCACCGGGGAGCTGCGTTAGCCTAATCAATTGCAGACTTCCGATTCGGCATCACACAACGGAATCGAGGCAATCATGTCGAGAGTAACAAGCAAATGGCAGGTGACGTTGCACAAGTGGATACGGGATGAATTGGGCCCTGTCTCTTGCTCGGAGGTCGAGTTCGAACTCCAAGACGGCCAGGTCATCCTTCAGAAGAAGATTTCGGCGGAGAAGTTCGCTCGCTGGCGGGGATATCTGCGCGACAAGCTATCTCAGGGATCGGTAGACACGTTCCTTGACGATCTGCGCGGGGAGCCCAGTTTCGCGCCTGACGGCCCGACGGCGGCCACGGAGGAATCGACCCGACCTGAGACCCCGTAGATTCAGTCGGTTTAGGGACTTCGCCTTCCTTGCACTGGGGTTTCCAATCCAGCGCGGGCGTGACGCACCTAGCAAGTTGATTCATCAATCTCCACTCCCCTTCCAATCCCCCCGCCGCTCTGTTATGATGCGTTATGTCGCTTTTGGAAACGTGTCCGTACATCGGGCGCGTCTGTTCATTTAGGTGCTCTGCACCCCTGGAGGACTGATGGATACCATCACCCGCTACGCCACCGTTGCCGTCTTCATGGGCACGTTCGGCGTCGCGTCCTCCAGTTCCGCTCCCTCCAGTAGTAGTACCCACAGTAGTTGGTCACGCTCCACTTCCTTTGGCTTTGTGACGACTTTGGGGGTACTCCGACATGAACACCACAATCCGCATCGCGCTCGATCTTGACGGCGTCCTCACCGAACACCCGCGCCCACTAGCTCACGCCGCCAATACCCAATACGGACTCCATCTGCCGGACCACACATTCGTCGATTCGGCCGGGCTGAACGTTCCCCTCGAGATTCGCGAATGGGTCTATAGCCCGGACGGGCCCGCGCGCGAGCTTCTGCCCGCGGAAGGCGCGCAACAGTTCGTCGCGGCGTTGATCGACCTCTTCGGCGCCGAAAACGTCTCGATCGTCACCGCCCGGCCCGGCCGCTGCGGCACACTGACGCTCGACTGGCTGCGTCGATACGGCTTCCCCACCTGCAACGTGCGCTACGCCGACGACAAAGTAGCGGTGGCACGCGAGCTGGGTATCACGCATGCGGTCGAGGACAGCCGCCGCCACGCCACTGCTTACGCTGCCAACGACATCAACTGCCTGCTCATCTCGCCCGAGACCGCTGAAACTGGGGAATCTGCCGCCATCCTGCGCGTTCCAAACCTTGTAGCCGTGGAAACCGAGCTTCGCACGTTGACGCAGGCAGCCACTACCGCACTGGAACAGGAACATAACATTATGACGACCAAGACCAGCCGCCCTCGCATCGTCGTCAGCGACATCATCGACGCTCAAGCGCGAGCGACGCTGGCGACTGAAGCAGAGATCATCGACGTCGACGGCACCGATCTGGACGCCCTCCTCTCGGTGCTGCCGCAGGCCGACGCCCTCATCGTGCGCAGCGAGACGCAGGTGACGTCTCACGTGCTGGCGGCCGGACACAAGCTGCGGGTGGTCGCGCGGGCCGGGGTCGGCATAGACAACATCGACGTCCCCAGTGCCACTGCAGCGGGCATCCTGGTCCTGAACGCACCGGGCGCCAACGCCATTTCGGCCGCTGAGCACACCATAGCCCTGCTGCTGGCTATCACCCGCTCGATTCCGGATGCCAATAGCTCCACTCACGCCGGTAAATGGGAGCGCAAGCGCTTCAAGCCGTTCGATCTGCGAGGCAAGACGATCGGCATCGTCGGGCTGGGGCACGTCGGCTCGGCGCTGGCGCAACGGCTGCACGGCTTCGAGCCACGCCTGATCGGACACGACCCTTACATCACCCGCGAGCGTTTCCAGGAGCTCGGCGTCGAGCCGGTCTCGTACGAGACGCTGCTGGAGACGGCCGACATCGTTACCTTCCACGTGCCGGCCACGACCGAGACGATCCACATGCTGGATGCGGCGGCCATCGCCCGGCTCAAGCCCGGCGTAATCGTGCTCAACTGCGCTCGCGGCGAGATCGTAGACACCAACGCGCTGGCAGACGCGCTCAAAGACGGCAACGTCGCCGCGGCGGGAGTCGACGTCTATCCACACGAGCCAGCTCGTGAAGGTCCGCTCTTCGGGCTACCGAACGCCGTGCTGACGCCCCACATTGGCGGATCGAGCAAAGAAGCGCTGGCGGCGGTGGGTCAGATGATCAGCGTTACTACCCTGGCGGCGCTGCGTGGCGAGGCGGTGCCGAACGCGGTCAACCTGCCACGGGCATCGCTCAACGCGCCCGATCTGCAGCGGCTCACCCACGTGGCGAGCGCCGCCGGGCATCTGCTGGCCGTGCTCCATCCGGAGCGTCCCGCCTATGTACGCGTCACCACGCGCGGTCTCGTAGCCGCCGACGTGATCGAGCATGTGACCGGCGCCGCCCTGAGCGATGCGCTGGCCCACTGGACCGATCGACGCGTGACGCCGGTCAACGCCCGGCTGGTGGCCAGCGAGTGCGCCATCACCATCACGAACGTGGGAGCCGATTCCCATGCCGAACGCACGCCGGAATTCACCTTCGAGGTGAACGGGGGCGATCCTCACCGCGTCACGGTGCGCTGGGACCGCGTCGATGCGGGCATCCTCGAGATCGATCGCTTCTCGCTGGAGCGACCGCTCATCGGCGACCTGCTCATCACGCATCACCGTGATCGGCCGGGCATCGTCGGGCGCATCGGCATGATTCTGGGCGACTATGCAGTCAACATCGCGGGGATGCAGGTGGCGCGGCATGAGAAGGGTGGCGAGGCGATCATGGTGCTCAACGTCGATGACGCCATCCCGGCGGAAGCGACCGATGCGATCCTGCGCGTCGATGGCATCGAGACGGCCTACGTCGTCTCCCTGCCCCACAGCGATGAGCTGATCGCGGCCGGAGCGAACGCGTTGGCGCGCATGAGTTAGGCCAATTCCGATCGAGACGGTCCGTCTCAGTGACGCAATCGCTCTGCGTACCTGACTGCGGGAGAGTTACCACCGACCAGAGGACCAACGCTTGGTTGTCATTCTTCGCGGCGGGCTCGGAATGACAAAACCAGCGTGGTTCGCCTGTCCGTCCCCACGTCCTCAGCCGAACCTAAGAAGCAGCTGCGCCAATGCTTTCGGGTCGGTGAATGGCACGGAATGGGGCGCCTGCATCTCCCAATAGGTCCATTTAGGCTCGCTGCGGATGCGCGCATCCTGCCGCTGCGTGTCCTCGTCCGTCGGATCATAACCTTCCAGACAGCGGATAAACGTAGTGGGAATCGAGTCCGCTTCACCCGTGAGACGTATCGGCTGGAGCCAAGTCTTGAGCGGTTGCGGCGTGTAGCGCTGCGCGATCCAGCGCGCATCCTCTTGCAGTAGCGTCGACAAGGTTGGATTCTCGTCGCTGCTCATCCTGGGCGGCACCGGCAGTAGCCAACCATCACCATAGCGTCGGGCCAATTCCTGCCGCGCCGGGACCCGGCTGGCCGGAGAGCTCATCTCGCCATCGCGCGGGACGTCGGCATCGAGATATACCAGCTGCGCGATCCGTTCCGGCTCACGACCCGCGGCGCCCGCCACGACCATTCCGCCATAGCTCCAACCCACCAGTACGACGTTGGTGAGATCCTCATAGTGGAGCACGTTGACGACGTCCTGAATATGCGTCTCCAGCTCGACGCTCGGATTTGCCAGATGAACGCGCTCTCCCAGGCCCGTGAGCGTCGGCGTGTAGACGTCATGCCCTGAAGCGCGCAGCTCTGGTGTCACCCAACGCCAGCACCACCCCCCGACCATCGCACCGTGGACCAATACATAGGTCGCCATGGCTCATCTCCCTATTGATCGGCTTCGCAGCGAGTCATGATACCGCAGCATACACGGACGGACTGGCGTTGCACGTATTTCCTGTTGTTGACAACCGATTGCAATGAGAACATAATGAACGCATGTTCATGATCATGCGTTCATTATGTATTGCCCCGCAAGGAGACGCTGGTGTCGGAGATTTCAGTCCGGACTCTCACCAAATTGTTCGGCCGTGTGAGGGCGGTCGATGACATGACGTTCGACGTCGCGGCAGGGCAGGTGACCGGCTTTCTAGGCCCGAACGGCGCCGGTAAGACGACCACCTTCCGCATGCTGCTCGGCCTGATTCGACCCACGTCGGGTGAGGCACTGATCGACGGCCGTCGCTACGAAGAGCTTGCGCAGCCGCGACGCGTGGTCGGCGCCGTACTGGAGGCGACCGGTTTTCATCCCGATCGCTCCGGCCGAGAGCATCTACGCGTCCTGGCTCGCGTCACCGGCGTGCCGGATACGAGGGTCGACGACGTGCTCGATCAGGTAGGACTCACCGCGGACTCACCGCGCCGGGTCGGCGGCTACTCGCTCGGTATGCGCCAGCGACTTGGTCTGGCCGCCGCACTGCTGGGCGATCCCTCCATTCTCATCCTGGATGAGCCGGCCAATGGACTCGATCCCGGCGGCATCGCCTGGCTGCGTTCCATCCTGCGCGGGTTCGCCTCCGAGGGTCGCACCGTGCTGGTCTCCAGCCACGTCTTGAGCGAGGTAGCCCAGACGGTCGACCGCGTCGTCATCGTCAGTCAGGGACAGGTGCGCTTCTCCGGCATGTTGCACGAACTGAGCGAGCAGACCGTCACCGTCCGCACGCAGGAGATGGAACGGCTGCAAGCTGCCATGCTGCGGCACGGTTACAGCGTGCGGGTCAGCGATGGAGTGACCCTCGACGTACATGGCGCGACCACTGAAGAGATCGGTCGCCTGGCGGCGGATGAAAACATCGCGCTTTCCGGGCTGAGCGACGGCGGTCTCTCGCTGGAAGCGGCCTTCCTGCGTCTCACCGGCGCGGACGGTGCCACGACGACCTCGACCGATCCAGTCTCCGCTACAATGGGATGAGGGGTGAAGGTGATTGCGCTTATCTCGACGGAAATTCTCAAACTACGCACCATTCGCAGCCCGTGGCTGCTTCTGCTCGCCGCGCAGTTGGTCGTCGTCGCTGGGGTCAGCGGATTGATGATCAACGGCGGTGACGTGCATCTGGCGTCGACGCAGGCCGCGGCGGTACGCCACGCCGGACTGGTCTCCCTCTTCAGTCTGATCCTGGGCATCATGGCGGTCGCTCTCGAGTACCGTCATAAGACGATCACCGATACGTTCCTCGCCACCCCGCGCCGCGGAGAGGTGATCGGCGCCAAGGTGGTCGTCTACTCACTGGTCGGGCTCCTCTTTGGCCTGGTCAGCGCCCTGGTCGCGGTCATCGCGGCGGCCATTTGGCTGACGGCCAAGGGGACCGCGCTCGATCTCTCCAGTAGCGAGCTGTGGCACACATTGATCGGCAGCATCGTCTGGAACGCCACCTTCGCAGCCATCGGCGTCGGTCTCGGAGCACTGGTGCGCAACATGGCCGGCGCTATCGCGGCTGCTCTGGCGTGGTCCGCGTTGATCGAAGGGGTAGTGGGGCAGTTGATCGGCGGGTTCAGTCGCTGGCTGCCAGTGGCCAGTGGCAGCACCGTCATCGGGATGCGTTCGAGCACTTCGTCGCTGCCACAATGGGGCGCCGCACTGATGCTGGTGGCCTATGCGGGCCTGTTTGCGATTCTGGCCGTTGTCGTCACCGTGAGGCGCGATGTCACCTAGACGAGCCAAAGCGATTCGTGGTCAGACGGGTAAGAACGACGACCCGGGCGAGGCGCTGCGCGAGCACCTGATCGAGGCGGCTGGCAAGCTGCTCGAGGAGCGGCAGATCACCGAGATCACCACGCGCGACATCGCCCGGGAGGCTGAGGTCTCCGATGGCGTCCTCTACAACTACTTCGCCAGCAAGAACGATCTGCTGGTGACGGCACTGGTCCGCCGCTTCGCCCGTGACGTGCAGCGCTTTCTGAACAGTCTTCCAGAGCCTGGCACCGCCACCGTGGAGGAGAATCTGATCGTCTTCGCTCGCGCCATGTTCGACCTGAACGCGGGCGCGCTGCCGATCGTCGCCGGGCTGATCGCCGATCCGCCGCTGCTGCAGAAGTTCCTGTTCGAGATCCACCAACCGCCGCTGCAGGCACAACTCTACCGCCAGCACATCGTGAAGTACCTCGATGAGGAGCAGCGTCTCGGGCGCATCTCCGACGTGAACGTCGAGGCGGCGACCACGCTCTTGTCTGGCGCGACCGCCATGCTGGCGTTGGCGGGGGTGATACAGCACCGCTCCCCCGAGATCGACGTTGAGCATCTCGACGACATCGTGACGACGTTGTTCCGCGGACTACACCTGCCAGGACCTGGCGCGTGAGCAGAGAGCCATCGGAGGCACACCTCGAGACGCCCTCGGTGAGGTGGCAACACAGCTTTCTGGCCGCGCTGGCCGAGTTCCACGACGAGGATGCACTGCGCATCTATGACATTGCGGAGCTGCGACGCGATTTCCCGGACTTTGTTGAACGCACGGTCGGCTACAGTCGTGGCGAGGGGCTGCCGGACGGCTTCGTTCCGTCGACCGACCTCTGGCTGATCGACGACGACGAGTTTATCGGGCGAGTCTCGATCCGCCACAGTCTGACCGAAGGGCTCCGGCGAATCGGCGGTCACATCGGCTATCAGATCCGTCCAGCGAAGCGAAGACGAGGTTACGGCACACGGATCCTGGCGCTGGCACTGCCCAAGGCGCGCGAACTTGGGCTGACGCGTGTATTGGTCACGTGCGACGAGACGAACATCGGTTCAAAGAAGATCATCGAAGCAAACAGCGGCGAACTCGAGAATGCCGTCGATCTCAAAGACGGCAGCCCGCGCAAGCTCAGATATTGGATCCAACTTGACGATCAAGGCAACCCAACAACGGCGGGCTTGTAATCGGGGTTTGTCAACCAGGGCGTCGAACGCTCTGTAGGGGAGATGACAGTTCCGCCGCAATCGTCTCCGGCGACGTATGCCCATATCGCGCAATGATTTACCTCATTCAACTGCGAATCTGATATACTGCGCGTCTCGAATTCCACGTATCCCAGTTCAGAGGTCGCGTGCGTCGCGTTCGTCAGCTTCACCGCAATGTGGTTTGAAGGTGAGGATTTCGGCGTTCTTCCTGGGATCTCGTACGCGACTCTCATCAGTACCAAATGGCAATGCAGGTTCAGCGCGTCATGACCGACGTCAGCTAAGGAGTCTGCTCCATGAGTCGTTCCAGCTATCAGCGCTTGGCCGGTTGGGCGCTCGTCGCCAACGCGGTCATCGGGTTCATCCTCTTTCTCGATTGGGCGTTTGACCTGTCTCAGCCCGATGGGCTCGTCGTGCTTCACCTCTTTGGACTGCTCCTCTTCATTGCCGGCCTTCCGGCTGTGCTGCTGGTAGCACCTCGGCTGGGACGTAACGGTCAGATCGGCATCGGCCTGACGCAGTTGGGCGCGGCCATCGCCTTTGTCATTATCCTGCTCAATCTCGTCAGCTCGGTGGTGGCATCGTCGGCTGTGACCTTTACCAGCTCCTTTGCTGGCATGGCGGGATATGTGATCCTCGGCGCTCTGCTTGTTCGCGGGCGCTATTTCCACATCTGGGTCGGCGCGTTCCTCATCGTGGCCGGCATCGTCAACTTCGTTACCGGGCAGGTCTCCAGCGCGAGCGGCTGGGACGTCATTATTGGAATTGGCTGGCTGATGGAGATTCTGGCGATCGCTCAGCTTGGCTGGTCGATTGTCCAGGAGAAGCACATGCCGGAGACGGAGGCGGAGCCGCGCACCGCATGAACGCCTGTGCCGCGGGCTTATTCGTCAACCACGGGACGGTCGAATGGCCGTCCCGCGCCGCGTTCAACTATCAGATGGCTCGCGCACATCGATCATCCAGTGGTTGCAATGGAGTATGCGATCGGCGAAATCGACCTCGCACTCGTCCAGGCGCGTGAAGCCGCATGAGAGGCAGATGCCGTTAGACGGAGCATTGGTGACGCCCGGGAAGGCGTGAATCACGTCCCAACGGCCTGCAGATCGCGCCCGCTCCAGCACTTCACGCACTGCCCGACTGCCGAGCCCGCGCCCCTGATACTCCGACAGAACCATCCAGCCGATCTCGTTCAGCGTCTCACCCTGATACTCACCCTCCCAGAGACAGACCGATCCTGCTTTTGCCGCTGGATCGTCATCCGGAACGATCACGAAATACCAGGAGACGTCAGCCTCCACGTCAGCGGCGACCGTGCGGACCTTCTCCGGCATGCGCTCTTCCGGCAGCGGGCCGCCGAGTTCAGCCATCATGACCGGATCGCAATGCGTTCGCAGGAAGAGGTCGAGGTCGTCGACGGTGACGTTGCGCAGCTTCACGCTCAGTCCCCTTTTGTAGGTGTCATGTACGGCGTCACTCGCCGCCGGGTCGCAGGCGTCGACCGAGAAGTTCTTGCAGGCCGCCGGTCTGCTCGGCCAGACGTCGCAGCGCGTCGATCAATTGCGTGGTTTCGTCGTCACCGAGCAATGCGTGCACGTCAGCATTGATCTCGGACCGAATCCTTCGAGCCGCGTTGATGCCGGCCCAGCCGCGCTCGGTCAACTCAACCATCCGGTTGCGTTGATCGTCCGGATCCACCCGCCGCCGCACGTAGCCGAGTCCTTCCAGTTCGATGACGAACTTCGATGCCCCCTGCGGCGTCATGCCGAGCTTATGGGCCAGATCGCTCACCCGTATCGGCCCCGGAACGATGTGCTGAAAGATGTAGCCATGAACCTGTCGCAGATCTCCGAAGCCCGCCTCCGCGAGGCGCGTGAGAGTCTTCGCATCGAATGCGGCGTGCAGTGCGGTGATGAGAAGTGTCAGATCTTCCTCTGGTCTGATTGACGTCATGGGTTCATGGTATTATACTCAACCATAGTTGCGCAATCATGGTTGATCATTCTTCACTCTCGTTGCGCATGAGCATCCATAAGGAGGAAGAACCCATGCGAACAACCTCGTTCGAACAGATCAGGGATGCATTCATTTCCCGAGCTCACGCCGCCGTCTGGTGCACCTTCATCACCATCGACGAGCGCGGCCACCCACGCTCGCGCCTGCTTCACTCAATTTGGGACGGGCAGTCCGGCTATGTCGCCACCCGGCGGCATTCGCCCAAAGCACGGGACATCGCCCATTCGCCGCATGTGTCGGTTGCCTACGTCTCCGACGTCGTCCACCCGGTTTATGTCGACTGCGTGGCGGAATGGGCCGATGACCTGGAGACCAAGGCGCACGTCTGGAACCTCTTCCTGACAGCCTCGCCATCACTCGGCTATGATCCGGCACCCATCTTCGGCTCGGTGGATGACCCCGACTTCGGCGTACTGCGGCTCATCCCGCAGCGCATCGAGCTGGGGGATGTCTCGGGTGAAGGTGAGCGGCGGATCGTCTGGCGACCGGCGCAAGACATGCGTGACACGCTTACTCAAAAGCCGGTCGCCGTCGCCGTGGGTTAGGCGCTCAGTCATTCAAGGGCGTCACGACCAGGCCACGCTGCAGCGGCGTGAGCAGGTCGTAGCCCTCGTCGGTCACGCGCACGACGTCACAATGGCGGTAGAACCCGATCCCCTGCATATGTTGAGCAGCCGTGCTGGGTTCGATCGCCAGAATCATGTCCCGCTTCAGCGGCTCGTCACTACTGGAGAGCAAAGACGGCTCTTCGTGCACCGTCAGTCCCAGACTATGACCGGCGCTGACCGTGCGCGCCGCGTTCGGGTAGTAGCCGTGCGCAACCGCGTTGGCTGCATCGGCCAGATCGCCCGCCCGGGCGCCGGTCCGAATCTGGGCCAGCGCCGCCGCCTGCATCTCGACCGTGCGCTGTCCACTCTGCACCGCCTGCTGCGGTGGTGTGCCATAGAAGAAGGTACGCACGATATCGGCGCAATAACCGCCTGCCATGGGGCCGAAGGCGATAGTGACGATCTCGTTGGGCTGCAGCATCCGTGCGGTCGGCGGGGTATGTGGTGCCATGGATTTGGGACCGAAGCCGATCAAGGTGGGGTAGGCCCATCCGTCGGAACCTGCCTGGCGTGCCGCACCCTCTAGCGCGTTGGCCAGATCGAGCTCGGTCATACCCTCACGCAACAGCGAGGGGACGGTGCCGAGCACATCCACCGCGATCTGGTTGGCGCGAGTCATGGCGGCGATCTCGACGGCCGACTTCACGCTGCGGGCGGCGTGCAGCACCGGCGTGGCGTCAACCAGCTTGAGCCCCGATTTCCGTCCCAGCACCATCTCGACGTTTCCGTAGCTGGCGCCGTGTAAGTCGATTCCGACGGTGTCGCCTTCTTGCAGCACCTGATCGAGCAAGTCACCGGGGTCGGCGATCAAGCCGCTCTCCGGCGGCGCGCCGCGGTGATAGATCTCGGTCCGCTCCAGCCTGGACGGATACCAGACCGGCTCTTTCGCCAGCCGCTGATCGACCGCCGTGGCGATGAGCATGGCCTCCTCAGGCGCTGACGTGCGCAAAGCTACTCCCATGAAGCGCGTGTAGAGGGTGGTGCGGAAGCCGGAGAGATAGAAGATGTGGGCTGGCTCCAGCGCGACGATGCTGTCGATCCCCTGCTCCGCCGCGAGCGCCGCCACCGTCTTGACTCGTCGATCGATTTCTTCTTTTGTCGGCAATAGGCTGTGCGGGTCCGCCACGTCAATCCCCTTTCAACAGAAATCTCCTCGCGATCGGGATCCGATCAACTCTGCATGGCCCGGTGGCGTGGGAAGTCGAGCGCGTGATGCATGGCGTGTCCGGCGATGATGAAGGCCAGCGCCCGCACACTCATGATCTTCCCGTCCGCCGTTCCACGCCGGTCCCAAACTGCGTCGTCAAAGCTCTTGAGGAGCGTGATCGACGCGCGGCGCACCGTGGCCAGTTCCTCGAGCACGTCGGCCAGCGAACGCCTGGAGAAGCCTGCCTCGATCATGAAGCCATCGGGGTCGACGCCCGGCAGCGGAGTCGGATCGTTGCGCGCGAAGCAAAGGGCACGGTATGCGAAGGAGCGCTCGACGTCGGAGATGTGTCCGATGATCTCGGTCACGTTCCACTCACCCGGCGCGGGACGCCATTGCGCCTGTTCATCCGAGAAGGAGGAGAGCTCCGCCACGGTGGAGTCGATTTGCTCTTCGAGTGTGGCGATCAAATCGGCGTCCGGAACCAGATCGATGTAGGTGTCGTAGTAGCGCACGCATTCATCGGGGGCCGGTCGACTCAGTTTCATTCGGGTCTCCTTCTCCGTTCGGGAACCCCGAACGCACA
This sequence comes from uncultured Chloroflexia bacterium, assembly GCA_963789565.1. GTDB lineage: Bacteria > Chloroflexota > Chloroflexia > Thermomicrobiales > Thermomicrobiaceae > CALAGB01. Next base: position 2,159,902 of record CAWBKX010000002.1, on the reverse strand, counting down.
GCCGCGATGTGACAACCTTTGGAGAATCGTTGCATTGACGAAGCAGGCGATATCGCAGACCGCCAGCCTAGCGACCGACGCCACGGATTGCAACAGGGTTTGGGTGTCGATTACGGCATGCCACTGCTCACGACGGCATATTCCGCATGGCAACTGAAAGTGTGCCGGCGATGGGGTCGAATTAATTGCGGCCGCCTGCTTGAGTCTGAAAATAGAAGCAACTGAGAAAGATACGGAGCCATGGTCGAGCGTCAGAAAACAGTGAGGTTGGCGTATTCACCTGCTTTCATTCGGGTTTGGATTCTATTTGTACTGGTGGGCTATTAGAGCGTGTTTACTGTAGTGTAGTATTCATGTCACCGAGCAACAGTAAGGTATTAGGTTGGTGGCATGGCAGATGAGATTAAAGAGTTGCTTGACGCCGCGAAGGAAAAGGGCTGGCGTGTTGAGCAAACGAAGAAGGGGCACTGGCGCTGTTATGCCCCTGACGGAGAGAACATCGTGACTTTGCCCGGAACCCCTTCGGATCGGCGCAGCATACGGAATGCCATTGCACAGATGCGTCGTTACGGATTCCATTGGAAGGGCCACTGACATGACAACGTGGTCAGTCTCAATTGAAGCGATACTGTCGAAGCCGGTTGAAGGCTTTGCCGATGCGATAGACGATCTACTTTCCATCCTTGAAAGCAATCCGGAGGTAACAAACCCAGTGACGTTTCTGAATGTTCGGGAGCGCACCTTCGGAGCTCGTCTTTTTGTTCAGGCGAAGGATATGCCGGATGCAATTAGTCGTGCGATAGAAGTGTTCTGCCCTTCAGCAGAGGCGTTGGGGTTATCATTTTCGCTGCGTGGTGGAGACGTTCTTTCTGAGGATGCATTGCTGGTCGATGAGCCAGAGCACATGCTGGCTGGCGTGTAAGGTCCTCCCAGGGACGTTTGATTTGCCAAGCCAAGTAAGACGAGTGCACCAAACCTAATGAGCGAGCTCACCCGACTAGAGTCGGGTGAGCTTTCTTTTAGCAAGCCTTGTCGTTGACGGCACATCAAAACGTGACGATCGTCGTAATCTCCATCACTCCAACCCTTCCACATCCGGATCGTCGGCGTGCTGCCAGAGGGAGCGCATCTCGGCACAATCGGCCAGCAGATCGTCCAGAGATCCTTCCGCCTCTACCCGACCGTCTTTCAGCACGATGATGTGATCGGCCCGCACCAGCGCGGCACGGCGATGCGAGACCGCCAGGCAGGTGATGTCGCCCCGCTCGAACAGGCGCTCCCAGAGTAGGCGCTCTGTCTCGACGTCCAGCGCGCTTGACAGATCGTCGATCACCAGCAACTCAGGTCGGCGCACCAGCATGCGCGCGGCTGCTGTGCGCTGCACCTGCCCACCCGAAAGCTTGACGCCGCGCGTACCGATGGGCGTCTCGAGCCCCTCTTCGAGCGACGCCACGTCCTGCTCAAGCACGGCACCGCGTATAGCATCGGCTACGGCCTCCGGGTCGTCCGGCAGACCGAGCAGGACGTTCGCTTTGAGCGTCTCGCTGAAGAGCCGCGGCACCTGCGGCGTATAAGCAGCACGCGGCGGTGTGAAGAAGTCGGCCCATTCCTCCACCACTTCACCGTTCCAACGGACGTCACCCGTTTCAGCCGGGAGCAAGCCGAGGAGCGCGCGCAGCAGTGTGGTCTTACCGGCGCCGACGCGTCCCGTCACGACCGTCAATGTGCCGCGCGACAGGCGCAGATCGACGTTGCCGACCCCCTGCTCTGCGTCGGGATAGCGATAACTCAGCCCCTGCGCCTCCAGCAGATCCAGCCGATCGGCGGAATTTCGCTTGGGAACCGGAACGTCAGGCAGTGTTCCACGCAGATAGAGGGGCGTGGGCGCCGTCACGGTCGTCAGCGGCGCGCCGCCTAACAGCGCACCCATGCGCGTGAAGGCCACACCGGTCTGCTGGTAATGCGCCAGGAACTGGCCCAGCCCATCGGCGAACTCGGCAATGAAGCCCAGATAGGTAACGAATAGGACGAAATCACCGATGGTCATGCTGCCGTTTCGCAGCGCCCCCGCGGCCAGGAGCATGATCAGCCCAATCCCGATACTGACGGTGTTGGACGTAACGGCGTCGACGGCCTGGGTCATCAGCCGATCGGAGAGGACGGCCTGGCGGCGCCGCTCGTTGAGCCCACGGAAGTAGGCCACGGTCCGCTCTTCGGCCCCCGCCGCCTGCAGCGTCTCGACTGACGTGAAGATGTCGCCGATGGCCCCAGTCACCTGGCTACCAGCCTGACTACTGGCTTCTCGATAGCGTCCCAGCGCGCCACTGGCGCGTCGGGCGATGAGCGCCACCGTCAGCACCGGCAGAAAGATGATGAGCGTCACGCGAACGTTGATGCTCATCATGATGAAGAAAGCGCCGATGGCGAAGAGTCCCGTCCCCAGGACGTCGTTGGACCAATCCAGGTTGTCCTCGGCCTCGTGCGCGTCGTCCCGAAAGCGACTGATCGTCTCCCCGATCGAGAACGGTAACGCCGCGGCGCCCGGCTGACTCAGGATGTGGCGCAGCAGGTTACGTCGCAGCAGGCCGTTCATCATGAAGCGCATGATGGTCTCGACGTAGCCGCCCAGGAGCCAGATTGCAGCGCGCACGAGCGACACCAGAACGAAGAGCACGATCAGCCCGTTGGTGCCGACGCGCAGGTGAGCGTTTCCGGTGAGTGTGTCGAAGAAGGCCCTTGCGATCAGGCCCGGGATCAGCGGCATCGTGGCCAGGATAGTCCACAAGAGCGCGTGCGCTACATAGAGCCAGGGTTTCGAGCGCGCCATCTTGGCCAGGTAGCGCCAGGTTGGCAGTTGTCGCTCGCTCATGTGGCGACCTCCTCTTTGGCGATGCGTAAGAGCTCGGCGAAGCGCGAATTGGCGTCGCCCGCCAACTCCGACCGCGGCCCGTGCTCGCGCACCCGTCCCTTTTCCAGCACGAGGATGTCGTCGGCGTAGGCGATGGTGCTGAGCCGGTGCGCCACGATGATGCCGGTGCGGCCTTCAAGCAACCGTCCCAGGGCGTCATGCACCAGACGCTCGGTAGCTGGGTCGAGTCGCGACGACGGCTCGTCTAGAATGATCAAGTCCGGATCGCGCAGCAGGATGCGGGCGCAGGCCAGCACCTGTGCTTGACCAGCCGAGAGGCCGACGCCTCCCGGTCCGAGCAGCGTCTCAAGTCCGCGCGGCAGGCCCGCGAGCCAGTCACCTAAGCCCATCGTCTGAAGCACGTCGCGGATGCGTTCCTCAGACACCTCATCGTCGAAGAGGGTCAGGTTGTCCCGCACGCTGGCGCTGAAGAGATGTACCTCCTGCGTCACCAGCCCGATGCGGGGGCGGACTGCCTGCAGGCTGACGTCACGCAAGTCGACTCCTCCCAGGCGCACCACACCCTTAGCTGGATCGAAGAAGCGGGGCAGAAGCCGAGTCATGGTCGTCTTGCCGCTTCCGGTGCGTCCCACCACGCCCAGCACTCGACCCGCCTCCAGGCCCAGGCTGACGTCGTGCAGCACGGGGGAACCCTCGCCATAGGCGAAGGAGACGCGATCGAGCTCGACCGAGAGCGCCCCGGGCGGCAGGGCAGACCCTGGACCATCGACAAGGCTCGGCGAGATTCGCATGAGTGCCTCGATGCGCCCCATGCTGGCGTCTGCCTGCTGCAGATCCTGCACCTCACTGCGAATCTGCTCGGTCGGTTGCCGCAGCACAGTGGTGTACTGGAAGACCAGATAGACGGTACCGATCGTCAGCGAGCCCGAGCGGTAGAGCATGGCGCTCAAACCAAAGGCGATGGCGGTGCCCAGCGCGAAGAGCCCCTGGCTGGTCGCGACGAGCGCATAGCCCCACATCTCGGCCTTCGTGTACATCGCCAGCCAGGAGCGCATCACCTCGGCGCAGCGCCGCAGCACGAACGGGCCGGCTCCGCTGGAGCGCACGTCCTCGGTCCCTGCCAGGTATTCGCCGAGGAAGCCGTAGAAGCTGGCACTCGATTGACGCGCCGCCGCCCAGATTGGGATAGCCGCCAAACGAATGCGCAGCATGGCGATCAAGCCGATGAAGACCAGTGCGCTTAGCCCCAGCCCGATGCGCCAGTCGACGCCGAACAGGAGCGCCAGCACCGAGAGGATCAGGATGCTGTTCCCCAGGATGTAGACCACGAAGCGAGAGAAGAAGCGGGCCAGCATAGCCACGTCCCCATCCACCCGCTCGATCAACTCGCCCGGCGTGCGAGCGGTATGAAAGGAGGCGTCCAACCGCAGCAGGTGCGCGACGAGGTCTGAACGCAGCTCGTTGGTAGCGGACCAGCTCACGTTCTCAGCTACGTAGGTTTCGGCGATCGTGACTGCCTGGCCGATCAGGGCCAACACCATGGTGAGGAGGGCCAGCACGATCAATCCGCGCATGGTGCCGCCCGTACTGGCTTGATCGATGAAGCGGCTGGCGATCAAGGGCGAAACGACCTGAACGCCGATCATCACGCTCAAGATGAGGAACAGCAGGAGTAACCGCAGCCGGTGGGGGCGCAGATAGCGCGCGAGCAGGTGCCAGTAGCGGCGTGTCGTTCGAATCGGGTGCATCGTCGCTCCTCCCCTACATCCGCGCTATTTCAGCCAGGTAGTACGCGCGATTGAGCGGATTCGGCCCAACGCGCGCCCTGATCGGCGGCTCACCCGTCACCGGGACGTACCCGGCGAAGCTCGACTCCCAGCTTCCGTCTCCCCGGGTCAGACCAGGCAGTTGCTGCTCGACTCCGCGCAGTTCGACCGTCGGGATCTCGCAGACGATACGGTAGGAGTCGCCATGCTGAAACGCGTTGCGGATGGTTGCCCGTGCGTTCACCAACACGCCACAGACCGCGCCGAAGGTATCCTCCGGGATCTCGATCTCCAGCTGATCGATGGGTTCGCACGTCTCGGTGCCGGCCCGCTCCAGCGCCTGCATCAGCACCAGAGGTGTCAACTTGCGGAAGTCGGTCCCGGTGCTGAGGATCGAGTTGAACCCTGCATGCGTGAGGGTGATCAGGCAGTCGGTCACCTCCCAACCACTCAGGCCCTGAGCCAGGGTCTCGTAGAGCGTCTCCTCGATCGCTCGGTAGAAGGCCAGTGGCAGAGAGCCAAGCTCGCGCACGTAGCGCACGCCGCTGCGTTGTCCGGCTGGTTCGATGCGAAACCCGATAGTGGCGTAGAAGGGATTGGGCTCTTCGAAGATGATGTCGACCGCGTCCCCGACGCCGATGGGGCGCTCGATGCAGATGGTGCGGCTGGGCCCGAAGTGGACGCCGACGCCGTATTCGTGCGCCAGCGTCTCGGTAAGCACCTCCTTCTGCACCTCACCGAACAGGCGCACCGAGATCTCGCCCGACTCATTGCGCTGGCGCAGCGTGATGAGCGGATCCTGCTCTGCCAGCTGCTCCAGCGCCTCGCGCAACTTGGTGATCTGACCCGGATCGATTGGCCGCACCACACTCTCGAGCGCGGGTGTCGGGAAGACCCGCTCCACCTCGCCCACGTCGCCGCCATCGGCTCCGATGCGGTCGCCGATACGGGCCGAGCGCAGCCCATGCAGCGCGGCAATCTCTCCCGCGCGCACGTCATCGACCGTCTTGATGCTTCCTGAGGTGAAGCCTTCGACGCCGGTGATGCGCTCCTCAATCTCCCGCAGGTCGCCGAATTGATCGCGTCGCCGTAGGAGCACGCGCTGCCGCACGCTGAGGCTGCCGTCGAAGAGACGCACGTAGACCAGCTTCTCACCCGAATCGCGACGGGCGATCTTGAAGACCGTGCCGGAAGCGGGCGCATCGCTTGACCGACTGGCCCGTGGAAGCCACTCCTCGATGCCTCCGAGCAGTTCATGGACGCCAGCACCGGTGATGGCCGCGCCAAAGAAAACCGGCGTCAGGTCTCCAGAGGCGACTTGCGCCCGCAGGCGTTCAGTCAAGAACGAGGTGCCCAGCACACCGCCGGTCCGCTCGAACTCCTCGATCACCTGCTCGTCCTGCTCGGCCAACAGATCGATCAGCGGATCGCGCCACTCCACACTCTCTCGGTCTCGCGCGTGAATGTCAGCGGTGCGCTCGCCCAATCCGCTGGCGGCGGTCATCTGGACGATCCTTAGGTTCAGCTTTGCACGAATGTCCTCCAGAAGGGCGTCTCCGCGCGCTCCGAGCCGGTCAATCTTGTTGACGAAGATGATGAGGGGCAGTCGCGCAGCGCGGATGGCGCGCGCCAGGCGGCGCGTTTGCGGCTGGACGCCTTCAACGGCCGAGACGACCAGCACCACGCCATCCAGCACACCAAGCGAGCGCTCCACCTCAGCGATGAAGTCGCTGTGACCGGGCGTATCGATCAGGTTGACCTTGAGATCGTTCAGTTGGAACGAGACGACTGCGGACTTGATGGTGATGCCACGCGCACGCTCAAGCTCCATCGTGTCGGTCTGTGTCGTCCCTTTGTCGACACTCCCGATCGATCGGATGACTCCGGTCTCGAAGAGGATGCGTTCTGTGAGGGTAGTTTTACCGGCGTCTACATGCGCCAGGATTCCGATATTGACAATCTCCATGCACGACTCTCTCGTTGAAGAACATTCCGGCTGCAAAGCTCTTCAACGTTTGCCGCATGAGATTCTCCTTTAGCGTCGCGCAAAGGTGCCAATATCGATCTGCCTCAAGATGCGGTCATCGCATCTATAGAACGAGACAGGTCCAGATTCTAGCAGCATGAAGCCGGATGGTGCCAACTATGCTTCGAGGAGCGGTCAACCTTCGTGGGTTTTCGACAGCGGATCCCAGGTAGTGGCACTGACGTCGTCGTGGCGCAGGACGCGCGTCGCGACGCGGTCGATGCGCATGATCAAGCCGCAGGCGGGATCGGGACAGGTGACGCGGGAATCGGTCTCCATCCAGTCAGCCGGGTGATTCTGGCGCTGCTTAGTCGGTAGGAGCGGCAGCACAGAGTTGAGGGCGTAGAGGCAGAAGTCGGCGCCGTCCGGCAGCGAGAGTTTGCCGCCGTGAAGATGAAAGCGATCGCCGAGCGACATGGCGCAGGTGCAGTTGCCGTTGATCTGCTCCACCACCACGTCCAGGTCGTAGAGCGTGAACTCGTCTCCACGCAGTTCGGGTTCCTGGCTCATTTCAGCCCTCCACTCTGGTTCCTGGTCGGTCGCATTACCGCAACGCCGGTAAGACCCGCTCCCCCAGCAGGCGCACGCCTTCCTCTTCGTTCAAACCGTGGGGCGTGCCGAACTCGACCCGATCGACGCCCGCCTCGAACAGCTCCAGCGCCTGCTCAGCCACCTCCTCCGGGGTACCGGCAAAAGCGATACGGCGCAAGAGCTCATCCGAGATGAAGCGACCGGCGGCCTCGAAATCATAGGTCTCGGCCGCTTTTGTCACGCCCTTCAAGATATCCGGATCGATCGCCAGTTTGGGGCCTAGCTCCGCCACCACCGGCAGGTAGAGGGCGACCTCGCGCCGGGCCAGGGCACGCGCGCGTTCGCCATCTTCATCCACCACCGTGACCGCGCCGACCACCAACTTGACCGGTGCGTCGCCAACCAGCGAGCGAAACCAGGGGCCGACGTCCGGATTGGCGCTGCCGCCGAGCTTGACTTCCTCAACCAGCGGCAGACCTTCTCGCAGCAGGCGCGACCCCCAGCTGCCGAGCAGGAAGGGGATGTCGGGCCGGATCGCTTCCCAGCGCAGCGCGTCACCGCCCGCGACGCTGAAGAACTCGCCCTGCAGTGGTGCATTGGAGCGTCGCAGCAGATGCCGCACGCAGTGCATGGCCTCCAGCACGGCAGTCACCGGTCGTTCTGGGTGGATGCCGGCGTAGTCGAGCCAGGCGCCTCGGGCGAAACCGACGTACGCGCGACCGTCCGAGGCCTCGTCGATCAGCGCGATATTGCTGGCGATGTTGACCGGATGACAGGTGAAGGGGTTGACCGCGGCGGGTCCAATGCGCACGCGACTGGTGGCGCGAGCAATCTCGAGCAGCGGCAGCCAGGCGGGTTGGTAGAGCATGTCGTTGAAGACGCTGACGCCGTCGAAGCCGTAGCGCTCGGCCGCGGCAGCGAACGGGCCATAGGCCGTTAACGGCTTATTCGTCTGAAACGCGATACTGACCGCGCGCTGGCTCATGCCTGATCATCCTCTCTGCACGTACAACCGTGCTGAAGCGTAGCATGGTGCAGAACGTCACAGGCAGCGCGGATGGAGATGAACAATCTGGATCGCGAGCGAGCATTCGGTTATTGAGGAGGCGAGCAACGTGACCTGTCATTCTGAACGGAGTGAAGAATCTCTCCGTTCAATCATGGTGTTTGACAAAATAGAATGGCAAATGCTCTGCCTTAACCCGGGGCTAATCACACCCTCGCTAACGGTCCATCCCCCTTGCCCCTTCCCACGGAAGGGGAGCATCCCATCACCGGAGGGAGAGAACCATCCCGGGCTACTCCAAGCGAAGCCCACTGAAGCGGCTGAACGTACGCGCATATTCGTAGGGGCAACCCCTGGGACCCGCAAGCGGGTTCCCCTGCTCTTTGGCCGCAGGCCGATCACGGTCACCTGATACCGAACTCATTCGTCAAAGACCATAAGATCCCCGGGATCGTCCGGCACATACCGGTTAGATTCACCGTCACCACGCTTCGATATCCCCACTACCCCTCACCCGCCTCCAGCAACGCGGCCAGCTTCCTGAGCGACATCTCCCAGCCGAGCTCGTTGTCGGCTGGCGCGACCACGGCTGGCAAGTCTTCGTGTACGGCGAAGAGGTCGGTGCCGCCATCGGCGTCGACCAACGTGTAGGTGATAGTCATCTCGCCCTGCAGTACGGGGTCGTCCGTCTCGAACTCATCGATCTCGACGATCTGCTCGTTGGGCACTAACTTCGCGAAGTGGCCGTGGTAGGTGTCAGTATGGGTCGTCGTCTTACCGGTGCTGGACGGATCCTTGTAGGTGAGCGAGATGCGGAATGTGCCGCCTTCGCGGGCTTCGAACGCGTGCACCTCACACGTCATCCCATCCGGCACCTTCCACTTCACGATCGCGTCCGCATCGAGCAACGTCCGATAGACCCGCTCTCGCGGCGCGTTGATGTGTTTGAAGTGCCTGGTCGTGTTGCTGTTCACTGCTGCCGTTCCTCTTCTCAAAACCCTTATTTCAAGGTTGCGAGACGTTGAGCCACCCTGTATGAGCACAGGTCCTCGTCGCCGCGACGACAGGTGCAGTCAGTGGCATCACGGTCATTCGCGTCTGAGCGAGATCGCCAGACTGGGAATAACGAACGACAGGAGAAAAATGGGCAAAATGCTCTTCCCACTGCAGTGGAAGGCGATGACTTGACCCTCGGCGGCGTCGAAGGTCTGTGTTCGACTCGAGTTTCGACCATTGCGGATGCGCAAGGTATGACGTCCAGGTTCGACGGGCGTCTCGAGCGTATCGTGCAATTCAATCGACCCAACACGCTCCCCATCGACGAAGACATCGTAGGTGCCACGACGTACTTCGACGCCGATTGTTTTTCGCGATACCTTGAGCGTTGCAGACATCCTGTTTCTCCTTATCGGTTGAGCCTTGGGTTGTTATCGTTGCTCTACACTACTCTCACTTCCATCCGGTCAGGATCTCATCACGCCGGAACGTGCGGATCGACGCGTACACCGTGAGCATGTCGAGCGCAGCCAGCGCCGCCGCGATCAGCAGCAAGGTATCGACGGTGAGCGTCATGATCCGTATTTCCGAGAGCAGATAGACGGCGAACATCGGCACCAAAGGGATCACTGAGCCAAGCTGCTGCGCGGTGCGCACGTCCGTCGATCTCGAGGAGATGAGCACGTTCACCGCCACACTGAAGAGACTTTCGAGCGGTGCAAGTAACAGCAAGATCACCCCGATGTTCCAATTGGGATAGACCAGATGATGGAAGGTACTGTGGACAAAGACGTCGACCAGCACCATGAATGGCACGGCACCGATATACGACGCGCCGATCGCCGGGACCAATGCCGAGATCCCCTTCCCAACCAGGATCTCGCCATCCGTCACCGGGGTTGCCAGTAGCGGCTCCAGGCTCTGCTGTATCTTTTCTCCCACCAGACTGTAGGAAGCGATCCCGACCGGCAAAATTCCTGCCCCGATGACGAACCAGAAGGAGAATGCGTCGATCAATGGTCCCACCACGGTGGGATCGGAGCTCTTGCTTGTGATGTATTTGATCAGCAATGGAAACCCGAGCGACATCAACAACTCGAATATGACGAGCGAGTAGATGATGTTTCCCTTCTTCCGAAAGATCATGAAATCTTTCGAGGCGACTAACCACGCTTTCGAGAATCTCATCGGGTCTCCTGAATGATGCGCAGGTAGGTCTCTTCCAGTGCCGGATTGAGCTCGGTCACGTACTGGATACGACCGCCTGCGGAGACGATCGCATCGACGAATCTGGGGTTGTCGGCGAGCGGGTCGTCAACGTCGATGGTGAGCCGATTCCCCTCACGGACGAGGTTCTTCGGCTTCAGTTTCTGGACGGCCGCGACCATCGCGTCGTCGATTTGGACGACCTGGATGACCGTCTTGTTACCCCAGACTGTGTGGCGCAGCTCCCCCGGAGTGTTCACCGTGAGCAACGTCGTCTTCAGAATGCCGATGCGGTCGCAGATCCGTTGGGCTTCATCCAGATTGTGCGTGTTGAGGAAGACGGTCTTACCTTCACCCCGGAGCTGCAGGATGAAGTCGGTTACTACTTTGGACGACTCGGGATCCAGGTTGGCGGTCGGTTCATCCATGAACAAAACGGCTGGATCGTGGACCAGCGCTCGCGCTACCGCCACTTTCTGCTTCATGCCTTTTGAGAAATTCCCGACCGGCTGATCGCGCTTGTCCCACAGGTCGAGCATCGTGAGGAACTTCTCGATGTTCTCCCGGCGTTGTGGTTGGGGACATTCATACAGCTTGCCGTAGAAATCGAGATTGTCGTAGGCGCTCAGCTCTTCGTAGAGGCCGACGGCATCCGGCACCAACCCAATCATCTTGCGGATCTTCAGCGAGTCACCGGGGTAGCCGATATCATAGCCACCGATGTGGGCTTCGCCGCTCGACTTGGAGATCAGGCAGCAGAGCATGCGCATAGTGGTGGTCTTGCCGGCGCCATTGGGTCCGAGAAAGCCGAAAATCTCGCCTTCGTCCACTTGGAATGAGACGTCGTCGACGGCGGGAATGGCACCAAACCTTTTGGTCAGATGCTGAACGTCGATCATGCGCATGAGCATGTCGCTCGATTCACCTTAACGACCTCGATTGGCATCGAGATCTGTACGGGCGATGTTGCCCTGTGAAAACGTGTATCAGTCCGTTGGTAGACTGGTAGCCAGGAGGATCATAACGCCTTGAGAGATACTCGTGTCTGAGTCCACTATTCTTTTCTCCGCCGATGAGGACTATCTGCCAGCAGCCATCCAGGAGCTGCATGAGGCCTTCCCGGACGCCAAGCTCGAGCGCGTTGGCACCGACACCGGTCGCCTGCACTGCGAGGGGCTCGACATTGTCGACGTGGCACGCGCCTGCCGTGAGCGTCCGATCTTCTTCGTGCGGCACTTGATGCGGCAGATGGCTGAGCTGCCGCTCGATACCGTCGACACCGATCCAGACCTGCTGACCGCCGCCATGATCGACGCACTGCGCGGCCACGACACCGACCACGAGATTTCGCTGCAGGTCTGGCGCGCGGAAGGCGCCCATGACGGGCCACGCACCGACGATCTGTGGCGTGAACTCGCTGAGGATCTCGCCAGCAGGGGATTTTCCGTCACGCGTGGCAAACGGGAGCAGATCCTCTCGGTTCTCGTCACTTCAGAGCTCCTCATCGTGGGACTCAACAGTCGTGAAGATGCCCTGGTCGATTGGCCCGGCGGTCGGCTGAGCCTCGCCAAGCGGCGAGAACAGGTCTCGCGCTCCGAGTTCAAGCTGGAAGAGCTCTTCCAGGTCTCGCACGTGTCCCTTCCCGCCAGCGGTGCGGCGCTGGATCTGGGCGCCAGTCCCGGCGGTTGGACACGCATCCTGCGGCGGCGCGGACTCGACGTCTGGGCGGTCGACCCGGCCGACTTGGATCCGCGCATCGCCACCGACCCCAACGTCCACCACGTACGCACCACCGCCGGAGCGTTCTTGAGCGAGACCAGTCAACGCTTCGACCTGGTCGTGAACGACATGCGCATGACGCCGACCCGCTCCTGTGGGGTGATGCTGAACGCCGCGCGCTGCCTCAACCCAAACGCGTTAGCTGTCTTGACGCTCAAGCTTTCGCCGCATCAGCCATTGCAGATGGTGCGGAACGCCCTTGAGCTCCTCAGTCGCAGCTACGACGTGCGCTTCGCACGCCAGCTCTATCACAACCGGAACGAGGTGACCGTCGTGGCGGAGTTGCGTGGTGGAACGGCGCGGCCCGCCGCCAGCAAACGACGAGGGCCGTCGCGATGACGGCCCTCGTGTGAAGGTGCGGCACTGGAAGCGTCTTCACTCCCTCACGGTCGCAGGGTCTCGCCGCTCGCCGTCGGCCGTTGCTTCGACTTCGGCGGTTTCGGCTCGGTTAGCTTGAAATAGACGTCGAACATCGGCTCGAGTAGGCCCCGCAGGCTGAGCCAGTAGATGCGCCCAAACATCATCTTCATCAGATGGTTCAAACGGCTTGGCTGCAGCTTCACCACGGGCGCGTCGTACGACCCGATAACGAACGTCCCTTTGCCATGGGCCAGGTCAACAGGGCAGTGTGTGCGCCCGCCGAAGGCCGCCGGCTTACCGGCCAGCATGCTGGCCACTACTTTCGCTTCCAGATGAGCACCGACTCCGGACTTCGACGTCGGCAGGTTGGTGCCGTCGCCGATGGCGTAGACGTTGTCGAAGCCCATGACTCGCAGTGTCAGCTTGTCGGTCTTCAACAACCGGCTCTGATCGAGCACGTCAGCCGGTTCGTAGTTGATATCCGCCCCGATGAACGGCGGGATGATGATCGGCAGATCGTATTGGATCTCATCCCCTTCGATGGAATAGAGCGTTTTGGTCTGCGGGTCGATGCGGTCGAGATCGAAGAAGGTCATGATCTCGACGCCTCGCTCGCGCATGATCGGCTCGACGATCTCGTTCATCGGCGCCGCTGGATACGGTCGCGGATAGGGCGAGAAGAAGACGAGCTTTGTCTTGTCGCGAATCCCGCGTTTGGTCAGCAACTCGTCGACCAGCAAGATCCCTTCGACCGGTGAGGGCGGGCACTTGCAGATCGGTGAAGCCTGACCCAAAACGATGGTGCCGCCCTGGAATTGCTCCAGTTTGCTCCACAGCTTGTGCGCCCAGGCGAGTGTCGAATGATAGTCGCCATACTGCGCATTGATCTCCGTCAATCCGGGTATCTGCCCCGGATCGGTGCGCACGCCGGTGCCGATGACCAGATCGTCGTAGCCGTACTGCGCACCGCTTGTCGTCGTCACTTCTTGCTTGCGCAAATCGACGTGCGTCACGCGGTCATGCACCATCCGGACGTGACGTGAGAGGAGCGAGCGCTCGTCACGCACGGTGTTGAACCTGGAGTTCTTGAAGGCGACATAGAGGAGCGCGGGCTGGAACATGTGCTCCAGCGACGCGGTCAGCACAGTCACCTCGAACTTACGTTTGTTGAGTGTGTTGGCCAGCATGGTAGCGCCGGTCCCGCCACCAACGATCAGGACTCTGCGCGCCACGTTACCGCCTCACAATCTCGAGCACGACGACGATCTTGTCAGGGTCGTCGTCGATCGACACGATGCGGTTGCCGGTCTTGGTGGCCCAGGCTTGAACGTCAGGCTTCACGCCGGAATCGGTCGCCCAGAGCTCGATCACGTCGCCAACCTTCGAGCGACGATAGGCCATGGCGAGGTCCGTGATCGGGCCAGGGCAGGCCGAACCACGCGAATCGACCATCGTGTGCAGTGTCGTCATTTCATTCATCGATCCACCTCCTTGGTGTGTAGACGTCGCACCTAGATGAAGAAGGTCTCGCCGTGCTCTGCCATCTGGACGAAGCTGGCCGCACCGACGACGTCGTCAATCAAATCGTTGAAATCTTCACGCTTGAGACCCATGACCTCGCTCATCATCGAGCAGGCATAGATCTTGGCGCCGAGCTCTTTGGCCTGGCGCAGCATGACGTCCCAGGGGGCGACGTTGTGCGCCAGCATCCCCTGCATCAGCATGGGGGCCATAGCGGCGAACTCGGTCGGGAAGGGAAGCTCAGCGGGCGGGTTCTTGGTGAAGGCCGGGAGGGCGAAACCCGTGATGAAGATGTTGACGTCCATGCCCATGGCTGCCGCGGCCTGGCTCATGACGCCGAGCGGGATGAATTTGTCGGCTGTGCCACTGAACATGACGATCGAGAACTTGCTGGTCGTCTCCTTGGATTCGGTCTCACTGCCAAATTTCTCAGCAACTGGAAGTGCCATCCGATGCTCCTTTCGACGGAGCTGTGGCGGCCGGAGGACCGGTCGCGTTCCTGGTGCCGCCCCACCCACATGGAATGGGGCAAGTCGGCATGGGCGGAAATGCATCGTCCACACGGCCTACCGTGAGACTAGCATCGGCTCCGTGACAATCGTGCCGACATCCGTGCTCTGGTGTGTCAAGGGTGTGACAAAAGGATTTCAACCGGCACAGACTATGAAGCTCCTTGACCCTGGCGTCTTGCCTGAAGACGTCTCCCTGCACTGAACGAGAACTGAGCAGGAAATGAACTTTTGGGTGAACAACCGGCAGCCCTATGCTCGTTCAATCGGATGCATGGTGCGAATTGGGGACGGAGTAACGCGCGGCGACCGCGTTGAACGAACGGTTGAAGCGCTGAGACCGATACCTTGATTCCAAACTCAAGAAAGGGGTGGCGACATGCCACGTTATCTCACCATCGGGTTGCTCACGATGAAGCCGGGTCACCGCGCGGTCGCCGAGCAGATCGCGGATCAGGGCGCGCCGATGGTGGCGCAGCTGCCCGGATTCGAGAGCGTGACCTACTTCGTCGACGAGCCGAACAACGTCTATGGCGCCATCAGCGTCTGGGAGTCGCTCGAGACCGCTCAGCAGGCGGACGAGATCTTGACGCCGCAGTTCCAGCAGGCGTTTGGCGAATACGTCGAGGGCTCGATCGACTCACGTCTTTACGAGATCTACGAGCACAAACGCTGAGCCAATGGCATCGCCACGGAGCGCCCGGCGGGGAACCGGCCGGGCGGCGTCGTGCATGGGTTCGGCTGGATGAATCAATCGAGGTGTCGTTCCAGCCAGGCGAGCAGGTCGGCCGTGGCGGTTTCGTGGCCCAGGTCGTTGTGCACCTGGTGATAGGCACCGGGGTATTCGATCAGGGTCTTGTCGGCTTCAGTGACGTTGGCGATGAAGCGACGGCTACCGTCCGGCTTAGTGATCCGGTCTGCATCCCCATGCTGGATCAGCAGCGGTACGCACAAATCGGCAGCGTGGGAGTGGATGAAGTCGACGGTCCGCTCGCTCTGGACCCCCAGCCGCGCGGTACCTCGATCGTGCACCAGCGGATCGGAGCGATACGCCGCGATCACCTCCGGATCGCGTGAGATGGCGCTTGCGTCGAGCCCTGTGCCGAGCGAGAAGGACGGCCAGACGCGCGAAATCACGCGAGCTAAGGCACGCAGAGCAGGCGAGAAGCCGAGCTCGCCGATGGCCGGAGAGATCGCGACGACGCCTGCAAGCCCTTCGGGATAGCGTAGGGCGTAATCGAGGATGATGATACCGCCCAGACTGTGCCCCAGCAGGAAGCATGGCTGGCCTGTCTTGTTCCCGGCAATGAGGTTCAAGAAAACACGCACGTCTTGCCGGTAGTCGTCCCAGGTGCGGATGAAGGCCCGCTTCCCGGGTGAACGGCCGTGTCCACGCAGGTCGAAGCCGTAGACGGCGAACCCAGCCGGGGCGAGTCGCTCGATCACGTGCTCGTATTCGCCGCTATGCTCGCCAAGGCCGTGAACGATGGCCACTTCACCGCGCATGGGGATTTCGGGCTCAACCCAGGTCTGGTAATACAGCTCGAGGCCGTCAGGTGCGGTGAACGTGCCATCATGATGCTCGATCTGGCTCATTGGGCCTCCGAGAATCACGTCTCGCGCGGGACGGCGGTGATCGGCGGCGCGTTCTCTGGCCCTATTCGCCAGACCATCAACGTGCTGTAGCTGCCGCCGATCAGGATCCCCACGATGTAGAGGAGATAGAGCCAGGCTCCCACACGACCCCACTCCACACTTCCATGAAAGCGCAGCAGCGCCAGAAGCTGCAACACCCCGATCAGCAAAAATGGCACCGTCCCGTCCCGACCGCGCGCCCAGCCGTTCTCACGAACGAACCAGAGGGAGGTAATACCGATGGTCAAAAATCCAGCTCCGGTGGCCTGCGCGGTGAACTCGGTCAGACCCCAGGGCCAGTGAGCGAAAACGCGATGCGGAATCAGCGTCAGACACAGACCGACGGCCAAGGAGATGACGCCGTTCAGGCCGAGGAAGGCCCGCACCCAGATCGGCACCGGCATGCCGTTGGACGGGTCTCCGCCGGGTGTACGCAGCTGGAGCAGGAGCGTTGCCGCCAGGATGAAGGGGACGACGACGTAGACGGTCAACCAGGCCCAAGCGGCAATGCGTGCGCCCAACAAATGGCTGTGGAAGTGGAAGGCATTCAAGTGCATCAACGTGGCCAGGACCATGAGTGGCACGAAGGTCAGCACTGCGGCCACCGCCACACGCACGTTCGCCCACGCCTCTTCACGAATGGCAAAGAGGAGCAGAAGCGTTCCCGCCCAGAACCCCGTGCCGATGAAGGCCGCCGAGAGGGGGTTACCGATGGTCCAGGCGAAATAGCGATCGGTGTGCGTCGCCAGGACGTAGAGCTGCGCGCCCGCTATTCCGGCCAGCAAAACCGAGATGCCGAAGACTGCACGGGTCAGTGGCATGAGAGGTTTCACCAGAGTCGGAGGTTGAGACGACATGGCTTCCTCGATTCACTCGACCCGTCATCGGGAACCACAGGACGACGCGGATCGCCCGTCAGCGGTGACCGGCCTACAAGGAAACAAATCGACGTCCAGTGTTGTGAGATACGTGATGGTGATTCTGCGGTTGGAGGAGAGGGCTGTCAACACGACGCCGATACGGCTGTGCTTCTCGTAGGTTGTGTGTATGGGACGATGTAGAGAAGATCAAGTTCATAGGACATATTACCCATATGGGTACGAACTATGAATCTCTAACATTCTGGTGCGACTCGCTGAAAGAACATGATGACGTTTTCCTGGGGGAACTATGGTCAATTCTGAATCGCCGCTCTCGACGACGAATCCTCCTGGGCGAATTTCGCCCAAGCAGCTCACGATCCAAAACTACGCTCGAAGCCCACTCGGCACGAGCGTAATTCTTGCCCTCGTGCCGGGTCTCAGCATTCTTCTCACTGGGCCACACTCGTTTCTGACAGGCATTACGCTCTTCGCACTCGAGGCGTTTGTGGGAGTGATTCTCGTTGCAAATTCAGTCCTTCTTGGAGATTTCGTAGCTGGTTTGGCGGTCGGCTTTCATTTCGATAGATATTCGGCCGGCCCGATTCTGATCGAGCGACGTCACCCTGGCGTTTCTATCAAGATACGGTGGACGTGGTACCCGCTTTTCGGATCTGTACAGTTGACGCCAAGAATTTCCGCGAACTTGAGACGCGGCATTATGATTTCGCTTATTGGCCGAATCCTGCCGCTTGTCTTGATTCCGAGTCTAATCTTCGGATCTCTTGTTATGGGGTTCGGTGTCTCAAGCCTGCCGGTCGCACCCCGCCAAGTCCTCTATGCCTCCGCTACTGTCTCAGTCATCATGTTGCTCTACCATATCATCTTTCATGATGTTCAATTCCTAGCCGAAATTGCCAAGCAAACGCCAGTCGGCAGTATCTATGTCTCGGCCTATCAACTCGCTGGCGAGATGGCTGGTGCACAGCGTCCACGAGAATGGAGCAGTGAACTCATTCATCGGACATTGAATCGCTCATCGGGAACTTACCGTGCGGCGACGCCACATCTCATCGCCTTCCTCCATGAGCGCGATAAAGGTGACCTCGCGACGGCCGGGGTACACGTCGAGGCTGCTTTCAACTCGCTGGACAATCAAGACAGTCGTGTTCGCTCAGCTTTGTTCCTACAGGATCATGACCTGAGCGCACTTGTTGCCGACGCAATCTCGTTTGCAGCCGTCTATCGTGTCACCGTGAAACAGAGCCCCCGAGAGTGGTTGACCGAGCTCGCGGAAGCTGGTGCCGGCAAGGAAGTTCTCCTACGTGCGGAACCAGGTGTGCTGCTCGGCGAGAGACAATGGGACATGGCACGCCAAGCAGCAACCGAGGCTCAGACTGTGATCGAAGGTGAGACCGGGTTGTGTTCAGGGTGGAATCAAGCTGCTCTTGAATGGCTTGAAAGCATCCAGAAGGTGACTGACGAACAGCTAATCCAGACGCAGCCCGATTGTCTACCAACCGTCGGGCCAACGGAGTCACAATTGACTTTCGGTCCAGCCGACGATTGGTTCACTCAACTCGATCCTCCTGCTCCCATCGCGTCCAATCCAACGCACTTAACGATCGTTTTCTTGGCTATCGCCGTTGGGCTGTTCGCGGCCGCTCTGAGATATCCGAGACTCCTCGATCTCGCTGCCCTCCCCATAACAGTCATGTTTATGATGATTTGCCATACGATGCGACAGGTCGGTCGCAGTGTGTTCGGTCGCATAGCCGGATACCGAATTCATTCCTTCTATGCTGGTCCTCTCGTCCTTCAGTTCCGTCCACGATGGAATATCCGATTCAACCGTCAGTGGTGGCGTTGGTTTGGGCGTGAGATCAGCGTTCCTCCGCCTGTCGACAATCTCCGGACCCAGAGCCTGATACGGCTAATCGGCGGGATCGTCGGCCCCGTCGTTGCTGCCTTCACGCTGATCTTCTTGTGGATTACTATGCTGATCCTCAATATTGGTGTTCCGCACACGACAGGTTGGTTCACGGTAAAGTTGCTCCTGATTCTCTTGATACTGGTCCTTTTTCTTGCGTCCATCGTATTCGGCTATGCGTTCGATCTAAGTCCATTGAAGATTCTCCTCGACGAGGAAGGATCGACTGCTTGGGCCGCAGTCGATGGATTGTTCTGCGTTTGTGAGACCGGGGATCGACCACGAGATTGGAATCCTAGATGGGTGGCGCAAGCGACCGCCGATGTCGCTCCCTTCCTTGAACAGATCGATGCACATCGCTTTGCTTATTTCCATGAGATAGATCGAGGGAATATCGAACAAGCAGGAAAATACCTTGACGAAGCACTCAAACTTGCGGAAGGTGATCGCACAGTTCGCGGAAGGCTGATTCGTTCGGAAGCAGCCTTTTTTGAGGCGTACTATCGCCAGAATCCAGTCAAGGCTCTCGAATGGCTGTGTTTCCCTGAAATCGTGCCTCCTTCGAGGGCCGCTAAGTTGCGAGCGCACGCCGCAATCCTGTTAGCCACCGGTCATCGGGAGCTTGCCAGGGATCGTGCTCGGGAGGCACTTGCGGCGCTCGATCCGCTCTTCGAGCCAAGTATCGTGCCCCTTGTGCGAGAGTGGCTCGATGAGATCGCTGGGCTCGAGCCTGAAGGACGGTATTCGGACCCCACAACCGGACCCGGTCCGCTCAAACCCGTGCGGGAACTAAGCTAGGTTCATTCACACAGCCAAATATCTCCGCATCCACCTAAGCAAATGAGGACGGTTCTCGATCGCAGGTGGAGACGCTTTGGAGTCCAAGCATGGCGGCTTGTTAGCGGCCGTCTCCGCCCGCCGCTAGGTTATCCGAGAGTCCGCTCACTCCATCACGAGAGCTGGGGTGCCCGACACCTAGCTGATAGCTGGTTTGACGAAACGCAGCAGGCGTAGACCGTTCGTTACCACCAGGATCGTGCCACCCTCGTGCGCGATGACGTCCACCGGCAGCTTGGTCAGGTCGTCCGACATGCGACCCCACCAAATGGACTACTCGATTACGTCCGCTTCGGCACGATCAGGCAGTCGACCACTCGTGCTCCCTGACCCTGACCGAAGAGGACGAGCGGGTTGATGTCGATCTCGGCCACATCGTCACGCAAATCCAGACAGAGCCGCGAGAAGCGCTGAAGGATCTGGACCAGTGCATCGAGGTCGGCTGCTCCGCGACCACGGGCCCCACCCCCCGCCAGCACTGGTGCCGCCCGCAAGCGTGCCAGCATCGCGCGGGCATCCCACTCTCGCAGGGGTGGAACGCCGAGCACCACATCATTGAGTGTCTCGACGAAGATGCCCCCCAGCCCCACCGCGATCGCCGGTCCGAAGGTGGCGTCCTCGGTCATGCCGAGGATCATCTCGTGACCCGGTCCGATCTGCTCCTGCACTAGCATTCCGAGAATCTCGGCATGCGGGTTATGGTCACGGGCGGCGGCCATGATGCGAGCAAAGCCGTCACGCACTCCAGCGTCATTCTTTATGTCGAGTAATACGCCCCCGACATCGGTCTTGTGCAGGATGTCGGGCGACTCGATCTTGAGCACCACTGGATAGCCGATCGGCCGCGCCGCCGCGACTGCCTCTTCCGACGTCGTGGCCAGCTGCTCGCGCGTGACCGGAATGCCGTAGAGGGCCAACACCGCTTTGGCTTCCCGTTCCACCAGCGGCCGACCGGCCGCGGCACGGACCAACTCACGAGCCTGCGCGGCGACCGGGCTTGCCGCGACGTCGCCCCGCTCGCCGCCGTCCCACGCCCGTTTGAACTCAGCGTAGCGACCCAGCGACTTGACCGCCCGGAGCCCATTTTCGGCGCCCTGCAGGAACGGAATACCGTCCAGGATCCTGGCCGGTTCAATCGGATCGGTGTCGAAGATCCGCGTCTTGAACTCCCCCGGAACGCTGGACATGACCAGGAAGATCTTGTCTGGATATTGATCCGGCAGCGTTTTCAGCACCTTGCCGGCCGCCTCGGACAGGTCAATGACGGTCGGATAGGCCTGTCCATAGATCACGAAGTCGATGTTGGGGTCGTCGGCCAGGGAGCGGAAGCATTCCTCGAGCACACCCTCCATGCGCCCCGCCTGACCGGTCCAATCGAGCGGATTGCCCACCGTGCCGTAGGGCGGGATGACCGCCGCAATCCTGCGCGCGGTCTCGGGCAAGAGGGCAGGGAATTCGACCCCGAGGTCGTCGGCCATATCGGCGATCAGTCCGGCGGTGCCACCTGAGGAGACCCCCATCGAGGCGCCCCGCCCCTTTGGCAGCTTGCGGCTGTGGAAGATCGCCAGGGTCTCGATCATCTCCTCCAGCGAGAAGACACGGGTGATCCCGTACTGCCGAAAGATGGCGTCGGCGATGCCATCGGCCCCGACGATCGAGCCGGTGTGCGCCAGGGCCGCCCGCTGCGCCGTCTCCGAGCGTCCAACCTTGAGCATGACGATCGGCTTGCCGCGATTGGCCGCCTCAGCCGCCACCTCCAGGAACGCCTCCGGACGGCGAAACTGCTCGACGAAGCAGCCGATGACCCGTGTCTCCTCATCGTCCACGTAGAAGCGCAGCAGGTCGACCAGATCGAGATCGGCCTCGTTCCCCAGTGTGACGACATAGTTGAAGCCAAACTCCCGGTCGTTCGGTGGTATGACGAGGCTGAACGCCATGAGCCCGCTCTGCAGTGCGAGCGAAACCGGGCCCTCATGCAGCGGCGTATAGGAGCCGGAGATCGCGACCATCTTGTTCCGCACGCTGATGTTGCCCAAGCAGTTGGGTCCCACGACGCGAATGCCGCTGCGCCGGGCGAAGTCATAAATGGCCCGCTGGCGCTCCGGACCGGTCGCGTCCTCCTGCTTCTCGGCGAATCCGCTGGTGATGATGTCGACGGCACCGATCCCGGCCCGCTCACATGATGCGAGAACGTCGAGAACCATGCTGCTTGGGACGACGACGATGGCGAGATCAGCACCGCCGGGGATTGACTCGAGCGTCGGGTAGGTCGGCACTCCCAGGACCTCGGCGTAATTGGGATTCACCGGCAAGATCTCGCCATCGTAGCCGCAGCTCACGATGCGACGCTGGATGGAGTTGGCGAAGCCGGGATTGGGCGAGGCGCCGACGATGGCGATGCGTCGCGGATGGAGTAGCGCCCGCATCGACCGGTTGAAGGCGTCCGAATCTTGCCAATCCGTGTACCAGCCGGCCTGACCCGTGACCTCGCGTCCCTGATCTGGTCGCGCTCCCTGCCCCATCCGCGCCTCCATTGCGTGTGTCTGCTTTCTCCCGCTGGCTCGTCATTCGCCCCGACGTGGCCGATGGCTTCAATGTGCCTGCGGGTTGGTTAAGGAAATAGATCCGTCCCAGCGTCTCAGCAACGCAGGCCGGCTCAGATTCACCCTCGATCTCGATCGTTTGCAGCCGGGTGGTCTGGATGGCGCGCTGATCGAGCTCCTCGACTTTGGCGATCGTCGTTCGCACCCGAACGCGCTGGCCGACGTGAACCGGCGCAGGAAACCGCACCCGGTTCATCCCGTAGTTGACGCTGAGCTTGCCGCCCAGATCGATCTTGATGCCTTGGGAGCCACTTGCCAGGATCCCGCCCGCGGAGAGGAGAAAATAACCGGGAACGATGGTGCGATCCTCGGTCGGGTTATCTGGATTCGCGCTGACCGCGTGCCCGGACTGCATGCTGATCGACTCGAGAAAGCGGTCGACCATGTCCTGCGTCAGTTCCACCCAGGGGCCAACAGCGATCTCCTGACCAACGAGAGACTGGAGTTCGTCCAGGCTGCGCACGACCCGTTCGGGCTCGGTTCCGTCAGTCACCGTCATCGCCTCTCCACATATGGCCCGCACACAACAGGCTCCCAGCCGGACGCACCCGGGCCGCTCCGCTCACGGCTAATGCTGCGTGCCGTCCGACGATGCGGATCGTGCGGCCTGCTGGGCCTGAATCCGATCGGTGCGCACCTCCTTGGGCAGACCAAGCACGCGCTCGCCGATGATGTTCTTCTGGATCTCGGACGTGCCGGCCGCGATGGTGGCCGCGCGCGATCGGGCAAACCCGTATGCCCACGTGCCTGGATCACCGAACACCGCCCCCGGCTGCAGGGCCAACTCGTCCGGCCCGCCGGCAAAGAGTTGCCCGTAGGGACCCAGGATCTCGAGGATCAGCTCCTGATGTCGCTTGTCTAGCTCAGAGTAGGACAGTTTGGTGACCGCCGACTCGGGACCGGGGCGATTCCCCTTCTCCAGCCGCGACAGGAGCCGCAACGAGCTATAGCGCAGCACCTCGATCTCGGCATAGATCTGGCCGATCTTCTGGCGGATGAGCGGGTCGTCGATGGCGCGGGTGCCGTCGTAGCGCAGCGCGGACGCAACCTCCAGCAGCCGATGGAATTGGGCTGTCTGGCGACTGACCCGCCCCAGCGTGTTGCCGCCGCGCTCGTAGGAGAGGGTCGTCTGCGCGATCTGCCAGCCGGTGTTCAGCTCGCCGACCAGGTTCTCGTGCGGGATGCGCACCTGGGTGAAGAAGACCTCGTTGAACTCGGCGCCGCCGCTGATCTGCTTGAGTGGCCGCACCTCGACGCCCGGCGAACGCATGTCGACCAGGAGGCAGGAGATCCCGAGATGCTTGGGAGCGCCGGGATCGGTGCGCACCAGCATCAAGCCCCAATCGGCGAGGTGCGCGCTACTCGTCCAGATCTTCTGGCCGTTGATGATGTACTCGTCGTCGTCCAGGATGGCGCGCGTCTGCAGGCTTGCCAGGTCGGATCCGGAGTTCGGCTCCGAGTAGAGCTGGCACCAGATCTCGTCGGCGCTCAAGATGTTCTTGAGGAAGCGCTCCCGCTGCGGGTCGGTGCCGTGGTGGATCAGGGTGGGACCGACCAGACCAATCCCAAGCCCGTTGATCGTCCCCGGCGCGTTGACCCGTGCCAGTTCTTCGCCCAGGATGGCCTGCTCCATCGGACGGGCATCGCGACCGCCGTAGGCGACCGGCCAGCCCATGCCGACATAGCCGGCCTCGTAGAGCTTGCGGTGCCAGGCTCTGGCCTCCTCCGGGGTCTCGGGACGCGTCTCCGGAAGGTTCTCGGCGAGCCAGTCACGGACCTGAGCCCGAAACGCCTCATCTTCCTTGGTGTAGAAGAGATCCATGGATCGTCCTCTCGCCAGCGGTCGAGCGATCCGACTGCCGCTCGACCGCGCGAAGCGGAACCACTGGAAGCGTGGGGACGAGAGTCGTCGTCGCGGGAACGACGTGACGCGGCTCCCGAATGTTGTGTTCAGTCGTTCCAGCCACTCTAGCACCGGCTGCCACACTGTCAACGTTCGATAAGCTGGCTCGATTTGAATAAGGAGTAAGGGGTGCTCAGTCAGACACGGAGACCGGGCCGGTAGGAGCACCGGCACCGGTCTCTGGGATCAGGATCCGCGGCGGACCCCGCAATTCATCACAGAAGACAGCCGCGGTTACGCATTTCGTTAAGAATTCCGGCGGGCGTCTCTGCCCGCCGCTAGATTTTCCGAGGACGGCTCACTCCAACGCGAGCGCCGGAGTTCCTGGCACCTTGGTGACGGCTGGTTTGACGAAGCGCAGCAGGCGCAGACCGTTTGTCACCACCAGGATCGTGCCACCCTCGTGCGCGATGACGCCCACCGGCAGCGGCACCAGGCCCACGACCGCTCCCATTGAGAAGATGATGATGACGCTCAGGGCGAAGACCATGTTCTGGGTGATGATGCGCCGCGCCCGGCGACTGAGCTCCACCGCGTACGGCAGCTTGGTCAGGTCGTCCGACATGAGGACCACGTCGGCCGTCTCCAGCGCCACGTCGGTGCCGGCGGCGCCCATGGCGATGCCGAGCGTGGCCGTCGCCAGCGCCGGAGCGTCGTTCACGCCGTCGCCAACCATGGCCACTTTGACCCCCGACTGCTGCAGCTCACGGATGACGTCCAGCTTCTCTTCCGGCAGGAGACCTGCGCGCCACTCATCGATCCCAACCTGCTTGGCGATGGCGCGGGCCGCTCGCTCGTTGTCGCCGGTCAGCAGGATCGTCTTTTGCACCCCGATGCGGTGTAGCTCTTCGATGACCGCCGGAGCGACCGGCCGGATGACATCGGCCACGCCGATGACGCCTAGCGGCGTATCGTCCGCCATGACGTACATCGTCGTCTTTCCATTCTCGCGGTAGACATCGGCTTGTTCCTGCAACGCCTGCGGCAGCGACACTCCCTCACTCTCGAAGAGGGCGTCGTTGCCAATGCGGATCACGCGACCCTGCACGCTGGCGCGCACGCCGCGGCCCGGAACCGACTGCAGATTCGAAATGTCTCCCTCGTCGATCAAGCCACCGAAACCGTTGCGTTCGGCGTGCTGCACCACGGCCATGCCGAGCGGGTGCTCCGAGAGGCGCTCCACCGACGCGGCGATCGAGAGCATCTCCCGCTCATCGACCCCGGTCCAGGGCATGACGTCGGTCACGCGGGGACGTCCGAGGGTGAGGGTGCCAGTCTTGTCGAAGGCCACCGCCGTGATGACGCCGGCGTTCTCGAGATGGACGGCCCCCTTGAAGAGGATGCCCTGACGCGCGCCGTTGGCCAGCGCCGACAGGATCGAGGCCGGGGTCGAGATGACCAGTGAGCAGGGAGAGGCGACGACCAGCAACGTCATGGCCCGATAGAACCAGGTGTGGAACTCATGGGTGCCGAAGATCAACATCGGAATGGTGAAGGTGACGACCGACGCGCACATGATGGCGATGGCGTAGGCACCCTCGAAGCGATCGGTGAAGCGCTGGGTCGCGGATTTCTGCCCGCGCGCCTCCTCGACGATGCGAATGATCTTGGCCAGCGTACTCTCGTGCGCCACACGATCGACACGCAGGCGCAATAGCCCGTGACCATTGATGGTTCCGGCGAAGACATTGTCCCCGGCCATCTTGCCGACCGGGATCGATTCACCGGTGATGGGCGACTGGTCGACCGACGATTCGCCACTGATGACTTCGGCGTCGGCCGGGATCCGCTCGCTCGGTCGCACCACCACCACGTCGCCGACGACCAGCTCTTCGACCGGGA
The DNA here is from genome assembly GCA_963789565.1 of uncultured Chloroflexia bacterium. Taxonomy (GTDB): domain Bacteria; phylum Chloroflexota; class Chloroflexia; order Thermomicrobiales; family Thermomicrobiaceae; genus CALAGB01. The sequence continues at coordinate 2,133,723 of CAWBKX010000002.1, read as the reverse complement.
TGCGCAGCTCTTCACCGCCACGCACGACCAGAGCGTCTTCCGGACTCAGCTCCATGAGCGAGCGGATGGCCCGGTGGGTGCGTCCCAGGGCGAAATGCTCGAGCGCGTTGCCGAGCGAGAAGAGGAAGAGCAGGATACCGCCCTCGACCCAGCCGCCGATAGTCGCGGCGCCGATGGCGGCCACCACCATGAGCAGGTCGACCTCGACGCTCCCCTCGCGCAGCGCTTTGATGGCATCAATGGTGGCGAAGGTGCCGCCGGCTAGATACGTCAGGACGTAGAAGACGAGCTGCACATTGTGGGGGATAAGCCCCAGCGCGCCGAGGCCCCAACCGTTGATCAGGAAGATGGCGGTGACGGCTGCCATCACCATCAGCTTGTGCTCGTCCCACCAGCTCTCTTCCTCCTCCATCTGACGACGGGGGTGAGATGATTCTCCGGTGGGACGCACCGGCACACCCGACTCGCCGATCTCCCGCGAGATCTGCGGCAGTCGATCGCTCGTGCCGACGTATTCCAGGCTCAGGCTGCCGCTCGGAGCGTTGGCGCTGGCCCAAACGATGTCGTCGCGTCCCGCAAGGCGTCGCTCGATGGCTAACCCGCAGGAGCGGCAGGAGACGCCGTCCATGCGCAGGGAGCAGCGGTGATAACGCTCGCCCAACTGCGCACCAACTCGCTCGGCCACTCGTTCGACGGAGGAGAGCGAGACGAGATTGGGATCGTAGCTCAGCTTGATGGCGCTGTTGACCGGGTCGAGCTCTACCGCGCCGATGCCCTTGTGCGAGGTGAGCGTCTGGAGCAGCACCTCAGCACAGCGCGCTTCGTCGTCGCCTTCAAGAGAGATCGGGATGGTTCTTTCGCGCATGCTGCCTCACCATAGATTCGTTGCCGGAATGTTCATCGATCCCGACAATCTTTTGAGAATGAGTCCTATTTCTATGGCAGCTTACTGTACGTGCGGCGCGCCTGTCAATGGAATTCGAAACATTAATGTTGACTAATTTTGTCGGATTAGACGCGGAAATCAGACCATTGCGGCGACCGGACGCGGCATCCCGCGGTCAACCAACACCGATCCCTCCTTGATCACGCCGAGCAGCTTGGAGCGCTCTTGTAGGATACGCAGATCGCTTAACGGATCGCCATCGACGACCAGCATATCGGCCATCTTGCCCATAGAGAGACTCCCGGTTATGTCACCCAAACCGATGGCGTTGGCCGCGGCTGACGTGGATGCCACGATCGTCTCCATGGCCGTCATGCCGATGCGCTCGTGCATCAGCTGCAGCTCGCGGGCGTGACCGCCGAAGGCCATCGTGTTGCAGGAGTCGGTTCCCATGAAGATGCGCACACCTGCTGTGTACGCCTTACGCATCGATTCCTGACGGTGGCCGTCGGTCTCACGTGATTTGGCCAGCGATTCGGCTGGCACGCCCCGCTCTTCACCATGCGTGAGGATGAAATCGCCAATGGCCAGTGTCGGGCAGAGCCAGGTATTGCGCTCCAGCATCATCTCGATCAGCTCGTCATCCAGATGCGTGCCGTGCTCCAGCGTGTCGACCCCGGCCACCAGCGCCTGATGGATGCCATCCCGCGTGTGGGCATGCGCCGCCACCGGCTTCCCCAGCGCGTGAGCCTCATCCACGATGGCCCGCGTCTCTTCCATCGTGTAGTTGCGCCACTCCGACTTGTCCCCGATGGAGAGGACGCCGCCGCTGGTGCAAAGCTTGATGAAGTCGGCGCCGTCCCGCGCGTACTCGCGGATGAGCTTGCGGCAAGCATCGATGCCGTCGGCGGGCGGCCACATGCGCTGCTCCATGATCGGCGGGACGAACATGTCGCCATGCCCAGCCGTCATGCCGACGAAGCCGCAAACGACGATGCGCGCGCCGGGTAAAATTCCCTGCTCCATCACATGCCTGACGGCGATCTCGGGCCGGCCACCGGCCATATCGCGCACACTCGTGACGCCCGACTCCATGGCCGTGATGGCGTTGGCGGCACAGTGGACGGTCTGCTCCTCGATGAAGGTGAGGACGTTCCAGAGATGCACGTCCTGGTGGCCGCGGCCGGCGAAGGAGCGCAGATGTACGTGGCCGTCGATCAGGCCCGGCAAGACGGTCATGCCGGAGACGTTGTGAATCGTCAGATCGCTGGGGAGGTTGATGCTGGCGGACGGCCCGACTGCGGCGATGCGGCCGTGGTCGACCAGCACCGTCCCATCCGGGATCGGGTCACCACCCATGCCGTCGATGACGGTGCCGCCACGCAGGGCAAAGGTGTCGTGCTCAGCCATATCTCGTCCCTCCTCACAGCCGCCCGAGCTGGCGGTCCTGCTCCTCGAGATCGTGCAGGCGCTCGGCAAAGGCGTCGGTGATCTCCTGCCAGATGGCCCGGCCGCCTTCGACCGTGGCCGGACGCGGATCGCCCAACGCGCCGGTGCTGGTCATCTCCGCAAAGAGAAACGCTTCGCCGCCGATCCGGTAGCGCTCATTCAGCATGGTCAGATCCGGAGCCAGCATGCGATCTTGCTTCACCAGGTCGGCGCGCTCGGCCAGGCAGAGTGTCGTCTCCATCACGGCCGCATGGCCGCCGTCTGTGCCGGGAAAATACTTCTCCTGGAGAGACCGCCAGTTGTCATCGACGCTCAGAATGCGCAGCGTCACCTCTTTGCCGGCGCGGGACGCCTCCGCCTTGACGTCCCAGACCACACCCGGCACGACCCAGTGTCCACCACAGCCACGCACCAGCCCGATACGCCGGAAGCCGAGATCGATCACGCTCCAGATCAGGTGTTTAATCAGCGGCACGTAGACCTCGTTCGGCATGCTGATGGTGCCGGGCAAGCCGAAATGCTCCGAGGCCGGACCGAACGGCAGGGCGGGCAACACGAGCACCTGCGTATCGAAGCGCTCGGCCGCCTTGGCAGCCCCTTCAACCGTCAGACGCTCCACCTGGTAGGTATCGGTATCCACCGGCAGATGCGCGGCATGTTGCTCGGTGCAACCCAACGGCAGGAGCACCAGCGGGTTCGCCTCCACCGCCGCCCCTAACTCCTCCGCAGTGCATTCACCCCACTTAACCGATGGCATGGTTGGTTGCCTCCTCTTCTACGTCGATAGTCGCGCAACGGTCAACCTGGGTTGATTGGTGGGTGACGAATTAATTCGGCAGTAGCTCCGCGGTCAGCCTGGGTTGAAAACCCAGGCTGATCGAGACGAAGTCCCTAAACGGACTGAACGTATACGCGAATTCGTAGGGGCAGATCCCTGTGTCTGCCCTTCGGTCGCAGGCCGTCAGGCCAGCATTCCAACGTGGTGTCGCAATTCTGTCCATCAACATTGCTTATGTCTACACAACGGTTGCGCCCTCACCACACACGCAGCGTGAGGTGCTGCACATCGCCTTCGGTCGAGCGAGCGTATTCGAAGCCAGCGCCCGCAGCGGCGGCGCCGAAGACGTCGAGCAATCGGTTGAGCTCCTCACGGCTCACACCCATGACTGCCAGTAGATCCTCTTCACTCTGCGTCACCTCGAAGCGGTAATCGAGTTCCTCCGGCACATGTTGGCCCGGCAGGCTCTTGACCACCACTTCGGCCCCTTCCGGATTCACCGCTCGCGACGTGATCTGGCCGCCGATGGCCTCCACGTTGAGCAGCAGACCCAGGAGTGCGCTCTCTACCCCTCCGCCAGGTACACCCAGCGAGAACCGCGACAGTCGCTCGCTCCAGCACTGGATCAGGCCTTCCACGTCCCCATCACGCTCCTTGGCATAGGACAAGGCTGATCCGGCCAGCGAAAGCGTCAGCAGGCGGCACCAGGCCAGCAGCTCGTTCGGCGAATACGGTCGTTGCTGCAACATCGCGTTCTCCCTCTCCCACATAGGTTCGTATTCTCTTGACCGACCGTCACCACTTCATCGAACACAGGTTCTAATCCACTCTTTCTGTGGATAAGTTCTAGCCAGGTGTGGATAACATCCGGAACCTGTGGAAAGCCTTGTGTACAGGCGTGTCCAGGTTTTGGATAACCCGATCATCGACGTGGGATGTTTGCGGACAGATCGGCATGTGACAATTCAGGCACGCTGCGTTCCACACAGCTCGTGTGTCTGTGTGGAGGAATCACCCACATTGCGGCGACATCACTTTTCGCGTCCAGTCAGGGACGGCACCGAGTTTTCCCCGTCTCCACAGCCTCTACTATCATCTACGAGATTCTTTAAAAGAATAACTCCGTTAATCCCCAGGAACCGCGATGGGGATGACTCAGTAAAAGATAGTCCGTGTCCGGTGGTATGGCAGAACGTGATCCGGCAGTTCTTGGCCGAGCTGCCACAGCATCCAATCGAGCTGATAGGGCGGAATCGGCAGTCTGAGTCGATCGAGGGCTTGCCGTAAGACCTCCACGCTCCACAGGGTTGCGGCGCGGATCTCGAGCTCGTAGGGATGGCCGGCGGCGATCTCCACACGTTGCGCAAGGGTGTTGGTGAGGGTGACGTCGTAGCGTAGGACGTCGAGCTGGTGGAGAACCTGGGGCACCTTGTAGTCGGCGAAGGCAGTGAGGCGATCGAGATCGTGGAACTGTCCCAGTCCCTGGCCATTGAAGGCGCCGGCGAGGTCGCTCGCCAGGATCTGCGCCCGTTTGTAGAAGCGGACTTCTCGGCCGGTGAAGGTCGCGACGTCGTTGAATGAGGGAAATTCGGCGACTACGCGCCGCACCAGTTCGATGGCGCTGCCATTGCAATCGGCGATAAGCTGAGCGAATTGACCTTGATACGAGTCGATAAGTACGCGGCCGACCTCGCGGAGGTTAGAGACTCGCTCCGGCAGCAACGGAATCGTTTCATCTCCAGTAAAAATCTCCGCCAGTTCCCGCTCGGTGATCTGCGTCAGATACGCTGCGTCGGTAAGCCGTATGCCCTGCCGGATAGCGCGAGTCAGGGCGGCCGCCAGAGCCCAGTAGCCGTTGTACTCTCTGCCTTCGAACGTCACGATCCAACGTGGCTCGCCCCAAAAGCAGAAGTTGAGCGCGTCCAGAACCAGGATGAAGTTGGCGGTCTCTTCGGGCTCGCCGCTCCAGTGCAGGTCACTCTCCCACTCAGGCGGACTGAACTCGTGGTCGGCAATACGCCGGGCGAGCTCGTTGACAGCATCGAAATCGATGCGTACCGACCCAGCCCGCTCAACCACCGGCAACGTACCGCGGAGGACTCCTAAGGGATCCGGGTTGTCCATCAGGCTGAGCACGAGGTCTTTCTCCGGCAGTGAACGAGCGCGACAACTCGGCGAGCATAGCAGATGGCGCGGTTGATTCCGTGGCATACCGCTCTCCGAGCGGTATGCAGCCGTTTGCTATCATCTGGCACAAGCATCGAGACGACCTTCAAATCTTGAGGAGGCTTCATGGTAGTGACGGGTGAGATGGCGGAGTTCATCCGGCGCATGCCCAAGACGGAGCTGCACGTCCATCTGGAGGGCTCGGTGCGGCCCACGACCTTGCTGGCGCTGGCCGAGCGGCATGGCGTGCGCCTCCCAGCCCGGAACGAGGAGGAACTGCAGCGCTATTACGCCTTCCGCGATTTCGATCACTTCATCGAGGTCTACATCGAAGTCAATCAGTGCCTGCGTACCTCCGAGGACTTCGCCCTCATCACGCGTGAGCTTGGCGAGGAAGCTGCGCGCCAGAATACGCGCTACCTCGAGGTCACAATCAGCCCGGGTGGCCCGGTACGGCGCGGCAGACTCAGCTTCGAGGAGTTCCACGAGGGGATCAGCGAAGGAGCACGTCAGGCCCGTGAAGAATGGGGCGTCGAGATGCGCTTCGTGGTCGACATTGTGCGCGTCAATGATGCCGAGAATCGCTGGTCGGCCGCGCAATATGCCGTCAGCAACGCGGGAGACGGCATCGTCGGGATTGGGTTGGGTGGCACCGAGGTCGGCTATCCTCCCGAAGCACACGTAGACGTCTTCGACTTCGCGCTGGCCAACGGTCTGCGCAGCACACCACACGCCGGCGAGACGGTGGGTCCCGAGAGCGTCTGGGGCGCCGTTCGCGCGCTGAACGCGGAGCGCATCGGTCACGGCATCCGTTCCATCGACGACCCGCTCCTGGTCGATCATCTGCGTGAGCGCCAGATCACGCTCGAGGTCTGCCCCACCAGCAACGTCTGCACGCGCGCCGTGGCCTCACTCGGTGAGCATCCCATTCGCCGCTTGTACGACGCTGGGGTGCCGATCACCGTCAACAGCGACGACCCGCCCATGTTCGGCACTACGCTGCTGGACGAACAGCTCTTACTGGCCAACCAGTTTGGGTTCACTATCGACGATCTCGAAACCATCAACATCCAGGGTATTCGATCAGCCTTCCTGCCGGAATCTGATCAGCGCCGCCTCGAGGCGGAGTTTCGCGCGGAGTATGCACGACTGCGCCAGGAGCTTGGCCTGCCAGCCTCGGATTAGAGCTTGCTGGCGTCTCCCGCGACGAGCGGCACGCGCGCAGGCGGATCGAGCGAGCGCAGGGCCGGTGCAGCCAGGACGATCAGCGGTATCAAGAATGAGAGACCAGCCACGGCCGCCAGCGCGCTGCTCAGACTGAAGACCTGAATCGCATAACCGGCCAGAATGACGCCTGCGGGGGCAGCCAGGCGGTGCACGGCGAAGAGGGTGCCCAGGACTCGGCCACGCAGTTGAGTCGGAATCCGCTCCTGATAGATGGTATACGTGAGAGGGCCGATCACTCCGAAGGCCAGTCCATCGATCGAGAGGGCCACCGCACCGACGATGAGGCTTGGCTTCGGCACCAGCATGACAAGCCCGATGAACGAGGCCATGAACGCACTGAAGAGTGCGGCACGCCGCGGCCAGCGATGTCCAACAGTTCCAAAAGCGAGGCTCCCAATCAAGGCTCCAGCGCCATCTGCGGCGACCATCACTCCCAGGCTCACCGAGCTGTGAAAGACCCGTTCGCCGAAGACGGGTAGAATGACCGTGACGAGCGCCGCACCAACCGCATTGACATAAGTCGCAAGAAACCCCATCGAGAGGATCACTCGGTCAGCAAAGATGAAGCGCACTCCCTCGAACGCTTCGGTGAGATAGCCCGCGCCAGAGGGGGCCGATTCTTTCTTTGAAGCCGGAACGAACGCGGCGATGACCGCGGCCGAGAAGGCGAAGGTGACGGCGTCGACCCACAGAACGTTGCGGGCGGCGATGCTGGCGATGAGCAGACCCGCGACGAGCGGTCCGGCCAGCAACGAGAAGTTGCGGATGGCCTGGTCGAATGAGGTGGCTTGTTCCAATCCCAAGTGCGCCGCATCGGCCAGATCCGGCAGGATGCTGCGTCGCGCGGTCCCGCCCGGGGTGTTGAAGACGGCCACGAAGAAGATGAGTATGAGCAGTTCCCCGAATGCCAGTCCCGCGACACGATCGAGGAGTGGGATCAGTGCGATAGTGATGCCACTGGCACAGTCGGCCAGCACGCTCGAACGGCGAAAGCCGATGCGGTCGACGAGCGCTCCGCTGAAGAAGGAGGAGAGGATGACACCGACCACCTCCACCGCGGCAGCCAGGCCGACTCGTCCAGCGCTGCCGGTCGTCTGCAGCACGAACCAGGGGAGCGCCAGCAAGGTCAGTTGGTTCCCCACCATGGAGACGGCATTGGCGCTCATCAGCCCGTAGATTGGCGTTCGGCGTCGTTGTTGCAGCGCTGCCGTATGCGTCCCTCTGCTTCGTCGAGCGCTCGCTTCACGAGCGGCTTGAATACCGTCGTCGGAATTGGGAGTATTAGGCTACCGGGGTAGCTTGAGTGGGTCAATTCGAGATTCCTATACTGTACGCTACGTTCATTGTGCCTGGCGGTCGACGGTGTTCCACCAGGCGGTATCGAAGGCTCTGTATGAGCTCGAACTGCGACGTGACACATCCATGCCGCACGTGATGTCGAGAGAAGCGAGGTTGCAATGGCCGCCCGTCCACTGAGTGAGGCAGTCCAGCAGGCAGAAGAAGCGATCAGCGGCGGAAATTACCGTCTCGCTGTTGAAACCTGCCGCCGGGTGCTGGGGCAGTTTCCAGAGTTCGCGACCGCCCATCGGTTGCTGGCGGAGGCGCATCTCGAAGAGGGAGACGTCGCCGGGGCGGAGCGAGCCTTCAACGAGACGCTCCAGCGTGATCCGCAAAGCTCGGCTGCCTATGCCGGGTTGGCAACGATCGCGGAACAGCGAGGAGACACGAACACCGCGCTCGCCTATGCGCAGGCGGCCTGGGAGATCTCGCCGCAGAGAGCTGATCTGCGCGACCGTGTGGCCGGACTTTCGGAGCGGGTCTACGGTAAGGGTGGCAGATTGCATCTGACCCGCGCCGCACTGACCTCGCTCCATTTCCGAGCGGGGCGTTGGTCGCGTGCCGCCGCCGAGGCCGCCGCCGTGCTGGCTGAGCATCCGGCGAGGGTCGACGTGCATCTGCGCATGGCCGAGTCACTCTGGCGCCGTGGCAGTCTGCCGGCCGCCTCGAATGCCTGTCGCGCGGTGCTGGAATCGGCTCCGTCAGCCGTGATGGCGCTACTCATGCAGGCCGACATCGAACGCCGGCAGGGGAACCAGGAAGCAGCAACTCAGCTTCTTGAGCGGGCGCGCGCGATCGATCCAGATGGCGTTCGCGCGTCTGATCTGGTTACGGTCGGTGAGACCGAGCTGGCTGAGTTCATCTTGCCCTCTGGCATCCCGCAATTCGACGACGCCGCTGAAGTGACCGCCGAGGTTGAGCGCCCACGTATCGCACCGGCGCCCGATTTCAGCTGGACCGAACCAGCCCAATCGGAAGCGCGTGCCGAGACCGAAACGGATCGCATGGTATCGGAATCGCCCGCCACGCCCGGAGCCTCCACGGAGGAGGAAAGCGTCTTCGAGGTTGGGCTTCCGGACGATGCCGAGATCGAAGCAGCCCGTCCACCGGCCGCGGCGCAGCACGGCTACACGTCGATGCTGCAATCGCTGGAGGGCGAGGGGCTGAAACCCTTCCGCCTCGAAGGTGATGATGGAGACGAGTCTGACGACGAGCTGACGGCGTCGGCCTCGACTGACGAGGGTGAGGATGTCTTCAGCCTGGTGAGCGACGAGGAGATCGATGCTGCCCGTCCGCCGACAGAGCGGCCGCATGGATACACGACGCTCCTGAATTCGCTGGGTGAGAGCGGCCTCTCGCCATTCGAGGTCGAGGGCGAGCCGGGATACCCGACCGAGCCGGAGGATGCGCCAGTTGAGACGTCGGCGTCCGCTGCGCCCGAGCCGCCGGCGTCGAGCGTCGAACCGTTCGATTATGGTACGGACCTGACTGCCGGATGGGACGACATCGACGCGGAGATCGAGCGGGCCACGCCTACGGATGATCCGACCATGTCGGGCTACACCGGTGAGCTGCGTGACCTGGATGTGATCGGCGTGGAGCCCTTCTCGATCGACAGTGTCGAGATGAGCAAGTCGGCCGAGCAGGAATTTGCCGACGATGTGGAGCTCGACGCCGCGTTCGGTGAGGATCTGTCCTTCCTGGATAGCGCACCGGAGCGCGAAATTGCGGCTCCGGTGCCGGTAAGCGCCGAATCGGGTGGCATCGATCTGACCGACGGCTGGGCCACCATCGATGAAGAGATTCAGAACGCGATCCCAACCGAGACCCCTCCAGGCTATACCGATGAGCTGAACGAGCTGACCGAGAGTGGTGTAGAGCCCTTCTTCGTCGACGCGGGCGACTCCGGCGTTGCGGCTGAGGATGATGAAGTTTCGGCGGAGACTGAGGAGTACGTGCCGGACGATCTGGCTGCTGGGCTCGACCTTTGGTCGATTGAAGGTGAACCGGCGGAATCCGCCGTAGCCGCGACCGAGGCCTTTGAGTTGGTAGATCCCGAGCCTGAGCCGGTGGCCGAGCCGGAGATCGCGACGGAGACGGTTACCGAAGCTGATCTCTTCGACTTTGCCGATGCCGACGTGCAGGAAGAAGCGCCTGTTGCGCCGGTCGAAGCAGCTGAGACGTCCGAAACGGATCAAGTCCTCGGTTGGGGTGCTGCGCTGACTGAGGAGCCAGCTCCGATCGAGGAGCCGTTGGCGGCCTCACTGGTCGAACCGGTGACCGAAGATATGGTCGTGGAGCACTTCGAAACCATTGGAACATCGCCGCTCAACCCGTCCGATACATCCATTCTCTCGGCCATCAGTCATCTGGGCGTCGACGCGGCGCTGTTTGACCGCTCCCGAGAAGGGAAAATGGAACTGGTCAACTCGGGCCAGATCGATGGAAATCTGCTTCTTCCGGGTGTTGAGCCGCCGGGACCGACGCTGGACGATCTGCAACAGATGGTCCAGGAGAGCCCGGCAGATCAGGCGCTTCGGCGCCAGTATGCCGAGGCATTGCTCGAGTCTGAAGCGTTCGAGCAGGCCTTCAACGAATATCACTGGATGTTCCGTCAGCGAATGGATCTGGACCAGAACGATCTGAGCAATCTGAGTCGCGTTGCCGAGAATGGTGGCGCGCACGAGATGGCCGGGCATCGTTTGCTTGGCGCGGTCTATCGTCGCGCGGGCAACTTCGGCATGTCGGCACGGCATTATCAGCTTTCACTGGCGGGTCAGCGTGCTGATAGCGGAAAAGAGGCGTAGATGGAGCGGGAACTGCTGTCGCTGTTGAACTATCAGGACGTTCTCGGCGCGGTCGCCAGCACGCACGATGGTCTGGTGGTGGCATCCGCCGGGCTCGACAGCTTCGACGCGGAGACGGTCGCCGCGGCCGGTTCGGCGTTGGTGAGCGGAGCGGGTGGGAACGACCCGGCATTGGCGATGGATCTGGATGGCGGATCGCTCTTTCTGACCCGAGGCGAGGAGTTGATGCTGGTGGTATTGGCTGAAGCCTCGGTGCCGCAGGATCCTCTGGCGAACGTCATGATCGAATCGGTCGCGAGACTCGATTCACAGCTCGCGGGTAGCGGGGGATAGTACAGCCATAAGGCTGTGGTAGGCTTCGGACCGCTGGCCAATTGGCCGGCGGTCTTGCTGTTAAGTCAGTCGATGGTGAAGGAGTCGGTGTGGAGCGAACGCTCATCATTGTCAAGCCGGATGGTGTGCAGCGCGGATTGGTCGGCGAAGTGCTGAATCGATTCGAGCGTCGGGGCGTGAAGATCGTGGGCCTGAAGATGATTCAGGTGTCGCGCGATCTGGCAGAGCGTCACTACGGCGTCCACAAAGGCAAACCCTTCTTTGCTGGTCTGGTCGATTTCATCACTTCGTCGCCGGTGGTTGTGGGGGTGCTCGAGGGGCCGAACGTGATTGAGGTCACGCGGGCGACCGTGGGCGCCACCAATCCGGGCAGCGCGGCGCCGGGAACCATCCGTGCGGACTTCGGTTTGACCATTGGACGCAACCTCATTCACGCCTCTGACGGCGGCGAGACGGCCGAGAGCGAGATCGCTCTCTTCTTTGGCGCTGACGAATTGGTGAGCTACGAGCGTGCCGTCGATCGCTGGCTGATCGAGGATTAGCAGGAGCAGGTTTCACGTGAAACATCTTGCCTGCTTCTGATTCGCAGGCACGTTTCACGTGAAACGTTCTGAAGCCGCAACGCAACTGATACGGCGCCGCAAGGCGCCGCTAACGTCTCCCTCTCGCACAGCCTCAGCACGCCATCAACAGGAGGCACGAGCGTGGCAGACCAAGATGATCTACGGAAACGCCTCGCCCACGTCCTGTGGATCGGCGGACCGCCTGATTGCGGCAAGACAACAGTGGCCGATCTGCTGGCGGAACGCCATGGGCTGCAGGTCTATCACTTCGACCGGCACGAGCCAGCGCATTTCGGCCGCGCCGACGCCCAACACACGCCGGCACTCTATCGGGCTCACCCCGATCGAATGACTACCGAAATGCGCTGGCTCGGCTCACCTCCCGACGTGATGGCCAGCGACACCATCGCCAGTTGGACCGAACGCTTCCCCATGGCATTGGAAGAGATCCTGGAAATTCCAGATGACTCCGGCATCGTGGCGGAGGGACCCGGGTTCTTCCCAGAGTGCCTGGCGCCCATCATCAACAGCCTCGACCGGGCCATTTGGCTCATCCCCAGCGAAGAGTTCAAAGTCGCCTCAGCCATCCGACGCAACAAGCCGGGCACACGCTTTGAGACCTCCGACCCCGAACGCGCCCAGCGCAACTTGATCGCGCGCGACCTGCTGATGGGGGAGCATATGCGGCACAGCGTCGAAGAATATGGCTTCACAGTCTACGAGGTGGACGGTTCACGCGACGTGATGGGCGTCCTTGCGGACATCGAGACCCATTTCGCACCCCATTTGCGTACGAACAGAGCCTAGAGGCGCATTTGTCAGTCCCTGGCCGGCCCTCGGCATTCATCGGAAACTCAACCGAGACTCGTGCAAAACGAAAGAGTTGGCCGTGGGAAGAGTTGGGCGACGCACGCGTCGCCCGTACAATGGCGTATGCGCGGGTTCGCGGCCAAGGTCTCAATCGACGTCGATCAGCATCCCGTCGAACGCGAACTCGACCATGCGTCCCTCGTCGGCCAACTCCTGCTGTAGGCGCAGCAGATTGTCGTATGAGAGCCCATCCGGCTCCTCGATGTGAGACAAAATGGTGCGCCCAGCCTCGAGCGCGTCGACGATTCCCAGCGTCTGCGCGAAGGTGACCTCATGCCGCAGGATCGGGTGCTCGGCTGGAATGCGACGCACGCCGGTAAAAGGGTCAAACTCCACCACGCCCATTGGCAGGACCGCCAGATCCACCCCTCGCAATCGCTCGGGCGGAATCCATCCAAGCGTTTCGTCCGGAACGAGAAGCACCCGACGACTCGGCGTCTCGATAAGGAAGGCGTAGACGTAGTCCTCGGCCAAACGAAACGGTGTAACGCGCGCGTCGTCGAACTGAATTTCATCGCCATCAGCCATCTCGATGATGCGTACAGACCCTTGCTTTTGCAGGAAGGCAAGATGGTCCCAACTCGCCAGGAATCGCCGAAAATCCCGCCCGACTTGCTCAGGAAGATAGACGTCGGTCGGTTGAGGATGCGGTGGCCAGTGGCGCCAGTCCACATTCCGCGTCTCGAACACCCGGCGTCCCATGACATGATCGGGATGCCAGTGGGAGTAGAAGCAGGCGTTGATGTTGCTCACGCGCGAGCGATTGAGCTGATCTTTGATCTCTTCCGGTGTGTCGATCAGGATGTCCGGTCCGTGAACGAAGACGCTCGGACCCGAACGACTATATGGGATGCCTTTGGTGCGTGCCTCGACACACACCGGACAATCACAACCCGGCCTCGGCGTGGTGATTGCTCCGCCAGAACCCAGGATCTCGATCCGCATTGAGTCACGCTCCGATCAAGTCAGGCGGAACCCTGCAGCGACCTGTCTACTCACACCCTGGATCGAGATAATGCGGCCAGCCGTGGCTAGCTGTCGGTGTGGTGGATGAAAAGTGGCTGCATATTCCAGTGGGAGAGGAGCTCGGCGATGAGGTTGCGCAGCTGCTGGTCGGTCAAATCGGCCGGCACTGGTCGAACGCCGCCGAACGGGAGACCGGCAAACTTCTCCTTGTTGGCGCTGGAGCGCACGTCATTGCGCCACCCAACCATGTTGATCTGCGCGAAGAGCTGCTGACCGTCGGTGAGGAAGTAGAGCCCGTAGGCTGGGTCGAGCATCAGGCCGAAATAACCGCCGAATTCGACGTTGTCCATGACGACCGGATAGCCTTCTTCCGTCCGCGTTTCGTAGTTCCTCGCCACCTCGCGCAGCATCGGCATGACTCGAACCCGCAGCCGTTCTAGGTCGGCGATCCCACGCATCTCCGTCGATTCAGCGCTCATTCCAGACATCTCTCCTGCTCGGCTCAATCCTGCGGCCGGACCATTCGTTCACGAACTCGTATCAATCCCCGACGTCACGTCGCATACGCCGACGGGAACGTGGGATAGCGGTGTTTCCACTGCGGGTCGAGAGCCCAAAGATGCGGAAGCCGATCCCGACCGCCGGACCCACCACCAGGGCGAAAATGATCGTGCCGATCCCGAAATCTCCACCCAGAATGATCCCGATGATGACGACCACCACTTCGATCATCCAGCGGTTGACGTGGACCGGTAGACCGGTGATCTCGGTGAGCGCCAGCATGAACGAATCACGCGGCCCGGCTCCCAGCCCGCTACTAATATACATGCCGGACGCTAGCCCGATCACGACGACAGCCGCCACCAACATCAGAATTCGCAGAGGATAGGGACCGGCTTTGTCGATCAACCCAGTCCCCAGGATGAAGTCGACGAAAAAGCCCACCAGAACCATATTGAGGACGGTACCGATACCGGGAGCGATCCCAACCGCCCAGCTCACCAGCAGCATGATCAACCCGGTGATCTGTGTCGCCTGCCCGATGGTGATGGGTGTCTGGCGCGAGATGCCGTCGCTGAGGACCGTCCAGGAGTTTGCTCCCAGGTTGCTCTGCAGGGTCAACACCACCGCGAAGGCGAAGAAGAAGAGGCCGGAGATTAGGATGATGAGGCGGGCGGAGAGGTTCAACCAGGTAGCGACATCCCATTGGCGTACGTCCCGCAGCCGAATTTCTCTGCTCCGGTCCGTCGCCTTCAACGCCGACGCGCGCAAGCCTGCCATGTCGTCGATTTCCCCAACCCGGTGAATCTCCGTGCGGGCCTGTTTCCACCAGCTGCAGCCCGCCGCACTATACCATGCGCTAAGAGCCACCCGAGGCGAGAAATCCACTACGCATTGGACGCGCCTGGGTCCATACTCACGGCACTTGAAGTACCGCCGATGGAACAGAGAGGACAGACTTCATGAACGACCAGTCCAACGATACGGCCGACGTTATTGTGCCGCCCCCCGTGCTCTACGGTGGAACTTTTACGCTTGGACTCGTCTTGCATCGTCTCATGCCGATCCATCTCCTGCCGCGGAGATCCGGTTCGTTGCGAATCGTCCTCGGCATGCTCTTGATCGCGGGAGGCCTGCTTCAAGCGCTCTGGGCGGCCTTCACCATGATCAAGGAGGGAAACAACCCGGAACCGAGCCATCCCGTGGTTTCACTGGTGCGAGAAGGCCCTTTCCGCTTCAGCCGCAACCCAATCTACGTCGCACTGACCGCATGCTATCTCGGCGTGAGCCTGCTCTTTGGCACGCTCTGGCATCTGATCTTGCTACCGGGGCTGCTGTCGATCATGCATTGGGGCGTGGTACGGCGCGAAGAGGTCTATCTGACGCGGCGCTTTGGGGAGAGCTATCGTGAATACAGCGCGCAGGTGCACCGCTGGTTATAGCGCGCATTGCACGTTGGTTGCGGCAAACCGCTTTAGGGGCCGCTGGTTGCACTCAAGGCCTGGAGGGCGGTTGTCGGAGAACGGCGCCGTCAGTGACGCGTGGAGTAGGGGAGCCCGGCCTGAATCTGCCGTTCGGATGTCGGTCGCACCAGGTAATGCAGCGTGATGGCGCCCAGCGTGATCTGGTCGCCGTCGCGCAAGATGGCGGACCGGACGGGGCTGCCATTGATGCGCGTGCCATTGCGACTCTCACGATCGACCAGTTCATGTCGTCCGTCGGGACGCAGTGTGATCTCGGCGTGGTAGGCGGAGACGGTGGGGTGATCCAGCACCACGTCGTTGTTGGGGTAGCGACCGATGCGCATACGTGGTTGATTCAGCGCTACGCTCTTGCCGGCCACGATCAGCCGCGGCGAGTTGTCCTCCCCCTTGGGGATGAAATCGAAGCGTACGATCCGCTCCCAAAATCCGTCCATCACGTCGACGACGTCAGGAGCATACAGGGCGACCGGAACCGCCAGGACGAAGAAGAAGGCAGCGCCCGACACGTAGCCGAGCGGATCGATCTGTTCAAGCTGGGCACGACGATAGAGCCAGACGAGCTCGCCGGCCCAAACGATGACTCCCAGGAATATGAAGATGGTCAGCACCGTGTGCCCGCTCATACCTTTCTCCCTTCCTGCCGGTGAAGGGCAGTATAACGTCAATTGTAACGATCGTCGCGCCTTCGTGACCGTCTGACAACGGGCAGGCGCGGACTCTCTGTCACAGTATGCTTGAACCGACGTCAAACAGGCTGACGCGAATGCGCCGATGGCGGAGGGAGCCGGAGTATGGACGATCGAGATCGAGCTGAAATCCTCGCTGAGATCCTGCGCGAGCGTATGCCCACCGTCCGTCACATCATCGACGAGTGGAGCGTGCCGGAGGCCGATGCGGTCAACTCTGCCCAAATCAAGGATCTGATCTGGCAGATCGCCGCGCCGTTGGGCCTCTCGATGCTGGGGTTCAGCGTGTCGGAGCGAGCTCGCCGTGAAGATCCAGGCGACATCGACCTGATGCAGGCCAGAGCTCTTTTCGCCAGCGCAGGTGAGGAGTCGGGCGCGCTACTCGAGCGTTTCCTCTCGGTCGCGCATGGGCTCCGTTTCTAGCAGGGGATCGACGGGAGGAGTGACGCTGTTGGTGTCCTCCTGCGGCTCGTCAGGCTCCTCCTCCGCTTCGTCACACCGTTCCACGAGCAGTCGAATCGACGTGATCACTCCCTGATCGTTGGCGGGTGTCACTTCAAGTCGCCCGATCGCCCGTAAAAACTCCTGCGCGACGATCTCGCCGCGTTGGTAATACGGCGCATTGGAGACGTTGTGCCAGGCGTCGGCCAGGCAGACGAGAAGCGTGCGTGCGTGCTGAGGCGTGAGCTCGTTCACCACCATGGCCAGTGTGGCTCTGGCCGCCTCATCCGATTTGGGATGTCCGATGAAGGTCACGGAGAGGCCGAAGATGGCCGGCACACCCACGTCGGCGGGCACGCGACCGACCAGCAGACGCAACAGCTCGCGTTGATCCGAACGCACGACGTCCCAAAAGAGCGGGGAGTAGCGCAAGAAGGCGCGACGATAGTCTGCCTCCTCCGATGGGCCGCTGAACGAGGCGGTCCACTGCCGCGCGCGTGAATCCCGTAGTTCCGCAGTCGTGGGAAGCGGGGCGGATTTTTCCTGCCGCGGCCGGCCGAAGATCGGCACAGTCGACGTCCTGCTCTCCTCGGATCGCGTACTGCACGCGATCATCTCTGATGTTGCCGCATAACGATAGCAGACAAGTCCCGCCCATGCCGCGCCGCGAGCGGAGGAAATTGGCAATAACCGGGCTACACTGGTTCCTCGATCAGGGCGTGCTGGTGCACGCGCACTGAACGATGGACGAGTTGCAGCCCGAGGCTGAGCGGAATGACCAGCAGAAACCCGGCGATCAAGGGAGCAACCGGCTTCACCTCGTAGAGCCAACCGGCCACGAAGGGCGCCAGCGCGAAGCCGGTCCCGCCCATGATCTCGGCCAGGGCGAAGGCTCGCTGACGATAGCGCTCGCCGACGATCTCACCAAACGCCGCCGAAAAGAGGGACCAGGCCACCGGATAACCGCCTCGCAGGACGTAGGCGAGGGCGAAAAGGATGATCGAATTTCCTACGGCGAGCAGGCCCATCATTCCACCGACGGCCACGATTGAGAGGCCGATGGCCAGTAGTGGCTGATCGAAGGGGCGCACCCGGCTGATGATAAGCCAGATGCCGATGCTGCCGACGGCTGAGGCCGACCCAAGGATGCCGATCGTTCCGGTGTCGATACCCCGCACGTCTTGCAAGAAGTTCGGGGCCAGCGTCACGCCCAGCGTCAGCGTGAAGATGGTCGCCATCTCCAACAGGCACAGGAGCAGGATCGGCCGCTGCGAGATCGTCGAGCGATAGGTGAGGGGCGGGCCCGCGTGCTGCTGAATTGGCCGTGGTGTGATGGTCGAGAAGACGCTCACGGCCACCGCCGTAAAGACCGCCGCCACGAACAGGGTCGAGCGTAGTCCGAAGAGGTCGGCCACGATACCGCCAAGGGCTGGAGTCGCAAGCAGGGCGATGGCCGGCCCCACGGTATAGATCAGCGTGAAGGCGCGCGTACGCTGTCGGCCGGAACCGGCGGCTTCGGCGATAACGCTCGAGATGCTGGGGAAGGCGATGTTGCCGACCGCCATGATCATGCCCATGGGGATCAGCTGCCACCAGCTTTGCGCCACGCCGTAGAGGAACATGCTGAGGGCCGTCATGGTGCGGGCGCCGACGATCAGCCGGCGTGGTGGGATGTGGTCGCTGGCGATGCCGCTCGGCATGAGGGCGAAGAGGCGTAGCACGCCCATCAACCCCATCACCACGCCGATCTGTGCCGGATTGGCGCCCAACGCCGCGATGTAGAGGGGCCAGAGCGTCTGATAAACGCCGAAGGAGCCTTCGTTGAACGACATGGCGACGAAGATTCGGGTGTTGTCCCGACTGAGGCCCAGACTTGGCTTTTTCACCCACGTCACCTTCACCACGCGCCGATAAGACGCGATAGTATAGCGGCTGTTCGATCGCGATGCCGCGATTCTCCGCGGGGTGTGATTCCTGGGCACAACCAGGCTCCAGGGTCTGGCTGTGAAGTGTCCGAGGGGTCATAATGGCTCTGCGTTCGAAACCGTGCATAAGGGGAATGAGGAAGTCTGATGATCGACCTCGTGAGTGACACCGCGACCCGTCCGTCGGCGGAAATGCGCCGCTATATGGCCGATGCGCCGGTCGGTGATGAGCAGATTCGGGAAGACCCGAGCGTCAACCGCCTGCAGGAGATGGTGGCCGAGCTCACCGGCAAAGAGGAGGCCCTCTTCCTGCCATCGGGTACCATGTGCAACGCTATCGGTATTAAGGTGCACACGCAGCCCGGTGATCGCATCGTGCTCGAGCGCTACGCCCATCCCTTTACCTCGGAGGCGGGCGGACCTGGCCTGCTGGCCGGAGTCATGACCATGCTGATCGAGGGAGATCGTGGCGTCTACACCGCCGAGCAGCTCGAAGAGGCGATGCCAGGCTATTCGTATCACTCGGCGCCGACCACGTTGGTGCTGATTGAGAACACCCACAACCGCGGCAGCGGCAAGATCTGGCCACTTGACGGAGTCAATGCGGTCGCTGCAACAGCTCACCGGCTTGGCGCCAAGACGCACATGGATGGCGCACGACTCATGAATGCGGCCGTCGCCAGCGGCATCCCGGCCAGCAAATGGTCCGAGAACATGGACACGGTCTGGATCGACCTCTCTAAGGGGCTCGGCGCTCCGGTGGGCGGCGTGCTGGCTGGCGACCATGAGACGATGGAGCGGGCGCGACGCTACAAGCACATGTTCGGCGGCGCTATGCGCCAGGCGGGCATCATCGCCGCGGGCGGCGTTTACGCGCTCGAGCACAACGTCGACCGCCTGGCCGACGACCACGAGAACGCCAAGCGGCTGGCGCGCGGTCTGGCCGATATGCCAGGCATCGGGATCGACCCGGACGACATTGAGACCAACCTGGTCTATTTCGACGTCCACGAGTCCGGCAAAACGGCGGCCGAGATTACCGCTGCGATGAAGGAGAAGGGCGTGCGCATGGGTGCCGTCGGCAAGCATCGCATCCGCGCCGTCACGCATCTCGACGTCTCGCGCGATGAGATCGAAACGGCGATTCAGACGCTTGCCGAGGTCGTCGTCGGACGAGGATAAGCGACCCCGAATCGACACTCACAACGAAACGAATTGATGGAGACGCCCGTCGTCGTGGTGGTTTAAAGGCCTCGCGATGCCGGGCGTTTCGCGTGTTGGCCGATGCAGCCCTCACCCCCTGTGCGACCGGAGACGGAGCAGTATAACGGTACCCAATGGACACCCCTCTCCTGATCGTCGGGAGATGGTTCTCCCTTCACTGGGAAGGGAGTCAGTGGGGTGGATCGGCCGGGGGTGAGGGCTGCCATGTGAATGGACCAACTTGGCCCTTCACCCTGGCGTCTCGGCTCCGGTGATATTCTGGTCTGTCACGGCCTCTGAAGTCCGCGTCGTCGCATCGAGCGCGCGCAAGGTGGGGTTGAAAAGGACGCCCAGGGTCGTCAATGCAAACGCGCCCGCGATCAACCCCAGGGTCAGGCGCAGGCTACCGTATTCGATCAGCAACCCGGCGGACAGCATTCCCACTGGCATCGCCACCCAGGAGATGGCCGTGATCATCCCGAAGAGTCGACCTCGCATGCTGGCCGGCGTTCGCTCCTGAAAGATCGTCATGAGGAGCGGGTTAATCGGCCCAGAGGCGATGCCGATGATGACCAGCGCCGCAATCGTGATCGCGATCCGAGGAGTCATCACCAGCGCCCAGGCCGGGATCATCGAGAGGAGAAAGGCGCTCAAGAAGGTCAGACGTCGCGAGACGCGCTGGCCTATGGCTCCATAGGCCAGCGTGCCGATCACCGCCCCGATGCCGAAGCCAGCCATCATGATCCCCAGATCGACGGAGCTCTTGTAGATCGTGCGGGCATAGACCGGAAAGATGACGTCGAAGAGGGGAGCGCTGATGAAATTGACAAACGCCACAATGATCAGCATGGTCAGAATGAGCCGATCGCCCACAACGAAGCGGAAGGACTCACTTAACTGCGCAAAGTAGCGTTCCGAGCCGTCCTCACTTGCTGGCTTGGACGCTGGTGACGGGATGATCGCGACGATGGCGACCGCCGAGAAGGCGAAGGTCGCGGCATCGATCAGCAGGACGTTGCTGGCCGAAAAGAGCGCGATCAGCACTCCAGCCAGGGGTGGACCCAGCAGCATCGATGCGCGCTGGATACCCATGTAGGCCGCATTGGCCCGTTCCAGGGGCATTCCGGACATCTCAGTGAGGTCAGGGAGCAGACTCTGGCGTGCCGTGCTGCCAGGTGCGTCGAAGAGGGCACCCAGGAAGACCAGGAGCATCAATTCCCAGAACTGGATGCCGATCGTGTGGTCGAGCAGGGGGATGAGCGCCACCGCGCCACCACTGGCGATGTCCGCCAGCACGCTCATGCGCCTGAATCCGGTTCGATCGATGATGGTGCCACCGAAGACTCCGGCGATGATCGTCGGCAAGGCCGTCATGGCCGCCACGATGCCGGTCTTCGAGGCACTGCCGGTCGTCTGGAGCACGAACCATGGGATCGCCACCAACGCCAACATATTTCCAACGTTGGAGACGGCGTTGGCAGTGAACAACGCCAAAATTGGAAGTCGGCGCGTTCCGGGTGATGCGGACAACTCAGTCCCTTTCCCTGGTTGGCGCATGCCGCGGGACGGCCGCGAGAGGGGCGATACGCGAACTCGGTCTCTACAGGCTACTGATTGCACGGATCGAGCACAAGTTGGTCGGAAATGAAAGAGGCGACCGGCTCGCAGTGCCGGTCGCCTGATCTGTCCTCGGGAGATTGATCGATCGATGGCTCACCGCTACGGCGAGCGCACCTCGACCCAGTTGTTCTGGTTGAGCTTCAACGCCTGAAAGGTGTTGTAGGAAAGCTCAATGACCCAGTGGGCTTGCCAATTTGCCAGATCCTGGCTGGCGACCGTGTCACCCACGGTGCACCACAGGGTCACCCCGTTGGCGGTGAGCTGGATGCGTTGCCCCGGGATGTAGCCCGGATGGACGCAGTAGTAGCCGTTCGGATCGAGCGACCAACCCGCCGCGGCCTCACCCCAGCTTGAGTATTTTCTGAGCGTGTTGTCCCACCAACCGGTCGTGTAGCTTGGTGAGTAGAAGGCCGCCTGCCCGGTCCCGAGCAGGCTGAGCTTCTGGCTGGCTAACGTCACCAACGGCTGCTTCAGATCGGAAATGAGCGTTCCCTCGGTACCCAGGACTCCATTGACGAAGTCGTTGAGTGCCGGATCATTCCAGTTCGGGTTCGCCGAACCGGTGAAGTAGTCCGCCAGCACCGCGCGCCAGTCACTGTTGTTCTGGTGAAGCTCCGATAGCTTCTTGGCGGCGTAGTCGGCGTTGACCAGGGGATCGAGCGGATAGGCTTCGTCCCCGAGATAGTCGCTGCGCACACCGAAGTATCCCTCGCGACCATCGCTCGACTGGAAGAGCGGATTGTAGCCGCTCGCCACCTTGGCGACGGCGGCCAGCAGATACGGATCGATGCCGTACTGTGCGGCCTTGTTGGTGATGATCTCGCCCCACGGAACTTCACTCGCCAGCGAATCGAGATTCGCGTCACTCGGCTCGGTCAGCCCGTGCCAGGCACGGTACTGCAGACCCACGTTGCCCGATTCCACCTGCCAGTTCGCCGGGTTGTCCGGCGTGTAGGTGAGGACGCGGCGCTCGAAGGCCTGCATCAGGATTCGCTTCTGCTGACCACCGACCATCGAATCGACCCAGTAGGGCTCCGTCAGCGGGTGTCCCACCAGATACTGCTGCGACACCGATTGGCTCGAGAGCCAGTCAGCGAAGATCTTGGGGATGTTGTGGCCGGTCTGGTTGTCATAACCCGAAAGCACGATGTTGCTGGTGCTGACGGCGCCCATTTGAACGCTGCCATCCGCACCGAGCAGGGACGTGACGTTCTTCCCGGAAAGATTCGCGCTTCGGTTCGCGTCGATATTCGTCCCGACGGACGCAATGGGCGCGAGTGCGGCGAACGTCGGTGCAACGGAATTGTTGGTAATGTCGCCAACGACGGGGATATAGGCTGGTTCTGACTTAACGAACGAGTTGTTGCCGACCTGGATCTGGCCCGCGATCAGATCCCGCACCAGGAGTCCGGCTGTGACATACCAATTTGACTGGGGATCCCGATTCGGATCGGTGATCTCCATACGGGCCTTATCGAAATAAAAGACGGATCGATATCCATTGGGAGACTCTTGATATGGCTCACGAGTCATGGCGCGCATCGCCGGGCCCCACAGCCATGCCCTGCTCTGGCCGGCACGTGCCGCCGAGCTGTCGGCGCTTGACCACAGCGCTGCGACTGCTGTTGGTGCCGATTGTGGATCAAGACTGAGTTCGGTCCCGAGGACGGTGGCTGGTGCCGCGAACGTCATCATGAGGGCGACGACGCCGCCAAGCAGAATCCACCTCTTCAATGATTCCCTCCCTCGCCACGTGCCGCTCCGTAGGCGTATACGAAATGCAGTGAAACCACGGACACGCGCGCGACAACGCCTGAAGGGAAATCCCCGCATTTCCACAACATGCGTCCGGTTCAGTTGCGAACCGGTGCGGTCAGCAATCGCGTACCCAAGCCCAGCGGCGGGCCGCGCATATCCTACAAGGGTATTTCACGGAAAACAAGGAAGTGAACGAATTGGTAGGTTTTGTGACGACGTGACACCGGAAACGGCTGGAGAAAGCTGCGTACGAACGCTGAAGCGCAAGTGACCGACGGTCAAAGTTGCGCGGTACGTGATTGGTGACAATTCGTTAATGAATTTGTGGATCCCCGAAGACGAGCCTTATCGGATCATTTGGGTTCGGGACTTGCGCGCTCTTCAGTATGTGGAACACAACGCCGTCCCGGACGATTTTCGCAATCCTACATCGTTCAAGCGCCGCGGATGATTCATCAACGGCAACACTGCCGAGCGCCCGGCTCCGCGTTTCGCCACGCTCGAGGCAATACATGCGCAACTTGAGTGCCGCGGTCTATATTCTGCTGGCATACGCGGAGACGAGCGCCATCGAGAGAATTGAGTGGTTATTCGGGAGGAGACGACATGACGCGTCTGAAAGAGGCAGAAATTGCCCGAGAGATCGAGCAGCTTGAAGGTTGGCAGGTAGAGGAGGGCGCCTTACGCAAGGAATATCGCTTCAAAACCTTTGGGGGAGCCATGAAATTCGTAAATCAGGTGGCTGATATCGCCCGCACTCAGCGTCATCATCCGGAGATCTGGAATAGCTACAACCGGGTGCGGCTCACGTTGACTACGCATGATGAGGGTGGCATCAGCGACAAGGATCTGGCGTTCGCTCGCGCCATTGAGGATTCGCGCAAGCAGGCGTGAGCGCCGCATGCCGCCACTGCCGTAATCCACCACTTGCGCAAACGTCGCTGAACCGGCTGCCGAAAAAGTTGACAGCCCGGCGAACATCAGCCTGCTCGGGATGCGCGCAACAGATCGCGTGTCAGTTCAGCCTGCCCCAGATGCTCGGCGGAATGGCGCGCCACCACGATCAGCACTTCGAGGCCGGTGATCTCGCCCCGTCGCGGATGCGAGTAGCTTCGTTCCAGGTCGACGGACGTGAGCGAGGTCAGCACCTCTGTCAGCGCGGGCCGCAGCGTCTCCCAGCGTTGCTGGATGACAGCGCTGGATGATCCGGCCGCATGAAACTCGGTCTCGCGTTGGCGATGGACCGGTTGGCCGCCGAGGATCTCCACCACGTTCTCCTCAACCGTGCCGAAGGTGTGGATCGCGAGCGCATAGAGGCTGTTGGCCTGCGGCGCTGGCGGGCGCCAGTTGAGGGCCTCTTCATCCAGATCGTCGAGCGTAGCGATGAGCCGGTTCAGTGAGCTCGCGATGAACCGCCAGAAGGACGCGACGTCGCGGCTGGCGAATCCGTCATCATGCGCGATCATCGATCTTCCCCTCCGCGTGCCGTTCGTGCCCAGCGAGACGATGACGTCTGATCTGCATTCGTACGGACGTAGGGTTCCTCGCTCCTTGTAGGCCATGGAGCGAGACCGGTCAAGCTGGTTGAATCGCCCACGCGATCGGAAGGGCAGTTCTGGGTCAGCACGTTGCAGGCCTGGCACGCGGAATTCATTGGTAACGGGATCTTCCTCATCCTTTCCATCTTTCTGCGTCAGGAAGACTCGGCCGAGTCGAAGCCGGTGGACGCGAGCGATGCGGAGACCGATGAGACCAACGAGTGAGGAGAAGCGGGGATTATACGAATCGGATTGTCCATGCGATCATGACGGACGCGATCGATACGGGTGTGATCCGACGTCGTGACGGCGACGCCTCGCGAGAAGTGAGATGGGGAAGACCATGCGGGAACCATGGAATGCGGGACCACCCGCCGTGCAGATGCGCATCGCGCGACCGACCGACCAGTTGGATGCCGTGGTGCGCTTTTACCACGAAGGGGTCGGACTGCCGATCATCGGTTCGTTCGGGGGTGAGGGCCACCTTGGTTACACCGGCGTGATGCTCGGTCTGCCGAACCATGATTACCATCTGGAGTTCACCCAGCACGAGCACGGCAGCCCCTGCCCGGCGCCGACCGAGGACAATCTGCTCGTCTTCTACGTGCCGGATCGGTCCGCTATCGACGCCATCGCGGCGAGACTGGAGAGTTTGGGCTTTCCCGAAGTGCCGCCCGAGAACCCCTACTGGGAGGGGCGCGGTGTGACCGTCGCCGATCCGGACGGCTGGCGCATCGTGCTGATGAACACCGAAGGGATCTAGTGGTCCTCATCAGTGAGCGGAGCGCGCGTGACTGACCATCCGAGCCACGGCGGCGAGCAACCCCTCGTCAATATCGTTGGGGAGAAGGTGGCGTTGGGGCCGATGCGCCGTGAGTTGATTCCAACCTACTGTCGCTGGCACAACGATCTCTCGATGAGCCGAACACTTGGGCTTTCGTGGCCGACGACGATGCAGCAGGAGCAAGCCAGCTTCGAGAATTCGCAATCCGCGCGCGATCGCATCGATTTCACCGTGTATGAGGTCTCGTCGATGCGGCCGGTCGGAACCACGTCGCTGCTGGCAGTCGACCACCGGCACAGCCGGGCCGAGTTCGGCATCATCATCGGCGAGGCGAACGCGCGTGGCAAAGGATACGGTACCGAAGCGACCTCGCTGACCCTAGACTATGCGTTCAATGCCGTGGGGCTGGAGAACGTGATGTTGACGGTGTACGAATTCAACGTGGCCGGGATTGCGGCGTATCACCGTGCCGGGTTCAAAGACATCGGACGACGGCGTCGTTGTAGCCGTCTCGGCACGCGGCTTTGGGATCTGATTTACATGGATTGCGTTTCCACTGAATTTGAGAGCCCCGTTCTGGCGACGCAATTCACTCCCGACGATCCGCGGTGATGGCGATCAGTGACTGCTGTCGCCGGACCGACCACGTTCCGCAAGTCATCACCGAGCCGCTCGTGCCAGCTCCTCGATCGCCTCGATGGTGACGGTCTTTACCACCCGATCAGCCTGGGACAATCGATCCGATTGACCAGACCGATCGACGGCCAGGCAGCGCATACCCGCCGCGACCGCTGACGCTACGCCGGCCGGGGCATCCTCGATCACCAGACACGCATCTGGGAGTACGCCGAGCCGCTGCGCACCCAGCAGATAGGGGGCGGGGTCGGGCTTGCCGACCGGCACGTCGTCGCCACCGACCGTGACGTCGAGGAGACGTCCAAGTGCGAAGCGCTCCACCACCGCTTGTACTTCGCTGTTGCGTCCGCCCGAGACGATCGCCAGATGGTAGCCACGCACCGCGCAGGCGTGCAGCGTGTCGATGGCGTCCCGAAACGGACGAACCTCAGTTGCAAAGCGGCGTGCA
The DNA here is from genome assembly GCA_963789565.1 of uncultured Chloroflexia bacterium. Lineage (GTDB taxonomy): Bacteria > Chloroflexota > Chloroflexia > Thermomicrobiales > Thermomicrobiaceae > CALAGB01. The sequence continues at coordinate 2,107,316 of CAWBKX010000002.1, read as the reverse complement.
TACTCGGCCGCGTTGGCGTCGATCAGTACCTCAACCGAGAGGTCGGTCCGTCCCACTGCCGTCAGATAGTCGAGAAACCCGCTGTAGTCGGTGCGCCCATAGAAGTAGCGGGCGAAGACCTCGGGCGTGACGGTCGGCAGACCGTAGCGTCGCGCCACGACGTCGGTCGCAACCTGGTGGACCGGCTCGCTGTCGATCAGGACGCCATCCATGTCGAAGATGATGGCGGAGACGTCAGGTGTCGTATCGCGTTCAGCCATCGCGCAGCCTCCGAAAGTTGATCCAGCCCTGGAAGGCGAAATGTCGCAGCAGCTTGCCGGGAATGCGCCGGTGCGTTTCAGGAGGGCGGAAGAGAGCGTAGCGGCGATCCTCAATGCCCAACATGCGCTGAGCCAGGAGATAACCGAAGAAATGCGTCGGCATGACGCCCGAGCCGTTGTAACCGGCGGCGATGTAGAGATGTTCGTCGATCTGACCACTCACGGGCCACCAGTCGCGCGTGCGAGCCGTCAGGCCATGCCACTCGAACTCGATCGGCACGCCCTCGAGCCAGGGATAGCGGCGCAGCATGGTTTCCATGCCCGCCTTGCGCGCGCGACCGTCGATCTCCCAATCGGGCGCCTCATAGGCACGGTGCCCCAGGACGTGACGGAAGAAGAAGCGCCGGTCAGGGGTGGAGCGAACGGTGTTGGTGGTGTAGCCACCCACCTCGAAGCGGAGGGGCCAGCGCTCCAGCCCGCTCATCTCCCATTCGCTGGGCGTCAACGGACGGGTAACCATGACTCGGTGGTGCATGGTCAGAAGCAAGTCGTCGGCGATGCCGAGCTGCTGGGTGTAGGCGTTGGTCGCCAGCGCCACGTCGCGGGCTCGCAGGCGGCCGCGCGGGGTGGTCAACGTCAATGGCTCCGAGTGATCGATGGAGACGACCGGCGAGTGCTCGTAGAGCTGGACCCCGGCTCGTGATGCGGCCTGGATCAGTCCAGCTACCAGCTTGCCGGGATGGACCGAGTTTGTGGTGGTCACGTCGGCCGCTACGTAGAAACGGGAGCCGATCTCCCGCGCCAGCTTCTCGCCGATGATGTCGGGATTCGTGCCGCGCGGCGGCCGGTGATGCAGGTAGATGGCTGGCTCCGACTCGCGTAGATCGAAGTCGATCTCCTCTTTGGCGGCGAAGCGCTTGAGGAGGTCGTAGGCCGCCCGCGAGGCATCGCTGGGATCCTGTCCGCGGAAGCGAGGTGCCACCGCGCCCGAGTTGCGCGAGCTGGATCCGGAGCCCAGGCGTTGCGACTCGAGCAGTGCCACCCGCAGGGATGGATCACCCAGCTTGAGATAGTAGGCGATGGCCAGCCCGGTGAAGCCGCCGCCGACCACCGCTATGTCGACCTCCACGTCCTCATGCAGGGGGGCGAAATGGGGTGGGTCCGGGATGGTGGCCATCCAGTAGCTGGTGGTCCGCTCGGGCTCCGCCAGGATCGACGGGTGATGCAGATGAAGCCGCTTCATCGTCAGCGGAATCGCCGCGATGGCCGCGCTCACCTCTGCCCAGCGAACCCACCGTCGAGACGTCATGCGGTTGTCTCCCCCAACTCTCCGGAGATCTGCTCCGCCCGAGCTCGGGTGGAGCACGTCAGGTGTGAACTCTAGTGAGCCTCGAGCGTTCGCGCCACCTGTACTCGGTTCAGCTGGTCGTGGGCGACCAGGTCGCGTAGACAGGTGTACTCCAGGCAAGCTCTCCATCGGATTGAGTGAGCCAGATCCAATACGGGTTGAGTTCGTCGACGGGCGACTCGTCGCGCCAGGTGAAGGAGACGTCGCTCGGACCGGAACGGTGCGCCAGCCGCCGCACGACCACCTGCTGCTCCAGGCCCAGACCACGATGCTCGTTCGGTCCACTTGCCAGGTCGGAGAGGGTGCAGCTGAAGCGCATCGTGGGTGAGTCGAACTCGAGGCGCGTCGCGTCATCGCCGTCGAGCTCGACGATCACGCCGTCCCAGTCGCCGCAAGTGTGGCTGCGCCAGCTGACGCGTGCAGCATCCCAGTCGATCACACCGTCGCGCGGGTTGTCGATGGCGTAATTCTCGACTAAAGTGATCCGGCCGTTCCAGACGGTCAGACCACCGGTCCAATCCAGATCACGGGTACGATCCCGGTTGCGAGCGCCGCGCCAGGCGAAGCGCACACGCCAGGGCTCGTCGGCCTGCGGCACGGGCAGCGATGAATGGGTGTAGATCGTTTCCTGTCCGCGTCGCAGCTCGATGGTATCGATGGGTGCCGTGCCGAGCGCGCGGACCGCGATCTCGGGTGTGCCGCTCAGGTTCGGCTCGGAGCCCATCGGGTGGCCATCGACCGTCACGTCGAGTACGATGCGCGGGCCGCTGGTGCCGTAGCAGCGCCGGACTTTGAGCGCTTCCCAGATGCCCTCACGTGTGAGCTCACTGGCCACATTGGCGGTGAGGCCGCCACGCACGCCGTGATGCGCCAGCGTGGATGCGCTCCAGCCGGGCCGGCCGCTGTGATCGTCGGATCCGCCGATGAAGGCGACGCGCATGCCTCGTTCGAGCGCTTCGCGGGCAAACCACTCGAAGCGGCCCCACTGCGAAGCGATCTCGATGGCCGGCTCGAGGGACGGATCGTGATAGTCCAGGCTGGCGCGTCGTCCGCCAATGTGAGGCGTGATGATCACGTCGTGACGGCCGGCGTTGGCGGTGTAGAGCCGGTCGATCGGATAACAGTCGGTTTCGACGTCGCTCTTGTCGTCGACTTCGGTGTGGCTGGAGCGGCGGATCGGGCCGTCGCCGAGGTAGTAGACGTTGTGATCGCCACCGGCTGGCGTGTTACCCGACCATTCGTAGCCGTGGAAGGTGACGAAGCGCCCCGGTTCGTAGAAGTGCTCGGCGTTCTGGCGTAGCTGCCGGTAGACCTCCGCCGTGATCTGGAAGTCGTTGGCGGAGTGGGCGGTGGCGTCGACCGCGGCGATGTCGCGCGCGTAGCGGAAATATTCGGGAATCGAGCCAGTGCCGACCGTTTCCTCGGTCTGTCCGTGCAGATCGGCCCAATAGCTGCGGTGCGACGGCGCCTCGTCATGACAGCGAATCGGGTTGCTGGTTGCGCTCAGACCGGCATCATCGGTCACCGTGACGCGCAGCACTCCGGATCCCTGAAAGCGCAGGTTCTCGAAACGATGCACCCCGGCGTCCTGCTCGCTGAAGGTGAAACTGGAGGGTGCACCATCGGGTACGTCGCCGGAGAAGCGCATCGTGCCCAAGTAGTTGGGATCGGGATTACCCCAGGCATCCAGCGCGCGGACCTGCAGCCAGCTTTGCTCGCCCGCGACCACGTCGCTCGGTGCGACGCTTACGAGCTGCGTGGCGCGGCCGCCAATGACTGAAAAGCCGACGTCGGCCACATGTTCGTAGAGGCCGGTGCCGAACGGATCGATCTGCAGCTTGAAGTGGAAGAAGCTCTGTGGATAGGTCTGCGCGCGCATGCCGGGTCCGCCGGAGAGCGTATCGCCCAGGACGATCCGGACGCGGTCGCCGCGTGCCAATGCGCCGCTGCTGACACCGACGGTGATCGTCTTGGTCCAGGGGCGAATGCCGCCGAGGGCATAGCTGGGCGTGAGCGTGACCGGGCGCGAGGCATGTACCGTGACGTAGTTCTCGGCTTGCGGGTCGCTAAACTGCGGCGTGGCCCAGTCGGTGACGCTGCGGAAGGCGAGCCGGATGCGACCGCCATCGTCGATGCCGGAGACGCCAACCGTATACTCGACGGTCCACGTTCCAAGTTGCGCCGATACTACCGGCTCGTCCGGCGTGATCGTACCGCTGCCGCGCCAGTCAGTCTGACTCCAGACCACCTCTACCCCCAGCCTTTTCCATATGTGCTGTTTGCTTGCCGGCAGTCTACAGCAGGCGACGGGGACTGTCGTCTGGGCACATGCGCTGGATGTCGCCGTGAAGAGGACGCGGCGCGAGCTCACGGCGTTGAGGTCACGGGGTTCAATGATGCGACTGAAACAGCTCGACCGGATTGCCGGACGGATCCTCGACCAGGATCTGGCGGCCGCCAATGCCGTTGACGATCTCGTTGCGGAACGTCACACCGGCCTGACGCAGCGTCTCGACGGTGGCGTCCAAATCGTCGACCTCGATCTCGAAGCGATTCCAGCCTCCCGGCTCCGGCAGTCGGCCATCGGGTGTGCCTTGAGAGCCACCGCCCTGACCGCCGGGAGCGCTCAACAGCAAGCGTAGATCACCTCGAAAGAGCATGGCGAAGTTGGGCGCCGGATGCATCTCGACGCGAAAGCCGAGATGCGTCGCGTAGAAGTCGATGGCGGCGTCCACGTCATGAACAATGTAGCGGACCGAAACGATTGCCATGTTACTACGCTCCCTGACTCATGAAGCTGCTGATCGCGGCTTCACCATAGAATCTGGCACACCCACTGTCAATCGATCGAAGCTCAACCCGCGCTGGTTTCCATCTCAGCGAGGAGGGAAGCGAGCAGGAGGTTGAGGTACGGAATCTCCTCTGGACTGAGCGCCCGATCGAAAAGCTTTGACTCGAACGATGTCCGCTCAGCGGTCGCCGCGCTCCAGCGTCGCGCGCCTTCCTCGGTCAAACGGACCGGGCGCGAGCGACCGTCGTCACCGTTATTGGCTGGCTCGAGTAGACCCGCTTGGATCAGGCGTTCGATGCGCACGCTGATCGTGCCGGAGGTCACCCCCAGCGCCTGCATTAGCTCGGAGGGCGTCCGGACGTAGGGTTCGCCCGAGCGACGCAACACCGAAAGCGTCTCCCAATCCCCGACCGACAGTCCGTGATGCCGCGCGATCGTGGCGAGCATGCGAGCCGTCTCCTGTGCCAGCCGCTTCAAACGCATATGGATCATCTCGACCCCCGCGTCCACGCCGGGTAGCTCCGCCAGCCATCGAACCGCGTCGCGCTCGACCGAATCCTCCTGGACCTGCTCGTCGGGTGGCTCGTTGGTCATGTTCCGGCTATCCCTTCCCCACATGCTCGCTACCTTGAGTGTCATGATAATCGACGACGGACAACAACGGTGGCTTATGTGGAACGATTGGGCGGAGTCGCGGGTCCGCACCTCATGTAAGATGGGCGCACAAGGATCTTATGAATCTGCTCCGGTGCGAGCCGGCGGGTTCGTCGCCTGAGCGCAGCCGAAATAAGGGAGATTCGAACCGTGCCTGCAACAACACCTGATTCGGCGGTCATCTTGAGCGCCGCTCGGACTCCGGTCGGCAAGCTCCAGGGCGCGCTCAGCTCGGTATCGGCCGCGCAGCTCGGCGCGATCGCCATTCGGAGCGCCGTCGAGCGTGCGCGTCTTTCCGATCCGAGCGAAATCGACGAGGTCATTTTGGGAAACGTCGTCTCGGCCGGCCTCGGGCAGAACATTGCTCGGCAGTGCGCGATCGGCGCAGCGCTTCCCGTCAGCGTGGGCGCCATGACCGTCAACAAAGTCTGTGGGGCCAGCCTCAAGAGTGTGATGCTGGCGGCACAAGCCATTCGTGCGGGAGACGGCAATCTCTTCGTCGCGGGTGGCGTCGAGAGTATGAGCCAGGCACCACACCTCGTCCACGGACGCTTGAACCAGCTGCGCTATGGCAACGTCGAGATGAAAGACGCGCTGGTCGTCGATGGCCTCTGGTGCGCCTTCGAAGATTGGGCCATGGGGAACGCCGCCGAGTACATTGCCGACGAGTTCGGAATCAGTCGTGAGGAGATGGACCGCTACGCGTTCGAGAGCCAGCGCAAGGCCATCGCGGCCATCGACGAAGGGCGATTCAGCAACGAGATCGTCCCGGTGTCGGTACGAGACCGACGAGGGCGGGAGACGACCGTCAACGTCGACGAGTCTCCGCGTCGAGATACCTCGCTTGAAGCGCTGTCCGTGCTCAAACCTGCGTTCGCGATCGGCGGCCGCGTAACAGCTGGGAATGCACCTGGCTTGAACGACGCGGCGGCTGCGGTCGTGGTTGCCAGCGAAGCGAAGGCGCGCGAGCTTGGCGCCCTTCCACTGGCGCGTATCGCGGGTTATTCGCAGGCTGCCGTGGAACCGAAGCGCATCTTCGCCGCTCCCGCGCTGGCCATCCCGCGTTTGCTGGAGCGAGTCGGTTGGAGGCTCGACGACGTTGACCTGATCGAACTGAACGAAGCGTTCGCGGCTCAGGTGCTGGCCAACGGTCGGGCGCTGGCGGACAGCGGCTGGGACTGGAACAAAGTGAACGTCAACGGCGGTGCCATTGCGCTCGGTCATCCGCTCGGCGCGACCGGCGCTCGCCTCCTGACCACGCTGCTGTATGCGCTCGAAGCCCGCGGGCTGCGGCGTGGTATCGCGGGACTCTGCCTCGGCGGAGGCGAAGCCGTCGCACTCGCCGTGGAGCGCGTGAACTAGAGCGCGTTGCATACCGATGGTCCATTGTTCTGATTTCAGTCGCCCCTACGGGTAGCGACGATACGAGTCAATCTTTAGGCATCCCGCGGTAGCGACAGAAACGTCAAACAATCGGTCGTGTGGAAAGAGGAGCAGCGAAGATGGCTTCCGATACCGACGTGCAGGTCATCGGCGCTGGGCCGTTCGGGCTCTCGCTGGCGGCGCAGCTACGCGGCGATGGGACCGATCATCACGTGGTTGGCCGGTCGATGGAGTTCTGGAGCTCGAACATGCCGTCCGGCATGTACTTGCGCTCCGAGTGTGATTGGCATCTCGATCCTCTGGGAATCGACACCATCGAGGCCTATCTCGGAGAATTGGGGAAGACCCCAGCCGAGGTGCTGCCGATCTCCTTAGCCTTCTATCTCGAGTATGCGCGTTGGTTCCAGCAGCGGAAGAAGATTGCACCCGTCGATGTGCGCGTGCAGCGTCTCGATCGGGAGCATGGGTCGTTCGCCGTCGCGCTCGATGACGGGCAGACGATCCGGGCGAACAACGTCGTGCTGGCACTGGGGTTCGAGTACTTCCAGCATATTCCGAGCGATCTGGCGGCTATGCTCCCAGCCGGGCGTTTCAGCCACACCTGCACTGCGGTGGACCTAACACAGTTCGCCGGGCAACGCGTCATGATCGTCGGCGGTCGCCAAAGCGCCTTCGAGTGGGCGGCGCTCCTGCTGGAGGAGGGCGCGACCGAGATCTACCTCACCCACCGGCACGATTCTCCGGCCTTCGCGGTGGCTGACTGGTCCTGGGTCAACCCGCTGGTCAGCTCGATGGTCGCGGATCCCGAGTGGTTCCGTCGCCTTCCGTTGGAAGAGCAAGAGGCGATCAAGCAGCGCATGTGGGTCGAGGGCCGCATGAAGGTCGAGCCGTGGCTGGAGGAGCGGCTGCGCGGTGACGACGTGCGCGTCTGGCCGCGCACGCGGCTGGCGGAGGTCGTTGATGGCGTGGATGGCGGAATCGAGGTTCGACTGGACAGTGGCCAGTCGGCGGTCGTCGATCACGTCATCTTTGCCACGGGCTATAAGGTCGATTTGAGTCGCATCCCGCTGCTGGCAGAGGGCAACCTACTCGACGACGTCGAGACCTCCAATGGTTACCCGGTTCTCGACGAGCATTTCCAGACATCGGTGCCGGGCCTCTTTATCACGAGCCTGGCGGCCAGCCAGGATTTCGGACCCTTCTTCGGGTTCACGGGCGCCGTTCGCACGTCGGCGAAGCTGATCGCGGCAGGCGTTTCGGCCTAGGGATTCATAAGCCCTCACCCCCCGGCCGATCCATCCCACTGACTCCCTTCCCAGTGAAGGGAGAACCATCTCCCGACGATCAGGAGAGGGGTGTCCGCGGGAATCAGCAAAGCACTACCATGAAGTTCTCCCCTCTCCCGTACGCGCGGGAGAGGGGCCGGGAGTGAGGGATGTTGGACGAGCCAAACCATCCCACTTACCCTCCACACACCATAACCGACCCTCCCGCTCCACCTCTGTGGTATTCTATCTTGAGTATCAAGGTAAGGAGCATTGCATGAATCAAACGCAACGAGTGGTCGTGGTGACAGGTGGTGGAACCGGGATCGGCAAGGCGATCGCCGCGCGGTTCCTGACGGATGGTGAGCGAGTGGTGATCAGCGGCCGACGCGAGCAGGTGCTGCGGGACGCCGCCGATGAGCTACGGTCATCCGGGACTGGCGAGATCCTCTGGCACGTCTGTGACGTGAGTGACGCGCGACAGGTCGATGCGTTGGTCGCCTGGATCACGGATGAGGTGGCGTCGACGGTCGACGTGCTCGTCAACAACGCCGGAGGCTCGCTGCACATTGCCGATGACGCCAGCACCTTCGAGATGGCGCGCTACGCTAACGAGACCCTCTCCGGCAATCTGGTCGGCACCTTCCTGATGGTGCATGCGCTGGGGCCGCGACTACGGCGGCCCGGTGGACGCATCATCAATTTAAGCTCGATTGCCGCCTTTCGGGGTGGTGGCGACATGTACTCAGCGGCCAAGGCGGGCGTGGTCGGTCTGACCTATTCATTGGCGGGAACGCTCGGACCAGAAGGCATCACGGTCAATGCCATCTCGCCCGGCGTCATTCTGGGAACCGAGTTCTTCGGGGATCGCATGACCGACGTGAGGCGCGAGCGGACCGTGGCGCAGGTGCCGATGGGACGCCCGGGACATCCAGAGGACATTGCCGAGGCAGTCCATTACCTGGCGTCGCCGGGCGCAGCCTATGTCAATGGCGAGGTGCTCCACGTCAACGGCGGCTGGCTCTACGGACGTTGAGCGGGCTAACTCGCCGCTTGATGCCGGTGGTAGTAGGTACGAGCTTTGTTGCGGTTGCCACAATACTCCATCGAGCACCAGCGACGGCTGCGATTGCGGCTCATATCGAGGAAGAGCCAGCCACATTTCTCGTCGGCACACTGGCGCGCCCGGTTGAGCTGCGCTGAGGCGAGCAGTTCGGCAGCCGAGCGCGCGACCGGCCAGAGCATGCGATCGAGGCTGAGCTCGTCACCGGCCCAATCCCAGGTGAAGCCGTCCTGCCCCTCGACGATGCGGGCGTTCGCCAACGCCGGCCCGAGCGCCACATTCAACAGCTCGAGATCTTCCACGTCTGGGCGATCATCGTTGGCGATGCTGGTGAAGATGCGATAGATCGCTTCGCGCAGCTCCACGGCTCGAACACGCACGGCCTCCGCGTCGATTGGGTTGGTGTTGGATTCGTTGAGCAGTTGGTCGGATTCTCGCTCATTCAGGACACCCGCGTGGCGGCTCCAGTCGATTAGATCGAGGTAGGTGTTGAGCAGCTCGATGGGCTGCTCGCTCTTGTGCCAGTTGGCGGTATTGGCGAAATCGAGACAGAGCGACCCCGCGAGGAGCTTCATGTTACCGGCGGTCAGGACGTTCTCGGTCATATGGCTGTTCTCTCTCGTAACGACCCGGGTCCACACGTTCGACCAGATTACCACGTACCATTATAACCTGCATGAGGCACGTAAGGGGTAAAGGTTCTCCACTAACACCTGAAGTGTTCTACGGCCCCATCGCCGGATATCGCGATCGGGCCGTAGAGCAGTCGGCTGGCATGATGGCGCCGGCGAATCAAGCTGATTTGAGTGCGGGCGGCGCGAGCGACGGACTCCGTTACCTACCAGCACGTCTCGCGCATCGATCTGTCGACGACCGAAGCGAGGCACGCGTAAAGCGCGGCATGCACGTTTGCGTATCACTCGAATCAATCTGCGATTGCTGCGCGATCGTACCACCTTTGGCGTATTTACCTTCGCGACGAGTGACGTAGAGTGAGGTGGTGAGTGGTTTTTTCTCTGGATCGGACGTCACCTACACCACGTAACCCCGTCCGGCTCCTCCTGGACGGGGTTACGTGCGTATATTGGCACCCCTCTAGTCCCTTGTTTCCAGCAACGCTGTGGCCTCAACTGACGCGGTCAATGTAAGACGATCACCACCGAATTTCATGGATACTCCCCTCAAATCCTGTAAGAAATGTGAGGAACCGTACGCCTTTTGGCGTATTTCACTCGCAATTTCATGCCGTTATGGTGGAGAACAGAGACTTTGTGCAATCCCTCGTGGATTTTTCCGCGAGTATTGAATGTTCCCGCAACGTTACGCCGGTCCGGTTACATCGGACTCCTCGACGTGGTGTCGCCGGAATCTTCTCCTTGGGTAGTCAACGCGTGGTGCGTTCATGCGAGTTTCCCCCAACTCGTATGCGGCCAGGTTCTGTTGAGCCACTTAGACACACCTCGCACGCGATCAAACCCCTTTCGGGGTCAACCCTGAGTCTCCGCGGAATCAGACGGGATTGCGTTCCGGCTTGAGTCGTCATGTGACGACCACGCGGGAGACGTGTGTGCCGGGATTTCCGTAAGGAGGTAGAGACCGAGGGGATCAGTGCTTCGGGCCCACGCCGCTGACCAGCAGGTCGCGCGTGGCTCCCATGATGACCATTGTAGGAGGAGACACTTCATGGAAGACCCGAGGATTCAGCAGCTATACGAACAGGCGATTACGGGAAAAATAACCCGGCGCCAGGTTCTGAAACGGGCGGCGGCATTGGGCCTGGCCGCTCCAGCGATCGCGGCCCTGCTGGCCGCCTGCGGTAGTTCCAACAAATCGACGCCGACGACGGGCGCCGCGTCGACTTCGGCCAGCGGGACCACACCAACGACCAGCAGCGGTGGCAGTGGTGGCTCGACCCCCGCCGCAACGACGGCAGCGTCTCCGGGTTCAACGACCGCGGCGACAACTGCGACGACGACGGCAGGTGCTGGCCGGGGCGTGGGTGGCACGCTCAATCTCCTATGGTGGGAAGCGCCAACGATTCTCAACGGGCATTTGGCCCAGGGGACCAAGGACTTCGACGCATCACGTGTGGTCAACGAGCCGCTGGCCGACTTTGACCCGAACGGCAAACTGGTGCCGATTCTCGCAGCCGAAATTCCCAGTCTGGACAATGGTGGGGTCGCTCAGGATGGCATGAGCGTCACCTGGAAGCTGAAGCCGGGCGTCAAGTGGTCGGGCGGTGAGGACTTCACCGCCGACGATGTCAAGTTCACCTACGAATACGTTTCGAATAAGGATACGACGGCCACTACGATCGGCAGTTACCTGGTCGTTGACTCGGTTGATGTCGTTGATCCGAACACAGTAAAGGTGAACTTCAAGAACCCGACTCCTGGCTGGTACGCCTGCTTCTGCGGCTCCAATGGATACATCGTGCCGCAGCACATCCTGAAGGACTCGGTCGGAGCGGCGGCACGGAACGCGCCCTTCAACCTCAAGCCGATCGGCACGGGTCCGTACAAGGTGGACGAATTCCAGTCGGGCGATCACGTCTCGTACTCAATTAACGACAATTTCCGGGAGGCGGACAAGCCGTACTTCAAGACCGTTTATATGAAGGGCGGCGGCGATGCCACCAGCGCGGCGCGTGCGGCCATCCAGACGGGTGAAGTCGACTACGCCTGGAACCTTCAGGTTGAGTGGGACGTGCTGAAGTCGTTGGCAGCTGACTCCAATCCCGGAGAAGTCAACATTTCCCCCGGGCTGGGGATCGAGCGTATCCTCGTCAACATGACGGACCCGAACAAGGACGTCAATGGCGAGAAGTCGCACCTCGGCACACCACATCCGTTCCAGGCGGACCTGAATGTCCGTCAAGCCTATGCGATGTCTATCCAGCGTGACGTCATGACGACGCAGCTGTATGGCGACACCGGCACGGTCACCTCGAACATCCTGCCGGGACCGACCGCGTTCGTGTCGAAGAACACCAGCTGGAAGTTCGACACCGCCGCCGCCAACACCCTGTTGGACAACGCGGGGTGGGCCAAGAGTGGCAGCGTGCGCGCCAAGAACGGCGTGCAGATGAACATCGTTTACCAGACCTCGGTGAACTCCTTGCGCCAGAAGGAGCAGGAGATCGTCAAGCAGAACTTCGCGCAGATCGGCGTCAACGTCACGATCAAGTCGATCGATGCCAGCGTCTACTTCTCGTCGGATGCCGGCAACAACGACACGGCGTCCCACTTCTACGCTGACATCGAGATGTTCACCAATAATCCGTCAGTGCCGTATCCACTCAACTACATGAGTTCGTGGTGGGGCGATCCCAGCAATATCGCGCAGAAGTCGAACTCCTGGGCTGGGAACAACACCGAGCGTTGGCAGAACGCCGACTACGACAAGGCCTACGCGTCGGCGCAGACGGAACTCGACCCGACCAAACAGGCACCGCTCTTCATCACCATGAACGACCTGGTGGTCAATCAGGTGGTCGAGATTCCCCTAGTCCTGCGGAACGGCGTTCAAGGCGTGAACAAGAAGCTGCAGAACCTGAACACGTCGCCGTGGACGTCCGACTTGTGGAACCTGATGAACTGGACGATGTCGAGCTAGTCCAGACCATCCGCCCACTTTAGCGGAGAAATGCCGAAACGGCACAGGCCCCACCAATGACGGTGGGGCTTGTTTTGTTGCCACCAAATCTGAAAAGAGCGCCGCGGACGCGGCAAATGTCGTGTCCTTCTCACGGTATGTGTGTCTCGAAGCGTGAAACAGATACGTAGGAAATAAAAGCAAATTCGGCCGAATCGGCGCTCTTATCATCGAGGTACGGATGATGCGGAATCTGCGGAGGCATTCGCGTGCCGATACAGGCTTGCATGCCATTTGAGTCGACGGCATGCCCGTGAACGCGAATGTCCGCATTCGTCGATCCCGGAGCACCCGTAGCTCCGTACCGACTCGACGCAAAGTCGAGACCAACGGTTGGTCCGGATTCAGTGTCCGCGGGCTTCGGATCGGGCCCACGAGTCGGAGCCCGCCCCGGTACGGCGTTCCGGCCATGAGCCGTAAGAGGGAGCTCGTCATCGCGCCATGGTCGGCGTGATGACGCAGTGAAATCCTCGAGGTTTGGAGGTAATTCGATCCTGTCTACATCTCAGTCATCCGCGACCTTCAGCCCCGACCTCGTCAAGCACATTCCGGCCGGAGCTCCCCGACAAAGTTCAGCATCGATGTGCAGTGCCCGGGCGTTTTTCCGGGTCAGTCACTGTGCGCTTCGACAGCGCGCAAGTGATGAAGTCACGGCGTCTCGACGTTCAGCTGGAAGCCAATCGGTCAAAACGGGCTGATCGATGAGGTGAGGAGGAGATGGTCTCTCGGCTGACTGGGTCAGGGACAGACCATCGACATTGGTATCGGTGGCACTGGCCATCGAGAGTAAACGCAAGAGGAGATTCTCTTCATGGATGCTCAACGGATTCAACGATTATATGAAGACGCACTCGGTGGTGCGCTCAACCGTCGGCAGGTGCTGAAGCGTGCCGCCGCGTTGGGACTGAGCGCACCGGCCATCGCGGCGCTTCTTGCCGCCTGCGGTGGAGGCGGTAACTCGACGACCACGTCATCCACCTCAACCACCTCGTCCGGCACGGGCAGCGTGGGTTCGCCGTCGTCGAGCCCGGGCTCGTCCACCCCCGGGGCCGGGTCGAGCGGCTCGACCGCTGGTGCCGGACGTGGCAAGGGGGGCGAACTGAAGCTCCTCTGGTGGGAGGCGCCGACAATTCTGAACGCGCACCTCTCCTCCGGAACCAAAGACTTCGATGCCAGCCGTCCCGTCCTCGAGCCACTGGCCGACTTCGGACCAGACGGCAATCCGGTGCCGGTGCTGGCTGCCGAGATCCCCAGTCTGGACAACAGTGGTGTGTCGAAGGATGGTCTGAGCGTCACCTGGAAGCTCAAGCAGAATGTGACCTGGTCGGACGGCCAACCCTTTTCGGCGGAAGACGTCAAGTTCACCTACGAATACGTCTCCAATCCGCAGACATCGGCCACGACGGCCGGCAATTACACGGTGATCGACTCGATCGAGGCGGTAGATCAGAACACGGTCAAGATCAACTTCAAGAACCCGACGCCGGGCTGGTTCGGCGCCTTCTGTGGTGACTACGGACGCATTTTGCCGCAGCACCTCCTCAAAGATGCCGTCGGAGCCGCGGCGCGCAACGCACCGTTCAATCTCAAACCGGTCGGCACCGGCCCATACGTGGTGTCCGAATTCCAGCCGGGTGACCACGTGTACTACGCCATCAATGACAAATTCCGGGATGCAAACAAGCCCTTCTTCAAGACCGTCACCATGAAAGGTGGGGGCGATGCCACCAGCGCGGCGCGTGCGGCGATTCAGACCGGCGAGGTTGACTACGCCTGGAATCTACAAGTGCAAGCGAACGTGCTGCAGTCGCTTTCTGGACCAGGCAGGCTGGACGTCTCGGCGGGTACTGGCGTCGAGCGCGTGCTGATCAACATGACTGACCCGAACCAGACGGCCGACGGTCAGAAGTCGCACCTGGGGACGCCGCACCCCTTCCAATCGGATCAAAAGGTGCGGCAGGCGTATGCGCTGGCCATCCAGCGTGACGTCCTGGTCAATCAGCTCTACGGCCCGACCGGGTCGGTCACCCCGAATATTCTGGTCGCACCGCCGAAGTTCACCTCCAAGAACACCAGCTGGAAATACGACGTGGATGCGGCCAACAACCTGTTGGACGACGCTGGCTGGACCAAGAACGGGAGCGTGCGCGCCAAGAACGGCGTCCAGATGAAGATCATCTACTCGACCTCGGTGAACGACCTACGTCAGAAAGAGCAGGAGATCGTCAAACAGGGTCTCACGCAGATCGGGATCGACGTGACGCTGAAGACGGTCGATGCCGGAGTCTTCTTCTCCTCGGATGCTGGAAATACCGATACGGCCGGTCACTTCTACGTCGACATCGAGATGTATACCAATGGTCCGACGATTCCGTATCCACTGGACTACATGGTCTCCTGGTGGGGCGATCCCTCGAACATCCCTCAGAAGGAGAACAGTTGGTCCGGCAACAACTATGAGCGCTGGCAGAACGCCGACTATGACAAGGCGTATAACGACGCGCAAACGCAGCTGGATACGTCGAAGCAGCCGGATCTCTTCATTCAGATGAACGACCTGGTGGTGAATCAGGTGGTGGAGATTCCGCTGGTCCAGCGCAACAACGTCCAGGGCGTCAACAAGAAGCTCCAGAATATGGAACTCTCGCCGTGGGTGTCACAGCTCTGGAACATCGAGAACTGGACGATGTCGAGCTAGGGAGTCGGCTCAAGACGATGAGTGGAGGGGCACAACGCCCTCCACTCGTTGCTTTTTGGTGGGATCGCACACAGCCGATCACGCCACGGCGAGATACCATTCCCTCGTTCGATGCAACCTGCCGTTACGAGGAGTGGGATTGCCAGATAGCCGTCCGACCGAGCACGCGATCTGTGCGTTTGTCGCTGATCTGTTCCCCACGGATCCGCCGTCAGTCGAGTCGGTCAGCGACGGGGTTTCGACGTACGTCTACCGCCTGCAACAAGGGAACGATGTCTCCTATTTGCGCGTGCTGCCGGAGATTGGTGCGCGTGTCAGCCCAGAAGCACACTCCCATCGGCTCATGCGCGCGCGGGGCGCACGCGTGCCCGACATCCGTTTCATCGCGGATCACAACCCGCTGCTGCAGCGCTCGGTCATGATCACGGACGCGATCGCCGGACGTCCGGTGGCGGAGAGTTCGCTCGAACCAGGAGTCCTACATGCCGTCCTGTTCGAGGCGGGACGCGATCTGGCGCGCCTCAACAGCATTGACGTTCACGGGTTCGGCTGGATTCAGCGCCACGGAGCGGCGCGGATGAGTCTCAGCGGTGAGCATCCCACCGAACGAGCCTTTGCCCACGCCATCCAGCAAGAAGTTCAGCCACTGCTCGATCACCTCGGTCTGGCAGCGGACGCAACGCGAGCGGCGCACGAACTCCTTCGCCAGCCCATCGGCGAATTCGACGCCAGCGCCAGGCTGGCACATGGCGACTTTGATTGCTCGCACATCTATCAGTACCAGGGGCGCTATAGCGGGGTCATCGACTTCGGAGAGATCCGTGGCGCCAACGCCTGGTATGACCTGGCCCATTTCCGCCTGCACGACGGAGAGCAGATGCCGTCGGTCTTCCCCTGGCTGCTGGAGGGTTACGCTTCGGTCAAACCGCTGCCGGAGGATCTCGACGAGCGACTCCGTACCTGGAGCCTGCTGATCGGCTTGCGAGCGCTGGCCCGCAGCGTTGCCAAGGGCGCTCCCGCCGGTGAGGACGCTCGCCGCCACCTCCGCACAGCCATCCAACGCGACCTGGCCGCAACGCTTGATGCGACCGGGTGCTGAGATTCACATAGGTCTCAATAACCGCATATTGACATGACAACCCACGCTTGATAGGGTGGGTTTGTGACATTTCAGGAGGATCACATTGACATCTCATGTGGGCACTACGTCCGACCAGCCCTTGAACGTGACCGCCTACGCCGCCGTCAAGCGAGACATCGTCCGTTGCGAGCTGAGGCCGGGCAGCCTGGTGACGGAGACCGCCCTGGCTACACGCTATGACGTCGGGCGAGCGGCGGTGCGTTCCGCCCTGAACCGTCTGTTTCAGGAAGGTCTGGTGCAGCCGGTGCCGCGCCAGGGCTATCGGATCGCGCCGATCACCTTCAAGACGGTGCGCGATCTCTTCGCCGTACGCGTCCTGCTGGAGCCGGAGGCCGCCTGCTTGGCCGCAGCCCAGGCTGGTCCGTCCGAGCTCGAACGGCTGGCCGAGCTATGCAACGCTGCGCGCTACCAGCTGGGCGATTCCGCCAGCGCCGAGGAGTTCTTGCGGCTGAACACCGCCTTCCACGTCGGCATCGCCCGCGCCTCCGGCAACGAGCGTCTGGCCGGCATCATCGCCAGCCTGCTGGATGAGATGGAGCGGCTCTTCCACCTTGGCTTGATGCTGCGTGACCGCAACGACGAGATGTATCACGAGCATCACGACCTGGTTGACGCGCTCACGGCAGGCGACGGCGAGCGTGCCGCGCGCGTGGTGATCGAGCAGATCGAGGCCGCGCGCCGCATGGTGACCGAAGCGCTCCTCTCGAGTGACAGCATCTTGACCATGAATCTGGCGGCCGATTAAGCCGTCACCGTAGCGATCCGTGGGCGCCAGCCGCCCAGCAGAAGGGAGTCCGCGATGGCAATGACCCCAACCGTGACGAGCCCGGTCCTCACCTCGCTGATCGAGTCGATCCGTGATGTGGTGCGATCGGGCGTCGATGACGCACAGGTAGCTCAGCGCGTGGCGGACCTGCTACAGCCTTGTCTCGGCGGGGAATCCTTCCTGACCGAGGCGCAGCGCGAGCCGGATCCGAACCATTACCGCCAGCACGTCCTCCACGTGGAGGAGGATGGCAGCTTCTCGATCGTCGCCCTGGTGTGGCTTCCTGGTCAGGAGACGCCGGTCCACGATCACGTCTCCTGGTGCGTGGTTGGCGTGCATGAGGGGCAAGAATACGAGACGCATTATCAGGTCGAGAAGAATGAGCAGGGTGAGAGCTGGCTGATCGAGGATGGTCAGTCGGTCAATCCGCCTGGTTCGACCGCGGCGCTGACGCCACCCGGCGATATCCACAAAGTCGTCAATAGCGGACAGAAACTGGCGATCTCGTTGCACATCTATGGCGCCGACATTGGCAAGCTCGGCTCGAGCATCCGCCGCCGCTACGATCTGCCGGTGCGCACGGTCTAGCTCCGCTGCAGCCAACGGACGTGCCGCGTCGCGTGAGTCCTGTCTGATTCCAGAAGGGGATCGATCCATGAGCCTGCGTGCGCGTCCCTGTTCCGGTCCGGCCGATTTGACCGGCATCTTCGGGCTTCTGCTCGCCTGTCAGCGTCACGGATACGCCGAAGCCGAGCTTCGTTCGATCGAGCTACGGGTCCTGCTCAACAACCCCGCGTTCAACGTCGAACGTCTGACCCTCCTTTTCGAAGATGGCAAGTCACTGCCTGCGGCGTTCGCAATGCTGTGGCAAGGGCGTTTTGTTGGCATGCTCGTGCGCCCCGATCAACGTGGCCGGCTGGAGGAGCCCATCCTCGAATGGGCGGCCACGCACGCACGTGCCTCGGATTGGCCGAACGGTCTGCAGCCCAGACTGACCGCATTGTGCCGCGACGATGATGCCTTGAGTCGCGAGAT
The DNA here is from genome assembly GCA_963789565.1 of uncultured Chloroflexia bacterium. GTDB lineage: Bacteria > Chloroflexota > Chloroflexia > Thermomicrobiales > Thermomicrobiaceae > CALAGB01. The sequence goes on along the minus strand of CAWBKX010000002.1, from coordinate 2,089,258 downwards.
ATTCGAGCGCCTGGGATTCTCGCTTGAGGATCTCGAACTGCGCATGGTCCGTGACCTGCATGATCCCATTCCGGATTCCGTTTTCCCGCAAGGGTTCACGCTTCGAACACTCGATCCCGCCACCGAGCTGAAAGATTGGCTACGGCTCTACAGCAACGAGATCGGGAACCGACCCGCGATTCTGGAACGCTGGCGCCGCACGCGCGACGATCAGGACTACGACCAATCGCTGGATCTAGTGGCGGTCGACCAAGCGGGAAAGCTGGCGGCGATGTGCTATTGCTCCATCCCGTCGATCGAAACCGCGTCCAGTGAGGTCAAGGAGGGACGCACCGAGCCGATCGCCGTGGCCGAACCGTATCGGCGGCGCGGATTGGGTCGCGCGATGGTCCTGAGCGGGCTGAAGCTGTTGAAAGAACGTGGGATGGACCAGGCGCTCCTCACCACCGAATCGGACAATCTGCCGGCGCATCGTCTCTACGATTCGCTTGGCTATCGCGTCGCCTATAACGCCTGCTGGTACGCCAAGCCGATCTAGGTGCGACTTGCGTGGGCAGTTTTGTGCTTGTACGGGCGACGAGGACACCCGTGCTCGGTTCATCGCCCAAGCGTGTTCGGCACTATCCCACGTCAACCCGTCGGCAAGCTTCTGTCGACGTCTCCAAAACATTGCACATGCGCGATCGCGACGTTAGGATCGCTCTGGCGAGATCGTGACGATTTTGTCCATTGAGTGATCAAGCGAGATTGTGCGGAGATAACGTGCGTAGCCGACGGAACACCGCCATCCTCGGGGCTCTTGTCGTCCTGATCATCCTGTTTGAGGCGTTTCAAGCGGGCGAACCATCGAATGGTGCCGACTCACCGGTCGACGTCAGCAACCAGTATCGGGGCACGGCTGCGAGCGTCTTGGCAATAATTGATGGCCCAATGGAACTATTCGGCTGCGTCAAGTACTGCTGGCCCGCCGACAAGAACCGCAGCGCAGTGGTGATCTACGAGATTCCGAATCAGTCGAGCCAGGATAGTGGCTCGATTGGGTGGGACTTGGTGGGAGAGTACGGCGGCAAATGGTATAGCCTCCCGGGCGGGGGTACGGGCAACGGTGACACGAGCGGAGCACCTCAACTGATCAGCCTGACCTCCATGACGGTACCCGCCTCTACGATCACCTACCGCTACGGTGTGCGGCCCGGCTATGTGATGACGATCGGGCGAACGGCGTCTCCAGAGGTGATGCAGATTGCGGTGCGCTACGACACGGGTGAGGTGGTGGCGCAGCGACCAACGAACGGGGCTTTCGCCGTCTTCGCGCGGGCACGCGCGGCCTGTCAGGTTCAGCTCTTTGGCGATAAAGGGACGCTGCTTCAGACGCTCGATCCGAGCAACGACATGCAACTGGCCATGGAGATCGATCAATATGCGCCTGGAAGCTGTGGATCCTAATCCACGTGCCAGCGCACGTCGAATTTACCGCGAAAATCGTAATAGCTCATATCGATGGAGTAGAGGCCGGAGTGGCTGACCGGAATCTCGACGTGTTGCGTCCGATCTTGCTCGATCGACTCGTAGTAGAGCGCGTCTTCACTTAGATTCAGGTTGTTGTAAACGTTGATGAAGGCCGAGCCGCCGTCGACCGTGACGCGGTAGTCGAGCACGAGCTTGTGTCCGCCGTTGACATAAGCAGTGCCGGTCGAGATGTCGGTCCTCCCACCAGCATAGACCTTGGTCGAGTAGTGACCGTTGTTGATGAGCTGCCAGCCGCCATTCGACTCAATTCCCCAGTTACTGAAGGCGGAGTCCGCGCCGGTGATGGTGAGGACACTCAACAGGACCAGACTGCCAACCAGCGCTAGCAGTCGATAACCGCGCGGAATCTGCGACCACCAGCCTGTCTGATTGTCTTCGGAATACACGCGAAAGAGATCCAATCTGCGCAACACTGGCCGTTCACATTCAGCATATGCGTCGATGCTTGGCACGAACACGCCCGTTCGTCCTGATTGGGAAGGGAGACGTCTCCTTTCCGGCGCGCCGTGCCGGAAGTATCCGGTGTCTCGACAGGAGCCGCTCACACGGGCAGAATGGTCAAGCAGACGTGAAGGCGCAGCAGAGAGGGAGCTCACATGGCGGAGATGACAGCACGAGAGCGGGTCGAAGCCGCATTGGCCGGCGACGAGGTCGATCAGCCGCCGGTGAGTCTCTGGCGGCACTTTCCGGAGCGGGACCAGACGGCCGAGGCGCTGGCCAACGTGACGCTCGAATGGCAGGGGAAATTCGGTTTCGACTTCATCAAGCTGATGCCGCCCGGCGACTACGCCACTATCGATTGGGGCGCCGTGAGTGAGTACCAGGGGGCTGTTGGCGGGACGCGTCAGACGACCACGTTCCCCATAACGTCAATCGGCGATTGGGCCAAGATCAAGCCGGTGCCGGTCGATCGGGGCCGCAATCGCGAGGTGATCGAGGCGGCAAAGCTGGTCGACGAGCGGCTGAAGGGCGAGATCCCGGTGCTGCAGACCATTTTCAGCCCGCTGACCATCGCCATGAAGCTCTCGGACGGCAAAGTGCTCGATCATTTGCGCGAGGATCCGTCGGCGGTGCACGAAGCGCTACGGGCTATCACCACCGTGACGCGACAGCTCACTACCGCCACCCTCGAGCGGGGTTCCTACGGCATCTTCTTCGCCACCCAGTGCGCCAGCACCGACCTGATGTCGCGCCAGGAATACACCGAGTTTGGCGTGGCCTACGACGTTCAGGTGCTGGAGGCGGCCACCGCCTCACGCTTCACCATGGTCCACATTCATGGCAGCAACATCATGTTCGACATGCTGCAGACCTATCCTGCCAACGCGCTCAACTGGCATGATCGACGCACGCCACCGACGCTGGCCGAGGGCGAAGCGTCCAGCGGACGTTGCGTTATCGGCGGCATTCATGAGAAAGACATTGCCAGTATGACGGAGCAGCAGGCCGCTTCGCAGGCACGCGACGCCGTGGAAGCGCTCAATGGCCGCCACGTCATGATCGCCCCCGGCTGCGTCATGCCGATCAAACGCCAGAAGCCAACGTCCGGGCGGTGGTGGAGGCGGTGCGGGGGTAGCTCACGGTGAGTTGAGCTGTTGGCGCAACAGCTCTTGGCCTGATCGGCCCTCCAATTCGCGCCGGTTCCAGGAGAATGGTTCATCTAAATGCTGCGAGTTATCGTGACCGCGGATTTTCTCTTCTGTCGTCGTTCATCCAGCACGCGATAGGTGAGGAGTTTCACCCGATCGTTGACCAGGAACCAGGCCAGCGCATAGGCCCACACGAAGGCCACCCAAGCCAATCCGAGCGGAGCCATGAGCAGACCTGACACCGCGATCGCCGTCGCCAGTAGCTGGGTGCCAATGATGGCTCCAACGAGGATCCGCGCGGGCCGAATCGACAAGAACGGTCCGCGCGTGCGCGTCGCGAAGATCGTCAGATGCCCGGCCACCGACAGCTTCAGGTACATCAGCGTCTGGATAGTGCCCCGGTCGAGATGAAACTGGCGCTCAGCGAGTGCGAACAGGGTGAATGAGGCGATCACGCCGGCCACGCCGAGCACCGTGGCGACCGTAAGCACCTCCGGCATGTTCCACCGTTCAGGTTGGTCGGAGTAGTGGACGTTGTCATAGGCAATGCTGAGGATCGCTCCATCGTTGAGGAGCGCAAGCAGCACGATCATCACCGCGGTAATCGGATAGAAATTGAAGAGGGTGATCGAGAGCGTGAGGAACAGCAACACGCGGATCGTCTCGGCGATACGATAGATGGCGTAGCTCGTCATGCGCTGGAAGATCTGGCGACTCGCCTTGATGGCGTCGATGACCACAGCCAGCCCCGGTGCCAACAAGACGATGTCGGCGGCGGCTCGCGCCGCATCGGTGGCGCCGGAAACGGCGATGCCGGCGTCGGCCTGCTTGAGCGGCGGGGCATCGTTGACGCCATCCCCAGTCATGCCAACGATATGGCCGTGGCGCTGCAGCGACTCGACGATACGGAATTTATGCTCGGGGAAGACCTGGGCAAAGCCGTCCGCCTGCTCGATCACGTCGGCAAGCTGCTCGGCAGACTCGCCATGGTGCGCATCCAGACGATCGGCGACCAGAATGTTCGATCCCAGACCGAGCTGCCCCGCGATCTCTCGAGCAATGGCCAGTTGGTCTCCGGTAAGCATCTTCACGGCGACGCCCATTTGCTTCGCGCTCGCAATCGTCGCTCGCGAATCGGTTCGTGGCGGATCGGACAAGGGCAGCACACCGAGGAAGCGCCACTCTCCCTGGGCATCGGTGCGGGCCACGCCGAGCGACCGAAATCCCCGTACCGCGAACGCATTCACAGCCTGATCGACCGCTCCCTGCACCTGGGCTGCGTTCACTGCTAGTGCCTGGATGACCTGGGGAGCCCCTTTGGTCACCTTGAACGTGCCGCCATTCGTGTCGCGCACGGTTGCCTCCGTGCGCTTGACGACTGGGTCGAATGGCTGAAAGTGGACAATCTGCTCGCCGAGCGTCGTCTGACCGGCCGGAAGTCCACTCAGCACCGCGAGGTCGATCGGATCCTGATTCTCCACTCGTGACGCCAGTGCGGCGGCGCGGATGATCTCGTCCGGCGTGACGCCATCGACGCAGAATGGTGGTCCGAGGGTGAGGCGGTTCTGCGTCAGCGTACCGGTCTTGTCGGAGCAGAGGACGTCCATCCCGGCGAGTTCCTCGATCGCCGCCAGCCGGCTGACGATCGCCTCCCGCTGCGCGAGCAATCGCGCACCAACCGCCATGGTCACCGAGAGGACCGTCGGCATGGCGACCGGAATCGCTGCGACCGTCAGAATCAGAGTGAACTGGAGCGTGGTGACCAACCGATCGCCCCGAACGAGCGCCACCGTGAGGATGACGATCGCCAGGGCGATGGCGATGATGATGAGGTAGTTCCCGATTTTCAGAACCGCGCGCTGGAAGTGGCTAACCGTGTGAGCGCTCTCGACCAGCTCGGCGGTCTTGCCGAAATAGGTTTGCGTTCCGGTCGCGTAGACGAGCGCATCGATCTCGCCGCGTTTGACGATGGAACTCGAGTAAACGGCTTCAGTGGAGCTTCGCGTGACCGGGAGCGATTCGCCGGTGAGGGCGGATTGATCGATATCAACCGGGTCGCCGTCCAGTAGCCGCGCGTCGGCCGGAACAATGTCGCCGGTGCGCAGGCGTATCACGTCGCCCGGCACGAGCTCTTGAACTGGAAGCTGGAGCGAGACGCCATCACGTAGCACGCGGGCTTGGAGCGCCAGCGTCGCTCGTAAGGCGCTGATCGCGTTCCCGGCCTGGTACTCCTCCCAGAAACCGACTACCGCATTGGCGATAAGCAACGTCAAGATAATGCCGAAATCCGCCCAGTGCCGCACCAGCAAGGAGAGGATCGCGGCGACCTCGATCATCCAGGGGATCGGCCCCCAAAAATAGGTGAATACCTGCAGCAGCAAATTGGGACGCTTCTCGGGCAACGCATTGGGACCGTACTCGGCGATCCGGCGCTGGGCTTCGGCTTGGCTGAGACCTGCCGGGGTCGACCCGAGGCGGCTCATGACATCTGGGAGGGGTAACGTCCGCAGATCGGCCGCAGGTGATTCGCCGGTTCCGGTCTGTGTCACACGGGCCTCGTTTCTCCAATAGGTCAGCGTCTGCTGGGCTAGCCGCTGCATCGTGATTCGTCGGTCGTCCCACCTACCAGTCTAGATCCATGCGATCGATGCAGCGGTGTGCTCTGTGACGGCAGAGGGGCGTATCGGATTCGGTTCCTTGAATCCCACGATACGCCTTAAGTTGATTTGTGCGAAATGGCGCGCCTCCAAATGCAGGTCGCACTGTCATGTTGACACGATTCTGTAACGAGATGTAACGCGTGATGAGGAGATCCGGTGCTACGGTGGATATATGCGCACGGTCGCGGCGATAGCTAGGCGCACAGCGCCAGGAACACGACCCGTCACGACATCCATCAGCAGAATGACGGCGTCGACCACTGTCAACCGGACGCGTCGCGGCACCCAACCGTATTGCGAACCGGGCATCTCGCAACCGGATTCGATTTACCAACTCCAGCATGTGGAACACGTCACGGTCAACACACTCGAGCACCGAAAGCATGGAGGAAGTCAACATGGGCAAAAGTAGCTCGTTCGCCGGATTGCTCTTCGTCGTGATCCTTGCCATTGGCGCAGGACTCGCCTATGCCCTGTCTGGTGGCGCAGTCAACGGAGTCAGTGTCTCGGTTGCGATCATCGCCTTTGTCATCGCCCTCGGGGTCTCGCTTTCGATCAAGGTGGCAGATCAGTGGGAGCGGGTGGTGATCCTGCGACTGGGCACATTTCGGGGACTGGAAGGACCGGGCCTGTTCTTCATTATCCCGATCATCGACACCATTCCGTATTGGATCGACATGCGCGTCATCACGGCCTCGTTCAAGGCCGAGAAGACCCTGACCAAAGACACGGTGCCGGTTGACGTCGACGCGGTCCTCTTCTGGAAAGTCTTGGATCCGCAGAAGGCCGCGCTGGATGTCGCCGATTACCGAAGCGCGATCAGTTGGGCGTCGCAAACCGCGCTGCGCGACGTGATTGGCAAGACCATGCTCTCGGACATGTTGGAAGGTCGCGAGAAGATCAGTGCCGAGCTGCAAAAGATCATTGATGAGCGCACCGAGCCCTGGGGGGTGAATGTCATCTCCGTGGAAGTCAAGGATGTGCTCATCCCCGCCGCGTTAGAGGATGCGATGTCGATGCAGGCGCAAGCGGAACGAGAGCGGCAGGCCCGCGTGATTCTGGGAGATTCAGAGCGGCAAGTGGCCGAGAAGTTTGGCGAAGCGGCCAAGACCTATGCCAACAATCCGGTCGCGCTGCACCTTCGAGCCATGAACATGCTGTATGAGGGGCTGAAGCAGAATTCCACAATCGTCATCGTCCCGAGTACGGCCGTTGAGTCCATGGAACTTGGGGGTATGGCCGGAATGGCGGCGTTGACGATGCAACTGCAACAGGAAAACGCAACGAATGGGAAGACGCCGCAGTCCCACAACTAAGACTGACATTGCTACATGATCAGTGCGGGCGGCGCCCGCCGCTCGCATCCTGGCCGAACAGATAAACGGGGGACAGCATGGACGCACCAACCAACCAGCCAGCACGCGTCACCAGTCGGGTTCCGCTGCGGATCGTCCTCGCCGGGGTAACCGTAGGACTCTCACTCATTGATCTTCTGGTCAGTGCGCAGGCCTGGATAATCGCAGCTGATGTTGGGATTATCATCATCGCCATCGCTTTTGCCATCGGGAGGTCATGGGCACGGCAGGTGCTGGGCATCGTCGCGGTCGTGGCGGCAATTGGGTACGGCTTCTCGGCCATTAACGGCGGCGGCATGTTTGTCATCACGAATGTTCTGATCTGGACCGCGTTGTTTCTGAGCGTTTGGTACCTAAACGGCGAGCTCAGCTGGAAGCGCCCTCGCGCGTTGTCTTGATCGGTATTCTTTCGCACTTTGTGTTGGCGAACGTGCAGCCCTGCGGTGGTGGAAGTTCCTGGGTGACTGAGCCCTTAGTTTGCATCCGCATGCGTCCCTAACTCTTGCAACCGCCCGCCGCTGTGCCAGTGGGCTTCGATCTCTTCCAGAGACTTTCCTTTGGTCTCCGGAATGAACAAGATTGAGAAGACCACCGCAATCACACTGATCGAGGCATACAACCAGAAGGTTCCGGGCTTCCCCAAACGGTCGATCAATGTGAGGAAGGTGAGCGCGACGAGAAGATTCGTCACCCAGTTCACCACAGTCGCCAGGCTCATACCCACTCCCCGCACGCTCAGTGGATAAATCTCGGAGATCAGCAGCCAGAAGACCGGACCCAGCCCGACCGCGAACGAGGCGATGTATACCGCGAGGCTGACTGCCGCGAACCAGCCCACGGCTCCGCCCGTACTTGGCGATCTGAACGCCAATCCCAGCGCCACTAAACTCAACGTCATCCCGACCAGGCTCACGAGCAACAACGGGCGGCGACCGGTGCGATCGATGAGCCGCACGGCGACAATCGTCGTGAGCACGTTGATCACTCCGACACCAACGGTGGCCAAGATCGCGGCGGACGATGAGGTGATTCCTGCGTACTGAAAGATCGTCGGGGCGTAGTAGATCACCGTGTTGATGCCGGTCAGCTGCTGAAAGAGGGCGAGGAGAACCCCTACCAGGAGCGCGGGACGGACTCCGGGATGGCGGAGTTCGTCCCATCCACGAGACTGTAGCGCGAGCCCGGAGCGGATGTCGGCAATCTCTCGTTCGGTCTCGGCGGTTTTCCCGCCACGGATTCGCGTGAGAACCTGGCGACCTTGAGCGAGATGGTCGTGGGCGATAAGCCAGCGCGGGCTCTCTGGCAGGAAGAGCATCCCGACTGCAAGCACGGCCGCTGGGAACGCCGCTAAGGCGAACATCCAGCGCCAGGCTTCAGCCCCAGCGAGTGCGTAGTCGACGAGGTAGGCCACGAGTATCCCGCTGACCAACGCAAGCTGATTGATGGAGACGAGCGTTCCACGGATGGCCGGCGGCGCGATCTCGGCGATGTACATCGGTGCGATGAGGGACGCGACGCCGATCGCGAGCCCGACGACAACCCGTCCGGCGATGAGCCAGGAGACGGTCGGGGTGACCGCGGTTCCAATGGCCCCGATGACGAAGGCAACGGCTGCACCGAGGATGACGGGCCGGCGGCCGAATCGATCCGCGAGCCAGCCACCAAACAATGCGCCGACAACGGCACCCCAGAGGACGCTGCTGACGACCTCTGACTCGGTGCCGGACGAGAGCGTGAACTGGTCTTTGACAAAAAGGATCGCGCCGGAGATGACACCCGTGTCGTAGCCAAACAGCAGACCACCGAGGGCGGCAAAGATCGCCGCAACGTAGACAAATTTGCCGGCCGGCGGTTGGCTCGCGGCTTCCGGTGCCAGGCTTCCGTTCACGTTGCTCCCGGCACGATCACCGTCTGTGTCCCTATTCATCAGTTATCTGGAAGCCTCGGCCATTGAAGGGTCCGTTGGTCGCGAAGCAGGTCGGTTGGGTCCAGACGTTGATCGTGCATCTCTGGGGGACTACGTGGGACTCGGTTCCTGGCGCAATTGCTCTGCGGTCACGCGCAGCCGAACGTGGTCTTCGCCGATCGTCTCAATCATCTCCGCTGGGACGGTTACGTCATGATGGAAGAGGAACCCGGCCCGGACGATGTAACCGCTGATTCGGCCATCCGGTCCATAGATCACGTCATCGACGGTTCCGAGCTTCTTCCCGTCACTGGCGATGACATCGGTGCCACGGTCGATCACGATGTCTTGGGCTGGCAGGTTCGATTCGGTTTCAAACCCCGGAGAGTCCCGCTGGGCCGCTTCGCGAGACATCCCGGCACTCCGAAAGCCAAGGGCATCAGAGCCCGTGCCAAAATAGACCGGTAAGACGCCTGCGCCCATGGAGGTCCGCATCTCCGGCATAGTCTCAAGGTCGTCGGGGGTTGCGGCGACAAAATTGCGCTCGACGAACTCCGGTAGTTTCTTGACGTCCGGGGCCGAGACCGTGAGCGTGACGGTGCCCTCCGGATCGATCTGATCAATCAGTTCCAGGGAAACGAACCGGTCGTGCGTCAATAACACGCCGGAACGAATGACAAAGCTCTCAATGTCACGCGTGTTGTAGTCCAACACAAGACCATCGACATGACCGACATGCTGACCGTCACGACTCATAACTCGCTTACCCAATCCAAGATCCATAGCGATCTCCTCTCGAATCCCACGTGCAGGGGCGGTTTGGAAAACTCCTGATCAAGGGCAACGAAAACACAGCTCAAGCGCGTTCCGAACGGACCTGAGCGACTATAGAGCCAATCTTGCCGCTACCACCGAGCATCCCGGGGAGCAAAGTGAACCGGATGCTGGTCGAACCACACCGCGGCCTGGACATCCGACAGCCGTATGATGCTGGCCTCACCATCGGGCTCATCCCCTAATCGAGAGCGAAGGAAGTAGTCACCACCGACGCTGCGGCAAAGCATCGTGGACAGATCGCTGTTCCCATGACAAACGACGTCCCAGGCCACGACGTACACCCGGCCAGAAGGGAACCGCGTGTCCGGGATAGACGGGGAATGACGGTGGGCCGGTGCGGCAAGACCCTCAGGCGGTGGCCCTATGCCGGATCGCGATAGCCCAACTGCGCCCACATAAGGGCTATCAACGGCCTGGATGTCCGCAGGTTGATCGGTCGGATGCATGCTGCTTTCCTGTCGTGGGACCGAGCTGGTGGCACGCAATGTCTCCAGCGTGGTCGTGAAGGTATTGGTCCCCTCTCATCACGGTTCATTCTCCGACCGCACTCTGAAGAAGCTCGTCTCAGGCAGAGGGGAAGAGACGGGCCCGGGGGAACCCGTCTCAGAAGGGAAGGGTAGCCTCGCCAACGGTTGGATCCCACGGGAACGAGACCGAAGGGGCGTCTGCGATTCCCGGGCACGGTCAGAGCCGGTACCAGATGCGGACGCCGTGACGCTGGAGAGATATCATCCATAATAGCGGACCCGTTAAATGGCGTCATGAAGTTTCTTCATCAACCAAAGAGTTGAAGAAGCGCGATTATGCGAATGTCGGCAACAGGAGCGAAGATGGCGGGCTGAGTGACGGCTAGTCCGCCGCCATTGGAAGAAAGCGATAGCCCTTGCCGGGGACGGTCGCGATGTAGCGAGGCCGCTTCCAGTCGTCCCGCAACTTCGCCCGCAAATTCCGGATGTGCCGGTCGACCACGTTGCTTTCCGAGATGAAGTCCGCCCCCCACAGGTAATCCAGGATCTCGTCACGCGTGATCACGCGTCCGGTATTGGCCGCCATCAGGTAGAGCAGGCTCTGCTCGAGCGAGGTCAGGTGCAATTCGTGCCCCGCGACGCGCACCGAGCGGCTGAGGATATCGATCTCCAGTTCCCCCACCTGCAACGCGGGCGTGAATGCCGCCGGTTCACGATAGGTGCGTCGCATGATCGCCAGAACACGGGCGACAAGCTCCTCTGGAGAAAAGGGCATCACCAGGATGTCATCGACGCCACGCTCAAACGCTGCCAGCTTCGTCTTGAGGTCGCCTCGGCGGGTGAGCGCGACGACCGGGATGCGTTCAGCAGCGGGTTCGGAAAAGTTGAGCTGGTCCAGGACCTGTGCCGCGGCGAGATCCATGTCGATGATCAGTAGGTGGGGATGCCAGTCCCGCAGCGCGATCAAAACGTCGTCCGGCGCCTGGGTGACCTGGACGCGGAAGACGCCATGGTTGAGGGCCAGCTTGATGACCTCGGCGAGGATTGGCTGATCGACCACGAGGAGGACGCGGGCCGGGCTACGCAACGTGCTGGACATCGATGCTCTCTTTAAGCTTGTGCTCCACCCCAGTCTGATACGTCGCCGGCAGGCTCGGTCACGAGTCATGACGCGAGCGAACCTTGGGGCCAGTGCTGTGAACAGATCGGCCCGGGTACTCCACTGAGGTGAACGAAGTTCATCGTATTCACGATAGAGTCTACTACGCTTGCTCCTGGTCACTCAAGCAGGTTGATGTCTGCGCGAGTATCGCAACTTGGTCGCTGCCGTAGCGCGCAGGTATGCCGCTGGATGGTGCCGACCACGTCGGTACGTATCCAGTTCCGATCGTGGTCATAGGTCATTTGCCCGTTGCCTGATCCCGCGCATCTCATCCCGGCACGTCCACACGGTGCTCGAGGCGCTCGAGCACCTGCAAAATAAGGTCATCTTGGTATTCGAGATGCATCAGGATGCCCTTGATTTCATCCTCGGCTTTGAGATTGATCTGGTAATCGTGGTCGGCCGCCAGGCGATCTTTCTGCGATTGCCGATTCTGGCTCATCATAATGATCGGCGCGGCATAGGCCGCCTGAAAACTCATCACGAGGTTCAGCAAGATGAATGGGTAGGCATCCCAATGGCTGATCCAGGCGACCACGTTGAGGAAGATCCACAACGCGAGTAGACCGGATTGGATGAGGATGAAGCGCCAGCTGCCCATGCTGTTCGCGACGGCATCAGCAGTCCGTTGCCCAACGGTCAGACGCTTTTCCATCTCCACATTGATGTTGCGAATAGGGAGTGGTTTGGGGACGACGCGCGGGCGCAGCCGTGCGAGCTCCGAGAGTTGCTTACGCAACAGATGCTGTTCACCATGGCTCATGAGTCACCTCCGGTAAAGCGGATCGGCCAGTTGACGGGGGTAGGGAATCTTCTCGCTGTTTGTCAGTCTCAGCTTGTGCCATTCGCCTGCGGTCGCTCGTGACGCGTTACGCGCAACAGCATGAATGGCAGGTTCACGTACCACAAGGACCTCAGCCGGATCGGCTCAAGGGTGACTCGATCTCCGATCAGGTTTGGTAAGAATTGCGTGTGAAGAGTAATTGCGTCTAGATCATCATTGAAAAACTCACATATTGTTAGACTTGCAATTTCACTCACGAGGGTGTACCATTGAAAAGTACGAACATATACGCCAGCCGGGTTGTCTCGTCGCCCCTGGCCCGGGGATAGCACTCTGATTTGAGCATGTCGCTCCTCTCGCTACCCTGCTACCCGTACCGGAGGTACATTATGACAACCTTTGCACGCATCGTCACTGGCCAACTCAAGACGACGACCATCGATGAGGGCGTCCGCGTCTTCAACGAGAAGGTAACCCCGAACCTCAAGAACCAGCCCGGTTTCAAGAGTTCGGAACTCCTCGTCAACCACAAGACCGGGAGAATGGCGTCCGTCAGTCACTTTGCGACGGAATCCGACGCCCAGGCTGGTGGTCAGACGGGCCTCAAGGAGCGCGTCGCGATGATCGAGTCCTACCTAGATGGGCCGACCCATCTTGAGATTTACGAAGTTGACGCACGCTCATAGAGCGTAGATCCGATTCTCGGGCGGGTTCATCGAACCCGCCCAATCATGTTAGGCACGACGTCATGCCCCGCCCCGAGCATCAGAAGTGGTCGGAACCCGCGTTACCAAGCGTCGGCTGGTTGTGACCTCGGCCTATATCCATATCCGCCGGAGTTCACGTGCCAGTCCAGTATTCACGATTTCCAGCTCGACGAGCTGAGCGCCACATGACGACAACGCGCCTACAGCCAAATGTTCAATCCGTGGCACATTTCAAACATGGCGAGACTTCGGTGATTTGGATGGGGCGGGCCCCCGTGGAGTATGTGCCTGCCGATCGATTGCTCGACAAGGACCGCGCGGTTCATCAGGTCCGACTTGATTGCTGGTCCGGCGCCATCCGATCGACGCGATGCGTGGGAGTCTCTCGCATCAACGACGTGAATGCTCAACACTAAGTCCATGAAACGGAGCTTCCAATGATGATTACGACACACAAATTACAAACGCGCAGTCTCATCCCGAGCACGTCAGAAGAGACCACCGATCGCAACGATCGCCTGCAGCCAGAGATGTGGGTTCTCGGAGACCACGACAAATCACTGGGCACCCTTGATGAGCTTCAGCGTGATCCGGCGACTGGTCACGTGAGCGGATTCATCGTTCGGCGCGAAATCGTGAGCCAGCGACGGCTGATTCCCGTGAGTTTGGTGACGGCAGTCACCTCACGTTCGGTGCAGATTCAGATGAGCAGAGCGGACTTCAAGATGCTACCGCAGTTGAGCGCCCGCTAATCTGTGTCTGACCCGACGACCAGCCATGAAAAGAAGGAACGTACAATGAACGCGAGCGACATCAAGGATATGACCATTGTCTCGCTGCAGGAGGGCACGAAATTGGGTCGCGTCGACCAACCCCTTTTCGACCTTGCGGCTCGTCAGCTCGGGGCACTGCAGGTGAAGGGCGAGGGTGGCACGTTTATCCTCCCGTTTGCTCAGATCCAACACATCGGAACAGATGCCATTACGGTCGCGAGTAGCCAGGTGACCCAGACCCCAAGCAGCGGCGGAGCCACTGATGCCCTTCTCGATCTACAGGCGCTGAAGAGACTGAAGATTGTCGACCAGGCCGGAACCTTGCTGGGCACGATCAGCGACGTCGACGTCGATCCAATCAGCGGAGAGGTCACCAAACTGATCGCTCACAAGGGTGGTCTATTGGGCACTGGGCGGAACGAAGCACGCCAATCGCGTCAACCTCGATCGTCATGGTCGGGGAAGAGTTGCTGACCGTGACGATGGTTTCCGATTCGCCACAAGAACAGTTTGGTGGAGGAGACGCGGCGGTGGCAGCATTACGACCCATACACCAGCGACTTCCAGCGGAGATTGAATAGACTTTGCGCCCAAGATTCGAACAGCCGCAATATCGGATGTGTCATGCCGCTCAACACGCCGGAGGCCAACGTCCAGGCCGTGGTGGATGCGGTGCGCGGGTAGTCCAGCGTTGCTGTCTGAATCGAGATCGTGATGGCTGACCTCGCCGATTCGGGCGTCAACGACGTTGGTCAACGCCAGGCGTTCCTGGGCACCGTTCCGCTCTTCCGCCAGCTGTCGGCGGATACGCTGAACGCAATCGCAGGTCGGATGCGCGTGCTTCAAGTTGAGGACGGCGACTTCGTCTTCCTGGCCGGTACGCGGGCCGACGCCGTCAACCTACTCGCCGATGGACGGATCAAAGTCATCCGCGAAACCGAGGCGGGTCAGGAGGTCATTCTCCGCATGATCCAGCCCGGGGAGCTGTTCGGCGGCGCGGGTGGTTGGGGTGAGGAGCGCTATCCGGCCAGCGCCGTGGCGCTCGGCCGGGCGGTCGTGCTTCGCCTTCCTGCGCGTGCCTTCGCCACGCTGGTTGGCGAGCATCCGGATTTCGCCATGGCCGTCATCCGTCAGCTTGCCGAGCGATTGCGGCTGGCCGAGCGGCGCATCGAAGAGCTTCAGACCCAGCGAGTGGAGCGACGCCTCGCCCACACGCTGCTGCGACTGGCGGAGAAGGTCGGTGTCAAGACCGAACAGGGTATCAGGATCGATCTGCCGCTCTCCCGCCAGGACCTGGCGGACCTGACCGGCACCACGCTGAGCACGGCCAGCCGTACCCTCAGTACCTGGGACCAACGCGGACTGATCTCCGCCGGCCGCGAACGTGTCACGATTCTCCAGCCGCATCAGCTTGTCGCGATCGCCGAGGACCTCCCCGAAACTCAAGCGGCAGACATCGTAACCACAGCCTTTCTCCCTCCTTGTTTGTGCTAGCGCAAAGACGGCAGTCTGCCCCCATGCCATGCTCCTGATAGCGCCGCACGGTGCGGCAGCCAATGTCAGGAGAGGACGAAGGTGCCCATCACACCATCCATGCATCAATGCCGACACCAACGTTGACCTGCTGATCGATCGCTTTCCCTGCTGTTGTTCCGGTCTTCGTCAAACGCCGCATGCACTGCGTCGGCTGCCCGATGGCGCGGTTCGAGACGCTTGCCGACGTCTGCAGCATCTACGGTCTGCCAATCGGCCCGTTGCTGGCCGAACTGCGCGCATCCGCGATGACCGGAACCGACCGCTCAAAAGGAGTCGCTATGACCTACGTGATTGCCGAGCCGTGTATCGGCGTGAAAGACGGATCCTGTGTCGAGGTCTGTCCGGTCGACTGCATCCATACGGACGACGAGTCAGATCAGTACTTCATCGATCCAGACGAGTGCATCGATTGCGGTGTGTGTGCCGAGGTCTGTCCCGTCGAGGCCATCTTCTTCGAAGACGACCTGCCCGAGCAATGGGCCAATTTCCTCGGACTCAATCGCCAGTACTTCAACCGCAAACCGTGATGAATCGGAATCGCCAGGCTCGTGATCGTGGATGCGGAATGAGAAGAATGTGATGACGTCGCTGCTGCTCTCAAAGGATATCGTCTGGTCCGCACTCTCCGAGGTCTACGATCCGGAGCTTGGCATCAATGTCGTCGATCTGGGGCTCGTCTACGGCGTGGACATCAAGGACCGAGCGGTGCGCGTCACCATGACGCTCACCACTCCCGGCTGTCCGCTGCATGACAGCCTGACCGAGGCGGTCAGCGAGGCCGTGCTCGTGTACGTACCGACTGTCGAGCGGGTTGAGGTGAATCTGGTGTGGGAACCACGCTGGATACCGGAAATGATCACCGAAGCCGGGCGTCGCGAGCTTGGCTGGTTCGACTAGGAGTGCCGCAGTGAGATCGACGAACGCGACGCAGCTTGAACCCATTCAGGCGTTCTGGAAGATCAGCGACGTGATCGGCCGCTATCCGCAGCTTGTTGATGAGCTGGCCGGCTTGAACGGCACGTTCCGGCTGTTGCGCAACCCGGTCGCGCGTCGCGTGCAAGCCCGTCTGGTGACGGTCGCCCAGGCGGCGCAGATCGCGGGTATGGAGCCAGATAATCTCGTCTCCGTGCTCAACGCGGCCATCGGCGTGACGGCGGCGGAGCCAGTCTCCACAGATATGCCGGCCACTGCTCAATCCGTCGACGTGCCGGGGTGGATAGGTCTGGCGCCGGTCGCGGAGGTCGACGCTCGAGCATTTCAGCGTCAGGGCCAGGAGCCGTTCAGCGTGATCGCGGCGGCCATGCGAAAGGCAGCTCCGGGCGACGTGGTGCGTCTGCGCTCAACCTTCGAGCCGGTTCCGCTCTATTCGGTTCTGGGGCAACGTGACTTCGAGCATTTCAGCCGGCAAGTCGGCGAGGACGACTGGGAAGTTCTGCTGTATAACGCCGGCCGAACGCGCGCGCCGGAGGTCCTGGCGCCGTCAGAGCTGACAAGCGCCGATCTCGACGCGGACTGGTCCGCGCCGCACGCCACCATCACGATCGACGTCAGCGAACTGGTGCCGCCGGAACCGCTGGTGCGCATCATGGAAGCCCTTGAGGATCTCCCGAGTGGCGGCCGCTTGCTGGTGCATCACGTGCGGCGCCCGATCCACCTCTACCCGCAGCTCGATCAGTCCGGTTATCGCCATGAGACGCGCGAGCTTGGACCCGGGAGAGTTGAGCTGCTCATCGAGAAACCAGCGGCGCGATGAGCTCACCACCCCTGCTCGGCCCTGGCATCTCCTCGGCCCATGCGCCGGAGCTCGATCTTCCGGCCCGCTTCATGGCGTTGGGGATGCTCTGCCTACTCGGCGCGGCGTTCCTCTTCCCGTTCGCGCTGCCGTCATTGGCAAACGGTTATGGCGCGCCTGAGGTGCTCGCCTTCGTGCATCTGAACACGCTCGGTGTGGTCGCGACCGTCATCGTGGGCGCGAGCTATCAACTCGTTCCGGTGGTGCTTCAGACGCCGCTTGTTTCGCCGCGGCTTGGGCGGCTCTCGTTCTGGATACACCTGACCGGTCTGTCCCTCTTCCTGCCGGGACTGCGACTGAGCTGGCTGCCGGGGATCGGACTCGGCGCCACACTCCTCTTCAGCGGGCTGCTCCTCTACATCAGTCTGATTGCGCGCACGGTGATCCGCGCGCCGCATCACGACGTGGTGAGCGGGCATATCGTCGTGGCTCTGGTGGGGTTAAGTGGCGGCGTCCTCTTTGGGTTCCTGCTCGCGCTGAATGAGGGGGCCGGATTCCTGGGGGCGCTCACTGGCCGCTTGCTGGCGGCTCACATCACGCTGATGTTCGCCGGTTGGATCGCCATCATGTTCACCGGGGTCGCCTATCGCCTGGTGGGGATGTTCACGCTGGCCGAAGACAAGATCTGGACGCGGGTGGCCTGGGCAGAGCTTGCCCTTATGGCCGCCGGTGCCTGGGCGCTGGCGCTGGCGCTGGTCCTGGGTGCCGGACGCGACGGGCTCATCCCCGGCGCGGCCGCGTTGCTGGCGGGCCAGGCACTTTTCGCCATGCAACTCGCGCACCTGTATCGCGTCCGGCGACGGCGCGGCAGCGACGTGCACATCCCCTTCGCGCTGGTGGCGGCGGGGTCCGGTCTGGGGGCGACGGCTCTCCTGACCATCGGGCTGGTCAGTGGCGTGAGCGTCGGCTCGGCGCTCTGGATCGCGGTCGTCTGGCTGGCGTTGGTGGGGATGGCCGAGACAGCGATTCAGGGCTTCATGTACAAGATCGCAACCTTCCTGGTCTGGCTGCACCGCTACGCGCCGCTCGCCGGTCGGCAGCGAGTGCCCAGATTGGAGGATCTGTTCAACCGACGACTGGCCAGAACAGGTTGGGTGTGCTGGACCGCAGGACTTGCGCTGGCGTTGGCCGGCATCGTCGCCGGTAGCAGACTCGTGTGCCTGCTCGCCGGACTCGCGGACGGAGCAGGGCTCGTTCTGTTCCTCCTGAACATGACGCGAATCGCGCTCCACTCGAGACTCGCTGCGATTCATCGATTATCCCAGATGCGTCGCATCTGGATTTTGGGCATGCCCCAGAAAGGGAAGAATCTGTGAGTATCTCATCCGAGAGCCACGTCGTCATCGACGTGCGCAACATGGTCCCGCGCGAGCGGCACCCGCTCATCTTCGCCACGTTCGACGATCTCGTGCCGGGCCAGACCATGCTGCTGGTCAACGATCACGACCCGAAGCCGCTCTACTACCAGTTGATGGCCGAGCGCTCGGGTCAGGCGGACTGGGAGTATCTGGAGCAGGGACCGGACGTCTGGCGCGTGCACATCACCAAGCTCGATGCGGCTTAGTACAGAATCGACGAGAGGATAGGAAACAGGATGCAATCGACGCAGATTCTGAAGCAGGAGCACGACGCCGTTCTGGTCGTGCTCGACCAACTGGCACTGGCGGTGGCTGCGGCTGAGCATGGCGCGCCCGTGCCGGTCGACATCTTCCACGACATTCAAGAGTTCTTCACGGTTTTCGTGGGCCAATGTCATCATGGAAAAGAGGAAGCGGCGGTCTTCAACGAGCTTGGGTCTGGAACCGGTCAGCGAGTAACGCGTTCACTCTCTGACGAGCATGAACAAGGACGCAAATTGGCGGCGTACTACTCTTCAGCGGCCGCGAGCTACGTTCCGGGTGACGTTCAGTCGGCCCACAAACTGTCTGAAGCAGCCAGCGCGTATGACGTCATGCTGCGCCAGCACATCGACGAGGAAAACGCGGAACTGTTCCCGTTGATGGAGGCGTCGCTCGAGGATGAGGACGCCAGGATCGTGGCCGAGTTCGACCGCATCGAGCTTGAAGAGATTGGCGACGGCACGCACGAGCGGCTTCACGGCATGATCGACTCGCTGCCGGCACGCATCGCGCCCTGGGTTTCGACTGTCGCCCGAGGGGCGTAACAGCGCGGTAGATACTGACGTGGCGCGATGCCGGAGCGGGTAGTGCCCAATGGCTACGCCCGGAAATGTCGCGCCACGATCCCAGATCGATCCTCGCAGCATTTTGCCGGTGCGCATATCGTTCGCGCCTTCGATTGGATGAGAAGCCATGCATCAACGTCGTCGAATCGGCCGCCGTGGGCTCGTCGCCGTGAGCGGGGCGCTTGTGAGCGGTGCGCTAGCGGCCTACGCGTCGTACGACGGTGCGTGGCCGCCTCGCGGTACTCCGGGATATGAGCGGCATCTGCGACGCTGGCTGCCGATCGCAACCGAATTCCGCGCGCGACGGCTCGGGCTCGCCCGTCTGCTCATCAAGCTGACGCGCGCCGCCGGTCGGTACGGTCTGCTCACGCCCTCACGAGAAAGCGATCTCACCACGAACGTCATGCACTGGGTACGGTTCGAGTCGCGACCGGTCTACTCGAGCGGCCGTCGCGGCGAGTGGGGAGACACCGGCATCCGCTGGCGTCTCCAGAGCTGAGGCTGGGGATAGGGCGGCGAGAACTTGGGCAGATTCGTGCCAAGCTGCTGGGTGGCGTTTCAATCCTCACCCTTTTCGTCGACAGGGTGCGACCGCCTGCGTCATTCGCTGGGTTCCGACGCATGAAGTTTTAATCCTCACCCTTTTCGTCGACAGGGTGCGACAGACGATCCGATACAAACAGGTATACAAGGATCACGTTTCAATCCTCACCCTTTTCGTCGACAGGGTGCGACGCAATCGCTGCGGCGCGTGGGCGATCAACTACCAGGTTTCAATCCTCACCCTTTTCGTCGACAGGGTGCGACGAGAGAACTGGTGCTGACTGTTGTGTCTGTTGACAGTTTCAATCCTCACCCTATTCGTCGACAGGGTGCGACGCCTGGGTCGGCCCGCAGATTCCGCCGCTCTTAGCCGTTTCAATCCTCACCCTATTCGTCGACAGGGTGCGACGCTTCACCGGCATCGGCTGGCAGTACGCCGACAACTGGTTTCAATCCTCACCCTATTCGTCGACAGGGTGCGACCACTTATGCGCAAGGGGTACCCGCATACACACAGGGTTTCAATCCTCACCCTATTCGTCGACAGGGTGCGACACCAGATGGAAGAGACGATGCGCAAGGTGCTCCGAGTTTCAATCCTCACCCTATTCGTCGACAGGGTGCGACTCGATCTGTGTCCCATGCAGTGCGGCGGTACTCGGTTTCAATCCTCACCCTATTCGTCGACAGGGTGCGACGACGACTTCGCGCTTCATGCCGGGCTCCCACCGAGTTTCAATCCTCACCCTATTCGTCGACAGGGTGCGACAGTCCAATCGGAACCATCAGAGCACCAAACAAAACGTTTCAATCCTCACCCTATTCGTCGACAGGGTGCGACAAGTCCCACCCGAGCTGCGACTTCGAGCTCAGACTGTTTCAATCCTCACCCTATTCGTCGACAGGGTGCGACGTCGGGGTCGACCGTTACCGGCTACATTGTCTACAAGTTTCAATCCTCACCCTATTCGTCGACAGGGTGCGACATGCAGGATCACGTTGCGCAAATGCAGGACATGATGTTTCAATCCTCACCCTATTCGTCGACAGGGTGCGACCGGGCCGGTTGCGTTTACCACGTTCAGCACGTCGGGTTTCAATCCTCACCCTATTCGTCGACAGGGTGCGACGTGGTGGAACAGTTGTGTCCACTGGCCATTCTCAAACCGGTTTCAATCCTCACCCTATTCGTCGACAGGGTGCGACATGCGCCTTCGGCTGCACCGGCCATGCTCGTAACCGTTTCAATCCTCACCCTATTCGTCGACAGGGTGCGACCCAGTATCGAGAGCACGACCGAAGCAGGCCCCAACCGGTTTCAATCCTCACCCTATTCGTCGACAGGGTGCGACTTTCGGATGCTCGCGGCCATGCCAGGGTTCGTGCTCGTTTCAATCCTCACCCTATTCGTCGACAGGGTGCGACAGCGGGCGCCAGGAGCCTTATTCCGGCGCGGTTTTCGAGCCTTGTCGCGCGAACCGGTGCAATCTCGCGCGGCTAATGCAGATCAAACCATCCTCCCTCCCGAAAATTTGCTGTTCCCATGCGAAAATCACGCTGCGCGAACCCCCTCGCTTTTTGATGGGACCGTCAAGTTCGCGCAGTTCCCTACAGGATGAGCGGTCCACGTGGGTCGTAGCGCTTATCGACTCCATAAGCGTGCACGTGCAGTTCACGAGGCTCCCTCAAACGGTAGATCCGCAAGCTGTCAACCTCTTTGTCGATCGTCTTCAATAGATGACTAACGAGCAGTGCGTGCTGCCGCTCATCGAGAGAGCATTCGAACACCGATTTTTGAACGCGCTGTCCATAGCTCTGGCAAATCGTCGCTACCTTGCGAAGCCTTCGTTGCCCAGCTTTCGTCTCAGTCGAGACGTCATAGCTCACCAGCAGTTCCAACCTGCGAACTCCTTTCAAGGTTCATCGCCCTCGTCACTAACGAGCGAGGTACGGCGGGTAGTGATCGATGTCGCCTCTTAAATGTCTGGCGAGCAGCCGCGCCTGCAGCTGTGGAATCAGTCCGATCGCCACCTTCTGATCGAGGAATCGATGAGTGACTTCCTGTCGCTTTCGCTCCTGGTAGGCGGCGAGTACGGTTTTGCGCCCGTCGTCGCTGAGCCAAATTGCGCCTCCCGGTCGTTCCACGAAGTCGCTTGGCTTGATCTGGCGCCGGTTGACCAGCGTCAGCGCTAGGCGATCCGCAATCGCCGGACGCAGTTCCTCGACCAGATCCAGGGCTAACGCGGGACGACCAGGCCGGAGCGTGTGTAGAAAGCCGACCTGTGGGTCAAGCCCGACTGCCTCGGCAGCAGAGCGGCAGTCCCCGGTTAAGATTGTGTACAGGAAGGATAGGATGGCATTCATTCGGTCTCGCGGCGGTCTGCGTGATCGACCATTCAAACGGAACGCGGACTGTTCAGTTCGTACCATCCAGTTGAACACGTCATAGTAGGTGCGGGCGGCGTCCCCTTCGTGACCGCGCAATGTTTCGACGCTTGATGCTGATTCAATGGCGCCGAGTTGTGATCCAAGCATCGCGGCCGCCGCGGAGAGCACGCCCGACGCCGCGCCGTCCTGCGCGTCACGAGCTGACCGCTGCAGCACGAAGCGAGCATTTTGCACTTTCCCGGCCACGCATGACCGCGCAATCTCAAGCGCCCGTCCGGGATCGGAAAGCGCGTCATGTTGGGCGCGCCGCAGCAACACGTTGCCGCTTGTCGGACCCTCCACGCGTGCTTGGAAGCGCCCGGTACGACTCAGCAGTACCAGCGAGCAGCCATCGGCCGCGCAGCGAGCGATGAGGGCCGGGCTCACGAACGTCGGTCCAAAGCAGACGATGGCCCCAAGGTGGATCATCGGGAGCCGCGTGCGGGTTTCGCGTTCGATCTCAACCCTCACCGTGTCGTGATCGAGGTGAAGGGACGCGTCCGGCGTGGTGACATAGAGGGTATTCAGCAGCAGCGTCATAAGCGCTCCTCGTTCGACGCGGTGAGATCCGCGTCGAATCGCGCGGTTTTCCAATATCGAATGTGAATCGGCTGAGAGATCGTTTCCGGCAGGCACTGGTCGTGGAGCGAGCACTGGCGGCAGCGCGCATCGGCGATTGGAGGCGGTAGCTGCCGGGAATCGATCATCGCGCGCACGGCAACGGTCGTCTCCTCAACGATCCGACGTAGTGCCGCATCGAAATCCACTTCTCGCCGCGCATGGGAGCCATGATAGTAGATCGCGCCCGAGGTAACCGGTTGACCGAGCATCTCCTCCAGACAGATGGCTTGCGCGCAGAGCTGAATTGCTTCGTGCCCCCAACTCCGTCGTCTGCCAACCTTGTACTCGACGGGGAACGCCCCTTCGGGTCCGAATTCGATGAGGTCCGCGCGGCCGGTGAGTCCCAGCCGCTCAGACCACAGAGGTAGGGCGAACTCGCGCCGAATGTCCGGCCGGGATTCGTGCGCGAGCTCGTCAACCCGGGCGTGGACGATCTCTCCCCGCGTCGTGGCCAGGTTCTCACTCCACACCTGTTCGACGTGAATGAGTCCGCATTGCCGCGGGCAATAGGAGTAGTGTTCCAGAGCCGAAATCGGAACAAGCTCGTCGTCTGCCCAGGGCATGGCTATACCAGCTTGCTGAGCGTGACCCCTGCAAACTCGGGCAGTTCGCCGGGTTCGGGTGCGCTCACGCGATAGTCATGGAAGCTGCGTGGCGCCTCGACGCCGTCGTGCCGCCGGACGCTGACGGTGTCGAACAGCCGGTGGGCCGGGGCATTGCCCAGCGAACTTTCATGACTGAAGACAAACAGCTCACGCGTGGCCATCATGCCGCGAGCGGCTGAGCGATCCACATCCCACATGCCGATCAGCGCTTCCCAGAAGAGTGCGAGATCCTCGTCGGTGACCCCGGTCTGCTGCGCCAGGTGTGGATTGAAGAAGCCATAGGCCCGATAGAGCCCGTAGGGCACGATGGCCTTGCGTCCCATTTCAGTCTGCTTGCCGCCCTTGCCCTCTCCGTCCTCTTCACCGATAACGACGGCCGCATCTTCGGCGTTTGTCACCGCGACACGCGTGATCGACAGATCAAGCGGTACGATTTCGTCGAACGAACGCGCGAACGTGAGCTGGACCGGACCGCGTACCTGGCCGGCGTTGACCCTAACGGTCATGACCGCGCCGAACATGCGGATGTCGAAGAAGTTCTGGCACATCCAGGCGCGAACCTGATCGACGTCGCCGCGGCTCTGTTTGACGCCGGTGGACTTGATATCCAGCGCCTCGTAGGCACGCTGATGCTTGGTAACGAGCGCCTCGCCGCTCTGCACGTAGATCTTGTAGCGTCCCTGATCGCCACATTTGACGTCGACGTAATCGCGGACTTTGCGTTTGAGCGCGACGTCGGTGACGAGGCCCTGCATGGTTTCCGGATCGACGCGCGGCAGGTTGCCCGCGTCCGGATCTCCGTTCGGGTTGCCATCCTGCACGTCGAACAACAGGACGAAGTCGTGACGCCGGTTGATGTCCAGGTGCGTGTTAGCGGCCATTATCGTTGCCTTTCTCTACGATCGTTTCGTCATCAGATCCATTCATTCCCTCGGTAGCAACGGGCTCACCGGCCAGCCGCCGTTCTCTAGATGCCCGTGCCTGTGCGCGGTCAAAGGCGCGCTGGTGGTAGTAGCCAAGCGCAAACAGTCCTTGCTCTCGCAGGGAGAGCGTCGTCGGGAAGTCAGAAAGATGACTCAAGACCTCTTCAAGCCGCCCTGCAACGCGTTGTATGCACCGCGGCGGTCACGCTCGAGCTTCGACAGATGCGGTTGCGCGCCCCGCAGTAGGCGGGAGAACACGGACGCCGGGGCCGTCGATGCCGTGCCGTAGAAACGATCGACGATCGTGGCATTCACCCCAGGCATCGACGCGCGCTGGATTTCCTCCAGGATGGCCAGCACCCGGCCGCAGTGATAGGCGGGGTTCGGGTGCTCCTGATTGAGCTGAACCATGGTCTCCTCCTCGGTGGGTGGCTCGTGGCTCTGCAGCACGAGCTTGATGAGCGTCGCATGCTGTCTCGTGACACGCTGCTCGGCACGGCAGCGGCCCACTGCTTTCGCTATGAGGTTCCACGGGAGCGACGTTCCCGTCAGCGCCGCCCGAAGGAACACTCTTGGGACGGTCGGTGGCACGTCCTTGAGTTCACGCACGGTTGCCGCAGCCAGCGCGTAGATTCCAAGTGGGCGTGGTGGTTCGCCATAGTCGGTGACGATCGCCTGCTGAGAGAACCACGTAGCGAGGTTCTCAAAGACTTTTTCAAGCGTTGAATCTATCCAATCGCGGACGACGGTGCGCCCACCGCTGCCCGAGAGGACGGCGGCGAAGAATGCATTCGTGTCAAGCTGAGGGAGGCCATGGCCGGGGCGCACTGGGGAGCTCAATAGCGCTCGAACCTGCTCTGGCTGTGGGTTCGTGAGCAATCCGAATAAATCAAACTCGACAGGTTCGCGCGTCCACCAGATCGACACCGAGCCGGCAAGAGTGAGATGCGAGAGTTCGCCCTTGAGGAGCTTCGTTCAGCGCGAGCGTGAATTTCTCGCCGCAATCGGCGCAGGTTGGCGCGATCAGCGAGGCGTGCAGCCCATAGGATTCAAAGGCGACCTCGTTTGCCGAGATGATGGATGTTCCCGACGTCTGTCCGCCTGGGACCCCCTTGACTTTGGCTTGCAGGCGGTCGAGAACCGGACGCTTCTCACCACAAACGATGCACTGCATGACTCGTGTGCCCGCATCGTTGGTGTCAGGCGCGTTTTCCGCCGCCCAGAACCTCTGAACGCTTGGTAGTTCAACCGGAAAGACGCCATCGACGCGGAAGGCGATCAGCCCGCTGGGATCGAAGTCCGGACTCAGGACTAGGCGGTCGAGCGGTGCGTTTCCCAGGAACGTGAGCACCGATGCTGCCGCCGGCTCGCCGGTTGCGATGGCGCAGCGCTCCACGAGATCAAGGTAGGCTGCGTGGCAGGCAGCAACGCGCTGGCCCTTCCGCTCGCGTTCAGCAGCGGACTGGTCCTCGGTGGCCGAGAAGTAGCCCAGCACGTAATCCGCCTTGTCGACGAGCAGGAGTGGCTTGATTCCGGCTGCTCGCTGGATTTGCGGCACCTGTCGAGGCACGCCACGACGAGATGTGCGACTGGCGGGGTCCGCCGTATCGATCGGCGTGGTCGAAAGCAGACGACCGTCCGCGGTCAGATCGATGACGTAACGGACCGGCGTGTGATTGTAGAGGGTAGGGGGCACGTCTTCCATGCGCTCTTCGGCGTAGCGCTTCAGTTCTCTGAGAAGCACGCGGCACCTCCGGTGAGGCGCGGCGGCACTTTAAGGATGCCGTGCTCGATCCGGGCATCGAAGAAGATCGGGCTTCCAGCACCGCTGCCATCAGCGGCATAGTCAAGATCGAGCAACATGGGGCCGAGGTCTTCCGTCCGGTCGATTGGCTGCTCGGAGCCATCCGGCTCTGCGAAGAAAGCCGAAAATTCGCGGCAGCCGAGATATGGGGTGGAAAAGCAGCGACCGTTCCGTACGCGCCGGCGGAACTGGTCACGGAACTTGGCAATATCGTCGCTAACGCCCGGATTGAGCCGAATCTGAGCTCGGATTAGATAGGCCACGTCACGCAACGCCAGCGTGTGGCGCTGTGCCCGGTCAGCGCTGGCGTCGAAACCGCCGCCATGTGCCTGCCAGCCGGCCGCGACGCGCTCGCTGGCCCGACTCTTCACTTCGTTTCGAATGAATGATGCGTACTTTATCGGGTTGAGTATGGCGATTTCGAGGATCTCCCAGCTGATGGCCGGTCGCCAGAAGATCACCTCACAGACCCCTCGCGCGGCCGAAGGCGTCATCAACGCGTAGCTGACACGTTCGACTTTCATCTCCGGTCTGGTAAAGCATGCAAGATCTCCCCACGCCTTGACCTCCAGGGGGGGATAGGCTGCATTCACGGGTTGCCTCCTCTCTCCGCCATCGGCTGACACCGTATGGCGGACACGGAAAACTGGGCGTCACTGACTTGCCAGCAACACGGTTTCAATCCTCAGAGCGTGAGACTTACCATCTACACGCAATGCTAAAGTATTCACATCATACGTGCATATTCTGCATTGTCAAGAGACTAGACGAAGATGGCTTCGCCAGTTTCCGCTACGATGCCGCGAGTCTCATCGTAGCGTCCGTGCCATTCGCCGATTCCGGGCAGAACCGGTGAGATGAGCTGGCGAGATCGATATCGTTCAGCGAGGTACACAGGCAGGCTGACCATAAATGGTTGCAGCTCGCGTATGAGGTATCGAGATTGGGGTGTGCCATGACGGAGCTCATCAAGATATCTGACAGCTCTTCGCCGGTCGTCGTCCGTTCCGTAGCTTGTGATGACAACGTTCTCTGATGGCTCGATCATGCGGAATTTCTCCGCGACGAGCGGATATAGCATGTGCTCCCGGTCTGGCTGAATCCGTTTGTCGTCGGTTGGTTCCAGCTCGAACCATTGACGGAAGTAGCTGTCGATCATGTTGGGGTCGTCCGGATCGAGATTCCCACGGTTGACGAGCGACTGCGTAACTCCCGTGGCGCGTTGATACGATCCTTTGGGGAGCCGTATCAACGGGGGCTCGAACACGATGACCCTGCCTCGCTCCATCCTTCCTTCGCGGTTGCAGCGCCCCGCGCTCTGTATGATCGCGTCGAGCGGGCCGAGCGCGCGTAAAACTAGCGGGAAATCCAGATCGACACCGGCTTCGATGACCTGCGTCGAGATCAGGCGGCAGGGCTGGCCCAGAAGTAAGCGTTCTCGCACCGTCGCGATGACCTGCCGGCGGTGCGCGCCACACAGCAACGTCGAGAGATGAAGCGCATCGGGATCGTCAATCGCATCAAGCAAGGCGAGAGCGTCTGCTTTGGTGTTGAGTACGGCCAGCGCTTGTTCTTCCAGCCGCATCAGATCAGCAATATCGGTCCAGTCGAGCTTCGGGTCGGTGCGCCATTCGTAGGTCACGCGCCGCAGCCGGTCGTAATACTGTCCGGCGTTTTGCACGATGTCCGTCGCAGGCAGTGTGTTGAAGACCGGAACCGCATCAAACGCGGGTTGTGTGGCAGTCGAGAGGATCACGGTCGTACCGTAGTGTTCGCACAGTTCGCGGAGCGCATTGAGTATCGGGTCGAGCAGAGTCGCCGGAAGCGCCTGGGCTTCATCCAGGATGATCACACTGTTCGCCAGCCGGTGAAGTTTCCGGTTCTTGCCGCGCATGTTCGAAAAAAGGCTTTCGAAGAGTTGCACGGTTGTTGTGACGACAATCGGTGCGTCCCAATTCTCTGCAGCCAGGCGGCTCCAAACAGCGTTCTGCTGGAAGTCCTCGTCGTCGTCAGACTGTTGCGCTCCACTGTGGTGTTCCAAGACGACGGGAACTGGATCCTCCGGGCGTTCGAAGATGCCGCGATAGGTCTCGGCTGTCTGTTCGGTGATGGTGATGAACGGGACCGCGACGATGATGCGTTGCTGGTGATTGTGGAGCGCGTGACGCAGGGCGAACGCCATGCCCGAACGTGTCTTGCCGCCGCCGGTGGGAACATTCAGGCGGAAGAGCCCAGCGGGAGATTCGGCAGCGGTGAGACAGTCGTGGTAGACGGCGTTGCGAACGTCCTTGACAGCCCGGCTCTGTCCGGAGCTTGATTCCCCCTGCGTGAACGAGTGTTGGTTGTCATTGAAGCGTTGCCAGAGGTCGTCCATCGTAGTCCGCTGGCCGCGTCTGGCTGAGACCTCCGGGCGCCAGTGGTGTTCGGTATCCAGGCTATCGGCATCGACAAGCGCGGAGTATAGGAGCCGCAAGAAGAGTTCGGCGGCGAGTGGATCATAGCGTATCCAGACGGGGACGGAAATCGGCTCGGTCGGCTCCAGGTTGGGGATGTCCGCACGTGCGTGGGCTAGAGCCTCTTCAATCGGTGTGTCGCACTCCTTTGCCTTGAGCCAGATCCTGAGTTCGTTGATCGTCTGAAGACCACCGTGATGCCCTTGGATCAGTAAAGCCAACGGCCCGAACTTCGATACGGCAATCGAAGTTCCAGCGGCCTTGTGATCGGGACCTCGCCGGTGTCCGTCTGGGTCGGCGGCGCATTGTTTCAGATACTCTTGAAAGGCGCCCGAATACTTTCCGACGTCATGCCAGAGCCCGAGCCAATATCCAGCATCTCCGGCATCAAAAGCAGTACCGAACTCAGACGTCAGCTGCGCTACGTTCTCCAGATGCTCCTTTAGAGGTTGCCAGCGTCCACTCAGGTTTGGCGTATGCGCATGGGTCGTCACTCTCGAATTCTGCACGCTGCTTCCCATCTGGTTTACGGACTGGCGACATGAAGTCAATTATCCTACAAATTTCCAATACTTATGTTCGGTGGTCTATCAATGGCAAGGTGAAAGCATCTTCCCGAATATTGCGGCGATGAAGCGGGAGTGGAGCGCACGAACTCAGTGAATAACGTGACCAGCGCGCCATTCGAGAGCGTCTCGGTTCGGATGCCAATTCGGATTCGACTAGACCACCCACGGCGTCGTCTTTTGTCACGGTGACCCGTCGGTCGTCGTCTGCGCGTCGTAGCCCTCGAGCGCCAGTCGTAGGCCGAGCGCGAGTGCGATAGCGATAATGGCGCCGAGAATCGGAACCCCGACCAGCATCAGTCCCAGCGCGATGAGCCAGGGGACGACTGACATCGCTTCCTCCCACGGTTTACAGGAGCACGTCCAGATCATCTGGCGAACGCTCAACCAGGTTGGTTTGCGGACGTGTCCGTCGCTGGCGCGGCCCAAACGGGATAGGGAAGACCGGCCAGCCGGTTGATGACAAACGCCTGGATGGTCAGCAGTCCAACCGCGACCATCAAGACGACCATCTGGTCGAAGCTGCGCAATATGCCCAGTGACACAATCAACGTGGTGGCACCCGCCGGCGGATGCGGCGCTTTGAGCAGCACCATGAAACCACTGGTAAGGCCGAGCGAGAGGGCAGCCGCCGCCACGCGCGGACCCGTCACGCCGGTGGAGATGGCTGGGCCAACGTGCTGTAGACCAAACACGAGCAAGCTCGACCAACCCGCAACTACGCCGATGAGGTGACCGATGAGCGCGTTGCGCGGGCTCGCCGGAGGTGTGAGCGGTGTGTAGAAAAAGAGGAACGCGGTAGGGCCCAACGAAGGGAAGATGAACGGCTGGCCGCTCACCAGCGCCGCCAGCGACATAATGCCGATCGAGAGACAGCCGTTGATGAAGCTGAAGAGGCTGATCACGCCGAGCGAGTGACGGCGTTTCGCCAGATTCACGAAACGGGCGCGAATCAGCAATCCGCGTACGATGTTCGCCAGCTGGCCGCCAATTGGTCCCGGCTCGAACTGGTGCCCAGGTTCAATGTCTGCCGGTGGCTCCCGCGTCATGGACGACGTCCCACGCGCGGGCCACGATCGAGCAGCCAGAGCATGCCGGCCCCGCCAAGAAACACCAGCCCCGAGATGCAGGCGATCACCAGCGTCTGGAGGCGGTCGCCGGACGAATAGAGGTCGAACGCCAGCGTGAGCAGCCAGAGCTGCAACGCCATCAGCAGCAATCCGACGGTGAGCCCGAACATGATCAGGGCGAGGTGCGAGCCCAGCGAGTGTTCGTTCTCAGGGTCGGAGATGGGCCGCTCCCGCTCTTCCCGTCCGTCGATCATGACAGGATCTCTTTCACGGCATAGACCATCCCGTCCTGCTGCTCGAGCAAGATTTTCGGCAATGGACGATTGGGTGGACCGGCCACGACGTCTCCCGTTTCCGGCGCGAACTCACCATTGTGGCAAGGGCAGCGCAGCCGCTTATCCGGCTGATCCCAATACACGGCGCACGAGAGATGGGTGCATTTGCCACTGTAGGCGACGAAGCGGCCGTCGTTCAGGTGGAGCAGGAGCGCCTGACTGCTTTGGTCCGGGTAGTTGAAGTAATGGACGCCATCGATCGGCACGTCAGCGGCTTTGACGATCGGCTGTCTGGTGCCGCGACTGCGCTCGCGCACGTAGCCGATTCCCGCCAAGACTCCGGTCGCGGCAAAGAGGGCGCCCGATGCCAGCACCGCGAAGCGCAACATCTGGCGTCGCGAAACCAGGTCGTCGGCATCCCACGTATAGGGAAACTGCGTCTCCCCGATCGGACGCTTGCGCGGCTGCGAGCGGCGCCGGTCATTCTCTGTCGAGCTCACAGCACCCATGCCTCCTCACGTTCTTCCGCCAGACGACCCATCGATGCCTCAGCTTCGGCGAGAAGCATCGCCACGTCCAGCCGGGCAACCTCCATTGGCAGCACGTGATACACCCGCGTTCGTACCGTCTGACTGCCAAAGGAGGTGACGTTGACGGGCCGTCCCTCGCGCTGATTCATGAATTCCTCGTAGTCACCGTACCAGAGGGCCTGCGTCGGGCACGCCTGCGCGCACCATGGCTTGAGCCCATGACTGGTGCGGTCGTAGCAGAGATTGCATTTCTTCATCAGCCGCGCCTCGAGATCGAATTTCGGGACGCCGAAGGGGCAGGCGTAGACGCAGTTGCGACAGCCAATGCAACGTGAGGGCTCTGCCTGCTGCACCACTCCATCAGGTGAGATCTGGATTGCCAGTGCGGGGCAGACCTGGGCGCAGGGGGCAACCGGGTCCTGACAGTGCATGCAGACGGTTGGCTGCGTCGCCACGCTGGCGCCACGGTCGATAAAGTCGACCATGATCATGCTTTCACCCTTGTGGGATTCACATTCGCGGCAGGCCGCTTCGCAGGCGCGACAGCCGATGCAACGCGACGGATCGACGAAGAGCGTTTTGACCGCCATACTCTCTGGCCCTCCTTTCGTACAGCTTCGGTCAGTGCGTGCTGGACTGTCCGGCCTGATACTTTCGCGTCTCTCCGACCGTGTACGGGAACATCCTCGGAGCGTTCTCCGGCGTGAGACGCTCGGTCGCGCTCCCGCTCGCGGCAGACGGTCTGTCGAGTTTCTCGAGGGCCGCGGCGCATGCTTTGTACTCCGGGATCTTGACCGTTGGCTCGATGGCCGGGTTGGTCAGCTGATTCACGGCGTGCTGGCTGCCGTAGTGAAATGGGATGAAGAGCGTGTCGGGCCGGATGGTCGGTACGACCAGCGCCTTGATCTCCATCGATGCACGCGGCGTCTTCACCCTGACGATCTCTCCATCGACAATCCCGACCTGCCGGGCGAGCTGGGGATGAACTTCCACCCAGGGCACCGGTGCCTGCGAATTGAGGAAGCCGAGCCTCCGGGTCTGCGTGCCGCTGAGGTAGTGATAGACGACCCGTCCGGACGTGAGTCGCAGTGGGAAATCGCCGCCCGGCTCTTCCGCAGGCGGCTGATAGGGAATCGGGAACATGTGGGCTTTGCCGTCGGCGTGATAGAAACGCTCGGCGAACAGGCGCGGCGTACCCGGGTGATCTTCCGACGGACAGGGCCAGAACATCCCCTGCTCGGCCTCGATGCGTTCCCAGCTCATGCCATAGTAGTCAGACAGCCCGCCGCGCGAGGCGACGCGTAGCTCGTTCCAGATGTCCCGCGAGGATTGGTAGGGAAAATACTGACCACGGCCGAGCCGCTGGGCGAGCTCAATCAGGATCTCCCAGTCGCGGCGCGCCTCACCTGGCGGGGGTGCCGCCTGGTTGATCTTGATGACCCGCCCCTCCAGGTTCGTGGTCGTGCCTTCGTCTTCACACCAGACGGCGCCAGGCAGAACCACGTCGGCACGCTGCGCCGTCTCTGACATGAAGAAGTCGACGACGACCAGCGGATCGAGCTGGTCCAGCGCTCGTGCAACCACCCCGTTCTCCGGCAATGACACCATCAGGTTGGAGCAGAGGACCAGGCAGCTGCGGATCTCACCGTTCGCCATGAGATGGATCATTTCGGTGGCAGAGGCGCCTTCTTCCGGAATCTCCGGCTCAGGGATGCCCCAGACGCCGGCGATGTACTCGCGATCCGCTAGCACGTCGATGTGGCGGTAACCGGGCAGCTGGCTGGCCTTCTGCCCGACCTCCCTTCCGCCCTGACCGTTCCCCTGACCGGTGAGCATCATGCAGCCACCGCCCGGCTTGCCGACCTGCCCACGCGCCAGCGCCAGGTTGATGCAGGCGAGGCAGTTGTCGACACCATGCGTGCTGTGCTCGATCCCCTTGCCGTGCAGGATGAGCGAGGTTGCCGCTCCGCCGTAGATACGAGCGGCTGTGACGATGCGTGAGGCAGGCACTCCGGAGAGGCGCTCCGCCTCCTCGAGCGAGACGTCCTGGACTGACTCCAGCACTGCTTCCCAGCCTGTGGTGCGTTCGCGCAGATAGTCCGTGTCGACGTACCTCTCGTCGATCATCACCTTGAGCATGGCGTTCAACACCGCGATGTCGGTGCCGGGGCGGACCGGCAGCCAAAGGTCCGCGGTGCGAGCGATCGGCGTCTCGCGTGGGTCGATGACGATGAGGGATGCACCCCGGTCTCGGGCGCGCCAGATCCACTGCATGGCGATGGGGAAGCACTCGGAGATGTTCGTTCCCGCCACGAGAATGCAGTTGGCCAGCGGGAAATCGGTCATCGGCATCGGCCCACGATCAACGCCGAAGGCCTTGGCATAGGCGCCCGCCGATGAGGACATGCACAGGCGGCCGTTGTAGTCGATGTTTCGCGTGCGCAGGCCGACTCGGGCAAACTTACCCGCCAGGTAGCACTTCTCGTTGGTCATGGAGGAGCCACTGTAGACTGCGACGGCATCCTTGCCATGCTGGGCTTGAATCTCCTCCCAGCGCGACACGACGTAGCTCAGCGCTTCATCCCAGCTTGCGCGCTCCAGTTGACCACCCTTACCGCCACGACGGATCAGTGGGTGCAGGATTCGCTCCGGGTGGTTCTGCTGTTGATACGCCACGATGCCCTTGGGGCAGAGTGATCCCTGGTTGTGCGGGTACTCCCGTGGCTCAACCCCGATCACCCGGTTGCCTGAGACGCGCAGATTCATACCGCACTGGACGCCACAGAAGCAGCAGTGAGTCGGAACAAGCCCATCCGCCACCACGTTGGCGTTGTCCCAGCCTGGCTGCGTCGCGCCAGTCGACTGAAAATCGTAGTTGAACTCACGTCCGCGTTTGAAGAAGTCCTTATTGACGGACATCGACCCCTCCTAGAGGAAATGCTTGCCCAGCAGCGCGTAATAGGCTTGCCCGCGCATGACACGTTTGCAGGTGGGGCAGTAGTCCTGCAGCCGGCCGCGGTTTTCGCCCAGATCGTAGTCCTGGCCGAGATCGTTCAGCACTCCTTCCAGATCGCGAATGAACTGCGCCGAAGGGAAGGGCTGACCGCAACGCCGGCACGTTCTCGGTTGCTCCTCGCGGTCCGGATCGTAATGCTGGATGTCCTGATTCACGGTTTGGTAGAGAGTGACACCAATGCTGGCCGGACGTTGGACGATGTGAAAAAACTTGCCGAAGGGGAGCGAGATCAGCCAGAGGACGACGACGACTTCGTGCGTCAGCGAAATGAAGTCGTAGTAGCGTCCGGACCACCAGGTGTAGGAGAAGGTCAGCGCCAGTCCGGTGATGGCGATGGCGAAGAGCAGGACCAACGGCACCAGATCGAACCCGTATCGCTGAATGGAGACCAGCCCGGCGTTGCGAATGCGGCGCCAAAAAGCGATGGCCAGGCCAATGATGAGCAGTACGGCCGTGAAATCCAGCACGTGGAAGATGGCGAAACCGGTGCCGGCGGAGATCGGGAAGGTCGTGATCGAGATGCCGAAGAACCAAGCGCGGTAGCGGTCCGGCGGCACCAGCGTGAAGTGAATCCAGCCGAAGGTGAGCGGGAAGGTGACACAGAGTGAGAGGACGACTCCCCAGAAGATCGACATGTGCATGAGCCAGCGCGTCGTGCCGCGCCGCCGGATGAAGGTCTGACCGAAGATGTCGGTCCACCAGGCCTTTGGGATGAGCAGCGTGTACCGCCGGAAGTTCTTCACAGAGAAAAATTCGGACCAGCCGGCGCGGAAGTAGCGCCAGGTCGGGGGGCGACTGATCCAGAGGGTGTAGCGATAGGTCATGGCAGCGATGGCGAAGACCGAGCCGACCATGTAGCCGATGAGGGCTGAATCGAAATCTCGAAACTGTCGTGACCCTATGTAGATTAGAAGCAACAGGATGGCGGTGACGACGAGCGTCGTGATGGTCGCGCGTCTCTCGGGCCTGACCATCGATTTGTCTCCATTCATCATCACGTGGCTGCGGGTCGTTGAGAGATCTATCTGAAAATGAAACGTTACCGAAGTGGTAGCAGTACGCGAGGGAATCCGTCAATAGTTGGACAGGTCCGCATGAACGGATCCAGACCGAGTGGCAGGCTGACTGAGATAGCGGCTGGGAGGCAGGATTTCCTCGAAGTTCGGCGACGGTCGCTGCTCCGGCTTCAGCGTCCGCGCGGGTCGGTGTAAGCGAATCGAGTGAATCAGCACCGGTGCTTCGCAAGCAGGGCCCCGAAACGTGGAGATATTCGGCCTGGTCGGGCGCGCCCTACAGCTTTTCGAACCCGTCAAGGTCTAGACCTGCTTGCCGCAGCATGCTCCGCGGTGTCCCTACGGCAATCTCTCTATGATCTGGGACGATGACGGTTCGGGTTTCAGATTTCGGCCTTCCTGACGAATTTCACGTGGGTTCCGCGCCGACTGGCTACGCGGAACCCACCGGCCTCGAGGCGTCGGCGAACCTCTCAATAGGGAAGCGAATTAAGCGGCACCGAGATCAACCTCGAACTTCTCGACGTGAGGAGTGGCAGTCGGCCTCGGCTGTTCGAAGTAGAGCTCGAGCGCTTCACGGAGATTGGCCAGCGCTTCGGATTCGCTCGCGCCTTGACTGGCAACGTCGACGTCAAGACATTGAGCGACGTACAGGTTATCTTCGCGAGTGATGCTGGCGGGGAAAATCTGCTTCATTGATGCTCCCTCCTGAACGTCTCTACACCAGGTGCACGATATCGACGTCGCCCCACTTCTCCTTGAGGTACTCCGCCACCAGGCTACGGTGACACTCCTCCGGCTTAACCTCGCTGCAAAGGAGGCAGGCGCCATCGAGGCTGGCGGGATCGATCTGCGATTCGATCTCCCGCTCTTGCATCAGCGCCAGGAAGCGCTTGGCGAATTCCGGCTGCTTGATGCGCTTCTTCTTATAGTCGTCCATGATCTCTTCGGTCGGGGCCAGCAGCGGCTCGTGCTCGTAGCCGATGTGGCCGATGGCGTCCAGGAAGTAGCGTAAGTCATCTCGCTTGGCGAAGCCGGCCAGTTGCGACGTGTTGTGCAGGCGGATATCGACAACCTTCTTCACCCCGGCCTCGGTCAGCAAGCCGAAAAACTCCTCAGCGGACTTCTGCGTAAAACCGATCGTGAAGATCTTCATTGAATGGTGCTCCTCCGTAAAAATCGCTCGCTTGCTTCCATATATATACGAACTTCAATTCACATGGCGGATGTTGCGATTGCAGTTCATTGCTGGTGCCCGATCAGCGGAATTGCTGGCCTACGTTCAGCAATACGACCACGATGATCCCGCGCCCAGCGATGAAATCAAGAGGAATACTAATGATCGCAGTCAACAATTGAAGACGCGTAACGACGATCCACGAGACCAGGCTCAAATCAGATGCAAGATCTCGACTTCTCCCCAGTGTTCCTGGAGGTATTCCGCTACCAGCCGACGATGGCATCGCTCCGGCGTTGCCTCACTACAGAGAAGGCAAGCGCCATGAAAGTGGTCGGGACTGAGGTTTGTCTCAATTTGGCGATCGCGCATCAGATCGCGAAAGCGTGACTCATATTGATCCCAATCAATACGATTCTTCTTGTAATTCCGGAGGATGTCCTCCGTTGGGCACAGTAACGACTCCTCCTCATAATCGATAGAGCCAATGGCAGTAAGGAAATATTTGAGATCATCGCGCTTCGAGAAGCCTGCCAGCTGCGAGGTGTTGTGCAGACGGATGTCGACTACTTTTTTGACGCCGGCCCGGGTAAGTAGCCCGAAAAACTCTTCAGCCGACTTTTGGGTGAACCCGATAGAGAAAATCTTCATCACAAATCTCTCTCATACGAAAAGTGATCCTCTGTTCTCGCAGTGCATATGCACGATCGATCGCGGAGTCGTTGTCGAAACCGTCTCCCTTGATTTGTAGCTGATATGGGCGGACATTTTCTTCGCCAGCCAGGCGACGTTCGGAAGTCGAATGCGTTTCAGAAAGGCCCTTTCCCAGAATATGCATGGTATTGATTCCGTAGTTTTGGAGATGCCGAGAAATGAGGACGGAACGATGACAATCTAAGGGATCCTTTTCGGCACACATGAGACAGATACGATAGCGATCGCTTCCATTCACAACTCTGTCGATTCCGCGTTGAAACAAGGTGGTGTCCACAATGCGTTCGTATCGCACCTGTCCATTTTCATACACCTCTCGCTCATCGCGCCGTGCTCCCAACTCCCTACCGAGAAAGACGTAACGGATGCCTGCTCCTCGAAGCGATGCCTGCAAAGCCTGCATCGAGAAATGAGGGAAGCGAGCACTATAGGGCTGTGAGCGAACGTCGGCGATCGCTTCGATGTTGTGTTCGCGCAGTAGGTCGATGAACTCATCGATTGAACGTGATGAATGTCCGACGGTGAAGAGTGTTTTCTCAGCGAGCGGCTGGGTGATGGATGCAACCAACTTGTAATGAAATCCCTTGAAAGGTGTACCAAGGCTGATACATGCGATGACGTCCCTTAGCTGCAGTTCAGATCGTCCAATCATTCTTTCAGTGAACCTACCGACAGCTATGGGATCCGTAATCCGGAGTCGATACGGTATGCCGTTGTACATGAAATGCAACCGAAATGCTGGTTTCGTGGTCAGCGTTGGTCTCACAACAGACTTAGGCAAGTGGAGGAGATACAACGATTGCGTTGGGGGGAGTTTTGAAATGTACTCAGTCGAGATTCTGTCAGTGGGAGTGTTCAACTCCAACCATAAGTTTGGAGGAGACTCGACAAATCTCTTCAATTCTTGCACAGGCAACGAACCGACATAGTTCCAGCGTGATTTTTCGTCGACAAGCCAGTTTTCCGGCTGTGAGGGATCGCGCTGCGGAGATCGAAGCGGTACGTCAACGATGTCGAGCATCTTCGCGAATCCACCGCCCTGAAGACGATAGTGGTCAGGAAATAATTCACCCCTGTTCTTTCGACACACGGGCCGGATCCACTGGCCGTTGACTATTCTCCCATCGAACGCAACTGAGATTTCGCGCCCGGCGATACAGCGTCCGGGCGCGTATTTGACTGAGTGAGCGAGAATCACCAAGCGTTTCGAGACAGTCGGTTGACTCCATGGCCAACCTCGATGCTTGAAAACGTCGCTGAACTTGGACATCAACTGGAATACAGACACCGACAATTTCTCTGCGCTTGGCTCTCACTTCGAGAGGGCTCAACTCGTGGCAGGTAGTGTGGCTCAAAGTCTGCATACGGACAAGATCTGCCTCAGTCATACGCTCCGCGCTGGCCAAAACAATGACCGCCTTTATCGTTCAGCCCCAATCGCTCGGCTCAATTGAAATTGGCATTGATTGTATGACTCGGTGTAGGTCGTTGCTTTTCGGGCCTGGCGGCCCGAGGGCGACCAACACTGCACCCACGAAGTGGGTTCCCGGTGGATACCCGGATCGCCCTTACGGACATGTGCGTGTGTTGAGCCCCTTCACTCCATCGCGGCGGCAAGGCATCCGCGGCCGTTGTGGTGGGCATGGAGCGGCTCG
The DNA here is from genome assembly GCA_963789565.1 of uncultured Chloroflexia bacterium. GTDB lineage: Bacteria > Chloroflexota > Chloroflexia > Thermomicrobiales > Thermomicrobiaceae > CALAGB01. Next base: position 2,050,583 of record CAWBKX010000002.1, on the reverse strand, counting down.
CGCGTCGAGCCTTCCAGCGCGCTGTAAAAACCGTTCTCGCACATCCAGTCGTCGTCGTAGACCTTGGAGAGGTAGCTGCGGCCGCTGTCCGGCAAGATCACCACGATGAGCACATCGGGTCGGTTGTTGCGTCGCGCTACCTGCAACGCCGCGCAGACCGCCGTACCGCCGGATCCGCCGATCAGCATCCCCTCCTCGCGCGTAATGCGCCGTGCCATACACAGAGATTCGCAGTCGGCCACCTGGATGAACTCGTCAACCAGCGTCGGATCGAAAGCCCCCGGCCAGAAATTCTTGCCGATCCCCTCGACCTTCGATGGATGCAGATCGTCGGGGTCGGAGGAATAGATCGAGCCCTCTGGATCGGCGGCGATGATCTGTACGTCCGGGCTCCGCTCTTTCAGATAGCGAGCGATGCCGCTGATGGTCCCGCCCGTTCCGGCTCCGGCAACCAGATGGGTAATCTTCCCTTCGGTCTCGCGCCAGATCTCGGGTCCGGTCGAGAGGTAATGGCTTTCCGGATTGGTCGGGTTGAAATACTGGTTCGGCTGATACGCGCCGGGAATCTCTCGCGTCAAGCGGTCGGCCACGTCGTAATAGGTTTCATCCGAATCACGAGGAACGAGCACGGCCTCGGCGCCGAAGGCGCGCAGCAGCGCCACCTTCTCGCACGAGACTCTGTCCGGCAGCACGAAGATGGCGCGATAGCCCTTGACGGCGGCGGTCATGGCCAGTCCCGCGCCAGTGTTGCCGCTGGTCGCCTCGACGATCGTGCCGCCCGGTCGCAGCTGTCCATTCGCTTCCGCGTCTTCGATCAGCCGCACCGCGATGCGGTCCTTGATGCTGCCTCCCGGATTGACCATCTCCAGTTTGGCTGCCACGGTCGCGCGCAAGCCCGATGTGACCTTGTTGAGGCGAATGAGGGGAGTCTCTCCAACGGTCGAAAGCACGTCTGGGTAAATCATGTTGGTCGGCCCAGTTGGGCCAGCTCCTTTCGATCCCGGCGGTCGGTCGTGGTTCGCTCATCCGCAATCCGCCGGTCTGAAGCGTCGAGGCTGGGCCAATTCCCAGCACCACTCACCGGCAAGCGTAATGACGCTCTGTAACCGGCGAGTAAACCGGAAGGGTTTCCCCATCCCGGCCGCTATCGACTGGCTCGTACGCAAGGATCGTGCGAGGTGGTGACGCGCGCGCAACGAGAACGGCTATTTAGTTGCAGGAATGGCGGAATTCAGGAACTCAAGCGCGAGAACGTGCGAGCGCGGGTCGTAGGTGCCACGCTCGATCAGAAGGTGGCGCGCAGTGGACGGTTCATCTCTCCCAGGGAGCGGACCTGCTTGCCCTGTTCGTCAAAATTCTCGAGCGAGAGCCACTCCTCGAAGTTGACGCGAATGGCGGGCCATTCCGAGTCCAGAATCGAGAACCAGGCAGTGTCGCGATTGCGACCTTTAACGATGATGTGCTGGTAGAAAGTTCCCTCATAGCCAAAGCCGAGCCGGGCGGCGGCGTTGCGCGATGGCTGGTTGCGCGCGTCGCACTTCCATTCCAGCCGTCGATAGCCGAGCTCGTCCATGGCGTAGCGCATCATCAGATAGAGCGCTTCGGTCGATTCACGCGTGTTCTGCAGCGCTCGACCGAACCAGATGTGCCCGATCTCGATCACACCATCTTTGGGGCGGATATTAAGGAAAGAGGCGACGCCGGATGCTGGTCCGCTCTTCCCCTGACGGATGGCATAGAAGGTGGGGTCGGCCAGGGCGGCGTTGTCCCGGACCCAGTTCTGAAAGATGGCTGGATCGGTGAAGGGGCCATAGCCCAGGTAATCCCACAGCCGGTCGTCTTCGGGGCCGGTATGGCTGGCGTCCCACAGTTCCTCGGCATGGCTCCGCGGGTCGAGCGGCTCGATGCGGGCGTAGCGGCCCTCGAGGGGCGTGCGCGCCGGGTAGAGTCCAGGCGGGAGAGGATCGACCTTCGCGCCGGAGAGGGCTCGAGCAGGGAGAGCGTCAGACATGCGCCACGTTCCTTCACATCATTGCCGGTAATTCGCTTGACCGTTCGCCTCACGCATCGACCTCGAGCGAAGGGGCCACCGTCATCCTGCAATGAAACCGTATTTCGGGCCAGGGCCAATTACAGCCTACGCTAGGGCGCCAATCCGTTGGACGCGTTCATTCTTTGGCACGAAAACACCTCCCGTTGGGCCGGGAGGCGTGCGATTCGCGTCGCGGCTGGTGAACTCTGGCTAGCCTTCGGCCTCGATCGAGAAGAGCTGGGATGCGCCAGATTCCAGCTGGTCCATCATGGGGGCTATTGTTTCACGAAACGCGGCATGCTGGAACATGGAGGATCGCATCTGCTCCCAGTCGGCCATGCTCTCCGCCTGGATCTCGAGCACGACGGTGTCGAACGGTCCGGTGAGGTCGGTCAAAATGCGCCACGGACGACCGTGACCAATTGCTTGGGAGAAGACAGAGCTCGCCTCGCGCATGTGCCCCGCGACCTCTCCCGCTTTGCCGTACTTCGCCTGAAAGGTTTGTCGTACGAGGATCATTGCCCGCTCCAATCCTGTCGAAACCGGCATTGCGATGATGAACGATCGTCACACAATAGCATCCGGCCGCATCGTTTTGAAGAGGGCTGGCCAACGAGTTTGTGTGAAGTGCATGACGAAGTAATCGGGGAGAGGGATCATCCCATCGTAGTAGCGGCACCTGCGGCCGCCAGCGTGGACGAAGTCCCGGACAACGCCACCTCGAGGGAACTTACGGTCTTCGACTGTCGGCGGGCGTAGGTCCCGCCGCTACGTTTCTATGGCTACACCCCCACCGCCACCGATGCCGCTGTGCGTGAAGAGCGCATCAGCCAGATGTAGCCATCCTCCAGCGTTGGTTGCGCTGGTGCTGCCGCCATACCCAGGGTCTGTTCGCCAACCACCCGGTATTGCGTTCCTTCGGCCAGATGCAGCATCGAGACGACCGTCAGATCTCCCTCCGGCTTGGGACCGTCGGTCGTCACGGTCCAGACGTTGCCGCGTGCCCGTTCAATCAGTTCCAGCGATGCCCCCTGGAAGAGGACCTTCCCCTGACTCAAAATGGCTAGATTGCGGCAGGTCTGCGCGATGTCCTCGACGATGTGGGTCGAGAGGATCACGGTCCGTTCACCAGCCAGATCGGACAGAAGGTTGCGGAAGCGGATGCGCTCTTCAGGGTCGAGTCCGGCCGTCGGTTCGTCGACGATCAGCAGGCGTGGGTCGTTCAGCAGCGCTTGCGCGATGCCGACCCGCTGCTTCATGCCGCCGGAGAAGGTCTTCAGCTTGCGTCCAGCGACGTCCTGTAATGCCACCATCTCCAGCAACGTCTCGACGCGATCACGGCGTGCGCGCCGGTCGTCGAGTCCCTTGAGAATGCCGATGTAATCCAGGAACTCGCGCGCCGAGAGGTCGGGGTAGAGTCCCAGTTCCTGTGGCAGATAGCCGAGGATCTGCTTGACCGCCTGGCGTCCCTCGTTGGTCGAACCGTCGATGTCGCCCACCCGATAGCCGCCCGAGGTTGGGCGCATGATCCCGGCGAGGATGCGCATCAGCGTCGTCTTACCGGCGCCATTGGGTCCCAGCAGGCCGAACATGCCGGTCGAGATGTTCAGGTCGATGCCGTCCAACGCACGCACACCACCGTGATAGGTTTTGGTGAGCGCTTGTAGTTCGATGTTCATCACTGCTCCACTTCAATAGAAGATCGCGACCCCATCTGTGATCTCTTGCGGTCGTCAGACACGTGCGCGGCGCCAGGAGAGATACCCGTTTGCCGTCACCAACGCCAGCGCCGCGCAGGCCAGCAGCACCATGATACTTACGCCTCCTTGCCAGGCCGGAGCCGTTCCTCCGGTGATGGTGGTGACGCCGAAGAACCCTGACGCGGCGTTCCCGCCGATCGGTGTCAGCATGGTGTCGCTCAAGGTCGGGATGCCGTAATTCGGGCTGAGCAGATTGCCCCAGAACCAGTAGCCAACAAAGAGAAATTGGTAGAGGGGTACCCACAGAAGCACCGGAACGGCGACCGAGAAGGCGGCGACGAACAGAAGCCCCGGAATGTTGATCGCCGCGAAAGCCGTCAGAGCGTACAGGATGGCCCTCGGATCGTGCCAGCGGTTGAGCACGTACCCGATGCCGGTCGTGTAGACCAGCAAGATCGGCAGCGTGCCCGCCATGGCGCTCCCCAGGTACTTGCCGAAGAGGCGTGCACCTTCAGACGCCGGAAGCGAATCGAACAGCTCTGTTACGCCCAGGCGTCGATCGCGCGGTAGCCGATCAGCCAGCAGTACGCCGAAGACGACTGGCAGGAAGGCGTTGCAGACGACGGCCCAATCTCCGATCGTGCGGGAGATCGGCACATTGGAGGCTGCATTCCACGGATTCTTCAGTCCAGTAACCACGATCAGACTGCACAGCAGGGTGGCGATCCAGACCGACTTGCGGCGAATCTGCATGTTGAACTCGAAGCGCGTCGAGCCCAAGGCGGAGTCCCATATCAGGCTCATCAGTCATCTCCTCGCAGTAGTGTCGCCGGATTTCGTTCAAGCCAGAGGAGCACCACGGCGCAGAGCGTCAATCCGATCGCGGCCAACTCGATCCGGTTGCTGAGCCAAAAGCTCGCGCCCGGCAGATAGGTCGTGGCAAAGAGAAAGATCGGTCGCAGCCAGGCATGGTTCGCGAAACGCTTGCCGAACAAGTTCTCCATGATCCAGATACCTGCGATGATCGCGCTGCTGGCGGCTGAACTCCGTAGCAGCAGCGTCAATAGCGCCGCCACACCCGTGAAGCAGACGAGCGGCGAGAGCCAGACCAGCTGGCTTTCGATAAATGAGACTGGTGCGAGCGAGTGACCCAGAAGCCGCGCGACGATGATGGCGCCGATCCCGAGCAGAGCCGACCATAGAAGCAGCAGCCCCAGGCGCCGCGCGAACGTCGTGCGATAGGGTGTCGGCAGCGAGAGCTGCAGTTCGATCATCGAATCGCCGGCGAGCAATGATGCCGTGGTCAGACCGACCGCCGTGGCGAGGCCGATCTCCAGTCCGGCGACCACTGCACGCATCGAGCGCGCGGGCGAAACGTCGTTGAGCCGCATCAGCACACCGAACCCGGCAAAGACGACGATGACGATGAGCGGGATGAGTAGTCCGCCTCCGACTCGCCGTAGCTCGTAGCGTATCCAGATGAGATTTATGCGCGTGTGCTCCGACCTTACGGTCATGACTGCCATGGTGTCGGTCCCCCAGATGAAAAACGCTCTTGACGTGGCACGTAAACGATCGCGAACAGGAGCAGCGCCAGACCGAGCACGAGCAGAAAGGGGCTGAGTGACGGAAGGGCCAGTGTCTGCTGCGCGCCTCGCGGGACCGATGAATCCATCGAGCGGCTCAAGCTGAACAGGCGCACGCCCCACGGAACGAGCGCGGCGGTCATGGCGACGACCGGGCTAAAGAGGAGCGACATTGCCAGCGCCAGCGCCGAGAGGAAGAGCATCGGCCCGAACCATAGGTTGATGAGCTGCCACAGGCTCGATCCATGGAAGGCGCTCAAGATCACCGAGGCCACTAAAGCGAGCAGCAGATCGTAGCCGAAGACCAGCGTCATGCGACTCAGCAGGACCATGCGGGGTGAGGTCGGCGTCGACACCGCGATCTCGAGGGAGGGATCGTTCTCCGGCCCGTAGATGAAGGCGATGCCGATGGCCGCCACCACCGGCGCGATGAGCGCCAGCACGGTCGATCCGATCGACTGATGGCTGGTCAGAAACGCCACCAGAACGCCCAATGACGTGGTGAGGGCCGATGCGAGCCAGATGCCGCGGCGAACCAGCGATAGCTGCCCCAGTAAGAGCTGCCAGAGATAGGCGATCGAGTGATGTGCTGGTTTCCGCGCCAGAACGGGTGCCTGCTCAGCCGCGTCGATGGCCGTGTGAATGCCGCGCAGCACGTCGATCGAAGGGCGCGCGACCGCCAGCGATGCTTCACGAGCCGCTCCGGCCACCATGCGCCACGATTCCAGCTCGGCCGTGCAGGCCGCGCAGCCACGCAGGTGTCGCTCGACGCTGGCGCGTTCGGCCAAATCGAGTGTCTGGTTGACGTAGGCGGGGAGCAGATCGACAACATGGACGTGGATGGAATCCGACATGTGTATCACTCCGTTTCCGCCGATTCGAGGATCTGGCGCAATTGACGCTTGGCGTTGCTCAGGCGGCTCTTGACCGTCCCGACCGGTACGTCGAGGACCTCGGCCATCTCGGGATAGGAGAGGTCCTGGGCGAAGGCCAGCGTCAGGATCTCGCGCTGGGTGCGACCGAGTCGGCCGATGGCGGCGGTCACCGCCTCTCGATCGGCGTTGCTCAGCGCCGTGGCTTCCGGCTCCGGATCGTTCGAAGCGAGCTGATCGAGAGGCGCATCATCGGTGACGTCGAGGTTGTGGCGGCGCAGCGCGTTGTGCGCCTGTCGCCGGGCGATACCGTAGAGCCACGTCTTGACCGACGAGCGGCGTTGGAAGCGCGGCGCGCCCTGCCACGCCGCCAGGAATGTATCCTGCAACACCTCTTCTGCCTGACCTCGTTCGTCGATGATCTGCATCAAGAAGCCGAGCAGGGGCGTTGAATGACGCAGGTAGAGAGCATCGAGCGCGGATCGGTCTTTTTTGGCGATGCGCGTGACCAGCGCCTCATCAGAGTCGCTGGCTCGATCGGTTCTCCAACTGTTCGTCACGACGATCGAGCGCTCCATATTCGTCTGCCTCCAACCCCTTAGTAGCGGGCGGAGGCGGAAAGGTTCACTTCGGTTGGTCGAGAGGGCGTCACGCGTGCGGACGCTGCGTCCTCCAGTCTACGCATGCGCGGAAGACGCGCGATGAGGACCGCAATGCGATACCATGTTTGCAAACTAACTCTTGGTAGGGAGTGAAGAGACAAGCCGCAGCGCATACGCGCACCAGCATGGGCCGCAGGGCCGAGTGCTACACTCAGCGATGGCCGAAGCGCCGACCAGATCTGATCCAAAGAGGCGTCGAGGTCGTACTAACGGGAGAGGAACGAACCGGATTGGTCGATCGGGATGACGGAGCCGTTCTCAGCGCGATCGCCAGGAGCGATCCGGATGCACTGGTCATGTTGTATGACCGTTACGGCCGGTTGGCCTTCGGGCTGGCCTATCGCATCCTGGGAGACGCCGCAACCGCTGAAGAGGTGGTGCAGGACTCCTTCATGAATGTCTGGCGCAAGGCCGATTCGTTCGATGCGGAGCGCGGCAACATCCGAACCTGGCTCCTGTCAATCGTGCGCAACCGCGCGATCGATCAGCTTCGTGGTCGCTATGGACGGCAACGGGACGAGGTCGATTTCGACAAGCTCGAACCGGTCCTCTCTGGTCAGGATCTCTGGGTGGAAGTCGTCCGGGGGCTGCGTGCCGAGGCGGTGCGCGAGGCCGTGGTCGATCTTCCGGACGAACAGCGTAGCGCTATCGAGATGGCCTATTTCGAAGGACTGACGCATCGCGAGATCGCCGATCGCACCGGTATCCCACTCGGAACGATCAAGAGTCGCCTGCGTCTGGGATTGCGCAAGCTCTACGAAACGTTGACGGTATCGGGCAGCTACAGGATAGACGGCAGCGCGGATGGCCACTGAACGCGAACATCATGAATATCAAGAGATGCTCGGTGCTTACGCGCTCGGAGCGTTGACTGACGACGAGCGTGAGGCGTTGGAAGCGCATCTCTTGACCTGCGACGCATGCAATGCCGAGCTCGACGAGCTCCTGGTGGCGGTCCACGCCATGCCTTTGAGCGTCGAGGAGCGTGCGCCGTCGGACGGCTTGCGCGAACGCATCCGGGCTGCGGCCGTAGCGGAGGCTGGCGGGTCGAGCCAGAATCACGCCGGTATCGTCGAGGACGAGACGTCGAGCGTTACCCAGCTTCCCGCGTCGGGCGGCAGAGTGACCCGCTTCCGCGGCGGCTCCATTCTGCCCTGGGCGGCCGCGGCCGTCTTCCTCCTCTTTGGCCTGGGAATGCTTGGCTGGAACCTCTCACTGCGATCGACGAACAACCCCAACGAGCAGGTCATCGCCCTGCAGGCCGCGCCTGGCGTCAGCGGTGCGGGTGGCCAACTCATCTACCTGAAGGACAAGCAGGTCATGATCGTCAAGCCGCAGGGGCTCCCACAGCTGCAGTCGGGTCAGGTCTACGAGCTGTGGCTGATTCAGGGGAATACGCCGATCGCCGCTGGTGTTTTCGATACGGCAAACGGTGAAGTGGCCGTGGCGGCGAATATGAGCCAGTATCGAGCGGTCGCGATCACGATCGAACAAGGCCCGTTGGGTAGTCCAACCCCGTCTGGAGAGCAGGTTATCGTCACCTCGTTTTAGCCTCGTGGGTTGACGGTCGCAAAACCGGTACGCATGGCATCTCGATCTGGACGTTTCGAAGGCTGTACAACAGGCCAGGAAGCCTTGATTTCGTCACGCTTTCTCCCTGTACGACTGGTCAGGTACCCCCGACAGTCAACCATGTCGGTCGAAAACCTTGATATAATTCTTAGGCTGACTTACCGGTAAGTCAGCTCTCCGTTTGTTCGATCGCGAACTCTTCGTCATTGGTCCGCAATCTCAAGCGTCGACGGCACGATGCAGGTAGATTGAGATGGAGTTGCCGTGTGAATGTGAGATCGATTCCGTATAAGTGGCTCGTCGCGATCGTCTTCTTGACGGGTCTCTTCATGGATATCATGGACTCGACCATCGTCAACGTCGCCTTGCCGACGTTGGGTCGAGATTTCCATGCCCCTACGACTACGCTCGAGTGGGTCGTCACCGCCTACCTCCTGAGTTTGGCGGTCTGGATTCCGGCATCCGGTTGGGTGGGAGATCGCTTCGGCACGAAGAAGGTCTTCCTCTTCGCGCTGGCGATGTTCTCGATTGGTTCGGCCCTGTGTGGACGCGCCTGGAGCATCGATTCGCTGATCTTCTTCCGTGTATTGCAGGGCATCGGCGGCGGCATGATGACGCCGGTCGGCACGGCCATGCTCTTCCGCGCCTTCCCGCCGCACGAGCGCGCCACCGCTTCGGCGGTATTGGTCATCCCAACGGCCATTGCGCCGACCGTCGGCCCGATCCTGGGTGGCTGGCTGGTCGATCACGCCAGCTGGCGCTGGATCTTCTACATCAACCCGCCGGTCGGCATCGCCGGATTCCTCTTCGCCCTCTTCGTGCTGCAAGAAAACACCGAGGAGAATGTTGGGAGCTTCGACATTCCGGGATTCCTGTTGGGAGGTGCGGGGTTACCATTACTCCTCTATGCCCTCTCGCAAGGTCCAAGCATCGGTTGGAGCGCTCCGAGGGTCTATCTGACCGGCATCGTAGGAATGCTCCTGCTGGCCGCGCTCATCGTCGTCGAGACGCGCACACGTGAGCCGATGCTCGCATTGCGGCTCTTCAAAGACCGCATGTTCCGCAACGGGAATCTGGTCGTCTTCATGGTCTTCGGCGCCATGATGGGTCTGCTCTTCCTGTTGCCGTTGTTCCTACAGGATCTGCTGGGTCTCTCGGCTTTCCAGTCGGGCTTGACCACCTTTCCGCAGGCCATGGGTATGGCGGCGGTGGCACAGGTCTCGAGCCGCATGTATTCGCGGGTTGGGCCGCGGCGCATGATCATGGCGAGCATGATCGGCGTCACCATCGTCTCGTCCCTCTTCCTACTGGTTGGCCTGAACACCAGCCAGTGGTGGATCCGCTCGCTAATGCTGCTGCGCGGCGCGGCCATGGGCGTCGGTATGGTGCCGATGCAAGCGGCGACCTACGCTACGATCAGCCGAGAGGACACCGGACGCGCGTCGGCGCTCTTCAGCACCAACCGCCAGGTAGCGGCCTCGGTTGGTGTGGCGCTCATGGCAACCGTGCTGGTCGACCGCATCCAGTCGCACGTCAACGCGGCCGTGCAAGGAGTGACCGGACAGGCGGCGATCGCCGCGGCAACACGACATGCAGCCTTGCTCGGTTACCACGACGCCTTCCTGGCGACCGCGCTTCTGGCGTTCGTCGGCATCGGTGTGGCCTTCCTGATTCGAGACGAGGATGCGGCGGCATCCATGCGGCGAGCTCCGGCTCCTGCCCAGGCGAGTGCCGAACGAGAACGTATCGGTGCGCGCGAACCGGAGCCGGTGACGGTCGGTTCAGCCGATCACGACTGAGCGGGCACAGCCCGAACCAAACCCGAACTTGAACGAAAGGCGCCGGAACGCACCGGCGCCTTTCGCGTTGCTCTCCAATTTCCTCGACATTTTCACACTCGATTAATCCAACTTCCACGCTGACTCCGTACCCACTGTCAACGATGCCGCACGTGGCGTCAGCGGCAAGTCTGTGGATTTGCCCTCCGCGGATTGATCGCGAAAACATCAAGCCCAAGAAGACGGACGCCCGCGTCGCGGCGACAGGATGGAGGAATGCCGACACGCGCGTCGTGGAGACCACCCGAAGTTTCGATGCAGTCCACCGATGGACGTCACGCAACACGACACACACGGAAAAAGGGAGTGTGCAATGGCTCAGTACTTCAACAACGATATCGATGTCTTGAACTACGCGCTCACGCTGGAGCATCTGGAAGCGGAGTTCTACCGGCAGGCGGTGGCCTCCGGCAAGCTCCAGGGAGACGTACTGAACGACTTCAACACCATCAAGAGTCACGAAGAGGCGCACGTGACCGGCCTCACCCAGGCGATCACCAACGCCGGCGGCACGCCCGTCAAGGCGCGCGCGTCCTACGACTTCAGCGTGCTGGGCGACATGAGCAGCCAAGATGGACTGTTGAAGATCGCCGGAACGCTGGAGCCGGTCGGCGTCATGGCATACGACGGTGCCGCGCCGGACATCCAGAACAAGGACTACCTGACCACCGCGGGCTCCATCGTCCAGATCGAGGCACGTCACGCGGCGGTTATTCGGGCGCGAATGGATCCGAACGCCAACCCAGTGCCGAACGCTTTCGAGGGGACCATGACGCCGCAGCAAGTGCTCGACACGGTCACCCCGATTCTGGGTCCGGAGCAGTAAGCGCCCGAACGTGACATCGACCGACATGCATACGAAGGGATGAATGATGACCGCGTACAAAGATGCGATATTCAGTGGACAGGTCTCGCGCCGGAGCCTGCTGAAGAGAACCCTGGCGATGGGCGCCGGAGCGATCGCCGTTACGGCAATCCCGATGAATTTCTCGCGTGGTGGCGCTACGCTGAAGCTCCCCGGCTTCAGTAACGCCGCCGCCGCGGCAGCGGCCCCGCTCGACAGTGACCTCGACATCCTCAACTACGCCCTGACGTTGGAGCACCTCGAGGCCGCTGCCTATCAGGCCATTTTGGACGCCAACGTCCTGACTGGCCGCGCGCTGACCTATTTCCAGGCGTTCGGCAGCCACGAGAAGGCGCACGTCGACGCCATCACCCAGACCATCAATCAGTTGGGCGGCACTCCGGTGCAGGCGCAGAAATACGACTTCTCCAGCGTCCCGAGCGATCCCACCGCCATCGTGAAGCTCTTCCAGTACGTCGAGTCGGTGGGAGCCAGTGCCTACCTGGGTGCCGCTGCGTCGATCAAGAACACCGACGTCCTCAACGCGGCTTTGAGCATCCACGCGGTGGAGGCGGAGCACGCCTCGGCGCTCGCCGACATCGTCGCGCCGGGCACCGATCTCTTCGCGCCGGATGCCTTCGCCAAGCCGCGCACGCCGGACGAAGTCATGGCGATCGCCGCCCCCTTCTTCGGCAATGGCTCCGGAACGACGTCGCCGGGTGCGGTCTTCCTGCCGATGGCGCCCAAGAGCAACGCGCCAGGGAGCACCTACTTCGACATCACCGGTCATAACCTGGGCGGCGGCTTCCGTGCCTACTGGGAGAAGTTTGGCGGACTGCCGATCTTTGGTTACCCGATCACCGAAGAGATGCAGGAGAACGGCATGACAGTGCAGTACTTCGAGCGCGTCCGCTTCGAATGGCATCCGGGCACCTTCGCGTCGCACTACGACGTCCTGCTCACGCTCCTCGGTAGCTGGAAAGCGCAGCAAGAGGGCTTGATGGACACGGATCCGTTCAAGTCGGTGGGGGACAACGGCAGCGGAGTCTACTTCAAGGAGACCGGTCACAACGTTTCGGGCGGATTCCTCCAGTACTGGAAGGCATTCGGCGACCTGGCCGTCTACGGCTATCCGATCAGCGAGCCGTATGTCGACAAGAGCACTGGACTGACGGTTCAGTACTTCCAGCGCCAGCGTTTCGAGTGGCACCCGGGCGTCTGGCCGGAGCGCTTCGACGTGCTGCTAGGCCTGCTCGGAGACGAGTACCTGCAGTCCAAACAGAGCTAACTCCCAATCCTTTTCCTCCCTTGTGGGTGTCTGTCTGCCTATCCCAACCGGGCGGGCAGACACTCTTTTCTCCGCTTTCGAGCAATGTCAGAACTGCCGTAGAGGAGGGAGGCGGGTCTTGCAGGTTTAGCAGCCCGAGGGCAGCCACGGAGGGGGCTGCGTCTACGCATCTTCGTGAACGTCTAGGGAAGAGGCTGGCCCGAGGCGACCAGATCGGCGAGCAGGCTGCGGGCGGCGCCGCTGAGGAAGCCGTTCTTGCGGTGGATCGCCACGACCGGGACGGTCAGGGTGAGCGCGGGGATGTCGAGCGCCACCAGCGTTCCCAGCCGAGTCTCCTCTTCGATGGCGCTGGCGGGCAGTAGCCCGAGCCCGAAATCGGCTTCGATCATGCGCTTCTGGGCGGTCAGGCTGTCGATCGTCACCCGTTCGGCGTCGTCCATACCCCACATCGCCAGGAGTCGCGTCAGCAGATGTGCGTAGGGTTCGTTCGGCACACCGGGCCCGGTCGGGAAGGCCACCCAGGGAATGCCGACGAGGCCGTCAGGCTCAAGCCGTCCGTCTCTCAGCAACATGCTTTGAGCAGACCGAGCGATCACCAGCGGCTCCTCGTAGACCAACAGCGAGGTGATGCCGGAGTTCGGGTCGATGAAATAGCGCAGGCCGAGCGTAGCATGGCCCCGCAGCACCATCTCGCTCACCTCATGGCTACGAGCCGTGTGCAGCACCAGACGGGTGCGTGGATGCGATTGCCGGAATTGGTGCAGTTGCCTGGTGAGCGAGGTACTGGCCAGCGTTCCGATGAGCGCTAGCACCAACGTGCCAACATCTCCGTCGATCGTCTCGCGCACCGCAGCGGCGCCGTCACGAGCTTCGGCCAGGATGCTGCGCGCATGTGGCAGGAAGGCCGCACCGGCTTCGCTGAGGCGCACGCCTTTGGGGATGCGTTCGAAGAGTGGCGCGCATAACTCCTGCTCGAGCAGATCGATGCGTCGGCTGATGGCTGGCTGCGAGAGATGCAGTGCCTCGGCCGCTGCCGTGAAGGTTCCCGCCTCGGCGATGGCTACGAAGGCCTCGATCTCAATCATCTCCATGTCCATCAGTTTAGCTGATAATAATGAGAATATCTATCTATTAGACAGATAGAGGTTCGATGCCTATGCTCGGACGGCGGAGGGAATGGGCCTTCAGCGTTGGTGATGAAATAACTCCGTCGATTTGTAGGGGCAGACCTCTGTGTCATCAACTCCAACTAATTCAGATTTGGTTGACTTCCCGGCACGATTGTCGTGTTCAGGCTGCCGTTGGAGGTCCCACCCATGTCCCGACCGTCCCCGACATCATCCACCCCTGACGTTTCGCTCACCGAAGTCGAGAGCCTGCTGCGGGAGGTGCTGGCCGATCTCGAGCCCGCGCCGGACGTCCGTGGTCCGGGGCGACCGCGCATCCTCCCGGCCATGGCCTTGTGGACGGGGCTGCTCGTCTGCGTCCTGCGGGGGTTCAGCAGTCAACTGGACCTCTGGCGCCTGCTGGCGTTGGGACACCTGTGGGACTATCCCCGCTATCCCGTCAGCGATCAAGCGATCTACGCACGGCTGGCCGCTGGGGGCACGCACCCCTTGACGGCGCTCTTTGCCCACACGAGTCACGTGTTGGCGACGCGGCTGGCGCCGTACGGGGCCACCGATCTGGCCTCCTTCGCCACCGAGGTGGTCGCGCTCGACCATACCGACCTCGATCTGATCGCGCGCCGTCTCCCCGCCCTGCGCGACCTCCCGCCGGGGGATGCCGGGCTGCTGCCGGGGCAAGTGGCCGGGCTCTTCGATCTGCGCCGCCAGCAGTGGCGCCACGTCCAGTTCATCGCCGATCCGCACCAGAATGAGAAGGTGACCGCACGGGACATCGTGGCCACGCTCCCCCCGCAGAGTCTGCTGCTGTGCGATCTGGGCTTCTTTGGCTTCGCCTGGTTCGATGATCTGACCGAGCAGGGTCTGTGGTACGTCTCGCGCCTGCGCCAACGGACCAGTTATGACGTCATCCACACCTTCTACGCCGAGCATGAGACCTTTGACGGGCTGGTCTGGCTGGGCGCCTATCGGGCCGATCGGGCCAAGCACGCGGTGCGCTTGGTGCGCTTCCGGCATCAGGGACGGCTGCAGACGTACCTCACCAATGTGCGGGACCCCCGGATCTTCCCGCTGGCCGAGATCGCCCGCCTCTACGCGCGCCGCTGGGACTTCGAACTGGCGGCCAATCTGGTCAAACAGCACCTGGGTTTACACTTGTTGTGGTCGGCCAAGGAGGTCGTGATCCAGCAGCAAGTATGGGCCGTCCTCCTCATCAGTCAGATTCTGCAGGCGCTGCGCCTCGAGTTGGCCGCGCGGGCCGGGGTCGATCCCTTCGCGATCTCGCTGGCCCTCATGATCCGTTGGCTGCCCCGCATGGCCGCCGCGGGACAGGACCCGCTCGAGACCTTCCTGGCGCAGGGCCGGGCGCTGCGGTTTATCCGTCCCTCGACCCGCACGACGATCCACACGCCGCCCATTCCCCCGGACGCCCTCACCCCCATCCCACCGCACCTGTGCCTGGAGCGAACCCCCCGTCATGCGAACCGCAACTGCGGTCCCCGTTCCGCCAACCCGGAGAATTGAGAGAATATGTTGGAGTCGATGACACGGAGGCCTACCCCTACGAGCAGCCGCGGCTCGCAAACGCACGTGATCGCATTCGATTCAGAGTCTGGAGCATGCCTTGAACATCACGACAACCCCACCGCACAGCAGCTCAGTCGACCCCACGACGGTATGGAAGACGAAAGCACAACGCTTGATGGAGCTGCATGCCGGACCGGACGTGCTCTTTCTGCCGAACCCGTGGGATCGACTGAGCGCGCGTCTCCTTGCTCGCCTGCCCGGCTGCCAGGCGCTGGCCAGCACCAGCGCGGGCATCGCGGCGGCGCTCGGCTATCCCGATGGTGAACGCGTGCCGCTCGATGAGATGCTGTCGGTGGTGCGTCAGATCGTGGAGGCGGTCGATCTGCCGGTAACGGTCGATTTCGAGGCCGGTTATGGTGCCAGCTCCGACGAGGTCGCCCGCAACGTGCGGCGCGTGGCCGAGATCGGTGCCGTCGGCATCAATCTTGAAGACGGCATCGGCGACGGCATGCATGGCGAACTGCGCGATCCGGTGGAACAGGCGGAGCGGCTGGACGCGGCCCGCGAGGCGTTGACGGTCGAGGGTGTCCCCGGAGTGCTCAATGCCCGCGTCGACGTGATGATGCAGCAGCACGGGCCAGCCGACACGTGGCTGCCGGAGGCCGTCGCGCGTGGGCAACTCTATGCCGAGCATGGCGCCGACTGCATCTATGTGCCGGGTCTTCCGTATCGTGGCCAATCGGCTCAAGAGGCTCGCCGCGCCATCGCGTTGTTGGTGCGTGAGACTGGGGTTCCCGTGAACTTGCTCGCGTCGCCGCTGCTACCGTCGGTGGACGAGCTGCGCGAGCTCGGCGTGCGCCGCGTCTCGGCCGGTTCGGGGCTCTTCCGCCTCGCCTACGCGACGGCAGTCGAGGTCGCCGCGCAAACGCTGGCGGCCGGCGAGTTCAACGGATTCGCGGCGGCCGGCACGCTGCCGCATCCGGAAGTCAACCGGGTGCTGAGTGCGTAGATCGATACAGGGCGCCCAACGCCGGTGATCGCGTCTACAGCGGCAGGCCCGCTTCGAGATGCGCCAGCGCGTCGTCAAACAGCTTGGGGATGTCCTGCGCTGGGTTCTCGGCGATGGAGAGCATGACCGCGAACGCGACGCCGATCACCGCTCCTGCGACGTTGCGGACGGCCGGGTCATCCGGTTCGCGATCAGTCCGCTCCGCCAGGACCTCCGCCACCAGCTCAACCGTTCCGGTGAATTGCTCCAGCGCGCGGGCGCGAAGCTCGGGGACCGAAACGACCAACGTCGTTCGTTGGAACTGTTCGGCAACGTCTTCCTGAGACATCTCGCGCCAGACGGCCAGGAATGACTGGCGTAAGGCCCGGATCGGGCTCACGTCGACCGGTTGCTCCCGGAAGGCATCGACGATCAGCGGATCGTAGTTGTCCCACAGCACCACGTCCTCTTTGCTCGGAAAGTAGCGAAAGAAGGTGCTGGGAGAAACCTCGGCTGCGTCGGCGATTTGCTCCACGGTCGTTTGGTCATAGCCCTGCTGCTGGAAAAGGCGCAGCGCGTGCCGCTGAATGGCGACACGCGTCTTGGCCTTCTTGCGTTCACGAAGACTGAGGATCGGTAATTGGGGGTTAGTCTGCGATTTCATGTGCTGATTCTACTCGCGGGACGATCGTTTCCTCAATTTCGACGGCACGACGCGGCATGAAGACCAGGGCAAGCAGGACTCCGGCGACGGCGAAGCCGGCCGAAACAACCAGTGCGACGTCCATGCCATGGATGAAGGCGCCACGAACCGATGCCAAAAGCGCGGTCGATCCGGACTGCTGCGCGACCGCCACGCCGCCAAAGACGCTTGCCCGAACCGTGTCGGCCGCCTGAGCCGGTAAATTGCCGAGTTCGAGCCGCGCCAGATACGCGGAGTTAAGCGCGCTCCCCAGAATGGCGGCACCGAAGGGGCCTCCCACCTTATTCATGGCTTGCATGACGGCGGAGCCGACACCACTCCGCTCGGCGGGTAGCTCGGCCAGCGCCGCCGAGGCTGAGGTGGCCATGGCGAAACCCATGCCCACGCCGACGATCGCCATCCACATGGCCACGAACAGTTCGGTCGATCCGGAGCTCGTCAGCGACCCGACGAAGAGCCCGATCGCCAGGAGCACGAACCCGAGCGTGGCGGTTATCTTGATCCCCACGACAAGCGCCAGCCGATCGGCCAGCAACGCGCCCACCATCAGCCCACCGATGAGGGGGAGTAGGCGCAGTCCGGAGCCCATAGCGTCCGTCCCCAGCACTGCCTGGAAGTACTGCGGCATGGTGAAGAGGACGCCGATCATGGCCAGCACGGCCACCGACGAGAGGATGACGCCCCAGGTGAAGGCGGCCGAACGGAAGAGGGCCAGATCGACCAATGGTTGCCCTCCGGTGCGCCGCGTTAGATGTCGCTCCCAAAGGAAGAAGCTGAGCAGAATCAGCACGCCCGCGACCATCGGCATGACCGCCGCGATGTCACCCCAACTTTTCTGGCCGGCTTCGATCAGCCCGTAGGTCAGCGTCACTAGACCGACAACCGAGGAGATGATGCCCACCAGGTCGACGGCGGGGCGCTCCGGTGCGCGTGAATCCGGGATCATGGCGGCGGCGGCGGCGAAGCCGATCAGCGCGACTGGAACGTTCATCAGGAAGACCCAGCCCCACCAGTAGTGGGTCAGGAGCCACCCACCCAGGATTGGCCCGATCGGGAGCGAGACGAAGTTCGCGGCCGCCCAAACGCCGACCGCGCGTGGACGTTCCGCCTCGGTGAAGAGGACGGTGAGGGCCGAGAGGGCCATGACGATGATGCCAGCACCGGCCACGCCGAGAATGGTGCGTGCGGCAATGAACCAGGCGGGTGACGATGCGTAGGCACAGGCGGCTGAGCCAACGCCGAACAGGAGCAACGAGCTCAGCATGACTTTCTTGCGGCCGTAGCGGTCACCCAACATCCCGGCAGGGAGCATGGCAGCCGCCAGAACGAGGAGGTAGCCGGAGGTGAACCATTGCAGGTCCGACTCCGAGGCGTGCAGCGAGGCCGCCAGCGTCGGGAGGGCCACACTCAGGATGGTGCCATCCAGGCCGACCGCCAGCACCGCCAGCGTCAGCGCCCCCAGTGCCCACCACTTGTGATTTGCCGAATTCTTCATAACGGTTACTGCCTTTCGTAAGCATCTCCAGAATAACAGTCTCTCTCAAAAGACGGTGACTGTCAAGTGGCGAAGTCTGATCGTTTACGTCCTCGGCGCGGGCAGATTGATCAGACGGGAAGATCGAGCAGCGCGCGTATTCGTGAGCGAGCCGACGTGACTCATGGAACCAAGGGCGTGCTGAGAGGTTTATGTAGAATGGTCGGAGAAAGACTATGCCGGGAATGGAACTGAGATGAATGCCGACCAGGCTGCATCATTCGCGCATGAGCTCAGGCGCTGTCGCATCACTGCGGGGTTGACGCAGGAGGCGCTGGCCGAACGCGCGGGGCTGAGCGCCCGTGGCATCAGCGATCTCGAACGTGGGCGGCGGACCAGCCCATATCCCGAAACGCTTCGGCGTCTCTGCGATGCACTCAACTTGAGTGAGGCGGATCGCACCAGACTGATCGCGGCTGCGTGGTCCGCGCGCGGGGGAGGCGACCCGCCCAGCGCGGGAATCGCGATCAGTCCGCCGGCATCGTTGACCTCGCTCATCGGACGAGAGGAACAGCTGGCAGCACTGCGCGCCCGGTTGCAACTGGGTGACACCAGATTGATCACGTTGACCGGTCCGGGAGGCGTGGGGAAGACGCGACTCGCGCTTCAGATTGCTTCCGATCTCCAGGATCACTTTCCCGACGGGATGACCTTCGTTCCGCTTGCACCGCTCCGCAATCCCTCGCTCGTAATCGGCACGATCGCACATCGACTGGGAATGAGCGAGACGGGTGGCGAGCCGCTCGTCCGGCTGACGAGCTACCTGGCCACAAAGCGTCTGCTGCTGGTGCTCGACAACCTGGAGCACCTGCTCGAATCCACCCGTGCGCTCAACGACCTGCTGGCCCACTGCCCCGACCTGACGATGCTCGTCACTAGCCGCGTCTCACTGCGGCTTTCTGGCGAATACGAGTATCCCGTTTTGCCCCTGGCAATGCCTGATCGCGACACTCCGTTGAGCCGGGATTCGCTGGTCCGCTGCCCGTCCTCACGGCTGCTGCTTGACCGGCTTTCGATGGCGATGACGGCGGAAGCACTCGGTGAGGCGGAGGGTTCGGACATCGTCGAGATCTGTTTCAGGACCGATGGTTTGCCACTCGCCATCGAGCTGGCGGCCGCACGGGCGCGTCACTTGACCGTGCACGACCTTGCGAATCGGCTGCGGAATCGGCTCGATCTCCTCTCATATGGCTCGCGTGACCTTCCCGCGCGGCAACGGACGCTGCGCGATACCATCGCCTGGAGCTACGACCTGCTCACGCCTGAGGCTCGGCGGCTTTTTGGTTGGCTGGCGGTCTTCGAGAGCGGTTGTTCGCTGCAGGCTATCCAGGCGCTCTGTGACCTGGAGCGTAGGACCGGCGCTCCGCTCGATCCACTCTCCGAGTTGGTCGATGGCAGTCTGGTGCGGCTGGAAGCGGGTGCGGGTGGCCACACGCGCTACACCATGCTGGAGACGATCCGAGAGTATGCGCTGGAGCGCCTCATTGCTAGTGGCGAGGAGGAAGTCATACGTCGTCGCCATGCGACCGTCATGCGTGACTTCTCCTGTCGCATCGAGCGGGGTCTGACGAGCGGCCTGCGCACCATTTCGGCGCGGGCCTCGCGTGAAGACCTGGACAACATGCGGGCGGCACTCCGCTGGATGATCGACCACCGGGAATCGAACGACGCGCTGACGGCGGTCGGCAATCTGCACTGGTTCTGGGATGCGGTTGGCCGCTATGGTGAAGGCTGGTCCTGGTGCGAAGCTGCGTTGCGTATTGCTGAGGGAAACCCCTACCCCGTTGCCTATGGTCGGGCACTATGCGCTGCAGGGATACTGGCCTGGAACGCGGGCCAACTGGTGACGGCTCGCGAGCGGCTGAGCGAGAGCGTGGTGACGTTACGGCAGACGCCGGACCGCCGCAGCCTGGCCCAGGCGCTGGGACTCCTGGCCATGGCTCTCCTCTCCGGTGGGGACGTTGCCGCGGCATGCGACGCCGCACGTGCGGGCGTCGAGAACTTTGAGGACCTCGCCGATCCCTGGGGCGCCGGACTGGCCTTCTTCATTCTCGGTGAGACACTCGCTCCGCATGACGCACATGCGGCACGTTCGGCTTATCGGGAGAGCCTGCGTCTGTTCCGCTCGGTTGGGGAGCCATGGGGAACGGCGACCGCAATCAACGCTCTTGGTGGCGTGGCGATGCGGCAACGTGACTACCGTGCCGCACGCGAATTGATGGAGGAGGCCCTGGCGATCCGGCTGACCGTCAACAACCCGCACGCCACCGCCACCTCGTTCACCAGCCTCGGCGAACTAGCACGGCGCATGCATGACGACAGCGATGCCTCCGCCTGGATCCGCGAGGGGCTGAAACGTTTTCGCGAGGTTGGGGATGGCGAGCATATCGCCTGGGCGCTCTATAACCTCGGCATGCTCGCCATTCTGCAGCGAGACTCCGAGACGGCTGAGCGTGCGTTCACGGAATGCCTGTCCTTGCGGGCGGAGCAGGGAAACGTGGCCCAGATCACCGCCGCGATAGCTGGTCTGGCCCGTGTGGCGCTGATGATAGAGGAGTCCGACCGAGCCGCTCGGCTCTGGGGCGCTGTCCAGCAGCTGCGATTGCGACACAGTTTATGCGCGCCGCCCGACGAAGACGGCGCGGAAGAGGCGCGGACGATGGAGCTGATTCGTGCGTCTCTGGGAGAGCCCGCGGCGTGGCGGGCGATCGCTGGCGGACGCGAGCTTGCGCAAGAGCAAGCGATAGAGCTCGCCCTCAATCTGCGTTCATGACTGGTCGATCGATCCCACCCTGACGCAGGAGCCAAGACTAGCTCTCCCAATAGCCGCAAGAGCAGCGCGTGCCGATGATGTCTGTTCCGAGATTGTTGTCGCACCAGGCCTCGAACAAGCCGTCAGAGCAGTCACATTGGCCCTGCTCGTTCAGATAGCGCCCTTTGACGAGATGCGACGGCTCGCAACAGTTCCCCGTCGCTGGGCCGCCCAAGGGGTCGGTGTCTGGTCCCGGCGCGACGCACCACGCGCCGGTCTGTCCCTGGATCGTCACCTGTGGGCAGCATCCATTCGCGCAGCAAGCCCAATCGGTGTTGTTGTCGCAGCAGTCGCTGTTGGAGCAGGGGAGTCCAGGACACGTTCCACACGTATCCTGGCAGGTACCTGAACAGCAGACCTGTCCGGAGCCGCAGTGCGTCTGATCGTCGGCCTGCACGCAAGCACCCGAAGTCGGGTCACACGTCTGGCACTCGCCGCAGGTCACGTTCGCACAGAGATCCTGACACTGACAGGACTCGGGATCTTGTAGCTGATCAGGCGGACAGGACGTGCTGCATTGGCATGAGCACGTGTCCAGGCTGAACGTCTTGCCGGATGGACAGGTGTTGCTGACACACTGCTGCTGGCAGCAGAGCTTGGTGTTGTCGTTGGCGTCGCACGCCGCGCCATCAATCTGCCCCTCACAGACGTTGCACTGGCAGGTGGGTGGAGTGGCCGGCTCACCGTTGCCGCAGGGAGGAACACAGCTGCCGCTGCAGCAGAAGCCGCCGTCACACGCTCCTCCGTCATTGAGCGGGGCGCATTTCTGACTGTTCTCGTCCCACTGAGCACACTCACCACAGCCACAATGTCCGTTGGTGCATGGCTGATTGCCGCAGTGGTTCTGGCAGCTCCCGCAGTGCTTCGGGTTTGTCTGCAGGTCCGCGCAGACCTGTGACGCCGTTGGGTTGAAGAAGCTGGAGAAGTCGAACTCGAGGCAGCACGTCATCTCCGGTGCGCAGCAACCACCGGCGCAGCAGGTGCTGCCAGCCGGACAGCAGGTCTCGGTGGCAAAGGAGTTGGCGCCGGGGCAGGAGACATCCCCTGCCGGACAGCATTTGCCCGGACGACAGCAACGATCGTCGACGCACACCTCGCCCGGGGGACAGTTGGCGAACTGTTGTTGGCAGCGCTGCGTTTCGCGGTAGTAGGTGGCCGTTGCGATGCCGAGGCAGATGCTCTTGCCGATGGGCGGGCCGTCGGTCGTCTTACAGGTGCTCTTCAAGGCGCTATAGCGAGTGTTAGCATCGGCCACACAGCTCTGGTATTGCGGGCTGGAGCAGCCGGTCGCCGCGGCAGCCGATTTGGACGCGGTACGGCCCAGCAGCGCTACTCCGAGTCCGCCGAGCAGACCCTTGAGCACGCCGCGTCGTGATGTCGCCTTGCCCATTGTTCGCGTCAGGTCGTCGAAGCGCCAGTCCTGCATGAGAATTCCCTCACCGGTCGCGTAGCGAGCTCACATAGATCAGACGCCAGCACCGGATGCAGCGCTTTAGTCGTCTGATCGGCTGGGCACGCCCGCCGTGCCGGGTCTGAGGGAAGGTCGATGAAGGGGAACGAAGACCGACACACGTTCGCGTCCGCCGATACCGGCTCGGTGCGGCGGCTCAGGGCGCCCGTACCTCCAGTGTCGGGGTAGTTTTTGGTCGAGACCACACGCACTGCCCACGCAGTTCCCACGCAGGTCGTCTGCTTTCGATCGATCCAGGCGAACTACCTTGACTGCCAAGAGAGTCTCGGAGGGGTCGAGACTCAGACTGCGCGCCAGACGTAGCAGGTCCCCTTGGTGCCGGGCAATGTGGCGGCGGAAAGCATTCTCTCCGCTTCCATGCGCTCCAGCATGGCGCGCAGCTCCGGCTCGGGCAGGCCGAGGTGTTTGGCCAGGGTGTTCGGGACGACGTAGACGGCGTACGGCAGATAGGCTTGGAGCAGTTCGTCCAGCGCGGCCCCGCGCGTGAGCTTCACGGCCGCGGCGCGCGCATCGGGATAGCGCATGCTGACCAGCGCGTGACTCATGTCAGTTGAGTCAGCCGAAAAGATCTTGGCCACCAGCAGTCGTCGATCGAGCTCGTCGAGTGCTTTGAGATAAGCCGCACGCTGCTCTTTGCCGGTCGGGAAGTCCGCCTCCTGGCGCAGCTCGCCGGTAGACAAGGCGCCCTCGGACGCTTCCAGCGCCTCGGCGATGCGCAGTGCGTTGTGCGAGAGCTCACCGGCCTCGTACAACTCGCTCGCCGTACGTATCTCGCCGCGCAGGCGCAGTAAAGCGGGGAGCAGGCTCCAGCGGGCCCAGGTAGGCCGGTTGCGCACGATGGTGCCGTAGAAGGCGACCTTCTGACCACCGAGCGTCCAGCGCCAGGTGTAGACGTGGCCCGACGGAGAATCGTGACCCGAGTCGACCGTCGCCTCAGGATCTCCCATGAACGCGTGGAAGAGGTTGGGGACCTCGGGCGACGTCGGGAAGTGTGTGACGAGGCCCAATCGCTCGATCAGGTCTGGCGCGTCCTCCGATCCAGCCAGCTGCGTTGCTTCGGTCTGGCGCCAGTTCGTCAGCCTGCGTCGCACCAGCGTCTCGTTGATCTCGATCATGTCGCGTTGAGTCGTCATGCATCATCCAATCCGGTCGTAAGCCTGCAGTGTCTGCAGCACGTGAAGCGTATGGGCACCGCGTGATTCGATGGTGGTGGCCTCGTTCCATTTGCCCCAGTTGAACATCCAGCCGCCGTCTTCGCACTGCTCCTGCTCGAGTTGATCCAGATTCTGCTCGATCTCGTCATCGCTGAACCAGCGCCGCGCCAGGCTCGTTGGGTGACGCGCGTAATCCACGGAGTAGTGAAACTCGCCCGGCCCATAGCCAGGTGGCGTCATATCGTCGGTTGCGTTCGCCCGATCGATGACCACCAGGTTCTGTTGGCGCACCAGATAGCCCAGACGTTCCGCCTCGCGCTCGGCTCGGTCTCGCTCCGGCGCGTGATCCAGGAACATGAGCGCGAACTCCACTTCATAGGGATGCGTCGTCTCGATGGCGCTGATCGCGTCCCAGCAGAAGTCGCTGGCCGGTGCCAGCCAGGGATGTGAGATGCCGTTCTTGTGCAGGAGCCCGGCGATGCCTCCGGTCGGCAATAGCGATCCCGGCGGCGTGCTCTCTGGAAGGGACATCCAGGGGGCATGGGGCACATCATGACTGGTCGGGACGAGCGCAGGCACGCCGCCGTCCGGCGCGGTGACTTTCGTGACGTAGTTCATCGCGGACGCCAGCATCGGATCGTTGAACCGGCCGATCTCGTCCAGGATGAGTGACGCGGCGTAGACCTGGATCGGCTGACTCTCCGGTCCACGAATATCCGGCTCGATCCCATGCCCGAAGCCGCCGTCGTCGTTACGGTAGGCGCGCAACGCGTTGAGAACGTGGTCGGGCGACTCTCCCTCGAACAGGAGCTCGAACCGGCGCTGATCGATCAGACGTGCGGCACGCCAGATGAAGTGTTTCGCACTTTCCAGTCGGTCCTTGTGAAGCATTGGTGATCTCCAATGGTGCATGTCTCGGGCATCGTTCAGTCCTACTGCCACCGTAGCGTAAAATGATGACAGAAACCGGCGCTAATTCATGAGATAACGAGACATGTCGAGAGCCGCACGCCTACTTGAGCTGATGATCCGCCTGGAGTCCAGACTGCGCTTTTCAGTGAGCGAACTGGCCGCTGAGTTCGGCGTCTCGCGCAGAACCATGCTGCGGGATCTGCAGGACCTCTCCGAGATGGGTGTGCCGCTGGCATCCAGTCCGGGGCCGGGTGGCGGCTACTGGCTGATCCGGGATCGGCGCGTCTTACCGCTACGCCTGACCGTGGATGAAGCGCTCGGGATGCTCCTCTCCTACGAGAATCTGCTGAAGTACGCCGAATCCCCTTTCGCCGATCAGAACCTGTCGGCCATCACCAAGCTGCGGGCCGCGCTGCCGAGCCAGACCATTCAGGAGCTGGACCGCATTCGGCGCCACGTCGCCATCATCAGCCGTCCACCGGAGTATGAGGCGCCGCTCCTGCCGGACCTGCTACGTGCAGCGTTGGACGAGGTTCATCTGCGCATCGAATACGACGGCCGCTCGGGCCGCTCGACGCGGGTCATCTTCCCCTTCGGACTCTTCGCGCAGCACGGTTTCTGGTACTGCGCCTGCCACAACGAGCGCCGCAATCGCCTCCTGACTTTGCGGGCCGACCGCATTTTGAGCGTGGAGCGGGTGCTGGGCCGCGAACGTCCGGATCCAGTCGACCTCGATCGCTGGTTCGAGACGACCGAGCGGGATGACGGCAGCGGGCTGCCAATGCGGATTCTGGTGACTCCCGCCGGGATGAAGAACTTCGACCTGCGAGCGCTCTTTCCGGAGGTACGTGAGACACCCGATGGCGGCGTGATCGAGGGGACGTTGCCCCGCTCGGAAATGGGTTGGTTCGCCTCGCAGCTCCTGCCGGTCGGGCTGGACGCGACGGTGGAATCGCCGCCCGAGCTGATCGACGCTATGCGGGCGCAGGCAGGGGCGATCCTTGAGTGGTACGACGGTTGAGCGGGCGAATGTAGTCCGCCCGTAGGGCCGTTCGGCTTTATGCCGGGCGGAACTTGTCCGCACGAAATACGCTCGTTGGCACATCAGCGATGGACGAGTGGACAACCGTCAGTTACTTCGGCAGGTCTGTGCGCCTCGCGGTGCGGGCGATGAGATCGGCCATTGCCACGGCCTCCGGCTCTCCGGTCGTGCGCAGGCCCTTGGCGGCGCCCTCACGGTCGATGGGAAGGCGATTCTGGCTCACCTTCCATTTGCCGATTAACCGGCTAATCGGGATCTCGATCCCCACGATCTCCCCGAGCATCTGCCGCAGAAAGTCTTGCGGCGCGTCGCCCATCTTCCAGGGCCGCGGCTGCGCCGCCTCCATCCGCTTGGTGAGACGGCCGACGAAGCCACGCAGCCACTTCTCATCATCGTGGATCACGAGGGAGCCGTAGGCGTGGACCACCGCATAGTTGTAGGTCGGCACGTGGCGGTGCGTCTCCGCCTTGGTCGGGTACCAGTTCGGGGAGACGTACGCGCTCGGTCCCTGGAAGATCACGAGTGCCTCGTGCTCGGCGGAGAAGTCCTGCCAGACGCGGTTCGCCCTGGCGACGTGCCCAAGCAGCGCCCCGTGCTCGCCGGTGTCGGCGGCCAACAGGAACGGGAGGTGATTGGCGCTCAATCCGTCCGAGCCGGCGGTCACCAGCGTGCCGAGGGGAAACGCCGCAATGAGGTCATGCAGCGTCGCGGAATCGTTCTCAGCGAACTGTTCGGGGAGATACATCGATGACACCTGCTTACGTGAGGTGGGCTCCCGCCACCACGATCGTCAACGCTACGTTCCCGATGCCTGGGGCAGTCAGTCACGCGCCGGGATTGCGGCAGGGGCGATCGTGCTGAGGGTCACCACGTCGCCGATCGTGATCTCCCCGTCGAGCAAGATCTCGGCACGGATGCCACCGCGATCGGTCAGGCCACGGTTGACGCCGCGCTTGCCGGTCACTGTCTCGAGATAGCCGCACGGAGGGCAGAGGCGCTCGCCATAACACTCGATCTCTCCGACGCGAAAGCGCCTGCCGATCAGATACTCCAGGCGGATTCCCCGCGTGATGAGATTGCGGCGGCACTCGTCGGGACCGAGGACAATCCCGGTCTCGCGCTCTAATGCCTCAAGCGACTCGCCCTCGATCAGCGTCAGGCGTCGCCCGGTCAGGGGACGCACCTGCGAATAATAGCCGCGCCCGTCGAAGTAGCGGTCTCCCTCGATCCCCCGGCCCGCGACGACTCGCGCGCGCTCCAGCGCCTCCATCGGGACACCGGCCGTCTTGGCGATGTATATGCCCGTCACCGTGCCCTCCGCTCCAGTCATTTGCCTTGCTTCGGTGACGGCATCCATCACGACCCCTCCGGTGGCGCGAGCGGTATCCGCTCCCGTGTGGTCGCCACTCGCCGCAGGCGGGGCAGACCACGCGAACAATGTATCAAGCGGCGCATCGCGCCGGTGACGACGATCATGACTGGGCTTACCTGCTCATGCAAGAGCGACACGGTCAATCTGAGACCGAGGGCGATCCTTGAGCGGTATGACGGTTGAGTGGGCCGACGCAGTCCGCCCTCTGGCCACTAGGTTCTACGCCAGACTGCACATGTCCACATTGCTCCGTCGTCCGAGTGCTATGCTCTCCGCCTGCCGGGTGACGACGTGTCCCCGCGAATGCAAGCACTTCCCGTTCGGGAAGGAAGGACCTGGTTCATGCTAGAGGAGCAGACCACCGGCGACGCCTATGTGCTCGGTCGCAGCGACGCCGAGACGCGACGTCTGATTCAGCAGGGAGCGTTTCAACGCGTATTCACCCGCCGATTTCTGGCAGCGGCTGGAATCGAGCCCGGTATGCGTGTGCTGGACGTCGGGAGCGGCGCCGGTGACGTGGCCCTTATCGCCGGTGAGCTGGTTGGCACAACAGGCTCGGTCGTCGGAGTCGACGTGAATGGTCAGGCACTCGAGGTTGCCCACGCGCGTGCGAACGCGGCTGGTCAGACCTGGGTTTCGTTTGTAGAGGGCGATTGCCGGCAAGTTGAACTCGACGGACCGTTCGACGCGGTCGTCGGACGTCTCATTCTCGTGCACCAACCTGACCCCGCCGCCTTTGTGCGTGCGATGGCCGCGCGACTTCGCCGGGGCGGCACTGTCGCGTTTCAGGAGTACAACTTCGCGCCGGAATCACTGATCCAGTATCCCGCAACGCCGTTGTGGAGCCAGGTCTGGGATTGGCTGACCGAAACGCTGCGTGGAGGGGGCATCCCCTCGCATGCGGGCTATGACCTGTATCGGATCTTCCAGGAGGCAGGACTGCCAGCCCCGCGGCTCGATCTCTCCGCGGCCATCGGTGGCGGTCCCGACTGGGGCGGTTACGAATACGCGGCGGCGACGCTACGCAGCCTGCTGCCGCTCACGTTGAAGCTGGGCATCGCGACTGCCGAAGAGGTCGACATCGAGACGCTGGCGGATCGCCTGCGCGCGGACACCGTCGCGAGCGGCGGCATCGTTAAGGCGGCGGACCTGGTCGGCGCTTGGACGCGGGTGAGCTGACGGTCAATCACGAAGTCGAACGGCCGTGAGGTCCCACGGTTCGCACGCAGTGGCCGGACCTGTGCCGGCCTATGGCCGTAGGCCGTGTCCAATCTGTCCACGTAGTCGCGAACAGGCCCAGACGGCCGGTGGGCACACGGTCGCGCGCCGGTTGGCGGCCACAGGTGCCGCCGCTACGTTCAGCCTGGCCCGCTGCTACGCCGCCACGATCGCCAGGACGCGCACCGGGCTGCCGCTGCCGCCAACAATCTTGAGTGGCGCGGCGATCACCACCGCTCCGGTGGGCGGCAGTTGATCCAGGTTGCAGAGGCTGGCCAGGCCGAACTTGCCGTGTCCGTGCATGGTGGCGTGGTTCGGGAAGGGCGGATTGAACGTTCCGGCCTGTCCGGCATCCGTGCCGACCGTCTCGACGCCTACCCCCAGCACGTCTCGCTCGGTCGCCAGCAGCAGCGACGTCGCCTGATCGAAGCCCGGCGTGTGCGAGCCCTCATCGTCCACGTTGAAGAAGTCCTTGGGGTCGGTTCGCTTGCTCCATTCGGTGCGCAGCAGCACCCAGGAGCCGGGCGGGATGCGCCCATGCCGGTCTTCCCAAGCGAGTAGCTCCTCGACCGAGAGGAGGTAGTCAGGGTCTTCGGCGCTCTCGCGCGAGACGTCGATGACACAGGCCGGGCCGGTGAATCGCGACGCCGGAATGGTGTCGCAGGCGTTGTTCGGCAGATCCTTGCCGGTCACCCAGTGGATGGGCGCGTCGAAGTGCGTGCCGGTGTGCTCCCCCAGGTGGATCGTGTTCCAGTACCAGCCCGGTCCGGCATCGTCGTAGCGTGAGATCTGCTCGATCGAAAAGCCGGGCGAGGGGGCGAAGAACGATGGCAATTCGATGACGGGCGTCGTCGGCTCAAGCGGTTGGGTCAGATCCACCACCTTCAGCCGCCCGTCGGCCAGCGCGGCGACGAAATCGGTCAACACACTAGACACCGGACGCTCCTTCTCTATCCTGATCACGACTCGGCTCGGACGCGAATGTCTCGTAAATGTCTCTGAAATTGGAAGCGATTCTCGAGCAGCGGCAGATCGGTCAAGAAGACGGGCGGTCCCTTGGCCTCCACTTTGGCCACGATGGTGGTCAGATCTTCAGTGGCCAGGGCGGTGGAGAAGGCGTCCTTGAACGTCTCCAGCGTGTCGACCTTCACTGCGTGCGGAATCCCGGCCGACCGCGCCATGCCGGTGATGTCACTGCCGGTGGCCGTGGCGGTCGGGAACCCACCCACCGAGAGCAGGCTTTCGTTGTCGAAAACGATGTGCACCAGATTCCCGGGCCGGTAGCGCGCCATCGTGGTCAGGCTGCCGAGGTTCATCAAAATCGAGCCGTCGCCGTCCAGAACCACTACCTGCAACTCTGGTCGACTGAGCGCGATCCCCAGTCCCATCGAAGAGGCCAGCCCCATGGCGTGCTGCAAGTAGAAGAAGTTAGGGCGATGCCCCAGCGATTGCAGCTCGGCTGAGACCGCGCCCATGATGGTCACGACGACGCACTCTTCGAGCTGAGGGTAAACGGCTTCGAGCGCCTCGATGCGCAGCATGCGTGTCACTCCTCCCACATCAGATCGCGGCCGAGCAACAATGCCACCGGCACCAACGCCGATTCCGCCAGCGTCTGCGCCTTGCGGATGCGCGCCGCCACGTGCGATGGATCGTCGAGACGCTCGTAGGGGATGCTGAGGCTGCGCAGCAGCGGTAAAGTCGACATGCCGCCTTGCGTCTGCCAGGGATCCCGCTCGCCGAACTCACCACGATAGCTGATCAGCATGAGGAGCGGGATGTGATAGAGGTGGGCCAGCGAGACGATGCCGTTGATACTGGCCAGAAAGCCGTGGTTCTGCATCAGCATGGCCGATTTCACCCCGGCCAGATGCGCTCCCGCCGAAATGCCGACCCCTTCCTCCTCCTTGGCTAGACGTACCAGCGTCATCTCCGGATCGTCCTCAGCCATGCGGATCAGGTGGACCAGCCAGGTCTCCGGCAGGGCCGAGACGAGGCGGACGTCGCAGGCTTTGAGCGCGTCGTAGATGATCTGCGAGCTTTTCACTGAGACAGGCATCGAGGACATACTCCGTTGGTTCGGTGTGACGGTCGCGAAGTTCCAGGTCATAATCCGGTCGAGCGGAGCGCCGGACCGTGTCTCGAGCTGTTGTTGAGCGAGGCGGTGTCTGCGATCGGTAGCGTAGGTTGGGTGCTGAATGGTGTCAAGGCCGCGAATGAGCCAGACTCACCGAACCGTCGCGCCAGGCAAGTCTAGTACGTGCTCGGCAAGCGTCGACAGCATCGACCAAGCCCGTTCATGTTCTCGGGTCGTCTCCGCATTGCCGTCATAGGTATCGAGCAGCACGTAGTCAGCTCCGAGTACTTCCAACGCCGCCAAATCCGCATGCACCTGCTTGATGGTCCCCTCACCCGCGCGTCGCTCTCCATCCGGCAGCGGATCGTCCGTTAGATTGAGCTTGATGCGCGGGCAGAGTGGCGGTATGGGCTGGTCGAGCTGCTCAGCCAGAGTGCGGAGATCCGGCAGCCCTTGGTTGACCAGCCAACCCAGGCGGATGCTGATGGGATGCCAGGCGGCGCCGAAGCGGACGGCACGCCGTCGACCGGCTCGCCCGTTGCCGCCGATCCAGACCGGCGGATGCGGACGCTGCAGCGGCGGCGGGCCGTTCCACACCTGATCCACCTGCACGAACGACCCGTGGAAGCTGGTGGTCTCGCCCTCCCAGGTGCGATAGATGAGCTCGAGATACTCGTCGGTCATGGCGCCGCGCCGTGCGAAGTCGATGCCCAACGCGGCGAACTCTTCTTTTGCCCATCCGACGCCCACACCGAAGATGAAGCGTCCCTGGCTGATCTGATCGAGGTTGTTGACCAGACGGGCGACCTGCAGCGGATGACGATAGGGCAGGATGATCACGGTCGTCCCGATCTCGATGGATTGCGTCTGTGCGGCTAGCCAGGCGAGAGTCAGGAAAGGATCGTAGAACGGTGCCGGATAGACCTGTGCCACGTCGGGAGTGATGGTGACGTGGTCGGAGATCATGACGAAGTGATAGCCAAGCGATTCGGCAATTCGGGTCCAGCGCAGGAGTGCATCCGGACTGGCACCCGGCCCGAAATTGAGCAGATTCACGCCGACCTTCACTGGCTCAACCTTCCCACGATCACACAGGGCGGTCCAACGCACTTATTTTGACGCGTAACGAACGAGATCGGTAGACGCTCGGGCGCGGTGTTTGGAGATTGACGAATTGATTCGGCAACGAGTCCATGACCGCGTCGGGCTAAAGCCGCAGCGCTAACCTATGCGAAGCCCGTTGAAACGAGCTGAGTTTCTGCCATACGGATAGCCAAACCACGAAATTAGAACGATGACCGGGGTAGGTTAATCTGCTTCAACCCAGCGTGTATCCAGGAATAAAAGAGGCACGACAATCTGCCGTGCCCCTTCGTCGTTCGAATTTGAATGGCTGGCTAGGACTGCGACTCCGGTCGCGTGCCCAGCGTCACCTTGATCTGCTGCGTCTGTCCACCACGTACGACCGTGAGCGACACGACGTCACCCGGCTTGTGGTTGTCGACCGTCTCAGCGAACGAGGAATCGGTCTTCAGGTCCTGGCCGTCGATCTGCGTGACGATGTCGCCCTTCTGCAGACCAGCCGTCTCGGCCGGTGAGCCGGAGACGACGTCCTGGATATAGTCACCCTGGGTGTAGGTGACGTTGAGTTGCGCCGCGACGGCCGCGCTCAAGGGCACGTACTCGACGCCGACGTATGGATGCGTGGCCTTGCCGGTCAGCACGATCTCATTGGCAATCTTCTTGGCGGTGTTGATGCCGATGGCGAAGCCGATGCCCTGCGACTGCACACCCGGCTCAGCCGAACCGGCTTCCAGCGTATTGATGCCGACGACGGTGCCGTCGAGCGTCACCAGCGGACCGCCAGAGTTACCAGGGTTGATGGCGGCGTCGGTCTGGATCACGTCGAACAGGTATGGGCCGGCCGTCTGACTCTGCGAGAACGGATTGTTGCTGGAGTTGTCGCTTGGCTCCTGGACGGAGCGGTTCAGCGCGCTCACCACGCCCTGCGTCACTGTCGGCTGGCCTTCGAGACCAAGGGCGTAGCCGACCGCCACGACCCACTGGCCGACCTGCAACTGCGAGGAGTCGCCCACCTGAATGACGGGGAGGTTGTCGCCGGTGATCTGCAGCACCGCGAGATCGGTGAGCGGATCGGTGCCGACCAGCTTGACGTCGTTCCCCTTGAAGGTGCGGCCGTCCGGCAACGTCACGACCAGGCTCTGCGCTCCCTGAACCACGTGGTTGTTCGTTAGAATGTGACCCTGGTTGTCATAAATGAAGCCAGAGCCGGTGCCGACCGGAACGGGCGCGGAAAGCTGCGAGACCGAAGTCTGCTCATTGGTGATCTCGACCACGGCCGGCTTGTCTTGATTGACCACGTTGATGATGGCGTTGGAGAAGTCGGCGGCCGATTGCGCAGTGCTACCGGTACTCGTTGTCGACGAGGTGGTGCTCTCCTGCGATGTCTTGATCGTCTGGCTCGAGCTGGTGCTGGTCGCCTGAGCGCTAGAGCCGGTCGACTGTGACGTCGTCTGTGCTGACGACGTCGGCGTGTTGGAGCTCGACCCACCGCCGACGGTGCAGGCGGTAGCGAGTGTCAAGACGACGACGAGCGCCGAGATTCGCCGTCCATATTGACGTAGACGTTCCGAACCCATGGATATCTCCTTATAAAGGTAGAGAAGGCAATGCGTCTGCCCGCCGGTTGGGACGATCGACATGCCGTGCCGAACGCAGTCTTGGTGCCTCGACGCTCGCGCGAAGCGGAGTTGGCGAGCGTGGCCGCGCTCGGTCGAATCATCTGGTGTCTGGTCCCACACATTCACCCGTCGATCGGTGCGATCCACGAGTAGCTAGAGTTTACGAGAATCGCGCGGTGCCTCTGGCAGCTATGCGGAGCCCGACGGCCCGGCGCGATCTCTCGAACTACACCTAGCGTAGCAACGAAAGCTGTGAAAAGGCTGAGGGGAAGATGAATCGAGGCTTAGTTTGAGGCAGGTTTCGGCGGCAGTTCTCGTTGGCAGCCTGCATGATCGGAGTGTCACCAAATGGCTCAGCAGACGCGCCACATTCATCCGGGAGTACGGGTGACTGAAAAACAATCGGGTGTCCGCGCCACACACGCTGGGCTAACGGTGATTGACGAATTGATTAGGTAATTGGTGACGGTCGTCGGCCTGCGGCCGAAGGGCGAGCACGGAGGCATCGCCCCTACGTTTCGCGCGTACGTTCAGCCCGGTTCAGCGGGCTTCGCATAGGTCAGCGCGCGGCTTTAGCCCAGCGCGGCCACGGCCCTGTCGGGCCACTGCAACCGGAGCGCCCTGGCCCGCAGTTCAACCCGGGAGCCAATCGGCCTGATACGAGTCCGCCATACGCGCAGTCAAACCCAGCGACTGAGCAGCGGAAACTAAATGCTCGCCGGCCGTTGCGGATTTGACCGGAACGACGACCGTCTCCCCGTTCGCCACCCGGTCAACATACTGTTTTGCCTCTGCCAATCCCCAACCCGTTTGAGCCCTGATGGCCTTGATCCATTCGATCTTTCGGACCTTAGATTGCCCCTCCCAAGAAATGGCGACCTGGGCCTGCACATTCATGCTCATGACGGATGCGTTCTCACTTTCTTGATTCAGAAGTGTTGCTACCCAAATGACCGGGATCAATTCCGAAACTGCGGATGTTGAGGTCCATATTGGGCATTCAGACCGCCGATGTCGAGCTACCCTTCAGTCCGATTTTGTGAGGTATCCGTATCACCAACCGCCGGGACTGATGGCGTGTCGCGAAAGGTGACGTCGGCCCCTTTCCGTTAAGCCCGTTCCTCCTCTTCTCCGAATCCGGTGCGATCACTCACCCAGCGATCGCGCTCCCGTCGTGCCGCGGACGCGATATCATGCTGCGCATCATGCTGTGCAACGTACGCGCGCATGCCTGACCTTTGACAGAGCATGTGAGGCTTTGACCGGACGAGGACGTCCTTCCGGACGAGACGCTCCCGTCAGCGCGGAAACGGTCAACTGGAGCAGGGGGTAATCCGATGGCTGCGGCATCCCAGCCTGACGCCTGGTTCGATTTCTACTTGGCCGCTGCGGGTGTCTGCGCCGCTCTCTGGGGACTGGTTTTCGTGGCGATCTCCTTGCACCCACTGCGGGTCGGTGCTCATCCCGTGTTGCGCAACCGGGCGCGGGTCACCCTGGTGGGGCTCTGCCTGCTGTTGATCCTCGCCCTGGTCTGTCTGATCCCGAAGCAGTCGACGCTTGCCCTGGGGATGGAACTCATGCTGATCTGGCTGGTCTGGCTCAGCACGGTCGCGGTTGGTACCGTGCAGCTACTGGGCCAGATTGGGCAGATCGAGCGAGATTACTGGGTGCGGACCCTGGCCGCCCTGATGATGGGACTCTGCGGCCTGTCCGCGGCAGTGACGCTCGCCTGGGGACACGGCGGAGGGTTGCTCTGGAATGTCCCAGCCAGCGTGATTGGCATGGGCCTGACGCTGGCCAGTGCCTGGAGCATCTCATTTGGTCCAGAGCTCCAGGATGAATCATCGCGACATTCATTGGCGAGCACGAGCGCGGCATTGACGGCCGAGTACGCCGCGACGGTGGAGGCGCCGACCCCACTACCCTGATGAGCACGCCGCTTCTCCACACCGGCGCCCCAGGCTTTCTCTTCACCTTCTCTTATCAAATCCCAATCTTTGGATGGTATCGTCTCGTCACGAGAGATTGCTCCTGCGCGAAAGAACGCGAAACATGCACATTCTGGTGGTTGAGGACGAACAGCGACTGGCGCGACTGCTGCGCCGCGTTCTGATGGAGGAGCGGCAGACGGTCGATCTCGTCCATGACGGCGCGAGCGCCCTGGAGATGGGGCTGAGCGACACGTTCGACCTAATCATCCTCGATCTGATGCTCCCCGATCTCGACGGTATTTCGATCTGCAAGGAGCTGCGCTCGAACAAGGTCATGACGCCGATCTTGATGCTGACCGCTCGGGGCGCGGTCGAGGATCGCGTCGCCGGACTCAACGCTGGCGCGGACGACTATCTGGGCAAACCCTTTGCCATGGAGGAGATGCTGGCGCGCGTCAACGCCTTGCTGCGACGCGGCAGTCGCGCCACCGAGCTCAACACGGTGCTGCAGGTGGGCGATCTTTCGCTCGATCTTATGCGGCATGAGGTGCAGCGCGATGGTCGCGTCATTGACTTGACACCCAAGGAATTCGCCCTGCTGGAATACCTGATGCAAAACGCCGGACGCGCCCTCTCGCGCACGCAGATCATCGATCACGTCTGGCGCTACGACCTGGAGACCCTCTCCAACGTGGTCGACATGTATATCCATTACCTGCGCGAGAAGATCGATCGTGGCTTTGGCCGCCCACTGATCAAGACGGTGCGTGGGGTGGGCTATAAGGTCGAAGGGTGAGCGCCTTCGAGCGGCCGATGAGCCGAGTGACCGGCTGGCTGACTCAACGACTGCATCGATCCCATGGAACGGAGCGTCGGGCCGAGGCGGAGACGCGTCTCTTCCGCGGTCTGCGTCTACGTCTGACCCTCTGGTACAGCGGCGTGCTGGCGGCATCGCTCATCCTGGCGGGAGTTGGGCTATATCTCGTCCTGCAATATTTGCTGCTGCAGCCGATCAGCAGCGACGTCTCGCACCAGATCAACCTGATCGCGGAGCAGTGGGTGCGCAATCCGGAGCACGCCTGCTCCGCCCAGCCGGGCCAGCCGCGCTTCGGTGCCAGTCCGCCCTCGTCGCCGATCCCGGTCTACGTCGCCTGCTACGACGTTCAAGCCCAGCCCCTGACGAGCAGTCCCTTCTCACTCAACAGCGATGACAGCGATACGCCCGATTCTTTCCTCAACAACTCCCTGGCCAATCGCGCGCTCGAGCAGGATTCGGCGACCGATCAAGTTGATGGCGGAACCGGGATCGGCACGATCTATCGCTCCGCGCGGGTCGTGCGCGAGCCGGGGACGGGCCAGATACTGGGCGTGGTGCAGGTGGGCCGCTCGATTCAGGAACAGGTGTCGGCGTTGTCGTTGCTGCGCGATCTCCTCTTCGGGCTGGGCCTGGTGGCGCTGATCATCGCCACGGCGGGTGGGCTCTTCCTGGCTCAGCGGGCGTTGGATCCGGCGCGACTTGCCTTCGAGCGCCAGCAGAGCTTCATCGGTGATGCCTCCCACGAGCTGCGCACGCCCCTGACATTGCTGCGCGCCAATGCCGAGATGCTCTTGCGACATCGGGAGCGTCTCACCGAAGCTGACGCTGATGTGGTGCAGGAGATCGTCGAGGAGACCGAGCACATCGACCACCTCTCGAGCGATCTGCTCCTGCTGGCGCGGCTCGATGCCGGGCGGTCGCACCTGGAGCACGACGTGGTCGATCTGGCGGACGTGGCAAGCAGCATCGTGCGTCGGGTGGCGGCCTTCGCCGAGCAGAAGGGCGTTGACGTCGATGCGCGACCGGAGGATGCAGCGCGCGTTATCGGCGACCGGCTGGAGATCGAGCGCGCGGCGCTGATTCTGGTCGACAATGCGCTGAAGCACACGCCGTCCGGCGGGAATATTCGGCTGCGGACGTCGGTGCATCAGGGGATGGCCACGCTAACGGTTGAGGACACGGGGGAGGGGATCGCGCCGGAGCATTTGCCGCACTTGATGACGCGCTTCTATCGGGTCGACAAGGCGCGTAGTCGTGAGACGGGTGGTGCCGGGCTGGGACTCTCGATCGCACAGGGGATTGCCGCCGCGCATCACGGCACGCTGAGCATCAGCAGCCAGGTGGGCAACGGGACTACTGTGACGATTTCGTTGCCCGCGGCCGGATGAGGGCCACTTGAAGGAGCACACAATATGAACCAAATCCACGAACTACAGACCTGGATGGACCAGCGCGCCGACGAGATGGCCGCGCTGCTGATGGATTTGGTGGCGATGGATACCGAGAACCCACCGGGACGAGGCCTTGGCCGTTGCGCGAGGGCCCTGCATGACGCCATGGAACGGCTCGGCTTTGCGACCGAACTGATCCAGATTCCGCCCAGTGGGACACTCGAGGAGCCGTGCATCCTGCGCAGCGAGGTCGGCGGAGGTCCGCGAATCGTCTATTTCCACGGGCACTACGACGTCGTTCCGGCGCAGAGCCCGGCGCAGTTTGAGCCGCGTCGAGAGAACGGCCGCATCATCGGGCGTGGCACCGCTGATATGAAGGGCGGACTGGTCAGCATGCTCTACGGCGCGGCGGCGGCACGCGACCTCGGGCAGCTCCAGAACGGCCGGATCGTCTTCCATATCGTGTGCGACGAAGAGACGGGGAGCGTCGCCGGTTCGGGCTACCTGCGCGAGCACGAGATGATCGACCCCACCGCGCTGGCCATGGTGACGACTGAGCCGACAGCTGGTGTGGTTTGGCATGCCAATCGTGGCGCGCTCACCCTGCGCGTCAGCATACGGGGCAAGTCGGCCCACGTCGGCCAGGCCTATCTGGGCGTCAATGCCTTCGAGCAGATGCTCGGCATCGCCCAGCCGTTGGTC
This sequence comes from uncultured Chloroflexia bacterium, assembly GCA_963789565.1. Taxonomy (GTDB): domain Bacteria; phylum Chloroflexota; class Chloroflexia; order Thermomicrobiales; family Thermomicrobiaceae; genus CALAGB01. The sequence continues at coordinate 2,012,712 of CAWBKX010000002.1, read as the reverse complement.
GACCTGGGCAAAGAGATGCTGGAGCAGCGCACGTCCTTCGCCCTGGAAGAGGATGACGCGCGCGGCTCGATGCTGGTGGTGGGTGGCGCGGCCGGCAGTGGTGCGAACTTCAACGTCGTTCCGGACGGCGCCTGGTTCTCGGTCGATTGCCGTTTCAACCCAGAGGAGACGCTCGAAGGCGTTCTTGCGCAGATCAACGAGACCATCACCGAGGCGGCCAGGGAATTGGGCGCGGACGTTTCGGTCGAAGTCCTACAGCGCCAACCTTCCGCTTCGACCGACGTGAGCCATCCCGCGGCCAGCATGTTGGCGCACTGCGTTGCCGACATCGAGGGTGAGTCACCACGCTTCGAGTTGTGTCCCGGCGTGCTCGAGACTCGCTGGTACGCGCAATTGGGTGTTCCGGCGTTCGCCTACGGCGGCGGGCGGCTCGATGTCTCGCATGGCTCCAACGAATACATTGACGAAGGCGCCATGCGACGCTGCGCGACGGTCTACGCCCACTTCGCGGCGGAAATGCTGAAGAGCGCGGAGTGACGCGGTGACGCGGAATGATCTGACGACGATCGCGTGGGAATGCAGGTCGCCGCTAAAGACAAACGCAAAGCGACACCCGGTCGATCAGAACGATCCGACCGGGTGTCTTTTGTCGGGCGATGGCCGCTCGCTGTCGCGCGCTCGGGTCTGCTTCAGGCGCTTCGTCGAGCCCACACCACGATTACGGCAGAGCCCCGTCGATCTTCGCGATGTTGAACTGCGCGCCGACACTTGGAGCCAACGTCATCGTGATCGAAATGGCCGAGTTGTTGCGCAGCGTCACCACGTCGCCAGCCACGAGCGTCAGCATCGAACTGCCGCTGACCTCTCCGGTGGCGACCATGGTGACGTTAGTCGATGCGTCGACGGTGCCGTTTACCGCCACCGCGAACGCTGACCCGATGCCGGCGGTGATGGTGGCGTCCCACGACACTTGATAAACACCAGCTGTTACCACGATGATCGACGATGTTCCTGGGGTATGGAAGACGTTCGTCAACGGACCGTTATTGCTGATCGGAACGTCTGCTCCTCCAACAACCGTTGCGTCAATTATGGTTGGCAGTTCGTAGACGTACCCGAACGCGCTCAGACCACCGGCACCGGCTGCCCCTGACGGCCCCGAAGGACCGGACGGACCAATGTCGCCTGCTGGGCCTGACGGCCCCGAAGGACCGGACGGCCCCGAAGGACCAGTATCCCCGGTGGCTCCCGAGGGACCGGACGGGCCAGACGGACCCGTGTCACCCATGATCCCGGTTGCGCCGGTCAACCCCGTTGCGCCGGACGGCCCAGAAGGACCCGAAGAACCAGTATCACCGGTGGCTCCCGAGGGACCGGACGGGCCAGACGGACCCGTGTCACCCGTGATCCCGGTTGCGCCAGTTGCGCCGGAGGGACCCGTGTCGCCTTGCGGACCAGATGGGCCAGACGGACCCGTGTCACCCGTGATCCCGGTTGCGCCAGTTGCGCCGGAGGGACCCGTGTCGCCTTGCGGACCAGATGGGCCAGACGGACCCGTGTCACCCATGATCCCGGTTGCTCCCGTGGGGCCGGAGGGACCCGTGTCGCCTTGCGGCCCAGAAGGGCCAGATGGGCCGCTGTCACCCATGATCCCGGTTGCGCCAGTTGCTCCGGTGAGCCCGGTCGCACCCGTGGGTCCGGTGGCGCCGTTGGCACTCCAGGAGACCGCGGTCTCGTTACTTGTGCACGACTGACCATTCTCGGTATCGATCAGCCGTAAGTTCCCTTTCTGGCTTCCGAACAGAAACCACCCCGAGAGGAACGACGAGTTGTTCTGGACGCAGCCGTGGAACGTGTTGGACTGATCCGGAATGTCGGCGAAGACGTTGGTGGCGAGTGCGACAATGAGGATGCTTGCCACTACTCCAGCACGGACGATCCGTCGCTTGGCAATTCCTGAGGCCGCCTGTCTCCACCGCTTCTTCGAGTCGGCGGGTCGGCTATTCATCTATTTCCCCCCAACTGATCCAGCGATCAGCTTTTTGTGCGGTCGCGTGAGGCTCCCTGCGCACACCGTCGATATCGCAGGTATCGATGACTTCCCATCCCAGTCTCAAGATGATCTCCTCTGTGCCGTACCTCCGATTCAGAATGTCGACGCGATCGACGTTGATTCGCGCGAGAGATGTGGGTTGGAACTCAGCGCGACGAGACATTGACTCCACGTCGCAGATGCGCCCCAAACGTCGGCACGGACCGAGAGCCGAAACGGATTGAAAACACCGTTGGAATGTCCGTACACCCCTGTATAACATATATATTGAACGATGAGTCTCCCCAAAATGGGCTGATTTACATTAACGACGTGCTCTTTTTCGCGGCCTGGTGGCGACATTGGTTTGTTGTCCGGGTCTGAGACGGGAATCGTCCAATCTTCAAGATCGTGTGATCGAGAAGATAGTGCGCTACGAGAATCATCTCAGGTGAGTATTGGAAATGACGCAATGTCAACAATCGGGAGTCAGGGGGATTGGAATCCGCCGAGCTGGATCTGCTCGTCTTAGGTATTTCGTAAGCGGAGGCCTGTCCATCTGGGCGAGCAATGTCGTTCTTCGGATCGGTATAGTTGGATCATGGCAAATACCATTGGATTTGAAGCTCGTAAGCCCAACCCCGTGCTTAAACCGCTGGAGCCATTGGTCGGCGTCTGGAGCACGGTCGGCACGCATCCGCATGTCCCCGGCACGACGTTCCATGGCAGAGCGTCGTTCGAGTGGATCGAGGGAGGCGCGTTTCTCCTGATGCGCTCGGAGATTGATGAGCCGGAGATTCCCAGCGGCATCGCGATCTTCGGCAGCGACGACGCCACAGGCGAACTGTTCATGATCTACTTCGACGAACGAGACGTCTCGCGAAAGTACGACGTCTCAATCGAGGGCAATGCGGTGCGCTGGTGGCGCGACTCGTCCGACTTTTCGCAGCGCATGGAGTTCACCATCGCAGACGACGGCAAGACTATGCATATGAAGGGCGAGATGAGCCGAGATGGCGGCGCCTGGGAGGCGGACCTTCAGCTCAGTTGTACGAGAATGGACTAGAGCCGGGTCACCTTGACGTACAGGATTATTGCAGGATTTCTTATTCGTCATTCAAGGGGACCGCGATGCGAATGCCGGTCTCCCATTCTTCGCGCAGGAAGCCGTAACCCAGCTTGTCCGTGAAGGTTCCATCACCCCGTGGAAAGTCGCGGCGCAGATGTGCTTCCTTCGTGTAGCCGCATTTTTGGAAGACTCGGCACATCGCTCGGTTGTCGTAACGCACCCAACCTTCCAACCGATGCTTGTGTGGATAGGTCGTGAAAAGATAGCTGGTCAGCCAGCGGATCGCTTCCGTACCGATTCCTTTCCCTCGATAGGGGGCATGCAAGCGAATATGTAGCTCCGCATGGATTGGTGACGCATCCTGGTATTGGAGTACGCCGACGTGGGGGCCGTCCTCCGGCGCGATCCAGAAGGTCTCGCTGAAGAGGCCGGTATCGATCCACTCGGCAACCTGCTCGGGCGATGGATGGGGCGTGGCGTTGTAGGGATATGAATCGGCGGCGATGAATCGGATGAGGTCGTCGCGCTCGCTCGGTCGGACTGCCGCAATCGTAAGCGTCACGTCTGGATTCCTGCTCCCACCCTTATTCGACAGACACGTCTACCGTCGAAATGGCGCTATGGTTATGATGAGTCATCGCGCAATATTGCCTAGCGTCTCTGCGTGCCGAATTATCTCATTTCAGCGCACGTCCCGATTGGGAGGAGCGATGTTGATCACCCACGGCGAGCGCCCGCGCAAGCCGAGATGGAACTTCACGAAAGATTCGTCCATACGAGGATCGTGCGGTGAGCTAGCATTTGGGCTTAGCTCTATGTTCTTGGGAGTCATGACGTTGGTCGTCGTCCTCTTTGCCCCTCTCTACAGCTCTTCCAGCAGCACGGCATCGAGTGGCTCTGGTGCCCCGGTCGCCGTCACCCATGGTTACAGCAGCATCTGGGCGAACGGAATCGACCACCGCGCGCTGCCGCTCTTGCTGGCGATTGTGGCTGCCTATGTCGCGATTGGCCTCGGAACGGTGTTGCGTGTGGGATTACAGCTACGCCTGGGGGGCTGGATCCGCTGCTGTGGGGTCATCGCGGCGTTCCTGGGCTCGCTGGCCGGCGCATGGACCATCGGGCTCTTCCTCTTTCCACCTGCCACGCTTGGACTGATATCTGCCCTCGGCGGGCTGAACGTCGGACATGGCTCCAAGCGTCGCGAGGAGAGCCGGAGCTGAGTTCACACGCAGAACCGTAGCGGCAGCAACTGTGGCTGCCGTCTGGCTTCCACTGATGACCGAATTAATTCCTCAAACGCTATGATCCAACCACTCACCCAGCCCGTTCCACCTGGCGTTCAGGCTTGTGGCTCGACAGCTGGATCAGCTGCAGGCGTAGGCGCATTAGACCGACCAGGGACCGGGCGATGACGCGCAGATTCGCGCCCGACTGCTCGCCGGCCTGACGCGGGAAGTGGCTCACCGGCACCTCGGCGATGGTGAAACCGGCGCGTGCCGTCTTGGCCAGCAACTCGGGCGAAACGACGGCCGCCTCCCCTTGCAGCGTGATCGACTCCAGCACGCGCCGGTTGATCAGTTTGAAGGCGCAATCGACGTCGTGCACGCGAATGCCGAGGAGCATACGCGAGGTCGTACTCCAGAGCCAGGCGTTCAGCTTGCGCATGGTTGAATCGGCCCGATGGATGCGATGCCCGGCCACCATGTCGATGCCCCGATCTCCGGCGATGTCGAGCAACAGATCGAGCTCGCGGATGTCGAACTGACCGTCAGCGTCCAACAGCACCACCCAGTCAGAACCGGTCCGGGCGGCGGCGGACAATCCGTTGCGTACCGCGGCGCCGTATCCGCGATTGACCTCGTGGGTCACGATCAGCACATGCACCGGGTCATCGTGCGAGAGGAGCTGGGCGACGTCGGCAGTGCGGTCGGTGCTGCCGTCATTGACCACCACGATGCGGTAATCGGCGACGGTCTCAGCAAGGAAGCTGCGCGCATCGTTGACGACGCGCTCCAGGTTCTCAGCTTCATTGAAGGCCGGGAAGACGACGGAGACGCTGGCTTGGCGTTTCACGCGTGGGAGTCCTTTCGTGCGTACGAAAAATCAGAAAGTGTTCAACCAGGTAGTTGATCGGCGCCGCGACGGCGATGCCGCAGACTCCGGCCAGCAGATACGGCAGGAATTGATCGGCGACGGCGAAGACGCCTTCATTGATCATTAGGGTGGTGATCGCGATGCCGTTGAAGGCGATCAGGCGCTGGGCGATGGTTCTGGCGCGGTCGCTCGTCACCGACCGGTCGGGCCAGATGATCAGCGAGCTGAGCAAGAAGTTGAACTGGGTCGAGAGGGCGAGCGCGATCAAGTTGGCTGGATCGTGACTCGCCCCAAGATGGACGAATGTCGCCAGCAAGCCGAGCTGAATGGCGCCGCAGGTGAGACCGACCGCGCCGAAACGGAGCGGCCTGGCGAAGATCCGGAAGATACATCGAACATGGCGCACCCGACTCGTGCGTGTCATGGTTCTCGTCTCCAAGGTTGACGTTTGAGCAGTCATGAGGCTCTGGCCCCACCCCGTGAGTCAGCTGGGTTGTCTTCAATGAATCGACGCATCTCTTTGTCTTTCTCGTGAGCCAGCGCCGATGCGCTTCGAGCCGACAACCACGGCAGACCGAACTGCTCGTCACTTCAAAGGCTAACCGGTCGTCATAAAAGCTCTCTAAGAAGGAAGTAAGAGATTTCACATGGTACTGAGGCACCGAGGCCAGGCGAGGACACGTGGCCGAATGAATCGAATGCGTCGTGGATCAGTCGAACAGATCCGTTCGATCGCTGCGGAACGCGATGTCGATCACGTCGTTGGGGAGGAACTGGCTCGAGAGATAATGGATTGATTGAGCGCGGTCTGCTTGGCCCTGATCCGAGTCCAGGATCTCTTCACAGTAGGCGGCGATATCCTCTACGATCCGCTCGTAACGATAGTAAGCAATGCCGAGCGGGTCGACTTCGCCTGCGCCATAGCCCTGGTAGAAGCAATCGACGCTGCGCTGGTTGTCCCAGCCTTTGCCGATCCCGGCGCCGATGAACATCAGATCTCGCTCTTTCGGGGCCAGGATCACCGTGTCCCAATCGACGATGAAGAGTTTTCCTTGTGCATCAATCAGGATGTTTCCACCGTGCAGATCGCCGTGGCAGTGGACGAACGCGGAGGATCGCGAACGCATCTCGCCGGCCAGTCGCTCAGCGCGTCGCAACAGCTCGTCGATCACATCGCGTCGACCGCGCATCAGCTCGGCGAGCCGCAACGGTACGGGGTCCGAGAAGGTGCCGGTGATTCTCCGCTGATAATGGCGCACTCGCTCGCGCCAATAGTTGGAAAAGGTCTCGAAATGGAGGTAGTCCTCGATCTCATTCGGCAGCTCTGTAAAGTGGATGCGTTTCAGGGCTCGTCCAAGCTCGACCCACTGCTCGTCGCTCAGTTCCATGTTGAAGCCGTCCTGGCCGTTAACGAATTGGGAGAACGTGACGACGAAGCGGTCCAGGGAGGTCCAGAGTCGACCGTCTCTGGTCGAGATCATCGCGATCAGCTGCGCGATGCCTTGAGACCCAAGGAAGTGTGGCACGACAATCGTCATCTCGTCGTAGTCGCCGCTGCGCAGCTTCACGAAGTACGGCGTGTCGTCGGCGATCGCCCGGTAGACCGCGGAATTGGCGTCTGCGCCGATCGGCAGGAACTCGAGCGCGTCGACCTTCAGTCCAAAGTCGCGACGCAGGCAGTCGATGATCTGTTGGTCCGCAAGATCCGGCTTTTCGAGCATTCGTCCACTCTATTCGGTGCGGACGGTTGCGGGCATCAGCCATCTGCTCAATATCCGGGCGTTGCATGTGGTGCCGCGTGCTCTTTTAGCAGGTCTCATTCTCGCCCAGTCACCCAGTCGTAACGCGGGTCGTCGTCGACGACCGGTCCGGTAGGACGTCGGCCGAGCGTCTCGCCGCCGTCGACACTGACCACCGAGCCGGTCATATAGCTGGCGGCGTCGGACGCCAGGAAGAGGACGACCGAAGCGACCTCGTCCGGCTCGCCGGGTCGAGCCAGGGGCAGTGTTGGGATGCGCTTGCCCAGACCCTCGGCCATGGTGGGCGGCAGTGGCTTGGGCTGGGTGTCGATCAGCCCGGGACTGACGACGTTGACCAGAATGTTGTGTGGCGCCAGTTCGATGGCGGCCACGCGCGTGAAGGATTCGGTGGCGGCGCGACTGGAGGCATAGGCGGCCGAGCCGGGCGAGCCCTTGACCGTCACGCCGGAGGAGAAGTTGATGATGCGCCCGCCATGCTCCCCCGCGATCATGGCCCTGGCAGCGGCGCGCGTCATCAGGAAAGTGCCGCGCGTATTGACGGCGTAAATGGTGTCCCACACTTCAGCTCGCTCGTCGAAGAGAGAGGCGTGCGGGGCCACGGCAGCGTTGTTGATGCAGACGTCGAGCTTGCCAAAGCGCTCCACCGCCGCATCGACGATGCTTTGCGCCCCGGCTTCACTACTGACGTCGGCAATGAGTGAGGCAACGCGCTCCGCATCGAGCGAGGCGCAGGTCTCGGCCAGGCCGGTTTTATCCCGATCGGCCGCCAACACCGAAGCGCCCGCCGCCGCGAAGCGCTGCACCATCACACGGCCGATACCGCGCGCCGCCCCAGTCACGATCACCACGCGGTTGGAAAAGTCAAAGGAAATGGTCATGGAAACTCCTCATGGTCATCGACCTACTTCTTGAAGATGGCGCAGTATGAGTTCCACCTGGACGCGTTGTAAAGAGGGGTGAGCGCGATGAGGGGGCACCCGGTCTTTGCGTTTATTTCGACTATCCGATAAGATCCAGGCTAGATCGAAGGAGTGGGATATGGCTTCGAATACCGCAAACGAACAAGAACCGATCATCGCCCAGGACGATGAACGCGATGAGCTGGAAGAACTTGACCGATTTCTAGAGAATGAGCCGTTGTCCCATCCAGCGCTGATCGACGTTGACGGTAATCTTCATCCGTTGCCACTGTCGGCAATCAGAGCGTTACGCCAGGCTGTCCAGACATTGGCCGAAGGGGAAGCCATTGCAGTAGCACCCATTCCCAGAGAATTGACGACACAGCAAGCAGCGGATCTGCTTAATATCTCGCGTCCGCATCTCATCAAGCTGCTTGAGCAGGGCGAGATTCCCTTTCATAAGACGGGAACTCATCGCCGAATACGTTTTGGCGAGCTGAATGAATATCGAATGCAGCAAGAACGGGCTCGACGTCGCGAGCTCGCCCGCCTGACCCAGCTGAGTGAAGAACTCGGTCTTTACGGACGGCAGTAGGCTAAGCCAGTGCCGTCGTTCGGCGTGGTGCTCGATGCCTGTGTCATAATCTCCGCATCCATACGAGACACGCTCCTCCGTGCGGCAGAATATCGTCTCTATCGCGCCTACTGGAGCGAGGCGATCCTTGAAGAGGTTCACCGTAACCTGATACGGGATCGACTGACCGACATCCACGGTGCCGATCGTCTCGTGCGGCAACTTCGTGCGGCGTTTCCAGGCTCTCCAGTCGATGACTATCAGTCGCTCGTTGCCATCATGCCCAACAATCTCAAAGACAGACATGTTCTGGCGGCAGCCGTCCGGGCTGGTGCGCAGGTGATTGTCACCCATAACCTGGCTGATGTTCCGAGACCCGATCTCGAGTCATTTGGTATTGACCTCCAGACCCCGGATGTATTCCTGACGCATCTGTCTACGTTCGCCCCGCGCCTGCTTGCACGGATCATTGTGGAGCAAACCGCCGACAAAAGACGACGGACCTCTACAGTCAATGAAACTCTGAACACGCTGGTGAAGGATGCTCCGGAATTTTCCAGCCGTGTGCGAAACCTCTCGGGTGCGATCCTTCTGCAGCAACCGAATGATCCGGGTGAGCTAAGTTCCGCGTTCGGATTCTTTAGCTCCGTTGAGATGGCGAAGGCCGCAGCCGAACTGCGATATGGTCGTGACCAGAGGGTTTCCATATCCCAAACGGCATGGCAGTGGCGCCAGCATGGAGAATTAGGAGCATCTTGGGAGGCCACCGTTTCGGAGTCCCGTTTCGCGATCATCCCGTTCCCGATCGGCTGATTGTTCGAATCTCCTCACTCGTCCACCCTCGCCTCCAGGAAGTCGTCCACCTTCAACAATTTGAGGATCATGCCAACCGGCTTGGGGACGTTTCGGTGCTGCGGATCGTGGAAGAGGTGAGGCGCGGTCAGTTGCCAGGTGCGACCGCGTGTCTCGAGCTTGCAGCCACCGGCCGTCTGCACGTTATGCACCCACTGCGAATCACGCCCGTAGGTGAGAGCGAAGACAAACATGCCCGGTCGCTGAAAGACGTTGACCGGCGTGCGATACGTCTTGCCGCTCTTGCGGCCGGTATGAATGACGACGCCGAAGCCCGGCAGATGTGGCGCCAGCGGTGAAGTGACGCGATTGGTAGCGTGCCGGTTGAAGCGGGCGAGCCAGCGTGGCGCAGGCATGATCGAAGCCTCCATCTCAGTCGTGGAACAGGATCATGCAGATTCATCATCACATGTTCAGCACACGTTCAGTGCCGTCACACCCACGCCCGCTTGCGCCGGTCGGTGCGCACGGCGATACTCGTCCATCATGGCCAGCAACAGACGAGTGGGGGTAGTGATGCAGACCGAAACCAGCGGACGAGTGACACAACGTAGCGGCAAAGCGATCATCGAAGCGTTGAAGGCGGAGGGAGTCGAACACGTCTTCGGGCTGGTCGGTTCGCACGTCCTCGAGATCTACGACGCGCTGGCCGACGAGCCATCCATTCGCCACATCACCGTCAAGCACGAGACGACCGCCAGTGGCATGGCCGACGCCTATGGCCGCCTGACCGGCAAGCCCGGGGTGGTGTTGGTGACGGCGGGGCCAGGCGCGACCAACTCTCTCACCGGCGTGGCGCAGGCCTACATGGCCGCCTCGCCCATGGTCCACATCTCCGGCGCAGTGCCGCGTGGCGCCTCGTTCGAGTCCTTCCACGGCGTCGACAAAGAGAATTTTCTCGTTCCGATCTTTGCCGAAGTGACCAAATGGAGTGTTTCGGTTCAGCGGTCGGAGGATATCCCGCACGTCCTCGCGCGCGCCTTCGCCATCGCAACGAGTGGTCGACCGGGGCCGGTCCACATCGAGATCCCGCAGGATGTGCTGTTGGCCGATGCCGTCGAGATGGACGAGTATCAGAAGACCGAGATCGAGCCGGAACGCCTGAGCGATGATGATCTGAACACGCTGACCGCTCGCATTCGCGAGAGCAAGCGGCCGGTCATCTGGGCCGGCAAGGGCGTCAAGGCCCGCCTCGCGCACGAGGAACTGGCCGAGCTAGCCGAATTGCTCGAGGCGCCGGTCATCCTCTCCGGCGACGCTGCAGGGGGTATCCCTGACACGCACCCGCTTTCGACCGGTCAACTGGCTCTCTACGACCGCACGCCGTTGCAGAAGCAATTGGCGGCTGAAGCCGACCTGATCGTGGCAATCGGCGAGCGCGGCGGTACTGGACACGGCGACGTCATCTTCACCCTGAGTGAGGCGCCCGTGGTCGGCATCTGGCTGGGGAACGAAGGCGAAACGCCCGATCCTCGTTCGCAGGCAGGCGCGGTAGCTGACATCAAGGTGGGACTCGACCAGCTGCTGGAGGCCATCGGCGATCAGCAGCGGCCGGTTAATCAGGAACTGCGTGAACGCCTCGTGCGCGGCAAGACGGGTCTGCGCAACCACATCCGCGAGCAGATCAAGCGGGACTACGGTCTGGACTCCCCCATGCACTACGGTGTGGCGCTGGATGGCCTGACCGAGTTTGTCGATGCGAACACCATCGTGCTGGGCGACATCGGCAGCCACAACCAGTGGACGCGCGTGCTGGTCGAAACACTGAATCGCACCACGTTTACGCCGGAAGGCTACTGGGGCGCTATGGGGTTCGGCTTGCCGGCCTCGATGGCGGCCAAGCTGGCCTTCCCTGATAAGAAAGTGGTCGCGGTGACGGGTGATGGCTGCTTCCTGATGTCCAGCGCCGACTTCTCGACGGCGGTCGAGAACGATCTCAACCCGGTCATCATCATTCTCAACGACCGGCAATACGGCATGATCGTTGGGATGCAGCAGGGCTATTACGGTCGCAAGAGCGAGACAGCGCTGGATGGCCCCGACTTTGTGGCCTACGCGCGCTCGTTCGGCGGCGACGGCATGCGCGTCGATCGGTCGGACCAGATGCGTGAGGCGCTGGAGCGCGGTTTCGCCAGCTCGACTATCTTCGTCATCGATGCCGCTTGCGATTACCGCCACCCGACCTATAACCTGGCGAAGTCGGTCGAGGAGATGGGATAGCAGATCCGCTGGTCGGCACCGCGAATCATCCCACGGTGCCGACCAGCGATCGCATTGCAGCGGAACGCTGAGATGACCGAGCCGCAGCTATCAGCGGACCCGCACCGGTCAGATCGGCGCAAATGCCCGTCGCGCGGGAACACGCCTCGACGCTGGTTTTCGCCTAACGCAAAATTGTACATGCGCAATGACGCAAATATTCGTATCTTCGTCCTCTTGTATCTAGCTATACGTTGAGGTAGTCTGTAAAGACTGGAGCCATCCAGCCTTCCTGAGTGACTTCGCTCCCGGGCTGTCCGCAGTCATCCGTCGGGAAACGAAGTCGTCATCACGACTCGACATTCGCACCTGGGCCTGCTGACAACTGCCTGGGCCGGTGTTACCAGCGCTCATTGCATCTCGTGATGGTCGGTGAACGAGTCTCGTACGTTTGGACGGACTGGCTCGGACACCGCGAATGTCAGGTTCTCCGCTTGGAGACCTGCCAGCCGGCGCATGACGCGCTTCGTGGGATCCGCTGTCCGCCGGTGGCACATGTTGTCCACCTGCGGCAACGACGTTGGAGCTATACGTCGGCGCGCGATATGCGTCCCGATGTCACCGCGAAAGGATCTTCACATGGCACACGAAATGACTGAGCCGACACCGGACCCGACGTCCGATCAGCCCATGAACAAGATCGATCCGAACGCACACCTGCGCCCGCAGATGCGAGTCCTGGGCGCGCAAGGCAAGCAACTCGGCAAGATCGAGACGATCGATCAGGATCCCAGCTCGCGCCAGCTGTCGTCTCTCGTCATCCGGCATGGCTTATTCAACAACAAGCTGACCACGGTGGCAGGCGCTAGAGTGAAGTGGGTGAACTCTGACTCTGTCATCCTTGACTTGTCCGCGGCCGCCTTCAAAAAGCTTCCGTGATTGGCAACGAACTGACGTTATTAACCGCAACTATCAAGACGACTCGACCGGCGATCGATTCAGATCTGATCGCCAACCCGCGGACGGCTCCCACTCAGGAGGTCCGCGTCAAGGTCAAACCCTCAAAGGAGCACTCAATGACTACGAATCAATCCGAAAGCCCCGGCTCGAGCCATCGCTCGGCCGAGCGCATCGACGCCGGCCGAAAAGCTCTGGTTGCCCTGTTGAGGCATCAGGGCAAGCGAGCGCCGTCCAGTTCGGTTGAGGCCGAGATAGACGCGTCGGATGGCGAGCTGTCGCTGCCCGCCGATGAGCAGGCCGAAATGCCTCATCGCTTTCCATTGCTGTCGAACTTTCGCTCGCGCTCGCGCCATCGCCGAGGAATGCCGTCTCCGATGACGGCCCGTCGATGACGGCCTTCATGCGCACGAATTTGGTTGCTTCTTCCCAACACGTAGAAGCTCTCTGAGAGGTACTTTCCCATGTCTATTGGGCTCAGCCGTAACGCCCAGATTCTCCTGAATCAGCTCGTTCAGATTCGCCATAGCGGAGAGCAGGACGGCCTGAATGGTGAACAGCTTTGCTTCACCTTGTCGCCCGGCCCGAATGGCACGACCGTCGAATTTGCCGCCGGAAATCCGCCGGTCGAGACGAGCGACGCCAACGCGATCCTGGTGCTGCGTGCCAACGGCTTGATTGAGGAGTTCACGACCATCGCCCGTGGCACGGGCAAGCCGAGATACGTTGTGACGCAGGCCGGCCTGACGAGAGCCTTGCGCGCGGTCGTCTAGGGCCCGTGTCTGACCTGGTCGCCGAGCCGGCAAGCCCGGTCGCGATGGCCGACATCATCGCCTCATGGTGATGCTGACCCCGAGTTGGGGCTGGATCATCTTCGCGAGTGCGCTTCTCGGCCTCAATCAGGGGTTCTGCTGGTCCACGACCGTGATCATGAAGATCGATCTGGTCGGACCCGAGCGCCGCGGACTGGCCATGGGGTTCAAAGAGGCGGCCGGATACGTGGCGGTATCACTGGCAGCCTTCGCCTCTGGCTATCTCGCGTCCCATTACGCACTGCGACCGCAGCCCTTCTATCTTGGTGTGGTCTTTGCCCTCGGCGGATTGTTCCTCTCGCTCTTCTTCGTCCAGGAATCGCATGGGCACGGGCGGCACGAGTCTCGCCTGCTGGCGCGATCCGGGAGCACGCCGGGTCAGGGTGAGTCACCACAAACGCCCTCGTTCGCGCATATCCTGCTGCTGACCAGCTGGCGCGAGCGCTCCCTCTTCTCGGCCAGCCAGGCCGGGATGATCAATAACCTGAACGACGGCATGACGTGGGGACTTTTCCTGCTGGTCTTCGCCGCGACCGGTCTTGGCATCGAGCGAATCGGCTTGCTGGCGGCGGTCTCCGACGTGGCACATCCGGATTGGCGGGCCTCATCGATCGGGGTCTACCGGCTGTGGCGCGATGGCGGCTACGTCCTTGGGGCGCTGATCGCGGGTATCCTCTCCGATCTCCTGGGCGTGAACTGGGCCATCGGAACTGTTGGCGCGCTGACGCTCGCCTCCGGCGTCGTGGTGGCTGCCCGCATGTACGAGACTCTTCCAGCCAAACAGGCGTTGTCCAGTACGTCGGTCGATCCCGCCGTCTCGACTACGCAGCTCCCCGCGACGGACTGACGGCCGCGGACCCGCGTGTCCAGTCCCCCCAAAATGAGCTGAGGATCTGGGGCGAGCCAGCAACCGACGAGGAGGATGGGGACATGACCAAATCCCTGTTTGACCAGTCTGCCGAAAGCTACGATGCGTGGTATGACACGCCCAAGGGTGCCGCCATCTTCAGAGAAGTGACTGACGCTCTCCGCCCACTGTTGTCAAATCTCCCTCGACCTTGGCTGGAGGTCGGCGTCGGGAGCGGGCGCTTCGCGTCTGAGCTCGGCATCGATTTTGGCATCGACCCGGCTCGGCAGCCGCTCGTGATCGCGCGCGGTCGTGAGCTCTTGGCGGTGCGAGGTGTTGGCGAGCGGCTTCCCCTTCGGGACGGCTCGGTGGGTGCGGTGCTGCTGGTCGTGACACTCTGCTTCGTGCGTGATCCGGCGGCGGTGTTGAGCGAGGTACGAAGAGTAGTGACAGCCGCCGGAGGCGCGGTGATCGGCACCGTCTTCGCTGAGTCTCCGTGGGGACAGTATTGTCGACAGCTGGCCGCCGCCGGGCATCCATACTATCGGGAGGCACGATTCCTGACGCGATCAGATCTCGCGATTGTGCTATCAAACGCTGGTCTTGATCCGGTCGGATGGCGGTCGGCGCTGCGTTTGAATCCCGAGGGAGCGCCAGACGACGCCGGCGTGTGTGACGGTGATGATCCACGTGCCGGATTCTCGGCAATTCTGGCGCGTCCGCGTAGCGAGAGCGATACGTAGCGTTATCGCGCTTGGACTCGCCGATCACCTGTTCAATTCCATCGGGCCAGTCAACGGAGCGGCGCGGAATCACCGTGAGGTGACGACTGGGGAGATTTGTACCGTGATCTCCCCAGTCGTCGTTGCAAGCCGGCTACGCCGGCTTAGAGGACGGGTCAGTTGGTGTAGGTATCCGCTTGAATGATCTGGTAGCCGCTCTGTCGGCAGTCCTCTTCGGAACGAAGCGTATTCGCGACGTAGTCCCGCGGCGCGATCACATAGTTGTAGCGCCAGATCGGGCTGTAACCTGGATCACCAGGTTTGGTGTCGTAGATGCCGTACTGGCCTGGTACGCGCTCCGGTCGTCCGTCTGGTCCCTCCAGGCTGTAGACCACGACATACTCGTTAGCCCACCGATCCTGTGACGGATCGATGTGGACGATGCCACAGGGCATGGCGTAGACGATCTCGCCACGCACCCAACGGGGGCCGACTCGCTGGTGGTGCGGGTTGGAGTACTCCAGTTCGATAGCCTGCACCGGATCCGTAATATCGCGGGTATAGTGCAGCCCTCCTGATGCGTCTTGGGCCATGAGTGGCTCCTATCTGTGGACGACATCGGCGATCGTTGACCGTGTCGTACAACGGCTCGACAATTGTGCTCGTAGGCTGGGGTCCTTCCTCCTTTCACTCGAACCGACCGAGGCGGCGCTCAGCTGACCGCGGTGATCAGTGCGCCGCCGGCGGCGCCAAAGACGACCACCATCCAGGGCGGGAGCTTCCAGTACATCAATAGTCCAAATGCCGCCACAGCCAGGCCGAAATCAGCCTTCTCGCGAATCGCACTCGTCCACACCGGGGTATAGAGGGCAGCGAGGAGTAGACCGACCACGGCGGCGTTGATCCCCTGCAATGCGGATTGAAAACTCGGATGGGCGCGCACCTCGTCCCAGAATGGCAGGATGCCAATGACCAGCAGGAACGAGGGCAGAAAGATGGCGCCGAGGGCCAGCAGGCCACCGATCCAGCCATGCGGTGTTGGCTGAGCCACCGTCCCCAGATAGGCGGCGAAGGTGAAGAGCGGGCCGGGAACCGCCTGGGCGGCGCCATACCCGGAGACGAATTGCGATGCATGGACCCAGCCGGGATCGACGACCGCAGACTGCAGCAACGGCAGCACCACGTGGCCGCCGCCGAACACCAGGGAGCCGACTCGGTAGAAACTGGCGACGAGCTGAATCGCGTAATTGGAGAAGGTCGACTGCAGCAGCGTTAGTCCACCCAACAGCAGGGCGAAGGTGGCAAGACTCGCTGCCCCCAGGCGTTTGCTGATCGCCACCCGAAGGGGAGCACCCGGCGTTCCGACATCTACCGCGATGACTCGCCAACCGATGAGTCCAGCACCCGCGATCACGAGCACCTGTGCCAGTCCGGTCGGCCAAGCCAACATGAGCAGGGTAGCCAGGATGGCGATCGTTTGACGCCGGCGATCCGGGCAAAAGCGCTGGGCCATCCCCAGCACGGCCTGAGCGACCACGGCGACGGCGACGACCAGTAGCCCATGAATCCAGCCCGCTTCGGTCGTCGTGAGGTGCTGCACACCATAGCCGAACGCGATCAGCGCGAGCGCCGACGGTAACGTGAATCCTAACCACGCGGCGACCCCACCGAGGAGCCCGGCACGGGCAATGCCGATCGAGATACCCACCTGGCTACTCGCGGGACCGGGTAGAAACTGACACAGTCCGAGAAGATCCCCGTACGTTTGCTCGTCGATCCAACGCCGCTTGCGAACGTACTCTTCACGAAAGTACCCGAGATGGGCGATGGGACCACCAAAGGAGGTCAACCCGAGGCGGGCCGCAACCAGAAACACCTCACCGGCAGACCCGCGTTTGACAGGCGTCTCGCTCAGCGGCTCGTTGATTGTGGCGTCTTCGATCAGGGCCACAAGGATCCTCCCTCTCGCGTTGTCAGGCCGTGAACCATGTGGACCACATTGAGTGCAAAGACCGCACCGGTCAGCGCCGGCGGATGTGACAAACGCGCGCGCCGATCATACGTAAGGGGAATGGGTCTGGATGGTGCCGGTCGCGCCGCGCCGTTGTCGCCATAATATCATTTGCCAATATCGGTAAACAATATCGGTACAGCGTATAATCAATTCGAGAGACTGCGGTTCTCGTCCTTGATCAGCGCTATCGGTCGACCATGCAATCGATGACGGAGGTGAGTTGTGGATCGTGACCTGGATCTGGCTCTGGTTCGGCTGTACATACTCGCCCACGCGGCGTCGGCGCCGGTCTACGGCGTCCGGCTGCTTGAGGAGTTGACGCGGCATGGTTATCACCTTGGCTTTGGAACGCTCTATCCAATGCTTCACAGGCTGGAAGCGGATGGCCTTCTATCGCGAGAGGATCGACTGGAAAACGGACGGGTCCGCAAGTACTACGTCGCGACGGCTGTCGGTCGCGAGCGGTTAGCGTGGGCACGGCTGCGTCTTGCCGACGTGTACCAGGAGTTAGCAGGGGAACCGAAAGCAGAACCGCGACCGATCGCCGGCAACGACGGTGGTGCTCCGCTGATCGATCTCGAGTCGTTCCGTGCCTGGCGAGCAAGCACCGGCCGGCCACGGCCGACGCTACTCGACGTCCGTAGCGCCTCGGAATATGGTGCCGGGCACGTACCGGGGGCGCGGCATCTGCCATATGAGGAACTGTCCGACCGGCTTGGCGAGTTGGAGCGACAGCGTCCAATCGTCACCTATTGCACCATGCGCCATCGAGGAAGCGCGCGCAGCGAGCGAGCCGCCGTGCTACTCCGGGGGCACGGCTTCGAGGCATGGGCGCTCGATGGCGGCTTGCCTGCGTGGGTCGGCGCGAACCTTCCGCTGGAGCGGACCAATACGGGAACGTGAGGGCGTCAGAGCGATGGAGGATTGCCCCTGGCGGGTTTTGTCGCTCTCGCGCACACTCGACTCACCGCGCGCCTTGCTGAGCTACGACGTTGTTTGCTAACCCGTACCATTCTGTATGCCGGCGTTTCGATGGAGATAGTCGACCCACTCCTGAGAGTCTTCCTCACCATGGCCCTAGCTTCCTCGCCAGTCCGGTCTGGCTGGTTGAGGGCATCGCCGAGGGACCACGGCACTTTCGAAAAGTGACAGGCGAATACGAGGGGATTGGCGTCCTGTTGCCTTTGAACCTGGTTCGACCAGTCCCGCTGGCATCGAAGCCACGGTAATATGGGGAGCGCAGCGGTTACCAGCAGGAGGCCATGCCAAGTGCGGTCTCCGTTGTGAAGCGTTGCCGGGTCGAGCCGCAGCGCTGACCAACGGTTGCTTCATCCACAAGGAGGTGTTTCATGCGGCTGTACGTGATGCAGCTTGGCCTCAGCGATACCGGATCACCGGTTCCTGGGTATCTCATCCAGACCGATGACGGCAAGAACGTTCTGATCGACAGCGGCTATCCGGAGTCTGATTATCGTGGCCCGACTTCCAGTCGGCCGGAGTCGGACTGGGTCATCAATCGCCTGGCCGAGATCGGCCTGCGCCCGAGCGACATCAACGTCGTCATCTGCTCGCATCTGGACGTCGATCACGCCGGGAGCCACGATGCCTTTCCCAACGCCGAGTTCGTGGTGCAGCGGGAACATCTGGCGGCGGCCAAGACCATGCCGCGCTTTCAGGGGATTCGCGAGCATTGGGAGGATCCGCGGCTGAGCTATCGTGAGGTGGATGGCGATGTCGAGCTCTTGCCCGGTATCGAGCTGATCGAGACGAGCGGCCACGTGCCGGGGCATCAGGCCATTTTGGTGCGCCTGCCCCAGACCGGCCCGGTATTGTTGGCGGTCGACGCCATTCCAGCCGACTTCAGCGGCTTCACGCCGGAGACGCGTCCAACCGGCAACTACGACAACGACGTTGAGGGAACGCGCAAGAGCACGCGCAAGCTAGTCGATTTGGCCGAGCGAGAGCAGGTGGCGCTCACGATCCGCGGCCACGACTCCAAGCAATGGCCGCAGCTGACGAAGTCGCCCGAGTATTACGAATAGCGAGACGCCCTCACCTGGTTGTCGGCTCGGCCGCATCGGGCGAGGGCGATCTTGTCACACCGCAAAGCGCGTCATCATCGCGTTGAGGACGGCGCGCCACATTCGCATCAGCTCCAGTCCATCTTGGGCGGTGAAGGCGAAGCCGCGTTCGCCCATTCGCTCCGTGCCCGGAATGATGGTGGCCAGATCCGCCTGCGTTTGATGATCGACCTCGATCTCGACTCGACAGGGCCAGCCCGGGTTGTAGGGCTGAATCTGTCCGGCACGCTTCACCGCCTCGACGGCGCCCGCGCGGATCATCTCGCGCGCCTTCTCGGGCTGCACGCTGATGGCGGAGGTCGTGCTGAGTCCACGCTTGACTGCCACACCGACGATCTGCTCGCCGAGGAGTTCCTGCGCCTGGCGAATCGTGAGTTCGTCACCCGTCACCATGATCACCGGCACGCCGAAGTGGCCCGCGACTGCCGCATTGACGCCACACTCGCCGACGGATGTGCCGTTCAAACGAATGTCGCGGATGAAGCCGACGTAGGTGTGGGCCAGCACACCGTTTGGTGTCCCGGCTTTGGCGTGATAGCCGGTGCAGATCAGTCCTCCGACGCCGGGTTCATCGACCCCCTGGGCCATGCTGAGCGGCTTGAATGCGCCACTGATCAGCAAGGCGTCGTGGTGTAGCTGCTCTGGCAAGAGGTTGCGCATTCCGTCGTGCGATTCATTCACGATGGCCTGTTCGGCTCCGGCTTCAAGCGCGCCCTCGATGGCGGCGTTGACCTCCAGCGTCATGGTGACGCGCGCCCAGCCATATTCCGCCGCGCTCGAACCGGGCGGATTAGCGTGGTCTGGCGGGCTCGTATGCACCCGCTCGACCACACCTGCCGTGCCTTCCATATCAGCTGAGATGACGATTTTCACGTGGCGGTTCCTCTCTGAACGAAGTTCCATCAACCGCGAGGTCGCAGGAAATCGGCGAGCCCGTCACCCAGCAGGCTGAAGCCGGTACCAACGATGAGGATGGCGATACCTGGGAGCGTGGTGAGCTGCCAGGAGCGCAGGAAGAAATCTCGTCCCTCGGAGATCATCAAGCCCCACTCCGCGTTGGGTGGCTGTACTCCCAACCCAAGGAATGAGAGGGACGAGGCCACCAGAATGTTTAGAACGAAGTCGGCCATCGAGTAGACCACGACCGGCGTGATCACGTTCGGCATGATGTGGCGGATGATGATGCCCCAGTCGCTGTGCCCCATGACCCGAGCCGCTTCGACGTATTCGAGCCGTTTGACCAGCAAGATTTCTCCGCGCACGATGCGCGCGTACGTCAGCCACCCAACCAGCCAGATGGCGATGAAGATATTGTTCTGCCCAGGTCCAAGCATGGCCACGATCGCGATCACCAGCACCAGAAATGGGAAGGCAATCGCGATATCGACCGCCCGCATGATGAGGACGTCCCACCATTTTCCGTAATAGCCGGCCAGCGCTCCCAGCAGGCTACCCACGATGACCGTCACGCTGGTGGCCAGAAACGCGATCATCAGGTCGATGCGCCCGCCATACAGGATGCGGGTAAGGATGTCGCGTCCGAAGTTGTCCGTGCCCAACGGATGATGCAGGCTCGGTGGGGCGAACGTCTCGCTCAGCGAGGTCGCGGTCGGACTGTACGGGCTGACGATCGGGCCAAAAATGATCAGCAACAGGACGATGCCGATGATGGTCACACCAATGATCAGCGGCCGTGTGATGTGACGCCGCTGGCGTAGCGAGCGTCGTCCTCCGTCGCCAACCCTGGATTCCGCTTGAGTGTCCGCGGACGCGGTCACGATTTCCCCCCGCCTTACTCGAGACTTACCCGCGGGTCGAGTGACGCATAGAAGAGATCGGTCATCAGGTTCACCAGGATCACGATCACCGCGTAGACGAGAGTGATTCCCTGCACGACCGGGTAGTCGCGGCTGAAGATGGACGTCAATAAGAGTTGTCCGACGCCTGGTAACGCGAAGACCTGTTCGATGATCACCGTGCCGCCCATCAGGAACCCCAGATTGAGGCCCATGATCGTCACCGTCGAGAGTGCCGAGTTTCGCAGCACGTGCCAGGTGAAGACGGTGCGGCTCGAGAGGCCCTTGGCTCTGGCAGTGCGCACGTGGTCCGCCGAGAGTGTTTCGATCAGGCTGTTGCGCAGGTTGCGAACGAGAATCGCCGAAATTCCGAGCGCCAGGGTGAGAGCCGGAAGGAAGAGGTGCCGCAGGTGCTGCACGAACCCTTCACCATAACCACCCGCTGGAAAAAAGTGATATCGCACCGTGAGGAAGAGGAGCAGATTGATGCCCACCCAGAAGGACGGCATGGCCAGGCCGATCAGCAGGAATCCACGCACCGCCTGATCCGCGGCTCGATCCCGCTTCAAGGCGGCGACCGTGGCCAGCGGCACGGTAATGACGATCGCCAGCACCATGGTGTAGACGGAGAGGAGCAGGGTCGTTGGCAGATGGTGCAGGACGAGTCCCAGGACCGGCTGGCGGTAGATGAGCGAATCGCCCATGTTCCCCTTGCCAAGATTCTTCAGGAAGAGGAGATATTGCAGGGCAAGCGGTCGATCTAGCCCCAGACTGTGTCGCAGACGTGCCACGTTCTCAACGGTCGCCCGTTGTCCGAGCATGATGGCGGCCGGGTCGCCGGGGACCAAGTGGATCATGAAGAAGATCACCAGGGTCAGTCCGAAGACGACCGGCACCATATGAATCAGGCGACGTAGTATGTACCTACCCATGCCAAGTGGATCCCATCATCGACTCCGGAAACGCGGAGTAGACAACTGTCACCCACCCTGTCGATGGGTGACAGTTATCGCCGCTCGAGCCCGGTGCTATCCGGTCATCAAGCGTAGTGTGGAGGTCCACTAGGATCGCCAAACCTCCCACATCCGATAGTTGCCGGTCGGGAGAATGTGGAAGTTGTTGACGTGTTTCTGCAGCGCCGTGCGCCCGGTTGGGTAGTAGAGGAAGATGACCGGCGCGTCGTCGGTGCTCATCTCCTGCATCTGATGATAGATGTCTTTGCGCTTGCTCTCATCGGTCTCCGACTCGCCTTTCAGTGCGAGCTGATCGACCTGATCATTCTTATAGCCAGTCCAGACCGACTGCGCGCCGCCGGTACTGACGAAGCCGAAGGTCGCCAGTTCATCCGGGTCGATGATGTCGGTCGTGTAATAGGACTTGCTCCAGTCGTAGTTCAGGGCATGGATCTCATCGGTGGCGCTGCCTGGCTCGGCCAAACGAATGGTGATATCACCCTTGATCTTGGTCAGTTGGTCCTTGATGAGCTGGGCCACCTGCTGTCCGACTGGATCGCCCGAACTGACGATTAGTTCGGCCTTGAACCCGTCCTTGGCGCTCGACTTCGAGAGCAAATCCTGCGCCTTACTCAAGTCGAATGGATAACCGATCACATCGTCCGCGTGGTAGAGCATGATCGGCAACATGGTATTGGCGGGCTTGCCGTAGCCGAACAAGACCGTCTTGATGATCGAGTCTTTGTCGATGGCGTAGTTGATCGCCTGGCGCAGATTCTTGTCGTCGAACGGCGCACGGGTATTGTTCATGGCGATGTAGTCGAAGCGAGCGGCTCCGTCAGTGAGGATCTGGTAGTTCGCATTTGCCTTGAGCGACTCGAGTTGGCTGAAGGGGACGTCGGTGGCGATGTCGAGTTCGCCGGCCTGAAACTTGAGCATGCGCGTGTTCGCATCGGTCAGGACGAAGAAATCGAGCTCATCCAGATAGGGTTTGCCGTCTTCCCAATAGACGTCTGATTTCTTCAGCACCACCTGGTTGGTTTTGTCCCAGCTGTCGAACTTGAAGGGGCCGGTGCCAACCGGCGCATCGAAGAGCGCCGCCTGCTTCTGAGTGTGCAACGCTTTCGGGATGATCGACGCGCCATAGATGGCACAGTCTGCCAGGAACGGGGCCCAGGCTTCCTTGAGCGTGATCTTGACCGTCTTGGAGTCAGACGCATCGAGCTTGTCGAGCGCCGCGAAGAGCCAGGACCACTGAGAATCTTTATCGTGCGCCGCACGGTCAAGCGAGTAGGTGCAGTCATCGGCGGTCGCCGCACTGCCATCGTGGAACTTCGCGTCGCGCAGGTTGAAGGTAAAGGTGAGGTTGTCGGTCGCAGCTTCCCACTTCTCGGCCAGACCTGGCTCGAGTGATGTGCCATCTGCCCCCACGCGCACCAACTGGTCGTAGATGAGCAGCATGGTCCAGATCGACATATTGTCGGTTGGTATGATCGGGTCGAAGCTCTTCACGTCAGCGTCCGACAGGCTCATTGAGAGCTTGCCACCCGATTTTGGCGTCCCGCCGCTTCCACTCGCTTGTGTCCCTGACGCCGCGGTCGAACCGCTGCTGGAGCCGCCGCCAGACGTGCTCGTCGCCTTATTTGAGCTGCCACATGCCAGCAGCAATGGCGTTGCGACCGCTCCAACTCCGATACCGGCGCCAACCTGGACCAAGCGCCGTCGGGACAATCGATAGCTAGCTTGATTGAACTGGTCGGCCGGATTCATATCTCCAGCCCCCTTTCTCCTCATACCCGCGAGTCGATTGTGGGTAGTGCGGGAATCTCCCCCAAGATCGCATCACCACAAGATGGACAATCGCCCGTCGAATCAGTTGAACGGGCAGACACGTGCCCTAACGCTCCAATGGATTCGACGCGTATGGTAGTTGCTCACTCTGTGGCCACGCGGCGCCACGATAGCACAGGGGTCTATGAACGTAAACGAAAGGACAACGGGTGTTAAGAAATGCTTGTGCCGTTACCAAATGGTGGAAACAATCGGCCATTCTGTGCCGGTCAGATGGCCCTGAATAGCCAGGGTCATCCAGCATCGTTAGCTCAGCTGATCGATCGATCCCAGGGCAATTGGCAGCTTGATGCGAGACGCATGCGCCGCCGAATGGTGCACCGCGTTGGTGGCAATACGCGGATCGGTCAGCGTGTTGATCGGCCCGAAGCGGTTTACATTTCGCGCGAACCAGGGGAAGTCGCTGCTGGTGATCGTCACGCGGATGCGATGGCCAGGCAGGAATGCGTGGTGCGTCGGCCACAGCTCGACATCGAAGCGTGTCACCTCATTGGGCGTTAGCGGTTCTGGCTTCTTTAGCGAATCTCGATAGGACGCACGCAGGCAGCCCTGGGTGACCTTGAGCGAGCGACCGTTTGCATCGACATCGGTGATTTTGACGTGCCAATCGGTGTCATCACAATCGCTCGAGGCAAAGAGCTCCAGGTGCGCCCAGCCCGAGATCGCCACTTCGGACGAGAGTGGTTCGCTGGTGTACGTGATTACGTCCGACCGTGCTTCGACGTCCGTTTGATCCAGCGGCACGTCTTCGATTGGATAAAGCTTGACATCCATCTGCGTCGGCGCCGGGTCGTTCGGATCGTAGCGGTACGACTGGGTTTGGTCCGCGGCGTTATTCGCAGACGTGCTCAGCGTGCCGGTGCGGCCGTCAAAGTGGAGATAGAGGGATTCCTCACGTTCGCTCAATGGCCAGTGTTCGACCTCAAGCCAGCGGTTGGTGCCGGGTTCGAAGATGCGGACGTTACTGGTCTCCAGCGCGTCGTTCTTGACGCCCTTCAGCCAGTAGTCGAACCAGCGTAAATGCTCCTGATCCATGTCGAGCGCC
Organism: uncultured Chloroflexia bacterium; assembly: GCA_963789565.1. GTDB lineage: Bacteria > Chloroflexota > Chloroflexia > Thermomicrobiales > Thermomicrobiaceae > CALAGB01. The sequence goes on along the minus strand of CAWBKX010000002.1, from coordinate 1,988,155 downwards.
GCCGCCGGGCCGAACTCGATCCCTGCATAGCTGGAGTCGGGGAAGCGGGTATTGACGTGGCTCCACGGCCCGACGATCAAGCGCTGACTCGCACGCGCGGGTGAATCTCGCACCATGTGCTCGTAATGGTGAAACGCGCCCAGCAAATCTTCCAGGTCATACCAGCCGGTCACGTGCAGGCAGGGGATGTCGATCTTCGAATAGCGATCGTCAAAGCGCAGGCTCGTCCAGAAGTCATCGAGCGTGTTGTGGTCCATCATGTCACGCCAGGTCTCGCCGGATGGGTTGATGAAATCGCGGATGGACTCGAGTGGCAGACGCATCAATACTTCGTCCCAGTCGATCTGCCCCACGCTGTAGAACTCGGCAATGCGGCGACGCACCAGATGCACCCACCAGCCGAAATAGAGCTGAAAGACGCCGGACGTATAGGGGATTTCCTGCTGCCAGCGTCCGGCCGCGGATGAGGAAATCATGCATTTGAGGTGGGGCGGGTATTCCGAGGCGGCGGCCCATTGCGTCCAGCCCATGTAGCTGAGGCCGGTCGTCCCGACGTTACCAGTGCACCAGGGCTGTTGGGCAACCCACTCGATAATGTCGTGGCCGTCTTTGGGATCGTTGACGAAGGCGCGCCACTCACCCTCTGACTTGCCACGGCCACGTACGTCGACCACGACAAAGGCATAGCCACGGCTCTGGTAGAACTGGCCTTCCGTCGGAAAGAAGGTCGGGTTGCTTTTGTCATAGGGCGTGATCTGAACGATGGCCGGCGCTGGACGTTGAGCTTCGATCGGCAGGTAGACGTCGGCTGCCAACTCAAGTCCATCTCGCATGGGGATGCCTACTTCGACGACCGGTGTTGGCGAGGATGCGGCGGCGATGGCCGCTTCGTTAAACCGCTGTCTGGGGGTTTTGGAAGCGCTGTTGGCCACTAAGTACCTCCATTGGTTGGATCACTGGGAATGGGTACGGTTCAGTGATTGCGTCTCGCCCGGGACAATACGTTGACGGTGCATTCGATGAGGTCGGCTGGGTCCCTAGCGTTGTGATGGTTGGCTGGGAGCATCATAGGAACGTGCTCCATGGGTGTCAACCAGTCGATTTCGTACCGGCCCACCCCTCGGCGTATCGAAGGTGGGCACGCTGATTGCATTAACTCAATCGTCTAAGACGAACTATCAGCTTCGGAGGGAGTCTCTTATGAGTGGCACGGGTGACAAGCTCAAAGGTAAAGGCAACGAGATCAAGGGCAAGGCCAAAGAGGAGTGGGGCGAGCAGACCAACGACCCCGATACCGTGGCCGAGGGTCAGAACGACCAGATCAAGGGCAAAGCTCAGCACGCTAAAGGCGAAGTGAAAGACAAGATCGACGACGTCAAGGACAAGATCAGCCACTAACGTCCCACATCCTGGCAAGACAGAGCCCGGGTGGAGGAAACTCCGCCCGGGCTGTTTCTTGTGTCTTGTGTCTTGATGGCTCAGCATGTCAGCGCCAGCCGCCATCATAGCTGTCAAAGCCGAATGTGGTTTTGATTAAGCAGGTTGAACATGCCATGCTGAAGAATCGAAGGCGCTGCAATGAGGCACGTATGCCCGGCGATCCGGCGCGACGAGTGGACGGAATCATAGGAGCAGGGAGTGACGCACGTGAACGATGATGTCGGACGCGGGGAGCGCACTGCTCCCGATGATCACGCTGCCGGGTGGAGCCCGTTTCCGGTTGAGGTGGATGGCGAAAATCTGACGCTGGCCCAAGTCGTAGAGGTGGCGCGGTTAGACGTGCCGGTGACCCTGGCGCACTCCGCCCGGGAAGCCATCACCCGCTCGCGCGCGCTGGTCGAATCGATTGTCGAGAGTGGCGATACCGCCTATGGCATCAACACCGGCTTCGGCGACCTCAGCACGGTCTCCATCCCCACCGATCAGCTCTCAGACCTCCAGCACAACCTGATTCGTTCCCATTCGGCAGGCGTTGGGCCCGCTCTGCCGCGCGACGTCGTGCGCGCCATGCTGCTGCTGCGCGCCAATGCCCTGGCCAAGGGTTTTTCCGGCGTGCGCGAAGTGATGGTCGAGCGCTTGATCGACCTGCTCAATTCCAGTGTCACGCCGGTGGTCCCCGCACAGGGCTCGGTCGGAGCCAGTGGTGACCTCGCGCCGCTGGCGCATCTCTCGCTGGTGCTGTTGGGCGAGGGCGAGGCCACTCTTAAAGGAAGCGACGAGGTTCTTTCGGGCGGTGAAGCGTTGAAACGAGCCGGACTCGAACCGATCGAGCTCTCCGCCAAAGAGGGACTGGCGCTGATCAACGGCACGCAGCTGATGACGGCCGTTGGCGTGCTGGCATTGCATGACGCGTCAGTGCTGCTCGAGACGGCGGAGGTGGCGGCGACCGCCAGCCTGGAAGCGCTGCGCGGCACCGACACGCCACTGGATGAGGCCATTCAGGCGGTGCGACCCCATCCCGGCCAGGTCCGCGTCGCGGCACGTATGCGGTCACTGCTCGCCGAAAGTCAGATCCTCCCCTCTCACAAGAGTCACGAGGACGATCCGCGTGTGCAAGATCCCTATTCGGTCCGCTGCACGCCGCAGGTGCTGGGCGCCTCCTGGGACGCGATCGGGTACGTGCGCAAAGTCCTCGAGATCGAGATCAACAGCGCCACCGACAACCCGCTTTGCTTCCCCTCTGATACTGACCGAGGCCGCGTCCTCTCGGGCGGCAATTTTCATGGCCAGCCAGTCGCACTCGCCATGGACTTCCTTAAATTGGCGGTGACGGAGCTGGCCAGCATCTCGGAGCGGCGCACCTATCTGATGCTTGACCCCGCACGCAGTGGCCTGCCAGCCTTCCTCTCGCCGTCGCCGGGTGTGGAATCCGGCTTCATGGTGGCGCAGTACACGGCCGCGGCGCTGGTCTCCGAGAACAAGGTGCTGGCCCATCCGGCCAGCGCCGATTCGATCCCGACTTCGGCCGGGATGGAGGATTACGTCAGCATGGGGCCGATCGCGGCACGTGGCGCGGCCGAGATCATCGTCAACGCCGGGCGCGTCGTCGCCATCGAGCTCCTCTGCGCGGCGCAAGGGGTTGAGCAGCATGAGCCACTCAAGCCTGGTCTCGGCGTGGTGGCAGCCGTCGAGCGGCTGAGACGCGACGTGCCGCGTGTGACGCACGACCGCGTTCTGTCGCACGACATCGAGCAGGTGGCCCGGCTGATTCGGGCGGGCGAGTTCCGTCTGCCGGACTTCGGCGAAGAGCTATGAGATTCAGGGCGCGACAGGCGAGGAGAGACGCATGACAGCAAAAGAACATCGGGAAATTCATGCGCCACATGGCACCACCTTGAGCTGCCAGGGCTGGGAGCAAGAGGCGGCCATGCGCATGCTAATGAACAATCTCGATCCAGCCGTGGCCGAAAAGCCGGACGAGCTGATCGTCTATGGCGGCACCGGCAAGGCGGCCCGCAACTGGGAGTGCTTCGACGCCATCGTGCGCGAGCTCAAGATGCTCAACAACGACGAGACGCTGTTGGTGCAGTCCGGCAAGCCGGTCGGCGTCTTCCGCACCCACGAGATGGCGCCGCGCGTCCTGATCAGTAACTCCATGCTGGTGCCACAGTGGGCCAACTGGGACGAATTCCGCCGTCTCGAAGGGCTCGGCCTGACCATGTATGGCCAGATGACGGCCGGCAGCTGGATTTATATTGGCACTCAAGGCATTTTGCAGGGAACCTACGAGACCTTTGCCGAGTGCGCCCGCCAGCATTTCGGCGGTTCGCTCGCAGGCACGTTGACGGTCACCGCCGGCCTGGGAGGCATGGGTGGCGCCCAGCCGCTAGCCGTCACCATGAATGGTGGCGCGGCGCTCATCGTCGAGGCCGACCCTGGACGGCTCAAGAGACGCGTCGACAACGGCTATTGCGACGAGTGGACCGACGACCTGGATGACGCCCTGCGCCGGGTTGAGGCGGCGCGCACGGAGAAGCGTGCCCTCTCGGTGGCGCTGCTCGGGAACGCCGCCGAAGTGTTGCCGGAGCTGATCAAGCGGGACGTGCAGGTCGACGTAGTGACCGATCAGACCTCGGCGCACGATGCGCTGGGCGGCTATATCCCGGCTGAGATCTCGCTGGAGGACGCCATCGCCCTGCGCCAGTCGGCGCCGGAGATCTACACCGAGCGCAGCATGGCCAGCATGGCGACGCACTGCCGCTCCATGCTCGAGTTTCAGCGCCGCGGCTCGATCGTCTTCGACTACGGCAACAACCTACGCGGTCAGGCGCTGGTGGCGGGCGTGCAGGACGCCTTCGACTATCCCGGCTTCGTGCCCGCCTTCATTCGTCCACTCTTTTGCGAGGGCAAGGGGCCTTTCCGCTGGGCGGCGCTTTCCGGCGATCCGGAGGACATCTACCGCACCGACGAGGCGATCGGTCGACTCTTCCCGGAGAACGAATCACTGCTGCGCTGGATCCGGCTGGCGCGCGAGCGCGTCCCGTTCCAGGGGCTGCCGACCCGCATCTGCTGGCTCGGCTACGGCGAGCGAGATAGAGCGGGGCTCGAGTTCAACCGCATGGTGCGGGACGGCGAGATCTCGGCACCGATCGTCATCGGGCGCGACCACCTCGACACCGGCTCGGTGGCCTCTCCCTATCGTGAGACGGAAGGCATGCGGGACGGCTCCGACGCCATTGCTGACTGGCCCATCCTCAACGCGCTGGTCAACACATCGGCTGGTGCGTCCTGGATCTCGGTGCACCATGGTGGCGGGGTCGGCATCGGGCTCTCGATCCATGCGGGCATGGTGGTGGTGGCCGACGGCAGCGAGCGAGCCGAGGAGAAGCTTTCGCGCGTGCTCCTCACCGATCCCGGCAGCGGCGTGATGCGTCATGCCGACGCGGGCTATCCGGAGGCCATCGACGCGGCCAAGCGCCTGGGCGTCAAGGTGCCGATGCTGAAGATGGATGAGTAAGTGAGGTTGGGTAGGGTAGCCCTCACCTGACGGCCCTCATCCCCTAACCCCTTCTCCCAATACTAGGAGAGGGGGAATTTTGAGGGTACGCATGCCGTTTCCTTTTCCGTCTCCCCTCTCCCAAAATTGGGAGAGGGGCCGGGGGTGAGGGCTCCTAATGTCCTGTCAATGCCACTTTGGAGCGCACTTTGAGCGAAATCGACATCCCAAACCCTGCTGATTGAGCACGCTGCCGAGTTGCTGACCGTGGCGCCGGATGCACCGGATCGCATCGGGCGTGTCGTGGATGGCAGTCTTCTCATCGCGGGGGAGCGCATTGTCGCGGTCGGTGCGGCGGATGAAGTGAGCAAGCAGGTCGACCTCTCCACATGCCGTGTCATCGACGCCCGCGGCAAGGTGGTGATGCCTGGGTTCGTCGATTGCCACACCCATCTCATCTTCGGTGGCTCCCGCGTCGACGAGTACGCCGCCAAAGTGGGCGGACGGGACGTTGCGGAGCTGGCGAAGGCGGGTGTGCCGGTCGGCATCACCGGCACTATGGCGGCGACGCGGGCGCTCAGCGTGGAGCAGTTGGTGGAGCAGGCACTGCCACGCATGGCCGAGATGCTGCGGATGGGGACGACCACCGCCGAGAGCAAGAGCGGCTACGGGCTCTCAGTCGACTCCGAGCTGCGCATGCTGCGGGCGAATCGAGAATTAGCGCGGCTGCAGCCCATCGACATCGCTAGCACCTTTCTTGGCGCCCATGCGCTGCCGCCGGACCTGCCACGTGAACGCTATGTGCGCAGCATCATCGAGGAGATGATCCCGCAAGTGGCGCGGGAGGGACTGGCCGAATTTTGCGACGCCTTCTGCGAGGAGGGATATTTCTCGCTGGAGGAGACGCGCGAGGTGCTCGAGGCGGGTCTGGCCCACGGGCTCAAGCCCAAGCTGCATCTGGACCAATACACCTACAGCGGTGCTGCCAGTCTGGCGGCTGAGCTGCAGTGCGTCTCAGTCGACCACCTCAACTTCACGCCGCCGGATGAAGTGCGGCAGCTGGCCGAGGCGGGCGTGGTCGGCGTCATCATGGCCGCCATCGACTTTGCCGTGGCCCACCCGCGTCCCATTGCCGCGCGCGATCTGCTGGCGCAGGGCTTGACCATCGGTATCGGGACCGACCTATGTCCCGGCTGCTGGCTCACCAGCATGCAATTCGTGATCGCGCTCGCCTGCCGCCTGCAGGGGTTGCCGGTGGAGGAAGCTATCTACGCCTCCACGCTCGGCGCGGCCCAGGCCATCGCCCGGCAGGACGACATCGGCTCGCTTCAGCCAGGGAAGCTGGCAGACGTCATCATCCTTGACGTCGGCCGCTATGAAGACATCGCCTATCGGCTGGGACGCAACGCGGTCGAGACCGTCATCAAGCGAGGTGAGGTCGTCGTGGAGCGGGAGGCGTGATGTCCATGTCTGGCCGCATTGCTCGTCGCTACCGCATTGCCCACCTGCATCAGCCGGAGGGCTGGCTCTCGCCTGCCTACGTCGAGGTCGGCTACGACGGCATGATTGTCTCGGTCGACGCCGAGCAGCCGGAGTATTGGGACGACTTCGAGCGCTTCGACGGGTACGTGCTGCCCGGCATGGTCAACCTGCACTCGCACGCTCATCAGCGAGCTCTGGCGGGTCGCACCGAGTTCGTCGGGGCGCATTCCGCCGCCGGCGCCGACGACTTCTGGGCCTGGCGCAGTCGCATGTACGCGCTGGCGGGCGTGCTTGACCCCGACCAGTTTCAGGCTATCGCCGCGCGAGCGTATCTCGAGATGCTGGAGGCGGGCTACACCAGCGTCGGCGAGTTCCACTACCTGCATCACGGTCCTAATGGGAGTCCCTATCCCGACGTGACCGAGATGTCCGAGCGCGTCATCGCCGCAGCCGATCAAACCGGAATCGGCTTGACCCTGCTACCCGTCCTCTACACGCATGGCGGCGTCGGCAAAGCGCCCAGCGACGGACAGCGCCGCTTCATCTTCGACAACGTGGACGATTTCTTGCGCCTGCTCAGCGACCTGAAGCGGCATCAGGAGAAATTCCCGCAGTTGCATCTCGGTGTCGCGCCGCATAGCGTGCGCGCCGTGAGTGCCGAGAACTTTTCGCGACTCTTCGACGGACTGCGTGAAGTGCTTCCTGAAGGGCCGATCCACATCCACGTGGCCGAGCAGACCGGTGAGGTGGCGGAATGCGTCGCGGGTTTGGGCGCGACGCCCGGTCGCTGGCTGCTGGACCGCTTTCCGGTCGACGACCGCTGGACCTTCATCCATGCCACCCATTGCGAGCCGGACGAGCTCGGTGAAGTCGCCCAGCGTGGCGCCACGGTCGGTCTGTGCCCGATCACCGAGGCCGACCTGGGAGACGGCATTTTCCCGCTGATCGAGTTTCAGCGGGGCGAGCGGTCGCTGGGGCATCGGCTCCGATGGCAACACTGTCATCGATCCGACCCAGGAGTTGCGGCTGCTCGAATTCGGCCAGCGTTTGACCAAGCGCCATCGCGCCATCCTCGTCTCGCCAGAACGTGAAACCACCGCGCATGCCGGTCGGCGACTCTTTGATCTGGCGCTGGCGGGCGGTGTGAAGTCGCTGGCTCAGCCGGTCGGCGTCATCCAGCCGGGGATGCGTGCCGATTTTATCGAGCTCGATCCGGATCACCCGGCGCTGGTGGGCCATTCGCCGGAGACGGTGCTGGACGCCTGGGTCTTCAGCGGCCCGTCCGGAGCCGTACGCAACGTCGTCGCCGGTGGTCGCTGGGTGGTGCGCGACGGCCACCACGTCAACGCCGAGGTCATCACCCGCGACTTCCGCACCGAGATGACCGCCGTCGCCAGAGCGTTCGGGGGGTAGGGGACGGGCGTTCGCGACGCCTTGCCTTGGATCTTTTCAAATCGCAGTTTCGCTGATTTCACCATCCACGATAAGTGACCGCCAGTCCCGTCATTCTGATGGTTCTCCCCTCTCGTGAAAGAGGGAGGCAGAGAGAGTTTGCGCAGGCGAATAACCTCTTACCTCGTGACACGCCAGCGACGTCCTGACTCGGAATTTATACGGAATTCATTGGGATTCAGTGGAGAATAACGATAGAATTGGTGGACGCTCGGAAGGAGCCAATCCATGGCGACACAGATCCCGTCCACCATCAGCGATCAGGTTCATCGCGCGTCGATCGTGACTCCGCTCAGCGAGATTGCTCGCACGCTGGAACAGGTACTGTCGCGTCGACTCACGGCAGTCATCGTCGGCGTGAAAGATGGCAAAACCATCGCCAATTGGGCGTCTGGCCACACCGAGGAGATCCGCAGCGAGGAGACGGAACAGCGGCTGCGCATGACTTATCAGATCGTCTTGCTCCTGTTGCAATCACAGGACTCTCAGCAGACGGTCAAAGCCTGGTTCATTGGACTGAACCCCCAGCTTGGTGACATTTCTCCAGCCGGGGCCATTCGAAACGGTCAGCTTCAAGCGGCGCTCACCGCGGCGCGAGCCTTCGTCGCCGGTGGCTAACGAGTGGACGCAAACTGATTCGGGCACAGTGCCCTTCGTGCCGAGAGTCATTTGGGTCTAGCAACGATCTCTCGTAGATCGAGACCCGAATGAACATGGAGCAAGATTACACAGATTGTGATGCTGATCCACTTGATTTAGTGAGGTTCGTGAATTGTCAAACAGAGTTGCGACCAAGTTATTCTATTAGGCGACCCGAAACAGGACGTCTGCCTGAACCACGCTGCTTCTGCTTATGCAACAATGTCAACCAGCAGTTGGGAGTGCTAGCCTAGTCGTATTGGGAGCTCGATGTTATCTGCCTCGGAGTTTACGGACTATCAGATACAATTGTCATTGTTCCCGTCATTGGCAGACCTGCGCCCAGCTGCTGGCTTGCGCTATTGAATCCGATCGACGGGGAGCAGAATACGGCGCGACTCCAACATCGATTCAACTTCCACCGGGGCTGCCGACCGAAATTCCAGAAGTTGTCCTTTCAAGTGAGGACGGTTCATCGAGATTGGAGATCGCTCGAGGCCGTATCAACATACTGCAGGCGAGCCTGCCAGGCGAGGGCCATCTCAACATCAATAATTCGCTAATGACTTTGGCGGAACGAGGATGGGCGATTTTCAAAGATCAAAATGTTGCAGTGGGACGGCTTGCAGCGGTGGCCACTCGATACATCCGAGTTGAGAACCCGGGTAAGGCGCTTGCCGAACATTTTTTCGACGAGCGTTGGCCGAATGCGCCGCTTAACCGGCGAGAGGGTGTGGAAATTCACGCTCACAAAGTATTTCCGTTACAGGATGATCTTCCTGTGAATAGTTGGGTCCGAATTCGAACTGGAATCATAGGTGGCGACGCTTACAACGCTATAACGGTCGAGCAGGACATTAATTCTTTGGAACAAGAGCGTCAATCTCGAAGATTTGATTATGAGGCTACAACAGAGTTTTACTCGATCGCGGCATCTCAGTTCGATGTAATTCTTCGTCTATATTTTCCATCCAGTTAGCCCACTGACAGGAAGAGGCCAATCATCATATGACGGGTACTCTGGCTTCACCATCATTGTCAAGTTCAAGTGCGATTCCATTTGTGGCTCGCGAAAAGGTCAATCCCAAAGATCTTCGAGTTAGGGATCAGCGGACCACTGGATCCTCATTCAGCCCCACATGCGCGTTGCTGCGGCTGTGACGGGTTCGTCGGACATCGTATGACTTGATTCGCATCTTCGCGATGATCCCCACGCTACCGCGGCGAGATTGGCAGAATGACGAGTGTCACCGTTGTAGTTTCATTTCTCAATACCGAAGTACTGAGTTGCCACGAATACTTGAAGCCGTCACGGCCCTAATCTCTGCTCGTATGGATGTCACTATCGCACAGCGTTACCTCAGCGAGATTGACTCACTTGATCTCGAAGCAGATGGATTTCTTGTTCCTACGGTTACGGCACGCCGTCAAATAATTGTGATGGCGGCTCTAGCAAGCGCAGTTTATGGACCTATTGTGGGTCGGTCCGCACAACCATGGACGATGTCACCGACAGAAGATGGTGGTTTACTGCCCGAGTGGCGTGGCCCTAAGGGGGATCTCGAGATTCACATTGGTCCTGAGGGCCGGATGGCATACGTCTTAGTAACGAATGAGGAAGGTCAGCGAAAGTATAGTGGCGCCCCAATTGCCTCGCCCGCAGAAATCCTCCGGTTAGTATCATTCATTTTTTGAGATATGAGTGAAACGCAACAAGTTAGACCTGGGTGGTTCGACATCTCAAATCAAACCGAACTGTGGAAGCATGTAAAGACGCCACATCTTCGAAGAGATGGCACCATAAATTCGTCAGTTTACCGATTCAATAGCCTTCCGGACCCGTCGATCTCGGTCGACATCGCTTCTCTCACGAATTTCGGAGCGTCGTCGTCGTCGGGGAGCCAATGTGGGGGACGGAAGACTGATGGCAGAGTACCCATTCAGATGGGTCTCCAGTTCGTCACGACCTACGGTTGGCCCCTGCTGGGACAATGAGTCATTCTGTAATCAAGGCTATAAAGTCGTTCGAAGAAGCTCGTCAGCTAGCCGACAACACGGTGTGCATACTGCGTCCAGACGAACCTATTATTGACAATGACGACGATTCTTCCAGCACCTTCGAACGCGGCTGACACGGATCCGCGGCTTCCTCCTCTTATCTCTCGATATCGGCGACGCTCAGGATCAGCGTAATTCATTCGCCGGAGATCTTCACCTTGCCCCACCCTTCCCGCCCATGCATTAATCCCTGGTTCGTTTACGTGAAGGGGAAGAAATGTTGGATCTCCAGGGAACGCCGCGGCGCCTCTACCTCTTTCAGCTGGCGACCTCGACCATCCCGTTGCCGAACGGCTCGCTCTCCATGTCCTCGGGCTGCTATCTGATCCAGACTACGACCGGTCAGAACATCCTGATCGATTCCGGACTGCCGCCGGATTATGTGCCGCCGCCTGGTTCGCCACCATCTGAGAACGAGAAGAACGTCCTGGCGCACCTAACCGATCTTGGGCTCGGGCCGAACGACGTCCACACGGTCATCTGCACGCATTTTGACATCGATCATGTCGGCTTCCACCCGCGTTCCCGAACGCCGAGTTCGTCGTGCAGCGGGAGCACTACGACCTGGCGCGGAGTGGCACCAGCGTTTCGCTGTCGGCCGTGCCTATTGGGGCGATCCGCGGCTGCACTACCGGTTTGTCGATGGAGACGTCGAGCTGCAATCAGGTATCTCGCTGATCAAGACACCTGGCCATGCCCCAGCGCATCAGTCGGTCCTGGTGCGCCTGCCCGAGACCGGTCCAGTACTGCTCGCTATCGATGCCGTGGTGCTTCAGCGCCTCTTCACGCCTGATCGCATCCCCTGGCCGACCGACGATAATGCCGAGGACTTGCGCATCCAGCACGCAAAAGCTGCTCGATCTGGTCGAGCGAGAACGCGTGGCCCTCACCGTCTTCGGGCATGATGGCGAGCAGTGGCGCACGCTGCGGTGCGCTCCCGAGTTCTACGAATAGCGGATGCGCGGCGGATCATCCAGGTAATCCTGAAGGACGCCCACGTACGCGTAACTCGACATTCCGTTGCCTCAGCAACACGATGTGCGATAATCGGCCGTCAATGACGACGAAATTGCGTCTGCGCGAAACGCAGTTGTTCCGCGCCTCGTTGATGCGATCAAGAGCGCCAGCGGGCGTTTGTTGTTCGACTCATACAGCGGTCGGAGCGCTGTGCCGTGCCACGCCTGACCCGAGATTATCTCGAGCTGCTCCTCAACGCTGCCCGCATCCCCGCAGGCGGCCATCAGTGCGTTGCGCTGCGTGGTTCCCGGCATCTCCTACTCCTTCAACGAGGTCGACCCGCTCGATCTGCGGCTGCCATTTAGCGTTCAGGAGCCGTCCGGAACGCTGACTGTTCGCTTTCTCTCAGGTGTCCAGAATGACGATAGTCTGATCCTCCTTGTCGGGTGCGATCCCGCGCCTTGAGTCTTCAGACTCTGACACGGGCTCGCGAAGACCTACTTCGTGAAGGTCTGCAGTCGGTCGACCGCCTTCTGCGTGATCGACGCCGTCAGGTCGCTGTCGACCTGTATCGAGCGATAGATTGGCGATGCTGACGACGTAATTCCCGATGCGCACGAAGACAGTGTCCGCCTGGAACTCATACCCGCTGGTCGTTCCCGTCAGGTGAACCGCGATGCTTTCATCACCCATCTTGGGAAGGGAGAGCTGTGTCAGTTGGTACGTGGTCGGCGTCCCCTCGCTGTCCGTGTCGGTATATTGTGGACAACTCAACGACTGCTTGAGCTGATCCCAGGCTGCCTGCATCTCTCCCTCGGGCAGGGCTGTGATCTCCTCGGAAACGAATGGGCCGAGATCCGACTGTTGGAAATCGACGCTGGCCTTGACCTCGTCATTGGGTGTCGGAGTGGACGTCACTCCACAGGAGGAGCCCGACGTAGTGTCCGCGGAGCTTTCATCGCTGCTGCTCGCGGTCCAGCCGGGCGGTAGATCGGCGAGAACCAGCAATGCCGACTTGAGTTGGTCGGCGGATGGTAGCCCGGATGCCGTGCCGCCGGTCGATGGCGAGGCGTTCGGTGTAGCCGTCATTTGCGTGACGGGAGAGGCGCTGGTTGTGGTGGTGGCGACGCTGCCGGTCGCCGTGGTGGTCGTCGTGCCGACCGCGCTCGTGCTGGTCGGAGCCGTTGCTCCAGATACGGTCGTAGACGTTCCGTTTCCGCCTCCGCCGCACGCGGCAACCAACATGAGCGTGAGGCAGAGAACAACAAGTCGACGCATCGCTTACCCCTTGTCAACGACAATGGTCTCCCACTATCCCAGATTGACTCGTCGAAGGAACTGATCCGGCCGATCGCGCGCTCGCACCGGAGCCTCAGCCGTACCTCGAGCATCGTCTCAACTGCGCTCAGCCCAGCTGAATGACAAGCGACTCGCACGCGTCGTGCGAGACAGGTGAGTCGACGTGCGACTCAAACCCAGCGGCTGCCGGGAGTGAATTGTCTTGCCTCGGTTGGTGCGGACGAAGCCTGGACGATCCACGAGTGAGAATGCCAAACGCAAGGATCGTACCGGCTGGAGCGCCGGCGCGAATCCCCGCCTAACCGCATAACCCCTCCCAAGATGGACAGTTTCTGCTGTTCTTATGGCCAACCCTCCCCATCACTTCGGACAGTATTCGCCAGATCCGCGTGACTATAACCTGTATTACGGGATTTACAGGTTAGTGGATAGGTGATCCGCACGACGAACGAGCGGCCATGGGTACGCGCGATATGAGTGGGATATCAGACACACCTGAACAACAAGGCGTGAGGACTCAACCGGATACGAAGAGCGTGCCGCTTGGCAATTCGATTGAAGTGCAGGAGGGTACACGCGCCGAGGAAGCGCGTCTCAGAAAGCAGGAACACGTAGTGGGTTCGAAGAGTAGGGTTTCGCAATTCGTGAGGGCGGGATTCACGCTCGGCTTCACGCTGGTTCTCAGTGGCATTTTCACTGGCACGACTCAGGCGGGCAGTGGGGCGCAGCCGCTCTTTCCTGGGCTGAGTCCGCGCACGGACGGCACGACGGTGGTCTATCAGACGCTGGCCGGGCCGGGAGATTCGGACGTGGTGGCAGTCGACCTGGCCACACGCCAGCAGTTCCCGATTGTGGTCGGTGACGGACAGGCGCTGACTCCGGATATCGATTCTGGTATCGCCGTCTGGGTGCAACAGAACCCAGAGGGCAACCTCGATATCCGTGGTCGTAACATCGAGACCGAGGTCAACTTTCCGGTTGTGACCGGAGCAGGCAACGAAGTCCTTCCAGCCATCTCCGGATCGCACGTAGCGTTCGTGAGTGGCCCGGAGGAAGTGACGCCCGGTTCCGTGATGACGCTGCAGGTGGTCGACCTCACCGATGGAAGCATGACGCCACTTGATTCAGCTCCCGTAGGTAACGGGTCAGGTGGTTTTCTACAGCCCGCTATCAGCGGAGATCGCGTGGTGTGGGCTCGACTCGAGCAGACCGGCGATCATGAAGTGCACTGGCAGCTCAAGACGCAGCGCCTCTCCGATTCGTCGCCTGCGCTGGTGGCGGAAGAGGATCTGGACATCGGCACGCCATTGGGGGCCTTCAGCACGCCGTCCTACGACGTCACAGGTGACACGTTGGTCTACGCCTACGACCTCAACCTATATCAACTCAACCTTGCAAATGGCCACGGATCGACCATCGCGTCGGTGCAGAATGGCGACTACAAGCCGTCACAAAGCCCGACGACCGACGGTCGCTACGTCTACGTTCAGGACTACCGTGGAAGCGGCTCGATTGCCAACCTGCTCGATGAGCTCCAGGCGACGACGTTGCAGTCGAAGATCATGGGCTACGATCTGCAGTCCGGCACTGAGTTCCCGGTGGTGGTCGATGGGGGCTATAACGTCGATCCAGAAGCGCGCAATGGCGTACTGGTCTGGGAGCATCATGACACTCTGGCGAGCGACCCGGTGGTCTACACCGAGCCGATCGCGCAGACGCCGCCGTCCATCTATTTCCCGGAGACCGGGCACGCCATCTCGGGCCGCTTCCTCACCTTCTGGCAGAACGATGGCGGCTTGGCGGTCTTTGGCTATCCGCTGACCGATGAGCTCGTCGAGAACGGCTTTACCGTTCAGTACTTCGAGCGGCAACGCTTCGAATACCACCCGGAACTGGAGGGGACGCCCTACGTGGTGGAGCTTGGGCTCACGGGCGTTGAGGACGCACAGCGACGTGGCCTCGCAGGCATGCCACCCTTCAATCCGCTCCCGGCCAACACTGAGAGTAACAGCCAGACAGAATTCTTCGCCGCCACCGGCCACCGGTTGGGTGGCGGTTTCAAGGACTACTGGCACGCTCATGGGCTCAATTTGGGAGACGACGGAATCTCGCAGCGGGAGTCGCTGGCCCTCTTCGGGTACCCCATCAGTGAAGAGTTCACCGACCCGGACACGGGCTTCACCGTGCAGTATTTCGAGCGAGCGCGCTTCGAATACCACCCGGAAAACGCCGAACCATACACCATCCTGCTCGGTCGTCTGACCGCCGCCGCCCTGGATCAATAGCAGGTCGCACGACGGGAGTGCGCAATAATCCGCGCGCTCCCGTTGCCTCAACCCGTCCCCAACCGGTCGCCGCAATCGCGATCGAATCTCGACAGTTCCTCTGATCAACGTAACCGACGAGCAGAATTGAGTCCGGAATCGGCAGCGAGCGCCGGCGACGCGCTCCAGAGTCCACTTCGGCGAACTCATCTCACTTTAGAACATAAGATCGAATACACCGGGAGATGATACGCCATCTGGCGTATTCTGGTATGTCATATCTCCCGTTATCGTATGTATCCAGTGAACTACAGGTGAATAGTGTCTCGACTCTGTGCCGCAGTGTGGATCTGCTGGCGAATATGCATGCGCTGTCGACCATCGCCGCTGATCACGTTCGCTCTCGGTTTTCTCGTGTAACCAACATTATTGGAGCGGCAACCTGCGCATCGCAGACCATTTTATGTTACAGATCTGTTATGATCTCATCCTCTCAATGGGTGATGTATGCCGTTGTGCGGAAGTCCTCACGTTACGGACTGCGCATTGGGGAGGTGAATCGATTCGCCTGTAATGATCCGAGTTGACGATGACCGGTGATATGTGATCGCCGGTGTGTGTTGTAGGAGGAGAACCCCATATGGATGAACTGAACATTGAGCGGTTGCGAGCGGCAGCCATGAGCGGCGTGCTCGACCGTCGTCAGGTGCTCAAACGCGCGGTCGCGCTCGGCTTGAGTGCTCCGGCCATCGCGGCGCTGCTTGCGGCGTGCGGCAGCTCGAACAAGACCACGCCGACCACCGCGTCCGCGTCGACCGCGACCTCGAGCAGCGGTGGCACCACACCTGCGGCCACGACCGCCGCGACGTCCACCTCCGCCGCGACAACAGCCGCGTCTCCCGCAGCCACCACCGCTTCTACGGCCACGACCACGGCCGGTGCGGGACGGGGCAAGGGCGACACCCTCAACCTCCTGTGGTGGCAGGCACCGACGATCCTCAACGGTCACCTGGCCCAGGGCACCAAGGACTTCGACGCTTCCCGCGTCGTTCTCGAACCCTTGGCCGATATCGACAAGGACGGGAAACTAGTCCCGATTCTGGCCGCTGAGATCCCCAGTCTCGACAATGGTGGCGTCGCCCAGGACGGCATGAGCGTCACCTGGAAGCTGAAGTCAGGCGTCAAGTGGTCAGATGGTGAAGACTTCAACGCCGACGACGTCAAGTTCACGTACGACTACATCAACAACACCGACACCGCGGCGACCACCTCTGGCAATTACAAGGTGATCGACTCGGTCGACTCGGTCGATCCGAACACGGTCAAGATCAGCTTCAAGAAGCCAACGCCGGGATGGTACGGAGTCTTCGTTGGCTCGTACGGTTACATCTTGCCTCAGCACATCCTGAAGGATTCGGTCGGTACCGCCGCCCGCGACGCGCCGTTCAACCTCAAGCCGATCGGGACCGGTGCCTATAAAGTGGATGAGTTCCAGTCAGGCGACCACGTCTCGTACTCGATCAACGATCAGTACCGCGAGGCGGACAAGCCCTACTTCAAGACCGTCTACCTCAAGGGTGGTGGCGATGCGACCAGTGCGGCGCGCGCGGCCATTCAGACGGGTGAGGTCGATTACTCCTGGAACCTCCAGGTGGAGTGGGGTGTGCTGCAGTCGCTCGCAGGAGACCAGAATCCCGGCCAACTCACCATTGCTCCTGGCCTGGGCGTCGAGCGCATTCTGGTGAACATGACCGACCCGAACAAAGACGTGAATGGTGAGAAGTCGAGCATTCAGGCGCCGCACCCGTTCCAGGCGGACCTGGCAGTCCGGCAGGCCTACTCGATGGCCATCCAGCGCGACGTCATGGCGCAGCAGCTCTACGGCGATACCGGTACCGCTACCTCCAACATTCTGGCTGGTCCGGCGTCCTTCGTTTCCAAAAACACGAGCTGGAAGTTCGACGTCGCTGCCGCCAACACCCTGTTGGACGGTGCCGGCTGGGCCAAGAGTGGCAGCACGCGCGCCAAAGATGGCGTGCAGATGAAGATCGTCTATCAGACGTCGGTCAACTCCCTGCGCCAGAAGGAGCAGGAGATCGTCAAGCAAGGATTCGCGCAGATCGGCGTGGATGTGACGATCAAGTCGGTCGACGCCAGTGTCTACTTCTCGTCGGACGCCGGCAACAACGACACGGCCAACCACTTCTACACCGATATCGAGATGTACACGAACAACCCGTCGACACCATACCCACTGGACTACATGGTCTCGTGGTGGGGTGATCCGTCGAACATCTCGCAGAAGTCGAACTCCTGGTCCGGGAACAACACGGAGCGCTGGCAGAACGCCGACTACGACAAAGCGTACACCGCGGCGCAGACGGAGTTGGATCCGACCAAGCAGGCACCCCTCTTCGTCACCATGAACGACCTGGTGGTCAATCAGGTGGTGGAGATTCCGCTCATCCTGCGCAACGGCGTCTCTGGCTCTAACAAGAAGCTCCAGAACCTGAACCTGTCCGCCTGGACATCGGATCTCTGGAACCTGGTCAACTGGAGCATGAGCTCCTAGGGTTTCGTTCAGGGAAAAGCAATCCCACAGTCGGTTGACCGACAAATGGGAAGGAAGCGGCTCACCTCGCGGGGACGAGAGAGCCGCTTCGTTTTGCCATGATGCGCCGCCTTCGTGCGGCGGCTATCGTACGCTACACTGTCCCGAGACAACACAAGCGACCGAGGATACTGCCGTCATAGGGAGGTTCACCAATGTCCGGATCGTTCCAGCTGAAGACCAAACGGGAGCTCAACCACGTCGCACTCAAGGTGACCGATATGAGCCGCGCGATCCACTTCTATAGTGAGGTGATCGGCCTGCCGGTCACCCGCACCCGTGGGCCGGAGGGCGATCCGGACGCGGCCTGGCTGCCCGGTGTGCAGCTGGTCAAAGGTGAGAGTGGGCTGAACCCCTCCGGCACGCTCGATCACGTCGCTTTGGGGGTGGAGAACGTCGAGGAGCTCTGCCAGCACCTGGACTCGATGGGCGTCAAGGTCGATCGCGCGCTTTCCGAGATTCCGGGGTCCGACGGCAAGCCGTTCGCCCTGGCCGCCTTCTACTACGATCCAGACGGCAACCGCGTGGAGGTCTTCAAGTACCTCTAATCGAGGCGATGCAATCTGATGTTGGGGACGAGGCAACGAATGTGTGTCTCGTCCCGTTCGCGGCTCGCTCGTCGTCAGGCTTACCTGGCGGTTTGGCCAGCCGCGACGTCATCCCGGGATTCTGACGAATGGCATTTCTCCGCGCTTTACGCCAGCGACACCTGGCGATCCTCTGGCTGAGCCAGGTCCTCTCGGCCATCGGTGACAACTTCTACGCCATCGCCATCGTCTGGATGGCGGTCAACGTCGCTGGGAGCGGCGCCGGTTTGGTCGTGGCGGCGCAATCGCTGGCGGGCTTGGTCTTCGGCCTGCTGGGTGGCGTCTACGCCGATCGCTGGAATCGGCGCACCACCATGATAGTGGTCGACCTCATGCGGGCGGCGGCGGTCGGCGTGCTGCCGACCCTGTCGATGCTAGGCCGCTTGCAACTTTGGCATATGGCGGCGGCCGGGGTCGTCATCGGCGGGCTCGGCGCACTGTTCGACCCAGCATTGCAGGCCAGCCTGCCCGCTCTCTCGGGAGACCTTCAGGTGCTTCAGGCGGCCAACGGCCTGATGGATATGACGCGGCGCCTGGCGCGAGCCATCGCGCCCAGCCTGGTCGGTCTCGTGGCGGCGCTACTGCCGGTCTCGCAATTCTTCTCGCTGGATGCGGTCAGTTTCGTCATCTCGGCAGTGGCCATCGGCGCGCTCAGCCGCCGCTTTCGCTGGCAGCCGACCCCGGATGAGCAGGCAGCGCGGGCCAGCACCGGAGTCCTACACGAGATCAGGCAAAGCGCGCGACGGGTTTACGCACACAAACCCCTCACCTGGGCGCTGGCCGGCTCCGGCATTGCCAACCTGGCCTGGAGCATGGCCTTCATCGTCGGCGTGCCACTGCTCGCCCAGCGCGTCCTCTCCGGCTCGATTGGTGCCTTTGGCCTGATCGTGGGAGCCTATGGCGCCACCAACGTCATCGGCAACTTAGTTATCGGCAGCCTCACCATCCACCGGCGCGTCGCCGTCCTCTTCGCGGGCCGCCTGATTATGGGAGGCGGCTTCCTGATCCTGGCTGCCGCGCACAGCGTGGCCGTGGCCGTCATCGGGTCGGGAATTGCCGCCTTTGGCGGTCCGATGGGAGATCTGGTGCAATTAACGATGATCCAGACCGATTTCCCGCCCGATCAGATCGGCAAGGTCTATAGCTTTCGTTCCACCATCGTCATGGTGGGTGGCTCGGTTGGTCTGCTGCTGGCCGTGCCCCTCTTCGCGCACGTCAGCGTTCCGCTGGTGATCGGCGGCTGTGCCATCTCGATGTTAATCGTGGGTCTGGCCGGATTCGCCCGCTTCGGCCTCACCGAACCAGTCGTGCCGCTGCGCGACGAGCAGATGCGGCTGTCGGAATCGAACCGGCTTCGACGACGCGTTGAAAGGATCCGTTTTCGGGCGGAATGCTGAATGAGAACTTCGTCTATCTTGGTCTGATTCTCAGCTCGATCGGCGGGATCACCTACCTGGTGGCGACGCTGCGGGGATTGGTGCAGCCCAATAAAGTGACCTGGTTTCTCTGGGCACTGACGACGCTCGTCACCTTCGCGGCGGAGATCCGGCAAGGAGTCGGCGTGCAAGCCTGGCTCACCTTCACCGCTGGCTTGAGCCCGCTGCTGGTCTTCCTCGCCTCGTACGTCAACAAACGCGCCTATTGGGGCGTCCACCGGCTGGACGTTGCCGCGGGGATTCTGGCGGTCGCCGGTATCGTCATCTGGCTGGTAACCAGAACGGGCGACGTCGCGATCGCCGCCAACATCGCCGCCAGCGTGCTGGCCGGATTCCCGACCATCGTGAAGGCCTATCAATACCCCGAGACCGAGCACCCGCGAGCCTATGCGCTGGGCGCTTCGGCCGGATTACTGACGCTCCTGACGATCCGCACCTGGAATTTCGCTACCTATGCCTTCCCGGCCGATCTCCTCCTGATCAACGCCCTCATCGCGATTCTGGCCGCGCGCCGGTCGAGACGAATCGTGCGCGGTGCCTGACTCTCCATCAATCCAAACCCGGAATGTCGATTCCGGCACCTCCCCAACGACCATATGCAGAGGACACCGGTCCAATCGTTGAAAACGCAGTGCGCATGGAGGAACTGACCATGGCGCAGAAGATCAAGACCTTCCTGTGGTTCGACATCCAGGCTGATGAGGCGGCGAGTTTCTACACCTCCATTTTCAAAGGTTATGGGGGCACTATTGTCAGAACCCGGCGACGACCGGTTCGCGATGTCGGCGTAGAGTAAACATTCGCGGGATAGCTATCACTGCGCACCATCGCACAGCTAGTTCGACTCACATTCATGTCCCTCTATCACAACTTGACGTTCACGCAACTCGGGAATAGAGTGGCTTCGTAAACCAGATCGCCAAGTCACGTGTTTGGAGGTCGCATGAGTGACCAGGTCCCTGCGGGCGGATCATCAGTAGTTGTTGTTCAGCAACGAGGCGGATACGGGTGTCTAGTAACAGCGCTGTGGTTTATTTTTGTAGGATGGTGGTTATCCCTGCTTTGGATCCTTATCGCGTGGGTGTTAGTACTACTGGTGGTAACCATGCCGATCGGCCTGGTCATGATCAACAAGCTTCCTAAGATCGTCAGCCTCCGTGAGCCGAGCCACCAATTTGTCGCTGAAACTGAGGGCCTCGCTACCCGAATCTCTGAGACGAATCTCCGGCAGCGGCCATTTGTTCTCCGCGCTGTGTACTTTCTACTCGTGGGTGACTGGTTGTCGTTAATCTGGATGGTAGTGGCATGGGTCATCGGTATTACCGTCGTAGGTTTGCCACTCTCGATATGGATGTTCAATCGTGTCCCTGCAGTCACGACATTGAAGCGATACTAGAGCCATTATGGTTAGGGGATCAGCCAGTGCTTCCAGCCGTCAAGGCGAATCCTCAACAGGTGTCGAGGGCAGGAGAGCACTTCGTTGCGGCAGAACTCCATCGCCGTGGTGCCTATGCGGTGACGTTTGCAGGCAATATGCCGATCATTGATGTTCTGGCGAGCGATAAGGAACAGAAACGAACTGTCAGCGTTCAGGTCAAGACTAAGTCCGGAACCTCACGAGGATGGCAGACAGACATCCGGAGAGGGAAACAGCGGGTTGAAGATACCAACGAAACACGGTATTGGATTCTCGTGAACCTCGGCACAATTGGAAGCTCGCCCGGCTACTACGTTGTCCCCGAATGGTGGATTCAAAACGACATCTACGAGACGCACCTTGCGTATTTGGACAGTCATGGTGGAGTACGGCCGCACGCAAAGGACTCAACCCATCACCAAATCTTGCCAAAGCGCGTCGAACAATGGCGGGACCGATGGGATGAGTTAGGAATATTCATCGAGTCGTGAGAGCCGTGATGGCTGAGTAGCTGCGAATAGCGTACGGGTCTCCGGAGCATCGTCCGGTCAGCGAATCACACTATTGGCAAAACCTGGTGACGACCGGTTCGCGCTCGCAGCGTAGATTTTCCACAACCAGACCACTCGAACTGGGCCGCCATACGGCGGCCGATCACATGTCTGGATTTCCGAGCCACTCACCGACAGGTATCGTGAAAGCCTTGCCTCTGTGATGTTTCGACAAGTGATCGGTAAAGAATGGTATGACGTCAACTCTACTCGTGAAGCCTTCATCAGCAAGTTTCTGAAGTACCGGGCGTACCCAGAAATTGGCCGCGCATTTGGTTCCAGGATGGAGGACGAGTGGAAACGTTGTGCCATCGAGCAGCGAGAATCGAGTGATGTATTTGGCCTTCGGGAGTTGAAGCCCATACGACCCAAGCGTCGTCACCACGCTTCCAGCGTTCGCCGCTTCCAGCGAGAACACCGCGCGAATTTCACTTGACGGGAGAGCGGTGATCCCGATTTGAAAAGTAACATTGATTTCGGGATTCCTGTCGGAGCGTTGCACCACAAACACGTAGGTTGACAGAGCGGCACCATAGACCGCGACAGCCGCTGCTGTGATGCCCAGCAACGATGTGATGTTCAATCAGCCTCCTGCGTAAAAAGCCCCTTCTGCTCCACCGGCTTCTTCTGGATCTGCGCAAGTTGGTATGGGTTGTATCGCGTTGGAATGCGCGGTTGTTGTCCCTTGAGCAGGTCGCCAATGGTGATGATCTGAATCTTGGGGTAGTCCTCGTTCATCCACTCGGAGTGATAGAACCCCGCTTCAAGGGCCTCCACGTTCATTGGTGCTGATGGCTCCTCCAACGTGATTAGTAGCCCAACCTCAGCGTTCTCGCGCTCCACGGTGCCTTTCAGATCTCGCACGGTTGCGCTGTTAACATGCCCTGACTTGACCTGAACGATGCAGCGATGCGGGGTCTTCATGTCCTGGCCGAGGAACGAGATGTTACCGTCGATCCCCTTGTCGGCACCCTTCTTTGGCTTGCCTTTGGCGTCCTCGACTGGCCGCGCACCAACGAGCGTCAACGCCCAGTACTGGAAGTCATAGCGATCGGCGTCAGCAAGTGCTCGTGCTCCACCGATGTCGGCCGGCTCACCGTGGAGGTTGATCTCGATGCCGGGGAACGTGCTCTTCATGCGCGAGACGATGAGCGTAATCGCTAAGTGGGTGATGTCGATGCCGATCCACTTGCGGTCGAGCTTCTCAGCGGCGGCGATTGCTGTGCCGCATCCGCAAAAGGGGTCAAGCACGATATCGCCGGGGGTGGAGGAGGATTCAATGATTCGTTCCAAGAGTGCGATGGGCTTTTGAGTTGGATAGCCTAGGCTTTCTGCACCGAGCGTTGGCTGAATGTCTGTCCAAATATCCTGAATGGGTACTCCAGGCATTTCGTCGAGATATCGCTTGTAATTGGGCACACCACTCTTGGTGTAGTAGAGGCGTCCGTCCTTTTCGAACTGTTCCATATTCGCCCTGGAGTATGCCCAGTAACGCCCCTGGTATGGCTTGACGCCTTTCCACTCATAAGATGTATCCCCACCCGGTTTGGCAGCAGTGAGATCACTGAGCCGGAATCGCCGACCTGTTTCCGACTCAACGTGACGGTAGAAAGTGTCAATGTAGCTCTGATCGTAACGGGTGTAGAGCCAGGTCCACGTCCATGTGTCGCTTTTGGTGTAGAACAGAATCACGTCGTGAATGTGCCCGTGTTGTTTGCGGCCCTGTCGGGCATCGTTGTGGGCGCTCGATCGTTTCCAAATGATTTCACTCCGGAAGTTTGTCGGCCCCCAAATTGTGTCCATCACCACCTTGAGGTAGTGACTCGCGGTCGGGTCACAGTGGAGGTAGATCGAGCCGGTCTGCTTGAGGACGCGGTGCAGTTCGATCAGTCGAATCGTCATCATCACCAGGTAGGCCATCACATCGTTTGAGCCGATGAAGGAGCGCATGGCGACGATCAGGTCTGACACCTTCTGCGGCACGTGGTTGCCGTGGACGAGCTCCGCGTACGCCGCCTCGGCCGACTCCGTCCAATGCCAAGTGTCCGTGAACGCCTCAATCTGGGCGTCGCTCTCGTGCCGGTTAGTTTCCTTGAATAAGACGTTGTAGTTCCGGTTTGAGTTGAATGGCGGGTCGAGGTAAATGAGGTCGACCGACTCCGAGTCGATGAAGTCCCGCAGGATGTTCAAGTTGTCGCCCCAATAGAGGTCGCCCATCAATGCCCCCAAGACTGTCTGCTGCGCTGCGGGTTGGACACATTATGCACTCCGCACGCTTCAGATTCTCACAGTTTTGTTTGATCAGCAACCTGACTGACTTCGTCTTGATTCGTCAGTACGTTTGAGCTAAACTAGGTGTCCGGTCACAGTGTTCGTGCGGATGAAGTAGTAGCGTTACGAAAGGGCACCTTATTGAAGAATCTCTTTTCAGAGGGGAAACTCTCCCAAGTGTTACGCAATCGTGAGCTGAAGATGCTCGACGAAATCAAGCAGGCACCGGCGAAAGACCTCGTACTCGAACGTGGTGAAGCACTCATCGCAAGACACAGGATAGAACCGCTGAAAATCCATAAAGATAGTTCAACGGCGACAACCAGCGACGTCGAAATCGACATTAGCAAGGATCCCAACTTCGGTGCATTCCACAGTCCAATTAATCGTGGCCCCGTCTACAAGCAGGGAACGCGGGTGACGTATCACGTGCCCTTCACCGGTGACAGAGACCTGTTCCGGTTCACCCCGAATGCCTATACACAGCAGCCGCCGGTGGGCAATGTCTCAAATACTGAGGTGAAGTTCGAATACGATCGTATGGAGATCGATCTGGACGAAGTTCAGCGGACCTTTGATGCAGACCTGAAGACACTGACGGAGTGGGCAATCCACTCGACGCGTGACGTGTCCGAGTTCAACCAATCGCTTGAGCCAAAAGGGGCCGCCGCAATTGAAGCGCGACTGAAGAAGGTCGCAAACGACCAGGCTATCGCGGAGCAACTCAATGCCCGGTCTGGACATCAGTCGTAATACTGAATTTGATCAGCTAGCAAACACGTAAACTCATCCGTACGTCGTTACTGTGACACGAAGCCTCGACCCGCGGGGTCGGGGCTTTTTCGATCTGCCAGGGCCTCCACACTCCGAGATTATCTCTGTATACAACTCTTGCATCTTAAAGAAGCATCTTCTAGTTGGTGTTGATTTTGATTATTGAGGACGCAACTTAGCATGTCGTACGACCAGACAGCTCAGTTCGCGGCAGACCCGGAAACCGAAGCTCTAACGGCGGAGGATGCCAAGCAGCTGACAAGCGCGATGCTGACCCACGCGATGGATTCGCTTATCTCGCTGAACCGCGCCGCAATCGAATTTGCGTGGCTCGCGGGAATGCAAGCCAATCTCTTCCTGACCAACGCCATCATCGCGCTCCTCTCCGCCCGCCGGCCGAAACGAGCCCGGAGCGAGGCGTGACTGTCGTACGGCAATGTCGAATTCCGCGTATCTCCGTCGACCATACGTAGAAGGCATTTCGCGACCCGTGTAAATGCTCCGTGAGGGGCAAGGAGGAACTGACCGTGGCGCAGAAGATCAAGACCTTCCTGTGGTTCGACAGCCAGGCCGAGGAGGCCGTAAATCTCTACACTTCCCTCTTCGAGAACTCTGAGATCACCAACGTCAACCGCTACGGTCCAGCCGGCCCTGGACCCGAGGGAAGCGTCATGACGATGGAGTTCAATCTTGACGGAGTGGAGTACATCGCGCTGAACGGTGGACCTCATTTCAAATTCAATGAAGCCATCTCTCTCTCGATCGATTGCGAATCGCAGGAGGAGGTCGATCGCCTCTGGGAGAAGCTGACCGAGGGTGGCGAGCCGGGACCCTGTGGCTGGTTGAAGGATCGCTTCGGTTTGTCGTGGCAGGTCGTTCCGTCGGCATTGCCCCGCATGCTGAGCGATCCAGACCCCGAGCGCGCCAACCGGGTGATGAGCTGCATGCTGCAGATGAGCAAGATCGAGATCGCCGAACTGCAGAAGGCATACGACGCGGGGTGAGTCCAACGGCCCTCACCCCCGGCCCCTCTCCCTCACTATCTCTCCCTCGACTCGAGGGAGAGGACCAAGCCGACGATCAGGAGGTGTGTCCACAGGGAACGGCGCTGTCTTTCCCAAGTTCCTCAACCCTCTCCTGCTCGCGCGGGAGAGGGTGGCGCCGCAGCGCCGGGTGAGGGCCGTTCGTGAGGGCCTTTCCTCACTCCCCCGGTACATCCACCACCGCGGTCACTGGTTCGGGCTCGGTTCGCAAGCTGGTGCGGAGATAGAGCAGCAGCGCTGGGATGAGCGTGGTGCCCGAGGCGATCATGGCCGCGCCAATTGTGAAGGCCGTGCCGATCAGTCCGATCAGCGGACCGCCCACCATCTGACCAAGTGCATCCATCTGACTGCTCATCGAGAAGACCGTGGCGCGCACCTTCGGTTCCAGGCTCTGATTGGTCCAGGCGCTATAGAGCGGCTCGTTGGCGGTGCGCATGGAATAGGCGGCCCAGTATGCCGCGATACCCATGGCGAACCCCCCAGCGATACCGAAGCCGATCACGCTCATCGCCAGCACCGTGTTGATCAGCAGCAGCATCCGTGTGACATGAGTGTGGCTGCGGGTATCGACGCGCCGCAGAACGATCTCGGTAATGACAAGGCTGAGTGCCATGGCGCCACCATTGATGATGCCGAACCAGACCACGGGCGTCAGATGTCCGATCGAGGGAAAGCCCAGGTTAGCGATGAAGTGGGCTTCCCAGAGCCGGTCGAAGGCCTCAGAAGACATGCCATAAAACAGGCCGATGCTCAAAATCGTCACCAGCACGGGTCGCCCACGGACGACGTTGATGCCACGTACGAAGGTGCGCTTCATCTCGGCGAACGGGAGTCGTTCCGGGTGTGGGGTCGGATGGAAGTTGCGTTCCGGCATGATGAAGAGCAGCATCAGGCCGATACCCGCCACGGCAAATCCGGCGGTGATCATCGGGACGTTGACGCGAATGCTGGCCAGGCCGACGCTGATGAGCATTCCTACGATGGACGACACCTGCCCAACCTGAGCGGCGCGCAGGTAGATGCGACCGGTCTGCTCCTCGTCGCCGAGCTCATCCGCGATCCAGGCCTCACGTGAACCGCTGATGAAGGTGTAACCGATGCCCCAGATTACCTGAGCGATCAGGACGGTCGTGAAGAGCGGGATCGACCCCTCAAAGACGAACCCAGCGCCAATCAGGAACATCCCGATAATGATCGAGGTGCGGCGACTGCGCACGTCGGCAACCACACCGGTCGGGATTTCGAAGAGAAACGCCGCGCTTTCGAGCGCCGTGCCGACCAGGAGAAGCTCAAACGGGTTGAGCTTCACGATATTGAAGCGATAGACCGCGGAGTAGGTGGCGAACATCGTGAAAAAGAGGGAGAAAGCGCCACTCATTAACAAATAGACGCGGGATGCGGACATCGAGCGCGAGAACATCCTCTACCACCATCGTACGAGTGGCCCGACGTCAACCGGCGTACCGTGACGAAGCGACCGTGCGACGTTCGTTTTCAGACCATGCGGAAACGGGCCGGATGAAACGGCGTTCGCGTCATGTGCCGCCAGACGCACATCCGGTCGGGTGGCGTATCGCTCCAGAAACAGTGGAGACGATGGGTTAGAGGACTGTCACTCGCTTTGCTCGCATTCGATTTGATTCGATGATTTCGTGGCAGGACTATACACCATCTTCCCAGGCGTGTCGTTCCTGTTTGGTTGAAACAGGGTGGCCGCCGGTGTACGCACCGGCGGCCGAGGGGAAGAGGGACGGGGAATGGAGAAAGCTTAGTTGCTGGCCAACCCCGTGCTCGATGCGGGAAGACCGCCGACGAGCGTGATGGAACTGAGGCTGCCATTGGCGTGAACCTGGAAGGCGCCGATGGTGCCGTCGCCATTGTTGACGTACAGGAAGTGGCTGTTGTTGCTCAGCGCCATGTCGATTGGGCTCGTCCCGGCTCCAGTGCTGGCGGTCACACCATCGGAGTTAAGGATAGTGAGCGCGCCGCCGTGGGCGATCGAGAACCCAGTTATCGAGCTTGATCCGGCATTGGCAGTGTAGATGTAGCGGCCGTTCTTGGTGATCACGACCCAGCAGGCCGCGTTCTGGTAGGTCGGCGCCGCTGCGGTAATGGCTCTGATCGTGCCGTCACGACTCACCGAGTAAGGAGTGACGAATCCGGAGGCCTCTGAAACGATCAGGTGTCCACGATTGTCGAAGCCGAAGCCATAGGGGACGGCGGCGTTCGAGGCGAAGGTTTGCGGCGATCCGGCGACGCCGAAGCGATTGACCACGTAGCTGTCGAGCGTGTTCGAGGCCTTGCCTGCCACGATCAGTACGTGTCCGTCAGGTGAGAAGCCGATCTGAACCGACGTTGCACTGGTGGCGGGCTGGGTCGAGCCGGGGATATGGAACAGATTGCCCTGCGGGCGGACGACGAACCCACTGATGTTGGGCGATCCACCCTCGTTGAGGACGTAGAGAAGGTTGTCGTGCAGGGTCAGGCTGACCGGTGTCGTGCCATTTGAATCGATGGTGTCCGCCAGATCGAGGCCCCGCGGCGTCACTCGGAAGCTGGAGACGCTGTTGCTACCGGCGTTGACGGCGAAGAGCCAGCGACCGTTGTCGCTGAGGATGACGGCGCCCTGAGATCCGAGCTTGCTGCCGGTGCCGTTGCCGCCCGAATTGACGTAACTGTCAAATGAGAGGTCTCCGTTGGCGGCGCGGTTGAAGATCGCGATCCGATTGCCACCGGCTTCATTGGTGATGGTATAGACCTGCCCATCCCAGCCGTGCGCGCCCGCGCTTCCGACGAGTGCGGCGAAGGCGCTGGCGAGCAGTCCGACGACGAAGAGCGCTCGAAGTGTGCGAGTGTATTGGAACCGATGCATTCCGTCCTCCATGAACCGCGAAACATTGAAATCGATGTTGGCCAGGATGTGCTGGTTATCTCCCTTCCGATCTCGTGGCGTGAACGTCGATGCTTCGCAATCTGCGCTTCGAGTCTTACGGCGGTCTTACGAGGCTGAAGGGGGCGTGAACGCTTAAGAAACAGACCAGAAATAATTGCTTGAGTCGCGCTTCAACGCGAAACCGGGGGAGTTTCCGCACGAAGTTTCGGGTTAGAATCGATCTGGGAGCGAATTGGAGGCAATCGTGACGGAACGGTGCCCATTTTGCGGACAGATCAGCCAAATGATCTGGGTGCGGGCGCACTATCAATGTGCGACGTGCGGTCAGGTCGTCGTGCCATGCTGCAATGGCGAGACGGCCGATTGTCGTGACGCCGCCGTATCCGCCTCCGATGGGAATACACGCATGAACAGTCACAGCAATGGGAAGGACGCCTGATCTCATGTTCCGTCGCGGAATTCTTGTGGCAACGACCAACCCGGGCGTCTCGCGCTTCGTGCGTCGCTACGGTATGCGCATGGGCGCCGCCCGCTTCGTGGCTGGCGAGACGTTGGATGAGGCTGTCGTCGTCCTTCGTCGCCTCAACGAGCAAGGTTTGCATACCAACACGACGCTCCTCGGTGAGGGTGTGCGCGATGCGCAGATGGCCGCCGCTGTGGTGGATGAATACGAACGAGTTCAGGATCGCATCGCCGCGGAGAATCTGCGTACAAACATCGCGCTGAAGCTCACGCACCTCGGTCTCGACATCGATGAGGATCTTGCCTACCGCAATGTGGCCCGTTTGGTGGAGCACGCCGCGACCAAGAACAATTTCATCCGCATCGATATGGAAGAGTCGGCACGGGTCGATCCGACTATTCGCATCTATCAGCGCTTGCGTGCGGATGGACATGAAAACGTCGGTACCGTGCTGCAGGCCTACCTCTACCGCACGCAACGTGATCTGGGAGATCTGCTGCCGTTGAACCCGAACCTGCGCCTGGTCAAGGGCGCCTACCTCGAGCCGAGCAACGTCGCGTATCCCGAGAAGGCGGACGTCGATCGCAACTACGTGAATCTAGCCGAGCGTATGTTGTCGGGAGACGGCTATACCGCCATCGCCACGCATGACGAGGCGATTATCAACCACGTCATCAACTACACGCGCGACCTGGGGATCGGCAACGACCGGTTCGAGTTCCAGATGCTCTACGGAATTCGCCAGCAGCTTCAGCTCGATCTCGTGCACAAGGGCTACAAAGTGCTGGTGGCGACGCCGTTCGGGCACGAGTGGTACTTCTACTTGATGCGCCGCCTGGCCGAGCGTCCGGCGAACAGCCTCTTCCTGTTGCGCAACCTGATCCTGAAATAGCCTGGGCTGCCAGTTGTCTGATATCGCGAGGTTCGGTAGACTCCGAAACCGCGTGGCTCGAATGCCGCGTTGTGGAGCACTGAAGACATGAGCGTGAACGACGCGCCGCCGGCCCTCGTGGCCTGGCACACGAAAGAACCCTTCATCCGCATGCAAGATCTTCCGCTGTCCTGAGGAAATCGCGCAGAGGACAGCGGAGGAGGGCGCAATAGGTGGCCTCCTCCCAGCATTGTTGGGGGTTCTACGTTCATGTTCAAATTCATCCGGGTCCGCGCGGCGGTCGTCGAGGCCATGCGATCGCGTGGGCAGCCATCTCACTCTAGAGAATCACCATCGCCTGACCGGCCGAATCGTCGCCGATTGCCGTATGTCCGCTTGACCGGGCTCTGGCGGCACGGCGACTTCATGCGCTTCTGGGCAGGCGACAGCGTCTCCGAGATCGGCTCACAGATCACCCTGCTGGCGCTGCCCCTGATGGCGGCGCTCTCGCTGCATGCCTCTGCTGCTCAGATGGGCTTCCTCACGGCGGCCGGAACCGCGCCCAATCTCATCTTCGGGCTGGTGGCCGGAGTCTGGATCGACCGGGTGCGACGGCGGCGACTGATGATCGCGGCCGACTTCGCCCGCATGTTCTTCTTGCTCAGCATCCCGGCCGTCTGGTTCTTCGGCGACATGCGCATTGAACTCCTCTACGCCGTCACCTTCGTCAACGGTGCGCTGAAGGTCTTCGCCGACGTCGCCTACATGTCCTATCTGCCGGAGCTCATTGGTCGGGAACATCTGCTGGAGGGGAACAGCAAGCTGCAATCATCGGCCTCCTTCGCGCAGGTGGTGGGGCCGGGCATGGCGGGCGTGCTGGTTGGGGTGTTCGGCGCAGCCTACGCCGTGTTGATCGATGCGTTCAGCTTTCTGGTTTCGGCGGTCTTTCTGCGCCGCATTCGCACGTCTGAATCGGAGCCGGATCGTTCGATCAAGCGCCCCGCGCTCATACCGGCTATCCGGCAGGGATTCGGACTGGCCGTCGGTAACGCGACATTGCGAGCCATGCTCCTCAGCTCGGCCATGACGTCCCTCTTCGGCTACATGTTTTTGGCCGTCTACGTCCTCTACATGGTTAACGTGCTCGGCTTGAACTCGACGGCGGTCGGCCTGGTGTTCGCGCTTGGTGGCGTGGGTGCTCTGATTGGTGCCATGATCGCGGCGCCCATCGCACGTCGCATCGGCGTGGGACCAGCCATCATCGTCGGTCGCGTCCTGTTTGGGCTGTGTGGAGCACCGGTGCCGCTGGCCGTGCTGTTTCCATCGGTGGCGTTGCCGATGGTGCTGGCGGCGGAGTTCAGCCAATGGCTGACGTTGCTCATCGCCGACGTCAACTCTATGAGTTTGCGCCAGGCCATCACGCCCGATCGATATCTGGGACGGATCAACGCTACCAGCAAGTTCGTAGTGGGCGGCAGTATTCCGATCGGCTCACTGCTTGGCGGCGCGTTGGGAGAATTGATCGGGCTCAAGGCGACCCTGGTGGTGGGTATCGTGGGGTTTATGTTGGCGGCTTTGTGGGTCTACTTCTCGCCATTGCGGCACCTGCAACACCAGCCGGATCCGCTCGATCTGGACGAGCCGTTGGCCGCTGATTGACGCTCAATTTCGTGGCTGCTACCGTGAGCAGCGTGTGGAATCAGCACGATTGGTTGAGGCGGACCGCGACGCGACGTCGTGGGGTTCAACGCCATTCATGACGGGATGGAGCAGGCCATGGAGCTGACACGAGTTTTGTGGGAAGAGCGGGATGGGGTCGGCATCATCACCCTCAACCGTCCCGAGCGGCTCAACGCGATCGATCTGCAGTCGATCGTCGAGGTTGACTACCTGGTCGAGCGGAGCTGGAACCGAGAGTCGGTACGCGCCCTGATCATCACCGGGACCGGCCGCGGCTTCTCGGCCGGCGCCGACGTGAAGGAGTGGAGCAGCGAGAGCGGCGGCGAGGCCGAAGAGAACATGGACGGCTGGGCGCTGCGCATGCACAGACTCATGTCGCGACTCTACCGCATCCCCAAGCCGGTCATCGCGGCGGTCAATGGTGTGGCCGTGGGTGGCGGTTGCGACCTCACATTGGTCTGCGACTTTCGTATCGCCTCGACCACGGCGCGCTTCGGTGAGGTCTACATCCGGGTCGGTTTCTCTCCCGACGCGGGCGGCACCTTCCTGTTGCCACGCCTGATTGGCCCGTCGCGAGCCGCCGAGCTGATCTATACCGGTCGCATCATCGATGCGCAGGAGGCGGATCGGATTGGGCTGATCAACGCGCTGGTCGAGCCGGACGAGCTAATGTCGACGGCGATGGAGTGGGCCACGCGGCTTGCTTCTGGTCCGACGATGGCCATCGGCCTGGCCAAGGAGCTGATCCGCCAGAATGCCGAGCTGGCCTTCGAGGACGCGTTGCGCAACGAGCGCCGTGCTGGACAGATCTGCGGCGGCACCGAAGACCACAAAGAGGGCCTGCGTGCCACGGTTGAGAAGCGTCAACCGGCCTTCACGGGGCGGTAGCACGCAATCCCGCTCGACCGCGAAGTTTGGAAATCCGACGTTTGCGAACCGGGCTGGATCAAGGTCGAGTTGGAGCCAGGAGCGGCGCGGTAAGGTCGACCACAACCAGCAGTTGAGAAGCAAAATGCCCGGGAGAAGCCCCCGGGCATCTGTCATGGTCGTGTGGTTGTGCGCTGGTTTAGCAGCCGTAGGGTGGCTTGGCGCCGATGCCGCGCATGAAGCGATCTTTCAGCACCACCGGATCGAACTCCGGATGTGATTGGCTTGGCTTGGCCTCAATGTGCGCGGCGATGAATGAGGGTTGTGGAGCCCATAATGCCTCTTGCATCAGCCGCTCGAACTGCGACTCATCCTGCGCCCAGTGACTATTGGCGATGCCTGAAGCACTTGCCACTTGTACAAGGTCGGTCGTCGCACTGCTTGGCGTCTGCTGACCGCCGGTCATCTGATAACAACCATTGTCCCAGATCACGATAGTGAGGTTTGGCGGAGCGATCATCCCGATGGTCGCCAGGCTTCCCAAGTTCATCAGGAGTGAACCGTCCCCTTCAAGGACGATCACCTGACGGCGCGGTTGAGCCAACGCGACGCCGAGCCCGATCGGCACGGCCATACCCATGCTGCCGAGCATGTAGAAGTTCTGCGGCCGGTCTCCCGCACCGAAGAGATCGAAATTGCTGTTGCCGATACCCCCAACGACCGCCTCGCCCTGATGAAGCAAGCTCACCAAGCGCTCAGTCAGGGTCATGCGATCAAGAACCTGGGATCGAACATCGATCCGCTCGATTGTTTGCATGAGGTTGAATCCTTTCGCTGACGGAGCCGAATCAGGCAGCTCGCTTGCTCGGAGCCGAACCTGGTGCGGTCTTACCGCCCGTCAGGATCGGGGAAACGATAATCGCGGCCGGAAGCTGCGTATTGAAGCATTGCGACGCCATTCGATCGACCAGAAATTCGACTCGATTTGGGTCGTCGAGAGTGACGTGCGGAATGCTCAGTCCGTCGAGCGTGGAGCGCAGTACGCGCGTGATCGGCGTCTGCACCGGGTTGAATTCGCCGAGAATACCTCGTTCAGTGATGATCATCAGGACGGGAATCTGATAGGGGGTAGCCAGCGACGCGAGGACGTTGGCGATGTTGCCGAAGCCGCTGCTCTGCATCAGTGCCACCGAGCGAACGCCGCCCATCGCACCGCCACAGGCGATCGCCACGGCCTCATCTTCGCGCGTCGCCGTCAAGCAGCGCGTCTCCGGATGCGCTTCGAACCCATCGATCAGCTTTGCGAGCGCCTGATCAGGAACGTAGCTCACGAGGCCAACGTCCTGGCGCAGCAGGCGATCGAGCGTGATCTCGGTCCAATCCATCTAAGGGCCTCCGTTCACTTCCTAATCCGTACGGATTAGGGAAGCTCCTTCTCCACCATGCCGTGAAGCGTCTCCACGGATGGTTGTCCCCTTCGTCTCGAAGGAGAGTCAGTGAGGGTGAGCGTAGCAACGGTCTGTAACACCTACGTTAACTGCTTCCCCGGTGCAATCGTCTCGTCCGGGGATCGACACTTGTCATCGCGGGAAATCTGATCGCCTGAATGCTCCGCTCGCCGTACCGCTCCCGCGGGCGCGGCAGGAGTACGCAATCCACGTTCCACATGCGTATATGCTGATTCGTACGCTGGTTTGGCCGTCATTTGTGTTGTGAGAAGAGCCAAGAGAAGAACCCAGGCGTGGGGCTGGGCGTGCCCATTATGGTGTATGGCGCGAGCCAGGAACCGTGTCCCATGTTGATGAATTCGGTGTAGCGTGGGTCGCCACCCGCCCCGCGGATGGCGTTGATCATGTCGCGTGAACCGGAGACCGGTACCGTGGTGTCGTCGACGCTGTGGAATGCCCAGATGGGAATGTTGACGAGACGGCTGGCGTAGAAGGGATCTCCTGCTCCCGCGATCGGCGCCACCGCTGCCCAGTAACTTGGCCAGCGCTCGGCCGCTTCCCAGGCGCCATAGCCCCCCATTGAGAGGCCGGTCAGATAGATCCGGTTCGCGTTGATGTTGCTGTAGACCAGTTGCAACGTGTCCACGATCTCTTTCGAGAGGCGAAGAGAGTCGTTCGGCTCTGGCGCCATCGAATAGGATCCGTGGTTGGCTGGGAGGTCGACGAACCGATTCGGAACCTCGATCTGCGGGATCACAATGAAGCTGGGCCAATTTGCCTGGACGTCCTCGCTGTCTGGTTGAGGGAAACCAGGTCCCCAGATCTCCGAGTAGGGATCGTTGAGGAGTGTGTCGCGATTCTCCTGTGCCGATTTGGTGGGTACGGCGCGTTCGCCGCCTCCCGCCAGGAGGAGGACGAGCGGGTACGACTTCTTCGCCGAGAATTTTCGCGGCAGAAAGAGATAGAACGTCATCGAGAAGCCGCCCGGCTCCTTGGCTTCGCAAGTGAGGTAGTCGTCGGTCGAGCCTGGGTCACACCCCATGCTGATGCCGTTCGATTCCGTGACCAGCTTGGGAGCCGCTTCCGGCGTAGCAGATGGCGATGCCTCAGGCGACCCGGCCTCCGTAGCAGTTGCGGTTGGAGTCGCGGTCGCGGTTGGTGTGCCCGGTGGAGTTGCGGTGGACTGCGGGCTTGGCGTCGGGCTGGTGGTGCTCAAGAGGGACGGCGTTGACGAGGACGTTTCGGTTTCGGTCGTCGTGGCAAGGCTGGTTCGCCGATTCAGTATCCGCTTGGGAATGGGTACCTGGGAGGAGACCAAAACGACGACGATGATGATGGCAACGACCGCCAGCAGCGACCAGAAAATGGAACGTCTCAAACTCTTCCCCATAGATCGATGGACGGATCGGCGTGCTTCGGCGGTTCAACGTGCGCGAAGTCAGCCCGAGATGGGTATGGCTTGATTCCGGCGTGCTCCAGCATTACGTCAGATTAACGTGGACTGTAACCGCGAAAACGGTCCATTGATCGCGCCGTCCTTCAATCTTCCGCCCGAACGACCTCTTCAGCCGTCTGAGACTTGCGCGACGATCTCGTTCGGCTCGAGCCAGAGCCGCTCACGGCGAATACCTGCTGAGCGCGAGTACGCGTCCATTGCCATAGACCGAAATCGGCTGGGAGAAGCGACGGGCGGCCAATGAGGCGGCTGAAGCCCGGAGTGTAGAGGAGAATGGCGCAGATCGCCGTGGTGATCGACGCCACGACAAACCAGACGCTGAAGACGCGGATGGCCGCCGGCCAACCGAGCAGCAAATGCGGCACCACATAGGTGAGCACGTCATTGAGCACGAAAGCGTGAATCAAATAGATGCCGAACGAGCTATCAGATAGAAGTGTGACGAACCGGCGCCCATACGGCAGCCCGTCCGCCGTTCGGTGCGTGGCCCATTCACAGCCCATCCAGTAGAGAAACAGGATCGCGGTCAGACTATAGAAGACCATCACTGGCTGAAAGACCTCTGTGGCGCGGCCCATCGGTATATGCTGCACGTGGAGGGCCAGTGTGTAGCGACCCCATAGGGCGGCCAGTCCGGCTCCGAGCCCGACAACGACCAGGGCGCTATGGCGCATCACGAACGCGCGCAGCTCGTCGAGATAGAGCGCGGCGAAGGCGCCGATCATGACGTAGAACTGGTATTCCGGCAGCATGCGCCACTGATATTCGTTCATCCACTGGCCGAAATGGGTCGAGGAGAGCGGGCCAGACATAATGTAGTTGAAATCGAAGTACATCAACGCCAACTGCAGGGCGGCACTGATGCCCAGCACACGCCAGGGGTGGTGTCGGTAACGGGTGACGAACCAGAGAAGTAACGGCAACGCCAGATAGAACTCGATCGTCAGCAAGATGTAGTAGAGCTGGTACGACGCGTTGCCGGACAGGATGTCAGCGATGGCGGTGTGGACCCAGTGCCCGGTGGAGGTGTGTGGGACGTTGAAGTAGACGTATACAAGGCTCCAGACGACGTATGGAACGACGACACCGAGGCCCCGCTTGCGCCAGAATGTTCCGAGCTTCAACGGGCGTTTCGTGTAATTGTGGACCATCACGAGCGCGGTGAGCGAGAGAAAAACCTCGCGCGTGAAGTGGAGCGCCGAAACGGCAGCATTCTGCACGTCGGCCCCAAGTTGGGTGGTGTTGAAGAAGACGGTGAACGCGGTCACGTGCACCGCGACCACGGAGAGCGCAGTCACGACCCGCACCATGTCGAGCTCGTGCAGGAAGTTGCGAGACTGACGCGTGACTTTGGCTGACATCCGTGACTAACCCTTCTGGAGCGTCCCGGTCAGCGCAACGACCGTCAAACGGACGTCACGCGACTCCATAGCGGACGTTCCGGTCGCGTTGGCGATCGGGAGAGATGCCAACCAGATGCCGCCGGATCTTCCCGGTTCTGGTGCGTGGAAGCTCGGCCACAGGCTCAAAATGGGCGGGGACCTTGTAGGCGCTGAGCTGTGAAGCGCAGTGCTCCTGAATACCGTCGAGCGCGCCCGCCCCAGCGTTTGGCTCCAGCACTACGTAGGCGACCGGGCGCTGCCCATAGATCGGGTCCGGCTCCGGAATCACTGCGGCGTCCCGCACGTCAGGGTGTGCCAGTATGATCTCTTCGACTTCTCGGGGTGAGATCTTCTCGCCTCCGCGGTTGATGACGTCCTTGATCCGTCCGGTGATGAAGAGGAATCCATCCTTGTCTACGTATCCGAGGTCGCCGGTGCGGAACCAACCATCCTGAAAGGAGGAGGAACTGGCACCGTTGTCATAACCGTCGATCACATTGGGACCGGAGATGCAGATCTCGCCCTCGTTGCCCGGATTGACGTCCTGCAGTCCGCCAATTGGCCGGTCGTCGAGTGGACGACAGACGCGCAGATTGACGCCGATGGGGCGGCCAACCGACCCTGGCTTGTAGCGGTCCGGCGGCGCCGGATTCGCCGCGACCGTCGCGGCAGCTTCGGAGAGCCCGTAGGTCTCAATGACAGGAATCCCGAAGCGCTTCTCGAAGGCCATCAATTGCACCAGTGGTAAGGGAGCCGAGGCCGTGCGTACGAAGCGCAAGGTGCCGGGCAGCCAATTAGGCCGCTCGGTCTGCAGTAGCACTGCCAGGATGGTTGGGACGATGCTGGCCCAGCTGATGTGATAGTCCTCGATCCAACTCCAGAAGCGGCTACGACTAAAGCGTGGCGCGACGACCAACGTGCCGCCGGCCATCATCGTCGTGCAGAGGCTCACCACCGGAGCGTTTATATGGAAGAAGGGGAGGACGGAGAGCCCGCGGTCGTCCGGCGTCAGCCGATGGCTGATGCGGATCTGATCGGCAGTGTAGGCAAACTGATCCGCGCGTAGGCAAACACCCTTCGGCGAACCGGTCGTGCCGGAGGTCGTCAACCGGACGATGCCTCGATCGACCCTCCCGTAGGCTTCCGCTGTGAGGAGCGGACCGCGCCGATTGGCCCAGCCAAGGACACGCTCATCCAGCTCCGACCGCGTGATGACACGCTTGACGACCGGCCCGAAGCCATCGGCCGCGCTGGCCTCCTCGACTACAGCCAGATCAGGCGTGAAGGACTCAGCCAATCGCGCCTTCTCGTTGTCGGTGGCATCGGGCGAGCAGGGAACGAGCTGATGACCGCCGGTTAGCGCGGCCAGCCAAACCACCGCGGCGCTCATGCCGCCTGGTAGCCCCAGCGCGATACTGCGCGCGTCAGAACCCAGATGCTCCTGAAACCCGCGTGCGGCTTTGAGTGTTTGCAGGTACGTCAGTGAGTGGCCGGTTTCGAGGTCGGTCAGGAATGTCATGTCCGGTTGATTGTGAGCCCAGTGCTCCAAACGCTCGGTAATCGATGGGGCGCGCATACCCCGTTCCTTTCTACTCCGAATCCGAGACTTCAGAAGAAGATGGAACGAGCCTGTCAAAGTGCATCACTGGCGATGCCTCTGTCCAGGCTGTGTCAGAAGACAGAAATCTCGTTATGTAATCACTTCGTTCAAACACCAGGAGATCAGTCGATCCTCTCGTTTGTGCTGCACTGCACCGTAGCCGGGCAATGTAAACGGCGTGTTACACGTCGCCCGCACCGATGCCAAGCCGGGTGCGAGCGTTCAACCATGCTGACGGACGCCGCTCGACAGATTACGTCGGCGAGCGGCAAGGTCACCATTCCGCACCACATATGGACAGTGCATCACGCGAGATTCGTGCCGCGAGGATGCGTCACCTGATCTCGTCATGGCTGAATCAGATT
Source organism: uncultured Chloroflexia bacterium (assembly GCA_963789565.1). GTDB lineage: Bacteria > Chloroflexota > Chloroflexia > Thermomicrobiales > Thermomicrobiaceae > CALAGB01. Next base: position 1,949,353 of record CAWBKX010000002.1, on the reverse strand, counting down.
TCCCGCTATACCATTCGCTCACGAGCCCTTCCCCGTAGCACGCAGCGACTCGTGAGCGCGAAGAAGAGCGGAACGCGCCGCGTCGGAGATGCGGACACCACGGCACGCGTCGACACAGGCGAACGCGCAGGAGTACCGGAATCATGAGTGCGATCATCGAAACGCAATCCCTGACCAAGTTCTACGGCGCCAGTCGGGGGATCAACGCGCTCACGTTTTCGGTCGATGTGGGCGAGGTCTTCGGCTTTCTTGGCCCGAACGGCGCCGGAAAGACGACCACCATTCGACTGCTGATGGGTCTACTGCGCCCGAGCGGGGGTTCGGCGCGCATTGCCGGGTTAAATTGCTGGTCGCAATCGACGGAGGTCAAGAGCCTGATCGGCTACCTGCCGGGCGAGTTCAACGTCGATCCAGCCCTCACCGGTGCGCAGGTCATCGAATATCTCGGTCATCTCTCGGGTGGAGTCGATCAAGATCTCGTCAAGCGCCTGGTGCAGCGTTTCGAACTGGATCCGAGCAAGCGCTTTCGCGACTACTCGCGAGGCAACAAGCAGAAGGTGGGGCTCGTTCAGGCATTCATGCGCCGACCGCGTCTCTTGATCCTCGACGAGCCGACCGCTGGACTCGATCCGCTCAATCAGCAGGAGTTCTACGCGCTGGTGCGGGAGGCACGAGAGGAGGGGAGCAGCATTTTCCTCTCGTCTCACATCCTCCCTGAAGTCGAGCATACCTGCGATCGAGTTGGGATCATCCGCGAGGGCGAACTGGTCAAGATCGATCACGTCTCGACACTCAAGGAGATGCGCCGACACGTCATCGAAATCGTCTTTCCCGGAACGGCTGATCCGCAATGGTTTGCCGGGCTCGCCAACGTCAGTGACGTCAAACTGCTGAATGGCGGCAACACGGTGCAGCTGACGGCGCAGGAAGAGATGGCGGACGTCATTCAGGTGGCGGCACGGCATCAGGCCAAGTCGATGACGGCGCGACAGCCGAGTCTGGAAGAGGTTTTTCTGCGCTACTACGAGCCAGGTTCGGACGACGGTGGGCTGGAATGATGTTTCGTTCGGTCTTCCTCAAGACGCTGAGGGATCAGCGCTGGCCGGTCCTGATTTGGAGTGTCATCGTCACGCTGGTAACCGTAGCAGGGTATGAGGCCTTCAAGCAGGTCAACTCAGCTCAAATCGCCGGCCTGGCCAACAATAAGGCGTTCGTCTTCTTCAACGATCCCGTCGAGGTTGGAACTGCCTCGGGGTTCGTCACCTTTCGCTACGGCTTCTTCTTCTCGCTGGTCCTGTGCATCTTCGTCGTTCTGTTGAGCGGGCGATTGCTGCGGGGGGAGGAGGCGCGCGGGTCGCTCGATCTGCTGCTGGCACGGCCACTCGCGCGCGGGCGACTCTTCGCCGAAAAGGTGCTGGCAACCGTTGTTTCGATCGTGATTCTCGGACTGGCCTTTTCAATCGGAGCCCTTATCGGGGAGGATCGGCTCCATCTGACCGTCTCCGTGAGTGGCGCGCTGCTGGCCGGGCTGAATGTCAGCGTCCTCCTCTTCTTCTATGCCATGCTCGCACTCTTGATTTCGCAATACACGCAGACGGCCAACTCCGCGGCCGGTATCGCGGGCGGCATCTACGCGCTTGCTTTTATCCTGGATGGGACGGGTCGCGTCTATCCGTCGGCGGCCTGGGTGCGCCGTATATCGCCCAATTACTACTACGACTTGAGCAAGCCGCTGATCTCGAGTTATGGCACGAACGCCGCCGCCCTGGTGTTCGTCCTATTTCTTGGTCTGCTCCTGCTGGGGCTCAGCGCCGTGGTCTTCCTGCGGCGGGACATCGGATCGGTGGCAGAGCTGCCGTTCCTCAGCGGACGGTTTCGCTCCAATCATCAGCAGGCGGCGGCGAATGTGCTCGATCGTTCCGCACACGATCTATGGCTGACGTCAATGCTGATGCGCTCGCTGCGCGCTGCCGCACCGGCGTTAGGTTGGTGGACGGCGGGCATCTTCATCTACGCCGCCTACGGCTCGGGCATCGCCAAGTCGTCGGAGGATCAGCTGCGCGACGCGCTCAAGGGTTCGCCGCTGGTCAGTAAGATGTTCGGTGATGCGCTGCTCCAATCGAACAATGGCTTCCTCTCGCTCATCGTCTTCCTCTTCGCGGCGATCATCGCCATGCTCTATGCACTGATCAGGTCCAACCAATGGCCGAGTGACCAGGACAACGGGCGACTCGACATGGTGCTCAGCACTCCGCATCCGCGCTGGAAGGTGGCGCTGCAGTCCTATTTGGCGGCGATCATCGCCTTCCTCGTGCTGGCGATCGCGACGGGCACGGGCGTCATGCTGGCGGCGTGGGTCACGCATCTGACCATCGATGCCGGGCGGGTCTACGGCGCGGCCCTGGCATTCACGCCACCGATGGCGTTGATTGCCGGTGCGGTTTACGCGCTTGGGGCTCGGCTGCGTTCCGGTACGGTGCTGGGGATCGTCGGCAGTTATCTGGTGCTGGCTTTCTTCATGGATTTGCTGCGTTCGCTCCTCAGCTTTCCCAGTTGGGCGGACAACCTCTCGATCTTCAACGCCTATGGACAGCCTATGCTGGACGGAGTGAACTGGGCGGCGTCCGGCACTATGCTGGTGCTCGCCATCCTGTTCACGGCCATCGGTGTCTATCTCTTCCAAATCGGGGATTTGCGTCAGGGCGGGTGACGCAGAGACGACATAGATCTGAGTGATTCGTCTGGATCGCGCCGGTTCTGCAATGGTGCTCTTCACGTGATCGCATTTCTTTGACTCGAAACGAGGGAGCGCGTCTCATGGCCATCGATCAGTCAATCGGCACCAAACTGATGGCACAACGCTATTCCGACGCTGTTCGGGAGATGCCGACCGCGTGCGATCTCTACTACCGCCAGTGTCGTGGCGTCGCCGAGTTCTGGCTCGTCACGTCACCAACCGACGTTCAAACGCAGATGGAGCTCTACGGAGCAAGTCAGATGCTCTACAATCAGTTTCCTGAGGTGCCGGCCGACTTCCACGTCATCAATCCGGCCCACTATGCGCCGTTCAACCTCAAGATGATCCTGCCAGCGGAAGTTGAGCGCATAACGACCCACGCTCCACGTGAATGAAATAACGGACGCAGGATTATCTCGATGCCTCAGCACGGCATCGGGAAGTTGCGACTCTTCCGCGTGGATCTGGGTTGCCGGATGCTTGGCGCGAGTGGGCGACATTAACGTGAATGTCAGCGGGATCGTCCCCTGCGAAGCATGTTTGCGAGGTTCGCTCTTCTCTCCTGATGACCCTCATCCGGCGCTGCGGCCCTCACCCCCGACCCTTCTCCCGTCCGAACGGGAGAAGGGTCGGGGGTGAGGGCCGCGCGGCGATCCACAGGCAAGTCGTCCCAGACGCACCCCTAACACGCTTGCTCGCACGCCTCTTCCTCGCTAGCATGACCATGCCAACCCAACAGAGCAGTCAAGGGAAACGAGGAAAAGAAGATGCGTGATCTGAACCAGACCCTTCGTGGCAAGTACGTTAATCTTGAAAACCTGCGCAAGACGGTGGACGGCGGCCCCTATGAGGCCGTCATCGCCATGTCGCCGGAGAACGTCCCCTACTACAGTGGCTTTTTCAACATGGACCTGCGCACCCTACCGGAGCGCTTCCACTTCGTCATCTGGCCGCGCGATGCCGAGCCCGCTTTCGTGGTGGTGCAGCGACGTGCCGACACGGTGCGACCCGAGGAGACCTTCATCACCGACGTGCGTGGCTACGAGGGCGAGGGGCTCGACTCCATGCGCGTGGTGGCCGAAGTGCTGCAAGGGCACGGCATTACCAGTGGCAAAGTTGGCATCGAGGGGCGCAATTTCCCCGGCGGGCATCTCATGGAATTGCAGCGACGCCTGCCCGATGTCAGCTTTGAGGACGCCTACTACTTCCTTGAGAGCGTCCGTTTGATCAAGACGTCTGCCGAGATTGAGACCATCAAACGTGTCAACCTGATGACGACGGCCGCCATCGATGCCGCGTGGAATGCCGCCACGCCGGGCGAGACCGAGCGCTCGATCATGGCGCGTATGCAGTTCGAACTGATGAACCGGGGCGCCGACATGGTTACCGCGCCGCTGTTGGCGGCCGGATCGCGCAGTGGCATGTGGCACGCGACGGCCGCCGATCTTCCAGTCGAGAGCGGCATGATCCTCAAGACGGATTTCGGCGGCACGTTGGACGGCTATTACTCCGACATCGCCCGCACGGCGGTGATGGGAAAGGCCAGCGACGCCCAGAAAGAGATGCACGCCAAGCTGACCGAGATCAAGGACCGGGTCATCTTCGGTATCCGGCCGGAGATGCCGGCCTCAGCCATCGCCAAGCTGGGTATGCAGGCCTATGCGGATCTGGGTCTCGAGTTCAAATGGAGCATCATCGGCCACAGCATTGGCATGGGGCTGCACGAATCGCCGCAGATCTATAGCTGGGTCGATGAGCCGGTGCTGCCAGGCATGGCTATGATGATCGAGATCGGCTACAACGAGTACCCCGAGGACAGCTTTCACGTCGAGGATCTGATCCTGATCAACGAGAGCGGCGCCGAGTACCTGACCGATCCCGAGTCGCACCGGCACATCTGGGAGTTGGGTGTGTAGAGCACTGTGTGAAGCGATCTCCCACGTCTGTAGGGGCAGACCTCCCGTGTCTGCCCTCGACCGAAAGCTGGGCAGTGATTACGCGTCTGCACGGTGCTGTTGCCCCGCTCACTCGACCGGTTCGATGCGGCCCGTCTTCACATCATAGATGAAGCCGCTGACTAGAACGTCGTCGCCGATGAAGGGGTGACTGCGGATCGTCTCGACGTCATCTCGCACGCTCTGGGCAAGGTCGGCGAACGGCATGAAGTCGATGTGATCGGCTGGCGCGCCGAATTGGTCGGCGAGCTTGGTCTGCAGGTCCTCGTTGCGGAAGCTCAACATGCCGCAGTCGGTGTGGTGGATGACGACGACCTCGTTGGTCCCCAACATCTGCTGCGAGATGAGCAGCGACCGTAGCGCGTCATCGTCGGCGCGGCCACCGGCATTGCGGATGACGTGGGCGTCACCTACCTCAAGACCGAGGAAGCGGGCGGGAACCAGCCGCGCGTCCATGCAGGTTATGACCGCCACTCGCCGACGCGGCGGAGCGGCGAGATCGGCCTTGTCGAACTTGGCGGCGTAGCGTGCGTTCGCTTCCTGAAATTCCGGGATGACTGACACAGACAGCTTCTCTTTCATTTCAAACCACGCGAATCATTCATGTTGCCGGCCGCACGAGGGCCGGCAATCTCGTATCACGGATGATGCCATGCGTGCGTGAGTTGATTCGAGGGAGATGGGGGTTAGAGATCGGAGCCGCTGCCGTGGCGTTTGCCGGCCACGAACTCTTCGCCGGTCAGCATCGTGATGACCGCGATGGCCTGCTGCAGATCACGCCCTTTGGCGAGCTGCGTGCAGGCGATCTCGGCGACTGACTCGTCACCGAGCGACATTTGCAGCATGAGTCGCGCCTCCAGCGGCTCGCAGAGGTAGGTCGTCGCCAGGCGCTGCACGGCGGATTCCTCACGCTCGGCAACTTCACGCAGCTTGCGCGGCAGATCGTTGCGGTCGAGCCCCTCGTCGCGCATCTCCTGATAGATCTTGCGCGCCTTCAGTCGAGCCAGCCGGCTCCAGGTGGATTGGTCGTACATGGTGTTGCTCCCATCTCACGGTCGTGGCGAAGATACGTTTGTGAGACCGTGACGTGCGCATTCATAACATCGAATGCCGGGAAACGTCGGACATAATCACTTATATCTGGCAAATTGTACCGCAAGTGTCCAGCTTGGCCCGGCGCGGCGGCTCGTTCGCTGCTATCCTGTGCCGAATGGAATTGGCGGTAGAGGAGGTCGACGCATGCGCGTGTTGGTCATCGGCGGGACCCAATTTATCGGTCCGTATGTGGTGCGGCGTCTCAGCCGCGACGGACACCAGGTCGCGGTTTTTCATCGCGGACAGACCGAGGCAAAGCTGCCACGTGACGTGCAGCACATCCATGGCGATCGCGCCGCTATGGCGCAGTTCGTGGACGAATTTCGCGCCTTCGCTCCGGATGTCGTGGTTGAAATGCGCGCCCTGACCGAGTCGGACGCGCGCCACACCGTCGACGCCGTGCGCGGCATCGCGCGGCGCGTCGTGGCCATCAGCAGCATGGACGTCTACCACGCCTACGGCATCCTGACTGGCTTCGAAGAAGGGCCGCTGCAGCCCATGCCGCTGACCGAAGATTCCCCGGTGCGTTCAAAGCTCTACCTTTATAGAGGGACGCAGAACTCGCGCCTGCCCGACGTCGACAACTACGACAAGATCCTGGTCGAGCGAGTGGTGCTCGGGAATGAGGATCTCCCCGGTACCGTGCTGCGCCTGCCGGTGGTCTATGGACCCGGCGACGGACAACATCGCCTGTGGCCCTATTTGAAGCGCATGGACGACGGCCGGTCCGTGATTCTTGTCGGCGAACATGCGGCCAAGCGCCGCTTCGCGCGCTCCTTCGTCGACAACGTTGCCGCTGCCGTCGCCCTCACCGTCACCGACGAACGGGCCGCCGGGCGGATCTACAACGTCTCCGAGCCCGAGTCCCTCACCGAGGCGGATTGGATCGCGCAGGTTGCCAGGCAGACTGGCTGGGATGGCCAAGTCGTGACGCTGCCTGACGACGAGATGCCCGACCATCTGCGGGAGTCGGGTCAAATCGAGCAGGAGATGGTGGCCGATTCCACGCGCATCCGTGAAGAGCTGGGCTTTCGCGAGGATGTTGGGCGTGAAGAGGCGCTCGAACAGACCATCGCCTGGGAGCGCCAGAGCCCGCCTCCGGAGAACCCGGCGCGCTTCGACTACACTGCGGAGGACGCCGCGCTGGCCAATCGCTAGATTCACGCCCTTTCGCAACAGATAGGTTGTTTTCTGCGACGACTTTGTCACGGCTCCCCGCCTAGCATCAGACATGCGGGTGGGGAGTCGTTCGGCTCATCGGTCCCTCACACATCCAATGGCAAGCGAACCTCCACCTGCTCAACGTTTCATTTTCAACCCAAGCTGAACTTCTCCAAGCGAGGGATGGACGAATGAGCGGTTCCAACATGCACATTGATTTCATGGTCGTATCGGCGCATCCCGACGACGCCGAAGTGCAAATGGGCGGCACCATCGTGAAGCTGGTGCGTGCGGGAAAGCAGGGTGTGTTGGTCGACCTGTGCGATGGCGAGCCATCCGACTTCGACGCCCCCGGCGAGCGAGTGAAACAGGCGCAACACGCGGCCGAGATTCTCGGTGTGGAGCGTATTCTCTTGCCGTTTCAGGACCGCTTGATTCAAGACACGATCGAGATTCGCCTGGCCGTGGCGCGCGAGATCCGTCGATTGCGGCCACGCACCGTTTACTCGACATCGGCCGCCTGTGTGCATCCGGACCACGAAGCCATGGAGCCGATCGCTCGAGCGGCCGTCTTTTACGCGCGCTTGAAGCACTGGGATCGCGTGCCGGGCGGTGAAGCGCTGGCCGACACTGAGCCATGGGAGGTCGATCGCCTCTTCTTCCCGCATTGCAAGCTCGAGCCGGTGTGGGGCGATTTCGCCTTCGCGGTCGACGTCTCGGAGACCTACGACGTCAAGCAGCAAGCGCTGGCAGAGTATCGCTCCATCTTCAAGGTGGATGAGGGGGACCGTCTGCTGCAGCTCTACGAGGCGGAGGATGCGCACATGGGGCGACTGGCTGGTGTGCGCTACGCCGAGATCTTCAGGGCGCACAGCCCGCTGGTGGTCGAGGACCCGAGCATCTTCTTGCCGGGCGTCCACGCTTGAGCCGGAAGCGTTCCTCGATCTCGGCCGTCACATCCTGGTCACGTCGCTGGCTCAGCTAGGTTTCTTGAGTCACATCATCACTCGAGCCAATACTCTAGACCGGTCGCGTCTGGACCGGCCGACAAAAATGTATCCAACGCGGTGACGAGGCGTCCGACTGTGCGAGCATCGGAGCGTGGGTATCGTCGGTGGCTCGTGAGAATCAGCCCAGCATGAATATCGCCGCGTTCATGGTGTGCCGCAGCGAGTGGCAGGTAGTCAGCGACGTTCTCCGTCAGCACGTGCGGTTGCGAAGATGACCTCGTCCGGCTGTCCGCGGAGATCGAGCCGCTCTGCCACTGCGGTCACGTCGTGGCCGCGACGGCGCAGCTCGACGGCGATCGCCAGCGGCCACATCTCGTCGAGTAGGAGCTTCACGAGCCGAGGAGAGATCGCTCGCGGCGCCAGCGGGTTTCAGCCCGTGTCGCTTCCTCGTCGACGCGGCGGATCCAGGCGTTGATTTCGTCAGCGAACTCCGCATAATAACCAATCGCGGCGCGCACCTGAACTGGGGTGAGGCCACTCAGTTCGGCGGTCTGTTGGATCCGATCCTCGGCTGGTGAGAGCCCCAGGAAGAGGCGGATCACCTCCCAAACATCCGGCGCGTCCGCTAATCCTGGGCGGCGCCCTGCTGGCCCGGAGCGAAAGACGATACCGGGATGAGCAGCCATGCGCAAGCCCTCCTCTAAGAGGCGCTTCGCCAATTGGGAACGGCTCTCGCCAGTCCGGCGGCTTTCCATGTCCAGTTCCGCAAAGGTGTCAGCATCAAGTCGAACTGAGAGATGACGGCTACTCATGACGCGCTTCCCGTTTGTGATCACACCATGTCACACATCGCAACACAGTGTAACACGCACCCCGTCGGCGTGATGAATCCTTGGATGATGCTCGGCAGGCACGATGGAATTCGAACGCTACGCGGCCGTTTGGCCGCCTCGGTCGTGCGATTGGTGCATTGGAGCTACAGGCCGAACGGATCGCGCGGCACGAAGCGCGCCAGTTCGGGCGGGATCTCCTTCATGCCGCGCCGGATCGCCTTGGCCAGGGCGTAGCGCATCGATCCGGCATAGCGTTTGTGCACGGCGTCCGAAACCGGAACGCCCAAGCGTTCCATCTGTTCTAAGGCAAACTCCCAGGCCAGATGCTCCTCACGCCAGCGCGGCCGCAGCTTGCCCAGCGCCTGATGCCCCACCTCATGCGCCAGGATGGCGAAGCTGAGCGGCGAGCGCGGGTGCGGCGCTTCGATGATGCGGTCCGGAAGACCGATCCAGGCGATGCCGGTCATGTTGCCGCGCCAGTGGCAGACGCGCACGTCGTACTCACGCAGCAGCTGGACAGCCTGCGAAGCGTAGCGCCCCTCGATCTGTGCCGTCACATCCTGCTCGCGCCGCTGCCGCCGCTCCCGCGCCGTGGTCATGAGTTTCCCCTTACGCCTGCGTGCATGTTTTTGTACGGACGTGATGATACGACGGTGGGGGAGTGGGTGCTGCGAACAACCCCAGTGAGATCGATGTGAGTTATCCGGGACGGACGGGAGAACTTATCCGCATGAGTCGGCAAGTCGCGGACACCGGCTCGACACAGGGTAACGGTTAGCTCGCCTTGACGGGCATGCTGGAGTTGACCCAGTATTTGTGTACGCAGGTGTGGCAAGCAGTCTCCTTGTCCAGTGGCATTGCCGGGCGGTCCATCATCACGGCGTCCGCGATTGGTTTCGATCAGCCGCGGCCGCTTCCTGCCGCTCCCAGTCTGCCTTCTCCAGCGCGTACTCGACATCGTCACCATCCCAGAGGAAGTCGGGATCGAGACCATGGTCCGCAAGTTCGGCAGGGGTCATGTGGAACGTGCGCACGAGCGTCATGCCCGACTTCTGCATGACCCGCTGGGAGCCGATATTGTCTTGGTAAGTCGAGGCGACGACACGTTGCACGCCAAGCTCGGTGAACCCCTTGCGAATGAGGGCGCGCGACCCTTCGGTGCCGTACCCCTTACCCCACGCCTCTTGACGCAGTCGGTAGCCGAGCTCGACCTCATCGGTCTGACCTGCCTCCACTGGCCGAAATTCAAACCACCCGAGAAACTCGCCGGTGGACCGCTCGATCGCCGCCCAAAAGTCGTACCCCGCGAACCGCTCGTCGGGTTGGAGGAACCGCGGCAGCGTCTGGGTGCGGATCACGTCGCAGGGGGTCGGGGTGCCGCCGTTGATGTAGAGCATGACGGCGGGGTCGCTGTCGAGCGCGCAAAGATTGTCCAGATCGGCCGGGGTGAAGGGGCGCAGCAGCAATCGGTCGGTTGTCAGGAAGATCTGCATCGCTAGTCCCTTTCTCGGGCACGTCCGCACGCGAGGCCCTCATCACCCCGCCAGCATGTCTATCCACGCGTGTCCGGGGTGGACGAGTGTGAGTGACTCGGCCAGCCAGCGACGACGTGCGGGATCGAGTCGAGGGAGGGCGGCGGCGAAGTCGGATTGGTTCTTCGGCAGATGGGCGTGTTTCGCTTTGAAGAGCAACGCTACCTCTGGGCACAAGTAGGGGATGCCGTCCGCAGTGAACTCGAACACCTCGCGGTAGGGGCGCCGAATGCTCGGGTCGCGACGGCAGATCCAGGTGTCGCCATCGGATGGATCGCGGAAGATGTCCAGCCGCCACTTGCCGTTGGCCGGCTCTCTCACCCAGGTCTGGTGGTGCTCTTCGTCGTAGTCGTCGTCCAGCTTGAATGGACAGACCAGGCCGTTGCCGTCCGGCCCCTCCATGGGGACGAAGATCTCGAGTCCGGCGAGCGCGGCGACGAACTCACCGACCCGTGCGTGTGGGACCGCTATCTCGAGGTCCTCGTGCTCGCGCCGCTGCCCGCCGAGAAAGAGGTCAATGGACCAGCCGGCCGCGACGTACCACGGCGCCTGGATTCCGGCGAACCGTTGTGCGACATCGGCAGGATGCCACGCATCCCACTTCGTCAGGTCAGGTTCGAACCCTCCGGAGCACATCACCGCCACTCCCCGTTCGTGGAAATCTCGCGGCACGTCGCCTGACACGTGTTCGTGATTTCAGAGATCGGATTGTAGCATCACCAACTGAGGCACGAGGAAGCCGAAAACTATGGTGGAGCCCTGCTCGCCTCTGTCGCAAATCTCCTGGAGAGACAACGCGCGTGATTCGGATGCGACCGCCGCTCCCGTGCCTGCGGTCATCAGGACTCCGCGGATCGTCCCCTTTCGCGAGGACACCCTCCCACAGCCATTGACGAGCAGCACAGGCAGCAAACGCAACATCGCGGCAGCGGGTACACAGGTACGATACATGAGCGGATGCCCTTTCGACGGGACGTTGGATCCGCCTGTTCCCACGTCAGACCGTACCATTTGGCTTGACCCGAGCGAATACGGAGTCGCCGAGAACGCGCGGCGTGAGGCACTATTAAGTGGCACTCGACACGAATGCGCTCGTCCGTTCGTCAGCCAATCATCCAGTCCAACTCGTACGCCAATTCCGGCTATTGGTACGTGCATTCACCGGTGAACAGCTTTCTTCGAATCATTGTCCGCGGCGTGAGAATTAGCGGTTCCTCAACAAAATATTGGCTCCTCATTGATGCCGTTTGTTGAATAAAATTGAAACGGCACGGGCAGCGACCTGGAGCGAACTCGGATCTCCCAATCAAGTTTGTCGATCGCTGTCGATTTGGCGCTATCTCAATCGACCACTTTGCAGAAGCCAGTCGAGAAATTGGGAAGTCCCAATCGGAATTCAGGAAGACCAATCGATACCCGGAGCTTTGGACAGGAGAAGGTCACATGGTTGCACGAATTGCGCATGACGTGGTTCTCAGTGGACAGGCCGGTGAGCGCACTGTGCAGAGGGTGAAGCGCTCCAGGACCCTCTCGATCGGTCAGGGAATGCTGACGAGTGCCATCATTCAGGTGCGGGGCACGCCGAGCGGCCCGGCAAGGTCGTCGATGTGGAACGAGCGTACACGACGCAGCAACGATGGCGGCAGCTCGACGAGGAACTTCTCACTCGGCGGACCCAGGTCGTGATGTCGTCGGCCTGGGTGGGAGTGTAGTCAAGCGGTTTGCGATGGGGCGAACGGGGTGATGCCGTCGACGTGACGCGTGGCTGAGCCGAATTCGCCCGTCGCCCCATGATCTCTGATTCGTATGAGACATCCCAACACGTGCGTGGGATAGGAAAGAAGGAAACAACCGTGAGTACACATGATCAGCGCAATCTCCACTCGGAAAGTGACACCTCCGCGCTTCCGGTCGTGGTCGATCGGGCCACATGGCAGGCGGAAATGGACGCGCTGCTGGTTCGTGAAAAGGCGCATACCCGTGCAGGCGACGCGCTCGCGGCGGCTCGCCGGCGTCTCCCGATGGTCGAGGTGGATGCCACCATTCCCTTGATCGGCCCACAGGGACCCGTCACGCTGCTGGAGACCTTCGAGGGGCGGCGACAGCTGATCGCCTACTTTCACATGTGGAGCACCGGCCAGCCAGCCGCCGACCAGTGCGAGGGCTGCACGTTCTTCAACGGCCACATCCGCGAGTTCTCCTATCTGCATTCCCGCGATGTCACCTATGCCACGTTCTGCGAGGGACCGTACGAGGAGAGCGTTCGCTATCGCGATTTCTTGGGCTTGGACATGCCCTGGTACTCGGCACAGGATTCCGCCGACGCACTCCTGGCGGGACGCTGGTTTGGCATGCTGGTGTGTTACGTCCGCGAGGGTGATCGCGTGTTCGAGACCTATTGGAACGGCGGCCGCGGCGTCGAAGTAATGGCATCGAGCTATGGGCTGCTGGACATGACCGTGTTCGGGCGGCAAGAGGGCTGGGAGGACTCACCCGCGGACTGGCCCAAGCTCGCCTCACACTTCCGCGTCAACGGACGTCCCACCGCCCAGTGGCCCCGGATTGAGGCTGGATACTCCGACGACCTGGGCGGAAACGACAAATCCAGGTAGCTGATGATCTTCACCGGACCACCTGCGTTTGGAACGAGCGCAAGCGAATCATCGACTGCAAGATCCGCACAGTAGTTGAAGGTTGGCGGGGCGAGGAAGGGAGGCTGTACTGGTCAGAGCTGACTCGACGTACGAAAAGGACGTCTTCGTCGAACGACCCGAAGAACCAGCAGGCGATGACGCCCACACCGTAAAACACGCCGATCCGCGGGTCTTCAGCAGACCTCGGGGCGGGTGGCAGTTCCCCTGATCGTCATCTGCCAGCGAGAGCTGGCGCGGCGGGTAGTTGCACCGTGACCCGCAGCCCGCCGGAATCCCGCGGGGCGAGGGTGAGGGTCCCATCGTGTGCGTCAGTGATGCTTTTGACGATGGCGAGACCGAGGCCGACACCGGCGTGGTCGCTGCGTACGCGTTTGGTGCCGCGCAGAAACGGCTCGACCAGCGTGGAAACGAGCTGTGGGGCGAGCTTCTCGCCAGTGTTCTCGACCGTGAGCGCCACATTCTTGGGGTGAACGCTGGTCGTGACCCACACGCTGCCCTGTTCAGGCAGATTGTGGACGATCGCGTTATGCACGAGGTTGGTCGTCAGCTGCAGCAGGAGCGCATGTGAGCCAACGGTGGGAGTCAGGTCGCCGCTGGTCTCGATGGTCAGGCCGCGTTTTTCCGCGAGCGGGAGGAGCGTTTCCGTGGCTTCTTCCGCGATCAGGGACAGGTCGACGCATTCTCGGCTGAAGGATCGCTGGTCGGCGCGGCTGAGCAAAAGCAATGCCTCGGTGAGGTCGATGGCTCGAGTGTTGACGGCGTGGAGGCGTTCGACGAGTTCGCCGGTGTCACGGTTCACATCGTTGCGGGCCACGTCGAGCAGCGTCTGCGTGATCGCCAGCGGGGTGCGCAGTTCGTGGGAGGCATTGGCCGCGAATCTCTGCTGTTCGGCGACGTGTGCATCGAGCCGCGCGAGCATGGCATCGAAGGCGTCGGCGAGTTCACGGAACTCATCGTTGGGGCCGTCCAGTTGGATCCGATGGGAGAGCGATCCACGCGCGGCCATGCGTGTCGCGTCCGTGATACGGGTCAGCGGGGCGAGCATGTGGCCGGCGAGAATCCATCCGCCCATGAGGCCAAACACCAGCAGGAACGTCATCACGCTGGCCGCGATCGGAGTGAAGTCGCGCACGAATTCAGCGTGGCTGCGCACCATGAAGATCACACCAGGGTGCACACCACGCGAAAGGGAAAAGTACCCGGCGGTGAGGAGCACGGCGCCCGCGAGCATGAGGAACCCGGCGTAGCTGAGGGTGAGTTTGAGCCGAACACTCAAACCAGGTTTTCTATCCACGGTCTTCGTCCTCAGGCACGGTGTCTGGCCGAGTGCTGATGCGGTACCCGACGCCCGGCACGGTCGCGATGATCCAGGGTTCGCCGAGCCGTTTGCGCAGTCCTGAAACCGTGATGCGCACGGCGTTGGTGAACGGATCGGCGTTTTCATCCCACGCCCGTTCCAATAACTCTTCGGCGCTGACGACACCGCCTTCGGCGGCGACGAGAACTTCAAGCACGGCGAACTGCTTGCGGGTCAGCGCGACGTAGCGTCCGTCCCGGTAGACCTCTCGGCGGAACGGATCCAGCCGCAGCCCCGCGAGCTCTCGCACAGGTGGCCGGTTGTGGGCACGCCTGCGGTCGAGCGCTCTGAGACGGAGCACCAGCTCTCGGAGATCGAACGGCTTCGTGAGGTAGTCGTCGGCGCCGAGCCCGAACCCGGTGGCCTTGTCGTCGAGACGGTCGGCAGCGGTGAGCATCAGGATCGGCATGCCGCTGCCGGAAGCGACGATGCGTTTGGCGATCTCATCGCCGGAGGGGCCGGGGATGTCTCGGTCGAGGACGGCGATGTCGTAGTCGTTGACGCTCAGCTGCTCCAGAGCGGTGTCGCCGTCACCTGCGATGTCTGCCGCGATCGCTTCCAGGCGAAGGCCATCGCGGATGGCTTCCGCCATATACGGCTCGTCCTCAACGATCAACACACGCATGCTCCGATGCTACAGTGGGTAGCGTATCGGCGCCATATTGAAAACCACATACATGCCGGCAACACCATGCGGCCCAGACTGGAGGCATGACGTTCAGCGATCCAGGAGGACTGCATGATCCACAGCGAACCAGCCCGAATCGCGGCCGACCTCACCCGAGCGCGTGCGGCCTCGTCCGCCACGGTCGTCCCGACAATTGGAATCACGATTTACGGATGCGGCCAGGACGAGGACGTCTTGTTTCGAGAGATCGCGCCTCGCTTGGGCGTGACGCCAACGATCACAGAGGCGGCGGTATCTGAAGCCAACGTCGTGCTGGCCTGTGGAAATCGCAGCATCAGCGTGGGCCACAAGACTCAGATCACGAATCCCACACTTCTCGCGCTCAGCCAAGCCGGCGTACGGTATATCTCCACACGAAGCATTGGGTGCAACCATATCAATGTGAACTACGCGGAGAGTGTCGGCATTTCCGTTCAAACCGTCGCGTATTCACCCGACAGCGTGGCGGACTACACACTCATGCTGATGTTGATGGCCGTGCGCAACGCAAAATCGATCATCCGCCGTGCGGAAATTCATGACTACAGACTGAGTGAGATGCGCGGGAAGGAGCTCCGCGACCTGACCGTTGGGGTCATTGGAACCGGACGCATCGGCAGCGCGGTCATCGATAGGCTGTGGGGCTTTGGTTGCCGCGTATTGGCCTATGACACTCGACCCCAAACTCCAGCCGATTACGTTCCTCTTGATGAACTGTTACAGCGCAGCGATATTGTCACGCTCCACACGCCACTCACCACGGACACATACCATCTCCTGAATCGTCAGCGTTTCGGGCAGTTGAAGCAGGGCGCGTTCATTATCAACACTGGACGCGGCCCACTTCTCGATACTTCAGCCCTCATTTTCGCGTTGGAAAGCGGCAAACTCGGCGGTGCGGCGTTGGACGTCCTTGAAGGAGAGGAGGGCGTGTTCTATGCCGACCACGGAAACAACCCCATCGAAAGCGAACCGCTGCTGCGGCTGCAGGCGTTCCCGAATGTGCTCATCAGCCCGCACACCGCCTATTACACAGACCACGCCCTGAGCGACATCGTTGGAAATTCGATCGTCAATTGCCTGACGTTTGAACGGAGAAATCAGTATGGCTAGGCTAAAAGTCGGGATCATATTTGGGGGCTGTTCCGAAGAACATCCCGTCTCTGTCAAGTCCGCGCAAGAGGTCGCAACAAATCTCGACACCGAAAAGTATGAGCCGTTTTGGATCGGGATTACGAAGAACGGTGCCTGGACGCTGTGTGACGGACCCGACACAAATTGGGAGAACGCCCGTTGGCGCCCCGCCGTGCTGTCGCCGGACCGAAGCGTCCATGGATTGCTGGTTCTGGAGCAGGGACGATACGACACGATTCGTTTGGATATGGTGTTTCCCGTTCTGCACGGCAAGTTCGGCGAGGATGGCGCCATGCAGGGTCTGTTGGAGATCTCCGGAATCCCCTACGTCGGCTGCGATGTCCAGAGTTCCGCTCTGTGTATGGACAAATCTCTGGCCTACATCGTCGCGAGATGCGCGGGAATTGCCACGCCGGATTTCTGGACCGTCATGGCGAACGAGCATGTCGAACCCAACGGGTTTACCTATCCCGTCGTGGTGAAGCCGGCTCGTTCGGGCTCATCGTTCGGCGTCAACAAAGTATCCCGAAAGGAAGAACTGTTGCGTGCGGTGGAAGCCGCAAGACAGTATGACTCGAAGGTGTTGATTGAAGCGGTCGTCGCCGGCAGCGAGGTGGGCTGTGCCATCTTGGGGAACGATACGAATTTGATTGCCGGCGAGGTCGATCAAATTACGCTGTCTCACGGCATTTTCAGAATCCATCAGGAGAGTGACCCCGAAAGCGGCTCCGAAAACTCACGCGTAACCGTGCCCGCGGACATTTCTGCGGAGTCACGCGTGCTCGTTCAGGAGTCCGCCAAGACCCTCTATCGCGCTCTGGGATGCAGAGGACTGTCGCGGGTGGACATGTTCCTGAAAGAAGATGGAACAGTCGTCCTGAACGAGGTCAATACCTTGCCTGGCCTAACCTCCTACAGCCGTTATCCGAGAATGATGGCAGCCGCGGGCTTGCCGTTGGCCGACGTAATCGACCGGCTACTGTCGCTGACGATGGCTGAATGCGGGCGATGATCGACCGTTTCGCTTTTGTCGACCGAGCCGAATCAAAGGCTCGCCCGAGTGAACGTCACATGGGTGACCCCGCTGGGTGATGAAGTGGCCTCGACCTTGTAGCCCTTCTCGAGGCCCTCAAGCCCATCCCAGAGGCGTACGCCTCGACCGAGCACGATCGGAACAACCACGACGTGCAAGTGGTCGATGAGACCGGCAGCAAGGAAGTCGCGGACCACGGTGACGCCTCCGCCGATGCGGACGTCCTGGCCGGCCGCGGCTTCGCGGGCGACCTCGAGCGCCGCGGCAGGGGAAGCTTCGATGAAGTGGAACGTCGTGCCCCCCTCCATCTCGATCGACGAGCGTTTGTGATGGGTGAGGACGAATACCGGGGTGTGGAACGGCGGGTTGGGGCCCCACCAACCTTTCCACTCCGGGTCTTCGTGCCATCCGGGATAGCCGAACTTGCGGGAACCCATAATCTCGGCGCCCACTCCGGGATCATGCAGTCGTACGACAGCGTCATCGATACCGCCGGTCCCGCCGGACTGACCGACCGTCTCGTTCCACCACCGAGTGGCGAACATCCACTCGTGCAACCGATTCCCGGCGTGGCCAAACGGTTCGTCGAGACTCTGAACTTCGCCCGTGCCGAAACCGTCGAGCGAGATCGAGAAGAATTGGACGCGGGCGAGTGACATGGCTGGTGTTCCTTTCCTCTGTTAGTCGAGCTTCATTGGATCTAACTTGTAGCAACACCTGGACTTGACGGCTCTTGACACGATTCCTGTTCCAACCTTCGGAACCGAAATTCCCGTTGGGACTAAACTGTATGCTCGAAACTCGTGCGTTGATGCGAGATTGTCAATCTATGCAGGCAGACAGTCACCCGTCAAATCACGTTGGACAGAGCACTAGTCGTCGTTCGTGGAGTACTTCACGAACACGTTGTCGGCCAAATCGAGTTCGTCCAGGATGCGCTGCACATCTTCCAACATATACTGCGGGAACATACCCATGAGTAGGTAATGATCCCCCAGTTTCTCCCAGCGGCCGGGCCACTCTTGTGTCTTGTAGACAGGTCGTTTGTGTAACGCGCTGTATTCGAGGACCTGCTGTCGGTTAATCTCCCACAGGCGCTCGAAGGTGCGTTGAAATAGACCCTTCACGTTTTGAACTTCCCAGTCTTCGTCCTGGAACCTGACGTACTCGAACTCGGTCTTCCACCCCTTGTAGTACCCTGGCCTCCTCTGTGCGTCGAGGATTGGCACGAGGTACTCTGGCTCATCCGCACCCGAGATGTTCGGGCGTTGCCAGATCTCGAGGAACCGTTCGGTCAGTGCTTGGGTCCGATCCGCGATCCTTTCGAGATTCCAGGCAGACATACCCGCTAATCGCGCTGTGGACGGAACATTGCTCTTCTTGAAGTACATAGTCTTTTCCAGGAACGGCTTGTTGCTGGCCGCCGCGTTTAACTCTGGCTCCAAGAGCGCAAGGTTGCCGATGGTCGGCAGTGCAGTCCGATACGCGGCGCGCTCCACCTCGCTGAATGTGCCCCATTCCCTTACTCCATCACCGCTCCAGGTATTGCTCGCGAACTGCGGGAAGATGTGCTCTATCTGCAGGGCACCCAGTTGCTTCAGGTCGTATGGCTCTTCGATCCGGCGCAGAACGTATTCCGCGTGCGGCAGCGGATTGTGCTTTAGCGCCTCACGGATGCGTTCATCCGTCGGCATCTGTCGCGCGATCTCGCGCATCGGATAGCCGTACTGCCGCAGCTTGCGGCACAACTGTGCAGTGAGGTGGTCCCGGCTCGCGCCCACCACCATCCTGCGCAGGTACAGCGACTGAAGCTGCTCCAGGGTCTCGAGCAGGGCGTCTCGGTCGATCTTGCCGAGCTGGTAGTCGCGGTAGACCCCGAGCAATAGCGGGTACATCGCCGTACCGAACGTGTGGCAGTGCGTGAGCCTTCGAGCAACCTCCTCATCAGCGCAGCGCGAGGGATCGAGAAGGATGCTGTAGACCTCGGAATAGGCCTTCCACTCCTCAGCGTGCGTAGCCAGCGTCGGGTACCGCGGTGCCGGAAACTCGCTCTTGAACACCTCATACACGCCGCGATCCCCAGTGAAGTTGCTGTCCCGTCCGGTCTTGAGGATCAGGTAGTCGCGCAGGAAGCTGTCGATGGCGTTGCCAGTGTTCTCCTCGATGGGAATCCAATACGAGTCCTCGATCTCGCTCTGCTGCCCCGCGGTGAGTCCCATCAGCACGTAGTTGTGGATCAGCTCGTGGTTCCGCAGCGGTGTGCCGGTGGAGTTGAGGCTCTCAAAGACCTGCTGCGGGTTCGCATGCTCCTGAAGCGTGATGGCAACGTGTTCTAATCTTTGCAGGCCGCCCCAGACTTCCAGGGCGTCGTCGCGGATCTCTCGAAGAAAGAAGTCGTAGTTGCCCCGCAGGTGGGAGACCGCCTCACCCACCTCCGGTAACGGGCGACCGAAGACAATCTCGGCCAGCTCTCCCTCACTCGCACCTCGGAGCCTTAGCCTCGTCTGTCCCGCACGCGTCGGATGCCGCAACATTCGGTTCAGCGCTTCAGAGATCTCCTCGTCGGTGCCGTGGGGCGTGTCGCGGATGGCGGCGAGGAGCAGCATCAGTGTGGTGATCCGCTGCTGGCCGTCGATCAGCATCCGTTCTGTGCCTTCGCTACTGCTCGTAGCCGTGAAGAGAATTGAGCCGAGAAAGTGGGTCAGCCCGACATCCGCCGTCGCGACCGCTCGGAGATCCCTTAGAAGACGGTCACATCCGTCGATCTCCCAACGGTAGTGCCGCTGATAAACCGGGACGACGATGGTCGTGTCCGCGGTCGAGAGCCATTCGATCGTGGCGACGGCGTCGGCTGTGACATTGGTGAAGGTCACGGTCGTATGCTCCTGGGTCCCTGCCAACCTCTCATCCGGGCGTACTTATGTGAACGGGCGGCGGCTTTGCCCATCGTGATCAGGTCGGTCAGCAGCGTGGGGTCGCCACTGGAAAGCCGGACGACGTGCTTCATCGCCATGGCGCACCTCCGGGACGCAAGTGGCGATGTGGTCGATTCGCGCACCTTACCCCTCGGCGGCCTCAGCCGTCAAACGTGACTGGTCGGTGTACCAGTACGCAGGTGGGCCTGGGTGGCGTAGGACTCCGGCTCGTCGCCAGGGTACGACTTCTCCAGCTTGCGGCGCCGAATCTCTCCGAGAGTCGGGTAGCCAGCCACGCCGGTGGCGAGGATGGCGAGGCAGGCCGCAAATCACGGCATGAGCCCCTAACCGATAAGCTCCGCCACGACGGCGCTGAGATGCAGGCCGAGCGAAGCCTTGACCAGCAGTACGTCTCCTGGACCCAGGTTGGCGCTTAGAACCTCGGCAGCCTCTTCCTTCGTATCGAAATGGCCAACGGTTCGGAGGCCCGCCGCCCTGGCGGCGTCCGCGATCTGCGCGCCGCGCGGCCCGATCGTGAAGAGCACATCGGCGACGCGGGCGGCGTGCTCGCCGACGGAGCGATGCCCGTCCGTCTCGGCCGAGCCCAGTTCCAGCATGTCGCCGAGCAGCGCGTATCGGTGTCCCGGCATCTCGTGCAACACATCCAGTGCCGCAGCCATCGAAGCCGGATTGGCGTTGTAGGAATCGTCCAGGATCGTGGCGCCGCTGGCTACCACCTTCACCTGGAGTCGAGGCGCAACCTGAGCACCACTCAACGCGTCGGCCGCCGCCTCGACACTGGCGCCGTCCGCCACCGCAACGGCGAGGGCGGCGAGCGCGTTGGGCACGAGACGCGCACCGGGCAGCGGACTCCTCACCCTCAGGCCGCGGCCGACGTAGCCAAACGTGAACTCCACGCCGGCCAACCCGTGGCTCTGAATCTCGGTCGCACGGAAGTCCGCGTGCGCATGCGTCCCAAAGGTCAGCGCCCGCGCTTGCGTCTTCGTCGCCATGGCCGCCACCCAGGGGTCGTCCGCGTTGAGGATGGCGCAGCCTGTCGCGGGGAGATCCCGCACGGCCTCCGACTTTGCCTCCGCGATCGCCTGCATGCTGCCGAGGCGTTCCAGGTGCGTCGGACCGACGTTGAGCACGACGGCGATCTGTGGTTGGGCGATCTGGCAGAGGCGGCGGATTTCACCGAGCTCAAACATGCCAACCTCTACCACGGCCCGATCATAGGTTGATCCCAGCTTGAAGAGGGTCATGGCCAGACCGATCTCATCGTTGAAGTTCTTGGGGCTCTTGAGCACGTTGTGGCCGCATCCCTGCAGCACGGCCGTCGTCAGCTCCTTCGTCGTGGTCTTGCCGACGTTGCCGGCGATAGCGACAGCACGAACGTCGAAGCGCGAACGCCAGGCGCGACCGAGCTCGCCTATGGCGTGCTGCGTATCGTCTACCAAGAAGGTCCACATGCGATCCGGCAGCTGCATATCTTCCTTGTGGACGACGACGCCCGTCGCGCCGTGGGCCTCAGCATCGCTAATGAAGTCGTGGCCGTCTCGCACTTCAAGCGCGTAACCGGTTGGGGTGGTGAGCGCCACGAATAGCTCGCCCGGCTTTGTCACGCGGGAGTCGTTGGTTACGCCGGTGAACTCGCTGGCTGCGCCGGGACGTTCCCCTGTCAGGCAGTCGCTCAGCGCATCGCGTACGTCGTCGATTGTGAGCACGTCGTCCTCCCAGCGGGTCGACCTGTGGTTGATCCGCTTGTCACGAGCATGTAGACGGCGTGATTCTCGGTCGGCGCAAAGCTCACGAACGATGCGATGGCCGAGTCGTGTGTCGTACCGGTCTTGCCACCCACACGATACGAACTGGCGCATATGGCCGGCATATTGAAATTTACATACCCCCCGGCAACACCTCGGAGTCCAGTCTGGAGGCATGAACTATAGAGAACCACCACGAACAACAACCCGTCGGATTTCCTGGATCCTCGTTGCCGGCCTGCCCGTCGTCATGGTGGCAATCGCCGTGGACCTCTGTTACCACTCATTCGCGGCCTCATCCTCAGCGGCAACCACACCCATCTCGACGGACGTCGGATATCAGACATTGGGAGCCCCGTCTCCGTTCGCAAGGCTCCCTATCGCCACGGAATCGGCCGCACGCCGCGCGCACGACAGTTCTCCCGGCGACCGCCCTGGTGTCGTTGGCGAGGCCGACGGTGTTGTGCCTGATGGCGTGACGGTCTTCGACGACCAATATCCCGCCGTGGCCAAGCTGAATCCAGCGCTCCTTGGTGCTATACGCCAGGCGGCAACGGATGCCGCGAGCGACGGAATCGAGTTCTACGTCAACAGTGGCTGGCGTTCCGCGAAGTATCAGGAACAACTCCTCCAGGACGCGATCTCGCAGTATGGCTCAGAAGAGGAAGCTGCCCGCTGGGTTGCCACTCCCAACACGTCTGCTCACGTGACGGGGGACGCGATCGACCTTGGGCCTTCCGACGCTACGGCGTGGCTGTCCAAAAACGGCGTGAAGTACGGGCTATGCCAGATCTACAGCAATGAACCCTGGCACTACGAATTGCGCCCGGACGCCGTCGATAACGGGTGCCCGCCCATGTACGCCGACCCTACGCAGGATCCACGAATGCAGCAGTGACCAGCACGCTCGGCACCGAACTGGTGCCGCCCACCCTCATCGACCGGAAAACCATTGCCGCGGCAGATTGTTTCGGGGACGCAGTCTGTTGGAGGTTCCGATCGCCGCGTGCGAGTCTGTTCTTGACGGCATGCCTGCTCCAATGGGGATCTGCTTGCATGCGGGGGAAAATAGTCGCCGGATCCGAACGGAAGAATTGATGGACGAGAGACAATCGACGTCGCCGTCCGACGTCGCCTACTCGCTCGACAATGCCTGGCAGAACGCACGCGAACGATTGGCATTGCTGGAGTCGCTTGCCGATCCCAGCACGATCCGTCATCTGGAGAGATTGGGCGTGGCGGCGGGTTGGCGCTGCTGGGAGGCCGGGGGTGGTGGTGGGTCGATCACGGCCTGGTTCTGCCAGCGCGCCGGCCCGACCGGCCGTGTGGTTGCCACGGATCTCGATACGCGTTTTGTCGATGCGCTGGACTATCCCAATCTGGAGGTGCGCCGGCACGACATCGTCGTCGAGGCGCCACCAGGGGATGCGTTTGACCTCATCCACGCTCGCGCGCTCCTCGTGCACCTACCAGCGCGTGAGATGGTGATCGATCGCATGGTGGCGGCGCTGCGGCCAGGCGGCTGGCTCTTGTTGGAGGAACCCGATTACATTTCGAAGATTCCCGACCCGGGCAACGATCCACGGGCGAACGACGTCTTCGCGCGGGTGCGCTCAGCTGAGGTGCGCTGGATGGCCGAAGGCGGGATCGACGAGCGGTTCGGGCGGCATCTGTACGCGTCATTGCTGCGTCGCGGGCTCGAGGAGGTTGACGCGGAAGGCCGGGTGCCGATGGCCCGCGGAGGAACGCCATTGGCCCGTTTCTACCGCCTGACGACCGAGCAGGCGCGCAAGTGCTGCCTGGATACGGGTCTGGCGTAGGGGTGGTGTCCACGCCACCGCTCTCGTCGTAGCCCTACGTCATGATCACGCCGTTCAGGCAGTCGATCATGGTGCGCCAGTTGTCGAGGTCATAGCCGTAGCTCACCGTCCCATCCGTGTTGGTGCAGGATGACTGAGGCCGGGAGACGAGTCACGAATTGGTACCGACCAGTCTCCCGGTTCCTCATACTATGTTCAGTCCGTCATGCCGTAGGGCGGGCATCCCACATCGTCAATCTTCAGGACCTCACCAGCCAACGTCACTATGCGTTCCATTATTGAGTCACGCTGATCCGGCCAGGGGTTTGATGCCGCGCTGCAGGATCAGCCACGTCCTCTGGCCCTACGCTTCCGGCGGCAAGTGGCCGTTGTAGCGCAGCTGCAGCGCCTCGTTTCCGAGCAGACCCAGCAGCACATCGTAGGGCCGTTGGTTCTCCGTATGGAGCTCCATCCGCGCGCGCTCGAAGTACTGCACCGTCATCTGCGTGTCACCGATTTGCCTCTGAAACTCCTCGGTGATCGGATAGCCGAAGATCGCGACTCCGCCGTTCTGCTTCCAGTACTCGAGAAAACGTCCAGAAATGTTGTGGCCGGTCACTTCGAACCAGGCGTTATCCGCTCCTGAGGCCGGCTGTGATCGAGGCTGCTTTTGGTCGGCTGGAATCGTCTCGTTTCCGAGCAACCCGAGCAGGATGCTGTAGGGTGATTGCTTCTCCGGATGCATTTCGAAGCGATGCCGCTCGAGGTACTGCACCCGATACGTCTGTCCGTCAGCCAGGCTCTGCTCGTCGAACTCCGCGGTGATCGGATTACCAAAGATCGTCACCCCACCGTTCTTTTGCCAGTAGTCCAGGAACGCGCCACTCAACGTATGACTGACCTGAGGAGTCGACGGCATGCCAATCATGATGTGCCGGGTGATCTGCCCGTTGCTCTCCCAGTACGTCAGCTTGTTGGCGATGAGTGGGTCATCCATGGTCGGCTGGACGTTGCCATCCATGTCGGTCGCACGCGAGGTGACCGTGTGCTCGCCGTCCGATGGCGTTCCCCAGTCGAACGTCCAGATCACCCAGGTGAGATCGGTGTCGCCGCGCTCCTGGATGGTCGCGGGCATCCAGTCCCCGTCGTCGAGCTTCACGTCGACGCTGGCAATCGAACCTCCCCAGGCTGCACCGAGGATGCGATGCTGGCCGTCCAGTACCGTCACCTTGGCCGGTGCCGACTTGAGGAGCGCATGCCCGACCAGGGTGAAGTGGGCCGTGGTCGCGCCGTCGACTTCAACCTGTCGGATGGTGACGTAGTCGCGCGCCATGAAGCGGCCCTCATAGGGTGTACTGAGCAGTTCGATGCGCTTCAGCCACTTCACGTTGGCGATGCCGTACCAGCCCGGAGCGATGAGCCGCACCGGTCCACCATGGTGGGTTGGGAGTGCGTCCCCATTCATGCCCCAGCACAGAATGTTGCGCGGATCCATCGCCTCTGCCAGAGACATGCCGCGGGCAAAATGTTCGGTGAGTTGCAGGTCGTTGAGTTGTTCGTCGCCTGAATCGGTTCCCCAGAAGACGACCTCAGTCCCCTCATCCAGGACTCCGGCCGCCTCGAGCAGAGGGGCGAGCGGCGTGCCCGTCCAAACAGCGTTGCCGACCGCAGCGTCTAAGAACGGCAGTCCACTATTTCCTGAGCACTCCAGCGTGAACGGAACGTCGACGGACTGGCGAGCTTTGAGATCGGCGAGTGTCAGCGTCAACGGTTTCTTGACCAACCCTGAGATCTCCAGTGACCAACTGGATGGATCGATCTCAGGTTGGGCGTAGTGATGGATGGTGAAGAAGCTTGGGTCAGGCGTAATCCAGGAATCCAGCTCCTCCCATTTGAGCTGATGACCAAGAATCTCTGGCACCGGATTGTCGGCTCGTTGATCCAGCCAGGGTAAAACGACCTCACCGGGCCGATTCGGGAAGTCGGGCACCGCCACCGTTCGCAGCGGATCGAATCGCTTGCCGGGCCTGCCCACCGACGCCGTGCCCGATGCCGACGCCGGTAATTGAGAACTGAGAAGTGCCATCCCGGCCGCCGCCGCGCTGCTCTGCAGCAGCGTTCGACGGGAGACCGTACGTGATTGATTACCCACAAGAGCCCCCTTGCCCTGAACTACGGTTCCGACTCTCTTCGTGTCCGGCGACAGCCGCACTCCACGGCACACTCCGCCAGTTCAAGTTGAATGGTTCCAGTATGGAAAGTGATGTTCGGACCGACATCGGCAGGGATACGGATTTAACATCGGTGCCGATGGCGGGAGACGACTACGTATATTGCGCAAATGGGAGTTAGAGAAGTGCCAACCCGGCGGCGTTGCTCCGCGGTCGTGACCTGCGCGAGACGCTACGAAATTCATAGTCCATAGATGCCTCCTTTCCCTGAACATTGGTTCGGCACCGAGGGTCCGCCGGGCACCGGAGATGTTTCACTCTGGCGTCCGGCGAATCCCTCGGCAGTCTCCACAGTAGGGAAGTGGTTGCAGGGGCGCATCCGTTGAACTATGTAACTGAGGATATGTAGTTTTCGGTTGGACCTACGTAGACGACGTCACTGATTAGGTGAGATGGTTTTGCCGTGCGAAAGCGGTCGCCTCGGCTTTGCTGTGCGCGTCGATCTTGAGGTAGATGTTGGCGATGTGGCGTTCGACGGTGCGAGGACTAAGGAACAGGGCATCGGCAATCTGTCGATTGCTAATCCCGGCTGCAATGTACCGCAGCACCTCGACTTCTCGTTGGGTGAGACCGGCTGGATACGTGGGAAGAGATTGTCCCGACGCTTTCAGTCGTTGCCGGAGCGCATCCACTCGGTCCAAGGTCGGTTTGGCTCCGAGCGGCTCGCAGACGGCCTGGACCTCATCGAGCAAGGTCGTAGCCTCATCGAGTTGCCGCTGAAACACACGGAGTTCGGCTAACTCGAGCCGGGTCAAGGCGCGCTCGAAGGGAGCGGCGCAGGCGTCGGCAAGCGTAAGTGATTCTAGGAGATGGCGTTCAGCATCGTCGAAGTGCCGGTCAGTGGTATCGAGCTGACCGAGAAAGCGATGAATGGCAATGAGCGCTAATGGCTGACGCGGATCGGACGCGATGACAAGCGCGTGTTGAGCAAACTGCCGTGCCTGTACAGCATTCCCGCATACATCGGCATGGCGTGCTCGGAGTAGCTGGTTGGTGGTGTGCCAGCGCGCCCCGCCGCTCCAGGCAAGCCACTGCTCGTGTGTCTCGATCCAGCGGTGGGCGTCCTGCGGGTTGCCCGCATCAAGTGCTAACTCCGCGGCTAAGGCAATGGACCTCATGCCGAAGGGAAAGTAACAGCCTCCGGGTTCGGTCGATGATCTCTGTGGCAAGACCTCGTAGATGCGGTCCCACGCCCGCTCGGGAGCACCCTGGGCCCGGTCCAGGACGGCCAAAGTGGAGATCGCTTCGTGCACTTGATTCACCCACGGCGCGGTGAGGTGGTCGGTGGCGAGCTGTCGCGCGGCGGGCCAGCGACACTCCAGCACAGCGAGCTGCAGCTCACTCGGGGCGCCGTCCCCAAGCGTCGAAATCGTCAGCCCGAAGCAACGTTCCCACAGTTCAGTCGCCTCCCGCCTGAGCTGTTCTCGCTCCGTCAGACGATCCGCTCGATATGGAATGTGCACCATCAGGAGTTCCAAATCAATTGCATGCTCAGCCATGGCGTAGTTGCTCACGGACCGAAATCCATCATGGGCAAGCCGGTATTCTCGTTGCGCGACATCCGGGCGTCCCAGTCCGGCGTTGGCGTTGCCAAGACCGAGATGACCCGCGACGCACTCCGGTCGTCGCAGGTGTGCGTCCCCGAAGGCGGCCACCATCTCATCGATGTAGGTTGTGCCAACCTCGGCCGCCTCGCGATAATGCCCAGAGTGCGCCAACCAGTTGACCAGAATGCCCCGTTGTTGGTTCACCGCGGTCACATGCGACGAATCCGGCTCCTGACTTCCGTTAGCGGAACCTTGAGCTGAACCCTCGTCCGGCAGTAGTTGTTGAATCACGGCGACGGCTCCCTCTTCGGTGGCCGGAACCGACTGAGTCAGGAGGAGTGCATCAATGGCCGTGACGGCTTGCTTGATTTCCAACATCCCCTGGCGAATATCACCGTGCATGCACTGCTGCGATCCGCGGTTGAAGCGGGCGTACAAGGCAAGAATGGGATCGTTCGCGACCCCCGCCAACTGTTCAGCGGACTCCAGATAGTGGATCGAACGCGGAACACCCGCAAAGCGCAGCAAAGATCCCGCCCAAAAGAGGAGCCAGCCGCGTTCACGCACGCGCGAGGTATCCTCGCCGATCAGGCTGGCAGCCACCTCAAAGTGCTCCGCGGCGCTGATCCATGCGGTGGGGCGTGCCCGCAGGCCGGCACGGACATGCCACTCGACAGCCCGTGGGTGTCCCGCCCGTTGGAAATGCGCCGCCACGGTGTCAGCATTCGGATCCGGCAAGCCGATCAGGGCCTCGGCGATGCGTTGGTGCCAGATCCGTCGTCGCGGAAGCGGGACGCGGTCGTAGATCGCTTCTCGAATCAACGCGTGGGTGAAGCGGAGCCCGGTCCGATTGGGGAGCTCCTCCAGCACATACGCACGCTGCGCCTCCTCGACGATGCTGGCGAGTGCGTCGCTCGTGACGCCGATCAGCAGACGCCAAAGCTCGATTGGCACGTCCTGCCCAACGATCGCAGCCATCGCAAGCGCATCGAATGTCGGTGTATCCAGGTGGCTCAGTCGTTGATCGATGATTTGCCGCAGGAGCGGTGGTAGGTAGACGGTGTCAAGCGGTGCCAACGACCAGCCGTCGCCATTGGGTCGCAGAGCGTGCTCGTCCTCAAGCGTGCGCAGCAATTCCTCAATGTAGAGCGGGTTGCCGTTGGCTAATCGCTGAAGGTAGGCGGTCAAGCGCTGCTGATCTCGGACCGCCAACTGGTAGCGGTCGCGGACAAGGTGATCGATCGCCGGTGAATCCAGGCGGCGCAGATTGATGCGGGTGCCGTGTGCCTCGCGAATGAGCAGCGGAAGTGCCTGATAGAGTGGATGCTCCTGGTTTGCCTCGTCATCGCGATAGGTTGCGACGATAAGTAGCCGCTCCGTAGCCATGTACCGCGCGCCGTAGCGCAGTAGACTGACGCTCTCCTCGTCTGCCCAGTGGAGGTCCTCCAGCAACAGGACAACCGGTGATTGCGCCGCGAGCGCCATGAAGAAGGCGCCGATACGGGCAAACAGGGCACTCTGGCTGCCAGTTTCAGCCAGCACCGCCACGTCGTTAAGGAACGATGGGATCGGAACGCGGTCGTCACTAGGCTGGAGCTTGGTCAGGAGTTCCAGCCAAGGACCATACGCTGGCGTGACGGAGAGGTCGTAGCAACCGCCGCGAAGCGGCACGCAGCCGAGTTCCTCGGCCTCGACCGCCAGCCATTCGACCAGTGTGGTCTTGCCGATGCCGGCCTCACCGCTCACGAGCACCAGCGAACCTTGCCCGGCTAGCAGGTCGTCGAGAGTCTTTCGCAGCAGTGTCTGTTCGCGCTCGCGGCCGACAATGAATGGACGTAAGCGGGAACTGCGGTTGGGATGCAACAAGAAGAAAGAGGCCACCGCTCAACTCATTTCACACGAGGTTTGTATGTGAGAGACAGTTAGATTGTGTCAGTGTGCGATGAGTATAGCATCGACATCTGATTTCAACGGGTCACGCGATCGAAGGCTGACGAACTGGGATTGCCGAAACGGCATCGCTGGACCGGGTCGGGTCCCTGAGCTGGGTATGCAAACAACATGTTGAGTGTTGCAGCCCGGCGTTGTGAGTGTCCTGTGGCTTGGGCAGACTACTCTATCGTCAATGCTCGAGCCGTGGCCCGCAGAATTGCATCAACGCCGCGACCCATGTCGTCGATCGTGGTCGGATTGCGACACACAATGGCCGGATGGCAGTGCAAACCACCAGCCGGCCTAATGAGAACGGCTGAACCGCAGGGCCGCGGCTCTTACTCCGCCTGGAGCATCTCGGCGGTTGGGCTGTACGCCGCCCAGCGGGCCGGAAGGAACGCCCCCACCGCGGCGAGCAAGAGCCCAATGATTGCCAGGCCGGGCAGCAGGACGGCACCGAAGACATCAAGGGCTCTCGGTGGAATGCGAGTTCCGCCCGCCACCTGCCCCATGATCGACAGCACCTCATGCTGCAGCAGCAGTCCGATAGGGATGCCAAGCCCGCCGCCGATGGCTCCGAGCAGCACCACCGAGCCAATCACCATGGCGACCACCTGCGACGGCGCCATGCCGACTGCCTTCAGAATCGCGATCTCACGCGCCCGCTCACGTGTACTCAGAACCACGGTGTTGAGCACGCCGACCACCGAGATGATGGTGAGGATCACTGCCAACCCGGCGATAACTGAATTGAAGAGCCGGAACGTGGTGTTCGCGTCGACACTCTCAGTCGTCCCCACTCCGACGTTGCCGAGCGTTTGATGCATCGTTGCCGCGTATTGTTCGGGATCCACGCCTGGATGGAGCTGGATCTCGTAGTCGGTCGGCTGCACGCTCGGATCTACCGCGGCAAGCGTCGACCAATCACCACGCAGGAGCAGGTTCTCGTTGGCACCTTCGAGGATTTCACCCACCAGCGTGAGTTGCACCGGCTGGCCTTTGATCTGCGCCGTGAAGCGATCGCCGATGTGGAGATGCGTTTGATCCATCAGCGCCGACGGCGCCACCACCTCACCCGGTGCGGCAAACCAGCGGCCGGAGATGATGCCGTAGCCGAGCCAGCCGGAATCTCCGCGATAGGCGTCGAAGGGGATGGGCTCGGCGATCCCCGGAACGGTCGCATCGACGGACGCCTCCGACGTGTATCGCGCGGTGCCCGTGTTCTGCTGGATCGCATTGGTGACGTGTTGGTCGTCGAGCGAGCCCAGCGAACCTTTCTGCCTGCCGATCGTCACCTGCACCGAACTATCACGAATCAGATCCTCGGCGATGCGCCCAAGCGACAGATGCAGACCGAGCGCGAAGACGACCGTGGCCACACCCAGCACGATGGCGCCGGTGGTGGTGATCGAGCGGAACGGACTGGCGAAGGTATCTCCAATCCCCAGGCCAAGCGCGCGTGGCAGCGGCACGCGTGAGAGCCAGCTCCCAAGGCGAGAACCCGTGCGCGAGGGTGAGCTCCCCATGGTGATCGCGGCGACAGCGCTCTGCTGCCCGGCGCGCCAAGACGCCAGGATTGAGACCAGCACCGCAACGACGAGGATGGCCAGCAAGACCGCGATCATCGATGGAATGGCCGCCGTGAAGGGCGCGGGCAGATTCAGCGCGTGGGCCGTCTTGCGCAGAAATGGCTGACTGGCGAGCGTCCCCAGCGGTATCCCGGCCAGGCAACCAACGAGTGCGACGACCACGATCTGTAGCACCATTACCAGGATGACCTGCCCCGGCGTCATGCCCAATGTCTTCATGATCCCCAGATCACGATAGCTGGAGATGACGGCGCCTGAGACGACGTTGCCAATGATCAAGACCGCGATGACTAACCCGACGATGCTGAAGGCGACCAGAAACGGGATCATGACCGCCGCGGTGGAGTCAGCATTTTGCTTGGCTTGCAGGTAATTGTCTGAATTGACGACCACGCCCGAGGGGAGTCCCTTCACGATCGATTGGGTGGCGTCACGCAGGTCCTGCTCCGTGCCGTTCGGGGAAACCCGATAGAGCATCTCCTGGTCGATCGTTCCCTGCGAGCTGACCAGTGCTGGGACCTGGCTCGGTAGAACCCAGGCGTCGTCGGTGTCCGGGGTTATCGCCGCGGCGATGCCGACGACCGTGAGATCGACCGGCCCCTGCCCGCTCTGGATTGTCAGTGAATCGCCAACGCTGAATCGGAATCGATCGACCGCTTGCCGGCTCAGCACGATCTCCCCATCTGACTGCACCCATCGGCCGCTTTCCAGAGTGAGTCGATCGACCGGCGTGTCCCATTGCTCGCGACCGACAATTTGAAACGGCACGATCAATGGTGGTGCGTCTGTGCCTGAAGCCGACTTCCCAAATGACCCAACTGGAATCGCGGCCTGGGCCAATGTGACCGGCAACGGACCGATCGCCGCGGTCACACCGTGTGCCGCCGTCGTTGCTGTAAGTTGGCTGGTGTCGACGTTATTGCCAGAGAAGGTCATGGCGAGATTCGCGCCGTGAACCGCCGCGAACGCTCGATCGAACGGAGCGTCGCTCTCGACCAACAGGCTCAGCGCCAGTGTTGCCGCGAGGCTGGAAAGCAAGATCACGGTGAAGATGACAGCACTTTGCAGCTTGCGTCGTCGCAGGTCCGCCCAGGCAATGGAGATGACCGCGCTCATCGGTTCACCGTCACCTTCGAAGAGTCTTGCGCCACTCCACCGTCGACCAGTGTGATGGTGCGGTCGGCGCAGCGCTCGGCCAGACGCGGGTCGTGCGTCACCAGCACAATGGTTTGGCCGGACCGGGAGAGATCGCGGAAGATATCGATCACCTGCTCACCGCTGCGCCGGTCGAGTGCACCGGTCGGCTCATCGGCCAACAGCAATGGCGGCTGGTTGATGAGTGCCCGTGCGATCGCCACGCGCTGTCGCTGTCCGCCGCTCAGCTTGGCTGGATAGGATTCTCGCTGCTGCGCGATGCCGAGCGTCTCGAGCAGGTCGTCGGCCTGTTGCCTGGCTTCATTGCGGTTCACTCCAGTCAGTTGCGCGGGAATCAGCACGTTCTCGAGCACGGTCAAGTTGTTGAGCAGGTTGAAGAACTGGAAGATGAGGCCGATCTGCGTACGCCGGTACTTCGCGAGTGCGGCTTCGCTCAGCCGATTGAGTTGCAGTCCGTTGACTTCAACCGTGCCGCTCGACACGCGATCCAACCCGGCGATGATGTTGAGGAGCGTCGATTTGCCACTGCCGGAAGGCCCCATGACGGCGGTGATACCGCCCTGCTCGATCTCAATCGACACGCGGTTCAGCGCCGCTTGAGGATTCGAAGGGTCGTAAATCTTGCTGACTCCGTTGAGCTCGACCAATCCGCTCATTGCTTCTCCGATGGCTGAGTCAGGAGCGACACCAGAACAGTGACCGGCGCCAGCCTGAACTGACCCATGCACCATACGAAGAGAGCGCGGCTGAGGTCGTCCGTCCGCGCGGGTAAATTTTGTCATTCCATCGAATGAGCTTGACGGAAATATCATCCCTGCGATGTATGCGCCACCCACTTGCGGGTGATGCGTCTTCGGACACCGCCAACTACAATCCAGCTATGGAGCCCATCGATTCGACCGCTACATGGAACTTCAGTCGGCTGTCTCCACTCGACTGGGGCGCGGTGCTTCTGCTCGTTATCGGGATCCTTGTCGAAAGCCGGATCTCCGGGTTCCGCGGCCGCAATCTGACTGTCATCCTGCTGACGATTCCACTCATCTGGCGTCGCCGCTGGCCGATCCCGGTCTTTTTGCTCGTTGGAATAAGTGCGCTCATCACCCCGACTCCGTATATGACTGTGGCCGCTATCATGGTGGCAATGTATGCGGTTGGCCTGTACTGCGCGCATGACCTGGCAGCGCTTGGGCTCTTGCTGGGACTGGCAACCATGATTAGCCTCGCCTACGAAGATCCAGCCCCGCTGTTACCGCGAAAGCTCTTTCCGTTCCTGGTCTTGATCATCGCTTGGCTGGCGGCTCGCGCGGTTCGCCAGCAGCGCGTGGTGGCGGAAGCCTTCCAGAGTAAGGCCATGCACCTGGAGGCGGAGCAGGAGCAGGCGATGCAGTCGGCGCGCTCGGAGGAACGGCGACGCATCGCGCGTGAGATCCACGACGTTGTCGCGCACAGCGTGAGTGTGATGGTGGTGCAAGCCGGTGCCGCGCGCAGCGTGCTCCAGACGACCCCCGACGAATCGAAAGAGTCTCTGCTGGCGATCGAGGAGACGGGTCGCGAAACGTTGGGAGAACTGCGACGGCTGCTGGACGTGCTCAGCACGGAGAGCGACCCAATCGAGTTCGCACCACAACCTGATATTGGGCAGTTGGACAGCCTCATCGAGCGGGTGCGAGCCGCCGGACTTCCGGTGCAGCTCCAGATCAACGGTACGCCGTTTCCGCTGTCGTCCGGTGTCAGTCTGACCGCCTATCGTATCGTCCAGGAGGCGCTGACCAATGCGCTGAAATATGCTGGGCAGGCGGCGACCGACGTCATCCTCACGTACAGCGCCGATGACCTAAAGCTCGAGATTCTGGACAATGGACCAGTCGCGGTGCGGTCAATGAGCGGGCAAGCCGATCAATCCGGACACGGCCTCAGCGGCATGAAGGAGCGCATCGCCGTCTTCGGAGGGCTGCTCGAGGCCGGTCCGCGGCCGGGTGGAGGCTATGCCGTGCGCGCCTGGCTGCCAACCGAGGCCGACGCGTGACCGATCCGATACGGGTGGCGATCGCGGACGATCAGGCGCTGGTGCGGGCGGGATTCCGCATGATCCTCAACGCGCAGGAGGGCATCGAGGTCGTCGGTGAGGCAGCCAATGGTGCGGAAGCGATCGCGCTCTGGCGTCGCGCCAAACCCGACGTACTGCTGATGGACATCCGCATGCCGGAATTGGACGGACTCGAGGCAGCCGGACGGATCCTGGCTGAGGGTGGCGACGGCCGGATCATCATGCTCACCACCTTCGACCTGGATGAGTACGTCTACGCCGCACTGCAGACCGGCGCCAGCGGATTCCTGCTCAAGGATGTCACGCCGGAGCAACTCACGTTGGCCGTGCGCACAATCGCGTCGGGTGACGCCATGCTGGCGCCGTCGATCACGCGGCGGCTGATCGAGCGCTTTACCCGGCCGGAAACTCGAGTCCAGACGTCGCACCGAGCGCTCGAGTCGTTGACGCCGCGCGAGCGAGAGGTATTCGAGCTGATTGGACGTGGGCTCAGCAACGCCGAGATCGCGGATGCCCTGATTCTGAGCGGCGCCACGGTCAAGACGCACGTCGCCCGCATCCTCTCCAAGCTCGATCTACGTGACCGCGTCCAGGCCGTGGTCTTCGCCTACGAAACCGGCGTCATCCTGCCACGCTCCGACGATTGACGCCGCTGATACGCCACGCGCATCGCCCGTCTCCCAGTCCCATAGCCTGAGTCTATGCATCGGAATGACTGTGATGATATGACTGGAGGCAGGTCGTGGATTCGCATACGGAGACGGCCATAGACGGCAATCCCGAGTGCAAGGAATTACAGGAAGACAGGGGAATCGTGTCGGTATCCACGTCGCAACTCCACCTCCCCAGGCCAGACCTTCAGCTGCTCTGCCTCGACCACGCGTCCGCCCTGCTCGCGTTCGAGCGGGAGAATCGAGCCTACTTCGCGGCGATGGTGCCGGATCGGGGGGACGAGTTCTTCGCCGAGTTCAACGCGCGGTATGCGCAACTGCTCGCGTGGCAGACTGAAGGAACGGACTACTTCCACGTACTCGTGACCGAGGGCGGCGAGGTTGTGGGGCGGGTGAACCTGTACGAGGTGGCAGATGGATCGGCAGAACTCGGATACCGGATCGCGCGGAAGGCCGCCGGGCAGGGGCTGGCCACCGCGGCGGTGCGTGACGTGCGCGAGCTTGCCGCCCGAGAATATGGACTCACCAAGCTGAGCGCGAGGGTCACGCTGGACAATCCTGCCTCGCGCAAGGTGCTTGAACGCAACAGCTTCGTCGCCGTCGACGATCTCACACTCAACGGGAAGCCAGCCATGCGCTACATCTGCGAACTCGGGTGACGCGAACTGTCAATCGTCTGACGCATCATGGGCTGCCGACTGGAGTCGCCGATAAACCGTATTCGCCGTCGAGGGTCGGCGTGGTGTTGGCATAGATTGCAAAGGTAATTGGGTGCGCCGGATCTGAAGAGGCGCTGGGTCATTCTGGAATGATCGTCCATGCGGACAATGTCCGCGCCCGATCGTGATTGTGGGACGCCCGGTGCGGCAGACCAGTCCCATCGTGCTCCCGTTCCGTGTACATTTCCGGGAGTCGTACACCGTGCCGTGCGACTCTTGACGCCGCGGTGCCGTTTGCACTCGCAACGCGCTTCTCGCCAAATTCTCGAGGAGGGGTCATGCCAACTCGCGCTGAGATTGTGGACATTCTTGCGACGTCCCAGGCGCAGGTCACGGCGTTCTTTGAAGGGCTGAGTCCGCAAGACCTGGAGCGTCCGGCAACGGCCAACGAGCTTTCCGGAGCGGCTCCGTGGCGCGCCAAGGATCATTTGGCTCATCTGGCGCAAAGCGAGCGCAACATCCAACGCTTGCTGGGCCGCGTCCTCGCTGGCGACACGCCCGACGCGCTCTTGCGCATGCAATACCCAGCGGGAATGCCGCTGCCGGGCACGCTGGGCGATTTGGACGCGCTGAGGCCGGAGGAGTTGGCGCAGTTGGAGTTGGCCATTGCCAACATCAACCAAACCACACTGCTCGTGCACTATGATGACTCTCTGGAGACGCTGACCGCGGATTACCTGGCGGCGCGGCAGGACACCCTCGACCTCATGCGGAAGTTCAGCGATGAGCAACTGGCCGCTTCAGTGCCCACGGTCGTTCGTGACGTGTCCGCCGGAGACTTGTTTGCTGGTCGGGCGGGGCATGCCGTTGAGCACATGACCGCGATTGAGACTGGATTGCGTCAGGGCGCGTAGTCCCTGTCGAACACACATCTTCGTGATGGGTGGCGATCAGGCCGCTGTGGATCCCCGAGTCACCTGCCCAGGGTGAGAATCGGTCGTCGTTGCGGGTCCGCTCTGGGGTGTCTCCACGCCCAGCGCCTGAGCAACCAGTTCCTCGATTGGTAGCGCGGCACCGGCTTCCCATTCGGTGGTGAAGGTGGGTTCGCCCAGGATGTCGCGCAGCGCTGCCACCGTCGGGTCGTAAAGCTGCGCGCGGTAGCCGTCCGGCAGCGGTGAGCTTGCCTCGGCGCGGATGGTGGCACCGCGGCCAAGCAAGCGCGCGGCGAGCCTGCCCTCACCGCGGCTTGTCTGGATAGCCGCAATCTCCTCCAGGCAGAACGCGGTGCTCACTGGGGCCTCGAGCTCGACGGAGAGCCGCAAGCTCTGGCGGAGCAGCTCGAGCGCTCGATCGTCGTCACCGCGATGGTGGGCGATCTCTCCCAGATTCTGCACGGCCACCGAGATGTAGTGCTTGTTCTGCAAACGTCGCGACGCCGCCAGTCCCGCCGCGAAATAGGACTCCGCCTGTTCCAGATCCTCCTGGATAAGCGTGGTAAGTCCGAGGTTGATAAGTGCCATGGCCTGAATATTGTCGTCGTCCAGCCGTTCGGCGAGCCGCAACCCCTCAAGGAAGAGATCCGTGGCCCGGCCAAGTTGATGCTGGTTCAGCTCCTGAGCGCCGAGGTTCACCAACGCCAGCGCCGTTCCCGGCAGATCCCCCTGTTCGCGGAAGATCTCCAGACTCTCGTGGTGCAGAGACGCGGCTTCGGCGTAGTTCCCCGTGCGCCAGGCGAGCGTTCCGGCGGCGGCGAGGACTCGTGCGCGTATTGGCGTTCGGGATTGATCGGCGATCAGTCCCTGCTCCATCCAGACTCGAGGTTGGTGAAGGTGAGTCCGCAGTTCCCAATAGCGAGCAAGATGCGCGACTAAGTGGAGAGCCGCCCCCGGCTCGTGTGCCAGCAGCCAGTGGACCGCGGCGCGCAGGTTGTCGTTTTCGCGGTCGAGCCGGGCGAGCCAGTCCGGCTGTTCTGCTCCTTCGAGCCGGGATTCGGCGATTTCGGCCAGCGCGAGGTAAAAGTGGGCGTGGCGACCAATCGTCGGCTCCACGTCGTCGCCGGCCGCAAAGCGTTGCGCGACATACTGGCGGATTGGTTCGAGGAGGCGATAACGTGCCTCCTTGCGGCTCAGGTCCACCTGGACCAGCGATTTCTCCACCAGCGTGCTCAGGAGATCGAGCGTGGTCCACTCTGGCAGATCGATGGTGATCGACTCGGCCGCGTCCAGCGTCCAGCCTCCGTGAAAGACCGCGAGGCGCTCGAGGAAGCGTTGCTCCTTGGGATTGAGAAGCGCGAAGCTCCAATCCAGGGTTGCACTCAGGGTGCGCTGGCGCTCCGGCCCACGCTGACCGACCGAGAGGACGCCAAGCGCGTTATCGAGGCGCGCCGCGAGCTGCGGTAGGGAAAGGATGTTGGTGCGCGCTGCCGCAAGCTCGAGGGCCAGAGGCAGAGCCGTCCAGCCGATGGCAGATCGCGGCGACCGCGGCGGCGTTATCCACGGTCAAGGACTGATCGGCACGATGTCCCCGTGCGCGATCGAAGAAGAGCCGCACCGAGTCGTTCTCCGCCAGCTTCGCCAGGCTCAGGTTCGCTCCCGGTAGCGGTAACGGCCTCACAAGCCAGCGATGCTCTCCCGGGACGCGTAAGACTTCCCTGCTGGTCGTCAACATACGCAGATTGGGACAGTGCGAGAGGAGTGTCTGGACGACTCCGGCACACGCGGAGATGAGATGCTCGCAGTTGTCGAGGATCAGGAGAAGCGAACGATCTCCGATCTGAGATGCCAGCGCCGAGAGGATGTCTTGACCGGGTTCGTTCCGTACGGCCAACACACCGGCGATCGTTTCGGCGACCAGCGATGGGTCGGTCAGAGCCGCCAGTTCGACGAACCAGACGGGTATAGACTCGTCGCTGAGCTGGTGCCAGCCGACCTCCTGGGCCAAGCGGGTCTTGCCGGAGCCGCCTGTTCCCGTCAGCGTGACCAGGCGGTTGACGCTCACCAGATTCATCACGCCAACAATGTCTCGACCTCGTCCGACAAAGCTCGTCAGCGAGTGAGGCAGGTTGGTCTTCACCTTGCGAGCCGCTCGGGTGACGGCCGATCGAACGGGAAGGTCCGAATCGTCGGGAAAGCCGTCTGCGGCGGATAGGATCCATTCTTGATGGCTTCGAAGAGCTGCTGCGTCTCCGGTTCCGGCGGCACATCAAGCTCGCGCCGCAACGCTTGCACGAGCTGGCCATACTGGCGCCGCGCCAGTGGCCGCTGTCCAGTCCGGGCATACAGCTGCATGAGCCGAACGTGAGCGCGCTCCTCACTCGGCTCAAGCACCGTGATACGCCGCAGAGCCGATGATGCGGCCGCATCATCACCCCGCGCTTCAGAGATGCGCGCGAAGTCGTAGAGCAACGTGAGATAGGTTGACGCGAGCGACTCGCGGCGCAGAGTCGTCCAGTCTTCGTAGAGGTCCTCTGGAAGGAGTGGTCCGCTGTAGAGGTCTATGGCTGCCTGGTATGCGGCGGGATCGTCACCGCGCCGGACATCGTGAGCTGCCTGCTCGAATGCCTCCACGTCGATCCAAAGGTGATTCACTGGATAGAGACACACGCGACCGGCCTGGCTGCTCAGCAGCAGGCTCGCTTCGAGATCCAGAGCACTGAGCTGTCGCCGTGCCACGTGGAGCGTCTGGCGCAGGTTGTTTGCGGCCGATGCCGCGGGTGACTCGGGCCAGAGAACCTCGCAAAGTTGTTCGCGTTTCAGCGCGTGTTCGGGCGCCAGCGCCAGCAGCTTGACGAGGTGGGAGGCCCTGCGACCACGTCGAAGCGTGACGGGCGAAGACTGCTCCCCAACGGAGAGGTGAAACCCACCGAGCAGTCTAACCCGAAGCAGTGGCACCTCGGGGGACGGACCGGAACGTTGGGTACGATGCTGATTCTCGTGAGCGGCATTCAAGGTCATCCAGCGGTCACTCGCCTGGCGAAGCAAACTGTGTCGAAGGGTGAATGGTACCGGACACAGGTTTCCCCGTCGAGAAGACAGGTCCTGTCATGCGCGGGGCGATGAGTTCTCGTGTTGACCCACATCCTTCGGCGCTCTTCTGCCCTCGGCCAGCCAATCTACTGCCTGAAACCCTACCCCACGATGAACGTGCCGATAACGCCGAACGCACTCAACATGCCAATCGTCGTCATGATCGCGACGGCCACGAGCCCGGTTGCTAGCCACAGCGTGCGGGCTCGGACGGATCTCAGTTCGAACCAGCCCAACGCGCCCCACAAGAGTCCTTCGACCAGAAACCAAGGTTCGTTGAAGAGCAGATCCTGCAAATCCGCCTCGCGGCTGTTTGTTGTCGTCCAGAAGGGCAAGTCCAAGTGCAGCAGGCCAGCCAGGCTGAGGAGCCGTTGCACGTCATCGATCATGGCGTGCATCACGCAGCCGACGGCGACGACCCAGCAAAAGGCCAGCAAGATCCGCCGCGTGCGTTCGCGTCGCCAGAGCGGGATGATCGCGATTGGTAGCAATGCACCGAGCAGGATGACGGCCGCTCCCGCGCCGTTGACCACGCGCCATTGATGCATCGAAACTGGCGTGCCGAACATGCCGAACGTGCCACCCAGTGCGTAGTACGCGCGATAGGCGGCGTACGCGAGCGCCCAAACAAAGGCTGTGTATGCCGGCCAGGCTGTTGATCGTCGCAAGTCCACCAGGTGCTTGCTCTGCGCGATTGCTGTCAATGAGCTCATCTCAGCGTCCTCTCCGCGGTATTCTCAGAAATATCCAGGCTGCCAGGCCGAACGTGATTCCCCCCAGAAGGAAGTAGATATCGATTGCGGCGCTTGACCAGAGCGTGTATGCCGATGGATGTGCCTGGCCCAGAGTCTGCTCGTATGACAACCCAGTGAGGCCGTTCGGCAGAACGCGCGTCACCCTCAGTAGATCGTCAACAATCCCAGCTCCACCTCGCGCTGTTAGCGATCCGGATCCGAGCCAGGTTAGCGTGAGCAATATCCATCGCGGCACGTTGCATCCCCACGGCCGAACCAGCGCGAGAGGGATCGCCAAGCCAGCAGCAAACATCGCGATTACCACGA
The DNA here is from genome assembly GCA_963789565.1 of uncultured Chloroflexia bacterium. GTDB lineage: Bacteria > Chloroflexota > Chloroflexia > Thermomicrobiales > Thermomicrobiaceae > CALAGB01. The sequence goes on along the minus strand of CAWBKX010000002.1, from coordinate 1,908,848 downwards.
TCGTGAAGATCCAGCCGACCACGTTCGACGGAAGACCGGGGATCGCAGAGGGCGCGTCTCCGAGGCCAAATCGGCCGCCCAGAAACCAGTAGATATGGAAGGCGATGAACGTGAACGTCCATGCAAATGCGGCATACGCCGGCCACATCGCTCGTCGCGGTAGCCAAATGGTCGATGTCGTTGCGATTGCAGTCCCATCAATCATCTCGTGTTCCTTTCTCATGTCTCATGTCTCATGTCTCATGCTGCTGGGTTCATGCGGGTGGGTAGCAGTGAAATCGCGGTGCCGCGCGGTTGCGAATTCGTGGGAATGCGTGGTTCGGCGGCGCGCACTGGTCGGAGGATCACGACCGGGATCTCACGGCTTGTGCGGCGTTGGTAGTTGGTGGCGACCGGGTACTGCTGGACGAAGCGCTGCCACAATCGAGCACGCTCGTCCCCGTCAGCGCTCCGCGCTACCATCGTCCTGGTCATGCCGCCCTGCTGGATGCTCACGCGCGGGTTGGTTCGCAGGTTCAGGTACCAGGCCGGGTGTTGCGCCGCGCCCGCGGCGGATGCGACCAGCACGAGGTCCTCGCCGTTGTGCAGATACGAGACTGGTCGCGTCCGTTCTTCACCGGTCTTGCGCCCGGTCGTCGTCAGGAGCAGGACGGGACCTCCGCGTAGCGCTCCGCCGATTCTCCCGCCAGTTCGAATATAAATTGCGCGATGAATCGTCTCGGTGAATCTCAGCGCGGTACCCAGTCCGTGTGGACTGCATGTGTTCGCTTGGAACGGCATCCACGTTCGCTGGCCGAACGCGTCGATAAGCGCCCGCCCGCGCAGCGCACTCTCGCGTAGGATGCTCAGTGCCAACTGACTATTGGTCCGGATCTCCGGATTCATGTCGACTCCTCATGAGCGAAAACCACGTCTCGTCCTCGCTCACGATGATGTCAGTCAAGGGGGTGATCCCGCGTCTGGCGGAGGTCGCGTCGCCGTACGACGTGAGGCGTATTTCTCCGGTGGGTGGGTCAGACCTTAGAGAGATGAGGCTCGCGTCATTGAGGGCAATTGCCATGCAGAGCACGTTGCATAATGCTGGTCCATTGTTCTGATTTCAGTCGGTAGAGGCGATATGTATGGCACCCGCATTGACCATCGGCTGACCTGGACGCCATACATGGCGCCCCTACGGGCAACGACGAAACGCCGCAGGGGTGGGGGAGAGAATTTGGAGTGAGATGGTCGTACGAAGGCAGTTAATCGCCCGGTCGCACTACGTGGTGCTCGTAGGACCAGACGACGGCCTGGACGCGGTCGCGCAGTCCGAGTTTGCTGAGAACGCGACCTACGTGAGTCTTGACCGTGCCCTCCGCCAGGAAGAGATGCTCGGCGATCTCGGCGTTCGAAGAACCACGGGCGACCTCACGCAGCACATCTCGCTCCCGTTCGGTAAGCTCGGCCAGTGGATCTTCGTCGTCTTCGGGTGCGGGCAACGTGGTCGCGACGTGGTCGAGCAGACGGCGCGTCGTTGACGGAGCGATGACGGCGTCTCCCTGCTGCACGGTGCGGATGGCGTACAGCAGATCTTCCGGTGGCGCGTCCTTCAGCAGGAAGCCGCTGGCCCCCGCTCGCAGGGCGGCGAAGGCGTATTCGTCCAGGTCGAATGTGGTGAGCACAATGACTTTGGGCGCCGCGCCTGGCCGCTCAAGTAGCCTGCGCGTCGCCTCCACCCCGTCCATCCTGGGCATACGCATATCCATAATAACCACGTCGGCGGGTGTGGCGGCCAGACCGGCAAGGGCCTCGGCGCCGTCGCTGGCCTCGCCAACAATCTGCATGTCGTCCTGCGCGGTGATGACCATGGCGAACCCGGCACGCACCATAGCCTGGTCGTCGACGAGGAAAACACGGATGCTCATACTGGCGCTCCCGCCACCGTCGTGCGCTGCGGAATCCGAGCCCGCACCATGAATCCACCCTGCGGTCCCGGACCTGCCTCTACCGACCCACCGATCAACGCGAGCCGCTCTCGCATCCCGATCAAGCCGTGCCCTTTGCCGTCGCTCCGTAAGGGGCCGCACCCGTCATCACTCACCACAAGCGCCAGCCCGTCTTCGGACCAGTCGAACCGGACGACGGCTGCGACATCGGTCCCCGCGTGCTTCAACGTATTCGTCAGCGCCTCCTGCACCAGCCGATAGAGGACCAGTTCGGCGGATGGGCCGAGGGGAAACGACGTGCCGTGCTCGGAGAAATCGACTTCAAGCCCGCTGGCGCGCACTCGGTCGAGCATCTCAGGTAGCTCTCGCAGCGTCGGTTGCGGATCCCAGGTATGCGCCGCGGAAGATATCTCGGGCCGAAGGACGTCGAGCAGACCGCGGGTATCAGCCAATGCTTCCCTCCCGGCCCGCGCGATCGTCTCCAGCACCTCGGCCGCCCGGGAGGGGTCGGACCGCACCGCATACTGACCGCCCTGCGCCTGACTGACGATTACGGCTAACGAATGGGCGATGACGTCGTGCATCTCGCGCGCGATGCGGGCACGTTCGTCCAACACCGCCCGCTGGGCCCGCTCCTCTCGCTCCGCCTCGGCGCGTGCGGCGCGTTCTTCCAGTGTTCCGACGTAGACCATTTGGGCCCGACGGACCAATCCCAGACTCCAGGCCGCGAGCGCCACAATGAAGAACGTGCCGAAGAGTTCAATGACGGGCGCCTGTCCATTTCCTGGCAGCCCATTGTGCACCACCTGGACGGTCACGACGGCCGCTCCACCCACTCCAACCGCGAGTCCGATAATCGCGGCCGCGCGTTTGCCGTAGGCGCAATAGGCGTAGAGGGAAAAGAGGAAGATCGTCAACGACGGTATGGTCTGCGGAGCACCCGGCATGATTGCCTGAATCAGTGACATCGCGCTCACGGCGGCGAACGACAGCGGTGGTGAGAAGCGTCGGAACACCAGAGCGATAGGTTGCCCAATGACACTCAGCGCAAGCACGGCAGCCGACCAGATCGCCAGGTTGTCCGGCTCTCGTGTGGCACGGACGATCACGAAGAGTGACCACGTGCAGAAGAGGACGGCGATGGCCAGCGCCAGCAGGATGTCCATCGCCAGCGGCCGCTCCCGCACCCAGCGATTCAGTTCCTCGATTCGACGTCGTCCCGTCCGCCAGTGTGTCTCAATTATCGCCATTGGTTCACCGTCGCGCTCATTCAGGGTTCGGTCGGGGCGGGTCGGACGCGGTCGAAGATTGACTGCCTGGGGTGTCGTCACGGGTGACGCCGATCTGACTGGCTCGTGAACCCTGCCAGTGTTGACAGAGCCGAAAACGTCGAGTCAGACGCAATTGAGTATACGGAGACGAATACATAGGCGCCACGAAGGGGTATCGCAGGGGTGTTTCGGCTGGAGGGCGGTCAAGTCATCTGGCTGGTGAGTGTGGATCGTCCAGTCTGGGTTGTAGGCCGACGCTATGCGGTCCCTGTTGAGTCGGTTTCGAGGGCGGCCGTGCGTCGTGCCGGTCAGATGGCTGGGATTGCGGCTCCCGCACCGTCCTGCTCGAGTTGCAGCGCGAATTCGTCCGGTAATGCGCTCTGTCTGATGGCTCCCGCGACCGTCGCGATGTCGTAGGCAACACGATGAACGGCGACGCTCACCGTGCCGTCATCCACCGTCATGACGACATAACACGCACGCGGATCGCCATCTTTAGGTTTGCCGACCGATCCCGCGTTGACGAAGAGCACGCCGTCCACCATCTTCACGTAGGGGATGTGTGTGTGACCGAAGATGACCACGTCCGCCGCGGATAGCTGAGCCAGCCGACGGAAGCTCGACGCTTGCCGGTCTTCGTATAGGTATTCGTTGAGGCGCCGAGGACTGCCATGTACCAACAATATGCGTAGACCGTCGATGTCAATTCGGATCTCAGGCAGGAGCTCCCGCAAGAAGGACTTCGTCTCTTCGCTGCTGTGCCTTTTGGTCCAGCGAAACGACTGATCACCCAACTGCCGGTCAAGCGGCGTCTTGTAGGCGCATCCGCAGTCATCCCGCCCGAAACCCGTTCCATCATCGTAGTTCCCCATGATGGTGGGCACACCAAGCTCCCGCATCCGCTCGGTCACTTCATTCGAATAGGTCGCGTAGCCGACCAGATCGCCAAGGCAATAGCGCCCGTCAACGGGTGGCCGTCGCTCGATATCGGCCAATACCGCCTGCAGGGCGGGAAGATTCGCGTGAATGTCCCCGAAGATCGCGATTCGTCTCATTCTCCGGCCTCGCGCGGCGCCGAGTCGCGATCCACGCGCAGCGAGAGCGGCAGCTGCACCCAGGTTCGCAGCCGAAGCGCGAGCTGGGTCCGTACCTCCACGAACGCCCGGAAGCGTTGCGCTTCATCTCCCTCGACCGCGCTCGGATCGGGGAACGACCAGTGAATGCGCTCCGGATCGCCGGGGAAGAGCGGGCAGGTCTCATTGGCCTGGTCGCACAGGGTGATGACGTAGTCGAAGTGCTGATCGACATACTCGTCGAGCGACTTCGAGCGTGCCTGACTAATATCGATGCCGATTTCCTGCATGGCCCGCACGGCCAGTGGGTGAACACCGCCCGGTTCTGTTCCCGCTGACGCGACCTCGATCTGGCCGCCGGCGTACTCACGCAGCAGGCCCTCAGCCATCTGAGAGCGGGCGGAATTGTGCGTGCAGAGAAAGAGCACGCGAAGCCGTCGTTGGTTCAAGGGGCACCCTCCTTAAACATCAAGCCACTCGACGATCCGAATCGCTGAACTGAGCTCACCTTGATTTACGGGTACGTCGTCATCAGTCGCCCGGAACGACTGACGGCGGCAGGTTCGTTGACGTCGTCTCGCGCGCGAAGAGTCGACGCTGCAGCCAGAGTGAGACGTAGACCAGCCCGATCAGCACCGGGACCTCGACCAGTGGGCCGACAACCGCCGCCAGCGCCTGGCCCGAGCCGATTCCGAAGACGCCAATCGCCACCGCGATCGCCAGTTCGAAGTTGTTGCTGGCGGCGGTGAATGAAAGTGTGGCGGTTTCGGCGTAGCGAAAGCCCAACAGGTATGAACCGCCGAAGGCGACCGCGAACATCACAGCGAAGTAGACCAGCAGCGGCAGGGCGATGCGCAACACATCCAGCGGCAGCGACAGAATCACGTCTCCTTTGAGGGAGAACATCATGACGATGGTGAAGAGGAGGCCAATGATGGCCGTCGGACCAAGCCGCGGGATGAATTGGGTGTCATACCAATCCTGGCCCTTGGCGCGGCCAAGGAAGAAGCGTGTGAGGAAACCAGCCGCCAGCGGGATGCCGAGGAAGATCAGGACGCTGCGGGCGATGCGCCACATGGAGATGTCGACGGTGGCACTCTCCGCGCCGAACCATCTCGGGACCATGGAGAGATAGAAGTAGCCGAGAACTGTGTACATCAGGATTTGAAAGACGGAGTTCAGGGCTACCAGCACCGCGGCATACTCGTTGTTGCCGCAGGCGAGCATGTTCCAGATCAGGACCATGGCAATGCAGCGTGCCAGCCCCACCAGGATGAGCCCAGTCCGGTACTCTGGTTTGTCAGGAAGCAGCAACCAGGCCAGACCAAACATCAGGGCTGGTCCAAGGATCCAGTTGAGGAACAGGGACGTGCCCAGCAGCTTCACATTGCTCATCGCCGCCGGAACGCGCTCGTACTTCACTCTGGCCAGCACGGGATACATCATCCAGAGGAGACCGATGGCGATCGGAAGTGACACCGTATCGACCTGCAGGGAATCAAGCGCGTTGGGTAGCCCGGAAAACAGTTTGCCCAGAGCGACCCCGATTGCCATGGCGACGAATATCCAGATCGGCAGGTAACGGTCGAGCGTCGACAGGCGATGACTCACCGATTCAGTCGCCGCCAGTGGTGTCAATTGAGCCTGTGCCACCTTGAGAATCTCCTAACGCTCGCGCGGACAATTCATCACCGTTCGCTTATCGGTGAACAGTCACGGGTGCCTCCACGACGATCTCACCGTCAACCTCACAGCTCGCCGCCAGGGTGTTGTAGATCGTGCCGAACTTCTTGATGTTTCGATGCAAGAGATCGACGCGCTGCGACGGTTCGTCTGTTTGCAGATGCACTTCATAGCGAACGCTCGTGATGCGAGGTGGAGATGCCTGGCGCTCGGTGGTCACGTCAATCCACGCTCCCTGGTAGCGAAAGGGGAGCAGGTGTGAAAAACGCTCGACGTTCTTGAGTACACATGCGGCAAAGGCGAGCGTCAGCAGATCTGCTGGACCGGGCAACTCTGGGCTCTGACCATCGGACGTGTCGAAGACGATTTCGGTCTGCTTGATGGTTGATGTGGACTGGCCCGCTCCAACTACGTGTGCTTCGACGTGGTACTTCAGGTGCTGCTGGCTCATGCTCTCCGGCTCCGTTCGATCGACACCAAGACCTCCGCATATGCACTGTAGTTCAGTTGACATCGCAGCAACGTCGCAGATCGAATTGGCGAATCGCATTCACGTGCCAATCGATAACGTCGTCATCAGCTGCTCGTTCGCGCATGGATAAGCGAGTCGAGGCCACGGCGGCCGGTGCCGAGCTCAGACTGCCACGGAATGACCCACATTCGTCGCGACAACGCGTCCTGAACGTGTGCGATATGCGTTTGCTCCCGCTCGATGCGACCGGCGAGGACCGGATGTCGGGTGCCTGTCGCGCAGAGCGACTGGTTGACTACCCAGCCGAAGGGCTCGATTTCTGCCCGTCTCAGATCCTCTTGCAAGCGTTCGGCTTCCAGGATCGGCGTGCTGTCGGGCAACGTCACGATCAGCAATCGCGCGAATGAGGGATCTTGCAGACGCATCAGCGGCGTCGTCAATCGGGTCGTCGTGCTCGAGGAATTGCGCAAAATCTCGCGATGGTAGGCGCCGGTCGTATCCAGCAGCAGCAATGTATGGCCGGTGGGCGCGGTGTCGAGCACCACGAAACCGCGACGCGCGAGGCCCAGCGTGCGGGAGAACGCGCGGAAGACTGCGATCTCCTCGGTGCAGGGCGAGCGGAGATCCTCCTCGAGGAGTGCGCGTTCTTCCGGCGAAATGTCGCCGGCTGCCTTGATGACGTCGTGCGTGTAATGCTGGACTTCGACCGAGGGATCGATCCGCGTCACCGCGAGCGTCTCAGGTGCCAGATCGCCCAACGCGTCTATCAGGTGGGCGGCCGGGTCGGTGGTGGAGAGATGCACCTGATGACCGCGCTCCGCCAACGCCACCGCCACGGCTGCGGCCACGGTAGTCTTCCCAACGCCACCTTTGCCCATCGTCATGACGACGCCAGGGCCTTCAGCCTCCAGGGCATCGACCAGTTCTTCGATCCCGGCGTAGTCCGAGTTGGGGGGTGTGCGCGGTGACGGAGACTGCTGGGTATTCTGCGGCGAATTGGCCAGCGCGCGGAGGGCATCAACCCCGGTCAGTTCATTCGCCACCAGCGATACAGCTGTGATGGGCAGATCACGCAGACCTTCGGATAGCGTCTGCAGAGCCTCTCGCTGCGACCGAATTAGCTCTTCGGCCACACGATCGCCATTCGACGGCCCAGTCAATACGCCGTTGAGGATGAGCCGTTGGTTGCCCATTCCGAGTGACGCGAGCTCCGCACCGGCTCGTGCCGCCTCGCGCAGCGCGCTTACCTCCGGTCGACTCACCAGCACCAATGACGTGCGTTCCGGATCGGCCAGAGCCGCGACCGTGGCCACGTAGCGTTCCCGCTGCTCGGTTAGACCGGCAAGTGGGCCAAGGCAGCTGGCGCCATTACGATTGGATTCGATGAAGCTGCTCCAGGCGCGAGGCAGGCTGAGCAAGCGGAGCGTGTGGCCGGTCGGCGCGGTGTCGAAAATGATGTGCTCGAACGGCTGCGTGAAGCTCGGATCGACGACCAGCCGCGTAAAGGCATCGAAGGAGGCGATCTCCACGGTGCAGGCGCCCGACAGTTGTTCCTCCAGGGAGCGGATCTCTTCCGCTGGCACGGCCCCTCGATAAGGGCCGACCACCCGTTCTCGGTATTCAGCGGCGGCTTGATGGGGATCGATGTTGATGACGCGGAGCCCGGCAACGCCCGGAACGTCGGTTGGCTCTTCTTTGACCGTCACGCCGAAGACGTCGCCCAGGTTCGAGGCTGGATCGGTGCTGACGAGGAGCACGCGCCGGCCCGCATCCGCCAGACAGACGGCGACGGTGCTGGCGATAGTCGTCTTTCCGACGCCACCTTTGCCGGTGAAAAAGAGAAACGGGGACGTCCAGTTGCTCCAGTCCATCGGCGGAAGGGCATCCAGGATCGCCATGGCAGACGCGGATACGTGGTTTGGTCGATTGCTCTCAGGTAATTCAGTCATCGTTGAACTATTTGTCCCATTCAGGCGCGCGTGCGCCGATCAATCCGCCGTGCTGTGCCGCTCGATCAGCGTTCCGTCGTAATACCGCAGCGTGGCTCGCGGTGCTGGATGCGTGTCGGATCGAAGGTCGCGCCCAGGACGCCGTGCAGGTCGCGCAGCATCTCCGCATTGAGCGAGTAATAGACCCAGCGGGCATCTACAGCATCACGCCGGGCGACGATGAGGTTGGCTCGCCGCAAGACTCCCAGGTGATGGGAGATCAGGTTGGGAGCCAGCCCGAGCTCGTCACCAAGCTCACAGTTGCAGTACTCGCCCTCCATCAAGAGGCTGACGATCCGCAGCCGGGTCACATCTCCGAGAGTCTTCAGCGATTGAGCGAGTCGCGGCAGGCTCTCCACGTCCTTGGTTGTCGTGGTCATGTTGCCCTCCACCCCTCGCCGAATCATCCAGTTACTTCAACGCCCATTGAACTATAGAGCGTGTTCAAAGCGACGTCAAGCATGCGGCACCAGGTTGGCCGACGTCCTCTGCAGGCGGCCTCGGGACGTCACAGGTAGATGGGATGCGGTGCCTACCCGATCACGCTGACACGTCGATACAGGTGAATCGATACGGCCGCCAGCCAGCCCCAGGCGATCAGGAGCGCGCCCCAGAAGGCAAGGACCACCGCGGCGCTGGACGAACCAGATGCCAGTCCGGCGAAGCCCGCCAAGAAGAGAATGCCGGTCAGCGCGGATCCCATCGCCCAGAATCGCTGTGCATTCGCGGCAAAGTGTCGCGCCAGCAAGAAGGTCGCGACAATCAGTCCGAGAAAGCCGATTCCGGCCGCCACCAGGTGCAGGGTTCCGGCGAGGCTGACACTGGCTGGACGTCCGTCCGGAGTTCCTGGCGGGAAGCCGTTCATGGGGTCGGCCGAGAAGATACCGGCTCCGATCAGCCCGGCACCGTAGAGTCCGAGCAGTCTGGCGCACCAGGGCGTGCCGCGTCCATCCAGGGCTCGTCGGACACCGAAGGCGCAGGCGATGACCATCAAGCCGCTGATGCTGAAATTGACTCGCTGCACCCAGCCGTAGGCGCCGTTGCTCAGCAGACTGACATCATCGTGAGCCAGGTCGAAGCCCGAACGGAACAGCGCTTGCCCCAGCACGACAACGACGTAGAAAGGCCCGGCCAAGACACCGTACCCGAGCAGGCTGCGAGTGACGCGTTCGGCCGGGTCGCATGGCACGGGCGTTTCATGAGTGAGGCTCGAAGGATCGACGGACTGTGCGCTCAAGGCGGCACCTCCTGACGCAAACGCTCAGTACTGATCGGTACAGTACTGAGATCGCAGTATAATGAGTGCGTACTGGACTGTCAAGTACGGAATGTCGGCTGCAAAGGAAGGTTGAGCGTGGCGGGACGTGAGGAAGTAGCAATAGAGGACGCGCAAGCCTCGGAGGGTCGGCGATCGGGCTCGAAGGCGCCGCGCAGGGCGCGGAGACTGGCGAGCCGCGACGTGATCCGCCAGGCCGCCGGATCTCTCTTCCTGACCAAGGGTTATCAAGAGACCAGCATGGAGGAGATCGCGACCACCGCTCATATCTCCAAGCAAACCATCTACACCCATTTCGCCGATAAGGAAGCTCTCTTTGCCGATTTGGTCTTGGGCAATGTCGAGCGCGTCGACGCCTTTCTGGCGGACCTGACCAGAGCGCAATGGGAAACGGAGGACGTGGGGGACGGACTGCGGCTGGTCGCGCGACGCTACCTGCTCTTCGTCATTCGTCCCGAAGTGCTCCGGTTGCGCCGCCTGGTGATCGCTGAGGCGGCCCGGTTTCCGGATCTGTCGCGCAGCTACTACGATCGCGTGCCCCTGCGCGTCTATGAAGCATTGGAGTCGCTGCTGCGGCGACTCACCAGCCAGGGACAGCTGCAGGTCCCGGATCCTCGCGCCGCCGCCTATCAATTTGCCTGGCTGCTCCTGGGCGAGCCACTCGATCGGGCCATGTTCTATGGTCCGGACGAGACACCGTCAGCGACCGATCTCGAACGCATGGCCGATGAGGCGGTGAAGGTCTTCCTGGCCGCGTACGGCTAAATGAGCCAGTTTGATCGAGCGCTGGAATCGTCCGTCCGTCGCCAATCCTCAGATTGGGGTATCGGCCGTGGGCGGTTCCGCGATCGGTTCCACGATGTCTTCGAGGTCTTTCCCAAAGTAGTGGCGGCGGGCTGCTTCGTCGACGATCAGTCCGTCCGGCCCCGAGATGTCCATGCGTGCAAATCCGCCGCCGGTGGGATCGGCTTCCCGGGCGCGTCCGACCCGTTCACGGCGGGCGGCCGCTTCGGGCCCAACCTCGGTGAAGAGGATCGCGAGCCACTGCATAAACGTCCGCAGCACACCGTAGTAGGTCGATCGCTGCGCTTCGTAGTCGCGCAGTGCCGCGTCCCAATCGGCGGCGCTCGTGAGCCGGTCCCGAATTTGACGCACGTCGCGGAAACAGAGAGATAGCCCGTGTCCGCCGCTGGGATCGTTGGCACCGGCCGCGTCCCCGATGAGGACCACGCCATCACCGTAGAGGCGATCCGACCAGACGTCGGCATTTGGGAAGAAGGCAAGTGGGCCGATGGCACGGGCCTCGCCAAAGCTCCCCTCGGGAAAGACCGAGGCACAACAGGCGATGTACTCGGCGACGTGCTCCCGGCCGCGTATAGGGGCCACCAGGTCATCATTCCCGACGACGTAGCTGCGCACGCGCCCACCGCCTTGCGGAAAGATGAGGACCGTGCCGCCGTCGAGCCCCGCGGTCGCGAACGTGTCGTCGGCCAGCGAGACGCCATCCAGCAGACAGCCGCCTACCTGATGGTGCACCGGCTCGCGCACCGTTCTGGCACCGAGCCAGCGCCGAGCCGCGGATTGGCGTCCGTCAGCTCCGATCACGAGCCGGGTATACACCTCGTAGCGGCCATCGTCCGTCTCAACCAGCAGTCGTGGCAACGATCCGGGCGAAAAGGCAGTCACGCGCGCGGGGCGCAGTATGCGCACGCCACAGCCACGGGCGTGATCGAGCAGTGCAGACTGCAGCGCAGGATGATAGACGGCCAATTCGTTCGGAACATCGGGGCCGAGGCTCTCGTATCGCCCGCCGACGACAGAAGCGCGATTGGCGTAGCCATCCCAAAGCGGAAGCTCGTGAGCACCAGCGCTCCGCAGCACGTCGGAGAGTCCGAGTGCCCGGACCTCACGCACCCCCCACGGATGGATAGACTCGCCCCGCACGCGATCGCGAAAGCGCGTCTCGCGCTCGATAAGCACGACGCTCATGCCGGATTGCGCCAGGACGGCTGCCACGCTGGAGCCCGCCACTCCGCCGCCAACTACGGCCACATCTACGGACAATCTGGTCGAGTCGACAACGGCGCTCATGGCAGCCTCGCCATCTTCAGGTGGGTCGGGAAATCGATGTCAGGATTATGCGTGACCACCAACAGCAGGTAAAGACTGACGGACCGCAGGGATCCGGGAATCGAGTCCGGCTCATCCGCGGAGAGCCACTCCCATTCCACGCCACCACAGGTCATTCGTCCGCGCCGTCGGGAATGGGTGTTCCGCCCAAGTGGAACAACTCCTGCGTTAGCGCAGTGGTTGTGCATTCGCGGAATGCGGGACTTTTCGGAAAGGAAGACACGAATATGCCACTGATATTGGTCATCATCCTGATCGTGCTGATTCTGGCGGTCGTCCCGGTTTGGCCGTACAGCAACCGTTGGGGTTATTACCCTGGAGGGGGCTTAGGCACGATTCTGCTCATCATTCTGCTGCTCTGGCTCCTCGGAGTCATCTGATGAATGACGACCAAATGCCGGGGCGAAAACGCTCCGGCACATCATTGCAGATTGGTTCTATTTTGCGGGTGAATGCGACTCAGACCCGAAAATGCTCCGGCGTCATCATGGCCTGCGCAGGGAGTGAATGGTCGCTCGATTCATGGACGGCCCCATCCGGAGACATTGCCGGGCCGATGAGGTCCCAGACCATCGATAACAAATCTTGAATGTCAAACGGCTTTGCGAGAAAGCGCTGACCTCCGAATAGATGCTGTTCCTGCTGAGCCCGATCGAGCAACGTGTTGTCTGTCGAAAAGACGATCACGGGAATATCGCGCGTGTTGGCCTCCTGCTGAAGGTGCTGCAGCAGATCCCAACCAACCTCCTGGCCAACGACCAGGTCGACCATCAGCAGATTTGGTTGCAACGCGGCAATCTGATCCCATGTACGTGGAACGTAGTTCGTCGTGGTGACGTTGTAATGCTCGGCTTGCAGCAGTTCGCGGATGAAATCAAGCACCATCACCGAACCATTGACGACGAAAACATGTTTGTTCGCAGGCTCTAAATGTTGTGCATCACGAGCCATCAATTCCTCCAGGCATCTACTTGACGGCTTAGGTCAGATGCGGTTTGCGCATCTTGTACGAATCACGTTGCACGTGCACGGCATACGACCATCCTCGCCCGATGCGGGACAGTTGCGCGAATTCTATGACATCTCCGCATCTCGTCAAACAGAGCAATTTCCTGCTCTGAGGCCGACGGCACAACAGCCGGTCGCGCCAGGTCAACTGACTCGAACATTGCGCCAATACCCAATGGACTGCTACTCCAGCAGATCACATAGGCCACGCTCTGGATGATCGTGTGTCATTCATTGTCGCTCGATTTGAGATTGCGATATCCGCACACATCTTGGCGGTCATATGCTCAATATCGCCCCAGCACAGCGCAAGGATATCCGCCGTCATGCGAATCCTGGCCGATCGGGGCGTTGAGGAGAAGTCAACCACGAAGTTGAGATTGAGGATAAACGCCGCCTGGCTATTGTTGGTTGCGCTGCTCACGGGCCCTGTCCTCTTGCGGTGTTTTCGAACCGTTCGAGCGTTCCCAATCGACGACCATGCATCGCATTCGTTCGATCTGTCCTTCGAGCGTCTCGCGGTACGTCCAGCATCGAGGAGCGGCATCAGATTGGTCCAACTCACGGCGCGCGAGTTGAGCATATCCCTTGATCACGGTCAGATGTGTTCGAATGGTGTGTATGTTGCGCGAGCGCTCATTCGCGTCCATGTGTAATCCCGTTCCATTGTCCGCAACTCGATAGGTGGCGGTTCGAGAGCTCGCATCTGTGATGTCCAATAGGCAACAGTCTTGCCGCGACCCGTCGCGCCCAGGAACGGCGGCATTGTCGAAGCGACAACTCGTACTTACGGAGTTTCGAGCATGTGAGACCGGCTTGTTTGCCAGCCACTCGCCCCAAAAGTGATAGGCTACCGTCGCTGCGAGACGACCTTCGAAAGATGTCCGCTGTTGCTCGCATGGGGGAAGGGCGATCATGGCACGAGTTACGGTGATCAACGACGATACTGCGTTTCTGGCGCTGATGCACGACGTCCTCGAAGACGCGGGATATGAGGTTTCCTTGCATCGAGAAGGTGCGCAGGCGCACCCACAGGTGAAAGAAGAACAGCCCGATCTCATCATTCTGGACATTCGTATGGAGCATCCAGACAGCGGCTGGCTGGTCCTCGAGCTGCTGCGACTCGATCCGGCGACTGCGGATCTGCCCGTGATCGTGTGCTCGGCGGACACGCTCGCGCTGAAAGCGAAGGACGAGATGCTGCGACGGCAGGGCTGTGAGGTCCTGGAAAAACCGTTCGACCTCGACATGTTGCTTTCCATGGTTGACGAGAAGATCGGCCCGCCAGAGGAACGGCTCGAGCGTGAGGGGTGATGCTGACCTGTTGCCCAGCGCATAGACCAACGTAGTTGCGGCTCGCACCCGTCCGGCACACCCGAACCCAGTGATGTAGTGGCGGGCGTCCCTGCCCGCCTTTGTGGAGCGCTCGCAAACGCGATTCGTTGAGAATTCGCATTGAGCGGTGCTTGAGGAAATAAACCGGTAAATGCTCGGCGTTCACCTGGGTTGAAAACCCAGGCTGATCTAAACGAAGCCGGACCCACAGGCGGGTACCCCCGAACTGAGTGCGCACGCATATTTGTAGGGGCAAATCCCGGACCCGCATGCGGGTGCCCCTGCCTTTCGGCCGCAGACCGACGACTGTCACCATTTACCCAAATAACTCGTCAACCACCCTACATTCCGATCTGATCAAGGAAAGCTCTCCCGCTCGACGAAGGCGGGCAGAGACGCCCGCCACTACACTGCAGGTAACGTTACGAGACTCACGAAGAACGTCGGACTAAGGTGAAGCGCTAAACCACGGCCCGCGCGACGCCGTCGCGTCCGGAATCAATCACGACGCCCTCCTCACGGACCCTGGCTGGGCGGCGAGAGGATAGTGATGTCGACCAGCGGCGTGACGTCCTTCTCGTTCGCGTTGACGGTCCGCTGCACGTCGTTCGTGATGCGATCCTTGAGCGTTTGATCGGAGGCTGTCGTACCCGGTTTACGCTGCGCGTAGATCTGGATCAGTAGCGTGTTCTGGTTCTGAATGTTCGCCCGAGTGAACTGAACGGTCGTTGAGGCTGCCTCAACGCTTCCATCCTGGTTGATGAGGTTCAGGACCTCCGATCGCACCCGCTGTTCGACCGTCGTCCGCTGCAACGTCGGCGAGGTCGTGCCGAATTGCAGCAGCATCAATCCAGCCAGACCCGCGATGGTAACCCCGAGAGACAGCCAGACCACCCAGCCACGACCCCGGCTGTAACGCGGTCCGGATGGACTCAACCCAAAGAGCCGGAAGACGACCGCGCCGGAGAGGTTAATTCCGACCAGCTGCAATCCGAGCAGGAATCCACCGCTGAGGGCCAATTCCCAGCGGCCCATCACCGTCGCCATGCCGATCAGCGCCGCAGGTGGTGCAAGCGCCGCTGCCACCAGGATGCCGATTGCCGCACCCGAGACCAGGCTACTCCGTTGCGACTGCGACAGACTGAGTGCGCCGGCCGCACCGGCCGCCAGTGGCAGCAGCACCGACGTTGCGGAGATGTTCGCCGTGGATGCCATCGATTGTGTGACCGCGGACTGTCCAAAGATGATGGAGAGCAATCCAGCCGTGACGATAGTGACGCTCAACGCGGTTATGTAGCGCAGAATGGTGTGCCACAGAAGCGAAAGGTCGCCTCTGGCGGTCGCGATCGCCGTGTTCATCGCCGGACCAGCGAAGGGAGCGATCAGCATCGAGGCGACCAGCAGGAAGCTGCTGTCCAATAGCAGACCGAGCCAGACCACGACACCGGCTGCCGTTGCGTATCCGATGAACCCCTGCCAGGAGCCGATCGATTGCAGGCCGGCGATCAGGATCTCCATCGGACTACGTGCGGTCACGTCGATTACCTGCCGCGCCACTTGAGAGGCTGGCGGTTTCAACGTCAGCACACCGGACGGCAATATCGAGGCATGCATATCGTCAACGGACTCAATGGAACTGAGGAACGGTCCGACATTTTCGTTCGGCACATAGACCGCGACGAGATCGAGCAAGACGCCGCCGCTCCCGTGCGCCTGAATCATGCTCAGGTTCGTGCCGCGGAAGCTTTCCGCCGATCGCAGCACCTGTTCACCGTCACCCCGCGGGACCTGCACGACTATCTGGCGCACACTGCCTCCTCATAACAGGCGCCACTGTCGTCGCACCGCCCCTACGACGCGAATCGCAACGGTTATTCCGTGGGATCATCGTTCCGTTTCGAGTGATCTCGCAATCGGAGAGGCACGAGAGATCGTGTGCTTCTGAACGCTAGTGGACTCGTCACACGGGCGGGCAGGGACGCCCGCCACTACATTGCTGGCGAAGTTGCGAGGCTGACAAGGAACGTCGACAAAGGTGAAGCGCTAAACCACCACCAACGTATCGACGGCGACGCGACTGCAGTCAATCATTTTCGCGGATCAGTTAGATGCCAGATGGGCGTGGTCGTTGAGCCGCGCGAGTGTCCAGCGAGGACGAGGCCAGGCAGCCGGATCTCCGTCGGTGTGCCATTCCGTGATCGAAGCGGGGGCGATGCTCACGTCCAGCGGGAGCGAAAGCGGAAGAGCGCCGAAGATGACGAGTGAGGCGCGCACGGTCTCGGCGTGAGCCACGATCAATGCCGTCTCACCCTGGTGCTGCGCCGCGATCTTCTCGAGCGCGCGTCCTGTGCGGCTCACGAGTTCGCTCCACGATTCATTTCCAGCCTCGAAGGGGCGAAAGATGCCACCTCCTGCTATCCCATGGTCGTGTTTGAACTCTGCCCAGAGTCTGCCGTCCGCCTCCGGCGGCGTATGCCAGGTGCAGAGGTCGCAGTCCTCCACGATCTCGTGAGAACCGACGGCTCCTTGCAGGATCTCGGCCGTTTCGATTGCTCGGGGCAGAGTCGAGCAATACAGTTCCGGCGACGGCTCTACAGACTCCCGAGCGAGGCGACGGCCCAGGGCCGCAGCCTGTGCCGCTCCAATCGGCGTCAGTCCGCGACAGCCGCGAGGCCCACCGACGATCCGATCGGTACGATGATGCGAGTCTCCGTGCCGCACCAGAATCAGTCTCGTTGGCATGGGCCGCCCCTTCAAATCACGCAATTGCACACCGCAGGTTCTCAAGTGAACACAGCGCGGATGGCGCGAATTTCGGATGAGTATGATGGTGCGTTTCTGGCTCATAACGCGAGCTGGCGAATGAAGCGCTAAACCACCACCAACGTATCGACGGCGACGCAGCCGTCGCCAGTGGTGCTGACCAGTACTGGGTTGAGATCCAACTCCTGGATCTCGGGGAGCTCGACGAGCATCTCGGAGACGCGCCTGATGACGTCAGCCGCGGCGGCGACGTCGACCGCGTCACGACCGCGGAACGACCCGAGCAGTGCTGAGCCACGCAATTCGCCAAGCATGGTTTGAGCTTCGTCCGCGTCGATTGGCGCCAGTCGATTGGAGACGTCCTGCAGCGCTTCGGCCAGCACGCCACCGAGCCCGGCCACGACCACGGGGCCGAACGACGGGTCGTTGCGGCCGCCGACGATAAGCTCGATCAACCCCGACGCCATGCACTCAACTCGCACCCCGCGCACGCTGGCCTCCGGCGCACGGGTGGCGACCCGCTTCAGCAATGCGGCGTACTCGATGCGGAGCTGTGAATCGGACGTGATGCGTAGCGCCACGCCACCGACTTCGGTCTTGTGGTGCACGTCGTCGGCCTCGATCTTCAGCACCACCGGATAACCGACCTCATTGGCCAGCGCCAGCGCCTCGCCCAGATTCTCGGCCAGACCACCAGCCGGAACCGGGATGCCATAGAGACGCAACAACTCCTTGCCGGCCGACTCGGAGACGCCGCCGCTGCCGGGCTCAGAGAGCAAGGCGAGCGCCCGTGCCCGGCGTTCAGCGTCGACATTATGTTCGCCCTCACCACGGTAGCTCTGCCGCCAATTCGCGTAGCGACCCGCGTGGCCGATAGCAAGAGCCGCGTTGCGGGCGCCGGAGAGCTGGATCAGACCTTGCTCGATTAGGGCGTCGCTCATCTCGTACGAGACGTCGGTCAGCGTGTTGATGACGGCCATGGGCTTGTCGGTCCGCGCCTGGGCGTCGGCCATCCCCGCGATCATCTTGTCCCAACCGGTGGCGTTGAGCGGGCCGGAATTGCGTGTCGTGTCGCCGATGCAGGCGACGATGTCGACACCAGGCGTTCCGGCCAATAGGCCGGCCACGTTGCCGTAGATCTCGCGGTTGCCCCAGCCGGAGGCGGTGATATCGAGCGGGTTGAGCGGATTGGCGAATGGGGGCAGGATCTCCAGCAGTTGGTCGCGCGTCTCGGCTTGCAGATCAGGGAGCGACACGCCACTGGATGCCGCCAGATCGGAGATCAGGCCGCACTCGCCGCCGGAACTGGCGAAGACGCCCAGTCCGGAACCGGCAGGCCGCCGGTCGGCCGAGAGGAGCTTGGCGGTCTCCATCAGCTCTTCGGAGTCGTCGACGCGGATCACGCCGTACTGCTTGAAGAGCGCATCATAGAGCTGATCCGAACCGGTGAGAGAGCCGGTGTGGGCCACCGCCGCGCGGCTAGCCTTTTCCGACCGGCCCAGTTTCAGTGCCACGATGGGGACGTCCCGCTCGGCCGCCTGGGAGGCGATGCGTCGGAACTTGTCTACGTCGGAAAGTCCCTCGATCACCGCGGCGATGACGCGCACGTCAGGTTCGGCGAGATAAAAGCTCATCACGTCGATCGCATCGACGACGGCCTGATTGCCGGCCGAGACGACGTGCGCCAGTCCAAGTCCACGACTGGAGGCCATCAGCGTGAGCGCCATATTGCCACTCTGCGCCACCAGACCGACCGAGCCCGGACGCCGCGGCACGGCAAGCGGGATGGCCCACAGGGCCGCACCGCCGAGATAGCTCATCACGCCCAGGCAGTTGGGTCCTATTAAAGGGAAGCGGACGCCGCAGAGCGCCCGCAGTTCGGCCTGCAGCGCCTGGCCCTCGTCACCCGCTTCACCGAAGCCACTGCCGAAGGCAATCCCACTCTTCGCTCCAGCATCGATCGCCTGCCGCACCACCCCGGGCACGGCTCGGGAGGGGACGGCGATGGCGACGGCGTCGACCGGCTCCGGAATGGCGCCGATCTCCGGATAGGCGCGTAGATCTGCGATCGTATCGTAATTAGGATTAACCGGATAGATCGACCCACTGAAGCCGGATGACGTCAGGGCACTGAGGACGCGCAGACCGTAGCCACCCTTCGGAGACGCACCGACCACGGCCACGGAGCGAGCGTAGAAGAGCGGATAGAGGGGATGGGACGCGACGTCTGTCCCAGCCATGCTCGTCCAGTCGACGGCCGGTGCGGGTCGATCGATCTCCATCAGTTCACCCTTCTCGCTGATCAGCTACGCGAGGCTTGCGTGTTGCTCGCGATGCGGTCGGCGCGCACTTCTTTGGGCAGGCCGAGGACCCGCTCGCCGATGATGTTCTTCTGGATTTGCGACGAACCGGCGTAGATCGTCTCGGCGAAGGGGAGCATGAAGAGATATGGCCAGCTGCCGTGCTCTCCCCGATCGTCGGTGGAGTATTCGTAGTCGGCGGGCACATCCTCCATGAGTTGGCCATAGGGGCCAAGTATCTCGAGAATCAAGGTATTCAGTCGTTTGTCCAGCTCAGAGTAGTGCAGCTTGGAGATGGAGGATTCCGCTCCCGGATGCCCGCCCTTCTCGAGCGTCGACAGAATGCGCAGCGAGGAATAGCGGAGCACCTCGATCTCGGCCATCATCTGGCCGAGTTTTTGACGGATGAGCGGGTCGTCGAGCGGTTTGGTCCCATCGTGACCTGTCGTGCTCACGATCTGCAACAGGCGATCGAACGATTGCTGCAGTCGCGCCACGATGCCCATGGTGTCGCCGCCGCGCTCGTAGGAAAGCGTCGTCTGGGCGATGCGCCAGCCGGTGTTCATCTCGCCGATCAGGTTGTCGGCGGGCACGCGCACGTTGGTGAAAAAGACCTCAGCGAACTCATCAGCGATGCCGGTGATCTGGCGCAGCGGACGCACCTCGATGCCGGGTTGGTGCATGTCGACGATCAAGTAAGAGATGCCCTGGTGCTTGGGCGCCTGGCGGTCGGTGCGCACGAGCAAGATGCCCATGTCCGCCTCCGGGGCGGTGCTGGTCCAGATCTTCTGACCGTTGACGACGAACTCGTCGCCATCGACGTCTGCGCGGCACTGCAGTGCGGCCAGATCGGACCCCGCGTTCGGCTCCGAATAGAGTTGGCACCAGACCTCGTTGCCCAGCAGGATGTTGCGCAGATAGCGCTCGCGCTGCTCGTCAGTGCCGTGATGGATGAGAGTCGGTCCGACCAGTCCCAATCCCGCCCAGTTGATGGAACCCGGTGCGCTGGCGCGCGCCATCTCCTCGACCACGATCGCCTGCTCTATGGGCCGTGCGTCCTGGCCGCCGTAGGCTTTCGGCCAACCCATGCCGAGGTATCCGGCGTCGTAGAGTTTGCGGTGCCAGGCCTTCTTCTGTCGTACGTTGTCCAGTGGTTCTCGCGGCGCGTTCTCCGCCAGCCAAGCGCGCACGCGGGCGCGAAATGCCTCGTCTTCAGCCGTGTAGCGCAGGTCCATCGCCGCTCATCTCCAACTTGCGACCGCCGGTTCACAGCGGATTAACTATGGGTTGACGTTTCACGGAGTATAGCGGGATCGGAGGAGAGAGGCGATGAACCGAGGGACGGGAAATTTGCCCTCACGGTCCCATCCTTCCGTCTCTGCCCGCTCCGTCGCCTCCTGTAGCTCCTCAAAGAGGATTTGCCACCACCAGAAGGACGACCAACGTTGGGTTGTCATCCTGAGCGATGGTTCTCTCTCCCTGCAAGGGAGCGAGTTGGGGAGACGGATGGCAGCAGATGGGTTTGGACTGCACCCCAAACAGCGAACCACGTGCAAAGGGAAGGCGGGTCAGTCGCTGAAACCTCCCTTTGCACGTGGTTCGGTACAAGGGGTTCACTCCAGAGCATCGCGAGCCGGGTGAGGGCGAATAGTGACGGCGGTCCAGACGGGCCTTTACTTGCCCAAATAGCCGCTCAGAAAGGCGCAGGCGACCTCGAACTCGGCGCGGGCGGTGGCGCCGCTGAAGCGCGCCCGCAGAAAACCGTGCACCATGCCCTTCGCCTCGCGATAGGTCACTGTGCTCCCAGCCAGCGCCAGACTGGCGGCGAAGGCGCGCCCGTCGTCCCGGATTGGGTCCATTTCGGCGGAATGGACCAGCGCCGGGGGCAGGTTGGAGAAGTCGCGCGCCATGATCGGTCGGGCATACGGGTCGGTGGTGTCGGGGTCGTTCGGCAGATAGTGCTTGTCGAACTTGATCATGCTTGCCGCGGTGAGTCCGAGTCCATCGGCGAACTCGACGTACGATCCGCCGACCTTCTCACGTCCGAACCAGGGGTAGACCAGCGCCTGTGCGACGACGTGTGGCCCGCCCTGATCGCGGGACGCCAGCGATAATGCGGCACCCAACAGACCGCCCGCGCTATCTCCTGCGACGGCGACGCGCGATGCATCGATGCCTAGCTCGTCTGGATGTTCTGCCAGCCAGGTCAGGACGCCATAGCAATCTTCGAATGCGGCCGGGTAGGGATGCTCCGGCGTCAATCGGTAGTCGACGCTGACGACCGTTGCCCCGGTCTCCTGGGCGTAGCCCCAGGCGTTGCTGTCGGAGCTATCGAGGTCGCCCAGCATGAAGCCGCCACCATGCATGTAGAGGATGCAGGGCCGTGCCCCACTCTTGCCCGCTGGTCGGTAGACGCGCACTGGAACGTCGCCGTGAGCGGTGGGGATTGCGCGATCGTGGACGTGCATGTCTTCCGGATGCGAATGTGCCAGGATATCGGCGTAGGTGTTCCACCAGCGTCGCGCCTCGACTGGGTCGTCGCCGCGCGGCCCGAGCTTGGCGTTGGCCTGCTCGCGTGCCTGAAGCAGTGCCTCCATGTCCGGGTGCATCTGTGCCACGGTCAATCCTTTGCGTCCATGCGCCAGAGCGCCTTCCAGGCGCGCGGTGGCTCGAAGCTCCAGAGGCGCTGAGAGACGGTCGGCTTTTCGGGATATTTGCCGGTCCGCTCGACCTCTTCGTTCGCCTTGTAGCGGCCGCGCCGCACCATTGAGTAACCCATCCAGCGGATCGGCTCCGGCTCCCAGTCGACCGGCTCGTGCCGCGTCATCGGCAGGTGCGTCAGATCGGTGTCGCGTTCGGTAATCAGATCGGCCAACACGCGCCCGGAGAGGTTGGCGGTGGCGACGCCCTCCCCCGAATAGCCGTAGCCCATGGCCACGCCACTGCTCCGGTCGTAGCGCATGATCGGCATGTGGTCGCGTGGAATGCCGAAGACGCCGCCCCAGGAATGGGTGAATTTCACTCCGGCCTGCTGAAGCATCGGGAACCACTCCAGCGCCGATTGCCGGCCATGCTCGAAAACGTCCTCACGCAGGTTGATGGCGTCGGTGATGTTGGAGTTGAACGGATACTTGCCGCGATACGGCCCGAAGGCGATGCGACCGTCGGCCGTGTGATTCAGATAGGCGCCGGTCGTCCCGAAACCACCCACCACCTCACGACGTTCCCAGCCGATCTCGCTCCAGAGATCGTCCGAGAGGGGCTCGGTGATGACAATATGGCTCGTTGCCGGAATGATGCGGCGTCGCAACTTCGGCAGCTGTGAGAGATAGGCTTCCCCCGCCAGGACGATAGTCTTTGCTGAGACGTTGCCGCGTGCCGTATCGAACCTCGGAAGCGGGCCGGGAACGAAATCGGTGACCACGGTCTGTTCGTAGATCGTCCCGCCGTGGCGTTCGACCGCCCTTGCCAGCCCGCGCGCCAGTCGCGCCGGCTGAATTGCCGCGCCTTCCTTGTTCCAGAAGGAGCCGAGGGCACCGGCCACGCGCATGCGCTCTTCCGTCTGTGAAGCATCGAGGAGTTGGTAGTGATCCTCGAGGCCGATAGCGCGGTACTCCTCGTACATCTCTTCGAGCTTGGGCAGGTCGTAATCGGCGCGGGCGATCTCGAGCTCACCGCCCTTGGCGTAATGCGCGTCGATGCCCTCCAACTTGCAAACACGTCCGACGTCGTCGACGGTGTCGTACATCGCCAGTGAAACTGCCCTGGCGGCGTCGCGCCCATAGTGGGCCGCGAGCTTTTCGGGCGGATACGGAAACCCGGCGAAGCACCAACCACCGTTCCGACCGGAGGCGCCGAACCCGGCAATCTCCTTCTCGAGCACCACGACGTTGAGCGACGGCGCGCGCTCCAGCAGGTGATAGGCGGTCCAGAGCCCGGTAAAGCCCGCGCCGAGGATGGCGACGTCGACCTGAATCGAGCCCTCCAGCGCCGGTCGGGGCGTCAGATCGTCGCCGCAGTTGGCAAGCCAGAAACTGTAGCCGGAGTAGTCCTTCATGAGCGCCTTCTCGTCATTCACTCGGCCGCGGCTATCGCACGCTGCCGGTGGATTATCCTGTCAAATGGGTCCGTGCGTAGCCTAGGTCCCGCAGGCAGGGGCGTCAACAGGCGAGGACGTGGCCGAGTGACGTTCGACGCCGTGGCCGGTGATGGCGGGTGAGCTGAGTGCGCCGCTCCGATTTAACCGGCGACCGATTCAATTACTGAGACAGATAGCCTCCGTCGATCACCAGCGGCTGCCCGGTCACAAACGACGCGGCGTCGGAGCACAGGAAGACGACTGCGTCGGCGACCTCTTCCGGCCGCCCCATGCGATCCATGGCGTGGAGTGAGGCGATCTGCCGCTCTGCCTGCGGATCGTCCTGAAAAGCGGAGTCGACCATCGGCGTGTGGATAAACCCCGGGCAGACCGCCGTAACGCGCACACCAAACGGCGCTGCCTCCAACGCTGCCGTTTTGGTCAATCCGAGGACACCGTGCTTGGCCGTCACGTACGCCGGTGAATTGCGGAAGCCGACCAGACCGAGAATCGAGGCGTTGTTGACGATCACGCCCCGCTGTCGTGGCTGCATAACGCGCAGTTCTTCTTTCATACACAGGAAGACGCCGGTCAAGTTGATGCTCAACAACTTGTTCCACTCGTCGATCGGGTAGTCGGCCGTCGTGGCGAGCGGACCGCCGATCCCGGCGTTGTTGAAGGCGCAATCGAGCTGACCGTAGGTGTCGATCGCGCTCTGAATCAAACGCTCGACCTCGTTCGGATCGGCCACGTTGCAGCGAACGAAGGATGCCGTCCCTCCCTGATTCTGGATCATGCGCACGGTCTCATCTCCACCTTCGCTGACGTCGGAGACGATGACCTTCGCTCCTTCGCGGGCGAACGAGAAGGCGGTGGCGCGACCGATCCCAGAGGCTGCGCCGGTCACCAACGCGACCCTGTCCTTGATTGTGTCCATCCGAGACCCCTTTCATGTCGAGCGATGTATATGTGTTTGGCCTGCAGATCTCGTTTCCACCGAAACGGCGTCGGCTGTCGTCGCGCTACGTTCCGGCTTCGGTGGCGTACCAATCGATGACACGGTCGTCACTGGACGGACACCATCGCTCGGCTCTCTCGACAACCTTCTCCGACTCAAGCCGGGCGCGTAGTGCGACGCGGACGCTGTGCGCAATAGCGCCCTGGGCGGCCCCACTTGCTCGACCTGCTTGCTCGGCACGTTGCCGGTCGCGGCGACGCCAGGACGTTTATTCGCTGCCGGTGTCAGCGGTGAATCACCCTACTTCCCATCTGCTGGTCCCCTAAGTTGGGCCGTGAACGATAGTAGCGCTCGTCTAATCGTTGCGCCATCGTCTCAGTCTGTCGAAGCGCTACCAATATCCTATTCATGATTGTTTGCGTGAGGCGAACACTTCATCGTAGGAATTTGCAGCTTTTCGGCTGACGGACCGCGAGCACAGCATGAGCGCAGTCGCGACGCAGATCGACAAACTAACAAATCGATTGCCGAGTGATCTCGTCGGGCGCACCCGAAGTCTTTTCCTCGTGCTCGGGTTGCTGACCGCGGTGCTGGTCGTTCCTCCGCTCCTGCTCATTCGACCCGGAAATGTCGCGCTGCATTTGCTCGCTGTGACGTTCCTCGCATTGCTCTGCTGGCGTTGGCTCAGTTGGTTCAGGTACGGCGAGTTCGCCGGTTACGATCCTGTCGTCGAGGTCCTCGCGCTCACGACCCTGACCTGGGCGCTTTCGAATCCAACGATCGGGCTTGGGGTCTTTTACGTCGGTCTCTACTATCGCTCCCTCTTCGGGAATCGCCGCCACGCGATCCTGGGAGTCGTGACCTTCACCGCATCCTTCTTCATCGGTGTAGTGTTGCGTTTCAATGCGACATCCGCGCTCCTATCGTCAACGACCTTGACGCAGATACCCGGGTTCGTCTTGACCGGTTCCGTGATGTACGTCATTGCCCAGTCCTTGACGACTCATCGGGAGACGACCGAGCAGCTGAGTTCCGCCGAGCAGAAGTACCGCGCGCTGGTTGAACAGCTTCCTGTCGGCCTGTATCAAGCTGAACTGGACGGACAGATCACCTACGTAAGTCCACGAGCGAGGGATCTCTTCGGGTTCGAGGAGGGCGCCATTCGTGACGATGTCGACTGGACGATTGCCACACTGATTCATCCTGATGATCGCGCCAGGCTAATCTCGGCCCGGGACCAGGGAGACGCAGGCAACGCCCAAACGGACGTCGAGTTTCGTATGAAGGACGCGCACGACGAGCAGCGCTGGGTGCGGGTGCGATCCTCACTCGTTCGAGGAGTCAACGGGAAACCACCCTACTGGCAAGGGACCATCGAGGATGTGACCGACCGCAAACAGGCTGAAGCGGCCACACAGGCGGCCGAAGAACGCTATCGCACCCTGGTCGAGCAGCTTCCGGCGGTCACCTACGTCTCGGCCCAGGGTGGCTCGGGCACTCCCAATTACGTCAGCCCTCAGATCGAAGAGATGCTTGGCTTCCCCGCGGACGAGTGGGTCAGTACGCCGTCCCTATGGATCGATCGGCTGCATCCAGACGACCGCGAGCGCGTCGTCGCCGCCGTACGCGGCGCCGAGGATTCTCAGCACTACAGCCTCGAATATCGAACGTTGGCGCGCGACCAACGCGTCGTTTGGGTGGAGAACATCGCGACATTGGTTCGGGATGTTGATGGCGCGCCGCGCTATTGGCATGGTGTGCTGCTCGATGCCACCGCGCGCAAAGAGGCCGAAGCGGCCGTCCATCGCAGCGAAGAACGCTTCCGCGCCCTAATTCAGAACGTCTCCGACACCATCGCCATCCATGACGCGGATGGAACGCTGCGCTACATCAGCACGACCGTCGAGAATCTGTCTGGGTATTCGCCGGGCGAGATCGAGCGCACGTTGCAGCTCGACTGGATCCATCCGGACGATCGCGACCGCTACCTCGACTTCTTGCGGCGCACCGCGGAATCCACCGGCGAGATGCCGACGGTGGAGTTCCGCTATCAGCACTCTGACGGCAGCGAACGCGTTATGGAGATGATCGGAAACAATCAACTGGCGAACCCAGCTATTGAAGGATTGGTCGTCACCAGCCGAGAAATCACTGAGCGTATTCAAGCGGAGTCACTGCAGCGCCAGCTGGCGACGATCGTCACGTCGTCGCATGACGCGATCATCGGCACGACGGTCGCCGGCACGATAACCAGCTGGAATTACGGTGCCGAGGTTCTTCTTGGATACCAGGCCGAAGAGATGGTCGGCAACCCGATCGTGAGCGTCATCCCTCCGGAACATATGGACAGTTTCCCGCTCATGATCCGGCGTTTGCGACAGGGCGAATCGATCACGGACCTCGAGACGGTCGGCATTACGAAGAACGAACAGCGGGTCGACGTCTCGCTCACGCTCTCACCACTGCTCGATGATATGGGCAAGCTGATTGGCATCTCTGCGATCGCGCGCGACATTCGCGAGCGTAAACGTCTGGAAGCCGAACTCACACATCAGGCTTTCCACGACAGTCTCACCGGGCTGGCCAACCGCGCGCTCTTCAACGACCGGCTGATGCATGCGCTGACCCGCAACGCTCGCCAGGGACGCATGTTGGCCGTCCTCTTCATGGATCTCGACAACTTCAAAGTGATCAACGACAGCATGGGGCATGAAGCTGGTGACCGGTTGCTGGTGGGGGTGTCGGGCTGTCTGTCGAAACAGCTACGCCCGGGCGATACCGCGGCGCGACTGGGCGGCGACGAGTTCACCTATTTGTTGGAGGATCTCAAGTATCCGCAAGAAGCGGTCGATGTGGCGAAACGCCTGTTGCGAACGTTGGAGTCGCCAATCTCCGTTGACGACCAGGAGCTTCTGGTCTCGGCCAGTATTGGCATTGCCGTCGCGCTGGACACCACCGTGACTCCGGAAGATCTGCTGCGCCATGCCGACGTGGCGATGTACCACGCCAAGCATCAGGGGAAGAATCGGGTGGAACAATACGAGCCCGAGTTGGAAGCTCAGGCCTGGGCACGGCTTCGCCTGGAGCAAGATCTTCGCCGGGCGCTCGATCGAGAAGAGTTCCTACTGGTTTACCAGCCGATCATGCAGCTCACGGCCGACCACCTCTTCGCGGTTGAGGCACTGGTCCGCTGGCAGCACCCGGACCAGGGTTTGATCTCACCCGTCCACTTCATCCCACTGGCCGAGGAGACTGGCCTGATTTTGTCGCTCGGACAGTGGGTGTTGGAGACCGCCTGTCGACAGATGCGGCAATGGCAGGACGCGTTGCAGGAGCGCGCGCCGAGGATCATCAGCGTGAACCTCTCCGTGCGACAGATGCAGGATCCGAATCTCGTTCAGACGGTCGCGAGCATTCTGGACAAGACGGGAATCAACCCAGCGAGCCTGGCGCTCGAAATTACTGAAAGCGCATTGATGGACACGGATGCGCTGGAGATGATTCAGCGGTTGCGGCAGTTGGGGGTGCGATTAGGCATCGATGACTTCGGCACCGGCTATTCGTCACTCGCCTATCTGCAGCGTTTGCCGGTCGATTTCGTCAAGATCGACCATTCCTTCATCGATGGCTTGGGCCGTGACGCGAATGACACGGTCATCACATCCGGCATCATCGGTCTGGCGCACGCGCTCAAGCTGCGCGTGATTGCTGAGGGGGTCGAGCTCGACGATCAGCTTGAGCGGCTGCGCGCGCTCGGCTGCGACTTTGCCCAGGGATACTACCTGGCCAAGCCAATGCTCCGTACGGAGCTGGACCAGTTGATGACGTCCACACGACCCTGGACAAACGACAGTCGATCCGTGGCGAACGCAAACGGCACGGGCGCTGAGCAGCGCTCGGTGTCGAACAGACGCATCGGCGGTCAATTCTTTGACGGCGCCACCGGTGATGAATCCGGCTAGCCCCGACCAATAGTTCCCGCGAAGCACCGTGGTCGGTCCTCAACGACGCCTTTTGAGATGCCACAAGCCAGGCTGCGGCCGCGTCCCGATCTGAGCAGCATGATCCGGAACGTGGACCGCGTGCGCGCCGAGTCGACTGGATTGCGCGCGCGGTGCGGCATTGGCCCCTGGATCAGGTGCTCATGCGGTAGTGGAGGTGAACGAACCCTCCCTGGAATCGGTGCTCATCCATGAGCTGGAGCCGCGCAAATACGTTGTCCGGCAACGACCGCTTACCACCACCAACCATGACCGGTGCGACCAAGAGGTGGATCTCATCGACCAGCCCCGCGGAAATCGCGTGGCCGGCGAGTTCGGCACCACCTATCGAGATGTCCGATCCTGAGGTCTCCTTAAGCCGCTGAATGGCGTCGACGTCGAGTTCGTGTTCGATCCGCGTTCTCGCGCTGGACACCGTCTGGAGCGTGCGAGAGAAGACGATCTTCTCGGCCGCCCGCCAAACCTGTGCGTAATCCCGAGCCACCGCGTGCTGATCGCTCGCGGTGTCCACGGTCTCCCAGTACACCATCGTCTCGTACATGCGCCGGCCGTAGAGGTAAGTACCGATCGGACGCTCGAGGTCGTTGACGAACGCATGCACCTCTTCATCAGGCATCGCCCAGTCAAACCCGCCGCGTTCGTCCTCGATATAGCCGTCAAGCGAGGTGATCGCGGAATAGATCAGCTTCGCCATGTAATTTTCCTTCGCCGGTTGATCAATTCTTCTGATCATCGGAGCTGGTGTATCCAGCAGCTTGCTGCACGTCGATTGGGAAATCTTCCATGTCGAAGACCTGTCGCAGCTCGATGATGACGCGTTCATCCTCGACCGGCACGCGGTTGGCCCAGTCGATGGCTTCCTCTTTTGAATCTACCTTGATCATCCAGTAACCGCCGATGACCTCTTTCGTCTCGGTGAAGGGGCCGTCGGTAACCTGCTTCGTGCCGTTCTTGAAGCGGACGCGAGCACCCTTGGAGGTAGGATGGAGCCCTTCACCGGTCAACATGACTCCCGCGTCGAGCATCTCCTGGTTGAACTTCATCATGCCGCTGACCTCTTCGGCGGTGGGTAGTCGGCCGGCCTCTGCCTCTGGATCCGGGTAGATGAACATCATGAACCGCATTGACATGCCTTCCGTTAGGGGCGACAGCACGCCGGACGGCCCGTGCGCCGCGTCGAACCCCGTTCACCAGGTTGTCGAATGGGCTCATGCCGATTCGACACATCGCACATGAATCTCGTAGTTCACTGCGTGAAGCCGCACTGCAGCCCCACGTCGAAGGTCTGGTCAGGTTCGTCGCTATGCTGAGACCTGTGTCTCGAGGAACTCGGCCAGGTGGCGTAGCGTCTGATGGCCGAGTTCGACGGCGCCAAATGCCACGGTCGCTTCGCGTGCTTCGCTCGTTGGGAACAGCATGCGCATCGTGAGCCTGGTGCGATCCTCGCCGAGGTCCTCGAAGATGGCCGTCACCTGGAAGCGATGCGGGTCCTCTTCGTCACCGCTGTGATCGTAGACCAATCGTTCCGGGCGCAGCACCTCAGAGTAGACGATGAAGTTGGGGAAATCTCGAACATTGGGCACCAACACGTTGAAGCGCAGCATGCCACCTGGGCGCACATCCATCTCGTGAATGGTGGTGGTGCAGCCGTCGGGTCCCCACCATTTGATTAGGTTCTCTGGAGTGGTCCATGCTTCCCAAACGAGCTCTCGCGGCGCGTCAAAATCACGTGACAGCACGATCTCGCGGTCTGCAGTATCTTGGCTGCTGTTCTCACTCGTCACGGACTGCTCTCCCTATTCAATAAATTGACGGCGAAATGGAAACCTCGGTTCGAGCCATCATGGTCGCCCTGCGTTGAGTGATCAGGTGATCACTCGACGTCATCGCCCGTTCTCTTCCCCTGCAACTCCTTCAGCAGAACGTCGAGACGGTCGAAGCTTTGATCCCAATAGCGGCGATAGCGCTCTGTCCAGTCGGACACCTCCTTGAGCGGTGCTGCTTCCAGCCGGCAGGGGCGCCATTGAGCGTCTCTTCCGCGGGTGATCAGTCCCGCCCGCTCGAGCACTTTGAGGTGCTTCGATACGGCCGGAAGGCTCATATCGAACGGCTCCGCCAGTTCGGTGACATTTGCCTCTCCCTGCATCAAGCGCTCGAGAATCGCCCGACGAGTGGGGTCGGCCAGCGCGGCGAAGATCTGACTGAGCTGATCGGTCGGCATCGGGTCCTGAACCAATCCTGTAGTTAACCAATTGGTAAAATAAAGTATAGCCGCGTTCCCGTGGGTGTCAAGATGTATGCGGGCCCGATGTTCAATCCGCGGGTTCGGGCTCCGTGCCATTGCGGTCGATCTCCGGCGGATGTCGGAACGGACCAGAGAATTCAGCCACGGCTTGCGCGACGGCGAGCAACCGCTTGTCATGCCAGCGCCGCCCGACGAGTTGCAGACCGATGGGCATTCCGGTGCGGTCCAAGCCGCAGGGGATGACCACGGCCGGGTGACCGGTGTAGTTGAAGAGGGCCGTATGCGCGCTCACCGTCCAGTAGCTCACTTCTGCAGCGTCGACGAAAAGCGATGATCCGGTCTCGCAATGCGGGAAGGCGGTCGTCATCGCGGCCGGACACAAGAGCGCATCCCATGCGTCAAAGAACGATTCCCAGGCGATTATCGACTGGTCGCGCCGATGCAAGGCGGTCAGATACTGTCCGAGCGTGGTTGGCTGTGCGCTCGGGCGATTGGCGCTGGTGAGCATCATGATCAGCTCGGTCATGTTGGCCATGTCGGCGGCGAAATCGATCTCCGGCAGCGTAGGTTGTTCGATGCGCGCACCAGCGTCGCTCAATCGCTGCGCCAGCGATGTTAATGCGGCCAGAATGTCCTCCGCCAGCGGAAGCCCCGGAAAGTCTGAGGTCACGGCGATCTTCAGATTCGGCAGTTCAACGTTGCCGGCGTCCCGCGCAGCCAGCGGCGGAACGTCGGTGTCGAGCCCGTCCGGCCCGGCAATGATCGAGTCGATCAGCGTCAGGTCTTCCACCGAGCGCGCGACGGGACCGATACAGGACATGACGCGGATCGGTCGCGGTGGAGGCAGTCCAGGCACCAGTCCGTGCAGCGAGACGCGATGCTCGGTCGGCTTGAAACCGAAGACGCCGCAGAAGTGCGCCGGAACGCGGATGGATCCAGCCAGATCGGTCCCCACGTCGAAGGGGGACATCCCGGCGGCCACGGCCGCCGCCGCGCCGCCGCTCGACCCACCTGGCGTGCGCTCCAGGTCCCACGGGTTGTTGGTGCGGCCGAAGATCGGACTGTTGCATTGGTAGTCCCCGAGCATCATGGGGACGTTGGTCTTGCCGAGCAGAATCCCGCCCGTCGCTTTCAGTCGCGCGGCGACCGTGCCATCCGCCTCAGCCACGTAATTGGCCAACTGCGGATAACCGGAGGTGGTTCGCAGACCGGCTGTGGCGTGGGCGTCCTTCAACGTGAACGGGACGCCATGCAACGGTCCCCAGATCTCACCGCGCGCAATCACTTCGTCAGCTTCACGTGCTCGCTGGAGTGCGCGGTCCGCATTGGACACGACGATGGCGTTGAGCGCTGGGTTGACCTGTTCGATGCGCGCCAGGTGCGCTTCAACCACGTCACGTGCCGATATCTGGCGCGTTCGGATGGCATTCGCCAGCGTCGTCACGTTCGCGAATGGTGACTCTCTATCGCTGTCCGGATTGGTCGGCACTACAGCTCATCCCCTTTGAGTAGATTGCTTGAGACTCCCGACAGTACGCGTTCCGCACGGTGCGAAAGTTGAAGGGCGCAATGCCTTTGGCGGTTATCTGGGTCCGGATTCGCTCAGCGCTCGCACCTCAATAGTGGCGATCCGAGCGGGTGGCATCTTCTCCACGAGACGCAACGCTTCGTTCAGATCTCGTGCCTCGATGAGATAGAAGCCGCCGATCTGCTCCCGCGTCTCGAGGAACGGACCGTCAGTGACGGTGACGGTGTCCCCCTGAACATGCACCGTCATGGCCTCCGAAAGTGGCTGAAGGGGCGAGGAGGTGATGTAGTGCCCGCGTTGACGCAGATCTTCGCGATAGGCACGGACCTCGTTCATGATCTCGTCGTATTCACTCTGGGGCATCGCCTTTATTTTCTCTTCATCTTGAAAGATCATGCACAGATATTTCATATCTTCCTCTCGTGAGCGCTGATCGATCGGCTTCGTGAAGTTGTCGAGCGCCGGTGCGCCAAATCGACAGCCTCGACGCCAAATCACTCGAAACGACTCGATGTGCGAACAAAAGCGCGAGCATCGCTGGCTTTGCGCCTGGCGATGCTCGCAACATCAAACGGGGGTTGTGGGCGGCGAGCGACGTTAGCCGCTAACGGCCGCGTAGCCCGGCAAGCTCGACAACCGGACGGACCTCGACGGTACCGCGTCGCGCGCCAGGGATGCGGCCGGCGATTTCGATTGCCTCATCGAGATCGTTGACGTCGATCAGAAAGTAACCGCCAAGCTGCTCGCGAGTTTCGGCAAACGGCCCGTCGGTCACGAGCGGTTTGCCATCCCGAACGCGAACGCTGGTGGCGGCTTCGGTTGGCTGGAGCGGAGCGGTCGCCAGAAACTGACCGTTCGATTGCAAGCGGTCGACGAGCTCCAATGATTCGTCGTAGCAGCTATCTCGGATCTCGTTGTCCAACGCCTGCTCGTTCTCGTAGATCAGCAGCATGTATTTCATTTCGACACGCTCACTCTCTGGTTTCAACCACCGGATATGGCTCCAACGATGAGTAATGGCTCATCTCCATTGGCTACCGGTTCCGGCAGTGGGCTATCGGGCGACTCATGCGAGAGGTCTATCTTACAAGCATAGAGGCGCAGATGGGAGCGCCGCCGCTGGGTGTCGTAATCTCGGATGGTCCCGCGCAGCATCGGATAGTTCGATTCCAGCGCGTCGAAGACGGCGCGCTGGGTCGCGGGACCATCGAGCTCCAGCTCGATCTCTGTCCCCACCTTGGCGATGGTCCGCAGGTGCGGTGGAAGCTTGACGCGGATCATGGCAACGTCTGGACTTCGACCGACGTGACAGCCGGAAGGTCGCGCACGATTGCGTTCCAGGAGTCGCCGGAATCCGCCGAAGCGTAGACCTGACCACCGGTCGTGCCAAAGTAGATGCCACACGAATCGAGCGAATCGACCGACATCGCGTCGCGCAGGATGTTTACGTAGCAATCCTGCTGCGGCAACCCATTGGTCAACGCTTCCCACTCGTTTCCGCCTGTGCGACTGCGGTAGACGCGCAGCTTGCCATCGGGCGGGAAGTGCTCCGTGTCACTCTTGATCGGGACCACGTAGATCGTCTCGGGCTCGTGCGAATGGACCGAGATGGGGAAGCCGAAGTCGCTCGGCAGATTGCCGCTGACCTCATACCAGCTGTCGCCACTGTCGTCGGTGCGCATCACGTCCCAGTGCTTCTGCATAAAGAGAGTATTGGGGCGAGTGGGGTGCATGGCGATGTTGTGGACGCAATGACCGACTTCCGACTCGGGATCCGGCAGTTCGAACATCATCTCAAGTCCGCCAGTCGCGGGACGCCAGGTCTCGCCCCCGTCGTCGGTGCGGAAGCAGCCACCGGCGGAGATAGCGACGAACATGCGATCCGCGTTATTTGGGTCGATCAAGATCGTGTGCAGACACAGTCCACCAGCTCCTGGCTGCCAGAGAGCGCCCTTGGCGGCCCGCAGTGCCGGAAGTTCCTGCCACGATTGGCCGCCATCGGTCGAGCGGAAGAGGGCGGCATCCTCGACTCCGGCGTAGACCGTCTCCGGGTCGGTGAGTGAAGGCTCCAGGTGCCAGACCCGGGTGAACGCCCACGGATGCGGCGTGCCGTCGTACCACAAGTGCGTGCCGACGTCGCCTTCGTAGTTGAACTGGTTTCCGACCGTCTCCCACGTCTGCCCGGCGTCATCGGAACGTTGGATGACCTGCCCGAACCAGGCGTTCGACTGCGAGGCGTAGATGCGGTTCGGATTAACCTTCGAGCCTTTCATGTGGTAGATCTCCCAACCCGCGAAATGTGGCCCGGAGACGTCCCAATCCTTGCGCTTCTCGTCGGAGGTGAGGATGAAAGCCCCTTTACGGGTGCCCACCAGAACTCGTACTCCGCTCATCCGTTTCCTTCCTTTGCCTCCGGAGCAAGGCTCCGGTGCGTGAAATCGCCTCGTGGCGACGCAATTCGTTCAACCATGCAAAACCTGCGACGCGATGAAATCTGATCGCCTGGATCCGGGCCGTGTCGCCGACGTCAACACTCGACGCGTGCCGGATACTGACTCGAACGAGAATGAAGCCGCATTATATCGCGTACGTTCGCATATGCCAGCAGCCAGAGGTCCTCTTCGCCGACGTTCCATGTCTCGACCGTTTGGCCGCCGGCACGTGCTCACGATCCGGTCACTCACCGCTGACCAGGAAGAATTCGTTGCCGTCCAGATCGTAGAACCAGGCGGCTCTCTGGCCCCACGGCATGTCGGCGGGCGGTTCCTTGAACTTCACGCCTTGCTCGGTCAAGGTCTTGTACGTTTCGTCGACGTCGTCGCAGACCAGTGTGATACCCGTCTCGCCGCCCATAGTGCGGTTTGACCCGAGCCAATGGGCCGGCGCCAGGACCAACTGCGTCGTCGCCCCAGGCGGGACCACCGTGAGGAATCGATCCTCGCCCATCGACTGGTCGAACGCTTTCTCCCAGCCAAGCGCGTTGACGTAGAAGTCATGCGCTGCCTGCTGATCTGAGACAGGCACCGTCGTGGAGTGGATGTAAGAAAACACGTCCATTTCCCTTCAGCGGTTGGCCCGGTCCTTCGTAGACTCCGACCTGGCAACCGACGTGATCAAATCGATTCACTGCTAAGTAATCGATTGGACCTGGCCGAAATCGACAGCCCGTTACGCGAATGTCGAAAAGATCGAGGGCTTGCTAAGAGCCACCACCCTTGAACGGCGCTTCTCCTTCCTTCAGCGGACGAAAACGCAGGGCTGACCAAACGTCGTCGACTGCCACCTGGGTGTTGGGCCGCATGCCGAACTCGGAGAGGATCGGCCAGAGGCTGTCGCGATTGATGTCGGTTCGGTTGGCCTTGGGATAAATGACCCACAGCATGTTCAGTTTCGAGAGATGCGCCTGTTGCGCCTGGAGGATGTCGCGCAGCCCGGCTGAGTCGTCGGCGAAAACGAGCGCGATGCCGACCTGGCTCAGGTCGTCCGCTACGGTCACGTCGTCCGGTAGCGGATCGACCAGGTTCAAGCGATCCGGGTGCGACGTCCAGATCGTCACGCCCGGTTTGATCTGGAGTTTGGAAGCGACCGTTTTCGTACTCATTGGCGTCCTCACTCGTACAGTCGACTAATCGCCCAAGGCCGCTCGCATACTGGCGAGATGCATGCGTGAATGACCGACGACGACCATTTCAACGAGCTGAGCGAGACTGAACTCCCGTCCGCCAAAAGCGTCGGTGGTTCGTTCCAGCTGCTCGTCATTCAGTTGACGCAGGAGCAGAACGATGCGAGGCCCATGCGTGTTCAGGAGATCGAGCACGTCAGGCTTCCCGACGCTGGCGAATTCCTGCGCATGCTTCGCGTTGTTCTCGTTCACGACGTCCAGCGATATCCTCGGAGTCCGTAGATCGCCGATCGCTATCTTTTCGACGATGTCGTAAAACGCCGGCAGAGCGGAGGCGGCGTGATGCGCGACTACGCCGAACGACCATCCTTCACTCGGACAGATGCAGTGCCAATCGTCATCGCTGCACCCGTCGACTACCTCGACCATCTCATCGTTGACCGCCTCGAACTGTGCGGCAAACCGCGCTGAGCGAGAGTCGACTGACGCCTCACTGATCACGCGATCTTGATCGGCTGATCCGTCTCCATTTACCTTGCTCGACATAGATCCTGCTCCTGCTACTTCGTCGTATCCATTTGTCATTCGCTGGTTAGAGCGTGCCCTCGCGCAGCTTGTCGACGGACTTCTCGATGCGCCGCTGACGTGTCTCTTCGGTCTTGGCCTCCTCGATCGGCATGACCACGCGCCGCTTGTTGCTGTAGGAAAGCCCATCGAAGAAGGTTTTGGCCGCTGGATCGGCATCGAGCGCACGCTGCAGATCGTCCGGCACCACCACCTCACGCGGCGCGCTATCGAGTTCGAGGCCGACCTCCACCCGATCACCCGCGGCGACTCCCGCGTTTTTGCGCACGTCGCCGCTCACCGGGATGAGGAAGCGGCCGCCCATCGTCGCGATGGTGCTGCGATAGGTGTAGCCATTGATGCTGACGGCGACGGAGGGCTTCTTGCCCGATCCCAGCGCGTCAACGACTTCCGGCGGCACCTCGATGCCGGTGGCGGTTTTGCCGTTCAGGTCGATGTTGGCCGTGAATTTCACGAGTCTTCCTCTCGAGCGACGTGCACTCATCGACATTGCGCCGATGGGAGCCGGACTACTATGCGTCGTTGCCGTGATCGAACTCCTACGACAGGATGACGACGTCGGAGTTGAGCGTGAAGGTGCCGATTGCGACCACGTACGCTCCGTGGAACCGTGATTTTGCCGTTCTGTTTGATAGTCGTTCCGCACGGCTCCAAATCGACAGCGGCCACGACGCAACGCTCGAATCCGGGCGTTTATCGCGTCATGACGTCAACTCGTCTATGCGCCGTGAAAGAAATCGCCGCTCGGGCTCCTGTTCGGTGAGCTCCAGTGCCCGCATGTAAGCGCTGCGAGCCTCGTCAATACGGCCCAACCGGCGGCAGAGGTCGGCGCGCGCGGAGTGGATCAGGTAGTAGTCCTGAAGATCTCCGCGCGTCAGGATGGCGTCCATGAGCTCCAAACCCGACGCGGGACCGTCGCGCATAGCCACCGCGACGGCGCGATTCAGCTCGATCACTGGCGAGGGCGTCACCCGAGCCAGTACGTCGTAGAGTCCGACGATCTCGCCCCAATCGGTGTCGGCCGGGTCAGCCGCTTCGGCATGAATGGCGACGATGGCGGCTTGAAGCGTGTACGGGCCGAACCGACGCGACGCCAGCGCCTGCTCGACTAACGACACCCCCTCATCGATGTGCGCGCGATTCCAGAGAGTCCGATCTTGATCCTCCAGTAGGATCAGATCGCCTTCGGGTGAGCTGCGCGCGGTGCGACGAGATTCGTGCAACAACATGAGTGCCAGGAGGCCCGCGACTTCCGGCTCCGGCAAGAGCTGCAAAAGAAGTCGGGCCAAACGGATCGCCTCTCCGGAGAGATCCGCCCGCGTCAACGAATCGCCGTAGGAAGCGGAATAACCCTCATTGAAGACCAGATAGATGACGCGCAGGACCGTCTCGAGCCGGTCGGGCAGGTCGGCGCGTGACGGCACCTGATAAGGGATGCCCGCGTCTCGAATCTTGCGTTTGGCTCGCACGATCCGTTGCGCCAGCGTCGCGGCTGGAATAAGAAAGGCGCGCGCGATCTCCTCCGTCGTCAGGCCGCAGACTTCACGCAGCGTCAGCGCGACGCGCGCGTCGGCGGCGAGGGCCGGGTGGCAGCAGGTGAAGACCAGTCGCAACCGGTCGTCCTCGACCCCCTCGTCGTCGATCTCGAACTCATCACCGCCATCGTCGAGCTGTTCCGCCAGGGTCGCCAGCGAGGCGTCGAAGCGGGCCCGGCGCCGGATGCGGTCGATGGCCTTGAAGCGCCCAGTAGAGACGAGCCAGGCACGCGGGTTGGCCGGGACTCCCTCTCGTTGCCACTGCTCGAGGGCCGCGGCGAACGCATCGTGCAGCGCGTCCTCGGCAATGTCGAAATCACCGAGCAGGCGAATCAGCGTGGCGAAGACGCGGCGCGACTCGGCTTGATACACGTCGGCGACGATGCGGCTGGCATCTGGATGCTGGTCGGACATGCTTAGCGAGCTTTCCACTGAAATGCGTGCGGTCGTCTCGGTAGCGGTGACGCCTTGGCTTTCGGGACGGTTACGTTCGTCGTTGGCGGTATGCGTGCGGGCGGCGATCACCTCGCTCTTCACCCCGCCGTTCCGAATCGTTGGGCGGAGCGGGCCCGGGCGCGTGCAGTCTCCTCTTCCCGATTCTTGGGCTCAGCGGTTGTCTCGAGCAGCGAAAGGAGTCGTGCCGATGCGGCGGCAATGTCGTCTATAGCCGTCTCAAACGCGGACTCGTTGGCGTGCGACGGCGTGCGAAACCCGCTGAGTTTTCGTACGAACTGGATCGAGGCGGCCCGGATCTCCTCCTCGGTGGCCGGTGGATCGAAATTGAAGAGCGTCCGAATGTTGCGGCACATGGGTGGAATCAGCTCCAGTTCGTTGCGATCAGGCCCACGCGGCGAAACGGGCAGGCTGCAGGCGGACCGTCGGTTTGATAACGCGGAAGTGTTGACCGATCCGCTCGCCAGACGCGCAGTCGACGCGGTGTTCGAGCGGCCGGTCGGAAGGAACCTCGTATTGAAAGAAGCGCAGTCCGTGACCGAGCAGAACCGGCACGACGTCCAGGTTGAGATCGTCGACCAGCGCGGCGCGGATGAGCATCTGAGCGGTTTCGGCGTCGCCGATAACGGCCACATCCTTGCCACCCGCGGCGGCGCGAGCACGCTCCACGGCGCACTCGATGCCTTCGCCGACGAAGCTGACCTGCAGGCGATCGTTCTGACCCTTGACCGGCTCGATTGGTATGCGGCGCGTCAGGACAAAAACCGGCATCTGAAAGACAAAATCGCTGAGGTCGCCGCCAGCCTGATCGAAGGCATTCCGGCTCATCACCACGGCACCTGAGCGCGACGCTACATGCTGCAAGAATTCGGCTTTACGCCGAGCGTCGAATTCCGGGTGAACTACGGACACAGTTGCGTTCCGATCGTCGACTGAGCTACTGGCGAGATGCGTCATGCCAAGCACCACCTGTCCCACAACGTCGGCCTCTTCATCAAACGGGTGCAACCAAGCTGGTGAAACGGTTGTTCTACTTATTCGTCGAATGCGGTGGCGCGAAATCGACATCAGTGTCCCTGTGCCTGCGATGTGGAGGTCCTCTCGACCATGCGCTGTGCGTCCTGCCAGTCGGGGAAGGCCGTTTCGAGCTTGACGAGGCCGGATGGCGTCAACGTGAGCACATGCTCGCGGGCATCCCGATCGGACTCGTCGCTGCCAACCCAGCCATTGCGCGCCAGAAGCGCAGCGCTGCGGCTGAGACTGGTGCGTTCGAGTCCCAATGCCTCGGCCAGATCGCCAATGGTGGACGGTCCCATCTGAGAGAGTGCGGCCAGCACGGAAAACTGCGTCGCGCGCAGGCCATGCGGACGAAGCTTCTCCTCGTAGAGTCGCGTCATCTCTCGCGCGGTGCGTCGAGCGGCCAGGCAGTAGCAGTTCCTGGTCTCGGTTAGATCAAACGTTCTGTACATACACTTGAGTGTATATACACGCTCGATCGGTGTCAAGAGAGAATTATTAAGAGAAGGTGGACTCAAGGGACGCCACGAGCAGTCAAAGTGACAATTGAACGGTGCTTCCGCGCATCTAGCCCCTCTATCGGTAGTCTGGTATTGTTCAGCGCATCAGGCAATGCCGCGTTCGAACCTGGGCGCGGGCTTGTCCCCGCCCAAAATGGCACCAACGAAGAATCCCGGGGGAGAGACAACGGTGTCCGAGCAGCCGGAGCATGAAGGCCAATCCAACGAAGAACCAGACTTGTTCGAGGACATCCGACGCTTCCTGAGCGAGCAGTCGGGTGACGACATCTACGAGGACTTTCGAGCGGCGTTCCAGGGCGCACGCGGCTTCGTGAATCGCGAACTGCGCGACATGGAGGAGTACAGCCGTATGGTGCGCACGTTGGAGCGAGTGCTCGAGGACGAGTTCCCCGGCACCTTCAGCGCGCCACTCCGCTCCCGGCTCGCCGAGACGCTCTACATCTACGGCCTGGCGCACTATTCACTACTGCAGCAGTCGTCGGGTGAAGATGAGGATGAGTCCTCAGACGACGAAGATTCGGAAACCGCTCGGCCGCTGGTGATCTACGATCTCTGGTTTCCGCAGGACGTCGCCATTGAGCAGGCACAGGACGGCTTCTACCTCCACCTGAGCGATGGGCGCATCGATCTGTCCCTCTATCTGGGAGGCGAGCCGAATGAGCGCGGCGCATTGGTCGATCTGGTCGATCACTGGGGCTACGCCGCGGCCAATACACCGCCGGGCGAAGCGGCACAGCCGCCGGGCGAGCGTATTACTCCGGTGCTGACCGTCGAGCTCGATTATGGTGGGTCCGAAATGGTGGATGCCGAAGACCACGTCGACATCCTCTTCCTGGACAACAACGGCGAGCCGATCGTACGCATGCATGCCCGTTCGGGCGAACTGCGGACCATTGTCGATGAGCTGCAAAACGTCGGTCGCGACGGCCCGATCTAACTCCGTCTGTACGGGTGACGCATGTGTCGCTCAGTTACGTGACGCTTAGTGAAATCGATGTGCTCATCGGGCCCAGTGTCAGCTGTTCGGCACCGAGGCAGCACTCCGCATCCGCGCCCGTGGTTACTCTTGCCTGACGATATCGACCGAGATCTCCACCGCCGTCTCCGTTCCTCTGTTCTCAAGCCAGTGCAAGGTGTTCCTATCCTCGGGCCAGCCCACTCCCAGCCCATAGTCTGTATCGACCCCATCCCGATGGTCAGTAATCGTTCCCTGTAGGATGTAGACAAGGCCTGGTCTATCTATATGGTCGTGAAGCGGGCCGAAAACGCCTCCAGGCTCAATGGTCACCATACGCATGCGAAGCTGGCGCCCGGACATGCCCTCGATCTCGAGGCCCAGGTCAACCGTCGCAAGCAGCTTCACGGTAACCCCTTTTGTCTCATGTGCATCCGGTTCGTTGTTCATCGCGCGCTCCCGTCTTAACTTCAGGGCCGACCGTACGACTTTCGACTCGGGGCGAGCCGAACTCTTACACCCACTGATGCCTCCCAAGTCGGCAAGAGATGAGCGACAGGGGATTCCTGTAAACCCGCAACCACAGTGTTATTTGGAGACGTTACGGCCATAGTCTAACCTTATCGGCGCACAATGTTGACTATCACTGTCCCCCCCAATGTTGCCTGTTGTGTGATCAGGCCCAACACGTTCACCCCGCGCTGAGTTGGTGCCCGTTATGGAAGGATCTGGGCGTGGGGGCATGGAAGGTGACGCATGCGTCGCCCATACAGACGAGGAATTGTGCGTCCCGCAGCTGACATTGACGCCCCTTTGGAGGGGCGTGACTGCTACGTGTGGTCGTTTTTGCCGGTGTTGATGGTGCGTTCGACATTGGTCCGGGCGAAGACGAGGCAGACTTCTTTGACTTGCATGCTCGTTGCGGCGGCGATGGATATGGCGAGACGGTCGGCCCGGCGTCTGCTCTCGGCCACGT
Source organism: uncultured Chloroflexia bacterium (assembly GCA_963789565.1). Taxonomy (GTDB): domain Bacteria; phylum Chloroflexota; class Chloroflexia; order Thermomicrobiales; family Thermomicrobiaceae; genus CALAGB01. The sequence continues at coordinate 1,867,150 of CAWBKX010000002.1, read as the reverse complement.
CGAACTCATCGACGTGGAAGTCGACCAGCACCAGTTCGTCATCTTCGACGAAGAGCACATCGACACGTCCCTCGACGAATCCTCCGCTCGGCGACGGAGCCGAGAACTCCGCCCCGCGCTGAACGTCGGTCGACGCGCGTGCGCGCTCCATCACCGGCATCTCAAGACAGCGTCGAGCCAGCGAGACGAGCTCATCCGTAGCGACTGCGGGCCAGTTGCGCTCTGGAACTCGTTCACACACGCGCTCCAGATTTGCACCTTCCAGATCGGCCCGTGTCAGCACCCAGCGCAACGCGTTCTCCAACGCATGCTCGTTGTCGGAAGGACCTCGTTCAAGCCTGTCGCCGTCCTCGCCGTCGTCGCCATCGCTCGGCGAAATGTCGAGCTCATCCAGCAAAGTGAGGGGGAGACCACGCGATGCCTGCCGGATGAGTGCCTGGCGCTCCTCGATCCACGCGCTGCGGTTTGCCTCCCAGCGGTCGATCTCGTCTGCCTCCACAGGGTTCGGCGTTGCTGGGGGCGGCGGATCGTCCGAGATGAGAGACGTGTCGTAGATGTGCATATTGCGCGCTTCGATCGTCACTCCGCCGTCGGGGGATAGGCAGTTGAGCAACGCCCCCAGCATCCCCTTGGACTTGTCACCTTTGCGAACGGCCGGCAGGATCAAGTAGTCGCGCGCTCGCGTGGCAGCCACGTAGAGAAGACGCCCTTGCTCCGCCTCGTCGTGCAGCTTTTCTCGTTCGAGATCCTCATCGAAGTTGGGTGTCTGGAATTCGTGGCCCCGTGTGCCGATGCTCACCGCCAGACGACCGCTCTTCGGATCGGGAATGGCGATCGATCCACGGCTGGTCCGCTCAGAATTGAGGTTGGCCAGCGCCACGATGGGGAACTCGAGTCCCTTGGCTCCGTGGATAGTCAAGATGCGCACAACATCGTCACGCGATTCCGCCACGGCCGCGTCCGCTTCATCGGCGTGGCCGCCACTACTGGTCGCCAGCCAGCGCACGAAGGCGCGCAGACCGCCACCCCGTACGCCACTGAACGCGCGTGCCTGATCGACCACCTTCAAGAGATTTGCGGCCGCCTGCTGACCTTGCGGTAGCGTGACGGCGTACTCGACCAGTCGCGTCTCTTCAAGCACTTCGCCGATGAAGCGCGGCAGGGTGACTCTGCCACGACGGTCGTGCAGGCGACGAAGGGTTGCGAGTGCCTCGTTGACTTCAGGTACCTGAACGTCTGGCGGGATGCGGATGTCGAGTTTGCCATTGCCTCGGACGAACCGGTACAGCTGGTCGTCGGAGCAGCCAAAGGCGCCGGAGCGCAGGGCGGCGACGAGCGAGAGACGGTCGGTCGGGTCGTCGATGGCGCGCAGGCAGCTGATCAGTTCGCGCACCTCCTGGCGGTCGAAGAAGGAACGTCCTCCCTCGTGCCGGAAGGGGATGTCGCGCGCCGCCAGAGCTCGCTCGTAGTGCTCGATGCCGGTGCGGGACGGAAGCAGGATGGCCACGTCGCGCCAGAGAGCCGGGCGCCCAACGTTTTTCTCGTCAACGATCCAGTGCTCTTTGTTGACCAGGCGCTCGATGGCGCCAGCCAGTAGGCGCGCCTCTTCTTCACGCTGCTCGTCGGCGTGTTCGGCTTCGCCATGGATCAGTACCACCGACGGATGGCCGGATCGGTGATCGGAACGCGCAGAGACCAGATCACTGTATGCGGGCTGAATCCCCTCGGCCTCCTGAATCAATTGGCCAAAGACATCGTTGACCCAGCCGATGACGCCAGGGACCGATCGAAAATTTTGCTTGATCCTCAAGAGACCGTCGGCCAGCACGCGCGTCGTGACCCATTCATAGATCGCAATGTCGGCGCGGCGGAAGCGGTAGATCGACTGTTTGGGATCACCCACCACGAAGAGCCGGCCCGGTAATGGGTGAAGCTGACGCCAGTCAACGGTCATTTGCTCACCGCTGGTGAGATACAGGACGATCTCGACTTGTAGCGGATCGGTGTCCTGGAATTCGTCGACGAGGATGCAGGTGAACCGCTCCTGGAAATAGGCGCGCACCTCCGATTGGTCACGAAGCAGATCTCGCGACCAAATGAGGAGGTCGTCGAATTCGGCAGTCCCGGCCTGGCGTCGACGCTCGGCGTATTGGAGCACGAAGTCTTCGACGAGCGGCAGGATGTCAACGAGCGCGGAAGTCCGCAGCGCGTCCTGTATGGCCTGGAGGCGCTCCTTGATCTTGGTGCAGATCTCCTTTTGTTGCGTGCAGGATTCACCAGGCGACCAGTTCTTCTTGTTGCCCGCTGCCTTGACGGTGATTGGTTTCAAGAGCTCACGGTCGAGCGTTTCCGCACGATCGACCAGCTGCTGCCAGTCCGCGAACCTGGACAGGATGCGCTCGATCTGCTGCGCACCTGCGTCGGAGCGGTCGCCGCAATCCACCAACAGCCGACGCAGATCGTCGACCGAGTCCGCTATCTCCTTCACGAATTGAGTGGATGATGGGCTCGGCGCTTCCTCGCGGGGCAACGGCAAGAGAGAGCGGTTTGAGTGCAGCAGCTCGGCGAGCTCACGCAGGCGATTGAGCTCGAAACCGCGGTTGAACGCGCGCCACAGCTCGGGAGATTCGCCCGCTAGCGTCTGACTCAGCCAGCTGCGGTAGGCCTCCTCGAAGCTGAGGGACGAACCCAGGGCGTCCAGCACCTCGAAGTTCGGGTCCAGGCCAGCCTCGACCGGGCGTTCCTTTAATAGGCTGCTGGCGAAGGCGTGGATCGTCTCGATGCGCGCACGGTTGAGCTGGCGCAGGGCGGTCTCGATGCGCTCTTTCTCCCCGGAATCCTCGGCGCATTCGAGCGCCTTCTCCAGCCCCTCGCGCACGCGAGCCGAGAGCTCGGCGGCGGCTTTTTCGGTGAACGTGATGACCGCCAGTTTCTCAATGCTGGTGTGGCCTCGGCGCAGGATCTCGACGATGCGCGCCACCAAGACGGTCGTCTTGCCCGTTCCGGCGCTGGCCTCAACGCACAGGTTCGTTGCCAGATCAGTCTGGATCCGCTCGCGAACGTCCTGATCGATCAGTGTGATGGCCATCTCAGTCGACGTCCTGAATGCGCAGGAAGCGCGCATCGCGCGAGCCCGCCTTGCGTTCCGAGAGATGCAGGATGCGCCGATCGCAGACCTCGCGACCCAGACAGAAGCGGCAATTGTCGCCGTTCTTGCCCGGCTCGGCGTGGAAGTCGCCCCGCGCGATTTGCCCGGTCATGTCGGTCAGGAGTTGTTCGAAATCTGCGTTGCGACGTTCGAGCGTCTTGCCCGAGAACTGGACGCGTTTGAACTCGCCCCGCCGAGTGGCGTAGAAATATTCGGCTCGCCCCTCCTTCAGTGAGACGTCGACGTGGTGCCGATGCAACGCATGGGTCGCGGCCAGCAGATAGAGAGGAAGCTGCAGCGTCTTCCCCTGCGTGAACTCGTCGGCGCCATCTTTGCTCGCGCGGCCCGTCTTGTAGTCGACAACGCGGAAGGCGTTGGCGTCGGCGTTCCAGTCGATACGGTCGATGCGCCCGTGGAAGGAGAGCTTGCCGCCGTCGAACTGTACTTCCAGCGGATGGTCGACCGAATAATCGCTCGTTGGGCCGTCGTCGCCGTGCCACCTCGGGCCGAAGCGCACTTCGAACGCGCCCGGGCGCAAACTGGATCCTGTTTGCTCGGCCATCTCGAGCTCCAACCACTGATCCAGATCCTCGTAAATGATGGCCTTGTCGAACTCCCAGACGAGCGGATAGCCGCCTTGGCCGCGTTGCTCAGCCGCTGCGCAGCACTCTTCCGCGATGGCGCGCAGTTCGCGTTTGAGATGGGCGTGCTCTGCTGCTCCATTGAGCTGATCGCTGAAGCGAGTGAGGAACTTGTTCAAGATGTCGTGGATCAACGAGCCGCGGTTGAGCGCACTGAGTTGTTCGACCGTCTCCGGCTCCTCCACCTCTTCCAGTCGCAGCACCGATTGTAGGAAATAGCGATAGGGGCAGGTGGCGTAGGTTTCGAGGCGAGTCGGTGAGATCGACGTTCCATCGCGCGAGATGGCGACCTGCCCGTCGGCATCGAGCACACCATCCCAAACAGTGAGTGAATCCGAGCGCCAACGCGCCTCCCAGGCCCGGCGAGCGCGGGCGAAGTTGCCGCAGCGACGAATCAGGCAGGCTGTGCCCATCTCCGACTGTGTTCCGATCAACGTGCGGTCGAACTCACCGTCGGTCAGTGCCTCCTGCGGCGTGGCGGCGCCGAAGCGGTTGGCGGGCACACGCTCGAAGAGCTCCGGCGGCAAAGTGTCGATGTCGGCGATCGGAACAGAACGGCCGGTCAGCGTCTCGGCGGCGGCGCGGAAGAAATAGGAAGGGAGGTGCGCGCGCGTGCCACCCGCTTCACCCCGTGCGTAACTCAATTGCAGACGCTCGCGCGCGGCGGCCACGGCCAGAGCAAACTGCAACGGCTCTGAATCTGGTCCGTTCTCTCGTTGTGGAAGCTCGCCCGCGATTTTTTCACTGAGCGCCCAGCGCTCGGCGTCAAGCAGGAGCGCATCTTGCCGGGGCGGGGGTGGGAACGCGCGTTCGGTCAGCCCGAGCACGGCTACGGCGCGGAAGCGGAGGTGCCGCAAGGAGTTGACCTCGAGCACGCTGACCCCCTCGCGACCGAAGGCGCCTGACCACTCGTCGAAGACCTTGGTGCTGTCAGTCCGTTGCAGCACCCCGCTGACGGTGCGCATGAAGCGCCCGAACGGAACCTTCTCCGCCACCGAATGAAGATCTTTGAGCGTGCGAAGGTGCTCGATGATCGGCCCGACGCCCTCGACATAATCGCCGGCCAGCGCGTCCAGACGCTCCAAGTAGTCCGCCCAACTCGCCTCGTGTGGCCAGTCGTTCAGTCGCGGGAAGAAGTCGCTGACGAACTGCGTGAAGCGATCCACATCCTCGATCTGGCTGGCGACGTGCTCACTCGGCTCTCCTTCACGCACGTCGATGGTTGTCAGACGCTGGCGGTAATGACTGAGCTGAGCTAGCCAGAGGTCGTACCCCTCGATGATAAACGCTCTTCGCGAAATCAGGTCCCAGGCGGCGGGCTCGAAGCCGCCGTAGCGCTGGCGGGTTTCCGAAGGCAACCGCGTCTCGGTCAGGAACTCCATCACCGACGCGCGTGTCAAGCGCGAGTCGATCAATGCCAGCAACCCCGCCAGGCTGCGCCCGGAGGGCCGCTCGATCAGTGGACGCCCGGCGGGAAGGTAGATGGGGATGCCCGCCAAGCTGAAGATCTCGTCGATCAGGGCGCGATACGACTCCGCGCGTCGATATACGACCGCCATCTCGTGGAAGGCGATGCCCTCCTCCGCCCAGCGCAGGCACATACGAGCCGTCTCACGCACCTCGCGCGCCGGATCGGGTGCAGAGAGCAGGCGCACGCTGCTGTCGTATCGCGCCTCACTGTCGGTTCGAGCGCCGAACAAGTCGCCCTGCAGACATTCGAGGGTTGAGCGAGATCCGTGCAGATCGGAGAGGACGATTTGCTCCGCACCCTGCCGTACGAGCCAATCCCGCAGTGCCTGATGCGCTTCCTCAGCGTTGCCGTTGCCGTGAGGTAGGTAAACGGAGACGCTGGCGACCTGCATCAACCCTTCGAGCAGAGTCTGCTGCAACGTCGTCAGATTCCACAGACCGTAGATGAAGAGGTGCGTGCCCCTGAAGCGGTTCGGGTCGGCCAGACGCAGATCGTCGTCGGGGCCGTGAAACTTGGTGCGCTTCCGCTGCGCGGCGGAGAAGAGCGTGGCCAGCGACGTCAGCTTGTCGGCGTTTGGCGTATTCTCGGCGGTCAGCTCGGCCACTACCGATGCGAAGCTGTCCGCGTCCAGACCGGCCTGGCGCAGCTCCTGGAAGAGTCGAGACAGGACCTCGGCGAACCCCGGCGAATCCGCCACGCGCTCGAAATAGCCGACCGCTTGGGCTGCGACCTCCTCCGCGATGATGCGATCGCCGAAGGCCGGCAACCGCTCCGTGCCGTCGTTGCGTGCGGCATAGGAGAGGGAGTTGGCCAGCTCGCGTACCGTGCGGAATTGGACGTTGATCAGCCCGCCGTGCAGCTCGGTGAGACGCCTGCGCAGATAGGGACGCAGCAGGTTGCTGCCGATCAGGATGGTGAGTGGCGCGAACGGAGCTGATTGGCGATAGGCGCGCACATCGTCGGCCAGACGCACTTCGAGCGCGGCCAGCGATCCGTGAATGAGCTGTGGCTTCAAGTCGGCGGTCCCCTCGATCGTGTGTCGCCGCCGGACCCTGGTCGCACGTCTGAGCCGGAGCGGTCATCTCACGATCAACGGCAGCCTACCACTGGCGTACAGACGCTCGCAACGCGCAAAACGTCACAATCGCGAAACAACGAGAGGAGGGGCTTTCGGAGTGCGTCAACCTCTCGTATGATGGTGCCTCGCGACCAGCCGATGCCGCCCAACACGCCCGATTAAGAGAGAGATTGCATTTCATGGGAACTGACTCGAGCTCGACCTACACACCCGAGATGGCCGTCAACCTGCGGGTTCCGTCCGACTTGCAGACTTCGCCCGACGGCAGCCGGGTGGCCTTCGTCGTGGCGCCCATTGCCCACGAGGAGACCAGGCCGAAGTCGGACCTCTGGCTCGTCGATGTCTCGGGCGATGAAGGAGCGCGACAGTTCACGTTTTCCAATGCCGAAGACCACATGCCGCGCTGGTCGCCGGATGGAAGCAACATCGCCCTTTTGTCAGATCGGGCCGAGCGCGGTTCGGCGCAGGTGCACCTGATCGACGCGGCCGGTGGCGAGGCGCGACGCCTGAGCGACGCCAAACGCGGTGCCGACGCGATCGCCTGGGCACCGGACGGACAGTCGATCACCTTCACTGCTGATCGCCTGGCATTGGCCGGACAGCAGGATCCGCCCGGAGAGATCTACGTCGCCAGCCAGGCCGACCGACCGCGCGTCGTGGTGCGCATCCCGCTCGAGGGGGGCGAACCGCGCGTCGTTGGCCCCGCCACCGGGCACGTCTGGCTCTATGCCTGGAGCAGCGACGGCAAGTACATCGCAGCCGTGACGACCAGCTCGAACCGGCTCGACGACACGCTCGGCAACGTGCGCCTGTGCGTCATCGACGTCGCCACGCACGCCGAGCGCACGATCAGCACACTGCCGTTTGTGCCGGGCGTACTGCAGTGGTCGCCTGACAGTTCGCAGCTCTTGATCCTCAACGAGACCGGCGAGCACCCGGACGACACGCGCGTCATCCTGGTCGAGGTCGACACCGGCGACATCCGCACCATCGAACCGGGTGACACGACGCCATCTTCAGTAGCCTGGGTGGGCGACGGCTCGCGCTTGCTCGTCCTTCTGGCCGAGGGGTATTGGACGCCGCTGGAATTGGTCGACATGCGCACCCATCAGACGCGGCGACTCGAGCTGCTGCCGGAGGGCGGCAACATCGCAGGGGCGTTCAGTCTGAGCGCCGACGGCAAAACGGTCGCCTTAGTGTGGCAGGATCCGCAAACCAGCGCCGAAGTCTGGGCCGGTCCGCTGGATGGCGAGCTGCGCTGTTTGACGCACCTCAACCCGCAGCTCGATGGCCTGAAGTTGGCGAGCATGGAGCCGGTCGAATGGCCCGCCAGCGACGGCATCATGATCGAGGGCTGGCTAGCTCGCCCGCACGGCGCGGATCCGTCCAAGCCGCTGCCGCTGATCGTGCACGTGCACGGCGGGCCGACAGGACGCTGGGGTGCCAACTTTCGCGGCACCTGGCACGACTGGTGGCAGAACTTGGCGGCTGCCGGATACGCCGTCTTTCGGCCCAATCCGCGTGGCAGTACAGGTCGTGGCGCGTCCTTCACCGCTTCGAACCGTAACGATCTGGGTGGCATGGATTTCGATGACGTCATGCAGGGGGTCGATTGGCTGATCGATTCCGGCGTGGCCGATCCGGAACGTATCGGCATGCTCGGCTGGAGCTATGGTGGCTTCATGGCTGCCTGGACAGTGACCCACACCGACCGCTTCAAGGCGGCCGTGGCGGGCGCCGCGGTCACCAACTGGCCAAGCAAAGTCGGTACGACCGATATCCGTCCCATGAATGAGGCGCGCTTCCCCGCTCAACTGCACGAAGAGCCGGACGCTTTTTGGGAGCGCTCGCCAATTCGCTATGTCGGCAACGCCAAGACGCCGACGCTGGTGGTGCACGGCCAGGCCGATCCGCGCGTTCCACCGACGCAGGGGGTCGAGTTTTACCTGGGGCTGCGCTCGGCCGGTGTGCCGACCGACATGGTCACCTATCCGCGCCAGAAGCACGGCTTCCACGAACGCGCCTACCACCTGGACCTGCTCAAGCGCATCATCGCCTGGTTCGACCAGTGGATGGACGAAGGGTAAGAAGGCTGAGGGGCGATCGAGCATTCACGCGGGGCTGAATCTGCCCTCAGAAGCGTAGGGGCAGTCCCCCCGTGGCATCAACTCCAACTAATTCAGATTTGGTTGACTTCCCGGCACGATTGTCGTGTTCAGGCTGCCGTTGGAGGTCCCACCCATGTCCCGACCGTCCCCGACATCATCCACCCCTGACGTTTCGCTCACCGAAGTCGAGAGCCTGCTGCGGGAGGTGCTGGCCGATCTCGAGCCCGCGCCGGACGTCCGTGGTCCGGGGCGACCGCGCATCCTCCCGGCCATGGCCTTGTGGACGGGGCTGCTCGTCTGCGTCCTGCGGGGGTTCAGCAGTCAACTGGACCTCTGGCGCCTGCTGGCGTTGGGACACCTGTGGGACTATCCCCGCTATCCCGTCAGCGATCAAGCGATCTACGCACGGCTGGCCGCTGGGGGCACGCACCCCTTGACGGCGCTCTTTGCCCACACGAGTCACGTGTTGGCGACGCGGCTGGCGCCGTACGGGGCCACCGATCTGGCCTCCTTCGCCACCGAGGTGGTCGCGCTCGACCATACCGACCTCGATCTGATCGCGCGCCGTCTCCCCGCCCTGCGCGACCTCCCGCCGGGGGATGCCGGGCTGCTGCCGGGGCAAGTGGCCGGGCTCTTCGATCTGCGCCGCCAGCAGTGGCGCCACGTCCAGTTCATCGCCGATCCGCACCAGAATGAGAAGGTGACCGCACGGGACATCGTGGCCACGCTCCCCCCGCAGAGTCTGCTGCTGTGCGATCTGGGCTTCTTTGGCTTCGCCTGGTTCGATGATCTGACCGAGCAGGGTCTGTGGTACGTCTCGCGCCTGCGCCAACGGACCAGTTATGACGTCATCCACACCTTCTACGCCGAGCATGAGACCTTTGACGGGCTGGTCTGGCTGGGCGCCTATCGGGCCGATCGGGCCAAGCACGCGGTGCGCTTGGTGCGCTTCCGGCATCAGGGACGGCTGCAGACGTACCTCACCAATGTGCGGGACCCCCGGATCTTCCCGCTGGCCGAGATCGCCCGCCTCTACGCGCGCCGCTGGGACTTCGAACTGGCGGCCAATCTGGTCAAACAGCACCTGGGTTTACACTTGTTGTGGTCGGCCAAGGAGGTCGTGATCCAGCAGCAAGTATGGGCCGTCCTCCTCATCAGTCAGATTCTGCAGGCGCTGCGCCTCGAGTTGGCCGCGCGGGCCGGGGTCGATCCCTTCGCGATCTCGCTGGCCCTCATGATCCGTTGGCTGCCCCGCATGGCCGCCGCGGGACAGGACCCGCTCGAGACCTTCCTGGCGCAGGGCCGGGCGCTGCGGTTTATCCGTCCCTCGACCCGCACGACGATCCACACGCCGCCCATTCCCCCGGACGCCCTCACCCCCATCCCACCGCACCTGTGCCTGGAGCGAACCCCCCGTCATGCGAACCGCAACTGCGGTCCCCGTTCCGCCAACCCGGAGAATTGAGAGAATATGTTGGAGTCGATGTCCCCCCGTGGCTGCCCTTCGGCCGCAGGCCGACGACCGTCATGAGACACCGATCCAATTCGATAGGTTCCGTGATCACGTTGCCCTACGTCATTTTCCAAACGGATTTCCGTAGGGGCGCACTCATGGCGTCCGCGGGCTGCACATCACGGACACTGTTGGTTGATGGTCGATATCCTGACCCATTGGAACGAACCCCGCTCATCCGCCCCAATCTTCAATCAAACGATTTCCCCGCCACCCCTGATGGCACCTCGTCTGCGCAAGGGTGAAATGAGGCCGGTTGCCAGTCAGGTCGCACTCACAGACGCGTCCGGACTGTTGCGGCCCGTTTCTTTCCACAACAACGACGCAGAGTACGCACACCGGAGGACGCCATGCCGACCAACATCGACCGAGACGAAGTGCGTCGGCTTATGGACGGAGACTCCACGTTAATCGAGGTGCTCCCGAAAACGGAATACGACGAGGCACATATCGCCGGTGCCGTCAGCATCCCGCTCGCCGTGTTGGGTGAGCAGGCCGCGGCGCGCATCCCGCGAGATCGGCCTGTGATCGTCTACTGCTATGACCGGCAATGAGATCTGAGCGGTCGGGCCGCGTGGCGGCTCGAGTCTCTCGGCTTCACCCAGGTCTATCGCTATCCCGAGGGCAAGATGGATTGGCGCGCGTTCGAGCTACCGATCGAGGGAGCGCGGGCCAATCAGCCACGAGCCGGTACGCTGGCGTGCCGCGACGTCCCGACATGTGCGCCAACCGATTCTCTGGATGACGCGCGCAAGCGTGTACGTGGCACCGATTGGAACGTCTGCGTGGCCGTGGTTCAAGATCGCAACGTGCAGGGGATGGTCGATCTGAAGGAGTACGACACCGAGTCGGGAGAGGTACAGCAGTTCATGCAGGCCGATGCCCGCACTTTCAGACCGTTCGCCGAGCCAGAGACGATCCTCGATGCCATGAAGAAGAGTGATCTCGACACGGTGCTGGTCACCACCTCTGCTGGTCAGCTTTTGGGCGCGTTACGCCGAGCAGATCTGTCCCGCGCCGTCGAATCCGCCAACGATCAAAATCAATAACGATGGAGGCAACGTGACCGATATCAAATTCGGCTTTCACTTATCGACCGAAGAGCACGGACCCACCGATCTCGTGCGCTACGCGCAGCAGGGGGAGGCATCTGGCTTCGATTTCGCTACCATCTCAGACCACTTTCATCCGTGGTTGGATTCGCAGGGTCAGAGTCCCTTCGCCTGGAGTGTCCTCGGAGCCCTGGCACAGGCAACCACGAATCTGCAGATCGGGACGGCCGTCACCTGCCCGTTCATGCGCTACCGCCCAGACATCATTGCGCAAGCGGCCGCGACCACGGAGGTGATGATGCCGGGCCGCTTCTTCCTTGGTCTCGGCACCGGGGAGAACCTGAACGAGCACATCATCGGCGAACACTGGCCGTCAATCGCCTTCCGCCGGGAAATGCTCGAAGAGTCGGTGGACGTTATGCGTGCGTTGTGGAGCGGTAATCTCACGAGCCATCACGGCAAGTACTTCACCGTCGAAGACGCCCGCATCTACACCATGCCGGACAACCCGCCGCCAATTTTCATCGCTGCTTCAGGGCCGCACTCGGCTGAAGCGGCAGGGCGCATCGGAGATGGGCTCATCACTATCTCCCCGGACACGAAACTTCTCGAGAAGTTCGACCGTGCCGGTGGAAAGGGTAAGCCGCGCTACTGCCAGATGACTATGTGCTGGGCAAAGGACATGGCGACGGCTCGCAAGACGGCATACCAGTATTGGCGCACGTCGGCCGTACCCGGCCCGCTGCATCCCAATTTGCCATTACCCCGCGACTTCGACGCGATCAGCAAGCTTTCAAATGAAGAGTCGCTCGCCAAGAAGATCCCGATGGGGCCAGACCCGGAGACGTTCATCGAGAAAGTCCAGGAGCGCATCGACGCCGGGTTTGACCACGTCTTCCTGCATCAGATCGGCCACGACCAGCAAGGATTCTTCGAATTCGTCAGTCGCGAAGTGCTACCGCACGTGAGGCGGGAACTGGCTGGCACAGGTTCGCGATCAGCGCAGCAGCGAGCGGCGTCGGACTGAGCGCCAAATCCGAACATCGTCGTCAAGCGAGGGCCGCCCTCACATGGGGCGGCCTCATGCATCTTGGCTACAGATCCGGTGTTGGCAGTCCGTGCATGCCGAGCGAGAAGGCGAGCTCACCGCCATGATGAATATCGTGCTCGAGGACATGCCAGATGATCCACTGGCGGGTGAAGGTGTTGCCGCGCGCCGTGGTGAACTCCTCGTCAAGGTCGTCGGGCGTCCAACGGTTCAGACAATCCGCGACCATCTTCCAGCTTTCGCGCAGGCCGTGCACGAGCTCCGCTGACGTCCGTAGGGGCTGGTCTTCTTCATCCCAATGATTCATCGCCTCGAACTCAGGGTGGTCAGTCATCTCGCCCATCACGTCGCGAAACCAGCCGATGCGCGCGCCGAGAATGTGCGCCGCCAGTGTCCAGATTGGACGTAATGTCGGCGCTGCCCCCATGGCCAACTGCTCGTCAGTGAGCGATCCGATCGATTCGACCAGCAGTTCCTGATAGCGATCCCAACCATCATAGAAACGCATCAACCCGTTCGATGTCGCCAATCCACTCCCCCAATTCGATCGATAATGGATGATTAGCAGGCAGGCAGCATACCAGAGCGCGGACCAATCTCACCTGGCCAGGAGGAGAGTCACATGATCGTCTATCGGGATCGTCTGGGTGGGTTGACCGCCGATCGACTCGAAAGGTTCTTCGTCGGTTGGCCTAACCCTCCGTCGCCCGAAACACATCTGCGGGTGTTGCGTGGGAGCGATTTCATCGTGCTGGCGATCGATGAGGAGACCAGCATCGTGGTGGGATTCGTCACGGCGATCAGCGACGGTGTACTCAGCGCCTATATCCCGCTGCTCGAGGTCCGTCCCGATTGGCAGGGCCGCGGCGTCGGCTCGGAGCTGATGCGTCGCATGCTGGAGCGCCTGGAGCATCTCTACGCGGTCGACCTGGTATGCGACCCGGCGCTCGTGCCCTTCTACCGGCGTCTCGGGATGCAGACGGGCACGAGCATGATGCTGCGCCACCGGGCTCATCAGTCAGGCACATGAACGCGTCTAGGCCAGTCGCGTCACCAGGATGATCGCCGCAGGGACGCTCGCACGCAGCTCGCTGGCGGCGAAGCGTTCACGTCGACACTCCCCAACGGTGCGCTATAGTAGCCTGTGCGCGCCGAAGGTTGACAGACCGATCGCGGCCATCACCATCATTTCAATGTGGGCCGTCGATCACGCTGCGCCACGTACTTTGTGTATATCGAACGACCGCGAGAGGGAACGGAACGACATGGTATTGAGCTGGCGAGACGCGGACACCGAACGAATCGTGCTGGACGACATTTCGATCGACGAACCGTGGGCGCTGCTGGAGCGCTTCAGCCAGCTCGTGCGCCTCTCCGGCAGCGATGACGAGCAGGAAGCGGTCAACTACATTACCGGCAAACTCTCCTCCTGGGGCGTCCCGTATCTGGTCCACAAGCCGACGTGCTTGATCTCGATTCCCGGACCGGCCACGCTGCGCACGGTTGGAGCCGACGGCCAGAGCTTCACGGTCAAGACCTCTTCCTTCTCTCCGTCGACCAACGGCGAGGAATTGACGGCGGAACTGGTCTACGTTCAGGGCAGTCAGGCGAGCGGCATCAACGACCTGTTCGGCGCCGCGCGCACCGTGTCGCATGGTGACTTGCGCGGCAAGATCGTCATGACTGAGGGGCTCGGCATCGCGGCGCGCGGCATCGACCTGGCCGCCAGCGGGGCGGTCGGCGCCGTCTTCATCAATCCGGGCCAGCGCATCCATGAAGGCATCACGACCACCTCATGGGGCTCGCCCGATCTCGAGTCGCTCGGCCGCACGCCACCGGTGCCAGTCTTCGGCATCAATAAGCCGGACGGCGAGGCGCTCAAAGCCATGCTGGCCGACGGACCGGTGACAGTCGCGGTCTCGAATCAGGTCGATACCGGCTGGCGACAGATCCCGGTGATCGTGGCCGAAATTGCCGGCAATCAGGCCGCGGACGAGTTCGTCCTGTTCCACGGCCACCTCGATTCCTGGCATATCGGCATCGGCGACAATGCCACCGGTGACGCGACGCTGCTGGAGATGGCGCGAGTCTTTCACAAGCACCGCGATCATCTGGCGCGCACCATCCGCGTCGCCTGGTGGTCGGGCCACTCGCACGGGCGCTACGCCGGTTCCACCTGGTACGCCGACACCTTCGCCCAGGACATCACCGCCAATTGCATGGCTCACGTCAACTGCGACTCCCCGGGCTGCCGCTGGGCGACCGAATATCGCGACGTCTTCTTCATGCCGGAGGCGAAAGCGATCGTGCAATCGTCGGTCAAGGACGTGACCGGTCAGGACGCGTCCGGTGGTCGACCGCTGCGCGCTGGCGACATCTCCTTCAATAACCTGGGTATCAGCACGTTCTTCATGCTCTCCTCCACCATGCCGGTTGAGCTGGCGAAAGAGAAGGGCTACTACGCGGTGGGTGGCTGTGGCGGCAACATCGCCTGGCACACCGAGGACGACACCATGGAGATCGCCGACGCCGACAACCTGCTGCGCGATATGCGGGTCTACGCGGTGGCGTTGCTGCGCACGCTCAATTCGCCCATCTCCCCCCTCGACTACCGAGCGACGGTGCAGGACATCGAGCGAGATGTGATTCGCTATCAGGAGGCGGCCGGCGGCGCGTTCGATTTCGGACCGTCATTACAGGCGTGCGCCGATCTAGCCAACACGCTGGGCCGTTTCTACGACGAGGCCGATTCGATGATGGATCACTCCGTCGAGGATCCGTCGGTGCGGCAGATGAATGCCTCGCAGCGTTTATTGGCCCGCTCGCTGGTGACGGTCGGATACACACGAGACGGACGCTTCCGGCAGGATCCGGCCCGCTCGATCCAGCCCATTCCAGATCTGGCCCCGGCCATGGAGATTGGTCAGGTGGATGCGGGGAGCGACCGCTATCACGTGTTGCGCACGCATCTGACGCGCGGGCAAAATCGGCTGGTCTGGGCGCTGCGTCAGGCGGAACGCCGCATCGCGGAGCGGATTCAGTAAGACTGCGGTGGCGTTCGACGTTCACTCTGGGTTTTCAACCCTAAGCGGACTGAATGCGCACGCATATTTGTAGGGGCAGCGGGTACCCGCCGGGAACCCACGCAGTGGGTGCGGTGTTGGCTGCCCTTTGGCCGCACGCCGATGACCGTCACCAGACACCCGATAATTTGATCATCACTCTGACGACGCCCGTTGGTCCCTCACCAAACAAGGTTAAGGCAAGGTCCGTGATCCTCACGGGCGCCTTGTCCAACTCGAAGAAACCGAGATGCTGAAATGCTCCTTAATCATTGGAAATTGAAGTATTATTCGGAACCTGGGAATGAATGGCCCATGAAGGGTGTTTTTCGGAATCATGAAGATCAGGTCGCGGCGCTCATCGCGCCGAAGCGATGGTGGGGCTGACTCGAATTCGTCCGACGCGGAGGACTCTGGCGAGTCCAGCATTTTCGAAGGCCGGCTGAAGACCTTCAACGCCTTCGCCGTCCCCAACTTTCGTCTCCTCTGGTTGGGCATGCTCTTCTCGATGGGCGCCATGCAGATGAACATCATCTCGCGCTCGTGGCTGGCCTATCACATCTCCGGCTCGGGCCTGGCCATCGGTTTGGTCGCTCTTGGGCGAGGTCTCCCACAGTTCCTGCTGGCGCCGATCGGCGGCGCCGCGGCCGACCGCTTCGACAAACGCAAATTGCTGATCTTCTCGCAGTTCTCGCTGGTCGTTCTTTCGTTGGCCAACGCCGTTCTAGTACAGCTGCACGTCATCCAGATCTGGCAGCTGATCGTCCTCGGGGTCGTTCAGGGCATCATCTTCCCCTTTACCATGCCGACCCGCACCGCCTACATCGCCGATGTGGTCGACGAGAGTCGCTTCTCGAACGCGCTCGCGCTCGACTCGACCGGCCGCAATTTGAACCGCGTTATCGCTCCGTCCCTTGGCGGAATATTCATCGCGATCAGTCCGACGATCGCGTTCTACGCCATTGCTGTGTTCTACGCGCTCGCCGCTTTCACGCTGATTCGCCTGCCATCAGCCAAATCGGTGCAGGCGCGCTCGCGCAGCATCGTGGGCGACATGATGGTCGGCTTTCGCTATCTGCGTGACAGCAGCGCTTTGATGTTGCTGATCGGGATGGCGTTTGCGCTCGTGCTGCTGGGCGGCTCGTTTCAGCAGCTTCTGCCCGTCTTTCAGATCAACGTGCTGCACGTCGGACCGACGGAGCTGGGTGTGATGTACACGGCAGTGGGACTCGGTGCCGTGTTCGGCTCACTCGCCGCCGTCTATGCCGCGGAATCCCCAAACAAGCGCAAGATCCAGCTTGGCGCCGGCATCTCGGTGGGCGTTTTCCTGGCCCTCTTCGCCTTCTCGACGAACTTCATCGTTGGACTCATCTTCTTGGTGATCGTCGGTTTCATGACCGACGGCTACTTCACCATCAACCGCATTCTGGTCATGCACGAAACTGAGAAGGCGTTCTATGGACGGGTGATGAGCGTCTACATGATGACGTGGTCACTCATGCCGCTCGCCTTGGTGCCAATGGGCATCATGGTCGATCGTGTTGGCGCGCCTCTTACAGTGGGAGTCGCCGGCCTCATGCTGGCCGCATTGATCACGGCCATAACCGCCTTCAGTCCCTACGTGCGCCGTCGTGACGAACCGCTGCCGGTGCCTGTCGCTGCCGACTAACTGGGCACAACTGAGCGAGAAACACCAAAACGGCCGCCGATTGGCGGCCGTTTATCGTTCTTCACGTTTGGTGCGTTGGATGCTCAGTGGCGTTGCGTGCTGGCCGGGCTGGGAGCGTTATCCAGGATGTGGCCCAGGATGCGGTTTAGCTCGGCCAAATCGGCGTGAGATAGTGACGAGAGAGCCGCTTCCAGATAGGAGCGGGAGGCGCGTGAGATCTCTCCGGTCGCCTGACGCCCGCGCTCGGTCAGTTCCAGGCTAAGCCTGCGGCGATCACCCGGGTCGTCCTTGCGCAGCACCAGGTCCTGGTCGACGAGCTTGTCGACCTGCTGACTGGCAGCCGACGCGCTGATGCCCATCTGTTCCGCTAACGTGCGCAGATCGATGCCCGGTTGTGCCCGCACCCGAAACAGAATCCGTAGCTGCGGGAAGTTGATCCCCATTTCCTCCCACACCTGGAGTCGCATCGGATCGAGCAGCCGTGCCGCCCGCGAATAGCGGGTGATCGCCTCACGCATTAAATTGTCGTCGTCACCACTCATGGCGCAATTGTACCCGCAGACCGGGCATGAATGCTGCAGGAACACTTAACCATTTACTCGTGTTGTAGGATTAAGTTCTTGGGAAGAAATCCCTTGGGAGGAGCACCAACCGGCATCATGAGGAACCAATCAGGGCGGTCGGATGGCACGACGGGGAGGGTCGCCACCGACGAATCGGAACAGGATGGATCTTCGAGCGATTCGGGAAGGTTCGCCCGTCTTTTCAACGGTCGTCTGAGCTCATTCAATTCGCTCGCCATCCCGAACTTCCGCGTCCTCTGGCTGGGCATGCTCTTCTCGATGGGCGCCATGCAGATGAACATCATCTCGCGTTCCTGGCTGGCCTATCACATCTCTGGTTCAGGGCTCGCATTGGGGCTCGTCGCGCTCGGTCGTGGCGCTCCGCAGCTCATCCTCGCTCCCATTGGCGGCGCCGCCGCCGATCGCTTCGACAAGCGCAAGCTGCTCATCATCTCGCAGTTCTCACTGGTCGTCCTCTCATTGGCCAACGCCGTATTGGTGCAGCTGCACGTCATCCAGATCTGGCAACTGGTGGTGATTGGGTTCGTGCAGGGGATCATTTTTCCGTTCACCATGCCGACGCGTACCGCCTACATCTCCGACATCGTGGATGAGGACCGCTTCTCGAACGCGTTGGCGCTCGACTCGACCGGGCGCAACCTCAACCGCGTGGTCGCGCCATCGCTGGGTGGGCTGCTCATCGCGGTGAGCCCGACGCTTGCCTTTTATGCCATCGCAATCTTCTACGCATTGGCCGGCCTGACGCTGTTGCGACTGCCATCGGCGAAGTCGGTACAGGCGCGCTCGCGCGGCATCATGAACGATATGGTGGTTGGGTTCCGCTATCTGCGCGACAACTCGACCTTGATGCTCCTGATCGGGATGGCCTTCGTGTTGATCCTGCTGGGACGTCCATTCCAACAACTCTTACCGGTCTTCCAGATCGACGTGCTCCATGTCGGGCCAACCGCGCTGGGTATGATGTACACCGCCGTCGGCGTGGGCGCCGTCTTTGGGTCGCTGGCAGCCGTGTGGGCCGCGGAATCCCCCAACAAACGCTTGATCCAGCTTGGAGCGGGCGTCGCCATCGGTGTAAGCCTGGCGCTCTTCGCCTTCTCGACCAATCTGATCATGGCGCTGTTCTTCCTGGTGATCGTGGGCTTCATGACCGACGGTTATTTCACCATCAACCGTATTCTGGTGATGGTGGAGACCGACAAGGCGTTCTACGGTCGCGTCATGAGTATCTACATGATGACCTGGTCCCTCATGCCGATCTCCCTGGTGCCGATGGGGATCATGGTCGATCGAGTGGGCGCGCCGATTACGGTAGGCATCGCCGGTTTGATCCTGGCGGCCTTCGTCACGGGCATCACCGTCTTCAGCCCGCAGATCAGGCGACGGGAGAATCCCGTCCCATCACCGGCCGCCTCCGACTAGCACGCACGTCGTTGCGCCGCGCTGCCGCAGCCGCTAGGCTTGTACTTGGTCTCCACATGTGTCGATCGTTCTCCGCTGATAGCGATGCACCGAGGCAGCCACGCGTTGAACGCCAATACCAAGCAAACCGGCGACCTTGCGTCCTCATTTGCCAGCACGACATTTCGCTGGCCCATGCGCCACTATCAGAAACTGGCGCTGGATGGCTATGAGCGAGGGCGCGTCACCGATTCCAGCCGCTCCTACATCGTCATGCCACCCGGAGCAGGAAAGACTGCCGTGGGGCTGGAGATCGCGCGGCGACGCGGATGTCGCACTTTAGTGCTGGCTCCGAACACCGCGGTTCAAGCGCAGTGGCTGCGGCAGTGGGAGGATTTTCAACCCCACACCGTCGACGCCAGCGCCGAAGTCGACCTCTCCTCGCCGCTGACGATTCTCACCTATCAGGCGATCTGCAACGTCAATAGCGACGATCAGGACCTCGAGGAGCAGGCTCGGGCTTTGTGGCGCGAGGATCTGCAGCGCGAATCGGGCATGACGACCGATGAGGCAGAGCGCAAGATCGACGAACTTGCCGCGGCTGGTTCTCGCCAATACGACGACGCCATGTCGAGCTTTCGACGTCAGCTGCGCACGCGCATCGTCAAATCGGGCAAGGCGGACGACCTGCTTGGGATGCTGCATCCCAACGGGCGGGACATCATCCAACGCATGAAGCAATCTGGTCCGTGGACGCTGGTTCTGGACGAATGCCACCACCTGCTCCAGATGTGGGGAACGCTGGTGCGGGCGATCGTGCAGGAGATCGGCGACGAGACGCTCGTGGTCGGTCTAACCGCCACACCGCCCGGCGACATGGATACCCGTGAGGCGGCGCTCTATCGTGACATCTTTGGTCAAGCCGATTTTGAAGTGCCAACTCCAGCCGTGGTGAAGGAGGGGGATCTGGCTCCATATCAGGAGCTGGTCTTCCTGACCCAACCACTCGAGCATGAGTCAGCCTACATCGCGGCGCAGCATGAACGCTTCGAGGAGCTGCTGACGCGCTTGATGGATGTTGAATTCGCGGCAACGCCCTTTATCGATTGGGTGCGCACGCGCGTCGTCGAGCGCAAAGCGCGCAATGGCGCGCAGGTGAGTTGGGCGCGCTTCGAGCGCGACGAGCCCGAACTGGCGCAGGCGGCACTCCGTTTCTTCTGGCAGAAACAGATCGAGTTGCCGGAAGGGGCGCGTCTGGGCGAGCGCCACCGCCAGCCACCGACCGCCGACGACTGGGCGGCGCTGATCGGCGATTACTGCACTGGGTATCTGCGCAACAGCAGCGACGAACGCGATGCACAAGCCTGGCAAGAGATTCGACGCGCGTTGCCATCGCTCGGCTACGTGCTCACTCGTCAGGGAATCCGCTCCTACGTCTCGCCGGTCGATCGAGTCCTCTCCCTCTCGGCCAGCAAAGCGGTGGCGGCCATGTCGATTCTGGACGAGGAGCAGGCCGCGCTCGGCACGGATCTTCGCGCCTTGATCCTGTGCGACTACGAGCGAGCAGGGAGCGACGTCCTGGCGAAACTGCGCGGCGTGCTCGACCCGCAAGCGGGTAGCGCGGGCCTCCTGTTGCGGCAACTCATTTCGAGCCCCAGCGTGGCGCAGCTCGATCCGTTGTTGGTCACCGGTCGCACGGTCGCCTGCTCGCGCTCCACCGCGACCAGTCTGCTCCCCTGGATCGAGCAACAGGTACCTGAGATCGCGGGAGCCCTGGCCACCACATCCCTCTTCGAGTCGACCGGGCAGGAGGACGACCAGCAGTGGGAGGATGTGGTCGCCGTACGACCGCAACACTCCTGGTGGCGGCCGCGCAACTACGTCCCGCTGCTGACGCGCTATTTTGAGGCGGGGGAGTCGAACGTGCTGGTGGGCACGCGCGGGCTTCTGGGCGAGGGTTGGGACGCCAAGCGCATCAACGTGCTGCTCGATCTGACGGCCGCCAGCACCAGCACGTCGGTGCATCAGATGCGCGGTCGCTCGCTGCGGCTGGATCCGAACCTGCCGAATAAGGTGGCCAATAACTGGGACGTGGTCTGCGTCGCACCTGAGTATCCCAAAGGGACGGCCGACTACGAGCGATTCGTGCGCAAGCACCGCAACTACTTCGCCCCAACGCCGACCGGCGAGATCGAGTCGGGCGTCTCCCACGTTCATCCCTCCCTCTCCCCCTTTGGACCACCGGCGTCCGCCGAGTTTGGCGGTCTGAACGGCGCCATGCTGAATCGGGCAACCGATCGAGAGACGGCATATCAGCTGTGGCAAGTTGGGCAGCCATACGAGAACGCGGAGCTCAACACCGTACGCATCAAGCTGGGACGCTCGATCGGTTTGCCAAACCAGCGTCTGTTACGACATGAATCGGGTTCCGGACAGGGGCTGCGCTGGCGTATTTATGGCGTGCTGGCGGCGGCGGGAGTCGCCGGTCTTGGTGTGGGCTTGGTTGGGCCAGATCTGCTCGGGGCCGCTGGAGGACTGGCCGTGGCCGGCGGTGGCGGGGTATGGGTGAGCCGATCGTTCCAGGACGCGGTCGAGCGCCTGGCGCCTTCGGACGCACTCGACGATCTGGCGGCCGCGGTGTCGGAGGCGTTGGCGGCCACGGGTGGAATCTCCGATAAGCTTGGGCCCGATTCAGTGCGGCTGGTTACGCAGCCGGATGGGTTCTACCGCTGCCTGCTGGACGGAGCCAGTGCTGACGAGAGTGCCCTTTTTGCCGAATCAATGGACGAGCTCCTCTCACCACTTGCCGCGCCACGCTACATCATCCCGCGATATGTGGTGACGCCGCCGAAATCCCTGCTCCGCAGTGCCTTGCTGGCCGCGCGTCTCACGCTCGGCAAGCGGCGCGGTTCAGCAGTGGTCTACCATGCCATTCCGGCCTGGCTGGGCGCCAACAAGGAACGGGCAACCGCCTTCGGGCGTTCCTGGAACCGCTACGTCAGCGCCGGTGATCCGCTCTACTGGAAAGATCCGGAGGCGCAGGCGATTCTGGCCGCTCAGCACGGCGAGGATCCGTTCGAGATCACGACGCAGATGCGCGCGCTGTGGCGCTGAGCATGCGACCACCCGCCCCCATTAAACGAAAGTACTGGGAGTACCGAACCGTTCGGCATTCCCATTAGTCCCGACAGGATTTTGGACTGCCGGTTGATATCGCTGAACCTTCCCGATGCCTAGACTGGAAGCAGGGGTAAAACCAGATCTCTTGCTTTTTTCAATCTGACCATCGATCCGTCGGGAGGGGGAACCACAGATGCAGGACACCAAACGAGTCGTCGCCGAGCACATTTTGCAGCTGTTACTTGCAGCGACGGTACTCCTCACGCTCGCATTCGTGCTGCTTGGCCCACATCCGGTCGGCGCGATCGGGTAGCTGTCCGGTCATAGTCGGAGCCACCCCCCAGTCGTCTCCGGCACTGACAGAGCAACACGAATGAAGATCGCGGCCCGGACAACCGTCCGGGCCGTTTGCTTTGAGCACATCGCCCATGCGATACGCCAAACATGGTGAAATCGATCCCCCCAGCCAATCCGATGCGCAATTCGATTACGACGCCCATTGACGGCAGGGTCGAAATCTGCTAGTTTCGCATCCTGCACACAGACCGGCCAACAATGCCCGGGCGCAGAGTGTCAATAGTGGGGAATGACCCGATTGCTCACATCCTTATATGAGGGGTCCGCGTACTTACTATAGGGTCGATGTTGACCTCATGGGGGTTGCGCGACGCTAGGCGCGATCCGTAGCGCGCGAGAGTGATCGTTCGTCGTCATCGCGTGCCGACGATTTCGACCCATGGCGGAAGTTGGTGTGCCGGTGCGTCGGCACTGTCGTGCTCGCATCTTTAGCGCCGAAACGGAGGTAGATGAGGTCATTGCGTCTACGGTGATTCGGTGCTCGTCAGAGTCATGATCACCGACGGATCGCTGCCGGCCGCGAGCATTGGTGAACGCTCATGGTGGATCGGCCGGGTGACAAGGAGCGGTGCTCGTGTCAGGGGATGCGAGCCGAATGTGTAAGCGGTCTGTTCTTGGGGACGTTATCGCGATCGTGACCTAGGATGGCGCGAACGCGAATTGATGAGGAAGGTGACACTTCGAATGAGCGACTTCTCCCGATTAGAACTCCTACAGCAACAGCTTATGACTGGGAACATTAGTCGTCGTGTCTTCGTCAAGCGCACGGCCGTACTCGGCGTAGGCGCCGCGGCAGTTTCGGGTATCTTGGCAGCCTGCGGTAGCAGCAAGAATTCAACTCCCACGACTGCGTCTGGTGGTGGTGGCAGCGCCCAAACGCCAACCGCGGCCATCACGGTCAATCAGAACGCCTCACCCTCGTCCAGCCCGGCAGCGCAAGGCACGACGGCCCCGCTCGGCAAGGCTGGTGGATCGGTCACGCTGGTACGCGGTGCCGACTCGGACAACCTCGACCCGGTGACCAACGACGGCAACGTCGACATCTGGATCTTCATGAGCATCTACGACCAGTTGATCAAGGTCGCCCCCAACGGGCTCGACCTTGCGCCAAGCATTGCCGAGAAGTGGGATACGTCAACTGACGGTATGACATTCACGTTCCACTTGCGCTCGGGCGTCAAGTTCTCCGACGGCTCTGACATGACGACCGACGACATCATCTACTCCCTCAAACGCGCCCAAACACAGAAGGGTGACGGCGACTGGACTTTCACGCTGGCACAGGTGAAGGACATCACCGCGTCGGACGCCAACACCATCGTGATCACCCTCAACCAGGCCTGGGCTCCGTTCCTGGCCGACATCTCGATGTTCAACTCGAGCATCATCTCGAAAGCGTTTGCCGACAAGATCGGCGAGGCCAATCTGACCCAGCAGTGCATGGGAACCGGACCCTTCGCGCTCAAGGCCTGGAACAAGGCGCAGAATATCATCCTGGTCAAGAATGAGCATTACTGGCAGGACGGCCTGCCGTTGCTCGATCAGATCACGCTCAACGTAGTCCCCGACAGCAATAGCCGCCTGCTGCAGGTCAAAGGCGGTCAGGTCGATGGCGACATCGGCCAGAACGACGTCCCACTCAGCTCGGTGGCGGATCTGAAGGCGCAGGCCGACTTGCAGGTCATCAACTTCATCTCCACCTATGTCAACTTCGTCATCATCAACTGCCGAACCGCGCCGCTCGACGATGTCAAGGTGCGCCAGGCGATGAACTACGCCACCGACAAGGATTCGCTGATCAAGTCGATCCTCTTCGGGCAGGCGGATGTCTCCAACAGCTTCATGCCGAATGGTGCGCTCTTCTGGAACAAAGATCAGAAGGGTTACCCGTTCGACATCGACATGGCCAAGACTTTGATCTCCCAGTCGAAGTCGCCCAACGGCGTCAACATCTCGATCGACATCGGCGCCGGTAGCCAGCTCTCGCAGCAGATCGCGACCGCGCTCAAGTCCATGTGGGAGCCGGCCGGTATCAACCTCGACATCCAGCAGTATGAGCAGGCGGTGGCCACCGATCGCTACCGCAACAATCTGTTCCAGCTGCGGCTCTCAGGCTGGACCAACGACATCATCGACCCAGACGAGCTGGTCTCCTACGCGATCACGCCGGAGGTCAACCAGAATTACCATACCGGCTGGACCAACCAGCAGGCGATCGACCTGGCCCATCAGGGCGAGGCGGAGCTTGACCCGACCAAGCGTGAGCAGATCTACTTCCAGATCCAGCAGATCCACCAGGACGACGCTCCATTCGTCTACCTCTACGTATTGCCCTACATCGACGTGCTGAACAAGAAGGTTCAGGGCTTCTTCCACCACCCGATGGGGCAGTACGACTTCACGAAGATGTCGGTCTCGAGCTAAAGGACTAGGGAGCGGTTGGGATTCGCCCGACCGCTCCCTAGTAGTTATCCAACTGGAGGGGAGATGGAGCATTGAACCGGGGCAAGTACATCCTCCGCCGCCTGATACAGATGATCCCGGTGCTCTTCGGCATTACACTCATTGTCTTCTTTATGGTGCACCTGATACCGGGCAACCCGCTTGCCGTCATGCTCGGTGATCGCGCCACCGACAAGATGATCGCCGAGGGCACGCATCGGCTTGGGCTCGACAAGCCGCTTTACGTGCAGTACGGCTACTTCATGCGCAACCTCGCGGAGCTGAATCTGGGTCAGTCGATCAAATACGGTGTGCCGGTCTCCACACTCTTGTGGCCCCGGCTGCAGGTTTCGATGGCGGTCGCAGTGATGACGATCTTGCTGACCACCGTCATATCGCTGCCGCTCGGTATCCTGGCGGCGCTGAAAAAAGACTCGGTCGTCGACAACGCCGTGCGCTCCGGCTTGATGGTCACCATGGTGATGCCCTCCTTCTGGACCGGCATCATGCTGATCATCGTATTCGCCGTTCGCCTGCATATCTTTCCAGTCTCCGGCTGGGGTCAGGGCTTTGGAAACCACATCGTGCACATCTTCCTGCCCGCCCTGACGCTCTCGCTCGGCGTTGCCCCAATCCTGATTCGCACGCTGCGCAATAGCATTCTCGAATCGTTCGGAACGGACTACATCAAGACCGCCCGTGCCAAGGGGCTGGAAGAGCGCAACGTCGTCGTTGGGCACGTGTTGCGCAACGCCCTGATGCCGTCAGTCACGCTCCTCGGCATCACCATGGGCGGGCTCATGGGTGGCACGGTGATCATGGAGAAGGTCTTCGCGCTCCCCGGAGCGGGAGCGCTCTTGATCGATTCCGTCTCGGCAAGAGACTACCCGACGGTGCAGGCGGCGACGCTGGTCTTCGCGTTGTTGGTGATTCTGGTCAATCTCGCAACCGATATCGTCTATTCCTTTATCGACCCGAGGGTTAGCTATGATTAGTAAGGGTGAGGCGGATGCTCGGGGATCCGAGCGCACGGCAATAGCCACGTCGACGGCCGAGACGCTCGCGTCGATCGCCTACGAGTCGCGCCGGCCGCCGCGCTGGCGGCGAATACTCAAATCGCGCAATCTTATGATCGGTCTGGGGATCCTGCTTGTTCTTGTCTTGATCGGCATCCTCGCGCCGGTCCTGTCACCCTATGACCCCCAACACCAGGATTACAGCATCACTTTGTTGTCGCCGCAGTTGGCCCACCCGTTTGGTACCGACGAGTTTGGGCGAGATATCCTGACGCGAGTGATGTATGGGACGCGCATCGACCTTAAAGTCGGAGTCATCAGCGTGATCTCGCCCTTCATCATCGGCATCTTGCTCGGTGCGCTGGCCGCCTACTTCGGTGGCTGGGTCGACTCCATCGTGATGCGACTGGTCGATGTCGTGCAGGCTTTCCCCTTCATCGTGCTGATCATCGCCATCGTCGCCATCCTCGGTCCTGGCCTGAACAACATGTACATCGCGGTGGCGGGCACGGCGTGGATTGTCTATGCCCGATTAATACGCAGCGAGATTCTGGTGCAGAAGCAGCAAGAGTACGTCCTTGCCGCTCAGGCGATGGGCGGATCGAATTGGCGCGTGATCGTCAGGCATCTGATGCCGAACACGGTCACCACATGCATCATCTACTCGATGGCCGACATCGCCCTCTACATCCTGCTGGCGGCCGCGTTGAGCTATCTCGGCCTGGGCGCCAAGCCGCCGACCCCGGAGTGGGGCGCCATGATCACCGAGGGTCAGAGCTTCATAACCACCGCCTGGTGGATGAGCGCGCTCCCTGGAGTCGCGATCATCATCACCGGCCTTGGCCTCAGCTTCGTCGGCGACGGTCTGTCCGACCTGCTGCGACCGGCGGGGAGATAGACTGGGCGAAAGCTTCAGATCCGGAATCGAGAGCGGCTCGTCCAGTGGGCGAGCCGTTTCGTTTTGGTGAAGCGTCAGAGCCCGGGCATCGCGGCCAGTAACTGCCCGCTCATGCGCGATGAGCGCGTTCAACTCCCGCAGGGCGCGGGAGTCGGGCTGGGAGCGAGGACGTTTCGGCTCATCACTTCTCGTCCGGCGCGAAGACTTTGCTCAGTACCGGGCTTTCGAACTCGGTGGCGATGCAGTCCATCAGCACGAGATCCCACAGGTGGCCGTTGAGAAGGTCGCTCTGACGGCGGCGGCCGATTTCGCGGAAGCCGGCCTTCTCGTAAGCATGTCGGCCGGCCAGGTTGTATTCCGACACGTCGAGCATGACGCTGTGCAGGCCAAGCGCGGTGAAGGCGTAGTCGAGCATCAGTCGCGTGGTCTCAGTGCCGTAGCCTTTGCCACGCGCGTCCGGCTCGCCGATCATGATGCCGAAGCGCGCCGTGCGATTGCGCCAATCGACGTCAAAGATATCGGTGCGCCCGATCGGCCGCCAACCGTCGATCTCGTAGATATTGAACCAGTAGGCATCGGATGTTGTAGCCTGCTGCGCTTGCCGCGCTTCGCGCTCCTCCAGCGTCACCGGCTTGGGGAGATCACCGAACGTGCGCTGCAGGTAGAAATCGTTGCTCCAACGCTGGTAGAGCGAAACCAGATCGCGTCGCAACGGGCCGAGCGCGATCCGCTCTCCCACAATATTGACCACTGGTTGATCCATCGCTATTTCCCCCAATAAGCCGCGCCATCACCAGCCAGCTGCATTGCCGGCACCTCCGGCTCGGTGAAGCCGAAACGGATCAAGCCTACGACACCGGTCGCCAGCATCACCAGCGCACAGACGGCGATCCGCCTACCAATCACCACGTGCGCGACGCTCGGCAGGGCTATCAGTCTGATCGGCGATGACGTGTCCGACGAATTACATCCAAAAGGGCATAGATCTGGCCAAGTCTCCAGATCCACCGGTAGGTAACGCCTCGCCTGTCAGGCGGACCGTTTCAGTTGGCTCGCGTCAGATCCCGGGCACCTCGACCGGCAGCCGCCCATGTGGAGAGAGTCGTCCGGCGAGGACCTCGAGCGCGGCATGCACCGCGGCAGGCTCAGCGCCGTAGCTGCAGCCGCGCGCCACGGCCGACGTGAATGCCGCGAGCGGATACGGACTCCCCAGGCAGACGACCGAGACTGGGATGCGCTCGCTCAGCCGCCGCACCAACGCCACCTGCCCGGCGCTCGCGCCGCTGCTCGCCGGTTCGTAGGGGCGCGCCAGTGCGACGCTGAGCAGGGTGGCCCCTCGCGCGTCACCTCGCTCGCTCATCACGCTGTCGATCTCCGAGTCGGATGGGTCGTCGCTGACGCGCAGGAGCTTTGCGCCGGGGAGAGCGCCGGTTCGGAGGAGTCGAGCTACGTCATGCAAGATGCTGGAGCCGGTTGGCCGCCGGAAGTCGGGCGCCAGGATGAGCCACGGAGCATCATTGGGGCGCGCGAGCTCGCCGGAGTTCCGCGTGAAGGCCGCTTCGGCGATGCGCCTGGCCAGGTCGCCGTGAGCGGGATCGGCGCAAGCGACGTCGGCTCTTCCCGGATCGACGTCACGCCGTTGGAACAGCCCAATCCGCCGCTTTGCCGCCAGGATGCGCACGACCGACGAACTCAGGCGCTCGTCTGACAGTCGACCCGACCGTGCGGCGTCAAGCAGGGCGCCAAAGCAGATCGCCGGCTGCGTGGTCAGAACGAGATCGGCTCCGGCCAGCACGGCGAGAACCGAGGCCTCACCCGGGCCGAAGAGTCGAGATATGGCGTACATGTCCATGGCGTCGGTCACGATCAACCCTCCGAAGCCCATCCGCTGGCGCAGTAGACCGGTGAGGACAGGTTGGCTGAGGGTGGCCGGTAGGCCGGACGGGTCGAGCGCGGGGAAACCGATGTGGGCCGTCATGATGCTGGCGACACCTTGTTCGATCGACGCGCGAAACGGCGCCAATTCGACGCGACGCATGCGCTCGAGTTCGTGCGCCACCCGCGGCAAATCGAGATGTGTGTCGATCGACGTGTCGCCGTGCCCGGGGAAATGTTTGGCGCAGGCGAGGACGCCCTCCCGCTGGCAGCCGTCGATCCAGGCGCGTGCCAGGTCGCTGACGAGTTCGGGATCGCCACCAAAGGCGCGGATGTTGATGATCGGATTGTTCGGGTTGACGTTGACGTCCGCTACCGGGCCAAATACGTGATTGACTCCTACAGCGCGTGCCTCGATGGCCGTCACCCGGCCGTGCTCTCGGGCGAGCTCCTGTGAACGCGTGGCACCCAGGGCCATCAGTGCCGGCAGGTTCGTCGCGCCCGGCAGGAATCTTCCCGCACCTGCCTCGAAGTCGGCGCTTACCAGCAATGGAATGGGTGCCTGCTCCTGCAGGCGGTTGATGAGCGCCGCAGTCTGGCTTGGGCTCTCGAAATCGGGCGCGTTGAGGTAGACGCCGCCAATCTTTCCTTCATCCACCATCTGTTGAACGACGTCAGGCTGTTGGTAGTGGAGCGCGTAGCAGAGCTGCCCCACCTTTTGCTCCAACGTCAATACGTCGTCGGACCCGCCTGGCATTGCATGTTCTCCCCGGACATTACCCGCAGAGTGACCTTGCCGGATGATCGCAGGAGGTCGATGAGATGTACAGTACGGCGGCTTCCTGTGGTGAAATGAGCACAGACGCGCGTCGCAGCCAACACGAGTCGGTTGGGTTGTCGATTTCACGTCGTCTCATGCGATTAACATATGTCGACGCTCCTGGTTCGGGGGCAGCGGATCCAACCGAGAGCAAAGGAGAGAAGCAATGCGCAAGATTATCGTTTCGGAGTTCGTAACCCTGGACGGAGTGATGCAGGCGCCGGGCGGCAAGGACGAGGATACCGACGGCGGCTTCGAACACGGTGGTTGGACCTGGCCCTATTGGGATGATGAGATCGGTGCCCATTTCGGTCAGTTGATGAGTGAGTGCGACACATTTCTCCTCGGGCGGAAGACGTGGCAGGGACATGGCGGCGCGTTTGAGCCGCTGCCGGATGACGACCCGATGATGGGCTCGTTCAATACCATGCAGAAATACGTAGTCTCAAACACATTGGAGTCAGCCGACGCCTGGCGCAACTCCACCCTGATCAGCGGCGACGTCTTGGATGAGATCCGCAAACTCAAGGAGCAGCCGGGAAAGAACATCGCCATCGACGGCAGCAGCGTACTCATCCACACCTTGGCGCAAAACGGTCTGATCGACGAGTACTACTTGCTGGTCTACCCGGTTGTGCTTGGTGGCGGCAAGAAGGTCTTCCCGGAAGGGGATCGCATCAACCTGAAGCTCGTCGATGCCAAGCCGCTTGGTTCCGGCGTCGTTTTGACGCACTATCAAGTCGAGCATCCGGAGTAGGGGGCAGTATCCAGCGTTCGCGCCTGGGCGGGAGTTCGTTGATGAAGTATTTCGGCAAAGAGTTCATGACCGCGCTGGGCTGAAGCCGCGCGCTGACCTAGGCGAAGCCTGCTGGAAGCAGGCTGATCGGGTGCAAAATCCCCAGCGCTCTGTTTGACCGAGTAGAGAGCCGAAGCTCAGCCCGGGGGCCACCCGCTTGCGGGTCCGGCTTCGTCCAGATCAGCGCTGCGGCTTTAGCCCGGCGTGGGTGCGACACGCGTGCCCAAATAACTCGTCAAACACCGTGAGCAGAGTCGCTACATACAGAAACGTAGAGGCCGGACCTGTGCCGGCCTTCGTCGCCCGAGCGCGTATCTCATCGCCAAGTCACAACTGAACCCAGCAATGTAGTGGCGGGCGTCCCTGCCCGCCTTCGTTATGCGCATCCGCGGCCGCTCGAATGGCTCGGACCTCCACTGAGAAATCATGCTCGTTAGATATGTTCTGCAGTCAGCATGGGTCTGCAGGGCGCCCGCCATCGCAGCCCAGCCTCAAACGCGAATCATCAGGGTCTCACCGGCCGATCAGTGCCAAGTCATGAGGCGCTGAATCGTGCGACGAAGGCGGGCAGGGACGCCCGCCACTACATTTCGGGGAGCGTTGGGAGGTTGGCGAACAGTTAAATATCTCGATCAGATCCTGTTCGACGTTCGGTCGAACATGTTTCTTCAGCGAATCTCTCAGGATCAGATCGACTTCTGTGCCGAGAATTGTTGCAAGGCACTCTTGAATGTCGGCGAGCTCGAAGAGACCAACTGGTCGCCGACCAAACTCAACCAGCACGTCCACATCGCTGTCGGGTCGGGCTTCGTCTCGTGCGACGGAACCAAAGAGGGCGAGCGATTTGACTGCGCATGTCTCATGGAGCTCTGCTTGATGGTTGGCCAGAATGGAAAGAACGTCGTCTCGCCGCACGAAATGCCTCCAATCAGATCATCGCCGACGCGAGTGTAGCAGCAGCCAGAAACGAAGCGGGGTCCGAGACATTCTCGGACCCCGTGCGTGTGCTGACGATGTAGTTCAAAACGGCGCTACGAGCACCCCAGGCTGTTGCCGCAGTTGAGGCACTTGTAGCAGGAGCCGTTGCGGATGGTGATGTGGCCGCAGATGTCGCAGAACGGGGCGTCGCCCATCATCTGCGAGAGCTGCTCGTTCATCCCGCCGTCGAACTGCGGTAGCTCG
Source organism: uncultured Chloroflexia bacterium (assembly GCA_963789565.1). Classification (GTDB taxonomy): domain Bacteria; phylum Chloroflexota; class Chloroflexia; order Thermomicrobiales; family Thermomicrobiaceae; genus CALAGB01. The sequence continues at coordinate 1,835,872 of CAWBKX010000002.1, read as the reverse complement.
GCCGTCTGGGCAATGGTGACGTACTCGGCCGAGACCTGCGCCTTGTCGTGCCCGTTGCCGTTTCCGTTCCCATTGCTCCCATTCAGACCGTTCGAGTGATAACCGTTCTCCAGCTTGGTGGCGATAGCCGCCGCGGCCTGTGGTGAGGGCGCCAGGGCAGTCTCCACCTCAGCCTGAGAGGTTGTCACCGGCGTGTGGCTCTCCGTGGGCTCGTCGCCGCCGTCCATCTCGTCATCCACGTCGCCGTGAATCGGCTTCACCTGCACGAAGTCGGTGCGACCGAGATACTCGTAACCCAGTACGCGGAAGACGTAGTCGATGATCGAAGTCGACATCTTGATGTTCGGATGTCCCTCGACCATCCCCTGCGGCTCGAAGCGCTGGAAGGTGAAGGTGTCGACGAACTCCTCCAAGGGCACGCCGTACTGCAGACCCTTGGAGATGGCAATGGCGAAGCAGTTCATCAAGCTGCGGAAGGCCGCGCCCTCTTTGTGCATGTCGATGAAGATCTCGCCCAACGTGCCATCGGCATACTCACCGGTGCGCAGGTAGATTTTGTGACCGGCCAGCCGGCCTTCCTGCGTGAAGCCGTGACGCTTGGCCGGCATCGGACGCCGGATCGGCTTCTCGACCACGACCACGCGCGTCTCGACCGGCGCCGCCTCGGCTTTGACCTCCTCCTTCTCTTCCTTGCTCTTGGAGGAGAGAGGCTGCGACAGCTTGGAGCCGTCACGATACAGGGCCATGGCCTTGAGACCCAGCCGCCAGGAGGTCATGTAGGCCTCTTTGATGTCGTCGATCGTCACCTCGTTCGGCATGTTGATCGTCTTGGAGCTTGCGCCCGAGAGGAATGGCTGCACCGCGGCCATCATGCGGATGTGGCCCGAGTGATGAATGAAGCGCTGGCCGTGCTTGCCGCCGCGATTGGCGCAGTCGAAGACCGGCAGGTGCTCATCTTTGAGATGTGGAGCGCCCTCGATCGTCTGCATGCCGCAGACCACGTCGTTGGCCTCGTCGATCTGCTGCTGAGTGAACCCCAGCGCACGCAGCAGGCGGAAGTCCGGCTTCTGCCACTGCTCCTTGCTGATCCCCAACCGTCCCATGGCCTCTTCGCCCAGCGTCCAGGCGTTGAACGCGAAGGAGAGCTCGAAGACAGTCGGCAGCGTCTTTTCGACCCGGTCGATATCGGCGTCGGTCAGGCCACGCTCCTTGAGGGATTGGCGGTTGATATGCGGCGCGCCATCCAGAGAGAGGGCGCCCAGAACGTAGCGCAGGATGTCGTCGATCTGCGCCTGCTCGTAGCCCAACGCCTTCAAGGCGGGTGCGATCGCCTGGTTGGCGATCTTGAAGTAGCCGCCACCGGAGAGCTTCTTGAACTTCACCAACGCGAAGTCGGGCTCGACACCGGTGGTGTCGCAGTCCATCAACAGGCCGATGGTGCCGGTCGGCGCCAGCAATGTCGCCTGGGCGTTGCGATAGCCATGCTGCTCGCCGAGCTCCAGCGCGCGATCCCATGCGGCGCGGGAAGCCTGCAGCATGTCGGCCGGGCAGAACTCGGGGTCGATCGGCACCGGCGTGACCGAGAGAGATTCGTACTCCCCCTCCTGCGCGTTGTAGGCGGCACGGCGATGGTTGCGGATGACCCGCAGCATGGCGTCCCGGTTCAACGGATAGGACGGGAACGGTCCAAGCTCGGCGGCCATCTCGGCCGACGCGGCGTAGGACTCGCCGGTCAGGATGGCGGTGACCGCACCGGCGACGGCGCGCGCTTTATCGGAGTCGTACGGCAGGCCCATACGCATGAGGAGCGAGCCGAGGTTAGCGTAGCCAAGGCCCAGCGTGCGGAACTCGTAGCTCAGCCGGGCGATCTCGTCGCTCGGGAACTGGGCCATCAACACGCTGATTTCCAGCACGAAGGTCCACAGTCGAATGGCGTGCGTGTAGGCTGCCAGGTCGAAGGTCTGCGTCTCGCTGTCGTAGAAGGTCATCAGATTGAGCGAGGCCAGATTGCAGGCCGTGTTGTCCAGGAACATGTATTCGGAGCACGGGTTGGATGCGTTGATGCGTCCCGACGCGGGCGCCGTGTGCCAGTCGTTGATGGTCGTGTCGTACTGCATGCCGGGGTCGGCGCACTGCCAGGCGGCGTCGGCGATCTTGTCCCACAGGTCACGCGCCCGCACGCGACGGATAACGCGGCCATCGGTGCGCCAGCGCAGCTCCCACTCTTCGTCGTTCTGTACGGCCTTGATGAAGTCGTCGGTGACGCGCACCGAGTTGTTCGAGTTCTGGCCGGAGACGGTGGCGTAGGCCTCGCCATTGAAATCGCTCGAATAGCCGGCGGCGATCAGGGCGGCGACCTTCTGCTCCTCTTCAGCCTTCCACATGATGAACTTCTCGATGTCGGGGTGGTCGATGTCGATCACCACCATCTTGGCGGCGCGTCGCGTGGTGCCACCGCTCTTGATGGCGCCGGCCGCGCGGTCAAAGATCTTGAGGAAGCTCATCAGGCCCGAGGACGTACCGCCGCCGGAAAGGGGCTCGCCTTCGGCACGGATCATCGAGAAGTTGGTGCCCGAGCCGGAGCCGTACTTGAAGACGCGCGCCTCGCGCGTCACCAGGTCGAAGATTCCACCTTCATTAATAAGGTCGTCATTGACCGACTGGATGAAGCAGGCGTGTGGGGTGGGACGGCTATAGGCGTCGGTCGATCTGGTCACTTCACCAGTAGCAGGGTCGACGTAGGCGTGCCCCTGGGCCGGACCGCTGATGCCATAGGCCCAGTGCAGCCCGGTGTTGAACCACTGTGGCGAATTCGGCGCGGCCATCTGGTGCACGAGCATGTATTTCAGCTCATCCTCGAAGATCGACGCGTCGTCGCTGGAGGCGAAGTAGCCGTTCTGCTCGCCCCAGAAGCGCCAGGTACCGGCCAGTCGGCCAATAACTTGCTTGGCGCTCTGCTCGGCGCCGAGGACCGGTTTGCCGCTCTCATCCAGCAGCGGCTCGCCCGCCTCGTCATAATGGGGCACACCAGCCTTGCGGAAGTACTTCGAGACCATGATGTCAGTCGCCACCTGCGACCAGGAAGCCGGGATCTCGGCATTCTTCATCTCGAAGACCACCGATCCATCCGGATTGGCGATCCTCGAAGTGCGACTTGCCCAGGCAATGGTGTCGAACGGATCCTGTCCCTGCCGGGTGAAGTGGCGTTGAATGCGGAGCCCCTTCCCCTTTCGATTCTTCGTCCGCGCCGGTGCCTGCTTCCGCGTTTCGCGCTCCTCCATGCGGCCCCTTCAATCGATACTACAACCTACCGGTCTGCCCAATTCCACCGTACCTGGTAAGCGCCGTCCATCCCATTAACGAGCGCCTAGGGTTTCGGCGAAGATTTAACATTTCGCTAACGCACACTGCGTTCCCGGGTGAGACAGTAATCCCAAATCACGAATACATTGTGGTTGTCGACGTGCGCGAAGCACCTTGCCGGCAATCGTATTGCATTGTGCTGGGCGCGGCTCACAACCGAAGGACCTACTCAGCAAGATCTAGTGCTGAACGTCAAGTGAACCGCAACATCTAGTGTAGCAGCCTTGTGTCTCACTGTCCAGAGATTGCCTCATAGTCACGATTTGCCCGAACATCCGAGCTGTACGTACGGCCGGTTTCGAGTCTAAATCGCCACTTCCAGGATGACAAGCCCCCTCAGACACCAATCGAGCTGTGCATTTGAGTCAGTTTTCGGGCCAGATCCGCTCCAAATTGACCACAACATGTAGGGGTGCGTGGGCAGCGCACCCCAAATGCATTGGGCTCATCACATATCGTTAATAATCGACATCTTCGGAGTGGATCCGCACATATGTGCTGAAGTGGCTCTCGACCTGAGCGAACTGCGCTCTAAGGTACGGATAGGGCGCGTGACGCGCGGTGCGTCACGACGAGCGAGAGGGCCAGGAATCATGCAAGGTGACGGTAATGGTGCCAACGGCTTCGACTTCCTGCACGGCACCTGGAACGTGCTCAACGAACGGCTGACATCACGACTGGCGAATAGCACCGACTGGGAACGATTCGAGGCCACAGGGCGCTGCGAGCCGATCCTCAACGGTCTCGGCAACGCCGATCTGATGCGGACTGATTGGGGCGGCGGTTTCGAAGGCTATTCATTGCGGCTGTTCGACCAGGTGACCGGCAAGTGGAGCATCTATTGGGCCGACAGCAGCGGCGCTCGACTCCTCCCGCCGGTGGTGGGGGAGTTCGTGGATGGTATCGGCGAGTTCTTCGGTCACGACAAGGAAGGCGATCAGGATGTGCTGGTCCGCTTCCGCTGGAGCCACGACAGTCCGGACTCCGCCCGCTGGGAGCAAGCCTTTTCTACCGACGATGGCGATCAGTGGGAGACGAACTGGGTCATGTCCTTTAGCCGAACTGGTTCTGTCTGAGAGGAGAATGCGATGAGCAGCAACCCGGTAAGACTGTCGCTGTCCGATTTCGGGAATCTCGGAGCGCCCTACGAACACGAGTGGCGCGCAGCGGATCCGCGCGAGCCACTTGTGCTGCCGAACGCCGTCTTCAAGTGGTACCACGTCCATCGCGTTGGTGAGACCGTGTCGGAGGCAATGGATCGGGACGGGCGTGCGCTCATCGCCGGTGCCATCTCAACTGGGGCGTGGAATCCCGAATACGGCCTGAACATCGGACTGGTCCATCTGAGCACCACCCATGCCTTCGTCATCGCCGGAGTCTGGCGCGGCCGCAACGAGCTGTGGCTGCGTCACTACATCAAAGATCTGTCGACGTCGGAGCCGTTCGCTCGCATCGACGTCAGCGGTGAGGATGTCCCCAGCGCTTGCGTTTGGGAAATGGGCGTCCTGTGTCACGAGCGTATGGCCTGGCACCGCTATCTCTTCTCGGCTCGAAGCGACGCCGACAAGCAGATCTGGCTGGCGGACGCCTATCAGGGACGGGTGTAGACGTAGCAACAGACGGATCTCGGGTAGATGCTGCTTCCACCCGAGACCAACAACATGTCGCGATGTTGGGAATCCACGCCTACTGATGGATCCAGACTGTGGTCCCGATCGGTGCCCAGCCGAAGATCCACGCAGCCGCCGGAGTCGGCAGGTTGACGCAGCCATGACTCATCGGAGTGCCGAAGTTGTGGTGCCAGTAGGTGCCATGCAACGCGTACGCCTCGTAGAAATACATCGTGTACGGCACATCCGGCAGGTAGTAATAGTCGGGTGATCCAGGCGTTCCTCCAGTCATGTCGTCCGCGACATATTTGGCGTAGATGTGGAACGTGCCCGTCGGCGTCGGATGCAGGTATGTCCCGGTCGATACATCCGTGCCGAAGACCACCTCGTCATACTGCCAGGCCCACAGATGTTGTGTTGAGAGATCGATCTCGATCCATTTGGCTTCCGTCACCGGAGCACCGGCCGGCGCGGTGCGCGCCTCCGGCTGGTACGCGTCCGGAACGGATACGTCCCAGAGGGACGGATCGTACGTTGGCACCGACTGGTCCTGTGGCACCGGCGCGCGACTGACGTTGTCCTGTGCCGCGGCGCTGTTCCCGAGAAGCCCGAGCAACACCTGATACTGTGGGGGGTTGGAGGGATGGTATTCGAAGCGGGCTCGCTCGAAATACTGAACGGTGTATCCGCCCTCGGTGAACTCCTGGCTGATGGGATAGCCGAAGATGCGTAGCCCACCATGCTCCTGCCAGTAGGTGCGGAAGCCGTTGGAGAGGGTGTGGCCCGTCTGTGAGAAGTAGGTGGTACTGGCGTCGCTCGCGCCGCTGATCGGTTTGAACGCCGTGTCATTTGTGCGCGACGACGTCTGGTCGGCACCCAGTCGCACGAGCTGCACGTTCCAGCCGGTGGGAGCGTCGGCGTGATATTCGAAGACGGCCCGTTCGAAATACTGGACACTGAGGCCGTTCCTGCCAAGTTCATCGGTGATGGGATACCCGAACTGCATCAGACCGCCGTTGGCGCGCCAGTAATCGAGGAAGCCATAGCTCAGATAGTGACCGGTCTGCGAGAAGTAGACGCGGTTCGGGCCGAGTGACGCGGCGGCGGCTGGCATTGGCGTGGCTCCGCTCATCCCCAACAGCAAAAACAGCAGGGAAACGACGCCAATCGCTTTCATCACGTGTCGCCAGATGTCTGATCTGGATTCGATCGACGGTGTTCGTGGCCCCACGGACTTCACTGATTGCCGTCCCCTCACCGCACGCGCGATCAATGACTGCTGGCGTCAAAGACTTGTCTTCCGAGAAGGCCGCCCAGGACCGTCCAGGGGTCGGAGTTCTCGGGGTGATATTCGAGTCGTTGACGTTCGAAGTACTGAACGGTGTAGCCGTTCTCGACGAATTCCTCGCTGATCGGGTAGCCCAGGATCGCCAGACCTCCATGCGATTGCCAGAAGTCGCGGAAGCCAAAACAGAGGGGGTGGCCCGTCGCGGCGAAATAGGTGCAGCTGGCATCGCTGCCGGCCTGCACCGGACGGAACGGCGCCGTTTCGGTCAACCCACTCTGCTGGGCCACGCTGATTCCGAGCAGGCCCAACTCGACGTCATAACGCTCCGGCCAGACGCCGGGATGCCATTCGAAACGCGCACGTTCGAAGTACTGCACGGTGTAGGTCTTGCCGTCGGATGGGTTGACCTCCTGTATCTCCCCGCTGATCGGATAGCCGAAGGTGGCCAGGCCGCCGAAATTTTGCCAGTAGCGCAGGAAGCCACCGCCCACTGAGAAGCCGGTCTCGGGGAAATCGCGAACGTCGGGTCGACTGACGGGCTGGTCGCCGGTGTAGACGGCGTTGAAGTAGCTCCAGGCGGCCGCCGAGGCTTGATAGGCATGGGTGTAGGAGGATTGCCAGCTCACGTCGTAGCTACCGAGGTAGGTGATGACGTAGGCGTAGCTGGCGCTGTTGCGCTCGAACGTCGCGATGCCGCCATCGTTCCAGGTGTTCTCGGGGTCGTAGAGTTGTCCGAACTTGTGATAGAGCGTGACATCGGACGAAAGTGGACCGCCAAGCGACTGATTGACCCAATCCGGCGCGAGGGACATGCTCCAGAGGACGTAGTTCGTCGCCCACGGCGAGAGCGCCTCGCCTCGATAGAGCTTGGACAGTAACAGATTGAGGTCGTCGCTGGTCAGCAGATTCTCATCACCGTAGCCGTACGATTCCCAGGAGTAACCGGGTGGATGGGCGATGACCGAGTGGGTCATCCCAAGCGTCGGCATCAACTCGTTGACGCGGTTGATGCCGACGCCGATTTCACCATCTCCGGCAAGCCGAATCAGCTCGCGCGCGGGCGCCGTGTTGCTAGGCCCCATGGCGGAGAGGACATAGGGCTCGACGTCCGCCGCGGTATAACGGCCGATCTCGATGTCGTGCGCCACCACCATCATGATGGGGATCTTGATGGTGCAAGCCGCCAGTTGCGGACGGGTGCCATTGACGGAGATGGTCTGTCCGGTTTGCAGGTCGGTGACGCTGACCGCGTTCTGCCCGCCCCATCCCGCGACGAGCGACGACAACTCAGCCCGCAGTCCGTCCCAGGTGGAGACAGCTGTGAACGACGCGTCCGATCCGGTCATCGCTGGAGACGGGATCGCGTGCGCGGAAGTGGAGGGAACGGTTGCGCGGCTGGCGGTCATCCCAGTCTGAGACGGCGTGGTTGCCGCTGTCGTCGATGATCCAGTTACGCACAGGGCCAGCACCAGCAGTATGGCCATCAATCCGCGTTGCATGTGTTCAGTCTTTCCCCCGGCGGCCGTCTCGGCGGCCAGGGCTTCCCTCTCTCCATCGTCGATTTTCGACCATTGCTCGTGTCGGGGTCGTTACGACGGAAGTCGGGTCATTACAGGCACATATCAGTTGCCGACCGCCGGATCTGCGCGGTTGGTACAGGTTGCGGAACGTGACTGGGTCTGGGTTAGAATGATCTCAATGGCCACGTCAAGCGAATGGGATGCATGCAACGAGGCTGGAACGGCACGGCGATGGTCGTGTTCCGTAGCCGGTTTCGTCGCTGACGTCTGTGTGCGAAACGCTTCGGTCGGGAATCACCTCCCGGTCGAGAAAGTGACGATGGTCATGTGCACGATTCCCGCCTCATCCCGTATCACTTTGGTGGATACGTACGTGCGTTAACGCGCATTGTGGGGCATCTGGGTTCGAGCGGTCTGAAGCACTGGTCAGTCGTGAGAGGAGGCTGAAATGGCGGTGACGTTGAACGAAAAGGCCACCACCATGACGCGAGCGGATCTCAAGCAGAGCGGTCTAGACGACGAGGTCATCGATCGGCTGGAGCGTCTTAGCGAGAAATATCCGTTTGCTGAATTCCTCGACTCAGACGCCGAGTGGCAGCGCCTGGTCTTCCTCAAATGGCTGCGTGACAGCGGTCGCTTCGAGGGGTAACCGCGAAGAGCGCTTGGGCAGATCGCTCAAGTTGTCTCCCTCGAGGTGAGTTGAGCCAGGGCGCATTGAAGCAGTGCCGGGAAACGGGCGATTACTTCGTCGATCCACGCGCCTTCTCGATTGGAGTGAACCGCGAGCCATAGTCGCGTTGGCTCCGGGACGTAACTGACCTCCAACGTCCCACGTTCGTTCTCTCGCTTCAGGTGCCAGTGCAGGTTCCCGTCATGTCTTACCAATGATCCTTGCGCACTGATGCTGAGGCCGATCTCCTCGCAGGCGGCCGTGAGCGCACGCTCCATCTCCACCACGCTTACTATTTCGGCCAGTCCGATCTCAATCGTCCGCATTCAATTCCTCGCACGTCTTCGTAACGGCAACAACGATGTCCGTACTTTTGTTCAATCATGATCCCCAACTGGGCGAGGTCGCCATCCAGCGGCAGTGGCATGTTTGCTCACCGCGATTTCCTGCCGGAGACGGTATCGATTCTGTCATCTCGGCAACGTATTTGCGTCTCCATAACGAGATTGCGACCAGAGGTGGGGATCGCTGCCGATTGGTTTCGCTTGTACCTCTCCGACCTGAATGGCGTTCCGTCGTGTGGTATTTCAAATCTGACTGGGTATGCCAGAGAACGACAGAAGCCAATACGCAATGTACGCAATGCTTCCAATCGGAATGCCGTGGTGTCATAATCGATCCAAAGAAGGACACAAGAGATGTCCGAATCGCGGCCCGACTCCATCGCAATGGAGTGCGGGTCGATGTCGTATGGCGTGTCATAAGGACGTGAATATCCTTGCTTCCCCATGTGACAACACCATTGTTCAATCTAATTGCTCGGCCACGCGCCCGCCATGATTGACTTTGCGGACGGAGCGTCCTGGACATGAGCGTGTGTCATTTCGGAAACAGCTCGGACGATCTCGCCACCAGTTGTGGAGCTCGGTATGGAATCGCATGAATCCGCCATCGACATATACGTTGCCTCGCTCGACGACTACGTCAACACACGAAGTGAGCATGCCCTCTTTCAAGCCTCGCTGCTGAGTCAACATTTCGTTGAGACCGGATTCGGGCCAGACGACATTATTGGCATGCACTTCGAGGCCCTGGATCTCATATTGGAGCGCATGACCCCGCGCGCTCAGACACACGCGGTGGGAGATGCGCATCAATTCCTTCTCGAGGTGATGATTACCTACGGCGTCAAATACAAAGAGTTCCTCGAGCTCAAGCTTCAAGAGAGCTTGCGAGAGGCTGAGGCACGCGCGGAGCTCGAACAACAGCGCGCCATTGAGGCGGAACGGATCGACCAGGAGAAGTCGGAGATTCTGGCGACAATCGCGCACGAGCTCGGTACTCCACTGACGGCAGCAAGGGGGCATCTCGACCTGGCGGTGCGCTCCTTGAACAGTGGTCGAACTGACACGCTCGTGCCGCTCCTCGGTTCGACTCAGGAGGCGCTGGGCCGCCTCTCGCGGTTGACCGCCGACCTGGTTCAGGCCAGTCGCGGCGCTCCGATCAACCTGGACCGCGCGCCACTACAGCTTCACGCCATGCTGGAGAAAGCCTGCGAATGGGCGCAGCCAAGCGCCAGCGCTAAAGGTGTTTCGCTGAGCATCAATTACCAAGTGCTCGACGTGGAACTCATCGCCAATGAAGGTGCGCTTCTCAGCATCTTCGGCAACCTCCTCTCCAACGCCATTCGCTATACGTCGCCGGGGGGGACGGTTCGCGTGAATGGTGGTTTCGACACTCACGAAGTGTGGGTCGACATCGAAGACAGCGGGATCGGGATGACTCCCGAGGTCCAGCAACGGATCTTTGAGAAGTTCTATCGGAGTCCAGAAGCCCGCCAAGCGAACTCACAGGGGCTCGGACTCGGTCTCACGCTCGTGCGGCAATTCGTGACATCGCACAATGGTCGGCTGGAACTTCAGAGCGTGCCTGGAGACGGGAGTCGCTTCCGTGTGATCTTCCCACTAGAGAGCTCGTAGCTGCATATGCAGCGTCCCAACGTACGTTGAGTGGATGGAAATTGATGGCGAACGATCAACAGCAAACAATCAAAGAGCAGCGCCTGACGATCGAGGAGTTGCAGACACCGATTATTCAGGTTTGGGACGGGATTCTGGCCCTGCCGATCGTGGGAACGATGGATACCGCCAGAGCGCAGGATATGAACGAGGCGCTGCTCCAGCGTATCGTCGATTCGGGTGTCGAGATTGTGATTCTGGACATCACGGGTGTCCCGGTGGTCGACACGGCGTTGGCAAAGCACTTGCTCGAAACGGTCTCGGCCGCGCGGCTACTCGGTGCCGAGGTTCTCATTGTCGGTCTTTCGGCGCGCACCGCGATGACCATGGTGCATCTCGGACTTGACCTCGGCGGGATCACGACCCGAACCACCATGGCCAAAGGTCTTACGCTCGCCTTTGATCGCCTCGGCCTGGAAGTCGTGCGTCGCGGCGGTTCGATGGTTGACGGCCACAAAGACGAAGAGATTTGGTCATAGATGGGACGCGTGCCGATACTTCACGTCGGCGGAGTGATTATTGCGACCGTTCAGGATGAACTCACCGATCGAGATGCCACGCAGCTTCAAGAAGAATTGAATACGCTCATCGAAAAGACGGGGGTTCGCGGAGTTCTCCTCGATGTGAGCCTGGTGCAACTCATTGACTCATTTCTCGGCCGGACATTGCACGAAATCGCGCTCGGTGCCCGTCTACTGGGAGCCGAAACGGTCGTCACTGGAATTCAGCCCGCGGTCGCCATGACGCTCGTCGAACTTGGATTGGAACTCGACGGAGTGCACACGGCGTTGAACGCGGATCGAGGAATGAAAATGTTGCGCCGGATGATGGACCGTGCCTGATCGATCGTGGGTCGCAGGGTGAACGTGAGTGAATCAACGTCTTTATCCCTGACTGTCAAAAGTGAGGAAGATGTCGTGACTGCGCGCGCCGAGGCTCGGGCCGCTGCCCAGCGTATCGGATTCGGAGTCGTCGACCAAAGTCGTATCGCGACCGCGGTGTCTGAGCTTACGCGCAACGTGCTTCGCTATGCTGATGATGGAGAAGGAATCATCGCGATCCGAGCCATTCGCAACTTCGCGGATCGCGAGGGAATCGAGATCGTGGTGGACGATCACGGGCCCGGTATCGCGGATCTCGATCTCGTTTTCCAGGCGGGGTATTCATCTGGTCGCGGCCTTGGCCTGGGCTTGCCTGGTACGCGCCGTCTCATGGATGAGATGGAGATACAGAGCGAAGTTGGCCGTGGAACAACCGTCACCATTCGAAAATGGCGTCGCTGAGTTACGAATTCACCTGACGGTCACCCAGCAAATTGACGTGGAGATCGCCCGGCGCGGCGCACGCGCGCTCGCCGTCGAGGGTGGGTTCAATGTCAATCAGACCGACGACATCGTGGTAGCGGTCTCGGAGCTCGCGACGAACTTGATGCGACACGCCGTCGATGGCTCGATGACGCTCTCGCTGATGAGTTGTGCCGGTAGATCTGGAATGCGAATCGAGAGTATCGACGCAGGCCCTGGAATCGATGATCTGGAACGCGCGCTTCAGGATGGCTACAGCACCGGTAATTCGCTTGGAAGCGGGCTCTCGATCGCTCGGCGTCTGATGGACGATTCGACGATCGAAAGCAGTTCCGCCGGTACGTCGATTGTGGCGCACAAATGGAAACACATCCCCTAAAAATCGTCGCTGGAACCCGTCCACATTTCGCCGAAACCGAGAATGGTGATGCCTGGACGGTCTCCGACTTCCCTGGTCTGTGTCGCATCTCGCTCATTGATGGGCTCGGACATGGTCCATGTGCCGCGAGCGCAACGGCGGTCGCTTTGCAAGCCCTTGAGTTGCTGGGCCCGGTTCACCCCGCCGAGGCGATCAGGCGCTGCAATCAGGTGCTCGGTGGAACGCGCGGCGTCGTGATGAGTGTGGCCAATATTGATCTGCGGGACCGCTCACTCTCCTACGCCGCGGTTGGGAACACCGAGGGGTTGCTACGCGTCGGAGACGAGGCAAAATCGACGCGACTCCTCAGCGATCGGGGCATCGTCGGTACGTCGCTTCCGACCATCCGCTCCGTTGTCCTTCCGCTTGAGGAACGCTGGCAATTGCTCCTGTTTACCGACGGCGTCCGGGACAAATTCAACGTGAACGACGAGCTTCGAGCGGGGGCGGAATCGAGCAATTGGCCGGCTGAGTTTCTCGAACGCTGGGGCCGGTTGCACGACGACGCGACCGTGGTGTTGGTCAGCCCGTCCACCTGAGTAGCTGGCCACTTTGAGTCTGATGGACATCGTGCTCGGTCGGCAGCGGTGCTCATCTTGTCATCTCGAGCGGAGTGCAGCGAAGTCGAAGGATCTCTCTGCCCGTCAAAGTGGCACATTCATCGAGCACACAGAGATTCTGAGGCTGTGGCCTCAGAATGACAATGCATTGCTGGGGCTGGTTGCACGACGACGCGGCAGTTGTGCTCGCCTCGCCAGACTGACCGATCCTCGATCTCCTCGAAACGAGTCCGATTCACGGTCCTCCGCCGGTCGATGCGATGACCTGGCCGGTAATCCAGCGAGCATCGTCGCCGCAGAGCCAGGCAATGAGACGCGCCGCGTCGTCCGGCTCTCCCCAGCGTGCCATCGGCTCGAAATCAATGATCTGATCGCGCAGGGCGTCGTCGGCGTAGCCGGTATCGGTCGTGCCAGGGTCGATGGTGTTGACCGTGATGTGGCGTGGTGCCAGATGGGCGGAAAGGCTCTGCGTGAGCTGCTGCAGTGCTCCCTTCGAGGCGATGTACGCCAGTTCCTGCGGCATCGGGCCGCGATGCTGTCCGGACGTCATGAGGATGACCCGGCCGCCGGGTCGGCCATCGTCATGTCGCGCGGCCCACTCTTTGATCAGCAGCAGCGAGCCTCGCACGTTCACCTGCAGATGGGCGTCGATCTGCTCCGCCGTCAGTTCCTCGAGCGTGCCCATCGTGCTGTAGGCGTGGTTGGCGACCAAGATGTCGACATGACCGAATGCGTCGCAGGCAGCGCTCACGACCTGCTCGGGGGCTCGTGGATCCTGGAAGTCCACGGCCACATGCTCGACGCGACGGCCAGAACCGCGCAATTCGGTGAGGATGGACTCGATGCCGCCCGCGTCGGCGCCCCAGGGCTGTGTCGCGTCGAACGGTGCCCAGGATTGGATGAAGACGTCCGCACCCTGTTGGGCTAACCGCTTCGCGATGGCGAAACCGATCCCGATGCGTCTGCTCACGCCGGTGACGAGCGCGACACGTCCAGTCAATGGTCCGGATGTCGGATGATCGAGCGGTGTTGTCATTGGACCGAGCCTCCGAGATTTATTGATGACCGACCGCTCCATTCAGCATAGCGAATTAGCCGCCTTGATGCTCAGCGAGCCTTCCCAGCACTATCCTCCCGACGAGACGCGTGGTTCACCACTATTCGGCGGCACTTCACGGGCGCGCGAGCCGCCGAGCGCAGACCAGCCACGCATCGCCAGCCGGAAGCTGGCTCCCAGGATCAACAGCGCTACCAGTGGGTGCAAGGCTTCGACCCAGGGTTTCTTCGACTCGATCAGCGCGATCTGGATGAATATCAGCACCAAGAGTCCCGCGGATGTGCCAGTGCGCTCGCGGCCGAGTCGACCAACAAGTGCGAGCAACAGCAACAGGAGCGCGCTGACCGCGATCAGATAGCCGTTGGTTGTGTGCGCGTCATATGGCTCGGCGCCGAAGACGCCCAAACCGGCCAGAAAGAACTGGAGAATCACCGCCACCAGGGTGAGGATCGAGAGCGCGCCATGTATCTTCGCGAAGACGTTGTTCATAGGGCTACCCTTTCACGTCAGATGCCACGTTCGTTGCGGGCGCCGCTATGTCCCGCTGTTAGCACGCTACGGCCTCCCCTTACAGGAGAGTCAAACCGATCTTCCTCGATTAACTAGACACTGCCCGAACGCACTTTGTGACACCCTGCCGTATTTTTGACGCAGTTCGGGGGTGGCCAACGTTGGTTCGGTTGACGCCGGTACACTTCGGTCAGGACGTGGATGTGCGGAGTAAGGGGCAGCCGTGAAACCGTATGAACCGCTGACGACGATCGTGGAATGGGCCGAGCGGGAGGATCGCGTCCTGTCTCTGATCATGACCGGTGCCCAGACGCAGAATGACCGTGCGGACGACGGTCTCTCCGATCGCGATCTGGAGCTGATCTTCGATGATTACGAGCCCTTCGCGCTTGACGACGCCTGGCTGCGCCATTTCGCTCCAGTCTGGGTTTATCAGCCACTCTTCCAGGATCAGGATTACCCGACGCGTCTCGTCTTCTACGAGGGTGGCCATAAGGTCGATTTCACACTGGCCGATTCGCGACGCCTGCTCGGCATGGTCGAACGTGGCCGGCTCGATCACCTCTACGAGCGGGGCTATCGAGTGCTGGTCGACAAGACCGGCCTGACGCGCGATCTGCCCAAGCCCAGCGGCGATTTCCCGATTGTGCAGCTGCCGAATCAGGGGGAGTTTCAGACCGTCGTCGAGGAGTTCTGGTTTGAGGCCGCACACATCCCCAAGTACCTGCTCCGTGGTGAACTATGGGTGGTCAAGTTCCGCGACTGGACCATGAAGTGCGACCTGCTCAAGCTCATGGAGTGGCATGCCATTGCACGGAGCGACGAGCCGGTCGACGTGCGTTACATCGGAACCCATGCGCCGAAGTGGACAGACGAACGGACGTGGAACGAACTGCAGGGTGTCTTCGCCCGCTTCGACGCGGCGGATAGCTGGCGCGCGCTGTTGGCCAGCATGAATCTGGTGCGCCGTCTCGGGCAAGAGATCGAGCAACACGGCACCCTCGTCTACCCGCAGGACGTCGACGATCACATCAGCGGGTATATCCTGAGCTTCGCCGAGCGGTTGGGGTGATCAGGCGGAGCCGATCGATCGTGGCCCTGCTCAACGAGGCTCGTTGTGGCTGATCGATCCTGGGCGCCATTCATGGCGCCTACTGGGTGCGATCAGGTTTCGACGGTGACTCCCATGACCAAAATATACGACCCGGCCTACTCTCGTTTGCGTATGCCGGGGCTGACGAACTGGGGCAGGCGCTGTCCCTTGGCCGAGGATTCGATCAAGTCGTTGAGCCGTTTGAGTCGCGTCTTCTCTTGCTTGGCGCTCATGATCCAGTGCCGTGAGGTGCGCTGATAGGACGGTGCCTGCGCCCAGAAGAAGGTCCAGGCAGGCTCATTGGCGTGCAGTATCTCCTTGTATTCGTCCGTCAGATCAGTCGGATCCATCTCGTAGGTGTAGATCTTCTCTCGGTCGGGCCGGCGACCGTTGAATGTGGCCAGGCCCGACGAATGCATCATCCCCAACTCGATCAACTCGCCGACCCGCTTGATGTTGACCTGGCTCCAGATGCTGCTCGGTTTGCGCGGCGTGAAGCGGATGGCGTAGCTGATCTCCCCCAAGCTTCGCACGCGTCCGTCGATCCAGCCGAAACAGAGCGCCTGATCGACCGCGTCGCCATGGGCGATACCGGTCCGGCCGGAATTCTTCTTGTACATCCCGACCCACAGTTCGGTCTCCTGATCGTGGTTTGCCAGCAGCCACTCCCGGAATTCGTCCTGATTGTCGAAGTATGTGGCGTCCACCGGAGCGCTCATCTAGGCGCGCGTCCTTTCGGCGAATTTGTCGATGTGGTGGAACAAGCGTTCGATCACCGTGTCGTCGGTGTAGGGGTTCAGCAGGATGACGCGCAG
The DNA here is from genome assembly GCA_963789565.1 of uncultured Chloroflexia bacterium. Classification (GTDB taxonomy): domain Bacteria; phylum Chloroflexota; class Chloroflexia; order Thermomicrobiales; family Thermomicrobiaceae; genus CALAGB01. The sequence continues at coordinate 1,819,646 of CAWBKX010000002.1, read as the reverse complement.
CCAGCGATTTCCGCGGTACAGGGGGAGTGAGACGAAGATGCCCGCCTCCTTCAACAGCGATTGCTGCAGATTGCTGGTCCAGTCGTCCCACTGCTCGGGCGGTAACCAACCGGGACAGCCACGCAGGCAGACGATGTTGGTTTCGGGTTGGCTGGCGAGCTCGAGGAAGGGGCGCCGCTCGGTTTCGGCGGTGACCCGCGCTGCCAGCCGGTAGCCGTGATCGATAAGCTCACCGAAGCCTCGTCGACCCACGTGCTGCAGCGCCAGCCACAGCTTGAGGACATCAGCATGCCGCGTTCCCTGCACACCGATCTCACCCAGGTTGATGAAGTCGTCGGCGGCGCGGGTGTAGGAGGCCGTGATGCGGAAGGCGCGGTCGAGCACTGAGTAGTCGCGGAACAGGGCCATGGCGCAGGTCTTGGTGACGTAGAGCCACTTCTGAGGATTGAAGGTGATCGAATCTGCCCATTCGATCCCGTCGAGACGGTGACGTTCCGTATCGGAGAAGATGGCCGCACCGCCATAGGCGGCATCGACGTGGAACCAGAGTCCGGTCGCCTGGGCGATCTGCGCGATCTCAAGCAATGGATCGATGTTGCCGCTGGTGGTCGTTCCGACGGTGGCCACCACGGCGAAGGGCGCCTGTCCGACGGCTCGCGCGTGAGCAATGCACTGGCGCAGACGTTCCGGAATCATGCGTGAGTTGGCGTCGGATTCAACCGGGATGACTGCCTCGGTCCCCAGTCCCAGTAGCATGGTCGCCTTCTGCAGCGACATGTGCGCCACGTCAGAGGCCAGGATGACTGGCTGGCGATCGAGCCCCACGATGCCCTGTTCGCGGGCGTCAAAGGCCACGTTGCGGGCCACCGTCAGCGCCTCCAGATTGGCGATGCCGCCTGCGCCGGTCAGCACGCCGCCTGATTCCTCTCCGAGCCCAAACAGTTGCCCGAACTGCTGTAGCAACTTGCGCTCCAGACGGGAGAAGGCGGGCGACATCTCAAGTGTGAACATGTTGTTGTTCAGGGATGCGGTGACCAACTCGCCCAGCATCGACATCGTGGTCGGCATTGAGTCCATGTGACCGATGTAACCGGGATTGGCGGTGTTCATCGAACCGCGTACCAGCCGATCGAGTCCAGCCATGATCGTGTCAAGCTCGACCGATTCCTCCGGTATCTCGATCGGCTCCGGCAATGGGCTCTCGGCGGGCATCGGCGTCTGTCGCGCGGCGTCGCAGAGGAAGTCGAGGAGCTGCGAGATGACGCGGTCGATCAGTTTCTCGACGTCGGCTCGATTGCGACCGGTTGGGTCGATGAAGGCGACGCTCGGTCGGCTACCGTCCGGTGCGCTCAAGCTGGTACTCCCTCCGGCTTCTCGAGAATGGCCCAGATCGTCCGCGTGCGCCGCTCTTCGGCGTTGCGCCACATATTGGCGATGGCGACATCGCAGTGCTCGGGCATGGTGAAGGCGGTCATGGGTGGTAACGGCGGCGTGCCCGGATTGCTGCCGATGCGTGCCTTGACCCACGACTGGATCAGCTCGCTGGCGTCCAGCCAATGAACGACTCGAAAGCCAGCCTCGGTCAACGTCGCCTGAGCGTCATCAGAGGTCAGCAGAAAGCTCTCACTCGAATGGATGGCCCAGGGAGTCGGGTAGCGCACCGGCGAAACCGGTCCACTCGTCACTTCGTGCAAAGCCAGCCGTCCTCCTGGACGCAGCACGCGGTAGAGCTCGGTTGCGAGCCGCGTACGATCGGCGATGTTCATGGCCACGTTCTGCAACAGGACCGCGTCCATGTTCTCTTCCCGCACCGGCAACGCGCGCGCGTCGCCGCAGATGAAACGGACCGGGCTGCTCGCGTCGATCATGCCGGTGAGCGTCGCGCCAGCGTGGCAGAACGCGGACGACCGATCGAGCACGGTGACTTTGACGCCGAACTCGCGCGCCAGCGTTCGGGCCGGACCGCCGACAGCGCCTCCGACGTCCAGCACGTGCGACCCGGCGAGGATCCCGGCCAATCCCATCAGCTTGCGCGTAGCCCAGGTGCCGCCATTGTGGAATTGATCGAGCGGCGCGAGGTCGTGCTCAGTCAGATTGCTCAGGTCTTTTCCGGATGCCTCGAGCGTGGCCAGAATGCGCTCGGTCAGTGAAGCGGACTCGGTATCAGTCACGGATACGTGCTCTCCTCGAATACCTCACGGATCTTCCCCGTCAGGATAGACGACGGCTTGGCCGGACGAAAGGTGAACCCGTTCTCAGTTACTCAGTATTGATTAGTATGTGTTACGCTATAGCGTGATATGGAATAGAACGAAACGTCGCGAGTTCTGGGCCGGATCGAACGAACGAGTTGAGAGTTGAGGTCGCGTGACCCTGGAGATGAGTCAGCCGCAGCATGCAGACCGGTCGCCTATCTCGACCGCGGCGTTGGAGATCGTCGACGTTTACAAAGAATTGCGGTTGGGACGTGAGTCGGTCGCTATCCTCAACGGCATATCACTACGAATCGAACACGGCGCGTTCGCGGCGATCGTCGGGCCGTCCGGCTCGGGAAAATCGACCTTGCTCGGCATCGCCGCCGGGCTCGATCGACCCAGTAGGGGTCAGGTCGTGATCGACGGAATCGACGTCAGCCAGATGAATGAGTCGCGCCTGACTGAGGTCCGCAATCAGAAGATCGGCATGGTTTTCCAGTCGTTCAACCTGATCCCGACCCTCACGGCGCGCGAGAACGTCGAAGCGCCCCTTTACGTAGGCAAGCACGCCGACGATCCAACCACCCGCGCCACGGATCTGCTGAAGATGGTTGGGCTGAGTGAGCGGCTCAACAACCGACCTCATCAGCTTTCCGGCGGAGAGCAGCAACGTGTCGCCATCGCTCGGGCACTTGCGGCTCATCCCGCGCTCGTCTTTATGGACGAGCCGACCGGCAATCTGGATCGCGCCAATGGGGAGAATGTGCTGAGCCTCATTCAAGATTTGCGCCGTACCACCGGAACGACCTTCATCGTGGCGACGCACGATCCAGAAGTGGCGTCGGCGGCCGACAGATCCATCAACATCGTCGATGGACGTGTCGCGGAGGTCGTCTGACGTGAAGGCGACCATGTACGTGCGTTATGCTACTCGCTCCCTCAAGCGGGGCGGCCAACATTCGATCCTCGCCATCCTGTGCATCGCCATCGGCGTGCTGGTGATCGTCGCCCTCCAGCTCGTTGGCGTTATGATCGACGCCTCGCTCAGCGGGAACATTCGCGCCATCAATGGCGGCGACATCGCCGTACACAGCGAAAGCCACGATCTGGTGACGTCGCAGTTCGCCATCTTCGAGCGGCTCAAGTCCGCAGGAGCCATCACCGCCTGGACCGCTCAAGTGAGCGACGATGCCACGGTCTATGCCGCGACCGGTGCTCATCGCTTCGGCGTCGACGTCGTCGATCCTTCGGTATTTCCGTTGGGTGGATCTCTACCCGTTCTGACACCGCCCGACCAGTCGATCAGCGGTCTGCTGACCGGCAACAACGTCGTCGTCTGCGACGTTCTGCTCCGCTCGCTCGGACTGAAGGTGGGCGACACGTTCTCGCTCGAGACCGAATCGGGCCGGAGTGGTGACGTGCACATCGCAGGCGTGGTTCCCACCAGCGGAGTGTTGACCGGCAGCCCGGATCTGCTGATCAGTCAGTCGAGCTACGACCGCCTGAATAACCTCTCCGGCGCGCCGGACGACTACACCTGGGTGTGGGTCGATGTGCCAGGGCACACTGATGCCGCATCGAATGATGTGGCAGCGCGCATCCGGCAGGACTTGCCGCTGGTGACCACACGCACCGTGCGGCAGCAGGAGTCGCAGCTCAACAACCAGATTGACGTACTACGCCATTTCCTGCAGATTATCGGGTTGCTGGCGCTCCTGATCGGCGGCGTGGGAATCGTCAACACCATGCAGGTGCTTTTGCGTCGTCGCCTATTGGAGTTGGCCGTACTCAAGACGCTCGGCTATCACCGGCGCGATATCTGTCTGATGTTCGGCATCGAGACCGCGCTCCTCGGGCTCATCGGCGGCGTCATTGGAGCGGTGGCGGGCATCGGGATGAGCGACATCGTCAAATCCCTCATCGAGCGCGCCCTCTTCCTCAATCTGGGCACCCATGTCGATCCCTGGATCGTGGCCTCCGGCGTCCTGATCGGCGTCGTTACCGCCGTGATCTTCGGCTTGCTGCCGATCGTTCAGGCCAGCGAAGTGCGTCCAATGGCGATCCTGCGTGGAACGACGGAAGGAGCAGCCCTGCGTAGTCGGCTGTCGACCGGGTTGCTTTTGATTCCGGTCCTCCTGCTCTTCTTTCTGCTGTCTCTCGCCATCTTGCGGAACGCTCTGCTCGCGGCCGCGGTCGTGATCGGCGCGGCGCTGCTGCTGGGAGCGCTCACCGCCACGTTCAGCGGACTGGCCTGGCTGCTGAGTCGTTTCCCGGTCGTGGATCGGTTTCGCGGTGGCTACCTGGTCTTGCTGGCGCTGCTGGCGCTCCTCGCGCTAGGCGGCATCTGGCTGGCGCCGCCGGTAGGCATGGCGCTCCTCGTCTTGACGTTTGGCGCGCTAATCGTGCCGCTGCTGTCGCGCAACAGCCGCGCTCGTCTGAGTCTGGCGCTGCGCAACATCGGACGAGCCAAGACACGTAGCGCCTCGACACTGCTGGCCATCTTCATTGGCATCTTCGCCATTGGGCTGGGACTGGCACTCGGACACAGTGCCAAGGGGACGATCGCCCAGCTCGCTGCCACGCACGCACAGCAGAACGCCGCCATCTTCGCCAGCGCCGCCGACAGCGATGCGGTTGCGCGCCAACTCCAGTCGGTCTCCAACGTTACGCATGAGGAGCGCATCTCCTCCGTACCGGTGCAGATCGTGGGCGCGGCCCAGCCTGACGTGTCGCTCAGTGGCCTGGCGGGATTCCAACTCGCAGGCGGAGATCTGCCACCGATCACGCTCGAGCAAGGATTGGGCGATGAGAAGAAGGGACGGAATCTGACGGCAACTGACGCCGGGACAAACAATGCGCTTGCGCCACTGAGCGACTCTGAGACGCCGCTTGGGCTCAAATTGGGAGACCAGATCGACGTGAAGGCCGTCGGCAGTACCAAGTCGCAGTGGTTGACCGTCGTCGGCTTCTACACCGGCGGACCATCCATCGCCGGCGTCGCGCCGATCCTGGTCGATGACGGGCTGGTGCAAACCGTGAGCTCTGGACAGCCCTATATGGCATACCTCTTTCATCTCGATCCCAACCGTGTCGACCCAACGCTGGCATCAATCAAGACGGCCGTGCCCGGCATCGTCACCATCAGCCTGGGCGGCATACTGCAGAACGTGGATGCGTTCATCGATAATCTGATCAGCCTGGTCGAGACCGTTGCCGCATTGGCTCTGGCGGCCGGTCTCATCCTGACCGCCGATACGGTCGGCCTGTCGATGCTGGAGCGACGGCGCGAGATCGGCATTCTGAAGGCTATCGGGCACACCAGTTGGAGCGTGCTCAGCCTAGTGCTGGTGGAGATACTGGTCATCGCCTTGTGTGGAGCGTCGCTCGGCCTCTTCAGCGTGACCTTGATCGCTAACCTGCTGGGTCGTCTGGCCTACTCCAACTGGTCACAGGGTGGGATTTCAGTGCCGCAAGAGCTTGGGCTGATGCTGGCAGCGATCCTCATCAGCTTGCTGGTAACCGTCGCCGTCGCCTGGCGAGCGACGCGGTTGCGCCCTCTCGAAGTGCTGCGTAACGAGTAGTGCGTGACTCAGACTTCAGGCGCGATGGCAGCGGAGGGGCTGGACGCGCCCGTTTCGAAGGGTGTCCAGGGCTGCCAGCTGAAGCGCTCGCGGAAGCGATCGAGCAGCATCAAGACGGGGTGGGCCAACAGCAGGACGAGTGCGACGTTGGCGACCGCGCGGAAGAGGTCGTAGACCAGCGATGTCACCAGATAGTAGTGGGCATAGGTGTGGAGCGTCTGCCACAGACTCATCCCAGGAGCCCAGTAGAGCCCAACCTGCTCCTGCAGCCCTGGAGCGGCGAAGGGCCACTCCCACAGGTTCATGAAGGCGCCGAAGAGGAAGCCCCACAGCGCTCCGAAGAATGCCAGCAAGGCGATCTCTCGCTTCACGCCGGTGCGCGGCAGGAGTCCGGCGGTCAACCCGATCCATCCGGCGCAGAGCATCTGAAACGGAAGCCACGGACCGATGCCGCCCGTGATGAAGGCCGAGACGAGAAGCGTCAGTGCGCCCATCAGGAAGCCGAAGTCGGCGCCGTAGGCGAAGCCGGTCAGAATGATCAGCAGGAAGATCGGCGATGCGCCCAGCACGGTCGGGATCAGGCGCAGGGCCGCATCGGTGGCGACCAGCACACCGAGAAGCGCCACCAACTTCGATTCGGACGCACTTGGTCCGGTTGTCGATTGCTGGATTTGAACCAGGATGGTCAAGAGGCAGATGCCGCTGAGGATGGCGAAGAGGAGTGGCACCTCGACGCCTCGCTGAGCGAGCCGGTCCTGCTGACCCATCAATGGAAGCAGGAATGGGTAGAGGATCGTCATGCCGCCGACGATGCTGGCCACGATGACCAGAAGGGACGGATGGCGCCGACCCGTCATCTCAACGATTCGTGGTGCAACAACTGCACCGGCTGCACGGCGTGCTGTGGAGCGATGCCGCCAAAGACTTCGGGGTGCAGGATCTCGGCCAGAATCTCGATCCCATTGATCAGACGTGGACCAGGACGATTGAAATAGCTGGAACCGTCCACGGCGTAGACCTGCTCATTGCGCACCGCCGGGATGGCGTCTAGTCGAGGAAGTTCGCGCAGCTTTTCGGCTTCGGCCACCGTGTGGTCCAAACCGTTGCCGCATGGCATGAGCACCAATACGTCCGGCGCCGCCTCGACGATCTGCTCCCAGTTGACGTAGACCGAGCGTCCGCCCGCCGTGCCCAGCACGTCGTCCCCACCAGCCAGCGCGACCATCTCCGGAACCCAATGTCCACCGACCATCAAAGGATCGAGCCACTCGAGGCAGACGACTCTGCGTGATGAGCCACCGGCTGCCTCGATGCGCCGTCCGATCCAGTCCACGCGATGGCGCAACGCCCGCACGACTGCCTCCGCCACGCGTTCGCGGTCGGCGGCTTTGCCCACGGCGACGATCGAATCCAGCACGCCGTCGACGCTGGTCGGTTCGACCGAGAGGACCTGCGGTTGGCGTGGCAGCGTGCGTGCGATTTGCAGCACGTCGTCGTAGGAGACCGCGCAGACGGGGCAGAGCTCCTGCGTAAGGATGAGGTCCGGTTCAAGCTGCCTGAGGAGGTCGACGTCCATCTCGTAGATGGCCTCGCCGCGACTCAGACGATCGCGTACCAGACGGTCGATTTCCGCGCTGTCGGTCACGTCGGCTGGGAGGACGTTACGGGTAATCTGCGGCTTTTGCCGGGCCGCGGGCGGGAAGTCGCACTCGTGCGTCACGGCGACGAGCTGCTCGCCCAAGCCGAGTGCATAGCAGATCTCGGTGGTGCTTGGGAGAAGCGAGACGATCCGCATTCTGGCATCCTTTCAGTGGGATGGAACCGGGCCACGTGCTTGCAATCATACTGTAGCTTGGTGCCGGTTCGAGACGATGCGCCTTCGCGCGCAATGATGTGACGAGAGTAAGAGGATAACGGAGCAGATGACTGACTCTCTCTTGGAGCCGACGAACGTGGCGCTACTGTCGCCCCGCATACTCACGGTGTACGCGCATCCGGACGACGAAAGCTTTGGTCCAGCGGCTGTCCTGGCAAAGTACGCGCGGCGAGGCGCGGTGATTCATGGAGTCTTCGCCACGCGCGGCGAGCAGGGCGAGCCAATTGAGGGAGTGCGTGCCAGTGGACCCTCCCTCGCCAGACTGCGTGAAGAGGATCTGCGCGAAGCCGCCGCGGTCATTGGCTATGCCGGGATCGAACTGCTGGGCTACGAGGACGGATCGCTGTCGCACGTTCCGGAGGAGCAGATCGAGGCACTGATCTTCGCGGCCATCAATCGCTACCTTCCAGAGATCGTCTTCACCTTTGGCCCGGGTGGCATCACCGGCCACCCCGATCATCAGGTCATCTCGCACGCGACGACAACCGCGTTCCATCGCGCGCGGGCTGAGGGCGCTGGTGTGCGTGAGCTCTATTACGACGCGGTGCGTCCCGACCGGGCACGTCAGTTCAACGTGGCAGGGCTACCGGACGGTCAGCCCAACACCTGGATCGACGTCAACGGGACTTCGAGCGTCAAGCTGGAGGCGCTCCTCTTCCATGCGCGTCATATCAAGGATGCGCTCGAGCGCTCGGCGCAGCTGAGCCAGGAGCCGGAGACGGTCGCCACGCTCTTTCGTGCCTGGCCCGAAGTCCCGCCAGAACTGCGGCTGACCAGCCTGCTCACCGGCGACCAGGACTGAGCCCGCATCTCGCTCTCGGCTCGCTCGCCATCCGAACGCGCGATTAACTACCGTGTTCCACTTGCACCCTCGTCTGTACGGGCGACGCATGCGTCGCCCACTTCGCGTTGACGATACGACCTCGACGATCACGGCCATTCACATTGACGTGGCGGTAGCGGCGAAGCCTGACCTCGCCAACCTCGTTGGGTAAACACTCAGGTAATTGAAGAGCTCGATGTCACCCTTCAGTCGTATGCACGACACATACGTCGCGCTCGACAGTGCGTATGCGGGTGGATTGGAGCGTATCCGATCGTTTGGCGATCGCCCTTCGCCGCTCCGATTCAAGAGGTTGGCGGCTCGCGCGGTGGGAGTAACGCGGAATGCTCGATGGGTGAAGGCGACAAGAGCGCGTCATTCACCTCTCGGGCGAAGTCAAGCTTCGCTCCTACCGGCGCCTTGCGCAGAGTGCCGACAAATTGCCGGCCTGCTGTGCCGCCCGAACAGACGAACATTGGCCCCAACGCACAGGCTATGGCCTGCCAGCGAAGTGGCCGTGCACGTGCTCGGGGTGAAAGACCATCAGGACGCGTTGGCTCGGATCTCGTGCATCGGTATAGGGCACGGCGCGCTCCGCCCCGATGTAGCGCGTCGCAATGCCCAACAACGCCTCACGAATGGCGTCCGGATCGCGTCTCAGTTCGATGGTCCCGCGCATCTCGACGTAGCGGTAACCGCTGTCCGGGTCACTGACGACGATCGCGGCACGGCCGTCCTGCGTCAGATTGCGCGCTTTGCGCGTCGAGGCGGGCGTGATCATATGTATCTCGTCGTCAACCAGCCGATACCACATCACCGTCATCTGCGGCGTGCCGTCGGGCAGCAACGTCGACAAAAACGCAAAGGCAGACGTCTCGAGTAGCGCGTGCTCCTCCGATGAAAACATGGGTGGCCGCCCCTTCAATTGTCGTGTTTGCAGGTCGTCGACATCCTCGCCAGCATAACGCACGCCGAAGGCGTACGATTCCGGCATACCCGCTTGTCAGATCAATTCGCTCCTGCTATATTACGAAACGAGAACGTATCGTTTCGTATTTGGAGACGTGCATGGAACGAGAACAGTACGAGCGCAGATGGTGGGCGCTGATCGTCCTCTGCGGCAGCTTGCTGGTCATTGGTCTTGACAATACCGTCCTCAACGTCGCGCTCCCGACGTTGGTGCGGGACCTGTCGGCCAGCGCCAGCGAGCTGCAATGGATCGTCGACTCCTACGTTCTGGTTTTTGCCGGGATGCTGCTGACAGCGGGCAGCCTTGGTGACCGCTTCGGCCGCAAGCGAATGCTCAATTTCGGCATGCTCATCTTCGTGGCCGGCTCTTTCTGTTCCGCCTATTCAGGAACCAGCACGCAACTGATCGCCAGCCGTGCGCTGATGGGTTTCGGCGGGGCCTTCATCATGCCATCCACTCTCTCGATCCTGACCAACATCTTCCCACCGAAAGAACGCGGTCGCGCCATCGCCATCTGGACCGCGACAGCCGGTATTGCCATACCGCTTGGCCCGGTCATCGGTGGTTGGTTGCTGGAGCACTTCTGGTGGGGCTCGGTCTTCCTGGTCAACGTGCCGATCATCGCCGTGGCGTTGATCGCGGGATTCTTCCTGGTACCGGAGTCGAAGGATCCGGAGCACGCGTCGCTCGATCCGATCGGCGCGGTCCTCTCGATCGCCGGTTTGGGGGTCCTGCTCTACGGCATCATCGAGGCGCCGAACTACGGCTGGCTGAGTCTGCGCAGTTGGATCGCGTTCGTCGTGGGCGCCGTGCTGTTGGCGGCATTCGCCCTGTGGGAGCAGCGCAGCGCGCGGCCGATGCTCAATCTGCGCTTCTTCCGTAACCCGCGGTTTTCGGCGGCCAGCCTCTCCATCGCATTGGTCTTCTTCGCGCTCTTTGGCTCGATGTTCTTCCTGACGCAATATCTGCAGGTGGTGCTGCAGTACAGCACCCTGCAGGCGGGGATCCGCATCACGCCAGTCGCTCTCGGCATTCTGGTCGGCGCACCATCGAGCGTGCGACTCGTGCGGCTGCTGGGCACGAAAGTGGTGGTCGCCGGTGGACTGTCGATTGTAGCCATCGGCCTCTTCGTCATGTCCCGCGCGACCGCAACGAGCGGCTACGTGTTGATCGGCACAAGTATCCCGGTCATCGGTTTGGGCATGGGCCTGACGATGGCTCCAGCCACTGACTCGATCATGGGCTCGGTGCCACGTTCCAACGCTGGCGTCGGCTCTGCCGTCAACGACACCATGCGCCAGGTCGGTGGAGCGTTGGGAGTCGCGGTGTTGGGCAGCATCCTGTCGACGGCTTATGGCAATCGCATTGGTGACGTGGCCTCGGGATTCCCACCGGCGCAGGCGGCGATGGTGCGCGATTCGATCGGCGCGGCCGCGCAGGTCGCCAATCAAGTTGGCGGGTTCGACGGCAATCTGCTGATGTCCGGCGCCAACAGCGCATTCATCCATGGCATGGACGTGACGTTGGTGGCGGCTGCGGGCGTGGCCCTCTTCGGTGCGCTCATCTCGCTGGCCTTCCTCCCGGCTCGGGCGCCTGAAGAGGAGGATGAGTCACCGACAGAGAGCGTTCCAGCCCTGGAAATGAGCGGGACCCGCCGATGAGCGAGGACCTACCGGCGACCGTTGTGCGCCGTCCCGGCCGCCCGCGCAGCGACCAAGCTCGTCGAGCGATCCTCGATGCGACGCTCCAGCTGCTCATCGAGCAGGGTCTCGACGGTATGAGCATCGAGGCGGTGGCGGCGCGCGCTGGAGTTGGTAAGGCCACCATCTATCGTCGCTGGTCATCGAAGCGAGAGTTGGTTGCCGCGGCTCTTTCCTCGATCGATGACGACGTCCGGGCGCCGGATACCGGCAATACCCGTGACGATCTGCTTGCGCTCGTGCGTGATTTCGCGCGTGTCTCGACCTCGACAATCCTGGGTCCGATGATCGGCGGGGTGGCAGGCGCCGCCGTGAGCGACCCTGAACTGATGGAGATCGTCTGGAACAGTCTGATCGCGAAACGCCAGGAGATCGGGCGACAGTTGCTGCTCCGCGGTATCGCCCGAGGCGATGTGCGGTCAGACGCCGACATCGATCTGGTGATGGACATGATCGCGGGGACGGCCGTTTTGAACATTCTGTTCCGGCGCATGGACGTTGCTCACCTGCCTGAACGGCTGCGCAGGCTCGTCGATACGGTCTGGTCAGGTGTGCAGTCCGTGCCCGGTCAACATGAGGCCGCGCCCGCCTGATACCCACAATGTGGGTCGGGCGGGCGCAGAGGTTAGGGAGGGGAAGGTCGCATCAGCGTGCCGGGGGATACGCTGAATGCTGAGGAACTACATTGAGAACAGGCCAATCGGGTTGCCAAACGGATCCATGAAGAAGGCGAAGAAACCGTAGCCAGGGATCTCCATCTTTTCAACGAGCGTTTGCGCACCGAGCGCATTGGCGCGCTGCAGAGTCTCTTCGATGTCCGATGAGGCAACGTAAATCTTGATGTCACCCGCTTTCACCATCTGGCCATCGATCGTGGGGAAGCCGCCGCCCGGTCCGCCTTCGGAGGCAAACGTGGCGTAGTTCATATCTGGATGCTGTTGAACTTCCCACCCGAAGAGTTCCGAGTAGAACTTCCCGGACGCCTCCCGATCGGTGGTTGGTATCTCGACGTGAACGATCGGATACTGGGCCATACGCGTCGCTCCTTTCACTGAGCGGCAACGGTTAAGGTGTACGGACATACTAGGACATACGTTCGAGTGTGTCAATAGGGCACAACGTTAACTTACAAAGATGACCGGCGGTGGTGAAGAATATATCTCGCCTCAGATGAGTGACGTGCCTGTGAAGGGATGCTTTTGATCGGTGGGGGCTAAGCTCAGGTGCGGCCGATGGCCAGCAAATGCGGGCTGGCACCGAGGACGGCCGGTTCTGCTTCGATCAGCCGGATCGTCTCCAGAACCTGCGCGCGCCATTGCGGGTCTTCCCAACCATCCGTGACCTTTTGAATGAACCCGGCTGGTCCCTCGACCGCCAACGTCTGCATATGAGTCAGCCCGGCAGAGGCGAACTCGACGCGTAGCTCCTCCGGGCGGTGGAAATACGCGGTGGTGAAGAAATGGTCGCGGTCGTTCGGATTACGGTGCTGCCCGCTGCGCAGATCCTCCCGCATGATCGTCTGAAACTCCGAATCGGCGATGAATCCGCGGAACATGCCATCCAAGAGCGACGCGAAGCGGGAGATGGCCGCAACGAAAATCAGTCCACCTGGTCGAGTGATGCGCCCGGCTTCTCGCAGCGCCTGGACGCGATCGCTACGTTCCGTCAAGTGATAGAGCGGCCCCAGGAGCAACGTGGCATCGACGCTGTTCTCCTCGAGGTCCAGCCGACGGGCATCCCCATGCGTACAGGAAGCAATGGGTGTATCGGGTTGCGCCGATGAGGCCTCTCGCGCCTGCTGGACGTGGAGTTCGACCGCGTCGATCAGGTGAACTTCGTAGCCGCCTCGAGCCAACCAGGTGGCGTAGACGCCGGGTCCGCCGCCAACGTCGCAGATGGTCGCCGGGGGATCGGGCAGAAAGCGGGTCAGAATCTCTTGCGTGCGCAGCAGTTCGAGGCTGCCATAGCTGGACGTCAGGCGACCAGCTTCAACTCCTTGCCCGTAGTGGTTGACGATCTCCGATGGCACCGATGATGGCCGCGACTCAGACACGGGGACCTCTCAGACGTTTGTTGGCGATCCGTTGAGCCGCAGTCTACGCTCGTTGCCATTGCTGAGGCAATCGGAAGAGCTCTTCGTGGCGCTGTGCAAGGCGGGATGTGAGGTCGAGTTCGTGCGCTATCCGGGTCAGGCGCACGGCTTCACCAGCGCCGGGCCGGCCGAGTATCGCGTCGACTTTCTCACGCGCACGCTCAACTGGTTCGACACGTTCGTGTAAGCGCGGTGATCCCGGCGGACGAGTGAAGGCGGGCACTGATGCCCGCCTTCGACGTATTTGGGCTGTTGGATCTTCCGATGGGTTCTCCAGCAGGTGCATATCAGAGGAATCGACGAGCTGCCGCAATGGTGTTTGGCTGCTGTCCTCAATGCGCGATCTGGATCTTCACCTGTGGGTTGAGTGAATCAACAACGGCGGCGATGGTCTGCGACTGCCAGTCGCCGGTTCGCTTGTTGGCCGGGACATTTGAAAGCACGTAGCTCTCCACGGCATTGAGTGTCAAGCCATCTTTATATTGCTGGATGACCTGCGGCTGATCGTAGTAGTCGGCCGGGTCAACCCCAAGCTGTTTGGCCAGCTCGTTGGTGAGATCTCGATTGCTCGGGTCCTGCGCGGAATGCGCCTTGACCTGCTGGACATACGACCGCACGTAGTCATCGCTGATGTTGATGCCATAGTCGCTTGCGTGTTCGAGCAATACCTGGTTTTGGATTAGCCGGTTCAGCGCGATGTTGACCGCATCGGATCGCAACGCGACATCTTGTGGGTTGTGCTCGATGACGTAGACCTGCTGAGCCAGATCCTTGCCGGAGATGGGGTGACCATCGACGTAGGCGACTACCTCGGGATATTGATCACCAGTAACCTGTATCGCCTCTTTCCAGAGTGCTTGCTGGTCCGCTGCGGAGAACGCAGCAGCTGTCGGAGATGCTTGAGAAGCTGGAGGCGTCGCCGATGTCTGGACCACGGGTGCTGGGGCTGGAGTCGATGGTTGCGCGGCGGTTGATACCGCACCGACGACGATGCAGATAGCCAGAATCGCGAAAGCCGCGAGCCATTTTCCGATTCGATTTACCCTCATGACCTCACCATCTTGATTTGGGCGTTCATCGGTCGCAAAGATATCGCGAACCGATTCGTGTGTCGAACGAGAAGTGAGAGAACAACGATTTTCGCTCTCGAGTCCCAGGGCAAAACGAAGAGATCGTATGGCGGATGCGTCGAGGGCGAGCCAAGGCGCGAGAGCAGTTCGATTTGGAGGGCGGTTTCCGTCACCCTGTCACCCTGTTTAGGCGACCACGGTGATCCTGGCAGTCTGCGTCCTCAGTGGGCATTTTTCCTCTCCTTGTCATCCTGATCCGGGCGAAGGATCTCTCCGTCCGTCAAACAGGATGGCAGGACGATGTTGTTAGTCTCAAAGCGGCATGCTCACAGTGGTTGCCCAGCCGCACCGGCAAGACTACGCTTGTCCCGGGTATTGAATGGCCAATCGAGGGAGGGGTGTTTGGTGAAAGAGCTACCCGAGGCGTCGCGCATTCTCGTCGTCGGTGCACATCCGGACGACCCCGATTTTGCCTGTGGCGGCACGGTGGCGAGGTGGATTGCTGACGGCGCCTCCGTGAGGTACGTAGTAGTCACGTCCGGAGACAAGGGCATGCCGGACCCCGCCCTCGACCCGCATGTCTTCACCCGTACCAGAGAGAGCGAGCAGGAGTCTTCGGCCCGGTTACTCGGCGTCGAGGGCGTCTCCTTCCTGCGTTTGACGGACGGCGAGGTCTTCGACACACTCGATCTACGTCGTCAGCTCGCCGCCGAGATGCGGCGCTTCCGCCCCGATCTGATCGTCACGCACGATCCACTCACGCGCATCTATCGCCAGCATCCCGATCACCGTGCCGTGGGATTCGCTACCATCAACGCTGCCTTTCCGTCCATTCGCCTGGCGAGCTTCTTCCCGGAGCAGGCGGCTCAGGGACTTGAGCCGCTGGACGTGCACGAAATGCTCCTATTTGGGTCCGATCAGCCGGACACGTTTGTCGATATCGCGCCGGTCTTCGCGCGCAAGCTCGAGGCGCTCACGTGTCACGTTTCGCAGGTGTCGGCGTTTCCCGGTGGTGTGTTCGAGCGGGTTCGTGGCCGTGCCGCCGAGGCGGGCGCGCCGGCTGGACTTGAGCTTGCGGAGTCATTTCTCTCGGTTCACATGGAGTGAGGCGAACCAACGAGCGGTGGACGCGCCATGGCAGCCACCGCTCATTCACGTTTCCACGTGTGGCGAGGCTCAGGCGAAGGCTCGAACCGCGGCCTCGAAGGCTGGCTGTGCCTTCATCAGATCTTCCGGCAGCATGACCGGCATGAGCTCGACCGTTCCGCCCAACGCCAGATAGAGAGACTCTCCGACGGACGGGATGTCTGATGCCGACGGAATGTCGACGATGAGATAGGCCGTGCGATCTCCGCCCGTTTCGGTGAAGTAGACTGCCTCAGGCTTGATCGTCTCCAGTGCCGTCTGGATGTTCTTGATGAACGTTCCGGCCTTGATTGACGCGTTGGCGACTTCCGTTGGGACGACTGCCTTGACCAAGAAACGCATGATACCCCTCCACATTGTCTACTGCCCGTTCGTACGACAGACGCACGGGCATCTACTATTGGTAACCCCGTTAGAACGGCAGACCCTTCATTCCCTGAATGCCCTTGACGACGCCGATCTCACCCATGTGACCCGCGACGTGCGATGTGACGAACACGAAGAGCGCCCAGTTGAGCGTCTGCATGCCTAGGCCAAAGGAGTTGAAGTCGAGCTGGCGATCTAGATCCTCGTCGCTCAGGCTGGCAACGTATGCATCAGTGGCGGCATAAACCGCCTGTGCGTACTCGCGAAACGCGGAAAACTCGATCTCGACGTCACGTACCCAGCCGGTCCAGTCGGGCGAACCATGGGCACCAGGCGGTGGGATCGAGAGCCCGGTCTTGTCAGCCCAGGCCGTGGAAGCCAGCGTCGGTTTCCCTTGCAAGAGTCCCTGAACGACGTCGTCTTCACCGATGACGGTGTGCAGATAGTTGTCGGCGATCGAGTTGGCGGTTCCAGGCGGCCGCCAGCGAAACTTTTCGGGTGTGATCCCCTCCATCGTCGATCCCATGACCCAATGAGCGACTCCGAGCTGTTCACGCAGCGCTGAAATAGCGTTTATGCCATCCCTCTTTCGTTCACCAAGGACGTTTGGCCACGCTGACCTCTGTCGGCGAATCCGCACCACGTTGACGTCCAGTGAATCGTGTTCTGCTGGCCGCCGTCAGCCTACGATGCTCAGGAACCCTCCTCCTCCCCCGCGAGACGGACTGCCGGCCCGGTCGCGGCCGGGTCGGAATCCGACTCGTACCGCATCGCTTTGTTTCGGGCGGGTATGCCTTCGAGATTCCACTCTCCCGTTCTTTGTTGGTCCATGAGTGGCGCGATCAGGCTGAGAAGCTGTTCCTTTTGTTCAGGCGTCATTGGTGAGAAGATGTGTCGCTCAATCTCGTGCACCAACGGCGTGGCCTCATGCACGGTACGACGCCCTTCGTCTGTGATCTCGATCAGGATCTTGCGTCGATCGGTGGGGTGCGGGATGCGCCGAGCCAGTCCATGTCGCTCCACCGTGTCGATCAATGAGGTCATCGTGCTGGTGGCGATGTAAAGCTGCTCGGCGATCTGATGCGGCGAGAGGGGCTCGTCAGTTCCCTCGAGGATACCGACGACGTGAGCCGATGCGGGCGTCAGCCCGTATCGCTGAAAGAATCGGCTGAGCTCTCGCAATATCAGATCGGCAACGCGCATCAGGTTCATCGCGCACTCGCTTGCAAGCGGATCGGCCTCCGGAAATTCGGACAGGAAGTTGTCGGGCACACGAATCAATGGATCTTCGTAGGTCACTCGATATCTCCTAACTCGATATCTATTTACTAGGTATCTAGCGATCTGTCAATAGGCCTCCGCCAGATTCACTCTTATTGAATTCAGAACGAGGCAAGCAATGGTTGTCGTGATGTGAACCTTGGGGGAAAAGGAATCGGTTGGAATGGGTTCAATGCCGGCTAGGGTACCGGGGGCGCTCCGACCCGTAGCAGGAAGGTTGCCCAGCTCCGGAACCCGCTCCAGCGTTGAGCGATCGACTGGATCTCGGCATCGGACGGTTGGTGATCGAGATCGTAGGCGCGTTGAATTGCGTCGACGAGCCGTCGTTCCCCATGGGGCAGCAAATCGGGGAACCCGACGCCCCGGATCAACGCGAATTCGCTGGCCCAAGGTCCGACACCGGGGCTCCGTTCGAGCCAGGCTCGCGCCTCGTCGACCGGCATCGAGCCGAGCAGGTCAGCATCGAGATCGCCGGCCACGCTCCGCTGTGCCAGCGCTGCAAGCCGCTCGATCTTGACGATGGGTAGTCTCAGCCGATCCGTGCCTGACGTGATGGCGAGGTCGCTGAGCGTTTCGGGACTTGGGAACGCTTGCCATTCCTGGCCGCCGACCTTGACGACTGCGCCGAAGGCCTCGACGAGACGTGTTCTGGAGCGGGTTGCCTGTGTCAGGCTGATGCGTTGGGAGATGATCGCCCAGCAGAGCGCCTCGAAGGGGCTGCCGAATAATACCGGGCGCAATCCGGGAAAGCGCCGCTGTAATTCACCGATGACCGGATCGTCGACGCCAACGCGCTGGTAAAACGGAGTGGCGTCGAGCGTCAGGCTGAAAATGCGCCGCACCAGTTTGGCGGCTTCAGCCATATCTGACGCGCCGACTCCCTCTCCTTCCACCGTCAGCCTCAATCGATGCTCGGCTGGCTCAACCAGCCGTAGGAGGAGTGGGCGATTCCCGACGACGTGCGCGGCGCGATATTCCTGATCGTGCTGTGTGAGTCCGGCTGGCGGAAATACGCTCAGAAACTCCAGCGTCTGTCGCAGCGAAAACGGCGCATCGACCTCGATGTCCGTCTCCATGCGCGTCGTGTTCCCCATATGCCCAATCCCTCCTCATGGTCCAAAGCTGATCCGGTCGAGTGAACAGTGGCAGCGATCGGCGCCCCTTCACAGCGGCCTGGCAGGCGACGCGATTCCTGGAAGTCGGTAGGCGATTAGGACGAATTACACACCCTGCTCACATTGAAACACTCGGCTGCGTTCACGACACTCGATAGACGTGAAGCTGACACGTCATCGATATCGATGACCTAGCAGGAACAGGTGGTTCGTCACGAGCGGGATCAGAGGATCGTGTTGAATCTCAGAAACAGCTCACTGAATACATCGCGAAGCGGATTCGACAGCACGCGCGCGGTCGACGCACCAGGACGAGACACACGCAGGCGAACGATGACGGCGCTGCTTCTGTTGTGGTGCATTGCCATCGCCTTCCTCTGGATCAGCTATGTCTCCTCGTCGATCCATTTGTACGGATTGTTCGGCAAAGTCGGTGGGGACTACGAGTCTTTCTGGGCGGCTGGTCGTGCCTTCGTCCACAGTGGTCCCTCGTCGGTCTACAACATCGACACGATCGACCATTTCGAAGCAGCCTTTTCACGATTCCACGGCGTCAATGGCGGCCCTATTGAGGTGCCACCCGGACTCTATCCACCCCCTTATTACCTGACAGTGGTGCCGCTGGCGTTTCTCTCGCCGGTCATCAGCTTCGTAGTCTGGACGGCGGTGCAATTCCTGATCGCGGTGTACGTCGTGATCCGTCTCATCAAGCGCTTCAAAAACCCCTCGCCTGTGCTGGGATTCGCGTTGTTGCTCTTCTTCCCCATCCCGTTCAGTCTTTTCTATGGCCAGGCGACGATCCTGCTGTTGTTTGCGGTTTTGCAGTCATATGAAGCATTCGAGCGCGGAGATGAAGGGCGAGCGGGCATGTGGCTCGCTGTGCTCTTCCTTAAACCGCAGTACGCGATCGCCTTTCCGCTCATCCTGCTCTATAAGCGACGTTGGCGCGCGTTTTTCGGTCTGACGGCAGTTGCCGCCGTCATCGGTGTCACGAGCCTCTTCATGATGGGTATCGGCGGACTACGCAATTATCTCCAACTGTCTCACCTCTACACAGGGTTCCACAGCCGTCATCCGACTGTTCGGCCAGAGCACATGATGAACTGGCACTCGGTACTCATCAATCTCTTTCCGAATCTGCCTGATGGGACCGGTACTGCGCTCACCTGGCTCATGGCCCTGATGAGCTTCGCGGTGCTGCCGTTTTTGTGGCGTGGGGAATGGAATCCCAGGTCGTCTCGGTTCGCGGAGCAGATGCTGGTCTCGATGATCGTGGTGGTGGTCGCAAGCTTCCACTCGTTCATCCACGGAGGGGTCCTGTTCCTTGTACCGGGCTGCGTGATCATGGCACTGGGCTGCCGCTCCCGCGCGTTGCGCCTCTCAATACAGACGGCGTTGATAGGAATTCCCATCCTGCACTTCGCCTTGCTGATCGCCGGGCCGGGTGATTCCTACAAGATCATGGTGCCGCTGGCTGCGGTCACACTCTGCGTGATGGCATCTGTCTCAGTCTTGATGCTTGGCGCGGTCCAGGTGGCAGATGTCGAGGAACCGCTCACAACGCAATCCGAGCACGCGATATCATCGCGCGGCTCGTTGGCTGCGTGATCGATTCGATCAGCGCTCGAGCCGCGGATATGGTGCTCCGTCTTCGCCCACACGAATGAAAGGCTCGGCAACCTCTGGCGACGTGATGGCGCCGTAGCGGTGCGGACGCCGGAACGCGTTGCCCCAGGCCTCGCGCACCCGATAGTCGCGCAATTCCTCCAGGTCGAACGTCGCGAGATACACGCCCTCTGCTTCACCCGCCTCAACGATCAACATATCTCGTTGCGCGCCGTTGTCGTCGAACGCAATCGGGTGGTAGGCGACCGAGTGACCGTTGAACCCTGGTGCAGCGTAATTCGCCATCGCCACTCCCACCATGTTCTCCATGGCCCGTGTCTGGAACTGCATCAATCGATTGGCAGGCAGGTCGCAGGCGGTGGGCGTCAGGATGATCTCGGCCCCTTTGAGCATCAGGATGCGCGCGCTTTCAGGAAACTCCCGGTCGTAGCAGATCATGGCGCCGATTTTGACCGGTCCGGTCGCTGTATCGAGGTCGACCACGTAGAAGTCGTCGCCAGGAGTGGTGGAAGCTTCCGGCTCATCGAAGTCGCATGTATGAATTTTGGCATAGGTCATCATCAAGTTGCCGTGGCGATCGATCAGCGACATCGAATTGCGTGGTGCCCCCGGCCAGCGTTCGAGGTAGGTCAGCGCGATGGCCATGTCTAGCTCCTGGGCGAGACCGCGGAAGTGCTCCACGAACGGACTATCCCGCTCGATGGCACGCTCCTGCCAGCGATGTCGCACCTCTGGCTCGGCGCGCTGAAATGGCTTCTGACTCCGTTGCCACACCGAGGGCGCTCGCCAGATGTCGCCCGAGTTGGACGCATGTCCTTCCATCGGTGCATAGCCGACGTTCCACATCTCGGGAAAGAGCGCGATGTCGGCGTCCATGGCTTTTGCCCGGCGCACGAACGCGTCCCCTTTGCGACGATTGGCTTCCTGGTCAGTGCCGCAGGCGACCATTTGCAAGAGCGCGACACGCAGTTCGGACATCGTCTTCCTCCACGACATGGATTGGGTCAGGTGGTAAGCATAACGTGTCGAAAGAATGGTGCACTCTGTTGCTGGATTGCGTGTGATCAGATCGGTGAGGGCGTTGTTGGAATACGAGGAGATAAAGAAGTGGCGTGATCCTCATCGATTGGGATCACGCCACTCCTGGGGGAACATTCTGGCGGCTGCGGCTTTGGCGCTCTAGCGGACGTCGCTGTCCGCGGGCACCTCTCTTCGTACCCGCCATCGATTAAGCCTGCAGGTGTCGACCGATTCGGACGAGTGCCGCACCAGCTGAATGCTGGAGAGACCTGCGACTGCCTTTGGAAGCGATGGCGTAGCTCGCGCGGGGCGAATTGACCTTGATGTCCTTGGTCAGATCACGCTGTCGCTCTAGAGCCAACTGAACCATCGTGGTGGAATCGAGGAAGTACATCTGAACCTCTCTCTCGGGCCGGGTCTTCAAGTCCCCTACCCGCTCTCTCAACCTCGCTCATTCGGTCCGTCCGGGAGCGTCGGTTCGATATGTATAGAATAGCCGTGGGGGGTATGTGAGAGCGTCCGGCAACTGGACAGTACCGTGATGCCGAGGGTGCAGGTGCATTACCCGTCTGTCAGTACAGGTATCCAAGGACCTTTGGAGTCGGCTTCACATCTCCTTCGTTTTTGCCATCTACATGGGAAAATTTGAGAGCCGGATGCGACTTGATGGGAGCGTCACGTGAGTGGTTCATCCTCGCTGCAGCTGCGTCGTCAACTGGTCGAAATCATGCGCCTGAATGACACAGAACGCGACGCCGCCATCGCAGGTGCTTTCCTGCGCGTGCCGCGTGAGGCGTTCCTGCCGGGACATGCGCTTGAAGATGTCTATCGCGACCAGGCCATCACGACCAAGAAGCAGTCTGGCGTGCCGGTCAGTTCCTCCTCTCAACCCAGAATGATGGCCACGATGCTGGAGCAGCTCGAGCTACACGAGGGCCTGCGCGTCCTCGAGGTCGGGGCCGGCACGGGCTACAACGCGGCGTTGCTGCAAGAGTTGGTTGGGGAGTCCGGGAGCGTCACGTCACTGGAGATCGATCCCGAGGTGGCGGCCTGGGCCAAAGGGCGCCTGAAGGATGCGGGTTACGATCGCATCGAGGTTATCGAGACGGACGGCGGAGCGGGTTGGGCTCAGGGCGCGCCGTATGATCGCGTCGAGCTGACTGTGGGCGCGGCAGATATTTCCCCAGCCTGGGTCGATCAGCTGGCACCGGGCGGAATCCTCGTCGTGCCGTTGTGGGTCAGCACATTTCAGATTTGTGTCGCCTTCGAAAAGCGTGACCGATCGTTGGTCAGCCGGTCGGCTGTGGCCTGCGGTTTCACCCGCATCCGTGGCCGGATGGCGGGCACCGACCAGTATCGCGCGCTCCAGCCGAACGTGATGGTCGCTACCGGTGGTGAGCAAATCGACGAGCTACTGAGCGAGCTCATCGCAGCGCTTCCGCGCCGGCGAACGCTTGAGGGCCGGAACTGGACCGGTTTCGTGCTCTTCATGGCCCTACATGAGCCATCGATGCTGATGATGTCGTCGACTGACGCACAGATCACCGGGTTCAGCGGCGGCACATTCGGACTGGCCGATGAATCAGACCGATCGCTTTGTCTGGTGAGCGTTCCCTTCGAGGTGGAAGGGACCGCGACGCTTCTCAGCTACGGTGCCATCCGCGCCAGCGATCGACTGGCTTCGCTGTTGGAGCACTGGCGTGCAAGCGGGTCACCAGGCATCGACGCCGTCGAGATGGAAGTCTGGCCCAGGGAGGTCGCCAACCCGCCTGTCGCGACTGCGATGACGCATGAGACGGCCAACTGGCGCTACGTTTTTCGGTTTCGAGGGAGTCATTAAATAGGGCTGGGCCGGCAGATGTCTCCGCCGGCCCGGGGAGCAGGACGTTATTGTTGTTGCTTGACGGCCTCGACCTCAAACTGGAGCTTGACCTCTGGACCGACAACGACACCACCCGCTTCAATTGTGGCATTCCAGTCGAGCCCAAATTCATGCCGGTTGATCTTGCCGTTAGCGGTGAAACCGGCGCGGGTGCCTCCCCAGGGGTCCGGATGCGCGCCCTCGAAGGTGGCATCGAGTGTGACTGGGTTGGTGGTGCCACGAATCGTCAGATCGCCGGTCACCTTGTACTGACTCCCTTTGAGGTGTTCGACCTTCGTGCTCACGAATTTCATGCTGGGATGCGTCTCGGCGTCGAAGAAGTCGGCCGAACGCAGGTGGTTGTCGCGCCCCTCCTGCCGGGTATCAATGCTCGTGACGCCAACCTCGACGTCGATCTTGGCCGACTCGGGATTGTGCTCGTCAAAATCGATGAAGCCCGAAACGTCACTGAAACGACCGCGCACCGTGCTGATCATCATGTGCTTGGCGGCAAACCCGACCTCAGAGTGGGCCGGGTCGATGTTCCACCGCGTTAGTGTGGTGGTTGCCTGGCCCTGTTGCGTTTGACTGTCCATTACTTTTCCTCCGGAGTTACTTCTAAAAGCGTAGTTACTTTAGTTATGATACTATTGGGGACAGAAGATGTCAACTGGTTTGCTATACTGAGATCACAGCACATCCAAGGAGCGGCGACATGGCACCGATACGACAAGAAACGCAAGAGACCGTGCCAGCGTGCCCGATAGCGCGAGCCGCGAAGGTTTTCGGCGATCATTGGACGCTCTTGATACTGCGGGACCTCGAAGGTGGTTGTCGCAGGTTCCATGCGCTTGAGTCGTCGATCGGCATGAGCCCAGGCGTCCTTTCTGGGCGTTTGCGCAACCTTGAGACGGCTGGAATCATCAGTCGCCAGCAGTACAACGAGATCCCGCCTCGGGTTGAGTACACATTAACGGAGAAGGGGCGGGCGGCACTCCCGATCATTGATCAACTCCGCAAGTTTGGAGAGACTTGGCTCGCCGATCTTGACGAGACGGCATGTAATCCGGTGGAATAGCAGTCAGCCGGGACCGTTGAGGGGTCAGGCAGCGGCGCGGTCATCATGAAGATGCATCGGCTCGCACGGGTCGGAATCGGCTCGTGCGATTTCTGTCTCCGTCGCAATCAACCCGGTCACAGTGGCGCGAACGTGCAACAATACTCAACCGTGATGAAGCAATCGTAGAATCGTCCAGATTAAGATCGGCTGGCGCAACGAGGAGCAATAGATGGCCAAGAGCTCGATTCTCGGGTACCCACGCATCGGCAAGCATCGTGAGCTGAAGAAGGCGGTCGAAGGATTTTGGTCCGGCAAGATCGGTGAGGCGGAGTTGGCCTCCACCGCGCGTGAGATACGTCGGGCCGCCTGGCAGGCGCAATCCGATGCCGGAATCGATCTGATTCCCTGCAACGACTTCAGCTATTACGACCAGGTACTCGACACTATCTGCCTGACTGGTCTGGTTCCGTCACGTTACGGCGAGGTCGGTGACACCGTCTCACTCTCGACCTATTTTGCCATGGCTCGTGGCGACGACAACGCTCCCGCGCTCGAGCTGACCAAGTGGTTCGACACCAACTACCACTATCTGGTGCCGGAGTTCGATGCCGCCGCGCCGCGTCTGGCCAGCACGAAGATATTCGACGAGTTCGCTGAAGCGACGGCGCAGATTGGGCGCCCGGCCAAGCCGGTGCTGCTCGGTCCCGTCTCCTTGTTGCTGCTGGGTAAGCACCACACAAAGCCACTGTCGGAACATTTGAGCGAGCTCTTGCCGGTCTACAGCGACGTGCTGAGCCGTCTCGGTCAGGCAGGCGCGGAGTGGGTGCAGATCGACGAGCCGACTCTGGTACAAGACCGCAGTGCGGCAGAGCTTACCCTCTTCAAGACCGCCTATGCCGAGCTGGCCAGGGTTTCCGGTCGCCCCAAGCTGATGCTGCAGACCTATTTCGAGTCTCTCGATGGCAATTGGGAGACCGTCTCGGCACTGCCGGTCGACGGCATCGGCCTCGACTTCGTGCGCACGCCCGAAAATCTGATGCTCCTCAATCGGCATGGGTTCCCGACCAACAAGGTGCTCGGCGCTGGTGTCGTCAACGGGCGCAACATCTGGCGCATCAACGTCGAGGAGACGCTGAGTCTGCTGGAAGAGATCTCCGAGCGGGCGACCTCGGAGCACCTCTGGGTGCAGTCCTCCTGCTCGTTGCTTCATCTACCCTATGACGTCGAGCTCGAGAGCGATCTTGATGACGAGATCAAGCCACTCCTCTCCTTTGCCGAGCAGCGCCTGAGCGAAATCGTCACCCTGACACGCGGATTGAACGCTGGGCGAGACGCCGTCCGCGCGGACATCGAAGAGAATGCCGCGATGTTCCAGTCGGCGCTCGATTCGTCACGCATCCATCATCGTCCGACGCAGGAGCGGATGCGCGCGCTGATCGAGAAGGATTTCCAGCGTGATCAACCGTTCGAGAGTCGCATCGTGCAGCAGGAGCGGCGTCTGAACCTTCCGCCCTATCCGACCACCACGATTGGCAGCTTCCCACAGACGCGCGAGATCCGCGCTGCGCGCGCCCGCTGGCGCAAAGGGAGCATGTCGGACGCGGATTACCGCGACTTCATCGCGGATCGCACGCGACAGGTCATCAAGCATCAGGAGGAGATCGGCCTGGATGTGCTGGTCCACGGCGAGTTCGAGCGGACCGACATGGTCGAATTCTTCGCCGATGAGCTTGGCGGCTACGCGGTGACCGAGAATGCCTGGGTGCAGTCCTATGGCAGCCGTTGCGTGCGCCCGCCGATCATCTACGGCGACGTGCATCGGCCAAACCCGATGACCGTCGAGAACACCATGTTCTCCCAGTCGGTCACCGATCGCCCGATCAAAGGCATGCTGACCGGCCCGGTTACTATGCTCAACTGGGCCTTCGTGCGCGAGGATATGCCGCGCAGCGAGGTCGCCAATCAGATCGCGCTGGCCCTGCGTGACGAGGTCGCAGATCTGGAGCAGGCCGGAATCGCCATCATCCAGATTGACGAGCCCGCGCTGCGTGAGGGTCTGCCACTGCGCCACGAGGATTGGGACGAGTATCTTGATTGGGCAGTGCGATCGTTCCGCCTGGCCTCCTCCGGCGTCCAGGCCAACACGCAGATCCATAGCCATATGTGCTACAGCGAGTTCAACGACATCATTGAGGCCATCGAGGCGTTGGACGCCGACGTCATCTCTATCGAGAACAGCCGCAGCGGCTCGGAGTTGTTGCAGGCGTTCATCGATCATAGCTACGGACGACAGATCGGCCCGGGCGTCTATGACGTCCACTCGGAGCGTGTGCCGGCCACCGGCGAGATGGAGACGTTGCTGGAGCGTGCCAGTGAAGTCCTCAAGCCGGGGCAGATCTGGGTCAATCCGGATTGTGGCCTGAAGACGCGCGGCAACGATGAGGTGTGGCCGTCGCTGGAGCACATGGTCAAGGCGGCCCACGCGTTGCGCCAGGAGCACGCCGAGTTAGCGAAGGCGTAGCAGAGTTGGCTACCTAGAACGATGAGCATGAAGCGTGCTCCTGAACCGTTCCATGCATCGGTGACCTAATGTAGTCAGCCCGTTAGAAACACGAGGGTAGAAATGGCTCGCACGACGGCTCAACGCCTGGCTGGTTTTGGCACCTCGGTCTTTATCGAGATGAGCCGCCTGGCCGTCGAGCATCGAGCCATCAACCTGGGCCAGGGGTTCCCCGACTTCCCGGGTCCCGACCTCGTCAAGGAAGCGGCCGCGCGCGCCATCCATGCCGACATGAATCAATACGCGCCGAGTCACGGCACGCCTCGGCTGCGCCAGGCTATCGCCGCCACCTTCGCCCACACATATGGACGCGAAATCAACGCCGACTCCGAGATCACCGTTACTACGGGTGCGACTGAGGCCATGCAGGCGGCTATGCTGGCCTTCGTCGATCCCGGCGAAGAGGTCATCTTCTTCGAGCCCTTCTACGATGCCTATCCAGCGCAGGCTGTCTTCGCGGGCGGCGCGCCGCGCGCCGTGCGTCTGCAACCACCCGACTGGTCCTTCGATCCCGAGGAACTGCGGCGAACGTTGACACCACGCACGCGCGCCATCGTGATCAACACGCCACACAACCCGACCGGCAAGATGTTCAGCCGTGAGGAACTGGAATTCATCGCTCAGCTCGCCATCGAGCACGACCTACTGGTGATCACCGACGAGGTCTACGACCGCATTACGTATGACGGCGCCGTCCACGTACCCATGGCGCTCTTACCTGGGATGTGGGAGCGGACCGTGACGATCAACAGCACCGGCAAGACCTTCTCGATGACCGGCTGGAAGATCGGGTACGCCATCGCCTCGGTCGAACTGAGCCGTGCCATCAGAGGCACCCATCAGTTCATCACCTTTGCCACGGCCACCCCGTTTCAAGAAGCCATGGCTGAAGCGCTCGAGGTCGCTGAATCGCAGGGCTACTATCGAGATCTCGCCATTCGATACACGTGTCTTCGCAATCAGTTGCGGGATGCGCTGGAGTCGTCCGAACTTCCCGTCCTGCCGATCAGCGGCAGTTATTACCTGATGGCCGACATCAGCGGTCTCGGCTTCGCGGACGACGTCTCCTTCTGCCGCTATCTGACCAGCGAGATCGGCGTTGCGGCGATTCCGCCCTCCGCTTTCTACTTCGATCCATCCACGGCCCCATTGCTGGCGCGCTTCTGCTTCGCCAAGCGCACCGAAACCCTGGCAGCGGCGGCAGAGCGTCTCGCGGGACTACCCGAGGCACGACGATCCACAAACAGGTGACCCAGCGCGTCTCTTGATGGATACTCTCCGATAGGCAGTCGACTGACGATCAGCCGAGGCGGAGGGATAAACACATCATGGCAACTTCACAGCCACGTACTGTCGGCATCCTGATCTTTGACGACGTCGAGGTGCTCGATTTCTGCGGGCCGTTCGAGGTCTTTTCCACGGCTCGTCCGCCCGAGGACTCCAACGACGACGCACGTCTCTTCGACGTTGTGACCATCGCCGAAGAGGGCCGTATCATCCACTGTCGCGGCGATCTTCTGGTGCAGCCGCATCACACCATCGACGATCATCCGGCGCTCGACATCCTGGTCGTACCTGGCGGACAAGGGACGCGCCGCGAACGTCTCAATGAACATCTGCTGGACTGGATCGCCAGACAGCGCGCCGCGATTGAGTTGACCACCAGCGTGTGCACGGGTGCCTTCCTGTTGGCTGAGCGCGGCATCCTCGATGGGCGGCGCGCGACGACGCACTGGGCCAGTGTCGATTGGATGCGCGAGCACTATCCGTCGGTGACGCTGCTGGCCGATCAGCGCGTTGTAGACGAAGGAGACGTGATCACGTCGGCCGGGGTTTCCGCCGGAATCGACATGGCGCTGCACGTCGTCGGCCGTCTGCATGGTCCCGACGTCGCCGCCTGGACGGCGCGTCGCATGGAATATGACTCTTTCCTCCCGTTCACTGACGGTCCATCTCCTTTGCCCCTTGCCGCGGGAGGAGAGCATCCCTCGGTCATGAGAGACTGAACCGTCACGGCGGAATGTTGTTACGTAGCCCATGGTGAACTTTCTCTGGTAGTATGTGCCGCACAAGTTTCACGAACGATGAATGGCGCGGATAGAGTGGGGATGGGGTCATGGGCTCTGGGATGCTGGTGATCGGCCTGATCGCGCTCGCGATCGGTGCGCTGCTGTTATTCTTCGGCCGGCGCGCTCAATCGAAGACGAATCTGATCAAGAACGTCGTCACCTCGACCGTCAAGGATTTGCCAAATCTCTTGCCGGGTGAAATGGTGGAGGTCAAGGGATCGATTCGCTGTGATGCCCCCTTGACGAGTGAGTACGCCAATAAGGCCTGCGTCTGGTATTCGTCGTCAGTCGTGCGGGAATATGAGAAGCGCGAACGCGACTCCGAGGGGAATATGCAGACCAACCGCACCAGCGAGACGGTCTCGTCCAACTCGCAGCAGACGCCCTTCTTTGTCGAGGATGCGACTGGGAAAGTTCAGATTCAGCCGGACGGCGCTGATATCGATGCGCCAACCATCCTCAACCGATTCGAGGACAAGAACAGCACGGGCAACGGACCGACGATCTCATTTGCCGGTGTCTCCATTAGCGCGGGGGACAATGACCGCACGCTCGGGTATCGCTACACCGTCAAGGCGCTCGAGGTCGACAAACCGGTCTACATTCTCGGGGCCTATCGTGAGGATGGCACCATCGGGAGGCCGGAGCACGGCGACAAGAACCGCAAATTCATTGTCAGCCACCGCACCGAGGAAGAGCTTCAAGCCTCATGGGGCAAGCAGGCTTTCTGGCTCGGCACGACGGCCATCGCCATCTTCGCCATCGGTGCGATTCTGGTGATTCTGGGGATCATCTTCACGATTGTGTAGTGCATCGCGGAAGAAAGGTAACAAAGAAGACCTCACCATACGCATTGGAACAGCGGGTCCCAACAATTTCAACGACCAATGTGGCCGGGGTTGGAGTTCTTCGGCTCGTCATGGATATCAACCATCCTAGAAGGTTGACCACATTCAGTTGTTGGTCAGAACTCGTGGATTTGAGACTCCCATGCGTTCAGCGATCACATAGCGGTACCCGCAATCTCATCTTCAGTGCTAAACGGCACTGTTTCTTCGGCAATACGTAGCATCCCCTGCGGACTCGTCGCCGAAATCGAATTCGGCTTCTCCAGCGACAATAAGCCACTGACGGGGCCGGAGCGGCTAACAGATCAGACCTTCCACGACGGAGAATGACTCGGACCGTGCGGTCGTACCAGAGTGGATCCGC
This sequence comes from uncultured Chloroflexia bacterium, assembly GCA_963789565.1. Classification (GTDB taxonomy): domain Bacteria; phylum Chloroflexota; class Chloroflexia; order Thermomicrobiales; family Thermomicrobiaceae; genus CALAGB01. The sequence continues at coordinate 1,790,023 of CAWBKX010000002.1, read as the reverse complement.
TACTACGACGCTCGGCCCCGAAGTACTCGGCAAGCGCGCGTGAACCAGTGAACTGCTCTCATACACCTGGCCATAGCGTGTCCGTTCGGCACCGGGCCGCATGGGCGCGCCCCCCTCCACGCCGCGCGATATTGTCCACCACGACCGTCCCTGCCGCTCGGGCGAACCCATGTCGCGTCACTACGTCCCTCGCTGGTCGTCTCTACGTCGCGGCGCATGCGATCCAGGCTAGCCGCAGCGCAGGGTGTCCGCGACGTTTGGGGCATGAGTGTTTGATGGGCCACCTTCCCCGGTGGCTACCACCACCACGGTCACCTCCGAGTCTGGACGGCCTCACCGCATCGAGATACGGTCGGACTCAATAGTCGAGTCGGTAGAGCGCGTCGAGTTGTCCGTTCGAGACCCTGCCCGGCACCCGCCGCATCAGCGCGTTGCGTGCCGCCCGCGCCACCGGATTCCGGAGTTGGGCGATCCGGCCCATCTGCCAGGAGCGCGTTGTGACTAGATGGGTCCTGTGCATGCGCACGTGCTCGTAGGCGGCCAAGGCAGCTTCCGGCGCGGCGACCGCGGCGAGCCGGTCGGCCAGCACCCAGGCGTCCTCGATCGCCTGCGCCGCGCCCTGACCCAGGTTAGGGGACGACGCGTGCGCGGCGTCGCCCAACAGTGCCAGGTCGGCAGAGGCGGAAGGTCGAACATGTCCGTTCGGATCAGTGCTGACTCCGCGGTCGCCGCCAGGAGCGCCGGAGCGGGCGCGGGATAGGCGGCGAACAGCTCCTCCAACCGGCTTTTGAGCCCCGGCGCGTCACGCTCGTCTGCCGGCGCCTGCATGGTCGCAAACCAGTAGACCTGGTGCTTGCCGACCTGCGAGAAGCCGAAGCGGGTGCCGGGCCCCCAGATCTCCCGGGTCGTGCCTTGCACGTCGTCTTCCAGCCGATAATCGACTAGCGCGCGGTAGGAGGTGTGGCCGGAGTAGCGTAGCGGGCGATCGGGGAAGAGCGCTCCGCGTACCGTCGAGCGCACGCCGTCTGCCCCGATGACCACGCGTGCGTCCTCGGTCGAGCCATCCGCAAATGTCACGAGCGCGCCATCGCCGAGCTGGCGCACATCACGGCACACCTTGCCGGTGCGCACGTGATCTGCCCCCAGATAGCCAGCCAGCAGGCGCTGCAGCATCGGGCGCTCGATGGCGACCGTGGGCGCACCATGCCGTCGCCCTAGCTCGCCGAGCGCGGAGGACTGGAGCTGGCCCCTGCGGTAGTCCCACAGCTCGGCGCGTTCGACCACCAGTCCCGCATCCCGCACCGCGGCGGCGACGCCGAGCCGCTCGAGCACGATCATCGCGTTGGTTGGCACCCACAGCCCGGCGCCGACCTCGCGGATGGCGTCGGCGGCCTCGAACACGCGCGCATCAAAGCCGCGCCGTCCGAGAGCGATGGCCGCGGTCAATCCGCCAATACCTCCGCCAACGATCAAGACATCCATGTCACACATGGTACCCGTCTGGCACGCTGATGCCCACGATGTGTCAACAAGGTCTTCTCGAAATCCACGTTTGGTTACGTGCTCCTTGGTTCGAGTTTTGAGACGGCTGCGCTCAGCCGAGTGGCAGTGCAGGGGCGTTGACCCATGGCCAGGGCCCGAGGCTTCAACGTGCGGCGCCGCCTATCGTCGCCTGAGACCGAGTCATGGCGATCCGGAACCTGATTCCGCCCCAAGACGTGCGACAGACGTCCCCCTTACCGGAAAGCGGCGGATCCCGCTCATTGCGGGTTGGCGGTATAGAAGGCGTCAACGACCTGGCGGGCAATGGGTGCCGCCACGTCACCTCCTTCTCCGCCATGCTCCACCATGGCAACGGTCGCCATCTTGGCTCCTTCAGCTGGGCTGAAGGCGGCGAACCAGGCATGCGGGTTTGGATCGCTGTTCTCGGCCGTGCCCGTCTTGCCGGCGACTGAGTGCGTCTCACCAGCGAACGGTTTGGCGATCGAGAGCCCCGCGGCGGTGCCATTGGGAGCCGTCGTCACCTGCGCCAGCGCAGAGCGAATCGCGGCCAATTGCTCCGCGGTCGCGGGGAGCTTGCCGCGCTCCTTGGGCTGAGCCGTGAAGACCGCCTTGCCGTCGATGCTCTTCACCTCCTGCACCAGATAGGGCTGCCAGAGGGTGCCGCCGTTGGCAATCGCGGCGTAGGCATCCGCCACCTGTAACGGTGTGGCGAGGAAGTAGCCCTGGCCGATCGAGAGGTTGATAGCGTCGCCGCGCGCCCAGTAGTCGTTGATCGCCTGAAGCTTCCATTCGGGGTCAGGCACGGTGCCGGCCACCTCTGGCAGTTCCGGCAAACCGGTCTCCGAGCCGAATCCGAAGGCTTTGGCAGCGTCCGGCAGGATGTTCGAATCCTTCTTATCGAGCTGTTCGGCGATCTGGTAGAAGACGGTGTCGCACGACTGCACCAACGCGTTATGCAGGGTCAACGTTCCTTGCCCATTGGCGCTCCAGTCGTGCCAGACCTGACTGTTGTTCGGCAACGAGAAGCTCGCCGGGCAGTTGAAGGTGCTCTGCGGTGTCAATCCGAGTGACTGCATGCCGGCCGTCATGGTGACGACCTTGAAGGTCGAGCCAATTGGGTAGGCGACCTGTGCGGCGCGATTCTCGAGTGGCCGCTTGGTCTGGTCATTGAGGTCGGTCCACTGCTGGTCAGACATGCCCAGAATGAATTGGTTCGGGTCGAACGTGGGATTGCTGACCATCGCGAGGATTCCGCCGTTGGCTGGATCGATCACGACGACACTGCCCCATTTGTCGCCCAGCGCTTGTGCGGCGGCGAGCTGCACGTCGAGGTCGATCGTCGTCACGATGTCGTCGGCAGGCTCGCTCTTGATCTCCTTGATCGTCTTACGCTCAGTTCCGTCGGGACCGACGATAACGATGCGCCCGCCCCGTTTACCTGCCAGATACTTCTCGCCCCAGGCTTCCAGTCCCGAGCGTCCGATGCGGTCGCCTGGTCCGAATCCATCTTTCGCCAGTGTAGTCAGCTCGTCGGCGGTCACCTCGCTGAGATAGCCGACCACCTGCGCGGCGGCTAGCCCGGCGGGATAGACACGATCCGGCCACTTCTGAATGACGACGCCGGGAATCGCCTGGAACTGCGAAAGAAGGTTGGGATCCATGTTGTCGGGATAACTGCGGATCGGCATGAACCAATCCGGTTGTCCTCCGGAGTAGAGCGCCTTGACCTGATCCTGCGGCATGTCGAGCAGTTGGCTCAGCTTCTGCAGCATCGAGGCTTCGTCTTTGATCTGTCCCGGCTCGACCCCGACCTTGGTAATCGTTCCGAGGGCGGCCAGAGGGCGACCCTTGCGATCCAGGATGCGGCCACGCTGTGGAACGTCCGGAATCCAGCGCACCAGTCCGTCGCCGAGGTCGGCGAAGATCATCGATGGAGTCCAGTCGACGCGCCAGGCACCGTTGTCCTGGACGAGCGTGACGACGTTGTCTTCCTGGATTTCGCCCACTTTACCGGTCTGCCACACCACGTGAATAGGGACGCGGGAATTATTGTCCCCGGAACCATTGCCGGTGACGGTGGCGACAAGCGAGGTCTCGCCGATTTCGGTGTCGATGCCGTTGTAGCGGTCGACGAAGTCCTTCTGAGTGATGACCTGTTGGGAGGTCGTCGAGAGGAGCTGGTACATGTCGCTGAAGTCATTCGACGACCAGAGCTTAACGTAAGCCTCGGCGACGTCCTTCGGATTGTGCAGCGACGAAGTGTTGATCGATGTGGGCGAGGCCGATGCCTGACTGGCACTGGTGGCGGTCTTGCCGCCGCTGGTGCCGGTGGCACTCGCGCCATTGCCGTTACTGGCGACGGGCGAACCAGAACTGCCGATGCCCAGGTTACTGGTGCGCCCAAGATGATCGGCCACGAGAAACAGAGCGAGGACGACGATCATCAAGCCCATCAAACTCATGATGAGCTTTGGTACGACGCTTCGAGAAGGCGGTCGTCGTGAGTAAGGTGAACGATATCGAGGCACGATCAGGGCCTTCCTGGTCTGACGGGGCACGTCCTGGTTTTGGAGCGCACGACGAACGTGCGACCGCGGGTCGTCTGTTCGCTCACCGCCGACATATGCGGGCACAACTCTGCCACCGCTGTGACTGTACAGTCAAGGTGCACGGGGGTTAGCGGAGACCTCTCGTGTGTTGCGTGCTTCGGTACGCAAGGCTGACGCTTGCCCCAGTATGAATGCGCTGGATCGACTCACCGAGGAGCGGAGCGATCGAGAGTACCGTGATCTTGTCGATGCGCTTTTCCGGAGGCAATGGGATGGTGTTCGTCACCACGATTTCGCGAATCGGGCTGGCGGCCAGCCGCTCGATCGCCGGTCCACTCAGCACCGGATGCGTGGCTGTCGCATAGACTTCCGTGGCCCCATGCTCCATGCACACCTGCGCCGCCTGCGTGATCGATCCAGCCGTGTCGATCTCATCGTCGACCAATACCGCCTGACACCCCTCGACCGACCCGATCAGGTTGAGCGTCTCGCTCTGATCGTGATTGCCAATGCGGCGCTTCTCGATGATTGCCAGGCTGGCATCGATCTCCTCGGCGAAGTTGCGTGCGCGTTTGGTGTTCCCGAGGTCGGGTGAGACCACGACCGGCTTCGTGAGCTGCTTCTCCTGAAAATAGCGAGCGACCAAGCCCATGGCCGTCAACTCATCGACCGGAATGTTGAAGAAGCCCTGAATCTGCCCAGCGTGCAGATCGACGGTCAGCACGCGGTTGGCCCCCGCTACGCCGATGAGATCGGCGATCAATCGGGCGGTGATGGGAACGCGCGGCTGATCCTTCTTATCGGTCCGCCCGTAGCCGTAATAGGGAATTACCGCGGTGATGCGTCCGGCCGACGAGCGCTTGAGCGTGTCGATAATGATCAGCATCTCCATGATGCTCTTATTTACGGGTGAACTGAAGGATTGGATGACGAAGGCATCATTCTCTCGCACCGATTCGCCGATACGCACGAAAATGTTCTCGTTGCTGAACGTGAAGACGTCGATGCGGCCGGGCGGAATATCGATATACGAACAGATCTCCTGGCTGAGATCGGGGTTCGCATTGCCACTGAAAATGGTCAGCTCATCGTAGAGACCACTCATTGTTTCAGCTCACCCCTTCTGCCGAGAGTCTCACCAGCGCTCGTTGCGCTGCCACCTGCTGGGCCATTCGCTTGCTGCTCCCGGCGCCCTGGCCGAGCGGTTCACCATCCACGAGAACTTCGACCGTAAAGGTGCGTTCGTGCGCCGGGCCCTCCACCGACAATGTGTTGTAGACCGGCGTGACGCGTTTCCACTCCTGCACCAATTCCTGAAGGCGGCCCTTGTAGTTGGTCTCCTGGCCGACGCTGATGATCTCTTCGGCATCTTCCTCGAGAAGAACGTGGAGGAAATCGCGTGTCGCCTCAAGCCCCTGGTCGAAATAGATGGCCGCGATGACGGCCTCGAAGGCTCCGGCCAGGATGCGATCCCTGATATCACCCTCGTCGGCCGACTCGCCGCGGCTCAAATACAGGCTGGAATCGAGCTGAAAGCGTCTCGCCCACTCGGCCAACGTCTCGGTCCGAACCAGCGCGGTACGATACGCGGTCAAAGAGCCCTCCGGCAGATCCGGATACCGCTGGTAGAGGAACTCCGCCGTGATCATCCCGAGAATGGAATCACCGATGAATTCGAGGCGCTCATTCGAATGATGGACCGCTTTGAGCTGCTCGACGCCCTGCTCGTTCAAGTATGAGCGGTGTGTCAACGCGAGCCGCAGCAGATCGAGGTCGTTGAACGTGACGTCGAGTGCTTCGGCCGCCTGTTCCGCTCGATCGTCAGTCCAGATCGGCGGAAGGTCGTTGGATGACGTTTCGGACGAGTGTTGGTTCACGATGGTCACTTGATCGCGGCGCCCAGGTCGACCCGGGCGTCACGCGCCACCGAGTTGAGCCGGGACCAATCGACCGAGACGGTGTAGATGTAATGGAGGGGATCGGTTTCACGCGTGGTCGAGTTCGCCAGCCCGGTGCCGACCAGGAAGTGGATCATCGCATCGGCAATCCGGTTGTCTTCCGGCACCCGATCGTCGAGCGAGATGGCGTCCCCCCCGGCACGGCGTGCGTCGCTGGCCCGCTTCAATCCATCGCGAAAGGCGTCGGAGAGGAGATCGGCGCGCTGCTGCACCTCACGGAGCGCGCGTCGGCGGCTCGCCGCGATATCGCTGCCTTGCTCGAGTGGTGACGCATCGAGCTCGATATCCTTGACTTCCTCACGCCACGTGTAATGTTGGACGATGTATCGAAGCAAACGCTGCAAATCGTCCGACACGCTCTCTCCTCCGCGCTGGTTGATCTCTATCACAGATTATAGCCCGGCCATGCGTCAACTGGCGGGCACGCATCGCGTCAGTCGTCACCGGCCGTAGTCTCGCCTCGCGGATCGAAGAAGCGGACGGCGTCCCCCTGCCGGACCTCGCCGTCAGTCAGCCCATGCTTGACGATGGAGCGAGCTTCGTCGGTGGACATGTAGGACCAGTGTCGCGTGTCCTGACCGTATATGCGCACTTCGTTCGGATAGTGATCGTCACGGCCGAACCAGTAGATCGCGCCGTCGCCGGTCTGAATCTTGAGCTCGCCACTCACGTTGGCCTCCCTCTCGCTAAAACGGTCGTTTCTCAGGCAAACCGCACGACGGCTGCCTCGACTCGACCGCGAGGGCGACGTTCGACTGGCGAGCTTAGACTCTGACGACCTCGAGTCGCGATTCGATCCTAGCGGTTTTCGAACCGATGGAACTGCTCGGCGTATTCGATGCCGTGTTCCTCACCCGTGCGCGAAGCCCACTCGCGTACCCACTTCTCGATTTCGTCGAAGTGGTCGGATAGCTGACTCTCATGGGCGCGCAGCGCGGCGACTTTCTTGTCGATGGACGCGCTGATGTCGACGTGGAAATTGCTGATCGGAGCACCCACGACGAAGACCTCGCGTACTTTATGCGGGGCGAGCCCTTCAGCCATGAGTTCAGGGAAGTCCCAGGCATTCTGCGAGGCTGGATAGATGGCTGCCATCACTGCCTCGCCGCACGCCAGGTGGTCCGGGTGGTGCCGGCCGATCGAATAGCTGGGCGTCCAGACGCGATCGGGGCACTGGCAGATGACGCGCGACGGTCGGTGCGTGCGGAGGAGACGCGTGATATCGCGGCGCAATTCAAGCGTTGGCTCGAGGGTGCCGTCGCGGTAGTTGAGGAAGAAGACGTCCTTCAGGCCGAGAATCTCGCCGGCGGCGCGTTGCTCCCGTTGGCGGGTCTCGGTCGTCTTGCGGCGCGCCTCGACACTGAGCGAGGTCGCAAGGTCCTCACCACCGCCCGAGGCGTCGGTCGCGATAACGTAGTAGACGTCCCATCCTTCGCTCACCCAGGTGGCAACCGTGCCCGAGCTCCCGAACTCGGCATCGTCGGGATGCGCGACGATCACCATCGCCACCTTTTCCATCGCTTCGTCCTGCATGAAATCTCCGTTCTGCTGCTAATCCCATAGCGCATGTTGCGTAAGACCCAACCGCAAATACTATCAGGGATTGCGCCAAAACCCGATAGTCTGGCGGTTTTTACCTTGATCGCACGGGGGTTGTGGCCCATACTTAGATGTTCATGGCATGACTGCCGCAGTCCGAGGGAGACCGATCTTGAGCGAGAACAACCGGCGCGTCCGAGTACGCATGGCACCCAGCCCGACGGGTGACCTTCACGTCGGTGGGGTGCGTACGGCCCTCTTTACCTGGTTGTACGCCAAACACACCGGCGGCGATTTCATTTTGCGCATCGAGGATACCGACCGAGAGCGGTATGTGGGCGAGAGCATCGACGGCATCATCGAGGCGTTGCGCTGGCTTGGGCTGGATTGGGATGAAGGGCCTGAAATTGGTGGCCCGTTCGGCCCCTACATTCAGAGCGAGCGGCTTCCTCTCTATCAGGAGCACGCCAACTGGCTAGTGGAGCACGGCCATGCCTACCCCTGCTTCTGCAGCAGGGAGCGGCTGGAGCAGGTGACTGATGGGCAGCGGAAGCGTGGCGAGCCGCCGGGATACGATCGCCATTGCCGCAACCTGACGCCTGAGCAGATCGCCGAGTATCGTGCTCAGGGGATCGTTCCGGTCATTCGGCTCAAGGTGCCGGAGAGTGGCGTGACCGTGGTACCCGATCTGATTCGCGGGAACATCGAGTTCGAGAATCGCGTGCTGCAGGATGCGGTTCTGCTCAAGTCGGACGGATTCCCGACCTACCACCTGGCGGTGGTGGTTGACGATCACCTGATGGAGATCACCCACGTCACGCGTGGCGAAGAGTGGATCCCATCCGCGCCGCTGCACATGCTGTTGTATGAGGCATTCGACTGGGAGCCACCGATCTTCGCGCATCCGCCGGTCATCCTGCGCCCGGATGGCAAGGGGAAGCTGAGCAAACGTGACGGTGACGTCGGTGTGCTGGAATACAAGCGGAAGGGCTATCTTCCGGAGGCGATGATCAACTACCTGGCGCTGCTGGGCTGGTCATCCGGCGATCAGGAAATGTTCAGCCGCGAAGAGTTGATCGAGAAATTCGATCTGGCCGACGTGCATCCCAGCCCGGCTCGCTTCAGCTTCGAAAAGCTCCTCTGGATGAATCAGAAGTACATCAACCACGTGCTGACGCTGGACGATTTCGCCATGCGCTCGGTGCCATTCCTGCAGGAGGCAGGCCTGGTGACTGAAGCGGCAAGTGATCCGACGAGCCCGGAGTTCGCCCATTTACGTGAGGTCGTCGCGCTGGTGAAGGATCGGGCCAGGATCCTGACTGAGGTCGTGGAGGATACCGATTTCTTCTTCTTCGATCAGCTTCCGGATTATGATCCAGATGATCTCATTCCGCGCAAGGATCACCCGGAGGAGGTCGAGGGGGCCCTCGATTTGGTGATCGCGGTTGTTGAAGGGTCGGACCTCAACGACGAGGCGGACATCCAGCTCAAACTGCGCGAGCTGGCCAAAGTGCTCGATCTGAAGGCCGGACAGCTCTTCATGTCGATTCGTGTGGCGACGACTGGTCGCACCATCGCTCCTGGACTCTTCGAGACGATGCGCGTTCTTGGTCGGGACCTGGTGCTGGAGAGACTGCGCGAAGCAAAAAAAAAGGTCCATGACTACGTGGCGCAAGGGAACGTGGCCCGCTATGTCCCGCCACACACCCATCCGCGCATGGCACCACCGGATCGCTAATTACATAGATACAAACTCGAGAGGGCCGTGTTCGCGGCCCTCTCTCTGTGTGCCCGGGTTCAACGCGTGAAGCATCATGGCACGCTGTTTCGCTGCGCAGATGTAAAGCACTTTACTGCACCTGCTGCGGCGCGCTGGTAGCCTGACCTTGAGGTTCCCTCGACGACGTCTCGAACTGGAACATATCAACGGGAGCCGCTCCAATTTTTCCGCACCAGATGATCGTGCCTATCTACGCGTATTGACATGATTCTTCGTGCCACGTACGGTTGAAGCGTCTCACTGAGAACGATTGTTTACGCCTCGCCGATTTACCGCATGAGTTGCCCCTCGGGCGCTCTGACGCTGCTTCCGTGTTTGTCATTTGCTGGCAGACCGCGACGACGCATCAGTTGCTGTGGCGTGCGCCTTTGGTTGATTCACTGAAACCGTTCGAGCCGTGCCCACGACAATTACGTCAGTCGCGTGCACCGTCGGACCAATGTGAAGAGAGAGGGTATATGAGTGAACGCGGAATGAGGGATCAGGCCGAAGCGCAACACGGCCCGATCTCCATGATCGAGATTCCAAGTGACAAAGCGCTAGCGGTGTTGGAATTCATCGCCAGGCTCGATGCTGAAGATGACGTCCGTGGTCACATGCTCCGTCTGGGAAGCGCGGCGACTCGAACTGAGCTGACCAATTGCCATCACACCGGAGAGGACAATAGCGATTGGTCCTGTGCGGACGTGACGACCTGGTAGTTTGTCGATCCGCTGCCACGAACCGTACATAACCACGAGGAGCTTATCCATGAGCGAATCGAACGAGTCCAATCGAAACATGTCCAACGATCAAGAGGAAGGCATTGCCATCTTGCCGATTCCGGCGGAGCATACGCAGGCGCTGATTGACTTCGTCAAGCGTCTCGAGGGTAGCGACGATGACGTGAGCGGGCACATGATCCCTCTCGGCAATGCGGGGCGTCGCGAATACACGATGACGAAGTGCTACTCGACGATCAGCAGCGTGCTCATCTCCGACTGGACCTGCGGCGACAGCGATATGAACTAATAGTGAGTTGTGGGATTGGTCCCAACGTTCATGAATCCTGCAGCAAAACGCGCCATTGAGAAGAGGAGCCTTCACATGAGTAACAATCTACCGACCGATTCCCAAGACCCCGGCGAGTCGAGTCCGGACGGGACCTCCATCGTCATGGTGAAGCAGTCGAATGTTCAGACGGTCATCGACTTTCTGGCGGATCTGCAACGTGACGACGACGAGGTTGTCGGGCACATGATTCCGCTCCGAACGACGACCACCTCATCGACGAGCGGGACCGGTTGCACACAAACCACGACCGGGGAGCTCGGCACGGATCTGAAGTGTCACGACTCCGATCAGATGCCGGTGTAAGACGTTCTTCCCGTTTGTCACGCGGCGGGATTCGTCAGGGTGGCTGCTCGGCGGAAATGACGAGAGTCACGGGCGTCATTCATGGCCTTCTGATGGGCCGAAACCCGTGGTGAGCGCGCCCTGCGCCACGGTCTCCGTCGCCGCTCCGATCGGCGGGATCTCCGTTTCATTCGGGTTGGCCGCCGTTGGCTGGCCGACTTCCTCGCTCAGGACCGGCTCCCAACGCTCCTCTTTCGTCGAACAGCGGACGGCTGGGATGCGGCCGACACTCCCTGAAACTCTCCGGGAGTGAGGTTGATCGTGCAGGCTCCTAAGTTCATCGGCGCCGCCCTGACCGCTTTCTCAACGATCATCAAGCTGTAAACCAGTTGACAGCGTAGCCAAACGAGCCCGTCTAGGCTGGGGTCGCGATCTCTGCTCGCGGGATGATCGCGCACTCGTCGGTCCTTCCGCCAACCACGCGGGTGGCACCAGCGGAATCTTCATGTTTGACAACTTCACGCCGCCTTTTACACTATCACCCAGAGTTGAAGAGAGAGGATTCCCGCCCGATGGACGAACAGGCCGCGAATCAGGGTGCCGAAGCCCTGGCGCGCGCGCAGTCCACCATTGATGAGCAACGCGCGGAGATCGAACGGCTGCGTCGCAGGCTCGGCGACGAGCAGCTCAGCGACGACCTTCGTCGTGTCTTCACGCTCGCCACAACGACCGGCATCGTTGCCTCACCGGTCGCGCCGACGAACCTGCTGCGCATGATCGTTCAGGTCGCGGCAGACGTGATATCGGCTCGCGCCGGTTCCCTCTTCTTGATCGACCGCGACCAACAGGACCTCGTCTTTGCCGTTGCCATTGGACCCAAAGCCGAAGAGGTCGAGCAGTTCAGAGTGCCCCTCGGCCACGGCGTGGCTGGAATCGTGGCGCTGACCGGTCAGGCGATGGCGGTCTCCGATGTGCAGTCTGACCCGCGTCACGCGTCTGACATCTCGCAGAGTGTGGGCTACCTGCCGCAGAGCCTTCTCTGTGTGCCCCTCTTCTATGGAGACGAGATCATCGGCGTGCTCGAGCTCCTCGATAAGGAAGGTGATGCTTCCTTCGGTCCAACCGACATCGATCATCTGGGTCTCTTCGCGGGACTGTCCGCCGTGGCGATCGAGCAATCTCGCGCGCACCAGAACGTAGGTTCGTTGCTGAGCGAACTCCTGACGCCCACGGATGGCGGCAGCGGCATGCAACCTGATTTGACCGCACGCGTCCGCGCGCTGATCCAGTCTCTCGAGGGGGATGAGGCCTATCAAGAGACGCTCGAGATCGCCCATTTGATTGAAGAGATTGCGCATCAGGGTGAATCAGAGCGTGCCGCGGTGCGAGCAATTTTGCGGGGATTCTCTGAGTATTTGCGAAGCCAGCGTGAACCGGCCTCATTACTTGGGCTCTTCCCGTGACCGTCGCCCAACGACACCCAGCCTGGAGCTGGCAGTTCGCCGTTGATTCGTTGACGGAACTGGCTCGCACCGAGCTCATCGACGACGTCACTCCGGAATGGGCCTGGGGGGGCAGCACCGGCGCTGGAGTGCGTGTGGCGGTCATCGACAGCGGCATCGACGCCGGTCATCCCGCGATCGATGGACGGGTCAATGGCTACGTGGCGGTCTCCGAATCCAATGGCGAACTCGTGTTCGACGAGAGCCCGCACGATGACGCCTGTGGCCACGGCACCGCCTGCGCTGGGATCATCCGCGCCATGGCCCCCGATTGCGAGCTCTACAGTATCAGAGTCCTCGGTTCGGCCATGACCGGTCGCGGAACGGTCTTCGCGGCAGGGCTGCGTTGGGCGATCGAGCATAACATGAACGTCTGCAATCTCAGTTTGGGAACCACCAAGCGCGAGCTGCTGGCCGTCTTTCATGAGCTAGCCGATCTGGCCTATTTCAAACGCGTGATGCTCGTGACCGCGGCCAACAACATGCCGGTGCCGAGTTATCCATCCATGTTCGCGTCGGTCCTTTCGGTCGCGGCGCATAATCTCGGCGATCCGGACCTCTTCTTCTACAATCCGGACCCACCGGTTGAGTTTGGGGCGCATGGGATCGACGTGCGCGTTCCCTGGCAGCAAGGACAGTGGATCACGGCCACCGGAAACAGCTTCGCCGCTCCTCATATTTCGGGCATGGTGGCGAAACTGCTCGGGAAACACCCTGAACTGACGGCTTTTCAAGTCAAAGGGATAATGCGGGCTCTGGCGGCCAACGTGGGTGGCTCTCCGAAGAGGGCGGGAGATGCCGGCGCGCGATCACATCCGTGACCAGTCGTCGGAACCCGAATGTGATTATCGTAAACGAAGAGACCTGTACACGCAGGTATGCGGGGATGTACCCTTCCGCTATCATCAACTGAACAGGACATAAAAGGTGCTCCGGCCTCGGTAACGCGAATTTGAATGGTGGATAGTAACAATCGCATCCGTGACCGGGACCCCTTCCCGCAATAATTCATTCGTCTCGGCCGACTTTTCCCGTTGAGGATGTGCTGACCGTTTCACCGGACGACCAACGCCAGACACGGACGCCTGGATGGGTCCGGTGGGGCCGTCTGGAGCGATTTGAACCCAGTTGTCGTTGATGGTTGACAGAATGCAACACCAAGGCTGGGAGCCTTTTGATGCTCGATAGTTCGGGGTTTGAGGGTCTCGTTGGACGCTCGTTTGGGGGATTCCGCGTCACGCGGATGATCGCCCGTGGCGGCATGGGTGTCGTCTTCGAAGGCATGCAAGAATCGCTCGATCGCCCGGTCGCCATCAAGTTCCTCTATCCGCACCTGAGTGACGACGATCGATTCCGCGACCGCTTCGAGCGCGAAGCCCGCGCGGCGGCACGCCTGAATCATCCCAACATCGTGCGCATTCTCGATTTCGGGGTCGACGGCGGCCTCTATTACATGATTCAGGATCTGATCATCGGCGACAGTCTGCGCGATCGACTGACGGAGATGCATTCGAGCGGCGGCACGTTGCGCACCGACGCGGTCATCGGCATCGTTGATCAGGTGGCACGCGCCCTCGCCTATGCGCACGATCATGGCTACGTCCATCGCGACGTCAAGCCGGGCAACATCCTCCTCAGTGGCGATGGGCAAGCCTATTTGACCGACTTTGGCGTCGTGAAGATTGCCGGGGCCAACTCGCTCACGGCGGCCGGAATGATCATCGGCACACCGGAGTACATGGCGCCCGAGCAAAGTGCCGGTGTGGTCGACGTCGGTCCCGCGGCAGATCAGTATTCACTGGCGGTCGTCACCTATGAAATGCTCGTCGGGCGGGTCCCGTTCCAGGCACCGACACCCGCCGCGGTGATGCGCATGCACCTGACCGATCCACCGCCGCCGCCGCGCACCGTCGTCCCATGGTTCCCGGAAGAGGTTGAGAAGGTCCTCACCCGGGCACTGGCCAAGGAGCCTTTCGACCGCTATCCGTCCGTATCCGACTTCGTGGCGGATTTGAAGGGCTCAGTTGCGCGAGCCCAGCAAGCGGCCGGCGGCACTATTTCACATCCCACAGTTGCTCCAGTACTTGCGGCTGGCGCGGCGACGGTTATCCCCGAGCCACGCTCGCAAGAGGTGGCGCCGGTTACCGCGGCTCCCACCCCGATTCCCGTGGGGGGCGGGCCTCCCGGTGGCGCCCCGCCGAGCGACGGCGTGGCGGCTGCCGCGGCGTCCGGTGGTTCATCCGGCGGTTCCAAAACGAGTCGGGGACCTCTCCTTTTGGTGGCAGGGGTAGGTATTATCGGCTTCTTTGCCATCGTGATTGCAGTGGGCGCTTTTTTCGTCATTCGGAGCCGAGGAGCGAGCGGTGATACGAAGACGCCGGTAACGAACAACACGCCAACCAGCACCGCGGCGGTGGTCGTCGCGGCCTCACCGACGTTGGTTCCTCCGCCCACTCCGACGGCAGCCAAGACCACAACGCAGGTCGCCGTCGTCGGAACGCCGACCGCGGCACCGACGGCCTCCGCCATTCCATCGTACGCCGAGATCGATGCTACACCGCCGCCGGGTTACACCCAGGTGATCCTCTTTTCATCCCATCGCGGCGGGATTCATGATTCCGAGATCTACGTGATGAACATGGACGGTTCGGGTGAGCGGCAGGTCACCGACAACCGTGGTCACACCTGGGGGCCGCGCTTCAATCCAGATGGAACTGGACTTGTCTATTCCTCAACTGTTCCAGGTGAGCACACTGTCCACGACGCTGAAGGTGGTGGCTTGACCGGGTCGGGGAACCACGACGTCTACGTCGCGGATTTCAAGGGTGACTCGGTCGACAACGTGCAAACGGTCAACGCCAACAACATCACCGCGGGCTACACCTCCTGGGATAACGGCTGGAGCTGGTCGCCGGACGGCAAGTGGATCGCCTTTACGTCGGACCGCGCCGGGAACTGGGAAATCTACAAGATGACGCCGGATGGCAAAACCATCGTGCGTCTGACGGAGAACCCGGCGCAGGATGGCTGGCCGTGGTGGACACCGGATGGGAAGCACATCCTCTTTTCTTCCAACAGAAACGGGCAATCAGAGGTTTTCATAATGGATGCGGATGGGTCGAACCTGGTCCAGCTCACCAATCTCCCCGACCGCTCCAACCTCTACCCGTCGGTGTCGCCGGACGGCAAGAAGGTGGTCTTCTCGTCGCAGATCGCCTCGGTCAATGAGGGCGATATCTACATCATGAACCTCGACGGCACCGACTTGCAGCGCTTGACGAACACCGTGGCACTGAACAACATTCCGTCATTCTGTCCGGACAATCAGCACATCGTCTACGAATCGGACCAGGATGGGAACGCCAATATCTACATCATGAATGTCGATGGCACGAACCAGACGAGGCTCACCAACGATCCAGGTGAAGATACGACCGCGAGCTGTGGGTATTTCAAGCAGTCGAGTCCGTAGTTGGTGCGACGCACCGTGGAGAGCGTTCCGGCCGTATTTGGAGGGGAGTTCTAATGAACCACGAAGCCGAACTTGCGCAGCTTCTGATCCAGATGGGTGCCGACCGCGGAGTCGACACCGAGACCATCCTGGCGGAACTGTCGTGGGCGCAGTTTCCGTCTTTCGTCGATGCCGAAGCCGTGCGAGCTTCGCTTGTCGACGCGGTTGAATCCTGGTGGCGGGCCGACCTCGAATCCCGTATCAACCAGCTGCGTAACCAGTATGTAGCCGGCGCAAGCGGTTCAGCACAGTTTGGTGCGACGCCAGATTACCAGGCTCCAGCCAGCTATCAGCATTCGGAGGCGTTCGAGCCCGCTCCGGAGCCGTACTTCGAGCCTGAGCCTGAGCCGGTGATTGAGCCAGAGCCCACGCCCGCGCCCCAGATTCGTTCATGGTCGGCCGCCAGCGCGCCGTTGGTGGAGCAGCCCCCGTTGGAAGAGACGGCTTCCGCGGTCGAGCCGGAGCCTGAAACCTCCCTGCCGATCCCGGAGCCGGTGGAGGACGCCACCATTGAGGGCATGGCGGTCGAAGCCGCCGACACACCCAAACCGCCCAAATCGATGCCGTCCGACGCGACCATGATCTGGAACACACGAGGCGGTTGAGGCGACGCAACAGCCCGCGCGTTCGCAGGCGTTGCAACCACGAATCAGGGAGTGCGAGCGCGAAATCAGTCGTTGACCTGCAGTACCTTGTAGGTGGTGACCGGTGAAGTGCGCCCCTTGACGTAGAGGGAACCAAGCTCCTCGGCTTGCACGTGCTCGGCCACGAGCTTCAGCGTTGTATCGGTAATGAGGATCTCGCCCGCGCGCGCTTCCGTCTGGAGGCGCGCGGCGACGTTCACCACGTCCCCAATGGCAGTGTAATTCATGAACTGCGGCGAGCCGATGTTGCCAATAATGGCCGGCCCGGAGTTCATGCCAATCCCGAAGCCGACACGAACCCCCGTATCGCGGCGGAGATCGTCGATGTGCGAGCGCATCGCCACGGCGGCTCGCAGCGAGGCCAGGGCGTGGTTGGGAAGGGTCAGCGGCGCGCCGAAGATTGCCAGAACGCCATCCCCCAGGAACTTATCCAACGTACCGAGCTGCGCGAAGATCTCGGAGGTCGCCAGTGTCAAGTAGCCGTTGAGCATGGCGACCACTTCTTCCGGCTGGCGCTGCTCGGAAAAGCCGGTAAAGCCGCGGACGTCCGCGAACATGATGGTGACGTCCTTGCGCGCGCCGCCGAGCTGCATCGCCTCCGGATCGCGCAACAGCTGCTCGGCCACCGAGGGCGCCAGATAGCGGTTGAAGAGAGAACGCAGGTGCTCCTGCTCGGCGGCTTCCGCGCGCCGCATCTCCTCCATCAATACGGCATCCGTGCGGTCGTTGACCACAAAGACGATGCCTTGAATTTGCTCTCCAGCGCCGCGGATACGGGCGACACGTCCGGCAAGGGTGACCCTTGGACGCCCAGCGAGCGCGCCTTCCCATTCGTGCGTGGTCAGGATCGTCTGATGACTGACCTCGACCTGGCGCGCGAGATCGGTGAGCCAGCGCGCAATGCTCAGCGGTACGGCCTCGGAAAGGGGCCGCCCGGTGACTTCTTCCGCGGAACGTCCCAGGATCTCGCTCGCCTTGGGGTTCCAGTCAGTGACGCGACCGCGATCGTCGATGGCGATCAGCGCACTGCTGAGTGAGCGAATGATCGCATCCTGGCGTCGCTGGCCGTTCTCGATCTCACGCGCTCGCAGCAAAAGCTCGTCGTGCAGCCGGGCGTTCTGAATGGCCGTGGCGGCATGGCTGGCGAACGACGCCAGGAAGTCCAGGTCGGCCTGGCTGAATCGGACGGTGGCGGTGGACGCATCGACGTAGAGGACGCCGATCGCCATATCGGTGACGATCATCGGCGCGCATAGGATCGAACGGATGGCTTGGTCAACGATGCTCTCGACCCGTCCAAAGCGTGGGTCGTCCAGCGCGTTCGCGACCAAGATGGCGCGTCGTTCACGGAGTGCCTCGTCCGCGACCGTGTGGCTGTACATGTCGCTGAGTGGATCCATGTTGTGGACCACGCGCGCGACCAACGATCCATCCCCATCCTTCATCAGAATCGCCGCGCGTTGGCCACCACTCACTTGTAAGAGTTGATGCAGGACCGAGCGCAGCGTCTGGTCAAGGTCGAGGCTGGCTGCCAACTCGCGACTGAGGCGCCCGATCAGAGCCACTCGGTCGATGGTGGCCACGTCGCGGATCGGCGCCGCGACGCCGCTGAGTGTGACCGCCGTGACGTCGTCGGTAGCGCCGCCACGGCTCGCCTCCTCGATCAGTTCCGGTGCAGCTTCGGCCCCATGCTGATCCAGGAGTGCGGCGATGCGCGCGTCGTCGAAGTGGCGGTAGAGTCCGTCGGAGCAGAGGAGAATGACATCGCCGGGGTTGATCTCCTGTTCGATGCAGTCGACCGATACCGTCTCGCGGATTCCTAAACAGCGGGTGATGAAGTGCTGACGCGGATGATTCACCGCTTCCTCAGCAGTCAGCAAGCCCTGGCGAACCTGACGCGCCACCCAGGAGTGATCTTCGGTAAGCTGGGTGAGACCACCCTCTTGAAGCAGATACGCCCGCGAGCGGCCGACGTGTGCCAGATGCAGCCGCCCGTTGACCATCACGGCGGCGAGAATGGTGGCACCAACTTGTCCGTTGCCGTCGGTGCGCTCAAGATTCTGTTCGTAGAGGAGTGTGTTGGCGTGCTCGACGGCTTCGCGAACGCGACTCATCGTGTCTGGAACCGCTGACGTCCAGTAGGCCTCGACCACCGTCTGCGCTGCCAGTCGACTGGCGCGCAGGCCGGCCTCTTCATGCCCCACGCCGTCGGCGATGGCCCAGATCCAGCCCTGCTCGACACGCTCCAATGCGGACATGGGCTCGCGCACGCCAAGGGTGTCGCCGTTGACGGCCTGAGCCGCTCCGGAGGTGGTGGCGGTCGCTGCTTTGAGGACCAATGGCGTCTGCATCGCCATTCGTCGTACTCCGTCGGCGTGCCGGGTGAGGCGCTCGGTGAGTGATATCGACGAGCGCTCACGCGGAGTCGCTGCGTCACCGCATATTCGGTGGCGGACTTTATGATACTCCAGTACGGTCGAGCGTCCGCTCCTGATCTCGGCAGGTTGGACCGCGGTTGCGAACATCAGCCGCAGCCCGTACGCTCAGCTGAACCTGGACAACGGCATGGAAAACGAGGCAATGCATGAGTGGATCAAATGAACGGACGTCATCGATTGACGTGGCAATCATCGGGGGCGGCGTCATGGGCTGCTCGTTGGCCTTCGACCTGGCCAATCGAGGCGTGAAGGTCATGCTTCTCGATCGTCATCAGCTGGCTCGAGAAGCGAGCTGGGCGTCGGCTGGCATCATCTCTCCCCCGAGCCCCAACTATGGCGCTAAAGCCGAAATGGCGGTGCGCTCCTTCAAGCGCTACCGCGGACTGGTCGAAGAGGTGGAGTCGCTCAGTGGTGTGTCGACCGGCTGGGTAAATCGTGGCATCGTCCACGTCGCGGCGGACGAAGAGGCCAACACGCTGCGCGACCGTGTCGCCTGGCAGCGCGAGCAGGGCTTTCAAGCTGAATGGCTGGATTCGACCACGCTCGGCAAGCGCGAACCGGCACTCAGGCAGACGGCCGACGGCGTCGCGTTCACTGGTGGCCTCTACAACCCCGAAGCTTCCAGCCTGCTTCTCGGCGAGTTCTCCCGTGGGCTGGCGCGTGCCGCGGCCACCAAAGGGGCCGTCATCCGCGAGCATACGATCGTGACCCACATCGAGACGGTCGGATCGCGCGCCGTAGGGCTCAAGACGCTCGGCGGCGATGTGAGTGCCGATCAGGTCGTCATCGCCGCGGGCGCCTGGAGCCGCCTCTTCGGTGAAGACGTGGGCGTGCCAATCCCCACCCGCCCGGTACGGGGTCAGATGATCGCCATCGGCGACGTCCCCATCCCGATCACCGGTGTCATTCAGGGTGAGGGCGGCTATCTTGTCCCGCGCGCTGACGGCACGGTCGCGGTCGGCGCCACCGAAGAGCATGAGGCCGGATTCGTGGCGGATGTGACGCCAGCCGGAATCGATTGGCTGGCTGCCCTCATCGATCGCCTGGCGCCCAGCCTGAATCAAGGGCGACTGATTTCACTGTGGGCTGGATTGCGGCCGGCCTCCGAAGACGGTGAGTTGATCGTGGGGCGCATTCCATCGCTCGACAACGTCTGGGTCTCGACCGGGCACTTCCGTGCCGGTGCACTGCTGGCGCCCGGGACTTCAGAGCTCTTGTCCGAGAGCATCGTGACCGGGAAAGTCGTGCCCGGCCTAACGGCATTCGACCCCGGACGTTTCGCCTGATCGCTCGCTGAAGGAGAGAACTGTGGCTGGCTTCCCCCCACCGACGACGTTCCGTCCCGGCGTCACAGGGCGTCACTACGTGGCGGCGACCGGACACTATCTGACCACGATGGCGGCGATACGCATCCTCGAGATGGGCGGCAACGCCATCGACGCCGGTGTCGCGGCCGGTCTCTGCACCAACGTGCTGCAGCCCGACATGACCAACATCGGTGGTGTGGCTCCCATCATCCTGTACCACGCCGGGAAGAACGCCATTCGTACCATCAGCGGACTAGGGAGCTGGCCGGCCGCCGCCTCGGCCGAGTTCTTCCGCCGCGAGCATGGCGGGCGCATTCCGGGTGGTGTTCAGCACTGCGTCATGCCCGCAGGCATCGACTCCTGGACGACGGCGCTCAAGGAGTTCGGCACCCTGTCGTTCTCGGAGGTTGCCGCGCCTGCTATCGAGCTCGCCGAGAACGGATTCGAGGCCTACGACTTCTTCTGCGCCAACATCGCGGCCGACGCGGCGCGCATCGGTCAATGGCCGAGCAATGCCGAGATCTTCCTGCCTGGAGGAAGCCCGCCGCAACCAGGTTTCCGCTTTGTGCAACGCGATCTGGCGAAGACGCTGCGCATGCTGGTCGAAGCCGAGGAAGGGGCGAAGCACGTCAGCCGTGAGGCCGGGGTTCAGGCTGCGCGCGATCGCTTCTATACAGGTGACATCGCCGAACGGGTAGCCGCATTCTTTGCCGAGCAAGGCGGATTTCTAACGCTCGACGACCTGAAGCAGTTCCACGTCGACATCGAAGAGCCGGTCTCGGCACGCTATCGCGGTTACGACGTCTATAGCTGTGGTCCCTGGTGCCAGGGACCGGTCGCGCCGCAAGCGCTGGCCATTCTGGACGGTTACGATCTGGCCGCGTCTGGCCACAACTCGGCCCGGACTCTGCACCTGATCATCGAGGCGCTGGACGCCGCCTTCGCCGACCGTGAGCGCTACTACGGCGACCCGAAGATGGTCGGCGTGCCGATCGACGGGATGCTCGATCCTCGCTACGCGGCCGAATGGCGCGACCGCATCGGTCTGGATCACGCCTTCGGCGGCATGCCGGAGCCGGGTAATCCGTGGCGCTTTCAGAGTGGTAGTCATGGCGGAACGCATGGTGACGTGGGTGCGCCACGTGCCTTCCGGGCCAAGGTCGATCCCGACACGAGCTACCTGTGCGTCGTCGACGAAGATGGCAATGCCTTCTCGGCCACGCCCAGCGACGGCGTGACCAACACGCCCATCATCCCCGGTTTGGGGTTCATCATCTCCGGACGCGGCGGGCAATCCTGGACCGAAGAGGGGCATCCGAGCATGTTGGCGCCGGGTAAGCGGCCGCGTCTCACGCCGAGTCCGGGTCTGGTGATGAAAGACGGAAAACTCTTCGCGCCCTACGGCACGCCGGGCAACGACGTGCAGCCGCAAGCCATGGTGCAACTGTTGGTGAACTTGATCGATTTCGGGATGGAACCGCAAGCTGCCATCGAGGCGCCACGGGTGGCGAGCTTCAACTACCCTCGTTCAAGCTCGCCTCACCCCTATTCGCCGGGATTGGTCAACGCCGAGACGCGTATCTCGCCCGACGTTTTGGCCGAACTGAGCCGCGTGGGGCATCGCATCGAGCCCTGGTCCGACTGGGAACCGCGGGCCGGATCGCTCTGCACTATCGTGGTCGATCGGGAGCGGGGCTTTTTGCGTGGTGCGGCCGATGCGCGGCGCATGGCCTACGCCGTAGGGTGGTAGGCGGGCGCCAATTCGGTGGCGAACGAATAGGTTGGGCAGTCAAATCGGCTGGATGCCATAACTGTCGCTCCTACGAAGACAACGGCGTAGGGGCGACAGTTATGGCGTTCGCGCAGTAGCGGGACACGCGAACCAATTCGCAAATGAGAACTCAACCCAGTGCGAATGTGGCGCGCCTGCTCAGCCGTGATTACTCGGAGACGTTGAGGGCACTGCGCAGCCCCTCGCCGAAGTAGTTGAAGGCGCTCACGGTCACCAGGATGAGGACGCCGGGATAGATCGCCAGCAGTGGCTCGGTCCAGACGTAATTCTGCGCACCAGTCAGCATGTTGCCCCAGCTCGCTTGCGGCGGCTGCACGCCCAGCCCGAGATAGCTCAGAGCCGACTCCAGGATGATGGCCACACCGACGAGCACGCTACTGGACACGATCACAGGGGAGACGGCCTGCGGCAGCAGGTGACGGAACATGATGCGCCAGTCCGACGCGCCGATGGACCGTGCGGCCAATACGAAGTCCGCGTCCTTGTGGCGCAGAAACTCTCCGCGTACCAGACGGGCGACCGTCATCCAGCTCGTCAGCCCAATGGCCAACTCGATCTTCGTCAGACTTGGTGTAAAGAGCGAAAGGACGACCAGCAACAACAGGAAGCTGGGAATGGCGAGCATGGCGTCCGTGATGCGCATCAGCACTTGATCGGTGATCTTGCCGAAATACCCAGAGACCGCCCCGAGTAGCACGCCGACCGAATCGGCGATCAGCACGGCGAAGAGGCCGACCACGAGCGAGATGCGACCACCGTAAACCAAACGAGCGAAAACGTCGCGCCCGTTCTCGTCGGTGCCGAGCAGGTGATGCAGCGACGGGCCTGCCAGCATGTTGGTGAGGTCCAGCTCGTTGGGCGAGTAGCGCATGACCAGCGGTCCGGCGAAGGCGATGAGATAAAGGAGGATCAGCAGGACCAGCGAGATGAACCCGGGACGGTAGGTCCTCAGTCGGGTCAGGAAGGCCCGAAACGCCCCCTGCGCATCGCGGGAAGAGGTGGAGATCCGCGGTACGAGCGTTGTTTCAGCCATCTACTGCAACCTCACGCGCGGATCGACCAGCATGTATGCCAGGTCAGTCAGCAAATTGACCACGATCACGAACGCCGCGATTAGCACGACTATGCCCATCACCATCGGGTAATCGCGCGTGAAGGCCGCGTCGACCGCCAATCGCCCCATACCCGGCCACCCAAAGACGCTTTCGGTGATAGCAGCGCCGGTGATGACCACCGGCAGCGTGACGCCAACGATCGTGATGATGGGAACGAGCGCGTTCCGCAGCACGTGCCGGTAGACCACGTTCGACTCGGCCAGGCCCTTTGCCCGAGCCGTGCGCACGTAATCCTGACGCAAGACCTCCAGCACGCTGGCCCGCACGTAACGCGTGAATATCGCGACGTTGGGCGTGGCCAGAACGATCGCGGGCATGATCAGGTGTTTGCCGAGATCGGTCAGCGTTTTCGGACCGTTGGTGGTGTACATGCCGGACGACGGTAACCAATGGAGCTTAACCGAGAAGATGATGATGAGCACGATTCCGAACCAGAAGACTGGAATCGCCAGCCCGATGAAACTGGCGGCGCTCACCACGTTGTCGGCCGCGCTGCGCGCGCGATTCGCGCTGAAGATTCCCAGCGGAATCGAGATGATCAGGGACACGACAAATGCGGTCCCTGCCAGGATAAGCGTGTTCGGTAATCGGGTGCCGATTTCGGAGAGGACCGACCGATTGTCGGTGTAGGAGATGCCGAAGTCACCCCGGGCCAGCGCCGTGATCCACTTGACGTACTGAACCGGAATCGGCTGATCGAGCCCCAGGTTCGCTCGCATGCGCGCCAGCTGAGCTGCGGGCAGTTTCTGGTCTGCCATCACCGCCGACGGACCGCCCGGCGCGGCGTGGATCAGCCCAAAGACGATGACGGTGACGATTAACAAGAGCACGATGGATTGGATTAGGCGGCTAAGAACGTAACGGGTCATTTTCTCTGCCGTCGTTCCTCGTCAATTATGGGAGCTCCCGACACCGCCTCGTGCGGTGCCGGGAGACTCGTCGATTCGTACTAGCCGGATATCGACATCTTGTAGGTGTAGTAGAGCGCGTCACGGATACCGATGGTGCCAAATCCCTGAACGCGCTTGGCGACTGCCCGGAACTCCAGCGGATAGAGGATGAAGACGTCAACCTGATCATCGTACAGCTTTTGCTGGAGCTGTGCGTAGATCGGCTGGCGGTCAGCCTGCGTCAGCGCTTCCCGGCCTTGCAGGAAGAGCTGATCTACGTCCGCATTCTTGTACTTGTCGGTGTTGTCGTCGGAGTAGCCACCGTACAGAGAATCCGGATCTGGCGGGGTGATCCACCAGAATACGCCGAGGTCGTAGTCGCTGTTCGAGGTCATGTCATACCACTTGTTGAACTCTTGCGAGTCAATTGTGGGGTTCATGCCAAGCTTCTGATAGTACTGCTGCGCGGCCAGCGCGAAGGCCTGCCGGGTCGGGTTACCGACGTCGAGCAGGATCTTGAACTCGAACTGCTTGCCATCCTTCATGAGCTTGTCGCCCTGAAGCTGCCAGCCAGCCTGCGAGAGGAGATCCTTGGCCTTGTTGACGTCGTACGGGAAGGGCTGCTGGTCCTTCGGATAGGCCCAGCCCATCGGCGGCGAGATCGGCCCGTTCGCAATCGTCCCCTTGCCACGCAAGACGGTCTTGAGGATCGTCTCGCGGTCGAGCGCGTAGGCCAGCGCCTGTCGCACCTTCGCGTCGGAGAAGAGGGGATTGCTGTTGTTGACGCCCAGATAATAGTAGTTGGTCTGGTTCGCCGTATTGATGACGACGTTGTCCAGGCTCTGCAGCGCGTCAGCCTGTGAAGGCTCGATCATGACGATGTCGACCTCACCGGTGCGTAGCTGTGCCACCTGGGTGTTGATATCCGGCAGGATCTTGTAGACCACCGTGCCGATCTTCGGCGCGCCATCCCAATAATCCGCGTTGGCCACCATCGTGATGTGGTCGCCGGAGACGAATTCTTTCCACTTGTATGCGCCCGTACCGACCGGGTTCTGAACGAAGTCGACCGGCTTGTTCAGATCGACGCCCGTCAGGACTTTTTTCGGGATCATCATCACGTTGTACTGAAGCATGACGAGGAACGGGGCGAAGGCCTTGCTGAGACTCAGCTTGACCGTCGTCTCGTCGACGACCTCAGCACCGGTGAAAGGCCCGAGGTTGTTCAGAAACGCGGAGTTGACGTTCTTGTCCTGCATGGTGTCGAAGGTGAACTTAACGTCGTCGGCGGTGAACGGATCGCCGTTGTGCCACTTGATGTTGTTGCGCAAGTGGAACGTGTAGGTCATCCCGTCGTCTGAGATATCCCACTTCTCGGCATGATCTGGCACCGGCTGATCGGTCGTCGCATCTGGTCGCACGAGCTGCCCGAACAGGTTCTTATTGAGCAGAATCGACGATAGACCGCCCGGAAGCGTGATCGGGTTCGGGGTTGGATTACTGATGAGCGGAATGGTGAGCGTCGCGTTCATGTCGGTGGTACCGGAAGATCCGGATGAGCTCGTTGCAGTTGAGGCCGCGGTCGTTGCGGCAGGACTGCCGGATGCGGTGGTGCTCGCGCTCGTGGCGGTGGTTGCACCGGAACCCGAGCTCGATGTGCTGGCCGTCGTGGCGGCAGGCGTGTTGTTGCTGCTGCCGCAGGCATCCAGCAACGAGCCAACGATGCCGACCATGCCGATCGCGCCACCGACCTTGACCGCGCGGGTCAACAGACGTCGACGCGTCACGAAGGTTCGCGTCATCAGACGATCCCCTGGGTTGTTAGGGGTAGGTGAATCCTTCTCCGAGTAGTTCACGTTATGGTCGCTCCTCCCGAATTCTCATTCGTCGGTCTTCTTGGAAACGGACATCGGATATAACCGGCGACCCCGTTCCAAGGATTCCGTTCGGCGGGCGCCGGCGTGCGGCGCGACGTTGCATACCGCCAATATACGGCTCCGGAGTCCGCTAGCTCTCCCAGCGCGTAGCGGCAGGATGCGCGGTGATCCGCGAAACAACGAACGTCTATTCTTCGTTGCCACAGCACACCGGATAGTCCAGCATGCTCGCGATCAGATTCGACCTGGAACGTGACGCGCTGTCAAGCAGTTGAACCGTTTGCCCCTGAGGTTCAACCTGCAACTTTCGGCTGCTTCCACAGCGGCCGGCCGCACGATTTCCGTTGGTGGCACGACAGTATACACCTTGTTTGTTTGGGAACTCCCCAATTGTCCGACAATCGGACATCATGTTAATGATCTTGACCGAGTGTGACAAGGGGGCAATCACACAATGCATGGGTGACCCACACGAATGCAGGTGCGCTGCTCAGCCCCCGACAACATACGATCGGTGACCGCACCCATACACATCGGAGATACGCGGCTAGAATGAAACTTGCGCGTCGTGGTTGAGAGGTGAGATGACCCCAGCTACCATGATTGAAGCGGACGGCCTCGAAAAGCACTTTGGCGACGTGCGTGCCGTCGACGGAATCAGTTTCTCAGTCCGTGCGGGGGAGATCTTCGGATTACTGGGTCACAATGGCGCCGGCAAGACGACCACCATCCGCATGCTGACCGGTCGCACTGGTCCGACTTCAGGTCGGGCGCTCATCGCCGGTTTCGACGTTGTGCATCAACTCGACCAGGTCAAACCCCTGATCAACCTCGTCTTCGAGGAGCCCAACCTCTACGAACGCCTGAGCGGTCGAGAGAACCTGCGCTTCTTCGCAGACCTTTAAGGTGAATCTCCGAAGCGGGTCGAGGATCTACTCGAGCTCGTCGACTTCGTGCCAGCCGCCGATCGCAAAGTGAAAACCTATTCGAGCGGCATGAAGCAGCGGCTACTCGTCGCTCGCGCCCTGGTCAACGAGCCCAAACTCCTCTTCCTCGACGAGCCGACGCGCGGTCTCGATCCGACCTCGGCCCGTGAGCTGCGCGATCTGGTCGCCCAGCTCAGCCGCCAGGGAACCACCGTCTTTCTGACAACCCATTACATGGAAGAAGCGGACGAGCTTTGCCACCGCGTAGCGTTCCTCAGTCAGGGGAAGATCGTCGCGGTCGATCAGCGCAACGCGACCGCAGGGATTTCTGACGCAGGAGGGTCAAACAGGCTCCAGAAACGCGACACGTCGTCGGTGGTGCCGCGGGTGAGCGTCGTTGAGCCGTCTTCGAGCGCGCGTGGCCAGCTGACGCGACCCGTCAGGAGGCCACGCAGCATTGGCTCGGTAGTCTGTATGGCGAGCGTCGCGTCGGAGGGCGGGTCCGCGAGTAGCTCAACGACGTCAGAGCGGATGGCGAGTCCATAGTCGCTGCCGCTGTCGGTGCAGCGAATGTTCACTCGGAGATGGATCCCTCGGCTGCGTTCGGGATTCAAACGGGTAGCGAATGCACGTAGCAGCAGCGGATTCGGCATGGTGACGGCAACGTCTGGGTTCCCCATCCCGCGCAGCGTCTTCAGCAACGCGTCGTGGTCGAGCGTCCCGTCGAGCTCACTGGCGCCCATCAGGTAGTTGTTGCGCCAGATCGGGTTGACGGCTCGATAGCCGAGCTGTCTGAGCGCGTCCGCCTTGAGCTCGCGCGCATGCTGATCGTTCGGGTCCATCCGCAGCATGTGCGTCAGGATCTCCGCGACCCAGCGGAAATCCCCGTCTGCGCGTGCCTGCGTCGCGGTGTCGATGACTGCGTTGCGTCCGCCCATGGCCGCCACGTAGCGGGCTGCACGCTCACGACGCGGCAGTGGATCGATGAACGTTGGATCCCCCTCGAACCAACCGAAGTAGCTGTTGTAGACCTAGCGGACAGTCTGTTTGACGGTGCCGTAGAACTCGCCAAGCCAAGGATGATCGCGCAAGCGTGGCGGCAGCTCGGCGATCTCGTCGACCAGTTCGTCGGGCGTCAGTCCGCGTGCCGCCAGCCGCACAGTCTGATCGTGGACCCACTGGATCGCATCACGATACGACGTGAGCAGGTCACGAACCTCGTCCCGGCCTGCTATTGGACGACCATGTCCGAAGATCAGCGCCTCCGCATCGAACGTGCGCAGCAGGTCGATCGCTCGCATCCACTGCAGCGGGTCACGGACGGCGCCGCGCAGCGCGTACAGGTTGCAGAACGACTCTCCCTGGATCACGTCGACGACGTCGAGCACGCCATGGTCCGGGAACCACAGCACGATCTCGTCATCCGATTCGCTGGGCGCCTCATGTAGCTGTACGTTGATGCCGGCCACGTGAATGTCGAGCGAGCCCTGAAACACCGTCGTTGGTGGCAAGAATCCGGTGGTGCCGATGCCGAACTGTGTTCCGAGACCGGTCTCCACCCAACCCTGAGGACCGCGCTCGAGTCCGAGTCCAAAGGTGTATGCGAGGCGCAGCGGCGGCATCAGACCGAGGCTCGGGTTTCCCCGAATGCCCGTCAGCAAGCGCTCGTGCGCGTAGATCTCGACATCTCCACGCTCGATGGCGGCCGGATCGACGATCGCCCGTACTCCGGAGATGTGGTCTGGGTGGCTATGACTGTAGATTAACGCCTTGATCGGCTTGTCGCTGAACGTGCGCAGGTCGGCCAGCGCGTGCCGGGCGTGCTCTTCCGTCTCCAGACAATCGACGATCAAGACTCCGTCAGTGCCGACGACCATCGCCACGTTGGATTGTCCGTAGCCAACCGCGACGTAGAAATTCTCGGCAACCTGATAAACACCCTGCGCCATCGTGCGCGCATGGGCGCTGAGACGGGCGGGTACGGTTGGGGTGTCCCCCGTGTAGGCTTGGTTCTCGCCGGTCAAAAAGAGCGGATCCGGTATCGGCATGGCGCACCTCACAACGGTATGAGTAATAGTCCGTGATTCGTCAGCGAGGGGAGACGCGATCGCTAACGGAGTTTCCGGGCACCGGTGGATGCCAACAGGCGCCGAACGAGGTTGTGCATGGTCTCCTGTTGTTGCGTATCGAGCGCGGCGTCGAGCACATTGGCCATCTCGGCCTCGTACGTTTTGCTGGCGGCATCCAGGGTGCATCGGCCGGTCTTGGTCAGGACGACTCGGCTGGCGCGACGGTCGGCGGGATCAGGTTCGCGGCGCAGATATCCGGCATGCTCGATGCGGTCGACGATCTTGCTGGTCCCGCCGACCGTCAAGCCCAAGGCCTCGGCCACTTCGCCGACGCGCAGACTCTCGTCTCTTGAACGCCCAATCACGTGCAGCGGCCAGAAGAACGCCAGAGGTAGTTCGTGCTCGTCACGCAGTCGCGCGTCGATCCGGTTCCAGAGCGTGATCTCGAGGTGGACGAGGTCGCTCAGCCAATCGATGTGGGTTGACGCTTCGTCGCTCATACGCGTGTAATCCCTCGAGTGGCGTTATAGATATCGCTGCCCAGGAAGTATATTTCAGGGAATCTAATCTGTGTCGTGCGTGCGGTCCTCACCACACAACCAAAAGGCGGGACGGAGAGAATCCGTCCCGCCTGGTCGCTTCCAGAATTTGGCTCCCTGACGACTACATATGGATCTGGACCGTTGAGCCGACGTTCAGGAAATTCCAGAACCAGAGCGCGTCGCTATTCTGTAGACCCACGCAGCCATTGCTGGTGAAACCGCCGTAGTTGGAGGGAGCGGTCCACCAGTTGCCGTGCACGGCAAACCCGTCATCCTTGAAGTACTGCGTGTACATCACATGCTCGAGGTAGTAGTAGCCCGGCTGGCCCTTGGGGATGCCGACCGTGGCCGAGTCCATCGTCTCGTCCTCGACCCGGTATTGGATGTGGAAGACCCCGAGCGGCGTCTTGTCGTCGTGTCCGGCGGTGATGATGGCGGCGTAAACTGGCTGGTCACCGTCGTAGGCGATCGCATAGAAGTTGGTCAAACTGACGTCGATCCAGTGGCCGCTGTACGTTGCCGGTGCCTTCTCCGGCACGAAGGGATCGATCCACGAGGCGGCGACGAACTGCCCGTCGCCGATCTGATACCAGATGGGTGCGCCATCGACGTCTTCACCACTGACGATGTTCTGGATTTCGACTGGATGACGCTTGTAGGTCGTGCCGACGACCGACGCGGTCAGACTCGGTGCCGAGCGGATCGAGAGGCTGTCTGCCGTCACGATGCCCATCGGCCAGCCCTCTTGCGTCCGCAGAGCGCTCGACCAGCGCGTATCAAGCACCGCGGACGAGGCCGCGATGGCGTCGGGCGACTTGTCGACCGGGCTGATATCGACGCCTCGAGCCGCCGCGTAGTCGGCTCCGATGCGCCCGAGCAGGACTTCGAACTGCGTCCCTTGATTCTCAGGGTGGTACTCGAAGCGCGCGCGCTCGAAGTACTGGACGGTATAGCCGCCTTCCTGGAACTCCTCCGAGATGGGGTAGCCGTAGACGTAGAGTCCGCCGTGCGCTTCCCAATAGTCCTTGAAGCCATACGCGAGGGAGTGGCCGGTTTCAGGGAAGAAGAGACGACCAGAATCCCCACCAGTTCCAGTGTCAGCCGGGAATGGTGTGAAGGCGGGGTCGGACTTCACGTTTTGCGCGGCCCAGGTGCCGAGGAGGGTGGCCTGGACAGCCCAGCGGGTGCCGGCGGCGTCCGGATGCTCCTCGAAGCGGGCGCGTTCAAAATACTGCACGGTCATATTGTCTTGCTGAATCGGGTCGGTAAGCGGGTAGCCAAACGTCATCAATCCGCCGTTTGCCTGCCACGTCTTCAAGAAGTCGCCACTCAGGTGGTGACCCGTTTCGGAAAAATAGATGATGGGACTCGAAAGATCGGCAGCCTTGGCTGGGCTGCTCGTCATGAATGTTCCGGCGCCGAGAGCGACGACGACAAGGAGCGCCGCCACGGCTGTCGAAAGCCGTGCTGGTAGTGCCACTGCGTATCCCTTCCCTTCCGGCAATCGCCTCGTCCCAGACGCGGAACATTGCCGGATCCTGCCTCAATGCGGAGACGTCCCTCAACCTCGTCGTCTCGGGAACGTCTTAACGAGTACTCCCACCCTTAAACAACGTACGAGCGAGGCGAATGTAACGATTAACCGCACAGATTCGATGCGCGGTGTCGTGGCGCCCGTGCACGTCGGGGTGTCAAGAACAACGCGAGCGCTGCCAGTGCGACCCCCAGCGCCACTCGCGCCACGATTCTGGTTTTTCCGCCGCGCCTGCTCGTTCGTGTCATCTCGTCGCTCCCATCGTCATGGCATTTCGAGGAGCCCATGGGCGACGTCCAGGATCCTCGATAGAGCCGTCATGCCCAAATGGGCGATGACACTCATGTGGTTCGGCCAAATACTACGTGACAATAAGAAATCCGACGAGGGGGAATTTATGGAAATCTGCAGGACCGTTCCCGTGACAGCGTCCGGAACACGGCGCGTGACACGGAAGTGATCAGCGGAGGGCGGCCGCCGCCGCTCGCCCAAGCGGTGTCAGCTTGAAATAGCGCCGCTCGCGGGTGCTGCTGTGGTCCTCTTCAAGGATGTACTGACTCAGCTTCAGGTCGTTGTATATCGCCAGCGAAAGTGGTTTGAAGCCGTCCGCGTCATCCAACGGCGTCACGGCGACCCAGAATTCGCGGCGTTCCAGATCGAAGCAAAATCGAACACCCTCCGGCGTGCGCTCTGATGAGCAAAGCGCGTTCAACACGATGATGGCGTCTTCGCTGTGATTCAAACGATTTCGTGCGGCAATAATCGTAGCCATGGTCCTGATTCCCCCGAGCAGCTTGCCCCTCAACACGTCGTCATCATAGGTGTCGCCCCATTGCGAGCGTGTGGATTTCAACCGGCATGCCGTTACAGGTCCGTCTCTGTTTTTGAATGGCGCATGAAGGATCGGTGATGAAGCCCGAGAAGGTATGAGGTGCGAATCGTGGAGCAGGCGAGAAAGGAATGGCCGCCCCTCGCATCGAGGAGCGGCCGTGGCGTTGGGAGACGTTCAGTGATCTGACTGGCTCACGCGCCAGAGTGAGAAGCCGAGAACGAGGACCACGGCGAGCGGCATCAGCCACCAGGCGGTGACTCCGCCGTGCGCGAGAAGCGCGGTCACGATCAGGGCCAGCACCACTCCGGCGGCGACCGACCAGTCGTCCCCGACGATGAAGTCGTACCAGAAGCGGGCGAAGTTCACGACGTAGCTCATCAGGCCGTCTCTCCTTCAAGCAAAACCAGTTGAGCGCGCTGCCGTCGCAACGAGGCGACGAATCCGAACGAGATGAGCAGGACGAAGGCAAGGATGCCGAGAATGGCCAGATCGCTGCCGGGCCACTTGACACCCGCCCCTTCAGCGCTCCAGAACGTGCCAAAGGTCGTGAGCATGACGCCAACGGCGAACTTCATGGTGTTCTCCGGCACTCGGCTCAGAGGTGCGTGGATGGCCACGCCCGCGACGCCCACGATCAGGATCGCCGCAGCGGCGCCAGCCGCCGCCAGCGGAATGTTCCCCTGTGTGCTGCCGAAAGTGAGAACGATAAAGGCTACCTCCAGCCCCTCGAGGAAGACGCCCTTGAATGAGAGGGTGAAGGCGTACCAATCGAGACTCGCCCGCACCACGACGCCGGCTGATTGGGCGTCGACCATCTCTCGTTGGAAGATCGCGTTCTCGTCATGCAGCGCCTTGTAACCGCTGGAACGCAGCACCGCTTTGCGCAGCCATTGCAGACCGAAGATAAGCAGCAGCGCACCGACCACGATCCGCAACCCGTTGATCGGGATGCGCGTCAGGGCTGGGCCGAGTAGCGCGACCACGATCGCCAGCGCCACGATCGCCGTGCCGACGCCGACCATCGTCGCGCGCCAACCGCGTGTGATGCCCACTGCCAGCACGATGGTGAGCGCCTCGACCATCTCGACCGCCGACGCCAGGAACGCGGCGATGACCAGGAACACCGCACTCATGAACCCGTCTCCTCCCTCTGTGGATCAGATGAATTCGTAGTGGAGTCGGCACGCGACACGAGCCGCGGCGCAATCGTCGATTGCAGTAGCTCTGGCCCCTCACCTGGGGTGTCGTCGGGACTCCGCTGGTAGACCTCGTGCTCGAAGTCGCTCAACATATCGGCACAGCGTTCGATCCAGACCTCCACGTCCTTGCGCCCGGCCGCGGCAAACCAATCACGCGCCACGATGCGGTCGAACCAGCGTCGGATCTTCTCCAGATCCTGCCCGATCTCCTCGGCCTCCTCGAAGGTGTAGTTCTGGCGGAAGTGCTCGAACTCGATTTCCTTGACGAACTTCGTCTCGCACTCCTCGACGATCTCTAGATACTCTTTGTTGCGCAGCGCCCGAAAGGACTCGACGATGTGTTCTTCGTCGGCTGTGCTCAGGCGTGGGATCTCGAAGAGGGTGTGTTCGCCTTCGTAGGCGTCGATTTTCTCGACGATCCGCTCGACGTCGGCACGGAGGTTTGGCTGATCTGGAAGGATGCAGACGCACTGCTGCAGATAGAGTGAGCCGAGACGTTTGAGCTCACGCCAGACGGTCACCCGCCGGCTGGCTGGCTCGGTTGGCACACGATAGACGAGTAGTAGCCAGGGCAACTGTTCTGTCACGCTCTCCCCCGATACATCTGTTGCAATGTTACACCTGTACATGACGATCAGTCAACTGTGCTACGGCGCGGGCAAGGAGTATTTTGAGGAGTCTCATGGATTTGCTTCGTAATTGAGTGCATCACGCGGGGTTTCGGAATCGGCAGAGCACATAGTGAATGCGAGGTGGCCCATTTGGGGCAGAGTGACTGCGGTATCGTTTGGCTCGCTAATCCGCGGGCAACGTATGGCTGTGGATTTTGGTCTGCGCTTGTTGCGTTTGCTGGTGCGAACCTGGGGCTAGGGCCGCAATCACTACCACCAGATATCGTCACATAAGGTTTGGCGCAACTTCAGGGTGTAGAGGTCGTTTTTCTGAATTTCCGCGCTTTGATGGATCAGAACATCCAGGTCATCGTAGACGGTGAGATACCGCCCGGTAAGTGCGTCGGCGCGACCCGAAGCGAGATCCCTGACGAGAACTCCCGCACGCTCTGGGGGCACACCGCGACCGTTCGCAATCTCCTGGCGGAACCAGGCTGCCACGCGCCCAGTTGGCGTCTCCGGATCCGCGACCGTTTCGAGAATCTCGGCCGTCGGTCCGACCAGAACCGCGCCCGGATGGATCGCGAAGACCGCGATGCCCTTTCTCTTCGTTTCACTTGCGAGGTTCTCGGTGAGCTTGATCACGGCGGCTTTCGATACGGCGTAGGCCGAGACCTGTGGCCAGCGGTGAACCCCGGCATGGCTGGCGATGTTGACGATGCGGCCCTTCCCTCGTTCGACCATGCCAGGGAGGACGACTCGGGTGCACAGGAAGACTCCGCGCAGGTTGACATCTATGGTCTGCCACCAGAGCTCCGAATCCACCTCCCAGAGTGGGCCGATCGGGCCGCCGATACCAGCGTTGTTCACGAGAAGATCGATTGGCCCAAGTTTCGCTTCGATGGTTTCAACTGCCCGCGTCACTGCCGAATGGTCGGTGACATCGGCTGCAATCGCCAGGGCGTGACCGCCCGCATCCTCGATGCGCGCTTTGGTTTCAATCAGCTGGTCCATCGATCGAGCGGTCACGGCAACCGTGGCCCCTGCAGTGCCAAGTTCTCGTGCGATAGCCCGCCCAATGCCGCGTCCTCCGCCGGTGATCAGCACAACTTGCCCAGTCAGGTCACGAGCGGGCTGCTGCGTATCGGTCGCGAAACTGATGGTCATACGACGGCCTCCGCTTGCGCCTGCTCGCGGAGGACACGCTTGAGAATCTTCCCAGTTGCGCTCTTCGGGAGTTCGTCGACAAATGAGTACGATTGAGGCACCTTGTAGGTTGCCAGATGCTCTCGACAATAGGCATCCATTGCCTCTGCCGTCAGTGTCTTTCCAGCCTGCGTCACGACGACTGCCAGTGTTGACTCACCGGTCATTGGATCGGCAAACCCAACGACCGCACACTCCTTGATGGCTGGATGTCGGTACAATACTTCCTCGACCTCGCGCGGCCAGATTTT
The DNA here is from genome assembly GCA_963789565.1 of uncultured Chloroflexia bacterium. GTDB lineage: Bacteria > Chloroflexota > Chloroflexia > Thermomicrobiales > Thermomicrobiaceae > CALAGB01. The sequence continues at coordinate 1,755,113 of CAWBKX010000002.1, read as the reverse complement.
AAAGCCTGCAACGTTGATCATGTCTTTAACGCGATCCACGAGGTAGAAATATCCGTCGTCGTCCATGTATCCGATGTCGCCAGAGTGGAACCATCCGGAACGCAGCGCCTCCGCGGTCTCCGCAGGACGGTTCCAGTAGCCGCGCATAACATTTGGTCCCTTGATGACGATCTCGCCCCAGGTTCCTGGCGGCACCGGGTGATCCTGCGCGTCCACCACTCGCATCTCAACCATCTCAAGCGGCGTCCCGACCGAGCCTGGACGGTGCTCCCTCTCGTGGTTGTAGCAGGCAAATGGAGACGTCTCGGTCAGTCCGTAGCCTTCGTAAACTGGTTTGCCAAAGGTTTCATTCCAGCGTGTCGCGACCTCGACCGGCATTGTGGCTGCGGCTGAGAAGAAGTAGCGCACTCCGGCGAGACGTTCGGGTGCGATGCCCGCATTGAGCATTGCGATATACACAGTCGGCACCGCGAAGAACATCGAGACATCGTCCTCCACAATCGATCGTACTATCTTGTCGGGCACGAATCGGCGGTGTAGCACGATGGTTGCGCCGAAATTTAGCGCCGTGTTCATCAGAAAATTCTGACCGAAGCAGTGAAACAGGGGTAGGAATAGGAGCAGGCGATCTTCAGGATTCACGCGGATGGTCTGGCCGGTCGTGAACATGTTTGAAACGACGTTGCCGTGGGTCAGAACGGCCCCTTTCTGCCGGCCAGTCGTTCCTGACGTATACAGGATCGCGGCAGGGTCGTCGGGTTCCATGTCCCGTGCGCAGTACGAAGCATCTCCGTCCATTGCCAGATCGGTCAACCTGAGAAAGCCTGATGCCATGCCTTCGCAGAGTATGACATCGTTTCGCACGAGCCCATTGTCAAGGATTGGCCCCAACCGCGAAACGAGAAATTCTGTTGTGAAGACGAGGCGGGCGCCGCTGTCCGCCAACACATAGCGTAGCTCCTCCGATGTGAGCATCGCGTTAACCGAGACTGCGATTGCACCAATCTTTTGAACCGCGAGATACGTGATGATGAATTCGGGAATGTTCGGCAGGAACAATGCGACGCGGTCACCAACATCGACCCCGCGTCTCACCATTCCTTCTGCCGTACGATCAACAGCGGTGTTCAGTTCGTGGTACGTGAGGACGCGCTCCTCGAACAGTATCGCGGGTTTGTCGCTGAATTTTCGGACAGATCGTTCCAGATTCTGTGCAATATTCACGGTGATCGCTCCCATTGCTTAGTGGCTTGGTGGTCGATGAAACCACTCTACGGTGTCACCGAAATGCGCACATCGCCTGGACTGCCCATTTGCTGATTTCGCTTGAGGAATACCAGCATAGGCAATTCTGCTCACTCGGCGTGTCAGACGAAGTCATTCTTGATCGCGAACCCGGTCGCGGCCGCGCGGGTCGAAACACCGAGCTTGCTGTATATTGAGCGTAGATGATGGTTCACCGTGCGTGGGCTGAGAAAGAGATGTTCGGCTATCTGTCGGTCGGTCCATCCCTGTACGACGAGACGCAGGACGTCCAGTTCACGGGTAGAGAGCCCGGCCGGATGGACTTCCGTGGGTGTGGCAGCCGCGTCAAGTTGGATGGCAATCGCATCGGCATCGGCGAGCGCGGGACGTGCACCGAGCGATTCGAGGATGGCACGTCCGTCCGCGAGTAGCGAGCGCGCCTTTGCGATGTCTTTCTCTGCGGTGCTGAGTCTGGCCAGTGCCAGAAGCGTTAATGCACGCTCGAATGGAGTCGCGGCGGCATCGGCAATGTTGCAGGCCAGCTCAAGATGACGTCGAGCCTCGACGTAGTGCCGCTCTTCGGTGTGGAGCGTACCCAGGTGCAGATGGCCCGCAAGCAGTGCGAGCGGTTGTCGCGGCGAGGACGCGCTGGCTATTGCCTCTTCCGCGCGACGGAGCGACTCCTCTTTTTGACCGAGACAGCGGAAGTACTCAGCCCACGCAAGCTGCCCGTCCGGTCGACTCCAGCGCACTTCGCTGCCGGCCCAAGTCAGCCAGTCCTGGTGTGACTCCAGCCACTGCCGCGCCAGTTCGAGACGCCCGTCATCCATAGCTAGGCGGGCGGCAAGGCATTGGAGTTTCACAGTGGCGTCGAAGTACCCCGATCCGGGAGACGACGATGGTCCCTCGGGGAGCACCTGCCGAATGAGCGCCCATGCGGCGTCCCGGTCCCCGCGCGCCCGCGCCACCATGCCGATATACGGGACGTTTCCGACAGCATCCCCACCCGATGCGAGCACCTGTTGGCGCCGTGCCCAGAGCTCGTCTGCCTCCGCCCATCGGCCCGACAGCACAAGCAGTGGGCAACGATTGAGGAGTGCTCGGACGTTGCCCAATGATCTCTCGACGCGCTGCGTCGCGCCCGCGAGAGCATGTTGATATCGTTGCCGCTCTTCAGGGCTATCGGCGAAGAACGGGAGCTGCAGGCTGTAACTTTCACCGATCCGCACGGCAAGAACCGCGAGATCATCCTCGAGTGCGGTGTAGGCAGCGATCGACGAGTCGATAATTCGTCTGAGATCGCTCGGCCGTCCGAGCCAGCCGCAAATGAACCACAAGGCTACTCTCGTCGTATGATCCTGGACATCGAGACGCTCCAGGACGGCGTCAAGATCGCCCCCGAGGAGCTCGAGAGCTTCACGCCATCGTCCGCTGTAGGCAAGAAGCCATGCACGATGCGCCCTCCGATCCGCGCGAGCGAGTCGTAGCCCAGGGGGACTGTAAACATCGGGGAGCTCATCATCAGGGAGCACATCGAGAATCAGTTCTGCTTCGTCTAACGCCCGTAACGCGTCCCTCACCCGATTCTGATAGCCGAGATTCACACCGAGTCGAAACCGTGCCAACGCGGATAGCGACGAGTCGTTGACTGAACTCGCGGCAAATACCGCCTCCTCCGCGTAGGTCACACCTCGCTCTCGATAGCGGTCGAGGGTGGCCAATGCGAGTAAGGTGCGGGCTCGCTCTGCTCCCACCAGCGACGGTAACGCCGCCGAGAATCGGGCGCGCGCGGTGTGATAGGCGAAACTGCGATAGGCGCGCCATCCCGCGCGGACCAGCCATTCCGACGCGCGTGGATCACCAGCCTGGTGAAAATGATAGGCGACCGCGTCCGCCGCGGAGCCACGGGACGAAGCCATCAGTTCGCCGACTCGCTGGTGCAGGCGGCGGCGACGAAACGGTGGAAGGTCTTCGTAGAGTGCCTCTCGTATCAACGTGTGGGCAAAGGCCACCTTGCCAACTTCGTGCCTCTCGACGAATAGTCCTGCGGACAACGCCTGCTCTACTACCGACTCGACTGTGGTCAGATCGGTGTCTCCAATTTTCGCCAGAACATCCAGCGAAACCTCTTCTCCGATCACGGCGGCAAGGTCGAGTAGCCGTTCCGCCTCTACCCCCAGGTAGGCCGCACGACCCTGAACGACCTGTCGTAACAGAACAGGAACCGGCGCTGCGTCCAGATCACTGGATGTCAGATTGCCAACCGACACCATTCCCATCTCTTCGAGTGTTCGCAAGACCTCACTTGTGAACAGTGCATTCCCTTCTGTGCGACGCGCCAGATACGCTACCAGACGCCGTTCGTCGGGATCGGCCAAGAGGTATCGGATGTTTACCAGGTCGCGAAGCGCATCGAAAGACAGCGGACCGAGGTCAAGCCGGATCGGTCGGCTCTCTCGCACAAGCATGGGCAGGATCTGGTTCAGCGGATGATGGCGATCGAGTTCATCGGGGCGGTACGTCACGATCAGAAGCATTCGCAGGGAGATCGGCGACCGAGCGAGGAATCTCAAAAGGTCGAGGGAGGCAGCGTCTGCCCATTGAAAGTCTTCCAACAACAAGACGAGCGGCTGCTTTTCCGCCGCAGCAGCGAAGAAATCCCGCACCTCAATGAAGAACTGATGAGAACTCTGCGCATTCGTGTACAGGGCATTCGGCAGAGGAGGGATATCCCTCTCACCTAGAAACTCAGCGCGGATCTCTGTCCATGGACCATAGGGCGGAGTTTCCGATTGATCGTAGCAGCGACCGGTGAGCACGCGTGCTCCCTGGTGAGCCACCATGTTGCACACGGCTTCGGCGAGCGATGTCTTTCCAACGCCAGCACCACCGCTGATTAGCGCGAGTCTGCCCTGACCGTCGAGCGTCGTACTCCACGATTCGAGCAGCACGCCCAATTCCCGGTCTCGTCCGACCAATGGCGATCCGCCGTTGGGATCAGGAGTTGCTGATTTCATACGCTATCCCAGTCATTACGACTGTAGCTGCCACTCTTGCGTGTACTCCATATATTAGCGGATTGACTGGAGTGAAGTGAATCTCGATGAAGTGGTGTGACCGGCGTGTCTACCGAGGTAGCGGCACCATAGGCGGATGCTGACCTCGAAATCGTGAGTCCATCGATCTCCGGAAGGCAGTTTCCGGAGTCAACACGCTTGACGGAACGATGCACAGTAACTATTGGTCAGTGCGATGCGTCATTACTCGTGTATCTCGCGCCACGCATGTTTCACAGCGGTGGACTAAAGATGGCGGGATGAAGCGAGTCGTCGGGTCGGATGAGTCAGCGCGAGGCTCAGACGGTCGTCTCGGCGGCACTCGGATAAGAAGAGGAACGAAGAAGAGGACATGAAGAGCATCTTGAGACCGATAACAACTGCGGGGCGCACGCTTCGCTTGCTGAGTGGCGTGTTCGTCCTGACCGTCTTGGTGGCCGCCTGCGGCGGTTCAAACAGCACGTCCACCGAAGCGGCCGCATCTACTGCCACCAGCATGCCGGCCACGGCCACCGCGACACCGCAGGAAACCGCGACTCCATCGGCGACGGACACGCCCTCGCCGAGCGCGACGGCAACGGGCACCACGCAACCGACAGCTACGGCAACGTCGAGTGGTGGAAACCCGCAAGGGACGCCCGGAGGGCAAAATGGTTATCTGGACGATCGCAGCACGGCCGAAGCGGTGATCCGCTCCTACTACGACGCGATCAACGCCAAGGAGTATGCCCGAGCCTATTCATACTGGGAAGCAAACGTGGATTCGTCGCAGCTGCCGCCGTTCGATCAGTTTCAGCAGGGCTATGCCACGACAGAGCATGTCGATCTGACGTTCGGTTCGGTTGGGGAGGGCGTCGGCGCTGGGCAGATCTACTACTCGGTTCCGGTCAAGCTCGACGCAACCACGAGCAGCAACGGCAAGCAGACCTTCATCGGCTGCTATACCTTGCATCTGGGGCAACCAGCGATCCAATCGGCTCCACCGTTCCATCCGCTGGCGATTCAGTCGGCCAAGATCGACCAGGTAGCCAGCATCACCAGCCTGCAGAGCATGCTCGATTCAGCCTGCAACGGTTCTGGCGGCGCCACCCAAACGGTCACGCCGGTGGCGAATCCCAACGACGTCGGAGCGGGCAACTATCTCGACAACCGCAATGACGGCGCGGAGGTGATCCGCTCCTTCTACAACGCCATCAACCGGCAGGAATACGCGCGTGCCTACTACTATTGGGAAGCGAACGTTCCCACGTCACAGCTCGCACCGTTCGATCAGTTCCAGCAGGGATACAGCGACACGAAGTCGGTACAGCTGACCATTGGCGACGTTCAGGCTGGTGCAGCCGCCGGAAACCTGTATTGGTCGGTTCCGGCGACCATCGTCTCGACCATGAACAACGGCAGCACACAAACGTTCGTCGGCTGCTATCAGGTCCACCTGGGCAGTCCACAGCTTCAGGCGCAACCTCCCTTCCAGCCCGCGGGCATCCAGAAGGCCGACGTGCAGAAGGTCGACAACAACGCCGACACGGCCTCGCTCATGGCGCAGGCCTGCCAGCCGTAGACGGTTCTTTACCCGAATGTCCGGGGTCTGCCTTCACCGCCTGGCGTCCCTCATCCGGCACTGCGGCGCCACCTTCTCCCGCCGAGCAGGAGAAGGTGGAGTGCACCCCTCTCCCGTTCGTACGGGTGAAGGCCTTCGGGCAATCGGGCTGCATTTTTGTGTTGGTCAACAAAGAGGATCAATTCGACAAGAGTGGTTGCTAGTGGGGACTTGCCTCCGCCGCAGTCGGCTTACGCCAGGCCGGAGAAGAAATCCTTCTTGATCTGGCGGCGGCCGACTCCCATTCTCCTCAGCATCCGATCGTAGGAACGCACCATGGTTGGTGGGCCCGAGAGGTAGAAGACGCGCTCGCGGTAGTCGGGAACCGCGTTGGCGATCATTTCGGCGTCAACACGACCGACGCAACCGGCCCAGTTGCGTGGCGCCGCGTCGGCGTCGGTCAGCGTGTAATAGGTGGGGATCGCCAGCCTGCGGTTAGCCTCATCGAGCACGTCCACATAGGCGATCTCCTCCACCCGACGCACGGCGTAGAAGAGAACGACGTCCCGCTGCTGACGGGTGTCGATCAGATACTTCAACATGCTGCGGAAGGGCGTTATCCCGATCCCTCCAGCGATGAAGACCAGTTTCTCCCGAGGATTGGCCGGCAACGTGAAGTCGCCTGCTATCTGCCCAGCCAGGATCGTGGAGCGCCGATTCAGCCCCAGCAGTGCCTTCTTGAAACTGCTTCCCTCGTCATAGAACTTGACGCCCAAATGCATCACCGACTCCGTCGGAGAGGAGGCTAGCGTGAAATAGCGCCGGTTGCCGCGGCTGTCGGCCCTCGGATAGCCGAGCGTCCATTCCATGTACTGACCCGGTGCAAACGCCAGACCATTCGGCGCGGTGAACGCGAAGTCGACTGTATCGGGCGTGAGTCTCGTCTTGCGTTGCAACGCCAGCACGAACTTCCGCTTGGGGCTGACCAGATATGAGAAGACGTTGCCGATCACCAGCGCCAGTTCAGGCGTCGAATAGGTCGAGCCCAGGTGAACCTGTGGGATGAAGAGGATGCCCGTTATCAGACCGTAGATCGATTTCAGGGTCTTCGTCGGGGGAGCAGTGAGCGGCTCGGTCAACATGATCGAGGCGAAGAAAAACAGAGGTGATTCGACCAGGAAGCGCCGCAGCTCGAGCGACAGCGTCGTGCCGTGGAGCAGCGCGAACGCGCCCTCGCCAACGACGGCCGTGAGCAGGAAGGCGCCCACCATCGTCTCCTGACGCACTTTACGCACGATCAGGAGCCCCCCGATGAGCACCACGGGAAGCATGCGTGACGTGCCGACCCACCAGCTTGCCGGGTCCTGCAGCGCGTAGCCGATGAAGACGGCCGAGATGGCCGCCGGGTTGAAGAGATGCTTGTTGTGCAGTGCCAGGATGTATTTGGATGACATGGCCAGAATCGCGGCCCATCCCAACACGATCAGGTCGCTGGTCGTCTTCGGCGGATCGAATATGAGCGCCAGGATCAAGGCGGTCAGAATGGACGACTCGACGTTGGTTGGGACGTTGAAGATGGCCCCAAGGATGGTGTTCGACGTCCAGCACATCACGACCAGGAAGACGGTCGAAATCAGGAGAGCACCCGGCGAGAAGGCGAGATCGTGGGTGAAGGCGAAGACCACGCCCACGAAGATCTCGACGAAGAGGATATAGAGGAGCAGCCGGTACATGGTGATGTGATCGATGACGGCGTCGATCGGTCGCATCATGATCGATCCACGAATCTCTCGAACCCGGCGGTGTAGGTGGCTTTGCCGTCGGCGTCGATCATGTATCCTTCGAGGCCATCCAGGCTTCCGACGAAGCTGATCCCTTGTCGGCCCATGGCGAAGGCGGCGGTGGCGAAGCGGTCGGCTTCGTAGACGTTCGGGCCGATCACGGTCAGGCTGACGATGTCACCGAGCGGGACACCTGGGCGGAAAGGGTCGTAGATGTGTTGTCCGCGAATCGCCGTTCCGGACGTCGCGACACCGACGTCACGTATCGAGAGGACCTTGACGATCTCCTCTCGTCGAAACGGGTTGCGGATGCCGACGCGCCAGGGTCGCCCCTCCTTCAATCCATGCGCCTGCACGTCGCCACCCGCGTCGATATAGAAATCGCGCCATCCCTCTCGTCTCAATCGCTCGGCCGCCTGTTGAATGGCCCAGCCCTTGACGATTCCGGACGGGTCGGTGACTCCTTCGCGCATTGCGTTGAAGTAACCGTTGGTCTCGATACGCGTCACTTCACACAGCGCCAGAATCTCGCGCACGGCAGCACTGCATTGCGCGACTGCGATCTCGCCGCGATTCAATCGCGAGATCTCGCTCGTCTCCTTATATGTGCTGAATGTCTCGTCGACCTCCGCGAATGCGGCGAAGACGTCGTCGAATACCTCCGACATGACGACGGCATCAAGGATTTCGACGGTGATCGGCATCCCCATCAGCAGACGCGTCTGCTTCACCCGACGGCCTTTCAGCCTTGTGCCTGCGACAGCGCATCGGAGAGGGATTGGATGAAGGCTTCGCTCGAGTCGGTCGCGCCCGTCACGATGTCGACATGCGCGCTCTGTGCCTGCATGGCTTCCTGGACCAGCACAGGGTCAGCGTATTGATTGATGCGCACGGAACGTGAGCGATCGCTGGGGTATTTGAGAAATTGCACCTGCGCGATGTGGCCCTGGGAGACGTTGACTTGCACCTGCACGTAGCCCCATTGCGCATCAGCCATGTGCCCGGTGTAGGTTCCGTCCTGGTAAGCGCCTGCGACGCCAACCGTCGGCGTGGGGCTCGTAACCGGCGGCAGGATGGAGCTCGGAGTCGGTGTCGGAGAAGGTGACGGCGACGGTGCGACGCCGTGCTCGTCCTCATGATCGTGGCTGACGCTGGGCTGCTCAGCGACGGTTGGAGTCGGACTTGGGGTCGCTGTGGGCGGCGGGCTCGACGCGATGGCCGTACTGGCCGTCGTAGCTACAGCCGCCGTGTCGACCGTTGGAATCGGGGCAAGGGCCGAGATCCCTGCCGGTTGATGGGTGAGGCTATAGAGGACGAATGTCCCTATGATCAGCACCGCGACCACAAGCTTCTTCAACAGCCGAACCCGTTCTCGCTGGTTCTCCGCCAGCGTCGATCCTCCACGTCTTCGTTCACGACAATACAACACCAACCTTTGAACAAACTTAGAACGTGCGGCGACGCATGACCCAATCGCGGTTGGGGACTCATTTAGGGTAAGGTGGTACCATGCCCGCGATGATCCCTGACGGAGACGAATAGGAGAAACATGTGGCGGAGACGCGTCACGACGTGAGTGACCGCATCGAGCGGCTGGGTGGCTTCTCCACGGTGCGGGCTGGGGGCGAGACCGATCACTGGAGCGCGGCCCACTACAACCTGGGTATATCGGCCAGGTCCGTGGGCTCGACCACGCTCTCGATGAACGTGGCCCGGCTCCCCGCCGGTGAATCGATCGAGCCGCACATTCACGACGGCTATGAGGTTGGTCTCTACGTGCTGGAAGGCCGTGTGGAGCACCGCTTCGGTCCTGGGCTGAAACAGACGCTGGTGAACGGCCCAGGTGATTTCATCTTTGTCGAGCCCGGTGTCCCGCACAGCGCCCACAATCTCTCCGAACGCGACCCAGTAGTGGTACTGGTAGCGCGGACGAGCGCCGATGAATGGGCGCGGGCGATCCCCTACGGTCCGGAGAATGACTCGCGCTGACGGTCGTCAGTCGTCGTGGCGGATCTCGGCGGCCGTGCTGGCGACCGAATGGGGAACGTCGGCATCCTGATAGGTCCAGAGATTCGGCGCCCAGAAGCGCGAGGTGGCGACCATCGCCAGGCACGCCAACCCGCCGGCCACCATGGCACCGGGTGCCCCGATCGCGCTCGCCACGAATCCGGCCTGGAACTCGCCCAATCGCGGACCTCCGGCCGAGAAGACCTCCGCCAGGGCACCGACCCTGCCTCGTAACTCGTCCGGTGTGGCCAACTGTCGCACGGTGTGGCGCATGGCCATGCTGATGGCATCCAGGCCCCCGCCAAGCCCCAACAGCACGAGCGCCAGTCCGATCCAGCTCGAGACGCCGAAGAGCGCCAGCGACGCCGCATATCCGGCGATGACGATGGCCACCATGCGGCCCGGATGACGTGGTGCAGGCGCGAACGCCATAAGTGCCGCGCCGATGACAGCCCCCGCCGACGGTGCGGCGTAAAGGATCCCCAAACCGGTCGGACCGACCGACAGGACGTCACGCGCGAAGACGGGCAGCAATCCGGTCGGTGAGATGAAGAGCGTGGCCAGAAAATCGATCACCATCAGCTGCCAGAGGATCCCGCGTTCCCGCACGAACGAGAGTCCCAACAGCAACGCTCGCATGGGATGGCCCTCCGCCTTGGGCGCGGCGGCGCGGGTGCGCATGAGTACGAGCGCCGCTACCACCGCGAAGAAGGAAAGGGCGTCGATCCAGAAAGCCGCTGAGACGCCCAATAGCCCAATGGCAATGCCGCCGACGGCCGGACCGACGACGGCGACGGTGTCGGTCGAGAGGACGTTGAGCGTCAGCGCGTTGGAGAGATGCTCACGTGGCACGAGCTGCGGAATGAACGCCTGGCTGGCTGGACCTTCGAAAGCGGAAGCCGCCGCCGTCAGGACGGCGAAGGTGTCCAGCAGAAAGATGCTCGTCATTCCGGCACTGACGGCGATCGCCAGCAGCGCTGAGAGGGCGGCCAGCACGCCCTGCGAGATGATCAGCAATTTGCGCCGGTCGCGCCGGTCGGCGAGGGTGCCACCAAAGAGGGAAAGGAGGATGGTCGGAATGGCGCGCGCCAGACCGATGCCTCCGAGCTGCGCCGCCGAGCCGGTCAGTGAATAGACCAGCCAGGCCAGCGCCACTGTTTGAACTTGCGTTCCGAGAAACGAAACTGCTTGCCCGGCCCACAGCAGTCGGAAGTCGCGATGACGCAGCGCAGTCAACGCCGAGGAGCGATTCATGAAGTCGTGAAGGTCCTGGGCAAGGATCGTGTTCCGTTCGATGTGACGGTCTGTTCCACCAGACGCAGATTGTATCCGGTCGCGCGCGATCCGGCCCGCAGGCAACTGGTGTGGGCCTCAGAAAAAGGGTTTTTTGGAGTGTTCCCTGGCGTCAGAAGGTCGGTACGTCAAATTTGCTCATGCCAGGCCGAGGAAGCGCGGTGGCGATATGACCACCTGAATCCATGCGGTGTTCTCTGTGCGGTCTGACCTCAGCGTTAGGCGAGCAACGCGACGACCAGAGGTCCAGCCATAGCCAGGATGATCAGTGGAACGAAACCGACTAAAACGCCAATGAACCCGACGAACATGCAGGCAAGGAAGAGGAACAGAACCTCATTTGGTGCGAGGGTGGGGGATTTGGGTTGCGCGACAGGCGCATCCTCTTCGATGGTCGGTTCGATTAGTTCGGGTTGCTGATCCATGCTGGTCTCGGTCTCTCTCATCAAACGTCAGGTCAGTGGTCGGGCTCACGCTCGGCATGTTGCGATTGTACCGTCCGTGGCGACTGAAGGCTCGCGTCGTCGTGGTGCGGGCCTGTCTGGAACGTCCGTCGTCACGATCATGCTCAACTGTGGTATCACCATATATGGCGCGGATCTCGCCTGAGTCCTGGCACGTGCGAATGCGTGATGCCGCGCGGCGGCTGTGAGCCGTCACCGACGATCGACTCTCTGGGAGCTTCTTGCATGCATCCTGGTTCAACCCTGCCACGCCGGAGTCGTCCGGCCATCATCCTACTCTTGACCAGCATTTTGGCGGCTCTCTTCCTCCTCCCTACGTCGACGAGTGCCCATGCCGAGCTTGCCCGAAGTCAGCCGGGTCAAGGCGCGGCGCTGGGGAGCGCTCCGGACAAGCTCGAGCTGTGGTTCACCGAAGGATTGACTCCGTCCGGCTCTTCGGCCAAGGTCTACGACGCGCAACGCCAAGAGGTCGACACAGGTATCTACACCGTCGACCCGAGTGACGACAAGCACCTCATCGCGACCCTCAAGCCGCTGTCGGACGGCACCTACACGGTCGCCTGGACTTCCATTTCCAGCGATGACGGCCACGTCATCCATGGCACGTTTACGTTCACCGTCGGCGTGTCGCGTCTGCCTGGGGCGCCTGCGACGAGTAACAGCCATCCGTCGGCTGAGGCCGTAGCGTTGCGTTGGCTGGTCTTCCTGGGATTGATGATCCCGGCAGGTTGGTTCCTTCTTGGGCTGCTCGGTATGGGACTGGACGTCACGCGCCGCTGGATCGTATTGGCTGGTGCGCTGCTGGCCATCCTGGCGGACCTGCTGCTGGTGCCGGTCACCGCATTCTGGCCGGGTGCTGGCCTGCCGACTCAATCGCTCGCCGATGCCTACTCGATCATGCCGCAAGCCTGGCTGGCGCGATTGGTACTCGAGGGCGTGACGCTCATGCTGGTGGCAGCCATTGTGTTCGGCCGTCGCAAAGATGCCTGGATGTGCGTCATCGGAATGTTGTTGAGCGGAGCCGCGCTCTTCGAGCTGGGTATGACGACTCATGCGGCGGCTCGCACGAGCGATCTCTACGCGTCGGTCGCGTCCGAGATCGTGCATCTGGAGTCGGTCGCGTTCTGGATTGGTGGGTTGGCACTGCTCGCTCTGCTGCCCAGCTCGGTCCGCGCGGCGCATCCAACGCCGACCAGGCGCTTTTCTCGTCTGGCCTTCATCCTGGCGCCACTGGCGATCGCGTCAGGGATCGTGAACGCCGGTATCACCTTCCCCTCATGGGCCAGCCTCTCGCAGAGCGGCTACGGCAAGATCCTATTGATCAAGATCGTCTTCGTGGTCGGCATCATCCTGTTCGCCTGGATCAATCGACAAAGCGTGCATGCCGGGATGGTGCGGGCGCTTCTCTTCATTCGTGGGCTCCGCATCGAGTTGGCGTTCGGCGCCACTGCCATTCTGATGGCCTCCATCCTCTCGCTCTGGGCGCCACCGCAGCCCAAGCAGATCATCCCGCTGCGGCTGAGTGAATCGGCGCAAAACAACCAGGTGGTGCACGTCGTCATCAACCCGGTGCATGACGGGCCAAACAAGATCGACGCTTGGCTGACCGACGATCAAGATCATCCGGCTTCTGGCGTGGTCGAGGTTCTGGCGCAGTTCAGCATGCTGGAGCGTGACATCGATTTGCCCGATCGGCGCCTGCAGCCCGAAGCGTCAGGACACTACGTCGATCCGAACGCGCCGCTCACGGTGCAGGGCTGGTGGACCCTCAACCTGGTCTTCATACTGGGGACCGGGGAATCGACGAACGCGCGCTTCTATTTCATGGTGCCTGATCCGCTCCTGGCGGGTGGTCTGCGCCATCGCGGCACCGATGCGAATGCACGGCAAGATTTTGATCAAGCCATCGCCGAGATCAAGTCTTTCACCTCGTTGCGCATCGATCAGGACCTCTCGGACGGCATCGGTAACAGCGTGGAGACGACGACAGAGTATGAGTCTCCAAACAAGTTCGCCTATCAGACCAGCTCGAACTCCTCATCGATCGCGATCGGCGACACGCAGTGGTTCCAACAGGACGGAACCGCCTGGACGAGCAATCAGCGTCCACACGCATTCCAGTTCCCCTATACGTTGACCACCTACTATGACGGCGCGACCGAGTTCACTTTGGGTCAGACAGAGATGGTAGACGGCGAGGAGTGCCAGATCATCACCTTCTCGGTGCCCACGGCTCCCCAACAAGGAGCAGCCTGGTACGCCTGGTGGATCGGGACGTCGACGCATCTGTTGCGCCGCGAGACGATGGTGGCCGATCATCACTACATGATCAACCACTACATCGATTTCAACTCGTCCTCCATTGCCATCACACCACCCAATTCAGCCACGCCGTAGAGACGTGCGGTCGGTCGTGGTGAAACCACCTACCACCTTCCGGAACTGATCTCCTGGACTCTTGGACACGCCGACGCATTGGAACATGCGAGCTCATCTGGCAAGAATCAGCGATGCAATTTTCTGTGCGGCGGGGCAAGTGACGGCGTGACGCAATAGACCACTGGCCCTCGCGTGGCTTGCCGGTGCACAGTTCGGCTCGCTGGACGACGATGATGTTGAGCCGACGGTTCCGGCCGGACATAGCGACCTGTCGCCATCGCTGATTGCGTTGACCCAGTTCCTCCCCGAAAAGCCCAATCGAGAGTGAGATGCGGGTGCCGTAAATGAGGCGTGAGAGGATGTCGCGCCCCAGTTGGTCGGTACCGAATGGATGGGTCCAAGACCCACTCGCGGCGCCGATCGGCGGCATCAGCCAGGCGAACACCGTCTCGGTAACGGCGGCTCCGGAGATGGCCGTGGCGAGCTGAATGCCGAAAATCGTCAAGACTGGTATTGCGGCGTTTCGCAACACGTGGCGGGTTTGGACGCGCAGTTCGGATAGACCTTTGGCGCGCGCGACACGGACGAAGTCGCGACCGAGCACCTCGAGCATCGACGAGCGAGTAAGTCGCGCCAGACTGGCGATGCCATAGGTGCTCAACGTGATGGCTGGCATCAGCAAGTGCTGCCAACCGCCGCGCCCCGAGCTGAGTAGCAGCCTGAGCCAGAGACTGAAGCACAGGATGAGGAGAATGCCGAGAAAGAAGTTGGGCGCCGACTGACCGATGAAAGCCAGGCTCATCAAGGCGCGATCGAGCAGGCTGTTGCGCGCGCCAAGATGCCGACCGGTATGCCGATCAAAATCGCCAGGAGCAGTGACGCCGCGGCCAGCTCCGCGGTGGCCGGTAGGCGTTCGAGGACCGATTGCGTGACTGGACGGCGTTCGCGGATCGAGTCGCCGAAGTTTCCACGTGCGATCGACTTGACGTAGCGTGCGTACTGCACGGTGATCGGATCATCGAGACCCAGGTTGTTGCGCACGGCCTCGATGGCTTGCGGACTTGCCTCCGGACCCAGCATCAGAAAGACGGGATCGCCAGAGAGACGCAGGGCGAAGAAGATGGCGGTCACCACCAGCCAGAGCGTCAGGAGACCGCGCAGAAAACGACGGATCGTGAATTGAAACATGACCTCACACTCACGTCAGACCGTCCGCCGCGCTCACCAGCGACGCAGCGGGAACACGCTTCCGAGTCTTTCAATTTGCGGGATGTGGGTGGTTAAAGGGACATTGGTTTTTCGCGAAGGAGATGTTCAGCTCGCGGATCGCGCCGATCAGAACTTGACATGCGTTCGTTGTATTGGACGCTGCGCAGGCGTAAAGTGCGCTGCACGTCCGTGCAACAGCGGAGCCGCGGTCGCGGGTGCTGCGAGATAGCCGGGATTGGCACGGCGTGATTTCATACGTAAGAGACCCGCATGGAGAATGAGATAGGTTCAAGGAATGGAACAGGACAATCAGCGACTCGTTGACGTAATGAGCCAGCGACTCAAAGAGGCCCATGAAGCTGGGTACCAGGTTGGGTATCAGGCGGGCGTGAAAATGGGTCGAGAGTGGCTGCCTCGATCGATCGATTTGTTCGTCTACGAGTGCGCCGTGGCGCTGGGGAACTGCTCGACCACCGTTCCCGACGACGGTGAGCCGCAGCCGTGGCCCTCACCCGAGGATCTACTGAAGACGCTCCGCCAGCCCATGCCCTGGCCACTCGCTACGGTGATCGCCGAGCTTTGTCGCGGCGTCTTCGTCGACCCGCCAGCGATGGTGACCGAGGCCCTCAAGGAGAGTGACGAGTCGCCATGCAGGGATTCCATGACAATACCCAAAGATTGACGGCTACGATCTCCGCTCGGCGAGTTCGCTTGGGATTCAGCGGTCGACGCTCTGAAGAAGCTGACGGTCGAGCGTTTGGCTGATCCAGTCCTCGACGACGTCAAAACCCCATCCGAAATCGTCGTGGAGTGATGACCAGACTTCGAGGCGCGTGAGCGTCGCGATGATCGCGGCGGCTTCTGATACGTCGGTACCTTCAGCTAACCCGCCCAATTGCGATAGCCGCTCCGCCGTCGCGCGCGCGCCCTCCCGGTGACGCGCGATCCCCGCCTGATAAGCACCGGCGAGCTCGGCGTCGACCTGCGCGGCCGAGGCGAGAGCGGCCAGAATCTCACCACAACGTTCCGCAAGATACCGGGCGATTCGCACCTGAAGTCGCAATACGACGGTCGCGTCCGGCGACGTGCGAAGCTCGCCGGCCAGCGCCGGGATGTCGGCTTCCTGGTCGATCGCATCGAGCATGCGCCGCAACAGTTCCGGCTTTGGCCCAACGCTGGTGTAGACGGTTGGAACCGCCACTCCCGCCTCCGCCGCGATATCGCCGACCGAGGTCGCTCCATACCCCTTAGCGGTGAAGAGCTTGAGCGCCGCCCGCAGGATGAGCTGCTGGGTCTCTGCGGCCTGCTGCGCCCGACGTGACATACCGCTTGACATTGTATTAGATCCAAACTATAGTGAGAAGAAGAGATATCTAATGAACATATGAATCTTATCATGAAGGAGATCCACATGACAACCGGACAGCTTACCTATGCCCCAGCAAAGGCGAAACGAGATGCCCTGGTCCCGGACACCGTCGCCGGACTGGGCGGATTGACGTTCCTGGTACTCGTCGTCTTCCAGAACGTGCTCAGATTCTTTACCAGTCCGGCCAACGACGCCAGTCCCGCTCAACTGCTTCAATTCGCCCACGATCAGGCCTGGACCGTGCGACTGCTAGTTGTCACCTATGTTGTCGGGTATCCGGCGCTACTCCTCTTCGCGGCAGGATTGGCACGCCGGTTTGAGCGAGCGGACCCGCGGGCGGCTATCTGGGGACAGATGGGTCGAATGTCGGTCGTGGTGATCGCCATCTTTTTCGCCTTCGTCAACATGCTCGACGTGCTGCTCGTCGCGGGCCGTTCCCAACTCGCCAACGATCCATCGCTGACGTCGACGATCTGGATGCTTCATAACGCCATCTTTACCATCAACTTATTGGCGGTCGCTGGTGCATTGCTCGGTCTCGGCTGGGCAGCGGCGTTGAGCGGACTGGTATCGCGCCGATTGGGCTGGGCCTGCGTGGTCGGAGCGGTCCTGCTTGGCGTGGCCGCTTCTCCGATGGTCTCCGAGATTCACGGATCGCCGTTGCTCGGGATCGGACTCATCGGCTATCTCTGCTGGCTCTTGTTCCTGCTCGTGGCCAGCCTGCGGATGTTGCGACTCGGCACATCCGAAAATGTGACATCGTAACGCGATCCGGATGTCGCTCGCGTCCGTCACGTTCGCTCGAGTAGCGTGTGAACAGACGGACGCGAGATGAACGTGCCGGTGATGAACGTGCCGGTTTGGAGATAGTGTGAGACCGGCAATGAGGATGCCGGGAAACGAGTCAAACGTCTGAACTAGTCCAGCTTCAAAGCCCCGATATGATGACACCTGCTCCAGATGCTGCTAGATCGTTGGGCAGATCGGGCAGAGCTGGATCGACCAGAGGTGGGCCACCACGCCGACCAGCGTCAACAGCACCAGTCCAGTCACGACAACGTCGCGCCGGGTGAAGGCGACCTGGACCGGGCGGCCAAGCAGCGCGTCGATGCGTGCCTCGCTGGTCGTCAGACCGGCAGCCGTGATTGGGGTTGGACGCGTGCTGGCTCGAGCCACTTTGAGCACCGCTCCCGCCAGCGCGGGCATGGACACGTTGGCGAGCGCGGCGCGATCCGCCGCCAGTTCGATGCCGATGCGCGCGCGATCGCAGAGCGTCTCGACGATCGGCAGTGGCGCCAACGCCAGATGCAGCAGCTGAACCAGGAAGAGGCGCAGCGGGTCGCGTCGATGGAGATGACTCGCTTCATGTCGCAGGACGGCCTCAATCTCTGCCGGCTCCAGCATGTCGAGCAGTCCATCACTGAGGTAGATCGCCGGATTGAAGAAACCCGCGCAGAAGGCGAAGGGCTCGTCGTCTTCGATCACGATCAAGTGATCGGCAATGCCGACACTGGCGGCGATGGAGATCCAATCAGGCTTGGCCACGCACCGCCGCCCGTTTGTCTGCCGATGCAGACGGAGCTGCCCGATCGCCTGTCGACACGACAGGACGAGGGCGATGAGGATTATCGGACTGACCCATAGGAGGAACGCGGCCACCACCACCGGTGGATAACGGTAGGACAGGGGTGTGGTCGCTGGGTGACGGAAGCTGAACTCGACGTACGCGCGTGCAACCGGAAAGAGGAGACTCGGCCAGATAGCCACAGTCAGGATGATCAGCAAGGCGCTCAGCGTGGCGCGGTAACGACGTAACGCTCGGACCGGCTGTGCCAGCACACCCATCATGAGTCCTCCTGCACGCGTCGTTCGGAGATCAGCCGCTCGAGCTCGGCGAGCTGGTCGACGCTCACCTCCTGAACGAAGTGCGCCAGCGTCGGACTGCCGAAGTCGGTCAGCAGGCCGGTCAGCACGCGATCGGCCACCTGCTGCATGAAAGAATCCTGGTCGAGTGACGCGCTATAGACGAAGTGTCGCCCGCGACGTTGCCGGTGGAGAAGATCTTTCTCGGCCATGCGATTCATCACCGTCATGACGGTCTTGACGTGCGCATCGGGACCGAGCGCCGCGGCCACCTCCTTGACGGTCGCCTGACCCAGCTGCCAGACCGCCTGCAAGATGTGCGACTCAAGCTCGCCAAGCACGCGCGAAATCCCGCGTTCATCCAGATCGAAGCGCCGAATGGTGCCGATTCGTCTCACCATCGCCTACTCACCTGCCCACGCTACGCTCGACTCGAACCGTTCTTGACCGCACAGTTCGAACTCATTATGCTTACACATTGTAAGTATTCGTTGCTTACCCGGTGTAAGCATATCAGCCGGATAGTTCGATGAGAAGGAAGCAACTCCCCTATGAGCAATGAGGAAAACCGCGACCGCCGGCGCAATCGGCGCAGCGAACGCAAACACGCTGAGGAAAAGGCGTCCAGGCGTCGCAAACAGTTCACCATCTTTGGAGCGGGCGGCCTCGCCATCTTGATCGCCCTGGGTCTGATCCTGATTCCGCGGCTGGGTGGTGGTGACACAAGCGCCGTCTCCATCGCACCCGACCCGACCGGCAGCATCCAGGCCAACGGGGAGACGTTGGGCGATCCCAACGCCCCCGTGAAGGTGGTTGAGTGGGCCAACTATCAGTGCCCGTTTTGCGATCAATTCTGGACGCAGAACGAATCGGCCCTGATGCAGCAGTACATCTCCACGGGCAAGGTCTACTTTGAGTACAAGGATCTGACGTTTGGCTGGCAGGAATCGATCGATGCCTCTGAGGCGGCTGCCTGCGCCAACAACCAGGGACAGTTCTGGCAGTATCACGACACGCTCTTCAAGAATCAGAAGGCGGAGAACAGCGGCGGATTCTCGCGGTCCCGATTGAAGACGATGGCCAATGACATCGGGCTCGACATGTCGAAGTTCAACACCTGCTTCGACGGCCATGAGACGGCGGATCAGGTGAAGGCATCAGACACCGCCGCATCCAATCAGAATATCAACGGCACTCCGACCTTCTTCGTGGATGGACAGCAGATCACCTACACCGGTTGGGGCTCGGTCAAATCGGCCATCGATGCCGCATTGAGCAAGTAGCAGCAAGCGCATTCGAGAGGAACGTACGGGAGCCGCGCACCAGACCCGCACGCGTGTGCCCGTGGGTGTTGTGCTCCCGCGATACCCGGGCACTCGAAGCCGGGAGCACACAAGGTGCTCCTCTACAAACCAAGTCGTGAACTCACCGTTCTGCAACTTCGGGATGCCAACACCATTCAACCAATACACTTGTCAAGTCACGTATCCAGGCGTTCCGCTGTCACACACGGGGCGGCTATCTTGTCTTAAGGGTGTAGACCATTCCTCGACACCGAAGGAGATAGCACCCTATGACCATGACCACGGTACGCTTCGTCACGCTTCCCGACGAAAAAACGATCTCGGACACAGTCCTGGCACTGGAAGAGCACGGGTTCAGCGCTGAGGTCGTCGATGATCTCGACGCTGCGCGCGGCGCGGTCCTCTCCCGCATCCCGGATGGTGCTTCTGTGGTGACCAATTCGTCGGTGACGTTGCAGGAGACCGGAATCTCTGAGGCGATCGATGGAGATGGGCCGTATGACTCTGGACGTAACAGGGTACTGGCGCTCGATCGCGCGACCCAGATGCGAGAGATGAGAGCGATCATGTGCCAACCCGAGTTCGCCCTCGGGAGCGTCCACGCCATCACACGCGACGGCACGCTCGTCATCGCATCGGGAATCGGTAGCCAGCTCGCGGCCTATGCCTTTGGCGCTTCCAATGTCATCTTCGTTGTTGGCGCGCAGAAGCTCGTCCCTGACCTCGACGCTGCGCATGAGCGGATCCGCCAGCACTGCCTCACGCTGGAAAATGCCCGCGTGATGAAGGCGTACGGTATGAACAGCCACGTCGGCAAAATCCTGGAGATCCACCAGGAGGTACCGGGCCGGATCCACGTCGTCCTGATCCGCCAACGGGTCGGATTTTGAACCCAAGAGGTGAGCTCGTTATGAGCGATCACGAACAACTCCTCGATGGACTTCGGCCGGTCGCGTTTCAGATCGCCTACCGGATGCTGGGAAGCGTGTCCGAAGCGGAGGACCTGGTGCAGGAAGCGCTGCTGCGGGTGCACGGGTCGCTAGAGGCGGGCGAAATGATCGCGTCGCCGCGCGCGTTCGTCACCACCGTCACCACGCGACTGGCGATCAACGCGCTGTGTTCCGCCCGTGCCCGCCGTGAACACTACGTCGGCGAGTGGCTGCCGGAGCCGATCATCACCGACAGCAGCGACGATCCAGCGCGGCAGGCAGAGATGGCCGAGTCACTTTCGCTGGCGATGCTGGTGCTGCTTGAGAGCCTCTCGCCTGAGCAGCGTGCCGTGCTGCTGCTTCACGATGTGTTCGACTACACCTATTCGGAGATCGCCTCGATCGTCGGTAAGAGCGAGGAGAACGCGCGCCAGCTCGCTACCCGCGCCAGACGCCACGTCAAGCAGCGGCGGCCGCGATTCCAGGCGACGCGCACGCAGCGCAACGAGCTGACACGACGGTTCTTCGCCGCCGCCGAACAGGGCGACCTCGCCGGTCTCGAGGCACTGCTTGCCCACGACGTGGTGATGACCGCTGACGGCGGCGGCAAGGTCCCTGCGCTCGCGCAATCGCTGAGTGGACGCGCGAATGTCGCGCGAACGCTGATCGATTTCTCGCTCCGCCGAGCGGCCCTGTCCCAGCGAATACAGATACGGCCGGCGGAGATCAACGGAGATACTGGAGCGCTGTATCTCGACGAGAGAGGACGACTGATCGCCGTGGTCGCGCTCGAAATCGTCGACGACCAGATCGCGAGCATCAAATCGATCGTCAATCCCGACAAACTGAAGCACCTCGGTGAAATCGGCAACTTCACATCACGACTGGACCTGACGAGCTAATCTCCAGATTGGTTGCCGCGTCCAATAGCGCGCTATCCACTGATATCGATCAAAGGAGAGACCATATGTTGACGGACCAGGAAATCAGCAACAAAGCAACGTTCAGGCGCTTCGAGGAGATCGTAAGCAGCGGCAATCGGGAGCTCATTTCGAAGACCATCGACCAGGTCGTCGAGCCAGATGCGCTGATCCGCACGCCTTTGCCGATTGAAGAGACAGGCGCGGAGCTACTCAAAGAGGTATTCGCGAGGCTCAGTCGGGCCTTTCCCGACCTTGACATCATGATCGAGGATCTCATCGCAGAGGGGGACATGGTCGTTGCCCGCAATACGGTTACCGGGACCCACCGAGGCGAGTACATGGGACTGCCGCCAACCGGCAAATCCATCACATACAACGAGATCTTCATCGCCCGCTTCTCGGACGGTCGCATCGCCGAAACCTGGGGGGTCGTCGACGTCCTCTCGCAGCTGAAACAGCTCGGTGCCTTTCCTGCAGGCCCATCATAACCACAGTAACGGAGGTCCTGACGTCGAATCCGGTCGATTCCATATGTTCTTGAGGGCTTGCCTATTCCCAGTGTAGATAAGACGTATGTATGCGGGAAGAGACAAGAACCCCGTCTGCAAACGAGGTTCTTGACACGTGACCATATGGTCACGTATTATTCCGCCATGGATGATGGCGACCGCGTATTCAAGGCACTTGCGGACCCGACGAGACGTTTCCTGCTCGATCTGCTCTTTACGCGTGACGGCCGCACGCTCAGTGAGCTGGATGCCGAGCTCGAGATGTCCCGCTTCGGAGTCATGAAGCACTTGAGAATCCTCGAAGATGCGGGCCTCGTCGTTGCCCGGCGCTCGGGACGCGAGAAACTGCACTACCTCAATCCGGTCCCGATCCGCCTCATCCACGACCGTTGGATCGACAAATACAACGAGCGCCGGGTGTCGGCGCTCGTGGAGCTGAAGCACGACCTCGAGAAAGGGAACGGTGATCGACATGGCTGATAGTGAGTCGACGACGCAGGTCTATCGCGTGTACATCAAAGCCACGCCGCAGGCCGTCTGGGAGGCCATCACCCAGCCGCAATGGACCGAACAGTTCGGCTACGGCGGTCGCGCAGAATACGATCTACGACCAGGCGGCGCCTATCGCACCGTCAGCTCGCCCGAGATGCAGCAGGCAGGGGCTGCCATGGGCTTCGAGGTTCCCGACGTGATGGTGGATGGTGAGGTGATCGAGCTCGATCCGCCGCACAAGCTGGTG
Organism: uncultured Chloroflexia bacterium; assembly: GCA_963789565.1. Taxonomy (GTDB): domain Bacteria; phylum Chloroflexota; class Chloroflexia; order Thermomicrobiales; family Thermomicrobiaceae; genus CALAGB01. Next base: position 1,732,503 of record CAWBKX010000002.1, on the reverse strand, counting down.
CAGACCTGGCGCATGTGCATGGACCCAACGATCATGGGTGAAGGATTCACGCGCGTGACATACGAGATCAACGAGGGCCAGCCTGGCGTCTCACGGCTCACGGTGACGCACGAGCTGTCCGGCGCTCCGATGCTGGCAGCGATGGTGTCGGGGCAGGGCGAAGAGCAAGGGGCGGGTGGCGGCTGGAGCTTCATCCTCAGCGCGCTCAAGACCTTGCTGGAGACCGGCCAGCCGATGCTTCACGGCTAACCTCGAACAGAGAAACGGACGGAGATCGCATGATCTCCGTCCGTTTTGGTTGCCCGTCGTCGCCTACGAGAAGGCGCGGATGACCTCCGGCGTCGAGGTATCGAACCCGACCACGTCGAGCATGCCGGCGTCGTTCGGGTCGGCGATGGAGAAGCTGTTGCTGACCATTCCGACCACGATCAGCCTGGCCGGAATCCCCATCCGCTCGCGATACTGCCGCAGCGCCTGCGCCGGGTGGATGTTGCCCCACCAGGTCTCGCTGTCGGTGTAGATCACGAACGTATCGATCTCCTCGCGGCGCTCGAGCGCGCGCAGCATCGGCAACGCGCAGTCGGTGCGGCCGAACGGAATCCCGCTCGTCCGCGCGATCACGTCGTCGAGGCGCTGACGCGGGCTGATCGTGACCGGCACGAGCGCGTGCGAAAACGCGACGAACTCATGTCGCGGCTCGACCGCCGCCGTTACCAGCGCCATGGCCGCCGAGGCGACGCGCGGCGTCAGGCCGGGAATCCCAGCGATCCGCCCACCACTCATCGAACCCGAGACATCCAGCGCCAGCATCAGACGCTTGCCACTCGGATCGACGTTGCCGAAGCTCAGGTAGAACGCGCCGTCGAGCGCGTCGACAATGCGTGCCACCGGCTCCCATACGTGCTTGCCACGGAAGCCGTGACCAGCCGAGTAGGTCGAGAGTGCCGCCAGCAACTGGATGGGGTGTACCCGAGCCTTGCGCAGGCGGTTGCCGTCGTTCAGACCTGCCACGACTAGATCGGTCGCCTCCGACTGTGTCGTCAGCAGACCGACGCTCGTCATCGTCGCCAGGTTGCGGATCATGGCCGTGACTGGCATGTCTTCCAGCAACGCTCGCCAGATCTCGGCGCTCTTCAGCAGGTCGGTCGGCACCAGCTCACGCGGCAGACGCGCGTCACGAATCATCTCGGCCGCCTCGGCCGCGGAAAGACCCGACGCCATCCGGTGCGCACCAGCGATCAGACGCGGGGCCGTCCCGGCCGCGCCGTCGACGCCGTAGGACGCGTCCCAGCCATCCACCACGTAGCGATAGAGGCAATTGCGGGCCTCGTCCGCCGTCTTCGGGTGGGCGATACGCAGCAGGTCGGCGTGCGACCAACCATCGCGCTGCTGGTACTTGGTGACCTGCAGGGCGACATCGTCGATCGACTTCGTCTCGTACCAGTCGACGATCGCGCGACGCATGGCTCGCCCACGTCCGCGGAATCCCTTGAGGAACTCGGCGAAGTGGAAGAGTTGCGTGCCGGTGCGCGCCACCTTCGGCAGTGAAGCGAACGCAGCACGACGCGTCTCGAGATCACCCAGACCAGCCGCCATCGCCAGCGCGAAGAGGGCCGGGTCGTTCTTCGGCGCGCGACCGGACTGCGAGACCGCCACGATCGTCTCGACCGTGCGCAGTCCGTCCTCCAGCACGCAGCGCTGAACCGCTTGAGCGTTCTCGGTCGTGAGCGCCTGCTCTGAAATGTAGTAGGTTCCGCCCTCGGCACCCAGGATCAGAAAGCGCTCCAGGCGCATCCTGTCGTCGACCGCCCAGGAGAATCCACCGGCGCTGTTGGGCACCTGATTACTCCCTGGTATCGGACTCGACTGCGGCGTGATCCGCGTGCGGAACTGTGTGAGATAGCGCATACGACCTCCCAACTGGAAGGATAAAGGTGAACGCGGGCAAGAGTTGCCGTGGGGGAAACACACACATCCAGGGATGTGCCCGGGGAGTCGAACCTCGGAAAGCCATCGATAACCCACGAACATCGGCCCGCATTCACCGGGACAGCCGCGGGATTCGAACCCGCGTCCCCACGCGTAAAAGGCGATAATCTTCATCCATCGACCCGTATTCGGGTAAGTAGCGGCGAGGGACGTGTGCTCTGCCATTGAGCTACGGCTGTCAGACTCAGCGGGCAAATGGTGCGGTTCGGCGGCGGAACGCTGGTAACCCGCCTGAAGGAGCGATAACCAACCCGCTTCGGCCCGCTGAGTTGGATCTATCAGGTTAGCGTCTGATGGAAACGTACACACCGGCCAAACGTACTGTGATGCGACGTCCGATTGGACAGGGATTTCCCCGGTGGAATTGGCAGGATTTCGCCCGTTTTGCGCGTGTTTCTCCCTGAACGGTCATTGCTCATGTTCGGGATTGCTGTGATTCAATTCGCGTTGGGGCGGCTGCAGAGGCCGTCGGTGATCACGCTGTCTGGAAATCGAGGACCGTCAAGCGATGTTCGTTCCGCTCTTGCATGCATCGATCGAGACCCGTCCATTCCTTCTCTCCTGGGCAGTCGATCCGCCCGTGTTCATCGGATTGGTCCTTGTCAGCCTGGGCTATTGGCTCGCCTGGCGACGCGTCCAGCTTCTGGGGCGTCGCAAACCGCCGGTCAGCCACGCGGTCTGGTATTACGCTGGCATCCTCTCGATCGCCATCGCGCTCCTCGGCCCGTTTGACGTCTACAATGAGAACTCGTTGCTGATGCACATGGCGCAGCATCTCCTGCTGCTGCAACTCGCTGGGCCGATGATTTGGCTGGGTCGACCGGTTCAGCTCGTGCTGCAGGCCATCTCGCCGCGACGTAGTGGACCGGTTATCAAGACCGTCCTGCGCCGGACCTGGGTGCGTTCCTTGCTGACCTTCATCAGCCATCCGCTCGTCGTGTTCCTGATCTTCAACGTCACCGTGATCTTCTGGCACGTCCCGACCATGTACGACGCCGCGCTGTCCCATCAGTCGATTCACGATCTGGAGCACCTGGCGTTCTTGGGCGCCGCGTTGATCTATTGGTGGCCGATCATCGAGCCGGTTCCCCGCCACCATAAGTTGCGCATGGGGTTCGCGTTGGGCTCGATCTTCCTGACTGGTTTGGTCGCTGAAGCGCTGGGAGCGATCCTTTCCCTGGACGGCTCCCTGCTTTATCCGTTCTACGCCAACGCTCAATCACTATGGGGACTGACGCCGCTGGCAGATCAGGAGTACGCAGGTCTGCTGATGTGGGTCGGAGGTGGCATGCTCTATTTGACGATCATCTTCGCCATCATGATTCGCTCGCTCGGGGGCGACGATTACCACGCCGCCATGCCGACCACGGCCGCACCGCCCATCAGCTGAGCAGCCTGGCCGCATCTTGCCCCACGCTCCCGCCCGGTTTATCGTCAGCCTGCGGTTTGACGCATAGCGGGTGAGCGGAGGGATGAGCATGACCGATTTTAATGGGTTGGGCATGGGACTCGGGAATTTGGCGCGCCTCTCCTCGGCACGCACGCGCTCGATCAGTCCGGAAAACTTCGCCGGTGAAAAGGGCCGGGGCGGAATGGCTACGGAAGGGACCGGCGCTGACGCGGCGCGCGATCTCGGCCGGGGCTGGAAGGTCTCGCCCAGCATCCATATCGCGGCAGGGCAGACGGCCACGCTGGCTGACATCAATGGGCAGGGCGCCATCGAGCACATCTGGCTGACGACGCATCCGCGAAATTGGCGCACCCATCGGCTGCGTTTCTACTGGGAGGACGATGAGCGTCCCGCGGTGGAGGTGCCGGTTGGCGACTTCTTCTGCAACGGGTGGGGCGAGTTCAGTCAGGTCTCATCCCTTCCGATCGCGGTCAATCCGCACGGTGGCTGCAATAGTTATTGGGAGATGCCCTTCCGATCCGCGGCCCGGATCACGCTGGAAAACCTTTCTGCCGAGGAATCGACCGTCTACTACCAGATCACGTACGCGCTGACCGACGTACCCGACGACGTCGCCTACTTTCACGCGCAGTGGCGGCGCAGTAATCCGCTCGAAACGGAATCGGATCACACGATTCTCGACGATGTGCAGGGGAGCGGACAGTACGTCGGGACTTACCTGGCCTGGGGCAGCAATAGCTCGGGCTGGTGGGGCGAAGGGGAGATGAAATTCTTCCTGGATGGTGATGAAGAGTTCCCGACCATCTGTGGCACGGGCACCGAAGACTACTTCGGCGGCGCCTGGAATTTTGACGTTCCGGGCCAGGGCTACACACCGTTCAGTACACCGTTTCTGGGTCTCCATCAGATCTTGCGACCGGACGGACTCTATCGCAGCCAGCAGCGTTTCGGCATGTATCGCTGGCACATCATGGATCCGGTCCGCTTTGAAACCGATTTGCGCGTCACGATCCAGGCGCTCGGCTGGCGCGCCGGTCGGCGATATCTGCCATTGCGCGACGACATCGCCTCGACCGCCTTTTGGTACCAGCGTGAGACCTCGACCGCGCTCCCTCCGACGCCCAATCTGGACGCGCTGGAGATTTTGTAGCCAGGGTGCTGGGCTGCCGGGACAACTGAACATGGCGGGCTGCACGGCGAAGTGTCGCTGAGCAATTGACTACAGTGATCTTGGCATCTTTTCCGGGCACCAACGCACCTTTGTCATCCTGAGTAGTCGGCCACAGAGGATTTGCCAGAGAGTCACAGTACCAGTAGGCTGGATGGAGCGCAACGAGTGTGTGTCGATGGGAGGGAGCACCATGCCAGCCATGTATCGTGTGCAGTTGACGCCGGAGGAACGACGCGACCTGACGACGATGACGCGTCGCGGGGAAGCCAAGGTGCGGACCATCCAGCGTGCCCGGGTGCTGCTCCTCGCCGACCGGGGATTGCGGGATCCGGAGATTGCCACCGCGGTCGGGGTCCATGAGCGCACCGTCATTCGGCTGCGGCGACGCGCGGTTGAGGCGGGCGTGACCGCCGCCTTGGTCGATCGTCCGCGACCCGGCGCGGCGGCCAAACTGAGCGGTCCCCAGGAGGCGCGTCTCGTGGCCCTGGCCTGCAGCGATCCGCCGGCTGGACGCACCACCTGGACCATGCAACTCTTGGCCGATCGTCTGGTGGAACTGGCCGTGGTGGGGAGTATCTCCGACGAGACCGTGCGACGCACGCTTAAAAAAACGAACTCAAGCCCTGGCAGAAGCAGCAATGGTGTATTCCCACGGTGAGCTCGCTCTTCGTGGCCCGCATGGAAGACCTGCTCGAACTCTATGCCGAGCCCTTCGACCCCCAGCGCCCCGTCCTCTGCATCGACGAGTATCCACTGGCGTTGACCGCTCCGACCCGTGCTCCGCTCCCGGCGCGACCGGGACAGATCGCCCGCCACGACTATGAGTACACGCGCCAGGGGAGTTGCACGCTCTTCGGTGCCTTTCAGCCGCAGACGGGCTGGCGCACCATCCACGTCCAGGACCGGCGTACGGCCCAGGACTTCGCCACCTTCCTCACGACGGTGGTCGACGAGCACTTCCCGGACGCCGTGTGCATCCGGCTGGTGGCCGACAATGTCAACACCCACCATCCCGGCGTGCTCTATGACACCTTCTCCCCCGCCGAGGCCCGCCGCATCGCCCGCAAGCTGGAGTGGCACTACACCCCCACCCATGGCAGTTGGCTCAAAATGATCGAGATCGAGTGGAGTGTCTTGGCCCGGCAGTGCCTCGGGCGCCATCTGGAAGATCTCGCCACCACCCAAGGGGAGGTCGACGCCTGGGCCGCACGGCGCAACGCCGACCACGCCACGGTGCAGTGGCGCTTCACCACCACCGATGCGCGACAGACGATGACCACGCTCTATCCGAACGCGGGCACACCTACGATCGAGTCGACATGACATATTCACTGTGGTCACCTACTGAGCGATGGTCCTCGCTCCCCTGAGGGAGAGAGTTAGTGAGAAGGACGTCAGCGGAATCGAAGGATCTCTCCGTTGATCAAATCGGTTGGTATGTCGAGTACAGTGAGATCCTTCACCTGCCACACCTCCACTGACTCCCCCTTCACCGGAGTGCGAGAACCATCAGGATGACAAGCAAGCGCAACTGCCGACCGAGGATGGCCACTGCTGAGGGCATTGTGGCCGCCTGCTGAGTGGGATGGCGACCGGCACCTGCTGGCCAAATCCCTCCTCAGCGCACACGTCTCCTTCGAGGGACGAGATAGATCTTCACCGGTTGCCGGACGAAGTGGCCGGACTCCATTGTGGCATCCCGCACGAAACCGAATCTCGTCATGGGTGTCAGGCACCGATCCTCGTGCGACGCGGCCTCGACGGTGTCAGCTGGCGGAACCTGGAATGGCATTTCGAAGCGACGATAGCGGTGTTGTACTGCCGTGGTCATGGGAAATTCGGTGCCTTTCGTGTCGCCGTCATGCGTCTCATTCATGCGGCCGTTCCTCCGGCCATCTGGTGAAAGCGTCACGGCTCGAATGGCTGGTTATCTGCATCGCTGACGGACGTTCGACAGGTGTTCGACGCCAGCCCTCAGTTAAGAACCCGAAGAGGCTCCAATAGTTACTCCCTGAACTGGCGGATTTCGGACGAGCATATTGGTTGCTCAATTCGCATGACTCGGCTTCCCCAGAATCGAGTCCGTCGAAGTCCCCGCGCTGATTGCGTCGTGTGTTCTGTCGAGTCACCGCTACGGCCCACTTCCACCGAGTTACACGCCCTGCTACAATGTCTCCGTGAGATGCTTGGATCTAGAAAAGAACAACGACTAAGTATCTCATGAACTAAGATAAATCCTGGAGGACGCCATGTCAAGTGACAGTTCCGATCGCGACGCTCTCATTCGTACCCTCGATCGGGAGATGCGCCGCATCAGCGCTCAGTCGGTCATGTTCAGCCAGGCAGTGGCCGAGCGCTTGGATCTCAATCCGACCGACCTGGAGTGTCTTGGCATCATCGGAGAGACAGGCGCGCTCACGGCGGGGCAGCTGGCCGAGTTGACCGGCCTGACCACCGGCGCCATCACCGGCGTGATCGATCGCCTGGAGCGGGCTGGCTACGTGCGACGCGAGCAGGACGCCAGCGATCGACGCCGCGTCATCGTGCAGCCGGTGCCGGAAACTGCGACCGAGCGGATCACGCCACTCTTCGAGTCAATCTCGCGTGCGACGACACGTCTGATCTCCCGCTACACTGACAAAGAACTGGCGCTCATCACTGAGTTCGCCACGCGCATGAACCAACTGGGTCTGGAGGAGACGGCCAAGCTGCGCTCGTCGGACGGCGGATTGGGGGAAGGGGAGTTTGCCGCGCCCCTCGACGATCTGAAGGATGCGCGGCTGGTCTTCGCTTCTGGAGCCTCGAACGTCGCCATTCGCGGCGACACCTCGCTCGTCGATCTCTATCGCGCGCGTTTCGAGGGGACCGCCCCCAACGTCGGCGTGCAAGGCAACACCGTCACCATCAAACACCGCAACCGGCCCCACTTCGAATGGAGCATGCACTCCATCGGCGAGATCCGCGTCAACGTTTCACTCCCCTGGCAGCTGGGCTGGCTGATGCGCACGGCCGGCGAAGTGCGGCTCAACACCACCATCCCCTGGCAGGTCGAGATCCGCGCGGGTGCGTCACACGTCAGCGTCGATCTGACCACGGTCAAGATCGAGTCGCTCGGTGTGAAGGGCGGCGCGAGTCAAGTAGTGGTGACGCTGCCGCGTCCGTCGGGAACCGTGCCGGTACGCGTTGGAGCGGGCGCCAGTCAGGTGACGATCCACCGTCCGGAAGGCGTTCCAGCGCGCATCCACGTGCACAACGGCGCCAGCCAGGTGAGGCTCGACTCTCAGCAGTTCGGCGCTCTTGGCGGCGATATGCGCTGGGAAGGTCCTGACTACGAAGGGGCAACCGACCGCTACGACATCGAGATTTCGGGCGGCGCCAGCCAGCTTACGATCGATACATCCGGGGCGACGACTGTGTAAACATCGCCTCAATCAAAACGTCATTCGGCGCTGGGTCGTTCGACTCCAGCGCCGATTCTCTTACAGTATTCGCTTTTCCATGGGGACTGTCCGGTATCCCGACAACTGGCTAATCTTCGACGAGATGCGTGCAATCGTTGAAGCGGATTAGCGTGGCGTCGAGACCGTCCGGGCCGACCTCGACCAAGAGTTCGCTGATGGCGCAGTTGCTGTGACGCCATTGCTCGTAAGTCGTCTCGTCTCCGCTGGCCAGCATGGTGACGATCCAGGCGAGCGGTCCACCATGTGCCACGGCCACGACGGTCTTGCCCGCGTGTCCTTCAGCGATCTCCTCAACGGCACGCAGAGCTCGCTGGCGCAGTTGGGCGTGACTTTCGCCTTCCGGCCATGCGATATGCAGGCTGCTGTCGTGCCGATCCAGCAACTGAGGAAACAACGAGCGGAGATCGTTGAGTGGCGAACCCACGGCCGTTCCGACGTTGATCTCGCGCAGGTCATCGACCGCGACTGGAGTCAACCCGATGGCCTCGCCGATGATGGTCGCCGTTTCCCACGCGCGCGGTAGTGGGCTGGCGAAGAGGGCGTCGATCGACTCGATGCGGCTGAGCGCTTGACCTGTGCGGCCTGCCTGTAGCCGTCCGAGCTCGGTCAGTACGACGTCGGTCGACCAGCCCGAGATGACCTTTTCACGGTTGGAGGTCGATTCGCCGTGCCGCACCAGCAGCACGCGAGTCGGTGAATTTGTTGCATCAGTCACGCGGTGAAACCCGTTCCCGTTGTCTTTCCAAGACCGTCGCGTCGAGCGTGCGTTTTGTCGTGATGGCACTGATCACGTCCAATGCCCAGCCATGATGCGCGACGGCATTGCGCTCCGGCAATTGGCTGAGCGAGAACCATTGCAGCGATGCGATCCCCTCGCCTGGGCTGACCGCGGCAGGCTCGCTCACGTCGGCGACGAAATGGAAGGCGAGATGCCAGCTCCGGTCGTTACCCTGGAATGATTCGACGTGATCGAGCCGAGGCTCGAGATCTCGCACGCCCAGCTGCTCATGCAGAATGCGTTTTGCCGCGTCTTGTGGATGCTCGAGAAATGCGAGCTCGTCGTCCGCCAGGAACCAGCCGGTCTGATGGTCGTAGTCTCCCGAACGCGGATAACGCACCATGGCGACCCGGTCATCGTGCAGGAGGGCCACGTCGGCGATGAGCTTGTGGACGGTGCAGGTCGTCTCAGGCATGTTGGTCGCATCCCTTCAGCTCGACGGAGTGAACGAGCCATAGCTCCAGCGAGGTCATCAAAGAGCATTGCGACAGTCTACCTGGTAAGTGGGAGATTTGTGCTGCGAAGAGAGATATCGCCGGCGACGTAGAAGACTCAACTGTCGCCGGCGATTGGAACCTTAGGCTGTGGCCGTCGAATGACGGCGCCACTCGACACGCGCCAGAATGGCGAATGCGATGGTGACGGCGATCGCGGCCAGGGCGATCGACATCTCGAGTGATCCACTGTGTCGATCTGGATCGATGCGGAAGACGATCTCGATCCAGTCCTTCCAGACCAGCGTCAGCACGGCAAAGACGAAGCTCGTCGCCGCCATCACGCTTTCAATCCAAAAACGTGGTCGTAGGTGGTCCCGCATGGGTGCTCCTTTCCCGGTATCCCCGGAGTTTCCTCGTCCTCGTCGAATGGGGACTCGTGAGCATTCTTCATACCAAACCCAATCTCACACGTCAATTCCAACCGTGGTGTCCGTGCACGAATTCTTCGACATCCACTGATCTCTCGGGCGAATCAAGCGTTCGACACGCTCTCGAATCGGACCTGGCCCCGCGTCGAATCCGGGGTGCGATTTCGGACTCGGCGGGAAGAGGTCTGAGTTCCACGGCGACGGATTGACGTTCCGGACCATGCGCTTCATTGTTCTGGGACGAGAATCTCAAGCGGGAACGCCCGCGAGCACAAGGAGTTGATCACCATGACGTTCACGAAGTCACGCTGGGTAATGGACAAGACCGGAGCGAGCTCGGACGGCGGAATGATCGTCGCCAAGCAGGACGAAGCGGCATTGGCAGGGGCTCGCATGCTGGCGCAAGGCGGCAACGCCGTCGATGCGGCCGTGGCGGCGGCGTGGGTCATGAACGTTATGGAGCCGTACAACACCAGCATCGGCGGCAGCGGCTATCTGGTCCATCACGGTGCGGACGGGCTGGCCATGTTCGTCGATTTCAGCAACCAGGCGGGCGCCAGAGCCACGCCGGAGGCATTGAGATCCCGAACATCGATTGCGTTCAAGGGTGGTTTGGCGGCCATGGTGCCGGGCACGGTCGGCGGGTTGACGACCGCGCTGGAGCGCTTCGGCAGTCTGCCGCTGGCGCAGGTAATGGCGCCCGCCATCGAGGTCGCCGAGAAAGGCATGCCCCTCAACTGGGTCCTTGCGTTGCGGCTGATTCAAGAGCTGGAGGGGTTGCGCGCCAACCCCAAGTCCGCCGAGATTTTTCTGGTGAACGGTGATCCCGGTATGGCGCACGGCGTCGACGTCGTGCGTCAGACCGATCTGGCCCGCACGCTGCGGCTCATCGCTGAGCATGGCCCGGAGGCGTTCTACACGGGGCCCGTTGCGCGGGAGATCGTCGACTTCGTGGCTGCGCATGGCGGTTTGCTGGAGATGGAGGACATGGCTGGGTATCAGGCGACCGTCGTCCCCGCGCTCAGCGCACGGTTCGGCGACTACGAGCTTTTGACCGGTCCGCTTCCTTGTCCCGGCATGATGACGGTTCAGGGGCTGAAGCTGCTCGAGGGCTTCGATCTGAAGGCTATGGGGCACAACTTGGTCGAATCGCTGCACGTCATGGCGGAGGCGTTTCGCCTGGCCTTCGCTGACCGCGATGCGTACTTTGGCGATCCCGACTTTGTCGACGTGCCGGTCGAGGCGCTCCTCTCGGATGCGTATTTGGAGCGGCGACGCGCCCAGATCGATCCGTCTCGCGCTATGAAATCGGCTCCGCCCGGTGACGTCGGCGTGCCACCGCTCGGTCGTCAAGCAGGCGGCGGTGGAACGACGCACATCTCGGTGGTCGACGCTGAAGGCAACACCGTCTCGATGACGCACACACTGATCGGCGGCTGGTCGGGCCTGGGCGTGGCTGGGACGACCGGTGTGGTGATGAATTGTGCCGCGCAGTGGTTCGATCCTGGGAGTGGGGCGCCCAACAGTGTGGCGCCCCGCAAGCGTCCTGTGGCCAATATGACGCCGATCATCGTACGCAAGAGTGGCCATGCGGTGCTGGCGGTGGGTGCGCCCGGATCGCGCAAGATCAGCAATGCGGTGAGTCAGGTGACGCTTAACTCACTCGTCTACGGGATGCCGGTGCAGGCAGCCGTGTCGGCGCCGCGCATCGACGTGTCTAAGGACTTCATCCTGGCCGACGATCGCATCGACGCCAGCGTCCTTGCCGGGCTTCACGATCTCGGACATCGAGTGGACGCTGTGCACGAGTTCATCAATGCAGGCGGGCCAGCCGCAGGCTATCGCGGATTTTTCGCGAGGCCGGCGGCAGTCTTCGTTGACGACGACGGCATCCGCCACGGCGGCGACTACCCGTTCCTGGAAGGCATGGCGGTGGGCGTGCCGAAATAAGCGAGTCAGGGACCGGGCGTCAACGTGTGCGGGTACTGGAACGCCTGTCAGCCGAGGAGCGAGTCCAGTATCGCCTCCACCAAACCCTCAAGGAGACCTTTCCTCAGTCCCGACCCCGCGCGGCGTCGGGCGGCGCGTCGTGACGAGGGGGTAGCGGGCTCCGTAACCGGTTTGATCTCAGAATAGCCCCCCGTCTCCTTGATTGTCTCGACACTCACAGGGTCATTTACCCATGTCGAGGGTTGGTTCCCCTTACGCATCGTTCTGGCCTCCACCGCGCAAGACGTACTCGATGACGATCATCATAGGTCCAACTTGCTGAACGGTTTAGCCAAGATGCGATCGCGAATTTTTCAAGAATGAGATCGACGGTGTGAGCCCATATATCGAGCCGCCATCACAGCCGCAACGATCCCGAGCGCAGCTGTGCCACAGCCGCATCCGGACCGGCGCTTGGTCTGATAGGACATCCCCGTCCCTGGATCGCCGAACGTCTCTCGCGTGCCTTTCCGATTCACGTTCATTGTCGCCCCACGCCGGCCGATCGATACCGAGCTTATGCCCCGCTTGCCTACATTCAGCGAGAGGCCCTTGGCGATGCGAATGCGGCGACGGTATCGAAACGGCATGGTTGCACTTCTTCTTCCGCGAATTGGTCCAGGTTGACGTCGATCAGACCGGCCACTGCTCCTGACGCCACGCCGCGTCCCAGAAGGCGTACTCGTAGCGGCTCGATGCGAGGAAGATGTCGGCCATGCGCGCTATCTCGTCGGATGAGGCGCGGGCCGCCACGCGGTCGAACATTTCTCTCAGGCGCTGAGCCAGCTCGCCGTATTCGGCCGTGCTATACATCTCGATCCACTCGGCATAGAGCGGTTGGTGCGACGGCAACCCTGCCTCAGCCAGTTCACGCCCGATTTCCCAATAACCCCACTGGCAGGGGAGCAGCGCAGCCATCAGCTCTGCTGTGGTGCCGCCGTAAGCGACCGATAGTAGGTGGCGCGTGTAGGCGTGAGTCGCTGGCGACGCAGGCGTGGTTTCCAATTCGGTGCGCGTGACCCCAAACCGCTCGCAATAGCCGCGGTGCAGCTCCATCTCGACATGCAGTGTGGCATGCACCAGCTCGGCAAAGAGCTCCATGATCTCGAGGTCGTGCGCGCCCGCCACACCCAGGGCCAGCACTCGGCTGTATTCGAGCAAGTAGACGTAATCCTGGCGGACGTAGTATGCGAACGGCTCTGCCGCCAACGTGCCGTCGCCGATGCCGCGCACGAAGGGGTGCGTAAGGATGCGCTGCCGGATCTCCTGTGTGCTGGCGAGCAGATGTGATGAGAGGGTGTCGGACATCATGTCTCTTCTCGTGCTAATTCGGGGTCAACGTTGTCGCTGATTTGAGCTGGGCGGCGAATCCGACCGAGAACCATTGCATCGTTCCGACCTTCGGCGCGAACCAGGTGGTCGTCGATGTCTGGTCCGGATGCGTGGGGTCCGTCCCGGTCCATTCGACAACATACATCTTCCAGGCGCGTGCCAATCCAGCCGGTGTGCTGACTTGCTGCCATGCAGCGACTTGAATCGATACGGTCATTTCGTGTGGCGGCCCGGTGCTGGAGATGGCGGTCGTCTCGGTCGACCAGGATTGGCCGACATACGGGTCGTGATTGGGAAAATAGTGTATCGGCGGCCAGTAAACGGTCGTGTTGGTAAGTTTGCCGTCCCCACCCAGCGTGTCGATTCCGTACAGATCCAGGCCATCGTGCGTGACGCTCCAGTAGGTGATCTGGCTGCCGTCGCCCGTTTGCTCGTGTCGGGCCATCAGTTGAGCCCCGGCCGCAAAGCCGTTTGTCAACCCGGTGACTTTCCAGGTTCGATCGACGTTGTCTGACGTGCTGAAGACCCACTCGTTGCCAGCTTGCATCGCCAGGTAAGACTGGTCACCGTTGAGGGCGACCGGCGGCGACTGAGCATAGCGCCAGCGGAAGTAGTGCTGACCGATATTCCCCATCTCGACCTGCCAGGCGGCTGGATTGGACGGCGTATACGTGAGCACGCGTCGCTCGAACGGCTGCACCAGTACCCACTGGTTCACGCCTTGCAGCTTGACGTTGACCCAGACTGGGTCGGAGATTGGGTAGCCGAGCACGAAGAGCCAGTCGAAGAGGGGATCGGCACTGACCTGGCTGCCGTCCTGCTGGATGGTCCCTGCCTGGGTCATGAAGTTCCAAAACGCGCGCGGGATGTTGTAGCCGACGGTGGCGTCGTCCACTCCGGAATAGGTGACATAGTGGGCGTATTGCGCGCCAGGGTCTGTTGAGGCATCCGGTTTGGTCGTCGTGCCGTTCGGCTGGAAGACCGTCGTCGCGTACTGGTCGGTCTTGTCAGGTTGCCCCAGATCGATGATGCGCTGGAAGTCGGCATAGGTCGGGAAGACGTTGTCCGGATCTCCGGCGATCGGCACATTGGCGCCTGAACCAGTGTCGAGAAACGTGTCGGATCCGATCTGGATGCGACCGCTAATCAGCTCGCGATCGATGAGTCCACTGGTGACGTACCAGGGGCTGGACGAGTCGCTGTTCGGATCGTTGATCTCCATGCGACCCTTGTCGTAGTACTGGACAAGACGTTGCTGCCCGAGCGAATCGAGGTAGCGCTCATACAGCGGGCCGCTATCGGATTCCGGTCCCCAGAACCACGTTCGTGAGACGTCACCACTCAGGACAGGTGCATCAGTGCGAGTCCAGACCTGTTCGAAGGTGCTGTCGGCGAAGTCGGGCGCCGCCGTGGCGACGCTGGGGAATGTCGCGCCTACCATGAGAATGACCACGGTCAGGACGAGACACCGGTGCAACGGCATTTCCTTCTGCATTGGCCGGGCTTGCCCCGCATGTCTCCAGGTCAAGACTGCCTGGCCCGGTCGGAGCGTATCCGGCGTCAACTGCTGATCCCCGGCTGGCATGATGGGGACAGTCTAGCAAGCCACGGTCACTTGCGGCGACCACGGCCCGTTTGAACGTCGTGTCAGGATTCGGTTCTATGCGCGGATCGGTCCAGTCGAGGCGGGCATGTCGATGAACCGAACCAACCTTGGGTGTACTGCGAACGGCGATGTCTGTACGTCGAATTCCCCGTCTCTTTATGACGCTACCACAGGTGAACGCACCACCCCGGGTCACGCCCTGCGGGCCACTGGTTTGAGTTTCCGCACAGCCGGGTTGTACCTACACAACGACCGGGGTGGGGTTGGGCTTCGGCAATCCGTGTGAACTCCGTTGAATTTCCCCCGACCGTTGAATGGGGATCGCGTCACGTCGAAGGTCGACGCTGCTTCATGGCATTGCACGAGTCCTTGTGAGGGGACGCGCAGAGCGCGATTGAACTTGCTCGAGGCATTTTCCCAGGCGATGGTCGCCGTCAGTTCGACGAGGGCGTCGTCATCGAACCACGTTCGGAGACGTTCGAAGAGCGCGTCGTCGACGTCGAGATCGGTAACGGTGATGTGGTCGGCATACTCGAGCGCTGCTCGTTCTCGATCGTCGAACAGGTCGCTGTCGGCATACTGCGAGAGTGACGCGAACTTCTCGTCCGGCACGCCCAGCTCACCGCCAACGGCGGCGTTGATGTCCTGTCAGAAGACGCAGCCGTTGAGAGACGCGACGCGGACATTGACCAGCGATGCCAACGCACCGTCGATCAGCCCGGAGCGGTCGAGTCCGCTCCACATAGCACGTGCGCCACGGAAAATCGGTGGACGTCGCGCGTAGAGCGTGTGGTTGATGAGGGGCGCGCCCCATTTGGCTGCTTGCGCCTCGAAGACGGCTCGTATTCCGTCTTCGACACTATCCCAATCAACGCCACTGACTCGCATCGTGTGCCCTTTCCCACTCAGAGGACGCCTCCTCGACGAGTGTGCTCCATTGGCATGCACTCGTCGAGAACCACTCCGGATCGACCCACAGCGACAACGTCATCCATTTGGCTCATAGGGCCAGTGTCCGGGCCGAAGCTCGACATGATCTCGGCTAGAAGAGGGCGTAGTGCGTGATGATGAGGATGGCGATCGATCCGGTTCCGATGACCAGCGCCAGCCACACGGCGGTCGTCGCCAGTTCGGCGGACGCCTCGTTGTTCGTCGGCTGCTTCCAGTTGCGACGCTGGTAGGCAATGCGCAGGTCGTTGAAGGAGAGGGCCAGGAGTGACAGTGCGGCGGTCCCGAGGGCGATCAGCCAGGTCGTCAGCGCCACATGCTGCACGACTTCGATCCCCTCAACGAGGAGGTCTCCGTGCAGGATGATCGTCCGCACCAGAATCACGATCGCTGCCGATGCGATCAGGATGCCGAGCGCGGACCGGCCGCGGCGTAGCTTGCTCCAGCGCGTGTGACCGCGACGCACCCACCACATGGCAAGCGCGGCAAGGCTGAGCGTCGGCAGGACCATGAAGATCAGGTGCGAGATCGTCGCGTATTCAACGGCGAAGCGCTGCACGTCTCCGTGCAGGTAGTAGCCCAATACAATCGGCGTTCCCGCCCAGACGAACGCGCCCGGTATGGCCCCGATCACGAAATCGCGGAACCGGATACGGAGGAGTCCAGCGCCGATTGAGAAATACATGCGGACGAGTGGTAGGCTGCGCCCGACACCGACCACGACCAGGTCGTGTCCGCCCATGCGTGCGCGCCAGCGGTCAACCGTCTCCTCGCTGCGTTTGCCGAAGCGTTGCATCACTTTGTTGAGGATTCGAGAGCCACCGGTTCTCGACATGAGGTGCAGCGTGATGGTGCCGAGCATGTCCGCGGCTACGACGAGTGCAACCGCCGCAACAAGTCCGGTGAAGGAATGGACGCCGTAGCTCCCCGCAACCAGCAACGCGATTTCAGCCGGGATCCCGGTGGGTATACCGAGTTCTCCCACAAAGATGAGGAGGGCGACGATGAAGACCCCGTATTGTGTGATTAGCTGTTCGATGGTCCTGCTCCGAGTTGACGTCTCCCGCGAGATGTCTCGCGGCGTGCGCTAGATTGGGCGTAAATATAGCCTTTTCGACCCCCTCAAGCCAGTGGACAAGGAGGCGGTATTTCGCCTGTTCTTTCGTACAGTACCGAGCGGTGTGACGCCATCATGCGCTGTACGGACACCTCTTGTCCAGCGCTGTCGCTGTCGTTGAACGGCACGACTGTGATCTCACTCCGACTCCCCTTCACGACAGTGCAATACTTGGTCCGCCTCGAATCCGGAGCGCCGGGGAACGAGCGTCGGTAGGGTCAGCTATGGAGAAGCGTGTTACACGATGCCGTTGTGTCGAATGGAGTCAGCACTCGTGCGGTTAAGGTTGGTACTACGTCCCGTGCTCCTATCACTGGCGGTTGCGATGGCGTTGACTGCGTGTGATGGTGGAAAGGCGGCGCTCCAGAGTGGAGTAGCGACCCCAGGAGCGGACGGGCATTTTCAGGTCGGCGTACCCGCGCCGATTGGCAGCTACATCCTCACGGTCGATCGAGTTCTCTATCCCGCCGATCTCGACGGCATCAAACCGTCCGACGGCATGAAGTTCCTGGTCCTCGACTTGACGATCCAGACGACTGATTCAAGCAACGACCGCATTTCGGCCGCAGCCCAGATGGTGGTGAAGGATGGTCAGGGAATCGACTACCCGCTCGATGCGGACGTTACGCCCTCGACCGATTTCAGCACCACGCAGCTCCCGGATACGATTCCGGCGCTGGGTTCGATTCATGGCGAGGTCGCCTATCAGGTACCCGTCAACGCCACTGATCTTCGACTTGTCTTCAACCCAAGCTTCCTGCAGAGTCTGCTCGGCCACGGCAAAGAGCTGACCGTCGATCTGCAATAGGACGTGCGCTCACGACTGACGGAGAGGGGCAGACTGTGCAGATCGAGTATCGGGTCGATCCGATCCTGACCAACGATGAGCTCAGCCCACTCTATTCGGCGGCGTGGCCCAGCCACAATCCGGCGCACGACTTCTCGGCTGAATTGAGTCATGCGCTGACCGTGCTCGGCGCGTACCACGAAGACACGCTCATCGGCTTTGCGCGCGTCGCCTGGGACGGCGGGATCCACGCGTTTCTGCTTGAGCCGACGGTTCATCCCGATTTCCAGCATCGCGGCATCGGACGCCACCTGGTTCAAATAGCGGCAGATGTGGCTCGCGATCGAGGCTGCGCGTGGTTCCACGTCGATTTCGAGCCCCGACTACAACCCTTCTACGATGACTGCGGATTCACGAACACGCCGGCCGGGCTCATCCGCCTCCGCTGACCCTCTCGTCAAGACGACAACGGGCCCGCACGAATTTCGTGCAGACCCGATTGACTACGCCGCGTATTCGGCGCTCGCCGTTACGATCCGCTGTTGTCGTTCAAATACTTGATCGCGCGCAAGAGTTGCGCGTCCTGGCTCTGCTGCAGCCCATCGGCTGTCATGTTGGTCTCTTGTTCGGGTGTCAGCGGCGTGGCGCCGTTCGGAAGCGAGACCTGGATGTCGGGCGTGATCCCGTTGTGCCAGATTTGTCGTCCGTTAGGTGTCAACCACTCCTCGGTGCCGAGCAAGATGGCGGAGCCGTCGCTCAAATGATAGGTCGAAAGGACGGTGCCGGTGCCAAAGGTCGTGTCGCCGATCATCTTCGACCGATTGTGGTCTTGAAGCGCTCCGGCGACGATCTCGGATGAGCTGGCCGTTCCTGCGTTGATCAGTGTGACCATCGGGATGTTGAGCGCTTTGCCGCCACCACGCACCGTCATCGGCGTCTTGTTTCCCTGCGCGTCCTGAACCAGCAGTACGTTCCCCTCTTTGACGAATTGCGTCGTGACGCCGACCGCCTCGTCAAGGAGTCCGCCCGGGTCATTGCGCAAGTCGAGCACGATGGCGGTCGCCCCGGCCTGCTGCGCGTCGTTGATGGCCGAGACGAGCTGTGCCGTCGCGTCGTTGGAGAACTGGCTGATCAGAATGTGTGCGTACGTGGTGCCGGGAAGCATCGACCAGGTCACGCTCGGAACCGTGATCTTGGCGCGCACGATGGCGATGTCGGTCTGCGCGTTGGCACCCGGATGCATGACCGTCAGAGTTACCGTGCTGCCGGCCGGTCCGCGCACGAGATTGACCACGTCGTCGAGCGTCATCCCGGACACGTCCTTGCCGTCAACCTTCAGGATGACGTCGCCTGGCAGGATGCCGGCTTTCTGTGCCGGCGCGCCGGGAATCGGGGCTACGATGGTCGGCTGGCCGTCTTTGGTCGTGATCTCGGCGCCAATGCCCTCGAGCTGCCCTGAGAGGGATTGCTGCTCGGCGTCAAGTTGTTCTTTCGTGAGGAAGCGAGTATGACCTTCGTCGCCGAGCGCGCTGAGCATCCCCTGAATCGCGCCATAGGTCAGCTTGGTCGGGTCGACCGCCTGTTGGTCGACGTAGTTCTTTTGAACGAGGTTCCAGGCTTCCCAGAAGACACTGAAATTATCGGGAACGCTCGTCGGTTGGGTCGTAACCGTCGTTGGGGTCTCATTCGTGTGGCCCACGACGAATCCAGCCGTGAATGCCGCACTCGAGAGGGCGAGGATGAGGATGAGCGCGATGATGACGATCGCCCAGATTCGCCGCCGTCGATTCATGATCGGTTGCCTCCAGCCTAACGCTGTCGTGTGATCTTTGATGCGGTGTGTCGCTGCCGGAGGAGCCACGTATCCAGGGATCGAATGCGAGGCACGTATTCGATCGCATAGCTACTGGTCCGAAATCGGCCGCGGACACCTATGCCGGCGTCACGCGTTCGAGCTCGTTGCTCCGACTGACGATAGAGTGTGCTGCTTTCTGACGCGAACGTCGAGTCAAACGACACGCTTCCACGAACATATTGCCTGATGCTCGTCGAGTAGAGCCACATATTAGACGTCCGTCCGTGGGCGTGTGCCCCGATATTGCGGACGTCCGACTGACGGTGCGACGGCGTAACGTAGTCACAGTCGATCGACGGCCCTCTATTTTGATACGCTCTAGGATTGAGTGGCCGACCGGCGAACGTCGGGCAGAACCACCCCTATTGTGTCGGGAACTTTGCCGTTCGTTTCGGCCGAAAAACATCGTATCATCGTTGGGGTTGCGCCTCACGTGCGGGGCAACGGCCACGAGACTCGGGAGCGTTCGCCGGGAGAGGGAACGGATCTCCCAACGTGGCAGCTACGATTTGCTGAGAGGAGACTGAATGGTTCACAAGCGGGGGTTGGCGCGACTGATCGCGATCTGTGCCCTGGCCGCGTCCGTCATGTTGGTACTAGCAGCTTGCGGCGCGTCTACGGGCGGTGGCTACGAAGCTGGGAGCACCCCGAAGGCAAGCTCAGGCGGATCTGGTTCATCGGGCGGCAGCGGAAACATCAGCGTCTCCGAGAAGGAATTCTCGATCACTCCCAATCAGGTGAGCGCGCCGACAGGCAATATCACCTTCACGATCAAGAATACCGGCTCGGTGGCGCACGACATCACGGTCGACGTTGGTGGAACCCCGCAGAGCTCGCCTCTGGTTCAGCCTGGCAAGACCGAGACCTGGAGCGTGACGATCAACACGCCTGGCACCTACGACATGTATTGCTCGGTTCCGGGTCACAAAGCGGCTGGCATGGATGGCAGCCTGAAAGTCGGTTCCTAACCGCGTCACATCATACGAATGTGCGTTACTCGCCGGGAGTTTCCGCGACAAGCGGACACCGGCGAGATTGTTTTGTGACGGAAAGCTCTTGGACGGATCAGCGGCGCTTCTGGCGGGCCTGACCGCCCCACCAGACCGCCAGCGCCACCACCGGTACACCAACAAGGTAGAAGAGCAGCAGGTCGATGGCGGCTCGACCGTCGTAGACCATCCAGGCAACCAGCGCCATGGTATACACCGTCATGATGATCACGAATCCGATGACGCTATGGTTCTTCATGGAGATGCTCGCCTCTGATGTGGATCGACTATGGAGATCGAGTGCCTTAACGCCCGGCATGATTTCAGAACGTGCGGCGTCCCGATCGGTCGCTCACAAATGCAGCACAATTCGCGCAACGGTAAAGTAGATCATTAATCCCGTGCCGTCCACCAACGTTGAGATGAATGGCGCCGAAACCACCGCCGGATCGACCCTGAGCTTGTTCAGGATCAGTGGCAAGACCGCGCCGACGACCGCCGCCCACATCACAATCGTTGAGACTGATATTGCCACCGTCAACCCGACGTCGACCCCGACGCTCAAAGTCATGGCGCGAATAAAGGTGGCCGCAGCCATTACTACGCCGAGCCCGATGGCGGTGACGAACTCCTTGCGCACGATGCGGAAGATGTCACCGAAGCGCACGTCGCCAACCGCCATGGCACGCACGATGGTGGTGACCACCTGCGAACCGACGTTTCCACCGGTGCCGATCAGGAGCGGGATGAAAAAGGAGAGGGCGACGACGGTCTCGACCTCACCCTGATAGTGGCGCAGCACGGTGCCCGTATACGCTTCCGCCAGAAAGAGAGCCAGCAACCAGCCGACGCGCTTGCGCCACAGCAGAATCGGCTTGGCTCGCAGGTATGGCTCCTCCAACGGCTCGGAACCACCGAGGCGCTCGATGTCCTCCGTGGTCTCCTGCTGCAGAATGTCGGCGACATCTTCGACCGTGATGATCCCCAGCAAATGGTTGTCGTCGTCGACCACGGGGACCGCCAGCAGATTGCGTTCGGTCAGCATGCGTGCCGCGACTTCTTGATCGGCCATGACCGGCACGCGCACCACGCGCGGATCGAGCAGGTCGGCGATGGGGGTATCGGGCGGGCTCAGTACCAACCGGCGGAGGGCCAGGACACCAAGCAGGTGATCTTCGGAGTCAGTCACGTAGACGTAGGAGATCGTTTCCGCCTGCTCGGAAAGACGTTGCAGCGCCAGGATCGTCTGACGGGCGGTGAGCTCGGGAGCGACCGAGACAAACGCCGGGGTCATGCGTCCACCGGCGGTGTCGGGCGGATACAGAAGCAGGCCGCGCAGCTCTTCCGCCTCGATGGGCTCCATCTCGAACATGATCTGGTCGGCGCGATCGGGGTCGATCTCCCCGAAGACGTCGGCCGCCTCGTCTGGATCCATCGATTCCAGGACGTCGGCCGCGTCGACGGTCGCCAGCAGACTCAAGATCGACGCGGCGTCGCCAGGGTCGAGTTCGCCGAGAAGTTCGCCGAGCGCTTCGTCTCCCAGAACGGCCGCGAGAGTGCGCGCTTCCTCCAATGAGAGATCGGCCATGCGATGAGCGAGCTCACCGGTTTCAGTGAGTTGGTGGAGCGCCTGCTTGACCGCGTCACCGTCCCTCTGCTCGAGTGCCGCCTCGAGAGTGACCGGTGATTCCTGCTCAATCGTCACGCCCTATCTCCCGACCAATCTTCCAGCGCCGTGACCGTCAATTTCGGTGCGCCGCCCATCGATTCATCGTCCGTGTCCGTTTCCGCCGGAGTTGACACGGCATCCGTGTCGAGCGCCTCCGGACGCTGAACCGGAACGCGCCCATTATCGTGTGTGGCGTGGCTTGTCGGAACCCCGGTCGGACTCAAACCGGTGATGAGCTGTCGCACATCGCGGCTGCTCAGCGTCGGGAGATAGGCGCGCAGTAAGGCGTATCCAATGCGCGGCAAGCTGGCGTTACCCGCGTAGGCCAGGTAGATCGGCTCCCAGTTTGGTTGGAACTTCGACTTGAAATCGTTGAGCGATGCGAAGTGGTAGAAGGAGTCGAGTCGCTCCGCGGCATGGGTCAGCGCCCGTTCCATGGCGCTGCTGTGCTCCTTCTCCCGCGCCACATGTCCGAGTGGCGCGGCGGAGAGACTGGCAAAGCGGAACCCCTCAGCCTGAAACGTGAGGAGCGACTCGGCGATGAGGAACTCCATCACACCCGGAAATGCGTCGTCTCTCCGCCGCATCAGGTCCACCACCCAGCCGCGACGCGCGTAGACCGGCAACCAGGTCAAGAATCCCTGAACGCGACCCCGTTCGTCGATCGCGACGGCGGTTCGGACCTCAGGATCGGGCGGGTCAGTGAGATGCCCAAGGGTGAAGTTCATCTCGGGCAACCCACGTCGCGCGGTCCATTCGGCCGAAATCCCCCAGAGCTGTCGCACGATCTCCGGGTCAGCGGCGGTCTGATCGATCATCTCGAAGCGGACGCCTTCGCGCTTGGCGCGGTTGCGCGCCGTGCGCACGTCCTGCCACGACTTGCCGCGAAATGAAAGGTCGGTCACGTTGATCGCGGCGTCCTCTCCGACCTTTATCCAGCCCAGTCCATGACGGCTGAACTCGAGAACGTAGCGCGCGGACGCGCCGTAGAAGCACGGCGTCCATCCGTTCACCACCGCCAGATCGAGAAACTCGTCGATCGCGCGGCGGCAACCGTCTGGACTTCCGATCGGGTCGCCGAGCACGATGGCGACGTTGCCGATGAGACGGTACGCGACGAAGGCGTCGCGCTCTCCGTTGAGGAGCGCCGTGTTTCCCGGCCAGGTCGTCATGAAGGAGGTAGTCAGGTCACCATACAGTTGCAGGAGCTCGATCGCGCGGCGGCGATCGCGAACGGTTTCGAAGGTTGGCTGCAGAACAGGCCTGAGCACCACGACAACGGCGTAGACCAAAACCGCGCCCCACGCGATGCTGATCGACGAGAGAAACGATCTGGAGCTAAAACGCGCTCCGTGCAACGGTCCAGCGCTGCTGAATGACATGCGCGCCAGTGCTTCTTTCAACATGGCACTCAGCGTTGCCGGCTCCACGAACCAGTGCCGCATCAAGGTGAAGCCAAGCAAGGCGTACAGCGGTACGAGAATGAGCGCGAACAGGGCGGTCCGGATGCCGCGGCGCAACGTCGGCACGTCGGGCCGAGCGCGGAAATCTTGCTGACGCCAGATTAGGATGGCAATGAGCACCATCTTTACCGCCAACGCGTCCAGATCAATTCCCTGGACGACGGAGGAGATGAGCGAGGCCGACAAAAGCGCCAGCGATGCATACCAGGCGGTCCTGCGACCGTGCAGGAGTCCCCGTCCGAGCAGGATGAGGAAGATACCGGCCAGCACCACGAAGGTTCGGGTGCCGTGTGCCACCGTAAAGGGGAGCGCCGTGTCCCATGAAACGACGCGGGCCAGGGCATGATTGCCCAACACCGACACGACGTCGAAGATGCCGACGAGCACGACGAGCGCCGCGGCGACTCGCCGCGGTGTCGAGCTGAATGCGTGGAACGAACGTCGTTGAAACTTCATCGATACGTTTGTTGCTCCATGACCGGTGGTGGCGTCGATCCTCGAGGCGCTGCGTCGGTTGTTCGCGGCGCCCGATGAAGCCTACCGAGGGAACCGCTCGTTGTCAGATCGCGACGCGGGAACTCCCTCTTCGCGGATGACGTTCCTCAACGTCCGAAGTGTTCAAGACCCAAGCCGGGAAGCGAATACGCCAAAGAGAGTATCGACCGCGTGCGCCATGTGCGTATTACTTCAACCAGACGATTGGCTCCGTCCAGCGTTCTCCCCGCGGCCGGAATCCGGCGTACAAGCGGGACGTATACTTGGGTGGCGACGGCCGGACTACGACGATGATTGCAATGGAACAAACGGCGCGGCGCCCTCCGCGCGACGAAGTCGACAATCTACGTCAGCCAGTTGGTATCGTCCACCTGTGGTGGCTTATCCTGGGTTGCTTCACCCTGCTCATCGTGCTGGTGCCGGGGTTGCGCGTCACCTTCCATCATGAGGCTCTCAGCTTCACGCTGGAGACGTTCAACGCGCTGGTAGCTACGATGGTCAGCTTCGTTGGCCTGGCCCGCTACGTCTTCGATCGCCGCCCGTTCGATCTGGCCATATCGGTCGCGTTCGGCGCGATTGCCGTCACGGCCTTCTGGTTCGGGCTGATCCTCCCCTTCTCTGGCTACACGTTTGAGTCAGTCGCCGATGCGCCCCTGTGGGGCTGGATCCTCACACGACTGGTGGTCGTTGTCCTCCTCTTGCTGGGTCTGCGCACCTGGGAAGGGGGTCGCCAACGTCTTGCCGCATTCGGCGGTCGAGTGGCATTCGTCATCCTTGGTGTGGCGTTGGCTGATATTGCGCTCTGGTACTGGAGTGCGTCACTGCCGGCATTGCTGGGCTCGGAAGCGTCGGAGATCTTCGAAATTCACGGCCGTATCACGACATCAGTGCTGGCAGGTCAGACGGCGTTGGGCATGCTGACCGAGTCGCTCCTCGCGGCCCTTTATTTCTGGTTGGCGTATCGGCTGACCATGGCCGTTCGGCATGGCGAGGATGCCTGGCTGGTCCTCGCAATCATCACGGCGGCGATCGCGCAATTCCAGTTCATCTTCTATCCAGCGCCGTTTCACCCAGCCATCACGACGTCGGACCTCCTCTGGATGATCTCCTACGTCATGCTGCTGGCCTATCTGGGCCATCAGTACGTCGTGGCGTCGAGCGGGATGCGACGTCAGCAGGCGCGCACGCGTGCGCTGCTGGCTCTGAGCCAGACGCCAGTCATCAATCGCGACCCATCCTTGATCGTCTCCGCCGCGCGGCAGGCGGTCAGTGTGGTGAAGCCTGAGGCAGAGGTCAGCGTTCGCCTAGATGAATTCACGAGCGCGAATTTGCATATTCGGGTTGAGGATCTGACGGTACCGGTGGCGCTCGACGGCGTCCGCTACGGTTCGCTGGACGTCCATCTGGTCGACGGGCAGGAGCTCAACCAGGACACGACCGAGTATCTGCACGTCGTCGCCAACCAAACGGCTAACCTGCTGCGCGCCGTCGAGCTGTATCACGAGCTTTCGCTCGGTGCAGTCCGGGACGAACGAGCCCAGCTCGCACGTGAGCTGCATGATGGTTTGGCGCAAGATCTGGCCGTTCTGCGCCTGCGCCTGAGTAGCGATCACGAGGGGACGTACGAGCGCGGACTGGCCGATCGCGCCCTCTCAGAAGCTCGCTATGCAATCACGATTCTACGAGGTCAAACTGCCGCACCAGACGATTTCTTTGCCGCCCTTCGTCGCCAGTCGGACGATCTTTCCGATCGCTTCGATTGTCCAGTGATCATCGAACAGCGCGATCCGATACTCGGAATCTCGGGCGCGGCGCAGGTAGCGCTGCTGCGCATCTGTCGTGAAGCCGTGGCAAATGCGGGCAAGCATGGTAAACCATCTCGCGTCGTCTTGACGGTGAGCCAGGTGCCCGGCGCCGTCGAGGTGGAGATCGCCGATGACGGCACTGGGTTCGATTTGGATGCGCCCATTCGGCCTGGCGCCTACGGTCTGAAGGGTATGGCCGAACGCGTTGCGTTGCTCGGGGGAGAGATGAAGCTGCGGAGCCAACCCGGAGCCGGAACCACGGTGACGGTGCGATTGCCAGGCAGCGACGAAGAGGCGGCCCCATGATTCGCGTCATGCTGGTCGAGGACCATTCGCTGATGCGCCGTACCTTGCGCGAGATCATCAGCGCCGAAGAGGACATCTTGCTGGTTGCCGAAGCGGCGGACGGCCAGATGGCGATCGACCGCGCGCTCTCATCTAAGCCCGACGTCATCCTGATGGACATTGATTTACCGGAATCTTCGGGTATCGACGCGACTAGAGAGATCGTGCGTTGGTTGCCACAGACGCGGGTCATTATGCTGACCGTGTCGTCCGCGGAGGAAGACCTGTTCGAGTCGTTGCGCGTCGGCGCGACGGGGTATATCACCAAAGACGCTCGCCGTGGCGAGATCGTCGAGGCTATCCGAGCGGGGAGTCAGGGAGAGCTGCCGCTAACACCGGCCATGGCGACGCGCGTGCTGGCGCACTTCCGCAACCTTCGCCCGCGAGACGGATCGGAGTCGATGGCGGTGCTCAGCGAGCGCGAGCGTGAAGTCGTCTCGCTGCTGGCCACCGGACTGCGCGACAAGGAGATCGCGCATCAGTTGCTCATCTCGCCGGCAACCGTTAAGAAGCACGTCGAACACATCTTGAGAAAGCTGCAAGTACGAACGAGAGCGGAAGCCACCGCAAAGCTCAGCGCCGAGCTCGGTGACGGTCGCTCGACTCCAGACGTCGATTGGTAAATTTGGTAGTGTGTCACGGCGAAAATGGAATGATCGCCGAAAACGCATTGTTCGAGGAGGCAAGAAATGCCTGACATTGGTGCACCAGAGCTCATCATCATTCTGGTAGCAGTGCTGATTATTTTTGGCCCAGGAAAGCTGCCGGATCTCGGCCGCACCCTGGGTAAGTCGATCCGGGAGTTCCGCCACTCGGTTCAGGAAGTGACTGACGACTCGGACGACACGGCGCCCGTGGCCGCCGCTGCCCCGGCAGCGAGCCCGAACGATCCGCCGGTCGCATAGCGGCCGCTCCGATACAAGCCGACGACCGCGGTTTGCCGGCGCTGGCAAGCCGGCTGGTCGGAGGAGCCGGGATCATGGCTCATCCGCGACGAGCGGCGTGATTCGTGCGGCGGTGTGGTTCGGTTTCGAGCTCACTGGCCCCGCCCGGCTGAAATCTGCTGAAGGAATCAACAGTTCATGACCTATGACGCCATCGTGGTTGGGGCCCGGATCGCTGGTGCGACCACGGCCCTTTTGCTTGCCCAGAACGACTATTCGGTCCTCCTGCTCGATCAGGATCGCTTTCCCAGTGGCACCCTCTCGACCCACCTCTTCTTCACCGACACCATGGCAGTCTTCGAACGCGTTGGCGCGTCAGATAGCGTGTTGGCGGTCGATGCGCCTCGGTTGCGCAGGCTGAAGTTCCCGTATGTCGACGCACCGTTTCCCGAGCGGGACGGGCGGGACTTTGCTCTCTGCATCCGCCGCGAAGTGCTCGACCAAATTCTGGTCGAAGCGGCGGCGGCAGAGGAGCGCATCGATCTGCGCACGTCGACTCGTGTCACCGGGCTCGTGCGTGACGGCGAGCGCGTCGTCGGAGTCCGCTGTCGGCCGGTGGGCGGGGACGAGGAGACCGAGGCGACCGCAAGGATCGTGATTGGCGCGGACGGCCGCAACTCGTTCGTCGCCCGTGAGGTTGGAGCGGAGACATACAATGACGTTCCCGCACTCTTCGCCTGGTATTACGCTTATTTCCGCGATGTTCCTGTCGATCAACCCCCGAGCGCCATGGCTGAGCGCCTCACTGCGTACCCGGAAGTCGGGGCGGATTACGGCGCTTCGTTCGTCTTCCCAGCGGACAGCGGGCTGACGCTGGTCGGGTTCGGCGTGCAACGGAGCGCCTTCGATGCCTTCCGTCACGACTATCGACACCACTTCATGCAGGGGATCAGCCGGGTTCCCGGCGTGGCGGCGCGGGTCGGCGACCGCCAGCCAGAAGGCCAAATTCTCGGAACGGGCGATCTGCCCAACTTCTTCCGCACACCAGTCGGGGCGGGCTGGGCACTGGTTGGGGACGCCGGATCGCACAAAGATCCACACACGGTACAAGGGATTGGAGACGCGACACGGTCGGCCGTGCTGCTGACGGACGCGCTCGATTGCTGGTGGCGCGGTCAGTCGACCGAGCACGACGCGTTGGCTCAATACCATGCGAAGCGAGATGCGGATCTCTTGCCCATGTACGACTTCACCACGAGCCGCCTGGAGGCTCAATTCGAGCCAGAGGAGTGGCAAGAGTATGGCCGGCTGACCTGGGAGAACGAGCGATTGGCGCGGGCACGCGTCGCCGCCATGACGCACGCCATCCCGCCAGAGCAGGTCTACTCGGTCGACGCCATTCGCGCGGCGCTGAAGGGCGCAATACCGGAAGTTCGGTGACCAACCCCCGGGATTCGAGCGCTCTGCGGGCCAGTCTCGCTCGGTCGAAGCCAGAAGATCGAAACCGCGACGATCACGCCACTTTCGAGCCAAACTTCGTTGGTTCAGAGCGCCAATTTGGGAGAGTTGTTGTACCATTAACGCAGCGATGAAGATTGCCCCGTCTCATGGGGGTGTAGCCGTCTTCCGAATTCTTGGGACGGTGACTCCCCGACACGGGACATCGCTGCGAGGGATCGGAAATCCGTGCGCATCGCACGTCTTGCACGTCAGCGATCTCCCCGCGGTGCAGAAGTGAACGATCGAGATCCGCGCCGTGAGAGCCGAGTCATCGGGGATGACGGCTTTTGCAGTTACTCACCGATCGCGGGCTGCGCACAGCTAGGGTGGTAGCGAATCATGAGCATCTACACGCGTTTTCATGGGCCGAATGCTGGCTATGTCATGGAGCTCTACGAGCGGTACCTGGAGGACCCAAACTCGGTCGATCCAATTACGCGCGCGTACTTCGAGCAATGGACGCCGGAGCTCCCGACGACTTCAGCCGTAGGTGCCACTGCCGCGGCCGACGTCGGCAAGATCGTCGGCGTCGCCAATTTGGCTCAGAGCATTCGCAAGCATGGACATTTCGCCGCCCGGCTCGATCCGCTCGGCAGTGATCCGGTTGGAGATCCGACACTCGACCCGGCCGCCCACGGTCTGGGCGAGGCGGACCTTGCCGGAATGCCGGCGAGCGTCGTCGGTGGACCGGTCGCCGCCACGGCGAGCAATGCAGCCGAGGCGATCGCCGCTTTGCGCGCCATCTACTGCGACACCACCGGTTACGACTTCGATCACGTGCAGGTCACCCGGGAGCGAGACTGGCTGGTCGACGCGGTGGAGTCCCGCCGCTTCAGCCAGCCAATGCAGCCCGATCAGAAGCGTGCCCTGCTCAAGCGTCTCTCCGACGTCGAGGGCTTCGAGCGCTTCCTGCATCGCACATTCGTCGGCCAGAAGCGCTTCTCCATCGAGGGGACCGACATGCTGGTGCCGATGCTCGATCGGCTGATCAGTTCGGCCGCTGACCTCGGTGCCCAGGACGTGATCATCGGCATGGCCCATCGCGGCCGCCTCAATGTGATGACGCAGGTCCTTGGGAAGCCCGCTGAAAAACTCATCGCCGAGTTCATGCACCTCGATCATGGCGATCCGACTTCCGCCAGCGACGCTGGCACAAGCGGGTACACCGGTGACGTCAAATATCATCTCGGCGCGCGCAGACCGTCCGGCGAAATCAAGGCGCGGCTGACGGTGCCGTCCAATCCCAGCCACCTCGAGTTCGTGAATCCGGTGGCGCAGGGCATGACCCGCGCGGCGCAGGAACGTCGCGATGAAGCGGGAGTGCCGGCGCAGAACGTCGATAGTGCCTTTCCGATCATCATTCATGGAGATTCGGCCTTCCCCGGTGAGGGAATCGTCGCCGAAACGCTGAACCTCTCGCACCTCAACGGTTATGAGATCGGTGGCAGCGTCCACATCATCTCCAACAACCAGATCGGGTACACCACGAACCCGAGAGACGCCCGCTCGACCTTCTACGCCAGCGACGTGGCCCGCGGCTTCGAGATTCCCGTGATTCACGTCAACGCGGATGAGCCGGAAGCCTGTCTCGCGGCAGTGCGACTCGCCTTCGCCTATCGTCAGGAATTCCACAAGGACTTCATGATCGACCTGATCGGCTATCGCCGTTGGGGTCACAACGAAGGCGACGAGCCGTCCTTCACTCAGCCGCGCATGTACGCCATCATTACCGACCACCCGACGGTACGCGCCGTCTACGCCGAGCGCCTGATCTCCGAGGGCGTGATCACTGACGAGCAGGCGGAAGAGACGGTGCAGTCCTCGATCGACCATTTGCAGGAGTTGCGCGCCACGCTGCAGAGAGAGGGTGAAATATCCCCTCCGGTGGCTCCGACCTCCTTCCCGGGCTTGGTCCGGGTGGTCGACAGCGCCGTGCCGCTCGAGCGGCTCAAGGAGCTCAACCGTCAAGTCTATACAGTGCCGGATGGGTTCACCCTCAATCCCAAGCTGAAGCGGAACATCGCGCGACGCCTGGAAGCGGTCGAAGAGGGTGGCGATCTCGATTGGGCTCATGCCGAGGCGCTGGCATTCGCCAGCATTTTGGCGGACGGCACCCCGATTCGCCTCTCCGGCCAGGACACGGAGCGCGGCACGTTCAGCCAGCGACACCTCGTCTTCCACGACTACGAAACTGGCGAGACCGTGGCGCCGTTGCAGCGTCTGGAGGATGCGAAAGCATCGTTCGCGGTCTACAACAGCCCGCTCTCCGAATCGGCGGCGATCGGCTTCGAATACGGCTACAGCATCTTCGCTCAGGAGACGATGGTCCTGTGGGAAGGCCAGTTCGGCGACTTCGCCAATGCCGCCCAGGTGATGATCGACCAGTTCATCTCCTCGGCTCGGGCCAAGTGGGGCGAGACGCCGTCGCTCGTGCTACTGCTGCCGCACGGTTACGAGGGCCAGGGCCCTGAGCACTCCAGCGCTCGATTGGAGCGTTATCTGCAGCTCGCGGCGAACGACAGTATGCGCGTGGCTAACTGCACCACGTCGGCCCAGTACTTCCACTTATTGCGCACCCAGGCCGCGCTCCTCAGCACCGCGCCACGACCGCTGATTCTGATGACGCCAAAAAGCCTGCTGCGGCACCCGATGGCGTCGTCGCCGGTCGATGCGCTGGCACGCGGGCGATTCCAGCCGGTGATCGACGACGCGGATGCGTCCGACCGCCGCGATGCTGTTGGGCGAGTGGTCCTCTGCTCAGGCAAGGTCTACGTCGACTTGATGTCGAACAACCTGCGACAGTCGAGCGAACAGGTCGCGGTGGTACGAGTCGAGCAGCTCTATCCGTTCCCGGAAGAGGATCTGCGACAGGTTATCGGCTCGTATCCGAATGTACGAGAGATCGTCTGGCTGCAGGAAGAGCCGCGCAATATGGGCGCCTGGAGCTACATCAGTCCGCGATTGCGGGAGATAGCCGGAAGCGAGCTCGAGCTTCGATATGTCGGACGGCCGGAACGCGCGAGTCCTGCTGAGGGACTGGCGGAGCTCCACACGATGGAGCAGAACCGGATCGTGACGGAAGCATATGATGGTGCGCCGGTTCCGGAACTGAAGACATATGGAGTGAAGCAT
Source organism: uncultured Chloroflexia bacterium (assembly GCA_963789565.1). Lineage (GTDB taxonomy): Bacteria > Chloroflexota > Chloroflexia > Thermomicrobiales > Thermomicrobiaceae > CALAGB01. Next base: position 1,700,912 of record CAWBKX010000002.1, on the reverse strand, counting down.
GCCGATTGAGGTTCGAGTTCCGACCCTGGGTGAGTCGGTAGTCGACGCCGTGGTTGGGACCTGGCTCAAAAAAGAGGGCGATCCGGTTTCGACCGGAGAGACTCTTGTTGAGCTCGAGACGGACAAAGTCAACATCGAGGTGATCGCCCAGAATGACGGCGTCCTCGAGAAGATCATGAATAACGAGGGAGACACGGTCAACGTCGGTGACGTGATCGCGTCGATCAAAGAGGGAGCCGTTGCCGCGGCGCCTGCGCAGAAGGCCGAGTCGAAGGCGGAGGCCGCCGCGCCAGCCCCCGCCGCGCAGCCCGCTGAAGCGGCTGCCGCACCCGTGTCGGCTGAGGCTGCTGGAGCGGCTCGAGCCACGCCGGCCGTGCGACGCCTGGCCGCCGAGTACGATCTGGACCTGGACAAAGTGCCCGCCAGCGGTGACAACGGCCGCGTCACGCGGGAGGATGTCGTCCGCTACGCGTTAGGCCGTCAGGCACCGCAACCCTCCGCTGCACCAGCAACGAACGGATCGACTCAGGCGCCAATTCCGCCGGCCGCGACGCCACAGGCTCCCACGACCGCGCCGATGCCTCAATTCGCCGAGCCGTCGACGGGCCGCCGCGAAGAGCGTGTACGCATGAGCCGTCGTCGCCAGACGATTGCCGCGCGACTGGTAGAGGCGCAGCAGACCGCCGCCATGCTGACGACCTTCAATGAGGTCGACATGAGCGCGGTGATGGATCTGCGCAAGCGACGTCGCGATGCCTTCAAGGAGCAGCACGGCGTCAGCCTCGGCTACATGTCCTTCTTCACCAAAGCGAGCATCGGCGCGCTCAAAGCGTTCCCGCGCGTGAACGCCGAGATCCAGGGCAACGAGTTCGTTCTCAAGCACTACTACGACATCGGTATCGCCGTTGGCGCGCCCGAAGGGCTGGTCGTGCCGGTGGTGCGTGACGCAGACCGCAAAACGTTCGCCGAGATCGAGCAGCAGATTATCGAGCTCGCTACCAAGGCGCGCGACAATAAGCTCTCACTCGACGAACTGCTGGGCGGTACCTTCACCATCACCAACGGCGGCATCTACGGATCGCTCCTTTCGACACCGATTCTGAATCCCCCGCAGGTTGCCATCCTCGGGATGCACAAGATCGAGCAGCGACCGGTCGTGGTCGACGGCGTGGTTGTGGCGCGCCCGATGATGTATCTGGCACTCTCCTACGACCATCGCATCGTCGATGGTCAGGAGGCGGTCCAGTTCCTGGTACGGGTAAAGGAGCTGATCGAGGATCCGGAGAGCCTGCTGCTCGAAGGCTAGCCCTCACGAACAATGCGATTCCACAACGGCGGCCGGGTACCTACGAAGTGGGTGTGGCCGCCGTTGTGCTGAACTGTCACGGTGCTGTGGTATCCGTGACGCTTCGGACCAACCCAAGATCGCAGTGGCGGGCGCTCTGCCCGCCTTCGTCGGGTGTATATTGACATCCTTGGAGGTGTCATCGTGACGAGCGAGAACGGGCAGACCCTCTATCGTCGTAAGCGCCTTCGGCTTCCCGCCGCCCTCTACGACGAGACGGGTCTACGAGCTCTGATCACGATCACCACGCGCGAACGCTTTCCGTCGTACGCCGATCCGATGTTTGCTCGAGAATGCCTGGATCATCTCCGTCGTCAGTCCGAAGAACAAAACGTCGCCATCCTCGCCTACACGTTCTTGCCCGATCACGTCCATCTGTTGCTCCGTATCGATGGCTCCGTTGGGATCGTCGACTTCATCAGGAAGTTCAAGAGTGTGACCACGCGCCTGTGGTGGACGCATGGCAACACCGGACGCCTTTGGCAACGTACATTCCACGATCACCTGCTGCGTGACAATGACGACGATTCGGAGTACGTCAAATACGTCATGATGAATCCGATCAAGGCAGGTCTCGCTGCCAACTGGGGAGAACACCATTTCACGGGATCGCTTGCGCTCGATCTGTCGGACGGGATCAACTGACGGTACTCATCGATGGTGAATTGAGCCGCCCGACGAAGGCGGGCAGAGCGCCCGCCACTACGGAATGAGGGTCTATTTAACGTCGTGCGACGGGATGTTTGCCGTTTGTTCGGAACGGCGTCAACCCTGATGACCAATCGAGATGCAAGCGCTCGCTCGACGAACGAGGGCTACGAACGGGCGGCGTAGCGCACGAAGACCTTCATCGGTCGCTCGGGGCCGCGGGCAAGTCTGTGGAAGGTGTTTATGAGTTCGTCGTCGGTGACGTGCCATTGGAAGATCTGGCTGAGCGGCGCGAGCGTCTGTTTGGGCAGGCTGAAGAACCAGCGAGCGTGCTCCTGATAATCCCAGCCGTCGCTGGAACCGACGACATTCAGCTCTTTGCGATGGAATTCGGGTGTGAGTGTGAGTGGCTCCAGATTGCCGTCCGCCAAAATGCAGATCGTCCCCTCAGTTTGAACCGATCGCTGCAACAGCGCGAAGGCGGCGTCGCGACTCGAGCATTCGAAGCCGAAGACATAGTCCGGGCGGATCTGCTCGAACTCGCTGCCGGTGAAGACCGCGCTCGCACCGAGCGTCTGGCCAAGCTCGCGTCGATCGGGAAACGGTTCGGCAAGGTCAACATGCTCGACCCCGGTTTGCTTGAGTGTCCAGACGGTCAGTAGGCCGATAGTGCCGCCGCCGGTGACGAGGACCCGGTCGTTGGGCTGCGGAATCAGCTTGCGCACGCCCTTGGCCACGTCACAGCTGAGGATCGAGAGAATGGCGATCTCGTCACTGATCTCGTCCGGCACCGGAATGGCCCTCTGCGCCGCCACGAGCGCGTGGCTGCGATGTCCGTAGGTGGCGACGACGCGGTCACCCGGCGCGAAGTCCCGCACATTCTCACCGCACGACAAGACGCGGGCCACGTTCTCGTAGCCGGTCATGGCGGGATAGCGCGGCTCGATGCCGCGTGAACTGCCGAGAAAGTGCGGCAACTCGGTTCCGATGCTGATGGCACCGGCCAATGTCTCGACCAGCAGGTCATCTTCCCCGTGCGGAGGAACCTCTTCCTCAACCCAGGTCAACTCTTCGGGTGCAGTCAGAAGCATCGATTTGGCGCGCATCGTCATCCGTACCTCAACTAGATTCATCGCATGCGTTCGCGCTCGACGTAGAGAAGGATCATAATCCTTGCAACCGCCCGTCCGATCTTCATCTGTTCGGGTCGCCAGGCCGTAGTATCAGTGACACAACGGTCGATCGCCACCTGATGAGGTTGTCAGTAGATGGTCGCGTATATGGAGAATGCATGAACGCTCGAATTATTCGATTGGTCCTGGGGATCCTCCTCGCTCTCGTCGGCATCCTCTGGATCCTACAAGGAGCCGACCTGCTTGGTGGCAATGGCGGCATGAACGGCAAGGGGATTTGGATCGTGATCGGGGCGATCGTGCTGGTGATCGGACTGGCGTTGATCGCACCCTTGGGCCGTCGCCGCATCAAATAGAGCGGCGGTGTCGCTCAGCCAGTGACACCGACCACGATACGGTGCCAGCCACTCGCCCCGTCGGGCAGCGGCGAGGCGTGATCGCTGGTTTGCAGCGCTCCGGTCCCGTCAGTTGCGCGGACGACGAGTGAGTAGGTTCCCGCGGACGGGGTCCAAGGCAGCCGCCAAAGCACCCAACTGAGACCTGCCGTGCTCGGATTCGTGTCGATGACTGCCTTTTGCCAGGTGCCGCCGCCGTCGAGACTCACCTCGACCATGCTGACGCCGCGATCGCCGGCGAAGGCGAGGCCGGCGATCTGGGCGCTGTCTGCCTTGACGACCGCGCGGTCGCCGGGCAGCCGTATCTGGCTCTCAGTCTTGACTACACCGACGTTGGTCCATCCCTTTTGCTGCCAGTAGCCCTTGTAGTCGCCAGTGATGACCTCGATGCGCTCCAGCCACTTGACGTTCTTGATGCCGTAGCGGCCCGGCACGATAAGACGAACCGGAAACCCGTGTCTGCGTGGCAGCGGCTCGCCATTCATCTTCCAAACAAGCATCGTCGTCGCCGCAGTGGCCTTGGCCAAAGGCACTGAGTCGCTGTAGCCGTCCGTGCCATGAAAGACGACGGTCGTCGCGGTCGGGTCGAGACCGCTCACATCGAGGATCTTAGCCAGCGGAGCACCTGTCCAGGTGGCGGTCGAGATGAGCGGCCCGCCGACGGGGTTGCTGATACAGGTCAGCGTGGAAACGAAGTCGCGTACGGCCAGCGCCTGCAAGTCAGCCGCCGAAAACGTTCGCGGCGTCCGCACGTTGCCGTCCACTCGGATGGTCCAGTTGATGTCACCAGTATTGACTCGTGGATCGATGAAATTTTTGGAAACGACGTAGAACTCGTCGACGGGTGTGATCGGGTCCGGCATTTTCCCGCCAGACGCCACGACGGCCTCACCGGTGCGGACGCGTTCAACTTCACCGCCAAAAATCGCGAGTGAGGCGATTCCAGCGATCCCAACCCCCGCGGTCTCGAGAAGTCGCCTTCGAGAGCGGTCATCCGCTGGTTGATCGGCTCGATCCGTTGAGCGTAATCCGGAGAAGTAGGGGATGGCAATTGAGATGACGAGCCCAAACGTGAGCGCTGCCGCTGCGACGCACAGAAGCACCTTCGCCAGTGCCGTGTAGGTGAGGATACTGCCGAGACGCAGATCGACCGCCCACAGCATGAACAGCGCGAGCGTTGCCAGAGCAGCAAGTCCGAACGAGAATCCGGTGCGCCACAGCGGGCGGGAAGGTGGATGGACAGGCGGCGAAAAGAGCCAACCGGCTCCGGCGCCGATCAGCATCAGCAGCGTGCCCATTCCCACGAAGAGCCAGGCCTTGGCGGCGGTTCCGAAGAGATCGATCAGTTTCGAAAAGAGGCTGAGAGGGATCCACGAGAGGATCACTTCGGCCAGCGCGTCGAGGATCGAGACGATGCCGGTGACTTGCTTTAGCACAATCACCACGGCAAGCGCGACCAACGTGGCGAACGCGCCCGCAAGCGCGTTGCGCCATCCGCTATGCCGATCGACAGTGCCGGGTGGGATCGCCTGCGCGTCCATCAAATTCCTCTTCTGTCGTCGCCAACTGGGGGTCACCGCCCATAGCACCTACGCGAGGCATCCATTGGCGGATTGGCGTTGCCGTCTCATTGCTGCTCGACTGTCGCAATCATAGTCCAGGTTCCCGCCCCTGCGATGTCGTTATCCGTGGCTCCGCCAATGACATGAACTTCGGCGACGCGTGCCGGGACAACCGTTACAATCGAGATATAGCAGCCTGGCGCGTCCACAATCTCCGCGTCACGCACTGCGAACGTGCTACGATTTCACCGCACCGACCCAGTGGGGAGATGGCCTCATGGACAGCGCGATCACGATGTCCCGTCTCCAATTTGCGTTCACGGCGTCCTACCATTACCTCTTTCCGCAGTTCACGATGGGCGTGGCGCTGCTGATCTTGGTCTTGAAGACGCTGGCGGTGCGCCGCGGGGACGAGAAGTACCACCACGCGACGCGCTTCTGGACCAAGATTTTCGCCGTTAGCTTCATTATCGGAGTCGTCACCGGCATCCCGATGGAGTTTCAGTTCGGCACGAACTGGGCGCTCTTCTCGACGTACGCGGGTAACATCATCGCCCAGTTGCTGGCCATGGAAGGTGCGTTCGCCTTCTTCCTGGAATCCGCTTTTCTCGGGCTGCTCCTCTTCGGTGAGCGCCGCTTCGGCCAGCGCGTCCACTGGTTCGCCGCGCTGATGGTTTTCATCGGGACCTGGGCGTCCGGCTTCTTCATCATCGCCGCCGACGCCTGGATTCAACACCCGGTGGGCTATACGACGCTGCCGGGTGGCGGGATCAAGATCTCCGATTACTGGGCGGTGGTCTTTAATTCCTGGACCCTCCCCATGTACTTCCACACCATGAGCGGCGCGGTGATCACCGGAGCGTTTGCCATGACGGGTCTCGGTGCCTATTACGTACTGCTGAACCGTCACGTCGAATATGGTCGACTCTTCTTGAAGATCGGGATCACCGTTGGTGTCATCGCCACCATCTTCCAGCTCTATCCAAGTGGCGACTTTGAGGGGCAACAGGTTGCCGATCATCAGCCGACCAAACTGGCGGCGATGGAGGGCCTCTACAACACGTCGAGTGGCGCGGGTGTGGTCATTCTGGGTCAGCCCGACACGCAGACGCAGTCGTTGGACAACAAGATCGAGATCCCGCATGTGCTCAGCTTCCTGACCTACCGTCGCTGGTCGGCCAAGGTACTGGGGCTGAACGCCTTCCCGCGCGCCGACTGGCCCGATAACATCCCGCTCCTGTATTTCAGCTATCACATCATGGTGGGGCTGGGGACGATCTTCATCGCCATCATGGTGCTTGCGGCGCTCCTCCTCTGGCGGCAGAAGCTGTGGAAATCACGCTGGATGCTCTGGATACTCCTGTTGGCGACGCCGTTTCCCTTCATCGCCAACACGGCCGGGTGGTTGACGACGGAGCTCGGGCGCCAGCCCTGGCTGATCTACAACCTGCTGAGCACCTCTGACGGCGTCTCGACCACCGTCTCCTCCGGCAACGTCCTCTTCACCTTAATCGGATTCGCCGGCATGTACCTGGTCATGGGCCTCCTCTACGTCGTCCTCATCGTGCAGGACGTGGCACATGGTCCGGAATCGTCCGAGCCGGACGATCCCGACGCGCTGCTGAGCCTCGCGGATTAGCGGGAGAGGAGGAAGACAATGACGACGCTGTGGTTTGTTCTGGTTGCCTTCATGGTTGCGATGTACGTCCTTCTCGATGGCTTCGATCTCGGAGCCGGAGCGATTCATCCGTTCGTGGCCAAAGACGGTGATGAACGACGCTCGATCTTCGCGGCCATTGGGCCGATCTGGGACGGTAACGAAGTCTGGCTGCTGGCGGCGGGAGGCGCCCTCTTCTTCACCTTCCCGCTCCTCTACTCATCCAGCTTCAGCGGCTTTTACCTGCCCCTGATGATCGTCCTCTGGCTCTTGATGATGCGCGGTCTGGCGATCGAGCTGCGTGCCCACATCGCCAATCCGCTGTGGGAGACATTCTGGGACGCCCTCTTCTTTCTGGGCAGCGCACTGCTAGCAATATTCTTCGGCGCCGCTATCGCCAACGTGGTGCGCGGCGTGCCGTTGAACTCGCAGGGCTACTTTTTCGAGCCGTTGTGGACCAACTTCAATCCGAAGAGCTCGACGCCGGGCATCCTGGACTGGTACACCATCCTCATTGGGGTGCTGGCACTGGCGGTTCTCGTGCTACACGGGTCCAACTTCATCAGTGTGAAGACGGAGGGGGCGCTCAATGAGCGCTCGCGGCGCATGGCTCGCGGCGCGCTGATCGCGACCGTGGCGCTCACGGCAATCGCCACGCCGGTCACGTTCTGGATTCGCCACTCGATGCTGACGCGTTTCAACGACCATCCCTATGGCTACATCCTGCCGATCGTGGCGATCGCCGGAGTCGTGCTGAGCGGCTACGGGATCCTCAACGGGCGCGACGGTTGGAGCTTGATCGGCTCGGGTGCGTTCATTCTGGGAATGCTCACCAGTACTGCGTTCGGACTCTATCCAACGGTGCTTCCCGCGGTGGATGCGGCCAACAGCTTGACGATTCACAACGCGTCGGCTCCGCACTACGGACTGGTCGTGGGGCTGATCTGGTGGTGCATCGGTATGGCGCTGGCCGCCGTCTATTTCGTCCTGATCTATCGCATGTTCAGGGGCAAAGTGAAGATCTCGGAGGGCGGCTATTGAGGCCCTCGCTCGCATGTGATCTGAACGGCTCATTGCTGGCGAACGTGCTCTTCGCGATGGCGGTTGATGGATAGACGACTCACCCAGGAGGTCCGGCCGTTTCGCCGCTTCCTGATCCTGACGGTGTCTCTGGGCACGCTGGGTACCCTGGTAACGATCGCGCAGATGGCGCTACTGGCGCGCGTGATCGAGCGGGTCTTTTTGGAGCACGAGCCGTTGTCGCGAGTCGAGACCCTGGTGGCACTGTTGCTGGGTGCCATCCTGGTGCGTGCCGCGCTTCTGTGGTTGCGCGCGCTGACCGCCGAAGAGGGGGCCATTCGCGTCAAGTCCGATCTGCGTGAGCGACTGTTGGCCAAGCTCGCCCAGCTTGGGCCGAGCTACACGCGGGCGGAGCGGACCGGCGAGATCGTCGGCACGGCCACCGAAGGGATCGAGCGACTCGACCCCTATTTCGCCCGATATTTGCCTCAGGTGGCACTGAGTCTGATCACGCCACTGCTGATTCTGGTCTACGTCTTCCCGCTCGATCTGACCAGCGCCCTCATCCTCCTGTTCACTGCACCGATCATCCCGATCCTCATGATCGTGGTCGGCACCTACGCGGAGGGGCACATCCAGCGACAGTGGCTGGCGCTCACCCGCATGAGTGCGTACTTCCTGGACGTCCTGCAGGGATTGCCGACGCTCAAGTTACTCGGTCGAGGCGTCGCCGAGGCGCAGCGCGTCGAGCGCGTGAGCGAAGATTTCCGCGCGCGCACCATGAAGGTGCTGCGCTACGCCTTCCTCTCAGGCCTCGTGCTCGAATTCATGACCACGGCGGCCATCGCCTTGGTGGCGGTCTCGCTGGGCGTTCGGCTGGTCGATGGGCACATTCAGTTCCAGCCAGCCTTCCTGGTGCTGCTGTTGACGCCCGAGTTCTACCGGCCACTGCGCGATCTCGGGACTGACCGCCACGCGACCATGGAGGGTAAGGCGGCAGCCGAGCGCATCTTCGAGATCCTGGATACAACGGTCGCGACGACGGTATCTCCGTCAACGACAGAGCATCAGTTGACGGGTCACACGCTCACGCTGCGCGACGTCAGTTTCACGTATCCTGATTCTCTGGAGCCCGCGTTGGATGGCGTTAGCCTGACCTTGCCTGCCGGTTCGCGCACGGCGTTGGTGGGTGCCAGCGGTTCGGGCAAGAGCACGCTCGTCAATCTGCTCATGCGCTTCATAGAACCAGGCGAGGGAGCGATCCTGTGTGGCGGCGCGCAGATCAGCGACCTCGCTCCAGACGAATGGCGTCGTCAGGTTTCGCTCGTCTCCCAGCACCCGTACCTCTTCTATGGCAGCGTGCTGGAGAATATCCGCATGGCGCGACCGGAATCGTCGCTCGATGAGGTGCGACAGGCGGCTGAAATGGCTGGCGCGGACCTGTTCATTCGGCAACTGCCAGAGGGTTACGACACGGCTTTGGGCGAGCGGGGCAGTCGACTCAGCCAGGGACAGGCGCAACGCATTGCATTGGCGCGCGCATTTCTCAAGGACGCTCCGATCGTGCTGCTGGACGAACCGACCTCCAGCCTCGACCCGGAGAGCGAAGAATTGATCCGCCAGTCGCTGGAACGTCTGGCGCGGGGACGCACGGTGTTGATCGTGGCGCACCGGCTCAAGTCGGTTTTCTCCGCTGACCAGATTGCGGTTCTCGAGCGCGGACGACTGGTGGAGGTCGGAACGCACGCGGAGCTCTTGGCAACGGGTGGACCGTATGCGCGCCTCTTCGGTGCCCAGACCCCGGTGACGGCCGTATGAAGACCGTGACGCGGCTGCTGAGGCTGCTCGTGCCGTATCGCTGGCGCATTGCCGGGGCCGTCTTCCTCGGCATGCTTACCGTAGCGACCAACACCGGCCTGCTGGCGGTCGCAGCCTATTTGATTTCGGCCGCAGCCAAACACCCCCTCCTGATCGAGCTGACCGGCGCCATATACCTGGTACGCATCTGCGGCATCTCGCGCGCCTTTGTGCGCTATGCCGAACGCCTGACGTCGCACAACGTCACCTTCCGGCTGATCGGCTCGCTGCGTGTCTATCTGTTCAAGCGTCTCGAGCCGCTGGCTCCAGCCGAGCTAAGCGGATACCGCAGCGGAGATCTGCTCGCGCGCATGATGCGGGACGTGGATGAGCTTCAGAACCTGTTCCAGCAGATCGCCGGACCGACGCTGGTCGCGTTTGTCAGCGCGCTGATGACTGTGGCGGTCTTCCACGTCTTCAGCGACCTGCTGGCTATCGTGGCGTTGGCCTTCATGGCGCTGGTCGGCGTGGGTGTGCCGCTCACGGCCCGATCTCTGGGTCGCCGCGCCGGTCGACGTGAACCGGCACTGCGCGCCGAGTTACAAGCACTCCTGGTCGATGGAGTGCATGGGATGCAGGATTTGCTGGCGCTGGGACGCGAGTCGGATCATCGGCGGCGCGTCGCCGAGCTGAGTGCCGAGCTGTCCCGACTGCAGCGCCGCATGGCGCGCATCACGGGCTTCGAGCAGGCCATGAGCGATCTGGGGACCAATCTGGCTGTCTGGACAATCTTGCTCCTGGCGATCCCAATGGTGCAGGACGCCCGCATTCAGGGCGTCTATCTGGCGACCCTCGCACTCATCATGCTCGGCAGCTTCGAGGCGATTCGCCCGCTGGGGCGCTCCTTCCAGTTCCTGGAACGGACCACCACCGCGGGCGAGCGCATCTTCGAGATCGTTGAGCGCAGTCCCGCCGTGCGTGACCCGGTGTCGCCTGTTGCGCGCTCATCGTCGACGCTGTTGGAGTTTGACGACGTCTCGTTCGGTTACGGACCGTCCGAGCCCCTCGCGCTGCAAAAGGTGAGCTTCCGGCTGAACACTGGCGCACGCCTCGCCGTGGTGGGGCCGAGCGGCGCCGGCAAGAGCACCATCGCCAATCTGGCTGTCCGTTTCTGGGATCCGTGCTCGGGGGTGATTCGCCTGGGCGGAGTCGATCTGCGTGAGCTAACGCAAGTGGACCTGCGACGAGAGATCAGTGTGGTTGGTCAGGAGACGCGTCTTTTCAATACGACCCTGCGCGGAAATTTACGCCTGGCCAAGCCGGACGCGACCGACGACGAGCTCTTTGAAGTTCTGCGCCTGGCGCGCCTCGACGAACTGGTCGAGCGTCTTCCGAAAAAGCTCGATACCTGGCTCGGCGAGGAAGGGATGCGCTTCTCGGGGGGCGAACGTCAGCGATTGGCCATTGCCCGCGCCCTCCTCAAGGACTCACCCGTCCTGATCCTGGATGAGCCGACAGCCAACCTCGACCCCGTCACCGAGCGAGAGGTGTTGGATTCGATATTCGAGCTGTTCCAGGATAGGTCGATCCTGTTGATCACGCACCGCCTAGTACACATGGAAGCTATGGATGAGATTCTGGTGCTGGATGTCGGATGCGTCGTCGAACGCGGAACGCGCCCTGATCTCATTCACGCAAACGGCCTTTATCGGCGCATGCTCGACGTGCAGGATGAGGTGTTCGCCGTTGCATGACGCGGATGACGTTGCTGAATGAACGTAGGAATTCGTGCTGCGTTGCCCGAGGATGCGACCAGTATTGCGCGCGTGGCGCTGGAGGTCTGGCCGGATGAAGCCCTTGACGCGGAGCACATCTCACGGTTAATCGTCGAGGGAAACCGCTCGACGCAGATTGCCGAGTTGGATGGCGAGGTCGTTGGCTTCGTCGACGGCTTTCTGACGGAGACGGCGAGCGGCGAGCCGCGCTGGGAGGTCGACCTGTTGGCCGTCAGCCCGCGAGCCCAGGGTCACGGGCTCGGACGAGCGCTGGTTCATGCCAGTCTCGCGTCAGGCCGTGATGCCGGAGCGCGCGTCGCACGGGGCCTGATCCGCGTCGACAACGTCGCCAGCGAGCGCGTCTTCGCCGCCAACGACTTCGATGCGGACGAGGCGGCCAGTCAGCTCTGGGTCGGCACTGGGCTCGGATTTGCGACACCCGATCACGGCATGCACGTCGTGCAGGTGAGAACATTTCTCTATGACGGCCTCTGGTTGGAGCAGGTCAACGTCGCCGGACTCCGCCGGCTCAGAGCGACCGCATCATCCGACGCGGTGGGCGCCGTGATCCCCGTCATCGAGGCTGATTCCATCAACGCCGCGGCTGACGCTGGACTCTCCCATGCCGTTGACTACTGTTTCTGGACGCGTCGCCTCGTCTGACTCCATCACCATCTTCCAATGCCCACGGTGCGCAGTCGCAGTCTGCCACTTCACCCCTCCGATTCCCCGGCGTAGAATGGCCGACTGGGGCGTGTGAGCCGCGAGAATGTCAGGATAGGGGCAGGATGGCCGTCACCGAGCAACGCGTGATCGAAGTCGATGATGGAGCGCACATTGCCTACGAGGTGCGCTCCGACCATCCGTCCGGACTGCCGATCCTGGCGCTCCACGGTGTGCTGGTTGGCACGTCCAATTGGATCCACCAGATGCTACGCCTGCCTCAATTCAACTGGATCGCCCCGTCCATCCGCGGACACGGCGATAGCTCACCTGTCGGAGATGAACCCAGCATCGAGCGGGCCGCACTCGACGCGGTCTCGGTGCTCGATGCCGAAGGGATCGACCGAGCGGTAGTCGTCGGCAACTCGTTGGGCGCCACGGTGGGACTCGCACTGGCATTGCTGCGGCCGGAGCGGGTGATCGCCCTGGTGCTGGCCGAGCCATCCGTCCCGCAGTTGTTGCGCGATCGTGGCGGAGACCGGCTCAGTTCGGCCGCGGAGCAAGCGCGACCACTGCTTGAGGCGGGACGGATAGATGAGGCGCTCGACATCTTCCTCACGCCACGCGTCGGTGCCGATTGGCGGCAGAAGGTCGGTCGGCGGCGGCTTGCGGAGTGGCGCAAGAATGTCCTCTCCACGCCCGCATGGTTCACCGCGGTCGAGGCCTTCAATCCGGGACCCGGTCCAATGGCTGCGCTCGATTTGCCCGTCCTCATCCTCCATGGCGCCAACACACAGCCGGAATACCGGGATCTGACCATGGCGGTGGCGGATGCCGTGCCTTCGGCCGAGATTGAAGTGGTGCCGGATGCAGGTCACGGCTCCCCAGCCGACAACCCCGAAGCGTTCAATGCGTTGCTGGTCGAGTTCTTGAAGAGGCTTGGGCTCGTCTCGTGAGTAACCCCCAAAGGGATTTGCCATCCTGCGCCGAAACTCAGATAAACCACGTCGCTCTGTGCGAGGGGTCCGGCTCCCATCACGGTCTGTGACGAATCAGTTCGGCATCATGCCCAGATTCGACGGAAACGCGGTGCGTAGAATTACAGAGCGTTGTTACATACCGCCAAATCAACCGGGCATCATATTGTTGCGATCGGCGCGTGGGGGAACAACAGTCGCATCTCGGACACGCATATCCCACTCTTAGAGTGCCATGCATTGCCCAAGACTCGAAACCCTGCGTTGAGACACGAGCGTACCGGGCAACGTTTGCGGTATACCTTTTTACGTCAATGCGTGTGAGTCTGTTGCAGCCGAAAAGAGACCAGTCATGGTTCGTCTCCGGCGATCTGATCTCGAGTCCCTGCTCGCTGCAAGAAAGTTGCTGCGCGAGGCGCACACGATTGACGTGTTTGAGTGGACTGCCATGGAGGTCGTCAGACAACTCATTGGCGGGATTTCGTACTCCTACACGGTCATGGATCTTGCAAACAGCCGATCTTACGGTGCGATGTATCCGCCCGACAGCGCACCGTCTCCAGGCATGATTGACGCCTTGGTCCGGTATGCCTCACAGCATCCCCTGATCGTGCCCCCCACAGCGACTTTCGACGGCACAGCACGCAAGATATCCGACCACATCGATTCGAGAGCTTTTCGCCGTCTGGAGCTCTACGCGGACTTTTACCGGCAGCGCGATACTGAGGATCAGATGGTGATCCATCTACCGGACGGATCCGACCGCGTCATTGGATTGACGATTAACCGGGACCGACGAACCTTCACCGAGTGGGATCGCGGCATGCTCAACGCTATTCGACCCTACTTGATGGAGAGTCATCGCAACGCGGCCGCCCATGCCCGATTTGTGGAAGAGCCGCACACATCAAACCTATACGCGGTCTGGATCGCCAATAATGGGCGAATAGCCCAGATGACACCCGGCGCTGACCGATTGCTACGCGAATACTGGCGCGATGACCACCGACATGGGAATCAGTTGCCTGAATCGCTGTACGATTGGGTTCTGGTGCAGGTTCGCCCGAGCCTGAGCACAGATTATGGACTGATTCCACGACCTCTCAGCGTGCACGGAAGAGAGGGGTGGCTCTCCGTGCGCTACCTCGCCGGACCGCTAGGGGAGTCGAATCTCCTCCTGTTTGAAGAGCACAGGCACGCGCCGGTCGATGGTATGTTGACCTCCCTTGGGCTGACGCCACGAGAGGAGGAGGTCGTTCGGCTTGTCATTCAAGGGAAGACATCTGGCGAGATCGGCGGGGTGCTCGGCATCCAGCGGCGCACTGTTGAAGCGCACTTGGCGCATATCTATGAACGGCTTGGAGTGTCGACTCGTGCCGCACTGGTCGCTCGAGTAATGAACAGCGCTCCAGACTGAAACTGATGCGCGGTCGGATCGAATTTCTTCCCGCTGGCCAATTGACATCCCATCCCGAGCCGACAATCATCGGACAGATTGTGACATTCACCGTGGCTAGCGCGCGAATTTCTGCGGACTTGAGCGACGTAGGCGCAACTCCTAAAGCACGATCGCGACGCACTCACACAACACGACATTAGACACTGCGGCCGTGCGCCGCGTGTGGCGGCACTGGTTCCTCCAAGGCAATTGGGGCGATCAGGCACTCAGGATTCGTTGGCGGATCACTGGGGCGCCTCCGACGCTCCCTTCAGAACAGATCGCGAGCAACCTGCCTCGTGGTGAAGATTGATAACCCGTTCGCTATTCAAATTCCCGCGTCACGTGACGGTAATCCGGAACGTCGCGGTCGAACCGAGATAGTTCGAGTCGCCGGAGTACGTTGCCGTAAGGGTCAACGTAGCGGTGCCGCTGTGGACAATCGAACATTTCCCCCCATTCACTGAGACCGTGCAAATCGTGGTGTTGCCTTGTTTGATGACGACGCTGCCAGTCGCGCGAGGAGGAATCCCGTTGATGGTGACATTAAAAGTCTGCCCCGAGCGGACCCTGTTGGGGCTGACGTTGACGCTGAGCTGCGTCGAAACCTTGTTGATGACAAAGCTCGTCGTCGCCGTTGATCCCTGAAAGGTGCGGTCACCCGAATAGGTCGCCGTGACGTTGTAGGTCCCAGGCGCCAGCCTCGAGGACGTCGAGCACTGATCCGCCGAGTTCCGTCTGACGGTTGCGGTGCAGAGTGTGACGTTTCCTGAAGTGAACGAAATCGTTCCAGTCGCCGAGGAGGGCAGACCGTTGGCGCGCAGCGTGACCGCGTGGCCGAACGTCGTCGATGTCGGCGAAGCGGACGCGGTGAAGTGCGTCGGAGTCCCGGTGTTCACTTGTACAGGTTCCGTGTGATCACTTCCCGCTAGTGCCCAGGTACCGACGAACATGGCGCTGAGGTAGCGATAACCAGCGGTCGAGAAGGTTGTCGTGAATGACCCGGTCGCGCTGCGTCCGCTCGGATTCCGGACCAGAGTCACCGTTCCCAAGATTGTCGACGGACCAGTGAACGATTCAATGATCGTTAGCGTCACTCCGGGGGGAATCGCCGAACCACCGGAAGCCGGTTTGACGAGGGTGACGTTGTAGGTTACCGGTTGTGAGACGAGCGCCGGATTCGGTTGGAGAACTCCGCCAATCCCAGTCACCGCTTTCGCCTCCTGCCCGCCCGAATACCGGTTGTAGTCCTGGAACAGTCGGGATGAGGTGCTGGCGGTAAAGCCAGCATCGCCGCTGTAGCTGGCCTGAGCCGAACATAGGAGGAAGTCACACGGAGTGGTGGCGGAGAAGGTGATCTGCGCTTCGTCTATTCCGCCGACGACCTGCAACGTCGCTGACCCCAGCGTGTTACCCGCGTGGTCGTAGAACGTGACCGTGCCCGTCGGTACTCCGGTACCCGACGTGGGTTTGACCGTGGCTACTAGCGGGATCGTTGGACTGAACGGTGTGATGGTACCGAAGGCGATCGTGGTGGTGGTATCGACCAGTGCGGTCGAATTGACCGTTTGGCCGCCACTCAGGCTGCCACTGCTGGTCGCGAAGCCCGCATCACCGGAGTACGTCGCCCCAATCGAAATATTCCCCACCGCCAGACCCGCTACGGTACAAGTCGCCTGATACGTACTCCCAGTCACCAGGGTCAGCGGTTGATTCGCACAATCAAAGATCGCGGCGGTCGAGGCGTCGGTGGAGAAGCCAGCGGCGGCGGCGCTGAAGAATGCGACCGAGCCGCCACCGTCCGTCGGGCTCACCGTAGCGGTGAACGTCACGTCGGTTCCGAAGGGTGCGGGATTGAGCGAGCTGCTGACGGTGGTGGTTGTATTCGTCTGGTTCACGTTCTGGCCGTTGGAGAGCGAGCCAGTGCTGGTGACATAGTCGGTATCACCCGAATACGTCGCGCTGATCGGATGGTTGCCGCTAGCCAGTGACGAGTTGGTGCAGGTGGCCTGATAGGTGTTGCCGCTGACCAGGGTTAGCGTTTGACTCTCACAGCCGGAGATCGCCGTATTCGATCCATCGGCGAAGAAGCCAACGGTGCCGCCACCGTCGTTCGGGCTGATCGTCGCGGTGAAGGTCACCGCTTGTCCGGGTGTCGACGGGTTGATCGAACTCGTGACGGTCGTGGTCGTTCCCGCCGCGTTGACGATCTGGTTGCTGCTCAGCGATCCGGTACTGCCCGTAAAATTGCTATCGCCAGAGTAGGTGGCGCTGATGGCATGGTCGCCGACCGACAGTCCCGATGTGGTGCATGTCGCGTGGTAAGTGCTTCCGCTGACCAAACTCAGCGCGTTTGCGGAGCATCCTGAGATCGCGGTATTCGACCCATCAGCGAAGAACCCAACGGTGCCGCCACCGTCGCTGGGATCGACCGTGGCGGTAAAGGTGACCGACTGGCCGAAGGTCGAGGGGCTGACTGAACTGCCAACGCTGGTCGTCGTATCGGCCGCGTTGACAGTCTGACCGCCGCTCAACGTGCCGTTGCTGGTCGCGAAGCCGGTGTCACCGGAATACGTGGCGGAGATGCTGTCGTTGCCGCCCGGGAGCGACGAGGTGATGCACGTCGCTTGATAGGTGCTACCACTAACGAGGGCTAAGGACTGGCTGGCGCACCCCGTGATCGCCGTATTCGAGCCGTTCGCGAAGAATCCGACGGTGCCGCCGCCATCAGTTGGATCGACGGTCGCGGTGAAGGTGACCGACTGACCGAAGGTGCTCGGGTTCGTCCCGCTCGTGACGACGGTGGTTGAGTTCGTTTGGCTGACGTTTTGCCCGCCCGAGAGTGCGCCGCTGCTCGTCTTGAAGACGGTATCTCCAGAATACGTTGCCGAAATGGGGTGATTCGCGACCGAAAGCGTCGACGTGTCGCAGGTCGCCGTATATGTGCTGCCGGTGACCAGGGTAAGTGTCTGGCTCGCGCAGCCGCTGATCGCCGTATTTGAGCCGTCGGCGAAGAAGGCGACCGTACCGCCGCCGTCGGACGGGCTGACCGTGGCAGTGAAGGTGACTGATTGGCTGACTCCCGACGGGTTCGTCGAGCTTGTGACGGTCGTCGCCGTCGACTCTTGTGGTGCTGGACCGACGACCAGTCCCGCGAACGCGGTATGCGTGTAGTCGCCCGAGAAGTTGTTCTGGATCGAAGCGAAGGTGCCCGTATACGCTCCGGTAACAACATTGAACTCTGCGCCGGTATTGGGCGTGAACCCGCCTTCAAGGAGCGGATCGGCAGTGCCGCCCAGCGTCATGCTGGTTCCACTGCCACTCACCGCCAGAGTGCCGAAGACATCGGCCGCGCCGATTTCGAAGTCGATCGTGCCCTCATTGGTCAACGTGGCGTTGCTGCCATTGAAGCGCAGCTGACCGGCCTGGCTGGTCGTCGCCTGGAGGTCGATCGTGCCGCTGGATGCATTGTCCAGGTTGCCGGCGACACTCAACGACGCGCCGGCCGGAACAACGAGCGTGCCGGTATTCGTGACCGTGTCGGCAGAGGGAATATTCAGCACACCGCTGTCCGCTGAGGCAATCGTACCGGCGTTCGTGAAGGAATCGGTCGAGGTGAGCGTGCCGGACTGCAATCCGCTCTGTTGCAGAATTGACCGTCTGTCCGCTGGCGATGTCACCGGTGATGGTATTTCCGGTGGCGTTGCCGAAGACGGTAAAGCTCGACGAGCCGGTACCGGTGAAGGTCAATGCAACCCCGCTGCTGTTCTTGAATTGAATAGGGTTGCCGGTCGTCGTCCCGGCTCCCTCAGTAAAGGCTTGGACTGTCCCGATGGTTAGCTCGAACGTCCCCTGGTTGTCGATCGTGCCAGCATCGTTCTCGATGGTGTCGCTGTCTCCTTCAACCAGGAAAGACGCGTTCGCGGAGACATCGATGGTGCCGTTGTTGGTCAACTTCGAGCCCGTGCCAGTGTAGGTGAGCGACGCGCTAATGGTCGACGTTGCATTCACGCTGATCGTCCCGGTTGCGGCGTTGGTGACGCTCCCAGAAATCGTGAAACCGTTAACATTCGCGTCAGTCGGTTTAGTGATAGTGCCGTTATTGGTGAGCGTGTCGCCAGAGGGGATGTTCAGGGCGCTACTCTTGACAGCATTGATCGTCCCGTTGTTGATGAACGAGGCGGTCGCGGTCAGCGTGCCAGGTTGCAGCCCGCTCTGTTGCAAATTGACCGTCTGTCCGCTGGCGATGTCACCGGTGATGGTATTTCCGGTGGCGTTGCCGAAGACGGTAAAGCTCGACGAGCCGGTGCCGGTGAAGGTAAGGGCGGCGCCACTCGTATTGTTGAGCTGAATCGGATTGCCGGTTGTCGTCCCGGCTCCCTCGTGGAACGTTTGCCCCGTCCCATTGGTGAGCTCGAAGGTCCCCTGATTGTCGATCGTCCCGCCATCGTTAATGAAGGTGTCGGTGTTCCCTTCCACGTTGAACGTCCCGGTCGACGAGACGTCGAACGTGCCATCGTTGGTGAACGTGCCTGAGGCATTGCCCGACGCGCCGTAGGTGACGGTACTCCCGCTGACGCTGACCGTGCCGTCACTGGCGTTGGTTACGTTGCCGTTGAGACCGAGTGACACGCCGGTCAGCGTGCCGTCATTCGTCAATGTGCCGCTCGACATGGTTACGATACCAGCGATCGATGTCGTGATTTCTCCGTGCGTGGTCACGGTCGAGTCTGCCGAGAGCGTCAATACACCGGTAGCAAGGGCCGGACGCGTCACTTCGAGCGTCGTCGTTCCGCTCGCTCCGCCGAGGGTGAGGCTGGCGGCGCTCACGGAGTCGCCGTTGATCGTGACGGTCACGTTCGGCACCGTGATGCAGACATTGTCGCTGCTGGTCGGGACACTGCTATTTGACCAGTTCGCAGCGGTCTCCCAGGCACCCCCGCCTGCGTTCGTCCAGGAGTCGGTGCAACTTGCGGCGGCGATAGGTGCCGCGGTCAGAACGACCATTAGTGAGCTCAGCAGAAGCGGGACGGGCAGGAGGCGACGGCCAAATGAGCCGATCCATCCGCGTGCCGGACCGCGCCGCGATCTCCGCCTCTTTGCGTTCGCGCCAGTGACCATATTGAGCCGTCGACCTGGTGTCTCCAATGAGTCACTTCCATTTCTCGATCGGGATGTGGCGTCATTTTCGTCTCGGATTACAACGCGACGTTGCGGGCCTGCAGAGCGTGTGTTGCGCAGCGATTGCCCCCACCACAGTCAGCGTAGAGCCACATAACCACGCTGCTCTAGGCCGCGCTATACGTAAAGTTACGTACAAGATGCTGGGAAAATTGAGGGCTGGCTGCAGCTAATTCGGCAACAGACGATCGGGGGGAAGCTCGTGCAACGCTCTGCGAATGAGTAGTTGGCGTGCCTCAGACAAATAGACTCAGAGAGATCCACAGCCCTACGACGGCGCTCAAGAAGATGACCGGCGTTGCGATGATGCCGAGCCTCAGAAACTGACCAGCGGTGATCGAAACGCCGCGCCGCTGCACGATGCTCAGCCAGATGAGTGTGGCCAGCGACCCGGTGATGGTCAGGTTCGGTCCGATATTCGTCCCGATCAACGCGGCGTAGCCCAACGTCGGGCGCAACGTTGCCGCGGTCGTTCCTGAGTGCAACACGGTTCCGGCCACGATCGTCATGGGGATGTTGTTGATCAGGTTTGAACCGATCGCGGTTCCCGCGGCGACCGCCAGGATTTGAAGAAACGAGTGCCCCGAAGAGCTTGAATTCACCAGATGGTCAAGTCGATGCGCCAGCCCGGCATTCTCGACTGCCTGCACCACCAGAAATAGACCAATCACAAGCACGATCAGGTTCCACGAGACGGCCCGAATCGTCGTGCCCGGATTGACCCACCGCTTCTGCCAGCAGACCAGCATCAGCATCAGCCCGCCTGCCAACGCCACCCAACCGATCGGGGCGTGCAGCACCGACGCTATGAAGATGGCGACAAGCGTGAGGGCCAGACCGAGCACGGCCACGTTGAAGAACGAGCGATTGGTCGCGCGAAACGGATTGAACGGACCATGATAGTGGCCACGTACGTCGTGCCGGAAGATGTAAGTGAACAGGAGCGCATTGGCGACGACGGCCAGAATGGCCGGAAGCAGCATCATGGCGGAAAAACGGAGGAAACCCAGATCGAGCGCATGGTAGATCAACAGATTCGTGAGGTTCGAGATCGGCATGAACAGAGAAGCCGTGTTGGCAATGAAGCCACAGGCGAACATGAAGGGGAGGGGTCGCAACTTGAAGCGCTGCGCCATCGTGAAAACGATCGGCGTCAGGACGATGGCGGTGGCGTCGAGCGACAGAAACGCGGTGATGATCGTACCGGTCAAGAAGATGAAGAGGTAGAGACGACGGACACTTCCCTGACCAGCGCGGGCCGCCAGTAACGCGCACCAATCGAAGAAGCCGGCCCGCTCGACGATGGCGCTGATCATCATCATGCCGACGAGAAAGACCAGGGCGTCCTGTGCCAGACGGATGATCTCCCATGCCTGGTGCAGCGACACCAAGCGGGCACCCAGAACGATCAGACCGCCCACCGCCGCAGGCACTGCCGCGGGTAGACCGCGTGGGCGGAAGATGACCAGAGCTAATGTCAGTATCAAAATGATCGAGGAAGCGGCCGCATCCATGCGTCGCATCATACTCTGACGACGGGTCAATCTCCTGAATCACACGCGCTCATCGCGACCATTAAATGAGGACGGCCCGGACTTCCGGGCCGAGGAAGAGGGATGGTTGAGGATGTGTTGCGGATCAGAGACTTTGCCGTCAGATATGGGACCCGACGTGGCCCCCGATCTATCTTCAACACGAGAGGCACCGTGTACTACCAAGGCCCATGCTATCGGTCAGATGGCGACGGGTTCATAACAGCCGTCATGAAAATGCGACAAAAGCGTGTCAATGTGTCTGAATGCGGCATTGTGGTGTTTCAGCTGCCCTCGCATCGGTCCGCCTCATCCCGAAATCATTCAGTCCCGGTGGATGAATGGTTGCTGGGCGAAGTTCATCCGCTTTGCGCCATGTGCATATGACGAACTCGAGGGGCTGCATATTGACCGATCATTGTCTACAATGCGGAATAACGAAGAGCATTGGCAGCGCCATCGTCGTCGCCTGCCGCATACATAGACAATCGCCCGAAGTATCCGGAGGACTCGACTGAGTCGCCACGTTATGGGCGGTTGTCGTGCCGCGCGGAATACGCGTCGGGATCGTGGCTGTAGGTGCAGCCAAGCCGACGTCGGATGAAGTGTGGTCGAGGAGCGAAAGGGCGAGCGGCCCGCCGCTGGCTGGGAGCCGGTCGCGGAAATGGAAAGGATTTTCTGTGGCACAGATGACTGGGGGGCAGGCCCTCGTCCAATCAGTACTCAAACACGGGGTGGACGTGATTTTCGGTCTCCCCGGTGTTCAGCTCGACTGGGCATTCGACGCCCTCTACGACGCCAAGGACCAGGTGAAGGTCTATCACACGCGGCATGAGCAGGCGACATCCTATATGGCCGACGGCTATGCTCGCACCACGGGTCGGGTCGGCACCTGTCTCGTCGTGCCGGGTCCCGGCCTCTTGAACGCCATGGCCGGACTCTCCACCGCGTACGCTACGTGCTCACCCGTACTGTGCATCTCCGGGCAGATCCAGTCAGACCTGATCGAGGTCGGGCGTGGCGTGCTGCATGAGATTCCGAACCAACTCGAGATGGTGCGATCGGTCACCAAGTGGTCCGGCCGCGCCATGAAGCCGGAAGACGTACCGGGAATCGTGACGGAAGCCTTCCGTCAGCTGCGCACGGGCCGCACCCGCCCGGTCGAGATCGAGATTCCGCCGGACGTATTGCAGGCGGTTGGCAACGTCGAGTTGCAGGAGCCGATCACGCCATCGCGCCCCTCGGGCGATCCCGATGCGCTGGAGCAGGCCGCCAAGGCACTGGGAGAAGCGAAGAGCCCAGTCATTTTCGTGGGTGGAGGCATTCTCCAGGCCGAGGCATGGGATGAGCTGCGTGAGCTGGCTGAGATGCTGCAGGCGCCGGTCATCATGTCGAGCAGCGGCAAGGGTGCCCTCTCCTCGCGCCACTATCTGGCGCAGAACTATCACGCCAGCATGGAGCTGCTGCCGAAATCGGACGCCATCTTCGTGGTCGGCACGCGTTTTGCCCAGCCGACACGCACGAATTGGAAACCTGAAGAGCACCACACCATCATCCAGATGGACGTCGATGCCGATGAGGTCGGCCGTAACTATCGGCCCGAGATCGGTATCGTCTCGGACGCTAAGCTTGGTTTGACCGACCTGATCAACCGTGTACCGAAGCACAACCGCAAACGGGAGTCGCGCAAGGAAGAATTGGAGGATCTGAAGGAGCGCATCGAAGACGCCTTCTTCGAGGTCCAGCCCCAGGCTGCCTTCGCCTCCGTGATTCGCGAGGAGCTACCGGACGACGGCATCGCGGTAGCGGA
The DNA here is from genome assembly GCA_963789565.1 of uncultured Chloroflexia bacterium. GTDB lineage: Bacteria > Chloroflexota > Chloroflexia > Thermomicrobiales > Thermomicrobiaceae > CALAGB01. The sequence continues at coordinate 1,677,979 of CAWBKX010000002.1, read as the reverse complement.
GAGCACACAGGTCGGCTACTGGATGCACAACGCCTTCCCGGTCTACAAGCCCCGCACCTATGTGACCTCCGGCTATCAGGGCACGCTGGGATACGGCTTCGCCACGGCACTCGGCGCACAGGTTGGTAATCCGGACAAGAAGGTCGTGTCGGTTAACGGTGATGGCGGCTTCATGTACAACGTGCAGGAGCTGTCGACCATGGCGATGCACAATATCAACATGGTGGGCATCGTCTTCACGGACAACGCCTACGGTAACGTCAAGCGCATCCAGCAGCAGACGTTCCACGGTCGCACCATCGCCTCGACGTTGAAGAATCCGGACTTCGCCAAGCTTGCCGAGCTCTTCGGCGTGGTTGGCATGCGCGCAAACAGCCCGGACGACTTGCGTTCGGTTCTGCGCAGTGCGATCAAGATGGACGCGCCGGTGCTCATCGAGGTTCCGGTTGGCGAGATGCCGAGCATCTGGCCGGTTGTGCGCCCGAACGAGCGGTAAGAAGGCAGCCCTCATCCCCGACCCTCCTCCCGTCCGAACGGGAGAAGAGAGACGAGGTCCAACGGTGCGCGTTGTTCCCTTCTCCTGCTTTGCGGGAGATGGTTCGCCCTTCAGTGGGAAGGGAGTGAGAGGGATGGACCGGGTCAGGGGATGAGGGTGCTTTTCTTCTACTTCAAACTCTCGATGTATGCCACCATCGCGGCGACGTGGTCGTCTTGCTGGAGCTGTTGGGAGAACGGATCGAGCGCGGCGCTCATGACTCCAGGACCATAGCCAGCCACGATCTTGCCGTCTGGGTCCAGGATGCTGTTGCGCAGATAGTCGCTATCCGCTACCGCCACAGTGCCGTCGTTGAACTTGACCTGGCTCCCCGCAAGACCCTTCATGGTCGGTCCGGCCGCGTTACCGCCCGTGGTCGTGTGACACACATTGCAGCGATATTGCTGAAAGAGGGTCTGCCCCTGTTCCACCAGATCTGACTGCGACTGCGGGCTGGCGGTTCCGCTCGCGGTGGTTGGTGTCGTCGTGCTGACGGGGGTCTCGGCTGTCCTGAAGGCGACATACGAAAAGACACCGACCGCGATTAGAACGATCACGACGACGATCAGGCCGTTGCGGGAGAACACGACGTGTTGCACCTTCCACCAGACGCGTCTGTCTGGAGTGTGAGCATGGTTAGAGCGACGCACCGGCACGACGGCTTCTTCGGAGCCAGGCGTGGCATCGCTCGCGTCAAGAATATCCCACCCGGCATCGCGGGACGCCAGGAGATGTGCCGATGTTCATGTGGGAAAGGTTTGACTCGAGCCGCTGAATGACGGCGAGTGACGCACGAAACGCTATGATGCGTTGCGCCAGCCGCGAATGCCGGACTCAGCCAGTCGGAACGAAAAGACCGCTCCAGTTCGCACGACGCGAGCGGCGCCGCGTGCTCCGGTCCACAAGATGCGTTTGGCCGCCCGGCGGCAATTGGTGATGTCGTCATCGACGTCGGCGCGGATGAGTCCCACCGCCATCAAATGCTCGTTGGCGATGTCCGAGGGAATGCGGTCGAGCGTGAACCGGACTGCGCCCAGCATCACGGCCATGTCGTCGAGTTGTCCGAGCACCGGTACGATGCCCGGCACGAGGTCGATGGGTGAGATTCCGTAGCCGATCGCGCCAACCAGCGGCGCCTTGTCCAACGCCGACAGCCGCTCGTCGGCCAGCAGATGCTTGGTCAGGCGGACGTAGCGTGGGGAATGTCGCAGCAATGTCCCCAGCATATCGCGCAATCTGGGTTCAGAGGTTGTGCTCATGTTCTGCTGTCCAATCAGTAGCGCCGATCTGACATGCGCCGCAGGTCCCGCGGATCAGGATTGATTGCGTTGATCGTTAGATCGGTCCGCCGTGCGAGCCTGCCAGTTGCGAAAGGAACGAATGCCTTTTCCGGTCAGTCGACCAGCGACGCGAGCGCCACTCTCGAGAGCCCGCGATCCTGATTCAAGCGCCCTGGAGGCTTCGCGCGAGCCGACCTGTCCGGCACGTTTAGCGAGGTCACGCGTCGTTGCGAAATCCTGCTCGACCTGCTCGCGACTGAGTCCCACCGCCGCCAGCAATTCATTGGCCGACTCCGCGTCCATCTGGGTGAGAACGAAGCGGATGGTGCCGATCATCGACAGGACACGGCTGATCTGGTTCAGGATCGGCACGAAGCGGGTGAAGCGCGAGGCCGGTCCGTAGCCGAGTGGCCCAAGGATCTGGCTTTGTTGAGCCGCCGACATCTTGCCGGCCGAAACCAGGTTGACAGAGAGTTTGGCATAGGCCGGTACGCGCTCGCCGACGTCTTTCAACGTAGCAAGGACGCCGTCCTGGTCTCCCTGTGATTCCGGCTCGACTGGTTCGATCTCGTTGTCGCTCACGATTGTCCCTGTTGTGACGGCGTCTATGCACAAGATGCTCAGGATAATCCTATCACCGGCAATGATAAGAGCCGCCGGGTGGCGCAGACGGTCCTCCAGGACAGTAGCGCCACCTGCAGCAGTTCTCCGTCAGATTGACTGACAGCCATAGAACGAGTAATCCGAGGCGCGCCAATGCTGTCAGTGTTGCTCACCGCACTTGTCGCCGCGGTCACCACTAAGCGGACAGACGCACCCACAGTGGCTCGGATCGAAAAACTCTGGAGCTTTGCAATGGTCGTTGCAGCAGTGCTTGTCTGTATCTAACGGGTGATGTCCCGCTTCGCGCGGAGTTGACCCACGAAGTCATGCGCCTCACGGATGACCGCGTCCATCGAGAGTGCCTTGCCGGCAGACCAGGCCTCGGCAAATATCGCATCGTCGAGCCCAGTTTGTGCGGCTGCCACCGCGGATTGCGTTTGAGCCCGATCAGCCGAATCTTCGACGACCCCCGTACGCTCGGCGATCACCTCCGCCGCGCCAAGGAAGCGTGATGCTACCTCTGGTTGGTCCCGTGCAACGGCGACACCGGCGAGACCCCGCAGGCAGAGGGCAACACCATTGTTGATGTGCAAGTCCTGAAAGCGCGTCAGGCTATCCAGGAGCAATGATGCCGCCCGCTGGGAATCTTCTCGGTGCTCGGCAACGCGGCCAAGATTGTGCAGTACGGTGGCGATGTACTGTTCATCTCCAAGGCTCTGCCAGAGAACCAGGCTTTCCTCATAGAGTTGTGAGGCGACGTAATCGTCTCCCTGCGCCCGTTTGATTTCCCCCAGCATGTTGAGCACCTCGGCGGTTCCCCGGGTATCGCCGATTTCGCGGAAGATCTCCAGACTCTGCTCCAGGAGGGCTTGCTGATCGCCGCCGGTCTCGGCTGCGACCATCCCGAGTTGGGTAAGCGCCCAGCCCATGCCGGATCGGTCGTCGTGCTGCTGAGCCAACTTCAGGCACTCTTGCGCGAGAGATCGCGCTGCGGCGTATTCGCCGCGGCGATGAGCCATGGTGAAGGCCGCATTCACCGCCTTCATTCGCTCCGCTCCATGCTCGCCTTTCGTCGCTTGCAGAGTCCGAGAAAGCCAACGTTGCCCCTCAGCGATGAAGCCCTGTGTCCACCAGAAGCGCCCGAGCGCGCCGGCGAGGCGTAGCGCTGAACCGCGGTCCCCTGAGGTATCGAAGAAGACCAGCGCCGCGCGCAAATTGTCCTGTTCCCGCGCAACTCGGTTAAGCCAAAGGGCCTGGCTGGGACCGGTCAGGTGCGGCTCGGCCTCCTCTGCCAGGGCAAGATAGCGATGCGCATGCCGCTCCCGCACGATCTCGACCTCGCCGCTTGCTTGCAGTCGCTCATTTGCGAACTGACGGACCGGCTCCAGCAGCCGATAGCGCGCCTCGTCGCCTGAGACGTCCGCTTGCAAGAGCGATTTTTCACTCAGCAGGGACAGGAGACGAACCACCTCCTGAGCGGCAATGTCACCGCCGCTACAGATCGACTCGGCCATCCCCAGTGTCCATCCTCCGGAGAAGACCGCCAGCCGTCGGAAGACCAACTGCTCTTCGCCGCTGAGCAGTTGGTAGCTCCAGTCGAGCGCTCCCCGGAGCGTTTGCTGACGTGGCGCGGACTCTCGGTATCCAGCGGTGAGCAGATCGAGCGTGTTCTCGAGCCGCGTCGTGAGCTGTTCGGGCGTCAGCACATCCGCACGTGCGGCGGCCAACTCGAGAGCCAGTGGAATACCGTCGAGTCGCCTGCAGATATCGCAAATGGCCGGCGCATTCTCCTCGGCGACGTTGAAGTTCGTCTGATGCCAGCGCACCCGGTCGACGAAGAGGCGAACGGCGTCGTTCCGCGCAATGTGTAGGAGGCTGTCCGTGGGCGTAGGTACGGGCAGCGGTGCGACCGGCCAGCGTCGCTCGCCCCTGACGCGCAACGCTTCACGGCTCGTCGCTACGATCGACAATTTGGAACAGGAGTGCAGCAGCCGTTGCACCAATGCCGCACAGGCGTCGATCAGGTGCTCGCAGTTGTCGAGAACCAGCAGCAGTTCCCGACCACTCAGCGCGTCAGCAAGCACTTTAGACGGTTCAGCTCGCTCGTCGAGGTCGACTCCCAGCGCTGCCGCGACCGACTGCGGCACAAGCTCTGCGTCGTCCAGCCCCGACAGATCGACCAGCCACACGCCATCGGCATAGCGCCCGACAAGCCCGCGGCCGGCCTCGAACGCCAGTCGCGTCTTGCCGATACCGCCGGGACCAACCAGAGTCACCAGCCGATGCTCCGTGATCGCCTCGATGAGGTGCGCCAGTTCTTGCTTGCGTCCGAGAAACGTCGTGACAGGCACCGGCAGATTTGACGCGGGCGTGGTTGCGGTCGCAATCGAACTGGATTTAGATTCGCTGGATTGCGAAGGGAACGTCCCGTTCTTGATGTCCAGATAGAGTTGGTGGATCCCAGGTTCGGGTTCGATATCGAGCGTACTGATGAGGATGCTCGTCAGATGCTGATATTGCAGGAGCGCCTGAGAGCGCTTTCCCTGGGCGGCATACAATCGCATCAGCGCTGCGTGCGTCGCTTCATTGGACGGCTCTGCGGCGACAAGCTTGCGCAGTGCCTCAATCGCCCGTGGATGCTCATTCCGCGTTTCGTGGAGCCTCGCGACCTCTGCGAGAATGGCGCCGTAGATGGCCGCAAGCTCGTCCCGACATTGACTCGTCCACTCCTCGTAGAGATCGTTCGGCAAGAGCACACCGGTGAAGCGCTCGGCTGCCGCCCAATAGCGGTCGGGATCACGGGAGCCAAACGCCGCACGCGCGGCCAGTTCGAATTCGTGCACATCGGTTGAGACACGTTCTGGCGGATAGAGGTGGACGCGCTCGTTGATTGAACGCAGTACCAGCGTTTGATCGAGAGGGAGTTCCTGCAGATATCGACGGGCGATGTGCAAACCCTGGCGCAGGTTATTGGCGGCCGACGCCGAGTCGGTGTCCGGCCAGAGGAGGTCGGCAAGCAGATCGCGGTGCAGCATATAGCCAGGAGCTAGCGCGAGACGCTTGACGATCTGCGCCGCGTTGTGGCTACGCCAGGCCGAAGGGGGAATCTCAGCCTTGCCTGCGGCCAGCCTGAATCCTCCGAGGAGCTCGACGCGCAGCGTCCCGCTCTCGACCGTATGTGCATTTATTGGATCGTCGACCGTGTGTTTCGGAGACTGGGTGCTTCCGGACATGGAGAACGTTTATCTTCCCACTGTCGCATGCTGGGCGCGTCCTGAGCCAGGCCAGACGTATCAGTGAGATCCGCGGGCTCGATCGGCCGATTCCACTGATCGGGACCGATCCGCCGCGGTCGTGCTGCGTGATGGTCTCGGGCAGCCCTACTGGCGCTCACGATCGCCAGGGACAGTCCGGCATGCCGGTGATGCAGCCTTCTCGCAGGCAGGAAACGCGATCTCCTCTGAAAACTCGACTACATGCGAGTGAGCCTGTGCCCGCTAAATTATAAGCCAATCCCGTGGGCCCGTACGGAAATCTCCATACGGGCCGTTTTCGTTCGCCAAGTGGATCTTAGGTGCGGGCAGGTTTGGGCGGTTCGGCGGGGTTACTGGCGAGTGCCAGTACGGCCTGAGCCCCCACCGCCACCTCCGAGCCAATCGTCCCATCGGTATTCACCAGGACGGCTGAGGGTGTTCCGGTCGCTCCGAACGCTCTCCCGGTGGTGAACCCCTGATCCAGCAGCAGCGTCGAACGCAGTCCCAATTGCTGGTTGGCCTCTACCGTCCCGGTGCTCACGATGAGCAGCTTGGGAGCATCCTTGGGTCGATGCGCCTCCCAGTCCTTGAGATCCCCCAACATGCGTTGGCAGAACCCACAACCCGGATTCCAAAAAAGGAGGAGCGTGCGTTCCCCGCGGAAGCCGGCCAGCTTGACCGTCTCGCCCGTGAGGTCGGGTAACGCCACCTTCGGTGCCGCCGTCCCGATGCGACTGGTCGGTGGTGGCGCTGAACCGTTGCCATGGCCATTGCCATTGTTGGCTGGTCGCGGAGCGGCCACGGGCACGGCTGGCTGCCCGCTCGTGCGCAGCACCAACTGCCGGATCTGCTCGGCGCCCATGGCCAGCGGGCTCTGAATGCGTCCATCCGTCCCGATCAGGACGGCCCCCGGTGTGCCAGTCGACTGATAGGACTCGGCCACTTCGCGATCCTGCTGCAAGAGGATCTGGGTCACGCCATGCTCGGTTCCCTTGGCACGGTTCTCGTCCACCGATCCCCGGCTGATGAGGGCCAGGGTGAATCGTCCCGCATGTTCCCGTTGCCATGTGCCGATCTCGGGCAGTAAGGCGTTACAGGGGCCACAGTGGGGATCACTGAAGAGGAGGAGGGTGGGTTTCCCGGCTGCGCGCAAGGCATCCAGCGTCATGGTCTCGCCATGCACGCCGGAGAGGCGGAAGGACGGCGCCACACTCCCCACCGGCAGTCCCGCCGCGGGGGCGGCCGGAGCGGCCGGTCGGGGAGCGACCCCAGCGGCCGATCCCACGCCCGCCTCCAGGGTCTCGACCCGCGCCAGCAATCGACCGTTCTGCTGCAAGAGATGCAGCAAGAGCCAGCCTTCACCGATGATGGCCAACGTCACCAGGAGGCCCACCACCAGACCGACGTCCGCCAACCCCGAGCGATCCCCGAGCCAGCCCACGGCACTGGTTCCGGCGCTCGCGCGTCCGTCGATGACGATGAACGCCGCGATCAGCGCCAGGACGGTGTTGCGGGCCAAGGTGGACCAGCCGACCGGCTCGGAGTGCAGTTGACCGAAGCAGTGGCAGTCGGGCGCGTGACCGCGGGCCATAGTGACGCCGATGCCCGCGATGAAGAGGAGCAACAGTGCGAGCGCGGCCAGACCACCCCACCAGGCCGAGGCCAGCGGGATGAGGAGCACGGCGCTTGCCAGCTCGGCAACCGGGAGCAGCGTCCCAAACGGACCGGCCAGAACCGAGGGCACGCCAAAGCCAGTCATGGCCGCCCGTGATCCCGACAGATCGGCCAGTTTGGCCAGACCGGCCACCACGAAGACGACCGCCAAGATCAGCCGTGCCGCCAGTAATACCAAATCCACGTCGACCTCCACCTCGTCAGCCGATTTACCCAGGACGAATCATTAATCTCACAGCTACCGCGTGCGACGAGCAAATTCTAGCATCGCCGTCGACTGGACGTAATGCTTGAGTAGCTTCACCGATTACTGGTGGCGCGACAATGTTTGAGGCCTCAGCTGAACGTCGATCACTGCACCGTCAACCGCCGGTAGACGTCGGAGAGCTTGAACGAGAGGGCACGGATGTCCTCGACGACCACATAGTGGTTGCGACCGAACATGTGCGGCAGGTAGTCACGCCCTTCTGAGTCGATCGTCAGAGCGAAGGTGGCCACGCCTTTCTGCCGCGCATCGAGGAGCGCCTTGCGTGTGTCCTCGATGCCGTAGCGCCCGCCATAGCCATCGAAGTCGTTAGGCCGGCCGTCGGAGAGCATCAACAGCAGGCGGATGCGGGCTGGTTGCTGGAGAAGCGCTTGAGTCACGTGCCGCACCGCCGGACCGATGCGGGTGTAGGAGCCAGGCGCCATCCCGGCGACGCGTCCCTTCACCGTCTGCGTGTATTGTTCATCAAATGCCTTGAGAATCGCGACATCGATGCGTTTACGCGTGCTGCTGGTGAAGCCGTACACAGCGTAGCGATCGTCCAGCATCGTAAGTGCCTCACACAGGAAGACGATGGCGCGACGGGTGACCTCGATTACCTGATCGTTGCGCGGGTCGTCATCGATCCAGGCACCGGTTGAGCCACTCAAGTCAACCAATACACCGAGGGCGATGTTGCGTTCCCGTTCCAGGATGCGGCTGTAGAGCTTATCGCTGGGAGAGAACCCGGCATAGCGATCGGCGTGGGCGTCGACGATGGCGTCCAGATCGAGTTCGTCCCCATCGAGCTGCCGCGTCAGGCGTGTCCGCTCAGGCCTGAGTGCCTCGAACTGCTGCTTGATGCGGGCGATGAGGGGTGCGTTCTGACGTAGGATGCGGTCGACTGCCTCGGTGCTGCCCCCTTTGGGATGCCGCAAGCGGACCGCGCACCACTCCGTTTGATAGGCGTTGATTCGATGATCCCACTCGTCATAGAGGAGCGCGCCGGCCTTCTCGGCGTCGCTCAGCGGTACCTGTTGGAAGGTCATGGTCGGTTCGCGGTCCCCCATGCTCAGCTGAACCGATTGACGCCCACCACGTGTCGCGCGTCGATCACGGGCATTCATCTGCTCGGGCGACCGAACGTCGACGACCAACGGGTCATGGCGTGATTTGGCTCGTCGCGGGGCGAGTGCCGACTGCTGGTGCTGTTCCTCCTCAAAGTCGACGGATGTGACGATGCGAATCTGATCGTAGCGGATGCGCCCGCGATAGTGGACCGGCATGAACGCGCCCTCACCGATGGAGGGGACCGACGCGGCCAGCTGCAGCACGGTGCGACGGACGGTCGCGACGTCATCGGCTGACAGCGCCTCGTCGATGTTGGGGAGCGAGATGCCGATCTGCTCTTCGAGCGTTAGTCGAGACGGGAACGTATTGAGTGGCTGCGCCAGTAGATGACGCAGCAGCGACTCCTGTGCGTGGCCGTTTGTCGCGCCATCAGCGCTGAGTCGCTGGAGGGCGTCGGCGCGTAATATGAGCAGGTCGTTTGTCAGACCGGGCCAGCGTTGAATCAGCTGGCGGTCGAGCCACTCGCCATGCAGCACTTCATACAGACCGAGTGCGTGACCGGCCTGCTCGCCGTTGATCAGCGCTTCGACGTCGAGCGCGCCGCTGCGAACCTGGAGCACTTTCCAGGCAGCCATGACCCGGTAGAGGCGGCGCGCATCTGCTCGATTGTCGAATCCCGTGACCACTGATGGAAAGAAGATGGTGCGGCCATCAGAGTAGCTGCCACCCATGGCCCCGGCGGTGCCGCTGACGCGCAACGTGCCGTCCGAGAGGGCCGTGACGTAAAGGGCCAGTGTTCCTTCGACCTCCGAGAAGGGGAGTCGCACTTCTTGAACGCGTGTTGAATGCGGTTCATCCGCGGACGGCCGGGTTGGCAGTAGCCGATCGATCCAGCGGCGCATTGGCTATCCAGGGAAGACGGTTGAGACCAGATCGAGAACCGCGGCTTGCACGGTCTGGTCGTCGGTGATCGGCGCGGCGATGGCCAGCTCACAGGCGCGACGCGGCGAAACGCCGGAGCTGATCAACAATCCCGCATAGATCAGCAGGCGCGTGCTGGCTGGCTCGTCGAGACCAGAATCGCTCAGATGGCGAATCAGACGGCCGAGCTGCACCAATCGCTCGGCCGTCTCCGCGGCCACGCCGCTCTCGTGCGCCACGATGCGCGATTCCAACGCCGACGGCGGGAAATCGAAGTCGAGCGCCACGAAACGCTGCCGCGTGCTCGGTTTGAGGTTCTTCATCAAGCTCTGGTACCCGGGGTTGTAGGAGATGACGAGCAGGAACTCTGGGGGTGCGATCAGAAGCTCGCCCGTCTTCTCGAGCCGCAGTCGGCGGCGATCGTCGGTGAGTGGGTGGATGACGACGGTCGTGTCCTTGCGTGCCTCGACGATCTCGTCCAGATAGCAGATGGCGCCGATGCGCACCGCGTGCGTCAGAGGACCGTCGATCCAGATGGTCTCGTCTCCTTTGATCAGATAACGGCCCAGGAGGTCGCTGGCCGTCAGATCATCGTGGCAGGCGACGCTCACCAGTGGGCGGTTCAGGCGGTGCGCCATATAGCGCAGGAAGCGGGTCTTGCCGACCCCGGTGGGTCCCTTCAGCATGACCGGCAGCTTTTGAGCGTAGGCGGCCTCGAAGATCTCGACCTCGTCGCCGACGGGCAGATAGTAGGGTTCCTCAACGATCTCGGCGACCTGTGCGTCGGCCCAGCGGCCGTTTTCCGGTTGCTGCATGCTGAATCGAATCCTTCTCATTCGGGGTGCGTTGTGCGCGCTGATAGACAGGCACTAATCGTACCGCGAGCGGGCGCCAGTGGAGCGGCTTTGACCTGACGTGCGCCCTCTGTTAGCGTAGTCTTCACGTTTGAGCGCGAGCTACCCAGCACAACTACGGATTGGGCGAGGCGATGGATGTTGGTCGCGCGTTCACCTTTGCCTTCGAGGACCCCGACTGGCTCAAGAAGCTCCTCATTGGCGGGGCGCTCCTCTTCATTCCCATTTTCGGCTGGCTGGTGGTCGGCGGATACTGGATGCGCATCATCCGTAGCGCCTACGTCGGCAACGACGTGCCGCTGCCCGAGTGGGACCAATTTGGGGATGATTTCGTTCTCGGCCTGAAAGGGGCGGTCGCGATCCTGGTCTGGTGGCTACCCTTCTACGCCATCATTGGCACGATGTTCTGCCTGACCATTCCATTCTGGCTGAGCACCGGAACGAGTCATTCCGCCGTGTTCGTTCCCCTCGCCATTTTCGGCACCTTCGGCTGGATTGGGCTTGGGATGGTGAGCATGGTAATGCAGATCGTGATGCTGGTCGTGCCGCCGGTGGTGCTCGGTCGCATTGCGATCAATGGCGATTTCGCGGCCGGATTTCAGTTTCGCGACATGATCCTGGAGATGCGCAGAGTTCCAATGCCGCTCTTTATGGTCGTGGCGCTCGAATACGGCATCCGCAGCGTCACAGGCTTCGGCATCATTTTCTGCGTCGTTGGGCTGGCGTTTACCACGTTCGGCGGATACGTGATGCTCAGCCACCTCTACGGGCAGCTGCGCCGCGTTGTCGAGGAGAGTGGTGAAGTAACGTCGCCAGTGGTCACCCTCTGATCCAGGCGCCGACGTCCCTCCTCTGGTAGTGATTACCTTGGTCCGCTACCATGGACGAATGACGCACCACAATTTGATTATGTCCGTCTGATCGGCTCCCAGTCTCAAACTCTCGCGACGCAATTGCCGGCAGAAGGTTGAGGGAGCGTATGAGTCGCCCGGAGACGTCCGGTGATCCGCTTCGCACCATTGATCTCCTCTTCTCATTCTCGCTCGCCGCCGACCTGGCCATGGGTCTTGCCGCAGGTCACGGCGTACGCGCTACCTACATCGGGATGCGCCTGGCCGATCGCCTGCAGCTAGACCAGGAAATGCGAACCGATCTGTTCTACGCCGAACTGCTGATGGATGCCGGTTGCACTGCCTGGGCGAGTCAGATGGCGGCGACGATCCTGAGCAACGAGATCACTGCCAGACGAGAACTGTTCTTCTTCACCGACCCGCGTGACCCACGCGACATGATCAGGTGGTTGGCTCGCCATCTGGCGACTGGACAAGGGATCGGAACGCGGGCCCGGCGGGTGGCTGATTTCAGTGTTCACGGAAAGGAATTCATGCAGGAGGGGCTGCGTAATACCTCCGAGGTGGCGGCGCGCATCGCCGGTCGTTTGGGCAGATCCACTGAAGTCCAAGATGCGTTAAGGCTTGCCTTCGAAAACTGGGCCGCGTCTGGATCGCGGGATGATTCGGCCGCATCCACGCCGCTCATTGCCCGAATTCTCTTCGCGACTATCTTTCTCGAGGTCTTCCATCAGGTTGAGGGTCGCGAGGCAGCCGTTAGACTTGCGCGTTCCAAACGTGGAAAGACGCTGGATTCAAACGTCGCCGACGCATTCTTGGAGTTGGCGAGCGATGACGCGTTTTGGCGCGGCCTCGAATCGGAATCGGTATGGGACGACGTTCGAGGGATGGAGCCGGAGTCCCCGTACTGTTACCTGAGCGAGCCGAGGCTGGACGACGTCGCGCGCGCGTTCGCGGATTTTGCGGATCTCAAGAGTTTCTATTCGGCGGGTCACTCGCGCAGAGTGGCGGCACTAGCGGAAGCCATGGCAAAGCGTCTCGGGCAAGATCCCTTAAACGTCAAGCAAATCCGCCGCGCAGCTTTGCTGCATGACGTCGGACTGGTGGCGGTGCCGTCGTTTGTGCTTCACAAGCCGGAAAGCGCCTTGACTCCGTCCGATTGGGAGTTGCTGCGTTTGCACCCCTATTACGCTGAACGCATTCTGGGACGCGTGCCCGCGTTCGCGCCACTCATCCCGCTGGTGGTGTCCCACCATGAGCGGCCGGATGGACGCGGGTTCCATCGGGGCATCAGCCTGAGGCAGATTCCGCCTGGTGCCTGCATGATCGCGGTGGCGGACGCGTTCGACGATCTGACCCACGCCGCGCCGGGCCGACCAGCGCTCGACCTTGACTCCGCGTTGCGCGAGCTTGCCCAGGGGATTGGTTCGCGGTTCACTTCCGCATGTTTCGACGCCCTGGTATGGGCGGTTGGGAAGGAATCGGCGCCTGAGATCGAGCGGGTAAAAGAACGTGACTCCTCGGCTGACGCGCTGTGGACCGAGTGGCCGGCCGGTCTCACCGATCGCGAAGTTGACGTGCTTCGGCTCTTGTCGACCGGCGCGAGCCGTCGCGACATGGCGGAGGAGTTGGCGATCAGCGAGCACACGATTCGCCATCACCTCGAGCACATCTACGGCAAGATTGATGTCCATACCCGGGTAGCGGCAACCCTCTTCGCCATCGAGCACGACCTCCTCAACTAGATCCGACATAGAACCAACAACCCCCCTTCGACGCCATGGGACGTTCGTCCGATGTGGTCCCAAGGGTGTGCTCCTAGCATTGAGATCAAGAAAGGAGGCGCACCGATGCCACTGTTCATCGATATCCATCGGCACCTGGAGGGTCTGACGCCTGAAGCGGTTGCCAACGCACACCATATCGATCAAGAGACACAGGAAAAACACGGCGTGCGGTACCTGCGCTACTGGTTCAATGAGCAGGACGGAACGGTCTTCTGCCTGTGTGATGCCCCGAGTAAGGAACACGCCGATCGCGTGCACCGTGAAGGACATGGCATGGCGGCGGACGAGATCATCGAGGTCCGTGAGGGTAGCTGACACCTGGCGGATAACGCGAAAGGTGATGCAATGGCCACTATTTCGGGTGACTTGGCCGCGACAAACGCGGTCGGGGATCAGTTTCTTTCGGCGCTCACGGTACTCGACTTCATGTCGATGGCCGCCTGCTTCAGTGAGGACGCGACTTTCCGCGCACTGCTTCCACGAGGTCTGCAGCATGCGCTCGGGGGCGAGGACTCCATCAGCCACTTTCAGCAATGGTTCGGGACGGCGGACAGCATCGAACTTCTGAAGAGCGAGTTGGATGCCGTTGCCGGCCGCCAGCATCTATCGTGGCGCATGCGTGTACACGGTCACCTCGGGACGCGACTCATCGAGCAGCAGGCGTTCGCCACGGTTGAGGACGGGCGCTTCACCAAGTTCGACCTTCTCTGCACTGGCTTCATGCCGGAGGAAGACGCCGCTTCCCCAGACACGTCGTCGGTCGCCATGGGCGACGTTGCGGTCGCGGCGGTGCTCGATGGTGGGGATGCCAATTGCGCCACGCTGACACCGCTGATCAAGGCTCGACTACGTGACCTGTCGAGTAGCGACGTGCTGGAGGTGATCAGCAGCGAACCGACCGCGGAAGGGGACATCAACTCCTGGTGTCGGCTGACCGGCAACGCACTCGTTGGAAAGCGCCCTGTCGGCAACGCAATGCATTTCTACGTTCGTAAGAAGTGATGAGAGAGGAAGTCAAATGGCAGTGAAGATTCTGATAAATGCGATGAGCGGCAAGGACGACCCTGAACGTGCTACCCTGGCATTCATCATGGGCAACATCTCGGCCGGTGCGGATCAGGAAACCGTCGTGCTCCTGACAGTCGACGGAGTGTGGCTGGCCACGAAAGGCTACGCTGATCACGTGGCCAAAGAAGGGTTTCCACCGCTGAGTGACGTCATCTCGTCATTCAAGCAAAACGGCGGCGAGATCTGGGCCTGCGGAACGTGCACGAAACCGCGCGGCATCAGCGAGTCCGATCTGATCGACGGCGCCCGGGTAGTAACTGCGGCGAACGTGGTGGAGTACATTGCGTCAGGAGCGGCGACGCTCGGGTTCTGACCTCACCTCGTTCCGGTTCTGCGACGCGCCCGGTCGGAATTGGGATCTCTTCCCGACTCCGGCCGAATTCTATGCGGCGATTGAGCCGTGATGGTTTCAGACAGGGCGGAAATCGGTGATGATTCCCGCATCGGACAATCCGCGTTCGCGCGCATCCATACCATGAGGATGATCACCATGAATCGTCGCGACGATGCGCTCAATCAGCTGCAGCCATACGTCGAGAGGGCTCGCGACTTCTCCGGTTGGGAGTTTGGTGATGTGGCGAAAGAGCCACTGGAGCCCGGCCCTCCCTGGGACTATGAGGCGATCGCGCGAGAATATGCGCGTTCGGCCAAACGCATCCTGGACCTCGGCACCGGCGGCGGCGAGGTGCTTGAATGGATCATGAGCGGACTCGATTGCTCGTTCGTGGCGACTGAGGAATGGGTCGTCAACGCGCCGGTTGCAAAAAAGCGGCTCGCGTCGCTTGGCGGCGACGTGGTGCGCTGCTCCAGTTTGGCGCTCCCGTTTCTGGATTCGACGTTCGACCTCGTGCTGAATCGCCACGAAGAGCTCGATCCGACTGAAGTCATTCGCGTGCTTGTGCCAGGCGGACGAGTCGTCACACAGCAGGTCGTATCGGACCATTGGCCGGAGCTGACCGAGTTCTTCCCGCATCGGCAAGTATTCCCAGACCATTTCACACTGTACGCCTCTGCCTTCGAGGCGGCCGGTATGACAGTGAAACGCGCCATGCACGAGCATCGCGTTGCCTATCGCTCGCTCGGCGACGTCGTCTTCTTGCTGCTGACCGCTCCCTGGACCATCCCCGGTTTCGACCCGGTGAGGGAGATCGATGCGCTCCTGGCACTCGAAGACGCGCATGGTAGCGAGGACGGAATCGTGCTCACCGAGGGCTACTACCTGATTGAAGGGCAGTTGTTGCGCTGAAGGTCGGCTGGCATGCTGTTGATCACAGTTGCACCAGCCCGACTGTTCGTGGTGTCTACGGAGTGAATGTTGTGGGGATGCTGCGTTTCGACCACGTGGGTGTGGTCGTCGATGACCTCGACGTCGTTGGAGCGTTCTTTCTTGGCCTGGGTTTCACGAGCGATGGTCCGATGATGGTCGAGGGCGAGGTGGTTGATAGGATCAACGGGCTCGAGGGCGTCCGCGCAGAGATCATGATGGTGCGGACGCCGGACGGCAGCGGCACGCTGGAGCTCGTCAAGTACGTTGCGCCGGATGAAGACCAAACCCCGCAGGCGTTGCCACCAAACCGGATGGGCTTCCGGCACATCTGCATAGAGGTCGATAACCTCAACGGGATCGTCAGCGGACTGCGCGACCAAGGTTTCGACCTGGTCGGCGAGGTGCAGGATTACGAGGACTTCTATCGGCTGTGCTATGTTCGCGGTCCCGAAGGACTGATCGTCGAGCTCGCCGAGAAGCTCGGGTCTGGAGGAGCGAGCTAGGCGGCCGTTTCGCGCTTCGAGTTGAGTGCCTCGCGACAAGTGGCGATTCCACGGAGGAATAGGTGTCCAAGTCGAGCTTTCCCGGCCAAATCGTCATCCTGAATGGAGTGCCGCGCTCGGGAAAAACGAGCATCGCCGTGACTATTCAGCGGACATTTGACGGAGTTTGGATCAATCTGGGTGTCGACCAGAGTATTCGAACGACGCCCGAACGCTTCCAGCCGGGTATTGGTCTGCGGCCCGGCGGTGAGCGTCCGGACCTCGAGCCGCTGGTGGAGATGCTCTACCTGGCGCTGTATGAATCCATTGCCGCGTACAGCCGACTTGGGTTGAACGTCGCGGTCGACGTCGGTCATCACGATAGGTACTCTCAGCCGCTCGGGATTCTGCCGAAGTGCGCGCGGTTGCTTGAAGGGTTGCCGATCCTCTTCGTCGGCGTGCACTGCCCGATCGATGTCATCATGGAGCGGCGGCGTGCCACGTGGAAGGTCGATTACCCCACCGACGGCTCGATTCCCGATCCGGTCGTGCGCTGGCAGGAAGCGGTCCACATCCCTGGCATTTACGATATGGAGGTTGACACCTCACTGCTGAGCCCAGAGCAATGCGCTGCCCTCATCCGGCGGCGGCTCGAGTCGGGTGCTCCAGGGGCGGCGTTTCGGAGATTGGCAGGGACTATTGAACTTCGGCCCTTGTGAAGCACCACATGTCGTCCTCGCATCGGCTCTCATCGACCCCATTTCGTAGTGGCCGGACCTGTGCCGGCCTTCGTGAGGCGGTCACCAACGCGGTTTGTCAGGAAGATCGTTCGACGTTTTGCGCCGTTTGACATGCATTCAATCGCTCGAAGAAGGCGGGCAGGGACGCCCGCCACCACATAATAGTGTTCGGTTTTGCCGTTGCGATGACGTTGGGAATGATCTGGGATCGCCCCTCAATACGCCTGCTCGTGCCACGAGTCGCTGATGAGGTCGTGGTAGACGGTGCGCAGGGTGCCGTCCTCCAACACGAGCTGGTAGTAGCGGCGGCTGATCGGGTTGCGCCACCACTCGTCGTCGATGCGCCAGACATCCTGCACCTGCACCACCTTCGAACGGCGTTTCCCCTCGATCAGCATGGCCGGAACATCTCCCTCGGTCTGCACGTCGATCGCCTTGGGCAGATTCAGGGGTCGTAGCTGATCAGTGCCCTTCTTCGCTCCGGGATGCGCGACCATGGTTCGACCTCCACGATGTGATAAATCGGCGATGTGCCATAGCGCTGCTTGAGCTGGCGGATGGCGTCGACGATCTGGCGCGTGCGGCGTGGTCGCGCTCCGAGCAACGCCTCCTGATGAGCGGACTCGATCGTCAAGCCTGAGAGCTCCAGCGTCAGCGCTTCGAGTGGACCGGGTAATTCGACGGTATGCAGCCGGTGTCCCAGCGCCTTGATCAGTCGAGGGGCATCCAACGGCTCGCGCAAGGTCGCCACGTGCTCCCAGGAGCCGCCCCCTTCAATCAGCCCGAGCAGCCGTGCCTGGCGTGTGGCGCGATGGCGCATGGTGGGGCGGCTGAAGGCGCGCGTGATTAACTGACGCATGCCAATGAGGAGCGTCTCGTGGCTGACGGCCGGAGCGGGCAAGTTGAGATGCTCGACGATCGTCTCCTCATACCGGCGCGGCTCGACGCGGCTGTCGTCTTCGCCACGTGCCAGCTTCCAGGCGTCTCGTCCAGCCGGGCCGAAGCGCGCCTGCACGGCTGAGATGGGTAACGCTCGCAGATCGGCGAAGGTGCGGATGCCGAGTTGCTCCAGTCGTCGAATTGTCTCGATCTTCAAGGGAAGTCGCTCGACGGGCTGCACGGCCAGGAATTGGTTGAGCTCGGAATCTTGCAGGACCAGGGTGGTGCCGGGCGCGGCCTCCTGTGCTGCCAGCCAGGCGCTGAATTTGCCCGTCGCGATGCCGATGCGTGGACGGAGGATGGGCGGTGACGTACGCAGCAGGCGCTCGGCGGCGCGCTCCGGCGAGCCGTAGTGGCGCTCCAGTCCGTAGAGATCGACGTAGCAGACACCAGGACGCTCCGGCTCGACCAATGGGCTGAGCGCCTCCAGTCGGCCGATGATGCGCTCGAAGACTTCAGCATCGCGCACCGGATCAGGATGGATGATGACCGCCGCAGGGCAGAGCGCCGTGGCTTCCTTGAGGGACATGCCGGTGCGGATGCCACGCGCGGCGGCCTCGGGCGTGCGATCGACGACGAGGGAACGTCCACCCGGTGGCGTGCTGAGGACCAACGGCGTCCCATCCAGCTCAGGCTGGCTGAGGAGCGCTACGCGCAAGGCGAAATGCGGAATGCTGAGACAGGCAATTGGCATGGCCAGATGCTCCTTCCCCGTACGGCGGCCGGTATGTTGGCTGCCGTGGCTCCAGAATAGAACATATGTTCGTATCTGGCAAGAGTACTCTGGTCTGTGTCGGGGCGCATCTGCTAAGGTAGCTGAGCGAATGAACGGCTCGTCCCCTCGGAGCACTCGCTTGCGGGTCGGAGGGAATAGGCGGAAGAGAGAGGCCCGTGGCCGACGAGAACGAACAACCTGAAGACGAACGGCCTGACGAGGAGATCGCCGGGGAAACCAACCCTCAGGCGGCCAAGCTCCGGCGTGGCGGCAAGCACCCGCAACCCGCGCGCGGCACCATGGCCGGCACAAAGGTGAGCTGGGAAGAACAGCGCAAAGGTATGGAGCCGCAGACGCCCAAGGATCTCGACGCCACCTTCTACGACGAGCGCTTCACCAGCGAACGGCAGCGCGTCGATCGCGCCTCAAACGGCTGGCAGGTTTTCGAACGCGACGGTGCCGCTGACGACGCACCAAACTGGCCGCCACCACTCCGTCCCTGACCCGCCGCGTCACGACGAGCGACTGCGCTGGGAATCCTCCGGGTGCATCACCGGCGACGTCGCATGCGCCAACCTGCGGCGCGCGAGCTCGGCCCGCGCCAGCGGCGCCAGCATCCCGGCGATGAGGTGATACGTGAGCTCGCGCGCCTCGAAGAGCACCTGCACAAGCTGTGC
Organism: uncultured Chloroflexia bacterium; assembly: GCA_963789565.1. Lineage (GTDB taxonomy): Bacteria > Chloroflexota > Chloroflexia > Thermomicrobiales > Thermomicrobiaceae > CALAGB01. The sequence goes on along the minus strand of CAWBKX010000002.1, from coordinate 1,659,017 downwards.
GTCGCTCAGCGAGGGAAGATCCCGCGCGAAGATCAGCGCGGCATCCTCGAGACTCACGTGGGCCGGTACACGAACGTCGCTATCGAAGCTCATCTCAGCCCCCAATGCTCGAAAGGAACGATCCCACTCGCCGTCGACCTCGACCATCCAGAGGCCGATTAGATGAGCTATTCTGGCCTGTTCTCCGTACGCGTATCTTCCGTCTTCAGTGCAGGCGCCGTCACTGTCCAACAGGGCATCGCCGCTGGCCAAATTAGGGGGCGATGAGCCGGGGAACTCGGTTCCGCGAACCCATGAGCCGATCCTCGAACCTCTGGAACGTCTCATCAGACGAGGCCAGGACTCAGGCGACTTTGACCGTAAACTGCCGGTGGACTGGATGTTGGCCGCCATGTTCGGGTTGGGAGGCATCGCCAGTCAGGAGATCTCGGCGGGACGCATGAACCCTCAAGAAGCAACCCATGCGCTGCAATACAGCGTGCTGCGCATTTTCGGCGTCGATGACCCGCCGATCGACTGACAGGTCAACCTCGTCAACTTGTACTGACCACGATTTCAGCATCCGCGCCATCAGTCAGCCTGTTCTGACTGGAACGAACGAGCCCCTCTAAATTCAGATCCCGTTCGAGACTCACGCCGAACACGGTGGCAAAGTGCTCCACCACCAGATCGGAGACCGCGCGTATCTCGACGCGGCGCCCGATCTCACGTGAGAGCGACGTGGCGCCACGATCCGGAATGCCGCAGGGGATCATGTAGTCGAAGTAGCGGAGGTCCGGGTCGACATTCAGCGCGAAGCCGTGATAGCTGACGCCGTGATGGATCGAAATGCCAATGGCCGCGATCTTGTCGCGGCCCAGCCAGACGCCTGGATAAGCCGGATCGATGCTGGTATCCAACCCATACTGGGCCAGCGTGCGGATCACGACCGTCTCGAGATTCTCGACATAACGCCGCACGCTGCGCTGTGTAAGCCCCAAGTCGATGATGCTGTAGACCACCAGTTGACCAGGACCGTGGAAGGTGATGTCGCCGCCCCGATCGACGTCGTAACAGACCGCGCCGACGTTCTTCAGCGTTGGCTTGTCAATCAAGAGATTGTCGCGCGAGCCGCGACGGCCGATGGTGTAGGTGGGCGGGTGCTCGGTCAAGAGCAGAAGATCCGGCACGCGGTCAGTGCGGCGTGCCTCAGCCAGGCGCTGCTGCAATCGCCAGGCGTGCAGATAGTCGAGTCGTCCCGCGTCGACGACGTGGATCGTGTTGGTGCTCATGCCGCGCTCAATCTTGCTGAAACCCATGCAGAACGGACTGGCAGAGCGGCGATGAAGTGTGTGTACGCCGCTCTGCAATGATCTCGGTTGCGCTCAGGCGCTCTGGGCCTGTTTGGCTTCGCGCAGACGGCGTAGCTTCAGCGCTTCCGCCTGATCCCCCGCATGATACGAAGAGCGCACCATCGGCCCGGATTCCACATGCCCGAAGCCGATCTCCAGACCGATCCGCTTGAGGTCCTCGAACTCCTCCAGGCTGTAATAGCGCTCGAGCTTCGCGTGGCGCTTGGAGGGAGGCAGGTATTGGCCGATGGTCAAGATGTCGACGTCGCGTGCGTGCAGAGCGCGCATCACCGCGATCAATTCGTCGCGCGTCTCGCCGAGCCCGACCATGACGCCCGATTTGGTGATCATGTTTGAGTCCATCTCGTGCACGTGGCTGAAGAGATCCAAACTGAGCTCGTAGTTGTCCCACGGCTGGATCTGTCGGAAGAGGCGCGGAACCGTCTCGACGTTGTGGTTGAGGATGTCGGGTTGAGCGTCGACCACCACCTTCAAGGCATCCCAGTTCCCCTCAAAGTCCGGTATCAGAACCTCGACACCACAGTCGGGCAGGCGATGGCGAATCTCCTGGATCGTCTCGGCGAAGATTCCAGCACCGCCGTCGTGGAGATCGTCACGATTGACCGACGTGACGACCGCGAACTTGAGTCCCATCTGCTGTACGGCGCCAGCTACTCGCTTCGGTTCCTGGAGATCGACGTGACTTGGCCGGCCCCACTTCACGCTGCAGAAGCGGCAGGACCGCGTACAGAGGTCGCCCAGAATCATGAAGGTGGCAGTCCGTTTGGACCAGCATTCGTAGATGTTGGGGCAGCGGGCCTCTTCGCAGACGGTGTGCAGGCTTTGTCCGTGAATCAAATGCTTGAGATCGACGTAGTTCTCGCTGTGCTGCTTGCGAACCTTGAACCAATCCGGCTTCTTGCCCAGGACGAGCGGCTGCCGTGATGCGCTCATTCGCGTCTCTCCTCGTTGATTTTCGGTCGGGTATCACTGCTCGATCGAACTACGGCGCGGACGCCGACAGGTGCGGTTGCCGGCGCCCGCTCGCTTAGCGGATCGCGACCGAGGTCGCACTTCCCATCATAACGCGCCTCCCCAGACTGTGGCGCCCGACTTCAGCCAACGCCAGAGCTGAGCATGACATTCCCGACATTCTCCACAGCAGGCGGTAGCGGGCCGCATCCGCATGGATGTATGTTGGAAGGAGGTGCTCGTGTGTCTGCATGCATTGGCTTCGACGTTTGACGCCGTAATTCAGGCGAGAGGCGGATCACTTTGAAGGTGATTGGTGCCGGGTTTGGCCGCACCGGGACGTACTCATTGAAGGTCGCACTCGAAATGCTGGGGTTCGGGCCCTGCTACCACATGATGGAGGTCTTCCAACATCCCGAACACGTCGCCATGTGGCAAGCCGCGGCCGATGGCGCGCCGGTCGATTGGGAAGCGCTGTTCGATGGGTATGACGCCGCGGTCGATTGGCCGGCCTGCCGCTTTTACGCGGAATTGATGGACGTCTTCCCCGACGCCAAGGTGCTCCTCACCGTGCGTGATCCGGAGAAGTGGCACACGAGCGTGATGAACACGATCCACCCCAGCAATAACGACGAGAGCGACGACCCCAAGACACTGGCTCAACGACGCATGACCAGCGCAGTCATCTGGGACGGGACGTTCAATGGTCGGCTCGACGACAAGGACTACGCCACAGACGTCTTCGAGCAACACATCGCCGAGGTGAAACAGCGCGTTCCGGCCGATCGATTGCTTGTGTATCAAGTGAGTGAAGGGTGGGAGCCGCTTTGCCACTTTCTGGGCGTTCCGGTTCCAGCGGATGTGCCCTTTCCGCGACTGAACGACACGGAGTCATTTCGCCAGCGATTCCAGGCCAAGTCGGATGAGGCGACGGAGGCGGAGCACTGATCGGCCGTCCACCCCGACCAGCCCTCATCCCCTACCCTTCTCCCGTCCGATCGGGAGAAGAGAGACGGAGTTCCAACATCGCAAGTTGTTCCCCTTCTCCTACTCACACGGGAGAAGGGGGACGTTGGGGCGAGGCAATGGAGTGAACCCTTTTGACCGAACCACGGTCAAAGGGAAGGTTGGTTGTCAACCGATCACCAGTGCCTCGAATTCGACGGGCGGTCGATAGCCGAGGCTGGAGTGCAGCCGCTTCTGGTTATAGACGATCTCAATGAACTGCTCCAGGTGCGCGTCGGCCTCGGCAAAGGATTGATAGTCGTTGAGATAGACCTCCTCGCGTTTCAGCGTCTTGAAGAAGCTCTCGATCCGGGCGTTTTCGTAGGGGTTGCCGACGGCCGCCATGCTGAGCTGGATCCCCGCCGCCTCGAGCCGGGTCACATAGTCGGTGCTGGCATACTGCACCCCGTGATCCGAATGGTGGATCACCCCTGGGTCCGGCCGCCGATGCTGCAGCGCCAGCTCCAGCGCGGCGAGCGTCAGTTGGGTATCGATGCTTCTCGACAGGCGCCAGCCAATACAGCGGCGGGAGTAGGCATCCAGGATGGCCGCCAGGTAGACGAAGGTGGTCGGCAAACGGATGTAGGTGAGATCGGCCACCCAGACCTGGTTGAGGCCAGTGATGGGCAGATCCGCGATCCGATTGGGGGCGTGCCGGAAGTCGTGGGCCGAGTTGGTGGTCACCACGAAGTGCCGTTTGAGCTGACAGAGCAAGGATTCCTCACGCATGACGCGCAATACCCGCTTGTGATTGACCATCCACTTCTGTCGGTGAAGTTCCGCGGTGACCCGCCGATAGCCATAGCCAGAGAACGCCAGCACGATCTGCTCGATGGCTTCCCGCAGGTCCACGTCCCGCGCGGCCGTCTCCACCGCGAGGGGTGGGTGTAGTACCAGGTCCGCCCCGTCTCCGTGAGCTGACACAAGCGCCGGATCGAGAGCCGCGGCGCACGGGCTTGCCCCGCGGCAATCATCGTGTGTCGCTCCCCCAGGGACCGTGCTTGAGCCCCTTTTTTAGGGCGGTGTTCTCCAACACCAACTGTCCACACAAGCGCTCCAGGTCGGCGATGCGGGCTTCCAACGCGGCCTCCCCCGTCACCACCGGCGGGCCAAAGGCGGCGTCCCCCCGTTCGGCATAGTCGTGGCGCCAGCGATCCACCACGCTGTTGGCCAGTCCGTACTCGCGACACACCTGGACCGGCCGTTTGGTCCCACTCGCAATCTGGCGCACCACCTCGAGCTTGAACTCCCGGCTATGTGTGCGTCCCCGTCCCATCAGTTGGTCTCCTTTACGGTGCGGTCAGTCTACCGCGTCCGCTGAAACCTCCCTTTGCGCCTGGTTCGCTTTTTGGGGTTCACTCCACAAAGCCTTAATCTTCTCCCCTCTCCTGCCTGGCGCGAGAGGGGTCGGGGGTGAGGGCCACTGGTTGAGGGCCTTCCCCTACCGCGAAATTGTCCGGTTCCGATAGCCGTAGTTGGTTTCGTCGTGCCAGGGTTTGCCTTCGGCGAAGCGAGAGGCACGGAATGGCGTCAGGTCGGCCGTGACCGGCTCGCCACCGGTGATCCATTCGCTCATGCACTTGCCGATGGCCGGGGATGTCTTGAAGGACGTGCCGCTGTCCCCGGCCATGATGAAGAGCCCTGGAACCGACGGTGGCTGGTCGATAATTGGGTGGTGATCCGGGCTGAGCATATACATGCCGGCCCAGCCGCCGCGCATGGTGGCCTCACGCGTCGACGGGAAGCGCGTGGCCAGCTTGTCGCGTGCCATCTCCACCTGATCGCCATCGACCGTCTCGTTGAATCCGTCGGGATCCACACCGGTGCCGCCCGACTCGGCGCCGATCAGGATGCCGCTGTCTCCCTCCGGACGGAACCAGCTATTGGCGACGGTGTCGATGAAGACGTTGCGCGGACCGCTGCTGCCGTAAGGACGGCGGAAGATAACGACCTGACTGCGGTAGGAGATGAGGCCGAGGTCGAGCCCAAGTGGCTTGAGCAGTCGATCTGCCCATGCACCGCCCGCCAGCACCACGGTCGGTGCGTCGATCGGTCCGGCGGTGGTGTCGACTCCCACGACGCGGTCCTGCTCGGTGCGGATCGCCGTAACGGTGGTGTGGGTCATGACGTTGACCCCAAGTTCCCGCGCTCGCCTAGCAAACGCGTAGGTGGTGGCGTTGGGATCGGCGAAACCGCTGTCGGGCTCGTAGGCGACGTACGTCAGCCCCTCGATGTTGGCTTCCGGCTCGATCTGCTGCATCTCCTCAGCCGTGATGACCTGCGATTTGATGCCGATACGCTGCTGGTCCTCTACGTTCTGGCGCAGCTGCTCTTCGTACTCCGGGGCGACGACCTGGAAGAAGCCGATCGGCTGGAAACCGCAGTCGCCACCGACGATCTCGTCCCAGTTGCTGAAAATCTTGAGGCTCTCATAGGCCAGCTTCGATTCGTAGGGGTTGGTGTAGTGCATGCGCACCAATGCGCCCGATTTGCCGCTGGCACCAGAGCCCAGGTGGGCGCGCTCGACCAAGGTGACGTTCGTCACCCCAGCTTTGGCCAGGTGGTAGGCGATGCTGCTCCCATTGACTCCACCGCCGATGACGACGACGTCGGCTGTTGCCATCTCATGTCTCCTGGTTTCTCTTGACGTTCGTTGAAGATCCGACTCTGGCTGATTACCCCATCGTGGCTGGAGACTGTCAAGGCGCGCCAGCGTCGTCCGACTGTTGGATGGAGACGCCGTAGCCGATGCGCAGCTCCTCGACGATGCGGGCCCAGGAGCGATGGATCGTGCGGGTATGGAGACCGAGGATGCGCGCGATCTCGCGTACGCGCAGGTTGTAGCCAATGCGCAACTCGAGGACGGTGCGCTCGCGCGGCTCGAGATTGGCGCCGATCTCGGCCAGCAGCAGGGCGTCGTCCGGATCGGGCGGCGGCGCCGGTTCGGCGATTTCGTCGAGTGGCACCACGCGTGTGGCCGACCATCCCCGTTCCAGAACGTCGACGGCGCGAGCCAGTCGCCACGGGAAGCGGCTGAAGAAATAGCCCAGAAAACTCTCCTGCCCCGGCCAGCGATCGACGATGTCGCAGAAGACCAAAAATGCCTCCTGCTCCACGTCAGCCACTTCGCAGACGGCGAGCTGCCGCACGCGATAGCGGTAGCGACGCACGAAGCGCTCGATCTTGAAGCCGAGGACTCGATAGAGGTCGTTGCGGATCTGAGGGTCGGTGCGGGCGCGCAGCGCCATGGCACCGAGACGTGCGTCGAGCTCGGGAGACGCCTCGAAATCGCCAAGCGACTCAATGATAGACGGTACTGCGGACATGACTGAATCCCCTCCGCTGGCAACTGCCAGCCGCCACCTCCGGGCCGACCCCGGTTGGCATGAGGTGTTGGCGCTTCGGCGCTCAGTTACGTTGGATGGCTCTCTGGAGCTCGGGTGTTGCGATCGGCCGTTCCCGGCAACCGATCGTTGGCCGGCCGGGGCTACGTTTCCGGCGGCCGGTGGATGTTCAGCACGTGGTGCGTGCCGCATTTGGGGCACGTCGCCTGCAGCTGATCGTGGGCGATGTAATAGCGGTCGCGCACTTTGATCTCGATCCGTCCCGATTGATCGTAGATCGCCAGCAAGACCGGCGGATTCGAGCAGTCGCAGACCCAGCGGACGCTGCGGTCCTCGTGCTCGTGTTGATCCACCTCATACCTCCTTTCTCATTCATAGGCCGACATGAACGGCTGAACCGGTGCCTGATGTTCGCCGCGTGGCTGAAGCCAACCCGGTTGAATGACCCCCTGACCGTGACGCTCCACCAATCGATCCAGCGCGGTGTTGAGTCGCCGCTGGCGTAACGGATCGACGTCGAAGAGGGGGAGCTGAATGGCCAGTGGGCTGAGGGTCGCTACCCGCACGCCGAGCAGGCGAATCGGTGCCCGCCGCTGCTCGAGGATCTGCTGCGTCAGTTCCATGGCAACGGCGGCGATGTCCCGATGGGAGTCGGTCGGGCGCAGCAGTCGTCGCTGTTTCCCGACCGTCTCGAAATCGCTGTAGCGCAGCTTGACGGAGACGACTCCCGCCAGCAGTTCTTTGCGGCGCAGATCGCGACCGGTGTATTCGGCCAACTGGTAGAGGGAGCGTTCGATCGCGACCTGTGCGGTCAGATCGCGGCTGTAGGTTCGCTCGTGCCCGACCGAACGACGCGGCCCGCCCTCCGGCTCGACGGGACGCTCGTCGATGCCGCGAGCCCGTGCCTGCACATTGGCGGCGCGCTTGCCGAAGATCGGCTCGAGGAGCGTGACCGGCAACTGAGCCAGACCGCCCAGCGTCGTGACGCCGTTCTGATTCAGCCGCGCGGTCGCCTTGGGGCCGATACCCGGCATGCGTTCCACCGGCAAGGACGCCAGGAACTGCTCCTCGCCGCCGAACTCCACCACGCGCAGGCCGTCCGGCTTATCCAGATCGGAGGCGATCTTGGCCACCATGCGACTGGAGGCGACGCCCAGCGAGACGACCAACCGCAGCTCGTCGCGCACCTGCTGCTTGATCGCCTCAGCCGCGGCGCGTGGTGAAGTGAAGGAGCGGCCGGCATGGCTCAGATCGAGATAGGCTTCGTCGATGCTGACCATCTCGACGATGGGACTGAAGCTCTCCAGGATCTCCTGAAAACGTCGTGAGAGATCGCGGTAGTAATCGCCGTCGCCGGGCAGGAAGATGGCGTCCGGGCAGAGGCGCACCGCCTGAGCGGCCGGCATGGCTGAGTGGACGCCGAAGGCACGGGCTTCGTAGCTCGCAGCCGCGACGACACCCCGCCCGCCAGGACGGCCTCCGACGATGACCGGCTTTCCGCGCAGCTCCGGATGTCGCAGGATTTCGGCGGCGGCAAAGAAGGCATCGAGATCGGCGTGGACGATCACGCGCTGCCATTGATCCACCGGCCCTCCTCACTTACCGAATCCGAATCCGAACAGAATCTAGAACATTTGTTCTCATTCTAGGAGCGCGTCCGAACAGTGTCAAGGGGACTGAAGTACCTGAGGACGCAGGCAAGCAATGCCAGAACACGAAACGTGCGTTATATCAGCATAAAAGTGATCGCTTGACTGGAGGCCGATATGTCAGACGGCATGGCCAGAATCCGCATCCTTATGCCAAAAGAGTTCGTCGACGAAATCGACCGGTTTGTCGGACCACGCCATCGAAGTGAGTTCGTCTCAGACGCGGTCGAAGAAAAGGTTTCGCGCGAGCGACTGTGCAGAGCGGCACTCAGGCTCGGTGGTTCACTCGCCGACAAGGACATACCTGGATGGGAGTCGACGGAATCAGCCGCGGGGTGGGTGAACTCGTTGCGCCGCGAAAGTGATCAGTCACCGCGCAAAACTTAGCAACGGTCCCCGAGTTAGTCTCACCCTTCCCGCTCACCCGCCCTGCGTCAAGAAGGTCTCGATAGCGTTGGTGAGCGCACCGGCGATGAGGGTCTGCACGCTCGGTTCGGTCACCGCGGTCGCCTCACTGGGGTTAGACAGGAAGAAGACCTCGCAGAGCGCCGCGGGCATGTTGCTCGATGTAAGCTCACCTGGAACCGCGGGTCCCAACATCACCAGGTGATTGTAGCTGTCGGGCAGCGTCCCCATGCTTTCACCGCCGACGTCGCCATCCGCCGAGATTCCACGATCGGGCGTGGTGTAGCCCTGTCCGTGAAATGCATTCATCAGGTCCTGCTGCACCAGTTGCGCGAACTGCTGGTTCTTGTTGGAGAACGGGCGAGCCGTGTCGTAGAAGGTCTCGGTGCCGCTGACTGAAGGGTCTGAGTACGCGTTCATGTGCAAGCTCAGCATCACCTGCGCATTGCTGGCGTTGGCTTTGTCGATGCGGCACTGCAAATCGTCGAGCACGCCGCCTACGATGATCGTCTGTCCGTCGGACGAGAGGTCGGACGGTTTGATGCAGGGATCATCGTCAGTTGTGCGCGACATCACCACGGTCAGTCCATCCGCGCGCAGCTGGGCCGCGACCTTGAGCGCGATCTGCAGCACCACCGTCTTCTCGTCCACCAGCGTGCCGTCGTCGGTGTAGCCGCTTGTGCCGCTGTCGACGCCACCATGACCCGGATCGAGATAGACCGTGCCGCTGAGGTGCTTGTTGCTGGTTGATCCCCCTTGAGAATTGCCATCCACGATCGCCATCGGGGATGGATCGCTGGGATCTTCGGTCGGGGACTTTTTCGAACTCGAAGAGCAGCCAGCCAGGGGGGCGACCACGATCAAAACTGACAGCAGCAGGAACAGGTAACGTCCCGGCGCATGCCATTTCAACGATCTCCGCACGTAAGCGACTCCCCACGCTGTGATTCCTGCCGTGCCAGATTACACGACGCGATCGTGCATCACCATTCCTTCAGTGACATTGAGGCGACGGTTCGACGCGGTGACGCCAATCGTTGAACGCGTTCACGCACCGGATGGCGCACGCCACACGCGTTCCACTCGTCATCCCGCACCAGCTTAGAACGTTCATCTGGGAATCTGCTGTGAATTCCAGTCACACACTGTGGATCGCAACCCCGGAGTGCCAACCCTGTATCGCGTCGCCAATGGACTTGTCATGCGACCGCACCCAGTCATGTTGACAACGGAACTCGGTGAGGATTCCATCCGTCACGATATGTTGAAATACGACGCGGCTGCCGCTTGTCGGTCTCTCGATATGGCTGGCGTTGATGTGCATGCGATGGGAAGGGGTCAGTCGCTGCTGAACGCGGCGGCCGAGAAGCGTGCGCTGGTTGAAATGGCCAGAGCAAGCAGCCAGATGGCGACGAACGAGATGAGCAACGCGACAAGCGGACCGGTGAACTCAGCAAAGAGGAGGGTGATGCCGAAGCTGAGTCCGGTGAAGAGGAGCGAGGCCACGGTTGGATCGCCTCCCGGAGCACGCACGAGCGCGGCCCCCTGGCTCAGGAGCATCATGATGCTGAAGCTGAGCATGAGCGGAATGGTGAATGGACTGACGCTGGCAAACTTGACCAGCAGCCCCCAACTGATAAGCCCGATGGTGCAGATGCTGATGAGCGGCAAGCTGACGTCGATCGCCAACAGCTTCAAGTTGTCGAACGCCAGGAATTGGCGCAGGAACGCGTTGCTTTGATCGGCCGAGTAGACGCCCAGCACGTCGCGAGGTGGCATAACCATGACGAAGCTGAGCCAGAAGAGCCAGGCGAGTGCCGAGGCGCCGGTTGCGGCCAACACCACGCCAACGGCGATTATCCCGGTGGCGCGCAGTACGGCCCAGGCAAATCGAAATGGCTGACGCAGGAAGATGAGCCAGGCACGTGCGATCAGCATCTGTGCACCGCGCGCGTCAGGCAGTGCGAAGCGGGGAATGCGCCGCGCCAGCGATTCGCGATCGCGCATTTGGCGGGAGAGGTCACGCCAGGTGAAGCGCCCCAGGACCCCCAGCGACTTCAACTGCGAGGCCGTACCCAGCTCCGAGGCAACGGTGATCAGATTGATACGACGGCCAATCCAGACCACAGTCGCTCCCGCAATGAGAGACGAGGCGAACAAGCCGAACGTTTGAAGGGCGAGCGAATCGCCGAGAATCGCCTTCGCCAGCAGGTGACCTGGCCATCCGATGACTCCTGGAAACGCGATACCCAGCCCGGCGATGAGCACCGGCCAGATCCAGAGAAAGCGGGCCGGTTTGGGCCGGCTCAACCGCCAAAAGCCAAAGCACCAGGCAATCCCCGCCAGCAGCAGCACCAGCGGAATACTGGTCAGAATGGCCGAATAGGCGGTGTAACCGATTTCGTCGTGACTGTCTGGATGCGCCAGCATCATCGAGCCGAGTGTCATGACCGGCACGGACAACCCCCAGCCAATCAGGACGTAGCCGGTGAATCCGAACAGACCGATGGCGTCGCGGCGCATCGGGGAGGCGGCGATATAGGTCAGATCCTCGACCGAAAGCTTGAGCGGCGTCTTGCGCACCGCCAGAAAGACGAGCAGGACGCCAACCGCGATCGAAACCCAGGGGAAGTAATGGAGAAAGTGGGTGTAGACGTTGGCTCGATCGGAGACCGGGATGTGCTTGCCCGCGTTGAGCGCTTCATAGACGGCCAGGCTCCACATCAGCACCAGCCAGCCCGCGAAAATCAGGATGAGGTAGAACCCATAGAGCCGATTGGACGTCGTGTCCAGAAGTGGATCGAAGCCGACCACCCGCAGCCAGTAGGTGCCGGATCGCTGAACCTGCCGCCAATGCAGCCAGAGAAGTAGGCGGAGGTCAGCGAGCAACGTGGGTCCGCTCTTCGTGCTCGACGGCTCCGCGCAGCAGGCGGTCGAGCGTCGGTTCGCCGATCACACCAAATTGTTCCGCCAGCTCGTCGGGAGATCCGTCGCCGAGGATGGCGCCATCCTCCATCAACAGATAGCGATCTGGTTTGGCTTCGCTCGGGAGCTGATGGCTACTGACGAGAACCGATATACCCGCGTCTCGATAGGTTTGCAGGTCGCTCCAGAGCTGGCTGGCCGAGAGCGCGTCGAGCGGCCCGAACGGCTCGTCCAACAGGAGCAGCTCCGGCTCGACGAGCAATGCCAGGCTCAAACCCAGCTTGTATTGCATGCCGCGTGAGTACGTGAACGGGTACGCGTCACGCTGGCTCGATAGGCCGTAATGCCGCAGCAGTTGCGCCGCTTGCGACTCCCACTCCTCCAAGCGATAGGCGCGCGCGATAAACGTCAGGTGCTCCCAGGCGGTCAGCTGATCGTAAAAAACAGGGGTATCGGGTACCAGCATCAGCAAGTTGCGGGCGTCACGCTCGGACTCTTCGAGCGGAGTGCCGGAGATCTCGATCGATCCGCTGGAAGGCTTACTCCAACCCGCGATGCAACGCAGCAGAGTCGACTTACCAGCGCCGTTGCGACCGGCCAGGATCACGAGCTCACCCGACCCCACGTCAAACGTGACGTCGTAGAGGACCTGAGCCGGGCCGTAGGTGTAGCCCAAATGTCCCACGCGCAACAGCGGAGACTCGGCCGTCAGGGATTCCGTGTGATTCTGATCAGCGCTCACCGACGACCGTCCTTAACCGGCAATCTTGGCTGTGGGAATGGCGTGCTTCCGATGCGATCACAATGTTGGAGTATACATCCCGAACGATTTGATCCCGGGGCGATAGGCAGAGCGAATCGCAGCCACACGTGGATGTGCGATATGGAAGAAGCGCGACATTTGCCGTCTTGGTACCCATCGGCCATTCCACCCTCATCTCCTCAGGCACAGACTGGTAATCGTGAAATCGGATGAGGGTATCTCAAGTAAGCGACACAACTCCGATCCGCGCCACGCTCAGCGTGGCGGCAAGCCAATCTATGTGGAGATTCAGATTCGCGCGCCGCTCGACGACCTCTGGCGGCTCACGCAGACGCCGGAACTTCACCAGCGGTGGGACCTGCGTTTCAGCGAAATAACCTATCTCCCCAGACCCGACGAGTCGCGTCCGCAACGTTTCTTGTACCAAACGCGCATCGGGTTCGGCCATGCCATCAGCGGCGAGGGAGAGTCGACAGGCCAGCGAGACAGCACGGATAGCCGAACATCGGCACTGCGCTTCTGGTCTGGCGAGCGGATGTCGCTGATTCGAACGGGGTCTGGCTATTGGAAATACCAGCAAACCGGCGATAGCGTCCGTTTCTTGACCCGCTATGGCTACGAGACCCGGTTCGGCCGCGCGGGTCGATGGTTCGACGTACTGATCTTCCGCCCAATGCTTGGCTGGGCGACGGCCTGGAGCGTCGACCGGCTCAGACTCTGGCTCGAGCATGACATCGACCCGGCCGATTCGTTGCGCCGATCGCTCATCTACGCGACGGTACGCGTCACTCTCGCCGCCATCTGGCTCTATCAGGGACTGGTCCCCAAGCTACTTGTCGCGGATTCCGGTGAACGAGACATCTTGCGTTCAAGTGGACTGTTTCCAGGCTCGGAGCGACACATTCTCACGGTGGTGGGACTGCTGGAGATCGGGTTCGGGGGTCTGCTCTTGATCTGTTGGCACCGCCCTCGCCTGCTCATCGTCAACGTGGTCGCCCTCGTTGTCCTGGCGATCGGTGCTCTGTTCAGTCAGCCCTCCCTCTTCACCCGGCCATTCAATCCAGCGACCCTGACCGTCGCTCTGACCGCATTGTCCGTCGTAGGACTGCTCTCATATCACGATCTGCCGACCGCGCGGAACTGCCTGCGTAACACCATTGGAGATGCGAAATGACATCGATCTATCAGCAGGCGCTGGGGTCCGATTTCGACCGGCTGCATCCTGAAGTCCAGCGGCGTTTCGGGTTCAGCAGTCAGGACGCCGTGGCGTCGATCGGCCGCGGCGTGATGGAGAAGGTGTGGCGCGGTCGTGCGTATACGCTGCCGTTTCTGATGATCGGCTCCTGGCGGCGGATCATGTTTCCGGAACGAGGCCACGGCATCCCGTTCACCATCGAGAACTACGCCTACCCGGATCGCTACGGACGTGAAACCGTCACCTGGATTCGCACATTTGAGATGCCCACACGAACACGTCGGTTTGACGCAACTATGATCTACAGCCGCCAGCGCGGAAATGTCGTCGACTATCTCGGTTCACACCAGCATCTCGCGGTCGACATCGATTTGAGCGCCGACAAGGACGGTGGGCTGTGCCTTCGCTCGGACGCGCAGCGGTTCTACGAGGGCCTAATCGGCTTCAGTTTTCCGATGGTTTTTTCCGGCGTTGCCAACGTGCGCGAGTCGTTCGACGATGCAACCGGACAATTCCGCATCGACGTGAACGTCAGCAATCGCATTTGGGGCCCCCTCTTCGGATACAGTGGGTCATTCGATGTCGAGTGGTGCACGTGTTCACCGCAGGACGTCCCGCAGCGAGTCAAGCCGATCCGTGAAGAGCGTCGCGAGTAACGTCTTATCGCCTTCCGTCTCTGGAACGCAGCGCAACGGCAATTATCCCTGTGGACCTTCTCGACTTGCTCACATGGGCGCTTGCCCCGTATTCTCCGATGGTGTGTCTCAAGTCAGATTCGCCAGTCATAGGGGGATGACTCCATGGAATTTGCTGATCTCGTCCGCAAGCGTCGCATCGTGCGCCATTTCAAGCCGGACCCGATCGACAGCGATGTTATTGAACGCATGCTCGATCTGGCGCGCCGCATCCCCACTGCTGGATTTTCGCAAGGCCAGGATTTCATCGTGGTGACCGACCCCGAGCTCAAACGCGCAGTCGGCCGGCTGTGCGGCGAGGCGGAGCACTACGAGAGGGGATTTGGGCATCCCTGGATTTCAGAGGCGCCCGTGCAGGTCATTCCTTGCGCCAACGAGGGAGCCTACCACCGCCGCTATCAGGAGGCGGACAAAGTTCGCGACGACGGGAGCGAGATCGAGTGGCCCGTGCCGTATTGGATCATGGATACCGGGTGCGCGGTGATGGTGCTGTTGCTGGCCGTGGTCGATGAGGGTTTGGCGGCGGGTTATGCGGGATTCCAGGATCTTCCCGGCGCCCGAGAATTGCTCGGTATTCCCGAGGACGTGATTCCGGTAGGAGTTATCCCCATCGGCTACCGCGATCAGGACGTGCCGTCACCGTCCCTCAAACGTGGCCGCAAATCGATGGGCGCCGTGGTGCATAAGGATGGATGGTAGGCGGGCCCGCCTGACCGCCGTGAAGGCATGGGGCGCATCAATTTTCGGGAGCACACGAAAGACGGGCAACGTAGGGGAGCACCTCTTGTCCTCCCGCCATTGAACTAATTCGAACGCACCTCGGGACCGTCATCAACAGCTGTCACGCCAAATGCAGTCGGCGCGCCAATCGCAACGGCGGGTTGAGCACCGGCATGACGAGCGGCCGAGCCCAATCGATCGCCAGCGCCACACCACCACCGATGAACGCACCCGCGACCACGTCGCTCACGTAGTGCTCCCCGACGTACACGCGTGCGAAGGCGATAAGGGCGGCAAGAATCAACGCCACCACACCGATCCGCCGCAGTGAGAGATAGAGTGCCACCGCAACGCCGAACGCGAAGGTGGCATGGTCGCTGGGGAATGAGGGGTCATGTGACGGGGAGAGGAGCAGGATGGCGTGCGGCACCGCCGCAAAGGGCCGCGGACGCTCCCAGATGCGGATGATGATCTGATTGACGCCCAGGGCCACCGCCGCGGCGATGGTGGCGTTGATCACGGCCCACTGACGAGCGTTCCGTACCATGCGTTCCCCCGGCAAGAACCAGATGACGAGCAACAGTCCCACCAGCAGATACGGCCCGTAATGCGCGAGAAATTGAAAGAGGTCGTTCGACCGATCACTGTATTTCGCCAATCCATTGATGGCTGAGAAGAGATGTGCGTCCAAATCGTCGCTCCAGTCGCTGCGCGCCGTTCATATTCGCTCGACCAATGAGTCTGCACGCGGAATATGAAGAATAGATTAAGGACACGTTGACGACGGTGTAGAGCGGCGTATACTTATTTCGGTGAATACCGAAATAAGGCAGGGAAGTTGATCGTGTGGACACGGTATTTCGAGCGCTGAGCGATCCAAAGCGGCGTGAAATCCTGCGACTCTTGCGCTCGGGCGACATGAGCGCAGGTGAGATCTCGGATCGCTTTCCTGTTGCTCGGTCCACTCTGTCGGGTCACCTCAATGTCCTCAAGGACGCGGGGCTGGTGGTCACCGAGCGGCAGGGCACGACCATCATGTACAGCTTGAATCTGGCGGTTTATGAAGAACTGCTGGCCACGGTGATGGGGCTCCTTGGCGTCGGCGCTCACGAAAAGGGCGCTCAGATCGAGGATGGCAACTGATGAAGATACATTGGCGAGTTGAATTTCCACAGTGGTTGATCATCGCGGGGATGTTCGTAGCGGCAGCCGTCCTCTGGCCGACGATCCCGTCGCGCGTGCCCGTCCACTGGGATTCCTCGGGCAACGTGAACGGCTACGGAGGCAAGTTCGAGGCGCTCCTCCTCATGCCAATCATCACCATCGGCATCTACCTGCTGCTCCTCTTCATCCCGAGGATCGATCCGGGCAAGGCCAACTACGCCCAGTTTTCCTCCGCCTATATCGTCGCACGCTACGTCGCGCTGGGTGTGATGGCGGCTATCTACTTCTTGACCGTCCTGGCGGTGAAGGGCGTCGGATTCGACATGATGCGCGTCATCGTTGGTGTCGAGGGAGTCATGTTCGTGGTATTGGGGAATGTGCTGGGCAAGGTGCGTCCCAACTGGTTCGTCGGAGTGCGCACGCCCTGGACATTGTCGAGCAAACGTTCCTGGGTGCGGACGCACCGGTTGGCGGGTTGGCTCTTCGCGCTGAGCGGGATCCTCTTCCTGGCCCTGGCCATCATCGGTATCGGCGCGGCGCTGATCTGGGTCATGTTAGGCATTCTGGGAGTGCTGGTCGCCGTGCTGGTCGTCTACTCGTACATCGAATGGCGCAACGACCCAGAGAAGACGCCGCCCAGTGGCACCCTGCCGGGCTAGGCTTTCGGCAGGTCGAACACGTCGCCCCACTCCGCCTTGCGCGCGCGGTTGAATCGCTCGCCCTCCCGTTTGGAGACCACGACCGTTTTGACGCCATCCGGCGTGCAGAGCTGCAGATAGATGTGCCCCTTGCGGATCTGCGGGTGCCGCAGGATGCGCGCATACGTCTTCGCGACGGGCTCGCGAGCCTCGGCCAGATACGTAAACTTCTCGTCCTCGTAGTTCAGTTCGGCGCCCTTCGCGAGTCGATGTACGCGGTTGCGTGGCAGCCGCACTGAGAAGTGCATCCAGTCATCGTCCGAGATTTGACAGGGCGGCTCGTGCGGGCAGGGAGCGATGGCGTGCCCGCCGAAGGTCCGCAGCGTCTCTTCGGCTGCTCGCACGCGGCGGTATCCGACCGGCGTGCCGGGCTCGACGATCACCAGAATCCCTGCAGCCTTCCAGGCGCGCTCCAACAAACGTGGAGGAATCTCTGCATCGACCTCTCCCAAGACGTAGGAGATCAGTACGAGGTCGTGCGGCTCGAACTCCTGGACGCTCGATAAATCAGATCGTATCCAGCGCGTCGATCGCAATCCTGCGTGTCTGGCCGAGCGGCAAATCTCGCGCCCCGCGTCGATCATGCGTTGCTCGACGTCCAGCGCGGTGAACTGCTCCATGTTGGGCCAGATGCGAGAAGCGGCCCACAATCCGGCGCCCATGCCGGCACCGAGATCGAGCACCGAGCGCGGTTTCCAATCTGAACGTTGCTCCGCCACGGCCCGAAACGCCGCCGCGATCGCGGCATAGGTCGCTGGGAAGCGCGTCGCGGCATAGGCGGCGACGTCCGCCGCTGAAGTCGCGATCGGTCTGGTCGTCGCGGTGTCGGCTCGATGTCGAGCCGAGAGATCCGCTGCCGCGTGACTCAGATCCTGAGGCGAGTAGCCCTGGCACAGCCGTTCGAGCGACTCGCTCAGGGCGGGCGGCAAATCTACGAGCATGGGGTTCCGGTTGGCTGAGGAATGATCAAGAGGGGTTTGCGCTCATGGCGTCGGGATCGCCGACCTTGCTGCGAAAGCGTCGCTTCATGGCTTCGGTTGTCTCGGCCTCGGCATGGTCACGAGCCTTGCGCCCTTCGTCGATGCGCTCCCGGATCTTGACCTTGAGGTCGTCACCGTTCTGCGGAGCGAGCATGGAGGCCACCAGCGCCCCGGCCGCCGCGCCGACCGCTGCCCCAATGATGAAATAGACGAGGGTTCCCAGCAGTCGCATGATCGCTATCCTCTCCGAACGACGGCCCGCAACAACGCCACGACGATGGCCACTCCGACCCCAAAGCCTGCGCCGAACGCGGCGGCTGTGGGGATGGTCAGCACGGTGTTTACATCTCCCTCCGACCGTCCGGCAAAGAAGAAGACGCGTGAGCCTTCAAATCGCGCCTCGCGTGCCATGACGACGCCCGCCTGGCTACGGACCATGCGCAGCTCGTGGGCCGAGATCTGGCTGGCGGATGACCCCTGGAGGACAACGCGCTCACTGTTGACGCGCGCCGCCGCGCTGCGATTCATTTGCAGGCTCTTGGCGTCGATCGAGCGGGCCGCCGCCTGTTCCAGGCTGACGCGCTCGGCATTGATCGACTGCGCGCTGCCACGCGTCATGATGACGGTCTGCGCCTCAATGTTCTGCACGGAGGTTCGCTCGACTTCGGTCGCCGGAGCCGGCTCGCGACTGCCAGACTGTTTGTAGGTCGTCTCTCGGATTCCTGGCTGGGATTCCTCGGCCATGCGGCGATCCTCACCGGTGCTACAGAACGTCGGGACAATGGGTATTCGATGTCGACCTACGCGGTTGACTCAATGGTTGAGGCGCCGTCCATGAAAAAGAGGCGCCCACATTGATCGTACGGGCGCCTGCAACGACTGTCAAACTGGAGGGAAGCGGAGCGTCGCTAGACGGCCTGCTTCGCGAAGGCGTTCTGAACGATCTCGGCGGTCTCATCCAGGAAGTAGCGCGCGAAGCGCTCCTGCTGACCGCGCCGCCACTCCTGCGAGTTAGCCTTCACCGCTGCCTTGGTCTCTTCCGGCATGCGGTCGTAGTTGCGCGTGATGCCCTCAAGGTCGGGGTGCTCCTGCTGGAAGCGGCGTGTCTCGGCCGCCATCTCCTCGCTCACCTTCACCGGCCGCTCGATCAGGAAGTCGAGCTCACGCATATTCTCGTCGAAGAAGATAAAGACCGGGATGGCCTGGTAGTCGTCCTTGCGACGATAGTTGGTCGCCAGATCCTTGTTCTCATCCCTCCGCAAGACGCGAATCTGCAGATTCGGCACCTCACGCGACAGCTTGGTGAGGGGTGGAACGAACTGCGTCGAGTCGATGCACCACTCCTCGGTCAAGATCAGCACCCGCAATGGGTGCGCGCTGAAGAAGGTGCGATCTTCGTCGGTGATAACCGCTCGATCGATATTCTCCAGCACGATCTCGCGATTTTGCGACATCTGAGCCAGATAATCGTCGATCGGAAGTGCCTGTTCGTAACGTTCGGCTGCCAGCATGGCGGTCTCCTGTTTCATATGCAATGGGGTCATGTTGGGCGCGTTGTGTGTTGCAGCGCCGTCACGTGGCACAACACGCCACACCCTGAATTATTCCGCATCGTGCCTGCGTCGCACCGATCAGTGTCCTTTGCGCAGCTCAGGCAGTACGTTGCGTGCGCAGCGCTCCATCATGGCACGTTGCTCCTGCGGCGGCATCGGGAAGACCAACTCGCTGAAGCCCAGCTCGACGTAGGCCTCGACGGTCTCCCGGAATTTGTCCTCCGACTCGAATGGTGCCTCCCAGGTGTAGACCGACATGCGGACGTCGTCCGGATTTCGCCCCACTTCGTGCGCGGCCGCGCGGAACTGTTCCGCCAACGGTGCGACGACTTCCGGAGTGCCGCGCGTGTTCCAGGTGTCGGCGTATTTGGCTGCGAGCTTGAGCATCTTCGGCTTGAAAGCGCCGATGATGATGGGGATGCGTGGTTGCTGCAACGGCTTAGGCTCGAACGGCGCGTCGTCGAATTGGTAGTACTTCCCTTTGAACGTCGTGCGATCTTCGATCATCAGGCTGTCGATGATCTGCACGGCCTCATCCAGCATCTCGATGCGCGTCCCAGCCGAGGGATACTCATAGGAGTACGCGTGATGCTCTCGCTCCATCCATCCAGCGCCAATGCCGATCTCGACGCGCCCGTTGCTGGCGTGGTCGATGGTGACGGCTTCCTTGGCCAGCAAGCCCGGATTGCGATAGGTGTTGCCGCTCACCAGGATGCCGAAGCGGATGCGGTTGGTCAGGACGCCGAGTGAGGCGATCAACGACCAGGCCTCGAGATAGGGGACCGACTCGTCGTTTCCAGCGAGGAAGTGGTCTACAACCCAGGCTGAATCGAACCCGAGATCTTCGATCTGCTGCCATTGCCTGGCCAGCTCAGGAAAAGGTAGCCGATTGCCGGTGCCAATGCCGACACGGAGTGGAAAGCCCATCTCGCCCCCTTCAATCAAGTCCATGACCGGTCGCGGATCGGGTGCCGACCGGTCTCGACAGCATAACCGAATTTAGCCGATCCGCCGTGCGTTGTGCGAGAACCCGTAACACGTGAACGTCCTGATTCAAGCGGCAATTCGCATACCGTTCTCTCGTCGAGCTCAGCCGTTGCCGAAGGTCGCCGGCCATGCTAGGATGGTCAGCGTCGATTCGAGTTAGTCATCGGATTGACGACGTTTCTTCTCTTCAGGGAGCGAACCGTGTTGGTGAGCGATCGCCACAAATGGACAAACGTGAGACGGAAGTCAGGCAATTCGGGGCCTGCTATGTCGTACTGTGCCCATTTTTCGGTGGCGATTCAGTGTGGCGGCGGGCTTCCGGAACGAGACGAACTCGAGCCGTAACGCAGTCACACAACAGCAAAGAGAGCCGAACGTCGTGGGCCAGGATGAAGGCCGCGGCGTTTTTTGTTGCTCCTGTGCCGACGCCCACGGTCATCCAGCCACGAATCATTTAACTGGCGCGCCAGGAGCGGACATGGAGCCAGCGTGCTGCTGACCAGATTGGAATCGATCGAGCTGAGCTTCGGCACCCGGACGGTGCTGAATGGCGTCAGCCTGAGCCTGAATGACGGCGAAAAGATCGGCCTGGTGGGGCCGAATGGGGCGGGCAAGTCGAGCCTGCTCAAGGTCCTTGCCGGACTCGATGCTCCACAGGGAGGCGAGCGGACGCTGCGCCGTGGTGCCGTCTGCTCCTATCTACCGCAGGAGTATGACGGTGAGGGTCTGACCAGCGCGTTTGACGAGGTGCTGCGCGGTCGCGCCGATCTGCAGCAGATCGAGGCGGATCTCGACCAAATTGAGGCCGACCTGGCTGACCCAGAACTGGGCGGTGATTTGGAGGCCTTCGGCCGTCTGCTCGACCAGCAAGCCAGATTGCTGCAGCGCTACGACGAAGCGGACGGACCACGCTTTCGTACTGATGCCGAGACGCTGTTGGTCGACCTGGGCATTCCGCTCGAGATGCATGACCGGCCTGTCACGGAACTGAGTGGCGGACAAAAGAAGCTGGTTGGCCTGGCCCGCTGCCTCATCGCCAAACCTGATCTCCTGCTGTTGGACGAGCCGGACAACCATCTCGACATCGAAGCCAAAGCGGAGCTCGAACAGGTCCTCAAGCGTTTCGCGGGCGCTTTCGTTCTCGTGTCGCACGATCGATATCTGCTTGACGACACCGTCTCGCAGATCGTCGAGCTGGCCGATGGCAAGCTGATCGTCTACCAGGGGAACTATTCGAGCTACGTGACCCAGCGTGAGATCGCGCTGTTGAAGCAGCAGCAGGATTTCGTCTCGCAGCAAAAAGAGATCAAGCGGCTCGAGGAGGCGATCGCGCGCTTCGAGCAATGGGCGCGCATCGTGGTCGACGAGCGACACATCAAACAGGCGCGCAACAAGCAGCGCCAGATCGACCAGATGGATAAGGTCGAGCGGCCGGTGCTGGAGCGACGCAAGATGGCGCTGGCCTTCCACTCACAACAGCGAGGTGGGCAAAAGGTCGTCGAGGCGCGCCATCTGACCAAGGAATTCGCGGACGATCTGGTCTTTCTCGACGTCAGCTTCACTATCCGTCGCGGAGAGCGTGTCGGTCTGGTCGGCCCCAATGGCACGGGCAAGTCAGTCCTCTTTCGGCTGCTCCTCGGGTTGGATGAGCCGACCGATGGGGAAGTCTGGGTCGGCCCTTCAATCCGCCTGGGCTACTACGCGCAAGGTCATGAGACGCTGGATCTTGAACTGACGCCCATCGAGTTCATTCGTCGCCGTCACGCCCTGCGTGAGGAGCAGGTGGTGGCGGTGCTTGGCCGCTTCCTGTTCAACTATCGACAGGCGCGCAGCCCGATCTCGATCCTGAGCGGCGGGGAGAAGAGCAAACTGCAGCTCCTCGATCTGACATTGAGTGGAGTGAACTGTCTGCTGCTGGATGAGCCGACCAATCACCTCGACATTGAGTCGGCAGAAGTGCTCGAAGCGGCGTTGGATGAGTTTGATGGGACGGTGCTGACGATCTCGCACGACCGCTATTTTCTGGACCGCACCTGCAGCCGGACGTTCGAGCTGCAAAGTGGCGATTTGCACGAGTATCCTGGCGGATACAGTGAATATTTCGAGCAGAAGAAGGCGCAAGCGACGCGGGCTTAACGGCGGAACGCGCAGGGCTGAGGGGTGGCTCTTGCGCGTCTAATGGTGGGACTGCAGGACAAAGATGAGAATCCTGTCAGGACGTCCGTACCTTGCCAACAGCGCCGATCGGGTCTACTATGGAGACAGCGGGGATGGCCCTCGCGGCAACGATACCGATCTGACAGTGTCGAAGTTGCGGCACGAAGCTGCTGGTTCGATACGTAAGGAGAGGCGCTGGAGTTGGAAAATCCGCCGGACTCACAGCGTGTCGGTGCCGGTACGAATCTTGAGGCCTCTCGAAGCTGAATCGAGACGTAGAGAGGGCCTGATCGTCATCCTACGAAGCAGGAAATTTCCAGGCGCCGACCGAAGTGATGACGACATTAGAGTGCGTTTGACCGACACCCAGGGCTCGTCCTGGGTGTCGGCTTTGTGTGTGCCCTAGCCATTCGCGTCCCAACCGCGACACGGCGAAGAGGATTCGACGCCAACACTCCGAGGAGATCTTGTGCTGTCGAAAGGGATGCGCTGGGCGCGCGAAATTCAGGCGATCGCACAGACCGGATTGAGCTACGCCCCCGATCACTTCGACGTCGAACGCTATCAGCGTCTCAGCGAGATCGCGGCCGAGATGATGGCGGCGGGCGACGAGTCATTCATCGCGTCGCTGCAGTCCCTCTTTGCGGCGGAAGTGGGCCACGCCACGCCCAAGGTAGACGTGCGCACGACAGTCTTTCGGGACGACGCCATCCTGCTGGTGCGAGAAGTGGAAGACGGGCTCTGGACCCTGCCCGGCGGCTGGGTCGATCCGGGGGAGTCCCCAAGTGAGGCTGCCGCACGGGAGACGCTTGAGGAGTCAGGCTATCGCGTCGCGGTTCATCGCTTGCTGGCCCTCTATGACCGCGACCGGCACGCACACCCGCCGCTGGCATTCCACGTCTACAAGTTGTACTTCGATTGCGAGATCGTCGCTGGGAGCGCGAAGCCGAGCTCAGAGACGAACGATGTACGCTTCTTCCCCGTCGACTTCCTGCCGCCCCTCTCGATCGATCGCGTCCTACCCGAGCAAATCGTGCGGCTCTATGAATTGCATCTGGACCCGACCATGCCGACCGATTTTGATTGACGTCAGGTGCGGATTGCCTGGCCACTCTCTCCCCGTCCGAACGGGCCAGGTGAGACGAACGGGAAGCCGTACGGCTGTACCCTGTGGAAACCCCTCTCCTGCCGGGTACCCACGCAGTGGGTGTGGAGAGGGGGACGGGGGTGAGGGCTCCTGTGGCTGCTTCTGCTCGGGTTACTTCACTCCGGCCTGCTCGAGCTGCGCCTGGACGCCGCCTATGGGGGAGAAGGTCACGTTCGGGTGGTCCTTCATAGCAAAGTCGAGATCCCATTGGTTGCGGAAGAGGAGGACGACGTTGCCGTCTCGATCCTCTGCACGTGAGCGACCACGACGCCCGCCCATCTCGCGAATCTCTTCTGGATCGCCCGAGACCCAACGCACGAGCTCGTAGCCGAGCGGTTCGAGAATGGTTTCGACGCCATACTCGTTCTCTAGCCGGTAGCGCACCACGTCGAACTGCAGCGCACCGACCGCCGCCAGAATCGGCTCGCGACTGCCGGAATCGAGCGGGTAGAGGAGTTGGATGCCGCCTTCCTCCTCGATCTGGTCGAGTCCGCGCTGGAACTGCTTGTAGCGGTCGGTCTTCGCGTTAAGCAGTCGGGCGAAATGCTCGGGTTGGAAGCGGGGCATGGCCGCGAACGGACCGTGATCGCCGTTCGTGACTGAGTCCCCAACGGTGAACGTGCCGGGATTGATCAGCCCAATGACGTCGCCGGCATAGCCCTCCTCGACCACCTCGCGGTCCTGGCCGAAGAGCTTCATGGGACGGCTGAGACGAACTTCGCGCCCCAAACGCACGTGCTTGACCGGCATGTCCTTCTCGAAGCGGCCCGAGCAGACGCGTAGGAAAGCTACGCGGTCCCGATGGCGTGGGTCCATGTTCGCCTGAATCTTGAAGACGAAGCCGGAGAACTCCTCGTCCTCGGCGCGCACTTCGCCGTCCGCCGTCTCGCGCGGAAGTGGGGAAGGTGCGATCTCGACAAAGGCGTCCAGGAACAGCTGCACGCCGAAGTTGGTGAGAGCGCTGCCAAAATAGACCGGCGTCAGCTCCCCTGAAAGAATGCGCTCTCGATCGAACTCGTAACCCGCCACTTCGACCAGTTCAACCGACTCGCGCAGCTTGGCGGCTGGCGCCGGACCGAGGATCTCGTCCAGCTTCACGTCGTCGATGCCTGCCATCTGCACCGGAGCCCGACGAGCACCATGCTCCGTGCGTGCGAACCGATGCACCTGCTCGGTCACGCGGTCGTAGACGCCCTGGAACTCGGTGCCGTCCCCAATCGGCCAGTTCATCGGACAGACATTCAGTCCCAGGGTCTGCTCGATCTCGTCGAGTAGGGCCAGTGGATCGAGCGCCGGGCGATCGAGCTTGTTGATGAAGGTGAAAATAGGGATGTGGCGCATGCGGCAGACTTCGAAGAGCTTGAGCGTCTGAGGCTCGATTCCGCGTGCGGCATCCAGCACCATCACGGCACTGTCGGCCGCCGTCAACGTTCGGTAGGTGTCCTCGGAGAAGTCCTGGTGACCGGGCGTATCGAGCAGATTGACTCGATAGCCGCGATAGTCGAACTGCAAGACGGTGGATGAGACTGAGATGCCACGCTCTTTCTCGAGAGCCATCCAGTCGGATGCAGTCTGCCGTTGCTGACGGCGCGCCGTGACCGAACCGGCCAGATTGACCGCGCCGCCGTACAGGAGCAGCTTCTCAGTGAGCGTCGTTTTACCGGCGTCCGGGTGAGAGATGATGGCGAACGTCCGCCTGCGACGAACCTCGCGTTCCAGTTCCGTTGAACCCACCCGTTGTGCTCCTTCTGATGAGAGATTGATGGCTCGGCATGGCTGGCGACGCGCATCAGCCACGCCACACGCGTAGACGTCCTTCTCGCGACCCAAGATCTGAAAGTATATCAACAAGGGGGAAGACCCCGGCGGGTCAGGAATGGCACGGGCGCCGGTCTTGATTGCCGCCCGACGCCCGGAACGCCCGGTGAATCTGGGCGTAAAATTGTTCCAGTTGGCGTCGACTACGGTCTGTCGGCGACCGCGCCGACCTCCATTTCGACCGCGTGTAGCGCGGCATCGGGATGGATGAGCAGAAGCGGTAGGTTTGATTCGTGGGCAATACGCTCCGTGACCGACCCGAAGAGCATTCGACCAATGCCGCGTCGGCCATGGGTGGTCATGGCGATGACGTCCGCGTCGATCTCGCGAGCCACTTCCGTGATCTCATCCGGGACTTCCCCAAGCTTCACCGACCAGGTCACCATGTGTCCCTCTCTCGTCAATCGCTCCGCCACGGTCTGCAAATAGTCGGAGGCCCACTCCTCCTTCGGCCCGATGAACGCGTCGATTGGTGTGCCCTCCACGTCGGTCACCGGAGTGACGACAAACAGCAGGTGCAGGGCGTAGTCAGGGTCTCCAAGCACCTGCAAGGGCCTGCGCAGAACGCTCTCGGACGCGAACGAGCCGTCCAGTGGGATGAGGATGGTTCCCCGCTCCGGCATGACGGGGATCGGCGTCTCGCGGCTCGACGTCGGCAAAATGAGCACAGGGCAATTGACGCGATGAACGATGCTGAAGGCGACGCTGCCGAGAATGGCGCGACCCACTCCGGAGCGGGCATGGCTGGCCAGAACCAGCATTGGATTGGTTTGATGCTCCACCAGATCAATCACTTCTTCGGCAGGATCGCCTGTCCTGACCTCGCTGCGCACCGGAATGCCTTCGAACTTGGCCGCCAGGCGCTGAAGGTATTGCTCTCTCTCGGCCACTGGACCCGATTCACGCTCATGGTCGGCGGCCTGGAGTGCGTAGTAGGCGGCGAGTTCGTCGGGAAGATCGACGACAGAGATTAAGATGACCGATGAATTGGTGCGACGTGCCAGAGATCGTGCATAGGGAATTGCCCGCTCGGAAAGCCGAGAGTGGTTGTGGGGCACACCCGAGAGAGGTACGACAATTGTGCTCTTCATGGTCTGGCCTTTCGACGATCGTGCCACCGGTCCGCGACCGGACGGTCCGCCAAACCCCGACCCTCTCGTTCAACTTTAGGCCCGATTGAATGACGGGCGCGTTACAGTCCGTAACGGGACGCTACAGCAGTCTCACAATCTGAGGCGGACTCAGCGGTCCCGCAGGAATGTCGAGTGGACAATTGAGTTACGAGTCCCGGGTGGGCGCGACATCGTGTGGTTGAGCCCTCCGGCGACACTCGCGAGATCCCGGAGGAGGAAAGCGTGGGAGCATTGAAACCGCTTTTTGGTCTCAACATCGATCCTGGCACGGCCGATAAAGATGATGCGTTCGCGCGAGCCGAGCTCGCCGACCGCGAGGGGATCGATCTGGCGCTGATTCAGGATCATCCCTACATAGATCGGTTCTTCGATACGTGGATGCTGCTGGCGTCGGTGGCCGCACGTACCGAACGGGTACACGTCGGAACCAACGTGTCGCCGATCGCTCTGCGGCCACCGGCCATGATCGCAAAGGCGGCAGCCTCTCTGGATGTGCTCAGTGACGGTCGCGTCGAGCTCGGCATTGGAACCGGCGGCTTTGCCCAGGGCATCGCCTCATTCGGCGGTCATCTGCCCGAGAAGGCCGACGTCGTGCCTACCTTCGATGAGGCCGTGCGCGTCATTCGTGGTCTCTGGCAGAGCGAAGGTGGATTCAAATTCGACGGCCGTTACTACACCTTCAAGGGGACGCGCTTCGGTCCTCAACCGGCGCACCCCATCCGCATCTGGATCGGCGCGACCAAGCCGCGCATGCTGCGTCTGACCGGCCGACTCGGCGACGGAGTCTCGGTCTCCAATGCCTACGTGCCGGAGAGCGAGCTGGCTGAAGTGAACCGGAATATCGACGAGGGGGCGGCGCAAGCTGGTCGACAGCCGGAAGAGATCCGCAGACTCTACAACCTGATGGGGATTATCGATCTCCCTGAGAGTCCGAATTCAGCTGACATTCTGCGCCCGAACACACCGCTGTTCAGCGCCGACGGCTGGATCGAGCATCTGCTCCACCTGTATCGCGACTGCCGCATGGATACGTTCGTCTTCTGGCCACTGGGTGAAAAGCAGATGGAGCAGCTTCATGTATTCGTCCGTGAGGTGGTGCCTGCGGTGCGTCAGGGTCTGGGTGCGACGGGCTGAGCCTCGTTGAAGCAAAACTGTTCCACGGCGAAATACCTTTGACTGACCTGAAGGGGGGCACCTCGTGCACTCCCATATTTTGACACACGCCCAAACGTCGACGGTCGGTTGGTCGATTGTTCAGGTGCAGTGCCAACGACGTGCACAGGGTCCGATTAACGACGGGAGCACAACACCAACTGCGTGGGCAACCGGCCGACCCTACAAATTGCGGAACCGCGGAATGACCTCGCGACCGATGGCGCGCACGGCGTCAATCGGGTCGGGGCCAAGCGGCGGGCCGAAGCTGAGGTGCTTCACACCCATCTCTACCAGGCCCTGGAGACGGGCGATGAGATCGTCTGGCGTCCCGACGATGCCGATACGCAGCATGCGCTCGTTTACCAGCCCACGTGCCTTGAGCGGGTCGCGCTCGGTCATCAGGGCGTGCTCGATCGGCCGAAACTCCGCCTGCGTCACGCCGAGCCGCTCGCGGATGAGCGGACTCAGTGCGTGACCGTAGTAGGCGATTTTGTTCTTGAGCGCGTCTTCGGCCGCTTGCCGATTCTGCGATACCGAGCACCAGACGCAGGCGGCGATGTCGATGTCGTCAACCGGGCGACCGGCGAACTCGGCTCCCCCAGCGACCAGTGGTTGCACCGTGGCGTAGTGCTCGGGTGGGAAGAGGAGCGGAAGAACGCCATCGGCTACCTCGCCCGCCAGGCGCAGCATCTTGGGGCTCATGGCGGCCAGGTAGATTGGGACGCGCCGCGACGGGAAGCGTAGATAGGCTTCCGGCTCCCAATCGGGCGCCTCTTCCCCGGCCAACACCGCGGCAATCTGCAGGATGGCACGCCGCGTGTCGTGCAGTGGGCGCTCTTGTGGGATTCCGACCCATTTGAGGAACTCGCTCGCTCCGGCGCCGATGCCGAGATTGAATCTACCATCACTCAACTCGTCCAACGTCGCCGCCATCATGGCGATCTCGGATGGGTGCAGGGTGTACGGATTGACGATGCAGGTGCCGATCTGGATGCGTTCGGTCGCCTGCGCCACCGCCGCCAGAATCACCGGGGCGCTGCGCACGAAGAGGTCGTGACTTACCCAGAACTGGTCGAATCCGGCCGCTTCCGCCGCGCGAGCCATTTCGACATAATCCGCGACCGGCAGATCATTATTCAACCGCAGGCTGAAGCGCACGACTATCTCCTCCCGAACGCCGCCCCAACGCGAAAGAGAGCGACGGCGCTTCGATTCTACGTCGAAACACCGTCGTTCTCCCCATCCTCACGTTCGGCGACGCACGCGTCACCCGTACCGACGAAGATGCGCCTTCTACCAGCCCAACGCATAGCCGTCGCGGCGGGGATCGGCACCACCGCTGTATGCGCCGGTCTCGGGGTCGATCAAGATCCCTTGCCCGCCACCAACAGCGGCTGACCAGCCGTCGACCGGCATGACCTCGTGACCCAGCGCGCGCAATTCATCGAGCGTGTTCGCGGGGACGCGATCCTCGATGACGAGTTGATTGCCCGCCACCGTCTTGAAACGCGGCGCCTCGATGGCCGCCTGTACGCCGAACCCGTGGTCGATCACGTTTGAGATCATCTGGACAGTCGTCTGGGTGATGGCGAAGCCCCCCGGCGTGCCGATCGAAAGGAAGAGGCGCCCGTCGTTGAACAGCATGGTGGGCGAAAGCGGTCCCAACATCGGACCGTTAGAGCGGACCGCGTTGGGGCTGTCTGGGTCAAAGTCGAGGAAATAGAGGAAGTTGTTCATCATGATTCCGGTGTCGCCCGCCATGAATCCCGACCCGAAGACGGCGCCAATGCTCTGCGTGATCGAAACGGCGTTTCCGTCCTGATCGATGACGTCCAGGTGTGTAGTGCACTCGCGCGTGAAATCGCCGGGATTGCCGGGCAGCACCGAGCCGCGACGTCGCGGGCGCGTGAAGCGGTCGCCTTCCACCGGGTTGGCCCTGGTTTGATCGATCAGGTTGCGTCGTGAATCAGCGTAGCCGCGCGACAGAATCCCGTCCGGAGGCGGTTGCATCGCTCCAGCATGAGCGATGCGGTCGGCCACCGAGAGCTTCATGGCCTCGGCCATAGTGTGGATGGTCTGGGTCGTGTTGTGGCCGCTGGCGCGCAGATCGAAGCCCTCGAGGACATCGAGGGTGAGTTGCATCTCGTACGAGGTCATCGGCCAGGACGTCGTTCGCAGCTCGTAGCCACGGTAGCTGGAGATCGACGGCTCGCGCCAGTCGACCTTCACGCTGGCCAGATCCTGCTCGGTCATCACGCCGCCCGCCGCCTGGATAGCCGCGACCAGTCGCTTGCCGATCTCACCGTGATAGAGCGCGTCTGCACCCGATCTAGCCAACGCGCGGTAGGTCTCGGCCAGAGCTGGCTGCCGCACGATCTGTCCCGCCTTCGGTGCTCCGCCGACGTAGAAGGTATCACGAGCCGGTCCTTGCAGCCGATCGTCGGCGCTGCCATAGAACATGGCGTTTTTCACGGTGAGCGGCACGCCTTGCTCGGCATACTCGATGGCGGGTGCGACGAGGTCTGCGAGTGACATCGAACCGTAGCGCTCGAGCGCCGCGACCCAGCCCGCCAGAGCGCTCGGCGTCGTGATCGACTTCGGCCCGACGTCCGCCGATTGCGCGTCGAGCTTGGAAGCGTCGATGCCCTCCGGTGCGTGCCCGGAATAGTCGAGCACCCTCGTCTCGCCGCTAGCCCGATGCAGGAGCATGGCGCCGCCACCGCCGAGACCCGACATCTAGGGCTCGACCACGTTGAGGGCTGCCATGGTGGCTATGGCCGCATCTACCGCGTTGCCGCCCGACGCCAGCGCACGGATACCCGCCAGCGTGGCCAATGGGTGCGCCGCCGCGACCATGCCTCGTCGCCCCATTACCGTCGAGCGATGCGTCGTTCCGCCATTTGACCAGACCATGGACGATTCTCCTCGTTAGTTGATGGAGGCCGAGCGTGAGCGGTCGGCCGTCGCTGCATTGATACCGTCAATTGGCGCCACTATAGCCTGAGGACTGACGAGGTGAAAGGCGCGCGAGAGACGGCTGACGGCATTCACGGACGGCCGTTGTCCGATTGGGTGCATGGCAAGGCCGCAGCGCGCTCCCTACGTTGGCGAAGTCAAGCTTCGCTCCTACGACGATGGACGTGGAATGTGACGCGGATAGCACGACGAGCACACGAAAGCCGCCTCACGTTTGGGGCGACGCGTGCCTCGCCCGTGCGGACGAAGATCTCTATGACGAGGAGCCTGTCTCATCCATACGGCGTGTGAGGTAGGCGCGTTCCAGGTCGTTTCCCACCAGCGCCAGCGCCGCGCGGTAGGCCTCAACGGCTTCGTCGTTGCGGTTCATGCGTCGCAGTAGATCCGCCCGAGCCGAGTGGAACAGGTAGTAGCCGCACACGGTCTCGTTCTCACCAAGCTCATCGATCAGCCGCAGTCCCTCGTCCAAATCGCGCGCCATGGCGACGGCGACCGCGTGGTTCAAGGCGACGACCGGCGTTGGCGTCAGGCGGAAGAGAGACGCGTAGAGGATCGCGATCTGCTCCCAATCGGTCTCATCTGGTGACTCGGCCTCCGAATGGAGCGCGGCGATGGCGGCCTGGATCTGATAGGGACCGGCGTGACGCATGCGCAAGGCGCGTTCGACCAGTTCGATCCCTTCGTCGATTTCGGATCGATTCCAACGAGTGCGATCCTGATCCTCCAACGTCACCATCATTCCGCCGTCACCGATGCGGGCGTGGCGCCGGGAATCGTGCAGCAGCATCAGCGAGAGGAGCCCCAGCACCTCCGGCTCGTCGGGCATGAGCCGCGCGAGGACGCGTCCAAGTCGGATGGCTTCGTCGCACAGGGAGGTACGGATCAGCGCGTCGCCGCTGGCGGCCAGATAGCCCTCATTGAAGATGAGGTAGACGACTACCAGCACGGCCTTGATGCGTCCGGGTAATTCCTCGTCAGGCGGAACCCGATAGGGGATACCTGCATCGCGGATCTTGCGTTTGGCCCGCACCAGACGCTGCGCCATGGTGGATTCCGGCACTAGGAAGGCCTTGGCGATCTCGCCGGTGGTGAGTCCACCGAGCGTGCGCAGCGTCAGCGCCGCCTGTGCGTCGAGATTGAGTGTCGGGTGGCAGCACGTGAAGATGAGCCGTAGGCGTTCGTCCTGCAATGATGATTGGTCGAAATCGTCGAACATCTCTTCGCCGCCTGACAAGAAATGGGGATCGGTTGCCAACAGCTGAAATTTGTCGCGACCGACCCGCTCGCGGCGCAGCTTATCGACCGCGCGGCGTCTTGCGGCGGTGAGGATCCAGGCCGCCGGTTTGCGTGGCGATCCTTCCGACGGCCAGCGCTCCAGCGCGATGATGAGCGCGTCCTGAATCGCCTCTTCGGCCAGGCTGAAATCGCCCAGATCGCGAATCAGGGTCGCGATGATGAGCCCATATTCTTCACGGAAGACTGTCTCGATCGCGACTGGTGTCGTACTCATAGTCTCTCGTGCGGAACGCGACGGGATCCGCCACGGACCGCGTTGGTTTCGATGCTAGCCGAAGTTCAGAACGGGTCGGATTTCGACTGCCAAGTTTCCATAGACCGGAATCATGGACGCCCAGTTCACTGCTTCGTCAAGGTCGTCAGCATCGATTTCGTAAAACCCGCCAAGTTGCTCTTTGGTTTCGGCATAGGGTCCGTCAAAGGTTAGCGTCTCGCCGTTACGCACGCGTACCACCGTGGCGGTTGCCGTTGGCTGCAGCGCGTCGCTGCCGAGAAGCTTGCCGAGAGATTTCAGCTCCTGCGTCAGCTTGCCATACCCGGCCATGACTCCGTCACGTTCATCGGCACCCATTTCTTCATAGGAATTCTCGTCGCAGTAGATCATCAACAAATAGCGCATATTCTCGATCCTTCCCCGCACCAGCGCAGAAATGTCTCTTCGTCGCAGCGCTTGCCAATCGATTGAAGACCTCTCGGAGATCCCGAAAGATCCCCGAGCGAGCATGTCGCGTCTCAGTGCTCGACGAGCGGGCGAACCTCGATGGTGGTGGTGGCCGATGCCGGAATCTTGGCCGCCCAGTGCAGCGCCTCGTCGATGTCGTCCGCTTCGATGATGTAGAAGCCGCCAAGCTGCTCTTTGGTCTCGATGAAGGGGCCGTCGCTGGTGAGGATCTGGTCACCGTCGTGCCGAACAAGCTTGCCCTTTGACGCATTTTGTAGTTCCGCGCCACCCTGAATTTTCCCGAGGGAGCCAAGCTCCTGGCCGAACGCCTCGTGTCCACGGTACATCTCGGCGATTTCCTCTTCGGACATCGAGCCGTTGCCATCTTCGCGTGAGTGGATCAACAGAACGAATCGCATGGTGCCTATCCTCCTTGGTGGTTGCCCGCCGCTCTGGAGCGGTCCATTTCCGCTCTCATCATGACGACGAACAGGTCTCGTCAAAATCGACAGGTCGGTCGGGCATTATCTACATAGTGGGGACGCATACTCCTCGGGCTGTGTCCGATTATCGAGGACGTCACTCATCAGCCCGACGGCGTTCCCCTCTGGATCGCGAAACATCGCCAGCGCGAGCCCTTCGTGCGGCTGAGTCGGACCCCACATGCGCGTGGCACCCAGTTCGACGGCTCGGTCGAGCGCAGAGGAGATGTCGGGCACCCAAACGTAGAAGGTCACGCCGGTGTGGCGATCCTCCGCGTCGACATCCTCCGATCCCGATGTCTGATCGATTCCTCCGCCGATGCCGCCACTCTGTGGATCGACGTAGCGATACGGGTGGGCGAAATTCGCGTTCTTCAACTCCCATCCGAAAAGTTCGCCATAGAAGCTCCACAATTGCTCGGGGTCGGCAGCATTGATGTTCCCAATGCACCACGGATGGGGTTCGGTGGGTCACCGTTGTCCTCGCTTCGTTTGTTGGAGTTGTCGCTTGCTCTTCATTGAGCCACCCTCGAAGATGCTCCCAGCATTGCAGGGCTCGGCTGTCATCGCGTCGTCGATTTCGATCGCGGAAACGTTGAGGGAGTATACGCATGAGCAAACGCCAACGGGTCTCCAGCGGCACTTTCTGGGAGGAACGGGTCGGCTATTCACGCGCGGTGCGGGTTGGTGACTTCGTCTTCGTCTCGGGCACGACGGCGACGGACGACGACGGCAACGTGGTTGGGCCGGACGACCCACAAGAGCAAGCTCGCTATATTTTGCAAAAGATCGGCGCGGCGCTGGAGGAGGCCGGGTCGTCACTGCGAGACGTCGTCCGTTATCGTTGCTACATCACCAACGCCGATGACTGGGAGCGGATGGCTCCGGCTCTGCACGAGGCCTTTGGCGACGTGCGACCGGCCAATACGCTCTACGAGGTCAGCCGTCTGGTGGGCTCCGGATATCTGGTCGAGATCGATGCGGACGCCATTGTCGGCAGTGCTGACTGAGCCGCAGTGATTCAGCGACTGTCACACCACGTGACGGTACAATGCACGCATCTCATGTGTTCACCCGGTCGGGTATCTATCACCTGAGCGAGCAGGCCCTTTGACGTACGATTCCGCCAACAGCACGCTCATTGGCCGCACACAACCGTACGCCGCGTTGTGGGGCGAGTTCGAACGTGCGATATCCGGAGAGTTCCGCGTGGCGCTGGTGAGTGGCGATCCAGGCATCGGCAAGACGCGTCTGCTGCGAGCAATCGCGGACTCCGCGGCCGAGCACGGCGCCGTCGTGCTGCATGGCGGCGCCTCGGAGGCCGAAGGTATGCCACCCTACCTGCCGTTCCTCGAGGCCATCGGTCGCTACATCCGTTCGACTGATCCGGCAGACATAACTTCGTTGGCGGGCGATCTCGTGCCGGTCCTGGGGACAATGTTCCCAGAGCTGAGCCCCAAGCTCAGAGCGGAGCCGCGCGGATATGAGTTGCCGATGGAACAGGCTCGGCTGCGCCTGTTCGAGGCCGTGGCGGCACTGCTGGCGGCTATCGCCAGTGCGCGTCCGGTCACGCTCCTCCTCGACGACCTGCAATGGGCCGACTCCGCCAGCCTCGATCTCCTGTGTGCCATCGCTCGGTATCAACCTCGAGCCAGATTGCTGATCCTCGGAGCCTATAGATCGGGCGAGCTCGATCTGAACGAAGCGCTGGTTCGCTCCATCCGAGAGCTGAATCGCCAGCGTGTGCTCCATTCCATCTCGTTAGAACCAGTAACGCGTCAGGAAACGTCGGCGTTCGCGGCCGGGTTGCTCGGCGCACCGTTGGATCCGGCCACTCTGGATTTACTGTTTGCTCAGAGTGAGGGGAATCCGTTCTTCGTCGAGGAGCTGCTACGCGTTTGGCAGGATGGTCGTTCGCTGGCGGCTGCAGAGGATCCGGGCGGTCGGCGGATTCTGCGGCTTCACGACTCGAATGCCTCCACGTTACCGGCCAGCATCCAGGCCGCCGTGCAGGAGCGGCTCGACCGGCTGAGTCTTGACGTGGTTGACGTGCTGCGGGTCGCCGCGATCATTGGTCGGGAGTTCGATGTTACCGTGCTCGCGCCAGCCGCTGGGGAACCACGCGGCGACGTCGAGGAACGGTTGACGTGGGCGGTTCGAGCAGTGTTAGTCGAGCCGCTGAGCGAAACGCGCTACGCCTTCAAGCATGACAAGATCCGCGAATGCCTCTACAACCAGGTCACGCCGCTGCGGCGCGAGCGACTACACGGGGTCATTGGTCACGCGCTCGAATCACGTGGCGCGGCGTTGGACGCGCGAGTTCTGGCAGATTTGGCGTATCACTTTGCGCGAAGTGGCGACCGGGCCAAGGGCTGCATCTACGCGGTTCAGGCCGCGCAACAGGCGATGGACACCTTCGCCGCGGAAGAGGCGTTGACTCACTTCAAGACGGCGTTGGCGCTGATGCGCGCCGACGATGAGCAGCGTGGGCTACTCCTGCTCCGTCTGGGAGAGGCGGCTAGTCTTGCCGGCAAGGAACTTGAGGCCGTTGCCGCGTTCTCCGAGGCACGGGAGTTTTTCGATCGAATCGGTGACCGCCTGCGAGCCGCGCGAGCTGCGCTCTTTCTGGGCCGCGCCTGGTGGCGGCAGGAGGCTGTTTCGGAGGCTCGTGCGGCGTTCGAGACCGCGCATCGGCTGCTTCAGGATCAACCTGGTCCGGAACTCGTCGAAGTGCTGGTCGAACTGGCCAGTCTTATGGCCATTAGTCAGCACGAGCTCGACACCGGGATCACCCTGGCGCGCGAAGCACTGCAACTGGCAGAGCTGCTCGAAGAGGATCAATTGCTGGCGGCCGCCAATCGCACGCTCGGCAATCTACTCGTGCGTGCCAATCAGCTTTCGAACGGAATCTCGCTGCTCGAACAAGCGCTGAACCTCGCGGCCGCGAACGATCTTGCCGAAGCCGCTGAATGTTGCGCCGCCCTCTCGCCGGCCTACTACTGGGAGGGGTCGATCGAACGATCGCGCGCGGTCACGTTGCGGCGGCTTGAATTCGCTCGCGAGACCCACGATCCGTATCAGCTGCGTCACATCTATCCGTGGCTGGCGGTCCTTGCCGCCATGCAAGGCAACACGGTGGAGTCGAGTGGCTTTCTAGACCGGGCTGAAGCAGAAGTTCGCGGGTTGACCAGTCCCGAGCCGCACGCCTACGTGATGTTCTGCCGCGCTGCCTTTGCCTATTTCCTGGGCGACTATGACGCAGCCGAACAACACATGGCTGCCACCATCAAACTCTTCCAACAAATCGGTCCAAACGCGCTCATCTGGTATGGGGGTCTCGCGGCGATGATTGCCGCTGTCCAGGGCAAGCGGGACGAGGCACGCGTGGTGCTGGATCAATTCGAGCCACTGCTGGAATCGATGCCGGTTGGGAGCCTATCGACTTCCGAGCCCCTGGCGCACATCACCGAGGCGGCGCTTATTCTTGGAGATTGGGAACGGCTCGAACAGTACTACCCCAGGCTGAAAGCCTTCGAGGGGCAGTTTCACGACCTGTGGATCGATCGACAGCTTGGCCGAATCGAGACGAAGCGAGGAGACTTCACCGCGGCTGAAGCACATCTTCATGCAGCGGAAGAGGCTGTCAGGCGCGAGAACATCGTCTGGGAAATTGCGCGCGTGCTCGAAGCCCAGGCGGATTTCGCGCTGGCGGAGGGCGGATCCGACGCGTCGCTCGTAGCTGCCGAGAAATTGTCCGAGGCGATCAACGTCATCGACTCGACCCCAACTCACGCTGAACAGCTCCGTCTGAGGCAGCGTCTTGCCGCACTCCGCCAGTCCGATCCAGCGAAACGCTCCTACCCTGCCGGACTCAGTTCGCGCGAGGCCGAGGTTCTGGCGCTGGTGGCCACGGGCATGAGCAACCGTGACATCGCTGCGCGCCTCTTTATCAGCGAGAAGACCGTCATCAACCACCTCACGCACATCTTCACCAAGATCGGCGTCGACAACCGCGTGGCGGCCACGGCGTTCGCATTGCGCAACGAACTGGCCTGAGCGCCACGTCGTAACCCTGCGCACCCAATAGGAAGATCCCCCTATTGCCGCGCAACGCGGCGCAAATCATCCCGATTTCGAAATAGGAATTGTCCCCGATGTGCCCGTGCTGGCTCACTCCTAAACTCGAGTCATCGTCCAGTTGATCGTCGTTGCGGGCTGTCACGCTCGCTTCAGGCGCGAAACCTCAGGAGGAAGTCATGCACAGTTCGAAGAACGATCTGCCCCTGGCGGGTGAGTTCGACATCCCGGTCGGGCACGTCACGCTCCGCGAGATCGAGTGGGGTGCAATGAACGTGGCCCTGGAGACCTTCCCTGCCGGAACCGATACACGACCCCTGTTCACGGGGCTACCCGACGATCGCTGTCAGTGCCCGCACTGGGGCTACGTCGTCAGCGGACGGGTTCACGTCATCTTCGCGGATCACGAAGAGACGCTGCAGACCGGCGACATCTACTACCTGGAACCAGGACACGTGCTCGTGTACGAGGAGCAGACCGACCTCATCGAGTTTAGCCCGCGCGGCGAGTACCAGGCCACGATGGAAGTCGCCGCTCAGAACATCGCCGCGATGCTGGCGGGAGCGAACTAACCTCCGGGTGCTTACACGCGATCAGTCGAGCTTCATTCGTGGGAAGGAGCATCACATGGATCAGGTTGGGTTCGCGTTGCCGGTCATTTCGGGGAAGTCCGAGGCCGTTGCGGGTTTCTTCGAAGAGCTCGAAGGACCTCGCAAGCAGCCGTACGCCGCCTCAGAAAAGCGGATCGGCGTCACACAGGAGTTGTGGTTCGTGCAGCACACTCCGCAAGGTGATCTGTTGATCGCCTACCTCGAGAGCCCGGATGCCGCGAACGCGTTGCGCCTCTTCTCTCAGTCAGAGGATGCGTTTGACCAGTGGTTCAAGCGCGGCCTAGCAGAGATCACCGGTGTTGATCTCAATAATCCGCCGCCGTGGCCACTCAGCGACCTCGTGTCGAGCTATAGCGCAACGAGGACGCGGTAGACACACGGTGCTGAATCCCAGCGCTTGTCGGAAGGAAACGTAGCTAGATGACAACTGAAGAGGCGACCGCTCTCGCCACGAAGTTCATACAGTTCATGGAAACCGGTGAAATCCCAGTGGGGCTGTTCACGACTGGCGTCTTCTGCGATTTCACGTCGCCGCGCTGGCGTATTCAGGCCGATGGTCAGGAACAGACCCTCGCGTTGCGCCTTCACGGTCATCCGGGCCCTGGCAAAGTTCCGCGTTGGCGCTGCGACGCGACGCCGACGGGATTCGTAATCGAATGGGAGGAAGTCTGGCACTGGGAGGGTGAAGACTGGTACTGCCGCGAGATGGCACGAACCGACGTGGAAGACGGCTTGATCACGTCGATTTCGATCTATTGCACCGGTGACTGGGATGCCGAGCGTCGGGCGGAGCACAGTCGAGCCGTCACACTCTTGCGCCCGTGAGGCAGTGAGTCTGGCCGGCACATATGCCCGGTATGAGAACGGTAAGAGATCAGGGTCGCGCTCAAACCGGATGCGCGACCCTTTAGCTATGGCTTCAGCGGCACCCAGGACTCGTTGCCGTCGAACGTCGGGTTGTTGGTGAGCCGCGTCATGCCTGAACCGTCAGCCTTGACCACGAAGATCTCGCGCTGGTTGTCGATGTTGCCGGAGAACGCCAGGTACGTCCCGTCGGGCGACCAACGCAGCCACGAATCGTAGTTGGCGCCGTTGGTCAGCGTCTTGGTTTGGGTGCCATCGACGTGGATCGTCGTCACCTCTTTGTTGACCACGTAGCCAATTGCCTGATCGTCCGGAGACCACACCGGATCAACCTCGTTGTCCGGCGTGTGCGTCAGGCGAGTCTGGTTTGAGCCATCGGCATTCATGATGTAGATCTCGTTATTGCCGTCACGGTTCGAGATGAAGGCGACGTGCCCCCCGTCGTGGGAGAACCATGGCGTGATGTTGTCGCCCGTGAACGTAAGCTGTCGCACGCCCGAGCCATCCACGTTGACCGAGAAGAGCTCGTTCTTACCCGTTCGATTGCTCGCGAAGATGATCTGCTGGCCGTCCGGGGACCAGGTCTGCGTCCAACTGGATCCGTTCTGAGTAGGTGCCAGCTCGGTCAGGCCACTCCCGTCGGCGCTGATGACGAAGAGGCTCGTCTTGTTGTTGATGGTGCGGGAGAACGTGATCTTGTTGTCGCTCGGCGACCAGTTCGGGTATTCGTCCGAACCAGGGTCGTTGGTGAGTCGGAGCTGATTCTTTCCGTCGGCGTCCATCACGTAGATCTCGTTGTTGCCGTCGCGCGTGCTGACGAACGCGATGCGGGTGCCGTCGCTCGAGATGGCGGGCTCCCAATCGTCCTGGTCGTTTTGTGTGATCGGCGTCAGCGCCGTGCCATCCGGATTGACGGCGTAGATCTCAAGAATGCCCGGCGGCTTGCCCAATCCAGTCGTGATGAGCAGATGCGTCGCGGCCAACGCTGGCGGTGGTTCGGTCGGCTGCGGTGACGCGACGATGACCGGCACCAGCGTTGGCGCTACTGTCGGCGCTTCGGTGGGTGCGGTTGTAGGCGTTGGGAGGATCGGCGTCGGCGTGGGAGACGGAGCGATCACCGCGACCGGGACGGTCGGAGTCGGCAACGGTGCCGAGGTGGGCGTGCCGCCTTTAGCCGACCCTTGCTGATTTATCACCACAAACACGCCCGCCACAATGGCAAGAAGTGCCAGGACGGCGATGGGTGCCACGAGCGGGAGCAGCGCACGCTGCGTGAAGTTCGCCACGGCTGTGCGCGGCATGGCGTTCGCAGCTCGCGCCTCAACCGTCAGTGCGCCGGAGCGACCGCCGGTCCAGCGACTTCCCGCTCGGACGCGAACCTGTGCTCGCTGTGCCTCTCCGGGGTCCAGATCGACGATCGGCGTCTTCATTTCGAGCGAAAAGCTCGGCTCGGAGATCGAGCCCGCCAGCTCGACGCGGGTGGCGGTATTCCCGAGATTGCGCAACGCCACCGTGAAATTGGCGCCCGACCAGCCGCCCGCCTTGACCGGCAGGAGACCGAAGCTCAATTCATCAAAGGGCGAGACCGACCAGATCGAGACGGCAGTCTGGGCTGTCGTTGGCGCACTCCGCAGTCTACCCTTCAAGGTTGCGCGATAGTCGCCGGCTGGGAAGTCCGGCGTGCGTGGGATCAGGATCGGCAACGCGATCGATTGCTGCGTTCCAGGCGCCAGTGAAACGGACGCCAGTGGTGACGAGAGCCACTTGGGCGACACGTCCTCGAGCGTCAGATCGACGTCGATCGGTGAGCTGTCCTGACTGGTGACCCGAGCCATTACGACCGATGGCTGCCCTGGGACGAGCGTCTCCCGATCGCGTTCGAACGTCACGGTGAATCCGCCTGGCAACGAAGGCTGGACGCTGTAGGTCTGAATCGTTGCACCCGGAATGACCGTCGCCGTCGATTGCGAGCCACCGCGGAGGCTCTGCACCA
Source organism: uncultured Chloroflexia bacterium (assembly GCA_963789565.1). Classification (GTDB taxonomy): domain Bacteria; phylum Chloroflexota; class Chloroflexia; order Thermomicrobiales; family Thermomicrobiaceae; genus CALAGB01. The sequence continues at coordinate 1,618,261 of CAWBKX010000002.1, read as the reverse complement.
CGATCTGTAGCTGCAGCGACAATTCTTCCGCCGTGCGGAAGCGATCGTCGGGAGCTTTCTTCAGGCACTTCAGAATGACCTGCTCGAGCTGCGGCGGAAGATTGGGCTTTACCTGGCTGGGCGGTGGCGGCTCGGTGTAGACGTGCTTGTAGACGGCATCGGTCAGGCTGCGCGTCTCGAACGGCAGCAGGCCGGTGGCGACCTCGTAGAGGACGACGCCGAGCGAATAGATATCGCTGCGTCCATCGAGTGGGATGGCCTGACACTGTTCCGGCGACATGTACGCGGGGGTTCCGACCGTCAGCCCCTGGGTGGTGTTCATGCCACCCTCGGCCAGTTTTGCGAGGCCGAAGTCAGAGATCTTAACCAAGTATGGGATCTCAGGGTCGGTCGGAGCAGCTTCGCGTACGATCAGCAGGTTGTCGGGTTTGATGTCGCGGTGAATCATCTCGTGCTGGTGCGCGTAGCCGAGTCCGTCGGCCGATTGGCGCACGAGATCGACGCCGAGCCAGAGTGGCAGAATGCTCTCGCCGGATGCCTGCTGCTGCAGCAGGGTGCGCAGCGAGCCATCCGAGGCGAGCTCCATCACCAGGTAATACCAGTCGTCTTGCTGCCCGAAGTCGATGACCTCGATGATGTTGGGGTGGACGAGGGCCGCCGCGGCGCGAGCTTCTTGAAGGAAGCGAGCCTGGAAGGTGGGCTCGTTGGCGTATTGCTGGTGGAGCACTTTGAACGCAACTACGCGCCCGGTCTGACTCTGCCTGGCTCGAAACACCTGGCCCATGCCACCAGAGCCGAGCAATGCCTCGATCTGGTAGCCACCAACGGCCTGACCAATGAATTCCATCTTCTGGTCCCACTCGTCACGCCGGAACCGGCACGCCCAAACGTGCGGCTCTCCGGCTCATCCCAATGTAAGCGTCAATGCGTGCCTTGAACCTCACGCGTCTGTCGGCAAAAGGCATTTCGTCGAAAGACGTGGGAACTATCGCGTTGTGTGTGAAAGAGACTCGCTGGATAGAGTCTAGCATGTGCTTTACGCATTGTGACGGTCCTCGGTTTGTTCGTGGCTATCCTCATGATGGTGAGTGTCACGCCGTCTACGTGTTCGTGAGGTTCGGCTCGGACACGACGGCGCGTCTGAGGATTCGGCAACGAACACAACGCCTGCGTGATGCTCGAGCAATCGGTCGATGTCCTCGCTGAGTTGTGAGCGCCTGGCACATTCTCGTCGCCGCGCTCCAACTAGCATTGACAGACATTACGTTGACCAAGGAATATCGTGCTTGCCGTTGAGCCGGTATGTGCACTGTTGGATTTCGCGGTCAGGAGGTTGCCCGCCATCGGCCGGTGAGCCTGATACAGGCTCTGAGACGGGCTCGTCGAACTTGGCAAAGATATTTGGCAAAGATATTACGAAGGAACGGCATCATGAAGCTTCTTCTCGCTTCCGCTGGCGTCACCAATCCAAGCATCCACGACGCGCTGCTCGACCTTCTGGAGAAACCGATTGCCGCATGCAATGCCCTGTGCATTCCCACGGCGTCGTATGGGCACCCACATGCCGGTCCTGGCCGGGCATGGGAGTTCATCGCGGGGCAGGAGCCCAGAACTCCGATGTGCGAATTGGGTTGGAAATCGTTGGGAGTCCTGGAGCTTACCGCGCTGCCCAGCATCGATAGAGAGCGTTGGGTCTCCTGGGTTGAGGGGACTGACGTTCTGCTAGTGAACGGCGGCGACGCCCTTTACCTGTCGTATTGGATGCGACAGTCCGGGCTGGCCGAGCTTCTACCGTCCCTGAGCGCGGTCTGGGTAGGTTTGAGTGCCGGAAGCATGGTAATGACTCCCAGAATCGGAGAGTATTTCGTCCAGTGGACTCCGCCCACCGGTGGCGATGAAACGCTTGGCGTCGTCGATTTCTCGATATTTCCGCACGTGGATAACGTGGATCTGCCGGGAAACACCATGGCCCATGCGGAACGATGGGCCGCCGGGATGCCACATCCCTCGTACGCGATCGACGATCAGACCGCCATCAGAGTGGTCGACGGTACCGTTGACGTGATCTCCGAGGGGCACTGGAAACACTTCCCTTTGAATTCATGACAGGCTCGTGAATCTCTCATGCTCAATCCAGAGCAGCGAGAAGCCCCGGCCGAATAGGCCCGGGGCTTCTCTTTCTATTGCAATTCATTGATGTCGACGTCAGGCGGTCCTGGCGACCAATCCCCACAGGAAGAGGACGACGACCGCGCCAACGATGCTGACCAAAAGGGTACCGAGGTTGAACGTCGCCATGAATCCCTGGCCAGTCACCAGCGCCCAAATGATGCCGCCGACGAACGCTCCGATGATGCCCACAATGATGTTGGCAATCCAACCCATGCTCTGGTTGCGACCCATGATCAGGCTTGCGAGCCATCCCGCGAGCGCTCCAATAATGATCCATCCGATGATACTCATATTATCCTCCTTGACCCAGCCACGCGTGCTTTCCGCCTATTTCGCGCAGGCCCTGTGTTGTGACGAGGTCGAGTTCGACCGTATTCGTTGACGCAGCGGTCGTGCCACTCTACTCGCGGAATCGGGTATTCTATAGAACGAGTTCAGGATTCAAAGAAGAAAACCGGCAATGAGCATACGAAGTCGGACCGATCGTCGCTCCCACGGATGTGCGTCAGTCGTGGACTTGACCACCCAGGGTGGTCGCTGGACTTTCGGTGTAGCTCACGTCGAGATGGCTCGATTGCATCGACGGCCGTGGATTCGACAATTACGCGGATCGGTGGAGAATCGCGTCACGACGCTCGATCGGACGCTGAAAACGGAGGTTGTTGACAGTGGCCGAACAAAAATCCACATACGAGCCAATGAGCGCAATAACCATATCACGCGAGTACGGCAGCGGTGGCGGTGAAATCGCGGCGCGCATCGCAGTCCGACTCGGCTGGACCCTGGTCGACCACCAGATCGTGGCGGATGTCGCACGCCGAATCGGAATGACACAGGAGGAGGCGAGCGCACGAGACGAACGCGGAGCGGGGCTCGTCGCGCGCGTGCTCGATGCTTTGCTCATTGCCGCGCCGGAAGGAACTATACCGACGGAAGACCTGCCAATCAGTTCGAGTGACCTCTATCATCAGGCGGTGTGCCGGGTAATTGAGAAGTCTTACAACGCGCGTTACGTCGTCATCGTCGGACGCGGAGCTCAGGCCCTGCTGCAGCACTGCGAAGATGTGCTACACATCCGCGTCATCGCGCCGCTCGACATGAGAATCGCCTATGTGTCGCAACGCGAGGGGTTGAGCGAATCAGCGGCACGTGATCGTATTCACAATAAACAGCTTGGTCGAGATCGGTATCTTCAGTCACACTACCACCGTCGACCAAACGACCCGACGCTGTACGACCTCATGGTCAACACGCGCGGCATAAGCCTCGATGACGCAGTGGACCTGGCGCTCGACACGCTGCGGTGCAAGGCGGCCAGAGTCGGGTTGCCATCCTCGGAACGAGGACCCGGAGTCGACGTCGAGCGCTATCAAAACCGGCCCGGAGACCTCAACCCGAGCCCATGATTCTGATCAGCACTGCTGCATCTTTCAAGCGAATCCACCTAGATATGGTCGGATCTCACTGATCTACGCCTCGTGCGCGTTGCGCCGTTTGCGTGGACAAATCAAAGACATTTCGAGAGCAAATAGAGGCGTGCCATGAGAGTGGGACGTAGCGAACTGGCTCATTTTGCCGGATCGTTCTGAGGACCTGAGTCATCACAACCATAGCCGAGATGGACCGCGTATGCGATTCTGGCAGTCTCGATCCGGATGAGCGTGGAGCGATGGTCGCATTAGTCCGTGATATGCTTGCTCGTAAGGATTTGTTACTGACTTTACCTTGATAATTTCGTCAGTCAATGTGTTCGACGGCGCGGGGTTTACGGGAGAGGATTCGCAACGTACACATGGGAATCAGTACAACGTCAAGATCGGTGACCGAGGATCCGTCCACCGAAGAGGGGCCGATTTTCATCGACACCGCGGCCGCGTCGCTTGCCAGCGTCTACCGATTCATGCTGGTGCTTGGTATCGGCCTAATCGTTCTCGGATCCGCAGTAGGGCTAATTCGACACCACAGTTTGCCGACACCGATCGTTGGCGTCACGCATCTTCCATTACAACTTGCGCAACTCGACTCGTCGGCGATCCTGACCCTGGGTGTTCTCGTCTTCTTGATAACGCCCGCCGCGGCGATCGCCTTCATGGCGTACTCCTATTTCAAGGGGCAAGACCGTCTCTACACGCTTATCTCGCTCACCGTGTTCGGTATCATCGTGGCCAGCATCGTGGTTGCCTGGTTATCGGGTGGAAGCGCCGCTGAAGGATCGAAGCCAGCCCTGTCGGTTTTGAGCGAGATCGGCGTGGTGATCGTCGCAGCCATAGCCGGTATTCTCGGATCTATGGTGGGTCTCGGCGGCGGCGTGTTCATCGTTCCAATCCTCTCCGCCTTCTTTGGGGTTCCGTTGAAAACGGCGATTGCCGCCAGCGCGGTAAGCGTGATCGTCAATTCTCTCGGTGGGAGCTCGGTTTATCTCAAGCACCGCATGACGAACGTTCGGTTGGGACTCTTCATGGAGCTTACAACCGCGGTCGGCGCGATCGTCGGCGGTTTGATCGTGGTTCTGGTCGCGCCAAACATCTTACGCGTGATCTTTGGCGTCGCGCTGCTGGCCATGGGTGCGGCGATGTTCAAGCGTCAGCATGAGAGTGCTCCAGTCACTGATGGACCGGATCCGCTGAAGTTGGCGCAGGTCTTTCACGATCCCGCGGCCGACGAGGATGTGCGATTCGTCCCGCAGCGGCTGAGGTTCGGAGCCGCGTCGAGCTCGTTGGCCGGAGTGATCTCGGGAATGCTCGGTATCGGTGGTGGCGCGGTCAAGGTTCCGATAATGAACGCCATCATGCGAGTTCCGGTCAAAGCCTCGGCCGCGACGAGCGTCTTCATGGTGGGGGTCACGGTCTCGGCGAGCGCGTTCATCTACTACATCCACAATATCATCGACCTTTCGGTCACCGCTCCGGCGGTTATTGGCGTGCTGCTCGGTTCGCAAGCGGGCGCTCACGTCTCTCGACACCTTCGGAGCGTGGTGTTGGTGCGGATCCTCGTGCTGATCCTGGCCTATCTGGCGATTACGCTGCTTTTGCAGGCCGTCGGAATCAACATGCCCGGCACGTCAAGCTGACCAGGTGTTACGTCGCTCCGTATTCCCGAAATCAATGTGGCAATCTGCTCACACTGACAGATTGACGACTGCCGTCAAGAGATGCGGGTAAGATCGCCGTGTTAGCCTGCTTCGAATAGCCAAAATCACGTTCGCCCGCACGAATATTCCTCCACAATTCTTCCTTATCGCCGACATGCTCATTCCCGCTGTGCGGTGCTTGACAGCCCTCACTTGCACGCCTAGAATCGACCTACACGTCAGGTGGTCAGGCCAATGAAGAACTCGGTTAAACCGATCCAACGGGATCGTGTGCCCAAGCAGATCGAGCAGCAGATCCTCGCGATGATTCGTGGGGGATCTCTGTCCGCGGGTGATCGTCTACCATCCGAGCGCGAGTTGTCGGAGATGTTTGGTGTTTCGCGGGCCTCTGTTCGAGAGGCAATGCGTAGTCTCGAGCATCTTGGGGCGATCGACGTTCGTCAGGGCGGCGGTACATTTGTTCGAGAAGCCCGCTGGGAAGATCTGGGATCTCGTATCACGGCGGCATTCGCGGTACGGCCGGATCTACTCTGGCACATTTACGAGGCTCGCTGCGTCATCGAACCAGCGTTGGGGCGGAGCGCCGCACAGAACGCCACCGAAGAGGATCTCGTCCAGCTCAATGTGGTTCTCGACCGGCAGGCCCAAAAGCTGTTGCGTGGTGAATCAACCGTTGACGAAGATAGCGCGTTTCACCTGATCATCATGCGGGCGGCCGACAACCCAATCCTGCAGACCATGGCCGAAGCTTGTCTCAGTTTGCTGGAGTCCTCTCGAGAGAATTACCTGCAGACCCGCGAGCGGCAAACAACCTCTCTTCGCACGCACCGGATGATCTTGAATGCAATCAAGCAGCACGATCCTGACGCGACCTACGCCGCCAGCCTTCACCATATTCAAGCAACGATCGGCAAATATGTGAGCGATCAATTGGAGGAACAGACAAAGGAGGGAGATATCGTTTCATAGTCGGTGATCGTTACCGAGAGCGCTCATCCGGTTGAGCCGGACGTGTCTCGTGATCGGTGTGACGTCTGCGCTCTCGACAACTAGATCTCCGCGAGTCGGTAAACCGAGCAGGCATTGCACGCCACGGAACCGGAGGTAGCTCGTGATCAAACGGGTGGAGATCAATTATCGAGGGATTTTCCAGAAGACCCTCGCCAAGCGTATCGGCAGCGATCTTGTGCTGATCGCGGCCCGCATGGGCCAGGTCGCCTTTTCCAACGGTCGCTACAGCGATTCCCCTGAGCGGAATGGCATCCCCTGCAAGTATTTCACCTTCATTTCGCCTGACCTCGAGGAAGAAGAGCTCGAGGCCGAGTGCGGCGCGAAGATGGATATCGACGAGGCCAACATTTCCGTGGTGCTCGATGACACCATGGTCAAGGGCGTCGAGCCCTGGGGCTGGAGCGGTATCCGCGCGATCAACGAGAAGATGATCGAGGGCGGCGCGATGCTAGTCGTCACGCGCAAGAGCGCGCAGGACCTGCTGAAGTTCATCCCCTCCAGACCCTTCTCCTTTAACCTGGTGACGCTTGCCGGCGATGCCAGCCTGGCCGGTCTGTGGGTCTTCAAGGACGATCTGACCCATGAGCGCGTGCTCGGCACCATCGCCGGGATCGACCCCAGCATCATCCGCATCGACGCGGTTGAAGCGCATCTGCGTGCCAAGACCAAGGACGAGAATCGCGTCGCCGCCGCGCGCGAGGCATTCGAAGCAGTGAAGAGCCACATGTACATGGTCCAGTTGGGAGAAGGCGCGGACTGGAACCATGAGGTGCCGAAGCTGCCCGGCTGGGATCATTTCCGCGAGGGAACAGTCATTCCCGCCGTGCCGCGCCATTTTGAGATGGGCCCGCGCGGGCAATCACGCAATCCGACCTTCAAGCGCGGCACGACCAAGACGCAGCGTCCGGTGGTCCGCTTCGACCTCTGCACCAAGTGCACGCTCTGCTGGGTGGAGTGCCCAGATCAGTGCTTCGATCCCACCGACGACGGCTATTACGACATCGACTACGAATACTGCGTCGGTTGCGGTAAATGCGCCGAGGTCTGTCCGGTCGAGGAATGCATCATCATGGCAGATGAACTGGTCTTCGACAATTACGACAGCCCTTGGGAGCACTGGAAGCGCGATGCTGACGACTATCTCGGCTGGACCGCGGACAAGAAAGGAAATGAGCGGGTCAGCTACCCATTCGTGACCGGAACCGGACGCATCGCGACTCAAGTGTCCAACGTGCCGGGCGTGGGCGAGATTCGTCCGCGCAAAGAAACGCCGCAGCCAGTCTAGGAGGGATTGACCGTGACTACTGCCACGCAACAGCAATCTGACGTCTGGGAGCGTCAGGACCTCCTGACCGGCTGCCAGGCAGTCGCCGAAGGAGTTCGGCTGGCCGACGTCGACGTGATTCCGGCCTACCCGATTCGACCCTACACCGAGGTGATGGACTCCATCTCCAAGATCATCGCCGATGGAGGGCTCGACGCCGAGTACATGATTGCCGACAGCGAGCACTCGCAGTTCGAGATCGCCAAGCACGCCAGCGCCGTCAATGCACGCGCCTTTACGGGCAGCAGCGGCACCGGCTGGTGCTACGGCTTCGAGGCGCTGGTCGTCACCGCAACCGACCGCCTTCCCGTCCTCTTCCTGGTCGGAAATCGCGCACTCGATGATCCCGGCGCATTCGGCGTCGAGCACAACGACGCGATGTCGGTGCGGGACATGGGCTTCCTGCTCAACTGGGTGACCAGCCCACAAGAGGCGCTCGAGCATGTGCTGATCGGTTACCGCATTGCTGAGGACAGCGAGGTGCGCATGCCGATGGCGCTTGCCATGGATGGCGCCTTCCTGACCCACTCACAGCACATCGTCCAGATTCCGACCATCGAGTCCGTCAAGAAGTTCCTGCCCGACTACGATTTGGGCGACCGGCGGCTGCACCCGGATAACCCGATCTCGATCGCCCCACAGGTGAATGAGGACTGGGTGATCGAGATGCGCCGCCAAAACTGGGGCGCGGCGCGGCGTGCGCGTGAGGTCATCGTCAATGCCTATGAAGAGTTCAACGCGGTCTACGGGCAGCGTTACGAACCGCCGTATTACTTCACCGAGTACATGACCGACGACGCGGATGTCGTACTGGTCGGGCTCGGCACGGTAGCGGCTCCGGGCCGCACGGCCGTCAAGCGCCTGCGCGAGCAGGGTCACAGAGTCGGGTACGTCAACCTGCGCTGGTTCCGTCCGTTCCCCACGGTCGAGCTGCGTGAGTGTCTCAGCCGCTTCAAGGGGGTGGGCGTCATCGATCGCGACTTCGCCCACGGATCGCCGGACGACGGCGGAATCCTGCTGCACGAGATCCGCTCCTGCCTCTACCCGGCCAAGAATCGACCGGTAGTCGTCAACTTCCTGAGCGGTCTCGGCGGTCGCGACATCTCGATCCAGGACTGCGAGAAGATGTTTGAGCTGACGCAGAAGGCGGCCAGAGACGAGACGATGGATGGCTACGTCACCTGGATCGGCGTTCGAGCCGGAGCGGGAAGCTCGAATTACCTATCGGCGCCTGCGCACTGAGAGGGGCATCGAAACATGACCACTGCACCAGAAAAACCCAAAATCGAGTACGAGCGCATCCGCGGCGTGCACCGCATTCCGCTCGAAGAGCTCTACACCTCGGGTCATCGCACCTGCCAGGGCTGCGAGTCAGCCACCGTTATGCGCGGTTTTATCAAAGTGTCCGGCCCGCGCACGGTCGTGACAGGCTCGACCGGCTGCATGTACGTGGCCAACACGTCCTACATGACCACACCGTGGATCGTGCCGTGGATGCACACCCAGCTCGGGGCGGGCGGCTCGTCAGCCGTCGGGACGGCTGCGGGGCTGCGGGCCCTCAAACGCAAGGGCAAAATCAAGGACGAGAAGATCAACGTCATCTCGTTCTGTGGTGATATCGGCGGCGGCGACATGGGCCTTTCCGGAATCTCCGGCGCGCTGCAGACCGACCTCGACCTGTTGATCGTCCTGTACGACAACGAGTCGGCGGCCAATACCGACATTCAGGCGACCGGGCTCACGACGTACGGTGCGCAGACCACCTTCACGCCGACCGGCAAGAAGCACCGCATCATGCAGCGACGCTGGAAGAAGAACATCGCCGGCATGCTCGCGGCAGGCCACCCAACTGTGCGCTACATCGCAACGGCCTGCGCTTCATTCCCGCCGACCGACTACCTCAACAAAGTGCGCAAGGCGCTGGCGGTCGGCGGACCGACCTTCCTTCACACGTTCGACCCGTGCCCGAAGGGTTGGGACTACCACCCGCGTTACTCTGGTGAATTGGGGGAGATGGGCATCAAGTCTGGCATCTTCCCGCTCTACGAGATCCTCGACGGAGAGGTGATGTACACCTGGGACTGTCGCTCCACCGGCAAAGGCCGCATTCCTGTAAAGGAGTACCTGATGCGGCAGGGCCGGTTCTCGCACCTGATCGATGAGGACATCGACTATATCCAGAGCATGGTCGACCAGATGTGGGAAGAATGGGAGATTCCCGGTGTCATGCCGGTGAAGGGCATCCTCAAGGCGCGCGTCTGAGGGGCGGATCCAGCGTCACGGATGGGGACAGAGGGCCGGCGAAAGCCGGCCTGTTTGCACGAGAGGTCGGCAGTTCCGCTCGTTAACGGATGGTTCAGAGCGGATACAGTGAGTAGAGATTCCGTGGTCGGCACCATCAGCGCTTGCCTGCGGTGTCATCTGATCATCTTCACGTATTGTCAAGCCGGTGGTGTGTACCTCAGGAGTTCAGGATGACGCGCGACGACATCATCAAGATCCTTCGCCAGCATCGCGCCGAGTTCGACGCGCTGGACGTTCGCTCGCTTGCCCTCTTCGGCTCGACCGCTCGGGACGAGGCAGGTCCGGAGAGTGACGTGGACATGCTGGTCGAGTTTGTTGACTCGCCGACGTTTGATCACGATATGGGCTTGAAGCTTCTGCTCGAGGATGTGTTGAAACGACGGGTAGATCTAATGATCCGCGAGGATCTCAAGCCGAGGCTACGTGCGCGCGTAGAACGTGAGGCTGTGCGTGTCGCGTGATGAATTGCTCTACCTTGAAGACATTCAACTGTGCTGCCAAAAGGTATTGCGGTTCACCGATGGTATAACCTTTGAAACATTCCTGAGCGACGAGAAGACCATTGATGCAGTAGTACGCAACCTTGAAATCGTCGGGGAGTCGGCAAAGCATGTTTCCCAGGAGATCCGGGATCGCCATCCGGTCGTGTCCTGGCGCAACATGGCGGGTTTTCGCGACATCGTATCTCAAGCCTACGTTAGTGTGAACGTCCACATCGTGTGGGACATCGTACAAACCAAGATCCCGGCGCTTCTCGAGCAAGTCAATCTGATCCTTGAGATTGAATCCACGAGCGACGACGCCCCCGAGAGTTAGCCAATTTCGCTAGACATTGCTACCGGCAGATGTCACGATAGTGGCACCGGCGCGCAGCCGGTTATCGCGCTGTCAATTCCCCAGGAGGAGACCCGTGGCACAACCGGCCCCACAGACCGACGACGGTCCTATTAGCAGTATCAGCCCCGAGACTATTGTCTCGCTCGACGCGATTCAGCGCCGCGTGCTCTGGCTCGCGACCAACATCATCCACCATGCCAATCACCTGCGAGCGAACCCGGACAAAACCAAGGTCGGAGGCCACCAGGCCTCATCCGCATCCGTGGTCTCGATCCTGACGGCGCTCTACTTCCACTACTTGCGCGCCGGTGATCGTGTTTCGATCAAGCCGCACGCCTCGCCTGCGTATCACTCGGTCCAATACCTGTTGGGAAATCTCGACCGGGAGTATCTACCGACTCTACGCGCATACAAGGGCTTGCAGGCTTACCCGAGCCGCACCAAGGACCCTGACCCGGTCGATTTCTCGACCGGATCTGTCGGACTGGGTGCCGTCGCCCCGGCCTTTGCCGCCCTGGCCCATCGCTATAGCCTGGCTCACTTCGGTGAAGCCGCCTCCGGTCGTTTCATCTCCTTGATTGGCGACGCCGAACTGGACGAGGGGAATGTTTGGGAGGCGGTGGCTGAAGAGGCGTTGAGCGGATTGGGAAACGTCCTCTGGATCGTCGACCTGAACCGCCAGAGCCTCGATCGAGTCATCCCGGGCGTGCGCGCCGGCCGTCTCAAAGCCCTGTTCCACGCCGCCGGTTGGCATGTCATCGAGGCGAAGTACGGCGACCGCTTGCAAGAGGTCTATGGCCGTCCAGGGGGTTCCGTCCTGCGCCAGCGCATTGACGACATGAGCAACGAGGAATACCAGGCGCTCATTCGCTTCGATGGACCGACCACGCGGGAACGGCTCATCGCCGGGACGCTAAGCGGCCGCGATGATCTCACAAAGGTGCTCTCGGGAATCAGCGACGAGGAGCTGCCGGGGATCATTTCGGACCTTGGTGGACATAACCTTGTGGAGCTGTTGCGCTGCTTGCAGGCAGTGGATGCCGTCACTGACCGCCCCAGCGTCCTCTTCGCCTACACCATCAAAGGCTGGGGGCTGCCGATCGCCGGTGACCCGATGAACCATTCCGCGCTGCTGACCAACGATCAAATGGAGCAGCTGCGTGCCCATCTGAACGTGCCGGACGACGACGAGTGGGCCATCTTCCCGAGCGATTCTCCCGAAGGGAAGCTGGTTCGCGAGGCGACCGAGCGCTTATCGCAGCCGTCAGGATTGAGCACTTCACCGATCTCCGCGACACTGATCCCGGCTGCGATCGGCGTACGTCATCCCAATGAGACCTCAACCCAGGAGGCGCTCGGGCGCATTCTGCCGCGAGTGGCCGAACTGGAGGGCGTTGGAAACCGTATCGTCACCGTGGCTCCCGACGTGGCGACCTCAACGCATCTGGGGGGCTGGATCAACCGCGTTGGCATCTTTTCGCCGACGGAACAGCCCGATTACGAGGGTGAGGGCCCACGCCTGCTGCGCTGGCGTGAGAGCCCGGCGGGTCGGCACATTGAGCTCGGTATCTCCGAGATGAACCTCTTCATGGCTATTGGTCAGCTTGGCTTGAGCTACGAGCTAATTGGGCAGCATCTGATCCCGATTGGTACGGTCTACGACCCCTTCGTCTGCCGTGGCCTGGACTCGCTCATCTACAGCCTGTATGTCGGCTCGAAGATGATCTTTGCCGGGACTCCGTCTGGCGTGAGCCTCTCTCCGGAGGGTGGCGCGCACCAGTCGAGTGTGACCGTCTCGCTGGGCATGGAACTGCCCGGCCTCATCAGCTTCGAGCCCTGCTTCGCCAATGAGACCGAGTGGGTCATGCTCGAAGCCATGCGCCGCTGCTGCGATCGCGAAAACGGTCTATCGAGCTATCTGCGACTCTCGACAAAGCCGATCAACCAAAAGCTGATCGAACCCGCATTGGCTCGGTTGGGCGAAGAGGAGCTGCGGCGCCAAGTGCTGGCTGGCGGTTACCGGTTAGTTGACCGACGCGAGACGACGCCGCAGCTGCCGGTCGCCAATGCGCTGCAGATCGTGGCGGCTGGAACAATGATTCCCGAAGCGGTCGAGGCAGCCGAACGTCTGGCCGAGGAAGAGATCGCGGCAAACGTCATCAACATCACCAGCCCAAGTGAGATTTATCGCCTCTTCCGCGACCGACGCCGCTATGGCGTGGACGGCGGATCACCCAACGGCACGGGCTCTTTCGATTGGCTCATTCTGCCGGAAGAGCGTCGCGCGCCGATCGTCACCGTGCAGGACGGCGCCTCGCACGCACTCTCGTTCCTGGGTGGAATTTTCGGAGTACCGGTCATTTCGCTGGGTGTCGACGAGTTCGGGCAGTCGGGGACGCGCAGCGACCTGTATCACGCCACCGGCATCGATGTCGACGCGATTGTCGGTGCGGGTCTGCACGCCATTGAGCTTGTAGACGTATAGAGGGAAATCGGTGGACTGAACCCCTTTGACCGAACCACGGTCAAAGGGAAGGTTGGTTGTCAACCGATCACCAGCGTCTCGAATTCGACGGGCGGTCGATAGCCGAGGCTGGAGTGCAGCCGCTTCTGGTTATAGACGATCTCAATGAACTGCTCCAGGTGCGCGTCGGCCTCGGCAAAGGATTGATAGTCGTTGAGATAGACCTCCTCGCGTTTCAGCGTCTTGAAGAAGCTCTCGATCCGGGCGTTTTCGTAGGGGTTGCCGACGGCCGCCATGCTGAGCTGGATCCCCGCCGCCTCGAGCCGGGTCACATAGTCGGTGCTGGCATACTGCACCCCGTGATCCGAATGGTGGATCACCCCTGGGTCCGGCCGCCGATGCTGCAGCGCCAGCTCCAGCGCGGCGAGCGTCAGTTGGGTATCGATGCTTCTCGACAGGCGCCAGCCAATACAGCGGCGGGAGTAGGCATCCAGGATGGCCGCCAGGTAGACGAAGGTGGTCGGCAAACGGATGTAGGTGAGATCGGCCACCCAGACCTGGTTGAGGCCAGTGATGGGCAGATCCGCGATCCGATTGGGGGCGTGCCGGAAGTCGTGGGCCGAGTTGGTGGTCACCACGAAGTGCCGTTTGAGCTGACAGAGCAAGGATTCCTCACGCATGACGCGCAATACCCGCTTGTGATTGACCATCCACTTCTGTCGGTGAAGTTCCGCGGTGACCCGCCGATAGCCATAGCCAGAGAACGCCAGCACGATCTGCTCGATGGCTTCCCGCAGGTCCACGTCCCGCGCGGCCGTCTCCACCGTCGAGGGGTGGGTGTAGTACCAGGTCCGCCCCGTCTCCGTGAGCTGACACAAGCGCCGGATCGAGAGCCGCGGCGCACGGGCTTGCCCCGCGGCAATCATCGTGTGTCGCTCCCCCAGGGACCGTGCTTGAGCCCCTTTTTTAGGGCGGTGTTCTCCAACACCAACTGTCCACACAAGCGCTCCAGGTCGGCGATGCGGGCTTCCAACGCGGCCTCCCCCGTCACCACCGGCGGGCCAAAGGCGGCGTCCCCCCGTTCGGCATAGTCGTGGCGCCAGCGATCCACCACGCTGTTGGCCAGTCCGTACTCGCGACACACCTGGACCGGCCGTTTGGCCCCACTCGCAATCTGGCGCACCACCTCGAGCTTGAACTCCCGGCTATGTGTGCGTCCCCGTCCCATCAGTTGGTCTCCTTTACGGTGCGGTCAGTCTACCGCGTCCGCTGAAACCTCCCTTTGCGCCTGGTTCGCTTTTTGGGGTTCACTCCACGGCCGTCACCCCTGCCCCTCTCCCGTGCGATCGGGAGAGGGGTGTCTTTAGGGGCTCGGTTCGTTGCCTATTGTCCCCCTTCTCCCGCCGAGCGGGGAATAGTTCTCCCCTCAGTGGGAAGGGAGTTGGTGGGGTGGACTGGCCCGGGATGAGGGCCGCTCTGCCTCAACTCCCGCGTAGGATCGACCAGGTCGAGGGCATCTCGCCCACCGGGACCTCGATGAGCGTTGGCATATCGCTCTTCAGCGCGCCGCGTACCGCCTCGCGCAGCCCCTCTGGGCCGTTGGCGCGGATACCTTCCATGCCGAAGGAATCGGCCAGTTTCACGAAATCCGGATTGAGTAGGTCGGATCCGATGGTGCGTCCGTTGAAGCGCTCTTTCTGGATGCGTCGCACATTGCCGAACGCGCTGTCGTTGAAGACGATCAGCACCGCTGGGATCTTGTGCCGCATGGCCGTCGAAAGCTCCTGGATTTGATAAAGGAAGCCACCGTCGCCGCAAACTGCGACCACGCGCTTGTCTGGATTGCCGACCTGGACGCCGAGCGCGGTGCCGATCTCATATCCGAGCGTCCCTTGATAGCCAGCGCCGATGAAGGTTCGCGGGTTATAGACCGGGAAGCCCAGGTTGCTCCAGTAGCCGACCTGCGTCATGCCGCTGACGAGGATGTCGTCTTCCGCCATCTCCTCACGCAGCGTCATGCCGTATGAAGCCTGCGGTTGCACCTCGAAGACGACGTCGTTGGCACGTTCTTTGATCGCGCTCAACTCTTCTTCGCGCGACTCCCGTTTGCGGTTGTGCTTGCCAACGCGATCGACCAGGTCTCGCAGTGCCACGTCCGCGTCCGCCACGATGCCGATGTTCGGCTTGCGATTGCGGCCGACTTCGGTCGGGTCGATGTCGATCTGGATGAGCGTCTGCTGATCGTTCGGTCCCCAGGACGACGTCGCGGGCTGCAAGAAGCGCGTCCCGACCGCCAGCACGACGTCCGCTTTGGGCGTCAGCTGTCGCCCACCGATGACCGTCTGGGCCAGGTAGCTGTGGTCGGAGATGGCTCCCTTACCTTCGGAGCTCATCACCACCGGAGCCTGCAGCATCTCGGCAAGCTGTGCGAGTGCCTCGGAGGCGTCGGCCAGCATGATGCCGCCACCCGCGAAGATGATTGGGTTCTTGGCCTCGCCGAGGGCCTTGGCGGCTCGCTCGATCATGTCGGAGTCCGGCTTGGCTTTGTCGAGCTGCGCCGGATCGAGGAGTGTCACATCGCCGGTCGCCGCCAGGACGTCGGGCGGAATCTCGATCTCAACGGGACGCGGTCGCCCGCTTCGCAGCTGGCGGAAGGCCTCCTGGACGATGCCGGGAATATCACCAGGGGTCATGGCGCAGGCGGCCCACTTGGTGACCGAACCGATCATCTGGAGCTGGTTGGGCACTTCGTGAAGCATGCCGCGCCCGGCGTTGATCTGCTCCGATTCGATCTGTCCCGCGATGCAGAGTACCGGCGAGGAACAGGCATAGGCGGTCGAGAGACCGGCCATGGCGTTCATCAAACCCGGGCCAGGCACGACCAGGCAAGCGCCGACCTTACCAGTCGAGCGCGCGTAACCATCCGCCATGTACGAGGTCGCCTGCTCGTGGCGGGTGTGATAAACGTGAATCGAGTCTTGTGCGTCGTAGAGGGCGTCAAACGCCCAGTCGAGCTGGACACCTGGCAGACCGAAGATCACTTCGAGGCCGTGCCGCTTCAACGATTCGACGAGGGCCTGGCCCCCGGTCATCTGTGGCATGTGCGTCTCCCTTATTGCCGGAGCCACCCTCCTCAGCGGTTTCTTCATCTCGAACCGCTCGGGTGCTCGGTCTCGTTTCCCGTCATCGTCGCACGTTGGCGGGCTGGACGGTCGGCGTACACGAGCCTCGCTGCTCCTCAACGCCGTGAATGCGTCGCGCTGCCTCACCGGCCGTGCGCGTCGATTCATTGTTCGGGCGTGCGGCGATCGTCGTTGATGCAGCTCACCAGAAAAGGTTCAGGCGCCACCCGCGTATCGGCGGGAATAACGCCGTGATGCGCCGTCGCGGCGGGCCAAACACGGCTTGCGGCAACCGTCCCGCGACCGCTGGCCTCGTAATCATTGCACACTGACGGGTGCCGTCAATTCATATGGAGGAAATCGCCGCAAGCCGCCGCGACACCGAGTTTGCCGGCCTGACTCTATTGGCTCAACGTTTTGAGATCGGCGGCGATTGACTTGTAATCGACCGTCGAACGGAGCAGGACGCGTTCGTTTCCGTCCTTGTCGATCAGGAAGATGGCGTCGGTATGGGCGGGCGGCGCATCGCCGGGAGTGGACTCTGGCGTTGGCGTTGCTCCCGGTTCGGGCGTGGCATCTTCCAGGATCATGCCGCTGGCATCGATGTAATAGTCCGACCAGACTTTGGCCAGGGTATTGGCATCGCCAGTCATGGCGTGCCAGTTGGCCGTGTCTGCCAGGGAGTGGGTCTCCGAGAATTTCTGCAGTGCGGCCTCATCGTCACGGGCCGGATCGACCGTGACCGCGAGCATGTCGACGTTCTGCTGCTGGCTCGGAGAGAGCAGCTCATAGGCTGAATGCAGCTTTTCGGCAATCAGTGGGCAGATGTCGGTGCAGTTGGTGTAGATGAAGGTGAGCACCACGGCATGGCCGCGCAACGAGCTCAGCTGAACCGACTGACCGCGCTGATCGGTAAGAGTGAAATCGGGTGCGGGTGTTTTGTCGAGCGACGTGCCGGTCAGCTTATTGCCTGAACTGCCGCACGCCGAGGTCGCGACGACGAAACAGAGGGTCAGCGGCAGGAGCGTGAAGACTCGACATCGACGCATGGTTGAGTGTGTCCATTTCGTTGCGGCCCAGAATTCGTTGATGACGCGTGCAAAATGATCGACGACGCCCGCAATGCTACCACCAGAGATTGGGGACCTCGGTCGGGAGAAACACGATCTTCTGACGTACCGCTCCCCAAAATAATTCTGGTGACTCCAAGGCACGCAAATTGCAATGATCCGAAACGATTAGCGCGGGCCTGACAATCAACGTAAGAGGAGTGCTACTCGAAATCGTCTTGCCCGAGCAGTCCCGCGACGAACCTCAATCGACGGACGTCAGGCGGAGGAATGTCGACCAGTCAGGGACGGAGTTTCGGGCCACACGGGTTCGAAGAAGGGCACGTGGCGCACGTATGAGCTTGAGCGAAAGCATCTCGCAGGATCGGTGGATCGGGCGAGTCAAGCGCGGTGTCCAGGGACAGGTTGTGACGTCGCGCGGGATTCTTCACGGAAGTGGTCGGTCCATCGAGTACTACACCTCGCAACCTTCCTCTTCACAATGGATCGCATTAGGCGTCGTTCCGCTGACGGACGATCTGGGCAAGGAAGGCACGCATCGCGTTCTGGTTGGGACCGGCGAAACGGAGCAGACCGCCATTGACTCCCTGAAGGGGCGATTGGAAACCCTTTTTGCGTCAACGACCGAGGCCAAAGTCGCGATGCCAATCGTCGACCTCACAGGCGCCGACTTGGAACCAAGTAGCTGGTTCGGTTAGTCGCGCGTCACGATCACACGTCACATTCGAGTCATCGAGCAACGAGAGGTGTCGGGCGGAAGGCCACGGACCTCTCGTCTCTCTTCGAAAACTTCTCCAATGCAGCACTTGTCTCCACTGCGAGCCCACTGGTTCGTGAACTATAATCATGTCTTGCGAGCGAGCCGGAGCATGTCGACCCGCGGTACGTTGGGGCCATTGAGGCGACAGGCCGGTTGACACGCTCTCACGGGCTGTTGGTGTTCGCGCCACGCTGGTGGAACAGACGCGATACACGACGAATGTCACGACCCGACGGAGGAGACTAATGCTGGAGACCCAGTACACAGAAGTCGAGATGCGGTGTGTGAGCTGTCAGGCCATCTGGAACCCGGCGGTGGCCCGTCAGGTCAATGTCGGCACGCACCCAGATGCGCGTCTTGGCATTCTGCTTGGCACGATGCATCGCACGCGCTGCCCGATCTGCAAGCAGCCACGAGACATCGATGTGATCTTCGACTACTACGATCCGGATCGGAACCTAATCATTCAGGTGCGGCCTGAGTGGGAGTTCCACGCGGGCGGCGGCGAGGACTGGTACTGGACCCAGTACGAGAATGTGGTGAACAAGTACGCCGAAAAAGAGGTGAAGGTCGACGTGGTCTTTGGGTTCAAGGAGATGATTGACAAATACCTCGGCGGCGATGAGGCCGTAGCGGCGGCCAAAGTGGAATGGAAAGAGCGAGTTGCGCGGGAAACGGCCGAGCGAGAAGCCAAGCTGGCGGAAGCCGCTGAAGCCCAAACTGAATCCAACGGTTGAACGGATAGGTTCAACCGACTAAGATCACGAGCGTACGCAGTCAAATTCGAACAATGTCACAGAGACGGAGTGCGGGATGGGTAGACAGCTTCCGGCGGTACCAGTTCAGGTCGATCTCGAGCCGGCCCAGCGCTCAGCGCTCGCCCGTCAACGTGGCAGCCGTCACTGGTTGCGCTCCCCTCTGGCTGACGCGCTCATCGACATCGTTCCCGACGTGGTGCGTATGACGAGTCGCTCGTTGCGCTCTCAGGATCGGTCGTCAGACGTATTGCCCCAGTCCGGCGCTAATGGCATGACGGTTCAAGAAGTCGAGATCGACGTCGCGTCCCCGTTGGTGAGGCGCATCGTCGTGCGTACGAGCAGCTCTTGGTCTCTCTCTCCAGAGGTGGCGCTCGGAGGCAAACGAAAACGCGGCGGGCGAATTGGGATCGGCGCGTTGAGCGTGGCCAGTGTGGTGCTCATCGGCGCCGCGGCTGCCCGCCGCGTGTCGTTTACGCTTCCTGGGCGACTACGCGGCAATCCGTAGCCGCTCGCGGTCGCTACTCCCCTTCGGGCTTAGCACCTTCATCAACTGCGGCCGGAAAGTCGCCAGTCTCCTCTGCGACCAATTCCTCGGCCGTTTCAGTCTGCGCGACGCGCTGCGGAGCCGACAGACGCACGACCATGTCTTCAGCAGGTGTGAGGATTTCGACGCCGGGCGGAAGCGCAAGATCGCCGACTGTGAGAACGTCGTCGATCTCCTTCAGTCCGGCCAAATCGATCTCGACGTGCTGCGGAATATTGGCCGGCAGACCGCGCACCTGCACATCGGCGCGGCCATGGTTCAACACTCCACCGGAATTCTCAGCCGCATGTCCAATCGTCACGATTGGGACCGTCACCTCGGTCACCTTGTTGAGGTTCGGCGCGTAGAACTCCGCATGAATGAATGAGTTGCGCACCGGATGACGCTGTACTCCACGGATAAAGACCGTGTGCATGGCGTCGCCAACCGAAAGTTCGATCAGCGAAGTTGATCCGGTCGTTTGAAAGACGCGGTCAAAGTCGCGCATCTCGATGCCGACCTTCTGAGGCTCCTCAATCGCCGGTCCGTAGACGATGCCGGGCAGGACGCCGACGCGCCGCAGGCGTTTGACCTCTTTGCCGGTGGTTGAGCGGGGCTCGGCGGTCAGTTTCTCGTACTCGGGCATACGTTCCTTACCTTGACGCTAAGCAGGGCTCGCATCGTCACACTGCGCGCATTACTCGCGCGGTCACGGTACTGGACCGGAGTGTCTTCTGGACTGCTGGCGAGCACCCGCAACAATCGCGAATCTACGTCCGCAACGACTCCAACGGCTATTATCTCACGTCGCACGTTTCTGCGTCCGCCGGAGATTGCGCACGTTTCGCCCATAAACTGTTGTCAGTGAAGCATTGCGCATTGTGCTATGGTGATTATTAGGGCTATACTTGATGCGTGGGATTGGGGATGAAGAGATTTCCGCTTCGGCATGGCGCCAGTCTTTCTGACGCGTCCGGGGACGAGGAGATGGCGCTTCAGGTCATCGTGGGACCCGTTGGCCTGGAGAGAGGAAGGGGATACGTCTGCCTATGATTTCCACAGTCGCGACTGATGGCGCGGCTGACGTAGCGGATGCTGACGGCCTGGTCGATTTACTGCGTCGTGCATTCGTTCAGTTTCAGCCCGGTGTAGAGTCGCTTGCCGAGCATTGGCCACAGCTCACCCTCCAACAACTTCGCGTCATGCACATTCTTTATTGCGACGGGCCGACCCGCGTTTCCACGCTCGCGCAGCGTCTCAAAGTTTCCACGCCAACGGTGACGGGGATTCTCGATCGACTGGTGCATCGGGGGATGACCAGTCGCGACGATGACCCCAGCGATCGGCGCGTGGTGCTCAACCTGCTTACGCCCGACGGGGTCAAGGTCATCGAGCATCTGCACCCGGTCAAGGCCGATCATCTCAATAACCTGATCGAGCGCTTCAGTTCTCACGAGCGCCAGAAGATCTATGACGGACTGCATCTGCTTCTTTCGGCATCATCGAGTACGGCCTGAGCGATCCGGCGTGCGGCATTTCGGCAGGTAAAGTGGGCGGCGCGCAACGCGCCGCCCATTTATATGTTTGGCCATCGATGTCGCGAACATCGGGCGGTTAGGCAAATCTGACGATTTTGAGCGCCTCGGCGAAGCTGAGCCCAACGGCGGTTCCCAGCTCACTCGCGCGATCGCGAAATGACTGACGTAGCGCCGATGCATCGGAGTGCTGGCTTGCGTGTTTCAACCGGGCGTCGATCTTCCGCTCGAGGCTCGGCGTGATGTCGACGTAGAGGTCGGGAATTCGAGACATGATCAGCCAGGCCTCAGGCGTCACGTATGGCTCCAGGCCTTCGCGCGCGATCTGTTCTGGAAAGAAGAGGTGATCGCGAGCATCGGGATAGAGGGCGTCGATCGTCACTCGACCGACGACGCGATGATCTCGGTGGGCCGTGTACGCGGGCCAGGGAAACTCCGGGTCGTGTGTCAGGACGACGTCCGGACGATGCGATCGAATCTGACGAACGATTTGTCCACGGAACGCCGCATCGTTGAGGACCTCGCCATCCGGATACCTCAGGAAGATCGTCGTCGAAATGCCGAGCACCAATGCGGCTTCGATCTGCTCCTCTTCTCGAAGCCGGGCCAGCTTCTCTGAGTTGATGCCGCGGTCGGACGTCCCCTTCTCGCCGGAGGTACACACGGTCAGATGAGCCTCGCATCCAACGGCCCTGAGGAGCGCGACCGTGCCGCCGCAATGTGCTTCTACGTCGTCCGGATGGGCGACCACGATCAGCACGCGACGTATCTCCGTCAATCGAGGACTGGTGGCAGTAATTATCTCCGGTGGCATGTCGAGACCTGAGCGATCGGGAATCGTCATGGGATCTCCAAAGTTGTGAGAAGATCGGTTGCGCATTCGAGCGACGCATACTCGGCTTGGGAATGAGCATACGCCGCACGCGCGATCGGTCCAATCCGCGAAGAGACGCGGGGCGAGAATCGTCAGGCGCGTGGTTCAATACAAATTCGTAATGCGTCGACGTTGACAACCTAATGATTGTTCGGTAGAGTTCCCTAACGAAAGGTAGGTTGGCTCGATGGCCGGAGAGGAGAGCAGCGCGGCACGCGAACGTGTGTTGCTGGTGGCTGAACGACTCTTCAGCGAGCGTGGGTATTCATCCGTGACGTTGCGAGACATCGCCAATGAGCTCGGGATTCGGCAGGCATCGCTCTATCACCACGTCCCAGGTGGGAAAGAACAGCTCTTCGTCGAGGTGACCGAGCGCAGCCTGGAGCGAGCGCGTGTCGAGCTGGAGCGTGTGATCGGCGCCGCCGGAGAAGACCTGCGCCAGCAGCTGAGAAGCGCCGCGGCCCTTCTTCTGGCACAGCCGCCGTTCGATCTGGCGCGCATGATCCGCTCGGACATGCCGGCCATCTCGGAAGTGCATGCGCGGCGTCTGACGCAGATCGCGTTGCACTCGTTGGTGATGCCGATCGAGACCGCCTTCGCCGCCGCCCGTGATCGGGGAGTGCTCGTCATGCCACACGAGCGGCTCCTGGCGGGCTCGTTCTTGGCAATTATCGAGACGGTGCAGGTGTCGCAGCGCTTCACCCCGCTGTCCGGTCAAGAGATGGCCGACATGATGATCGACGTCATGATCGATGGATTGCGACCTCGCGGCGACTGACCATCGATTTGATCCAACCACGTTGGATGCGGCGAGTTAGGAAGCTCTTTGATGTCGATGAAACCGGCGTGCTCACCTGTGCCCCAATCCGTCCGCTCTGAACCTGGTACGTCCATCCAGCAATCCATGCCGGTCCACGCGCGCACGTTCAGTTTCGCCGCTCGCTTTCTGCCCCCGGAGAAGCGGGCGGCGACGACCGTCCTGTACGCCTTTTGCCGTGAGATGGATGATCTCGTCGACGAGCCAGCTCCCGGACGAACGAGGGCGACCGTCGTGGATGAGTTGGATGCATGGCAGGCCTGGCTCGAAGGCGGATTCGGTCTCGCCGGGCCGCGCGAGCCACTAGCCGGCGAGCTTGCGCGCGTCATCGCACAGTATGGCATCCCAACTCAGCACCTCGTCGATCTAATTGCCGGGTTGCGCATTGACCTCGAACCCGTGGCCTTTGAAGAAGAGTTCGAGTTGCGCCGATATTGCTATCACGTGGCGTCGACCGTGGGCCTGGGCATGGCGCATATTCTCGGAGCGACGTCTGATGCCGCGCTCAACGCGGCGGCGGACCTTGGGGCCGCCATGCAACGCACCAACATCCTCCGCGATGTGGGAGAGGACCTTTCTTTTGGTCGTCTTTACCTACCAAAAAATACTTTGGGTGACTATGATTTGACGTATGATGACCTCTTGCGGCTCTGGCAATCGCGTTCCGGTCCAGACGAGCGCGTTCGCAGGCTCATGCGTGACGAAGTTGCCCGAACCCGAGCGCTCTATCAGCAGGGGATGCCGGGCATCTGGCTGTTGCCGTCCGATTCCCGGCTGCCGATCCTGCTGGCGACACGTCTCTATCGCCGAATCCTGACAGTTATCGAACGTCGCGGCTACGACACGCTGCGGCGTCGGGCGTCCACCTCGCGACGGGAGAAGATCGAAGAGGCGGGCATCGCGCTCCTGGTCGATCGCCTCTGGCGCCGAGGCGAGATCGCTCCGCGCCGGAATATCCGTACTTCGCTCTCCTCGCTGCGAGAGATCTGATGACGCATCTCAGAATGCGGCGAGCATCGGTTGCGGCGGCACTCATCGCGGTACCTCAAGCGGCCTTGGGGGTGCGCGTGCTCTGGCGCCTGGTACGTACCGGTACACGAGCATCGGTCATCCACGAGAGTGATTGTCCCGGAGGCGCGCGAGTGGCCGTCATCGTTCCGGTGCTGAATGAGGTGAATCGCCTGGCGCCGTGCCTTGAAGGGCTGAGCGCGCAAGGTTCAGAGGTCGCCCAGATTCTGGTAGTCGACGGCGGATCGCTGGATGGCACGCAGGAACTGGTGCGCTCCATCGCCCAACGTGATTCTCGGATCCAGCTCATCGATGCCTCCCCGATTCCGGTTGACTGGAACGGCAAAGCGTGGGGTCTGCAATGCGGCCTTCAGGCCAGGGACGGCTCAACTTCGTGGATCCTGACGATTGACGCCGACGTGCGGCCACGTCCGAAGCTGACTCGCTCGTTGCTCGACTACGCCCGCATGCGTCGTCTGGCTGTGCTGAGCGTGGCGACGCGACAGGAGATCGAGACGTTGGGCGAGGGACTCGTCCATCCCGCGTTCCTGACTACCCTCGTCTATCGCTTCGGGATCCCCGGCTGCATCACCCACAAACCGGCCGAAATCCAGGCCAACGGCCAGTGCTTTCTCGTTCGACCCGAGCTGTTGCGTGCGGTCGGCGGGTTCGCGGCGGTGAAAGGCTCGATCTGCGAGGACGTTACGCTGGCGCGCCTCATCGCGGCGACCGGAGAGCCGGTAGGGTTCTTTGAGGCGGGTGATCTCGTCTCGGCCCGCATGTATCGGGATGGCTGGACCACGATGCGCGAATGGCCTCGCTCGCTCCCGATGCGGGACCGGTTCTTCGGCTGGCGGGATCTGGTTCACCTCCTCGAAATCGTGACAATTCAGTCAGCTCCCTTACCGTTGCTCGTCATTGGCAAACGCGCGCGTTTGCCGGGCTGGTTCACCTCGTTGCAGGCGATTCTCCTCGTGACCAGGCTCGGCGTGCTGATCGGGACTCGCCGCGCCTACCCTCACCGCCCCTGGACCTTTTGGGCGTCACCGCTGTTTGATTTGCCCGCATCGATGCTCCTGCTGGCAGGCGCCATGCGCCGGCGCTTTATCTGGCGGGGCCGTGCGTTGGCCCGCGGAGGAATTCCATGACCACGATCCGCTCACTCTTTGGCGGGCACTTGATTGCCCTCGCCTTTGGACTTGGCGGCTTGCTGATCGCCTTACCACATCCGGAGCTTTGGGCCGGCAGCCGGTTTGCTGCCCAGGTGTTCAGTTTCGGCATGACCTACGCCGGATCGCTCCACATCATCCTGGGCGCGGCGACCATGTTGGCGTTCGGCTTCGTCTTTCTCGGTTTCCGGCGCACATCGATCTTCTTCGTCATCACGGTCTGTTGCTCTCTCAGCGCCGAGCTGATCGGCACCGGAACAGGTTGGCCCTTCGGAAATTACGCCTACAACGACGGTCTGGGCCTGAAAGTCCTTGGACGCGTCCCCTTCACCATTCCACTCTCCTGGTTCTTGATCGGATTTTCGGCGTTCCTGCTGGGGAACGTCTTGGCGGGAACTCGCGTAAAGCGCCACCAGGTAATGTGGTCGGTGGCCTTCGGTGCCTATCTACTGACCGTCTGGGACCTGGTCCTCGATCCGGCCATGGCCAGCTCGTCCATGCCGATCCGCTTCTGGACATGGTTCCAGAGTGGCCCCTACTTCGGGATGCCGATTCAGAATTTCGCCGGGTGGACGCTCATCGGCATCCTCTTCATGGCCATCAGCCGCCTCCTCTGGCGCCAGCCCGCCAGGATCGACGAGTTTCCGGCATGGGTGCCATTGAGCATCTATCTGGTGAACATGGGTTTCGCCATGGTGCTGAGCCTCAGCGTCGGGATCTGGCAGCCAACCGTTGCCGCGATCTTCTTCGGCTGCGTCCCCGCTGTGTACGCGTGGTGGACGCAGCGTACATCCCAGGTTGCGACGCAGTCGTCACCTGCGGACATGCCGCGATCGGTCTCCGAGACGGTGATTCAGGTTGGCGCCCGGCTCATCTCCGGGCTGAAGCTCGACGTGTCAGTCGAAGGGGAAGCGAACGTTCCTGACCACGGTCCCGTGCTCCTCGTGTGCCGTCACTATCACCACCTGTACGACGGCGCCGCATTGCTGGCGCGATCCCGACGACACCTGCACATTCTGGTCGGCCTCGACTGGATCGAGCGTAAGCCGGTGCGGCGGATGATGGAAAGTCTGTGCCGGATGGCCGGTTGGCCGGTCGTGTTGCGGCCAGAGGTCGCCGGTCGACCGCGTCAATCGGCTTATCGTCCCAGTGAGCGCCGTGCCTATTTGCGACGGGCCGTCGAGGAGGTTGATGGCCTGCTTCGTGCCAGTGAGGCCGTGGTCGTCTTTCCCGAGGGCTATCCCAACGTCGATCCGACGTACACGCTCAAGCAGGACGCCGAAGAGTTTCTCCCATTTCGATCCGGCTTCCTGCGTCTCGTCACGCGCGCACAACGCGGCGGCAGGCTCGTTCCGATCATCCCAGTTGGATTCGCCTATGAGAGCCGCGACCGCACGCGAGTCACGATGCGATTTGGCTCGCCGGTCTACCTGCATCGATCGAGTGACCAAGATCGAATCTTGAACGAGGTCGAGCAGAACGTGCGTGCATTGTCGTCTCCATCCATTTCGCCCGATGCATCGTTTGTTCAGGAGGCTGTTCAACCTTGAGCTACAACCACATCGACATCTTCTCCACCTCCGGGGATTCGACGGAGCCGCCGGAATCTGACGGCGTCATCGTCGTCGGCGCGGGATTTGGTGGACTGGCCACCGCCATCCGACTCCAGGCAACCGGTCACGACGTGATATTGGTCGAGGCCCGGGAGCGGGTCGGAGGTCGCGCCTATCAGCTGCAAGATGCTGGTTTCACCTTCGACATGGGCCCCACGCTTATCACGGCGCCTCACCTGTTGCGCGATCTCTGGTCATTGGCCGGGCGCAATTTCGACGACGACGTGCAGCTCACGTCCCTCTCTCCCGCCTACCGCATCTATTTTCCGGACGGACGGCACTTCGATTGCGGTCTCGGCGCCGAGCAAGACGAGGAAGAAGTGGCCAAGTTTGAACCGCACGACGTGCAAGGACTGCGTGACTTCCTGGCCGCAACGGAGCAGATCTATCGACATGCCTTCGATGATCTGGCTGGCAAACCCTTCAACAAGCTCTCCACATTTCTCGGCGCCGTGCCGCGCCTCGCCCGTCTGCGCGCCGACCGCAGCGTTTACCGCCTCGCATCGCGCTACTTTCGCGATCCCGATCTTCGAACCGTGTTTTCCTTCCACCCACTCTTTATCGGTGGGAACCCGCTGCGCGCCAGTGCGATTTACAGCATGGTTCCGTACCTGGAGCGCCAGCACGGCGTCCATTTCGCCATGGGCGGGATGTACAGCGTAGTCGGCGCCATGGAGCGACTCTTCCGCGACCTTGGTGGTCGAGTGCTGGTGAACGCGCCGGTCGACGAGATTCTGGTGAACCGCGGTCGCATCGCGGGAGTCAAGACGCGCAACGGCGGCGAGCTCCTCGCAGGGACGGTTGTGGCGAATAGTGACGTCGTTCGGACGCAGCTCGAGCTACTGCCGCCCCGATATCAGCGTCGCGGGATGAAGCGGAGACTCAATCGTTATCGGCATTCGATGAGCTGCTATTTGCTCTATCTCGGAATCAACCGGCGATACGCGCAGCTCAAGCACCACACCATCATCATGCCGCCCGATTACACGAAGCTGTTGCGGCAGCTCTTTGACGAGGAGGGTCTTCCGACTGATCTCGCCTTCTATTTGCACGCACCGTCCAAGACCGACCCCAGCATGGCGCCGGAAGGTGGCGAGAGCCTCTACGTCCTGGTTCCGGTGCCGCATCTGGGACACGGCATCGACTGGGACCGCGAAGAGGACCGTTTCCGCGATCGGATCATTCATACCTTGGAGCACGATTTCGGACTCGATGGACTGGAAGAGAGCATCGTCTGCGAGCATCGCTTCACACCGCGCGATTTTGCCCACGATCTAGGAAGCTGGCTCGGCTCGGCCTTTTCCGTCGAGCCGACGCTCTTTCAGTCGGCGTACTTCCGGCAGCACAACCACTCGGACGAGGTCGATGGGCTCTATTTCGTGGGCGCCGGAACGCACCCTGGGGCCGGAGTTCCGGGTGTGCTCCTCTCAGCACAGGTGACGAGTGAAATAGTCAACCGGGAGCGCCCGTCAATTGGACCGAGCGCGCCACTGGTAATCAGTACGCAGGTGGAGGAAGAGAAAAGCGACCTGCCCCGTATGGAGACCGTCTGGCGCTCCTGATCGCCGAGCGATGCCAGGACCGCCAGTTCCAGTGAGCTACATGTTCGACTGCACCAGCACGAACTCGTTGCCGTCGAGATCTTTGAAGATGGCCATCTTCATACCCCAGGGCTGCGTTTCCGGCGGCTGCGAGAACTCGACGCCGCGGCTGTGCATTTGCTCGTACGTGGCGTCCATGTCATCACAATCGAAGACGATATTGTTGAAGCCGCCGATGCGGTTCTCGAATCCTGGCGGGGTGTAAAGGACGAGGACCGACTCGGCACCCGGGGGCGCAACCTCGATCCAGCGTGCGTCGGGACCGTTGGGCTCGTCACGCAGTTTCTCGAATCCGAGCTTGTTGACGTA
Organism: uncultured Chloroflexia bacterium; assembly: GCA_963789565.1. GTDB lineage: Bacteria > Chloroflexota > Chloroflexia > Thermomicrobiales > Thermomicrobiaceae > CALAGB01. The sequence goes on along the minus strand of CAWBKX010000002.1, from coordinate 1,589,899 downwards.
GAAATCGACTGCCTGTTCCTGATCCCGAACGTAGATGTTGATGGCGCGTGCCTTGGTGATCAAGCTGATCCCATTCCCTTCAAGAAGACCGATTTCACGATGAGGCAGGTGTGCGAAAGACTAGTTTCCCGTATCTTCAGGAGTCGTCCCTTCGGCTCCAGGTTTCCGTCCAAAGACTTGAATCACCCGTGAGGTGAGCCACATACTGGCTCGCATGCGCCGGGTCTGCGGTTCATCGGCTGGCTCTTGCCCGGCTTTTGGCGGGAGCCCCGCGCCGATGCGGTTCAGCGTCTGCGGTAGGCTCTCGCGCGACATGCGTCGCCAGCCTTGTCCGAGCATCCAGCCAACCGAGCGTGCCGTCACTCCGGCGAATCCCACCTGTTCAAAGGACAGTCGGGTTCCTTCCTGGCACCGCTTCCAGCGTAAACGTGACCGTTGTGTCGATCGGTCCACCACGCCAGCTGTAGGAGAGGCGATGAAGCTGATCGACTTCAAGCACTTCACAATGCACGATGCCGTCGAATCCCGGAGCAGGAGAGGTGCGGAAGTTGAACCGATGCCCGACGACCGCTTCGAAGTCGTTGGGCATCAGCCAGGCCTCGAGCGCCTCGCGCTCGGTCAGCGCCGCCCAGACCCGCTCCGGCGGATGAGGGTAGGTGACGACGAACCGCACTCCGCCGCTCACTGCTGATCCAGGTAGGCGCCGAGCGCACCCAGCTTGCCCTGCCAGAAGCGCTGGTAATGACCAACCCAGTCGTAGACCTCGCGCAGGCGGTCGGCGTTGAGCCGATAGCGTCGCTCGCGTCCGACCGACTGCCGCGTCACCAGGCCCGCCTCGCGCAACACCTTCAGATGCTGCGACACAGCCGGTTGGGTTACGTCGAACCGCTCCACCAGCTGACGTACCGATCGCTCGCCGACGAGCAGTTCGTCGAGGATGGCCCGTCGCGTGGGGGCCGCGATGGCGTGATAGACGTCTTCATGGCTCATCACATTTTGCATACAGATATATAAGCAGACGCTTATGTGTTTGTCAAGCGGTCAGCTGGTGATCAAGCCGATGCCGAGCGAGACGACGCCCAGCCCCAGTGAGGCGACTCCCGCGTAGAGGAGCCAGATGAAGCGGTTTGGCTCGGTGACGTCCTTGCCGGCCGAGGAGATGAAATAGCCTGCGGGCATCAGGATGGCGGCAGCCCAGATTCCGTTGCGAGCGAAGAAGGCGAGCGCTCCGCTCATTTTGGCGGCGTCGGCCAGGATCAGGCCGACCAACGCGAGTGTTACCAACACTCCGGCGTGTGCGTGCCCGGCACGGGCGAACGTGCGCTGGAAGTCGGTGGCCGGGTGCTGGCCGCGAACCATGCGCAACACAACGATCCCGCCCCATTCGATGGCGACGATCGACAACAGGATGAATCCAGCCGTCGCTCGGGTTCCGGCCGATAAAGTTAGTGTTGGATCCATTGTGAATCTCCTTTCAAGCATGAACGCAAGATCAGGTGCGATGCGAACTTGTCAGTGTCAAGATACAAAACACCTGGCATCTTGTCAATGTCTAGATAGAAACGATACAATCGGGAAATGGCTGGACCGATGAACAATCAGACCAACCCGCGTTCATATCACCACGGCGACCTGCGACGAGTACTGTTGCAAGAAGCTGTCCGCGCCATCGAGGAGTCGGGCGTGGCCGCGCTCAGCCTGCGTTTGGTCGCCCGGCGCGCTGGAGTGTCTCATGCCGCGCCGGCGCATCATTTTGGGGACAAGACCGGGCTGCTCACCGCAATCGCGACCGAGGGTTATCAACAACTGGAATTCGAACTGTCACAGGTGGCGGCGGAGACCGGCAGCTTTCTGGAAGTTGGTGTCGCCTATGTGCGCTTCGCGGTCGAGAACAAGGGGTTTTTCGAGGTGATGTTCCAACCTGAGCTCTTCGATGCCAATGATCCTGATCTCATCGAAGCACGGACACTGAGCAGCCGCACGCTCTACGGACCGCTCTCAACGCGTGGTGCCGGTGAAGTCTCGAACGACGTGCTGCGAACCGGCGTCGCGGCCTGGTCGCTGGTGCATGGCTTCGCCACGCTGTGGCTGAACCGAATCGTGCCGCCTGGACTCGGTGAGGATCCGGAAGAGGCCGCCCGCGCCGTGCTTTCGAGTATCTTCAAGCCGCTGCCAGGCGCGAGCGGAGTGTGAGCTTCGCGACACTGCCCCTCCAGGGCAGTCCTTCGGCAATTCTCGCTACACGGCCACCGTCTGCCGTTGGTAGGCGCTTGGCCGACGATTGGCCAGCGACGGCACCTGTGCGCGTACCTGACGGAGATAGTCAAAGTCGATATCGGCCATGACGACGCCTTCGTGATTGGGCGCGTCCGCGATCACCGTGCCCCACGGGTCGGCTGCCAGCGCATGCCCGTAGCACTGGGCGTTGGGCTCGTGCGGACCGATCTGTGCCGGCGCCAACACATAGCACTGATTCTCGATCGCGCGAGCCCGCAGCAGCGTGTGCCAGTGATCTTTGCCCGTATACAGCGTGAACGCGGCCGGGACGAAGAGGACTTCTGCCCCGTCTAACGCCAGCATGCGGTAGAGCTCTGGAAAGCGCAGGTCATAGCAGATCGAGAGACCGAGTGTGTGGCCGTCCATCTCAACCGTCACCGCGCGATCGCCCGGCAGAATCGTGGCCGATTCGTTGGCGCTGACGTTGCCGGTGATGTCGATGTCGAACAGGTGGATCTTGCGATAGGTGGCCAGCAGATCGCCATCCGGATTGAAGAAGGTGCTGGTGTTGAAGTACATGCCAGGTGTCTCTGAACGCTCGAGGATCGAACCGCCCAGCAGGTAGATGTTATGTTGGCGGGCTTTCGCGGAAAAGCGTTCGGTTGTCGGTCCCGGAATCGGCTCCGCGTTCTCCTCGTGGAGCTCCTTTGGGCCGAGATAGGAGACGTACTCCGGCAAACCGACCAGTCGAGCGCCTTTGGCCGCCGCGTCGTCGATCAGCCGTTCGGCGGTGACCAGATTGGCCTCTTTGTCTGAGCGCGAGTTCATCTGTACCAGTCCGACTCGCAGCTGATCGCTTGCCATGGTTGCATCCTTTCGAGATGGGCGACCGACAATGTTAATCACAGTTGCAACTATTTTAGGCGAAGTTGTTCGCCAGTAGCGGAACAACGTGATTTGTCATCGTGCGCACCACTCTTGGTGATAAGGAAGCGTTGGTGCCCACCGGTGAGTGGAGCGCCGCGGATGGTTCTCGCCCTCTACATGGTGATTGAGGAATTATTTGGGCGCCTGGTGACGGTCGTCGGCCTGCGTCCGAAGGAGGGCACAGGTCCCTCCCCTACGTTTGCGCGCATGCGTTCAGCCCCTTTAGTGGGCTTCGTCTAGACTAGCCCAGGATCTTTAGTCCTGGGTGATCGTCGGGTAATTGCCGGGCTATTGTCTCAAGGATCATCAATCGGGCGAGGACCATCGCTCCGCTCAGGATGACAATATTACGCATGCACCGAAATGGACATTTAGTCGGGTCTTGTTAGATTGCTCCTTCGTCCCGGAACGCCGCGATCTGCGCGGAACCGTAGCCCAGGTCCGAAAGAACTTCGTCGTTGTGCTGTCCAAGCAGCGGCGGCGCTAGACGGATCTCGCACGGCGTGCCGCTCATGGCATACGGGAACCCCACCTGATCTACCTCACCAAGTGTCGGATGCGGTACCCGCTGGCTCAGCTTGTAGTGCTCGGCCTGTGGATCGGCGAAGACCTGATCCACGGTGTAGATCGGGCCACACGGCACGGCCGCGGCATCGAGCTTCTTGACGATCTCATCCGTAGTGAACTCGCTGAACGAGGACTCGATCTCTTCCACCAAAGCGGGCAGATTGGTGATGCGCCCAACGTTGTCCACAAAGCGCGGATCGTCCAGCAGCCGCTCCAGGTCCATGGCTTTGCACAGTCGGGAGAAGATGCCGTCGTTGCCGGACGCGACGTTGACGTAGCCGTCTTTGCTGCAGAAGGTCTGATAGGGTGCGACGATTGGGTGGGCGTTGCCGGTCCGTTGCGGCGCCTGGCGCGTGGCGAAATAGATGCCGGCCTGATAGGTGAGGAGCGCCACCTGTCCACCCAGCATCGAATTGTCGATGTATTGCCCCTCACCGGTGCGCTCGCGATGGAAGAGGGCGTTGACGATGGCATAGGCGCCGAACATCCCGGCCGCGATGTCAGCGATCGGCACGCCGAAGCGCGTCGGACCACCGTCCGTCTCTCCGGTGACGCTCATCAATCCCGACATCCCCTGCACGATCAGGTCGTAGGCCGTGCGGTCCCTCGACGGTCCTTCCTGACCGAAGCCCGAGATCGAGCAGTAGACGATGCTTGGCTTGCGCGCCTTGACGGCGTCGTAGCCGAATCCGAGTCGACCCACCGTGCCAGGGCTGAAGTTCTCGACCACCACGTCGGCCGATTCGATCAACCTCCAAAGGACATCTCGACCGCCGTCGCTCTTGAGGTTGAGGGTGATGCTGCGTTTGTTGCGGTTGACGCTGAGATAGTAGGCGCTGATGTCCTCGATGAAGGGCGGCCCCCAGGCACGGGTGTCATCTCCTTTGCCGGGCTGCTCGATCTTGACCACGTCGGCGCCCATGTCGCCCAGCAACATCGTGCAATATGGACCCGTCATGACGCGCGTCAGATCGACGACCCGAATGCCGTCCAGCGCCTGCCTGCTCATCGTCTCCCCCATCCCAGATCGTCGCGATTCTGGCGTCATCTCAACACAAAAGAGGCGTGCCCACTCCAGTTCTGGCCAGTCTACACGACCGGCCGCGGAGCGGGCACGCCCATGAGGCGGGCCAATTTTGGGAGTAACTAGATCGCGTCGACCTGTTTCGAGCCGTATCCCTGCGAGATCGCGTAGAGAGCTGCTTGCGTGCGATCGCGTACGCCAATTTTCTGGAACAGGGAAGACAGGTTGTTCTTCACCGTGCTTTCGGCGAGATCGAGCTGATCGGCGATCTGGCGGTTGTTGTAACCACTGGCGAGCAAGCGCAGCAGCGTCGATTCCCGATCGCTCAGGTGACGCTGGTTATTTGTCGGCGTCTTGGTCAGCAAGCGGTGGTACTCCCGCATCAACGCGGGTGCCAATGCCGCATCGATGGTCGATCCACCATTGGCCGCCACGTGGATCGCCTCGATCACCTCGTCCGACCGGCTGTTCTTGAGCAGATAGCTCTTGGCACCGGCACGGATCGCATGGATCGCGTATTCATCGTCCTGATACATGGTCAGCACGATCACATTCGTCTCCGGATAGTGCTTGACGATGTATTCGGTCGCGCGCAACCCATCCACGCGCGGCATATTGATGTCCATCAAGATGACGTCCGGTTGGGAGTCGGCTACCAGCCGAATCGCCTCCTGGCCATCCGATGCCTCGCCCACAATCTGCACGGAAGGAATCGTCTCCAGCAACTGCCGAAGGCCCTCGCGAAACAGATCATGGTCATCAGCGACTACGACTCGAATCGATTGTTCGCCCACCCCAGTAACCTCCTACCGATCCGACTGAGCTTCGACGAGCGGAATACGCGCTCGGACGCGGGTGCCGCTGCCTGGTACCGATTCGACCAGCAGTGAACCACCCATATCCTCCGCGAGCTCCCGCATCTGCTCCATGCCGAAATGACCTTCTCGCGCCACCGGCATGCCGGAATCGAATCCGACGCCGTCGTCAGCGACGGTCACGAGTAATTCGTCGTCCTCGAGCTGTACCTGTACCCGCACGTCTGACGCGACAGCGTGCTTACGGATGTTTTGAATCGACTCACGCACGATGCCGATCACGGCTCGTTCGATTTCGGGCGCGAGTTCCATACCCTGTCGATCGTGGTCGAAGTCCCGCGGAATGTAATCCGGAATATGTAGTGCGATATCGCGCAGCTGTGCGGTAATGCCCGGCGCCGGATGTTGTCGCCGTCGAAGATCGGAGATCATCGAGCGCATGTCGGAAATGGAGCCGTTGACCTGGCTCTGTATCTGAGTGGCTGATTCGGCCAGTTCCGGTGCGTGCGGCTCGAGCTGGCGCACCAACAACTCGAGCTTGAGGTTCATGTAGGCCAGGTCCTGAACGATGCCGTCGTGCAGCGTGCGGCCGATTTCGCGACGCAGATGGTCGACGTCGGCCATCTCCTCCTGCTCCATCAGGCGCGCGCGCAGCACCAGAATCTGCAAGCTCTGCGCGGTCATGGCGGCCACCGTCGCGATGGCTCCAATATCGGCGATCTCGTACGGGTAGATCTCCCCGTCACGTCGCTCGACGGCGATGGCGCCGATCATCTCACCGGCCAGCAGCATGGGGGTGATGGTGTGGCTCGGATAGCCGGGCGGCACGAACGGGTAGCCGAAATCCTCCGACGCCTGGTCGGCACCGTGCGCCGCGATCCAGCGCTGATGCAGGTGCTGGCTCAGCTCCTCGTCCGGAATCGGATCGCTTCCGTTGGTCGGTGCCAGCCAGGAATGAACGACGCTGAATGTGCCGCGCTCATCTCGCTGGTAAACCCAGGCCGCGATGGTGCCGGGAACCCGACGCAACTGCTCGACCGTCTCCTCCATCAGATCCGAAATGGTTGGCGCCCCGCAGAGAGCGGTCTGAATCCCGACCAGGAAATTCACGGCCTTGTCGACGGGGTGGAGATTCGGCGTCCGTTGGTTCATTGCGCGCTCCGGTAAGGCAGAATGATCTGCAGCGTCGATCCACCGGTCGGAAGGCTCGCGGTTTTCACCTGACCGCCCGCGAGCTCGACGCGCTCGCGCAGCGCGATGATGGAGAACTCCGACTCCGAGACCTGAAACGCCCTTGATCCCTCGGCTGACTCACTCTCATCACTGTCGACCCTGCCATCGTCGGCGATGGTGACGATGATGGCCGCGCCTTTCTGACGGATCCGAACGACGATGTGCTCGACGCCACGACGCCCACGTACCAGGTGGATCGTTTCCTGCACGATCCGATAGATGGCCGTCTCCATGTCGTTCGACGGTCGCTCCGGGAGATTCACCGCCAGCGAAATGTCAATGCCGGTGTCCTGCTGCACGTATTTGGCGTGCTCTCGCAGGGCCGGCTCCAGCCCGAGAATGTCGAGTGTTGAGGGACGGATCTGGAAGATGATGTGGCGTAGGCGGTCGATGTTCTCGGCCAGATTGTCCCGCACGCCACAGAGCTCATCTTGCGTCTGCTCCGGCGTGAGCTGATCGGCCCGACGACTGATGAGATCGATGTTGTAGAGGCAGCTCGCCAGGGTCTGCAGCGTGTCGTTGTGGATGTCGTCGGCGATGGTTTTTCGTTCGGCCTCTTGCCGTGTGATCATCTGATCGAGGAGGTACGCGCGACGTTCACCGCGAGCCTCTGCCATGGAATAGACGCGTGCGTTTTCGATGGCCACACCGGTCTGCATGCCGATGGTGCTCAGTAGATCGAGGTCGTGCCGCGAGTATGAGCCGCGAGTGTCGCTCTGTGCCGAGATGACGCCAATGGCCCGCTGGCCCACAATGATTGGCGCGGCGAGTATCGACTCGGACGGCGTGATCTTCTTGACCGGCGGGAACCAATCTCGCGTGTCGCGTGGCTCGCGACCGTTCAACAGAATCGGCCGTTTCTCGCGGATACAGCGCCCCAGTGGCCCGTCATCGAGCTGAATCGTGACCGGCTCTTCGGAGATCTGATCTTCCACCACGTAGTGGTATTCGATCGAGCGTCCGTCTGGGAGCAACAGTCCCAGGCAGAAGCGATTCGCCGACAGAACCGAGGCGACGTGCTGGTGAACCTGCCGAAAGAGGCTGGTCAGATTTGTTAGAGAGGCCAACTCGATGCCGATGTCGTTGACAAGCGCCAGCCGATCGGACCCACGTCGCACTTCTTCATAGAGGAGTGCGTTCTCGATCATCAGGGCCGAGTGCGGCGCGATGGTCGACACCACGGCGATGTCGCGGTTGCTGAATTCGCTTTCGGTGCCCGATCGATCGACGATGACTGCGCCGACGAGTTCCCGCTGTCGAGCGCGCAGCGGCATGATGACGGTCGAGCTCAGATTGAGCGCGCTGGTTACTTGAGCCGGCAGCAGCTCGCTCTGGGCGGCATTCGGGATGATGAGCGGCTCGTCGCCATGCAAGATCTGATCGAGCGCCGGAATGGCAGTCGGGACGAATGAGAGCTGCTTCAGGCGATCGACGGTCCCGCGTTCCGCCCCGCTCACCGCCACCGGCGCAAATTCGCGCCGCGAATCATTCCACAGCAAGCCGTAGCAACGGTCACAGGCGACAATGTGTCGTAATCCCTCGACCACGTTCTGGAACATCTCACCGACGTTGGATAGCGGCTCGATGGAGCGCTGGAAGGCGAAGCTGGCTTCGATGATGCTGTTGTAGCGTTCGCCATTATCGTCCTGCGTGAGACCGTAGATCGCGCCCGCGATCAGTGTTCCCAGGATATTGGCCAGTGACCCGTCCTCGACCGTAAATGGCTCGTCGCGCGTACGCAACAGATCGAGTCGCCCGAGCAGGCGGCCGTGATGGAACAAGGGCAGCACCAGAATGTGCTGTGCACCCAGGAGATGCATCTCCTGGAACTCTTGCGACACCAGATCGGATGCGTGCTGCAACACCAATGGGCGATCGGGCGTGAACGTGATCAGCGAGCCCGGTCGCAGGCCCTGGAAGAGCTCGGTCGCGGCCGTGCGCTCGCCCAGGATGCTCCCCACCCGGTGAGGCGGGACGCCGTGCAGCCCTTGTACCGAAAGATTCTTCTGCTCTGGGTCAAAGACGCGCACCAACGCGACCTCGGTATCGAGAGCCTCGCAGGTGGATGCCGCGAGCATCGAGAGGAGGTCCGTCAGGGATGTACCTGAGCGAATGCGCGCCGTCATTTGCTGCAAGATCGGGAATAGTGATTGCACCGAGTTTCCGCTCTCGATTAGCTCGTCATTGTGGGAAAGGTGCCGTGATAGGTTGTCGATCCAGCCTGCCCGGCGATCCGTTTGTTCATTCATATTAACCCGCTGTCGTCCTACACTCTCGATCCATCGACCCGCGCCACTTCCGCAGTGGACACGCAGGTCGCCGAAGTGCGAACCATGCTGTGTCTGATGATAGCGAACGGCGGTCGCGGAGTACCTGTGAACAATCGGCCCATTAGTACCGTCTTTGATGACCCGTCATTCCTCTGTCATCCGGACCGGCGGGTATACTTGCCCCGATGAACGGTTCAAGGACTGATTGCTGATGGTTGAGCTCACCTTTCTGGGAACTGGAACGTCGACCGGAATCCCCATGATCGGCTGTATGTGCCCGGTATGTACCTCCGAAGACCCGCGAGATCGCCGCAGCCGCACTTCCGCCGTCGTCCGATTCGATGACAAATCGATCCTCATTGATACGTCACCGGAACTACGAATTCAGGCCGTAGCGGCGGGAATTCGCCAGATCGATGCCGTCCTTTTCACCCATGCCCACGCCGATCATGTGGCGGGGATCGATGACCTGCGGCGTTTCAACGAGCTGAATCAAGCCCATCTGCCGGTCTTTGCCAGCGATCTCACGGCCGAGCTCCTGCGCGACCGCTACGGTTACACACTTCAGGACATGTTCCCGTTCTATGGTGGCAAGCCGGATCTGCTCCTCAACGTCTTCGACGGGCCGTTCGAGCTCTTTGGCCGTGAGGTTCAGCCGATCGCGGTGACACATGGTCGCTGGATCGTGCACGGGTTCCGTTTCGGCCCGCTGGTCTACCTCACGGACGCCAAAGGCATCTCGGAGGAATCGATCGACCTGATGCGAGATGCCGACGTGCTGGTCATCAACGCGTTGAGAGAGCGGCCACATCCGACCCATCTCAGTTTGGGCGAGGCATTGGATGTGATCGCTGAGGTGAAACCACGGCACAGCTACATCGTGCACGTCAGCCACGAGGTGTCGCATGCCGCCGTCAGCCGCACGCTCCCATCAGGTGTCGACCTTGCATACGACGGGCTGACCGTGCGTACCGAGCGCGACTGGTGAACTAGACATCCCCGAGCGGTTCAATCGATCTGCTAGGATAGTCCTGTGGGCCGATTTTGCGTGCTTGCATGCGGATTGCGGCCGCTTTCATGGAACCATCTCATCGGAAACTTGGAGACGTGGATGCCTGACACCAACGTGACCCAGCTTGAACCGGGGCTCTTCATCATCGACCACCAATTCCAGGCAGTCCCGGGCGTCATCGCGTCCTATCTCCTGACTGGCAACGATGGACTGACCCTCATCGAGACCGGCGCCACGACGACCATCGATGCTCTGCTCAACGGTGTGCGCGCGGCCGGTTTCGATCCGCAGGACATCACGCAGCTTGCGGTGACACACATTCACCTCGATCACGCCGGATCGGCTGGCGTGCTCATGCGGCATTTGCCACGGGCCCGCCTGTTGGTGCATCCGGTCGGCGCGCCGCACATGATTGACCCGACCAAGCTGATGGCCAGTGCGACGCGCATCTATGGCGACCGTATGGAAGAGCTGTGGGGCGAGGTCGCTCCGGTGCCAGCCGATCGAGTCGACATTCTGGAAGACGGTGATGTCCTCAAGGCCGGCGGTCGAGAGCTTGTCGCGCGGCACACGCCAGGCCACGCCATGCATCACATCGCCTATCATCATCTCGACACCGGCACCATTTTCACCGGCGACGTCGGCGGTGTGCGATTGGAATCGGCCGCTTACGTTCGCCCACCCACGGTACCGCCAGAGCTCGATCTGATCCTGTGGCGCGAGAGCATTCAGAAGTTGCGTGCGTTGAACCCGAGCCGTTTCTACTTGACGCACTTCGGTGGTTTCGATGACGTCAGCTGGCACCTCGACGATCTGCTAACTCGCCTTTTCTTCTGGTCGGGTTGGGCCGACGCCAGACTGGCCGAAGATGGTGACACGACCGTGGTCACCGCGGAGCTGACGGAACGCGGCGATGCCGAGATCGTGGCGGCGACAGGCGACGATCATCTGGTGCGTCCATATGAGGTGGCCACCGCCTATCAGATGACGGTCGATGGCATGGCGCGCTACCTTCGCAAGCGGCGACAGTTGCCGCAACCGGCTCGCCTGTATTGACGCTGGCGGTCAAACGAATGCTGCTGGAAGGGGGGATCGAACGTGCCTGATAAAACCGACGCGACGATTGACGGCGACGCGGCCAAGCGATCGGATGCTTCCAAGCCGTTCGATCCGCGTGCTCACTTGCGGACTATCCGGACGCGTGGGCGCGAAGTCGAGTATCTCGACGTCAAATGGCGGCTCGTTTGGTTGCGCAGCGAGCATCGTGATGCGGCCGTCATTACCCAGCTAGTTTCGAACGAGAACAATATCGCCGTATTCCGCGCTGAGGTTGCCCTCCCGAGCGGCGGACGTGCCACCGGTTACGGCAGCGAGTCGCAAGGGGATTTTGGCGACTACATCGAGAAGGCCGAGACGAAAGCCATCGGCCGTGCGCTGGCCGCACTTGGATATGGAACGCAGTTCGCCCTCGATTTCGACGTCGCAAGCGACGAAGTTGAAGCGGAGATTGCGACGCCCCCCCGTTCGGTCGCGACCGAGCCGGTTCGCGCGCCGGAGACGACCAGAGTGCGCGTTGTTGCTCCACCCGAGATCGACATCGACGATGAACCGCAGCTCATTGAACCTCCCACGAACCTACGGCCAATCCGCGAAGAGGTTCAGGCCGCTGAGCCAGAGACGTTTGACGCGGCGGACTACAGCTGGACCGAGTTTTGGAAGTGGGCGCGCGGCCTGGGTTACACCAGCCGATCGGCGCTTGGAGAGCTTCTCGGGCGCGAGCTGGACGAAATGACACCCCACGAGGTACGGCAACGCCTCATCGAGTATCGGCGTGCGAACGGCCTCGAGAGCTGAACCAGCCCGCAGGCGCACGCCCGCAAATAAGGCTGACGTCGGTGACCAGCGAGCGAGAATGTGCGCGTTTATCACTCGACGACCACATAGATTGGTTGCCTGAGGTGCGACCAGCGAGTTGTCTCAAAAGCCGTCGATTGCCCCTTCGATCCATACACTGATTCCGAGACGCGATGCTTCGCAGTGTCTCTTGTGCTGACTCAGCGGTCGACAATCCCGTAAGAAAACGTACTGCTAATTGCCCGGATGCCGACCGGAGTCGTCTTCTCGGATTTTTCTCATCGCCCTCCGAGTAAGTGGGTTGCGCGAAAACATTTGGGCTATTTCTGGACGTTCCTCAGACATGCGCCGCAAGTCTTCTTTGGATCTGTATCGAAACAATCTCCCTTTTGCGAACGTCGACAATATAAGGCCGAAAACTATCAGTCCTGTTCCGAAACCGGCTAGCCACCCCTGATCGACAACAAACATCACTCCAATGAGCAGCGCAATGATTGTTGATACGATTAACGAGAGTCGATGTTGTCCGGCTTCGTCAACGGCTGCTGCATGCACCTGAAGTGCTACATATGTTAGACCGATACCGAAAATCAGAAATAAGACGTTAACGAGCACGTCCTCTATCCTTGTCTTACAACGCTCGGCGGCCGCTGGTCATATGCTTCTAGCCAGTGGTCGTCCTGACATAACGTGTAACCAGTCCGTCGACTTTGTGCCTAGATTTCTAAACACAAAGCTCTGTCTTGCGAGAATCGACGATCTTTCTACTCTCGCGGTGCCGACGCTTGTCCCGTCTAATGATCTTACAATCTGCATTCATCGTTTCCCTCCCCCGGCAACACATCCAGTCGACGATGCGACAGAACCGCCGGAGTAGGAACCGGAGCTTGCCGGTGTAGTAATACCGCTGTGTGAGTGAGTCTCAGACTTTTGCTTTCGCCACTCGCCGTAGTCAGTTTCAACCGCAGCTAGGCTGAGTCCAAATGCAATATTTGGCTCGCCGATGTTCTTCAGCGGTTCATAGATAAGGAATCCTTGTACGCAATTGAAGAGCCCCGAACGTGTGTGCTCAAAGCAACCCGATATAGCGGACACCAGCGACGCGCCGGTGGCAACGAACGTCAGGCTTGCCGCCTCGACCCTACCAGCACCATATCCGAGAGCGCAACCAGCTGCACCGAACGCCGCACATCCGACTCCGGCGCTGACATCGGTCACGATTGCAGCGCCGCCATTGGCGACTGTGGCGATGGTATCCGCTGCTAATTGCACAAGAGGAGATCCAGCTATGTGTAATGCGGTGTGGAGAGTCTCTTTTATCGAGAAAGCCCCGCTAGGATCAATGCTGTTAATTGGATCGCCGCCAACATACGCATAGAGGTTGACGCCACTGCCCAGGAAGCTCAACGGATCCGGCGTCATGAAACGTCCTGTTGCTGGATCAAGATAGCGGTTCCGGAGGTAGACCAGTCCGCTTTCCGGATCAACTTGCTCGCCGGTGTAGGTGAACGGCAACTGCGTTCCGCTCTGCGATCGAGTCACGCCGAAGGCGTCATACTCCTGCGTCCCGACTACACTGCCGCTACTGTCGGTCAGGAGCCGGGTGTCGCCGAGGCCATCACTGTGGGCGTAGGTGGGCGTTCCTGAGGTGATCTGGCTGATCAGCCCGAGACCCCAGACGTAGTCATTGCCATCGCTGATCACCTGGCCGATGCCCGTCTGATCCCACGTGTAGTTGGTGGTGGTTGAACTGACGGTCTTGCTGACGCGCAGGCCATCGCCGTTGTAGACGTAGCTGGCACTCACCGGTCCACTGATGCTGGTCAGCTGGTTGAGCGCGTCGTATCCGTAAGCCGTAGTGACACTACTGACCGTCTTGCTGGTCAGGTTACCGTTATCGTCATAGCTATACGTGTCGCTGCCCGAGGCGGTCAGCTCGTTGGCGGCATCGAAGGTGTTGGTGGTCGTCGTGCCGTTGACGGTCAGGCTGGTGCGGTTGCCCACGGCGTCGTAGCCGTAGCTCACGACGTCGCTGTTGGGATAGTCAACCTCGGTCAACCGGTAGAGATCGTCGTAGTTGTAACTGGTGGTGCCACTGCTGTCGACGAGCTGGGTCCACGATCCACGCCGGATCAATGGTGTAGCTCAGTGATTCCAGTCCGGTGCCGCTGTGGTCGTAGCTGATCCCGGTCAGGCGATTGGCGTTGTCGTAGGTGAGCGTGCCGTCCACCGCGTTAGGATCGGCAATGCCCGTCAGACGCCCGGCATCGTCGTAGGTATACGTGGTGCTGTGACTGAGCCAGTCGGTGACCGTCTCGAGTTGCCCCAGATCGGTGTAGGCGTAGGTCACCGCGTCGCTATTGGGATAGTTGACCTCAGTAAGACGATAGAGATCGACTCAGTCGGAGGCGTGCCGAGTTGGTTCGCTCATATGGTCCGCAGGCCGGTGATCGCGAGGGTCAAGATGCAGCTTTGAGGCTCACGACAATGAGGCTGGAGGCATCATCTGCGACGTTCTGACGACCCGCATTTTTCGAAGAACCACGTGCATCCGGGTCAGCTTCGGCACTCGCCAAGATAACAGCCGTTATCCGCACCGTCTCGGGCGCGTCGACGCGCGGATAACACAGTCGGTGCGCAGCAAGGGTGGCACCTCAAATCGAACGAGGTCTGAAACAGATCAGACGTAGTTCATAAAAGCGAGGTTTTTGAGTCGATCCAATACGTGAAACGGTTGAGGGCTCATCAACTTCCGAAATGGCTCCCATCATGATTGGTCCCGCTTCCCGGTAGTGGACTCCGCTATGATGCGACGCTCCGCACCTGACCTCAAATAACGGCATCAAGCTTGCATTTTGTCCTCTGCCCGCTCCACGAGGAGCGGGCATCGCCACGGGCTTGACGGAAAGAGGGAAGGATGGATGATGTCGTCGTAGTTGATCCGGCGCGTACCGCGAAGCAAGCCGGATTGCGCTATGTGATGGATCATCGACCGGGCATCCGGCGGAAACGAGCCGGCAAGAAGTTTCGCTACATCGGCGTCGATGGGAGGCCGATCACCGCCGAGGACGAACGAGAGCGGATCGAGAAGCTGAGCATCCCCCCGGCTTGGACCGATGTCTGGATCTCCCCAATTCCAAACGGTCATCTTCAGGCAACCGGGCGGGATGCCAAGGGACGAAAACAGTACCGCTACCATCCACACTGGACTGAAGTGCGAAATGAGACGAAGTTCCACCGGATGGTCGCCTTCGGGGAAACGTTGCCGACGATTCGGGCACGGATTGGCCGGGACCTCAGGTTATCTGGACTCCAGCGCGCACGGGTCCTGGCGACGGTCGTAAAGCTGATGGACGAAACGTGTATCCGCGTTGGCAACGAGGAATACGCCCGGGTGAATCACCACTACGGGCTGACGACCTTTGAGAACGAACACGTGGTTGTGAGCGGCGACATCCTGCACTTCCAGTTCGTCGGCAAGGGGGGTAAGGAGCACCAGTTGGATGTCCGGGATCGTCGCTTGGCCAAGGTGGTGAAGCGGATGGAACACTTGCCGGGGCAAGAACTCTTCCAGTATATCGATGAGGAGGGTGACCGTCACACCGTCGCGTCGACCGACGTGAATCAGTACCTGCGCGACATCACCGGAGAGGATTTCACCGCCAAGGACTTTCGCACCTGGCATGGCACGGTTCGCGCCGTTCAGGCGCTGGCCGATATCGGCGAGTTCGACTCAGACAGCCAGGCCAAGCACAACGTTGTCGTGGCCATCAAAGCGGCGGCCGAGCACTTGTGCAACACGCCCGCCATCTGCCGCAAGTCCTACGTGCATCCCCAGGTGCTCGACGCCTATATTGATGGAACACTTCTTTCAGCCTTCGAGCACAGCACACGGAAAGACGCAGCAGCCGGTCTGAATCTGGATGAGACCATCGTTCTGGAGTTGCTGCGCGAGCGTGCGTAGACCCGCTAGAACCACGTTGACGGGAGTGCGAGAGCGGGAGGGCTCGGCGGACTTGGACGCGACTCCACCGAATGCAGCGCGTCAATTCCTCGTCGAACGACCCTCATCGCGCCAAGTTCAGGGGCCCGATCAATACATCTGGACCGACATTACCCGTGTTCGACCATCCACGTCCGCATCGAACCAGACTTCGGACGGGCTCACCCAGATAGGTGGCGACTGATCCTCCAGGCCGGTGACGGTGCCCTGGCGTGCGACCATGTTCATTCTTGCGGCGCAGCAGTGTGAACGGACGTGGCGAACAACCGCTCAAGTTGATTGATCACTTTCTCGAATGTGCTATTCTGGTTATTGAGCCGTAACTTGTATGAGGGGCCGGATATCAACGAGCGGTCAGCGCTGGGCGAAGTCGGTCGGCTCGAGTGAAGTTGGAGGCTGACATCCGCGCCAAGACAGAGCCATATCCTTTCGATGCGTCGGGGGTGGAACGTGTATGACGTAATCGTCGTCGGTGCACGCTGTGCCGGATCTCCATTGGCAATGTTGCTTGCTCGACGAGGCTACCGCGTCTTGCTCGTCGATCGTGGCTCGTTCCCGAGCGACACAGTACGTGGTCACTTCGTTCAGCCGCCCGGTGTCGCGGCGCTACGGCGTTGGGGACTGCTCGAACAAGTCGTCGCCTCAGGTTGTCCACCCATCCACACCATGATTTCCGACCTTGGTGATTGCGCTCTCCCGATTCCGATCAAAACGGCCGATGGTCTGGACGGTGGATACGCACCGCGTCGGTTCGTGCTCGACGCGATTCTGGTCGAGGCAGCGGTCATGGCAGGGGCAGAGCTGCGAGAGCACTTTACGGTTCGCGAGCTTCTCTGGGAGGACGGACGGGTCGTCGGAGTACGCGGCCGGACGCAACGCGGCGCGGAAGTAGAAGAACGGGCGCGCTTCGTCGTTGGCGCTGACGGCGGACACTCGATCGTGGCACGTGAGACACAGGCACCGGTCTACCACCCCCATCCGGCACTGACGTTTAGCTACTGGAGCTACTTCAGCGACGTTCGACTCACGGACGCCGAGATCTACATTCGACCACAAGCGTGCATGTTCATCTGTGCTCCGACCAACGCTGGACTCTTCGTCATTGCGCTCCAGGCACCGCTGGCTGGATTCCAGGCATTCCGCGCCGACATCGAGGCGAACTTCTTCCGTACCATCAATGCGGTGCCGTCGCTGGCGGAGCGCGTTCATCCGGATCAGCGGCAGGAGCCTTGGTTGGGCGTTGCGCACTTGCCGAACTTCTTTCGGCGACCCTACGGCCCCGGCTGGGCATTGGTGGGCGACGCTGGCTACACCAAGGATCCGTACACAGCCCAAGGGATCAGCGACGCATTCCGTGATGCCGAGTTTCTGGCGGAGGCGCTCGACGGCGTTTTCACCGGTGAATCGGCGGACGAAAGCGCACTCGCCGATTACGAGCAACGGCGCAATGCGGAGTCGACCTCCGCGTATGAGGAAACCATACGAGCCGCATCGTTTGCCCCGATTCCATCTGAGGTCTTTGCTCGCCGCCAGGCACTGCGGGAAGCGAGCCGTTCTCGGGGCTAGTTGCTGAACGACCGCTCCGGCGGGTCAGTACACCTCAACCGACATCACCCGTGTGCGACCATCCACGTCCGCATCGAACCAGACTTCCGATGAGCTTACCCACACCGGTGACGACTGATTCTCCAGGCCGGTCACCGTTCCCAACAGATCCCCAATGGACGAATAGAAGCGAATCTGACCGCTAACAGGCGTCGCCAGCACGGTTCCATCCGGCGACCAACTCAGCCCGTTTCCGATGCCCTGGCGCGAGACTTCGATGGGGTCTCCCGGATGATCTAACGTGATGATATCGACACTGTCGAAGGCGCCGTCGGTCGCCGACGACTGCGTGAAATGGCGTAGGCGATAGGCGATGCGGCCGCTTCGCGAGCTCAGTGTGAGCTCTTCGAGGTTGACACCCCGTTCGTTGCCACGCGGTTCGAGCGTGGTCAACGTCTCGAGGAGTGGCGTGCCTTGCGAATCAATTGTCAGGCGGTGCAACAGGAACCGACCCGGTAAGCCGTCGTGCCAGTCGGCCGGCTCGGCCACGACGAGTGCGCTGTTGTCGACCCAGGTGGCTATCGGATTCGCATCTACTTTGCTGTCTGTCGGAACAGTCCAGCGATAGACCAGCTTGGCGGGAAGGTCATAGCTGACCAACCACAGCGATACGGCACCCTGCTTGTCGATCGTGAAGAAGGCCAGCGTGTTTTCGTTCGGCGAGAAGGTCGGGTTGGCGTATGTGAGAGCGGTCGACGTGCCGAAGCCAGCCGGATCGTACGCTCGATAGTCGTACTCAGGCACCGACCCGCCGAAAGCCGGGGCGAAGGTCATCAAGCGACTGATCCCGTCGGACTGACCAGCATCCAGATTGCCGACTCCGATCAGTTGGTCGGCCTGAGGTATCCAGCTAAGCGCCGACTTCCCTTGCCCTAATCGACGACCCGTACCGGCCCCGCGGTCCCAGATCACCTCGGAATCATCCGTCGCGTCGCTCAGGGTGACGTATTGGCCGCCGAGGCTCGCCTGGCTCGACGGGTCTGTCTCGAGTCGGCCCTGCGAGAGCTGATCGACTGCCGTCACGCTGCCTGGGTGCCCGCCTGATGCCGCGGTCGTGGGGTCCGGCAGCGCGTCTACCGGCAACCAACCGAAGTAGCTCGACGACGTTGTGGTATCGAGCTGTGTTCGCACCGTGACTGTCCGTCCGTCGGGGAAGACCGCCAGCGTTGATGAGCTCCATACTGTCCCCTGAATGATGTTGTCTCCAGAGGGCCCGATGAGGAACGGGCGGATGTACTGCAACATAAGGATCCCGCCACT
Organism: uncultured Chloroflexia bacterium; assembly: GCA_963789565.1. Classification (GTDB taxonomy): domain Bacteria; phylum Chloroflexota; class Chloroflexia; order Thermomicrobiales; family Thermomicrobiaceae; genus CALAGB01. The sequence continues at coordinate 1,571,112 of CAWBKX010000002.1, read as the reverse complement.
GGGCGACCAGATGCCGCTTTGCATCGGGTTTGGCGAGGAGCCCGCCAGCGGAACGGGGTCATCGCCATTGATCGTCGTACGCCAAATCTGATATCGGCTGGATCCGGCCGCGGTGTTGTACGAGCCGGTCGCGGAGACGAGGAATTGACCGTCAGGGGATACGGCGATGGGATAGCTGAACACTCCTTCGGGAAGGAGCCTCAGCAAGGTCATGTGTCCCGTGCGGTCGAGGGATGCGGTCGGTTCACGCCGTGAAGTCGACACGTCGGAGATTCCTGCCTGATCGGCAACGACGGTCGGTGTGCCTGACTGGTCGAGCACCGGTGTGATGTAGACCAGGCTGCTATCCGGCGCCCAAATCGGCTCTCTGTCCAATGCCACGGCCGTGCTGGTGATGGCGTCCCCAATAGCGCCGTTCTCAATTGGCCTAAGTTCGAAAATCGAGGGATTATTCTGGGCGTTGTCCCAGGTAGACATCACGACCATCGAGCGATCCGGCGACGGATAGATCGCCTGGACCGAACCACGAAACATTTGGTGCTGCGCGGCGCTGGCAATGTTCAGGGCGACCACGGTGGAATCTGTCTGAAGCCCGACCACGTAGCGATCGAGCGGCTCATTCTGATCCTGTGACGGCTGAGTCACCTCGAGCACCGTGCCGTTGTCGAGCCAACCAGAGAGGATGTAGCGGTCCTGGCCCTGCAGATCAACCGTCCGATTGAGACTCCCATCGAGCGCGAAAACCGTGAGCACGAAGTGGGGAGTCGGCTGCGAGACCGGTTCCTGGCGGGCGATGAGCCGACCATCGGGCGAGACGAAGATCTGTGTGTCTCCAGTATATGGATCAGGGGCTTGCGTTTCGGGAGGGCCGACCACCTGCCTGAACCCGGACGCAAGATTCAGGGCGGCCACCTGGCCGTTGCTCGTTTCAGAGAGCAGCCAGCCCGAGAGAGCCGTCGTGGGTTGATTGGCGACGGACTGTGTTGCCGGGCTTGAACGCAGATGAGATCTCAGTATCCCCGCACCAACGACCGCCAGCAGCACAAACACCGCGATTCCCGCCGCCCACGGCAAGGTCCGACTCCGGCCGATTTGACTCCGATCGGCGTTGACCGTCGCGTCCATTCCAAGCGCCGACCGATCAACCTGTTCGATCAGATGCGCATCGACAGACTGGATGCGTTCCAGCGCGGTTCGACAGGAGGCGCAGCGTTGGGCGTGGTGCAACATTGCGGCACGTTGGGCAATGTCGAGCGACGGATCGCGATAGCGCCCGACTGCTGAGGTGAATTCACGACAGGCGGCTAAATCGCCCATGGTGAGGCGCTGGCGGACAGCGTAGAGGCTCTCGCCAATCTGCTCCACGGACGTGCCGGTCGCGTCCGTGATCTGCTCGACACTTGTCCCCAACCCGAGCTGAAAGGCGAGCCCGACCGCTCCAATCGCCGACGTGCCCGTGTGTGGCGAGAGGGGAGTCGCGGTCGGCTCCGACGCACGTCGAGTGACCCGCCCAAGCCAGCGTTCGATTGTCCAGCGCCGAACCGAGGCGCGGATGAGCCGGTTGTCATCCTGGGGGAAACGCGTAGCGAGTCGGTCGGCGGCTTGGTCATCGAACAGGAGCCGCAGCACCGCGCGAGCGCGCGGCAGGTCCGCCACGGGTGGAGATTGCTTCCAGCCGCTATCCGAACCCGATTCGCTGGCCCGGTTATCCATCGAAGCTCGATTCACAGATTTCGATCATGTGCGCCGTCGGGCCGGTCCATTCCTGATGTTAACGCACGTGGGTGCCAAGATCGACTGAACCTCGCGCGAGCGGGGCATCGACTCGACACAAATAGTGCCCTCACGACTACAATGCGGGCGGACAGGAAGATGTGCATACGGGTGATCCGCACCCGGTAGAAGGAGCGATACATGCCCAAGGATATGAGCCTCGGAGAGTGGCTCGAAGAGCGCCAGGAGCGCTTCATCGCCATGTCGGACGACATCTGGGCGCACCCGCAGGTCGCGCTGGATGAGACCTATGCGTGCGGCCTGCAGTCCGACTTCCTCGCCAACGAAGGATTCAACATCACCTCGAACGTTGGTGACATTCCGACCGCCTTCATGGCCGAGTGGGGAACCGGCAAGCCAATCATCGGCTTTCTCGGTGAATACGACGCCTTGCCGAACCTCTCGCAGACGGCGGGCACCTCGCAAGAGCAGGTGGTCAAAGGTGGACCCGGGCACGGTTGCGGTCACAACATGCTGGGCACGGCAGCGCTGGCCGCGGCAGTTGCCTTCAAATCCTGGCTGGACGAGAAGGGCAAGACGGGGACCGTGCGCTACTTTGGTTGTCCAGCCGAAGAGACGGGCGCGGGCAAGGTCTTTATGGCGCGAGACGGCGTCTTCCACGATCTGGACGTCGCCATCACCTGGCACCCGGCCGCCAAGAACACCGTCTCCACCTCGTCGAGCCTGGCCATTGACCACATTACCTTTCACTTCCATGGCCAGACCGCGCACGCGGCCGGCGCGCCGGAGCATGGTCGTTCGGCCCTCGACGCGGTCGAACTTATGAACGTCGGCGTCAACTACATGCGCGAGCATGTGATTCAGGAGGCGCGCATTCACTACGTCATCACCAACGGTGGCGGGCAGCCGAACGTCGTGCCGGACGAAGCCGAGGTCTGGTACTACATCCGCGCGCCGAAGCGCGATCAGGTCGACGAACTGACCGAACGCGTGATCCGCATCGCGCGTGGTGCCGAGATGATGACCGACACCACTTTGACTATTCACGACCATTACGGCATCCACAACCTCTTGCCGAATCACACCCTGGTCGACGTGATGAACGATGTCTTCAACGCGCTCGGACCGATTGACTTCAATGACGATGAGCGAGCTTTCGGCAACGCGGTGGCGCAGGGTTACCCAGAGCGCATCCGCAAGGCCAGCATCCAGCGGGATGGTTTGCCGGAAAGTGCCCTCACGGACACCTTGATGTCGGACGTGTTTCAGCCGGAGGAGTTTGGCAGGGTGATGTCCGGCTCGACCGACGTCTCCGAGGTCAGTTGGATCGTTCCGACGGTCGAGGCGCGCACGACTTGCCACCCGGCAGGGATTACCGGTCATAGTTGGGGCATCACGGCCACCGGCGGCATGTCGATTGGGCACAAGGGCATGATGCACGCGGCCAAGGTGATGGCCATCACCGCCGCGGAACTGCATCTCGAACCATCGCTCATCGAAAAGGCAAAGGCAGATTTTATCGAAATGACCGCTGGCGAACCGTACAAAGCGCCGCTGCCAGAAGGCGCCGTTCCGCCGAAACCGGTCAAGGGGAAGGTGGCGTGACGCTCGCATACTGAGTTGGTTCTCGATTTATCGCGCGAGGCCGAATCGCAAACTCATCGCGTCGCGATCTTGTCTGTCCGGCTGTTGAGGCCGGAAACGTGAAGATGTGTTGGGGTTCACCCGCAACAACGTGAAGGAACGAACAATGCCGAAAGACACGAGTCCTGGAGAGTGGCTCGAAGAGCGCCAGGAGCGCTTCATCGCCATGTCGGACGAAATCTGGGCGCACCCGCAGGTCGCGCTGGATGAGACCTATGCCTGCGACCTGCAATCGAAATTCCTCGAGGGCGAAGGGTTCACGATCACCTCGAACGTCGGCGGCATGCCGACCGCCTTCATGGCGGAATGGGGAAGCGACAAGCCAATCATCGGCTTTCTCGGCGAATACGACGCCTTGCCGAACCTCTCTCAGAAAGCGACGACGAGCCAGGAGCAGGAAGTGACCGGCGGTCCCGGCCATGGCTGTGGGCACAACATGCTGGGCACGGCAGCGCTGGCGGCAGCCGTGGCGTTGAAAGCGTGGCTGGAAGAGAATGGCAAACCCGGCACTGTTCGCTATTACGGCTGCCCGGCCGAAGAGACGGGAGCAGGCAAGGTCTTCATGGCCAACGCCGGTGTCTTCCACGGACTGGATGCGGCGTTGACCTGGCATCCATGGGCCAATAGCACGGTCTGGACCGGTAGCAGTCTGGCGGTCGAGCACATCAAGTTCCATTTCCACGGCCAAACGGCCCATGCGGCGGCGTCGCCGGAAAACGGCCGCTCGGCCCTCGATGCAGTCGAGTTGATGAATGTCGGCGTCAACTACATGCGCGAGCACATCATCCAGGAGGCGCGCATCCACTACGTCATCACGAATGGTGGCGGCCAGCCAAATGTCGTGCCGGATGAGGCCGAAGTCTGGTACTACATTCGCGCACCCAAGCGTGACCAGGTGGATGAGCTGACCGAGCGCGTCATCCGCGTCGCCAAAGGCGCCGAGATGATGACCGATACGACGTTGACTATTCTCGATCACTTCGGCATTCACAACTTCTTGCCGAATGACGTCATCACCGACGTCATGTACGACGCGCTCAAGGAGCTCGGGCCGATCGACTTCAACGACGAGGAGCGCGTCTTCGCCAAGGCTGTGGCGTCCGGCTATCCGGAACGCATTCGGGCGGCCGGTATTCGCGCCTTTAATCTTCCAGAGAGCGCTCTTGAACAACCGCTGCTGGCCGAAGCGTTCGAGCCCGGCGATCGAGGCAAGGTCCTCTCTGGCTCGACTGACGTCTCCGAGGTGAGTTGGATCGCGCCGACCGCGCAAGTGCTGACCGCCTGCCACCCGGCCGGAGTGACTGGTCATAGTTGGGGCATCACGGCCACCGGCGGTATGTCGATCGGGCACAAGGGCATGATGCACGCGGCCAAGGTCATGGCCATCACCGCGGCCGAGTTGCATCTCGACCCGTCGCTGCTGCAGAAGGCGCATGAGGAGTTCATGGAGTCGACCGGCGGTGAGGCATACAAGGCACCGCTCCCTGAGGGCGCCGTCCCGCCACAGCCGGTCAAGTAGCGACCGCTGGATGGCGCTCATCCCGTGACCCTTTTCCCGATGTTAGGTGAAGGGGAATTTGAGGGCACGGATGCCGCCTCCACATCCGTTTCCCCTCTCCCAGAATTGGGAGAGGGGTCGGGGGTGAGCTGCTGACGGATCTCAGTCCGCCGATTTCTTGGTTCAACGTTCACTTACCGGATGCTCGGCGTTCAGCACGTCACGCTGGAGTGATCCGCCAAGAACGACTGGGATCCACTCGCACAGCTCCGCTAGGACGCCTTCGACCGCGTCGCGGCCGGACACGTGTACCGCCTCGGTGGTGATGAGCAGGTTCGTGGTCTCGAGAGAGACCTTGCCTTTGTCCGCTTGCCGCCAGTTCCAACGCCGCGAGAGGACCGACGTCGAATCGTCGCTGTAGATCACCTCGCCCTCTGGGATGGCATCGGGCGATTCGGCATTGATCGCCAGGTATGTTTCCGATCCGCTTGCCAGCCTCACGATAACGTCGCCTTGAGCGTTGGCTAGATCGAACGGGGCGACCGGAATGGCGTAGCGCAGTGAGGCCGCGTTGCAGAGGTCGACCAGTGCGGAGATACGCGGCAGCGAGCCCACCTCGACGATGCGGCGGATGAGACTCTCGGCCGCGCAGGGATAGCGATTCGGTTTCACTCCGAAGCGGGAGTAGACCTGGCGCCAGGCGGCGATCGAATCGAACTTCGCGATGTCGGGCGGCGTCGGGAAGCGGCTCTGTGTCAGTGTCTCGGCATCCGCCAAATGCTCATCGACCTGTGGTGTTCCGTGCCGGTTCGTTGCGCCTCCGACCCACATCACGCCAGCGACGAGCTCAGGGCATTGCGACAGCAATTCGGCGTCATACCCGAAGCGCACCGTGGACCTCCTCGACTCACCGTTGTCTTGTCGCACGAGGCACAGCCTAGCGATGTACCGCATTGGTCGTCAAGCACGGCCCTTCAGCATTGCCCACCAGTAGCGGAGTTCCATATCGGGTGCGACTGTGATTGACGTTGCAACCGAGCGGTCTCACCTGGGAAGATGCTTTGAGTACGCGGCGCATTTCCTGAGCGCTAGTTGAGGTCACAGAGGGTGCCTCTGCGGCAAACGGATCGGGATGATGCTACCCTTGAGCGTTGCAAACGGACGTATTCGAAGCGATTTGCGTTTGGTGAACTCCGGCTAGATAGTCATTGCAGGAGGCGGTCATCGATGGAAGAACCGATTGACCAGCATCGCGGTTCTGGAGCAGCAGTCTCCGACGTCATCATTGAAGCCCGCGGCGTGCTCAAGACTTACGACACCGGCAAAGTCCGCGTCCCGGCCCTGCGAGGAATCGATCTGATCATCGATCGCGGTGAGATGTCGGCGGTGATGGGTCCCTCAGGCTCCGGCAAGACGACGCTCCTCAATTGCCTCTCGGGTCTCGACACCATCGACGAAGGCGAGATCTTGATCGCTGGAACCGACCTCTCCAAGCTGCCGGACAACTCACGCACCTCGTTCCGCGCCAAGGAGATGGGATTCATCTTCCAGTTCTACAATCTCCTGCCCGTCCTCACGGCAGTGGAGAACGTTGAGCTTCCGCTCCTGGTCAGTGGCATCCGGCCGCGCGAAGCGCGTGAGCGTTCGTTGCAGGTGCTCGAGCAGGTGCATCTCTCTGATCGCGCCAATCATCGTCCGGCCGAACTCTCCGGCGGTCAGCGCCAGCGCGTCACGATTGCGCGGGCGTTGGTCAACAAGCCCGCCATCGTCTGGGCCGATGAGCCCACCGGCGACCTCGACACGCAGACCGCCGACGAGGTTATGGACCTCATGCGCGCGCTCAATCGCTCGAACAATCAGACCTTCGTGGTCGTCACTCACGATCCCCGCATCGGCGAGATGTGCGATCGGATCATCCGTATGCAGGACGGACTGATCGTGGACGAGGGACGTTCGAGTCAGAACGGCCGCTGATCGCACGAATCCAACTATTTCGATGAGTTGGCTGGGGAGGGAGATTCCGCTTCGTGGCGCACCGGGTGGTGCCCCGACTCTGTGCTGGTCGGATTGCTCTCCTCGGCGAACTGCAACCGCTCGAAGCGGCGCGGCGTCAGGATAATGACCGCCAGACTTACGATTGAGATAATAAAGAGGGTGAAGAAGACCTGGTGCGTCGCCTGATACAGGGCGTCGCGCAGGTAAGACTCGGCGGCAACGCTCAGGTTGGCGCTGTTGCTGGTAAGCGCGTCGCTGGCGTCGTTCAAAGTCTTGGGGAGCTGTCCTGCCAGGCTACTGGGCGCGCCGTTGAGCTTTGAGAGCAACACCGCATTGGCAATACTTCCGTAGACGGCCGCACCGAGCGCCTGGCCAAGCTGGCGACTGAAGAGGTTGGCACCAGTCACGACGCCACGGCGATTCCAATCGATCAACGATTGCACGCCGACGATCAACGACGTCGAGAGGAAACCGAATCCCGCGCCGATAATCAGGCTGGTGACCACGATCACCCATATCGGAACTGATTCCGGGAAGAGGAAGAACCCGCACGCCGCGCCGACGCATAGAAGCATCCCAACCAACGCGGTATCGCGGAAGCCAATGCGCAAATAGACCCGTCCGCACATGGCGGAGGCAATGGGCCAGCCGATCGACATCGATGACAGGATGAACCCGGCCAACAGCGCGCTGACACCCAGTACGCCCTCGGCGAAGGTTGGCAAGAAGGTCGTCAACCCAATTGAAAGGAACCCGAGCGAGGCGGTAGCCAGATTGGCGCCCAATAACACACGTCGACCAAAGACCCACAAAGGCACCGTTGGCTCGATCGCGCGCCGCTCCTGCACGACGAATCCGCCCAGGATGACGACCGCTGCCACGAAGAGGGCCAGGCTCGTTCCTGAGAGCCACGCCCAGCGCACGCCGCCTTCGAGAACGGCGAAGATGAAGAGGCCGAGTCCCCCTGCCAGCAATGCGGAGCCGCCGTAGTCGATCTTGTGTCGTTTGCGGACGACGTTCTCATGCAGGTAGCGCAGGATCATGAAAACCGCCAGAGCGCCCAGCGGTAGATTGATGTAGAAGATCCAACGCCAGGTCAGGTACTCCGCGAAGAATCCACCAATGGCCGGACCAATCACGGCCGAAATACCCCACACGCTCGAGAGCCAGCCTTGAATGCGAGCGCGCTCCTCGACGGTGTAGATGTCGCCGGCGATGGTCGTCACGACCGGCTGAATCGCGCCCGCACCGATCCCCTGCAGTCCGCGGAAGGCGATCAGCGCGAACATACTCCACGCCACGCCCGAGAGGATCGATCCGAGAATGAAGATGCCGATGCCGATCAGCAGAATTGGCTTACGACCATAGAGGTCGGCCAGCTTGCCGTAGATCGGGATCGTCACGGCTTGCACCAGGACGTAGATCGAGAAGACCCAGGTGAATTGCGAGAATCCGCCCAGGTTTTGCACGATGGAAGGTACCGCCGTGGCCACCACGGTGGTGTCCATGGCAACCAGCGCCATGGTCAGCATCAGCGCGATCAAGATGTTGCGCCGCGCACGATCGGTGAGTTGCTGCTGGCTGCTATCGGTTGTCGCCTGAGGTCGCGCGTTCATAGCGCCACAGTGTAGCAGCCCAACCTGCTCACGAACATCGTCAGGCCCGTGGATGACTGCTGCTAGAATGCCAATACCTACTGAGAGGAGCAGCCCATGGACAAACCGGAGATTGCCAGTTCCCAGAACGATCTGGATGCGGTCATTGCTCGTGACGTGATGGTGCAGATGCGCGACGGCGTTCGCCTGGCTACCGATGTCTATCGCCCGGCGCGCGGCGTAGACCCGCTGGCCGGCAGCTTCCCGACCCTGTTGATCCGCACTCCGTACAACAAGAGTGATTCCAATTCCGTCGACAAAAAGGGGCTCTACTTCGCGCGTCGCGGCTATGCCGTGGTGATTCAGGACTGTCGCGGTCGCTACGCGTCCGAGGGAGACTTCTATTTCCTGGCGCAGGAGGCCGAAGATGGCTATGACACCATGGTGTGGTTGGAGAAGCAGCCCTGGTGCAATGGTCGCGTGGGGACGTTGGGTACCTCGTATCTCGCCTGGGTGCAGAACGCGCTCGCGGCGTTAGACCCGCCGGGTCTGGCCGCCATGTACATCAATGAAGGCGGTGCCAATGCTCACACCAGCTCGGTGCGACACAACGGCGCCTTTGAGATGCGTTTCATGGCCTGGGGATTTCGCGCATTGGTGACCGGCACGCAGGTCGACGATCCGGCCGTCGCTCGATCGCTCCGCGATGTGCGCTTCAGCGATTGGCTGAAACGATTGCCTCTCAAGCCAGGCATGACACCGCTGGCGTTGGTGCCGATGCACGAGCGCTGGGTCTTCGACATCTGGACGCGTGGCGACTACGACGAGTACTGGAAGCAGCCGGGCTTTGACTTCGAAGAGCATTTCGAGCGACATTCCGACGTGCCCATCCTCTTCTCGGGCGCGTGGTACGACTCCTACACCCGCTCCACACTGGAGAACTTCGTCCGCTTCACCCAAGGGAAGCGTGGGCCGATCCGGTTGATGATGGGTCCCTGGACGCATGGCGGCGACAAGCCTGATCTGACCTGGTCGGGCGACGTCGAGTTCGGTCCGGAGGCATCGATCGCCCGCAATCTGGCCGAAGACGTCAACGACCATCATCTGCACTACTTCGATCACTGGCTCAAGGGGATCGACAACGAGATTGCCCAGGAGCCGCCCGTGCGCATTTTCGTTATGGGTGGAGGCGACGGTCACAAAACGCCGGAAGGGCGCCTGTTTCACGGTGGCCACTGGCGCGGCGAGCAAGAGTGGCCTCTTGCGCGCACAACCTTCACGCCCTTCTATTTGGGCGATCGAGGCCAGTTGACGACCGGCGAGCCGACTACGGCGACCCGCCAAACCTCGTTCCGCTTCGATCCCAACGACCCGGTACCGACCATCGGCGGCAACATTTCGTCCCTTACCGACGTGCTGGACGTTGATCCGAGTATCGCTGACCGCGTAGCGATGGAGGAGCGCATCGGCAATATCACGTCGGTGGGACCACAGAATCAGCGACCCGATCAGTCGACCTTCAGGGCCAAGGCTCCGTATCTGCCGCTGTCGAGCCGTCAAGACGTGCTCGTCTTCCAGACCGAGCCTTTGTCCGAACCGGTTGAGGTCACCGGTCCGTTGACCGCGGTACTGTGGGTCGCGTCCGACGCACCCGACACCGACATCACGGTCAAGCTGGTCGACGTCTATCCGCCCAATCCTGACTACCCGGACGGTTACGACATGAACGTTTCCGATTCCATCCTGCGGTTGCGCTATCGCGACAGCCGGGAACGTGCGGAGTTCATGCAGCCGGGTGAGGTCTACCGCATCGAGATACCCATGTACGGCACCAGCAACATCTTCAACGCCGGGCACCGCATCCGGCTGGACATCTCGAGTAGCAACTTCCCACGCTTCGACGTCAACCCGAACACGGGAGAGCCGTTGGGACGCAACACGTACACGCAGGTTGCAATCAACACGATCCATCACGATCGCGAGCATCCGTCCCACATCGTGTTGCCGATCATCCCAGCGACATAAGTTAGCGGCGGACCGACTTGAAGGGAGCACGATGAGCCAGGAGGATCAGCCCAAGCAGCCGCTAGCCGGGGTGACGGTGCTTGAGTTCGGCCAGGCGGTCTCCAGCCCGATGTGCACGATGCTGCTGGGCGATATGGGTGCCGACGTGATCAAGGTCGAGCCGCCGCACGGTGACGCAGCGCGCGGGTACGGACCACCCTTCGTGGCGGGCGAGAGTCCCTACTTCCTCTCGGTCAACCGCAACAAACGCAGCGCGGTCATCAATCTGAAGCATGAGGAAGGGGCGCGGATCGTTCGTCGCATGGCGGAGGAGGCGGACGTCATCGTCACCAACTTCCGGCCCGGCGTGATGGATCGGCTCGGTCTGGGATATGAGTCGCTGCGGCAGGTCAATCCCGGTCTCGTCTTCTGTCAGGTTTCGGGCTATGGTCCGCGTGGCAAATACGCCACTCAGGCTTCGTACGATCAGGTCGCGCAGGGCATGAGCGGCCTGATGAGCGTCACCGGCCACCCTGAGACCGGTCCGGCACGCGTCGGCGTGGCCATCGGCGACGTGCTGGCTTCAATGTTCGCGGCCTATGGAGTGCTGGGGGCGTACATTGGTCGCCTGCAGACCGGCGTCGGACAGCGCGTCGACACCTCGCTTTTGGGTGGCTTGATTGGCATCCTGACCTATCAGACTGGCCGCTATCTGGCCGGCGGTGATGATCCGGGCCTGGAGGGAAACGACCATCCGGTCGCATCTCCCTACGGCGCGTTCAAGACAGCCGACGGGCTGATCAACATCTCGGTCGCCAGCGAGCCGGTCTGGCAGCGCCTTGCAGCTACACTGGGACATCCCGAGTGGGTAGAGGACGCCCGGTTCATCACCAACGCCGATCGGGTGGCCAATCGCCCGGATATCAACACGTTGGTGACCGATGCGCTTCAGTCCGCTGCCACTGACGAATGGGTGACGCGACTCAACGAAGCAGGCATACCCTGCGGTCCGATCTGGTCGATTGGGCAGTCGCTGCAGAGCGACGTTGTGCGGGAACTGGGGATCGTCAAGCAGGTGCAACACGACCTGGCCGGCAGCATCCCGCTTATTGGTCCGGCCATCGACATGTCGGCCACACCGCCGGTAATCCGTCGTCCACCGCCACTGTTGGCCCAGCACACGGCCGAGATCCTTAGCGAGATGGGCTTTGATGAAACCGAGATCGATCGGCTGGCCCACGTCGGCGCCGTGCTACTGGGTCCCATCACGCGCAATAGCAGCCCATAGAAGCGGTTTGTGCCTGCCCGGTCGGATTTCACGCTGGTCACCGCCACGGTACTATTCAAGAACGTTCCAATTACAAGGAGGGCTATGCATGACGGCTACTTACACCATCGAGACCTTCATCGGTGAAGTGAAGGAGATTCTGGCGAGCGACGGCTCCAGCGAGGCGGGGCTCAACAAGATCGCCGAACGCATGAGGGAATTGGCTCAGCATCCCGAGTTGGCGGGCGATGAGCCGATGGGGAACATCCATACCGGCAGCCAATCAAAGCCGCTCTACACCGACGACTCGGGTTTGATCCTCGTTCGTGCGAGATTCGGCCCCGAAGCTATGACGCCAATTCACAGCCATGGCAGTTGGGGTGTCATAGGGGTGTATCAGGGGCGCGACCAATATCAGGTCTGGCGCCGCGAGGACGATGGTACCGGCGCGGGCGACGCTCATGTGGAGATGGTCGAGGAGCGTATCCTCGAAGTAGGGGACGCGGTCGTCTTGCCACCGCCACCACAGGACATCCACGCACAGCGAGGCCACGACGGTGAGGCGACGTACGAGTACGTCCTCTTCGGCGCCAACACTATGATCCTGCCGCGCCTGTATTTCGACCCTTCACAACAGTCGGCCAAAGAGGTGCTGCCCGGCCAACGCTGAGGTAGGCAGTGCAGGAGTGATGACGTGGATCTCGAATGATGGCGGATGCGGAGCGCTCTCAGCGAATCGATGAGGTCCACGACGAGCTCCATCCCTCCGCACCCTATTCGTTTCGGCTGGCGCTCAACTACCTGGCGACGTCCCCCTCGTCCGTGCTCGAGGAAGTCGATCTCGAGAGGGGCGTTTGCCGGCGCGCTGTGCGTCTGGCTGGCGTCGATCTCCTCTTGACGCTTCGCGATATCGGCAGCGTTGGATCGCCGCGGATCGCGCTCGACATTGCAGCCGCCTGCCTGACATCCGACCTTGTCACCGCGGCCGAAGCGCACGTGACGCGCATCTTCTTGCTGGACGTCGACCCTAGCCCCTTTTTCGACGTCGCCAAACAGGACCCGGTACTGGGCAGGTTGGTACATGAGCTCCCCGGCATCCGGCCGCTCTTGGTCGCCGATCCGTATGAGGCCCTCATCTTCGCCATCGTCGGTCAGCAGGTGAACATCGCCTTTGCGCGACGTATGAAGCAGGCGTTGCTGGATCAGTTTGGGCGTCGCGTATGTTTCAGGCAGCACGAGATGCTCATGCTGCCCGAACCGGAGCGCATCGCGGCGCTCGAACCTGCTGACCTGCTGGCTCTGCAGTTCAGTCGACAGAAGGCGAGCTACATGATCGACCTGTCGCGGCTGATCGCGAGTGGCGAGCTCGATCTGTGGGCTGTTGGCGAACTGCCGTTTGACGACGGCGTGAAAGAGCTGGTTCGTCATCGGGGCATCGGGCGCTGGACGGCCGAGTACGTCCTGATGCGCGGTCTTGGTGCTCGAGACAGTATCCCCGCCGGAGATCTGGGTTTGCGCAAGATCATCGGTTTGGCTTACGGACTGGGCCACACCGCGAGCGAGGTCGAAGTGCGCGAGATCGCGGAGCCCTGGTCCGGTTGGCGTGGCTGGGCTGCCTTCCTGTGGTGGTTGGAGCTGCAAACAAATGGGTTCAGCCGCTACGCTCCATGAGTAAATCGCTGTAGCTTCCCGCGATGGTCATCTCGCTTGTCAGTCCCAACCGCTCGCGCAACCAGGCGTGCTCCGTCGCGGCTGCCTCGCGGCTCTGTCCACCCAGAACCGTCTCGAGCTCGACGAATGCGCCGAAATCATCGATCTCGTCGAGGTGGATGCGTGTCGCTCCGTACATGAGCAGATGACGCCGCTTGCGGACTTCGACCAGCACGCCAAGCGTGTCACGCAACGCCGCACGTAGGGCCTCTGGAGCGGAGGTTGCAACCAACTGATAGTTGGATTCGCGGCTGCCACGCTGGTCTGCCCGATGGTAGGCGATCAATGTCCCGCCGGAAATGCCCTCAGTCACGCGCAGCTTGAGGCGTCCATGAGTGACCTGGAAATACGTATCGGTGTCGCGTTGTATACCGTGATCCTCGGCGCCGACCGCCAGCGCAACAGCCTTCACGTGCTCAAGATCTTTCACGGACGCCTTCGTCTCGATGTTCCGCACGCATCGCGTCCTTTTTCGCTACGATCCGCCGACCAAATTCATGCGCTGGAACCGGCGTATGGCCAGAATCGCGACGACGAGTGACCAACCGACGACGCTGGCGATGATCCAGACCCAATCGGACGCAAGATACGACGGGGGATCGGCAGAGTCCAGCGAGATGATCGCGTCGAGCGCGCGGTTCGGAATGATGCGCGCCACCCATCTCCCGACGTCACCAATTTGCGCGATGAGTCCCGCGATCTCGGATCCGAGCAATGTCGCCGAGAGCGTTATCCCCAATCCGGCCGCGAGTGACCCGGTAACCACGGTGGCAGCGGAAGCCAGCAGTGTCCAGACCGCGAGCACGACCATCGAGTGGAACAAGATCAATCCGAAGTCGGCAGCGAACGATGCGCTCGCCAAATACTCGGTTGGAATCGCGTGATTGGTTGCGGCAGCTGTGATGATCTCTCCGGCCAGCGCCATCATGTTTGCGACGAAGAGCCAGACGAACGCGACCACCACGAGCCCCAGCACCTTGGCGACCAGAAAGCGCAGGCGCGTCGCACCCATCAGGAGGTTCGTGCGCACTGTCGACCAGCTGAACTCGCTACCGAAAGACCCGGCTGCCAGGATGATGATCAGAATCGTTACGAACGATCCAGCCAGCGAGCCGCCGAAATAGATGCCATTCGGTAGAAGAATTTCCTTTTCCAGCGATGCCCTGTCGATATTGGCCGAATCAGGCGCTACAAGCGCGATGACCAACGAAAAGTAGATGAAGGCGGTGAATCCGACCAAGATCGCCGAGAGGATCCATGTCATCGGGCGGCGCACCAGCTTCGTCAGCTCGACACTCAGGAGGGTTCGAATCGATGCCATGTCAGGCCTCCTTCTCGAACTGATTGGTCAGATCCAGGAAACGCTCCTCGAGTTTGCTTTCGCGAGGGTTGAGACCGCACACATCGAACCCAGCAGCGACGAGCACTCGGTTGATGCTGGCAGCTTGGTCGGCAGGCACTTTGACGATGAGGTGGCCGTCGAGGATATCGACGTCAGACACGCTGGGAATGCCGCGAAGGACATTGGCCGCTTCACTCGCTCGATCGACGACTCGGACTTCGACCACGCTTTCGCTCGTGAGTAGCTGCTCCAACGTACCCGTCTGCACGAGCTTGCCTTTGTCGATGATCGCAACGTGTGTGCAGACCTGCTGTACCTCGTTGAGTAGATGGCTTGAGAGGAGGATCGTTCGTCCTTCTCCTGCCAGTTCGCGAACCAGGTTGCGAATCTCCAACTGGCCGGCTGGGTCGAGTCCGCTCGTCGGTTCGTCGAGGATGATCAGCTCCGGTCGGCGAATCAACGCTGCGGCAATACCGAGACGCTGCTTCATTCCGGTGGAATAGCCGCCGAATTTCGCATCGGCTCGGCTGAGTAGGTCGACCTCTTCGAGTGCCTGTCGGATTCGAGCGGGGTCGTTGATGCCTGCGACCCGCGCGAACAACGACAGATTGCGTCGCCCGCTCAAATAGGGGTAAAAGGCGGGCCGTTCGACCAGTGCGCCGGTGCGATCCAAGGCATCCGGAAGCTGGCTGCCAATGTCGAAACCGAGCACTTCGGCCGAGCCTGCGTCGTGAGGGATCAGCCCGAGCAGCATTCCCAGCGTTGTCGTCTTCCCGGCACCATTGGGACCCAGGAAGCCAAAGATCGAACCTGCTGGCACCGCGAAGGAGAGGGAGTCGACCGCGGTGAAATGGCCGAACCGCTTTGTAAGACCATGGATTTCAACAGCGTTCTCAATCACGAGGCCCGGCGGCGTTTTCCCGTTGTGATATTGGACGTGGATCGGGTTGGTTTGCGGACGTTCTAGCGTGGTGGTCATTGATCGGCTCACTTTCCGACACATACGCATGTTCTGCCGATGCGCGTGGTCCTCGCCGATCCAATCGTATGCTCGTGCCCGTTACAACCGGATTACATCTCGCGCCAGATCGCGCCAGCAGCGTTAAAGCGAGCCATTGAAGGGTGACCTGCGCCGAGCCGATCTTCCCGGTGCTATCATCGGGCTCGGCACGGCCGTGAGGGATTCAAGACATCTGTCGATATGGGGAACACGATGCAGCAGAGTTCGCTCGCGGAGGACGAGGAGGAACGTGGACGCCGTCGCTCCTGGCTCCGGACGATCGTCATGATCATCCTGGTCGTGCTACTCCTCATTGTCGTGGTGCTTGGCGGGGTCGGCTGGTACGCATCAGGACGCGCCATCCATCCGCACCAAAACGTCTATGACTGGTCACTCAGCGATTATCCAAACCTCAAGGCCGAGCCGGTGACGTTCACGACGCGCGACGGCATCACTCTGGCCGGTCGCTTCTTCCCAGGTACGAGCAAAACGACCATCATTCTCTCCCACGGCTATGGCGACGATCAGGATCAGATGATCCCGTGGGCCGACTTCCTCAACCGTGCGGGGTTCAGTGTTTTCACCTATGACATGCGTGAACGTGGCCAGAGCGGTGGCGATGCGGTCACGCTCGGAGCCAAAGAGCAGCTCGACCTGGTCTCGGCCGTCGACTATCTGGTGACGCGACCGGACGTGGACCATGGTCGGATTGGAGCGCTAGGCGTCTCACTGGGCGCGTCCGTCACCATTCTGGCCGCGGCCCGAGACAAGCGCATTGCGGCGATCGTCGATGACAGCGGCTTCAGCGCCGCCTCAAATGTGATTGCCACGAGCTTCCAGAAATTCCTCCACGTGCCCGCGTTCCCCTTTGCACCGGTGACCGTGAAGATCGCGGAGTGGCGCACTGGCTCCAACGTGCATCAGGTGCGTCCCGTGAAGGTGATCGGAAGCATCAGCCCTCGACCAGTTTTCATCATCCATGGCACCGCCGACACGCTTGTACCGCCGGTGAACAGCGAGCAAAACTTCGCCGCCGCCAATCAGCCGAAAGAGGTCTGGTGGGTGCCTGGAGCGGGCCACGTCGAGGCTCGCACGCTCGACCCCAACGACTACCAACTGCGGGTGATCCAGTTCTTCCATCAATCGCTGGACGTCTCCATCGCGGAAACGGGTGCGGGAGCAGCCAACGCATCCTGACGCTCCGTCCGACGCTCGACGATACTCCTTCTGGCTGAACGAGAGAACCGCGAGCGCGATCATCACCGCTACTTACGCCAGCACCAACGGAATGTCGCACCATGGATTGAGCGAGTGTCCGAAAAGGGTGAACTCGTGCGACTGGGCGAACGTCTGTCCCTGGGAGCTCGTGCCCAGTACTGTCTGCCGGATGGAGTCGACGCTGCAGGAGACCGGGTCGACTCGCGTGAGCACGGCAACCAATTTGACCGGTTGGGAGCGTGAGGGGGAAAGAGCAGTGATGAGCGAGGGAAACGAACGATACGTCGAGGTGAATGGAGTCACGCTCTATGTTGAGGAGCAAGGAGCAGGCGTGCCCCTCCTTCTCCTTCATGGTGGTCTCGGAAGTGGTCGCGACTGGGACAATCTTATCCCACAATTGGCGGCTGACTTTCGAGTGGTGAGCGTTGACGTGCGCGGCCACGGTCGATCGAGCAATCCATCCGGCTCGCTCACCTATCCGCTGATCGCCGAGGACTTCGCGCGGCTCATCGACGTGCTCGGTTTGGCGCGGCCATTTGTCGCTGGGTGGAGCGATGGCGGTCAGCATGCACTGCAGATTGGCAGCCGGTATCCAGACTTGGCTCGAGGGCTGCTGGTTGGCGCCGCTGATTTCCGCGTGTCGGCTGAATCACGTCAGTGGGTACGCGAGTTCTTCGGCATCGACGATCGAGCCCAGCCCGACCTGACTACGCTGGACTCCAATCTTGGCGATTCCGCGCCGCGCTATCACGCCAAGCATCCCGGTGGTCCCGAGCAATGGAGGCGTGTTGTGGAGCAGACGGCACGCCTGTGGCTCGATTATGAAGGGATGAGCGACGTTGAGTTCGGGCGGATTCAGGCACCGACGCTCGTCATGGTCGGCGATCGGGATGAGGATGTACCGGTCGAGGACGCGGTCGCCATGTACCGGGCGATCCCGTGCGCGGAACTGGCCGTCTGTCCGAACGCCAACCACTTCATCCCCTGGCGGCACCCCGACTGGCTCGTCGGCACGATGCGCGCGTTCATGGCCCGGGTCCTGGATCAGCAAGCCGAATGATGAATCTTTGATGTGGACACGACGGCGCTCCGAGTTGATCTCGTATCGGAGCGCCGTTTCGTCGGCTCTATCTACGGCGCTGCTGCACAGGTGACATGGATGCGGAACTGCACTGAGCTGCGGAAGCTCGAGTTCATCACGGTCAAGACCCACGATTGACCAGATGGATAGCTGGACAGCACCTGCGGGCTGGCCAGTATCAGGCCCCCCTGGTTCACCAGTTCGAAACCTCCGGCAATGGCCACGTCGCCGTCCGGACAACGTGCAC
Source organism: uncultured Chloroflexia bacterium (assembly GCA_963789565.1). Lineage (GTDB taxonomy): Bacteria > Chloroflexota > Chloroflexia > Thermomicrobiales > Thermomicrobiaceae > CALAGB01. Next base: position 1,552,777 of record CAWBKX010000002.1, on the reverse strand, counting down.
TTGCCGTCACCTGATGGAACATGGGGATCGAAATCGGATCGCTGATGACCTGCTGGTATCCGCTGATCCCGGCCGGACCCTGCGGTCCTGATGGTCCCGATGCTCCAATCGGGCCAGACGGTCCTGTATCACCGGTGATGCCAGTCGGTCCGGAAGGACCGGTGTCACCGATCGTGCCCTGAGGGCCAGTCGATCCCGTCGGCCCGGAATTGCCTTGTGGTCCTGTTGCGCCGGTCGGGCCCACGGCACCGGTGGTTCCGGTCGCCCCTGTTGGGCCGGTTGGTCCGGTCTGGCCCGTTGCGCCCGCCGGACCAGGGGCTCCTACATCACCCTGCGGTCCGTTCGCACCAGTCGGGCCAGTCACCCCAGCAGGACCCTATGGACCCTGTGGCCCGACCGGACCCTGTGGTCCTGCGGGACCGCTCGCTCCGGTCGGGCCTTCCGGGCCTGCAGGACCCGGCACGCCGTACGTCGCGCAGTAGTTGTTCGGGTCGTTGGTCGCGGTCACGGCGAAGCCGTCGAGATTCCAGGACGAAGATGAAGAGTTGCTGAGACTAAAGTCTGTCTGAAAGACATTGTGGAACGTACCGGGTTCGAAGGTGGTCGGCTGGCCTTGAATCCCAGGTGGCGGACTGAAGTAGTTTTGGGATGAATCTTTGATGGACACGGTGGTATCTCCGGTGTTCACATACCCCCATGTCGCGGTGAGCAGGTTGTCTGCCTGGTCAAAGTTGACGCAATCCAGCAACGGGGCGACGCTCAGCGTCGTGGAGCTGGCAGGCCCGGCAAACACGGCCGCCCCTCCGATGACCAGAAGCGCGATCGCGGATAACCGGAGCAACAACGAGCGTATCTGCATGTCCGTGATCCTCTCGACACACGGCGCACGCCGTGCAAAGTCCAACTCAGGAAATTCTTTTGTTGCATCATAGAAGGTGATCGATTTGCTGAAAATAGCGAGCCCTTGACGTCACGACGAGCGTCCGGCGCAGACGCATGGGTCTCTTGCCACGCCCGGACTGCTGTCAAGTACATCTGTCGTTCGACTTCATGAGGTTCTCAGTGCGCATTGGTTATGTACGTTCACCGCTCGACGCGGTAGACTCTTGACCGCCAGTCATTGAAACTCCGACCTTCGGATCAGTGTGCGAATTGATGGGATCTGATGGCGACCGTATCTGCGAGCCCGATCGAGGAGACCGAGTCACAGGACGCAACACCGGCCACGTTGGTGATGCGGCAACGGGTGATCGCCTACGTCGTGCTCTTCATCGCCGTGGCCTTCAGCTTCGTGACATTGCTTCCAGAGGCCACGATCCACGTTCCGCCGCTGAACGACAATGTCTTGCACGTTCTGGCGGCCAAACAGACCGCCGAAGCCTGGTCGGCGGGGCAGAATCCCACCGATCCGTGGCTAGGGACGATCGGCCTGGGGTATCCCCTCGCGCACCACTATCAGCACCTCGAATACGTACCCGTGGCCGCGGTCTACATCCTGGCGCGCCACGCCATCTCGATCCAGTCGATCATCGAGTGGTCGACGGTGCTGCTCCTGGCGCTCTTCCCGCTTTCGATCTATTACTCGATGCGCCGCTTTGGTTTCGACTATCTGGCTGCTGCCTTCGGGGGCATGGCCGCGCCGCTGATCGCCACTAACGCGCTTTATGGGTTCGATTTCTCGAGCTACGTTTGGCGCGGCTATGGCCTTTACACCCAACTCTGGGGCATGTTCCTGCTGCCTCTGGCGCTCGCCGCGGGATACCGACTGCTGCGTGACGGACGTGGATACGCGCTCTCAGCGCTTTTGCTGACCGTCACCATGCTGTGTCACACGGTCTACGGCTACATCGCGGTCGTCTCGCTGGCGATCATCGCGCTGCTGGTCGCGTTCGACGGCGGCACCGCGACCTTCTGGCCAACGCTCTGGCGCACGGGTCGACGCCTGGTCCTCCTGATTGGGCTGACAGCTCTGGCTGGATCCTACTTCTTCGTTCCGTTCCTCGTCGACGGCGACTACATGAACCGCAGCGTCTGGGAGCTATCGAGCAAATACGACTCGTACGGTGCCTCATGGGTGCTGAAGACCACCGTAAAAGGGGAGATGTTCGATTACCATCGGCTCCCCATCCTGACCGCGTTGGTGGCGGTGGGATTGGTCGTGTGCCTGTTGCGCTGGCGAGAGCCGCGCTATCGGTTGCCCGTGGTCCTCTTCGGTGCGTGGACGGCGCTCTACTTCGGTCGTCCTACCTGGGGCGTGTTACTCAAAGTGCTCCCGCTCAGTTCGGAGCTACACTTTCATCGACTGATTGGCGGAGAGCATCTGGGAGGCTTGCTGCTCGTTGGAGTGGCACTGGCCGCACCCTGGCCATGGCTCTTGCGTCAAAGGAGCGTCTTGCCGGCCGTGGTCGCTGGGCTCGTCTGTATATTGCTCCTCTTCCCGGCCTTTCATGATCGAGCCAACTTTCTGTCGTACAACGCGACGTTGATGCGCCAGAATCGTGATGAGCTGGCCGTCGAGAATCCGCAGCTCACGTCGCTCTTCACGACGTTGCGCGGTTTGCCGCCTGGGCGCGTTTATGCCGGATTGGCGGGGGACTGGGGCAAGGACTATCGCGTTGGCAATATCCCCATGTATGGCCTATTGCAAAACGAGGGCTTTGACATGGTCGGGTTTCTCTACCATGCCCTCTCGTTGAACTCCGACGTCGAGGTCCTTTTCAACGACCAGAACCAGAGCGAATACAACCTCTTCAACGTACGCTACGTGGTCGCCCCGGCAAACCATAAGTTCCCCAGCTTCGTCAAACCGATCGCGACATTCGGCACCAACGTCCTGTATCAGGTTGACACGACCGGCTATTTCGATCTGGTTCAGTCGCCGATCGCGCTGACCGGTAACAAGGGGGATTTCTATCCAGCAGCCTCGAGCTGGATCGACGGTCCGGAACCGGGCTTGAAGCAAGAGCCACAGGTGGTGCTCGACGGCAGCAAGCCCTCGCAGCCGAACGTGCCGTTGACCCTGGCGTCTCCGGTCGTCTCGCGGCCATTGGCTAACGTCGCCGTGCCGAGTGGAACCATCACCGATGAACAGGTGGGCAAGCTCGGCTCGTACGCCGCGACGGTCGATGTCAGCACTCCGACCATGGTGATGGCCAAGGTGACATACCACCCCGGCTGGCACGTGACGGTTGACGGCAAGACCGTCAAAGCCGTCATGCTGATGCCGAGCTTCGTGGGAATCCCGGTGCCGGCGGGGACGCACCGCGTGCAGCTCACCTATCAGTCTGGCAGCCTGCGCGATTTCCTGGGTATTTTTGGCATCGTCATACTCGGCTTCACCGCGGTGGCCGAACGACGACGCGGGCTGATCGAGCGTCAAATTGCCAGGCTGATGAGCTCCGGCCCGGCAACGACGGTGAAGGGTTGGATCGAGGAGGAACGGGAATCCTCGGAACCGATTCCCTGGGTGCGATCGCTGCAAGCCCATGCCCCCTACCTCGCGGTGGTAGCGGGCTTGGCGCTTCTGGCAGGGCTGCCGCTGCTGCAATTCAAGCTGATGGGCGGGCACGACTCACTCGAATATCTGCCACGTAGTGAGGAGTTCTATAAGCTTCTGTCGTTTGGCCACTGGTTCCCGCGTTGGGCACCCGACTTGAGCGGTGGACGCGGCCAGCCCTTCTTCAACTTCAATCCACCGCTCATCTACTATCTGATCGCTGTGTTCCATTTCGTGGGATTCAGCTTCATCGCGTCGCAGGATCTGGCGATCGGTCTGTTGCTGCTCCTCTCCGCCCTCGGGATGTACCTGCTGGCGAACTCCTTCTTCGGCCCGCGCGGTGGCGTCATCTCTACGGCGGCATACCTGTTCGCGCCCTATTTCCTGGTGGTGCTCTATGTCCGTCATGCGCTGGCTGACTACGCCGCGTTCGCTTTCCTGCCGATCATGGTGTGGGGCGTGGTCTGGTTTGCCGAGCGAGGTGGCTGGCACCGGCTGACGATCGGCGCGCTGGCGCTGTCGCTGCTGACACTGAGTAGCAATCCGGTGGCACTGATCGCCTTTCTCGCGTTGCTCCTGCTTGCGGGCGGCTTTGCCTACCTGCGACGGAGCTGGCCGATTCTGGCACGCGGAGTCTGGTGTATTGGACTTGGATTGGGGTTGTCGGCCTTCTTCTGGCTGCCGGCGCTGGTGGAGCGTAACGACGTCCATCTCGCGCGATTGCTGGAAGGTCCACTGCGTTACGAGAACCACTTTGTCTATTTCAGGCAGTTGATCCATTCAAGTTGGGGCTACGGTGTTTCGGTCCCAGGTCTCGGCGACGGCATGAGCTTCGAGATCGGCCCCATTCACGTCATCGTTTTTCTGTTTATCGCCGCCACGCTGTTCTGGGAGCTGCGGACCGCCAAGCGCGTGAAGCTGATGCTCGGGGCAATGGGGCTACTGATGGTTGCCTCGGCCTACTTCAGCACCAACCTCTCGAAAGTATTCTGGGATCACGTCAGTCTCCTGCAATATCTCGAGTTTCCGTGGCGGTTCCTGTCGCTGGTGGCGTTCGCCAGCGCCTTTGTTGCGGGTGCTGTCATCCTCCTGACTCGCGGCTATCCGAGGCTGGCGACGCCATTGACGGTCGGTCTCGTGTTCTTGTTCGTGGGGACGGGCATCGCCCATGCGCATCCCCCGAAATACCAGAGCGTGACCGACGCACAATACAGCCCGAACGTGATCGCTCAACAAAACCTGTCCGTAACGACCGCGCAGGAATACCAGCCCATCTGGGTTCGAGAGCAACTGACGACGCCGGTGAGCGAACCGGTCAGCTTTGCCCAGGGGAGCGGGCAGTATGCGCCAATCCCGGGCTCTACCTCGACCAATCAACGTTACCTCGTCAGCGTGACTGAACCGTCGTCACTGCGTCTCAACACCGATTACTTTCCGGGCTGGCAGCTCAAGGTGAACGGCGCGTCGACACCAATCGACACCAGCGACCCAACTGGCGTCATCTCGTTGGAGCTCCAGCCCGGCCAATACGTGCTCGAGCTTGCCTTTCACAACACGCCGGTTCGAACGTGGAGTTCGGTCATCTCCTGGCTGACGCTCCTCATACTCATCTTGAGCGTGTTTGGTTCCCTGGACGGACCGTGGTCCGAATGGCGCGGCTTGCAACCGTTGTTCGGCTGGATGTTTGAGACGTCCGGCGAACCTGACGACGAGTCGGTCGTCGAATTCACGGTGGACGACACGACTCAGACGACGCAACCGCTGCCAGTGGTGGATCCGGACTGGCAGCCGACCGAGCCATTGCCGGTTGTCCCGCCGATGGGCGACGCGAACTCCACCGCGGAGCTCCCGGCTGTTGACAGCGGAACCACGTCGCAAGCCGGGCTCGATCCGGCGTCAATGTGCTCGGCGTCGTTGCGTCGAGTCGACATCCTGCAGCCCATCGTCCCTGGTTTGGACGCTCGTAGCAAGACGGTCTCGATGTCAATGAAGGTGGGCATCTATCTCTGTTTTCTCGCTGTGTATCTCGCGTTCACGCCAGGACACTTCTTCTCGACAGACGAAGTGGCGGTCTATCTCACCGCGCAAAGCCTCGCTACGCATCATTCGCTGGCGATCAAGCCCATTTTCGACACCGTTCTCGGACGTCACGGTGCCTCCTACGGCCAATTCGGAGTGCTGCAATCGGTCGTGTCTATCCCACTCTACGTCGTGGGAGCGGCGGTGAATCGGGTCGCGTCTCCCACGACGCGCAGCCTCTTTGCGGGGGTGAACATCGGAGATTGGGGCGGGACCGTTCCCATCTTCTTCGTCTCGCTCTTCAACGCCTTCGTCACGCCGCTTACCTGCGTGCTCGTCTTTCTCTTCTCGCTGAGACTCGGCTATCGGCGGTCCGTCGCGCTGGCGGTCATGGTCCTGTTTGGTCTCTCGACCCTCACATTCACCTATGCTGCCACATACTTTCAGCATCCACTCGAATCCTTCTTTTTGCTCTTCGCTGTCTATCTCCTTTTCATCCATCGAGATCGGCTGTCGCTGCGCACGACGATGCTGGCTGGGCTGCCATTGGGGTTGGCGATTCTGACTCGCTTGATGGTGGCCCTAACTGTCCCTGTCCTCGTTTCATACGTCTTCTTCGTGGCCAGTCGCTGGGATGGACGCGTCGACGAGCATGAGCCTCGCCAAGGAAACGTGATAGCACGGCTGATATCACGCGTGCGGCAACCGTTCGACGGCATACCCGTGGGAGATTGGTGGTCGATCACGGTTACCCGTTGTGTTGTCGGGTTCTTGGTCGCGCCGGTCTCCGCCGTGATCCTCTTCCTGGCGCTCAACGAATATCGCTACGGGTCGGTCCGGGATCCGGGCGTGGGCGAGTTCTCGCATGGATCGCCCGATATCCTTGTCGGTCTCTACGGCAACCTGTTCAGCCCAGGACGCAGCATCTTTTTGTATTCACCGCCGCTGATCCTGGCGCTCTTCGCGCTGTCCCGCTTCTATCGCCGCTATCCGGCGGAGACCTGGCTCATACTGGGGATTTCGACCATCTATCTCGGGCTTTACTCGATCCCCTCCAATTGGTATGGCGGCTGGTCCTTCGGCCCGCGCTATTTCGTGGCTCTAGTACCGCTCTTGATCCTGCCGTTGGGAGAGTTTTTGAGTAGTTCGTGGCGCTGGAGTGTCGCGGCGCTGTTCGGCGTCATCGGCCTGGGAATCCAGGTCGTGGGTGTGACGGCTAATGTGAGCTACGTCTACTGGGACTGGACCAACATGCATCTGTCACCGGCCGATGCATATCTCTTCTCCCCACGCTTGTCGGCCATCCCGACGCACACACGTGATTTGCTTGCAGGCAAAAACGTTGACGTCTGGATGATTTGGGTGGTTCATCATCATGGTGTGAGTGCGGCAGTGGGCATCGCGGGGGTGTGCCTGGCGATACTCTCAATCGGCCTGATTCTGCTGAGTGGCGGATTCGGAAGTCAGACAACTTCCCCGGAATCACTCGCCGAACAGGTGACGGAGTAACGAAATGAGGTTGGCCGGATGTCCGGCCAACCTCTCGTTTGCTGCCTGACTCGACCGTGATCGTGTCTATGGCGGCGGGATCTGTCCTCCGTCGTGCTCGCAGACTGCGTAGACGGTGAACGGAGCATAGGCGGAACCAGTCCAGCCGACTGGGATCTGGTCACCGTTGACGTACGGCAGGCTGTTCTTCAGCACGCCAGCAAACACGTTCGAGTTGATGGCTACCCCACCACCCGTGGCAACGTCGCCATCCTCGCACATGACCGTCTTATTGATCAGTCCGAACCCGGTGCCCTGAGCGCTCACCACGTAGTGCGTGATGTCAGGAGTACCAACTGGGCCAGAGGCGCCGCTTGGACCTGACGGGCCAGACGGACCACTCGGTCCGGAGTCACCCTGAACGCCAGGGATGCCCTGCTCGCCGACATCGCCCTGCGGGCCGGATGGACCCGACGGTCCGGAGTCACCCTGAACGCCAGGGATGCCCTGCTCGCCGACATCGCCCTGCGGGCCGGATGGACCCGACGGTCCGGAGACACCCTGAACGCCAGGGATGCCCTGCTCGCCGACATCGCCCTGCGGGCCGGATGGACCCGACGGGCCGGAGACACCCTGAACGCCAGGGATGCCCTGCTCGCCGACGTCACCTTGTGGGCCAGACGGACCCGACGGTCCGGAGTCACCCTGAACGCCAGGGATGCCCTGCTCGCCGACATCGCCCTGTGGGCCGGACGGACCCGACGGGCCGGAATCACCCTGAACGCCAGGGATGCCCTGCTCGCCGACATCGCCCTGTGGGCCGGACGGACCCGACGGTCCGGAGTCACCCTGAACGCCAGGGACGCCCGGCTCGCCGACGTCACCCTGTGGGCCGGATGGACCCGACGGGCCAGTTGCGCCTGACGGTCCCATTGGACCACTCGGGCCGCCGCTGGTGTTCCACCAGAGCGGCGTCTCATACTGAGTGCATTGAGAAGTTGACTGAACGATGCGAATCGTCCCAAAGAAACTCTCACACGCGTAGATCGTCGGAGGTGTCGACGGGGTGGCTTCGGCGATCAAGACACCGCCACCCAACGCGAGAAGGGCGGCAATCGGGACTGCCACCAATAATCTCGTCTTGGTTATGAACCGTTTGAACTTCATCCACTCGTCTCCTTGCAGAGGCCGACGTGTTGCCGAGGGTCGCGCTGGATCAAGGACATTTGTGTTTCCGTGAACACCTCCCTATCCCCTTTTCCCCTCTGTGCTCTCCACGGATGAAAAGAAGAAATGCGGACACCAGATTTTCGGGATGAGTGCGAGATGACCCCTTGTCAATATATCTCCAGTTTATTACGGGATCGGCGTACGGACAATAGCCAGATAGGATGATTCGGACTGCAAAATTTGGCTATGTGCGTCAAGAAGATATGAAAGGGCCGCTCGCTTGTCGAGCGGCCCGATCGTTCAGGCTAGCGCGGAGTGCGCTTCTGTTTTATGAAGGATCTTCAGGCTTGACCGGCTCATCGGGCACGATTGCCGTCGTCGCCTTGAGGTGTCCGTTCTTGGCCGGTACATCAGCCTGCTCGATCCCCTGGAGCCGACCCATGATCTCGCTGACCTTCATGCCCGTGAGCGTTTCGAACAGTTCCGGCACCTGAGCCACCATCTTGGTGATCTCGCCTGTCAGACTACTGACTCCGCCACGGCCGTCTCCGGTCGACACGATGGTGATCTTGTCGACATTCGCCAACGACTCGGAGAGGGCTCGTGCCATTTCCGGCAGTGCCGTCAACAGTTTGTCGAGCATAGCGGCCTGGTTGTACTGCTGGTACGCCTCGGCGCGCAGCTCCATAGCGTTAGCTTCGGCCTGGCCCTTGGCCCGCACCACGTCAGCTTGCGCCTGACCGGTGACGCGCGTGACCTCGGCATCCGCCTGACCTTGCAGCCGAACGCTCTCTGCCTGGCCGGTCGCCTCACGGATGGCGCGCTCGCGTTGCGCGTCAGCCATCAGCTCGATCTTCGACCGCTCGGCCTCAGCTTGCTTGATGACCGTTGCCTGCAGTTCGCGTTCACGCCGCTGGATTTCCAGGTCCTGGATCTGAATCTGACCCTGGCGATTGACCTGTTCAATCTTGATCTGCTCGGCAACGACTTGCTGCTGTGCCTGGTTGGATGAAATATCGTAGGCCTTCTCGGCGACTGCTCGCTGGCGGCGAATACCCGCGTCGTACTCAGCCTTTTTGATCTCCAGGTCCCGCTGAGCTTCAGCCTGGCGAGTTTCAGATGCGGTCTGCGCGATGACTCGCTCCTGATCGGCTTGCGCCTGCGCTACCGATGACTCGCGAGAGGCCATAGCTCGCTTGATGGCTGTGTCGCGTTCCGCTTCGGCCTGCGCGATGTCAGCCTCGCGCTTGATGCGCGCCACGTCAGGGCGCCCCATGTTGCTGATGTAGTCCTTCTCGTCCATCACCTTCTTGATGGTGAAAGAGACGACTTCGAGGCCCATCTTGCTCAGATCGTCAGCGACGGTCTGGCGCACTCGACCCGCGACCATCTCTGGCTCTTTGACGAGCTGCTCGACCGTCAGCAGACCGACGATGCCGCGCAGGTGGCCTTCCATGACCAGCCGTATCAGAGCTTCTCGCTCGTCTTGAGGCTTTGTCAGAAACTGCTCGGCCGAGGTGCGGATGCTTTCCGGGTCGGATTTCACTTTGATCTGCGCGACGGCCTCAACGGTCACTGCCACGCCCTGAGCTGTATACAGATCTTGCGACGGTGCTACGTCGAACGACATGAGTTCGAGTGAGAGTTCACGCGCGCTCTGGAACAACGGCCAGACGAGCTTGCCGCCCCCAGTAATGATGGTCGTACCGCCGGAGCCGTAGACGATCAAGGCCCGGTTCGGGCTGACGCGCCGGTACATGCTTCCGAGGATCCCTGCAAGAACCAGGACCACCAATACCGCCACGACTGCGATGATGATGGGAGTCAACACCAATGTGTTCCCTTCTAATCTGCGACGGCGTCAATCAGAGACTTTCGCTGCGCTCACGTTTGGCTTCGTCGTTTGAAGCCGAATCAACCGGTGCCGGCAACTCACGCTCGTAGTGGCGAACGAATTCCACATATGGTTGCACAAGCGCGACGCCGTGTTGATATTCAACGATAACGACCTCAGTGTCATACGGAATAGCCCGATCGTTCAAACTCCTGGCAGCCTCGCCGCGACGAACGCCGCCTTTAGAGAAGATCACCTCACCGGTTCCTCCGGCCGGAATGCTGATGGTGACCCGCCCGGTTGTACCTTCGAGCTCATAGTCGATGGGCCGCATCACAGTCTCACCGGCCAGAATCTTCCCGAGCACGAATGCCAGGAGGACGTCTGCGGCCACGCCGGGAGCGATGGCGACCGGCGTGGCCAAAAGTGGCGACCACCCCGCGAATCGCATCAATATGAATCCCGCCGCACCGAAGACGGTCAGGAACGCCAGGAAGGACGAAACGTTCAGCAGCGGCAGATGCGAAAAGAAACCGCCCGCCGATGCCTGCTCGCCGTGCTCGCCGTGAATCGCACCATGCTCCCGCGCACTGATGGCGTGGCCGGCGTGCATCGCGCCGTTCGCATGGGCTTGCCCGTCGTGGGCCAAGTGAATGTGGCCGTGACTGGCATGCGCGGCCGGAAGCTCGTGGCCTTCACCGGCGTGAATATGGGTTCCCGGCAGGTGAATGAAGACCGATCCGGCGAACCCCAGCAGCGCCGATATCGCGGTGAAGACCGCGCCGAAGACGAAGCAGAAGAGAAATATAGTTTCCATATTTGGTATCCCGCGCCATCCGTCTGCCGTTCAATCGCATGGAGGTCAAATTTCCCACAAATGCGCACTGAACCACAAACGACAACTACACCTATAGCATACGCTTCCCTGATTCCTGGGTCAAGATCCCTGCCGGTACGCTCGGCCGAGCGTACCGGCGGGGATTGTCCGAACGTACCCAATCCCATTTACATCCGGTTTACATACGTTCGATAGAGTCGTCTCAGATCGTTCTTCGGATCGCGAAGGACAGCCGGAACATCTATGGAGGAACAGATGACGCGCAAACGCATGGTGGTGTTAGCCGCAAGCATGGCGGTGGTCGCCATTATCGCTATTGGAGGGTTCGCGACGGTCTTCGCGGCTGGGAACCCTTCGAGCGGCAATTCGGATTCTTCGAGCCGTGCCCAGACGTTTCTGAGTCGGTTGGCAAGCAACTTGGGAATCTCGACCGATAAGCTGCAGCAAGGTCTCAAGGACACCGCGGATCAGTACGTCGATCAGGCGCAGCAGAATGGAAAGATCTCTTCGGATCAGGCCAGTGCCGCCAAGCAACGCATCGCCGACAGTAACGGGCTCGCCCCGTTCATGCGGCTCTTCCGAAAGCGTGATCAGATGGTCGACCATCTGCAGATGGCGTCCTGGCAAGACATCGCCACCGCGCTGAATATGACGCCGCAAGACCTGCGGAGTCAGATCCAGTCGGGTCAGACGTTGAAGCAGATCATCGAGAGCAAGAACATGACGGTCGATCAGGTTGTCTCGTCGGTGGTTTCGCAGGTTCAGACGCAGCTGGATGCCAGGGTGACGGCCGGAACGATCACGTCTGATCAGGAGACAACGATCCTGAACAACTTGCGCAATCGGTTGACGACCTTAATCAACAATGGTGGCCCAACGTTCAAGCAGAACGCCAATCCGAACGCTACCCCGGCGAGTGTGCCGAGCGCTTGATCGTCGTGACGGCGTCAATCGTGATAACGAAACGGGCGATGGGATTCCCATCGCCCGTTTGTTGTTCTCTTGGGCTCGAGATGGACGCTTCAGCGGCGTCTCGTCATGCGTTCGGTTTTCGCGCTCGCACGAAGGCAGAGATGACTCGACCGCTCTCGTCCTGGAGATCTTGCAGGGCGCTGAGATCCAGCGATCCTTCGCAGCAACCTGATCCTTCTGTCGTATCGCAGCAGCCGTCGGTCATAAGATCGGCGAGTTCATGAACGGCGGTCACCTCGATTCCAATGTCGGTGAACCCGGCCGTGCCGAGCTTCTGCTGGTACTCGGACTCAGTCAGCGCTCCGGAGATGCATGCAGACCACGCATCCAGGCTGTGACGCACGGCCGGCAACAAGCGCCCTTGCAACACAATGTCGGAGACCGCAAAACGTCCGCCCGGTCGCAGCACGCGATTGGCTTCGCGCAGTACGGCATCCTTGTCGCCAGATAGATTGATCACGCAGTTGGAGATGATCACGTCGACCGAGTTGTCTGGTAGCGGGATCTCCTCAATCGTCCCCTTGAGAAAGCGAACGTTGCTGAGCCCGGCCTGCTCGCGGTTGTGCTCGGCGAGCTCAAGCATCTCGTCAGTCATGTCGAGGCCATAGGCAAAGCCTTCCGGGCCGACGCGTTTGGCCGAGATGAGGACGTCGATGCCGCCCCCACTACCGAGGTCGAGAACCGTTTCGCCTGGCTTGAGTTCGGCCAGCGCCGTGGGATTGCCGCAGCCGAGTGAGGCCAGAACGGCGTCGCTCGGAAGATCAGAGATCGCGTCCGGGTCGTATGCGGCGATGATTTTTGGATCGCCGGTGGTGCCGCAACAGGAGGCGGCTTTGCCACTGGTGACGTTCCGTGCAGCCGCCGCATAGTGCTCGCGCACCGATTCACGCAATTGGTTTCCGCTCGGGGAAATCTGGATATCCACGCTGCTCCTCCAGGTCCGAATTGGTTACGGACAGGAACCGCGGCTCGCGATCGTAATTTTACGATAGATGCCGCTCAAAATTTGCCACCCGGTGGTGACATCGTAAAAATACGATGAATCTCAGTGGATGTCAATGCCCCATCGGCAGCCACGACAGCCCAATCGTCCGCGATGCGATCTCCCACTCACACGACTGCATCCAGGGGGATGGCTTACTCGTTGTAAGTATGAGAGAATTCACGCGACCCGGTGGTAGCATTACCTACCGCAACCAAAAATTCGTCCAAGTCTGGAGGGATTCAGCGCACGCATGAGCAAACAACCGGAAGATAACCAGTCACGCAGTCGCCGTTCGGAGCGCAAGGCCACGGCACAAAAGCAAGCCAAGCGGAGGCGCCAATTCACGATCGGCGGCGTCGCGGCCGTGGCCATCGTGGCGGCTCTGGCATTGATCATCATTCCGCAGTTCGGGAGCAGCAACGATCTCGGCGGCATCACGGTCGCTTCCGCGCACCCGGCATCGATCCCGTCAAACGGGAAAGTGCTGGGTGACCCAAATGCGCCGGTCAAGATCGTTGAGTACGGCAACTATCAGTGACCATACTGTGGACAGTTCACCCGTGAGGTGGAACCGCAGTTGATCGACGACTACATCAAGACTGGCAAAGCAACGATCGAGTATCGCGACTTCGCGTTTGGTGGGACGGAATCGACTGACGCAGCGCAGGCGTCGGATTGTGCGTTGGATCAGGGCAAGTTCTGGCAGTATCACGACACGCTGTTCGCCAACCAGCATGGAGAGAACCAGGGAGCGTTCTCGCGCGACCGTCTGAAGCTGATTGCCAAGGATATCGGACTGGATACGGCGGCGTTCAATCAGTGTCTCGATTCCAACAAGCATGCACAGGACGTGACTGACTCGACCAATCAGGCCGTTGCCGAAGGGTATCCAGGCACGCCCGGTTTCTCGATAAACGGTCAGAAGTTCACCTACACCAACTATGCCGCGTTCAAGTCGGCCCTCGACGCGGCACTGGCAGGGCAGTAATGGTCGCAGCTCGCGCGTTGAACTGGCGGTTTATCACGGCGGTGCTGGCCGTGTGTGGCATCGCCGACGCGGTCTATCTCACGATCATCCACTACGACACTGGTGCGCTGATCTGCACGGTCGGGAACTGCCACACTGTCCAGACCAGCAAATACAGCACGATCGGACCCATTCCGGTGGCCGTGCTCGGACTCGCCATGTACCTTACGATAGGCGCGATCAGCCTCATCCGCTGGCGCCGGCCTGATCTCACGTCGACGTTGACCATGGCGTCGTTTGCCATGGTCCTGGCCGGGACGATCTACGCGGGATACCTGACGTACCTGGAACTGAACGTCATCAATGCGATCTGTCAGTGGTGCGTCCTGTCAGCCCTGTTGACGCTGGGATTGCTCCTGTCTGAAGGTTTCGGGTTCTTTACTCAGCTCGATTGACCGCAGCGCGCGAGCCTCGCAAACACGCAGTGAACGTCTCGCTGGACCACTCGTGGACTCGCGGGACGTTTCGTGTATGGGCGGTGTATGTCTCGCCGACTGGCACCGCTCAGGTGGTCGTCCGCGCAACCGGAAAATTCGTCCTTCAGTAGCGCTCTGGCAAACTTGCCGTTCTCGCTGAATTGCAATAGCATACTGGCAGGGGCAGAGTTGGTTGGCGCTCGTCCATACCTCGGCGCGTGAATTGCGCCACAGCAACCGACGAATGTTGACGAACCGTTCCGGAAACTGATGAGGATGCACCGCTACCCCAGCAACAAACGAACGCGCGAACGCTACACTCCACGACCCCTGCGCCGAGCGACAACCACGTCCAACGCTCAAATCATTGCGGCGCCGCCGCTTCCGCGTCCACGGCCGATCAGCTTGAACCAGCAGCGTCTTGTGCACGAGCTCGCGGCTGGTGGCGGGGGACGCCGCTGGTCGTTCAAGAAGATGGCTTTCATCGGTGGGCCTCTGCTGCTGCTGGCCGTGATCGCCATCTTCACTGTGCCGACTCTTCTTGCGGCGCACCGAGCCTACAACAAGATCTTCGTGCCGCGCATGCCGCACTATCAGGTGACCCTGAACGACCGGGGGACACCGGTCATTCAGCAGAGCCAACCGACCGTTACTCCGACCGTCGCCGGAGTGATCGTTGCGTCAACGGTCACCCCGACCGCCGCCGGGGCGATCGTTGCGTCAACCGAAACCGCGTCGGCAACCGAAGTCGCTCCGAACGCGACTCCCGCGGAACAACTTCCCACCTGGGATGGGACGAGCAGGGTCAACATCCTGCTTCTCGGTTCGGACACGCGCGGCACCGGCGAGGTGGCGCGCTCGGACACCATGATTCTCGTCACTATCAATCCGGAAACGAAGCAAGTCAGCATGCTTTCGATTCCACGTGATCTGTTTGTCACGATTCCCAACTATGGAAAGGACCGGATCAACGCGGCGTACGCCTATGGCTCGACGTCCGATCTGACTGGACCAGGCCTGGCGGCTGCGACGGTCGAATACAACTTTGGGGTGACGATCGACTATTTTGCTGAGGTCGACACCACCGGTCTTGCACGCATCATTGACACCTTGGGCGGAGTCACGCTGGATGTCCCCACACCGATCAAGGATGATGAATACCCAGGCAGCGGGAACAACTATTTGCGGGTTCTGTTCCACACCGGATTGCAGCATATGAATGGTGTGGAGGCCGTGCAGTACGCCCGAACACGTCACGACGACAACGACTTCGCTCGTGGTGATCGTCAGCAGCAGCTCTTGCGTGCATTGCGGGAGCAGGGCGTCGGGCTCGATCTGCTCCCCAAAGCGACCCAGCTTCTCAATCAGCTCGCCGACACTTTCCGCACTGATCTTTCGCCTTCACAGGTGCTTGCACTCGCAAAGCTGGGATCGACCGTCCGCTCAAAAGACATCCACTCGTACAACCTGCTGGCGGCCACTTCAGTGTCGTATTCGCCGGGGCAGCCGTACTATCTCATCCCAGATTGGACCGCGATCCACAAGATCCTGGACGAGATGATGTCGCCATGAGTGAAGCGACCATGTGAGTTTGCGACCTCTTCAGGGCGCGAACGCACCCTAGTCATTCTGGTGGTTCGCCAGTCAATGGCACATTCGTTGTGGTCGTCACCGGATCCGGGTGCGGCGTTCCTGTGGAGCGGTTGGATGACGCTCAATTCTCGGCATAGCCGCGCAGGCCCTGCAAGCCCTTGACGCACGAGATCTCTCCACAGTGCGCAAAGATGTTGCCCAAGAGGAGCGAGAAGAGATACCCGACTGTGCGCTGTCCCCGGCCGACGGGCGACATGTCCAGCGGCCTATCCAGCGTTTCGTTCGTCATTGACGCGAGAAGCCGATCGGTGTGGGTGTAAACGGCAGCCGCATAGATCCGCGCCGCGTCTAGATCGACGTTCAGGTTCCTGGCCCAATCATCCCAGGGACCTCGCTCAGGCGGCATGGCGCTGAAGCCGGTCTTGCCCGCCCAGGAAGAGGCAAAGAGAGGCGCCGAGCCCGTGAGGAAGAGACTGAGCAACGCGTCTTGACTGAGAACCACGTGACCATAATGACCGCTGATGGGTAGAGCGTTCCCCACCGGGGAGTAGTGCACGCCCGCGCGCGGCAGGTCGTCAATCGTGGCCTCGAGAAAAGCCTGCGCATCCCGGAACTGTTCACGGAGAAGATCAATCGCTCGCACGACTGCCCCCTCGTCCGGCGAATAGCGTTCGCCAGTACCACGTCGAACACGAGTGAAAACCGGCATTCACCACCGAAACGGATAAGACGGTGGAAGGATGCAACAACATTTAGCCCTGTACGTGGCACCATACGCCCTTACGCAATAATTGACTAGTCCAAATTACAAACAGGACCGGCAGTGGAGATGCTCTGGCCGCATTCTGCGGAGTTTCGCGGGTCAGCGAACCGCCGTATCATGCCTGTGTTGAACGAATGCATAGGGAAGGGCGGCAGCGTGTCAGATCAGTCTGTGAATTGGGATGAAGTCGCGAACGTCACGCGACAGGCGGAAGATGCTGGGGGAACCATTGGCGTCGCCGTGGTGGCGCCAGCGGGGGATCGCTTCAGCTACAACGGCGACCGAAAGTTTGGTGCGGCCAGCACCGTCAAGATTCCACTCATGATCGAGATCTTCCGTCAAATCGATCGTGGAGAACGCTCCCTCAACGACGAGTATGTGCTGACGGCGGAGGACATCGCGATCGGAAGCGGCGTAATGCTGCATCTGCATCACGGGATGGCGTTCACCCTCAATGACCTTATCTACCTCATGATCTCTATCTCCGACAACACGGCGACCAACATCTTGATCGACATGGCCGGTATGAACGCGGTTAACGACACGATGCGATCTCTGGGTATGAACGATTCCAACCTGGGACGCAAGATGAAGGGTCGCCCGGCACAAGCGGATGAGCAGGAGAATTGGGCGACACCGGAGGATTACGTCACAGCAGTGCAGGCGCTTCTGGCTGGCACGGCGGCGTCATCCGATTCCTGTCACAAGATGCTGGCCATGCTCGAAAAGCAGCAGAACTCCCGGCGCATCTCGCGGTATCTGCCGGAAGGGAAAGGCATCCGCTGGGGCTCAAAGACGGGTAGCGTCAAAGGTGTCACCAACGACGTCGGCTTCATCACCACTGGAGTCGGAACGCTGGTTATGGCGGTCTATTGCGAAGCGATGCCTGATCAGCACCTTGGAGAAAAGGCGATCGGCGACATCAGCCGTGCCGTGATGGTCGCGACCGGTATCGCCGAACCGCTCTGGACGTCCTAACCATCGTCAGCGAACGACGTCGACCGCTCAATGGTCGTCGCGATGATCGCCATGAGGGCGATGCCACCGCCGTTGACGAGATACTCCATGTGCTCACCATGCGGCACGGCATGTTGGCCGCAATCCGGGCCGTGAGCGTGACCGCAGTCGTGTCCAGCGCCGGACGCGATCGGAGCGCATCTGCCCGGATTGGCGTTGCCGATCGGGATGATGTGCTCCTCCGTAGTGCCGTCCTGCCGCATCTGCCGCAATCCGGTTATCGTATGCGAAGATGTCGGGCGGCAGCGCTCGGGCACCGTGATGGACCCCGACACGAGCCCTGGACCTCAACGAGATGACTACTTGGAGGGAAATGAAATGAACGTCTACGTCTCAGTCGACATGGAAGGCATCACGGGCATCGTCCATCGCGACATGCTCGGTTCAGACCAGCGCGAGTACGATCGTGGACGCCGCCTGATGACGGCCGACGCCAATGCCGCCATCGAGGGGTTGGTGCAGGCGGGTGCCGAATACGTTCTGGTGAATGACGGACACGGCCCGATGCGCAACCTGATCTTCGAGGAGATGCATGCGAAAGCCCACCTCCTCACCGGCAGCGGCAATGCCAAGGATCACTGCCAGGTCGAGGCCGCCAACAGCCGAAAGTTCGACGCGGCGGTGCTGATCGGTTATCACGCCATGGCCAAGACGCCCAAAGCCATCGCGCCGCACACCATTGCGGGTTCGGCCGTCGCGGAGCTGCGCATCGACGGTCGGCCGCACGGCGAGACCGGACTGAACGCCGCCGTTCTGGGTTCGATGGGCATCCCGGTGATCATGGTGACGGGAGATACGACCACAATGGCTGAAGCGACCGAGTTCCTGGGCGGTCAAATCGAAGTAGTCGCGGTCAAGGAAGCGGTCGGCACCAGCGCGGCAATCTGTCGCCCGCCCTCGGCGACCGTTCCAGAGATAACGTCCGCCGCCAAGCGCGCGCTGGAGAATATCAGCAGTGCCAAGGTCTACAGTCCAGCCAACTTCCGGCTCGAAGTGGATTTCTTCAACGTGCCGCAGTGCGACCGTGCCACCCGAACCGCCCACGTCGAGCGACTCGGTCCGGTTACGATGCTGGTCGAAGGCAATTCGCCGTGGGACAAATATCAGACGCTGTGGGCGGCTCTGCGCGCTGCGTTGACTGAGCCCGCGTCCTGGTTGGCGTAGTAGGCGGTCCGCGTCAGTCGATTGTTCGCCGTAGGGGCAGACCTCCTGTGCATCGACTCCAACATATTCTCTCAATTCTCCGGGTTGGCGGAACGGGGACCGCAGTTGCGGTTCGCATGACGGGGGGTTCGCTCCAGGCACAGGTGCGGTGGGATGGGGGTGAGGGCGTCCGGGGGAATGGGCGGCGTGTGGATCGTCGTGCGGGTCGAGGGACGGATAAACCGCAGCGCCCGGCCCTGCGCCAGGAAGGTCTCGAGCGGGTCCTGTCCCGCGGCGGCCATGCGGGGCAGCCAACGGATCATGAGGGCCAGCGAGATCGCGAAGGGATCGACCCCGGCCCGCGCGGCCAACTCGAGGCGCAGCGCCTGCAGAATCTGACTGATGAGGAGGACGGCCCATACTTGCTGCTGGATCACGACCTCCTTGGCCGACCACAACAAGTGTAAACCCAGGTGCTGTTTGACCAGATTGGCCGCCAGTTCGAAGTCCCAGCGGCGCGCGTAGAGGCGGGCGATCTCGGCCAGCGGGAAGATCCGGGGGTCCCGCACATTGGTGAGGTACGTCTGCAGCCGTCCCTGATGCCGGAAGCGCACCAAGCGCACCGCGTGCTTGGCCCGATCGGCCCGATAGGCGCCCAGCCAGACCAGCCCGTCAAAGGTCTCATGCTCGGCGTAGAAGGTGTGGATGACGTCATAACTGGTCCGTTGGCGCAGGCGCGAGACGTACCACAGACCCTGCTCGGTCAGATCATCGAACCAGGCGAAGCCAAAGAAGCCCAGATCGCACAGCAGCAGACTCTGCGGGGGGAGCGTGGCCACGATGTCCCGTGCGGTCACCTTCTCATTCTGGTGCGGATCGGCGATGAACTGGACGTGGCGCCACTGCTGGCGGCGCAGATCGAAGAGCCCGGCCACTTGCCCCGGCAGCAGCCCGGCATCCCCCGGCGGGAGGTCGCGCAGGGCGGGGAGACGGCGCGCGATCAGATCGAGGTCGGTATGGTCGAGCGCGACCACCTCGGTGGCGAAGGAGGCCAGATCGGTGGCCCCGTACGGCGCCAGCCGCGTCGCCAACACGTGACTCGTGTGGGCAAAGAGCGCCGTCAAGGGGTGCGTGCCCCCAGCGGCCAGCCGTGCGTAGATCGCTTGATCGCTGACGGGATAGCGGGGATAGTCCCACAGGTGTCCCAACGCCAGCAGGCGCCAGAGGTCCAGTTGACTGCTGAACCCCCGCAGGACGCAGACGAGCAGCCCCGTCCACAAGGCCATGGCCGGGAGGATGCGCGGTCGCCCCGGACCACGGACGTCCGGCGCGGGCTCGAGATCGGCCAGCACCTCCCGCAGCAGGCTCTCGACTTCGGTGAGCGAAACGTCAGGGGTGGATGATGTCGGGGACGGTCGGGACATGGGTGGGACCTCCAACGGCAGCCTGAACACGACAATCGTGCCGGGAAGTCAACCAAATCTGAATTAGTTGGAGTTGATGACCTCCTGTGTCTGCCCTTCGCATTCCTAGGACTGTGCGCCGATTTGAGCCCGGATCTCGTTGCTCTCCGGTCCCATCTCGTCGATCAGCAGATCCCGGTATTGGTCGCGCAACGCCGACTTGAGGAACTTCCCGGTCGAGGTCTTGGGTATCTCCGGGAGGACGACAAAGGCGTCCGGCAGCCACCAGCGGGCAAACCGCGGCGCGATGAACTCGCGCAGTTCGGTCGGCGTTACGCTCATACCTGCCTTGAAGGCGATCACAGCCACTGGACGTTCTATCCACGTGGGATGAGCTGCCGCGACTACCGCCGCCTCGGCCACGGCGGGATGCGCCATCAGCGCGTTTTCGAGCGCAATCGAGCTGATCCATTCTCCACCTGACTTCACTGCGTCTTTGGCTCGGTCGTGGATGGCGAGATGCCCATGCGGGTCGATGCTGGCCACATCACCCGTTCGCAGCCAACCATCGGCAGTGAACTTTTCAGCCGATTCGACGTCGTTGAAGTAGCTTGAGGCGACCGTCGCTCCGCGCACCTCGAGCTCGCCATTGGTGACGCCATCCCAGGGCACGACCACATCTCCAGATCGCACGCGAAGCTCGGTTAGCGGCACCTGTCGACCGCAGGTCTGAACATAGCGCGGGATTGTTCCGCCCTGGCCGTTGTCTGTCGAGTCGATCAACGTGCCCTGGGTCGAGACCGGCCCAGTCTCGGTCATGCCCCAGCCCGTGACCATGGCGATGTTCAACTCTTCGTTGAAGCGGCGCACTGCGTCTTCCGGCATGGCCTGACCACCGGTTCCCAGCACGCGCATGTGCGATAAGTCGCAGCCTCCAGGGAACCGATCCATGAACTGCAGCAGGTTGAGCCAGACCGTCGGCACGGCTGAGCATTGGGTCACGCGTTCGGAAGTCAACAGAGCGGCCAAACCCGCGGTATCGAGGTGCTCTCCCGGCAAGACCTGTTTGGCACCAATGAAGGTGCACGTGTACGGAAGCCCCCAGGCGTTGGCATGGAACATCGGCACCAGGATCAGCACGGTGTCCTGGTCGGACGGACCCATCGCAGAACTCAGTCCGCTCACCAGCGAATGGAGCAGGATCGCACGGTGGGAGTAGACCACGCCCTTGGGTCTTCCGGTCGTGCCGGAGGTGTAACAGAGGACGGCCGCTTCGAGCTCATTCAGCTCCAGGTCGACCCATTCCTCCGGACGCTCGGCCCCGAGCAGTTGGTCGTAGTCCAACATCCTGTCAGGTAACGGCGCCGCGTCACCGATCACGATGACCTGCTCGACGTTGATCGACGGAAGCACCTGCTCGAACAGGGGCAACAATGAAGCGTCGACGATAATATAGCGGTCCTGAGCGTGGTTGATGGTGTAAGCGACGTCGTCGGGACTGAGTCGCAAGTTGAGTGTATGCAGCACTCCTCCCGCGATGGGGATGCCGAAATAGGCTTCCAGGTGCCGCTCGTGGTTCCAACAAAGGGTTGCGACCCGATCGCCCCGCTCAAGTCCGAGGCGTCGTAAGGCAAGCGCAAGCTGGCGCGCTCGGTGGGCCATGTCGCCGTAGCCGTAACGATGCAATGAATCGTCTGGACGGCGCGAGACGATCTCCCGATCGAAGAACAGGGACTCGGCGCGCCTGAGCATCACGGGAATCGTCAGCGGGTAGTCCATCATCAGACCGTCCACGACCGCGACCCTTTCATCAGCACCACTGCACCAACGAGTGACGTCGAATTGTGCGGGCTATTGTGCCGCGTAGGTCGGCCAGACGGCAATGGAGTGGTAACCGCCCTCACTCGACTCGCAAGCTCGCCACCCTCTCTCGTCCGAACGGGAGAGGGTAGATTACCTTGGGTTCAGCAGAGACCGCCCCTTGTTGTCTCCCCTCTCCTGCTCGGCGGGAGAGGGGTCGGGGGTGAGGGTCGTTCGCTCTTACAGCAACTCGATCACCCGGTCCGCGACCTGATTGGTGCTGGCATTGCCGCCGAGGTCGCCGGTCAGGACCTTCCCCTCGGCTGTGGTCTGCTCCAGCGCGTGCATGACGCGATCGGCGGCATCTTTCTCGCCGATGTGCTCCAACATCATGGCCCCGGCCCAGATGGAGGCTAGTGGATTGGCCAGCCCCTGTCCGGCGATGTCAGGCGCGCTACCATGCACCGGCTCGAAGAGGGACGGGAAGGCGGAATCGGCTGCCAGATTGGCGCTCGGCGGCAGACCGAGGCTCCCCATAATGGCGCCGCCCAGATCGGTCAGGATGTCGGCGAACAGGTTGCTGCCGACCACCACGTCGAAGCGTTCGGGCGCGCGCACCATCAACGCCGCCGCGGCATCGACCAGCAATGATGTCACCTTTACGTCCGGGTAGTCCTGCGCGACCTCATTGATGACCTCGTCCCAGAACGGAAAGGCGTACTGCATGGCGTTGCTCTTGGTGATGCTGGTGAGATGACGACGTCGTGACAGGGCAAGCTCGAAGGAGAAGCGAGCCACGCGCTCCACATTGAAGCGGGAAAAGACGGACGTCTGAATCGCGACCTCGTGTGAGGTGTGTGGATGGACGCGCCCGCCGACTCCGGCGTATTCACCTTCGGTGTTCTCGCGCACGTAGATCATGTCGATATCGCCGGAGGTCTTTCCGGCCAATGGGCCGGTGACCCCAGGCAGGAGTTTGATCGGCCGTACGTTGACGTAGAGGTCGAACGTCTTGCGGATGGGAAGCAGCAACCCCCAGAGCGTCACGTGGTCAGGGATGGCGGGCGGGTCTCCTACGGCACCGAGGTAGATGGCGTCGTGCTGCTTGAGGGTTTCGAGCCCGTCCGCAGGCATCATGGCACCGGTGCGGCGGTAATAGTCGGAGCCCCAGTCCAGGTCGTCCCACACCAATTTGGCGCCGTCGCCCAACGCCGCTTCGAGGACGCGCTTACCGGCCGGGATGACCTCCTTGCCGATGCCGTCTCCGGCGATGACCGCGATCCGATACTCCTTCATGCATGCCTCCGATTGTTTGTCTTCAGACGTCTGGTTGCGCCACAATTTCCTTTTCACGCGGCGGCCAACCTCGTTTGTACCATGACCTGCTTCACCGCGGCACGCTGGCGATGACAGATTCCAGGCTGTGGCCTACGATGCTCAGACCGACAAACGACTGGCGGCACAACGCGACTAGTGGATGACAGGACGGTGCGGCATGACAGACGCGATTCAAATCGCCGCCGCGGAGGTCGAACGTTGCATCACAGAGCTCTCTAAGTTCGGCGCCTATGGCGAGACGGGCGTCTGGCGTACGGTCTACTCGCCGGAGTGGTTGGCGGTCGCAGGATCAGATCGCTGCCTGGTGTGAAGAGGCTGGGCTCAGCGTGTCGCGTGATGCAGCCGGCAATGTGTGGGGCAAGCTAGCAGGTCGCGAACCGGGCAACTCGATCGTCTCGGGTTCCCACATCGATTCGCAACGGCCGGGAGGACGGTTCGACGGAGCGCTCGGCGTCATCTCCGCGTTGCTGGCGGTGCGTGCGCTCAAGGAACAGTTCGGCAGCCCACGACGAACGCTCGAAGTCCTTTCGCTGTGCGAAGAGGAGGCCAGCCGGTTTCCGTCCTCCAACTTCCTCGGCTCGCGCGCCATCACTGGGACGCTGACTCCGGAAGACGCCGAGGAGATGCACAGCTATGACGGGGAGTCCCTGGCCGAGGTAATGCGCGGTGCCGGCCTCGATCCCACGCGTCTGCCGGAAGCTCAGCGCGACGACCTCGACGTCTTCATCGAATTGCACATCGAGCAAGGCCCGATTCTGGAGCAGGCAGGCGTGCCGGTAGCGGTGGTTCCAGCCATCAATGGCATCCGCCACTACGTCGTGGAACTGACCGGTCGCGCCGATCATGCCGGTGCCAGGCCGATGGATCTACGGCGTGATCCAATGGCCGGCGCCGCCGAGATCACGCTGGGCGTCATCGACACGGCGCTGCGCATGGGGCGTCCGGCCGTGACGACCGTGGGGCGCATGGAGGTCGAGCCGAATGGCCCGGCCATCGTGCCGGAGCGAGTCACCTTCACTATCGACGCTCGGCATTCGGATCCTGACACGCGCCTGCGTCTGTATGACGCGCACGAAGCCTGGATCAAGGCGGTCGCTGCCCGACGCGGACTCGACGCAAGCTGGACGATCACGACCGACCTCGAGCCGCTGGTCTGCGATGCGGGAATCGTCGAGACGCTACAGTCCGCGGCGCACGAGCAAGGCGTGCCGTTTCTGACGATGTCGAGCGGGGCCGTCCACGACACGCAGCGCATGGCCAACACCGCGCGTGTGGCCATGATCTTCGTGCAGAGCAAGGGTGGTCGGAGCCACACCCCGGCCGAATTCACCACGACTGAAGATGCGGTGGCGGGCATACGGGTTCTCGCCGCTGCACTACACAAGCTGGCCTACTGAACAGAGAGGGGAGCGAGTCATGGCATTGCCGTCATTTCGTCTGGATGGGCAGGTTGCCGTCGTCACGGGCACTGGTACCGGATTGGGACAGGCGATCGCGACCGCCCTGGCCGAAGCGGGCGCCGACGTGGTGATGTCGGAGCTGCCGGATCGCACCGAACTGGCTGAGGAGACCTCACGCGCGATTGCCGGTTTCGGGAGAGAGACACTGGTACGGCCGCTCGACGTGCGCGATCTTGATGGCCCAAACGGCATCTTCGCGTTTGCTCACGCCGCTATCGGCTGGAAGGGTCACGTCGACATTCTGGTGAACAACGCGGGGGTGAATCTTCCACAGGACGCGTTGGACGTCGATGAAGCGTCGTGGGACGCGGTGATCGACGTCGACCTCAAGGGAACCTTCTTCTGCGCGCAGGCATTCGGGCGCCATATGGTTGAACGCGGCCGAGGGTCAATCGTCAACATCGCCTCACAGAACGGGCTTGTCGGCTATTACAAGCGGGCAGCCTATTGCTCGGCCAAAGCGGGCGTGGTGAATCTTACGCGCGTACTGACGTTGGAGTGGGCGCCACGAGGGATACGCGTCAACGCCGTGGCTCCGACGTTCGTGCGGACCCCATTAACGGCGTCGACCTTTGCCGATCCTCAGCTCGGACCGGATCTGCTGGGACGCATTCCGATCGGGCGAATCGGCGAGCCGGAAGATGTCGCGGCGGCTGTCATCTTCCTTGCCAGTCCCGCGGCATCCATGATCACCGGCCATACGCTGACGGTGGACGGCGGCTGGACCGCCATTTGAGGCGTACTGGGAACTTGGGCTGGAAATTGCGTCCAGTCAATTGACTTCCAGGTGCTCTGGTGTTAGGGTTAATAGGCTCGGCTGCTAAGCCGTGCCTATGTTGTGCGGTGTTGTGTGAGTTTCGCCGCCGCACTTCGACCTCGTGAAAGGGTCCACGTTGGAACCTGATAGTTCCGGCAAAAACATAGGGAAACCTGCCGGCTAACTGGGCCAGCGTGCAGAAGTTGCACTCCAGCCCTCGGCGTTAGCCGGGGGTTATTTGTGTCCGCAAGGACACTCCGGAGGTGCAACATGCAGACCGTTGTCCGCTACAGCGTCGTAAATCAGGATGGCAAGCCAGTGATCCGCGCGGTTCCGGTGCGCCGCTGGTCGGAGGATCGCTCCGTGAAGAGCGAGCAGCCGGTGGACGAGGTGCGCGAAGAGACCGTGCTGCGCAAGATCCGCCGCTTCCGCGTGCTCGACATTCGCTGATCTTCACACGCGACGTCGGATTCGACGATCAGCATCTGGTCAGCTGACCAGACCAAAAGACTGAAACGCAAACAGCCGCCCAATTGCATCAGCAATCGAGCGGCTGTTTTGTTGTGTTGAAGCGGGATCCGCAGGGGAGCACATACGGTGCTGCCGGCGTTGACCAATCGCCGTGAACACAGACGGCTCGTCAATTCGACGCGTGATCCGTTCGCCCTGACTCATCCAATGGATCAACGTTTCGGGAGCACCGTGTGCGCTCCCCCACAAGACGTCTGGTTGCGGACGTTGCTCGTTCTAGATCGAGCGCTGGTAGGTGCGGAACGCGTTGACGGAGAGCCACAGACAGGCCAGCGTCAGGACGAGTAGATAGGTTAGATGCATCCCGACGAAGGTCCAGTCGACGTTCGCGCTGAGTGTCTGGCGCCCGATGTCGACCGCCCAATTGACGGGATTGAAGCGTTCGACGATCTGAATCCAGTGTGGCGTGAGGTTCCTGGCCATGAAGGCAGTCGACATAAATGTCAACGGAAGCTGTAGGAATGTGACGAGCGCGATGACCGACTCACCCTGCCGGACGTTGAGCGCTACGGCGTTGGAGAAGGATGCGAAGGTGGCGCCGAGGAGCATCGTCCCGACCAGCATGGCGATCAGGCTGCCGATTCCGCCGTCGAAACGCGCGCCAAGAACATAGCCAAGTCCCACAATGATGAGGGCCTGAATGAGCGTGACGATCGCCTCGTACAAGAGGATGCCGACCAGCAGTGCGGAGCGCCGAACAGGGGCGACCAGGAACCGATCCATGATGCCCCGATCCATGTCATCGACCAGAGCCATTCCCGACCAACCGCAGGTGAACAGAGCCGTCATGACCACCACCCCTGGAGTCAGGTACGTGATGTACGAGCCAGTGCCGAATCCGGGCACTTCGGTCACACGCTTGAAGAGCTGTCCGAACAGGAGCAGCCACATCAACGGCTGCACCAGCGTGACGGCGATGAAGAAGGGCTGGCGCAGCAGGAAACGCAGGCCACGTAGACAGATGTACAGGGAAGCGGAGATTGAGTCGGTCATCGAGTTCCCTCCTCGTGAGCTGATGCGAAGGAACGGCCCGAGTAGCGCAGATAGACGTCATCGAGCGATGGGCGGGCGACGGTGATGGACGTGACGCTCAACCCAGCTGACTCGAGAGTGGACAGGACCAGGGGCAGAATCGTCGCGCCGCTTCCGACGCGAGCACGGATCTCCCGGCCGTCGACGCTGACCTCGCGAATCTGATCGCCCAGGCCGCGGAGCGCGGACGGAACGTCGTGTTGGGGCTCGGTATTGAGCTCGATCTGGATCGTGTCGCCATGGAGCTCTTGCTTCAGCTGCTCCGGAGTGCCTTCGACGACGATCTTGCCGCGGTCGATGATGGCGACCCGGTTCGCGAGTTGGTCGGCTTCCTCCAGGTAGTGGGTCGTGAGGAGGATGGTGATGCCTTGCTCTTCAGTCAGTCGCTGGATCTCCTGCCACATGTCGGCGCGCGCCTCGGGGTCGAGTCCAGTGGTCGGCTCATCCAGGAAGAGGACGCGCGGCTGATGGACGAGCCCCATGGCAACGTCCAGCTTGCGCTTCATGCCGCCCGAGAACGTCTTGACCAGTCGTTGCGACGCGTCGCCGAGGTCGAAGCTATTCAACAGCTCATCGACGCGCTGCTTCAGGTTGTCCCCTTTGAGGCCGTAGAGATGCCCTTGCAGGAAAAGATTCTCGCGACCGGTGGCGTCGGGATCGACCGCCGACTGTTGCGAGACGTAGCCGACGAGCCGGCGAACCTGTTTGGGCTGCTGCATGACGTCAACGCCGCAGACGAGTGCTTGGCCGGAATCGGCTCGCGACAGTGTGGTGAGGATCTTAACGATGGTCGATTTACCGGCGCCGTTTGGACCTAACAGGCCGAAGACGGTTCCGGGTGAAACGGTGAAATCGAGTCCTTGCAACGCCTTCACATTGCCTGAGTACGTCTTGACCAGGTCGACCACGTTGATGGTCGAATCGGAAGACTCAGCAGGCATTGACGACGCGCGCGCTGGCGCACGAGAAACCATGATCGCGTACCTCCAATGAACAGACGTGACGAACGGAGGTGTCCATCGGAGTCGGACCTGGCTTACAATGACGGTGGACCTTCGGGGCCAGGTTCGGTCTGACTGGACAGCCTCGAGGCAGCCGATCCCTGACGGGGTGGGGCAAACACTCCGCTCAGGGATCGTGCGTCAGCACGATGTTTTAGACATGACCCTCCCTTTCGATGGATTTTGGAAGCGCGCCGCTCGCGGCCCACTCCCTCGCGAAGCCCTTCAGCCGATTCAACTGCTCTTCGTCTAAGTCGCCAGCAAACTCACTCAGCCGCTTGACCTGCTCCTCGCTGAGGAGGATCGACTCGTCTTCGATCGACGCGATCAGCGATTTAACCCACGCCATTTCCGCCCGACGCATGGCCAGCGAATATTCTGCTTCGATGAGGAAGAGTCGGGGAACAGCAACGTCGGAGAGGGCGTCTCCGTAGTATTTGGCTTGGTCGAGCTCCTCCTGGAGCAGGTCAGCACGATTGTTCAGCAAGTTGATTGCGTCGTCGCGCGAAAGCGACGGAAGAAAGGAGAGACCTGCCTCGAACTGCGTGTATTCCTTGACCGGGACGGCGATCAGTTCGCTGAGCCAGTCGAAATACTCGTCACGACCGTCGCCGGTCAATGCATACACGGTCCGCTCGGGCCGTCGACCTTCCCGCTCCGTCTCTTGCGGCACGATCCAGCCACGGCGCTGGAGCGACTCCACCACGCTGTAGAGGGAGCCGTAGTTGAGCTTGATGCTCTCGTGCTTGCCCCTGTTGCGCAGCGTCGTGGCCATCTCGTACGGATGCATCGGCTTCTCATAGAGGCAACTGAGCACCGCGAGGGCGAGTGGATTGCTGACTTTTCGTTTGACCATCTCTACTCCCGATCGTATATCCTGAATCGAGTATACTGATTCGAATAACTGTGTCAAGAGAGTGACGGGCGAGATCTGGGGAGAGCTGTGGAGAGTGCGCGGACAAAACGATGTCTGGAACGGCGCTTGGATACTCGGCTTTCAGAAATTCTTCTGCCTAAGTATCTTATATGCTAAACTAAATCAGATCCCGAGAATTGTCAACAGATTGCGTGAGGGATTCAGGTCTTTCGATTGGAATGGCGCTGTCCGCTTTCGAGGGTGGAGATGGCGTTCGAGTGGATTTAGTCTGCCTGCGGCCGAAGGGCGAGCACGGAGGCATCGCCCCTACGTTGCTCCAGCCGCGTTCAGTCGGTGTCGCCGCCCGTTGCCGCGACCGGTTCGTGATAGCGCGCATCGCCGGCAATCGTCTGGCGCGATTGCGGTGCGGCGATTCCGTGCAATACGACCGACGCAACCAGCCTGGCGGCGGATTCCGGGTCGCTCGGCGGAGTGATCTGTGGGTCACGTACCGAGTTGATCAGATAGCCGACTAACGTGTGGAAGAAGAGGAAGGCCGCCATACGCGGCTGGATGTCGCGAATCTCATTCCGTTCGGCGGCTCGGTTGAACAGCGTCGCGATGGAATTGACGAAGTTCTCCAGTTCAGCGTGGACTTCCTCGTGACGGCTCTCCGGTACGTGTTGCTTGAAATCGGTCATCATTCGTAGGCTGTCGGGGCTGAGTTGATCGAAGTAGAGTCGTGCGATTCGCTCAACGGTGTGATCAAGCGAGTCGTCCCGCTCGATCTCGCGCTCGATGCTCTTACGCTGTTGCGACATCTCGCGTACGACGACGGACGCGAACAGGTCGTCTTTATCACGAAAATGATAGTAGAGCGCGGCCTTGGTCATGCCGACCGCATCAGCGATCTGCTGCATTGAAACTTCCGCGTAGCCGCGATCCAGGAAGAGTCGCCGTGCCTCGATCAGCACACGCTCTCGTCCACCAGTTTCCGCTTTCATCGGGTCTTAACCGTCCCTTGTGTGTGAACAGGCTCGATCTACACCCATGCGCCAACCGTAGGGGTTGACAAATAGGAGGCTGAGCATTAAAGTACTTACCGACCGGTTAGTAGGCGGCTTGCTCCCCCGAGAGCACCTACCGTCACAAGTGTACTTACCGGACGGTCAGTTGGTCAAGTATCGCAGCGCATTCAAACTGCCGGAGGTCGCATCGTGAGTTCTGAATATGGAGTGATTGCAGAAGGACTGCAAAAACACTTCGGGAAGACGCATGCACTGCGCGGCGTCGACTTCGAGGTGAAGCAGGGGAGCATCCTTGGGGTGCTGGGACCCAACGGCGCCGGTAAAACGACCGCGGTGCGCATCCTCTCCACCCTGCTCAAGCCTGACGCCGGACGGGCGATCGTGGCTGGGTTCGACGCGCTGAAACACCCGGACGAGGTGCGGCGTCGCATCGGTCTCTCCGGTCAGTACGCCGCACTCGATGACATCCTGACCGGGCGCGAAAACCTGGAAATGATCGGCCGGCTCTATCACCTGCCTAAAGATCACGTTCGTCGTCGCGCGGTCGATCTCCTCGAGCGCTTCAATCTGACCGACGCGGGCGATCGCATGGTCAAGACCTATTCAGGTGGCATGCGTCGACGACTCGACCTGGCCGCCAGTTTGGTTACCTCGCCACCGGTTCTCTTTCTGGACGAGCCGACCACTGGCCTCGATCCGCGCAGCCGTCTCGGCATGTGGGACCTGATCGAAGAGCTGGTTGCCGGTGGCACGACGCTCCTCTTGACGACTCAGTACCTGGACGAGGCTGATCGCCTGGCGGACGAGATCGCCGTGATCGACGAAGGACGCGTGATCGCGCGTGGCACGTCGGAGGAACTCAAGGCCCAAGTCGGCGGCGAGCGCCTGATGATCCAGCTTTCGCCTGGGAGCGATGTCGGCGCCGCGATGCAGGTCCTCAACCGCTTTGGGTCGGGCATGGTGCAGGTGGGCGACGATCGGCGGCGCATCACCATGCCGGTGACAGTCGAGGAAGGGCTCATCACACGTGTCGTACGCGAGCTCGACGAGGTCGGGGTTAAGCTCGACGACGTCGGTCTGCATCGCCCCACTTTGGACGACGTCTTCCTCTCTTTGACCGGACACGGCGTCGACGACATGGGTACGTCCCGGTTGCCGGACAACGACGACAAGACTCAGATCGGAGAAGAAGCAGCATGAGCACCTCGATGGTGCGCGAGCAGGTACCAGCCAGCATTAGCGTCTGGGAGCGTTTCTCCTGGGCGGTGGCGGATGCCTGGATCATGGCCAAGCGCAACCTGAAACACATTCCACGCAACCCAGAGTTGCTCCTCGACGTGACGGTGCAGCCGGTCCTCTTCGTGCTCCTCTTCCGCTACGTTTTTGGCGGTGCGATCAACGTTCCAGGTGGGAGCTACGTGAACTACCTGATGGCCGGGATCTTCGTGCAAACGATCGTCTTCTCGTCTCTCAGCACCGGCATCGGCCTCTCGAACGATTTGAAACTCGGGCTGATCGATCGCTTCCGCTCGCTGCCGATGTCGCGTTCGGCGGTGGTGGCCGGCAGAACGTTGACCGACCTCATTCGCGGCATGCTCGCCGTGATCATGATGCTGGTCGTGGGTCTGGCGGTTGGGTTCCGGCCACACGGCAGCGTTGCCAACTGGTTTGCGGGTCTCGGATTGCTGCTCCTGTTCGGATTCGCGCTCTCCTGGCTGGGCGTTACCGCCGGGGTGCTGCTGCGGACTCCCGAGGCGGTGCAGGCCGGGATGTTTATCGCCGTCTTCCCGCTGACCTTTGCATCGAGCGCCTTCGTACCGACCAACACCATGCCGGGGTGGTTGCAGTCCTTCGCGGCGAATCAACCCATGACTCAGGTGGTAAATGCCATTCGCGCCTACATTCTGGGCCAGCCCGTCGGTTCGTACGCCTGGCATTCGCTCCTCTGGGGGCTCGGCATTCTGATCGTCTTCGTACCCCTCTCGGTCATGCTGTACGAACGCAAGGCCGGCAACTAGCCTCGATCTCAACTTCAACTGATCGCGTCCCGGAATCCCATCAGCGCCAACATTGGTGTCGACAGGGTCCGGGACGAGTTCGTTTTGCGATGTTCTCGAGCAAATCGGGAGAGTTTGGCCGGAGTGGAACGCTCTTTGCGCCCTGTTCAGTGGACCTTTCACCCGAAAGGAGCGAACACATGGCCAAACAACGAAACGTCTACGGTGAGATCGACAGCCTGACCGACTTGCGTGAGGTGTTCCTCGACATTCGCAAAGATGTCGATCAAGCGGATTCGCGACCGGCCCTGACCGAGCTTCACCGGCGCGCGGGGTATCTGATCACCCTCTCGCACGCACCGTCTTGGGAAGAAAAGTTCGGCGAGGACATCTCCAAGATCCGCTCGACGGCCGAAGACGAGTTCGGCATGACCGCACGGAAGATCAACCATCAGGCGGAAGAGATCGGTACCGAGGCCAACTACGATGAATCGTGGGGAAACTGACCATGAGGGACCGACACTATCGTTCGACCGAATCGAAGTACAAGGGAACGGCCGACCAGTACTACATAACATACGACCTAGAACAAACGACTCGCGGCGGGGCTACTGCCACGTATCCGAAAGTGCATCGCGTCTACATTCCGGCGACGTGCGGGAGTGGAACGTGGGCGACTTCGAAAAGCGATCGGGCCGCAAAGCACATGGGGTGAAGGTCGATTACGAACAGACTCGCGCCGGATACCACCGCAAGGGGTACATGGCGCACCGTGGCAACACGACCTACGTGGTCGAGCCGACCGATGTGGAGCCATCCATCAATCACTTCACGCAGATCGTGGAGATACCGGAGGATGCGAGCAACGTCGAGTTCCGAGAAGGCCCGCTGCCGGACCGCTACTCTGACGCGCTGCAGTCGATTCGCTAACGACCCGCATCCTGACCACGATCGGCAATGAAGGCTTCCCGGGGTTCGCGCCTGGGAAGCCACTCACTGTTCGGCTAGGTGGAATTGCGGGCTCTGCCGCGGGACCGACGTCAAAATGAGTACGATTCTCACACTGCCCACCTGAGTCGAATCTGCGATGATTGCCGCATGGTTCTACGACCGGATATCCCACGTCAAAAGAAGACTATGGAGAGCCCGCGCCGGCACGTAAACGCGTATGGGTTTTACGGGCTGGTGTTCGGCGCAATTGCGATTGTGCTCTTCGTGGCCCTGGTCGGATTACCGCATCTGCCCATGATCGCGTGCTGGCTGATCGCGACCAACGTAACGGCGTTCATCGCGTTTGCGTTCGACAAGTCGGTCGCGGGGCGTCGTTTAGCGCGTGTTCCGGAGAATGTGCTTCTCGGCATCGCGCTTATCGGCGGGAGCCTGGGCGCGCTGATTGCCATGCGTCTCGTGCATCACAAGACCGCTAAGAAGAGCTTTCTGCTGCGCATGGCGGTCGTCCTGCTGCTCCAGATTGTGCTGATCGCGGCCTACTTCTTCGTGATCCGCTAACAGCCCAATCGCTGGACCGAATTCAACACAAAGGAAAGCCGCCCAAACGTGGGCGGCGAATCGTGCATGGTCGGAAGTGCCGGGATTGTCGGGGCTAGACCAATCCCTGGCTGGGGTTTGGCAGCATCCAGATAATGGTTAAGATCCAGAGCGCGAGCAACAGCATCATGAAGATCGTGACGCCGATGACCACCTTGCGCTCTTTGCTTGTCAACCGGTGTTGTTCGATTCCACGCATTTCGTGCCCTGCTCCTTCTCAGTAACCTCAGGCATGTTACAGCATGCCGCGTGCGGCGCGGAATCGCAAGTACTTCCACCGATTCGTCAGGATAGTCCCGACAAATGCCGTAACTCGGCCACCTCGTATACTTGTGAAGTTGCGCGTCGTGCAGTCGTGCGCGGTCGTCACCTGAGTCTTGTGTACAGGGAGTTCTAGATGCCATCTTCACCGAGCAAGGCGCTCGAGACCTTCCCCAATCCCAATCCGGAGCGAGACTACGAGATCAACATCTCGACGCCTGAGTTCACCTGCGTCTGCCCGATGACCGGTCAGCCCGATTTTGCCACCATCACCATCAGCTACGTGCCGGATAAGCTGTGCGTCGAACTGAAATCCCTGAAGCTCTACTTCTGGTCGTACCGCAATGAGGGAGCCTTTCACGAGAAGGTGACCAACACCATCCTCGACGACCTGGTCGGAGCCGTCGCGCCGCGACGTGCCACGGTCACTGGCGATTTCAACGTGCGGGGCGGTTTACACACCGTCGTCACCGCGAGTTATGAGTGTCCCGGCTAAGCCTCAACTCCTCCGCGATTTTCGCCCTCGGTTTATAGTAATCAGGTAGGGTGGAAGGGCAGTGATTTGGCGCTCACCCCTGGCCGGTCCATCCCACTGACTCCCTTCCCAGTGAAGGGAGAACCATCTCCCAATTCTGGGAGAGGGGTGACAGGCACGGCTAGGCCTTGCCGTTCCCCATGGCACCCCTCTACCGTTCGCATGGGAGAGAGGATGGGGGTGAGGGCCCCAAACCAAACACGATCACGCACGAGAAGAGGGCACAACTGTGGTCGAGACCAAACAGCTCCACGAAGAGCTGCGGAAGGCGGTACGCGAACTGTGCGCTCGCTACCCCGACGAGTACTGGCGCGAACTGGACCGTGAACGCGGCTACCCTGAGAAGTTCGTCAAGGCCATGACCGATGCCAGTTTCCTGGGGGCGCTGATTCCCGAGGAGTATGGCGGTCTCGGCTTCGGCGTCACGGAAGCCTCGATCATCCTGGAAGAGGTCAATCGCTCGGGCGGCAACGCGGGTGCCTGTCACGCGCAGATGTACACCATGGGGACGCTGCTGCGGCACGGCTCGGACGAGCAAAAGCGTCGCTATTTGCCGAAGATCGCCACCGGAGAACTGCGCTTGCAGGCCTTCGGCGTCACCGAGCCGGATGCCGGAACCGACACCACCAAGATCAAGACGACTGCCACGCGCAAGGGTGACCGCTACGTGATTCGCGGCCAGAAGGTCTTCATCTCTCGCGTGCCGCATTCCGACCTGATGATTTTGCTGGCGCGGACTACCCCCCGCGACCAGGTGCAGCGCAAGTCGGAGGGGCTGTCCGTGTTTCTGGTCGATCTGCGAGACGCCGTGGGCAACGGACTCGAGGTGCAACCACTCCAGACCATGATGAACCACGACACCAATGCACTCTTTTTCGATAACCTGGAGATTCCGGCTGAGAACTTGATTGGCGAAGAGGGGCGTGGATTCCGCTACATCCTGGATGGCATGAATGCCGAGCGCATCTTGATCGCCGCCGAGTGCATCGGGGACGGCGATTGGTTCATCGAGCGCGCCTCCGAATACGCCAAAGGACGCGTCATTTTCGATCGTCCGATTGGCCAGAACCAGGGCATTCAATTCCCCATTGCGCGCGCCTACGTCAACGTACGCGCCGCCGACCTGATGCGCTTCAAGGCGGCCGAGATGTTCGACAACGGCGAGCCTTGCGGCGCCGAGGCCAATATGTCGAAGATGCTGGCTGCCGACGCCTCATGGGAGGCGGCCAACGTGGCGATACAGACGCATGGAGGGTACGGATTCACCGCCGAATTCGACATCGAGCGCAAATTCCGCGAGACG
Source organism: uncultured Chloroflexia bacterium (assembly GCA_963789565.1). GTDB lineage: Bacteria > Chloroflexota > Chloroflexia > Thermomicrobiales > Thermomicrobiaceae > CALAGB01. The sequence goes on along the minus strand of CAWBKX010000002.1, from coordinate 1,517,166 downwards.
CGCTTGTATCAGGTGGCACCCATCTCAACTAACTTGATCCTCTCCTACATCGGCGAGCACGTGCTCGGATTGCCGAGGTCATTCTGATGCGGCCGCTGGAGGGAATCACCGTCATCGCGCTCGAGCAGGCAGTCGCGGCACCCTTTGCCACACGGCAGCTTGCCGATCTCGGTGCGCGCGTCATCAAGATTGAGCGGGTCGGGAGTGGCGACTTCGCCCGCGGCTACGACACCAAGGTGAACGGCCTTGCCAGTTATTTCGTGTGGCTCAACCGCGGCAAAGAGTCGCTGACGCTCGACCTGAAACAGCCTGAGGCCAAGGAAGTTCTGCGCAAGCTGCTGGTGAGCGCCGACGTCTTCCTGCACAACCTGGCGCCGGGTGCGGTCGATCGCTTGGGGTTCGACAGCGAGACGGTGCGCTCCGCCAATCCGCGTCTGATCACCTGCGCCATGTCTGGCTATGGCTCGAGCGGTCCGTATCGGGACAAGAAGGCCTACGACCTGCTGATCCAGTGTGAGACCGGGCTGGTTTCGGTCACGGGAACTCCCGAGACGCCGGCCAAAGTCGGCATCTCGGTGGCCGACATCTCCGGCGGCATGTACGCCTATTCCGGTGTGCTCACCGCCCTGTTCCAACGGGAGCGGACCGGTGAAGGCTCGGACCTCGAGGTAGCGCTCTTCGACACGCTGGGCGAATGGATGAGCCATCCGATGTACCTGACTGCCTATGGCGGCGCTCAGCCAGGCCGCTATGGCGCCAGCCACGCCTCAATCGCGCCCTATGGTCCATTCACGGCGGGTGACGGCGCGGCGGTCAATCTGGCGGTGCAGAATGAGCGCGAATGGGTCATGTTTTGCGAGATTGTGCTGCGGCGACCTCAGGTCGCTGCGGATCCGCGCTTTTCGTCCGCGGGTACGCGGGTCGAGCATCGGAACGAGCTTCATGCCGCAATCGATGAGGTCTTCTCGCAGCTAACCGCAGCCGAGGTGGTGGCGCGACTCGACGACGCGCAGATCGCCAACGCGCGCATGAACTCGGTCAAGGAGTTTATCGACCATCCGCAACTGGCCGCGCGAGACCGCTGGCGCGAGATCGAGTCGCCGGTGGGACCACTGCGTGCACTGCTGCCGCCGGTCGAGATGAGCGGGCTCGACTATGCCATGGGTCCGATCCCGGCACTGGGCTCGCACACCGAATCCATCCTTACCGAGCTGGGCTACGATGGCGGCGAGATCGCCAGGCTGCGCGAGGCTGGAGTGGCATGATGGCAGGGTTTATAGGGCAGACACGGGGGGGCGCTCCGACATTTGCGGGGAACACATGACCGAGAAACAGGGCTGGATTGGCCGCTACTATGAGGATTTTGAGGTGGGAGACATCTACCGGCATCCGCTGGGGCGCACCGTCACCACCACCGACAACATCTGGTTCACCTTGCTGACGCAGAACACAGCGCCGATCCATTTCGACCATCACTACGCAGCCCAAACCGAATTCGGCAAGCCGCTGGTCGATTCGACGTTCACCATCGCGCTGGTGACTGGCCAGAGCGTAACCGATATCTCGCAGAACGTGATGGCAAATCTGGGATGGGATGAGGTGCGTCTGCCGAACCCCGTCTTCGAAGGCGACACCATCTACTCGCAGTCCGAGGTGCTGAGCAAGCGGGAATCGAAGTCGCGTCCCAACGTGGGCATCGTGACGGTCAAGACGACGGGTTACAACCAGGACGGCACCGTCGTCATCACGTTTCACCGCACCATCATGGTCTATAAGAGGGGTATGGCGCCGGTGATCCCGCGGTTGGGACCGCAGGAGAAGTAGGCCTTGACGACGTTAGCAATGCGCAAAAACGTGAGCACGTCGTGTGCTCCTGCCATGTCCGGCCTTCAAATGTGAGACTGGACGATTACGCGCATATCGAGTGCTACACTAAGAACCGATGTCGACCCGCAAGCGGAGCGACGAATTGAGCGCGCCATGCTCGGATCTCTACGTCTACCTCCACCTGAGTCGGCCGCCAGCCGAAACCACCGCCTGTTGGCCACCAAGCTCTATGCCCCCAGTTCTCAGGAGAGCTTCGTCGCACGTCCTCGCCTCACCCAGAGACTTAATGAGGGGCTGCCGGGCGGGCTGATTCTGATCAGTGCCGCGGCCGGGTCCGGCAAGTCTTCGCTCCTCGCTGACTGGGCACGGCAGCGTCCCGTCGCCTGGCTGTCGCTCGACCCGGGCGACAACGACCCGATGCGATTCTGGCGCTATGTACTGGCAGCACTGAATGGCGTACGCCCGGGTATCGCCGAACGAGTAACGACGGACCTTCCTTCCCTTGATGCACTCATCACCGATCTAATCAACGACTTCGCGAACGATCCCGCTTCTGACAACGTGGCGCTCGTCCTGGATGACTACCACGTGATCGACTCCCCGGCGATCCACGATTCGCTCACGATGCTGATCGAGCGCCGGCCATCGCCGCTTGGCTTGGTAGTGACCAGCCGTGTCGATCCTCCGCTGCGTCTGGCGCGCGTGCGGGCAGCGGGTCATCTCACCGAACTGCGCGGCGATGACTTGCGCTTCATGGGAGATGAGACCGCTGCCCTACTCGGCAAGCTGCTTGGACCGGACGTACCGCTTGCCGACGCCTCCGTCACCACGCTGGTCGACCGCACCGAGGGCTGGGCGGCTGGATTGCGGCTCGTGGCTCTGGCGCTCCAAGGGCGTTCGGAAATGGACGCCATGGTCTCGAGCTTCTCCGGTCGTCAACGATACGTACTCGACTACCTCACTGAAGAGGTGCTCGATCAACAGCCGGAGAGGGTGCAGACGTTCCTCATGGAGACGTCAGTGCTGGAGCGGCTGTCGGGAGAACTCTGTGATGCCGTCACCGAGCGCACCGACAGCATGACCATGCTCGAGGAGATCGAACGGGCCAATCTCTTCATCGAACCTCTGGATGACGTCCGCCACTGGTGGCGCTACCATCAGCTCTTCGCCGATCTGCTCCGTGGGCGTCTGCAACGGTTGCGTCCTGACCGCATCTTGGAGCTGCATCGCCGTGCATTCGCCTGGTACGAACGGAACGGCATGCCGGAGGACGCGATCCAGCACGCGTTGGAAGCCGAAGATCCGACGTGGGCGGCAAAGATCATGGAGCGCGAAGTCGATGGTCTCCTGCGGAGGAACGAACGGTTCACGCTCGAACGCTGGCTCTCCGCCCTGCCACCAGACGCGTCAGCCTCTCGACCAACGCTGATGCTTGCCCGTGCAGAACTAGAGCTGTCGCATGGACGACTGGAGGCGGTCGATCAGGCCTTAGACGCCGCGGAGCGAGCTTTCGTCGAAAACGGCGGCGAGCAGGCTGAGCCGTCTTCTGATCCGAATGCGATGCTCGTTGCGAACGTCCCGGCCGCCGTCGCGTTCTGGCGCGCGTACGTGGCCGAACTGCGCGGCGACGCTGAACGAGCGGTCGAGTTCGACCGCCAGTCCCTCGCGGCACTCGGCGACGATGAATCTGTGTTGAGCTCCGTAGTCCACATGCATCTGGCCGCGATCAAGATCCTCAGTGGTGACGTACGTGAAGTCGAGCAGGACCTCGAGACAAACTTCCAATGCCTCCAATCGACAGGCGAGATCTATCCGGCAATGCGGGCCATGGAACTGCTCGGCCACATCCAGCGTGCCAGCGGCCGCCTTGACTCGGCGTTCGACGTCTACCGGAAGGGACTGGATATCGCCTTGGGCTTCGATGGCGCACCAGTGACGGCCGCTGGCATCGCGCACGTTGGCCTGGCTGAATTGGCCTATCAGCGAAACGAGCTCGTTGATGCGCTGGACCACGCCAACGAGGGAATCGAGCTCAGCCGACGGCTTGCCTATCGCCGGCCATGGGCCTCGGGGGTGGCGACGCTGGCTCGGATCCGGCTCGCCGAAGGCGATGTGTCCGGGGCCTTCGAGGCTATCGAGGACGGTCCTCAGCTTGCCGAGAGCGTCGGGGTGACCGGCATGCTGAACCCGATTCCGGAGCTGCGAGCACGACTCCTTTTGACTCGGGGTGAGATTACGCGTGTTGCCCAGTGGGCGAAGGATCGTGGTCTTCGGCCGGGCGACGAATTCAGCTATCCCAGACAGCCCGCATATCTAATTCTGGCGCGTCTACTCCTGGCGCAGGGCCGGTTCGACCAGTCGCTCACCTTATTGACGCGGCTGCGGGAGCGTGCCGTGGCGCAGGGCCGATTTGGGAACGTCATCGAGATTCAAGCCCTTCGGGCGGTGACCCAGGCAGCGGCAGGCGACAAAGAGGCGGCCGTTACGAGCCTGGCCGAGGCGCTGACGTTGGCCCAACCCCAGGGTTACGTCCGCGTCTTTGTTGACGAGGGACAGCCGATCAACGATCTGCTGCGGCAGTTCGTCGCGGCGCAACGATCTCAGCCGACAGCAGTTGGGGACGTGCCGTTGAGCTATCTCGGTCAGCTCATGCGCGCCTTCGAACCAGAGATGGGTAACGGGGAATCGGGCCGAAAGCGTCGCGGTGTCGGCATCCCGGGGCTGGTCGAAGCGCTGAGCGAGCGTGAGCTCGAAGTGCTGGGGCTCATAGCGGCGGGTAAACCGAACCGCGACATCGCCGATGAGCTTTACGTCACGGTCGACACCGTCAAGAAGCACATCACGCACATCTTCGAGAAGCTTGGTGCATCTAACCGAACCGAAGCGACCGCTCGTGCGCGGGAGCTTGGTCTGTTGGATCACGCCTCCACTCCTCACGCATCTTCATAGATCGACCTCGGAGTTCTTCTGCTCGAAAACCTGTTGTGCCCTGAGTCTCTCCGTCGTCCAACCTCATTCAATGAAGGTTTCCACCTCGCGTTCCACCTTCGAGTGATTCCTTCTCACGACCAAACATCTACTTTGGAGCGTAGCCAACGCGGAGGCTCGGCGGACGCCGGGCTCGTTCACATGGCTACGACAGGAGAGCATCATGCAGAAAACACTATTGGTCGCCACGAGTGTAATCCATGCGGAACAACTGACTTCAGCGCTCGACAATGTTCACCGCGCGGGGATCCCGGGAATCTTCGCCGAGGTTCGTGACGGCGATGACGTGTGGCGCGGCGCATCTGGGGTCGCCGACATGGCGACCGATCGTCCCGTCACGCCCAATATGCGGCACCGCGTCGGCAGCATCAGCAAAACGTTCGTTGCAGCCGCGATCCTGCAGCAGGTCGAGATGGGTCGAATCACGTTAGACGAGCCGATCGGTCAGCAGCTGCGGGCATTGGTACCCGGCGACCGCGGCGACGACCTCACCGTTCGGATGCTGCTCAACCACACGAGCGGTCTGGCGGATTATCTGCCCGTTGCATACCCGTCCTTGAAGCGATTCCCTGCGCTGGCGCAGACGACACCGGAGAGCATCGATGCCAACCGCTTCACGCGATTTCAGCGGGAAGACCTCATCAGAATGGGCGCGGCGGCGCCCTCTGTCGGAAGACCGGGCGGAACTCCGGGCATCTACTCCAACACCAACTACTTGCTCCTATGTCAGCTCCTGGAGCAGGTGACCGGCACCACGGCAGAGGAATACATCACCACGAACGTCATAGCGCTCGCCGGACTGAAGCACACCGGCTTTCCAGAGGATCCATACGTCAACGGACCGCACTCTCGAATCTACGAATCGTGGTTCGGGATGATCGATCCACCGCGCGACTACAGCGTCTACGACATGTCCTGGGTGGGTCCGGCAGCGTCACTGATATCGACGGTCGCGGACCTGAATCGCTTCTTCAGCCTGTTGCTGTCTGGCGAAATCGTGAGTCAGGCGTCGCTGGCACAGATGCAACACGCCGTTCCGGTCATCTCCTTTGAGGGGAAGAAGATCGCGTACGGACTTGGACTGCACAAGCTCGAGGTTCCCGGTGGCGGCACCTTCTGGGGCCATGACGGCTCGGTCTGGGGCGCCGGAGCGATATCTATGACTAGCGAGGACGGTACGCGTCAGATGTCCGTCGCGGTGAACATACAGCGGTGGAACATGCTCGACTCCACAGGCAAGCCCCAGCGGCATGCCATCGATGAGGCCCTCGAGACCTTCTGCCTCATGGCGATGGGGGCTCGCGAATAGCTCCCGGCCAATCAATGACAACAGTGAAGAGAGCAAACATTCTCATCAACCACAAGACGATATGAAAGTAGGATAAACACTTGAATCACGTTGTAGCAGGCGACCAATCCAGCGTCGTGTATCAGCGCGCCGTCACGGAAGCGATGAATGCTTCCTCTAGCGCGATCGCATCGTTGCGCGCCGCCCTCAAGGGTCGCGTGATCGCACCCGACGACTCCGAGTTCGATCACGCGCGCACTGTCTTCATCGGCGGGATCGACCGGCGGCCCGCGGCCATCGCCCGGGTGGCTGACGCGACCGATGTGGCGCAAGTCGTGACGTTCGCCCAGGAACGTGGGCTGGAGTTGGCGGTCCGCAGCGGCGGCCACAGCTCGGCCGGCCATGGCGTCTCCGACGGCGGCATTGTCATTGACCTCAGGGAGATGCGGGCTTTGCAGATCGACTCCGAGCGCCGGACCGCTTGGGTAGAGACAGGGCTGAATACAGGAGAGTACATCAACGCGGCCGCAGCCTATGGGCTGGCGACCGGATTCGGCGACACCGGATCGGTCGGGATCGGTGGGATCACCCTGGGTGGCGGCCTCGGCTACCTAGTGCGCAAGCACGGGCTCACGGTCGACGATCTGCTTGCCGCCGAGATCGTGACCGCCGACGGCCATCTGCGGCGGGTGGATTCCGAGACGTTTCCGGACCTCTTCTGGGCGATCCGCGGTGGCGGAGGAAACTTCGGGATCGCGACTCGGTTCCAGTTTTGGCTGCACCCCGTCGATACCGTCGTGGGCGGCCTGATGATTCTTCCAGCGACGCCCGAGATCATCACTGATTTCATTGCCGCGGCGGATGCAGCCCCAGAAGAGCTTTCGACCATCGCCACCGTGATGAAGGCACCGCCAATGCCTGCTATCCCCGCCGAAATGCACGGCAGGCTCGTCTTAATGGCCATGCTGGTCTACGCCGGTGATGTCGCAGCCGGTCAGCGGGCCGTCGCGCCGTTCCGGGCGCTGGCGACGCCGATCGCCGACATGGTCCGTACGATGCCGTTCCCGGCGATCTTTCCACCTGAGCAGCCGGGCTTCCACCCGGTCACGTCGGGCCAAACCATGTTTCTCGACGACATCGATCGTGGGGTGGCCGAGTCGATCCTCGACCATCTGCAGGACTCGACAGCCCAGTTGGCTGCAGTCCAGATTCGAGTTCTCGGCGGTGCTATGGCCCGTGTGCCGGCCGATGCCACCGCTTTCGCGCATCGCGACGCGCGGCTCATGGTCAGCGTCAATGCGGTATACGGGCGCACTGACGAGGCGGCGCAGAACGAATCTTGGGTTCGCGAGGTCACCATGGCGTTGACGCAGGACGGCGAGGCGCCCGATCGTGCCTACGTCAACTTTCTCGCCAGCGAGGGCGGGGCGCGGATCCGTGCGGCCTATCCGGGGACGAGCTGGGACCGGCTCGCCGCGATCAAGCGTCGCTACGATCCGACGAACCTCTTCTGCCTCAACCAGAACATCCCGCCTGCCGCGTAGCCATCTCTACCTCGGGATCAATCGTTCGACGGTTAGATTTCGCGCCGGGACTCGCCATCGTATGGCGAGTCCCGGCGTGAACGTCCCTGACTGGAGGGGCGATGGGCGAAGGGGTGTCTGGCACGTTCATCGAGAACCGGCGCGAAAAGGATTCCACCCTGGTTTCCACCTTCGAGTGATGACTGGCACCGGCCCACTTCCTAACATCGTCGTCAGTGAAATGTTCGCGAGGGGCACTGAGCGCCACACCGGCGCGGCCCGAAATCGTAAGGGGATACAAAAAGTGAACGCAACGGTGAGCCCGAACATCAAGACATCGTCAGGCTTCGGCCAATCGCGCTCCGGCTGGACAGTTGGCCGCATCTCGTCGGTCGTGTCGGGGAGTGTGCTCGTGCTGATCGCAGTCGCCCTGATCGCGACCGGTGGGTACTTCCTCACCGAATCGACCAGAGACGGCGGCTGGTTGTCAGTGGGCCACGGAACCTATCAGACCAACTCATACGCCGTGGTCACCGAGCCCAATGACTGGAGTAGTCAGACCTACTTCATCGGCAACGTGGAGAAGGCACGCATCCGCGTCGCTCCAAGTAACGCCGCTACGCCAATCTTCGTGGGGATGGCCCCTTCGTCTGACGTGGAGGGCTATCTGAGTGGCGTCAACCACGTCGTCGTCCATGGAGGATCCAACTATAAGGTCGCCTACATCCACCACGACGGTCAAGCGCCCACCACTCCACCGGCGCAGGCGATCCAATGGACCGCTCAGTCCAGCGGCACGGGCGTTCAGACACTGGAGTTCAATGCGCGCAAGCAGCACGGCGATCAGGTACTGGTCGTCATGAACTCGGATGGTTCCCCGTCGGTGAGTGGCAAAGCGGAATCGGCTGCCACCCAGCCCTCGATCACCTGGATCGCCAGCGGCCTGCTGGTTGCCGGGATTGTTCTCGCGATTGGTGCGGTCTTCCTCATCGTCAAGCCTGTGAAGCGCGCAATCGGACGTAGTTGAGGCCGCCGACGAAATCGAATCGAGATCTTAGCGAGCGGGCGGTTGCATTCATGCGGCTGCCCGCGCTTTTTCTCACGGCTCGACACTTCGCGTTACCGACGTCGGAAGGGGCGCGGCGCAGTGCAGAATCAGGTTTCAAACATGGATCACATTCATTCGACAGACGGCACCCGCATCGCCTACGAGCGCATCGGCGACGGACCGCCACTCGTGATGGTGCATGGCACCGGGATCGATCATACTTATTGGGATCTGCTCACGCCAGAGCTCGCGCGCGACTTCACCATTTACGCCATGGATCGACGGGGCCGTGGTCAGAGTGGTGACACACCAACCTACGCGATCCAGCGTGAGTTTGAAGACGTGGCCGCGCTGGTCGAATCCGTTTCCGGGCCGGTCGCCCTATTTGGGCACTCCTACTGAGCTCTGTGCGCCCTTGAAGCGTCCATGCTCACACCTCACATCCACAAACTTGCGCTGTACGAGCCGCCTATGTACACGACCTTCGAGACGTCATATCCGCCGGACACGCTGAGGCGCTTCGACGAGCTCTTGAAAGCGGGTCACGTCGACCAAGCGCTTCTCATGCTCTATCAGGTTGGCCAGACGCCTGCCAGCGAAGTGAACCCGTTGAGATCGCTGCCAAACTGGCAAACGCGAATCCACGCGTCCAGCACGATCCCCCGCGAGGTGGTGGCGGTCAGGAAGTATTGCTTCGATCCAGGGCGTTTTCGGGGATTGACCACACCAATCCTGTTCCTGTTGGGTGGTGAGACGCTCCCGGTCTACAGTGCAGCGACTCAGGTGCTACATGGATCCTTGCCGCGGAGTCGGGTAGTCGCGTTGCCCCACCAACAGCACGAAGGGGCGCTGACGGCGCCGAACGTCGTGGCGCATGAGGTCAGAGGATTTTTCCTGGACGGCTGACGGCAGTCGAGGTTTGGAGCAAGCGCTGCCGGTAGAGAGATTGGTTGCTACTATCCCTCCGCGTACTCGCTCAATGCGTCCTGATAGGCGTCATTGCCATGACGGTCGTTGACGACAATGGCGGGGAAATCGACCACTGTCAGCCGGTGGATGGCTTCTGTCCCAAGGTCCTCGTACGCGATCACTTCAGCGGACGTGATGCGTTTGGCCAGTAGCGCGCCGGTGCCGCCCAGTGCCGCGAAATAGACCGCGCCATGTCGCGCGATCGCCTCGCGTGTCTCCGGGCTACGGCAGCCCTTGCCGATCATGCCGCGCATCCCAGCTTCAAGCAGCGCGGGAGTGTAGGGATCGAGTCGACCGCTGGTGGTCGGACCGGCCGATCCGACCGGCTGTCCGGGCTTGGCCGGTGCGGGGCCAACGTAATAGACGACTTGACCCGTCAGATCCACCGGCAACGGTTCTCCCCGTTCGAGCGCCTCGACCAGCCGCTTGTGGGCAGCGTCGCGCGCTGTCAGGAGGATTCCGCTGATGAGAACGTGGTCACCTGCGTGCAAGCCGTCGATCGCCGCCTGATCCAACGGAGCGGTGATGCGTTTTGGCTCCATCGCATTGCCGCCCATCACAGGTCGATCACGCGATGGCGCGCTGCCGGGCCGCATTGCAGGTTGACCGCGACCGGCAGGCTGGCGATGTGGCAGGGGAAGGACTCGACGTGCACTGCCAGTGCGGTAATGCGTCCCCCGAAACCGTGGGGACCGATGCCCAGCTTGTTGATCTCGGTCAGCAGTTCCGCTTCGAGTTCAGCCGCATCGGGTTCGGGATTCGGCGTGCCGATGTCGCGTAGCAACGCGTGCTTTGCGTGAAGCGCGACCGACTCGAAGGTGCCCCCGATGCCGAGCCCCACGATGACCGGGGGGCAGGCGTTCGGCCCAGCAATCTTGACCGTCTCCAGCACAAACTGCTTGATACCCTCGCGTCCCTGTGCCGGAGTCAGCATGGTTAGTCGACTCATGTTCTCGGCGCCACCGCCCTTGGCCAGCACGGCCAGACGGATCTTCTCGCCGGGGATCACCCGCGTGTGAATGACTGCTGGGGTGTTGTCGCGCGTGTTGGTGCGCGACGTGAAGGGCTGCGCGACCATCGATTTGCGCAGGTAGCCAACGTCGTATGCCTCGTGCACACCCTGATTGACAGCGTCCTCGAAGCCTCCACCGACGATGTGCACGTCCTGTCCCACGGCGCTGTAGACCACGACCGTACCGGTATCCTGGCACATCGGCACGCGATCCTCTTCGGCGATGGCCATGTTCTCCAGGATCTGCCCGAGTACCTCTTTGCCCAGCGGCGAGACCTCGCGCGTCTGCGCCACCGAGAGCGCCTGCCGCACGTCCTCGCCCATCACATAGTTGGCCTCAAGACAAAGCTTCTTGATGGCGTCCGTGATCTCGCTGACGTGGATCTCGCGCATTAGAAGGCACCTCTTCAACTGTCGAACGGCACGTTCCGTTGCGCTCAAGTTTGCCGGAGAGCGCCTGCTGCGGGCTCCGTAGGCCCCAATGTCTGTCCGCCGCGATGGGAGGGGAGAACCACCGAGCGTTCGCCAGACGAATATGACGCTGACTCCGGAAGACAACTGTCGTGAGAGAGCATATCGTCGATCGCTTCTCGTTTGATCCATACAGCTGACAGGAAGTCCACCCATACGCTTGAAAGCGTACCGTCGTCGCGCGTCGGCGTGGTCTCCGGTGGAGGGGTGCTACTTCTGAACCACAAAATCGTACTTGGCAACGATCTGTGCGAATTCGGCGCTTCCCGGCATCGTGCCCGCGCGCATCGCCTCGGACAGGTCGTGCAAATAGTGTTCCCATCCACCGGGCGAATTGAGGTTCAGGAAGCGCACTGGCGCATCGCTGGTGTTGGCGAACGTGTGCACAACGCCGGGTGGCACCAAAATGTAGCTTCCGGCGGGCGCGTCGATGTCACGGTCGCCAACCGTCAAATGTAGGGTCCCCTGTAGTACGTAGAACGTGTCTGTCGTGTGATGGTGCGAATGCGGCGGAGGTCCACTCATGCCTGCGGGGAATGTCCCCTCCGACATCGAGAACGCTCCGCCGGTCGTCTCCGCGGTCGCCTTCATTGTGACCGTGCTGGCACCAGCCGCAATGCGTTCGCCCTCTTCAGGCAAGAGAATAACGGCATCCATGCGACGCTCCTATTTCGGTGTTCGCGGCTTGCGAGGCTCGGATTCTCTACCCCTGATATTGCCACAGATTACCGGATGCCGCGCTCATATCACGTCCCTCGTGCCTCTGGAGTTTTCGTGGCGCTCATCAACGTCGCCCACGCGCAGCCCAGGCGCGGGCGATGAGGTGGATCGAGCCGTCGGGCTGAATTGGCAGCGTCTCTCGAAGTCGTTCGCGGAGCTGAACGCGATCGTCCTCACTCAGCGACATGGCGTAGGCCGGGGCAGGACCGTCACCGCCCAAGAATGGCGACCAGAAGTCGTCGAAGTCAACAAAGACGGTCGGGACGTCGATCGCGCGGGTCTCCACGTCCGTCAGTGCGGCGAGTGTGAACAGCCGCTCAAGCACATCCGACTGGCAGATCGGGAACCGTCGCCCTTCGTCGAGATCGGCTGCCGCGGGATCGAGCTCGACGGCGGCGTCCCAGAACTTGCGCATGAACTGCATCTCTCCGGCGTAGTCCCACAGGTAGACCCCGACGACACCACCTGGTCGGGCGACTCTTGTCATCTCGGACAAGCCACGAGTCGGATCCTGCAAAAAGTTCAGCACCAGCCCGGAGACGACGGCATCGAACACTCCGTCGGGAAACGAAAGCGCTTGCGCGTCCGCCTGTCGAAACTCGGCGCGTGCATCGTTGATCCGTTCTCTGATGTTCACTTCATAGGCTTCCGAGGAATCGATCCCGGTCAGATTGGATGGCTGTCCGAGCTCGAGGATAGTGGCGCTGAGCGCGCCGGTGCCGCAACCGACATCGAGCCAACTGCTGTGCGGAGGGACGGCGAGCCAGGTTAGGAACTGTCGCGCGACGAGTCGGCTCCAGCGTCCGACATATGGTTCATACGCATCGCCACTCGCCCAGATGCTCACCGCAACCTCCAACATGTCGAATGTGAACCGCTTCTTCCATGAAGAGCTGAGCCGTCGTGTCGCCGTCGGAAAATTATAGCCGCGGTCGAAGCCGCTGACCCTCGCGGTCAGCACGCCCTCTGCCCGTTGTCACGCTTCTGTTACGGCGCGACGCGCATCGACACCTCCCTTTGACGCCTCAGTCGTTACATTAGGCAATGGGTACGTACCGGACGGCGAGGGAGTAGGAGAGGGTTCAGTCCAGAACCACACCGACCCGTGGACAGGGTGGCAGGGCGGGACGCTACGGCTGGCCCTCTTTTTGACGGTTGCGATCATCGGCGCTGTCTTGCTGATTCCCCTGGTCGCCCCGATTGGCGCGATCGCCTGGGCGGCGTTCATCGTTGGCGGACTGGTCTATCTCGTGCATTGGCACACCGAAAGCTTCGAATACCGTTGTTCGAACGCCCAATGCTCACAAGCGTTCCAGATTCCCTGGTGGCTGAACCTGGTCAGCCCGCACGGCGTGGGCGGACGCGCGGGTCGCAAGTTTCTTCGCTGTCCCCATTGCCACCAATTCGGGTGGGCTGAGATGCTCGAACAGCAACGCGACACAAGGGCCTGATCGCGAGCGCTGCATGCCGCGGTTTCGAAGTCGACGGCATCCGGAAGGAGAACGGTCATGATCGGCGAGATGACGAAAGACGAAATGGAGCGACTGCTCCGCGCTGAGATGATCGGACATCTTGGCTGCAGCACGCATGGGAAGGTTTACGTCGTGCCTGTCACCTATGCCTATTCCAACGGCTACATTTATGCTCATTCGACCGAGGGCAGCAAGGTGAAGGCGATGCGCGAAAATCCCGAGGTTGGCTTCGAGGTCGAGCATGTGGAGAGCATGTCGAACTGGCAGAGCGTCATCATTCACGGCACGTTCGAGGAGCTGATCGGCGAAGAAGCGTCCCGAGCGATGGAGTTGCTCATGGAGCGGTTTCTGCCCTATCTCGGCACGACGAGCGAGACGATGCCCAGTCAGCATCAATATCAACAGGCCCCAGGGAGCGCGGGGCACTCGGGGAATCATCAGGCAGTTGTCTACCGCATCTGCGCGCGGGAGATGAGCGGCCGATTTGAAACCCGATAACCTCCTCTCCATTTTCACTCATGGCGGAAGCGAGCGGTAGAACCCCAGCCCAGGGCTACCTGCAGCCCGCGGACGCTGCTATGATCAGGTCGGCTTCCGCACCGTGGTCGCTCGAAGGCACCAGTTCGCCCCTCAACTCGCCCCCACGGCGCCGCTCGTATGGTGAAACCTGGAAAGCTGCCCAATGTCCTCCATCGCCATCCAAACGCTCGGGCTGTCCCGCTCCTTTGGCGCGGTCCACGCTGTTGACGACGTCTCTCTCGAAGTTGGCACCGGCACGATCTTCGGATTCCTTGGACCAAACGGATCTGGAAAGACGACGACGATCCGCCTGCTGCTGGGCTTGCTCGAGCCGGATCGTGGCAGTGCAACCGTGCTCGGCTTCGACACGCGTTCCGATCCGGATTCGATTCGCGCACGAACCGGTGCCTTACTGGAGCAGTCAGGACTTTACGAGCGGCTCAGCGCTGAGGAGAACCTCGAGTTCTATGCTCGCGTCTGGGAAATGCCTCCTGCCACACGTCGAGCGCGCGTCAAAGAGCTGTTGACACATCTCGGGCTGTGGGAGCGCCGCGCGGAGCAGGTCGGCACCTGGAGCCGCGGCATGAAGCAGAAGCTGGCCGTCGCACGCACCATGCTTCATCGACCCGATCTCATCTTCCTGGATGAGCCGACGGCCGGGCTCGACCCGGTCGCATCGGCGGCGCTGCGAGAGGATCTCATCTCGCTAGCGGATCGTGAGGGCGTGACGGTTTTTCTCACGACGCACAACCTGCCGGAGGCGGAGGCGGTCTGCGATCAGGTGGGCGTGATTCGGCAGGGTCGTTTGCTGGTGGTCGACACTCCGACTGGACTTCGCTCCCACACGGGCGGGCGAAAGGTCGAGGTGGCCGGCTCCGGATTCGGTCCGGAGGTCCTTGCGCTGCTGCGGCGACGGTCCGACGTCGCCAGCGCCGAAGCGCAGAATGGCAACCTGACGATCTCGTTGCAGGGCGACGAACCCGTCGCTCCATTGGTGCGCCTGTTGGTCGAATCTGGCTGTGAAATCGAGGAAGTGCGCAAGGGGGCGGCGAGTCTGGAGGCGGCGTTCCTGGCGTTGATGGAGCGAGAAGCATGATTGGTGACGTGAGCGCGATCGTGTGGAAGGAAGCGCATGAACTGCTGTCCGGGGCCGGGCGAGGGAAGTTCGCGCCCTTCATCTTGCTTGGCATCTACGGCATCTTCATACCGTTGCAGGCGGGCAAAACGTGGGTCGATTCCTACGAAGTCATCGTTCTTGGCATGATCATCTCGGTATTTCTGGTTCTCGGCATCGTGGCCGATACGTTCGCTGGGGAGCGTGAACGACATACTCTTGAGACGCTCCTCGCTAGTCGTCTCTCCGATCGCGCCATCCTCATCGGCAAGATGACCACCGTGGTGCTCTATGCTTGGGGACTGACGATTGCCAGTCTTTTGCTCGGTCTCATCACCGTCAATCTTGCCTCCGCCGGAGGCAAACTCCTTTTCTATCCGATCAATCGCGCCGTCGCCGTCCTGGTAATCAGCCTGTTGATGGCAATTCTGGCGTCCGGAATCGGGGTGCTCGTTTCCCTGCGAGCGGCCACGGTGCGGCAGGCGCAACAACAGCTCACCATCGGCTGGGTAGCCGTTACTTTTGCTCTCGCCTTCGGCTTCAAAGGACTGTCTCCCCAATCTCGTACCCACATGCTCAATTGGTTCAACTCCTTGAGTCTGATCCGATTGACCGTGGGTGCGGTCGTGGCCCTCATTTTGATCGACCTGTTGGTGCTGGCGATCGACGCCGTCAAGTTCCAGCGAGACCGTCTGATTCTTGATTGATTCAGTTCGCCATCTTCAGACCGACTCGCGTTATCCTTGCGTCGAGGATTGGTGATGGTCGGCGAGGGTTGGCGCGAACATGAGTACGGTTTCGATCTGGCAGGACACATCGATCTGGGATGGGCGTCCGCACCGGCACGAAGAAGCCGACGTCTGTATCGTCGGCGCGGGCGTGGTTGGCAGCGCGCTGGCGACGTTCCTGTCTCGAGCCGGAAAGTCGGTGGTCGTTCTGGACGCGCGCGATGTGGCGTTGGGAGCTTCCGGGCGCAATGCCGGGTTCATCGCCACACTCCTCGAGCCGACCTACCACGAGCAGATCGAACAGTTGGGCGCATCCGCCGCTCGCGAAATACGCGATCTCGCCTTGCGCAACCGCACCATCATCAAACAATTTCTCGACGACTATGGCGTTTGGTACGAGCAGCACGGCAGCATGATCTTCGCGGTCAGCGAAGAAGAGCAGCAAGAGTTTGTCGATGAAACTGAAGCGCTGCGTCGTGATGGGTATGCCGTGGAGTTCTTCGACCACGATCCGACCAATCACGGCTTTTTCGGTGCCATGTACGAGCCGCGCGATCTGGCGACGCAGCCATATTGGTTGGTGACCGAGATCATGGCCAACAGCGGCGCGACGGTCATCCCGAACTGCGCGGCCTGGAGGCTGGAGCCCGTCGTGAACGGAGTGGCCGTGCATGGGCAACGTGCCACCGTACGTGCCGCGCAGGTGTGTCTCTGCACAAATGCCTTTTCCCAGGGTCTACACCCATATTTCAAGGACCTCGTCGCGCCGAAACGGGCACAGATGCTGGCGACCGCGCCGGTCCCTCGCTTTCTGGACGTGCCGGTCAGCGCCGAGTGGGGCTACCAATATTTTCGCCAGCTTCCCGATGGACGTTTCCTGATCGGCGGCATGCGCAATAAATTCCTCGAGACCGAAGTGGGGTACAACGACGTGCAGACCAACCCCGATCTGCAGGCCGAGTTGGAGCGTTTCATCGCGAAACATTTCCCCGAATTGACGGGTGTGCCGGTCGAACGCCGCTGGAGCGGTATCCTGGGATTCACACCCGATCACCTGCCATTGGTCGGTTCACTCCCGGACATGCCGGACGTCTATTTCGCGGTTGGGTTCTCCGGCGAGGGTATGGGCATGGGCGCAGGAACTGCCGAACGCGCCGCCAATCTGATGCTGCACGGCACCGATCCCGGCGTGGTCAGCGCCGAGCGCTTCGTCGGTCGCGCTACTCCGAGCGCCTCATGACTGGTGCCCAATCCGCGCCGGAGATTCTAACCGAGACGTTCGACGGTGGAGCCATTGCGGTCATCACGCTGAATCGCCCTGCTCGTCACAACGCGTTGACGCTGTCCATGTGGCGACAGGTGGCGGAGAGCGTGCGCGCGTTTGGGGCTCTGCCCGCGACGCGTGCCATCCTGATCCGCGGTGCCGGAGAGCGCGCCTTTGCCTCTGGCGCCGATCTGCACGAACTCGCAGCCCATCGTCAAACATCGGAAGGGGCTTCTGCCTATCACGCGGCGGTGGAAGATGCCTTTGCCGCACTGGCTGGGGTCGAACAACCGGTCATCGCCATGATCCACGGCTACTGTATCGGTGGGGGCTGCGAACTGGCGGTCGCCTGCGACCTCCGCATCGCCGACGAGCGCGCGCGTTTCGGTATCCCGGCCGCGAAGCTGGGCATCGTCCTTGGCGTGGACGAGTTGCGACGCCTGTCCAATCTCGTTGGTTTGTCGGGTGCCAAAGAGATCCTCTTCACCGGTCGACAGTTCGACGCCGATGAAGCGCTGCGCATGGGCTTGATCAACCGGGTGGTGTCGGCCGAAGAGCTTGAGGCTACCGTTCTGGAAGAAGTGCGGCAGATGGTTGCCAATGCGCCGATTGCCGTGGGAGCCGTGAAGGCGCTGCTGGATGCCATCGGTCGAGACGAGGCAACCGCTGAGATCTCGGCGCTGCAGCGGGAGTTCGTTGAACGCGCGGGTCGCACAGGCGAATCGCAAGAGCGCATTGGTGCATTCGTCAATCGTCGTCAACGTCCAAGCTCCTGAGGCGGCTTGCCGGTGGGCTCGCTCTGGTCGAGATTGCACCCAGGTCGCAAACCCTCTGCTGCGTCCTCGCCACCATTAATCCTCTTCTTCAATCCGGACTGGATCTCGCTTCCGCCTGAAGGACCGATCGGCGGAGGCTGCTGTGAGTTGACGTTCGACCTTGGCCGGTTCGACGAAGCCGACATCGTCGTCTTTCACATCCCTTCCCTTCCGACACCGATGCAGGCGCGCAAGCGGACCGGGCAGCGCTGGGTGGCCATGTCGATGGAGAGCGACGTCAACTATCCCCAGCTTCTCGATCACTCCTTCATGGCCTGGTTCGATCTGACCATGACGTATCGCCTCGATTCAGACGTGCCCTCTCCCTACCTCAACCTGGCGATTGCCGAGGCCATGAGCACGCCGCCCGCGCCCAAGACTGAGCCTGCCCCGGCGGTCTACATCGCCTCGAATTCGCGAGATCGCAGCGGGCGCACCGATTACGTGCGCGACCTGATGCGGCACATGCCGGTCGATTCCTACGGTAAGTGCCTGCAGAACCGCACGTTCGCCGAGGATCGCGGTCAGCAAACCAAGCTGCAGACGATCTCCGCCTATCGTTTCACTCTCGCGTTCGAAAACTCGATTAGTCGCGACTACGTCACGGAGAAATTCTTCGAGCCATTGATGGTCGGCTCGGTTCCGGTCTATCTCGGTGCTCGAAACGTCGCCGAATTCGCACCATCGCCTGATTGCTACATCGACGTGAACGACTTCTCCGGGCCGGCCGACCTGGCGGCTCACCTGCAGCGGCTCGCGGCGGATGACGCGGCCTACCACCGACACCTCGAGTGGAAGACGCAGCCGTTCAGTCCGGAGTTCACGGGGCTTGTCGAGCGGCTGCGGATCACGTCGGTGGATCGATTAGCACGGCTCGTTGCGGGTGTGGGCTGACCGCACACAACGGGATCATCTTTGGGCTGCGGCACATGTTGACACCATCGCCGCAACTGTCGAAGATCGCTTTATTGACTAATGCACGCGGTACAGGTGTTGAGAGGGAAAAATGTCCAACCCACTGAGCCCACATACACTCGTCTACGGCTTCAAGAGCGCCGGAGATCCGCAGATCTCTCCGGCAGGAGATCGGATCATCTACACGCTCTCCGAAGCGGACGCGGAGACGGCGAAGGTCAAGAGCAACCTGTGGATCTGCAACGTCGACGGGAGCGACGCACGCCAGCTCACCTGGACGGGAGAGCGCAATAGCGGCGGACGATGGTCGCCAGATGGCAAGTCGATCGCATTCGTCTCCGATCGCGCCGGCAAAGGCGGCGTCTTCATCCTGGATGCAAGCCAACCAGGCGACGCACGTGAGTTGACCCACCACAACCAGGCCGTACATGACGTGGCCTGGTCTCCGGATGGCTCGTCGATCGCCTATTCGACGACATTTGACCCAGAGAATCCGGACGAGAAGGAGCCGGAGACGGACGCCCCGGCGCCCGTCCGCGTCACGCGACGCATCGATTACAAACAAGATGGCCGAGGTTACCTCAACGACAAGCGCACGCACGTCTTCGCGGTCGAGGTCGCGTCGGGAGAGCGGCGCCGTGTGACCAAGGAGGCGCTAGATCACTACTTCCCGCAGTGGTCGCCGGACGGCAAGACGATCTCGGTCGATATTCCAAATAACAACGGCATGTGCTCGCAGCTTGGGCTGATCTCGGTCGAGTCCGGCGACATGAAGCTGGTCGGCCCCGATCAAGGCGTGGTCGGTGCCTGGTCGTGGTCGCCGAGCGGCGACCGCATCATCATTGCCGGTGACACCCAGCAGACGCATCAGTTGGATTTCTTCGTCTACGACGTCGACAGCGGTGCCATACGTCGTCTGACCGACGACCTGCCATCGTTGCCGGTCGGCGGAGCCGCAGGTTCATCGTCACCCTCGCAGCCCGTCTGGCTGGATGACCGTCAGGTCCTCTTTCACGCCATGCGCGCCGGTGCGAGCGGTTTGAACGTGATCGACGCGGAATCGGGTACGGTCGAACCGATTCACCGCTGGCAGGCGGTCCTTTCCGGTTTGAGCACCGATGACGCGCATCGATACGTGGTGCAGGGCTATTCGAGTCTGGAGGCGCCGGGCGAGATCTCCGTCTTCGACACCAATGACAACAGCGCCAAGATCATCACCAGCTACAGCAAAGAGGTGCTGGCCGAAGCTCCCGCCGCCAAGTGGGAGCGGTTCGATGTCGAGCGCGGCGGCCTAAGCATCGAAGCCTGGCTCCTCAAGCCGGCCGATTTCGACCCCAACAAGCGCTATCCGGTGGTTCTCGATATCCACGGCGGGCCGAACGGCCACTACGGCTACGGCTTCGACCCGGTGCATCAACTCCTCTCGACCAACGGGTTCGTGGTGGTCTACTCAAATCCGCGCGGTTCGAGTTCCTATGGGCGCGACTTTACCATGCGTGTGACTGAGGACTGGGGCGGTGAAGACTATCAGGACCTGATGGCCGTGATGGACAAGGCGGAGGAATTGCCATACGTCGATTCCGGCCGTACCGGCGTTTCCGGCTACAGTTACGGCGGCTACATGACCTCCTGGATCATCGGGCAAACCAATCGCTTCCAGGCGTGTTGCTGCGGCGCGCCCTGCTTCGATCTCGAATCGATGTACGGTACCAGCGACATCAGCCACACCTTCGGCGAGCAGCAGTGGGGTGGCGCGCCGCACGTCTCGAAAGAGTGGTACGCGGCGCACTCGCCGTCGACCTTTGCCCATCGCGCCACCACACCGACGCTCATCATCCATGGCGAAGCCGACGATCGCTGCCCGATCGGGCAAGGGGAGCAGATGTTCGTCGCACTCAAGAAGGCGGGCTGCGAAGTGGAGTTCGCCCGTTATCCAGGCGGTTCGCATGGCTTCCGGCGCGCGGGTAACCCAGCGCATCGGGTGGACGTGCTGACGCGCATGCTGGGCTGGTTCAAAGAGCACCTGGGCGAACCCGCCTAACAATCTTCGTCGTCATCAGTGGGGCTCACTCTGGGGCCCCACTGCCATTCAGCGAGACATGACCTGAGAGGAGCGTGCGATGTCGTCGCCGTTGACTCCGGAACTGCTGGTCTACGGGTTCGCCACGGCCGATGACCCACAGATTTCGCCTGAGGGCACGTCGATTATCTATGTGCTTATGGCGTTCGATCAGGAGACGAAGAAGCCCACCAACCAGATCTGGCAGTGCGATATCGATGGCGAAAACCGGCGTCAGTTGACCCAAAGTGGTCGAAATAACGCGAGTCCGCGCTGGGCACCGGACGGCAGCCTGATCGCGTTCGTCTCGGATCGCGGAGGTCGGCCGGGGCTCTATGTCATGCGAACCGATGCGCCCGGTGAAGCGCGTGCGGTGACCCAACACGTCGGCGGCATTGCCGGACTGAGCTGGTCTGCGGATGGCTCACGGATCGCTTTCATGGCGCCGTGGGACCCAGAAAATCCGGACGGCACGGAACCAGACAAGGATGATCCACCGCGCGTTCGCGTCACTCGCCGTCTCGACTACAAGAGCGATGGAAATGGGTACGTCGGCGACAAACGTCACCAGATCTTCGTCGTCGACGTGGCGTCTGGTGAGCGACGCATGATCACCTCCGAGCCCGTCGATCACGTCTACCCGCAGTGGTCACCCGATGGCAACACGCTCTCGGTCGAGACCATCTTTGACAGTGGCATGCACTCACGTCTGATGCTGGTCAATGTTGAGTCCGGCCAAGCAAACTGCGTGACGCCTCGAGAGGGCGTCGTCGATTCCTGGGCGTGGTCACCGGACGGCGCACGCATCCTCTACACGGGAGATACCTCTGCGTCCGCGCAGAGCGATTTCTTCGTCTATGACGTAGCGTCGGAGTCCTCCACTCGCATCACCGACGACCTCGAGTTTCTGCCAGGAGCAGGAGGCGGACATATCAGCTCGGCGGGCCGCAATGAGCCCGTCTGGCTCGACAACCAGCAGGTGCTTTTCAGCGCGGTGCACGGGGGGGCGAGCGGGCTCTACACCATCTCGGTCGACAATGGCGCGATTGAATCGCTCCACATGAGCACGGCGACGTTGAGTGGCTTGAGCGTCGACAGGGCTGGGCGCTACGCCGTACAGGGCTACGCGAGCTTCGAGGCCAACGGCGAGATCTTCGTCTACGACGTGCAGGAGGATGCAGCCCATGTGATTTCCGACTACGGCCGAGCCGTCTTCGCGCAGCACGCCCCGGTGGGCTGGGAGCGCTTTGAGGTGAAGCGCGGAGATTACACCATCGAGGCCTGGTTGCTGAAACCCGCGGACTTCGACCCATCCAGGAAATACCCGGTCGTGATGGATATTCATGGCGGCCCGCAGTGGCTGTATGGCTACGACTTCTTTCCGACGCAACAGGTCCTCGCGTCCAACGGCATATTGACCATCATCTGCAACCCGCGTGGATCGACATCGTACGGCCGAGGCTTTGCTCAGCAGGTCATTCAGGATTGGGGAGGCGAAGATTTCAAGGATCTCATGGCCGTTTACGACCGTGTGCTTGAGCTGCCATACGCTAATTCGGAGAAGACCGGCATCTTTGGTTACAGCTATGGCGGCTACATGACCTCGTGGATCATCGGTCAAACAGACCGGTTCCAGGCATGCGTCTGCGGAGCTCCTTGTTTCGACCTCGAATCGATGTACGGCACCAGCGATATTGGTTACTCATTTGGTGAACGGCAGTGGGGCGCTGATCCGCATGTGGGCCGAGACTGGTACGCGGTGCATTCACCCTCGAACTTCGCCCATCGCGCCACCACGCCGACGCTGATCGTGCATGGAGAAGCGGACGAGCGTTGTCCACTGGGTCAAGGGGAGCAGATGTTCGTGGCTTTGAAAAAGGCAGGGTGCGAAGTGGAGTTCGCCCGCTATCCGGGGGGTGCGCATCTCTTCCCGTTCCTGGGCGAACCCTCCCATCGCGTGGATCTGCTCGCCCGTATGCTCGGCTGGTTCAAGGCTCACCTGGGCGACCCGACGTCCTAAGGTCGTCACCCGGGCCGGGCCATGCCACAGACTTGGAGTGAACCCCAAAAAGCGAACCAGGCGCAAAGGGAGGTTTCAGCGGACGCGGTAGACTGACCGCACCGTAAAGGAGACCAACTGATGGGACGGGGACGCACACATAGCCGGGAGTTCAAGCTCGAGGTGGTGCGCCAGATTGCGAGTGGGGCCAAACGGCCGGTCCAGGTGTGTCGCGAGTACGGACTGGCCAACAGCGTGGTGGATCGCTGGCGCCACGACTATGCCGAACGGGGGGACGCCGCCTTTGGCCCGCCGGTGGTGACGGGGGAGGCCGCGTTGGAAGCCCGCATCGCCGACCTGGAGCGCTTGTGTGGACAGTTGGTGTTGGAGAACACCGCCCTAAAAAAGGGGCTCAAGCACGGTCCCTGGGGGAGCGACACACGATGATTGCCGCGGGGCAAGCCCGTGCGCCGCGGCTCTCGATCCGGCGCTTGTGTCAGCTCACGGAGACGGGGCGGACCTGGTACTACACCCACCCCTCGACGGTGGAGACGGCCGCGCGGGACGTGGACCTGCGGGAAGCCATCGAGCAGATCGTGCTGGCGTTCTCTGGCTATGGCTATCGGCGGGTCACCGCGGAACTTCACCGACAGAAGTGGATGGTCAATCACAAGCGGGTATTGCGCGTCATGCGTGAGGAATCCTTGCTCTGTCAGCTCAAACGGCACTTCGTGGTGACCACCAACTCGGCCCACGACTTCCGGCACGCCCCCAATCGGATCGCGGATCTGCCCATCACTGGCCTCAACCAGGTCTGGGTGGCCGATCTCACCTACATCCGTTTGCCGACCACCTTCGTCTACCTGGCGGCCATCCTGGATGCCTACTCCCGCCGCTGTATTGGCTGGCGCCTGTCGAGAAGCATCGATACCCAACTGACGCTCGCCGCGCTGGAGCTGGCGCTGCAGCATCGGCGGCCGGACCCAGGGGTGATCCACCATTCGGATCACGGGGTGCAGTATGCCAGCACCGACTATGTGACCCGGCTCGAGGCGGCGGGGATCCAGCTCAGCATGGCGGCCGTCGGCAACCCCTACGAAAACGCCCGGATCGAGAGCTTCTTCAAGACGCTGAAACGCGAGGAGGTCTATCTCAACGACTATCAATCCTTTGCCGAGGCCGACGCGCACCTGGAGCAGTTCATTGAGATCGTCTATAACCAGAAGCGGCTGCACTCCAGCCTCGGCTATCGACCGCCCGTCGAATTCGAGGCACTGGTGATCGGTTGACAACCAACCTTCCCTTTGACCGTGGTTCGGTCAAAAGGGTTCAGTCCAACTCCCTCCCTCACGAACTCTCCCTCCACCGAAGGGAGAGAGAAGGGCTGGGGGGTGATGGCTCGTGGCTACACCCCATACGTCTCAGCCATGGCCGAAATCTGCGTTAGAAAGTCTGCCCGCCACGCGGGCGGATCGATCAGTTCCGCGCCTGGGCCGAGCCATCGCAAGAGCTCGAAGACGTACTCTTGCCGGTCCTCACCGAAGCGCATTGTCACCGAGCCGTCGTCGTCCGACTCAAACGTAGCGTGGCTGTAATACCAATCGTGCTTGAGGCGGTCCGCCAGCGTTGACGTGAGCCGCAGGCGAACCGGCGACTCCCGTGTCCATTGGTCCATCGCCTTCCGCAGCCAGGCGCGGCCGAGCAGGTGGCGAACGTCGAATTCGCGGTCGCGATCGACTGACTCGGTCGTCGACGCGATTGACAGGACCCGATCGGCTCGCCACAGCCGTGTTTCTCCCTCGTTCCCCGCCTTGTCTCCGATCAGATACCAGCGTTGCCGGTCGCTGATAACGGCCAACGGATGGGCGGTGACCAGACTGACGCGGTCGCGATATGGGGATCGGTAGGTCATCGTGACCAATGAGCCGGCCAGGATGCCTTTGAGAAAGGAATCGATAGCCGTTCGTTCGATCTCGCGTGGCGGGTTGTCGAGTTCGGAGGCCGACAGGTCGGACTGCAGTACCCCGTCGAGGGCGGCCTCCACGCCGATGATCCGTTCGGCGTTCGAGAGCAGATCGGAGAGGTGCTCCGGCATCGCCGCGATCAGCTTGCGCTCCGCGCTATCAAGCGCTGTCCCATACGGTCTAACACGCATCGCGCGGAGAAGCGTGATTCCGAGCGTGAGTGAGATGGCCTCTTCAACGGTGAAGCCGAGCACCGGCAAAAAGTAGCCTTCCAGGAGTTTGAATCCGCCGGTTCGACCGCGCTCGGCGTAGATCGGGATGCCGAGAGCGCTCAGGGTATCGACGTCGCGGTAGATGGTGCGTCGTGAAACCTCGAACGCCGCGGCCAATGCGCTCGCGCTCACGGCCTGGCTGCCGCGTAATCGCAACAGGATTCCGAAGAGACGGTCGCTTCGGTTCATCGGTTTGCCAGTTGCCTCCATAGACGCGTTTCGAATACCTGACATGCTGCTGTCAACGCTCTTCCGTAGATTGAACGCTCGAAGCGTGTTTTGGTGAAGTGGTCGGGAGAATTCATGTCAGCTGGCTTTGCTCAGCGCTACGGAGACGTCTTTCGCAACGCGTCGTTTCGAACCTTCTGGATCGGGTTCGCACTCTCGGCGTTGGGTGATTCGATGACCCGCGTGGCGCTCATCTGGTTTGTTTACCAGCAGACCGGATCTTCCAGAGCTTTGGGCCTGCTGTCGGTTAGTTACGTTGGTCCGATTCTCGTAGGCGGCCTGATTGCGGGGTCACTCCTCGACCGTTTCGATCGACGCAACGTGATGATCGTCGACAACCTGATCCGCGGCGGCGCGGTGGCGTTGGTGCCGGCACTCTATGCGGCCGGCAGGCTCGAACTCTGGCACATCTATGCCGTGGCGGTTGTCTACGGCCTACTCATGATGATCTCGCTCGCCGGAGGGCCATCACTCCTTCCGTCATTGGTCAGCGAAGAGCAACTCATCACCGTCAACGCGTTGGAGATGCTGGGGTTCACCGTTGGCGGTGTGCTTGGTCCGGTCCTCTCAGGTCTGTTGATACCAGTCATCGGCGCGCCAAACGTGCTCGTGATCGATGCCATCTCCTACGCCGTCTTCGCGTTGGCTTTGACTCGCGTTCGTCTGATCGAGCCAATTCGGACAGGTGGATCTGCGCAGCCATCGCCATACAGGCTGAAGGACGCGTTCCGTCTGCTCCTTTCGAACAATATTTTGCTTTCGACGACGCTGATGTTCATGACCTACAACATCGGCCAGGGCTTCCTCTTCGTGTGGCTCCCGATCTATTCGAGTAAGACTCTGGGTCAGGGGGCCGCCGTCTACGGTTTGCTCCTCGGCGTGCTGGCCGTCGGCGAGCTCATCTCCTCCTTGCTGGCCGGTAGCATCAGGCTGCCGTTGTCGCTCGGCGCGTCGATCTGTCTGTTCCAGTTGTCTGCCGGAATCGCGCTCTTTCCGCTGATCATCGGCCATCTCTGGATCGCGCTGATCGGCGTAGCCTTAAATGGCTTCTTCAGTGCTCCACTCACGATCTGGGCGCAGACGCTGCGCATGGCAATTATCCCTGAGCGCCTGCGTGGGCGGACGTTCGCCCTGCTGCGCATGTTGATGCAGGGGACTGGCCCGATCGGTGGCGCTGCCGCGGGCTTCCTGCTACCGTTGCTCGGCATACGAATGATGATCGGCGTGACGGGTCTTCTCACAGGTGTGCCGGGCCTTGTTGGCTCGCAGGTGCGGCAGCTTCGCGATGGCGGGCGGGCGCTGCCGGAAATCCGCGACGACGAGCCGCCTCTGCACATGCCTGCGTGAGGCATTCAGTGGGTGCGTTGCCGTCATCGCCGTTGTGCTTCAGGTTCGACGTGCCGTTGGAGGCGTAATCGATGGGTCATCCCCTTGTCTCGCAGCTGAAGTTCGCACGCAGCGAGTTTCAGCGTTCCCTCGAAGGTGTCACCGACGAGGAGGCGCGCAAGCGCTTCCTGCCGATGAACTGCATCAGCTGGATGGTTGGTCATCTCGCGGCGCAGGAGCAGCGCTACTGGTGCGACCTGGCGCAGGGGAACATCGTGGCTCCTGGCCTGTATGAGGTCACCGCATCGGGGCAGCCGGGCACAACGCCGCCACTCGACGAAATGCGTGCCAGCTGGTCCGCGGTCGTGGCACAGTCGGATGTGTATCTCGATCGAGTGTCCCGCGAGCAGCTTGCGGAGTATTTCATGCACAACGGAAAACCAGTGCGCGAAAACATCGGGACGATGCTCCTCCGGAATATCTATCACTACTGGTTCCACAACGGTGAGCTGCAAGCGGTGCGTCAGATGCTTGGGCACACCGATCTGCCGCAGTTCGTCGGCGCGTTCAACGAGGATACGCTCTACCGACCGGAAGAGTGACTTACCCAGGCGCGGGATGGACGGCCACTCGTGAACGAAACTCAGGCGCGGATACAGCCACTGACGATGGAAAACTGGCCTGACCTGGAAGCGCTGTTCGGCCCGCGCGGAGCGGTTGGTGGCTGCTGGTGCATGTACTGGCGGCAAACGCGAGCTGAATATGAGCTGGCCAAAGGGGACGGCAACCGGAACGCGTTTCGTGAGATCGTCGCATGTGGCGAACCAGTGGGATTGCTGGCCTACGATGGCGACGACCCGGTCGGCTGGTGCGCCGTCACTCCGCGCGATGAGTTGCCGGCTCTCAATCGTTCCCGCGTGCTGAAACGTGTCGATGACCAACCGGTCTGGTCGGTCAGTTGCTTCTTCGTCAAGCGTTCACACCGCCATCTGGGCTTGACCGTGAGACTCCTGAAAGCTGCGATCGAGTTCGCGGCCGAACGCGGCGCGATCATCCTCGAGGGCTATCCTGTCGAGCCGCGCAAGCCGGAGATGCCACCGGTCTTCGCCTTCACCGGCCTGGCGTCCGCCTTTCTGCGGGCCGGTTTCGTCGAGGTCGCGCGTCGATCTGAGACGCGCCCGATCATGAGGTATCAGATTGATGCCGGTTCCGTCACCTGAGTTGACTGTACCGAGATGGCTGACACTCAGTTGACGGAAAAGCCGTGCTGCTCCGGTCCGAGGTAGGGCTGGTGCTTGAAGACCATGCTCAGAAACTGCAGCAGGTCTTCCATTTCGTCCGCGATCAGCACTCCGTTCTCGCGTAGAAGCTCGATCTTGCTGGACGGCCGTCCCGCGTCACGCTCGATCATGGCGGCGGCGTGGCCAAAGGCGGTTCCTTCCGGCAGTTGCTCCGTGAATCGACCCGCAACCATGGCGATCAGCGGTTTCGTGAATCGTCGATCGCACACGACTCTGGCGACATCCTCCTCGAAGTGTGTGCCTGGTTCGCCGAAGAGGACCACCCCGTCCGTCTCGTTGTCGCGCTCGAACAGCGGCAGCAGCGTGGCTGGTGGCGTGCCGATCAAGGCGTCGCCACCCACACTGACCGCCGTACTGACGCCAAGCCCCACGCGACGCGCCATCAGTCCGATCTCGGACGTCATGCCGCCGCTGCGCGAAATGATGCCGATGCGCCCGGCCAGGAAGGCGCGATCCGGGTTGTCTCCGCCAATAGCGCCGATCTTGACACGCGCGGCTGGGTTGATGACTCCGACCGAATTGGGACCGACGACACGTGCCGCGGAGTCGGCTGCCTTCTCCAAGATCAGCAATGCGTCGTGCTGTGGCACGCCCTCGGTGGCAATGACTAACAGGCGGATGTGATGGCTGAGTGCCTCGAAGCAGGCATCCAGAACGGCAGAAGGTGGGACCGAGATGAGCGAGGCGTTCGGCGCGTGCCGTTCGACGACTTCATCCAGTGTGTCGTATACCGGAACGCCGAGGACGTTCGATGCACCACGACCCGGCGTCACCCCAGCCACGACTGATGTGCCGTAGCCGAGCATGTGCTCGGTCACCATACGTGCCTCGCGGCCGGTGATGCCTTGAACGACCAACCTCGTCGATCCGTCGATGAGAACGCTCACTGATCAGACTCTCCATACCGTTGATTCATGGCGTCGACCATGGCTCGCGCGGCGTCGGTCAACGTGCTCTCTTCGCCAAAGTATTGAATCCCAGCCGCCTCGAAGATGGCTTTCCCCTCGACGTCATTGACGCCGATCTCGCGCGCTACGACTGGGAATTCACTCGATGTTCCACAGGCGTTCAAAGCCTGCACGACACCTCGGGCCACGACGTCGACCTGCGTGTTGTTGGTGATGTTGTGGGCGACGAAGAGGCCGCGCACGCCCGGCTTGCTCAGGACCACGCGGGCCAGCCCGGACACTTTCGTTTCGGTCGGGTTGCCGCCGAATTCGGCGTAATTCGCGGGTTGTCCACCCGCTGCTACCAGGCTGTCGAAGAGGACCAGGCTGGCTCCTCCACCCCCGCACAGGAAGCCGATGTTCCCGCCCTCGAGCTCGAGATAGCGGGCCGAGCCGCGATAGGGCTCGGCGGCGTTGATGGCGTTGACCTCTTCCTCTCGAGAAGTGAGCGGACGCCAGGTCTTCTCGCTGCCGACCTGGACCACATCGCTCAAGTCCGGCTGGCGGAACAGGGCAGCGTCGTCGATAGCCAGCATGGCACCAACGACGATCAGATCCCCAGAGTCAGTGACGGCCAGCGGATTGATCTCCAGGAAGTAGGCATCCAGATCGCGAAAGATTTGGAAGAGCTTCGACGTCAACGCCCCGAGGCGTGGCAACAGTGATCCACTGATACCAGCTCGCCGCCAGATCTGACGCGCCTGGAACTCTGGGAGACCAGCCGAGGGAAGCATATCGGCAGACACGAGCGCGTCGTGATCATTGCGCACGATCTCCTCAATCTCGATTCCGCCAATTGAGCTGACGAGGACTCGGGGTCGTGCAATGTCCCGGTCAATGGTGAGCGAGAGGTAGAGCTCGCGTTTGATCTCAACCCGCTGCTCGATCAGGAGCTGCTGGACCGGATAGGTACCGATCATCGTGCCAAGCAGAGCGGCTGCGGTCAGCTGCGCCTCGTCGGGCGATTCGACCAGCTTCACCGCTCCGGCCTTGCCGCGCCGTCCCGTGGGCACGAGCGCTTTGACCGCGACTCTGCCACCGAGCCGTTCGGCGGCGACTCTGGCTTGATCTGGCGATGAGACAGCCTGGCCGGAAGGGACTGTGATTCCATGACTGCTCAGAATCGATTTGGCGAAATGTTCGAGAACGCGGCCCATCAGCTACTCGTCGACTCCGCTCACAGCGACAGGCGTGGTCGATTCGAGCCGTTGGCGGATCTGACATGCGATCTCGGGGATGTCGACGTTGTCGAAGTCGGTCGTATCGACGACGACCACCTCGCCACCGAGATCGAGCGGAGGGAGCTCGCCGCGCAGCAAGCCGGAGCGGAAGGCGTCCATCTGGGACCGGGGACGATCGACGTGGATGGGGTGCCGTTCACCCGACTCTTCCCGTTCTCGGTAACGCTTGACCAACAGATCTCCGTCGGCGCGCACGTTGACTTGTAGTGCGCGTGCGCCAGTTTTCTTGATGATGTCGCGGAAGCGTGGGGTAGAGTGATCGCCGCTAAAGTTTCCTTCTATCAGGACGGAGGCTCCGGCCGCCAGTTGTCGCTCGGTCAACAGGTAGAGCAGATCGAAGCTGGCGCCGCCAAGCGTTTTCGACCAGGTCAATCCCGTTACGTGCAGGTCGTCCGCCAAGAGCTCCTTGAATGAATCTTTGTCGAAAAATGGCAGACCTAACTCCTCGGCCAGGCGACTGGCGATGGTCGACTTTCCCGAGGCGGGTGGACCACTGACGATGAGCAATACCGGACTGTCGTGCGACTTCACGCGCCCGATCCCGGAGCGAACGCCGCGTCGGCCCGCGTGCCGATGGCGGTGATGAGGTCCGACGCGCTGTCGTCGCCCTTCAACCGGGCGATGCTCGCTACGATGTCGTCGGCGGTCGTTCGACTCACGACCGGGTCGACCAGTTCGTGGAATTTCTGCTCGATCTCGGCGTCATTCATGGGGTTGGCCGGCATTCCCTTCGGATGGCTGACCGTTGCCTCTCGGGTGTCGCCACTCGCACTGGTCAGACGCACGCGGGATGCCCAGGCGCCAGGATAACCAGCGGTGAACGCCGCATCCTCCCGTGCGGTCGTGCGCGCAAGAAGATGCTGCATGGCCCGATCGGCGATGTGCTCCTCGGTGAATTCTTCCAGCCCGGCGCGTCCATCGACCAATCCCGCCGCCACGGCGTATTGAATGCTGAACTTGGCCTCGTACGGGGTGTGCGGCTCGGCGCGATCGGTGATGTCGAGCGCAACCTGGTAGGTGTCGATCTCGATGCGCTCGATCTGTTCCAGATCCGCCTGATCGCGAATCTCGAGCGCGGCGTCGATGGCGGTGTGGGTGTGGCCACAGCAGGCGTGGCGCTTGAAGCCGTTCTCGACGACTTTGAAGTGCGTCCCCAACCCGTCGGTGATGCGGGTCGCGTCGGAGGAGGCAGCCGTGGCCGCGAAGAAACCTCTCGGACCTTCCAGGATCTCGCGTGCCGCGGTAAAGCCTGCAGCAGCCAGATCGGCCGAGACGATCCCCGCGTGTGCCGCGTGTGCCGTGTGCAGCGCCTTCGACATGGCGCCGTCGGCCAGGAACTGCCACAAACCAGCTGACTGCGTTCCGGCGCTTCCCAGTGCTTGCATCAGTTGTTCACTGTCGAGACCAGTCAGAACGCCTGCCGCCGTCGCGGCGCCAAAGACTCCGCATGTTCCTGTCGGGTGCCAATAGCGGTAGTGCGAGGGATTGACAGCTTCAGCGATACGGATGGCCACGTCGTACCCCAACGTGATGGCCCGCAAGAGCTCACGGCCAGAGGAGCCTTCGCGCTCGGCCACGGCCAGCGCGGCCGGGATGATCGGGGCAGCCGGGTGGAAGGTCGATCCCTGGTGCAGGTCGTCGAGCTCGATCACATGGCTGGCAGCGCCGTTAGCGAAGGCGGCACCGAGAGTAGACAGGCGTTCTCCGGTCGTCAGCACCGTGGCGTCGCTTCCGGCCATGCCTCGCCGCGCGACGCGCAGCGCGATGCGTGCCGGTTCGACTGTGCCGCCACGAATGGCGGAACCGACCCAATCCAGCAACGAACGTCGCGCCATGATCAGTGCGTCATCTGGAATGTCGTCGAAGGAGGTGGAGATGACGAAATCCGCGAGTACGTCCGTCAATGACATGGATGTCTCCCTTTGCGTCTCGTGGGGCCGACCGCAACCGGGATGGTAGCACAATGCCGGAGTCGGCTTGAAGCAGAAGTGCCGCGACTTCGCCTGCAATTTCTATCGTACTACGATATATTTGGAGCATGGACGTGATTGACCCATCCGTCAGCGACGACGACTATCGACGGCTTGCCGAGTTTCGCTATCAGATCCGGCGGTTCCTGGCGTTCAGCACGCAAGCGGCCCGCGCTGCCGGGCTTGAGCCGCGTCAGCATCAGCTGCTCCTCGCGCTCAAGGGTCTGCCGCTCGGCACCCATCCGACGATCGGTGAGATATCCGAACGGCTTCAGCTCCACCACAACACGACGGTCGAATTGATCAATCGGCTGGAGACACGAGGATTCGTGCAGCGACGTCAGTCGTCGGAGGATCGCCGCAAGGTACTCATTGACATAACGCCCGCAGGAGACGTGGTGCTTCAGGAGCTATCACGTCATCATTTGAGTGAGTTGCGCTCGATTGGACCCGAATTGGTTCACGCGCTCGAACGACTGACCGACGATTGATGTCATTAAGGAGGCGGAGAGGCTAGGTGGATACGGAGAGTGACACACCGAGTTCAATCGAACTCAGTGATTCGCGGTTGGGTGGCGCGGATTCGACGGCGGGGGTTCTGGTTTCTCGAGCCGAGCGTCTCGGCGATTTCACCGTCACCAAGCGGGTCATCTTCATTTCCGCGCTCGCACTCGGGATCGGGCTATTCGCGTCAGTTGTCGCGCTCGTCCTGCTCAGACTCATCGGCTTCTTCACCAACCTGGTTTACTACGGCCGCGTGAGTACCACGCTGTCGCCCCCTTCAACGGATAAGCTCGGCATTTGGACGATCTTCATCCCCGTCATTGGCGGCTTAATCGTGGGAGTGATGGCCCGCTACGGATCGGAAAAGATCCGCGGGCACGGCATCCCGGAAGCCACCGAAGCCATCTTGTTGAACGGCAGCCGCATCGCCCCGCGAGTCGCTATCCTTAAACCCATCGCGTCCGCGATCGCGATCGGGACGGGCGGTCCGTTTGGCGCCGAAGGGCCGATCATCGTGACCGGCGGAGCGTTCGGGTCGCTTCTGGCGCAGTTCATCCATCTCACCAGCTCGGAGCGCAAGACGCTGCTCGTGGCGGGCGCGGCGGCCGGCATGGCGGCGACCTTCGCCTCACCGGTTGCGGCGGTCATCCTGGCGGCGGAACTGCTGCTGTTCGAATGGAAACCTCGCAGCCTTATCCCCGTGGGTGTTGCCTGTGCCGCCGCGGCCGGAATGCGCCCGTTTCTGATCGGCACCGGACCGCTTTTCCCGACGTCTGGAATCCCCAACTCGTTGAGCATTCCCGCGCTGCTCGGATGCGTGTTGGTTGGTTTGCTGGCGGGCGCGCTCGGTGTGGTCCTGACCCAGGGGATCTACCGCACCGAGGACCTGTTTGAACGACTCCCAATCCACTGGATGTGGTGGCCAGCCATCGGTGGCCTGGCGGTCGGTGTCGGTGGCCTGATCTTTCCGCAGGCGCTGGGAGTCGGCTATTCCACCATCGGCGCGCTGGTCAAGGGCGACGTCACGAGCTCAGTGATCATTGGCGTGCTGATCGTCAAATCGATCATCTGGACGATCTCGCTCAGCTCAGGTACGTCGGGCGGCACCCTGGCACCATTGGTGATGATGGGCGGCGCGCTCGGCGGCGTGGAGGCCATGTTCTTGCCGCACGTCGCCAGCGGCTTTTGGTCCGCCATCAGCATGGGGGCGGTGTTTGGCGCGACGCTGGGATCACCCTTCGCGGCGATTGTCTTCATGCTCGAAGTAACGCATGACCCGAACATCCTGTTGCCGATGCTAATTGCGGTCATGGTCGGTCATGGGGTGCTCGTGCTGACGCTGCGCCGATCGATCTTGACGGAGCGGATCAGTCGTCGCGGCTATCATCTCAGTCGCGAGTATGCGGTCGACCCGCTCGAGATCCTGTTCGTGCGGGAAGTGATGTCCACCAACATCATCGTGCTGCAACAAGGTATGAGCCCTGAGGAGATCAACGAACGCATCCAGGTGGATTCGCGGCTTTCGCAGGGCCTTTATCCGGTGGTGGATGACCAGCAGCAGCTCGTCGGAGTCGTCACGGCGACGCAGCTACAGCTCTATACGACGAATGGATCCAATGATGCTGAGGAAGCAACACGGCTCCAAGCCATCGAGAATCCAGCCACGGCCTATCCGGACGAGCCGCTCCGCATGGTCGTTCATCGCATGGCCGAAACGGGTCTGACTCGCTTCCCAGTCATCAGTCGCGAGGGGTGTCCGCGTCTGGTAGGGATGGTTTCTCTGTCAGCCGTGCTGAGCGCGCGCGGACGTAATCTGGAAGCAGAGCGTCGGCGCGAGCGCGTCATTACGCTGCGCTTGCCGTCACCATTCGTATCGGCGGCGCAGCCGGACGGACAGCGCACAACACCAGACTGACGTCGCGTCGACATCGGACGCGCGCCATCAGGGCACATGCCGAGAGCCAGAACTGACTTGACCTCGAGAACGCGATCAGGTTTCGCGGTTGAATCAGGAGGTCCAGATGCCGTCGACGTACCGCGCTGCCACCGCCCCGCAAACGAGGCAACGCGCCTCGTAATCGTCGCCCGTGCGGCGTACGCGCACGTTCGTGCTGTCCGGTAGCTCAGTGCCGCACTCGGGGCACACGGTCGATTCCCACTCGCTCCGCACGCTACTGGTGTTCGGAGCCGGATCTGCCTTTCGGCGAGCGCTTCGCGGCTCGGGATCGTCAAAGACCTCGACGTCTCTCGGCCGCCCGCGGTCTGCCCGCATTGTCGTCCTCCACGAACATTCACCGAAGGAATGGACAATCCTCCGACGTCGCGCGTTCGGTTCGCCAAACCTGGTGACACCGACCTGTCGGAGGTCGATCACCCGCGTTGTTCGGGTGTCGCGTTATCGGTTCTATATACCTTTTTGCGCGTGAAATCAAGACGCTTGCACCTCGTTGTCGCTCCAGAAGGCACAATGGGGACTTCGGTAGAATCGGGGTGGAGGATTTCGCCGTGCATGACGACCTCGAACAGACGATTGCGACGATCCTGGGGCAGCTGGAGTCGAATCCCGACGACCTACGGGCTCGGGTCCTTTCCCCGTCTCCAGCGCGCCGCGCCAAGGTCATCGATCGGCTGCGAGACGAACCGGCCGGACGCCGTTGGCTGCGCCTGCTCCTGCCACATCTCGATGACGCCGAGCGACAGACGTTGGCCCGTCAACTGCTCGAATATGACGACGACTTCGCCGCCTCGCATCGAGATTCGACCACGGCACAGGTGATCGACGCGCTGCCGATCGAGGACGTGGTGCGAGCGGCACCGCGGATTGCTGGGAGTAACGCGGCCGGCGCGCTCTGGCGACGACTGGCGAGAGATGCTCCCGAGCGCGTAGTGGATGTGGCGCTCGACGTGCTGCGTCGTGGGAACGCCTATGCGCGCGTCACGACGATGTCGATCCTGGTGCTCGATCCTTACAGCGACGTCGAACTCAACGGCCCAGCCCGGCTCAGCGTGCTGCTCGATGCGTTGAACGATGAAGACGCTGAGGTGCGCGGCATCGCGGCTGAAGTCCTGGCCGACGACGCGACCGAGCAACTCGCCAGCAAACTTGGTTCGCTGCTGAACGATCCAAGCGAACGCGTGCGCATGGCAGCCTGGGATGCGGCCTTTGTGATGGATTTCGCTGCCGCTCGGGATGCCGCGACCGCGACCGCGACGAACGAGTCGGCGCCGTTGGATGCGCGACGTACCGCCCTCTCAGCGCTGGCGGCCGTTCTGAACACCAGTGATATCGCGCCGCTACTGGAGGTATTGGTCGCCCATCCAAACCAGGCACTGGCCGAAGACGCGGTCAATCTGCTCTGGACCTACCACCGCAATCCGGTCATCGCCACGGCGGCGGCTGAGAGTCCGCACCAGTCGGTGCGTGAGGTGGCTCAACGTCTGCTCCATCCCGAAACCGGCTCACCGGCTGCCGGTGGCTCACGCCCCGGCGCCCCTGACGGCTCGCGCGACATTTACCAGGAAATGCTCAAGGGGTATGAGCGAAAGGACGAATGAAGCAGAAGCGGCCGGTCGGGCCGCTTCTGTGTGCTGACTGTCGTCGTCAATTTATCCGGCGCGGTCGCCCGATAGTTACTTCGCGGCAGGATCGATATTCTGGTTGAGCCGAAAGAGATTGGACGGATCGTAGCGTCGCTTGAGAGAAAGCAGACGCTCGTATTGTGGTCCGAAACCCGACCGCATCATTTGTTCGCCTTCCTCTTGAAAACCGGCGAAGTTCAGGTAGCGGCTTCCATCGGAGAATGGCGTCAACGCTGTGTTGAACTCGCGGGTCCAGCGGATGTTTCGCTCGTCGTCGGCCGGATCGGTCCAGCCCGCCGCCACTCCGATCATGACCGCGGCTTCTCGGCCGTGGAACGCGCTCGTGTCCGGTTTCGGTTGACGGCTCTCGCCCGCTACGAACCACAGATCGGTCGTGCTCTTAGCAGATGGTTGTTTGCGCGCGTGCTCCGTGATGAGGTCAATGGCGGTGTCATCGAATCGCGCGAGATTGAGCGACTTCCAGTAGTAGCGAATACCGTCTGGATAATCGGCGTCCCACAGCCGTTGTACGTCCACGAACGGCATGACCCCGCTGAAATCAGCCATCGGTTCGGCCAGGTCGAGCAACGGGCGCAAGACACGTTCGCCCTCTTTGATCGGGCCAGCGTACAGGGCGCCAAGGATCACGTAGCGTCGACCATGTGTCTCGACTGGGAACATCTCGGGATCTGAGGGGACAATGCCGCACACGGCGAGCGGGTTCACCGCCGCGGGCGCGTTGTCGCAGAAATCGCGGAAAAAGCGCAACGTCCGTGCGGTTGCCTCGCCTTCTCCATCATGGACGACGAAGACGAAGTAGACGTCCGGACCGACCGGGTGCAGTTTGAAGGTGAAGCGAGTAACAACCCCAAAATTGCCACCGCCTCCGCGGAGACCCCAGAGCAACTCGGAATCCTGCCCCTCGCCGTCGCCAGCCAGCACCACACGACCATCAGCCGTCACGACCTCGGCCTCAAGCAGATTGTCGCAGGACAACCCAAATGTCGACCGCAGCCAGCCGTAGCCTCCACCGAGCGTCAACCCAGCGATGCCAGTTCGCGAGAAGACGCCACCGGGTGTGGCCAGTCCGTAAGCCTGAGTGGCGGCATCCAACTCGCCCCACGTGACACCGCCGCCCGCGCGCGCGACTCGTGCGTCAGGATCGACGTCGATCGATTTCATTGGGGAGAGATCGATTACCAGCCCGTTGTCACAGGTGGAGTGCCCGGCGACGCTGTGTCCGCCGCCTCGAACTGCCACCAGCAATTCGTTCTCGCGCGCAGTCTCGAGTGCGGCCGTCACGTCCGCCACCGAGGTGCATGAGACGATGAGTGCCGGATGGCGGTCAATCATGCCGTTCCAGACCGCACGATGACGATCGTAGTCGGCATCTTCGGAAGTGGTGACGCGACCGCGTATGGTCGTTCTCAACTGGCTGATGACGGTCGGGTCGAGCGTGCGTTTGGTCGCGGCCAAGTTCTGCGCCATGGAACCCTCCTGTCGAGCATGTGCTTGCTGATTGTGAGACGTCTGCCATCACACTAGACGTTTTGAGCAGGTGGCACATCGCGAAGATTCCCCAATTGATGCCAGAGACGGCGGATGGGGAATCTTACCCACTCACGTGGGCGCGACAGTGGTTAGTCTGGAGGAGTTCGCAGCACCAATCCGTGTTCATACGCAAAGGCGGCGGCAGCAGTGCGGGACCCAACTCCCAGCTTGCCGTAAATCGACTCCAAATGCCGGCCGACCGTTCGTCGTGAGATCGCGAGCTGCGTACCGGTCTCCACGTCAGTAAGCCCGGATGCGACGAGCCGGAGAACCTCGATCTCTCGTGGGCTCAGACCAACCGGCATTGCGCGGTCCGGAGTGATGCCAGCCGCGTGAGGCAGCTTTTTGCGCATCGCGGACAGAAACGCCAAGCGCTGCTTTTCAGATGGTAGAGTCGCGGCGATTTGGTTCACCACGTTCTCGGCTTCGGCGAACAACGAGCAGGCTTCGCTGGTCCGACCAGATTCATGTAGGAGCTGCCCAAGCGCCAGTCCGATCCGCACGAGCAGATGGCGGTAGCCGGCAGGCAGCGCCCCAAGGCGCGCAGCGGTGAGATCCGCCTCGGCACGCCCCAGCTCGCCGAGTGCCGCGAATGCCTGCCCGCGAGTGAGCGCAAGCCATGGAATGGACCGCGCCCCAGAGGCGCTCGGCGCGGTGTCGAACAGCTCATTTACGATAAACACCGCCCGTTGTGGCTCGCCGCGAGCGGTCAGGAGCCGCGCCCACGCCATTCGGCAAAGCCGCTGAGTTGTCGATGTGGCAGGACGAGCGTCGCTGAGCACAGGTTCAATGAATGCGGACGCGGTGTCGAGTTCGTCGATGTCGATGAGAAGTAAGGTTAGTGCAGCGGTTGAGAAATTGATCCACAACGGTGAGGCAATGGCCCGAGCACCATCAAGGGCTGCCTTGAGGTGAATTTGAGCACGGTCGAACTCTTGAAGATCGGCATGCAGACGACCGAGCGCCACATGGCCACATACCATCCACTGCCGATGGCCAATCCGTTCGGCAAGATGCATCCCCTCATCCACAAGAACCATTGCCTGATCCATCTCGCCTCTTGAGGCGATCATCGCCCCAGCTTGGATTTCGGCATACGCCTGTCCGGCGGCCCAGCCGATCTCCTGCGCCATCGAGCGCGCGCGGGCACTAATGGCGAGCCAGTATTGGAGCGTCCCTTCGGCGATGGCGACGGCA
This sequence comes from uncultured Chloroflexia bacterium, assembly GCA_963789565.1. Classification (GTDB taxonomy): domain Bacteria; phylum Chloroflexota; class Chloroflexia; order Thermomicrobiales; family Thermomicrobiaceae; genus CALAGB01. The sequence continues at coordinate 1,478,355 of CAWBKX010000002.1, read as the reverse complement.
TCCGACTCGAAATAGCCTCCAGCCATCGCCCAATTGGCCAGAGCCGATGAGAGGAGCTGCTGGTCGTCGAGTGCTTCCAATAACTCCACGGCGTGTTCAAACTGACGAGCTGCTTGTCGGACGTCACCAGCGACATACTGCGCAAGAGCGAGAAGATCCAAGCTGGCTGCCACGCCGTGCTGATCGTGGTGGTTGGTAAAGATGGCGAGCGCCTGCTGATGGTAGCCGATTGCTGGGTGTGGTTCTTCATGGTTCAGATGCCAGTTGCCGACTGCATTGAGGCTACGGGCAACTTCGATATCACTGAGCTCCTGACGCGCGAGCGCGAGCGACTCATGGAGCGCCTCGCCACCTCGATCGTAATCACGCTCGGCCCAGAGGACACCGAGGTCGAGCAATGCCTGCCACTCGAACGATCTGTCACCATCCGCGCGGGCCAGACGTAGCGTCAGATCGTAGTCATCCCGTGCGTTTTCGAAGTTCCCCACCATTTCCCACGCTCGACCTCGCAATCGAACCGCGTCTTTCGAAAGCTCAATGCCGAATTGCTGGGCTGATTCTTTAGCGTGGATGAGATGCATGATGGCGTCGTGAGGTGCGTGTACTTCCAGGCTCACCTCTCCCGCGCGCACCAGCCATTCGACAGACCGCGGATCCCGCGCGGCCTGAAAGTGGTATGCCAATCTGGTCGCAGACCGAACTGGTTGGTCAAGTAGGAGTTGAGCCACCCGACCATGCCGCGCACGCCGGCGGAAGGCATTCTGCCGCGCGTACAGCGTCTCGCGAACCAGCGCGTGGCGAAAGCGGAGCGTTACGTCGGTTGCGGATGTGTCATCAATGATGTGGTTGGCGGTGGCTTCGTGCAGCGACGCGTCAAACTCATCGTACGTCAAGCCGGTCGCAGTCTGAAGAAAGTCGAGAGTGGCGTCCTGCCCGGCGATCGCCCCGTATTCCAGTACACGCAGAGTTGGCTGGCTCAGGCGGTCTAGCCGTTGCTCGATTACCTGCCGCACGACAGCTGGCACGCCGAAATCGTCGGGTTGAGTGAAGCTCCAGGTATCATTGCCGGCCCTCAGCGCCCCTTGTTGCTCCAGAGAGAGGAGTACCTCCTCCGCCAAGAATGGATTACCGTCAGTTCGTCGCTGCACCAAGTCGGCGAGGGCATCGCCGGCTGATTCGACCAGGTGATAGCGATTCGAGACGAGCGTGCCCAATTCGTCTCGAGTGAGACGGCGCAACGCAATTCGAAGCGGATGGGTCTCGCGGATGAGCGGTGGCAGTTGTCTGGAGACGAGACTCGGTGCTTCATCGTCGCGCCAGGTCACAATCAGTAGCAGCGCGAGGTCATCAAGTCCGCGGGCGAGAAACCGTAGTAAGTCAAGACTGGCGGAATCCGCCCATTGCAGGTCTTCGAGAATCAAAACGACAGGCTGATGTGCCGTTAGTTGGGACAGTTTGGCGCGAAATTGTTCGAAGAATTCCTGACTTGTCGCACCCGCAACGAGCGGAAAATTTTGGAGTCCGCGAACAAGGTCCAGTCCATCGCCGGATCGCTGGTGGCTGTCGATCGCGTCCATCCAGGGGCCATAGGATGGTGTGATGGTGAGGTCATAGCAACCTCCCTGGAATACCAGCGCCCCCCGCTGGCGCGAGCCGTGTGCCACCTCGTCGACGAGGGCAGTCTTGCCTATGCCAGCTTCACCGCTGATGAGGACGAGTCTGCCATGCCCAGTGAGGGTCTGCTCGAGTTGATGTGACAGCAACTCCAATTCCCGCTCGCGCCCTACGAGAGGTCGTCGCTCCGTGTCACGGGCGTCTGCGATGTGGTCCGACTTCCCGGTCCGCTGCCCCATGATGTGCCCTCTCGTGATGGCGTGGATACGCGGATCGTACAGCCACCGAACAAGCGCGGCAAGGCTCATCGCCGCATCGGGTCGAGCGGAGGCCGAAACTGCCCGTTCATGGGCGAATATGGGAGGTGTCTGGGAAGCCGCGCGTTAGCGCAACATGGACGTCGCCTGGAGATTCGTTATCTCGCCACCGCATTCGCGTAAATGAAGTAGCGGTTGGTAAAGCGCGCGTCGGCATCGAAACCGGCCCTGGCCAGGCTCTCGCGTAGCGAATCTGGCTCGTAGTAGATTTTGACGATGGTGTATTCGCTGCCGTCGTTCAGGATGCGGGTACGATAGACCTCTTCATCTTCGAACAGTGGGTTGTTCTTGGCCGCGCCGCTCTGCTCGAAGCGGGAGTCGATCATGAAGAGGTGCCCGCCTTTGCGGACGGCGCGGCGCACCTTCGCCAGGAAGGCGTCCAGATCATCGGGCGGTACGTGTGAGAGCCAGAAAGAGAAGAAGACCAGATCGTATTCGCGATCCGGCTCCCAAGCGAATAGGTCCTGCTCAACGTAGCTGACGTTGGCATTCGGTACCTTGCTCCGATTGATGGCAATCATTTCTGGCGATGCGTCAAGCACCGTTACATTATTGGCGATCTTTACCAGCCGCTCGGTCCAGATGCCGGTTCCGGCCGCCAGTTCGATCGCCTCGTCAACCGGCCCGATGCGTTCGAATGCTTCAATCAGCTGCGCGACGTCGTCGAACCAGAACTGGTTTATCTCCGGTCCGCGATCGTATCGATTCAGCCGGTAGAACCACTCGTCGTATTCGGTTGCTCGCGCCCGGTAATACGCGATCTGATCCTGAATGACGCGTGCCGGATTCGCGGTCATGCATTGTCCGTTCTATTTCAGGACGTCCGCCATCAGATCGGCGACCTGTGCGGGCCGCTCGGCCACGCGTACACCGGCTGCTTCCAGCGCCGCCATCTTCTCGACCGCGGTGCCACGACCGCCCGAGATGATCGCCCCGGCATGCCCCATCTGCTTGCCTGGAGGCGCGGTGCGGCCAGCGATGAACCCGACGACCGGCTTGGTGACGTGCTTCTTGATGAACTGCGCCGCGACCTCTTCGTCCGTGCCGCCGATCTCGCCAATCATGACGATGGCTTCAGTCGCGGGATCATCCTGGAAGAGGGAGAGGACGTCGACGAAGGACGTGCCGATAATCGGATCGCCACCGATTCCAACCGCGGTCGTCTGTCCAATGCCAGCCTCGGTCAGCGCGTTGACGACTTCGTAGGTCAGCGTGCCGCTGCGAGAGACCAACCCGACCGGCCCGCCCGGCTTGCAAATATAGCCCGGCATGATGCCGACCTTTGCCTCACCTGGCGTGATGAGTCCCGGGCAGTTGGGTCCGATCAGACGGACTCCCTTCTGATTGACGTAGTGATAGACCTTGACCATCTCGAGCGTCGGAATCAGCTCGGAGATGCAGATGACGAGCGGGATTCCCGCGTCGACCGCCTCATAGATGGCATCGGGTGCGAAGGGGGCGGGAACGTAGATGATCGAGGCGTTGGCGTGCGTGGCGTCCACCGCGTCCTTCACCGTGTTGAAGACTGGAACGCCGTGCTCCGTCGAGCCACCCTTGCCGGGCGACGTGCCGCCAACCACGTTGGTGCCATATTCGACCATCTGACCGGCGTGAAAGGATCCCTCGCGGCCGGTAATGCCCTGCACAATCAGGCGTGTTTCGCTATTGACCAGAATGCTCACGCTACTACTCCCAACCGGCGCTACCCCGCGTCACGCGCCGCCGCGACTACGCGCTCGGCTGCCTCATTCATCGTGTCCACCGTGGTGATACCGGCCTCCGCCAGAATCTCCCGGCCCTCTTTCTGATTCGTGCCGACCAGCCGCACGACAAGTGGAACGTTCAGCTTGATGGTGTTGAGCGCTTCAAGGAGACCTCTCGCCACCACGTCGCCGCGTGTAATTCCGCCGAAGATGTTGATCAGGATCGCGTTCACGCTGGGATCGCTCAGGACGAGTTCGAGCGCTTTGGTGACCTGTTGGGCGCTGGCGCCGCCGCCCACGTCGAGGAAGTTGGCGGGCTCGCCGCCAAAGAGCTTGATTGCGTCCATGGTTGCCATTGAAAGGCCCGCGCCGTTCACCACACAGCCGATGTTGCCATCCAGCTTGACGAAACTGATGCCGGAGGCCCTGGCTTCGACTTCAGTTGGGACCTCTTCCTGCAAATCGCGCATCGCCTCGAAGTCCTTGTGGCGGTAGAGCGCGTTGTTGTCGATCACCATCTTGGAGTCGATTGCCTGCCAGGTGTTGTCGGTGGTGATGATGAGCGGATTGATCTCGGCAAGCGATGCGTCAGACTGGATGAATGCCTGATACAGCTGCTGCGTGATGCGGGCGAAACCGGAGATCATCTTGGGATCGATGCCGAGTGCGAATCCGAGGCGGCGTGCCTGATAGCCGTGCAAGCCTAGCATTGGGTCGGCGACCTCACGGTGGATCTTCTCTGGGGTGTTCGCGGCGACCTCTTCGATGTCGATTCCACCTTCGCTGCTGGCCATGATGGTCACGCCACGCGCGGCTCGATCGATGACGACGCCGAGGTAGAACTCACTCTGGATGCCGACGGCTGGTGCGACGAGGACCTTGTGGACCTCGTGTCCGCGGATGTCGAGGCCGAAGATTTTTTCGCTGGTGTCACGCGCTTCGGAGGCCGTCTTGGCAACCTTCACGCCGCCCGCTTTTCCGCGTCCGCCGCTGTGCACCTGCGCCTTGATGACGACCGCGCCACCGAGTTTGCTCGCGGCTGCTTCGACCTCGCTGGGAGAAGTACAGACGATACCCTGATTGATAGGAATCCCATGCCGCGCGAAGATCTCCGCGGCTTGGTATTCGTGTATATTCATCCATCACCTCTGACGTCGTGGGAGACGGCCATTGCGGTCGTCGCTTCGTGTCCAAACCGCATCCGATCATAGCACAGCCCTTTCCACGGCCAATTTTCGTGTGCGTGTCATCTTGCCCAGATGCTCAACCGAGCAACGTGGCACGCCCCTTGATAAGGCGGCAGCATAGGCAAACGCGCCCGAACTGCGGTAGTCTGGAAAGAATCATCCGCCGGAGCGGGCACACCGCTCCATCCGCACAAGGGAGAAGAACATGGAATCAGATGGACATCAGGGCGCGTTCTTCTTTGGCGTCATCCTCGGAGCGATCGCTGGCGCGCTGGCGGCGCTGCTTATGACGCCGAAGTCTGGTCCTGAGCTTCGAGAAGAACTGATTGGACAGGCTGGGGACATGCAGCAGCGCGTCACCGACGTGACCGCCACGGCACGCGAACGCTCGGAAGGGATCGTCGGCACATACGTCGACAAGGTCTCTCAAATGGCGCACCGTGACGGCGACAACGACGTGCAAGTGAGCGAGTCCACCAGAACCGCCGCTCCCGCTGCGTCCGAAGTCGCTCCCAATCCCGTTGTCGGTTCAGGTGACGGATCGAAGGCCGAATAGATCTCGATCGAGTTTGCGTTCCCGAACGAAAGGAAGTGCTGAAATGCTGAGCAGGATGCGCGTCGCGCTGAAGTTCATGACCTATGGAATTCTCATCGGCGTCTTCTTCGCGCCCCGCAGCGGCTCCGAGACCCGCAGCCAGATCATGAGCAAATTTGGCTCGATGACCGGTGGACTCTTCGGCGGCTCGCGCCAATAGAGCAGGGCAGTTGCGGTAATCCCCATCGGTTGGGGGCAGACCCCCTGTGTCTGCCCTCGACCGAAGGCGTACGTTGACATCGCGGTCCCACGTCGTTTCTCGACAGAAATGACAACAGCGCCCACGGACGTGTCCGTGGGCGCTGTGTTGTCGGGAGGTACTGCCGCTAGTACAGCTCGGCGCCGTACTTCATGGCGAGAACCTGTGACCCGAGTCGACCGAGCAGCACGTTGAGGTGGGCCGGCCAGGCGCCAGGCTGCAACTCGAAGCGTGCCCGCTCGAAGTATTGGACGGTGTAGACCTGACCCGTGTCTGGGTTCTTCTCCTGGAAGGCTTCGGAGATCGGGAACCCATAGTTGGCGAGTCCGCCGAACTGTTCCCAGTACTGCTTGAACGTTCCGCAGAGGTTATGGCCCGTCTGCGCGAAGTAGGTGCAGTCTGAGCTGCTGCTGGCGGTGGTCGCCTGGAACGGGGCATCGGTTCGTCCCGCCGTCACCTCGTCGCCGAGGAGACCAAGCAGGACGTCGTAGCGGGCCGGCCAGGCGCCGGGGTGCCACTCGAAACGCGCCCGCTCGAAGTACTGAACCGTGACGCCGTTCTCCTGGAACTCTTCCGTCACCGGCATGCCGAAGATGTTCTCTCCACCGAACTGTTGCCAGTAGGCTTCGAAGCCGGCACACAGGTTGTGCTGCGTTGCCGCGAAGTACATGCAGCCGGACTTCTGCGCGGTGGGCTGGGCCGGCGCGAAGCTGGACGGCGGCGGCGTGATGCCACCACCCGACGAGGAACCACCCCAGGTGATGGTTGCCGACGCGGTTGGCTCGCCACTGTCCTGCGTGCCGTTGTTGTTCATGTCCGCATACGCCGATATGGTGTCGGTACCGGCGTTCGTGCCGGTGTAGCTGATGGAGGCTTTGCCGTTGGAGTCCGTCGTCGCCGTGCCACTGGTGCTGTTCCTACCAGTAACGGAGTAGCGGATCGTCACACCGTTGACGGCCACATTTGTGGTGCTGAGCGATGCGGTGAGCGTCGCAGTGGTGTTGACCGCGACCGTCTGGACGGACGGAGCCAGTGAGAGCGAGCTCGCGCTTACGTCGACTGTCGCCGTGTCCGAAGGCTCGCCCGCGTCGGGAATGTTGTTGCGGTTCAGGTCGAGGAAGGCGGTGATCGTGTCGGTCCCAGCGTGGGTCGCGTGGTACGTCAGCGTCGCATTCCCGTTGGTGATGGTTGACTCCGACGACGACCCCGTATTGGAACCGGTGACCGAGTAGCGTACCAGGACGTTGTTGACCGGATCATCATTTTGGTCGAGGACGGTCGCGGTAACTGATGGGTTCGCGCCGGTTGGGACAGTTTGGAACGACGGATTGAGATTGAAGCTGATGTCCAACCAGGTGATTTCAACGGCAGTGGACGGATCTCCGCTGTCGCATGTGCGAGTTTGGTTCAGATCGACGCAAGCAAGGATCGTGTCAGTTCCGACGTGCGTTCCAATGTAGGTGTATGTTGCCCTTCCAACGCCGTTGACCGTGGTTGCGTCGAAACCGGCCGGACTGTTCGCGCTGCCGGAGATCACCTCGAAGTGAACGCGAGCGCCGCCCACTGGATTGCCGCCCGGGTCAGTGACGGTCGCGACCACCGACTCGTGCCCCCCAATGTTGATCGGCGAGATCGATGACGTGAACGATATCGAGTAGTTGGAGGATGCGACCCACGTCTTGAATGCCGTGTCTTCGGAATTGGCAGTCCAGGTGCAACTCGTCACAGGCGCGCAGTGCCAGGAGGTTCCGTTGGGATACGCATTGGTTATAGGAGCGCTCCAGATGTACGTGCTCGTGGTAGTCGACTTGAGGACTATCGCGTAGGAGTGGCCGGAGACGACTAACGGAGTCGGTGTCAACGGCACGTCGATCCAATCGACGCCGTAGAGCACCTGCTGGGTAATTTGTGTCGCCAGGATTGTCCCGGTCGCAAGCAGGGTACCGGTCGGGCTCGTGTCGTGTATCTCAACGGTCACTGGGCTTCCATTGTTGCCCAGATGGTCGTACATCATGGCGACAGATACCTGCGTAAGGGTGCCGGTGATCCCTGCCTGAAACGTTTGTGCTGCTCCACCGTTCGACGATCCGCCAACCTGGAGGCCGCTATCGTCGGGTGCATTCAACTGAGATTGATCCACGACGGCAGTCGCCGCACTCGCTTCGAGCGGCGTTACCAGGATCGAGAAGAGCCCCGTCAGCGAAAGGATTGCCAGCCACGTGACGGCGTGGCTTCCCCTCGTCCATCGTTTCCGCTCATGATCTGGTTGTCGCATTACCGTTCCTTGCCGTGATTTCGAGGCGGTGAGCTTCGAGCCACATCCAGACTCTTAAGCCGCTTCGGCTGCTCTGTTGTCGGCGTCTCCAGTGCCGATCGCAAGCGCAGGTGGCGCGCGAGACGCTCGATCCAGAACGGCGACCACCGCACTCGGGCGGAGTCGCGCCGCTACTCCGGTCCATACTAGCCCGAAGGCGTCCACCCGGTTCCGACGTTGGTCCGCTGTTTCGAGTTGAACGACGCCGATGTTGAAAAGCGCGGACAATCGCCAGGAGTCCGCGTGCGCACTATCGCTAAGACTGAAGCGAGGTTCGATCGTGGTCACGCGGTTCCAGGGCATGCTCGAACTCAGGGCCGAAGTCAGCCTGTCCCGCGGCGTCTGTCGTGTGCGTCTCGGAAGGCGCATCGCCCCTCCTGAGTGGATCGCACGAGAACCGAGAGGGTCATTCCGAGCGGAGGCAGCAACGAATGATGTGAATGTATCTCAACTGGCCCGCTCGCGGTTCGCCCGCGTTCGACGATGACCGTCGATTTCTGGCCAACAACCGGTCGCTTGAGACGACGCTCCGCACAGCCTAGGACGAGATACTTGGTGCGACCGCGGCATTCACTCCCAGGGCTTTGAAGCGGATGTCACATCCACATTACCGCATGAGCGAAACGACATCCCGTCAACGCACAAACCATTCGGCGCGTACTCGGCACATGATGGCCACGCATGAATGGCGGATACGTACATTGTACGCCCATCTCAGTTCTCAACCGACGATGCCGACGAGAGGCTGTACTGATCCAGGTTGAGGTCGCTGCTCAGTTAGGAGGATGAGCGCCTTCGCCCGATAGTGCCAATCTTATGCTTTCGATGTCAGCAATGGTGTGAGGGCTTCTTGCCTCGGCTCTCACTTTGTGGTGCGAAGTCGCGTCGCGGCTACTATCGCTGTGCCATACGCTCAGCCTCATCGCCAGAGCAAAGAACAGCGCCCACGGACACGTCCGTGGGCGCTGTGTTGTCGGGAGGTGCTGCTGCTAGTACAGCTCGGCGCCGTACTTCATGGCGAGAACCTGTGACCCGAGTCGACCGAGCAGCACGTTGAGGTGGGCCGGCCAGGCGCCAGGCTGCAACTCGAAGCGTGCCCGCTCGAAGTATTGGACGGTGTAGACCTGACCCGTGTCTGGGTTCTTCTCCTGGAAGGCTTCGGAGATCGGGAACCCATAGTTGGCGAGTCCGCCGAACTGTTCCCAGTACTGCTTGAACGTTCCGCAGAGGTTATGGCCCGTCTGCGCGAAGTAGGTGCAGTCTGAGCTGCTGCTGGCGGTGGTCGCCTGGAACGGGGCATCGGTTCGTCCCGCCGTCACCTCGTCGCCGAGGAGACCAAGCAGGACGTCGTAGCGGGCCGGCCAGGCGCCGGGGTGCCACTCGAAACGCGCCCGCTCGAAGTACTGAACCGTGACGCCGTTCTCCTGGAACTCTTCCGTCACCGGCATGCCGAAGATGTTCTCTCCACCGAACTGTTGCCAGTAGGCTTCGAAGCCGGCACACAGGTTGTGCTGCGTTGCCGCGAAGTACATGCAGCCGGACTTCTGCGCGGTGGGCTGGGCCGGCGCGAAGCTGGACGGCGGCGGTGTGATGCCACCACCCGACGAGGAACCACCCCAGGTGATGGTTGCCGACGCGGTTGGCTCGCCACTGTCCTTCGTGCCGTTGTTGTTCATATCGGCGTACGCCGATATGGTGTCGGTACCCGGGCTCATGTCCTGGTACGAGATCACGGTGTTGCCGTTTCCATCGGTCGTCATCGAGCCACTGGTGTTATTGGCGCCCGAGACCGTGTAGCGGATCGGAACGCCGGGAACACCGCCATTGTCCGTAGTCAGCGCCACGGCGATGTAGGCCGTCGTGTGCTCACCCGGCGTTGAGGTGGTCGGTGAGAGGCTCAGTGTGGCAGTCAGTGTCCAGGTGACCGTGGCGGTCGTGGACGGCTCCCCGCTGCCCTGTGAGCCGTTGTTGTCATAGTCGGCGTAAGCCGTCACCGTGTCGGTGCCGGCGTTGGCGCCGGTATAGCTGATGGTGGCGTTGCCGTTCGAGTCGGTCGTCGCCGTGCCGCTGGTGCTGTTCGCTCCAGTGACCGAGTAGCGGATTGCCACACCGTTGACGGCGACGTTCGAATTTGACAGAGATGCTGTCAACGAGGCGGACGTGTTCGTCGTCACGGTCTGGGTCGACGGTGTCAGACTCAGATCGGCCGTGCTCCAGTAAACCGTGGCCGTGTCAGACGGCTCGCCTGAGTCCTTGACGTTGTTCTGATTGAGGTCGACGTACGCGGTGACGGTATCGGTTCCACTCTTACCTCCGATGTAGTGGAACACGCCGATGCCACTGTTGTTGGTGATGACGCTTCCGCCAATGCTCGAATTCGCTCCACTCACCGAGTAACGAATTCGCTCACTGGAGACTCCGTTGTCACTGGCGTCAAGCACTGTTCCTGTGAGTGTCACCTGTGAACCAACCGACGCGTTTTGGGTGGACGGTGAGAGGACGAAGCTTATGTTGAGCCACGTGATGTTCACCGTGGTGGATGGTTCACCCGTGTCCAGTGTGTTGTTTCCATTGAGATCGACATAGGCTGTGACCGTGTCTACCCCTGTCACGGTACCGGAATACGTGTAGGTCGCGGTGCCGTTGTTGCCGGTGAAGGTATCACCGTCAGCCGGGCTATTCACGCCCGAGTTGACCTCGAAGCGTACATTGGCCCCAACAACAGGATTGTGGCTGGGGTTCGTGACCGTCGCCGTCACCGACTCCTGTGAGCCAATGTTGATCGGCGAGACTGACGAAGTAATCGCGATGCTGTCGTTACTCCATTCGACGGTCACCGGTGCCGCGCTTGGGTCTCGGCTCGGTTGTTGTCCCGCAGTCCCGTTGAGTTCAGCCCACGCGGTCACTGTATCAGTTGTTCCGGAAGCAGCGCCGGGCCGGGTCCAACTCAACGTGTAATCGCCCGAGCCATTTGTCGTCGGAGGCGTGACGGGATTGGTGATGTCAGCAAAATCCACCGAATCCGAGTTGTGGATGGTGTAGTAGATTGGTACGCCGCTCAGATTCGCGAGGCCCGGATCGGTCAGATGCACAGTGACTGAGGCGTTCGAGGTCGTGGCAACTGCCTGATCCGACGGAGTGATATCCAGCGAAGCCCAATCGACTGTTGACGAGTCTGGGGTTGTGGTTTCGCCACCACCGAGGTCGACGACGGACGCCTCGACGGTGTCCTCACCTGGATCGCTGGAAGAATACTGATACTGTGCCTGTCCCCCGACAATGAACACATCTTGTGAGTCGCCCACGTTGGGACCGCTCGTAATCTCGAAGTGGACGTGCTTTGTGTTGTCCGCAGGAGCAGTTAATACGGTAGCAGTGAGCTGCACATTGGCGCCCACCACCCGCTGCGGATGAGTCGGTGTCAATGTGACGGTGTAGACCGTCACCGCACCCGCGCTCAGCGGTGTGACGAGGATCGAGAAGAGTCCGGTTAGGGAGAGGATCGCCAGCCATCTGAGGATGCGACTCCCCGTTTTCGGCCCCTTCGAATCATGTTCAGTTGGTTTCATAACCCTTCCTCAATAGTTGCGAAGCGTCGAGCCCCATCCCAGGCTCACTTTTCGCTTCGGCCGATCAATCAGTGGCGCGTTTCACGCCGTTCAAAAGATTTGGTGGCGCACGTGGCGCCCGATCGGGGTTGGCGATCATCACGCCCAGACGGTGGCGCGCTCCCGTCCCTATCCATATATGCCCGAAGGTTTCCTCCCGGTTTCGATGCCCCTCCGCATCGGACCGCGAAGTCGGGTCGCAACCGTCGTCAGCCCGTATGCCCGATGCATCCGCGTAGCCGCGACCCACAGATAGCAATGGGGCAAGCGGCAGTGCGATCAGTTTCGCAGCGCGCGGTCGCCAATCCCACCTCGCGTTGATTGTTCGTCCGGGAGCGTGCATCGCGCCTCCTGCGTGGAACGCGCGGGACCCACGAAGATCAACCTGGGTTAAGGCGGCAGGTGAGAATGTGGAGCAGTTTGAGCGCGCCTGACTGTGATTGGCCCCGAATCCGGCGGTGGCCATCGTGCCGTCGCCACCAACTCACCGTTCAGTACGTCCCCGTTCCTAGCCCTCAACGGGAGACGTGACTCGGGTGGCGTCCGTGACCCTTAAAGCGTTAACGTGCACGTCACGTCTACGTTACAACATAATTTGACCGACGCGCCGCCGAGGCCTCTGCTGGTGAGAGCGTATGTGACCAATATTAACCCCGTGTGAACGGATTGTACGGACGTTTCGCATCCAGCTCATGCAACATGTGGTCTGTCTGCTTGTCGTCACGTTTCACTCGAACGTATCGATTTGCTCCGTCCCCTGAGTCGCACCGCTAGCGAGGATCCTCGCTGGATCGCCGTTCGAGGAAATCCAGGACTACCTCATCAATTTCGGTGCCGTTGAATGTACGCTCCTCGAGATTCTCGCGTCCGATGAACCCTTCCAGCGCCGCGCGGGTGCCCTCATCCAGCCCCTCGTGAGCCCCTGTCAGAAGCCCGAGCCGCCGCAGTTGGCCCTGAACGCGGGCGACGACATCTGCGTCCAAGGATCGAAGTTTGGTTTCAGCGGTGCCGAAATAGACCTCGTGAAGCAAGAGCAGTCGGCGCAGTTCGTCGATCGGCTCGGGATGATCGTCAACGCGTACGTCGATGTAGCGATCATTGTTGCCGCCGTAACCGCCGCCTTCGCGCACGATCAGCAGCGCGGCTGATTGCCGACCACGACTGTCTCCACCGGCCGCTTGGCCGCCTTCGAGTGCGTTGATGAGCCGGTGCGCGAACGACGCAGTGCTGCTGCTGTAGGCGTGCGCCATAGCGTCGACCACGTCGGGGCCGACCAGGATGTTCCCCTGGCAGCAGAACCCGTCCCCTTCCGTGCCGCCCGCCCAATACATGCAGTCGGGTCCGCTGAAGCTGGCGGCGTTGCCGTTGGCGTCGACGATGCCGCATTGCCGCTCGTGTGAGCCCGCGTCGGAGGAGGTAAGCGCATCCATTACCTCGCGCGCGCTCATGCCACGGGCCATCAGTTCAAGCGCCTGAGGTCCCCAGGCCACGTTGGCGCGTGCCTGGGTGGCGACGGCGCCGACTCCGGCTCGTGCCCAGGGGACGACCGCACCGACCGCCAGGAATTTTGACTGCACGGCGATGCCGAGGTCGCCGCTGTGCGGATCGCGCGCCACGATCGAGAACGTCGAAACGAGCGGTTCGCCCCTCTCACTGATCACTCGCCTATCCCTGCACTCACGTCCGTTTTGTCGCATGGGGTCATTATCGACGAGGCGAGAGTGTGACGCAACGAGGCGCGAGGGCGACCACGGCATGGTGGTCGCCCTCGAACACGATCTCGTGATGGGGTTGGATGACGACCGCGCGCATGGAATCAGCGGAGAGAGCCGCCATTAACCGCGATCCCGCCGATCATCGTCCGGTGCTAGGCGTCCTCGAAGACCTCGACGCGTGGAGGCCCGGCGACTCCGCCGCGCCCCATGGCTTCGTGGAGTTCAGCGCTGTTTACGAACGCTTCGGCCTTGGCCACACTGGCGAAGCGGTGCAGGATCAGTACGTCGTTGGGATTTCCGGGATCCTGATAGACGCTCTCTTCCAGGACTCCGTATTTCGTCTGCAGCGGCTTCACCGAGTCGTAGACCTCTCGCCAGGCGCCGTAGTCGTTGACCGTGTGTCGAACCACTGTGAGTGCCATTGTCGTTACCTTTCTGCTTGTCTCAATCAAGCGTTCCAAGATGAGTTACTCGACCGTGTGGCAAGATCCGCGTGAGGGCCGCGCTAATGTCTGCACCAGGTCAAAGCCGCTCCACGATGACCTTACCCACCGTGCGTCGCTGCTCCCCGGCCAGGTACGGCGCGACGTACTCGTGGAACCAGGTGGGGCCAAAGGCCTTTCCAGCGTCGATCGCGTGGTCTTCGGTGTCCCAAAAGATAACCATGGCAGCCTCTTTCTCGCCCTCGGCCACGAAGGCGAGTCCCTGGAAGCCGGGGAAGTTCGATATCAATGGTACCCCGCTTTCTTCCAAAGGCGCTCGCAGATCCTCGACTGGGATCGTGAGCGGGAAGTGGTTGATCATCGCGTACATGGCCTATCTCCCCTCGGACAGTGTCAGGCAGGCGGCGTATGCAAATAACCTCGTTCCGCTTCGACGCACGCGCGGGCCACTCGGTTCAATTCGCCTTCGCTATGGCGTGCTCGAAGGCCGCCTCGGCATTCGGTGCGAGATCAGTGTGGTGATGGACGATCTTCCAGCCGTCTGCTTCGCGTCGATAGACGTTGGTGCAGCGCGCCGAGAAGGAGACCGGCTTTCCCTCGACGATGGTCGTCGCGGTTTCAGTTCCGATGGTGTACGCGCCGTCTTGGCCAAGCATCGTGATATGGAGGTCAGCCACCTCGACGTTCCCGCCGGTCATCGCGTGGGCCGCCATGTCCCAGATGTTGCGAACCTCGGACCAACCGACCTGCCGTCCACCGATGGGATGCATGGTGGTGACGTCATCACCGTGGGAACAGACGTCGAACATCGCGCTGGGATCGCCGCCGATGCCTTTTCTCAGCGCTGCATAGAATTGATCGGAAGCCTGACGTACTTCGTCAACAGACATGAATACCTCCCTGACTACGAAATTCTCGCGAATATGACCCTTCACCCGACCTGAATCTGAGAGACGATCTAGCTATAGATCTCGATGCGGGGCTCTCCCTTGACTCCTGCGCGCTGCATCGCGGCGTGCAGCTCACGGTTGGTAAGGAACGCCTGCGCCTGCGCGGTCGTGGCGAACTCGTGCTGAATCAGCACCGTGTTCGGCGCTCCGTCCAGCTGATGAACTGACTCCCTGGTCACCCCCCATTGCTGCTGCACGTCGCCCATCGAGTCGTAGACCGCGCGAAACGCGTCGTAATCCTGGACGTCGTGCCAGATCACCAGCAGTGCCATATGGCGCCCTCCTTCACTGAGTGCCCGGTGCTCGACACCGCGGACACTTCCAACAAGGACCCATCAGAACACCCCGCACGTCCGGTCTCAGCCATCGAGCCTCGAACCAGGACCCTGTTTCGTTCTGATGCGTTGTCAAGACTGTAATGAGAATCGGTGCTGTGTACATCGGAGGAAGAGCTTAATTTCGGGATGCCAGTTATGGCGGAGCCGACTAAGTAGATCTACAGGGGCACGCGGCGAGGGGCGCGGTTGACCGCGCGACGGTCGGCCCGGCTTCACTGATATTCGGAGGCACGGTTGGACGGTGTCAGCGGCACGACTCGTCACGACTCAACGAGCGAGGCGGTTACCTTTGCCGGTGACCGCCTCGTGCCTCTGCTTCGATTGACGGAACTAGGTCATTGGTCTGACCTACCTCAATGGTCGCCGTGCCCGTGTCCGTGCCCGTCGTGGTTATCCCTGATGACGACCGTGACCGAATAGATTGTTGGGTCGCTGCCGATCGTCAGGTGCAGCGTGTGTGTTCCTGGACGCAACCCATCCGTGTTGAGGTTCAGGATGTAGCCGTGCAGCGAGCGATCATAGCGGAAGACGTTGTGTGGGTTGGCGTGCCCGTCGGTGTGCAGCAAGTGCGGATTGCCATCGACGTCTACCGCCGTGACCGCGAGGTTCGAAGACGAAACGTTGTGGCCATTTGCGTCCAGCACCTGCAGTTTGACGGGAACGGTGCTCCCTTCCTCCGCCGGTTTGTGCTGATCGAAGAGCGGCTTGATGCTGTAGGAAACGGTCACTGGTTGGGTGATCGTCAGCTGCGCGTCGTTTGAGATGGGCGCATTGACGCCGTCATCCGCCGTGAGCGTGAGCGTGTAGCTGCCCTGGTCGGTGCAGGTGACCGTCGTGACGGGACTGGAGGTATCGTCGAAGCTGCATGTGCCGACGGTTCCGGCGTTGGCAGCAGAGGTCCATTGAGTCGTCACGCTAGTACCGGTTGCCGTGCCGCTAAGGCTGACCGCCATGCCTTCGGTTCCGCTATAAGGCCCTGCGGCATTGACGGTCGGAGGCGACTGGATGCAGGACGATTGCCCCGTCAAGGGTTGGTACGTGCCGGT
Source organism: uncultured Chloroflexia bacterium (assembly GCA_963789565.1). Lineage (GTDB taxonomy): Bacteria > Chloroflexota > Chloroflexia > Thermomicrobiales > Thermomicrobiaceae > CALAGB01. Next base: position 1,462,326 of record CAWBKX010000002.1, on the reverse strand, counting down.
CGGACAGGCTGTCGGCGCCGTGGCGCCCGACGTGTCAACGAACGTGTTCACCGGAGCGGGGAGACAGGATGATTGCCCCGAGTTTGGCTGATACGTGCCTAGCGGGCATGCCGTCTCCGAGGGTGAGCCAGTGGAGTCGACGAAGTTGCCTGGCTCTGCCACAACGCACAGTGTAGACGCGGAATTTGGCTGATAGGTGCCCAGCGCACACGGCGTCGCCGAAGTCGCGCCCACTGTGGCGACGTATGCGCCAGGAGGAGCAGCCTTGCAGGTGGTCTGCGCTGCCAGATCCTGGTAATAGCCCGATGAACATGGCGTCGCCGAGGCCGCGCCAATGACGCCAACGTACGAACCAGCGGGAGCGTCGAGGCACGACGCCTGACCGGTATCAGGCTGGTAGGTGCCCAGGGCACACGGCGTGGCCGTGATCGACCCGGTCTGACCGACATACGATCCATCTGGTGCTGCGAGGCAAGAGATCTGTCCTGAGTTCGGCTGATAATACCCAACAAGACACGGCATCTCCGCAATTGCGCCCGCGGCATCGACAAAGTTGCCTGGATCAGCCAGAAGACAGGCAACCTGCCCCGTGTTCGGCTGGTGCGTTCCCACCGGACACGGTGTTGCTATGGTCGCCCCTGCGGAGTCGACGTAGGAGCCTGGGTCTGCCAGAAGACAGGCAACCTGCCCCGTGTTCGGCTGGTAGGTGCCCACCGAACACGGTGTTGCTATGGTCGCGCCTGCGGAGTCGACGTAGGAGCCTGTGGGGGCAGGCGAGCAGGGTGTGTACCCCGTACCTGAATAAAAGCCCGCGGCGCATGTGTAGGCGCCGGTGATCGTGTAGCTGCCGATCGAACCGTAGCTCGAATAGCCCGGGCCGCCGGTCCCCTGAACCCGGAGGTAGTAGGTGCTGCCGGGCGAGAGGCTCACGTTCGTGAACGGCGCATCCAGGCCCGACGCCGCACTCGGGCTGACGAACGTGGCCGTGGGGTTGCTGTCGATCAGCTGAATGTCTGAGCTGTCGAACAGCGTCGCGTCGATGTCGAGCATCGAGTTGTACTGCGACGGCGCCACGTCGAGGGTCAGCGGGCCCGCCCCCTGCGGCACCGTGAAACTGAACCAGTCGGTCTCCGTGTCACCCGCAATCGTCCCGCTGATGTCGAAGCTCGATCCGGTCAGCGGGGTTGCCTCCGCGAAGCTCTGGCCGTACCCATCGGACCTGGGAGCGAGCGTCTGCTCGATGGTCGACAACTCGTCCCCGCCGATCAGGCCCGACGGCGCCGTCGACGTCCACTGCTCGAGCGGGGCGCCCTGATAGGCCGGAGCCATGACGGCGTCCCAGAGGCTCGTGGCCGCCGAGGTCGTGTCGTGTCCCAGGCCGAGGCTGTGGCCGACCTCGTGCGTCGCCGTCTCGGCGATCAGCTCCGGGTTGCCGGCGTTGCCGGCCTCGGCGTTTTGCGGGAGAACGACCGCTGCAGGGTCGATTTGTCCCCACGTACCGACGAAGGCCAGGCCGACGCACGGCGCTGCACACTGGATCGCCAGCGGGGTGGTGCCCCCGTTCGTGATGTCGACCCGGACGCCGCCCCCCGACGTGAACACCGAATCGTCCGGGCTCTCGGTGGTCACGTCGACGTGGAACGCGGCGAAGTTCTCGCTCACCCGCGCCCAGACGTTCTGGATGACGTCCATCTCGGCGTCGCTGAAACTCGACGGGTCACCGTCGAGGCTGTAGGGCGTGTCGGTCCAGACTTCATTCCCCGACTGGACCGAGGAGCCGACGAAGTCGAGGTAGATGACCTGAGGCGCGCCGGGGTCCGAGTGCAGCGAGAACGTCTGGTCGTAGGGGTGCGGCGCCGGCGGCGCGACCAGTGCCGACCCCGAGGCGGAATCCGACATGACCTCGGTGTCCGCCAGTGCGGATGTTGCCGATAGCAGGCTCAGTCCACCTACGGCCAGAATCACCGCGAAGACGACACCGAACCGTGTCGTCATCACGTCACGCACGAACCTCATTGGGCTCGCGGTATCCCGATTGTTCCATCGTTTGGGTTGACCCAGCATTCCTTCCTCCTCCTCGTTCGATGCGTCCGGTCGGTTCTTGCCACCTGTGACATACAGCGACCGATGGGACGGCGCTCCAGTGCACAGGAAATCTTCCCGCGAACGCACAACGCGCATCGCGTCATCTGAATCGGTGCATCAGTCAGACTGTAGAGAGGACTGAGAATGCGCACATCGGAGGAAGCGCTTAATTCAGGTGAGTCCGTCTCGGAGGAGTGAGTTAAGTAGATCTACAGGGGTGAGCGGTCAGCGCAGTCCGTGATCGAGGGCGAAGCGGATAGCAGCGCCGCGTGTGGTGACGCCGAGCTTTGAGTAGATCGTGGTCAGATGGGCGTTGACCGTGCGCGGGCTCAGGCTCAGTTGCTCGGCGATTTCGGCATTTGCCATTCCGGATGCAAGCAGGCGCAGAACTTCCGCCTCTCTCGGGGTCAGGTTTGCGGGCAGCGGAGCCGCCGCGCCCGCCCTGGATGAGTTGAGACGTTGTTCGAGCTTGTCGATGCGTGCCAACGTGCGCGCGGCATCCATCGGTCCACAGAGCCGGCGGGCGTCAGCAACTTGCCCCCGCGCCGAGAGCAGGTCACCACGGGCCCGATGCAGATCGGCCAGCGACAGCATGGTGAGCGCCTCTTCATGCTTCGCTTGACAAGCTCTTGCGAGCATTAGCGCGGCGCTAAGGTGTTGCTGCGCGTCATCGAGTCTGCCCTCTTCGGTTTCGATCTCACCAAGCAGACGATGCGCGGCGACCAGCGTCAGGGGTTGACGCGGCTCTTGTGCCGCCTGCAGCGCTTGCTCGGCTCGATCTCTCGCCGCGAGTCGATCACCTGTGGTTCGGAAGAACTCTGACCAGCAGAGATGCGCCTCGGAGCGACCAAGAATGGCGCCGCTCCATGCGATCCAATCGTCGAACGAGTCTAACCAGCGTCGTGCCAGATCCAGGTCACCGGCGTCGAGTGCAAGCGCTACCGCCAGCCTACGCAGCGGAACGATATGACCAGCCGACTCCGATGGTGACGTGTCCGGCCCTGCCGGCATCCCCTCACTCACCAGCGACCAGGCCAGTTCCGCGTTTCCCAGATGGAACGCAATCGGTGCGATCACGGTCACGCCCACCAACCGGATGTATCGAGGGCTGCTCTGCTGCATCGTGCTCAGTGCGTCATGCCATCGACCGTGCAGCGTGGCGGAGACGACATCTGTCATGCGCGACGCCGCCGGTTGAAAGATGTCTTCGAATGCAAGAAACGCGTCGGTCAGTTCGGCCTCCAGGCGCTCGCGTTCGATTGGCCGATCCGCCTGATACGGGAGAACCGAAAGCACGAGCTCGTCAAACAGCGCGGCCAGCACCATGCTCCGATGATCGTCGGCTCGGAAGATCTCAGAAGCCTGTCCAAACGCTGCCCGTGCCGCCTGTGGTCGGCCCAGGGCGGAGTAGGCGTAGCCGAGTCCATAGAAGGCGTCACCGCGCGACCCGAACGTCTCCTCGCGCGGAAGATTGACAATCCGCTCCCCGAGCTCCACGGCGCGAGAGAAAGGCCCGATTTCGCCCAGCACCAAGGCCAGATCACCGCGGCCGTTTTGCGCATCCAATGGATCGCTCGTGGTATCGAGCTCCGCCAGCCGAGAATGATCTTCGGGAGACAGTGCATCGATCAGCGCGATTCCTTCCTCGGCGGACGTCACCCAGTCTTGATAATTCCCGGCCATGCGACGCAGCATTGCGCGGAAGTACCGCGAGTAGGCGACCAGCGCCGCATCGCTGGTTTCTCTCCCGAGTCGCTCGGCCGTTGCCAATCGGGCCTCTCCGGCGGTGGGATCTTGAAAACGGCGCAGGAGCGCCAGACGGAAGTTGAGCCAGCCACGCTCGTTGGGCGCTCTGTCGTCGCCTTCAAGGTGCGCCAGCGCTGTTTCGTAGCGTTCTCCCGCGGCACGGTAGGCGAAAGCGCGTTGAGCGCGTTCCCCTGCCCGCGTCAGCCAGTGGACCGCCCGTGCGTCGCGCGCCTGGCTGAAGTGGTAGGCGACCTCATCTACGTCGATGGTTCTCGATTGTCGCTCCAGCGCGTCTCCGATCTGCCGGTGAATGACACGTCTCCGAGCTGGCAGGATGCGCTGATAGAGGGCTTCTCGTACCAGGGCGTGGGAGAAGCGCAACGTCATCCCGTCCGGCGACGCGATGAAAACACGCGCTTCGATCGCTCGTTCCATCAAGGGGAAAAGATCTTCCTCGGTCATCTCGCAGACGTTGGCCCAGAGCTCCAGCGGCACGATCTCACCGATGACCGCGGCGATGGCGAGCGCGTCGTCGGCGTCGCTGCCCAGTCGCGTCAGCCGCGCGTCGATCACCTGCTGCAACAGCAACGGGATTTCGATCCTGGCGAGTTCACCGAGCGACCAGGTGCCGTCGGTCGTCGGCATCAGAGCCGATCCCTCCAGTGAGCGAAGCAGCTCGCTCACGAAAAACGGATTGCCCTCAGCCTGACCCTGTACGTAGCTCGTGAGCCGCTCCGCGTCCACGGCTGGGAGCTGATAGTCGTGTTCGATCAAGGCCAGGACGTCGCGGTCTGAGAGTGGAGAGAGGTCGATGCGAACGGCAAGAGCCTCGCGCACGAGCAGCGGGACGAGATGGTAGAGCGGGTGCTTTCGTGCCACTTCCTCTGAGCGGTAGGTCATGAGCAGCGTGATGGGAACGGTTCCGATGTGCCGCGCGACGATGCGGAGCAGGTCGAAGCTGGCCGAGTCCGCCCAATGCATGTCCTCGAATAGGATGACCAGCGGCTGTTCCGCAGCAATGGCGTTCAAGAAGCCGCGCATCTGACTGAAGATGGCAGCCTGACTTGTGCCGCCGCTCAAATTTGGTTCGGGGATCCCGCGCAAGATGGGAGCCATGTCCGGCAGCGTATCGAACAGCTCGAGGAGCTCGATCCAGGGGCCATAGGGTGGCGTGTTGGTGCCGTCGTAACAGTGTCCGGTGAGCACGACAGCCCCCCGGTGTGCCGCTGCTCGACAGGCGTCCAGCGCGAGCGTGGTTTTCCCGATACCGGCTTCACCGCTCAAAATGACGACGCTGCCGTGGCCATTGAGGGCAGCATTGATTTGATTCTGGACGAGATTCCGCTCGCGGGATCTACCGACGACAATTGCCGGACCGCTATCACCCACGGGAATGCTCAACTCCCGACGTCAAGCGACGGTACGCAGCGACCGAACGGGGGCGGAAGGTTGCCACGGCGAGATTATACGTAGTCGTGATCCAAATCCATCACGCCGGTGCATGGCACCGGTCGGCTAACGCCGCGAGATGCTCTTACTTCGTGGCCCAGTGGGATTCGTTCACCTCGAGTTTGCTCAGAATTGGGTTCCACCAGACTTCATTGGTTCGGTACCAGTCGACCGTCTCCTTCATCCCATCGTCAAAGGGGATGCTTGGCGACCAGCCGAGCTCGCGCCGGATCTTGCCCGAATCGAGCAGATAGCGCCGGTCGTGGCCGGGACGGTCCGGGACGTAGGTCTTGTAGGACTGATCCAACCCGAGATGCGCCAGGACGGTATCCGCGATCGTCTCGATGTCCGCCTCAACGCCGCTACCGATGTTGTAGGTCTCGCCGATGCGGCCGTCGGCCAGAATCAGGTCGATCGCGCGACAGTGATCCATGACGTGGAGCCATTCCCGGCGGTGGCTGGAGTTGCGATAGAGGGTCAGTGGTACGCGTCGTAGCCCGCTGACGGTGAAGTGGGGAACAACCTTTTCCGGTGTTTGATAGGGGCCGAAGTTGTTGCTGCAGACCGAAACGGTAATCGGCAGCTTGAACGTTTCTGAGTAGGCGCGCACGGCCAGGTCCGCTCCCGCTTTGGAAGCGTTGTAGGGCGTGCGCGGTCGCAGGGGCGACTCTTCGGTGAAGCTCTCGGGCGAGTCGAGATCGAGATCGCCGTAGACCTCGCACGTTGAGACGTGGTGAAACCGCTCGATATTGGCGCGCGTGGCGGCTTCGAGCAGCGTTTGCGTACCCACAACGTTGGTCTGGAAGAAAAGTCCGGGGTGCGTGATGGCGCGACTGTTGTGAGATTCGGCGGCGAAGTTGACGATCACGGCGGAACGCTGCGATTGCAGCAGGTGCGTGACCAATTCGAAATTGCCGATATCCCCCTTCACGAACTGGTAGCGATCGGAAAAGTCACGCTCGACGTCCACAACACTGGCGAGATTCCCCGCGTACGTGAGCAGATCCAGGTTGACGATCTCGTCATCCGGGTGGCTTCCCAGCCAGTAGCGAATGAAGTTCGAGCCGATGAATCCAGCCCCGCCAGTGACGATCAGCTTCATGCTTGCTCCCAGATGCCACATGCCAGTCCGTTCGGGTTGTCATTGTGCCAGGATTCGACGCGATTTGGCGAGGTTGGAGGGCCGGTTACTTGATTCGATCATTATCCGAATGGGGCTCGGATGAGTGGCAACTCGAAATCGCGCGCCGCATGAGACGTTGTTGCCGAGACGAGAAACGGCGGCCGCGACTGTTCGCGACCGCCGGTCTGAGAGAGGTGATTGGGGGCGCTACTCGTAACGCAGCGCTTCCGCGATCGGTACTCGTGCCGCCTGCCGTGACGGGATGTAGGCCATCAGGAGGGAGGCGCCCACCGAGATGATGACGAAGGCGGCGATCAGGAGCCACGGCACAACGAAGGAGGTTCCACTGGTCGTTCCCGCGAAGTCAGGACTGGTCATGAGCTGGTAGGCCAGGATCAGTCCCAGCGACGCGCCGGAGATGACTCCGAGCAGGGTAATCATCGAGGATTCGATCAGGAAGCTCGCCGAGACCATGGCCCGTTGATAGCCGATGGCGCGCAGCATCCCGATCTGCTGTCGTCGTTCCACCACGGAGCGGAAGGAAACGACCCCCAGCGCCGCGATACCAACGAGCAAGCCCAGACCCATGAATCCTTCGATCAGGTAGAGGAAGCCCTGTTCCGTGCTGGCCGAGGATTTCAAAAGCTGATGGATTGAGTCTGCTTGCACGCCATAGGTGATCAGACTCGCTTCGATCGATTGCGCGTAGGTCTTGGCATTTACCCCTGACGCCACCTTGATGTAGTAGCTGATCGCGCTCGGCTCCGTGAAGACCTGGTTGAAGGTCTGTTGATTGACGAAGACGCCGTTGAACATTGAGACCTTCGAGTCGAGCACGCCAATGACGGTGACCGACTGTGTTTTTCCGCTACCGGGATCACCGATCTCGATCTTGGTCGGCTGCATCGTCTTGTCGCCCGAACTCACTCCAGTCAAGCTGAAGTTGTTGTCCGAGCCTCCGAAGCCGCCCTGCTGCGGCAGCGCGTTCGCGTCGACGATGGCCAGGTTCGGGTTGTCCCGAACCGCGTTCCAGACGTCCTGGTCCGTCGCGTAGCCGTTGGCACGGATCTGCAGCGGAGCGTCCGCGTTATTGATGAAGTCGCTGTTGACGCCATCGATTGGGTACGTCTTCCATTCAGAGTCGCCCGCCAACCGGACTTCCGATTTCGCGGGAGTCACCGACACCAACTGGCCAACCGCCGTGATCTTGCTGGTGTCGACGCCGTTCTGCTGCAGCGCCTGCGTGAAGTTGTCGATCGGGTTGTTCGGAGCCTGCGTGGCCTGGATATCCCAACCTGCACCAGCCTTGTCGGTGGTGAAGATCTGGACGAAGTTGGCATTGATCGTCGCCATCATGACCAGCGAGAAGATGATCAGGCTGAACATGGCGATGGTCATGCCGGTGCGGCCCTTGCTGGCCGTCGGGTAGGCTACGGCGGTCTTGACCGCGGGCAGCCAGCGGCTGAAGGACTGCCCGAGGAAGCTGACCAAGCCGGTCAGCAGCTCGGCGTTCCACATGATCGCCAGTGTGGCGGCAGCCACCATCATGATGCCGGAGAGGAAGAACATCTCCATGCCACCATTCAGATCCCCGCCGCTCAACCAGTAGAACCACGAGGACGGAGACAGCCAGAAGAAGAGGACCAGCAGCGACGATATCGTGTACAGGAGTCGTGCCGGGATCCCGAAGCGGCGCAGCGCCACGGCCAGACTGAGCGGCACCAGCGAGACGCCCATGGTGAAGGGGAAGGCTTGCCCGCTGCTGCGACCTACCAACGTGAGCAGGGCGCCAAGGATGATCCCGAGGATGCCGAAGATCAGCCAACGTCGACTGGCCTTCGCCATCGTCACTTCCGGGATGTCACGAATGGCGGCCACGATGTTGAGGCGGCTGACGCGCCAGGACGAGATGGTGATGGTAATGAAGGTGACGATCACGCCCAAGGTATAGGCGATGACCAGGCTGCGCCAGGTGATCGTCGGCTTGATGTTGAGCACGTCACCGATGATCTGTCCCATCAGCTCTACGATCAGGAAGGCCACGCCGACACCCAGCGCCGCGCCGACCGCGGCAGATGCCAGGTCGTAGGCGATGCCCTCGGCCAGGAACATCTGAGTAAGCTGGCGTCGCTTCATTCCGACCGCGCGAGCCATGCCCATCTCGGGCTTCCGCTCCGCGGCGAGCAGCACGAAGATCAGGAAGATCAAGAGGATTCCGGCCGCGATCGAGAAGAGACCCAGGACCAGGAAGATGCTGGTGAACGCGTTTCCCGCGGTCTCGGCTGCTTTGACGGCGTCATGCTTTACTGGAACGGCGCGATACGGCATGCCGGCCAGGGCATTGTTGACCGCCGCCACGGCGGCGTCGGAGTAGGTCGTGCTGTCCTTCACGCCACCGGTGTTCGAGATGGCGACCAGGCTGATCTGACCGGCGTGATTGGTGATCTGCTGCGCCTCGCTCAGCGGCATGGCGAATCCGCCCGAGGCGCCGACATCGGTCACGCCGGTGATGATCGAATCGTCCGCGATCGAGTTGATGGTCAGTTTGTACGGATTGTTGTTGACGTAGACGGTGATGTGATCGCCCGGCTTGGCGGCAAGCTTGTCGGCCGCGGACTTGCTCATGACGACGCTGTTGGCCGGGATCTTGGTCAGATCGATGTCGTTGCCGCTGGAGTCTTTCAGTCCACCGAAGGCGGCCAGGTCGGTCGTGTCGACACCGGTAAGCGTCAACGCCGGTTCATGCAGGTTGTTGCTGTTGTTGATCGTCGGCACGGTGTCGAAGAGCATCGGCATCATGCCGTCAATCGGCGCATTCTTGTCGATATTGCTTCGTAGCTGAGTGGCGACGTCCTGATTGAAGAAGGTCGCGCCCACCTGCGTATTGTTCGAGTTCTGATTATTTGCGGACAGCACTACCAGCTCATCGGTATGCCCCATGAGATCGTAGACTGCGCCGGTAATGGTGTTGTCGAGCGTGTCGCCGGTGGTGAGCGCGGCGGACATGATCAAGGTGCTGAGCATCAAGCCGATAACGATCAGCGCCGTCTGAGCTGGTCGTCGTGGGACGTTGCGCATGCCCATCTTGAAGATCACGCGATGCCGCAGCAGCACCCACAGACCGGCACTCAAACAGATCGCGAACAGGATGAGCAAAACCACCATGATGTCGCTCATCGGAATGCCGAACATCTTTTGCACGTTAGCTGCTACCTTTCCTCAGACATCGCGTGGATTAGATCTGAATTCCATCGTGAATGACGCGGCCGTCTTGCATACGGATGATGCGGTCGCACATGTCGCCGATGCGGGGATCGTGGGTCACGACCACGAACGTCTGGCGGTTGCGTTGGTTCAGTTCGCGCATCACCCGCATCACGTCGTCGGCCGTCTCGGTGTCGAGGTCACCAGTCGGCTCATCCGCCCAGACGATCGACGGCTCGTTGACCAACGCTCGGGCAATGGTCACGCGCTGTCGCTGTCCACCCGAGAGCTCACCCGGTTTCTGACTCCCCTGTCGCTCCAGCCCAACCTGCGCCAGCGCCGCCACGGCCCGTTCGCGTGCGGTCTTCGGCTTGACGCCACTGACCAGGAGCGGGAGTTCGACGTTCTCGACGGCACTCAAGACCGGCAGGAGGTTGTAGAACTGGAAGACGAACCCCATCTCCTTGGCGCGGAAGGTGGTGCGGGCGTTGTCCGACATCTTGGCCATGTTGGTCCCAGCGATCAGGATCTGGCCATCGTCGATTGTGTCGAGACCGGAGAGGCAATTGAGCAAGGTGGTCTTGCCACAACCGGACGGTCCCATGATGGCGACCATCTCGCCACGCGAGACGGTGAAGTCGACCCCGCGCAAGGCGGGTACTTCCATTTTGCCGGTGTTGTACGTCTTCTGCACGTCGACCGCCGCGATGATGGTCGACGCGTCGCGCTCGGACTCTTGAACGTCCGTTTTCGATCGTTTTCCCCCAAGGGTCAGAATCATTTTACGTCCTTTGTTGCTCCAACGTTCGCACTGCGTCACGTTCTACGTCGTGCGCGATCCTTGATGTGGACCAGACAACACGATGCCAATCGTACGTTCCGGATCGATCTGTAGCTTCCAGCTTCGGTGTAGACATCCGGTGTAACACTGGCCAGTGCGCCCCTGTCCATTTGGACAGTCTGAGAATCCCACCAACCGGAATAGGCTGGAATGATCGACTCCGTCCAGCTGCTGCAGTCGACCGATCGTGACCGGGCCGACATTACACACTTCACGTTACAGGAAGGTGAAGCGTTTCCGTAGTGAATAGTGTCTCTATCGGCGAGTGACATTTGTCACGTTCGCATCCGGACCAAGATCCGTCGTCGGCTTCTCGTTTGCGATCGTCTTCTCGCCACGTTGGTGGTTGGATGCTTGCGTTGTAACGAGGTGTGGAACGTCGGAGATTGGCGTTTTCAGAGAAGCGAAACCGGCGATGGAATCCGCCGGCCCAGCCCGCACGTTATAGGTGAGGCGCGGTCTTACACGACTGTCCCATCGGTAGTCGCGGCGCAAGGACCCCAAACGAATCTTTGGGATGAATGGGTGGTTTGCCGCCCTACTTTTTCGTTGTGAACTACCAACGTGTGACGCGTATTGGAATGATTGGACGTCAGACACGGAGTAAATTCCTGACAATGCACACGAGCCGACATTACTCGACAACAATGCAGCTGCAACGAAGCACCGGTAATCAGCCGTGGGACCCATTTGCGGTCAACCCGGTGCGGCGGTCACTGGCCGCGTTCATCTTCTGTGCCGCCGCCTTCATTGTGCCCATGGTGGCCTTCCCGGCAAACCTCGAGGCGATGGCCATGGTCCTATTTGGCTGGCTGGCCGCCATTGGCATGGTGTTGTGCTTTCCGGTGTTTCTTATCAGTGTTTGCGAGTTGGCGTGGAAGCACATCGCACGACGTTTGTATCCGTCGGTCGATCTGCTCGATCTCTCACCGCGCGTGCGCAATTTGCTGAACCGCTATGGATTCCGTACGATCGACAGTGTTGACCGGTGCGGCGACGACGGATTCCTCATGCTGACGAACTTCGATCCGAAGGCGCTGCACGAACTCCGTCGGGCGGTCAATCTGTGGAAGTATCGACGTTGGCAAGACGCCGGATTCCCGCCCGATTGGGTCTGATCCCAGTCGACAAATCGCTATTGTCAGTGAACCCTCGCGAGTATCAAGCGGGGGTTTTGTTTTGTCTGAATCCGGTCCACCCGCAGAATCGAGTTCTGGCGGTATGATGGGCCGCGATCGGCTTTTCGGTCGTCACGCCGAAATACCGATGCTTATTGCACCTCGCCGTCCAGCCGACGCGGCGAATATCGATCATGCGCGAACGAGAGGGAAGAAGACGTGAGCCAATCGTTGAACGAATTGGAACAGCGCGCGCGAGGGACTGTCTCAGCGGAAGAGCTCCAGCTGCACCTCAACAAATTCAGCACGCTCTTCCGTGATACCGGTAGCGAAGACGAACGTAAAGCGGCGCAGTATGTCGTCGACACGCTTCATGAGTACGGTGTGGACGCGGAAATCCTCGAGTTCGATTCTCTCATCTCCTGGCCGCTCGAAGGCAAGCTGACCACGCTGGGCGCGAATGGTAACGGGTCGGAGTCGTACGAGGTGCGCACGCGCGCCTTTGGCGCTCAGACACCAGAAGGGGGCATTACCGGCGAACTCGTCTTCGTTCCCTTCGCGCAGCCGAAGCAAGGCGAGATGATCTTCTCCCACCGCGCGGTCTCAGGCGATTACGGCGACCTGGATGTGTCGGGCAAGATCGTCGTCACGCAAGACGGCGGTCCGGACGGCGTGCTGCGCGCCCAAGAACGGGGCGCCATCGGACACATCCACATCTGGCCGTCAGATGAGCCGGTCACGCACGAGATGATCTCCACCAGTGTCTGGGGCACGCCGACGCCGGATTCGGCCGGTCGCATGCCGAAGATCCCTTCGATGGGCGTGAAGAACGCGGTCGGAAACGAAATCCTTCTGCTGCTCAAGCAGGGAACTATCAGTGCCCGCATTGAATCGAACGTGAAGACTGAGTGGATGAGCGTCCCGCTCGCAACTGGATTCATTCCTGGCAACGGAACCGACGACTATCTGCTGGTGGGGGCACACATCGACTCCTGGTATGAAGGTGTGACCGACAACGCCACGGGAGACGCCGCCCTCATCGAGATGGCTCGGGTCCTCTCCGGCATGCGCGATCAGCTGCGCTGCGGTGTGCGTTTCTGCTGGTGGCCGGGCCATTCGACCGGGCGCTATTCCGGCAGCACCTGGTTCGCCGACAACTTCTTCGACGAATTGCGTGGTCACGCGCTCGGCTACCTGAATATCGACTCCCCCGGCGTACGCGACACCGAGATCTGGGATTGCCGCTACAACATGGGCGAGATCGAACACATCACGGCTGCCGTGGTGAAAGAGCTATCGGGTCAGGAGCCGAACATCCGGCGCCCACTCCGCGCTGGAGATCAGTCGTTCCTGGGCGTCGGACTTCCGTCGCTCGGCGCGTTCCGCATGCTCCCGGTCAATCACTCCGATCGCAAGGCAGTTGGCGGATCGGGTGGCGCGTGGTGGTGGCATTCGCCTGAGGATACGCTCGAGAAGGCTGACGCCGAAATCCTGGCGCGCGACGTCGAGGTCTACGTCACCATGACGCTGCGCATGTGCCTGCCCGCTGTCATTCCGTACAACTTTGTCGTCAGCGCGCAGGACTTCATCGACCAGCTCACGACCTATCAGGAGGGGGCTGGAAACCACCTGGAGTTGAGCGCTGTTCTCGCGGCGGCCAACACATTCAAGGATGTTGCCCAACAGCTCGCGGCGTCACCGATTGGCGATTCCGACCGGCTGAATGACGGCCTGAAATGGTTGACGCGGCTGATCAATCCTGTCCTCTTCACGGTCAACGGACCGTATGACATGGATCCCGCGTTGCAGATGGGCGTGCTGCCAGGTCTCTCGGGGATCCAGCAATTGGTGAATCTCGATCCGGAGTCGAGCGACTATCGCTTCCTGAGAACCAAGCTGGTGCGGCAGCGCAATCGGGTCGAGGACACGTTGGCGCAGGCGACGATGCTGGCTCGTTCGCTGACTGCCTGACGGCTGAATATCAATCTGTAGCCGAAGAGGCACCTGAAAGGGAGCGGATGAACCAATCTCAGTTTCAATCCGTCGGGCGGAGTATCCGGCGAACGGATGCTCGACCGCGCTTGACCGGCGCGGAGCGCTACACGGACGACTTGTCTCTACCCGGAATGCTTCACGCGCATCTGGTTCTTAGCCCCTACGCACACGCCGAGATTCGCGGGATCGACGTGCGAACCGCGCTGCAGGCGCCGGACGTCGTCGCTGTGGTGACGTCGGATGACCTACCCGAGTTCGCCCGCCACGAGGAGCCGGTCGATCGCAGCCGCTTCTTCCTCGCACACCAGCGCGTGGCATACGTCGGCCAACCGGTCGCAGTCGTCTTGGCGCGCAATGCTGCGGCCGCGGAACTCGCGGCCGATCTCGTATCCGTCGACTACGAGCCTCTACCCGTGGTGCCAGATCTTGTTACCGGTCGCGCCGGCTGGTGCTGCGCCGGTGCGGAGGCACGGACGGACGGTTTCGAGCGAGGCGGCAGAGCACGGTGCGGCGCCCGTCGAGGACTCAGAGAACGCGGATGGCGTCAACGTGAACGGCTCCCTCCGCTATCAGCGCGGCGATGTCGAACGGGCGATTCGAGACGCGGCGGTGGTCGTCGAGCGCACGTTCCATTCTCACGCCGTCTACCAGAGCTATATGGAGCCGCGGTCAGTCCTGGCCAGCGCCGAGCCGGGCGCTCGTCTCACCATCTACACGCCGACGCAAGGGCAATTCATGGTCCGCTCGGCATTGGCTCGCGCACTTGACTTGCCTGAAACCGATATCCGCGTTGAGCCGGTCACCGTGGGTGGCGGGTTCGGCGGCAAAATGGTGTTGCTCGAACCATTGGCTTGCCTCCTTGCCACGCGCTTCTCGCGCCCCGTCAAGCTGACGCTCACTCGCCAGCAAGATTTCATGTCGACCACCCCCGCGCCGGAATCGCTGCTGACCATCGCGCTGGCGGCCGACTCCAATGGTTGCCTGACGGGACTCAAAGCCGACTTGTGGTTCGACACTGGCTTCTTCTCGAACTCCCCGTATCAGCTCGTGGCCCAGATGGTTGGCTCCTATTATCGCTTCCCCAATCTCGACATTCGATCGGCGGAGGTGCTGACCAACCGCACCGGCACGGGTGCGTATCGCGCTCCGGGCCTCACTCCAATGGTGTTCGCGCTGGAGTCGTTGATCGACGAAGTGGCCGGTCGATTTGGCATCTCGCCGCTCGATTTTCGCCTGCGCAATGCGGCTGAGGGTGGCGATTTAATGTCGGACGGCGGGACATGGCCGGCATTCGATCTCAAAGCGCTGCTGCGAGAGGCGAACAACTCCCAGGTATGGACCGAGCCCAAAAAGAAGGGCGAAGGTGTTGGGATCGCCATCGGCGGGCTACGTGGAGGCGCCGAAGCCGCTTCCGCTTCGGCGAAACTCAACTCCGACGGGACCTTGAGCGTGATGGTCGGGTCAGTCGACCTCACCGGAACGACGACCGGTCTGACGCAGATCGCGGCTGAAGCCTTCGGCATGGGGCCGGATCGCGTGCGAGTGGTGACAGCGTCGAGCGACAGTGCTCCGCAGTTCGGCCTAACCGGTGGCAGCAAGGTTCTCTACAGCGTCGGGAATGCCGTGATGGCAGCCGCGCTGGACGCTCGCGAGCAGGTTCTGGCGGTTGCGTCGGAACGTCTCGAAGCCACGCAGGACGATTTGCAGATCGTCGATGGTCGCGTGCAGGTAAAGGGAGCGCCGGACCGGGCGCTGACTCTGGCGCAGGTCTATGCGGCGACGATCGAACAGGGCGGTCGGTCCGCGCCGGTCTTTGGTCGCGGCAACGTATCAAATCCAGAGAAGTCGCCCGCGATGGCGGTTCACCTGGCGAAGGTGCGCGTGGATGCCGAGACCGGTGAAGTTCTGCTTATCGGCTACCACGCCATTCACGACATCGGACGAGCAATCAACCCGGCCGAAGTGGCAGCGCAGATTCACGGCGGAGTGGCGCAAGGCGTCGGCTGGGGAATACACGAGGCGCTAGTCTATGACGACCATGGGCAGCCGGTAACCGCGAGCTTCCTCGACTATGCCATCCCCAAGGCAGCCGATCTGCCCGAGATCCAATTGCAACTCGTCGAGAATCCGTCTCCGTTCGGCCCATTCGGCGCCAAGGGGATCGGTGAAGCACCGGTCGTCCCCCCTGCCGCCGCGATCGCCAACGCCATCGCCGACGCGACCGGCGTGCGACTCACAGAGTTGCCGATCCGCTCCGAGCAAGTTTGGAAGGCTTTGGCTTCCCGGAATCAGTGAGTTGATGCCGTCTCTCGAGCTTCGGCATGCGTCGATGGGGTGGCGTCTCCCGGCAGCCCGACGACGTGATACTCGTGCTCGCAGGGCGCGCCGACGGCGACGTGCATTTCGCGCTTGCCCAGATCGATCACGACCGACGCGATACTCATCGACTGTCGTGATTCGGACAGTGCCGAGTCCGGGTGACGGCAAATCGACTGCGGCCATCCCATGTGGTCGCGCAGCGCCTCTTTGACGTCCTCGACTGTAATGGCGCCAATCTTCGGTTCGAGCAGGTCTCGCGCCCGCTGCATTCGATACAGCGTGTCGGGAGATGTGAGACGTCCAATACCTTGCACTTGCGCCGCCACGTGGGTGAAGTGGTTCGAATGGGTCAGCAAACCGCGCTCGGGGTAGACCGGGTAGACCTGCTCTGGTGAGGCTTCAAAGTTGGCGACCATCCCCGATTCATGCGCCACGATGTAGTTGGTCGATGCCGCTCGTTCGGCATTCAGGATCTCACCATAGGCATGGTCGAGCCGGTGGCAATTCAACACACGCCGTCGAATAAAGGGGACCGGCAAACCGGCCTTGCTGCCATCGAGTGACGAGCGCAGGAGGTTGCCGCAGATCGCAATTCCAGCGGTATTGAAACCGTCGCGCCCGACCATTCCCGCTTCAACCAGCATCACGAAACCGGGCGCCTCGTCCTGACGCGCCTGCAACACGATCACCGAATCGCGGCACTGCGCTCGCCAATCCCAATTCTTGGCGAGGAGTGTGGTGCCATCGGCGCTCGCTGCCGGAGTCACCGCAATGGTGGTGCATTCCGATTCCGGCATGCTCGGCGCAGGTCGACCACGGTTGCCGAAGAGGAGCTCTGTGCGGCAGTTGATGGCCACGATCTCTTCGAGCTGAAATCCCGAGCCCTCGGCAATGCCGTCCATCTCCGCCAGGATGTTCTCGTCGAAGGACTCGATCAACCGCGCGAAGCCCGAGGCGCGATCCAGAACAGCCGGCCAATCGAGACCGGCGCTCTCGGAAAACGCGTGACGATAGGTGCTCACGCTGCGAGCGACGCGCTCTCCAGCCTGTGCGCCATGCTGGCGGCCGCGTTCGTGGGCGGCGCCGTTTACCTGAACGATGGGAAATGTTCTGGTCATCGTCGTCTCCCGATCCGGCTCTTTCCGCGGCTGGCCGATGTCGCGCGTCAACTGAGTTTGAGCGTTCACTCGATCATAGAACGGATCACGCAATCAGTGAAGCGCACGCCGACGGTCGTCCACTCAATTCGGTAGGTTTCGAGCCACCTCGTGATTGGTTGAATCGCGCGGGATCTTTCCGGGATGTCGTCGAGGGAGGCGCACAGCGCGATGCCGACGGGCAGGTAGGCTGGGCGGTTCCCGATCGATGGGCGTCTCGCTTTGTTTCGGTTCGTCGGATGAGACGCGTAGCGGACCAACGATCAGGTACGGATAGCGTGCGAAGAGGACCAGGAGCCCGAGAAACGTGCGGAAAATGAGGTTGATGGTGCGATACGCCAGGGCAATGAACGTGGCGCGGGCAAGTCCGATGCCGATGAAGTTGAGCACACCGGCCAGGCTTGCGTCGCTGATGCCAATGCCCCCCGGGATGGGGATGACCTGGCGCGCCACCAGACTGAAGGTGTGGGCGTAGATGCCGTCTCCATAGCTGATGTTGCGCTCGACCAGGGCATTCGCGATCAGCCAAAGGATGCTGGCTGAGAGGATGGTCGACACGATGCTGAAGCCGACCGCCCCCAACATCACGTCTCGGCGCATCAGAAGCCTGGTGTGCTCCCAGAAGTCCTCTTCCTGCGGCACGAAGCGACGGGTCAGACGCCAGCGCTGGAGGACGCGAGACAGCCAAGAGGCGAGGCGCGCGCTTCGAAAAACGGCGATCCCACCAAATCCAATTGAGATCGTTAGGATCGGCATCACGATTTGAAGCGGACGTTGGCCTGTCAGAAAGATTGCAATGATGGCGATGCCGCCAGGAGCGAAGAAATCAGAGACACCCAGCGCCACAAAACTCGAGATCGCCTGTCTCATGCGGATGTTGCCATGTTCCTCAGCGAGTCGCGCGCCAAGCATCGCGCCACCTGGCAGAGCCGAAGCTGACTGGGAGGCGAGATACGTCGTGGCGCCGTCGACGAGGCCGATTGGCAGGCCGCTCGAACGTAGCAGATAGCCCCAGCGCACACTTTTGACGAGTTCGTTGGCGGCAAGAAACGCGAGCAGAAGGATGAGAGAACTTACGGGCATTGAGAAGATGGCGCTGCTGAGAGATTCGAGGTTGGCAACGTAGACGAAGGCAATCGCCGAGGCGATTGTGAGCAGAATGATGATCAGGCGCTTCATACGCGTGGTGCCGATCTACCAGCGGGAGGAAGGCGCATAGGCCAGCGGTCATCGCGTCCACAATGGCGATCGTCAGTCGCATCTCCATGGCAGCCCGATACATGAGCACCACAAACCGGCACAGTAAAGGCAGGAATGCAGGTTCTCGAGCAGACAGTAATCCTGTCGTCCGCCGGAAGGTAGATCATGTCCAGTCCGAGCTCCGCGCGTAACTCCCGGAGCATTAAGGTCGATGACGTTCGTGTACTACCCCGAAGCCACGGTGCCGTCATCCCGTCGAACGTCGAACAGCCGAATGCGCGCAACGCTCGAACATTTCCCCACAGATATGCTTCAACTTTACCGTTTATTCGCGCTCGGTTGCCACACGAACCCGTACATCGAGATAATGTCCGAAAATCGCGACGCACCAGTTCTCAAGGTGGCAGCAACCGTGCCGTGAATCTCTAACGAACCATCTGACCAGCGATCTCGCCTGGCATATGGCACGGATACGGTGATGCACGCCTGTCGGATTTCACCCGTTGAACGATCAACAGGCGTCCGCAACGAGTGGGAGCTGGACTCGCCTGAGTTGTGCGTTTGGCGCGCGTACGCATTGCCTGATTGAGCGCGCGCAGTCGCCTGCCATTTTTCGCGAATCCAGATTGAAATTATCGGGAACCGTTGAAAAGAAAGGCGGTCACGCGTCGAATTGATAGAGTTGAGCAAGAAATATGCACGATGCAGTAAACTCGTCCTGACAAACACCCAGTTTCATTAGCGCCGATAGGGAAAAACGTGCAAGAGGCAGTCGACCTCATCCCCGCCGACGCCGCGCTACGCATCACTCTCCTCGGCGGGTTTCGCATCTGGATCCACGGGAATGAAATTTCCGCGAGCGCCTGGCGTCTTCAGAAGGCGCGCAGCATCGTCAAGTTGCTGGCGCTGGCGCCTGATCTGAGCATGCATCGGGATGAGCTTATCGAGTATCTCTGGCCAGAGTTTGACCACGTTTCCGGCACCAACAACTTGCATCGAACGTTGCATGCCGCCCGCCGCGCGCTGAACTCCGTGGGCGCACGTCATGGTCAATCGCCGACACTGCGGCTGTTGGGACAACGCGTGGTTCTCGATCCGGCCGGATCGCTGAGAATCGACGTCAGCGCGTTCACGGAGGCCGCTCGTCTCGCCCGAACGGATGGGAGCGTGCAGGCCCATCTCGACGCGCTGTCCCTCTATGGCGGAGAGCTACTGCCCGAGGATCGCTACGACGATTGGGCAGCCGGTATGAGAGAGACGCTGCGACAGGAACGTCTCTCACTGCTGTCAGGGCTGGCGGACCTGTATCAATCCCGCAATGAGTTGATGGCGGCAGCCGATACTCGTGCCGAGATCGTGCGAGATGACCCCTTCGATGAAGAAGCCCAGCGATTCCTGATGCGCGACTTGGCGCTCATCGGCCAGCGGGGTCGCGCGCTGACCCAATTCCATGACCTGCGATTGGCGCTGAAGGAGATCGACGAAGCCCCGAGTCTCGAAAGTGAGGAGCTCTACCGTGAGATCCTGACTCGCCGGTTCCCGCCCGGCGGAGACGGTGAGCCGCGTATTGCACAACACGCGGGTCCGAGCTCGAATCTGCCCGCTCCACTGACGAGCTTCGTTGGTCGCGATGAGGAGCGTGCGAGGCTGGTCGAGCTGCTTGATCCACAACGAGACGCGCCGCGCTTGGTGACACTCACGGGCACCGGAGGATCAGGGAAAACGCGTCTCTCGTTGGTGGTTGCGTCTCAACTGGCACAGTCCTACGCGGACGGCGTCTGGTTTGTCGATCTCTCGCTGATCTCCGATAGCGATGCCATCCCCGGCACGATCATATCTACGCTTGGGATTGCCGAATCTCCCGGCAACATGGTTGTCGACGTGCTCATCGAGAGTCTCCGTTATAAATCGACGCTGCTCATCTGGGACAACTGCGAACATCTGATGAACGGGTGCGCCAAGCTTGCTCGACTGGTCCTTCAGCAGGCGCCGAAGGTGAGGATTCTGGCCACCAGCCGACAAGCGCTCGGCATGCACGGCGAGGCCGTCTGGCGTGTTCCACCGTTGCCGATTCCGAATGAGATTGCCCAGGCAACGATGCCGCACCTCGACGAAGCGCTGGCTGATCTCGCGCGAAATGCCTGCGTGCAGCTCTTTTGCGAGCGTGCGCGACTGGTCCGGTCTGGGTTTGCGTTGACCCAGGAGAACGCGTCTTACGTGGCGCACATCTGTCGTCATCTGGATGGAATTCCGCTGGCAATCGAGCTCGCAGCGGCGCGAATGGGGATGATGTCGGCGAGAGCCCTGGCGGGGCGACTGGATCGATCCTTGCACGTGCTGGCGAGCAGTGGCGTTGCTCTCAACGAGCGACAACGGACGCTGAGTGGCACGCTCGATTGGAGTTATGGACTTCTCTCCACTCCCGAACGCGCCCTCTTCCGCCGTTTGTCGGTCTTTTCCGGCGGCTGGACCATCGAGACGGCCGAAGCTATCTGCGACGGTGATCAGCATGACGT
This sequence comes from uncultured Chloroflexia bacterium, assembly GCA_963789565.1. GTDB lineage: Bacteria > Chloroflexota > Chloroflexia > Thermomicrobiales > Thermomicrobiaceae > CALAGB01. Next base: position 1,441,573 of record CAWBKX010000002.1, on the reverse strand, counting down.
CCCCGACGTCCTCAGCCTGCTTGCCGATTTGATCGATAAATCGCTGGTGCAGTTTCACGCTGATTCGTCGGGCGGTCGATATCAACTGCTGGAAGTCGTCCGTCAATACGCGACTGAGCGTCTGATGGAGAGCGGGGAGGCCGAACAGCTTGGGCATCGACACGCGGAGTATTTCCTTGGGCTCGCCGAGAGTGCGGAGCAAGAGCTCCGAGGTCCAAAACAGACGGAGTGGTTCGATAGACTCGAGCGCGAATACGGAAATATTCGCGCGGCCATCAACTGGCTCGTCTCCCAGAGCGAGGTGAGTGCCGCGTTGCGACTGGCGGCGGCGATCTGGTGGTTCTGCTTTACGCGTGGGTATTATGCCGATCAATCCGAACGACTGATACGCATGATCGAGTTGGTCGATCGGAATGGAATCGACGTCGAGCCGGCGCTGCGTGGCAAAGCTCTACTGGCGGCGGGGGCGCTTGCCTGGAAGCGTGAGCAGCTTCTGCTGGCGCGCGCACTCCTCGAAGAGAGTGTCGCGATCAGGCGCGGACTCGAGGACTCGGCAGAAACGGCATGGTCGCTGACCTTCCTGGGTCACGTCGCAGGTTCTCAACGAGATTATTTGCTCGGTACTCAATGCGCGAGCGAAGCGACTGAGCTTTTCAGGAACTCGGGCAACCCGGCCGGGCTGGCTCGGGCACTGAACGCCCTGGGCGAAGATTCTCGCCGCGAAGGAAACGATGACCAGGCGGAGATCTACTATCGTGAGAGCCTACAATTCGACCGGCAGAGCGGCAATCGCGCGGGAATGTGTCTGCGATTTCACAACCTTGGGTACATAGAGCTGCATCGCAAGCAGACAATGCAGGCCGCGGAGATGTTCGTGCAGGGCCTGACGCTGGCCGACGAATTGAAAGATCTCGATCTCATCGCGGCCTGTCTCGAAGGAATCGCCGCGGTGGAATCAATTGGCGGCCTAGCTGAGCGCTCGATGCTGCTTTTTGGGGCAGCTGAGTCGTTGCGAGAGGAGCTCCACGTGCCGATCGACATAGCTGACGTGCCCGAGCACGATCGCTACCTGGCGCGTGCCCGAGAGCGCCTGACGCGAGAGACCGCGGAGCGTGCCTGGTGCAGCGGGCTCAACACCAAGCCCGCGAACGCCGTCCGGATCGCTACCGACGCCGTCGCGTCCATCATTGCCTCTGCCGGCGAGATCGACACGCGATAAAGAAGGGAGCCCGAAGGCCCCCTCAGTCGATTCAATGAGTAGCGAGGCTTTAGCGGGACGCATGAAGATTTGACTCGTTTCGTCGCCCCTACCGGCTGAAATCCGAACAATGGTCAATCGTTTTGCAACTCGCTCTATTTCAGCCAGCCCTGATATTGCAGCATCTCATCAACCAGTAGCCCTTGCGTGATGTCGCCAGGCTGCCCTGCTTTATCGGGCCACCATTCGAGCCTGGCGCGTTCAAAGACCTGAGCCACGTACTTCCGTCCGTCAGGCGTGACGGCCGAGAACTCCTGCGAGATCGGATAGCCGAACGTCTCCACGCCGCCATATTGCTTCCAATATGCCAGGAAGCCGTTGGCCAGGGAATGCTGTGTCTGCGGGAAGTAAATCGATGTATCGGAGTTGTCGAATGGCGCGACTGTCTTCTTCGCGGACGCTGGCGAGTAGGCGTCATAGCCGATCAACCCGGACGTCACCAGCGGTTGGGTGCCGTCGTTCGGCAGATTCAGCTCCAAAATCTGGCGCTCGAAATACTGCACTAATTTAATAGTGCCGTCGAACGATACTTCCCTGAACACCTCGCTGATCGGCAACCCGATGTCGCGCCAGCTTCCGTGCGCCCACCAGTAATCCATGATGGGATTGGGCACGTTGTGCTGCGTCTCCGTGATGAAGCTATAGAGGGACGAATCCTTGGGGGCGACCGGGTCGAGCGGCGGTCGCTGGCCGTAGTAGACCGTGGGCATGTCTTGGTAGCCCGTCGGCAGGGCCGGGAGCGATTCGACCGTCGGATGGGCCGGCTGCATCCACATGAAGGTGACGGTGACCCAGTCCGAGTCCGTCATCCCCAGATCCGCGAAGGTACCGTCCGCGATGTCGATTCCCGCCGGAATCTGCACTTTGCGCCCGTGACCGTCCAACCCGTTGTTGTAGTTGTCGTAGTAGGCAGCGGTCGCCTCGGGGGTTCCCTGCGGCAGATTCTGATACTTGCGTTGTGGCGCTGGATCCCAATAGTTATCGTCGATGTTCCACGGGCCAACGTCCCAGACTGGAGCGCTTACGTTTTTGTTGCCGTACTGGATGCGAACCTCGAACTCGTTGCCGTCCTTACTAGAGAGGGCGCAAACGCACGGCAGCGCCACGAAGTGATCGTTCGGCTGGATTACGTGCCCGTTGCTGGTTCCGTTCCCCACCAGTCCCTCTCGCGTCGCATAGACACGAAAGGTCGCCGCCGTCGGAGTGGTGTCAGTGGCGGCAGCGACGCTTGTTGTTGGAACCGCGAGAAGAGAAAACCCGGTGCTGACAGTCAGGACGAAAGCCAGAACGAGATGCGTGGGGACAAATCGTCCCTTCCCCATTCGTACCTCCTTGAGGCGTGGATACGTCGATTCGCTTTATATCATGAGCCGTTCGAGAGCGACAAACGGGTGGGCGCAGCGGCTCTGCACAACTAACGGGTATCGGCTCACCCGGTTACGCACTTGCGGCACACGCTAAACCCGTGGATGATCGGGAGTGAGCGCATCGGAGATGCGACCACGCGCTTCCTCGTTATCGGGGCAACAGATGTGCGACGTCAATCCAGGTATCGCATCAAAGCGACGTAGGAGGACATTCAGCATGGGAGATCAGCAATCAACCAGTCGTGACGGACGAGCGACGTTCGACGTGGATCGTCTTACGGATCTGGCGCGCAGACTGCGACGCGAGGTCCTCGAAATGACGACCGAGGCGGGATCGGGCCACCCGAGCAGTTCATTCTCGACCGTCGAAATTCTGGCCACGCTCTATTTTGGCGGAATTTTGCAGTACGATCCCAAGAATCCGCACTGGCCGGAGCGTGATCGGTTCATTCTCTCGAAGGGCCACGCCTCGCCAATTCTCTATTCGGTTCTTGCGGAGGCGGGGTACTTTCCGAAATCGGAGTTGAATACGCTGCGCAAACTCGGAAGCCCGCTGGAAGGGCACCCGAACATGCGTCGGTTAGCCGGAGTTGAAGCATCGACGGGTAGTCTCGGCCAAGGGCTGTCGATCGGCCTGGGGCACGCGCTCGCAGCGCGCTCGGCGTCTCGCCGCTACAACGTGTACGTCATGATGGGTGACGGTGAGATCGAAGAGGGTCAGGTTTGGGAGGCGGCCATGGCGGCAGCCAACCTCAAGGCTGGGAACTTGATCGCCATCATCGACAACAATGGCTTCCAGCAGACGACCGCCGTTTCACATCTGACCGATCCATCGCTCTATGCCGAGAAGTGGCGCGCGTTCGGTTGGAAGACGATCGAGATCAACGGACACGACCTGAACGCCGCGCACGACGCCCTGGTTCAGGCGACGAACTACGAGGATGGCCCGTTTGCCATCGTGGCGCACACCGTCAAGGGCAAAGGTCTGCATTTCATGGAGACCGACTTCACCTGGCACGGACGCGCCGTTCCCAAAAAGCAGCTGCAAGAGGCATTGGAGGAGATCGGATGAATCTTGGCACGACCGTAGGTCTCTCCATGGGGAAAGCCACCCGCGATGCGTTCGGCGAAGCGCTGCGCGCCATCGGCGCGGATCGCCCCGATCTCTTCGTGGTCGACGGGGATGTTGGCAACTCCACGCGCACGGAGTGGTTCGCACAGGATCATCCCGATCGCTTCTTCAACGTCGGTATCGCCGAGTCGAACCTGGTGAGCGTCGCGTCGGGGCTGGCGGCGAGCGGTAAGACCGTCGTCGCGGCCAGCTTCGCGGCCTTCCTGCTCTGCAATGCGTTCGATCAGATCCGCATGGGAATCGCGTTCCCACATCTGAACGTGAAGCTTGTCGGCAGCCACGCTGGCATCAGCATTGGCGAGGACGGCCCCTCACAGATGGGGATCGAAGACGTGGCGCTTGCCTGCACGTTGCCGGGCTTTGCCGTCATAGTTCCGTCTGACGAGCATCAGACGCGCGCGGCAGTGCACGCGATGCTCGACTTCGACGGGCCAGTCTATCTTCGCGTCGGACGGCCCGCTGTGCCCAAGATCTACGATGAAGGGGCGCAGTTCGAGATCGGTAAAGCGGCTCAAGTGCGTGCCGGTACCGACGTGACGTTGATCGCCAACGGCATCATGGTCGCCGCCGCGCTGGATGCCGCCGAGCAGCTCTCGGGTCAGGGTGTCAGCGCCCGCGTCCTCGACATGGCGTCGGTCAAACCGATCGACGAGGATGCCATCGTGGCGGCGGCGCGTGAGACGTCCGGCATCGTGGTGGCCGAAGAACACCTGCATCATGGTGGCCTCGGGAGCACCGTCGCCATGGTGGTTGGTCAGAAGCAGCCGTGCCCCATGCGCTTTGTCGACCTGAAGGACGCCTACGCCACCTCCGGCGACGCCGACGCCCTGCTCGAGCACTTTGGGTTGACCGGTGAGCACGTGGCCAACGCGGCCCGTGAGATTCTCGGTCGCTGAATGGCGCGATGCGGCGGTGACTGAGGTAGACAACCAGGGTCAGGGTCTCTCTGGAGATCAGCTCGACCGTGAAAAGCGGGCGGCCGCGAAAGCGGCCGCCGAGATGGTCCAAGCAGGCATGGTGATCGGTCTCGGCACTGGCTCGACGGCCGAGTTTGCCATTCATGCGTTGGCCGAGCGCGTGGCTTCGGGTTTGAAGATGATCGGCGTCCCCACCTCGCGTCGTTCAGAGACGATCGCGCGTTCCGGCGGGGTGCCGCTGACCGATCTGCAATCGGTCGACCGCATCGATCTCACCATCGACGGCGCCGATGAGATCGATCCGCGCAGTCTATCGGTCATCAAGGGTCGTGGCGGCGCGCTGGTGCGTGAAAAGCTGGTCGCCAGCGCCTCCGACCGCCTGATCATCATCGCCGATTCGACCAAACTCGTAGAGCGGTTGGGAAGCGATCATTCGGTGCCGGTTGAAGTCATCCCATTCGGCTGGCACGTCCCCTCCAAACGGTTGACCGAGCTCGGTGGAACCGTGACGTTGCGCACGATTTTGCCGGGGAACTCTCCATTCGTCACGGACAACGGAAACGTAATACTGGACGTCGACTTCGGCCCAATCGACGATCCCGAGCGCCTCGCCTCAATGATCAAGGCGCTTACCGGCGTCGTCGATCATGGGCTCTTCATTAACCTCGCCGATCAAGCACTGATCGGAACCAGCGCTGGCGTAGACCTGCTTACCCCCACTCGATAACACGGTCGCCATTCTTGTCTGGCTGTCAAACCCATGCTAGACTCTATGTACGTACATCATGTACGTGCAAAAGACCCACTTCAACAGACGGGAGGTTGCCATGTCGCATGGGCGAGAGGGCGCTGGGGACGGCCTCGTCGGGCTTTATGCCGAGCGCCTACGCTACCGCAACGAAGTTCAAGCTGGCAATGCATTCACGCCAAGACGCTCCTCCGGTCTGCAACAGTTCGGACGTCGGACGCCACTCCGGTGGCGATTCCCGATGCGGCGGAGCGCCGCGGTGTCGGCGGTTCTGGCGAGCGCGCTGATGGTAGGAACGCAGGCGGCGTCGGCTGCCACCTACCACCAGGTCCAGCCAGGTGAGACGCTGAGCGAGATTGCGGACCAATACGCCGTTCCAGTCGACACGCTTATCCAGCTCAATAATCTCTCTAATCCCAACCTGATCGTGTCAGGAACGACCCTGGAGATTGCGAGCGACACGACAGATGGCTCGAGCACGAATTCGAGTATGTCTTCGGACGTCCGGCAGCATGTCGTGGTCCCTGGTGAGACGCTGATGCAGATCGCCAACCAGTACGGCATGACGGTTGACTCGCTGTCTCAGTTGAACAACCTGGCGAATCCGAACCTGATTCTTCCGGGCATGTCGCTGAAGATTCCAGCCATTTCGTCGACATCGACGTCCTCCGCGACCATCTCGAATACGTCGGACGAGGTGTCGCTACACCTCGTCGCGACGGGCGAGACATTGACCCAGATCGCCAATCAGTACAGCGTTAGCCTGGCCGCCCTCGCCAATGCCAATGGAATCACCAATCCCAACGTGATCGAGGTTGGCGATCTGTTGCGGATCCCGGGCGGTCCTCCGTCGGCACAGGATGGCTCGACGACGCTGCGGGCCATGCCGATCAAGCAGCAGGCGCTCCCACTGAGCTGCGAGGCGGCGGCCGTCAGCATCGCGACAGCCTACTGGGGCAACCAGGTTTCAGAATGGGTGTTCATCGAGAACATCCCGCAGAACCCCAATCCGCATCTCGGCTTTCGCGGCGATATAACGGGCGCCTTTGGCGGCACCGCCGATTATGGCGTCTATGCCGAGCCATTCCAGTCGATTCTGAGCAACTACGGGTTCGGAAGTGACGTCTTCTACGCCAACGGGAACGCCAACTTCCTGAAAGCACAGCTCGATCAAGGTCGTCCGGTCGTGGTCTGGATGACGAACTTGGCGTCGGTTCAGACCCGCTCGTACGAGACGGTGGACGGGAGCCGCTTCGCACTGGTGCCGCAGGAGCACGCGGTCGTGGTGTATGGCTACGACCAGTCGGGGGTGTCCGTGGCCGATCCTGGCGACGGGCAGTACCGCACGTTCACTTGGGACGAGTTCATGCGGTCCTGGGGCTACTTCGACGGGATGTCGCTGGTCGTCTATCCGCAACAACAGCAGTAAACCAGGGCTCACCGCGGCGTTCGGAGGGCGATCCCCTCTGGACGCCGTTTTGTCGTGCTTCCGATGCGGCTGAGTTCACCGCCATTCTGGTCAGGACGGACTTCGCCAACGACGAGAGACGTTCCCAACCGCCAGCCTTGCTTGGTCAGGCCGGCATTCTCGAGGCTGAAGTGAAGGTGACAGGCAAACGTTGACGGAATTCTGCGAAACCTCATTGGGACAAAATCGGTGATCCCGGTTATCATCTTCTCACAATGGCTATCACACTACAGCAACTCACTGCAAAATGGTCGCGAACCTCGGACCCAAGAGAACACTCGACCGCGCCGTCTGGACCGCTAACGGTTGGCTGATCCCGACTCTGCCGCTGGCGACAAGGAGATGATTCCGACGCGGTTGCTGGCCCTCAATCACGGGTGGGCAGGTCGTGATGCTCGGTGACAAGGTGTGCGGAACGATCAGTCTGTGGAGGTGAGACATGACCGCTGCCCGAGAGGCTATTCTGCAGACGCTTACCCGACTGCGGACGTTTCTCGCCCAGGAGTCTGTGCCACGGCTGAGTGAAGCGGACACGAAAGCCAACTTCATCGAACCCCTCATCGCAGCGTTGGGCTGGTCCGGCATCGGAGTCGTCACCCGCGAGTACTACGTTCGCAATTCTCAGGAGTTCATCGATTACGCCATGGCCAGCCCAAGCGCGTCGGGAGCGAAACCGGTGCCATTGCTCGCCATAGAGGCCAAGGCGCTGCAATCAGACTTGACCGAGAAGAACGCGGCCCAGCTCATTCAATACTGCTCGGTTGAGGGCATTGAGTGGGCGGCGCTCACGAATGGCCGGGATCTTCAGTTGTTTAACACGTTCCTGAAGCCGGATCTGAGTGCGAAACGAATCCTGCGGCTTGACCTCTTGGCCTTCAACGATGACGACGAATTCGGCATTCTGTTCGACCAACTGTGGCAGTTGTCCCGGGGAAGCATGACGACGGAGGGGAGTCGAGCGTGGCTCAACCAGTTACGGCTAGACCGGGCGGTCCGCGAAATCATGGTCAACCCGAGCTCTTCAACGATTCGCTATTTGCGAAGGGCGCTCGTCGACGCCGAGGTCAAAGCATCGCCCCAAGAACTGGTGCAGTGGTTTCGCGCACATCTCACTTCGCCTGTTACCAGGATAGGTCCCACCACCGATTCCGGACTCGTGGGCATGGTTTCCCCCGAGGTTGGACTCGAGGCGAGATCTCACGGTACGGGAAGTGATCGTGGCACTAAATCCGTTGAGGGACCTCGCGTGCTCTTGGAGGAGCTGCGATTGGTCATCAACCAGCGGTTCCCAGATGTTATCTGGCGTGAACTCAAATACTACGATGCGGCCGAAGTGAACAGCCGCACGTTCATGGCAGTGAAGGCACGCAGCCGAGGACTCGTAATTGGACTCACGCTTCCCGACGATGTCACCGACACCGCTGTCACTGACAACACCAGCGAATTCAACTGGCGACGAATAACGAAAGTTGTGCGGGTTCAGTCGAGCAACCAGCTCACCAACGTTTTGGTCGATCTTATCGATTTAGCACGCCAACACGCTGACATCGAGGAAACGCACCAACGCTACGGCGTGACCTTGAGCGATCTAATCAAGGCAGGTGTCGTCAAATCGGGAACCTCGCTGGTGTTTACCTCAGGACCACGTGATCTTGCACGCGCGATTCTCAGTGAGACTGGTCAGATCATTTGGGAAGGGCAGACGTACCAGTTTCTGTCGGACAAGGCGTTCGCGCGGTTACTTGGTCCAACTCGAACGAGCGTTAACGGGTGGACGCATTGGGTCGCTGAATTACCAACGGGGCGTCGAAGTCTGGCCGACCTTCGAGCCGATGTCATGGCTCGTGATGGGGACGCGTCGACGGCCTGAGTCCCAAACGAAATCTATCGGGCGCGATCGAATGATTGCAGGTCGGCGACGTTAGCAGGGCCGAGATCAAGCGACTTCCCATAGCACCCGGCGCTCCAGTGGAATTCTCTAAGCGTCGTGCTAAGGAGCTGTCCGCGCATTGGTCATGGCACGACGGACGGCTCACCAGAGACTCTTCACAGATTGCTCTTCGCCAGGTCGTTCGGTGTGCACTTCCAGGATGGCGGCCGTTTACAAAGGTTCAGTTGCATGCGCAACTCAAAGCCGCGCGGTTCGTTGGAACAGACCACATCCGTTGCTATTCCGGTCATCCGCAGGCACATAGTTCCAATTGAATTATTGTTGCATTTCTGAAACATGCGACGGTCTATTGATGTTAGTCCTGCAACCGCACTTCTCATATCCTTAGAACATGCCGCACCGCGCCGATTGTCACGAGCGTGCTCGTGACTCGTGGTGGGAGGCTGTTCCATGAGGCGCATCATCGTTGCATTTCTCGCAAGCGTAACGTTGGCCGCGTGTGGGATCGCATCTACCCCAACGCCGGAGAATCTGGTGACGACCGTCCCGATGTCTGGTCTTGCGCAGAGTGTGCAGACTGATACCTCAGTCCCGATTCCTACGGTTCTCCCAACGGCTACACCGACTTCAGCACCAACTCCCACAACTGTTCCCACACCGTCTCCGACTCCAACGCTGATGCTAACACCGTCTCCGACTCCAACACCTGTGCCCACGCCAACGCCGACGCCGCAACCCACTCCGATGCCGTCGATCGATCAGATCAAGGCACAATACCGGAGCGATCTGGGCGTCCGGGAGCTGTACAAGAACGTTGACACGTACAAGGGGTGGAAGCTCTTCTACGAAGGGACCGTTCTCACCATCTTTGCTGACAGTTCCGGAACCCAAGTTCAGGTAAAGGTGTTCTACGGTTCCGGAGTGCTCGACTACAAGGTGATCTTGCTTTGGTACGACTCGCATGTGTCAACGAACGGGATCTATGAGGATAGCAGTGTTGCCGTGTGGGGCCGCCCTGTTGAGATGTATTCGTTCGAAAACGCATACGGCGGCACAGTGTCTCAGCCGCTTTTCGCAGGAGATTACATTGAACCTAATTAGATCCTGCGCCGTATCTTTCGAGTTATTCGAGTTCGTCTATCCGCAACAACAGCAGTAAGCCAGGGCTCACGACGGCGTTCAGAGGGCGATCCCCTCTGGACGCCGTTTTTCTTATGGGCTCAACGCGAGCTGACCTGACAGAATCACTCGCCATCTCCGCGCATTGCGATGCACTTGGCCAATCCGACCGTGCCCTCGAATCGTAGACAGAACACAAGGGGTTAGGGCGTCGGCGTGGTTTTGGAACTCGAGGTCGTCAAGCGTGGAGAGGGTATCGACGGAATCTGAGCCCGAGCGCGATTGGTCATGTGAGACAGTTCGGCCGCTGCTTCCCGCGGCGGCGATCGGTTCGCTCGATCGCGCCGAGGCGGACGCTGTCGCGCGACATTTGCTCGCATGCCGAGCTTGTCGACTCGAGTTCGATCGTCTGGACGACATCGTCGACCTGATTGGATTGAGCGCGCCGCAGGTCGACCCGCGACCGTCCCTTAAAGCGAGCATCCTGCGGAATCTGGATCCCCAGGAACCGCGTCGTCTGCCGATACGACTGGCCTGGGTCGCTTCTCTGGCCGCGGCGCTGCTTGCCGTTCTCCTGGCCGGGAATCTGGCGCTGGAGCTGCATCTTATCGGCGGCAATTCATCGAAACAAACTCCCGTCGCTCAGTCGGTTGCGACGTCGCAACCACAGCTGGTCTGGTTCGATCTGGCAGCCGCGACGACGGGGAGTTCGGCGCGAGGCACCCTCTGCGCTCAGAAGGGGGGTGGTTTGGCCTGGCTGATCGTCGAAAACCTGCCGCAACCTCCTGCCGGACACACGTATCAGGTGTGGCTTACCGGCAACGATGAGCGTGTCAGTGCCGGCACCTTCACCGTCGATGATCAGGGGCGCGGATTCCTCACCATTCGACTCTCCGAGCCAATTGAGCAGTATTCGCTGATCGGCGTGACCGACGAGCCGATGGGCGGCAGCCCCGTGCCCACCGGACCACGCTTCCTCGGCGTCTCCTTGTAGACCCGTTCAGGCACGCCGCGCGCGACTACAAGTGATACGATTTCCCTCAATGTTGTCAGAACGTCAGCGCGACGCGTCGATTGATTCGCGGAACATCCGCGCCACGTCTTCCGCAACGGAAACGTGCGATCGGTCGCTGCCCGTCGATGCTGGCCCAGCGTTTTCAGCGGGCAAGGGTCAATGGACGTCGCCCTCAAACTAGTCGTCGTTTTCGTGCTCGTCGTCATCAACGGATTCTTCGTCGCCACCGAGTTCGCGCTCGTCTCGGTTCGTCGCAGCCGCATCGAATCTCTGGTGGCCGAAGGAAGCGGGCGCGCTCGCAACGTCTGGAATGCGTTGCAAGACCTCGATGGCTTCATTGCGGCGACGCAGCTGGGCATTACCATCGCAAGCATAGGGCTCGGCTGGGTCGGCGAACCAACCGTGGCGCGCTTGCTGGACCCGCTCTTCGAAGCGATCCTGTCGAACAACGCGGCCTCGGCCACGGCACACACGATCTCCTTCATCCTCGCCTTCAGCGTCATCACCTTCTTGCACGTCGTCTTCGGCGAGCTTGCGCCAAAGTCATTCGCGCTGCAGCACCCGGAATCGACCGCGTTCGTGGTCGCTTCACCGGTCCGTTTCTTCCTCGGAGTCTTCCGGCCCATCATCTTCACCATGAACTGGGTTGGACAGACGTTCCTGCGTCTGATCGGTGTGAAGCCGGCCCTCAGTCACAACCTGATTTACACCGAAGAGGAGCTGCGACTGATCGTGGCGGCCAGCACCGAGAGTGGCGAGCTGTTCGAGGCCGAAGAGGAGATCATCAGGCGCGCATTCGTCTTCCACGACTTCAGCGCCACCGACATCATGGTGCCGCGCACGGAGCTCGTGGCGATCTCGGCCGATTCATCGCTGGATCGGATCGGCGAGGTGTTTCGGGAGCACAAGTTCGCCCGATACCCGGTTTACGGACGGGATCTTGACGAGATCCTTGGTGTGCTCTACGTCAAGGATCTGATCGATGTGGTCTTTGGTGAGAACGGATCGTCAGAATTCGACGTTCACGCGCTGATTCGACCGGTCATGACTGTGCCGGATTCAATTGCCATCGACTCACTGCTGGACGAGATGAAAAAGCATCGGACGCACGTGGTGATCGCGGTCGATGAATATGGCGGCACGGCAGGAATGGTGACCCTGGACGACATCATGGAGCGCGTCGTCGGAGATGTTCCGGACGAGTTCGAGTTGACCAGTGAAGAGATCCGCAGCGAACCGGATGGCAGCTGGAGAATCAACGGCCTCACGCATCTCTCTGACATCCGTAGCCACTTCGGTCTCGATCTCCACGCCGAGGACAGCAGCACGATCGGCGGGTTCGTCTTCTCGGCGCTGGGACATCGCCCGGAGATCGGCAACCGCGTCGAGGTTCCGCCGTACGTCATCGAGGTGACCGACCTCGATGGGCTGCGGATCGCCGAAGTTCGTCTGGTCGCGACCGAGCCGGTCGAAGGTCCAACGCCGAGCTAGAGCGCGTTGCCCCTACACGCTGTCCGCCTCAAACGGGCGGAAGCCAGTTGACGACTTCAGCCGCGGGGCTACCGTGTTGCCACGCTCAGGCGTCAGAACTGCGCCGGATGGGGTGCGGCATTGCGCAAGCGCATGCCGCTGAATTCGACGGTCGACGCGACTACCCGCCTCCAAAACGGCCAGAGCGAGGGAGTTATGCGCAGCTCGATCCCGGCATCCGCATGCCCGCCGATCAGATCATCGAGTTCAACACGCTCGATCGCCTGAACCGGTTCTTCCGAGACCCAATAGCCGCCGACGTCGTGCGGCCTGAAGGTCTCGTGTGGGAACCGATAGGCGTAGAGGCGGCACGCGCGAATTTTGTCCAGCCACGCGCTCTCGACGACGTGTATTCGGCGGCTGCCGCTCTGCCCGAAGAAACGCTCGAGGTCTACTGGTGTTGTGGTTGAGACCGGCCAGATACAGGCGCGTGGACAGTCGCGCGGAAACCAAAACATGGGTGCATGGCGCGTGTCCACGGCCCACACTAGCGGCCGCGCATCCGGATTGGTGACGGGGACATGTGGATCGAAGCGGCGCAACGAGTCATCCTCGCTGAAGTGCCATAGGGCGAACTCACCTTCGCCGCCAAATGGCGGTGCGGGCTCACGTTTCAGCAGAGTTTCGGGATAGTCAGCAGGCATCGAGCAAACCCCCGACTGATGATCGGCGCACGAAATTCCCTTGGCTTGGACGCTCATGCGACCAGAGACGCAGCCAGCAGGACGATGATCAGATTCAAGAGCAAATTCACGCCTGACAGAACTCCAGACGTTACCTGGAGGCGGCGGCGCTCATCCGCGACGGCCGCATCGTCTCCACCCATTGCTTGGATATGCTCGGCGATTTCGGTGATACGACGGCCGTAGTAGAGCGCATGCACCAGCGTGATTGCGATAACGATCGCAACCAGAATGAGCTTTACCAGCAGAATACGCCCATAGTTGCTGTCAGGGAGGCGTTCCCAGGCGATTCCTCGCCGCTCACCGTTGAGAAACCCGGTTGCTACAAGCAATGCCAGCGCGATCCAGGAGACGACCGCGTAGCGGCGACCAACCTGTGCGAACAGGAGCGTGCGTTCGTTGCGCGGAAGGGTTGTGCGCATGATTGGGAGGAGGACAATCAGGATGAAGAGTTGGCCACCGATCCACACGATTGCAGAGATGAGATGAGTCCAACGTATCCAGGACCAGATTGAGAAGACCTGGCCCATCAGACTTCGCTCCTCTCATACATGCTTCCGCTATGGCCGAAACGGCGACATGTGCTCCGCGTGCGTCAGAATTGTGGATGTGACAATGACTCTACTACGACGTGGCTCGTGAGAATCGCCGCATGACGCCGCGCTGGATGGCGTGGATCTCGTCGACGCCCAGGAGGCGCAACGCGACCAGATAGACGCCTGCGCCAACCACTACGGGAATGGCCACAACCAGAACCTCGACCGCAAGCGCCGAAAGACTCGACACGCCTCCGGTCGGCGCGAGTGACGTCATCTGCAGCGCGCGCGCCACCGCGTAAACAACGACCGCCATCACGCCGCCCGCCAGCATCGAACGCAAAAAGGTGCGCTTCACCGTGGCGTCTCCGACGTGTCCGAGCGATCGATGCAGCAGGAACCACATGGCGAGTGCGTGGAATGTGAACTGTGCCGAATTCGCCAGCACCAATCCGGTCATTCCGAGTGGTCCGACAAGTGTCAGCGCGAAGATGAAATAGACGCCAACCGCCAGGACGCCAACGACCACCGGCGTGCGCGTGTTCTGCCGCGAGTAGTACGTGAAGATCAACACTTGATCGAAGGCGGCGAAGAACGTGCCCGGCAGATACGCGAGCAAGGCAACGAAGATGGCGTGCGCCCCGGAGAAGTCGGTGGCACCGTGATAGAAGAGGAGCTGCACGGTTGGCCAGGCAATGGCGGTCAGTCCGAGCGTGGCGGGCACCACCATGATCGTCACCATCTTGATGCCGTTCGAGAGCGTGCGTTGAAATCCGCCCTCGTCTCCATTGGCGAAGTGACGCGACAGCGTCGGCAGGGCCGCGATCGAGGTAGCGGTGGCCACCAATCCCAGAATCATCTGATTCAACGTGGTGGCGTAGCGCATGGCCCCTAACGCGTTCTCGCCGACACCCCAGGCAAGATTTCTGTCGATGATCAGCGCCACGGTGTTGCTCAGCAATCCGATCGAAATGGGGATGTAGAGGGCGAGAATTCGCCGGATGGCTGGATGCCGGAAGTCGAAGTTGAGCTGCGGCATGCTGTCGCGGAGACCCGGCGCCTGAATCAACACCAGGCAGAAGGCACCGATGAGAATCCCCACCGGCAAGCTGCGAATGCCGAAGGCGGTGCGACCCAACGTCAGCGCCACTGCCACTACCGCCGCATTGCGCGCCGCCAGCGAGATCGCCGGACGCGCGAAGCGGTGCATCGAGTAGAGCGTCGACATCAGGATTGTGGAAAGGGCCAGCAACAAGACCGCCGGCAAGATGATGCGCACCATCTCGTTCGCCAGGTCGACCGTGCTGATACCTCGTGCGCCCGCGCCTCCGCCGAAGACGGTCATGACCTTCACGACGTAGGGTGCGAAGAGCTCCATCACGATGACGGCGCCTCCCACCAGAATAAGCGCGAGCACCATCAAAGCGCCGGTGATGCGGCGCAACTCCTGGCGATGCTCAGGTGCGCTGTAGGCGCTCAATACCGGCACGAGCGCGGCTTCCATCATGCCGCTGATGACCAGGTTGAAGAGCATGGTGTGGATGTTGTCAGCGATGGTGAAGGCAGCCACGGCATCACCGGTGCCGAACAGCCAGGAGGTGATCTGCTCGCGGCCCAGCCCGAGGACGCGACTGAGGAGTGTGCCGGCCATAATGATGGCGGCGCCTTGGGCGATACGCGCGCGGTCGGACATTTCGCTGGATTCGACCGGTTTGACCTCGGTTGTAGTGGTCTCCATCAGGGCCTCGCGGCGCAGACGCGCTCGATGATGCGCTGTTCCAGATTGGTCGTCGACTGCCCGGCTATCAACGGCACCGTGCGTACCTCACCACCATAGGCATGAACCATGCTCGCCTCGGGTAATGGCAATTTCCCCTGCTCGATCTCCTGCTCGTCGACGGCGTAGTCGCCGCCCTTGACGTAGACGTCCGGCTCGAGTGCGCGAATGGCGGACTCGGCGGTT
This sequence comes from uncultured Chloroflexia bacterium, assembly GCA_963789565.1. Lineage (GTDB taxonomy): Bacteria > Chloroflexota > Chloroflexia > Thermomicrobiales > Thermomicrobiaceae > CALAGB01. Next base: position 1,425,946 of record CAWBKX010000002.1, on the reverse strand, counting down.
GCTTCGTGGAAGATGACGGCATAGTCGACGCAGCCCAGTCCGGCGATGAGCTCGGCTCGCTCCTCCTCAGGCACGATCGGTCGGGACGGGCCTTTCCGACGAGTGGTGACGGCGTCGTCGTTCACACCCACGACCAGCACGTCTCCAAACGTCCGCGCGGCCTGGAGATAGCGCAGATGGCCCACGTGCAGCAAATCGAAATGTCCGTTGGTGAAGACCACTCGTCGTCCGGCGACGCGCAGCTGGCGTCCAAGTGACTCGAGCTGATCGAACGCGATTCGTTGCCCCATCGTTCCTCTTCGTGGTGGTCGAGCGCGGGTGGACATCGTGTCGCGAATCCTAGCACGCGGCGTGTGGTGAGGATGTTGGAAACTGGCACCGGTCGTCAGCCAGCGCGAACGACGCAGCCTTTAACGTGGATCGTTCCAGCCGGATGCTTCGCCGGAGAGTGTGACGATGGGAGTATTCGCGAGCGGCATGTGGCGGGCGTGGGTCACCGGGTCGAGCCAGCCGAGGTCGATCAGGTCGTCGATGACGTCGACGTCAAAACCCGTTCCAGCAGATTCGAACGTGCTGCTGGCTAACCCCTGGATTGCGACCTCTCGGCGGTGCTTGAGGAGACTGTCGACGCCGAAGGCGGGCTCGATGGCGGTCGGCGGACGCAGGATCATGGCGTTGGTGCCGCGACCGTGTCGATCGGGCGCCATGGTGACTGACATACCGTGCGATCGCTCGGCCAACCGATCCACATCTGCTGGCGTGATGCGCGGCAAATCCGCCAGAACGATGAGGATCGAGTCGGCACCAAGGCCGACGGCTCGGTCGCGACCGAGTCGGATGGCCGCGTTCAATCCGCGTCCTGGTTGCTCGACTGGATCCGCGTTCCACCGACGCGCGATGGCGAGCACATTCGGATCGGGACTCACCACCACCATGCGAACGACTGACAAGGAGCCGGTCAGCGCCGTCATGACGTTGTCGAAGAGCGTGAGGACCAGATCGCTGCGCTCTTGCGGCGAGAGGATCGACGCCAGGCGACTCTTGGCGGTCTCGAGATTTTGCACCGGAACGACCGCGGTGAGAGACATCAGCCGATCCGGCCGGCGAAGTCGAGCGTCTCTTCGGCCAATCTCCGACGATCGGCTTCGCTGCGCATGATGGTGCCGGTGACAAGCGTCGCCATGCCGAGCGCCTCGATGCGCGGCGCCAGATCGCGGTCCTGCTCGTCGATGACGAGGCCATTCAGGAAATCGCGATAGATCTCCGCAACGCCAACCGACGAGACTTCGTGTCCCAGCGTCTCGAGCATGCGGTCGGCCGGGCCTTTGAGCGCCTGTCCGCCGATGATCGGGCTGACGGCAACGACTGGTGCGGACGTGTTGGCCAGAAATTCACGCATCCCCGCGACGCCCAAAATGGGCCCGATGCTGACGATGGGATTCGAGGGACACAGAACGATGGCGCTGGCGGCCGACAACGCCTCTTCGACAGCGCGAGGTACCGACGCGTGCGTGATTCCCTCGAACTCGACGCTCAGGACGTGGCTCTGGTGCTGTCGCCGCACGAAATAGTTCTGAAAGTCGAGGCGACCTTCGGGCGTGTTGATCATGGTTGCCACTGGTTGATCGCACATGGGGAGGATAGTCGCTTTGACACCCAGCGCGCTCGCCAATTCTGTCGTCACCCGACTGATGGTTTGACCCGAGCGTAGTCGCTCTGTGCGCAGGATGTGGGTGGCGAAATCTTGATCTCCGAGCCAGAACCAGGCGGGTCCGCCGTAGCGCTTGACGGCTTCGAGCGTATTGAACGTGTCGCCATTAATACCCCAGCCAGTCTCGGGATTGGCCAATCCCCCAAGCGTGTAAAGGACGGTGTCGAGGTCGGGGGAGATGTGCAGACCCATCAACTCGAAGTCGTCCGCGGTGTTGACCACGACTGCCAGGCGGTCGTCAAGACCGGTCAAGGCCAGGCCGTGGGCTAGCTTGGCGCCTCCAACGCCCCCTGCCAATGCGACAATGCGTGCCTGAGATGCGCTCATTATTCTCCCGATGCTGACGATTCTAGGGGTACGACGGATGTGCTGGCCACACGTCTAAAACGCGTGACGTGCGTCGATTCTTCCACGTCAACGCGGTGGGCAAATGGTGATGGACGTCCGAAGTCAGTCTTCACGAATAGCGGAGGAGATTTCCTCGGCGCTTGCCTGAGCATTGCCCCATTTCCCGATCACGATGCCCGCCGCTACCTGAGAGAGCTGCAGCGCACGCAACGCGTCGGCACCTGCCGCGAGCGCTCCCGTCATCACGGCGATAACCGTATCACCGGCGCCGGTAACGTCGAAGACCTGTCGTCGAACCACAGACGGCACCTCGCGATAGTCACCATCGACTGCCAGCGCCGCGCCGTCCGGACCAAGCGTCACGACCAGACGATCGCAGCCAAGGCGCTCACGCAGTGTGGTCAACGCCGTCAGTCTCTCTTCGGCAGTGCCGAGCGAGGCGCCGAGATAGTCTTCCGCCTCAGCCTGATTGCACTTCACAAGATCGAGACCGGCGAAGCTGTTGAGCGCCCCTTGAGAATCGACCGTCGAGAGTCGCGCGACGTCCTTGGCCGCGGCAATGACCTCGGGCATCACCACGCCGCTGCGGTAGTCGGACAGGAGGATGGCGTCCATGGTAGGGCCAACCTCGCGAATGAAACCGACCAGTTTGGCGGTCGTCTCGGCGTCCAGCGGGTCGCGCAGCTGGCGATCACTGCGGGCTACCTGTTGCGGGAAGACGTTGAAGGGTCCCTCGGCCACCAGCCGCGTCTTGGTGGTCGTCGGTCGGGAACTGTCCACGAAGATGCCCGCTGTATCGACGTGCCGGGATTGAAGCAGTTCGACGAGGCGCCGACCTTCCGCGTCGTCACCCACTACCCCGGCCTGCCAGACACGCGTCCCTAACTCTCGCAGCGCCAGGGCAGGTGCGGTGCCGCCCCCCAGGCGATCCTCGCGCCGCGTCTCTTCCAGCACCATGATGGGCGCCTCACGCGAAACGCGCGCTGGAAGCCCGAAGATGTAGGCGTCGAGATACAGGTCACCAACTACCAGCACGCGCTGGTCGCGGATCCGATCGAGAACCGGAAGCAGCTCGAGGAGCTCGTCCACTCAGCCTACCTGAAACGGATGAACGGAATCGCGACCGCCAGGGCTGCGAAGAGCATGTCTGGCAGCAGTCGCAGCTGGAAGTAGGAGGAGACGATCGGGTTGGTGGCGTGGTTCAGCAGATCGTTCAGCGTGAAGAACTGACTCTGCTCTGCCATGATCACACGTGAGAGGATCAGTCCGCCGATGACGCAGGCGATGGCCGCAATCTGCAGATCGCCACCGCGTTTGTATTTCGCGCCCCAGGCCATGCCTTCCGCCACGCCGAATCCGAGGATGAGCGAAAGATAGAATTCCCACTGAGGGAAATAGCCCCACAGGACGCCAACCACGATCGCGGCGAGAATGCCGATGCCGATGCTCTTGACCAACGCGCTTCCGCTCGTCTGGTACGTCGGCAGACCACGAACCGCGGCACAGTCGGGACAGCGAAAACCGACCGGCGTTTCGACCGCGCAGCGTGGGCAAATGGGAGTGCCGCACTTACTGCATCGCAGGCGCGTCAAGACGTTCGGATGGTAGGTACAACGCTTCTCGTCGATGTCGGAAATCACCATACACGTTCCCAGATGCCGTGCCACATCGCTCGCAGCCGTTCACCGATGATCAAGAGAGCAAACAACGGCAGCGCAAGCTGCCGCCGCCATCGCCACGGCTGTCGGATGAGGCGGAAAAGCCACTCGAATCCGAATCGGCGCACCCATCGCGGTGCACGTGGCACTGCACCCGCAAGGTAATCCAGTGTTCCGCCGACTCCGATCGCTATCACTATGCCACATGCCGCAAGCTCGTTCCGGTGCTCGTCAATCCAGACATCTTGCCGCGGCGCGCCGTACGCTACCAGCAAAACGTTTGGCCGTGCTGTCCGAATCTGGCGCAGGATCTCAGCGAAATCTTGCGATCGTGGCGATCCCTCCCAGACGCCTGCGATCGCGAGACCCGGGAAGCGCCAACGCAGCTCTTCGGCGGCCTTCGCGGCGATTCCCGGTGCCGCGCCGAGCAGGAAGAGCTGCATGCGCACATCGTGCCGCGCCGCCAGGCCCTCCACGAGATCGACGCCCGTCACTCGATGGCGGATCGGACGACCGAGGATGCGCGAACCAATGAGCACGCCGACGCCATCCGGCGTCGCCAGGTCCGCTGACTGAAGAACTCTTCGGAAGCGAGCGTCGCGCCGGGAGGCGACCAGGAACTCCGGGTTGGCGGTGACCACCTGGTGAAGGCGATCGGGTTCCGCGGCAATCCAGCCCATCATCAGCGAGATTGCCTCGTCCACGGAAAGGTCGTCGAAGGGCACGCCAAAAATCGCGACGCGATCGCTCCGCCCTGGCGCCGATCGGTCGACCACCTCGTTCATGAATGTCGTTGCCGCTGCTGTATCGTCGTACGCACAATGCGTTGCACCATACGCTACTGTAATGGCGGGGCGCAATGGCGGCAGAACGATGTTCGGCCGGTGCCGATGACCAAGTGATGTACTGGATGGGTCTGCAACGAATTCCAGCTTCTACGTCAGCGGCGAGACAAAGGCAAATCGAACCGCGACGAAATGCAACTATGGGAGGCGGTGCTCCGAGGGAGCCCAAAGGACAATTGTCGTCAGCCCGATTTCCATCGGGAGCGAACGCGGGCTGGCCTGGCCGCGGCACGGGCACGTGGGCGACAGGGTGGACGGCCGAAGAAGCTGGACACCCCGAAAAAGATCGCCATGGCGCAGTCCCTCTATAATGCAGGAACCCATTCGATCGACGACATCTGTCAGACGCTGGGCGTGTCTCGGGCAACCCTATACCAGGCCAACAAAATAAAAGCCATTCTGTCTGAGCGGCCGACTCATACAGCATCAAGCGTAATCACCCTAGTGCTTGATACACGCTAACGAGGGAATGATAGGCGAGTTTAGGCTGATATGTTCTGTCAAGTATCATGGCGTCTGTTCCCTGACCGGGGAATGTCTCTTCAAGCCACGAGACCGCATCGCTAAATCCACCAGTACCGAATGTGCCTCCCACTGACAGGTAGGCTTCCGCAATCATCTTGTAGAGATCTGCCTGGGCCTGCAGCTTGTCCGTGACGTGGATGGTCGGGCTCCGCTGAGGGAAGAACGCGTCGACATCTGAAACACTGACCGTCGTTTCACCAGACATTACTTCATAGCCAAGAGCCACTAACTCCTTGAGGAAAGACACCACTTGTTCTTTCGCGGGTGGTGCCATTACCCAAAGGTTGTTCTCAATCGCGGCGATATCGACCGGAACGTTGGCATCCTTGAAGTGTTTCAGGAACGAAAGGTACTTGGCTGCCACTTGCCGTCTCGCATCAGTATCAACTTCTAGAACATGATCCTCATCAAATCCCTTCTTGGCAGCAGGATTGGCTTCCTGCACCCAGTAGAAAGCCTTATCGATGATCGCTTCCTGTGAGGCACTTTGGGTGTACCAAAACTTCTTCCGGTTATCTCCAAACAAGAGGTCCGAAGATGCTTCCGACGAGACCATCCAGTTGGTTATCTCGGGATAGTGGAGGGCTCGCGTCTTGATGGCAAATTCCACCAACTTCTCAATGTCATCGGCACTGTAGCCATCACGGTTGTTGTATATCTCGTCTGGAATATCGCCACCTGTGAGAAGCGACTGCATTCGAACGCCCATGCCCTGACTCTTAGCAAAGGCAATCATCGCATCTGCCGGCCCCCAATTGAGGGAGAACCCTTCGGGTTCCTCACGATTTTTTAACGTCGTTTCAATGGCTGGCCAGTTAGCAAGCACCCGATCCCAGTCACCCTTGCCGAAGCCTTGAAAGACAACCCGCATATCAGTAGATGCTGCCAGGGTAAGCTCATTCGCGACCATACTCGCGGCCTCTTGATACTTTAGGTCCTTGATATTCTGAATCTTGCCGAACGTAGAGAGTTCTTGACCAACCGCTTCGACTCGATCGCGAAGTGTTTGAGTCGGCATTGGAGTGGGGAGCAGGGTTGCTGTGGGAATTGGCGAGGGAGTCGGTGAGGGTGTCGGGGTTGGATTAGGTGTTGGTTGGACAGTCGTAATAGTGGACGTACGTTTTGTCGGCGTGGGCGACAACGTCGCACGGTCAGTGATCGGATTGGTCGGCTGGCGAGAACTCGAACTGAACCAGCCGCATGACGAAACCCAGATATCCAATGCAGCCATGCCGACAACGTTTACAAACTGCCGTCGGTTCACGTGAGTATGGGATTTGGGTCGATCTGGTTGGCTGGAAGAGACTTCCACCGGCTTCCTCGCAGGTCGAAAGAAATCTGACAAAGCCTGTATACTTGTGGATTTGCTTCAGTGTAGTCCAATGTATCACGGAGTCAATTGCTCCGTGATGGTGCGGCGAAGGGATGAGAAATTCGGCAGGCAGACATGGATTAGATGATGGCAAAACACAGTATGAGGTCGGGCATGCGGAGAGTGTCGTGATACCGAGATTGGCACCATTCCTGGATCTGTTGGGAAGTAACCCCCCAGATCTCCTGGCTTCGCTCTTCTACTTGGCCAAGTATCGCGAAGTGAGTGAGTGCTCGCTCACGTTCGTAGATGTCGAGGACGATAGAGTCAATTTCGCGAAGAATGTCCGGAGGAGCGTCGCCATTCAGGATATCAGGGAGTGTTATTGATCCGAGATGCGGTCTGAGATCTTCAACTCGATTGAGAAAGTATGCGTTCGTCCACATCTGTGACATGCGTTTTTCTCACCGCGACTAGATCGATCGAGAGGGTCAAACAGAAGGCCCACCTCGCCATATGATAGTTGACGAGTGTTTGGGGCTGCAGCGTCAGAAACAAATGTTCCTTTGTTCACGTTCATCTCTTGGCAAAAGAGGGAGAAGAAAATTATTAAATGCAAGGGAGTCTCGCCCTGAAGAACATTTCAAAGGACCAAGTTGGCCAAATAACACGCGTAAAGTTGCCTACTTCTTGCCAGGGCTACGTGATCGCTGATTCGATGCTTCGAATCTCGTCTTCGGTCAACCCGTAGAGCTCGTAGACCATCCGATCAACCTGGTGATCCATGGAATCGATCTGACGCTGCAAAATCTCTCGATCATGCCTCGTCTTGGCGGAAGTGAGCTGCGTATGCAGCTCTAAGAGTCGTTCAACCAAGGCGATAATCTGACCGTACAGCGCCTTTTCGTGTGGGTTTGTGAAGTCGACGAGATAAATCGGCACCTGCTCAATGTACTGACGGTTGTAGGCGTAGTAGCCGCCCCGGAACCGAGAGCTGATCTGTTTGAGCCAGAAATCGAGCAACCGCGAGTTGAGGAGCCCAAGCACGTATCCATAAGCCAGTGGGCAAGTCGGATTAAGGGTGATGCCGTAGCCACCTCCGCCTCCGCCACCGGACCCGACGAAATAGAGTGAGCCGGTCCGGTCGAACGTGTACGAAGCACTGGCCGCGATGGACGGGGTGAGAAGCTTCATCTGCTCCATTTGGCCCAGATTTTGGGACCGACCGAATGCGTACCACCGACTGTGCTTCCACTTTCCCCGCTCCCTCGATTCGAGCACGAGGCGGTTGTCATTCAGGTACCGCCAGGTTAGGGGATATTGCGTTGCTAATTCTTCCGGTGACAACAGGTCGACTCTATTTGTTGGCACTCTATATGGAAATAGAATGCTCTTGGTCAGATTTCCCACATGGTATCGACGGATGTCAACTGAGCCCTTACAAAGTGGATGCAGGAGATCGGATTCGAGGTTGAACACCTCGTTCGTCGAACGGGATCGGTAGCGACCATTACCGAGATTGTCTAGGATGAAGACATCATCTGCTCCCGTGATCAAACCTTGGAAGATTCTTTCTGAAATGTCCCCCAACGTCACGGGCATCTTGCTCAGTCGTTCGAAGAGTTCGGCGTCTTCACCGATCACGAAGTTCCAGTCAGCCGCCGAGATCCCCGATGCGGGAACCGTTCCTCGTTCTGATTCGCGAGTCGTCCGCCAACCGAGCAAGTCGTCTGCCTTCTCAACGTCGATCTGATTGCTGCCGGTCTTATCGAGAAACAACAGGCAGGTGTAAGTCGTCGCTTGCTCGAAGACCTGTTCATCGCCGAAATAGACCACCTTGCTGACGTAGCGGTGCTCCGACAAGAGAGATCGCAGTGACTGGCCGTACTTCGCGTTGAAGAACTTGTGGGGCAGAATAAATCCAAGCCGGCCGCGGCTGTTGAGCAGCTCGAGGCCTCGCTCCACGAAGACGACGTAGATGTCGTAGTTTCCCTGCTGCGCGGTCTCATAGGCGTGCTTGTAGTACTCCACCTCGATCGGTGCCCATTCCTTGAGCGCCTGGATCCGGATATAGGGCGGATTGCCGACCAGGGCGTCGAAGCCGGGATCATCGCCAGAGAAGACCGTCGGAAACGCCGTTTGCCAGTCGAAGACGTTGATACGGTATTGCTCGTCTTCGTCCAGGAAGCTCATCTGGCCGGTGGTGTAGAAGCTGGGATCGATCAGCGAATTGCCGCATTTGATGTTCTGCTCAAGGTCCGGCAGCGCTCGCTCCTGGAACATCCTGAGCTGCGTCACCAGCGTCTGCTGTGATTCGCCTTCGAGGACTTTCAGTAAGAGCGAGAGCTTAGTCACTTCGACCGCCTGCGGGTCGATATCGACGCCATAGATGTTGTTGAGGAGGATGCGCTTCTTCTCCCCGGTCGTCAGCAGCCACTGGCCACCGGGTCCCTGGTAGAGCTCTTTGGTGTGGTTCTCCGGTCCGTCTTCGATGTAGCGATCGCGATGCCAGTTCAGCAGATACTGGTAGGCGCCGATCAGAAAGGAACCGGACCCGCAGGCGGGATCAACGATCCTGAGTCGGCTCACGCCACCGCGTGGACCGGGGCGTTTGCCCTCCAGGAGTTTGCCGAGCGTCTCGTGGACGATCGCCTGCACGATGAAGGTCGGGGTGTAGTAGACGCCGCCGGCCTTCTTGACCTCGGGTTTCTCCTCGATCTCCACCGTGCGCCCGGAGAGATGGATCACACTCCCGAGGAACTGCTCGTAGACCTGGCCGAGGACGTCGACCGGGAGAGCCGAGAACTCGAAGGGACTCTCCGGGTAATAGAGGCTCTTGATGATCTCCTTGAGTACTCGATCATCGGTCGTCAGTGTCGGTGTGAGATCATCGTAGTCGGGTCGCCCCGGCTCTTTGCGAAAGTGGAACAGCCCCGAGTTATAGCGTTCATCCGCCTGTTGATAGAGCCGGCCGAGCCGTTCGTAGACCGCATTGCCGTTCAGGAGGGCCTGTAGCCGACCATACTCCTCGATGCCGCGGTCCTCGGCCATGCGCAGGAAGATGATGCGATCAATGGTCATCTGGACCGCGAAATTGAGCTGACGCTGGGTGAGCGCAGGATTGCGCCGATGGAGGGCACGGGCCAGCTCCTGGCGCCAGGCCTCGATCTGCTTGAGGAAGGTTGCATCGACCGTCGCCGTGCCCCGCTTGCTCTTGGTCGATTCAGCATAGCGATCGAAGGATCCCTGTAACACCGCCTGCTTCGAGAAGATGGCCGCGATCTCCTCCCAACGGTCGCGGTATTCGTCATAGCGCACATAGAGGGTGCGGGCCGCAGCTGGCTTGTCGTTCTGACCGGGCCGAATACGACAGTCGTAGACACTCAGCTCCTCGAAGTCGGTGAGAATGCTCAAGGGGAGTTTGGCCGACCAGGCGTAGCGCCGCAGTTGGTACGCCGGCGTAATGTCGTCACGCAGGTTGACGGCCGGTTTCTTGGCCTCGACGAAGAACTTGCGGGTGCCACCGACCCGGAAGCTGTAGTCGGGAGCCTTGTGGGCGCCACCGACCTTGATGGCGTCCTCGTGGACGACGTCCTTATAGGCCTCGGCGTACCCCTGCGTGTTCTGGACGTCCCAGCCGAGGGCTTCGAACAAGGGGTCAATGAACTGATGACGGACCTGAGCCTCGTTGTAGTTGGGCGACAGATAGGCGGCTCGGTTGCGGTCGAACAGGTCGACCAGCTCGAGCACCGGTGCCGGGGCGATCGTCATCGTGGCTCATCCCTCACTGCGTGCACTTTGTCATCCTGCGCGCTCGTCGAGCAAGGCGTCAGTAGTGTATTGGTTTGCGCGAGGTCGCGTTTGGGCACCTGTTCATTTTGAGCCACACTGGCAAAATACGCAACGGCCGGTCCTCCGATATCGGAAGATCGGCCGTTTGTGAACTGCGGGAATGAGCGCTAGGCGCTTGTCCCCGTACTCGCCACCGGCGGCACGTTGGACTCGCGCAACCGGGTGTTGAAACGCAGCAGATCGCCCGACTCGATCTCGTGCAACGTGTCGAGCTGCACTTCAATGAGCTCGGTGATGAAGTCGTACGCCTCAAAACACTGGCGAGTCGGGGCGAAGTCGGCATTGTCGACGAAGGCCGTCAGCGTAGCGATCTTGGAGTTGAGCTTGCTGGGCGGCTGCAGCGGACTGCCCGCCTTCACCTGGATCAGCTCATTCTCGATCGCTGTCATGCGCTCCTTCAACCCCTTGGCCGATTCGAGCAGACTCCCGGCGTTGTCGTAGGTATCTTTGCCAGCCTCGATGCGCTTCTCCCAGGCTTCAACTTGGTCGCGAATGTCGCGTACCTTGATGATCGCTTGATGCGTTTCCGAAAGCTGCTTCTGGATCTTGACCAGCAGATCGAACTGCTGTTGCAGATCCCGAGCGGTCGCGGCGATGCGGGGGTCGGGGGTGATCGCGAAGGACTGCGTCTGCGATTGTCCGCCGACCGTCAGGCGCACCTGATAGTTGCCAGGTACAACCGTTGGGCCATGCAGATAGCCTTCGGCGCTCTTGTCGCCTGGGATCTTGACGGCATCCGGCAGGCGCATATCCCAGGTGAAGCGGTTCATCCCAGCTGATTTGATCAGGCGTGGCTCGGTCTGCTCCTCCTCGCCTTCAACCTTGGGCGGTTCGGCGCTGGAGAACGTACGAATCTCGTTGCCGTCCGCATCCAGGAATGACAGCGTGATGTCTTCCTTCGGCTCCTCACCCAGGCGGTAGCTCACCATCACGCCGTTGGGCGGATTCTCGCCGGCATCGAGGAACTTTTTGCCATTGGTCCCGTCGGCCAGCTTGATCTTGCGGTAGGCAACGGTCAGCGGCCCAGCGTTGATATAGGAGAGGCCACCGTCCATCTCCGAGCCGTAGCCGGAATAGACCTTCATGCGCACGGTGTCTCGTGGCTTGAACAGGTGTGTATCCTGCTGGCGCACTTCGTCGGTCAACTGATGCAGTGGCGTCAGGTCGTCCAGGATCCAGAGGCTGCGACCATGCGTCGCCGCGATCAGATCGGTCCCCTTCACCAACAGGTCATACAGCGGCGTCACCGGCAGGTTCCCCTGCCACCCCTCCCAGGTAGCTCCATCGTCGAAGGAGAGGTACAAGCCGGTCTCAGTGCCACAGTAGAGGAGTCCCTGACGCTGAGGATCTTCGCGGATCGTCCGCGTGAAGACGGTCTCCGGAATGCCACTCACGATCTTGGTCCAGGTCTGCCCATAGTCCGTGGTCTTGTAGAGATAGGGTCGGAAGTCGTCCGACTTGTAGCAGGTGGCAGCCACATAGGCGGTGGCCACATCATGGGGGGAGACCTCGATGATCGAGATCATGGCGTTCTTGGGCAGGTCCTTGGGGGTGATCTCCTGCCAGCTGGCGCCATTGTCCCGTGAAACGTGGACCAGACCATCATCGGATCCCGCCCAGAAGAGTCCTTGCTGATGGGGGGACTCGACGAAGGCGAAGATGGTGGCATAGACCTCCGCGCCGGTGTTGTCCTTGGTGATGGGACCACCGGACGCTTCCAGGGTCGCGGGATCGTTGCGGGTCAGATCGGGCGAGATGACTTCCCAGGACATACCCTCGTTGGTGGAGCGATGGACGTGGTTGGAGGTGACATACAGGGTGTCGGGGTCATGCGGCGAATACTGAATCGGGAAGGTCCATTGGAAGCGGTAGCGCATCTCGTTTGCGCCTTCGCCCATTCCCGTCTCAACCGGCCAGGCCGTGATGTTCTGGTGCTGACCTGTGCGGTGATCGTACCGAATGAGACGTCCGTCCCCCTCGCCGCTGCCGATGCCGCCACCAACGATGATGTTGTGATCGGTCGGCTTGACCGCGATATACCCACTTTCGCCGCCGCCCGGCTCCATCCACTCGGTCATATTGATGGCACCGGTGACCGACATACTCGGCACCGAGATGGCTGAATTGTCTTGCTGCGAACCATAGAGTCGATAAGGCAGCTGGTTGTCGGTCGTCACGTGGTAGAGCTGGGCCGTCGGTTGGTTCAGCACGCTCGACCAGGAGAGGCCGCCATTGAACGTGACGATCGCGCCGCCGTCGTCCCCTTCGATCATGCGCTGGGTGTCATTCGGATCGATCCACAGATCGTGGTTGTCGCCATGGGGAACCGCGACGTTTGAGAAAGACTTCCCACCGTCAATCGACTTCCACAGGTTGCCATTCATGATCCAAACCGTATCCGGGTCCTTCGGATCGGCCACGATGTGTTGGTAGTACCAGGCACGCCAACGCAGGTCGTTCTGCTCGGACAACCGTTGCCAGCTCGTGCCCCCGTCATCACTGCGGAAGAGCGCGCCATCCTCGGCTTCCACGATGGCATACACCCGATCGCGCTGCGCCGGTGACGCCGCGATCCCGATCTTGCCCAGCACCCCCGTCGGCAGTCCCTCGTTGCGCGTGATCTCGGTCCAACTGTCGCCGCCATCGGTCGACTTGAAGATGCCCGTGTCGGGTCCCCCACTGTTGAGCTTGTAGGGGGAGCGTTGCGCTTCCCAGATGGTGGCGTACAGGATCCGCGGATTGTTCGGATCCATGCTCAGGTCGATGGCGCCCGCCTTCTCGGAGCGGAAGAGGACCTGCTCCCACGTCTGTCCCCCATCGTTCGAGCGATAGACGCCACGCTCCTGGTTCGGTCCCCAGACGTGACCGAGAGCGGCCACATAGACCAGATCGGGGTTGTGGGGATGGATGCGGACCTTGGCGATGGCCTGGGTAGCGGAGAGCCCCATGTTGGTCCAGGTCTGTCCCCCATCGGTCGACTTGTAGACCCCATCACCATGCGAGACGTTGCCGCGAATGGCGGTCTCGCCGGTGCCGACATACAGGACATTGGGATCGGACGGAGCGATGGCGATGGCGCCGACCGCCGAGGTCTGGAAGAAACCATCGGAGATGTTCTCCCAATAGGCGCCACCATCGGTGGTCTTCCAGACACCCCCGGCACACCCGCCGAAGTAGAAGGTGGCCAGCTCGGTCGGATGACCGGTGACCGCCACGACACGGCCCCCACGATGCGGCCCCACCAAGCGCCATTCCATGCCAGATCCACGTGCTTTGGATTGAGCCATCAAATCTGCCTTCCTGTTGTCAGTTTTACGTATTCACGAATGCCAAAGCCATCGGCACGCGTGCCGGTGCTCACTTTCCCACGATCCCCCGCGCATGTAAACCGGAACCAAAACAATGCGACAACACACAGTTGCCGCACCTCTGGATTGCGCGCTCTGGGATATCAGGACGCCGGTTCGTCAATCTCCGGCGATGTCAGTGGAAGCTGCACGATGAAGGATGTTCCCTGGCCTGGATCGCTCTTGACGAAGATCGCACCGCGGTGATTGTTGACGATGCGATTGGTGATGTAGAGCCCCAGCCCAGTTCCGGAAATCTTCGGCTTGATGTTGCGTCCACGCGCGAAAGGTTGGAACAGTATGGCTTTCTCTTCCGGGCTGATTCCGATACCGCTGTCCCGCACAGTGATCTGGGCGTTCTCTCCCGATCGGCGCACCCGAACCAGGATTTGACCTCCATCAGGCGAGTACTTCAACGCGTTGGAAATGAGGTTGGTGAGAACCTGGTCGATTCGTCCGCGGTCCCAGGTACCGATCACCGGCTCCGATGCGCTCAGCGTCAGTTCGTGCGTCTCATGACGCTCGGGCGCGTGCTCGAACCTGGAAAGTACCATCTCGGCAAGGTCGACCAGATCGAACTGTTCAAGGCGAAGTTCGAGACGTCCCTGCTGAATGCGCGAGACGTCGAGCAAGTCCGAGACCAGGTCTTCGAGACGTCTAACCTGATCGTCGAGCTCCTGTGTAAAGTGAACGACCCGCTCCAGATCGACGTCATCACGTCGGATCTGCCGGTTCAGGAGTTGAAGATAGCCTTTGACGGTGGTCAGCGGAGTCTTGAGCTCGTGCGACGCAGTCGAGATGAATTCCTCGCGCTGCTGAACGACGCTCTGCGCTCGGTCGTAGAGGAGCGAGTTGTCGATGGCGAGGGAGACGCGGTGGCCAAGGTCGATGGCCATCGGCAGATCCCCATCGCCGAACGCTGGAGAGTCTCCCGACCGCGCCAGGATCATCAGACCGAGCGTGCGACTGCGCGAAAAGAGTGGCACCACGATCAGCGCGGAAGTGGCAAGCCGATCGAGCTGAATCAGGTGCTCAGGGGTCGAAGCGCTGTCGAACCAGAACTCGCCTGAGACGTTGCTGATCAGCGTCGGCTCGCGGTAACGGAGAATGTGGCGCGGTGGCAACTCGGGAATCGTCGCCGGAAGATATTCGGCCCGGATGCGCTCGAGAACCTCCAGCCCTTCCGGTTCGGCGTGTGACGCCGCCGCCAGCGATGACGTCCCGCTGCCGTCGAACAGCTCGATCGTGCACCAATCCGCCACTCGCGTCACGATCAGCCGGGTTAGGCTCTTGAGATTCTTGGCGGAGTCGAGTGAAGACGACAGGATGCTGCTTGCTTCGGAGAGGAACGCCTCCTGCCGCTGCGACGCTTCAGCCCTGGCTCGCGCCTGGCGCTCGAGCAGGATCGTCTCCTCACGAAAGCGGAGGAGGTCCTCTCGCTCTTCGATGGCACGTTGTGACGCTCGCAAGAGCCGCGCGTTCTCCACGGCGAGTGCGACACGGTGTGCCAATTCCTCAATGAAGTCGACCTCGTCCGCGGTGTACTGTCGGTTGCTGCGCGTGACGGCCAATGAAAGCGCACCAATGGTCGATTCATGTCCGTTGAGCGGCACGATCACCATCGAATGCATGCCGATCCGACGTAAAAGGTCGAGGTGCTCCGCATCGCTCGAGGCTTCCTCAAAGTTTTGATTGGAGAGGGTCGGGTGAAACTCCGTCCGACCGCTGTCCAGTACGCGCCGAACCGAGCTCCGAGAATCCGGGCGCAGCGAGAACCGTGACTGCACCTCCCGCACCATACGTGTCACGTTCGGATCTATGCCCTCCACCGTCACCTGACTGATGGAGTCATCGTCGTCTATCAATACGATGGCGCAAACGTCGGCTAGTCGTGGCACGAGCATGCTGATGATCTGCGTAAGCGTCGTTTCATAGTCGAGCGAGGATGAGAGCAGTCCACTTGCCACGGTAAGGAATCTCAAACGCTCCTGCGCCCGTTCGCCGGCCGCGCGCGCTTCAACCTCGGCGTGCTGTAGATCGAGACAACGGATCTCCGTGCAAACCGTTTTGGCTGCGAGTTCGAGCAGACGTCCGTCGCTGGGGACGGAGCCCTCCCGAAGCGTGCCGACATGCAGCATTCCACGCAAGTGACTGTCGACCACGAGCGGAACAATCGTGACGGAACTGATGTCAGCTAACCGGCACAGAGGACTCGACGATTTGCGTGAGCGTGGATCGTTGATCACACGCATTGCAAATGATGTCTCGAGATATCGCGGATCATCGATGTCGACTACGACCGGAACGTCACTCAGGCTGTCGAGCGACACGCCGGCCGATGCGACCGTGGTAAAGAGTCGCCCATCCTCGATTTGAGGAATGAGCACTGCAAGGACATCGATGGCAAGGAGATCTCGGAGATCAGATAAGACGGCATCGAAGCTTTCGAAGATGGGCGGGTAGTCCGGCGCTCGGTCGACGAGTGACGATTGTATCTTGAGCTCGCGACCGACGCCTACATGAGTGCTGTGGCCCATTGAGTACTCCGCGCATTTCGACCACGTGGTTCGAATCGGACGGCGTCCAATTTGGGTTCGAGGCGTGCTGCCCCCGAACACCGTGGTTGAACATGCTGATCCAGACTGCCGAATACCGCGGCGCGCACATCGTTGCTACGATTCAATCGGCATGTCTGGCGGTGTCGCTCTGCTCCATCGTTACGGCAGATGGCGACCATGGTCTGACTTCCGATCTTAGCACTTGAGTCCGGCGTCCGCGAACGGGTCAGACGAAAATCACAGCCGGTTTTGCCGGAACTTGAACTGCCGTGTTTGGATCGGCGCATCTCCTATGCCGAGGCTTTCGGATCAATCCCGCTTCGTCGCATGCTGTCGCTCAGTGAGTTGGATCAAGGCCAAAATGATGGCCGGCAGCGATGTTTCGGAGTCGTATACCAGGTAGCGTGGCTCCCAGCTCGGCATGAACTTCGCCTTGTAATCATGCAGACCCTTGTACGAAAAAATGCGACTGACGTGATCGTAGAGGAGGCGAATGGCCCGCTCTTTGACCGGCGCGTCCGACTCTTCGCCGACGTTGAAGAATGGAGCCATACCGAGCGTATAGCGCGTAAAGCCTGCCTCTCGAAAATGCTCGATCAGCCGTACCTGCAGCAGGTCCATGATCCCATTTGGCAGGTCGCTCTTGCGCCTCATCAAATCGATGGTCGCCTCACCTTTGACACCGTCCGGAATCACGTTGGCGAAGGCCAGGAAGTCACCCTGCGCGTTCTCAACGACCATCACTGACGTAGCACGCACGTAGTCGTCTCGAAACCCGCCGAGCGTGAAGCCGCGCTCACGACGTCCCGAAAGGCCCAGCCACTCGTCCGAGACTTCGCGAAGCTTGGCGACGACCGCCTCACTCAACGGAGGCGTGAAGTACGAAGTGCGATAGCCTTCACGTTCGAGACGGTTGATGCTCGAACGCAATGCCTTCATTGGTCTGCCCTGCAAGGAAAATTCGCCGACGTCGACGATCGCCTCTTCTCCAATCTTGATCGATGAGAACCCCGCTGCGGCGTATTCGCTGAGATGTGTGGCCGGAACTTGATGGAACGCGACACCCCAGTCATTCGCGTCGCAGAAGTCGAGATATTCATGAAGTACACGGCTGAACCCGTCTGGACTGCCTGCGACCGGATCACCGAGCGCGATGGCGGAGGACATTGACTGGCCGAATGAGACGACTCCCCGACGGTCTGAAGAGAAGAAGAAGACTTTGTCGTCCCACGTCTTGAAGAAATCGAGCGACGAATCTCCCCAACGATCGATCAGCAGCGTCGCCTGGTGCCGATCGCTCGGCAATGTGCGACGACGCCAAACCACGGGTCGAACCAGTGAGAACGTGGCGTACGCCACTGAGACCAGACCAACAAATGTGAGCGAATCTACGAACCAGCTTCCGTAGCGCGTATGGGGTGTGACGCCGTTTGTCCCAAGACTGAAAAAGAGGCGCAACGTCACTTTGATCGCTTGAACGGGTCCGAAGTCAGTGCCGAAAGCGCGTTCGTCGATCAGGAAGAATCCGAGCGTGCCGTAGATCAGCGCGAAGAGGATGCTCAGTCCGAAACGGATGACGCCCTGTCGCATGGTCGGGACGTCGCTCCTGACTCTGAAATGGTTGCGGTGCAACAGGAGGAGTCCGGCGTTGACGGCCGAGAGGACAAAGAGGACATGGTCATGCCCCTTGATGAACGGTCCAACCGAGCTCACGGCCAGAATGGCGAGAGCCGCGATCCATGCCACCCGCTTGCGTCGCCACAGACTCCAGGAGAGGAAGATGAGGAAAAATCCAGCCACGACGGCGAAGGAGCGCGAAAACTCATGCGGCCCAACGACGGTATATTGTTGGATTTCGTCAAACCGGCGTGGGAACGGACGGCTGAGGGCGGCCAGAACGGTCACCACGCCGGTGATGGCGGTCAAGACTGCCGGGACGTGAGCCGACGCCCGGCGTACCTCTTTGATGTCGCTCACCTGCACCGAAAGTCCGACCAGCAGCGGCATCCAGACTTCGGCAACGCGATAGAGGAGGACGGCCGCCAATGCCGCTCCGCTGGGGATGCCGAAATTCTTCAGCACGACCGTCATCGAGAGCTCAACCGCACCAAGCCCCTGGAAGACGGGAGTGACCAGGAGGAAGAGTGTTCCGATGACGTATCCCGCGAGGACGGTTCGCGTCGTCGGCTCCTGGTGGACCGCCTCCAGGCAGGCGTAGAGCATCACCACGCCCAGGAGATCGATGATGAGGTGGATAACAAGTGGCGAGACGAGGTCTGCCACACCGATCCGATGCTCGCGCGCACTCTCGACAAACTCCGAGATGCGATTCGGTAATCGTCGCTGGATGGCCGACATCGCCGGCGATTGCCGCTGATGCAGGATCAGCACGGTCATCATGATCAGCACGACGACGCACAGGACCGCCGCCGCCACGATGATCAGCGTCGAGGCGCCGCCACCTGCGATCAGATAGACCAGTACAGGGATCAGGAAGAGGATGAACGAGACGTAGCCAAGCACGCCATTCAATACGGATGCATAGACGGCGTCGTCGGTTGAAACTCCCTGCTGGTTCAACGAACGCACCGCGGCGTAGGTTGAGGCCGCACCGCCGAGTGGGATGATCGTCGACATCACGTGGCGCTGCAGCTGAATTCGTACGAGCGCCGTGCGCGATACCACCTTGCCAAGACGCCGTATGATGGGCTGGAGCACGGTGCCCATGAGGGCCTGTATGAGCAGCCCAATCGCCATCGCGCCGACCAGCCAGAGGGGATTCGTGTTACGCAGAACGTGGAAGATGCGGACGACTTCGCGACGTTCGCGGAGCAGGAAAATCACGAACAGGAGTGTGACCAGCGCCGCCCACAACGGACCCGTCCGCTGCCTGAAGTACCGCGTCAGTCGTCGCATTTGGATCGCACTTTGTGATGTTGTGGTCAACGAGTCGAACTCACTCCAACGCACACGCCGGTAGCGCTGAGCGCCTATCCCGCGTCGAGAACCAACGGCCACCAGAACCAGCCAGAATGCATCCGACCAAGTCACTGGCCATGATGGCAAAGCATATCCCCTGGACACTCATCTCTGTCACGATCATCGTGATCGTGACCGTCGCCAGCGGTACGTTAGAGCATCTTCCAACCAATTCCACTCTGAATCGATGGGGTATCGGCATCCGCGCACTTTTGCATGGCAAGGTTTGGACGATCGTCACTTCGAACTATTTTGTCGATCATCCGGTGGCGATCATCTCTACGGTTATTTTGTCGATCGTGGCTACCGGCGCGTGCGAGCTCCGATTCGGCACCTGGAGGACGGTACTCATCTGGTTCACCGGGACCTGGGTGCCGCTCATCGTCGCCGCACTTCTCCTGATCCCAGCGCACCTGCTGCACCTGCAAGGAACGTTCGACCGCTTGATGATCTCCGAGGTCGGATCCTCGACCTCAACCTGGTGTTGCGTCGGCGCGATTGCCAGCGTTCCCTGGCTGGTTCGTGGCTGGCGTTTGTTCGCAGGGTTATCCGCCATCCTGCTGCTCGTCGTCATCCTCGTGCTGCATCACACCTTCACGAGCGTCGAACATATTACGGCTCTGTTGAGCGGAATGGCGCTGAGCGGAATTTGGAACGATCAGCCATCGCGACTTGGAATCCTGACCCGCGATCCCGTTGTCCGATTGCTCGCCATCACCTGCGGAGCCGTTTTTCTCATCCAGGTTTTGCTCATGAACGTGGAAGTCGCCAAGGTCGGACTGGGAATCATCGGCGCAACGTTGATTTTGACGTCCCTGTTCGTCTCGCGGCGGGCGGACGTCCTCCTGGTTGTGCTGTTTGTTATTGGTGGAACTGTGGCAAACATCTATGTCCTGAACGCCGCGACGATTCTCATTGTCGGCGCGGCGCTCTGGTTGCTTCTCTATCGTGGCCCTTGGACGCTGCCGGAGTACACGACTCCGACCGCCGATCAGTCGTCGGCCGTGACGGCGTAGGCAGTCTCTTCGACCTCGGCGGTGATTTGCGTCGCCGGACGAATCTCGACCAGGTTGCTGTGGTAGGTGCTCTGACCGGCCAGATCGGCAACGGCGTCGCTCGTCGTCCAGTTGACGTTCCGTCCGTCGGGCGAGTTGCGCGCCCATTGGCCCTTCGGTGAGACGGCAACACCGGACGGCACGTCGTCCGTCACGATGGCGCGCAGACGGCACCAACCGCGCGCGTTTGAGATGATCACGTCGTCGCCGTCAACGATCCCACGCGCCTGTGCGTCGTCGGGATTGATCTCAATCGACGGTGTGCCTTCCTTCGCGCGCAGCTTACTGACGTTGGCCAGGCTGCTCGAGACGAAATGGTGCGCGGCGGCTGAGATCAGCACGATGCGTCCGTCGTCGCGGCTGACGCGGCCATTGAATTCGGCCGGTGGTACGTACTCCGGCAACGGATCGAGTCCACGCCGGGCCATCTCTTCGCACTTAAGTTCCAGCTTGCCGGACGGAGTCGGGAACTTGCCGTCGGCGAACGGCACATCGCCGCGAACGTCGAAGTTGAGGGACACGGTTCCTTCCGCCTTCAGTCGCCCGAGCGTGATGCCCTCAATGAACGGATTGACCGCGCGCGATCCTTCGATCAGTTCGTCGATGGCCTCGTCAACAGTCTGATGCAGCCACGGCTCGTCGAATCCCATCGCCGTCGCGAGCAGGCGCGACACGTCCCAGTTGCTCTTGGCTTCGCCGCGCGGCTCGATGGCGGGGTTGTTGTATTGCAGGAAACGGTGACCGTAGCCACGATGCAGGTCAGCCTGCTCGAGCTGCGTGGTGGCCGGTAGAACGATATCCGCATACAGGGCGGTGTCTGTCATGAAGAGCTCGTGTACCACGGTGAAGAGGTCATCTCGCATCAATCCCTGGATAATTAGCGGGGCGTTCGACGTCGATGTGACCGGATTCGCGTTGAAGACGTAGAGCGATTTAACCGGCGGATCGGCTGCTTCGCCGGTGAGGGCCGCGCCCAACCGATTCATGTTGATGATGCGAGGAACCGGCGGACACTCAGACGCGTGACCGACGACCTCATCGTCCCAACTGCTGAAACCGCTGGTGCTGTACATCAAGCCGCCACCGCGCTTACCCACGTGCCCGGCGACCGCGGGTAAAGACATGATGGCGCGAACTGTCTGACCGCCGTTGCCATGACGCTGAATGCCGTCGGCGAACTTGATCAAGCCGGGCTTGGCACCGGCAAAACGGCGAGAGAGCGAGACGATCGTCTCGGCATCCACTCCCGTGATGTCGGCCACGCGCTCGACCGGGTATTCGGCCGCCCGCTCGCGCAGCTCGCGCCAGCCGATGGTGTTGGCCTCGAGCCACTCCTCGTCGTGCAGCCCTTCCGAGAAGATGACGTTGATCATGCCCAACGCCAAAGCACCGTCGGTGGCGGGATTCGGACGGATGTGCTCATCGGCCGAGCGAGCGGTGAGCGTGCGGCGTGGATCGATGACCACGACGTGCGTGCCGGTCTTCTGTGCCTGACGCAAGAACGGGACGAAGTGGGGACCGGTGCTGGCGGGATTGTGCCCCCAGATGATCACGAACTTGGAATGGACCACGTCGCGCGGATCGGGCGCCCAGCGAGAGCCGTAGGTTAATGTGACGGCGGTCTCGGCCGCGGCTCCGCAAATGGAGCGCTCCAGTCCGCTAGCCCCCAGTCGATTCCAAAGTCGGGATGCGGAGAGGACGTTCTGGACTATGCCGAGTGTGCCGCTGAACGAGTAGGGGAGTATCGACTCCGCGCCATATTCGTCGATCAAGGCCGTCCAGCGATTCGCGATCTCGTCAATGGCGTGGTCCCAGGAGATCTGCTCCCATTGGTTGCTCCCTTTAGGACCAACTCGTCGCAGCGGGTGCAGCAAACGATCGGGGTGGTAGACACGGTCGAGATATGGACGGACTTTGGCGCACAGCCAGCCATGCGTATATGGGTGGTCTTTGTCGCCGTAGAAAGAAACCGCCTGACCGTCTCGCACTTCAGTGATGGTGGCGCAGGTGTCGGGACAGTCGTGTGGGCAAGCCCCACGCACGAGCCCTACGTCGTTCGTTTGCATCTCGTTCGCTCCTGCCGCTGGTTGCCGGTTCATCTGCTGAGTCTACAACGGATCCCGTCGATCGAGGAACTGGGCAGGATATCATCGCAACGAGAATGGCGCGGCCGCGCCGCGCCATTGGTCGAACGATCGTTGAACGAGTCGCGATCTAGGCTTTGCCCTCGGCTTCGAACTCTCGCAGGAAACCTTCGAACAAGCGACGATGACCCTGCTCGTCATGCAGGATGCCGATTACCATGTCCTGCGTCACCCAGTCGACGCCGTCGGTCTCTTCAATGACCTTCGAGTAATGCTCGATTGCGCCAGACTCAGCCTGGATGACTCCCTTTATGACGTGAACGACGTCGGTTTGCTTGGCTGGAGGCTGCAGAAAGACTTGCTCGGCTTTGAACTCCATCGTGCCCGGAACAACGCCGTAGAGCTCTTTGATGCGGTTTGCGAACATCTGCGCGTGGCCGAGCTCTTCTTGAACGTCCTCCTGAAGCGATTCTGAGACTTCGCGCGCGCGCACACCATCGAGGTTGACGGAGTTCGCGACGTAGCTCATCACCGTCTCCATCTCCATCCAATAGGCTTTCTCCAGGAGTTCGGTGATGCGTTGACGTGCCTGTTGCTGGTCTGGCGCGAAGATATCCTTGGCAGTTTTGGTGCTTGCCATTGATTTCCCTTTCCGATGAATTCACGTTGTCGCCACTGCACAGGGATGCAAGCGGCATACCAGGAGGCCTCTCTTCGTGGGCTCGCCAGGAGCTGGTAGAGCTACCCGCGAGATGTTGAAGCGTTTTGGTATCGTCACAGTGGCGTTCTGGGGCCGGAACGCGCTTCGGCCCATGATTCGTCGTTGGGGAGCAGCGCTATTGATTCATTCTTCACTCGGCGCGATCGTGCGATTCCAGCGCTCGAAGCTGTCCGTCGTCATCGTCATTTCGCTCGCGATCGGCCTGTTGCCGGCGTGCAGTACTTTCTCTCACAGCGCGGGGACCAGCGCGCCGGACTTCAGTTTCGTCAGCTACAACACGGACGGCGTGTTGTCGGACGGTCAGCAGTCTCTCTCGGCAGTGCTGGCTCTCAACAAGCCGGTGGTCCTCAACTTCTGGGGCGGCGATTGCCCTCCGTGTCGCGCCGAGATGCCCGACTTTCAGTCAGTCGCCGATCAGTTCAAGGGACAGGTCATCTTCCTGGGGATCGACGTGGGATCGTTCACCTCGCTCGGCACGCACGACTCCGCTCGCTCGCTCCTCAACGACTTGAACATCACCTATCCGACCGCTTACGCGGTCGATGAAAAACCCCTGCTCGACTACAATTTGCAAGGGGTTCCAACCACTGTGCTGATCACGAAAGACCACACAATCAAGACGACCAAGTCGGGACTGATCTCGAAGTCGGATCTCGTCGCCGAGGTCGAGTCGCTGGTGTCGAAGTAATCGCATGAGGACCGATCTGATCGTTCGCCGCCAAGGATTTGAGACGAGCGGGTCGCGCGTATCGGCTGGTCGACGGTTCGTGGCGGCTGCGGCCGTGCTCGTGGTGCTCGTGGTAGCGTCGGTCGCGGCGCTTCTGACCGGGAGCGACCTCAACCCGATAACCGGCGGGGTCGAACACGCGTCCGCAAACGGCAGCACCTGGTTGCGCGATGTGTCGATCGTCCTACCGCTGGGGTATGCCTTTGGAGCGGGGATGGTCGCGGCCGTCAATCCCTGCGGATTCGCACTTCTTCCGGCTTATCTCGGCCTCTACCTTGGAGACGCCAACGACGCGGATCGCGGATCGCGCTCGTCTCGCATCGGCCGAGCCCTGCTCATCAGCGGTTCGGTGACGATGGGTTTCGTGGTCCTCTTCGGTGTCACGGGACTCGTCCTGGGCAGCGTGACCTCATCGCTGTCGACGGTCTTCCCATGGTTCGGGCTCATCGTCGGAGTGGCGCTGGTCGTAGTGGCCGGTCGCATGATGACCGCCAAACCGCTCTATTCGACGTTCGGCGAGCGCATGTCGGCGCGCGTCACGGGGATGGCACAAGGACGCAACGTAGTCGGCTATTTCGCCTACGGAGTCGGCTACGGGCTGGCGTCACTCAGCTGCACGCTGCCGATCTTTCTGGCGCTCGCCGGCGGGACGCTCACGACGACGCGACTGGTTTCATCGCTGTCGGAGTTCGTGCTGTATGCACTTGGGATGGGGCTTGTGATCACCATCCTGACGATGGTGGTGGCGCTGTTCAAGATGGCTGCGGTGCAGCGCGTGCGTAATCTGGGTCGACTGGTACAGCCGGTCAGCGCCGCGATGCTGCTGTTGGCGGGCGGCTACATCGTCTACTACTGGCTGACGCTTGGCGGACTGCTCGACAAGGTTCGGTAATACAGGGTTGTACTAATCCCGACCCCGCAACTTGTTGAGCGATCCCAGGTGCTCGCCTCGCGCCCAGCGTCGTTTGGCGTCTCTAAACTCAGTGACCGCGCGCGGGCCGTTGAATTTCAATCCCTCCGCGAAGCCGCGCACATTCTCCCAGCGGTAGCCACGCATCTCGACGTAGAAGGGCTCGATCGCGGTTCCCTCGCGTTGGCGTTTCTCGATGTCGAGGAGATATACCACCGCGAAGCGCACCGTGTCGGCATCGGTCCAGTCCGCCCGGAACTGCACGCGTCCGTCGGCGCCGATGACATAGGTCATGTTCGGCATACGCCCAAACGCATCGTGGGCTGTCCCGTCCAGGTCGTCCACCAGAATTGGACGGCGACAGTTCCACTTTTCTCTGTAGACGCGTGCCTGTGCGAGCTTCTGCTCGAACGACGTGTGATGCGGGTAGTTTTCGCCCGGATGGGCTTCACGCGTATAGAGAAAGACCGATTGCACGCCGCGGTCGGCGAATTCATCGGCGATATCGTCCATGGATGGGCACGCCATCCCGCAATATGGTCAGGTGAGCGATCCGAACTCGACGACGGTCAACCCGCTGGTTGTGAAGGAGCTGAGACGTACCGGCTGGCTGGACTCGAGGTCGATCAGCTCGACGTCTGGCGCACGCTGACCCACTTTGAGGTGTTCGGCGAATCGGGCAAAGACCTCGACGTCGTCTTCAGCCGGGAAGACCGCGTAGTTGTACGTGTCCGGGTCCATATCGCTCAACGTCCTTTGTCAATCGCGCTTGGGCGGCGCGGCGGTATCGTCGATCACCTCTCCGTCGCGCAACTCAATGATGCGGTCGGCAAGGTCGATTAGCAGCGGATCGTGGGTGGCAACGATGGCCGTGACGCCTTCGCTCTTCACCAGCGCGCGGATGAGCGTCATGATGGTGCGCCCGGTGCCGGAGTCGAGTTGCCCGGTTGGCTCGTCCGCGATCAATAGACGTGGACTGTTGGCGAGTGCGCGTGCGATGGCGACGCGCTGCTGCTCGCCACCGGAGAGCTCGTGCGGCCGGTGTCGTGCTCGTTCGCCCAGGCCAACCAATTCCAGAAGGACGCGCACACGCTCATCCCGTTCGTTGACGTCGACGTTGGCCAGGCGAAGCGGCACCTCGACGTTCTCCGACGCGCTCAATATTGGGATAAGCCCAAAGGTCTGAAAGATGAAGCCGATCTTGTAGCGGCGTAATCCGACGAGCTCCGACTCTGGTAGCGCGGTCACCTCCACACCGTCAATCCAGACGCGGCCGTCACTGGGACGATCGAGCCCACCTATCAGGTTGAGCATAGTCGTCTTGCCCGACCCGGAGCGCCCATGAACCGCTACCAGCTGTCCGCGGTCGACCTGCAGCGTGGTCGGCTTGAGGGCGTGCACGATCGAATCACCAACCGGATAGTTGCGCGACAGCGCTTCAGTCGACACGATCGGATCGAGGACTGACGTGGATCTTCGCTCTCGCTCGCCCCAGTGCTCTGGGCCCTCGACCGGCGATTCGTAGAGCCTGGCTCTTGTCTCGACCGGTCGCTCGTCCCGCACGGGTGGTCGCCAGTGCTCTGGATCAGCGCCTGGATTCACTGGTCGTGCTGCTGGCGTGGGGACTTCTCGCTCGCGGGGCGCCGGCTGCGCGCGCCGTTCCGGAGGACGCCAGCGAAGCTCGTCGGACTCGTTCTTTTCGAATTCTGCATCGGTGGATGACGATGCGGAAGCGTCAGCCGTGCTGCCCGAATCGCTGCGTGAGGATTTCGGGCGCCAGCGCGAATCGTCGTCGCTGGCGGGTTTCAGTTCTGGCTCGAGTGGGCCTTCGTCCACATCTTCGGGCTCCGATGGCGTGCTGCGTCGAGATTCTTCGTCGCTCATTCGTCATCCTCTCGACGTGGCGAGTTCGGCGTTGGACGATCGGGCCAGACGCCGATGTGGTCCGGTTCGAGCTCGAGCCGGACGCGTCGCTCGAGCTGCAGCGTATCGACGTAGTTGACCGGCAACTGGAGACGACCAGCGCGATCGAGGACGGCAAACTCTTCAGCGATGGTCTGATGCTCGCCAGCATCACCCATTTCGGTGCGGCGCAAGGTCTCGGTACTGGTGCGTCCGTCGCGGATGGCGATGGTGCGGTTCGCCTGCTCCGAGACCAGCGGATCGTGCGTCACCACCACCACGGTGACGTCGAGATCGGTGCTGATTGAGCGGAGGAGCGTGAAGATCTCGTGCGATGTGTTGGTGTCGAGCTCGCCGGTCGGCTCGTCCGCCAGCAAGACGCGGGGACCGTTAGCCAACGCCACGGCAATAGCCACACGCTGCTGCTCACCACCGGAGAGCCGGTCGGGGCGGTGCGTGGCGCGATCGCTCAATCCGACGATTTCGAGCAGCTCGGACGCTCGCTGCCGCCGCTGTCCGCGTGCCGCGCCGTCCAGAATCATGGGCATCTCGACGTTCTCAAAGGCCGTCAAGTAGGGCAGCAGGTTGCGTGCGGTTTGCTGCCATACGAAGCCGACCACCGATCGACGGTATTGCACGCGATCGTCGGCCGTCATATTGAGCAGGTCATATCCAGCAACCACGGCCTTCCCGGCAGAGGGGACGTCCAGACCGCCCAGGATATTCAGTAGTGTCGATTTGCCGGAGCCGGACGCGCCAATGATGGCGATGAGCTCGCCCGTGTTCACGATCAGGTCGAGGCCCTGAAGCGCCACCACCTCCAGGTCGGCCACCTTATAGATCTTGACGAGGTTGTCGCAGATGATCTGCGCTCCGGCCCCGTACTGAACCCGCTCCGCATGCGCTGCTCGGTCGCGAAGAGTTTTGAAATCAAGTGTGTCGGTCATTCATCTCCCATCCTCAATACTCCGCTCACGTTGGCGCGCTGCGCGGAGGCGCTGACGATCGCGATGGCGACGGCGACAGCCAGAATAATCCCACCAATCAACACGAAGATCGCGAGCCAATCGGTCATCAACGGTACCGGTATGCCAGGACCAGTGAACGCCGTCAGATCCAGCCCCGGCGCGATTAAGTGCGCGACACCAATTCCGAGACCAGTCCCCAGGATCAAAGCAATCACCATAGGCGGTGCTTGCTCCGTGATAGTCAGCATCAGAGACCTGTCGACCGGTTAAACCTAAGGTACGCAGATATGTCAGGTCGCGGATTCGCGAGCGGCTGCCGAGCGCCAGCGCAATCACGACCGCCAGCGCCGAATAGGCGGCAGACAGGGCGATACCGATCTCAAAACCACGCGCGGATCCGGAGATCAACGGGGAATCGTGGACGCGAGCATACAGGTCGGCCCTCGATGTCACGGTGACCGGAGCGTATTGGGCGTCGATCGCATCCTTGATGGCTTGCTCCGAGGTGTTTGGCGCGCGTACAAAGATGGATGTCGGTTCGACATCTCGGGCGCCCAGGATCGACTGCAAGCTTGGCAACGCAACGATGGCGAACGGCGAGGTCGATGAGACGCCGACGAACCGATCGCGAACGTCGCTGATGACGAAGGCCACCGGTTTCTGCCCGAACATCACCGAGAAGTGATCTCCGAGCTTCGGCGCCGCACCGGTCACCCAGCGCGATGACACGACTATTGGAATCGGCGACTTCGGCGTCCCGACATCGGCACCCGTCTGCTGGCTGAGGAGCTCCGCGTTGAAGTGTGGATCGACCGGTGTCCCCTTGACCACGTTTTCGTATGCGGCGGTGTCGATGGCCAGCAGGTTGAACGTGCCAAAGAGTGGTTGATCCTCGGCGAGTACCAGGTTTTGCTGCAGGCTGGCCGCCGCACTGGTCTTGATGCCCGGAACCTTATCGAGCGTGAAGTAGCTCGGAATCGCCGACGGCCCAACCGTATCGATACGATAATCAGCACCCACCGTCTGCCAGGACGTGTTGACCTGTCCAACGTCGATGCTGTGCATCATGACTGAGGAGAAGACGCTGATGGCGATCGAAAGAAGGATCACCAACAACGGAACCGCGGCCGCACTCGACTGCCGCGCCACGCGTCGGAATCCGAGGAACGGAACGAGATCGGAGCGATAGGACGCGTTCCAGGCCAGCAACCTGATCGGAAGCGAGTAGAGTCGCAGCACGATCAGCCCTGTCGCCAGACCGAGGAGCACGGGGACCGCGGCCAAATAGGGATCGAAACCGCCCACCGCCGCGTCGGAGCTATCTCCCGCGAGTCCTCTCCGCCGCAGCAGGTAGATGCCAAGAACGGCGACGACCACCACGAAGATCTCGATGGCAATGCGTCGCACGGAGGTCTGCCGAATCGGGACATCGTCCCGTTCGAGCGTTCCCAGACCTCGACGGGCGAGCGGCCACAGCGCGGCGAGCAGCAAGAGTATCGTGATGATCACGATTCCGGCCGCGGCATAGATCGACAATAGGCTCGTGCGTGAGCGTACGAAAAGCGTGGCGATCCCGACTCCGACGATGGCCGCGGGAATTCCCAGCAGCAGTCCCTCAAACGCCTGGGTACTGAGGATCTGCCAGGCCGAGGCGCCGCGTCCGCGCAGCAGACGTATGGTGTCGCGCCGGTTCTCGGCGATGAAGGCTGCCACCAAGCCAATGGTCGCCATGGCGATGACGAGCAACCCAATGACGCCGAGCGAGAGGATCGAAATAGTCAATCTGCGCTGCTGGGCGAACTGGTTCAAGATCTTGGACAGCTGGGACGTGACCGAGATCGCCGACGGTGGCCCCGAAAAGACGGATCCGTACTGGGCGTCGAGTCGGCGCATGTCCGCCGCCAGAGTGCCGAAGATCCCGGCGTTGAATCGACTCGGATTGACGTAATAACGATAGGTGTAGTCCATCAATCCGGGAGACGTGTCTCGCAGAATGTCGGAGTACTCGCTCGGGGAGAAGATCGCCGTCGCATAAACTCGCGTATTGTTGCCATCATCCTCGACCGCCGCTTGGTCGATCTCCGGCTGCGAATACCAGTAATCGTCGTTGGGATTCGGGACGCTGATGATGCCCACAACACGCAAGGCGAGAAGCGGCAGGCCCTCACCGTTTGGCACGCGGGTCAAGCGGTCGTCGGTGTCGGGAAGCATTGGAATGGTGTCGCCAAGCTTGACATGGAGTGAATCAGCGGTCGCCTGCGACATGGCGATTTCGATCACCTTGAGTTGCTGAGGCGGATTGTCGCTCGTGGTGATGGTGTCCGTCGTGTGATCGGGCATGCGGCCCTGATCCAGTTTGATGTGGTCGTTGACGTTCTGTTGGTAGCGCATGGTGATGTAGCGCAGGAAGGACGTGCCAGCGCCGTCAACGAACTCGTAGCGCGAAGCGTCGACCAGGAAGACGTGGTGGTCGATCACGGACTGAATCGACGGTGCCAGGCTCTGCTGAAATTGCACCGCCTGCTGCTCGACCGGCGCGAAGACGTCATTGGCCGGCCCCGGGTCGACCCGCCCGCCGCGGGACATGACCAAATTGCGCTCGTAGACCGCCGCGTTGCTCACTGAATAGCGGAGTCCGCGATCGGAGACCTGGTTGAAGAGGCGCGGTACCGCCGCGAAGATCAGCGTCGTTACCAGGATCATCGCCATCATCGCCCCGGCCTGAGGGCGCTCGACCCGCAGCCGGTGCAGGATGGCAGTGACGAGGCTCGGAGCGCCCTTCAGCTGGCTGGAATGCGGCTTGGCCGTTGCACGTGCCACGGCTATTCCTCCCCCAACCGCAAGGACGAGCCGAGGCCGATTCGTCGCAGCATGCTCGCGAGAACGATCACCACGATCGCCAGTGCGATCAGGCTGGTCGCCTCGAGCAGCACGATGGAGCGCCACGGGATGACGACGTTGATGGCGGGAACGGTCTGCACCGCGGCTTGTGTCAAGGAAACGAGCGGCAAGATGAAGAATGCCAGGAGTAGACCGAGCACGGTGCCGCTCGCCATGCTGAAGAAGACGAGCAAGCCATTCTCGAGCGTGAGCCAGCTGGAGAGCTGACGCGTGGAAAGTCCGAGCGCTCGCAGCAACGCGAACTCGGTCAGCCGTTCGCGCGCCGAGACGGCGGAGCTAACGGCAAATCCGATGGCCGCGAAGAGGGCGGCTGCTACGAACCCGAGCGAAAGCGCGCCGATGATCCCCAATGCAACCGGGTCCGTGCGCAACGTGAGATTCAGATCCGACCTGGTTTGGGCCTTGGGGCTTGAGTAGGGAGGCTTTTGCAAGGTGGCGGCAACATCGTCGCTCTTGCCGGCCGCCGTCGATAACCACCACTCTTCAGGATCGAGAATGCGACCGTTGAATTCGTACTGCTGAATCACCAACGTCGGAAAATCCACCACTACGGCGGGCTTGGACGGGTCGAGCGTGGGGAAGGTCGATACCACACCGGCGATGGTCACGTTGCGACGGCTGTCGGCCAGTTCCACGGAGACGGTGTCGCCGACCTTGGCTTCGGTCGCCTTGAGAAACTGGCTGTTGACGACGGCAGCCATCGCCGTGGGCGGCCGGTCGCCCTTCGGCTGGAAGGCGAAGGTCAATGGGAATACACCGTTTCCGCGTACGGCACCCGAGTTGAATTTGGCCGCGAATCCCCCGCTCGTTGCCGCTTCAGTCGGCTGGATTGACGGAACGATCGACAGCCCCACCTCAGAGCTCGACCAACTGAAGTTTGACCAGTCGATCGGCACGGCGGTCCAGATGTCCCCGGTCAGCTGATCGTTTTCCATCACGTCCGAGAGTTGAAAAACTCCGCTGCGGGAAACGTTGCGCGGTGAATCGAGTCCAAAGTTGAAGCTGACCAGCTTGAGTGGGTAACTCGGAAGCGCCACGTCGCCGTTGGCCATCCGGTAGGCGAGCGGGACAGTCAGCCGCTGAGTCGAGCCGGACTCGTCGATATGTCCGACGATCGCTCGGAAGAGCATCCCTGTTGCGTCTTGCAGCACGAGATCGAGTGTTGGAGAAATGTCTGAATTGCGCAGGTTGGTCTGCGTTCCCGATGGCAATGGATCCAGGGTTACGGAAAGGTCAAATGCGAGTTGCTGCGGCGTGCCGGGGATGGCTACTTCAGGGACGTTGGGCCGCTTGGACGCCAGTGGCTGCATCAGATCGGCCAGCGATTGGTTCGAGAGATCAGGACGAAAGGCGACGATAGCGGGAGCCTGAGCGGCATCCAAGGCCAGTATCTGCCCGGTCCCCGTCGTGCGCGATACCTCGAAGGTGTCGGAGTTGGTCGGCATGCTGGCGTCGACGCCGTCAACTTGACGCTGAGCCTGCCCCAGATCCAGCTCCGGGATCGACGAGCCGATGCGGATGTCCGGACTCAGGCGCACATCAGCGCCAACTTGATAGTTGGCCTGGTCCTTCTGCGACAGCTCCCAAGTCGATCCATAGGAGAGCGCGAACAGTCCAATGGCCGTCGCAATCATGAGCAGCAGTGCCGAGCGTGCGTAACGCAGCGGACGCCGCGACACCTGCCAGGCTCCCAGTGCGGCCACCAACCCGCGTTGGCGAGTCGCGGCGCGATCGATGATCCGCGCCAGGAGCGGAACGACGCGCAACGCGATGATGGCCCCGGCGATCAGGCCGATGGCTGGTGCGGCAACCAGAAACGGATCGATGCCCAGTCGGCCCTGAACGGTCTGGGTGATGGTGCCGCGATAGCGGCTCAACTGCCAATAAGCGAGAGCGGCGACGACAAGGAGGAGCACGTCGATCCCGGCGCGTTGCGCCAGACCTTGCGACGCCTGACGACCACGCGATGCCCGTGCCTGCACGAATGTGCGCGCCGATTGCAGCATCGGAATGCCCAGCGCCAGCACGCAGCCAAAGGCCGACACGAACGCCAACGCATACGCATCTCGCGTTACTTCTGGATTGACCGGTAGCGAGATCGAAGCCAATGGTCCGATGTGGTTAAACGCACGCAACGAGAGAGCGGCGAGCCAGGGCCCGGCGATGGCCGCGGGCAGCGCCAGAATGAGCGCCTCCATCAGTGCCATCACGACGATCTGCGCCGTACTTGCACCGCGCGAATGGAGCAGTCCAGTCTCGATGCGTCGCTGGTCGACCAATAGGTTTGACGTGAGCAGCAACGCGTAACCCGCCAGGATGGCGAGCTGGACGGTCACGATCAAAACGCCGGAGCGGGTCACCAGCAGCGACTTCTGTGCCGTGCGCAGAATCTGATTCAGCGACGTGCTCACCTGAAACTGGTCATTGGCATCGCGGTGGAAATTGAGTCGAGGTTGCAATGTCTCGACGCCGCCGATGAGGGACGAAACCTCGGACACGTTCAGGTTGTCGAAATTCGGATAGACGCGCCAGGCTACCTGAGCCGCCAGGCCACCCTGATGGCTGAAGAAATCATCAGTTGTGGTGACGAACGGGCCATAAGTGACGAACGAGGCGCCGGTCTGGACCCCTTTCGTATCGAGCTCGTCGTCCCACCAGAACGGATCGTTCACGTCGTTGACGTGGTAGATTCCGGCGACTTTGACGTCGATGGTGTACGTCTCGATGCGGCGGCTGACCAATTGGAAGGTGCTGCCCACCTTGAGGTTGAGGAGCTTGGCAGTCGAGTCCGGAATAGCCGTGTTGACCGGACCTTCGCCGGAGGTTTGCGGCCAGGCGCCATCGACGATCGTCGCGTGGTCCTGGATGCTTTGGAAGAACGCGAGAACGGCCAGGTTCTTGACGTCACCCGCTGGTTGGTCAGGGAGAGCGAAGGACTCCGATCGCCCCGATCGGTAGACGGAGCCGCCCGTGGTCGCGAACGCGCTCGGGATCGTGTCGCTGGCCAGCTTATCGACTGAGGCGTATTCCCCACTGGCCGAGAAGATCGAGATCTCGACGTTCGCTTTGGTGGTTGGCGAATCGTGGAGCGTACGGCGGAGTCCGCTGAGCGTTACTGCTCCCGCGTAAATCGGTCCGGCTGAGAGGAGGGTGGTTGCCAGCAGGATCGTGAGCATCGCCGCGCCGAGAATCGGCCAGTTCGCCTGGGCCCGTCGCAAGACGACTCTCCAGGCCGCGGCAACGATCGCCGTCATCAAGGTTCTCCATCAACCGGCCCCTCTCTCGTCCTCAGGGAGGGCCGCCGGTACCACGAACGGTTCCTATTGATTATCGATGTAAGTCACGTACCCGCAGATAGTACCAGATGTGGAAATGGGAGGGGACAGTGTTTTGCGTGCGGCACACGAAAGCGTCGCCGCCAAATTCGGCGGCGACGCATTGGTGCGCCGGGTTGGGCTGAGTCGTTAGTGCCCGTGCGCTTCCGGTGAGAGGCCGGCATAGGAGCCGAGCATGAATCCCACACCACTCCCAATCAAAGCGGCGATCACGGCCACGAGCAATCTGTCCTGCCCCGGCGCAAGCGCTCCAGCCGCAGCCTCACCAATGAAGCCACCAGCCATCAGCCCGAAAGCGACGCCGAGCGCAGATGCTCGTTGTGACCGGTCGAGCACACGGCGCTCATCGTCGTCATCCGGCACGCCACTTTCGGTCTGCCAGCGTTCGACCGCGTACACCCCACCGAGCGTCACCCCATAGACCAGGTGCAGGATGAGGTTGCCGACGATCGGAAATGGACCAGCGTGCAGCGAAAGACCCAGAAATCCTCCGCCGATGGCCGGTAAGAAAACGACGAGCGACAGTATCCATGGGATGAGCGCGAAGATGGTCCCTTTGCGCCATCCGGCTCCACGCAACCAAGGCTCAACGAATCCAGAGTAGAGGACACCGAGGAGAATCCCCGCGCCAAAGTGAAGGATCAACGCCACCGCTAGGTTGACGCGAGCGGTCTCCGTGACCGGGTTGTGGGTCAAGGACCAGAGCCAACGATCGAAGAGCGTAGCCGAGGCGCCGTTCGACCCCGCGATACTCGCAACCTCGTATGAGAACATAAGGCCCGCGGTCAGGAGAGTGGTGGCGACGAAGCCGGCCACGATCCCGAGTGGCAGCCAATCGTCCCGCCTCGATGCCGCATCGTTGAGCCGCGGTCCGGAATCGTCCGCCCGTTCCCCAACGGCGATCAACGCCGCGACCCCGACGACCATGAGCCCAACTGTGAACGCAATTTCGACGGGGCGACCGTCAATCCAGTTCGTCGCCATCAGTGCCAAACCGGCCAAAAAGAGCGGAATCGAGACGATGGCCCAAGAGCCGAATTGCGGGCGATGCATGCGATCCTCCTTCGGTAGGAACATCGAGGCGAATAGCGGATGGTCATCGCGAACCGAGAGGTTGATCGGATCGTTCCGTGAGGAGCCGAATCCGCTGAGCGCGAAGAGCGCATATATCAGAAGCAGGTGAGGAATCTACCGCAGAGCGTATGCCTGCGCTTCAGGGCGTCGTTTCGCGTAACTCGTGCCGGGCGTGGATCAACATACCTGAAGAGGGAAACACGCGATTTGGCCTAGCTTACGGTGATGGTGAAGGTCGTGGTGCGGGTGACGTCACCGTTGTGGACCTCGACAGTGATCTGCCATTGGCCTGTGGAGTCGAACTGCACGGGAGCGCTGAACCCGTCTGACTTGGACGTGTCCGGTGAGGTCGTAACGGTGAGGGGTGCGCCACCGCCTGGACCGGTCAGATACAGCACGACGCTATCGAGCGGCGTCGCGGTGCCGATGGTGCTGGTCACCTGAGTGGTCACGCGATTGGAGCCGACGTGGGCTGGCGAGGAACTCAACCAGAGGTTCACCAGATACGTGTCAGTGCCGCGCATACTGGGCATCTCGATATCATTCTGGAACTGCGGGTCGTTCGACGCCGCCATGCCCCACCAGATCACCCCGGCCAGGAAGACGAGGACGATTCCCAGCACGATGCCGGTGCCCCAAACTCGACGACTCACACGGCGACCCAACGTCTGCTCCTTTATGCCCATGTTCGCTCTCATATGTTGGAATCCGTGGCGACGCCATGCGGCGGATCGCCCTGATCGCTATTACACTACTCCAACGGGTGGCAAACCAGCCATCACCCGCTCAGTCGTTGCTCGTAGGGTTAAATCGCCACGATACTGATACCAGGTGGAAGATTGCAGGAGACAGGCGCGAAAGGGGAGCAGAATGACGATCGTTCATGCCGCGGTGGTTCAAGCGGCGCCCGTTGCTTTCGACGTGGAGGCGACGCTGGATAAAGCCGAGCGCCTCATCGTGGGTGCGTCGGCGTTCGGAGCGGAGCTCATCGTCTTCCCGGAAGCCTTCGTCTCCTGCTACCCACGCGGTCTCACTTTTGGCAGTGCCGTAGGCTCTCGCAGCGCGGAAGGTCGCGACGACTTCCGGCGCTATTGGGAGTCGGCCATCGACGTACCCGGCCCGGCGGTCGATCGTCTCTCCGCCATGGCGCGTGACAACGGCGTCTTCCTGGTGATGGGTGTCATTGAGAGAGACGGCGGCACGCTCTACTGCACCGTCATCTTCTTCGGTGATGACGGTACGTATCTGGGAAAGCATCGCAAACTGATGCCGACCGCCGCCGAGCGTCTCGTCTGGGGCTACGGTGACGGCTCGACCTTGCCAGTCTTCGACACGTCGATCGGGAAGCTCGGTGCGGTGATCTGCTGGGAAAACTACATGCCGCTGCTGCGTATGACGATGTACGCCAAAGGCATCCAGATCTACTGCGCTCCGACAGCGGACGGCCGCGATGGCTGGACGGCCAGCATGCGGCACATCGCACTTGAAGGTCGCTGCTTCGTCCTCTCGTGCAACCAGTTTGCCCGGCGACGCGACTATCCGCTCGACTATGACGCCATCCAGGGTGACGACCCCGACCAGATCCTCTCACGTGGCGGGTCGATGATCGTCTCGCCGCTGGGCGAAGTGCTGGCCGGCCCCAACTTCGAAGAGGAAGCCATCCTCACCGCCGACCTGGACCTGGATGAGATCGCGCGCGGCAAGTTTGATCTGGACGTGGTTGGCCACTATGCGCGACCGGACGTCTTCCAGCTGCGAGTCAACGAGAAGGCAACACTTCCCGTCGTTTTGAGCGATGAGTCGACACCGCGCGCAACCGAAGTCGAACAAAAGCAGGGAGTATTCATTGACGTCTAACGCACAGAACAGAAAGCGCGTCCTTGTGACCGGCGCCGCGGGCACCATCGGCACCGCCGTGCGTGAGCATTTGGGAGATCGCTACGAGCTGCACGCGATCACACTTGAACCTGCTGATTTCACCAGCACCGTCGCCGACATCACCGATCTGGACGCCATCCAGCCCGCGTTTGAAGGGATGGACGCGATCGTCCATCTGGCAGCCTCGGTGTCGGTCGAATCGCCGTGGGAGGAGATCCTTCCCAACAATCTGATCGGCACCTACAACATCTTCGAGGCGGCGCATCGTGCCGGAGTGGAGCGGGTCGTCTTTGCGTCCTCGAACCACTCCATCGGCATGTACGAGTTTGACAACCAACCGAGCCTCTACGCACTGGACGATGAGCGCGCCTGGGATCATAGCGTCGAGGTTCGACCTGACTCTCTCTACGGTGTGTCGAAGGTGTATGGCGAGGCGCTGGGTCGCTACTATGTCGATCGGTTCAGGCTGAAGGTCTTCTGCCTGCGTATCGGCACCGTGACGAAAGAGGATGATCCGCGTGCGGGCTCGATCCGCGCCAAGTCTCCAGCCCTCCTCAATCTGCCGCCGGAAGAACGTTTCAAGCGCATGCGGGCCACCTGGCTCAGTCGACGAGACTGCGCGCAGCTCATCCAGCGCTGCCTCGATGTCGACGACCTCAACTGGGCGGTCGTCTACGGCATTTCGAATAACCCGCGACAGTTCTGGGATCTGACGCACGCGCGTGACGTTCTGGGCTATGAGCCACAAGACAGCGCGCCCGTCGGTGATGAGTGATCCTCAACCGGCGCCGCGCGGGGACTGGCATCTCTCACCCTCAGCCTCGCCCCCGTCCGAACGGGCGAGGGGAGACGATGCAGGATATGGCAGTGCTTTTCCTGAGGCACCCCCCTCCTGCCAACCAGGAGAGGGGCTGGGCATGAGGGCGCTCTCGACGACCTAGGCGCAATTCCTCTACTCCAGCGCGGTGACGGTGATCTCTACCTGTGCGCCGGCCGGAAGGGCCGTGACACCTACGGTCGTGCGGCCTGGAGGCGTGACGGTGAAATACTCGGCATAAACCTCGTTCATCTCCGCAAAGTCGCCAATGTTGGTCATGTAGACGGCCGTGGAGACCGCCTTTGAAAGCGACGAACCAGCGGATTCAAGAATGTTTTTGACGTTTTCGAGCGTCTGGCGCGTCTCGGCGGCGATGCCTCCCTCGACCATCTTGTTGGTTGTGGGGTCGATCCCCTTCTCACCGGCCACGAAGATGAACCCGTTGGCGCGGATGGCCTGCGAGTACGGGCCGATCGGCGCGGCGGCTTTGTCGGTCTGGATCACCTCAACCTGATTCTGCGTGGATGTCATCGTGTTCCCTCTCGTTTTGTCCGTCTATCACATATTCGGCATCATAGCAGGTCGCGTCAGCGCAACTGGAACGAGACTCACATCTTGATCAGGATCTGCTCGATCGGCTTCTTCTCAAGCGCGTGCGCCGGAATGGTCGCGTTTTCCGCCGGATAACCAACGGGAAGGACCACGAACGGCCGCTCGTTGCGTGGCCGCTTCAGGAGCGTGCGCAGGAAGTTCATCGGGCTCGGCGTGTGCGTCAGCGCGCACAGCCCCGCTTCGGTGATGCTTGCCAGGAAGAGGCCCACGGCGATGCCGATCGACTCTTGCGCATAGTAGTGCTTCACGCGTCGTTCGTTTCCCTCAGCGTCCGCCTCGAGCCCGAAGGGTTGCTCGAAGACCACCACAACATAGGGCGCATCGGTCAGGTGCGTCTTCACCTCATCGGTGCCGAGCGGGACGAGCGCCGCGCGCCATTCGTCTGAGATGCGGTGATCGTAAAAGGAGCGCTCTTCCTCTTCGGCAGCTTCGCGCATCTGGCGTTTGAGCTCAGGGCTGGACACGACTACGAAGGTCCAGGGCTGCTGATTGGCTCCGGACGGCGCCGTTCCTGCCGTGGCGATGGCGTTCTCGATGAGTTCAAATGGCACCGGCTCGGACGAAAAACGGCGGATGCTGCGGCGCTTGCGCATCGTTGCCAGGAACTCGCTGGAACGCTTCAAACTCTTCTCGACCGTCAGCCGCTGGAAGTCGAGCGGGATTGGGTCATACGCCTTTGGAGTGGTCACCACCGGTGGACCGTCACCGTGCTTCTCAACCAGTTCACTCATCATCACATCCCCTCAGTCGCGAGGGTCTCGACCGACCCTCATTGTGGTTGTGCCACGAGTTCGTAGCGAACGCCGTGTGTGCTTCCGGAGTCATTGGACGTTTGCGATAATGGGAGCACAACATCCATTTCATGGGTACCCGGCTCCCGTAGAGACGACGAGCCTACTCCCGGCATCGGATGGCGAACCTGCGTCACCCCAATTCCTCCAGGGTGTCGCGCAGCACCTCGTTGGCACGCTCGAGCGCATCGGTGACACGGTTGCGTGCTCGAACCATCGAGACCCACCATGTCTGGAACTCTTCCGAGTCGCGATCGTACCCAGCCACAGTCGGAAAAGCCACCAGCGATGGGATCATCTGCGTCTGCCAGGCGTGGCCGTAACGATCCTGACCGTAGGGTCCGACATTGGTCGACGCGATGGGCACTAACGTGCGCGAAAGCTCGAGCTTGGCGAAATTGAGCAGGTCAGCGGCACGGTCACCGTCCGCCGGATTTCCAGACAATCGTTGACGCCATGCGTCAGATTGCTCGTCGAGGCGTTCGGCCAGCCCCTGGAACTCACGGGCTCGTTCGGCGGCCGATCGCATGTCGATGCCGGGCACGTCGTACTGGGAGAGCTGGCCGAGACGCTCGACGAATCGATCTGCCAGCGGACTGTATTCGTTGGGCAGGATGGGGGAGGTAAGCAGCCCCCACATCCAGTTGGCATAGACCCGCAGATGGAGCGCGAGCCGCTCCTTATCGACTTTGTCGATGGTGTTCTCGATGGAGTGATGCCACCAGCCCAACGACGCCAACGCCGTACGCTGAATCTCTTCGTCGGTGTACGACATCTCGCCCGCGATGCAGGGCAACCCAACGCCGAAGAAGGACGAGTCGCCGTTTTTCTGTTGGCGGTTCCAACGCATCGGCATATCGCCGAGCACGCCACGCGCAACCTGCATCGCATACGACTGGATGTCGTCGGTTGAGTTCACATCCCACACCGAGGAGTCGACGATCGCCGGTTGGTCGATCATGAGATATGCCACGCAGGATTGTCGCAAGCGGTCCCAATTGATATCGGCGAAGCGGGAGGAGGAGATCATGGTGCCGGTCTCGTGGCCCATCCACAGCCCGGCGACCAGCCCACGGCGCAGTTCATCCTCGTGCTGACGGAAGACGCGTGCCAGTTCCATGATGCAGGCATCGCCCGCCGCATTGTCGGTGGCCTGTGGACCGTACCATGAGTCCATATGGCCACCCATCAACAAGAACTGCCGATCGCGTGCCGCACCGAATTCGGCAGTCGTCATGGTGAGCGGCTTCCAGCCATTGTCGGCGGTGGCGTTGAGCCAGACGCGCACCGTTCCCCGCTGGCAGAGCTCTTTGAGACGCAAACCCTCGGTGCGAGCGATGCCGACGCAGGGCAGGTCCGGCATCTCGGTCTCGAGCGTCTCCGGAGTCGGATTGCCCCAGGCGGACTTCATTGAACCGAATGGGACGGCTGCGTTCTGCTCGTCGCCCCAGTTCATCATGATCTGGGCGATCGAGCCCTTCTTCCAGGCAATGAACGCCTTCTCATGGCGGGCGGGTGAATAGGAGAGCTCAGAAAGCGTGATCTTGCCGCGCACGTCCTTGCCCTCGTAGTCCGATTCGGCACCGGAGCCGACGTAGATCAGTTCTGCCTCCATGCCGTCGGTCGAGGCAGAGTGCCCCAGCGTGTTGGCCACGATTTCATATTGGTTCGGGGCCAGCACGCGCACGGTCGCAGGCTCTGGAATCGAGACGAGACCGGGGAAGCTATGCATTTCACTGGAGAGTCCGGCGTCGCCAAACACTTCATGCGCGTACTCCGCCATGCGGCGGGAATTTTCCGTTCCGGCCAGGCGTGATGGGATCTGCTCGGTGATGTGGACGATGTGGTTCCAGGCCTTGTCGACCGAGAGGTCACGCAAGATGTCATCAAGCGGCATGGTCAGTCTCCTTCTCCGATCGCGAGATCATCGCACACCAAACGTTGGAAACGGCATCCCATGATTTCCTTGGTAATTTGCTGGCTCGGGTGAGTGCCAACCATCGAGCAGCGCTGGGTCAAGCTCATAGACCTCGACGCCGAGCGGATTGCAGGTCGGCAAGGGGTCCCCTGCATCCGGTCCCCATAGCGGCACCGAGAGATCGCCGCCCGGACAGGTGGAGATCGCGCACAGGAGATCGATCTCGGCGAAGAACTCGAAGAAATCTCCCTTGCTGGCCGGACTCGGCTTCATGAAGTAGTGGCCGTCGTCGTCCAATCCGGTCACCTGGAAGATGTTGAGAACGTCGTGGACGTCCTGCTCGTTGAGGCGATAGGGGAGGATGGCGCGCGTCAGATTGGAATGGCAATGAAAGTCGAACTCTTCGCCGGTCAAGATCTTGTTGACGTACGGATCGCAACGTGAACCGAGCAGATCATGACAGCGCCCACCGTCCTCGTCGACGCCATAGTCGATGCTGTCGTTGGTGATCGTCAGCATGGGGCGCAGATAGGGGAGCGTGGACCACAGCCGGTCGTAGGTCGTAACGTGCGTGCTCTGCAGTTGGCGCGTGCGGGCCGCCCAGAACCGTTCGCGCGGGTTGTGCAGGTTCCAGGCGTTGAAATCAGCCACCTGCGGGCCCTCGATTGCCACGATGCGGCAGACCTGTCCTGCCCGTACCGGCCAGGCTTTGCCGGTTCGGATTGGAACAGTGATCGCCTCCGCCAACTGCCTCGACTCGGTCTCCCGTGCCAATCGATCGTACAACGAGCGGTCGACGTCCAGCGAGACACCCTGCGAAGGCAAATACGTCCATTTGGAGCCGGACATCGTGCGTCTCCTTAGCTAGCTGCGCGGCTCGTAGCCGAGCTGATCTTTGAAGGACTCCCGCAGTCTCTCGCGTAACTCGGGTTTCAGCAGTACGTCGGCGGCGGTCCAGGCAAGGACCGTGGCCCCGGTAGCTGTCAATTCGTCGGCCCGAACGCTGGCCGCTGCCTCGGCGAACTCCGGTGTGTGCCCCCCAACACCCGGATCGCAGATTTGTAGATAGGGGTGAATGGTTGGCACGAGGCGACTGACGTTGCCGATGTCGCTGGATCCAACACCGCCATCGGTGGGTGGAACCGAGGGCGTGATGCCGAGCGCAGTCAGATTCTGGCCGAACGTTTCGACCAGCGCCGAATTGCAGACGCGCGCCTGATAGCTGAGCCCTTCGTGGATCTCCGCGCGACAGCCGGTCGCCAGCGCGGCAGCCTCGACGATCGCGCGAAAGCGCTGACGAAGCTGCTCAAGATGCTCCTGCTCCTTGGCGCGGACGAGGAACCGGGCCGCCGTGTAGTCCGGGATTACGTTGGGCGCTTCGCCGCCGTGGCTGATGACGCCGTGAATTCGGCTGTTGGGCGGCATGTGCTGACGGAAGGCATTGATGCTGAAGTAGACCTGTAACATGGCGTCCAGCGCGTTGATGCCGCTTTCCGGAGATGACGAAGCATGCGCGCTTTTGCCGAAGAACTCGATGTCAAAGACGGTTCGTGCCAGTGAACCGCGATCGAGATAGGTTGTGTCGCGCGGGTGCATCATGATCGCGGCACTCAATCCATCGAAGACGTTGGCATCGGCCAGGATCACTTTGCCGCCGCCGCCTTCCTCTCCCGGCGTCCCAATCACCTTGATGGTGCCGCTGAACTCGGGCAGCGCCCGTCGCATGGCGATGGCCGCGCCGACGCTCCAGGTCGCGATCAGATTATGCCCGCATGCGTGTCCGATCTTCGGAAGCGCGTCGTATTCCGCCAGGAAGCCGATAACCGGTTCACCTGTGCCATACGTGGCGACGAAGGCCGTATCGAGTCCTGCCACGCCACGCGCTACTTCGAAGCCCTGTTCGTCCAGTTCGTTGGTCAGCAAGTCGGACGCGATGTGTTCCTGAAATAGAATTTCCGGATTGTCATGCAGCGTGTGCGACATCGAAACCAGCCGCGGATGGAGACGATTCACTTCATCCGCGATTCGCTGCTTGATCTCATCAAGGTTCATGTCTGCCATGGTCCTACCTCTCCGACCAGGATTGCGCCTGCCGATTCTCCCGCGAACATCGCAGATACGATGGGTGAGTGCAAGCGGATCCGAGGGTCGCGTCGGTACCTTTTACCCGGTCGTGGTGACGTCTGGTGCATGCTGCGCGGGTCTAAGGTATCGCTTGATTCAGACCAATTGGTGATGCCCGTGGATAGCCCTGGTTTCCTATACTCGGCAGCAGGATGAATGAAACCGTCTTCGTGCGACATGCGGACAACAACGGACGGCTGCTACTAATGTCTAAGGTGGCTATTTGTACTCTGTACGCATTTCGCTCAGCTATGTCGTTGAGCTAGATCTCCTTCGGCGCCGACAGGCGCGCCCGGGAGCATGTCCGATGGTCGTCGCATGACATCCAGCGAACTCAACACCGCCAGACTCAGCGAAGATCAACTCGAGTCAGTTCACGGGAGCGGGCACTTCGCGGTGCCGTCCACTGAACAGCTGCTTCTCTATCATGGTCCGGAGCTCTTCACGAGCGTCGTCTCCTACTCCCCGGTCGCCCACCTGGTCATATCGGTGGACGGCCGTATTTTGCGAGTCAACGACGTCTTCAAGCACCTAACGCGAAGTAGTGATGGCTCGCTCTCCGGTCTTCCGCTCACGTCGATCATGACCGAGCAGAGTCGTGACTTGACCGAACGCATGCTTGAGCGTCTTCGGTCGAAACGCGAAACCAACATAGAGTGGGTAGCCGCATTTCTGCGCGATCGCGGAGAGCCGATCTCGTTGTCCCTCAATGGAGTAGTGGTCTGGCTCAGCGGTAAGCCTCGCTACATCACCATCCTGGCGCGGAACCTCCCGGCGGCTCCGAACCGCTCGATGCCTGACCTGGCCGAAGGGGATACGTTTCGCTCCCTTGTCGAGCGCATCCCCGCCGTCATCTACATCACCGATCTCGATCCAAATGTTGGCACGACGTACATCTCTCCTCAGATCGAGTCGATGCTTGGGTACTCACAGGATGATTGGCTCTCCAATCCAGCGATCTGGTTCGATGTGCTCTATCCGGACGATCGCGAGGTCGTTCAGGCGGAGTTCGAACGTGGTCGGGCTGAACGCAGCGGTTATCTCCTGGAGCATCGCGTCATCGCGCGTGACGGACGAACGCACTGGGTACGCAATGAGGCGGCGCTGGTCCAGACCCCCAAAGACGGCACGCTATGCTGGCACGGCGTCATCTACGACATCTCCGAACGCAAGCATCTGGAAGAGGAGCTTGGGCACAGCGAAGCGCGGTTTCGCTCGTTGGTCCAAAACGGGTCCGGCGTCGTCCTGGTCGTCGAGCGAGACGGGTCCATCATCTATTCGAGTCCCTCTCTCGGGGACTGGATCGGCGAAGCTCAGCCGCTCGTCGTGAGCTGCCACAATTGCCTCGATC
Source organism: uncultured Chloroflexia bacterium (assembly GCA_963789565.1). Taxonomy (GTDB): domain Bacteria; phylum Chloroflexota; class Chloroflexia; order Thermomicrobiales; family Thermomicrobiaceae; genus CALAGB01. The sequence continues at coordinate 1,381,643 of CAWBKX010000002.1, read as the reverse complement.
TGCTGCACGCCGACGATGTGACGCGGTTTCGCCAATTTCTGATCGAATCGGCGGCCGTAATCGGCATCTCGCCCGACATCGAAGTGCGGATGCGCAATGGTGGAGGTGGCTGGAGGCACGTCGAGGTCGTGGCTACGAACCTGACCGAAGATCGAGAAGTGCAAGGCATTGTGCTCACCGCTCGCGACATCACCGAGCGGCGTGATCTTGAGGATATTCTCTCGCATCAGGCGTTTCACGACCCGCTCACCGACATGGCCAACCGCGCGCTCTTTCTCGACCGATTGGGCCACGCGTTGGATCGAGCCTTACGGCTGGAGCAGATCGTCGGCCTCCTGTATCTCGACATCGACAACTTCAAGCTCATCAACGACAACCTCGGCCACGAGACGGGCGATCAGCTTCTGATCGCCGTTTCCAAGCGGCTGTGCGACGCCGTGCGCAACGTCGACACCGTTGCGCGTCTAGGTGGCGATGAATTCACCGTGTTGCTGGAGGATCTGACCGGCATCGGCGACGCCATCCAAACGGCCGATCGCATCGCGAAATCCCTTTCCGAGCCGTTCATATTGCAAACGGAAGTGGTCGATATCAGTGCCAGCATCGGCATTGCTCACAGTGGCTCGCGCAAAACGAATCCGGAAGATTTGATGCGCGCCGCGGACATCGCGCTTTATCGCGCCAAGAATCTGGGTAAGGCGCGCTACGCCGTCTTCGAACGCGGCATGACAGCACCCATTCACGAACGCCTGGCATTGGAGCATGACTTAAAGGGGGCGATCGAACGAGACGAACTGGAGGTCCACTTCCAACCGTTCGTCGATCTCACCAATGGCTTCGTCAATGGAGTCGAGGCGCTGATGCGCTGGCGCCATCCAGAGCGGGGCATGTTGCTGCCGGAAGACTTTGTCGGCATTTCCGAAGCGAGCGGCATGATCGTCGAGCTTGGGGAAAAGATCCTGTACAAGAGCTGCCGCCAGGTTCGTGAGTGGCAGGAACGGGACAAAGTAATCCCGCCGATGACCCTTTCCGTCAATCTCTCGACGTTCCAATTCCGTCATCCGTCGATCGTGGACGACGTTGCAGGGATTCTGCAGGAGACCGGCCTCTCTCCCGAATACCTCATCCTCGAGATCACCGAATCCCTTTTTATGGGCAACTCGGGACAAGCGGTCGACGTGCTGCAAGAGTTCAAGCGACTCGGTGTGCGCCTCTTCATCGACGACTTCGGGACCGGCTACTCCTCGCTCTCATTCCTCAAGCGATTTCCCCTCGACGGCCTCAAGATCGATCGTTCCTTCGTCGCGGGCCTTGAGCGTGACTCCCAAAACCAGCGTCTCGTAGCGGCCATCATCGCGGCGGGACAGGCGCTTGATCTGGATGTCGTCGCGGAGGGGATTGAAACGATCGGTCAGCTCGGCGAGCTCAGAGGTCTCGGCTGTACTGACGGCCAGGGACACTTGTTCGCCAGTCCTGGTCCTGCAGAGGAGATTGCACCACTGGTCCATTCGCGTGTGCTGTTACCACAGGTTCGCGTGCTGCGCGATCAATCTCGACGTCTGACGCAAAACCCCACCTAAATTATTCGTTCCACATCTCCTGTTCACATCTGATCCGACGTGACCGTTCGGCTTTACGGCCATCGCGCCCTGCGGCAAGATGGCAGCGATCATGGGATCCCCATGCGTCAGTCGCGGCACGGGACGCGTTTGACCCAGTTGCCGGGGATCGGAATGGAGGAGCGAGATGCTGCCAACAGAAGCGGACGTCGTCGTTATCGGTGGTGGAATCGTCGGTTCCTCGATCGCCTGGGAGATCGCCAAACGTCACCGAAACGTGCTGTTGCTCGAGAAAGGTCGGATCGGGTCCGAACAGTCGAGCCGCGCCTGGGGATTTGTGCGCCAGCAGGGCCGTGATCCGGCGGAGGTCCCCATGATGATGGCCGGCAACAAGATTTGGCAGGAGCTTCAGTCCGAGTTGGGCGAAGACATTGAATGGGTCCAGGCGGGGAATCTCAAGGTTGCCTATGACGAGGAGCGCCTGGAGGAATTGCGTGGCTGGCTGCCGGTTGCTCGTGAGTTCAATCTCGACACGAGCATCCTGACGCCGCGGCAGATCCGCGATCTCATCCCCGGCATACAGGGACCGATCGTTGGTGGCATGTTCACGCCGAGTGACGGTCATGCCGAACCGACCAAAGTGGCTCCAGCAATTGGTCGTGCCGCCGAACGGGCCGGGGCGAAAGTCGCCACATACTGTGCCGCCGAACGCATCGAGGTGAGTGGTGGGCACGTGAGCGCGGTCGTGACCGACCAGGGAACAGTTCATACGCCGGTGGTCGTCTGCGCGGCCGGAGGCTGGTCAAAGAAGCTCGCGCGCTCGGTCGGGCTCACGTTGCCGCAGATCCAGGTTCGAAATACGGTCGCCGAGACGACGAGCGTACCACCCGTGACACAGGTCGGGGTATGGGCGCCAGATGTTGCATTTCGCCAGCGCCCGGGCGGCAACTTCTACATTGCGCGCGGTGGACGCTCCGACTACGACATCACGACCGAGAGCTTCCGCGGCACGCGGATGTTCGCCGCCAACTACTTCAAGAACCGCGGCATGTTCAACCTGCGGGTCGGCGGCGAGTTGGTGAAGGACGTGCTGCGCACGTTGCCCGGATCTTCCTCACGCGAGCACCCATTCGCGCACACCGTCGACGTCGAACCGGAACCGAACCTGCAGACCGCATGGAGTAGTCTCGAAGGTTTGCGGTCAATGTTCCCGTCGTTGCAGGACGTCGGCCTCAAGCGTGTTTTTGCCGGCCTGATCGATTCGACTCCCGACGCCGTCCCAGTGATGGGAGAGGTCGACGAGCCGCGCGGATTCTTCTTTGCCACCGGCTTCAGTGGCCACGGGTTTGCTCTGGGTCCAATCGTTGGACAAGTCATGGCCGAGCTGATTCTGGATGGCTCGACGACGTACAACCTGCATCACATGCGTTTCAGCCGCTTCAGCGATGGAGATCTGGCGGACCCGCACAAGATGGTCTGATTGCGTCCGGGTGAGCGAACCTGGATGGGGGTGAAATGGAGCCGGGATCGAATCACGTTCACGTCCGGGCGGCCACGCGAGAGGACGTCCCGCGTATCGTGCAGATGCTGGCCGACGACTCGATCGGCTCAACCCGCGAGCGGGCTGAGATGCCGCTGGCGCCGGAATACTGGATCGCGTTTGAAGCGATTTCCGCTGATCCGCGTCAAAACGTCGTGGTCGCCGAACTGAGAGGTTTCGTCGTCGGCACCCTGCAATTGACGTTTATCCCCTATCTGACGCATGGCGGCGGAGAGCGAGCCTTGGTCGAGGGAGTACGCGTTGATTCTGCACAGCGAGGCGCCGGAATAGGACGTCAGCTCTTTGAGTGGGTGATCGAGCGGTCGCGCGAACGCGGCTGCCGCATGGTGCAGCTGACGACGGACAAGCGGCGGCCCGACGCGCGGCGGTTTTATGAGAGCCTCGGGTTCGTTGCGAGCCATGAAGGGATGAAGCTTCCGCTCGGATCGTAACGTAGGTGAGAGTTGCCATGGTTGACCGACGCCTGAACCGAAGGCTTCAGTCTGACGCTTCCCGCGATAGACGCGCGCTGTGTTCCAGTGCGGACGCGTCGTCGATCGCGGGAAGCGACCCGATCAGTGGACTGGTCGTCGGCCGCGATGCCCGGTTGGGCTCATGTGATGAGACGAAACCGTGACATACCTTGTGGGCTTTGTGCTCCCCATGATCCGCGGTTCGCTCCCTCTGTCGAGTGCCGCGCTCAGCGATTTGACGAAGAAGTAGATCGCCACGAACAACACGCCGACCCACAGCACTGCAAAGATTTCAAATAGCATTGCCGTGCCTCGCTTCCTTTCGCTACAGCCCCGCATGCCCTACTGTGGCGTGTGGGTCCGGCCGGGATTCGAATGGATCCACTCCGGCCGATGCTGACGCGTCTATGGTAGATTCGACGACGTCAAAAGTTCGTGATAACCGGTGATCTGTGCGTGCCAATCGCATGACAGTCAGGGCGGCCCGCCGGACTGGCATATGCGGCAGCTAGCGCGTATCTTGATGCTGCCATAGACGCGGGTGATCCCGTGTTTGCACCGATAATTGAGAAGAACCGAACGCGAATGCAATCGAGGAGCCGGAAATGAGCGAAGCAGCCAACGAGCAGGAATATCGCATCGAGCGAGACAGCATGGGCGAGATGCGGGTGCCTGCGCATGCACTCTATGGGGCGTCGACAGCCCGTGCGGTCGAGAACTTTCCCATTAGCTCGCTTCGCCTGCAGCGCTCGTTCATCCGTGCTCTGGGACTGATCAAGTACGCGGCAGCGCGCGTCAATCAGGAACTCGGATTGTTGAGTGCTGAGAAGTCGGAGCTGATCCAACGCGCGGCGCAGGAGGTCATCGACGGCACGTGGGATGCCGACTTCCCCATCGACGTCTTCCAGACCGGTTCAGGCACCTCGACCAACATGAATGCCAACGAAGTGATCGCCAGCCGATCGGCGCAGATCGTCGGAAGTGGGCGACCTATTCACCCAAATGACGACGTTAATATGTGTCAGAGCAGCAACGACGTCATACCGTCCACCATTCATGTTGCCGCCTACCTCGAGATCACCGAACACTTGCTGCCCGCGCTGGCAAAGCTGCAAAAGGCTTTTGAAGCGAAGGCCGCCGAGACAGACGACGTGGTGAAGATGGGTCGCACCCACCTGATGGATGCCATGCCGGTGCGTATGAGTCAGGAGATTGGTGGATGGGCAGCGCAGGTGAAGCTGGCCCGCGAGCGCCTGGAGTCATCGCTGCCGCGCCTGGCTCAGTTGGCGATCGGTGGCACGGCGGTTGGGACAGGCATCAACGCACATCCGGAATTCGGCGTACGCGTGGCGGCGGAGCTGAGCAAGCTGACAGGCCAGCCATTCGTCGAGGCGGACGACCATTTCGCGGCTCAGGCTGCTCAGGATACGTCAGTAGAGGTCAGTGGGCAGCTCAAAGCCTACGCGGCCGGGCTGATGAAGATCGCCAACGACCTCAGGTGGATGAATAGCGGTCCGCAGGGTGGGCTGGGCGAAATCGTGCTCCCCGCGCTGCAGCCCGGCTCCTCGATCATGCCGGGCAAGATCAATCCCGTCATCGCCGAGGCGACCATGATGGTGGCTGCACAGGTGACGGGCAACGATGCTGCCATCACCATCAGCGCCCAGATGGGCAACTTCGAGCTGAACGTGATGCTGCCGATCATCGCCTACAACCTGCTGGAGTCGATCGATCTGCTGGCGAGTACGTCAATCGTATTGGCGGAGAAGGCGGTCGCGGGGATCACGGTCAATCGGGAGTGGATGGCGGACGTGGTCGAGCGCAACCCGATCATGGTCACGGCGCTCAACCCGATCATCGGCTATGACGCCGCCGCCAAAATCGCTAAGCGCGCCTACGCCGAGAACCGCAAGGTGAAGGAAGTCGCTCTTGAGCTAACTGACCTCTCGGCCGACGAGCTCGATCGGCTGCTCGACGCCGACGATCTCACGCGCGGCGGGATCAAGGAATAATTCGCCGCGGCATGTTTGGGAAAGCTGACTACTCGACGCGGCGCCCGTCGAAATGCACGCTCCCCTGCGCCGGTCGCACGTCATCGTCATTCACACCCATCGAGACGATGTAGGTGGGCGTGATGCGTATGATCGGTGCCGGGAATGACTGGCTGATGGCTTCGCCGCCGGTTTCGAACGCCTCGACGGTGCCGCGCACCTCGACCATGCGAGGTCGGCCCGGCCCGGCGACGTCATCGACCACGATCGCCACCTGTCCATGACGCAATGCATCCCGATACTTCTTGCTCCCGGTGAAGCCGTGCCCACCGATGTCGATCGTCTCTTGCTCGGGATTGTAGTGGTACGCGGTTGGAACGACGTGTAGCTCCCCGCGGCTGTTGATCGTCGCGACACGGGCCAGCCGCTGACTCTGCAGGTAGGCGATCTCTTGTGGCGTGAATCGACTCATATCGTTGCTGCTTCTCCCACTAAACGCGCGAAACACTCAAATTCATCCGCGAAGTTGCTGTTCATCCGACCGGCTGACCCCCGGCGTGGCCCGATTCGAGCTGCGCTAAACCCGCCTCAACTTCGGCACGCGGCAAATTGCCGTGAACCAGATCGAAGTCGGATTGATCGAGCAGCCGGTGGTAGAACGCGATGGCACGCTGCGGCATATCCGGCGGCGCGCTTTCGTCTTCCATTGCCTCGTACATCCAATCTTCGGAGCGGGCAAAGTCGCCATATTGCTCGAAATGGCGCCAAAGGAGGATCTTGGTGCGGATCGTCAGTTCGTAGTCTTCCAGGTGGTTCAAGAGTGTGCGAACGGCGTCGGCCGCACGCGTTGACGCTGGATCTTCTGTCGTGAGGATGCCAAGCTGAATATCGAGTGCTTTCATCCGTCTCATCACCGACACGTCAGTCTTCCCAAGCCCCTGATAAATGTCGCCCTCCGCCTGAAGCAGGTTGGCGAGCACAATCAGGCGCTCCGCCACCGCCCGCTGACCCTGATAGCCGGCGCCGGACGATCGAATCAGCGCGAGGAGCGCATCGGCGGGCAAACTCGCGACGGTGTTGGCATCGAGTCCTAGGAGCTGTTGGTAGGTGCTATCGATGACTCTGAGCGCCTCGAGGTAGTCGCCGCCGCGTTCAAGGCGAAAGATGATGGCCAGCGCTTCGGTCATCTGTTTGATTAAGCGAAGGATATAGTCGCGTTCAACCACGAAGATGAGAGCCTTTCAAGAACTATAGGCCAGCCGGAGTAACGTCGAAGGTCGCTCAATAAAGTGTAGCGCGTTGCGGTGCTCATCCCCTGACCCTCACTCGGCTCGCAAGCTCGCCACCCTCTCCCGTCCGAACGGGCGAGGGATATCGTCGGCCCTCTCCTGATCGTCGGGATGATCCTCTCCCTCGGTTCGAGAGAGAGCTAGTGACGGAGTGAGGGGGCCGGGGGTGAGGGTTCTATTCACTCCCCCTTGAGAAACCGTATCGACGCGACAATGGCGTTGGCGTCGCCGAACCCGCCCGCCTTGGTGACGACCGGCAGCATGTCCGCACCGCCGCCTCGAAGCGCACCGTACGGGATACCCGGCTGAACCTCACCGAAGAGATCGATAGCGCGGATGCCCAACTCGCGGCACGTGGCCGAGGCCACATCGCCGCCGGTCAGCACCAGTCCACCGGCCCGAACTTGCCGCAGCAATCGATCGGCCAGACGGGCCAGGCGGTCCGAAACCGCCAGGTCACTCGGCGTGGAGTCGTCGACCATGTGCGAGGCGATCACGACGTCCTGCCCGCGCTCGATCAATTTGACGGTGTCTTCGACGATGGTATGGATGGCTCGCGTGGCGAAGTTCACCGGTTCGATGATTGCATATCCTGCCGATCGAGCCGCCTCAATTTGATTGATCGTGGCGCGGTGGAGGCTTCCGGCGATGGCCACGATTGGTCCTTGTGCCTTCAGCGGTGGATTGGCGGACGTGTCCTGACCTGTCTGGATCTGCTGAGCTAGCGGATGACACAGCCCTGCCGATCCGCAGATCAAGCGCAACTTACTGCCCAGCACGGCGCGGGCGACGGTCGCCAGATCGGTGTCGGTCTCGGCATCGGCGATCATGATGCCGGAGGAGCGCGCGGACAACAGTTCATTGATGCGTGAGGCGCCGCGCCGCACGTCGGACAGCAGGATGAGCCCCACCGGTCGGGCGTCGTGGGCTCGCAAGAAGATCTCTCGCAGGTTCGACGTTGGTACCTGGGTGCGAAAGTCGGTCTGCTCCAGCGGCTCGCCGTTGAGCAGTTGTCGTCCGCGAACAGTGGTGCGGCCCTGGGCTGGAAAAGCTGGGGCGACCAGCGCACGCTGTACTTCGAACGCTTCCATCAGCGCGAAGAGCTCGGTCGTCAAGTTGCCGCGCAGGGTCGAATCGATCTTCTTGTAGAGCAGAGGCGTACCGTACAGATGGTGCGCCATGGCTCGCACGCGTTCAGCGGCCATGCCGGGGGGTAGGTGCCGGCTTTCGGTCGTCACAGCGATGACGTCGACGCCTGAGGTGAATCCAGGATCGAGCAGGACCCGGCTTGAATGACCTCGATTGGCGAACGCGACTGCCGCGTCGGCGGCACCCGTGAGGTCGTCGGCGATGATCGCGAGGCGTGTCATCCCCGTCAACTCTGCAAGATCGGGAGCATCTCGGGCGCGTGCGTCATGACGGTGACGCGTGCGTCCGAACCATGCCGTTTGAGCGCCTCGGCCAGCGCGTCCTCCACGCTGGAATGCTTGGTGAAGCCGAGAGCACCACTGTCGCCCGCGTTGATGCCATCGCTGACCAGGCTGATTCTGGCGCGCTCACGCATCTTGGCCCAGGCAAGCGCCAGACCGCCCGAAACGACGTCCTCGATCCGTCCCCGGTCGATCATGGCCTCAATCGTAGTCGAGTCGAGCGGAGTGATGTTGAGCATCTCCTGATGGGTGACCGCCACCCCCTCCGGGCACGGCGTCACGACGATCATGGTTCCGCCCTCTTTGACCGCGATGTCTGCGGGATAGAGGGACTTGTGAGCCTGCCAGAACTCGATGTCGCATGGATGCGATCCGGCAATGACGATGTCTGCCTGGCCCGCCAATGGCGCACCGTAGACCTCACGTGCCAGCGCGGCCCCAGCACGGAACGCCGCACGGGAATCGCCGAAGAAGGCACGCACCAGACGCCCCTCCGTGTCGAGAACCGTGTTGAAGATCGTCTTTAGCCCGACCATGTCGCCGATCATCTCAATTTCGTCGCGGAGTGGGTTCTCGAGTAGACCAAGGTACGAGCGGCGTGTGCGCGTGCTCAAGAAGTGCGTGTGGCCGGTCGTCTCTGGTCCGGAGATGCCTGGCTGAATGATCTTCGCGCCACCGGAATAGCCCGGAATATGATGCGGCACGATGCTGCCGACGCCGATCACGAAGTCCGCCTCGTACGCTTCCCGATTGAGCCAGATCGGCGTTCCGTTAGAGGTTGGTCCCAGATTGATGAGCCGTGAGCGGTCTTGCCAGGGATTGTTGATGACGCGCACGCGAGCCGTCAGTTCGACGCCGAAGCGCGTGTTGATCTCTTCCTCCGTCATAGGTCGATGGGTGCCGAGCGCGACCACGACGGTCACCTGGTCGTCACTCACACCGGCACCGTGAAGCTCTTCGAGCAGCATGGGAATGATGAGGTGCACAGGAGTCTGGCGCGTCAGGTCGTCCGCCGCGATGACGACGCGTGAGGATCCGCGCGCCGCCTCGGAGAGTCGCGCCATCCCGATGGGACGGTTGAGCGCGCGGCGGATCTCGATTTGAGCGTTCGCGGCGTGTTCGATGGGATTCGGACGCAGCACCGCGAAGAGGTTCCGCTCCGGCACGCGTAGCGGCAGCGTGTCGCCGCCATACGGCAGAGCGATCTCGATGGTCTCTTCGGTGGTCGCCACGTATTCCATCTCCCCACTAACGGACGCGAAGACTCGGGACTATGCGCGCGCCCGTACCATCTGCACGGCCACGTCGATCGCGGCGATCAGGCTCTCGTCACGCGCTTTGCCAGTGCCGGCGATGTCGAAGGCGGTGCCGTGGTCGACCGACGTACGGATGATCGGCAGCCCAATACTGACGTTGACGCCGCTGTCAAAGGCCAGCAGCTTCATCGGGATGTGTCCCTGATCGTGATACATGGCCACCACCACGTCGTATGCGCCATTCACCGCTCGCAGAAAGACGGTATCGGGCGGCTGCGGATCGGAGACGTTCAGACCACGCTCGCGCGCTGATTCGATCGCTGGGACAACCTCCCGCTCTTCTTCATCACCGAAGAGCCCACCCTCGCCCGCATGCGGATTCAACCCGGCAATGGCGATGCGTGGATGCTCGATCCCGAGAGCGCGACAGGAGTCGTGCGCCAGGTCAATGGCTTCGCCGACTCGCGCGGTCGTCACGCGACGAATCGCCTCCTGCAGCGAGACGTGCGTGCTGACGTGAATCACGCGCAATTTCGGGCCGATCAGCAGCATCTTGACGTTGGACGTGTTTGTTCGTTCGGCCAACAGCTCGGTGTGTCCGGCAAAGCTGAACCCGGCACGGTTCATGGCCGCTTTGTTCAGTGGCGCCGTCACCATGGCGTCGATCGACCCTTCCAGGGCGAGATCACATGCGCGAACGACGTATTCGACCGCCGCTCGTCCCGCAGCGGAGCTCACTTCTCCCGGTGGACAATCGGAAGGATCGGCGTTGTGCAGATCGAGCAAGGTGATACGGCCGGTATTGTAGTGGCCCTGGCCCGGATCTTCGATAACGTCGAATTCAATATCGCGTTTGCCCGCGCGTTGCCCAACCCACGTTGCCGCTCGCTCGAGGATGCGTCGATCGCCGATCACAAGCGGTCGGCAACACTCGTAGATCTCCTCATGGGCCAACGTCTTGAGCACGATTTCAGGTCCGATCCCGGCCGGATCGCCCAACGTGATGGCCAGCATTGGTCGTTCGACATGGCGAGTCAAGGTGTTTTGTGCCTTACGTCTGGTCGCGAAGAATCCCCGAAGTCAGTGTACCGTAGACCGTCGCGGTGCGGGCCTCATGTTCCGACGATGCTGCGTGAGTGCCACGTGGTACGGACGTGACCCGCGATCAGGTTCCGCGCGTCGCCCACTCCCGCTGGACGATGACCTCTTGATGATAAGCCGGAGATCTTCCGGGGTTCTGCAGGGGCGAAACTTGACGTCGCCCAAGGTGCGGAGCGCGCATCGCCAGTACGGGCGACGCATGCTTCGCGCAATATGCCGAGGGTCGGACATCTTACTCGTTGGCATTCCTCTTCACGAGGGCGAAGGCAAGCTTCGCCCCTACGAGCGGGGTGCGGACGAGGCCGATTGGCGCGTTGCGAAACGCGACGTCGCCCGTACAGACTGGAGAGGGAACGGGCGTCCATACGGACGCCCGTTGACGAGGCAGCTCGTTCGGTTCAGCCTACTTCGGCGGGAAGCGGCCTGACTGCTGCTGGCGCTCCAGAATGCCGGCATCGTCGAGTTGCTGGCGAACCTCGTCGACCGACCGCTTGCGACCCGGGAAGCTGTCGTCCTGCGCCATACGCGCTGCCAGGCGTGCGACCAGAATGGCTGACATCTGCAGGCCGCGTAGTGAGATCTTGTCGAGCGTGTCGGCCTCGGTGTGGCCCCAACCACGACCGATCATCCCGGCCGTCGAGTCCTTGGCATTGAGCGTTCCGTTGGGGATACCTCGAACGGCGAACGGGAAATGGTCTGAGTGGGAGTTCAACTCATCTCGCACGTCGAACTTGTAGGTCAGATCGCCATTCAATCCGCGGAAATAGTCGGCCATCTCCGGCAGGGACGAGACTGTCACCTGCTCCATGCCGCCCGAGCCACGTCCCGCGCCATCCAGGTTCATGACGAAGCGGAAGTTCTCGCCCTTATTGCTGTTGGCGTGATGCCAGGCGCCGAGCAGTCCGACCTCTTCGGAACCGAAGCAGATCACACGCGTGGTGCGCTTCAGCTTCCCTTTGAGTCCGGCTAGCGCTCGCGCGGCTTCGAGCCCGGTGATCGTCCCGGCACCGTCGTCACCGGCGCCCTGAGCGATGTCGTGACCGTCGTAGTGCCCTCCGAAGAGGACGATCTCCTCCGGATGCTCGCTTCCGACGACCTCCCCCACGACGTTGAACGACTTCGAATCGTAGGTCTCGTTCTGAGCGGAGATCTTCATCTTCAGCGGACCGCGAGAGGCCAGCCGACGGATGGTCATGCCGCCTTCATAACTGATGCCGATGCCGGGAATAGCCGCTTCGCGCTCCGCGGCTGATGAGCCGCCTGGGACACGTCCGGTGATACTGCCGGTGATGTGGAGCATGCCCGGATTCTGGTTGATGTAGACACAGGCCAGCGCGCCGCGTTCGATGGCCCAGGCGAATTTGTCATTGCGGTGGCTCTTGCGCTGCCCCGGGCTGTTCGTCTCGGCGTCGGTCAGCACGATCTTGCCGGAGATCTTGTCGGCCAGACGCTCGAAATCGGGCAGCTCGCCTTCACCCACGTCGATGACATCCGCTTCGATCTCGGCGCTGGGGCAATAGGGCATGGCGATGGCCGAGAACTCCCGCTCGAGTGGTGAGGTGAGCCAAACCTTGCAGCTGCCACGCGTCCAGCTCGCCATCGGAAACTCTTCGATGCGGACGTTCTGGAGCCCATACTCTTCCATTTTGGCTTTGAGGTACTCGCCAGCCTTGTGTTCTCGGTCGCTTCCCGCGAAACGATGGCCGAGATCATCACACAGGAACGTCAAATTCTTCATGGCCTCGTCGGAGGTCCAGATCGTTCCCAGAATGTGCTGGTCGATCTCCTTTATCTGATCGTTGGGCATGGTTGTTCCTCTCACGTACTCTCTCCCGAGTACCTTGTGGGTGCGGGAGCGAGGAGCGTCACTCGATTGAGTGGTCCAATTCGTCTCTGGCGGCATCATAGCACCACCTTTTCGAGCGTGGGCCGCGCCAAAACACGCAGAGAGGCGGGAGTCATCCTCCCGCCTCTGGCGATTCTTACCGAAAATCGAGCTGATCTCAGTCGTTCTGGTGGATCGCTGCCCAGACCCTCTCCGGGCGGAACGGCATGTCGAGATGCTCGACTCCGAAGGCCTTGAGCGCGTCATTGACGGCGTTGGCCATGGCCGGCGTTGACCCGATAGTCGCGGCCTCGCCGATCCCTTTGGCGCCCAACGGATTGAGCGGCGTCTTGGTCTCGGTGTGACCCGTCTCGAACATCGGGAAGCGGTCCGCCTTGGGGATGGCGTAGTCCATCAAGGTGCCGGTCAGCACCTGGCCATTGTCGTCGTAGCGCACCTCTTCGAGGAGCGCCTGGGCGATGCCTTGCGCCAGCCCGCCATGTACCTGGCCCTCGACCAACATTGGACTGACGATGTAGCCGCAGTCGTCGATCGAGACAAATCGCAGGATCTTGACTTCACCCGTTTCCGGCATGACCTCGACGACGGCGATGTGCGTGCCAAACGGGAAGGTCTCGTCCTCCGGTCGGAAGAAGTCGGTCGTTTCCAGTCCGGGATCGACGTCGGCGGGGAGCTTGCCAATCTCGTTGTAGGCCACGTTGGCAATCGCGGCGAGATCCATGCCTTGATCGGGCGTACCTTTCACCTGGAATTGCCCGTCGGCGAACTCGATGTCGTCTGGAGAGACCTCCAGGACGTTGGCTGCGATGCGCTTGGCCTTGTCCTGGATCTTGTCGACCGAAAGCATCACCGCGCCGCCGCCCACGGCCAGTCCTCGGCTTCCCATGGTGCCATTGCCTTGCGGCGTGGTGGCGGTATCGCCGAACTGCACCGTGATCTGATCGAACGGCACGCCCAGGCGATCGGCGATGATCTGCGCGAAGGTCGTCTCCTGTCCCTGACCCTGCGGCATGATGCCGCTGAAGACCGTTACGGCGCCGCTGGGCTCGACACGAATGGTCGAGCTCTCCCACGGGCCAAAGCCGCAGATTTCGACATATGAAGCCAGGCCAACGCCGAGGTAGCGACCTTGCTTGCGCGCCTCCTCCTGCTCTTTGCGCAGGTCCTGATAGCCGGCAACCTCGAGCGCGCGATTGAGTGCCTTTTCGTAGTCGCCGGTGTCGTAGCGCTCGCCAGTCGCGGTGGTGAACGGGAATTTGTCTGGTGAGGTGAAGTTGATGCGGCGGACTTCGGCGGGATCGAGGCCGGCAGCATTGGCGAGCAAATCGACCGTTCGCTCGATGTAGAAGGCAGCTTCTGGTCGACCGGCGCCGCGATACGCTCCGATATCCATGGTGTTGGTCAAAACGCCAATGGTGTGTAGATCGACGGACGGTATGTCGTAGCAGCCTGCCGCCATGGTAAGGGTCAGAGCGGAGAGGGACGTGTCCTTGGGATACGAGCCCTGATCCTGGATGACCGTGAAGCGATAGGCGAGGATTTTGCCGCTCTTGTCGGCACCGATCTCGATATCGGCGACCTGTGCTCGGCCTTGATGTGTCGCAACGAAGTTCTCGCTGCGTGTCTCGATCCATTTGACTGGTTTGCCGAGCTTGTAGGCGACGGCCGAGACGATGTAGTCCTCGGGGTAGGAGCCGATCTTCACGCCGAAGCCACCACCGACCTGTGGAGCGATGGTGCGGACCTGCGATTGTGAAAAACCCATGGAGCTGGCGACGTCGTTGCGATTCCAGTGAGGTGCCTGCGTCGACGTCCAGAAGGTGAGGCCGTTCATCATGGCGTCAGGCGTGGCGAGTACGCCGCGCGGCTCCATCGGAACGCCGGCAACGCGATGGTTGATCAAGCGTTTCTTAACCACCACGTCGGCGCTTTTTAGCGCCGCGTCCACATCTCCCTGCGAGTGATCCAGATTGAAGCAGACGTTTTTCTCGTACTGCGAATAGAGCTGCGGAGCGCCATCCTCCATGGCTTTCAAGGGATCAGCCACCGCAGGCAGTGATTCATAGTCGACCCGCACGGCATCGGCGCCATCGCGAGCGGCGTAGTCGGTTACCGCAACCACGGCGACAATCGCCTCGCCCACGTGGCGCACGCGGTCTGAAGCCAAATGAAAGCGTTCCGGAACCTCGCCACTGTCTGCATCTCGATCGGGTACTTCGCCCTCACCCGCGGATGCATCGGACGGGCTCAGTAAGTTCCTGAGATCCTCGGCGGTGTAGACCGCCACCACGCCAGGCACCTGCAAGGCGTCGGATGTGTCGACGTTGGTGAGTTTGGCGTGAGGATGCTGACTTCGCACGAACGCCAGATGGAGTGTTCCAGGGAGATGAACATCATCCACGTAGGTGGCGGTGCCGGTGATCAATCGGGGATCTTCCTTGCGACGGACGCGAGCGCCCATCATCCTACTGAGAACCATGCGCATTCCCTTCGCGTTGCGCGGCGTCACGCATCGCTGCCGCGTATCGATGTGCTGCTACGGATGGCCGATTCTCATTCTAGGTCGAACCTCGCGTTTCGTCGACTTCCATGAAGCTCGATCGTGCGCAGACGAACAAGTAATGAGTGTGGCGTCATCCGTTTTCGTCGAGTCGTGTTAGGCCGTCGCGGCCCAATGCTGCACCAGCCATGCCAGCGAGGGCAGGCACGGCGTTGGACAAGCGGTGTAGGGTGCGCGTAGATTGATCAGACGAGCGACCGCTGAATGAAGGAGATGACTCTTGGATTTGCTACCACTCAATCCCGACGAGTTACTGACCACCACACGTTCCGTACGCAAGAGACTCAATCTGACTCGCCCAGTCGAACGCGGTGTCATCGAGGAGTGCCTAGCAATCGCGCAGCAGGCACCGACGGCCTCGAACAGCCAGAGTTGGCACTTCGTGGTCGTGACCGATGCGGAGAAGCGTAAGGCGATTGCCGACCTCTATCGAAAGGGCTGGATGGCTTATCGCGAGAGCTCGGGCTTTGCTGGGCGGGTGCAATCGCAGGACGTCGACCGAAGCAAAGTGCAGAGCCGAGTGGCATCGTCATCGCAGTATTTGGCCGATCATTTACACGAGGTGCCGGTGCACATCATCCCGTGCTTCTCCGGGAGAACAGATGGACGTCCAGGATACGCGCAGGCAGCATCCTGGGGATCGATCATCCAGGCGGGATGGAGTTTCATGCTGGCGGCACGCGCTCGTGGACTCGGCTCAGTTTGGACCACGCTGCATTTGCCGCACGAGAAGGAAGCGGCTGAGGTCTTGGGAATCCCGTACGAAACGGTTACCCAGGCCGCACTGATCCCGCTGGCCTACACCAAGGGAACCGACTTTAAACCGGCTCCGCGAGCGCCACTCGACTCGATCGTGCATTGGGAGGAGTGGTAACGGATAGGGGTGCCAGGTTGGCCGTCATGCACATTTCGGATGTCGAGTAGTTTAGCGAGAACCGTGGTGGTGGAGAACTGTTTTTCGCCGAGTCAATGTTCGCACGTCCGCTTCCCATGCCCGCTCTTGAGCACGGCGGCAGCAGTGTTCGGGAGTTGTGTTCCCGTGAGCCGAAAGCCATTGTACCGGCCGCAGCGACTTTTTCCCGGTCTGCCCCCGTCGTTGCTGACTGATTCTCCATAGGCGGACGACCAGATCGTCAGAAACGCGAAAACACCGGGCGGGAGTTGCTCTCGCCCGGTGTTTTGTGTTGCCTTCAGATATCGCGCGAACTAGTTCGCGCTATGTATCGCGTTCCAGACTTTCTGTGAGGTGAGCGGAACGTTCAAGTGCTTCACGCCGAACGGCTTGAGCGCGTCCATCACGGCGTTGGCCATAGCCGGTGTCGACCCGATGGTGGCCGCCTCGCCGATTCCCTTGGCTCCCAGCGGGTTGAGCGGCGTGCGCGTCTCCGTGTGATCGGTCTCGAACATCACGAATCGATCGGCCTTGGGAATGGAGTAGTCCATCAGCGTACCGGTCAAGATCTGGCCGGAATCGTCGTAGTGGATCTCCTCCAACAGCGCCTGGGCAATGCCCTGCGCAAGACCGCCATGAACCTGACCGTCGACCAGCATGGGACTGACGATGAAGCCACAGTCGTCGATCGAGATATAGCGCAGCATTTTCACTTCGCCCGTATCCGGGATGACCTCCACCATGGCGATGTGCGTGCCGAAGGGGAAGGTCTCGTCCTCAGGCCGGAAGAAGTCAGTGGTCTCGAGCCCTGGATCCAAATCCGCCGGAACGCGGCCGCTGTAGGCATTGGCCGCGATCTGATCGAGCGTGACCGCCCGATCGGACGCGCCCTTGACCTGATACTTGCCATTGGCCAGTTCGATGTCCTCGGGGGAGGCTTCCAAGAGATGTGCCGCTATGCGACAGGCCTTTTCACGCAGCTTATCGGTTGACATCACGACGGCACTGCCGCCAATCGCCAGTCCACGACTCCCCATGGTGCCGCGACCCTGCGGCGTGTTGTTGGTGTCGCCGTGATAGACGACTACGCGGTCGAAGTCGGCACCGAGTCGGTCCGCCACGATTTGCGCGAAGGACGTCTCCTGTCCCTGCCCGTGTGGCGAGATTCCGGTGAAGACTGAAACGTCGCCGCTGGGCTCGACCCGTACTGTCGAGCTCTCCCATGGCCCGAAGCCGCAGATCTCAACGTAGGAGGCCATGCCGATGCCGAGGTACCGGCCCTGCTGGCGCTGTTCCTGCTGGTACTGGCGCATTTCCTGGTATTTGGCAACGTCGAGGGCTTTGGTCAGTGCCTTGGCGTATTCGCCGGTGTCATAACGCTCACCGGTGGCGGTGTCGTAAGGGAACTTATCCGGCGAGACGAAGTTGATGCGGCGCACTTCAGCGGGGTCGAGTCCCGCCTTGTCGGCCAGCAGATCGACTCCGCGCTCGATGTAGTAGGCGGCTTCCGGACGACCCGCGCCGCGATACGCACCGACGGCCATGGTGTTGGTGTAGACGCCCGACGTGTGCAATTCGACGGCTGGGATGTCGTAGCAGCCAACGGCCATGCTGCCGGTGGTAGCTGGCAAGAACGTGCCTTTAGGATATCCGCCCAGATCCTGAACCACCGTTAGTTTGTACGCGAGAATCTTGCCGCTCTTGTCGGCTGCCAGTTCGATGTCGGCGACCTGAGCACGGCCGTGGTTGGTCGCCTGGAAATTCTCGGTACGGGTCTCAATCCACTTGACTGGGCGCTGCAACTTGAGCGCCATGGCCGAGGCGACGTAGTCTTCCTGGTAGGCGCCAATTTTGACGCCAAATGCGCCGCCGACCTCTGGAGCGATGGCGCGAACCTGCGACTCATTCAGCCCAAGCTTCTTTGCGATCGCGGTGCGGACGCCGTGCGCGGCCTGCGTCGACGTCCAGACGGTGAGCCCGCGTGTCATGGCGTCCGGAGTCGCCAGGACGGCGCGCCCCTCCATGGGGACGCCGGCCAGCTTCTGGCTGATGATGCGCTCCTTGATGACCACGTCCGCCGTGGCGAACGCGCCTTCAACGTCACCCTTGGTGTGATCCCAACGCGACCCGACGTTTCCTTCGGCACCAGCCCAGATCAGCGGAGCGCCCTCCTTGGACGCCTCGTCGATCGTGGTCAGAGTGGGGAGCGGTTCGTAGTCGATGACGACTTCGTCGGCCGCATCGCGCGCTTGATACTGGGTCTTGGCAATGACCGCCACGAGTGGCTGCCCGAGGTAGCGAATGGTGTCGACGGCGAGAACCTCGGCTCGCGGTGTTGCTGGATCGGGGGCCGGAGTGCCGTTGAGATGCTCGAAATATTCATCAAGCTCTTTCCCAATGACGATGGAGACTACTCCGGGCATCTCCTTCGCCTTGGAAACGTCGATGCCCTTGATCCGTGCATGTGCGTAAATGCTGCGCACGAAAACGAGTTGGAGTGTGCCCGGAATCCGGACATCGTCCACGTACGTCGACGATCCGGTAATGAGTCTCGGGTCCTCTTTGCGACGAATTCGTGACCCAACTAACTCGCTCGGAACCACAGCCGACATGAAAGTTCCTCCCTCACCATCCCAAAACGCCGTTGTCGAACTAGATTTCGTTGTGAATCAATTGACCGCCGCGGGCCGATCGCGATTGTATCCGCAGGTCTTCAACCCGTCGACACCTTGCCATCCCCCACGATGCCCGTCAATAGCGCGAAAACGAGGCGATTGGGGAGATTGTGATCAGAATAACGACGAGTTAACCTACTTTTCTCAGCGTGGGTTAAAACTGCGAGTGTAAGGTCGATACAGGGTCGTATGGCGATCCTTCCGATCGACGAGGGGAGATGGCAGATTCAAACGCTCATCGTCCAATACGGCGTGCTCATCGTCGCGCTGATGGTTTTCGTGGGCGAGCTTGGGGTGCCGACCGGAATGCCGGTCGAAGTCGCGCTCATGATCGCCGGTGCGTTCGCCATCCATTCCCTGTTCGGTCTTGGGGTCGGGCTCGTGGTGGTGATGCTAGCTGATATTGGTGGGACCACCACGCTGCATCTCGTCGCCCGTACCGGCGGCGTGAATCTTCTCAACCGGCTACTTCGCAAACATGAGGAGCGCAGTCGCAAGTTCCTTGAGCATTGGCGCGCCAGATTTGGCGGCCATGACATGGGCATCGTGTTCGTAGGTCGTTTATTGCCCATCGCGCGCATGTACGTCGCGATCGGCACCGGAATTATTCAGATTCCACTGCGGGACTACGTGGTTGGTGCCGCGCCCGCCTCCCTGCTCTGGGCGGCGGCACCGCTCATGGTCGGTTATTTTTTTCGCGCCGACGTGAACCGTCTTGCCTTGCAATACACGAGGATCGAGCACGTAGCGATGATCGCCATCCCGACGCTGGTGGCCGTGGCGCTGGTCGGTTGGTGGGTTCATCGTGGTGGATCGATGCGGGGACGAGTTCTTCGGGTGCGTTCGGCGGTTGCCTTGATCGTCGCGTTGGGCATCGTGGCGTACATGATTCAGTCGGTCTGGATCAACGACGAAACCGTGGAGAATGGCCTTGCCGGGCTGCCAACGGTGATCCTCTGGTCCTGGTTGGCCATCCTGGCCGCGCTGGCGATCGGGCTACTTCTGGTGGCGGTGAGTGACTTCAGGCTTGCGCGTCGCGCACTCCGGCACCGGCATTTACCGCTTCCTCAGCTCGTCCGTGCGGAACTGACCACGACGTTGATCTGGCTGACACTGATCATTTCGGCTGGCGCGGTGATGGTCGAGATCGAGTTGCGCTACCCGGTCCTCTGATTCTGTTCGACAACCTCACGCCGCTTCGTCTTGGCGGCGGCACCCACGTCACGAGGCGTTCGTCGTCGCGCGGTCGATGACGCCAGTGCTTTGCGCCGTGCCGTCATGAGGAGACGTTGGCGCGTTCGCTCCACGCTGGGGATGGCACGGAATGGCAGTAGCCAGCTGTAGATCGACTGCAGCGCATACACGGAGAGCGGCGGGCGGCACTGCACCGGGCGAACGACGCCTTCCGTGGAGCGGGAGCGGATAGCCTGAACGAGATCGTCGATTGTTTCCCCCGGGTAGAGCGTGACGTGTTTGCCGAGCTGATCGGGCAGTAGATGCGCATCAGTGCCGCCAACTTTGGCCAACTCATACCGATCCGCTGCTCGCTCAAAGGAACCGGTTCGCCAGAATGCGAGCGGGAAGCTCGTTTCGATGGCGTCGGGAAGGAGGCCGGCGCGTGCCAAGCGTCGCAGCTGAACACGCCACAAGACGGGAAGTGGATGAACCAGCACGATCAGGCTGCCGTCGATTGATCGGGCCCAGCGCATGACGTCGAAGAGCGGAGTGCCTGGCTTCGGCAGCGACGTCGGGATCTGATGTGGGAAGAGGATGCCGATGTGCACGATGCGCCCGCGGGCGGTGATCTCCACACCGGGCAAGACGTTGGTGTCGGTGCCGCGGTGTGCCTCATTCCAGCGCCGCACCGTTGAGATGTGGTCGTGGTCGGTGACCGCCAGAACTGCAAGGGACGTCTCGGCGGCGCGTGTCGACCAATCCTCAACCGTGCACAACCCATCGCTTCCGATGGTATGGGTGTGTAAATCGGCGAAGCTGAATCCCTTGGGTGCCGGTTCAGGTTCAGTCTCCGCCCATATCGGCGTGAGCATGCTCCACTGATCGAGATGTTGGGAGATAAGACCTTCGAGCGACGAGCTGACTTCGCCCAATGTTGCGTCGATCTTGGAGCTTGGCTCGATCGGTTTGGCGATTTGGAGCGTTACCTCGCGGCCGCGGCCATAGGTCGCCATTCCCGGGATGATGACGCTGCCGGTCGCCTTTGCCAGTCGAACGGGACCGGCCGGGAGCAGAATCGACGAATCGAAAAACGGCACGGCCATCGATAAAGTCGGCGTCGGTTCGTCAACGAAGAGGACCACAATGCCACGATTGTCGAGGACGGAGCGCAATCGACGACCGAGCACGCGCGGCGGCGAATCCGCGTCGATGACGGTGACTCCAGCGCCATGGAAGCAGCTGGAGAACCATTCCAATAAGGCGCGTGAGCGCATCGGCTCGAAGAGTCGCACAACGACCGCGAACTCGCCCGTGAACGCTCTGGCGCGCAACCAGCGACTGGCCATCATGCCCAATGTCGGATAAGGACCGGCATGTGGTGCAACGATGATGATTCCACGCTGTCCGAGGTGTGGTTCGAGGTTTTCGAGTCCCTCGACCTTCAAGGTATCCGCGAGATCGTCCTTGCTGATGCTCGTTTGCAGGATTCCGACGACGGTCTTGACGTGGCTGGCGATCTGCTGCATGCCGATGAACCAGGCCGCCAAGAAATTCGGTCGTTTGTCGTGACGCACATGGCGCACGTTGGCGAGGACCACCCGACGCCATCCGGCGAACATTGCCACCATTCCGACGCAGGACGCGAAAACGTGCCAGATGGGCCAGGGGACCCAGGTTGCCACGTGCGACGCCACGATGACGATCCTGGTGACGAGCGTATCGACGAAGGTCGAGTTGGGCAAGTCGGCGATTGTATCGGGAGATGATTGCGTGCTGTTGAGCGCCGCCGGAACGCTCTCAGCCGGAAGTTGATGAAGATCCAACGGAACTCCCTATGCGCCAACAAATAATCAAAGAAGGCATACCTGGAGCAGCACCCTCTGTCTATACGCTATTTCGGTTATCTTCGCTCCGTCGGATTTCGGGAACTCGAGGGATTCGTTAATTTCGCGAATGCGCTGACGTATCTTCCGAGATACTTGCGGGCTTGAGTTCCACGCTCGCCGCAGCCCGTTTTTGAAGTCCGTCTACAGATGCTCCCATTCGTCGAGCCACTTGAGGAGGTCGACTCGGTTGATGCCGATGATGTGGTGATCGACGATTTCCGCCTTGAGAGCGCCGTCCCAGCAGGCGCGACGAACGACGTACGTGTCGATCTCGAGCAGCTCCGAAACCTCTTCTGGCGTGTATCTACTCTTGACCAGTAACTCAGCAATCGTCTCGCGTCGTGGGTGCGGCACGCTGGCCTCCTTTCGCTCGGGCGACAATCGTTCACTTGGGGCTCTCAAGACACGCGCTCAATTGCGTTGAAGTACGTGATGCCAAACATGGCTGCGAATACGCGCGACCGTGGACGAAATGAAGGATGGAAGTGGTGTAACAGCCGACTGAACGATCGCCTTTCGCGCCCTCGCAGGGAGCCCGATGATTTCACCGCGTAGCCGCCTCAACGAGCGGCAAAAATGGCGATTTACACAGTCAATCGTATCATTTCAGAGGACCCCGGCGCGGTTGATTTCGGTGACTCAGTCGTTGGATGACGGCGCCGCATGGGCGGACGCGTGTCTGCTTGGCTCGAGTTGGGACGAAGGACGGTCCAGGCGCAATACCGGCGTGAACCAACGAGTGTATGACTCATCTTTGCTGAGAATGATGACCTGGCGCTGCCGCGCGATCTCTTCAAGAAGCTTCACGGTCGCCTCGAGACGTTCATCGTCGAAGTGCACGCAGGGATCATCGAGGATGATTGGCAAGCGTCTGCCGCCCGAGAGTGCGTCGACTAGCCCAACGCGCAGTGCCAGGTAGACCTGATCTCGTGTGCCGCGACTAAGTGCGTCCATAGTTAGATCTCTCTGTCCGATGCCCCGGAGCGTTGGCGTCATACGTTCCTGATCCATCTCGAGTTCATGGTAGCGGCCGTCGGTGATCCGCTCGACGATCGCGCCTGCCTGCAGGGCCACGGGATCGAGTGCGCGCTCCTGAAACTCCACGACGCTGGAATGCATGGTCTCGACGGCCAATTCAAGAGCCGCAGCCAGCCGTTCCTTTCGATCGAGTTCATCCCGCTTTTCGCGGATTTGAATGTTGAGAGCCGCGGCGTCGTCTGGGGATGATCCGTGCAAAACGCGGCGGCGCACCTCGATATCGTTCAGTTTTTGTTTGAAGCGTTCCTCGTCGTTCGTGAGGCGCTCGAGCGTTGAGCGAAGTTCGGTCGCGCGCTCGGGATCGACCGCCTGCAACTCCGGCATGTCGTCGTCGAGTTGCTCGAGCCGCCGACTGGTGATCGCGACGGCCGTCAACGCCTCGCTGTTTTCGACCTGCGCGGCTTCAACGTCATGTTCGTTTTGATCGTGCTCAGCCAATCGAACGGTCGCCTCACGGTGGCGCTCGATCCGTAACAGAAGCGCGTCGAGGTCCGGCTCTCCTGAACGCGAGATCCATTCTTGGCAGCGGTCCTCGATGACCCGCACGCGTTCTTGCGTGGCGGCGAGGTCACGTTGCAACTGGGTTCGACGGTTGTTCAGAAAATCAAGGCGTACCGATGTGAAGTCGTTGCGTGGAAAGTGGGAGCGCTGTTTGGATCTGATTGCAACGAAAATCACGACCACGGCGAGCAAGAGACCGGCGAAGGCCAACGGATTGACCGAGATGCCGAGGATTGCGGACCCCAAAGCCAATATCAATCCGGCGACGAGAAGGGATCGATTTCCAGACTTTGAAGCGTTCGACTCGGGTTCCCCGGAGTGAGGGCTTGGCTCACCTTCAATCTCGCGGGTGATCTCGTCGATCTCCAGCTCCAGCTTGCGACACGCACTAGTCGCGTTGTTGAGCGTGGAGCTGTCCTCGCGCAGCAGCTGCGGATCGGGGTCGCCGGGCACACGAAGACGCTCAATCTCCTCCTGCAGCATTTGAGTGTGCTCGGCAGCCTGGCGCGCTCGGCTTGCCTCACGCCCGACACGGTTCAGCATCTGCTTGTTGCGATCGAGCTCCTCCACAAGTCGTTGTCGCTGTCCCAGACCAACGAGGAGCGCGTTCACGCGGCCGCGTCGCTCACGTATTTCATCGAGCTCTGTCTGGCTTTCACGTTCCAGTTCGTCGATCTCGATCGCGTCTGCCTCAGCTCTGGCGGCCGCAATCGATCGCTCCTCGAGTTGCGCAATCTCTGTATGGAGCAATTCAATTTCCCGGTCGGCGCGCTGTCGACCGTGCCGTCGCAGTCGATCGAGGTGCGCGTTGAGGTCCTTGATGGCGCTCTCGTAACTGGCCTCGCGCGACCCGCTGATGATCCGTTTGATCTCGCCGGAGCGTTTGGCGAGCCGCTCATCCGCCAGTTGGTCCTGTTCGACGAACACCACGTCACGGAAGACGTTGACGTCGGTGAAGCCAGTCCATTTGCCAATTAGCTGTTGATACTGCTCGTCTTCAGCTGTGCGCCGGTCGGCGCGTCCGCGTCCGGTATAGATCAGTTTGCCGTCTTGCCAGACTTCCACCCGATCCTCGGCAAAGGATCGTTCGATCCGAACGTCATGGCCGTCCACCTCGATCGTCAGTTGGCCGGTCAGCACTGGCTCACCATCCCAGGGGCTGAAACGTTCAGCGTCCGGAAGTCCGAAGATGGTCCCGATCAGGCCAGTGAGGAGTTGACTCTTCCCCGACTCATTCGGCCCGACGATGATATTTGGTGTGTCGTCGACGAATTGAATCTGAGTGTCGAGGTGCTGGGCGAATCCGCTGAGTTGAAACGCGACGAACTTCACGAGACGCTCCGCTTCGCCAGCACGAGCAAGCCCTGTTTGAGAGCCAGTTCGATCGTGGCTCGTTCCTCGTCATCGGCGGCCAGACGGGACCGCTCGCGCAGAGCGCGCACGAACCTCCCACGGATCGTCTGTTCGTTCTCGATGGAGCGCGCGAAGGCGGAATCGACGACCTCGGTTCGATCGCTTACGGATAGATAGCAGAAGTTCGTCGCCGCCTCTCGTTGAATAGCATCGGCGTCCAGTGGCTCGTCAGGAGAGCCGATCAGCACTGCCTCCAGAATGCAACTCGCGTTGGCCAGCTCATTGAGACGGGCGATGATTCGATCCCTCGAAAGCTGACCGCAGTCGATCTGCTCCCGACGCGCCTGTCGCATGCCGATCGGAATCTTTTCGACGCGACATTCACCATCATCAATCGCGATCAAGTTGAGCGAACGTGGTCCGGTCTCGTCCAACGCCAACGGCTCGGGAGAGCCGGGCATCGACGCATAGACTCCGGTAGGGCCGGTGAAGTCGCGCGAGCGGTGGATGTGTCCGAGCGCCACGTAGTCCAGTTTGGTCGCGGCAAGCTGGGCGCTGCTCAGTGGAAGATAGCGATCCGCCACCGGGAACCCTGCCGCCGGATCGACTGTGGCGTGCAACATACCAATGTGGATGCCATCAACTTTCCGCCGGGCAAAACTTGGCAATGGGTCGCGACCATGGGTGTGGTCGTAGGCGATACCGTAGAGATAGACGACCTGACCATCAACCTGGATCGGCGTCGGCGCGGTGCATTCGGACTTCGTGAAAACCGTCGTATTTGCCGGAAAGCTGTGATCGCGAAAGACCGAATGCTCGTACCAATAGCTGTCGTGGTTCCCTGGAATGATGGCGACCTGGATGCGCTGGTTCATCAAGTTGTTGAGCCAGCCACGCACTGTGGCAACGAGCGTCGAGTCTGGATTGTGGAGGTCGAAGAGATCACCTGCGATCAAGACCAACGAGGCGGAATGCTGGCTCGCGACGTCCCCAATCTGCTCAAGAGTGCGCAGCAGATCCTGTCGACGAACCTGAGCGATCTGATCTCCCCAACTGGAGAAAGAGCGGCCAAGATGGAGGTCGGCCGTGTGCAGGACTCGGATCATGTCCGCGACTCCGGTTCTCGCGTACGAACGCAGTATATGTACGTAATCGTCTCACGTTTGCACGGTGAGCGCCACCGTGACCGCGGGCCGGTTCACCGTACAATTGAGTGGTAGCCGGAACGAATTGGCTTCACAGACACCGGGATGACACTCATTTCATGGCACAGGCTCGAAAATTCGATCCAAGCATCAACTACTACGAGATCCTCGACGTGCCATATACGGCGTCGAAGAGCGAGATCACACGTTCATATCGCAGGCTGATGCGGGCGACTCACCCGGACCGGTTTAGCGACGAGACGCAGCGCGGCAAAGCTGAAGAACGTGCCAAGCTCATCAATGCCGCCTATTCCGTGCTAAGCCACGCGGACGTGCGCCGCGATTACGATTCGACGTTTCGCAACCGGCTCGTCAACGACGCGATCTTCCAGCGCTACACCGGAAACTCGCCCGGCCAGGGACGAGGAGACACCCCTCGGCGGCGTCCGCTCAGCCCCGAAATGGCACGCGAGCAGCGCAGGGCGCAACGCTCTGCATTGACTCATTTCCTCCTCTTCATCGTCTTATTCGTTGGCGCGCTGATCCTGGTTCTGGTGGTTGGGAGCCTGATCTTCGAGATGGGCAACGTGCTGCTGGGCTGAGCTTGCTGTTGTCGCGAGAACCCCCACGTGTTGCTATGATGGACTATCGACGTGATCGCGATGGACATTGTAGTTGTGAATGTGGTCGGCGCTTTCGCGATTCACGCTCGCCCGTGTTCGTATCGTGCCCGCACCGGAGCGGACTGCTCCGATGCCGCGATCGAGCGTATTGGAAGAGGGAGTATCCGTGTCGGAAGAGCAGCGTTCGATCCCCAGGGATGCCGAGGCGGTCGTGATCGGCGCCGGTCTGCTCGGATGCTCGATCGCCTACCAGTTGGCCAAGCGCGGCAAGCGGGTCGTGGTGGTTGAGAAGCGTGGCATCTGTTCCGGCGCATCCGGCCGCAACGGCGGGATGACCGGTGCGGGCTCGGCCATGCACACGGAAACCGGACGCGCCGTCTATGCCCTCACCATGGAAAATCTGCGCATGATCCGCGAAGAGCTTCCGCGTGAGCTGGAAGACGTTTTCTCACTGCGTCTCCCAGGTACGCTCGACATCGCCACCAATGAGGAGCAATTCGAGCACCTGCAGGCGAGCACCAACGCACAGATAGAGTTGGGATCCGAGGTCGAGATGCTCGATCTCTCGACACTCAAGTCAATGGTTCCAGTCATTTCCGATCGCGTGCTGGGCGCCAAGTTTGCGCGCAGTAGTGGGCATCTCTGGCCGTTCCAGTTGGTCCACGCGTTGGCCAACGGCGCGCGTCGATTCGGTGCCGAGTTCTCGGTCTGGAATCCGGCCATCAGTATCGACATGACGAACGGCGAAGTCCACGGAGTGACGACGGAACGGGGCACGATTGAGGTTGGGGCGGTGGTGGTGGCGGCAAATTCGTGGACACCAACACTCCTCCCCGATCTGCCGTCCGGCGCGCTCGTTCCGGCACGCGGTCAGATCCTGGTCACAGAAGCGGTCGGCGAGGTTGTTCGGCATCCATTCGGCACCAATTTCGATAAAGAATATGGTCGCCAGACCGCCACTGGCCAAATTCTGTGCGGTGGCTATCGCAGGCTCGACATCGATGAGGGACTCGGTTCATACGAGGAGCGCGTCACGCCGCCAGTCCTTAAAGGGATAGGCTCCTGCATTTCCGCCCTCTTTCCGCCACTGGGGTCATTGAAAGTCGTACGCAATTGGGCGGGGATCATGGGATTTACCGCTGATGGTCTTCCGATGATCGGATCGTATGGTGGGGTCAAGAACCTCTACGTGGCCGCGGGGTTCAACGGTGGCGGCTTCTCTTGGGGGGCGGCTACGGGCAAGGCGATGGCTCAGCTCATCTTGCATGGACGTGCGGCGCTCGACCTCGAGCCGTTCGATCCCAACCGCTTTTCGCGCGGCGGCGTGGAGTGGGACAACCCCTTCACAGCAGGGGAGAAGAACAACCCGCGCAAGCGGCACGCTGGAAAGGGTGCTAAATAACCGCCGTCGTCCCTTGACGATCGCTCGTACGCGTCTCGACAGGAGGTTTCCAGATGATCACACTCTTCGCAGCTACCGGAAACGACGTCGTACGCCTGCACCGCGATAACAGTGGAAAGTGGGGCGTGAAGTCGGTATTGACCGGTGTGGGCGTTCAATGTCTTGCTCTTGACCCGCTGGATGCCAAACGCATGTACGCCGGAACGTTTGACAACGGTCTCTTTCGCAGCGATGACGGCGGTCAACGCTGGCATTCAGCCGGTGACGGTATCCCGCACGAGCGCATTCTCTCGGTTGCCGTGAGCCCCGCCGATCGAAGCGACGGAATCGGCGCCGTCTTCGCCGGTACCGAGCCGAGTTCCATCTATCGCAGTCGCGATGGCGGGGAGTCCTGGCACGATCTGCCTACGCTGCGCGACATCCCCAGCGCTCCGACCTGGTCGTTTCCACCACGTCCGTGGACGTCACACGTGCGCTGGATTGCCCCGCATTGGAGCGACGCCAATATCCTCTTCGCGGGTATTGAACTCGGCGGTGTAATGCGGAGTATCGATGGTGGTGAGAATTGGGAAGATCGCAAACCTGGTTCGTACCACGATTCGCACGCCATCGTGACCCATCATTCAGCCACTAATCGTGTCTATGAGGCAGCCGGCGGTGGTGTGGCGAGTAGCCAGGACATCGGCGAGACATGGTCAGAGGTTGATGAGGGCATGGATCGTCACTATGTGTGGGGATTGGCGGTCGATCCCGCGGACCCCGATCTGTGGTACGTCTCCGCCACCCACAGCGCCCGCTTCGCTCACGGCGATCGGGAAAGTGCCGATGCGTTCATCTATCGCAAGCGTGGCGACAACCCCTGGGAGGCGCTGGACGGCGGCCTCGACGCGCCGCTGCCGGTGATGCCATACGCCTTGGTCGCGCCGCTGGACCGACCGGGTGAGCTTTTCGCTGGCATGCGCGACGGAGCGCTGTGGCAATCCACCGATCGAGGTGAGTCCTGGTCACGCGTCGACGTGATGCTTCCGGGCATCCTCGCATTGGTTGCCCGGCCCGCATAATCGGCTGTTTGGACATAATCCGCGATTTCGTGGTACCAACGTCCAACTTTTGCGCCGGGAACCGGGTGCCCTTTCAGGACCAATAACTCAGGAGGGATTGGCGGAGGTCGGCTATCCTACATTACGTAGCGCCGTCTGGCGTTGGCCAGCGCTGGTGTGCGCCACGTTGCGCAGTGCGGCTCGCCCGCCTGAAGTCGTGAGACAGCGTGATCGGGGAAGCCGGGATGGTATCGGCCTCGCAGGAGAACAGCTCTATGGCGCAGATCGCGGGAGACATCCAACAGCATGTGGATGTCGTCTGCCTGGGCGCCATGGAAATGCAGCGTGAATCTCCAGATCGCGACACAGTCGAATCGATCCTCAGCACATTGGTCACGGTTCGCGAACTGGCCATCAGCAGCGGAGCCCACCCGGTCATTGAGGCCGCGACTGTGGTCGAGGAAGCCGTCGCATTGGCGCTGACGGAGACCTCTGCTCCTGCCCCGTACCTCGGACATTTCGTCACCTCCGCCGCCGCCGACCTCTCGCGAGTTGTTCATGCACTGGCCATCGGCGAGGACCCCACGTCCATCATCAACCATGCGCGGTCGATCCTGTTGTCGATGCCACGGCGCGGCACCGACTATTTGGTCGAGATCGATCTCAATAACGCGCACGAGGTGGCCCGCATCTTCGAGGCGATGGGGGATTCGGCGAATTTCGACGGAGGGCCAGGCGGAACGTTCGATCAACCGTTGGTCATCGAACCGCATTCGGCGACTCAGCAATTGGGGCGCATGCGTGAGATGCGTCAGCTCCTCGCCTCCTACGTGGCACAGACTGAAACGTTGCGCTCCAACCCGGAGCGCCTGGAGTCGGTCAATGATCTGCTGGTTGGCTCAAAGGCGCTGCGAGCATCTGCCGCCGTGGCGGGTATTCGTCCCGTTGAGCGCCTCTCGGCTCGTCTCTCGTATCTGTTTCAAACGCTGCGCTCCTCGAGTGGTCCACCGACTCGCGAAGTCGTGGAATTTTGTGTCAGTTGCGGGCACGGCATCGCCTCGGTGCTTGACGGACCCGAACCAAGTGCCGACTCCATGCAACGGGTGGAAGCGCTGATCGAGGAAGCCAACCAGATCTTGAAGCGCTTCAACGTGCAGACCGCGCAGCTTCAGACCGGCCCGCTCTCCGCGGAACATCTGGGTGTGCGGGTGCCGAACGCTGTATCCACCCCCAACGGTCACGTCGTTCCCGCCGTGCCGTCGATCTATGAGGCGCTGCGGATGCTCGAGCAGGACCGTGGTGGGGTTGTTTCGACCGGCAGACCCGGACCGGGTCGTAGCCGCGGTGACCCAGATCGTTTCCTGGCCGACATCATCGATGTGTCTCAGCGCCTGCCGGCCATGATCCGCGGGCTCGAGCGCGATCGCTCATCTGTCAGCAATCGAGCCGGTCTCTGGGACGTTTTGTTGAAGCTCAAGGAATCTGCCGCGCTAGCGGGCGCGTCCGTGATCGTCGATCAGTGCTGGCGCATTGAATCCGCCATCACCAGCCTGGGCGAGGAGCCACTCAGTGACGACGTGCTGGCAGAGCTAAGAGGGCTCGACGCCGATCTGCATTGGCTGCTGTCGCAGGTACGGCCAGAACCGAAGCACGAGAAATCGGTCGATACGTCGGACAAGTTGATCGTCGACATAGAAGCGTTCGATCGCCTGGCCAGGCATGTCAACGAGCTTCTCGTTCGATCGGGCGGGAACCAGCAACGCTCGCGCAGGCTTACTCAGACGGTGCAGGACATCACCGTCGTCGGCGACCGGCTCGGCGCCCTCTCGGAGCGCTTGAACTCGTCCGACGATTCCGCCGCCGTCACACGGGAGCTTTCCGAGATCGTGTCGGATCTCGCGATTTCGGTTTCCGATCTCGACCATCTGCGAATCGAATCGGACGCCGCACAGGTGCGTCTCGGTTCCGTGGTGACGGCTCTGAATGAAAGCGCCCGCAACCTTCAGCTCACACCGATCGCCGCGCTGGGACCGAATCTGCAACGCGCGCTTCGCGGGCTGACGCATCGACTGGGCAAGGACGCCAACTTCGTGCTCGAAGGCGGCGGTCTGATGGTCAACAGCGTGCTACATGAGCGGCTCAACACCGCGCTGCTTCACCTGATTCGCAACGCGATTGACCACGGCATCGAACCACCGTCGACACGGCGAGCGGTCGGCAAGCCAGAGCGCGGCACGGTTCGGTTGAGTGCTCGTCGCGACGGGACGCAAATCGTCATCGACGTAACAGACGATGGAAACGGGATTGACGATCGGTTGGTGCTGCGTCGCGCCTCCGAGAGCGGCTACCCCGTTCCGGCCACCGGAATGACGCGCGAACGGGCTCTGCAGCTCATTTTCCTGCCGGGCCTAACGGCGCGCATGGACGGCGACGGACGTGTCGCCAGCGGGCACGGGCTCGACATCGTTGGACAGCTCGTGGCCGAAATGAAAGGCACTGTCTCAATCGATTCTGAGATGCGGCGAGGTACGACGGTGACCATTCGGCTGCCGCTCGCGGTGCCGACCATCAGTGCCATTGTCGTCTCGGTGGCGAGCGAGCCATTCGTCATGCCGTTCGTCAAGACGCAGGTCGTTCCCGCTTCGGTGGTGCGCTCGATCGCGCAAGAGGGGACGACATTCCTGGCGGATCTCGGCGCCGTCCGAGTTCCGATCGTCGACCTGGGATCGCTGCTTGGTCTACGTGCACCGCATCACGTTCGCGACGGTGGCGGCACGGTGCTACGCGTGGAGCAGCTTGGGAGCCATTGGCTGATCAAGGTGGACGATGTGGTAGGTGTGCAGGAAGTGGAGCTTCTGCCGGTGACCAGCCCGGGGTTGCAGCTTTCCGGCGTGGTTGGTTCGGCCTTGCTCACCTCCGGCGTACATGCCGCGGTGGTCGATCTGGATCAGCTCCTTGACGCACGCCGCACCGCGCGACGACGTAAGGGGCGCAATACCGCGACGCTGACGCGCGTTCCGTTCGCTCTGATCGCCGATAAGTCGGTCACGGTGCGGCGCGGATTGACGCAGATGTTGGAGCAGGCCGGCTGGCGCGCGGTTGAGGCGCGCGACGGACTGGAAGCCTGGGAGCTGCTGGATTCGATCTCGCCCGAGCTGCTGGTGATCGATCTGGATCTGCCGCTGCTGGACCCGTTTCAGGTGAT
The DNA here is from genome assembly GCA_963789565.1 of uncultured Chloroflexia bacterium. Lineage (GTDB taxonomy): Bacteria > Chloroflexota > Chloroflexia > Thermomicrobiales > Thermomicrobiaceae > CALAGB01. The sequence goes on along the minus strand of CAWBKX010000002.1, from coordinate 1,349,662 downwards.
CCGCGCGGCCAAATCGCAGGGCGACATCCCGGTCGTTGCCATCGTTGCCAACGACGACTCGAAGCTGCGCGCGATGGCGGTCACGGCCGGCGTCAATGCGCTGCTCCAGAAACCGGTCAACCCCGAAGATCTGCTTGCCAGCCTCAAGGCCCTTGGCGGCAAATACGCCGACGAACATTGACCCCAAGGCCTTTGAGCATTCCTCGCGTCATAGCTTCCAATACGGCTGGAGCTGTTCGATAGTCAGGTCGATCGCAGCAGCTTGATCGTGTGAAACGGACTGCGATGCGGGCCATGCCGCCACGCGCACAGGGTCTGTCGGTTCCTCGATGCCGGTACGATGTCCCGTCAATGTCTCGAAAATAGCCAGCGTGCAATATGGTGCATACGTCTCGCTGTAGCCCCCCTCTTGAGCCAGAACCAGTCGCCCGTGGGCCGTGCGCTCGGCCACGCCCTGCATGATCGCGGTCAGTTCGCGGTAGTGATCGGTCGCCAGCAGCATGCGCCCGAGCGGATCGCTAGCGCTGGCATCCTGACCGGCCGAGACGAAGACGAACTCAGGCTTGAACTGCTCGGCGAGCGGCACGACGACCCGCTCGAAGGCCGAGCGATAAGCCGCGCCGCCCGATCCGGCCGGAAGCGCCAGATTCACCGTGTACCCCGCTCCGGTACCGCTGCCGATTTCGTTCGGCATGCCTGACTCGATCGGGAATAGGCGGTCTTGCTGCAGCGAGATGAACATGACGCTAGGATCGTCGTAGAACGCCGCCTGGGTGCCGTTGCCGTGATGCACGTCCCAATCGACGACCATGACCTTTGCGACGCCATAACGTCGTTGCGCGTGCCGTGCCGCCACAGCCACGTTGCCGAAGATGCAGAACCCGCGGCCCTTGCGGGCTTCGGCATGATGGCCGGGCGGACGCACCAACGCGAAGCATTGGTTGACGGTGTCGTTCATCACGGCGTCGACGGCGGACATGACGCCACCAGCGGCCAGCAACGCGATCTCATAGGAGTCGGCTCCGACCGGGGCTCCCTGCCCGGCGTCACCGCCACCTGACTCACTGATCTCGCGGATTTGTTCGACATAATCCAACGGATGGAACGCCGCCAGATCGTCAGGCGTTGCGAGGTAGGGCTCCACTCGCACCAGCTCTTTCGCCAGTCCGGTGTAATCCAGCAGCTTCTTGGTGCGCTCGACCAGACGTGGGTTCGATGGGTGATCCACCGGCTCGACGAACGGCAGCGTGGCCCCTGAAACGAGCCGATAGGGGTTCGTGTTGTGCTGCAAGTAGCGATCGCTGTAGACGAGACCGGTCGAGCGCTGGTTGGCCATGAGGTTTGATCTCCTGTCCTGTCAGTCCTGGTTGTCCCGATTCGGCCTGCGTCAGCTCGGATCCCGCACAAGCGGCATTGTCGAGCAGTGAATACCTCCGCCGTTCTTGTGAATCTCGTCGTAAGGAATTTCGATCGTCTCGATGTCCGCCTGGTTGAGGCGCTCGACGGTGCGTGGGCAACCATCCGCGATGACGACTTTCCCCGGCCGAAGGGCAAGACAATTGACAGCGGACTCCTCGGTCGGCCAAACGTGGATGGGCTGGATTCGAAGCTCCTTGAGCGTGTCGAGGAACCAATACGGGAGATGAGGCACGTTCACGATGGCCTTGTCGTGGTCCACCATGACGATGCAGCCGTCAATATGGAGGGAATGTCCGGTCAATGGTACGCGTATGAGTCGAACCCCTTGCTCCGTCAGCACCTGCTCTATCTGGCGCGCGCCGGATTCGTTCTGCCGGAAGGACATACCCATGGCGGCTGTGTGCTCATTGAGGAAGACAAAGGACCCGCCCTCGACCAAACCGGTGCCGTGGATCGTGTGGATTATCGGCATGCCCAGGTTTGCAATCGTCCGCGTGACAAAGGCTTCCTCGCCGCGGCGGCCGTAGCCGTACTCGCGACCAACTGGCCCCATGCGACAGACGACGGCGCCGCCATGCACGGAAATGGCCTGATCGCGTGTGAAGACCGCTTTCACGTCGCCCGGTGAGCCGTCGACCCATACGATCTCGACGTCTTCGTCCTCCAGCACCTTGACCAGGCCGTCATGCTGCACCTGCATCTTGGCCAGATCCGGGCCGGTGCGATCGCGCCAGTACCATTGCTCGTCGTCGTCGATCAGCGCGGCAATGGATGGATCGTATTTGTTTGGATCGATCTTCTTGATCTCGTCGCCCGGCCGATGCATCGCACACAGGCGCAGTCGTCCGACGTCGTTGCTCACGCCCCATTGGCGGCCCCAGACGCGCCTTTGCATGTCGGCGTCTTCAAACGGTGGTTCGGCGCGTGGTGGAATGCGCTCGAGCACGACGTGGTAATAGGCGGAACTGTTTCGCAGTTCATCATCCGGCGTTGATGCCATTGCGTCCCTCCTGACTTGAGTCTCCCCGTGCCGCCGATTGTCGCACGGGATTGGGGAGAGTGTCAGGAGTGTACTGGGGAGCCCGGCGACTCGAGAGATGCGGTAGAGTCGCGTTGTGTGTATTGACGCAACCGAAGGAGCAGTGCATGTCCGAACCTCGACAGGAGTTGGCCATTGCCCCATTTCGCAGCGTTGACCCGGAGATCGGGCGGATGCTCTGGATGCTGCAAGATACCCGCGAGCGGATGAAACAGTCTCTCCAAGGGCTTGATCCGAACCAGATTGACCTCGCACCGGAGCCGTACAAGAACAGCATTGGCTCGCTCCTGTACCACGTCGCGGTGATCGAGACGGACTGGTTGTACGCCGAGGTTCTCGAACGAGAAATTCCGGACGAAGTTCTAATGCTGTTCCCCGAAGGCGTCCGCGACGATTCAGGCGTGCTGGCCGCGCCCCAGCAGCGCGAGTTGGAGCGCCATCTTCAGGTGCTCGACCAGATTCGCGCTCTGGTGCTGGAATCGTACGGAGCGATGACTCTCGATGACTTTCGTCGTCCGCGAAACTTGCCGCAGTACGACGTGACGCCCGAATGGGTGCTGCACCATCTCATGCAACACGAAGCTGAGCATCGCGGTCACATCCAGAGCCTCAGGGAGATCATCGAGTCGAGGAATGGGTAACAGATGATTCACGCGAGAGAGGCGAATAGTCGCCCCTAACTCCCCATATGCGATACTCGATGTTGAGAGCCGCGCCAATCGAATTCCATGACACGTCCACATTCACGGCTCGAAACAACAGGGAGGACACGTGCGCGAAATCGAAATCGTGGGTATCGCCGAGACCAAATTCGGCAAGTCCGAAGGGAGCTATCGTCAGCTCGCCGTGCAGGCTGCTCAGGCTGCGCTCGACGACGCTGGAGCCTCGACCGACCAGATCGAAGCCCTCTTTCTCGGTACCTTTTCGCCCGGAACGTTCATTCATCAGGAGCACGTCGCGCCGCTCGTCGCGTCGGAGCTGGGTCTAAACAACGTCCCCAGCACTCGCCTCGAAAACGCCTGCGCCTCCGGCTCGACGGCGTTCGCCAGCGGCATGATGGCCATCGCTTCCGGCGTCTATGACGTGGTTTTGATCGTCGGCGCTGAGAAGATGACGTCGACCCCCATCGGCGAGGCGACCTCTATCCTGGCCGAAGCGGCCGATTGGGAGACCGAGAGCAAACAGGGGCTTACGTTCCCGGGAGCCTACGCACTGATGGCTCGCGCCTATTTCGAGAAGTATGGCAAGGACCGCTCGATTCTGGACGCCGTGGCCATCAAGAACCACCATAACGCTATGGGCAACCCGTACGCCCAGTTCCACCGTGAGATTACGCACGAGGACATCGCCAAATCGGCCATGATCGCCGACCCACTCACGCTCTACGACTGCTCGCCGATTTCCGACGGCGCCGCCGCCGTAGTGCTGGTGGCCAGGGATGTGGCCGACAAATTCGCCAAGCCCGGCATCCGCGTGCTGGGGTTTGGCCAGGCGTCCGACTCGTTGGCGCTCTATAAGCGGGATGATCTGACGACACTTCCGGCAGCCAGCAAGGCAGCCCAGCGCGCCTTCAAGATGGCTGGGGTAGATGCCAGCGACGTGAGCTTCGCTGAAGTACATGACTGCTTTACCATCGCGGAAATCATCGCCACAGAAGACCTCGGCTTCTTCGGCAAAGGCGAAGGCGGCGACGCAGCGGTGGCTGGAGCGACCGGTCGTGACGGCAAGATTCCGGTGAATCCGAGTGGTGGCTTGAAGGCCAAGGGACATCCGGTAGGCGCCACCGGCGTCAGTCAGATCGTCGAGTCGTCCTTCCAGCTGCGTGGCGAGGCGGGCGAGCGACAGCTCGAAGGTGCCGAACTGGCGCTGACGCACAATGTGGGAGGATCGGGCGCCACCTGTGTCGTCACGATCCTGGGGAAGGCGGAGTGATGGCTGAGGCACGCACCTTCGCCGATGCGGTCGGCACGATCGTCAGCTACAGCGTGATCTATGTCCCGACGCCCGAGTTTGCCGGAGAAGCCCCGTATGGTTTGGCGGTGGTCGAAACGTCGGACGGAGAACGGCTGCTGGCGCGGCTACCCGCGGACGACAAAGACAAGCTGGCGGTTGGTGCCGGTGTGATCTACGACCACGAGGACGCTCACGGCGCCGTCTTTCGGGTGAGATAGTGGGAGGTCGCCCTCATCCGCTGGCCCGGTCCATCCCAGAACTGACTCTCCCTCGACTCGACGGGGAGAACCACTTCCCAATACTGGGAGAAGGAGGCGAGCTTGCGAGCCGGGTGAGGGCGTCTTACCGATCCCCTAGCGCACCTGTTCCTCTTTGCCCTTGACGAACTTCTGTCCAGGCTTGATGTGAAGCGTCACATCGACCTCTTCGCGCTGGGCGTAGCGTTTGCCGTTCTTGTAATCGTGTCGCATGAAGGTTGGCGGCTCAACCCGCACGTGGACGCGATAATCTCCCTCGCAGGGTACCTTGAGGTTGCGTCCGTAGTGATAGAGCATCGGGTGCCAGAGGAACGGAATCTTATGCGTCCCAACCTCGTTGCCGTCTGAGGAGTAGATCGTCGCGCTCACGTCTAATCCGGGTATGAATCGGCCGTCGGCGGCATCTCTCACCACAATTTCGAGATGCGCGTTCTCGCCTTTTGGCGAGATCCACGTATACTCTCCGTCGTCCAAGCGGTACATCCCCTCCGCCTCCTCGACGGTGGCCCCGATCTCAAAGTCACCGGCCCGCTTCACGGCGAGTTGTCCGGTCTCCTTGTGCATATTCTCCAATGCTTTGCGGTAGGCGTCGCCTTGTTGTTTGGCTAACTGGAGCTGTTCCTTGGTCGCTTCCATGCTCGGCACCATCGGGGGCATGGACGTGTCGTTTGGCTGATGTTCGCTCGTCAACGTGCTCTCCTTCAAATCATCAAAACGGAATTCGAGGCAGGACCGAAAGCCCCTCGATCCTCTCATCTGCAACCCGCATTCCAGTGTTGCGGAGTTCGTCGAACGGGTGCTTCAGCCGGTACTGTCGAGGCTTGAAGCTTGCGTACATGCGACCAAGACGGCGTCATAGGCGCGTCTACGTCTCGTCTTGGAGGTTTCAATGGAACTCAAACAGTCAATAAATGCGGTGCAGCGCGAGGCGATCGTCGATCAGACGGCCAAATCGATCAAAGACGTCGCGATGAAGGTTTTTGATGGAGGTGGTGAAGGCAAGCGCAAACTGCGCAACGCGTTGTATGGAACGTGGCTCGGACACCCGCTCCATCCGCTCATCGTCGTCGTCCCAGCGGGCGCCTGGGTGGTCAGTGAAATGCTCGATCTCGTTGGTGCCGGTTCGAACGATGCAGGTTATGACCGCGCGGCCGACGTCACCGCTGCCGTTGGGATGGCTGGAGCCGTCATGGCGGTCGCGACCGGAGTCAACGACTGGCGTTTCGTGCATGGCAAGTCGAGCCGACTTGGCGTGATTCACGGTCTGGCCAACGTAGCTGGCATCGGCGTGATGGGTCTTTCGCTGCTGATGCGCGTCAAAGGATCACGCAACGCGGCACGCGTCCTCGCGACAGCCGGTATCACCATTACGGCCGCGGCAGCCTACGTTGGCGGAGAGCTCGTTTATGGCGAGCACGTTGGGGTCAGTCACGTGAGCGCCGAGACTCTGCCGAAAGAGTTCAAGGCCGTGATGGCCGAGTCAGCGCTGACTGACGGAAAACTTACGAAGGCGACCGTCGACGACGTCCAGATCGTGTTATTGCGACGCGGTCAGCGCATCTACGCACTGGCGGATAGCTGCTCCCATATGGGTGGACCGCTCAACGAAGGCAAGCTGGACGGAAACTGCGTCGTCTGTCCCTGGCATGGCTCGAAGTTCTCAATGGACAGCGGACGCGTGGTCGACGGCCCAGCCACATTCCCGCAGCCGTTGCTCGAAGCGCGGGTACGCCAGGGACAGGTTGAGGTGCGTCTCTCTCCGGATGCCGCTTAGCGACGTGCATCTTGACGGGCCAATTCCACAATCCTCGAGCACAAAGCCAACACGCGACTGCTCGGTTCAGCCAGCCAGGCCGTCGTTCTAGAGATGCAGCTCCCAAGAACTGCGCCACGCGTGGATATTGAGTGCTTGACGAACGGGTTTCCCTAACTTATGGTAGGGGCGCGACCTTATGAGACGTCTACGATCGCGCGTGCGCGGGGAGAACGTTCCACATGTCACCTGGACCAGTTGCCTTGTTCGGTTCCGGCGAAACCTCGCGACGCGGACGTCAAGTCCACAGCGAACTTCTGAGCAGGCTCCCCGCTCCGGTGAAGATCGCGATCCTCGAGACCCCGGCCGGATTTCAACCCAATGTGACGGTCGTCTCGGGCAAGCTTCGCACCTTCTTCGAAACCAGCCTCAAGGAGTTCCAGCCGCTCATCTCGACGATCCCGGCCAGACAGCGAGGTGGAATTTTCGATCCGGATTCGCCACAGATCGTGGCTCCATTGAACGACGCGGACTACATCTTCGCCGGACCCGGCAGCCCGACCTACACGGTGCGACACCTTCTCGGAACGCGCACGCTTGAGGCTATCTGCCGTCGGCACGCCGAGGGCGCGACGCTGGCCTTTGCCAGCGCGGCCGCCATCTCGATGGGACGATTCGCGCTTCCGGTCTATGAGATCTACAAAGTTGGCGACGAACTTCACTGGCAACCGGGACTCGACATCTTCAAGCCGTTGGGATTGGACCTCGCGGTTCTGCCCCACTGGAACAATAACGAAGGCGGCTCCGAGCTCGACACCAGCCACTGTTTTATGGGGGTCGAGCGCTTCCGCTTCCTCCGTCGCCTGCTCCCGCGCGAGACCGCCATCCTGGCAATTGACGAACATACCGCCTGTGTCTTGGAGCCGGAGCACGGAACTGGGTTCGTTATGGGTGCCGGAAAGGTCTGCATTATCCGATCAGATCTGGAAAAGCAGATCGATGATGGAGAACGTTTCAGTCTCGACCTGCTGCGGAGCTGCGAACTAGTCTGAGATCGGTTCCTCGGCAGCGCCCATTCGTCGAACTGATCGGTGCGGTTCCGGAGCGATCAGGGCGAATCCAGTCGCCACAACCAACAGCATCCCCGCGGTGAAGATGAGCGCGGAACCCGTTCCCGAAAATCCGGCGATCGCGCCGAGCAGGAACGGCCCGAAGACGTAACCCGAGTCCGACAGCGTTCTGAACGTTCCCATGGCAGCGGCGTTCATACCGGGTGGCGCGACATCTGCCGCGTAGGCGGTGGGCGCCGCGCCTGCGAGTCCCACCGAAAGCCCCCACACAAAACAGCTCAGCACAAATGGCACGAAACTGCCGGAGGCGGCGAACAAGACCATCGCGACCGCGCCAGACAGAAGCGCTGGGACAATCACCGCCTTGCGCCCAAATCGGTCGATCACCACCCCTGCTGGGAAGGCCACCGCGAGACTCACCACGCTGATGGCCGAGAGTCCCAGCCCGATCTGACTGGCAGATAACCCCATGGCCCCGTCTGCCCGCTCCGGAACAATGGTGAACACTCCTCCGGTGCGCGCAAAGAAGCTGGCAAACGAGGCGATGCTGACCAGCAGGAACGCGGGTTGGCGCATGAGCTCCTTGATCTGCCCGCCGAATTGCGGGCGAGTGTCACTTGATGTTCGAGCATCAATTGGCCCGGCAGTCCGCGTTTCTGGAATGCGCGTCAGCGCCAGCGCGGTGACGCCGACGCCCAGGACCGCATATACGAAGAAGGGCACGTCCAGGCCGAAGTGTTGGGCCATCCAGCCGCCGGGAAGTGGCGCGATACCCACCGCAAACATGAAGACGGTCATGTAGAGCGCAATGACTCGTCCGCGATTCTCGGGCGTCGAGATGTCGGTCAGGATGATTTGCGTGCCGGTCAAGACCATGGCGGCGCCGAGCCCACCAACAAAACGACCCGTCAGGAAGATTCCGTAAGAGCTGGAGAGACCACAGATGAGGTTGCCTCCGGCGGTCACGATGCCGCCAATGGCGATGGCCCAATGCCGTCCTAACAGATCCGATAGGCGCCCGGCGGGCATGTTCGCGGCGAAGCGAGCCAAGCCATAGACGGCGACGGTGAGACCGATGAGAAATTGAGACACGCCGAGCGATTTGGCGAAGAGGGGCACGACCGGAACGATATTGCCGAACCCTAGCTGGTTCACCGCGATCAGAATGCAGACCCACGCCAGCACGCGATTGCCGCGGTACCAGTCCGGCAGCCTTCCCAGTCGTTGCACCCGTTCCTCCCAGCGAAAGACGATTGGCCATCGGCAACCGTTGAGACGCGACGACCTACATGACGTTGCCGCCGTTTGGCCCGAGCATTTGCCCGGTCAAGTAGCTGGAGGCGTCAGAGGCGAGGAAGAGCGCGCACTCACCCACGTCGCGTGGCGAACCCAGGCGCCGCAACGGGAGTTCCTGCGCCCGGCGTTCGGCCGCTTCGGGGGATGGATAGATACCACGGTTCATATCGGTCACGATCGATCCTGGCCCAATGGCGTTGACGTTGATGTTGTATTGACCAAGTTCGCGCGCCAGCGACTTGGTCCAGGTCAGGATGAATCCCTTGGTGCCGGCATAGACCGAGGCGCGATCCCAGCCGATCAGCGCAAGCTGAGACGAGAGATTGATGATCTTTCCGTAGCGCTGCTCGATCATGTAGGGCACGACTGCGCGCGTGACACGCAGCGGACCACAAACGTTGACGTCAATCTCGTCCTTCCAGGACGATTCCGTCGATTCGGCAAACGGCTGCACGCGCATGATGCCTGCGTTGTTGACCAGAATGTCGATGCGACCGAGCTCTGAGACCACGTTGGAAACCATCTGGGCCACGGCCGCTGAGTCGGTGACGTCTGCTTGCGCCAACATCGATCTCTGCCCAACCTGGTCCGCATTCTTCGCGAGCTCCGCGCAGCCGGATTGGCTCGCGCGGTAGTTTAAGGCGACGTCGGCACCTGCCTCGATGAAGACCTCCGCGATGGCCCGACCGAAACCGCGGCCCGCGCCGGTGATCAGTGCGACTTTGCCGCTCAGCGCTCCCATCACCGGGCCTCGGCAGCCTGAATCAGCCGCCAGAGTCGCTGCGATGTCATGGGCATGTCGACGTGATCGATGCCGAGAGGTGAAAGTGCATCCAGCACCGCGTTGACCAGCGCCGGTGGCGATCCGGTCGTCCCGGCCTCGCCAACTCCCTTGACACCCAAGGGATTTACCGGACTGGATGTGACGGTATGCGCCGTCTCAATCTGCGGCATCATGTCGGCCTTGGGTACGAAATAGTCCATCATCGAGCCGGTCAGAAGCTGGCCGTTGTCGTCGTAGACGATGGCTTCGCCCAGCGCCTGCCCGAAACCCTGTGCCAGACCACCGATCACCTGGCCCTCCACCAATTGCGGATTGATGAGCGGCCCGCAGTCGTCCACTGCCAGGTATCGCAGTACACGAAGTTCGCCGCTCTCTCGGTCGATTTCGACTAACGCGATGTGCGCGCCAAACGGGAACGTACGGCCGCTTGGCGAAAAATAGCTCGTGGCATCCAGGCCGGGCTCCATCCCGCCGGGCAACCCGCCCATCCCGTAGGCCATCTGAGCCACCTGCTTGAAGGCCAGGCCACGATCCGGTGTACCGCGCACGTGGAGTCGACCGTCTTCGAAAACGATGTCTTCTTCACTCACCTCAAGCCGGGCCGCGGCGATCTTGGCCGCCTTCTGTTTCACCTGTCGCACTGCCAACAGCACCGCCGAGCCACCGATGGAAGTGCCGCGACTTCCAAATGTGCCAATGCCTTGCGGCGTGATGGCGGTGTCGCTGGCTTTGACGACGACGTCCTCCATGGGGATGCCGAGCTCATCCGCCACAATCTGGGCGAACGTTGTCTCCTCACCCTGACCATGCGGCGAGATGCCGGTCGTCACCATCACGGTTCCGGAAGGTTGCACGAGCGCGGAACCACTGTCCCAGCCCGGCCCGGCCAACTCGCAGTAAACGGCCACGCCGAGGCCGACCAGACGTCCTTCCGCCCGGGCTTCCTCCTGTTCGGCGCGTACGGTGCCGTAATCGATGCGCTTCAGCGCTTCGTCGAGAGCTAGCTGGTAGTTGCCGCTGTCATACTCGATGCCGGTGGCGGACATGTACGGAAAGGCGTCCGGGGGGATGAAGTTACGCCGTCGCACCTCAGCCGGATCGAGCTTCAGTTCATGGGCGATGGCGTCCATCAATCGCTCGACCATATAGGCGGCTTCGGGACGGCCCGCGCCGCGATAGGCACCGGTCGGTGTCGTATTGGTCATGACGCCCAGGACGGTGCTGCGTAGGTTTTCGATGCGGTAGGCACCCGAGGCCATCACACCGGAGCGCGTGGCCACGGTGGCGGCGCCGTACGCACCGACGTTCGAAATAAGCTCTACTTTGAGACCCAAGATTGTGCCGTCGTCGTCGATTGCTGCCGAAAGCTTCTGTACCTGGTCCCGCCCGTGGTTGGTGCCGACGATGGTTTCACGGCGCGTCTCGGTCCACTTCACCGGCTTTTTGAACTTGTATGCCAGCGCCGCTGCCACCAAATACTCCGGATAGACCGGCCCCTTGGCACCGAAGGCGCCGCCCACGTCGGGCGCGATGACACGCACGTGGTGCTCCGGGATCCCCAGCGTGGCGGCGATTCCACCACGCAGCCGATGTGGAGTCTGCGTCGTGGCCCAGGCCGTCATCTCCTCGGTGGAGGGGTCGTAATCGATGGTGATGGCGCGTGGCTCGATGAACATCGCGTGAATGCGCTGGTTGCGCAGGCGGATCGAAACGGTGCGGCTCGCCTCGCCGAATGCGCGATCGACGTCGCCCCCTTCCACCTGCCAGCGAAAGGCGAGATTGTCGCCCCAGTCCGGATACAGAAGCGGAGCCCCCTCGGCCAGTGCAGCTTCGGCGTCGACGACCGGATCAAGCGGCTCGTACTCAACGTTCACGAGCTCCGCAGCATCAGTGGCACTGTAAAAATCGCTCCCCAGCACTACCGCGACTGCGTCACCCACGTGCATGGCCTTGCCGATGGCGAGCGGATAGCGCTCAAGTTGCCGATCCGCGGCCTGCTCGGGCGAGCCTTGGGGGCGCGTGAACGCAGCGATCTCTTCACCGGTGAGCACCGCCACGACGCCCGGTGCCTGCTGGGCTGCACTGACGTCGATGCCCACGATCCGAGCATGCGCATACGGGCTGCGGACCATGACCGCATCGAGCGCGCCGGTGATGTGCACGTCGTCGACGAACCTGCCATGGCCGGTAACGAGACGGCGATCGCCTACTCGGCGCACCGATTGCCCGACGTAGGGTTTCTTGCCAGAGGTTGTCTCACTCATTCGATGCCCTCACCTGATTCCATCGATTTCCGCGCGAAGCGATAGGGAGCGGTCATGATTGATTGACTCGCTCCAGGGCGGCTTGGCGCTCCCTGATCTTCGCGGTTTCGTTGGGGTTGTTCAAGTCTCAGATGGTGGCGATCACTCACGGTGGGACGATTGAGCTACGCCAGCAGACGCTCGCCCGACCGCAGAATCGTCTCCGCGTCCGCCAGATTCAGTCCCGAGCGGCGCACGAACCCAACCGGATCGATCTCACCCATGTCGAACGGAAAGTCTGTCCCAAGGACGATCTGCTCGATGCCGACGAGCTCGATCAAGTGTCGCAGAATGGTCGAATCGAAGACGATCGTGTCGAAGAAGAATCGCCGCAGTTGTTCGATCGGATGATCGGCTCGCTCGCGACATTCGGGTCGAACCTGGTACCCGTGGCTCAACCGACCGATGAGGTGAGGCAGCGCACCGCCCCCATGCGACAGAATGATCTTGAGTCCCGGATAGCGTTCGAGCACGCCCGCGAAGAGGATGCGCGCGCCGGCCTGCGCGGTCTCGGTTGGGTTGCCGATCAGGTTGCGCAGGTAGAACTCGCCCATGCGCTCGCCGCCGGCTACGTTGTTCGGATGCACCAGGATGGTCACGTTGAGCCGCTCGGCAGCTTCCCAAAATGGTTCCAGCGACGGGTCGTCCAGGCCCATCCCGTCGACGTTGGTGAGGATCTCGACACCACGAAGCCCGAGTATCTGGTTTGCCCGCTCGAGCTCCATCACGGCGGCGCTTGGCGACTGAAGTGGGACCGTGGCAAAGCCCACAAAGCGGTTTGGTTCGCGTTTGGCGGCCGCGCTGATGCCGTCGTTCAGCGCCACGGACCAGGCCAACCCATCTTCGCCCGAGAGCTCATACAAGATGGTGTAGGGTGGCGGCATCAGCGCGCGAAGGTCGAGTCCCTGGCGATCCAACGCTTCCAACTGAGCGTCGATGTCAATCAGTTCATGCGAGAGGTGCAGCCGATGTCCGGCGACTTCGAGAACGGAGCCATCCTCTACCCGTTCGGGCGAATCAGCTACCGGAGTCGCTGATGTGAGCGCGGACTCCAGCGGGAAGAAGTGGCTGTGCAGATCGATGATCACGGCTACTCCTTAGGCTCGGACGAGCTTCTCGTTGTCGTGCGATGGGAGAAAAGGGATGAATGGAAGCGCCATGAGCGACATGGCTGAGATGATCCAGAAGGCGTGATTCAGGCCAATGCTGTCGCCGAGCGCTCCGAACAGAGGCGCAACAATGCTCTGGGCGATGAATCCGATGGCCAGCATCAGTCCGGCGGTAGCCCCACGCGCCTCGGGCATGAGATCTTGCGCCACTGCCAGCACCACCGGTCGAATGCCGATGGCAACGAATCCGGCCGCCATCAACACCGCCAGCACGATCCAGGAACCGTTTTCAAGAAAGAGATAGAGATAGAAGAGGGGCGTTGCCGCCAGTGACGTGATCGCCAGCACTGTTTTGCGTCCGACCGAATCCGAGAGGTTTCCAGCCAGCAAGCCGCCGGCGATTCCCGCTCCGGAAATGAGTGAAAGGGCGATGCCCGCGTACCAGTGGCTGCGACCATTGGATTCAAGATACTTGACTAGGAAATATTGGAAGGGAGACGTCGCCAGCCCGTTGATGACCGAAACCGCCAGCAACGCGATGAGTGGCTTACGGCGGGCTCGCAGCAGCGGTCGGAATTCGACTTTTTTGGCCGTCTTGCGCTGCGCATCACTCTCGCGCGTGTCAAGCGTGAAGTAGAGGACGATCGACGCCACGATGCCGAAGACCATGACAACGGCCGAGCCTTCGAGCGTGAAGAGGGCAATGGCCGCGGTGAGGAGCAGTGGTCCGATCGTTCGGGCTGATTCACCGAAGGCCATGAAGATCGACATGGCGCGGCCGGTCTTCTTCCCACCCAGTTCCCCCATCAGCGCCACAGCTGGTGCGTGGAAACAGGCGGACGACAACCCGGCAGCCATCAATAGAAGCAGCACTACGGCCACGTTCGGCGCCAGCGCCACGCTCGAGAGCGTGATCGCGGTGACCGTCGGGGCCGCAACCACGAACCACTTGCGCGTGGTCCGATCGGCGAGATAGCCAACGAAGGGCTGCGCTACACCAGGAACTTGCGTGGCCGGAATCATCAGACTGACGACCGCCAGCGAGAGTCCGAGCTTGTCCTGGACTGCCGGGATCAGGATGCCAAGGAAGGACGAATAGAGATCGTGTGCGAGGTGCGCTCCCGCCACCATGAATGTTCGACCCGCGTCGAACGTGTCATCTCCGGCGGCGACTTCATCTAGCTCGGCTGTCGTTTGCACGGCGGTCGCGCTCTGTGACAATGACCCTACCCCTTATTCAGTAACTCCAGATTGATATGAACGCATGGCAAATGACGAAACCACAGGATATACCAGATGACCGGCTCGCGCACGGTGAAACAACGCGTGCGCGTCCAGATCTCTTCCCAATTCGGATTGGTTCAGGGCTTTGGCTGTTCTGACGTCATGCTGACAGCGGGCACGTGAGCGGTCGTTTCCGCCTGAATCGGTGCCTGTCGTTCACGCCGAGAGGGCCGCAAACTCACCAACGACCAGGCAAGTGATGCGAGGTTCAAGGCAATTACCAGTGCAAGACCGGCGTAGATCCAGGGGTAGATCCAGGAGCTGAGCGTGCGGCGTTCCACCATGAAGCCGTCGAGCGTCACGGTGCTGCCGACCGCGGTGATCTCGACGGTGTGAGGCCCATCAGAGAGTCCGCTCGCGACGGTGACGCGCGTGGCCGGTGTCGTTCCGAACGTGCTGATCCCGTCATCCTTCGGCGACACCACATGTCCGTCGACCTGCACGCTGACGTCCTTGATGTTGTTGGACAGAAAGAGTTCGAGTCGCGTGCCGGAGAAGTCGATGGTGGCGGTCCCGCCCGATCGGGTTGATGACAACGCGGTTTGAGCGCCGGATGCCTGAACCGACCACCCGGCGTCGTGGTGGACGAGCGAGCTCGACCCGTCGTACGCGCCGGTGTACGCCAGATCCAGCTGGCCACTGCGCTGCTGCAGGAGCGTATACGCGGGCGTCGGCGTGAAGTCGTTGTTGACGATGGCGAAGCCACGCGTGGGATTGTTGGCTTGATCTGGAGCGGTTGGTGGATCCGGAGAGCGAAAATACCAGACGCACATCACGCCCATCCAGGGCCATTCCTGTTGAGCGCGCAGATACCCCTGATAGAGGTAGTCCGCCTGCTGTTGCTGGTTGACCGGCTTGCCCCAGGGTGACGGATCTCCGCTCCAGTTCGACGGCAGCGAGACCCATCCGTATTCCGCCGCCCAGACTGGCTTGTTCGCATCCCCGTTCTTTACCATGATCTCGTGCGTCTGGATTGGCCGCGAAAAGTTGTCGCGGGCGAAATCCACGCGCCGATCGGAGGGGCTGTATCCGTAGCCGTAGACCATCACGGTTCCGATGTCGAAGAACTTCTGAGCGCCTGCGTCGTACATGCCCTGCAGGAAGAGGAGGTCGCTCAGGTTGGTGGGACCGGTTTGGTCGGTCGGCGCGAGTCCCGGCATCAGGACGGTGATGCTCGGGTCGGCCGACTTGGCGGCGGTGTACGCCACCTTGAGCAGGTCGGTGAATTTGGCCGGGTCAATCGGTTGTCCGCCCCATTCTCCTTGCAGATTCGGCTCGTTCCAGATCTGGATGAAATGAATGCGGCCGCGATAGCGATTGACGAATGTCGCGACGAAGCTGGCGTAGTCGGCGTAATTGTCCGGTGGCCCGTCGGGGAACTGATCCAGATTCGGCGCATTGGCGCGGGCCCAGCGCGGCGGCTTATCCAGTCGGGCGATGATCTGGATGCCCTGCGCGTTGGCTTCATCCACGATATGGTCGTATTTGGCCCAGGAACTGACGTCGTTCTTCGAGTCCCAATAGGTGCCTGGCTGCGGCTCGATGTCGTACCAGGGAAATATCTGGCGAATGTAGCCGTAGCCGCCGGCCTTGATCATCTCGAGCTCGCGTGTCACCTTGGCCGGGTCAACTTCCTGGTCGAGGAAGGTGTTGACGCCCATCGGGTTGACGTCGGTATTGGGAATCGGCTGCAGCGCGGAGCCAGAGGCGACACCTCGATTGAAATAGCCGTCGGCGATGGTGGCGACGAAGATTCCGCCGGAGAGCCCCACGATGACCATGATGTGCAGGCTGACCAGAAACCAGCGGTGAGTCAAGAATCGACTCAGTCGTGCCATGCCGACCTGATCCGGAGCGAGTGCCGCAGCAACGTGGCACATCGAACGTGGCGCGTCGCCGAGGATGCGATTCTGAACGACGCGTCGAACCACCAGAGTATAGAAGAGGAACGAACCACACGGTTTTCCGGCATCGAACGTCAAGAAGATCCCGCACGCGATGTGGGTGAAGCCGGGGTATTCCGCCCCGGCGGATCCGGTGTACAATGCTCGCGGCCGATAAATGAACAGGCAGAGTTCTGGTCGCCCCGCATGAGAGGAGTGAGGTCAACGGTGCAGAAGAGCCAGCCACAGTCGGAAATGTTGATCTATGTGGAAGGGCTCAATGTCGCCCTTGCGATCTGGCTGATCGCATCGCCCTACATCCTTTCCTATACCGCATGGTCATCCGCGCGACTTACCGCCGACTTTTTCGGTGGATTGATCCTTGGTATGGCCATCACACGCATGGCAATGCCGCAGCGCCATTACTGGTGGCTCTCCTTCGGAAACGTGTTTCTCGGAATTTGGGTGGCCGTCTCTCCGTGGGTGCTGGGATACCATTACGACTCTTCGGCCGAGATCAACGCGGTCGTGGTCGGCGCTCTGGTCGCGCTCATCGCTGCCACTGGTTTCCTGCGACCACGCGCATAGATTCAGTCCCTTTCGCGTGCAAAGGCCCCGGCATTGGTCGGGGCCGAACGTTCATCGAACGGGTTCTTGCGGGGATCTCCGTCATCCACACCAACTCATGCAACCAATACGCACCGATGCCGTTAAACGTGCAGAAGGTCATTGAGCACTCGTGGACGCGGAATGCGCGATTCCTGGAGAAGCGAGTGCGTGACGATGGCTCACCCAATCACACTGGGAAATATCTTGAACGCTTCGTCGCGCTGTCATGAAAATGTCAGGTCGGAGCGCGCGACCACCGGGAGTTTCGTGCGTTTGTACAGAGTAGAGGATGTGTTTCAGTACTGAAATGCATTGTCGTCATACGGCCACCGCGATTCCGAGATCGGATGATCGCATCCAATCGCGGCATCGGAGTGTCCGTAAGCGACACCATCCGTTGACAGGTGTAGGGAATCCTTCCTATACTGCTCGACGGGAAAATTTGCTCGTACGAACAAGGGGAAGTGGAAAGGAGGTTGTTGGGGGATAGAGCACCTGACGCATAGTCAGGAGTGGCTCTTTTCGTTGAACAGTCTTGTGTAACGTGGAGGTTTCGGACACACGTATGACTACGTGGTCTCGAAAGGAGCAGTCAAGTTGAGAAAACACCGATTTCTCAACGCGGTGCTAGCGCTGGGACTGGTAACAGGCCTTTTCGCTAGTGTCTTTGCGGGTACCGCCATGGCGACGCCAGGCGACCCCGGGCAGAACGCGTTGTTCTTCCCATTCGTTTATAACGGCACCGATGTCGGCGGCATTAACATGACCGGCGCCATCACCATCCAGAACATTGAAGACACGTCGATTGACGTCCAGGTGTGGGATGCCAGTGGCAGCAGCCAGCTGAACACCACCAAGACGCTCAACTCGCGTGCGTCGATCACCTACACCGCCGCTGCCCTCGGCCTCGCCGATGGTGGTCAGGGTGTTACGGTGACCGCGTCGTGGCACAGCCTCGCGGATCGCATTAATCTCGGTCTCTGCGCGATCAGCACCGACACGTTGACGCACTCCGGCAGCGCCGAATTTGCCGAATACTCTCTGACACGGGCACCAACGACGATGCGATTGGCCTCACCAGCACGCCGGTTACGACGGAACCGACCCACTGACCGGTCGATCCGTACATCGAAGGCACCGACTACACGGCCTCCATCGATGGCAACGGCAACGTCGTCATCAACTGGGCGCCGAATGGTCACGAGCCTGCTTGCCACTGTCAACGTACACCATCCAGTACTACACCGACTGCGGCACGCCGCGTATCGCCGGTGTTGAGAAGCACTGGACAACAGGCGCGACGAACACGACGGTTGATGGCTACACGGCCGTTCCGCTGTCGGACCTCGTCGATGCCTCAGACCTCGGCTTCTCGTTCCCGGAGCTCGACAACAACAACCAGTACCGTTGGATCCTGCCGATCGCGCAGACCAACACTGGTTGGGACTCGATCATCCGCATCACCAACATCGATAGCCAGGATGCGTCAGTGAATGCATACTGGTATCCGGCGGGTACCGGAGTCACCTCGACACCGATCGGTATCCCGGTTGGAACGATCGCGTCGGGCGCCACGGTCTCTCTTGACCTGACCGCGATGGGCTATGCTGACGGGACAGTTGGATCGGTCTGGATCGATTCCGACGTCGCCACGGTGGCGTTGGTCGATCGTGTCAAGGTCAGCACGCTCATGGACCTGACCAACGTGGCCCAGCCGCGCACGGACGAAGTCTCGTTCGGCATCCTGGGTAATGGCGAAGCGCGTCTTCGCTATGCGTCACTCGTGTTCGGCGGCGATAACGGCTGGAACACCGGCTTCGATATCGCCAACCTGTCGAGCAGCGACAACAACGTGACGATCACGTTCTATAACAACCAGGGTCAGTCCAACACCCAGCCGACGACGGTCCTCATTCCTGCACGAGGAATGAAGTACGTCTACCGGCCAAACCTGGCGGATCTGGGCTTCGACCCGGCTCAGCCAGTCACCGCGATTATCCGGGGCACGGCTCCGATTGCCGCGGTTGTCGACGAAGTGAAGTACAGCGCCGGAGTTGATCAGAACCAGGCGATGTCGTATGCAGCCACGCAGGCGGCGCCGGCATCGGTTGCGATCGATCTGACCAGCCCGGTCAATCAGGCCGCTGGCTACGGCAAGTACTTCTACATGTCGGCACTCGCTCTGCCGCTGTACCAGAACCAGGTTACGAACGCGAACGGCGCGAGCTCTGGCATGGACATGTTCAACCCGAGTGACGCAAGCGTCTGGGCAATGGTTCAGATCCTCGATTCGTCGGGCCTCGGAGCCCCTGGCTTCGTGAACGCGAATGACGCGGAACTGCCGTCGCCGATGCTCTTGTCGCCATTCCAGTCGACCAATGTCTACGCACCGTTCCTCGGCCAGCTCCCGACGGGTAACTACTCGGCAGTGGTTGGCGTGGTCTCGAAGAGCATCGTGCATGCGCTGCTCGGCGATGGTGCGTTGGTGGGTGTGTCGAATACTGTTGACTACAACGTTTCCAACGATGGATCCGCTGTCTTCAACATGACTCCGGCCATCTACAACATCGGGGACGTTGTGGGCTTCGTCAATGCGTTGAACCGCTTCCAGTTGCTCACAGCTGGCTACTGCGGATTCATCCCGCAGAACCTGGCCCAGCAGTTCAACTTCAGTGACGGGCCGTGCCTGTACCTGAACGCGAACCAGGTTCCGTAATCAGTCCCACGTTTGAATGCGCTAGCGCACGCGAGTGCGCTAGCGACTAACCGCCGAAACGTTACACAACGAGACGCGCCTCCTGTTCCAACAGGAGGCGCTCTTGTCTTCCGACCCGCGGAATGCGACGATGACTTTCCGTCACCATTTGCAATGTCCGTACGTTATAGTTTGGGAAGCAGCACCAGACGATGGTTCGTATGAGGTTAGTTTGGGGAGCGTAGAGCGTGCGCATCGAACATGCGTCACGCGCGAGAGAGTTGGGGGCTGAGGTGATGCAGACTACGGACTCAGTGGCGAGGCATACAGCGCGCCGGCGAGGGTTGGCAGCCAGTCTTATTGGCTGCTGCGTTCTATTGCTGGCGCTGGTCGTGCCGCTGCAGGGAACGCTGGCGGATGCGCTGCACGGAGCGGGTTGGGATGCCGGATCCGGTCAGTGTTCCGGCTCGATTCATCCAGGATTGGTATCGAATCAACTTGGACCCGGGTTTCCGCCGCTCGGAAGCGGAAGCGTTCAGTTCAAGGTCGGGTTTGACCCGCTGGGTCTTCCGCTGGCGTACAACTCCAACTATGACGGTATCGCCCTCAGTGATTTGACGGCGTTGTCATACTGGACCTTCACGTCGTCGGCGTCCGCCCCGGACGATGCCGTGTTTTTCGAATTGAATGTCGACGTCAACGGCGACATGCAGGCCGATGACCAGCTCATCTTCCTGCCGTCACAGCAGGGCACGGTTCAACTGAATACCTGGCAGCAGTGGAATGCACTCGATGGCACCTGGTGGTCTGTAAAGGGCCTGGCGGGCATGGGCCTGGGCAGCGCCGGGGGCAGCCTGTCAGATTATCTTAGCACCTACCCATCGGCACAAATCGTGAACGATGGCATGAGCGGCGGCGTGCTGCTCGGAGCCGGTTGCTACGGCAGCGGCTGGGCGACATTTGTCGGCGCTGCCGACGACGTGACCATTGGTGTCAACGGTTTGAACGCCGTGTATGACTTCGAAGGTGATGGCCCTCATCTGGTTCAGGGATCGAGCGGAATCGATCAGCCCGATCTTCCGACATTTTCGAATCTAACGCCGGCTCCATTCAGCACCGTGACGCCCGGAACGAGCGTTAAGTTGTCGGCCGAGGTGACCGGTACGAGCGACATCGCCCAGGTGACGATGCAGCTCGATGGCGCATCGATTCCGGTGACGCTCGTAGCGCCAGGTACCGCGGACGTCGTCGCGTCTTCGTACCAGTCATTAGCCGCGGGCACGCACACCGTGACGATGACCGCGACCGACAGCATCGGTGCGGTATTCAAAACGCAGTGGGACGTGGTCGTATCCTCCAACACGGGCGACAGTGAGTGGTTCAACGCCGACGGCACGCCCAAGACCGATCAGATCAACGCGACGATGACCTCGCTGGTGCAGGCCTTCCGCTACCATCTGTATGGACAGTCATGGGACGGCCAGGCGCATCCCGAAATGCCGACTCATGCCAGCACGATCACCCAGGCCGCGCCACTGTCGGATTGGGTAACGAACGGCACGTTTGACGAAGCCGCCACCAACGCCACGCTGACCAGTCTGGTGCAGGCGTTCCGCTGGCACTTCTGGGGCATCAGCTGGGACGGCGCGGCACACCCGGAGATGCCGACGCACGCCAGCGTCGTGCTTCCTCCGCAGCCGATTTCAGCCTGGTTCAACGCCGACGGTACGCCGAAACAGGCAAATATCAGCGCCACGCTGCAGAGCCTGGTGCAGGCATTCCGCTGGCACTTCTGGGGCTATTCCTGGGACGGTCAGCATCACTTCACGGATATGCCGACGCACGCCTACTAGTTCTGAGCGCGTCGACTTAAGATGTTTATTCCGAGGGACCATATGGTCCCTCGGAAGTCTTTTGCGGGGACGGTGGCCGGCACTCAATCTGGGCGCGTGCCGAGTCCTCTCGGTGTGTGGTACGTTCTGCTGACAGTAAAGGTGTTTTGCCACGGAAAGGTTTGGTCTTGTTGTTTCGTCCGTCGAAGTTCGTTGCTCTTCTCCTGTTCTTTCTCTTGATCGGTGCATCTGCTTGCTCTGTCGGCTCATCCAACTCGGACAAGACGCCTACGTCCAACGCGCAGCCGGTCGCCACGTCCACCAATGCCGTGTCCCCGTCTCCAACCGCGGGCGCCGCGACCCCGGATGACGGCCTGGGTACGCCGGTTGTCCCACAGACTAACCGTCTCCTCCCGCCCGATCTCATCCTCCACGCCAAAGCCGGTGAACAGCTCGGCAATTTTGGCGCCTGGTTCTGGCAGAATTCATATGGACTGGTGGCAGATACGCACGCGGTCGCGTACGAGATTCAGCCGGATATGACCCAGTTAGCGCAGGGTGAGGAGATCAGCTTCACCTGGCGCTACCAAAATTCGCAGAGCGATACGACCCTACAAACGGTCGATCTCACCGTCTATCCTGCCGCTGGTAACACGAAGTCCGTCCCGACCAGCGGGAAGACGCTGACCGGCTTCTGGCCGCAAACCGACGCGACCACGAAGGCAACGCTCACCCCCGCGTCCCCGTCCTGGTCAGTCAATTTGCCGTCGGGCGAATACTTCATCGTCGTTCATGCCACCTGGTCCAATCCAATCGGCGACCACCATGAACGCGACTCCGACTATTCGTTTCACGTTCAGGTGCCGTAGGAGTGAGGATTCTCAACGGCTTCGAGATTGTCGCGTGCATGGCGACGCCGTCGGCCTGCACCGTTAGAGCGCGTTGCGTAATGATGGCCGATTGCTCTGAGCTTTGTTGACAGGGGTGACATGTATCGTGATTGACGAACCGAACGGATACCCGCCCGACGATCACCCGGGACTAAAGATCCCGGGCTACTCTAAACGAAGCCCACTGAAGGGGCTGAATTGTTGCGCGATCCATGATATCGAGCAGATAATTATCAGATTTCGTGAATCAATCCTAGTCCCTTTAGTGGACTTCGCCTTTGTAGCGCTGCGGCTTTAGCCCCGCGCGAACGGCGGGTGCGTACGGAGGTCATTCGTCAACCACCAATCAACCTAGGTTGACCGCGTAGCGTCTACCGAATCAATTCGTCAACTTCCATCGTGGCCCCTGCGTTGACCGTCGACCGACGTTGACGGGCGCCATGAGCGGCGCCCCTGCGGGCAGCATTGATACGAGGCAATCTCTCTGAATCCTGCAGTGGATCGGAAACATACGCACCCAATTCGCTTGTCCTTCGTTACGGTTAACCGAAAAGCACTAATTCGGCGTCGGTACCAGGTGCAACTCGACAAAACGTGTTGACATCGGATCGACGCGGTCCGTACAGTGGTGGCGTTCGAAGAGGTCCTCCAGCATCTTCGCCGCGGGAAGTGGAAGCCCGCCGGACGGATGATGCTGCCTATATGGGAGACACGATGAATCGCGCAGTTCGTATTGTTGTCGTTCTTTTGTTGGCTCTTACTGCATTCGGTATTCCGCTGGGAGTCCTGGCTCAGAATGCGCAGGACAATGCACCACAACGTTATATCGTCACGTTCGATCCCAACGTACCGAGCGCGGGCGGGCTCGCGGCCTCGCTGGCTAACTCGGACGGTTTTCGCATCACACACAGCTTCGAAAACGTTTTGAAGGGCTTTTCCGCGGCGCTGACTCCCGCACAGGTGCAGTGGCTGCGGGGAATCTCAAGCGTCACGTCGATCGAGACTGATTCAGTTACTCATGTGACAGACCAGACGACGCCGACCGGAGTGCAGCGCATCGGCGATCTGCTCAACGGTACCGCCAACATCGGTGGCCACACTGCCGTCAATATCGGCGTCGCGACGCTCGACACCGGCGTTGATATCACGAACCCGGACCTCAACGTCGCGGGCGGCTTCAACGCCATCAACGCGTCGACCTGCACCGGCTCAGCCAGCAATGGCTCCTATCAGGATGACAATGGCCACGGCACGCATGTGGCGGGCACCATCGCAGCCAAAGACGACAATTTCGGCGTGGTCGGCGTCGCACCAGGGGCCAACATCTACGCGGTCAAGGTCTTCGACTCCAGCGGTAGCGGATACGTTTCTTCGATCATTTGCGGCATCAACTGGATCGTGTCCAACGCCACTCAGGACAACATCAAGGTCGTCAACTTTAGCGGCGCCTGGGGTGGCTCGAACACCGCCAATTGCGGCAACCCTTCGACGATGATCATCCACGTCAGTCGGTGGATCACGCGAACGATCACGACGCCAGCGGACACGTCCCATCAGGCCGTATGTAGCCTGGTGAATACGGCGGGCATCCCCTTCGTGGTCGCCGCCGGAAACGACGGCACAGACGCCAGCAACACGCTGCCGGCCGCGTATCCCGAAACGATCGCGGTTGGTGCCCTGGCCGACTCTGATGGGCAGTCCGGCGGCCACGGAGGGCCGACCTCCTGGGGACCTGACGACACGCGAGCTACTTTCAGCAACTATGGACCGGTCGTGACCCTCTACGCCCCTGGCGCTGACATCCTCTCGGATTGGCCGGGTGGAAGTCTGGCGAGATTGAGCGGCACCAGCATGGCGACCCCGCACGTCACCGGTGCCGTTGCGCTTTACATGTTCAACCACCCAGGAGCCAGCCCCTCCACCGTGGCGAGTGCGCTGGTCGCGAATGGTGAGGCGGGAAGCTGGGGCAGCCCGTATGGCAGCCAGCCGCTGTTGAATGTGGGCAACGCCGCGTTCGGGCCAGTCGCTCCGCCGACACCGGTGGATAAGGTGGTCGTTAGCTCGATCACACCGTCCACCCCAGTCGTCGACACGGTTGCAAACACCGTGACGGTACACATCGACAACACCGGCAACCAGTCTGAGTCCAGCCTGCAGGTCATCCTGACGGACCTGACGACGACGACGACGATCGGCACTCAGAACGTGCCTTCAGCACTCACTGCCGGCTCTGGGACGGACGTGACCTTCACCTGGACCCCGAGCGGCGCGGGTTCGCACACGCTCAATGCCGAAGTCAAGAACGGCAGCACGGACCAGTCAGCGACACAGGGTGTCACGGTCAGCGCCGTCTCGCACAGCGTCACGGTCACCAATGTCAACGTGGTGACGCAGCCCGCGTTTACGGGCACGGCAAACTCGGTGTCGGCGCACATCACCAACGCGGGCAACGTGGCTGAGTCGATCACGGCGTCACTCTCCGACGACAATACATCGACCAATGGTTCATCGCAGACGTTCAGCCTGAATCCCAACGCATCCCATGACGTGACGATTGCCTGGACGCCGACCGCTAACGGGACGCACAACCTGACGGTGACGGCCGCCATCACTGCGCACAACTACACCGGAACGACGTCGATCAGCACCGGCACGCAGGTGCATGACGTTCACGTGACCAACGTGAGCGTGCCGAGTCAGGTGACTCAGGGTCAGCCCGCGACCGTCGGTGTCGCGGTGCAGAATGACGGTTCCTTCAGTGAAACGTTCAGCCTGGCCCTGTCGAGCTCGCCGTCGAACGCGGTCGGTCTTCCTGGTGCGCAGAACGTGACATTGGGCCCGGGCGGATCGACGACCGTCAACTTCACCTGGAATACGACCACGTCGACGACCGCGCAGGGTTACACCGTCACGGCGACGGCGACGCTGGGCAACTCCGAGACGGACGCCTCGCCGGGCAATAATGCGGCGACGTCGAGCACCATCACGGTGCAGTCAGCGCCGGCCAACCAGAACATCTGGGTGACTGGCATGACGGCGATCCAAGAACGGTTCGCAATCGGCTTCGGGGACCGTCACTATCGGAAGCGCGCACTGGGCCGATAGCCGGAGCGTCCGTGTTTTTGCTACATCAGCGGGTACCACGTCAATTCATACGATAGCGGCCGACGACCAATTCGAATGGGGTTGCGTCCTTCTCGTTCGGCAATCTGTTGTATGGCAGCTACACCATTTCGGTGTCGAACGTTATCATGGTTCAGACACGTACGATCCGGGTGAGAATGTAGTGTCGTCCACCACGGTGTAGTAACGGCGCTACCGTTCAGACTCAACCGCGGTTGAGCGGCGAATCTGAGAGAACCACAGGAGCGGGTCCATTTTCGGACCCGCTCTTGCTTTCCGTAGGGTGAACGGTTCCGACGAATTGGACTTGCCGCGGCCTGACGCGAGCGTGCCGATCAACACCGAAGTTGCTCGAACATTGTCTAGAGTGAGATGTACGGATTGACTCGTTTCATCGTTTCCCGTCGGGGCGACATCTATGGCGTCCAAAAAAGTCGCCTCATGGTCCACTCGAACGCCGTAGATGTCGCTCCTACCGACGAAAATCAGAATCAAGGACCATCACCAGGCAGCGCTGTGGTGTCGTCCGAATTGGCGCTGATCGATTGAACGCTGACGTGCGCGACGACGGGGCGATGATCGGACGTCCACACCTGAGGCACCTGGATGCTTTTGAGCAGGATGTCGCGCGTGCCGAAGATGTAGTCGATGCGGCGGTTGTCTTGCGACGTCTCGCCGCCGCTCGTGAAAGCGCGACCAAAGTCGACGAACCCCGCGGATTGAAACGCGGTTATGACGTCGTCGCTGGGGTCTGAATTCATGTCGCCCATGAGCAGGGTTGGGGCCTGGTGATTCCAGGCCGCGATTAGCTCGTCAGCCTGTTGCAATCGAACCTCGCCGGCATTGCTCGGATCGTCGAGATGCGTGGCGAGCACCCAGACGCTGCCGCTCTCAGTCGTCACCTGTACCTGCAGCACGCTCCTCTTCAGATTTTCGGTCACATCATATTGAACCTTCTCCACCGAAGCGATCGGCGCGCGGCTCAACACCACATTCCCCCACATGCCGTCGTCCGAATTGGCGCCAAAGGCGTAGTTCATGTTCAGGTGTTGGCTGAGCCATAGCACTTCATCGACACCGGACGTCACCATCCAACCGCGGCTGACCTCCTGCAGCACCACGATGTCCGGATGTTGCGCCGCGATCACCTGAGCCGTTTGTTCCAGATCGAAATGATTGTCGACGGAGAAGCCACTCTGGATGTTGTAGGTCATCACCGTGAGATCTGGACCAATAGCGGACGTCGCCGCGGCGTCGGTCCACGACCAGACTTGCCAGCCCGCGATCAGGATGAGAACTCCACCGATAACGCCCGCCACTACGACGATGGGAACGCCACGCTCGCGAGGACGGGAAACGGAGAGGGGCGTGCCCGCGACCACGGCCACCAAGAAGACGCCGATGGCGCCGGCCATGAACGCTGGACTGCCTGAATAGGTGTAGTAGCCAAAGAGAAGCCCAACCTCGAGCAAGAGCCCGACGGCGAAGCAGATGGCCGACCAGACCGTGCTCCCCTCAATCTCCCCGGCACGGCCATCGAGCATGAGTTCGGCGAAGAGGATGATGCTCGATCCGGTGGCGACGATCAGCCCTAGCGAGGAGACGCCCGGTCCGCTCCAGAACCACCAGAACCCAACGACGGTAAGCACGATCAGCATGGCGCGCCACGCCAACCACCAGCGCAGATTGGAGAGAATGGCAATCTCTCCAGAGTATCGAATGGCCGCTCCGAGAATGCCGATGGCCATGCCGAACGATAGGACGACCGACGCGCCGGGGAAGTCGAGTCCGAGATGAGATTGAGCAAGCCCGAGATTCCCGGTCATCAGGTTGAAGATGACGAAGGCGGGACCGATCGCCAACAGTGCCAACGATGAGCTGCGCGTCGATCCGCGTTGCACTTGAGGCGCCTGGAATTGAACGAGAGCCGACAGCATGGCTGCCACCAGTGACCAGGTCACCAGGTACGCGGCGAATCCCGGCATCCAGGGTGTATCGACGGTGCGGAACGCAACCCGCACCCCCAGGTCGATGGCGAGTCCCAGCCCGATACCGAGCGCGACTAATTCTCGTCGCGAGACCAGTAGCGTAAAGGCGAGCCAACCCCAGCAAACGATGACCACTGCACCGAGCCAAAGTCTCGCGTCGGGTGCGGCCCAGTACTGCAGCGCGAGGCGCGTCACAGCCAGGAGGATGGTCGTGCCGACGAGTATCGCCCGCAGCCCTGTCAGGCGTATGGCGACCCACGCGACTCCGCTGAGCAGGAAGACGCCGACCGCGATGCCCGCGAGCGTGTTGCGGTTGCTTTGGTCCACGACGAAGACCAAATATGAGACGAAAACGCGCATCGATTGGAGCATGAGGACCGTGGCGGTGGCGATCAGCGCGATGCCGGCCAGCGTCGTGACGGACGCCGACTGATTCACGAGGCTCTGTTCATCGCCGAGACGTGATACCGACTGGGCGGACATATGAGTCGCTCGTTTCGTGGGGGGCGGTTCATTCTGAAATTGAGACGGTAGGAAGTCGCGCGCCTCAATTATCCCTGTTTGCTCGTGCCGTGCAAGTCGAATACGAGGTCGTGTTCGAATCCAGCGTGTGAAGATTCCGTCGTCGCACGCATGGATTCCGCAATGAGATTGAGTTTAGGCAGTCAATGAGATTGAGTTCAGCTTAACGCGGCGGAAGCCTCGGAGGCCACCCCAGACGGCAGTCTGAGAGATAGAACGCGCGACATGCCGTCGTCGCCCATGGTGATGCCGTAGAGGGTGTCAGCGCCCTCGATGGTGGATCGG
This sequence comes from uncultured Chloroflexia bacterium, assembly GCA_963789565.1. GTDB lineage: Bacteria > Chloroflexota > Chloroflexia > Thermomicrobiales > Thermomicrobiaceae > CALAGB01. Next base: position 1,321,568 of record CAWBKX010000002.1, on the reverse strand, counting down.
TTGTGCGTGACGACCACGAACTGCGTTTTACGGGCCAGCAGCTGAAGTTCGTCTCGCACGCGAACGACGTTGGATTCGTCGAGTGCCGCGTCCACCTCGTCGAGCAGGCAAAACGGGCTGGGGTTCACCTTCAGAATCGAGAAGAGGAGCGCTACAGCGGTCAGCGCGCGTTCGCCGCCTGAAAGGAGCCCAAGATTCTGCAAGCGTTTTCCTGGCGGCTGTGCCTCAATATCGATGCCGGTTGAGCCCCCCTCGTCGTCGCAGCGGATCAAGCGGGCTTTGCCTCCACCGAACAAAGAGGTGAAGGTGGATTCGAAGGCGCGTGCCACCTCGGCGAAGGTGCGATCGAACTCCAGTGCCATCGTGCGATCGAGCTCGGTCATGAGCGCGCGCAGAGCTTCAGTAGCTGCGCGCACGTCATCGAGTTGACGACGCAGGAATCCGTAGCGTTCGGCCTCTCGCTCATAGTGTTCGATGGCATCGTCTCCAGCCACGCCGATGCGGCGTAGTCGCTCGCGATGCCTGTTGATATCACGTTCGACGCGCGGGAGGTCCTCTGCAGCAGCAGCAGTTGTTCTGCTCAAAATATCTTCGACTTGATCGATCTCCAGGTCGCGGCCCGCTCGTTCGATGGTGAGATCGAGCTCATCTCTGCGCCGTGCCGCCTCGAGCGCTAGATGATCCTGACGACGCTCGAGCTCGCGCAGAGCGGAGTCCGAGCCCTCAAGCGCGTCACGCGCCGAGCGCTCTCGTTGAGCTGCCTCTCGGTAGCGTTCCTGAAGCTGGGTGATGCGACCTTGCAGACCACTCACCTGTTCGGACAACCGATCGCGTTGGGTGACCGTGGCTTCGTGGTGTCGATCGAATTCGTGGATTGTGGCGTCTAACTCCGCCAGCCGCCGCCCACTTCCCTCTAGATCGCTCTCGAGCTGCCGCTTACGTGCTTCAAGTCGCTGACGTTGCTCGTCAATTCCGCGCGCGCGTTCCCGGATGCCGGAAAGCTCGGAGCGCGCCAATTGCAGCGCCACGTCGTCGATCGATGCGGAGGTCGACTCAATCTCATCACGCAGTGCGGCGCACGTCGCCAAGACGTTGGCGAGCGAGCGCTCACGGTCCAGCTTGGTTCGAGACAGCTCTGCGAGCTCTTCCTGGCGAGCCGCCAGCGCTGTGTCCAGGCCGGACAGGCGCTCCGACTCCGCTGCCGCGGCGGTCTTCAGGTCGGCGAGCTCGCGAGTCTGACGTCCATGCATGGCGGTGTGGTCGCGGATCTCGCCGCGAAGCGACGCCAGCTGCTGTTCGACGTTGGACTTGTCCTGACTGCGTGCAACGAGCGATGTGTCGAGGCGTCCGATTTTCTCAGAATGCGCGTCTCGTTCGGTCTCAAGCGTCACCCGTAATTTCGGAAGCTCGCGAAGCTCTCGCTCTCGAGCCAGCGCGCCACTCTCTTTGACGCGTGACCCGCCGGTGACGGTGCCGCTCGATCTGGCGATCTCGCCGCCGATCGTGACGACGCTCCAGCCAGGTGGAAGGGATCGCAGAGCGGTTCGTGCCGCGCTCAGGTCTTCGGCGACCAATGTGCGTCCGAGCAGCCCGTCGATCACCCCGCGCACGCGTTCGTCCATTCCGATGAGCTCGCTGGCCAATCCGCGTACGCCGGGTGTCAGTCGCGGTGAGCTCGTTTGGCGACGGGGTGGAACCGTATCAAGTGGATGAAAGGTGGCGCGGCCACTTTGGGTCCGCTTGAGGAACTCGATGGCTGCTTCCGCGTTCACCCAGCGTTCAACCACGAGATCTTGCAGGTGGCCGCCGAGTGCCGCTTCAATCGCCGCTTCAAGCTCGGCTGGCACGATCAGCAGACTCGCAAGCGTGCCAAGAACGCCGCCGATCTTGTTAGATCGGGCGGCGGTCAACACCTGTTTGACGCCCGCGTACAGCCCAACGCCACTCTCTTCAAGTCGTTTGAGCGTTTCAAAGCGCGTTGTTGTCTCGAGTACCTTGCGCTCGGTTTGCGAGCGGCGCTTGCCGAGTTCCTCACGTTCATTTGAAACAGTCGAGATCTCGCTGAGAAGTTCGTTCAGTCGACCGGTCTGTGCGTCGAGTAGGTTGTTGGCTTGGGCGAGCGCTTCAGCTGTTGTCACCTGCTGTGCTTCCAAATTCGCCCGCGTGCGATCTCGCGCACGACCCGCTTCTCTTTGCCGTTCCTGTTCGGAATGTAGTTGATCGATCTGTCCTCGAATGAGTGCCTCGCGCGATTCGGCAAGTATGGACGCACGCTCGATCTCTGCTCGCCGCTGCTCTTCAGCCTTGAGCCGTGAATCGAGCTCGGTCAGACGACGTCGGATCTCGGTGGATGCATCTTCGAGCGCCCTGAGGGATTCCTCACGCTCGGTTGTGTGACGTCGAAGTTCGTTTGCCGACGTGGTGATTTTGGCGATCTCAACGGCGATCTCAGCGATGGATGCTTCGATGCCCTGGAGCGATTCTTCAGCGTCGCTGCGTCGGTTGCGGGCCGCGCGGCGACGCTCTTCGACGAGGGCCAGCTCGTGCGCCGCTCGCTGATGCTCGTCTCGCGTCCCTTGAATGTGCTCGCGAAGGGATTCGAGGTCATTCGACAGCCCGCGCACAGCTTCTGTCGCATGAGCTAGCGCTCGAAGGTGTTCGGCGCGCGCCTCTCCAGCCGCCTCGATCTGACTGGCGAGACCATCCACGGATTTGTTCGAATCAGTCAGCCGCTCGCGCGCCAGTCGCCAGTGATGGGCGTAGAAGCGTTCGAGTGCCTCGCGCAGCTGGCGTTTGACGTCGTCGTACTCGCGTGCCTGGCGCGCGGCTCGTTCGAGTGAGCGGAGGCGCGGTTCGAGATCGGCCAGCAGATCCTCGAGTCGCACGCAGTTCGTCTGGCTCTCCTCCAGATTGCGGCCGGCGGACGCGTGTTTGATGCGCAAACCGGTGATTCCGGCCGCGTGCTCAAAGAGACTGCGGCGCTCCTCGACGCGCTGGCTGAGGACCGCGTCCACCAGTCCCTGACCGATCACGGTATGGGATTGACCGAGTGACGCCGTAACCTGCAGCACGTCCTTGAGCCGCACCCGAGCGCCGTTGAGCAGATAGTGATTCTCGCCGCTGCGGTAGGCGCGGCGAGTGACGCTCACCTCGCTGAAATCGAGCGGGAGGCTGCCGTCCTCGTTGTCGAGTGTGACGGTGACTTCGGCCATGCCGAGCGGCGCGCGCGTGGAGCTCCCGGCAAAGATGATGTCCTCGGTCCGTTTGCCGCGGAGATTGGCGTAGCTCTGCTCGCCCAGCACCCAGCGAAGCGCGTCGGAGATGTTCGACTTTCCGGAGCCGTTTGGGCCGATAACCGCGGTGATTCCCGTATCAAAGACAAACGTGGTGGGCGTGGCGAAGCTCTTGAAGCCGTGCAGATCCAGCCGTTTGAGACGAGTCGCCATCGAGTTCCTGTCATCGCTTCGTGAGCGCGACGCACGCGCGATCTACGGTCGACATTCGATCGTGTGAGGACATTCGCCGGAAGTGGAGCGGATAGGGCGCCAACAGATGCTACCACCGGCCCTTCTCTCGTCGCAACGCGATTCGATGGGCGGCGCGGCCGGATCGGCTAACGGTAGCTTGAGGCTTGCAGGCTGAAGAGCTCCGCGTAGAGACCGTCGAGGGCCATGAGTTCCTCGTGAGATCCCTGCTCGACCAGTCGACCGTCTTCCAGCACGAGAATGCGATCTGCCAGCCGCACCGTAGAGAAACGGTGCGAGATAAAGACCGCGGTCTTACCTTCGGTCAACTCACGCATGCGCACGAAGAGGTCGTACTCGGCACGCGCATCAAGGGCCGCCGTCGGTTCGTCCAGGATAAGAATCTGCGCATCGCGCATGAAGGCGCGCGCCAGTGCCACCTTCTGCCACTCACCACCCGAGAGCTGGTGCCCCTGGTCGAACCAGCGACCCAACAGCGTCTCGTATCCGGCCGGGAGACCGGCGATCACCGGGTGGGCGCCACTCTTCTCCGCGGCGTCGGTAATCAACGGCATATCCTCGATGCGCTCGGTGCGAGCCAGTCCAATGTTCTCACGTGCCGAGAGTTGATAGGTGACGTAATCCTGGAAGATGACACCAATCTCGTTGCGCAGATCGTCTGGGTCGTAGTCTCGTGCGTCGTGACCGTCGATCAAAACCTGCCCCTCGGCCGGGTCGTAGAGCCGTGCGATCAGCTTGACGAGGGTTGTCTTTCCGGCGCCGTTGCGTCCGACAATGGCTATGGTTTCACCCGGATCGATGGTGAAGCTGACGTCGCGTAGCGCCGGCTGGCCCGTCCCCTCATAGGTGTGCGAGACGTTTCGGAACTCGATGCCCTGTTGGAATGGTCGTCGGATTGGCACTGGATGCTCGGGCGTGCTGACAAGCGGCGTCGCTTCGAGCAGATCGAAGAGTGTCTTGAGATACAGCTGATGCTCGTAGATCGACGAGAGTCCCGTCAGGACGCCCTGGAAGTTGTTCTGGATCGACAAGGCCGCCTGGGTGAAGAGGGTCAGTCCGCCGAGGGAGATGGCTCCGGCCACGGTGCGGAGCGCGACATAGAGATAGGTGGCACTGGACACTAACGTCGAGAGCGCGCCCCAGGCGAACCCAGCCAGGTAGCGTCGCACAATCAGTGCGCGGTTCTCCGCGTAATAGTCGTCGAAGATTGCGCGGTATCGATCGGTGAAGAAGGATCCAAGTCCGAAGAGCTTGACCTCTTTGTGGTAGGTGTCGGTCGTCATGAGCGTCGTCAGGTACGACATCATGCGCCGCGCTGGTGACTGTCGGCGCATCATCTGGTATCCCCACCAGCCGTAGCGCGTGCTTGAGATGAAGGCCGGAATCGGGGCCACGAGTGCGATGACCGCCAGGAACCACTGCAGCTGCACGATCAATGAGACCATCGAGGCGAACGTCAGCGTCGTGCGGATAAGGCCGAACGTTTGCGAGACCATCATGGCGGGCCGCGAGATCGCCTCGCGCTGCACCTGCTGAATGAGGTCGTACGAGTCTGAACGCTCGAAGAAAGCCAGATCAAGCCGGTCGGCATGCTCCATCAACGACATCTGGATGCGGTTAGAGACCTGCTCCTGCAGCAGTTGCTGGGCGATGTTCGAGAGTGTACTGAAGAGGCTGCTCAGCGCGGAGATTGCGAACTGCAGACCGGCGATGATGACGATGCGACGCACGTCTGCACGAGCGCCATCCGATTTGATAGCCGCCACGACCGCATCGATGATGAGCTTCGAGAGCCAAACCTGACTGGCGGGGATGGCCGCCTGGAGGACCGACAGCGATCCCATCGCCATGCTCAGGCGCGGGCTCGTGTCCCACACCAGGCGCAGAACACGCGGAATGCCACTCATGGCCGCCTCGACGTTCTGTCTCAGCACCTCACGCGTGGTCGTCCGCTCTTCGTCTTGTTTCCCGTTGGATCCATTTGGGGAGTGACCGTTTCGTCCCATGCGCCGCGCGCCGTGACCGTTACTACCCCCGTGCCAACCGTTCCATGCCATTCACAGCTCCCGCTACCCCGAATCTCATCAAGGTAATGCTAGTCGACTTGGGGCGTTTGTGGATGAGAAGAATCGGTGGTGCGGCACCTGCCTGAACGGGCAGGCGCGATGTGGGAATAGACGAAAGAGGTCAGCGCTTCGTGTCGAGGTCCTTGCGTACTTTAGCGGGGTCGTCGCAAACCACGAAGACCTCCTGGACGGAGGAGCCGCGCCGGGCGATCAATTTCACGCCGGTGGTGGTCGGTGTGGAGGCTTTTACACGGAGCGAGCCGCCGGGTCGCCCGCGGGTGACATAGATGCGACCGGGGACGATCGAATGCACGGTGTCATCCTGCGCCAAGTCTTCGAGCACTTCGCGCAGTCCGGGCAGGATGCCATGTTCTACTTTGAGGATGCCGTCTCGATAGCGCATCGACTCTCCATGAGGTTCAGCCTGCAATCACGTCCGCAGCGGTAGACCGACGAGCGACCACCACGGGAACGCGATCCCAAACATCACCACCACCGTGACCGCGAAGACGATCAGTCCGGCTCGCAGCAAATCGAATGGCGCGAAGTGACGCGTCTGATAGACCAACAGCGTCGCCGCGTTCTGGACTGGGTAAAACGTCGTGGTCTGCACCGTCAGCGTGGCCATGAGCCCCACCGGTATCGGGTTGATGCCGATCTTGACCGAAATCGACGTCAAGAGTGGGATCAGAATGCCAAGCGCACCCGACCGGTTCGGCAGCATCAGGCTGACCGGAACCACCACGAACAATAGCGTTGGTAGCAAGAGCATGACCGGCAGATCGCCCAAGGGTACGTGCCCGAGCAGTCCGTTCGCCAACCACGTGGCCGCGCCGCTCGACGCCATGGCGTTGGCGATCGAGAGTGCGCTGCCGGTTACGAAAAAGAGTCGCCAGGGAGAAGCTCCTTCGAAATCCTTCCAGGTGATGACGCCGATTCCCGGTGTCATCAAGACCACTGCACCTAACAACGCGGGAATGAGCGGATCCCATCCGGTCAGGAAATCACCGAGCCATAGGAGCGTCATGATCACGATGGTGACGCCGGTACGAATCTCGGCCCGCGACCAACTGGTGCGTCCGGTATCGGTCGGCTCCGTAATGTGCGGAGTTGTAGCGCGTAGCGTGGGTCGCTGCCAGGCATACAGAACGATCGACGATCCGAGTATCACGGCGTAGCACGGAATCGCCATGTAGCTGAACCATTGTCCCCAGCTCATGCCGCCCAGGAGGAATGATGCGGTAATGGGCAACACACCGCCGGTGAGGACAGCGGTCGAGCCCACCATCTGCAGCACGCCCATGGCCAGACTGAAGACGGTCGAAAGGCGGTCGCCGCGCTCGATGCCGTATTGCTCGTAAACGTGTTCGTAGGCGGGCAGGAGGATCGCATTGCGCGTGGTCGCCGAGGGGATGATCATGGCGAATGGTGGCATGAAGAGGATGAGTTGCACATACATGCAGCGGGCGCTGCCACGCGCTCCGGCGATGAGGAGCCGCGCCAGGCGCGCGGCGAGTCCGCTCTTGACCGTGGCCGTCGCCACCGCCAGTGTGCAGAGAACGAAATAGCCAGCCGGAAGCTGGAACCCGTAGAGCGCGGCTCGCGTTGCCTTGGAGGATTCTCCCGGCCCGAAGATGGCCAGCAGTGCGATCACCGCCAGCGACGTGACGGCGATGTCGAGCCCTTCACCGATCCAGAGAACCAACGCCGTCGCGACGATCGCCAGTACCCGATGAGCCCAGGGGGAAATGCCACTCAACGGAATGGCAAAGACGATCAGACCGAACGCGATGGCAACCGCGATAACGATCAGCGAACGGCGCGACCGTTTGTCTGCCCGCGCCGTCGACGCGATTGGTGCAGGTGTGGACCTAGTCATTCCGCGGGTCTGTGTGTCTCAGCCGTGAGCGCGTGGAGCGCACCATCGAACCGTTGCAGTCCTCGAGGAAATCGGAATCGATCACGGGGTGGCCGATTCGGATGGAGACGGCGTTGGAATTGTTGAACCCACCGGTGATGGGAGTGGTTCGATCGGTAGCGCAGCGTTGGTGCTCCACTGCGCCCAGGATCCGTCGTAGAGAAGCACCGATGGATATCCGAGGAGCTTGAGCACGAAGTAGGTCTGAGCGGCCGTCACGCCGTCAAGGCCGTAGACGATGACCGTCTTGTCGGGCGTTACCCCGGCATGGTGGAAGATCGTCGAGAGTGTGTCCGGATTCTCGAAGTAGGGCACGCTGCCGCCCATCGTCATGCCTGGCCACGGAACGGTCCTGGACCCTGGGATCTGGCCAAGAGTCAGCTTGTCGTACCACGTCTGCTGCATCTCCGATGCGCTTCGATTGTCGACCAGGACGAATCCGGCGTCATTCAGATGTGACTGCACGCCATCCGCTCCGATCAGCACGTTGTAATCGAGCGACATGTCGAGGTGGCCTTGCGGCACGCTCGGCGATGACGCTGAGAGGGCAAACTTCCCGTCAACCCAGGCCTGGCGTCCTCCGTTGAGGATAGAGACATTGGCGAAGCCGTTGGCGTTCAGCACCCATAGGAAGCGTGCGGCGTAGCGTCCGCCGGAGGCATCATAGAGGACCACCTTGCTCGAAGGGGTGATGCCGGCTTCCTCCACCATCTGCTCAATCCCGGAATTTCCTACCATCATCCCATAGACGTCGTTGTGTACTTCAATCGTATCCTGCCACCAGAGATGTACCGCACCGGGAACGTGCCCGCCCCGGTAGTCCCCAATTGAGCTCAGATCGATCACGCGTATGGAGGAGTCGTTCAGATGGTCGTGCAACCAACTGGCACTGACGAGGAGCGTTCCGTTCGGATAACTCGCGGGATCGCTCGGTGTCCCGAGTGGCCCGTTCGTGGACGCGGAATGCTGGCACGCTCCGGCTGTCAGCAGGAGCAGCGTGAGAACCAATGTGCGCCCGAGTTTGGTGATTGGGGGTCGGATATACATCTCCACAGCGACCGAACAATAGCGATTGTCAGGGTGCGTCGTCAAGCGCAGCGGAATTCAGGTTGCTTTCAGGTTGAGTTAACGGCGACTTCAGAGACGAGGCACAGTATTAAACACGGTCGGGGGGAACACCCCGGATCGACTGAAAAGGTGAGCATTTAGATGCAAAACCGATTCAGTCTCGGAATTCTCGTCACGGTTGCCGTGGCGGCGCTGGCGCTGGGAACAGTGGCTGGCGCGATCTCTGGCGGACTTATCGCGTACTACATCTCACCCAGTTCGTCTCCGACGCCCGTTAGTGTGGCCAGCAACATCAACGCCATTCCTGCAACGGCCACGGCGACGAGCGTCTCGCCGACGCCAACGGCAACCGTGACGAAGACCGCAGAGGTTACGCCTCTGCCGTCAGATCCCAACGATACGGCCTCGGTTGCCGACATCGTGGACCACGTGAAAAACGCGGTGGTGACGGTCGTAAATGAACAGCAGGCGCAAGGCTTTCTTGGAGGCGGCGACCTGCAACCGGCCGGAACTGGAACTGGGTTCATCATCGATGACCAAGGACACGTGGTGACGAACAACCACGTGGTCGAGGGGAGTCAGGAGATCCAGGTGATCTTCGCGGATGGAACAGAACAGAAGGCGACGCTGGTCGGCACCGATTCGTTTGCCGATCTGGCGGTTGTCAAGTTCGACGGGCCGGTGCCCGCGACCATCCCACTTGGCGACTCCGACAACCTGCGGCCCGGCGATCGCGTGATTGCCATCGGCAGCGCCCTGGGAGATTTCACCAATACCGTGACCGAGGGGATCATCAGCGCCTTGAACCGCACGCTGCAGATGGATACCGGACACGACATGGAGAATATGCTGCAGCATGACGCGTCCATCAATCCCGGCAATTCAGGGGGACCGCTCCTGAATCTGAAGGGTGAGGTCGTCGGAGTGAATACCGCGTCGGTCCGTCAAGCGGAGCCTGGCGTGACGGCTGAAGGTCTGGGATTTGCTATTCCGAGCAACACGGTCAAAGACATCACGACCCAGATCATTCAGAACGGCAAGGTTGTTCGACCGTATCTCGGCATCACGTATGAGTCGTTGACGCCCAAAGCGGCAAAGGCCAGCAATCTGTCGGTTGACCACGGAGTGGTCGTGACAGACGTGACTCAGGGATCACCGGCCCAGCAGGCAGGCATCCAGGTGAATGACGTAATAACGAAAATTGACGATCAAGAGATTGACAGCGATCACCCGCTCGAAAACGTGCTCTTCCATCACAAAGTGGGTGACCAAGTGACCGTGGAGGTCTACCGTGCGAGCGACGGCAAAACCATGACGGTGAACGTGACGCTCGCCGCATCACCTGACAACACCTAACCCCCGGGCAGCGAGTCGCGCCGCTGCCCACCCCCTACTCTCCCCCTTATCCCGCGAGAGGCCTGGCCCACCAGACAGGCCTCTCGTCTTTTAACGTTGAGCTAAGATTTCGGATGCAGATAAGCGTCATGGCCGTGGCTCGCTTGCCGTGCGAATTCCCTTTCGATCTCTAAACTCGACAACGTTTGTAGGGCAGCTGCCTCCACCACAAAATCTCCGCCAAGATAGATCTCGCGTGTTGGGTCGTGTTGGGACGGTCCTGTATGGTCCGACCTTACGGCCACTCCACATCGTCGAGGGGCCAGATCGGGCGGCGGACTTCCTCAAAATGGAGACGTGATAGGTCGGATCCCGTGATGCCGGGGCCCTCAACCAGGACCACACGCTCGGCGATTGGCTCGAATGACGCGCGAAAGTGTCCCTTCCCTTTGAGGGCAATGACCTTTCGACGCGTTGGCTCGATGCCGTGTGAGCGGAAGATATTGAGATCGATCGGTGTCTCGGCATGTTCGGTTATGAGCACTTCGATGCCGTTGCACACTGCCACAACGGTGCGTCCGAGGTTGACGCGCACTCCCGCGTGCATCGGACCGGCATTGACGTAGCTGCCGTCTGAGAGCATGCGGACGGAGACTGTCACCAGCAGCGGATCTCCATGCAGACGGTCGGTTTTGCCGCCAAGGCGCAGTTTGACCTCGCTGCCGACGCCCGCCTCGATACATTGCGCCACCGATTCGGGGTCCTTGATAAGCGCGAGGGCGGCGTTGCGCACGTTTTGCCCCAGTAAGAAGCGGAGCAGTTCGGAGCTGTCGCCGGGTCCACCGGTCCAGGGATTGTCTCCGATGTCGACCAGGACGAGTGGTCCCTTCTCGATCGACTGCAGGGCGACGATGGCGTCATCGAAGCTGGTTACGCCACCGAGGAAGTCTTCCCGGCGGTTCCACGCAAATTCGGCCAGTTCGTCCGCCAAGGATCGCGCCAGCGCCGCATCGTCGTCGGTGGTTACGATCACGCTGAATCCGGCCTCAGCTACGTCCGCCGGCGGAAAACCTCCCGCTACGGTGACGTTGAGGACGTCCGGCCGTGCCTCGAACTCATGAGCGCGGGCAATGATCGACTTCATCGGCTCGCGCGCCGTCGGCATGTTCTGCGAGGTGGGCATCATGGGCGGTTTGGCCAGCGCCGCGGTCGGCTTGATCTTGTCCTGAATCATGGAGACGAGGAGATCGGCGGCTTCACGTCCCCGTTCGCGCTGATCGATGTGCGGGTAGGTGTCGTATCCGACCAGGATGTCCGCCTGATCGACCATGCGCTGACTGATGTTGGCGTGCAGATCCAGAGTCGCGACGACAGGAACGTCCGGTCCGACCGCGTGCCGCACGCGCTCAAGAATGTAGCCGTCACCGTCCGGGTCGATCTCCGACACCATGGCGCCATGGAGGCCGAGCAACACACCGTCAACAGGCAATTGACTCCGGATGCCGGCAATTATCTCGTCGAGAAGCGTCCCGAGCGCGTCGGCTGTGACCAGGCCGGATGGCGTGGCCCACACCGCAATCAACGGAATCAGTTCGAAGTCGTGCTCATGCGCGCCGTCGATGAACCCTGCGAAGGGTGTGGCGGTCTCGGCTAGATACCGTGTGATGTGCTCGCCACGATGGATTCCGGCGCGCTCGAAGGCGAGCAGATCGGTCGGAACGCTGCTGAACGTGTTGGTCTCGTGTGAGAGCTCCGCCGCGATGATGCGCATCAGGCCACCCCACGCTTCGGCAGCCCGAGCATCTCGCGAGCTTCGTCAGGTGTCGCCAGTTCGCGATCGGCCTCACGAGCGATGCGCGCAACGCGCGCCACAAGCTGCGCGTTCCCGTCGGCCAGCACCCGATACGAGTAATAGATGTTGTCCTCCAGACCGGTGCGGGCATGCCCACCCATGGCGATGGCCATGACGTTCATTGGCAGTTGATGGCGACCAATGGCGCAGACCGACCAGCGCGAATCAGGCGGCAGCTGGTTGACCATATGAACGAGCTGATCCGGCGTGGCTGGGGCACCGCCACGCACCCCCAGCACGAATTGAAACCAGAAGGGCGGAGTCAGCAGCCCGCGCGCGATCAACTGCTTGGCGTTTTCGATCATGCCGCTGTCGAAGCATTCGATCTCCGGCTTGACCCGATACTCGTTCATGCGATCGGCGAGCGTGTCGAGAAACGACGGCGAGTTGACGAAGACTCCTTCGCCGAAGTTGACCGAGCCACAGTCGAACGACGCGACCTCCGGGCTCAGTCGTACCGGATTCATGCGCTCTTCGTCCGAGACGATCCCGGCGCCGCCGCCGGTCGACATGTTGACGATGATCGGGCAGCCGCGCGTTTTGATGATCTCGGCCACACGTGCGTACCTCTCCGGGTCGCACGTGACCTTTCCCTCATCGTCGCGCACGTGGATGTGGACGATGGCGGCGCCTTCGTCATAACAGGCGATCGCTTGTTCAGCGATTTCCTCCGGTGTGATCGGCACGTAGGGTGTCTGGTCGCGGGAGGTGCGGCTCCCGGTGCTGGCGACGGAAAGGATCAGCTTGTCCATCTTCAGAGGCTCCTGCCTGACGATGCGATGGGCCGTGAGTCGCATCATAGTCAGGTGCTGGCGGGGTCGCAAGGCCGCAAAACGATGTTCGTACGACCTCTTGACAGTATCGCGATATGGTGATATTATAATGTCAGTGTTGGGGCGATATGCGAATCGCCCAGCTATGCAGGAGGAATCAGACAATGTCGGCAATCTCAAAGTTCATGCACTTGTTCTCCACGAGCCCGTCTCGCGACAATGCGTTCGAGAACTACTACGGAACGATTGCGCGCAGCCGCAATCAGGGTGGCCCGAGTGCTTCCGAGGCTCGACGAGACTTCGAAGTCATCCGTCGCACGGTCGATAAGGCAGTCATCTACTAATCATCTTTCTTCGATTCTCGCGGGTTCGCCCGCCGATCACGAAAGAGCCGTCAGCTTTATGCTGACAAGGGCCACGAGGCCGGAATCATTTCCGGCCTCGTTCCTTGTTAACTGGTGAGTCGATTGGTGTGCGAAGCGCACCTCGGCGATAATCGAGGTGCGTACCATGCGAGCGTAACGACTCGCAGGAAAGGGGACATCGATGCCAGGCAAAGAGCACAACGTCGACGCCGGTCAGCTCGTGAACGACATCAAGCGCGGATTGCCGTCCGCTCCGGGCAACATGAGCGAGCAGGAGTTCGATATGTTCTGTCAGAACGTGGCCGGGGCCATCCTCAAGGCTATCGACATGTATGACAGCCGTATGCAGTCGCCGGAGCCAGACTACGGCGAAGAGGAACGAGCCGTCTAGCCTTTGATTATCTAATCGTGCTGGCACATCGAGGCGTCCCACTGCATGCAGGGGCGCCTCGTTCGCTACCGGGACTGTAGCAGTTCACGTAAGAATTGCAGGACCAGTTCATTGAAACGCTCAGGCTGTTCCATGTTGAGCATGTGGGCGGCATCGTCAAAGACCACCTTGCGTGAACCACTAATCTCAGTCGTCAGGCGATCAGCAATGCCCACGATGTCTGGCTGATCTTCCAAACCGACCACGACCAGCACGGGAACATCTATCTCGCCGAGTCGTTCGACCGCTGGAGGTGTCAGCGGCTGTCGTCCCTCGACACTCGGCTCCAGCTCGTACACGCGCGCGTTCATCTCGTTCACCTGCTGTCGAACGTCCGGATCCACCTCCGCTGGTCCACGACGAGGGCCATCGACCCATATCGCGAGCTCGATCTCACGCATCCGCGCTGGATCCCCGGCGTCGAACGCCTGCCCCATTTCGTCCCATGCTGATCTGAGCGATTCGGAGCGTGGTTCGTCGGGGAAGAAGAGCCCGGGAGCGGCCAGCACGAGACCGCGCACCAGATCTGGCCGCTGCAACGCGAACTCGACGGCGACCCGCGCTCCCATCGACGAGCCGATCACGACCAGGTTTGAGAGTGACAGCGCTCCGCACACGTCACCGACGTCTTCCCAGTCGAAGAATGTCTCTAGCTCAGTGGTCGTCTGTCCAAACCCGCGCAGGTCGAGGCGCGCCACGCGATGTTCCGCCGCGAGCGCGTCTACGTGTGGGTCCCACATTCGGCTGTCGGCAATTCCCGCGTGGATGAGCAGGATCGCCGGCCCAGAGCCTCGAACGTCATAAGAGATTCGGGCAGATCCAACATCAATGTGTCCAGTGTACGGAGTGACGCGATCGATCAAGCTGCGCTCCTGTCTCAACCTATGTTCTCGGGAAATATGGAGTGACTCGACTCATTCTATCGTTCACGGCTGTGGCAAACTTAACGGAGTGGCCGGGCATCGTCGTTCGGCCTGAATGCGAGAGAGCATGTTCCTGTTCATCTTGGCCTTCCTGGCCTTCTTCTTCGTCCTTCTCCTCGTCATCGTGTCCACTATTGGGTTCACGCTCGCGTCGATCGTCACGCTATTCACCGCGCCGTCTCAATTTCGTGTGCTGTTGCGCGATTCACGTTTGCGGAAGAATCATGCGCTCGAGCACGCGACGATCAATGTCATCGAAGAACGACTTGGCCCTTCGCGGCTGGCGGGCCTGGCCGAATCTGGCGGGTTCACCATCCAAGGTGGGGCGCCGCCGGATCTGGTTGCGTCCGCGTCGCAGGAGGCCCTGCGCCGGCTACAAGCCGGTGAGCGAAGACTGGCCATACATCCGCGCTGCGGCACTAGCCTCATCGCGTCGCAGCTTGTCATGGCGATCGTCTTCATTGGCGCGCTGTTGGTATTGCGCGAGCTCAGCTGGTTCCCGTTCGTGATCGGTCTGCTGGCTGCCATCATCCTGGGTCCGCGATTGAGCACGTTACTGCAGCGATTCGTAACGACGGACGCGCGGGTTGGCGACGTGCGCATCAACGGAGTCGAGGTCAAGCGGCCGGACGGACGACTTGGCCTCGTGTCGATGTTTGTACTCGGGCCGGTCTTCGTGCATACAGAAGAAGCTGCTGGTTCGTTCAACACTCCACGCAACGACACTGCGCGGGACGACACCGGCAACGTTACCGTGATCACGGGTGATCGGGATGAGATTTCGGCCGGAGGCTATCGGGTTCGCTGACTGGTAGTGGGCGCAGTGACGGTAAGGACGGGAATTGGGCGGAGCGGGTAACTTGCTGATCGCGCAGTCGGGCGGAGCGACGGCGGTGATAAATGGAAGTCTGATCGGGGCGGTTGAAGCCGCGCAACGATCAGGGCGGTTCGGCGCCATCATCGGCGCGCGCAACGGCATCGAGGGAGTGCTGCAACAAACCTTCGTCGATCTTGGCCGGCAGCCCACATCGGTCCTCGAGCGGGTCAAACGAACGCCATCGGCCGCGCTCGGCACCTCGCGACGCAAGCTCGATGACGCCGACGCGTCGCGTGTGCTCGACATCTTTCGCGCTCACGGCATCGGCGCCTTCGCCTACATTGGCGGCAATGACTCCGCCGACACGGCGCTGCGATTGAGTCGATTGGCGGCAGACGCTGGATACAACCTTCAGGTCGTGAGCATCCCCAAGACGATCGACAACGACCTGCCTGGCACCGACCATTGCCCCGGCTACGGTTCGATCGCCCGCTTTCTGGCCCTGGCGACGCGCGATGCCGGACTGGATACTGAGGCCACGGCCGGCCTCTATCCAGTCAAGCTGATCGAGGTGATGGGCCGCAACGCTGGTTGGGTAGCGGCGTCCTGCGCGCTTGGTCAGGAGCAGGAAAGTCAGGCGCCTCAGCTTATTTTTTTCCCAGAAAGACCGCCACGCGATCTGGATCACTTTCTCCACGACGTGCAGCTCACCTGGGAACGTCACCGCATGGTGGTGGCGATCGTGCCTGAGACCCTGCGCAACACCGCCGGCCAGCCGATCGGTGGGGGAGACGTGCATTGGGTCGACGCTTTCGGGCATGCCTATGTGCCCGGCCCTGGTCCAGCGCTTGCGCGTGCCATCGAGGACAAGCTGGGTCTGAAAGCCCGATTCGACAAGCCGGGAACCATCTCGCGAATGTTCATCGACAGTGTGGCCGAAACTGATCTATCCGAAGCGGTAATGGTCGGCACTGAAGCGGTAGAGCTTCTACTGCGTGGCGGCTCGGGCGTGATGATCACCATTAACCGAGTCGGCGAAGATCCGTACCGCGCGATCATCGGTAAAGTGCCGCTCGAGCAAGTCGCGAATCGGGAACGGCTGCTACCAGACGAGTTCATCGGGAGCGATGGACGCTCGGTGACCGAGGCGTTTCGGCGCTACGCGCTGCCATTGATTGATGGCCCGCTGCCACCCGTCGGTCGGTTCGAGGAGATCGCGTTTCCCGGGTGAGTCGTGAGCAGCCGTGTGCTGAGGCTCCGAGCATCGCGCGGGCATCCTTGACGTGGCGACGCTCTTGGTGTGGATCGCCGAGTTGAGTCGGATTTGGAGCGACACGATCTCAGACGACGACGTAGCCTTCAGCATCGCGCTCGACGAGCCGCGACGCATAGCGGCCAATGTCAGGGAGATCGGGCAGGAGTTGTCCGAAGAGGATTTCGTTGAAATTGTTATGCTCTTCACGCGTCTCCCAGCGCTCGATCCAGGCGTAGTGAAAATCTTCATCCATGCGAATGAGCTCAGACGTCACGCAACCGTTCGTCTCGCCCGCCCGCTTGACGATGGTCCCGAAATCTCGTTCGAAGGATCGCTGGTGCCCCTCTTCTACCTCAAAAAAGCTCAAGTCGACAAACATGATGCGCCTGCCTCTCGTCTGCTCAGCCATTCCTGGAACGTCCGTGATTGGGCGGAGAATGGCCCGCTCGTGGCGTCCGTCGATGGCGTTCAAGCTCGATTGTACCGAGGGCGGTGACAGATGTCCGACGACCTGATCCTCGAACCCGCTGATGTCGCCGAGATTGACGAGACTGGGCTGGCAGCTTTGCGCATATCGTCGAGGCTCTATCGCCAGATGATCGATCATCTGCGCGCGGAACTCCCGCTTGAAGGCTGCGGATTGATCGCGTGTCACGGCGGGGAAGCGATCAAGGTCTACCCGGGGTCCAATACGGAGGCGAGCGGAACCCGTTACAATATGGATCTGACGGACGTCGTAGAGGCATTGAGCGAAATCGATCGGAACGAATGGAGGCTGGGGGCGCTGTTCCATTCGCATCCGCGAAGCAAGCCGATACCGTCAGAGACTGACCTGAATAACTCGAATTATCCAGAGCAGCTCATGGTGATCGTGTCGTTTGCCACCGAGCCACCCGACGCGCGGGCGTTTCGTGTTGATGGTGACGTTCGCCAGGTGCCCATCGAGATCATCTAGGAGAGGGCGAATCCGTTGGATCAGCGCATAATTGTCGGCGTGCTCGGCGGTATGGGACCGCTCGCGACCGTCGACCTGTATCGCAAGATCATCGAGGCCACGCCCGCCCAACGAGATCAAGACCATCTCCACCTCGTCATTGAGTCGAACCCTGCCGTGCCGGATCGCAGTGATGCCCTTCTGCATGGCGGCGACGACCCAACGCCACTCCTCATCGAGGGATCTCGGCGACTCGAGCGCGCCGGAGCTGACTTCATCGTCGTTCCATGCAACACAGCGCATGCCTTTCTGCCTCACGTCGTCCCACACGTGTCGGTTCCGTTCGTGAGCATGATTGAAGAGACGGCAATGACCATCGCTGCTCGTTGGCCCGGCAGCACCGTCGGAATTTTGGCGACGGCGGGTACTGTGGCCGCCAATCTGTATCAGGAGCAGTTCGAACGACAGGGCCTGGCATCGATCGCTCCGGATGAAGGCGGTCAGCGCTACGTTTCGCGAGCGATTGCCGACGTCAAGTCCGGACAGGTTGGGCGAGCCCAAACCGAGCTCCTGGTCGATGCGGCGCTTGGCCTGATCGCACGCGGCGCTCAAGTTCTCATCGCGGCCTGCACTGAGCTCCCGCTGATCGTGACGGAAGCAGATCTCCCCGTGCCGTTGGTTGATCCGACCCGCGTACTCGCCGAGGCCGCGATCGCCTTCGCGACCGGTCGACGCGCGTTGCCAGCCATCCGCGAATCGAAAGGAGCAATCGCCGATGCCAGCCGATCATAAGCAGATGCTCGAGCGCATGGGAAGATTGCCGGAGCGCATTCAACGTCTGATCGAGGAAGAGTCGGAAGAGGATTTGAAGCGGGCCGGGATCGGCGGTTCCTGGGGAGCCGTTGAGCACATCGCGCACCTGAAGGACTTGGATGAGGTCTCGCTCGAGCGCGTTGCGCTGATGTTGCAGGAGGAAGACCCCGAGCTCGACATCTTCGATACCGACGTGCGCGCTATCGAGCGTGACTATCACGCCGAAGACCCGAGGAAGACGGCGCAAGAGTTCGAGAATTTGCGCGAGATGCTCGTCAACCGGCTGGATGGTTTCGACGTTGCTGAGTGGCAGCGAACGGCCCGACATCCGGAACTTGGATCCGTCACCGTCGAATCGCTGATCGAACGCCTCGACGAGCATGACGCGCAGCACTTCCGTGCTCTCAAGGACGTCCTCGTCTAGCCCGATTCTCCGCACCTACCGCTTGAGATCCGCCTTGTCTCACGTGGAGCGAAGGCCGTCACCTACTGTCGTCATTCGGAAGTGAACTCCATCTACCCGGCGAATTGATACGACCGCGTCTGAATCCATCGATTTGTTGCGGTTTCACTAGCTGGATGGCGCACAGTTGCGTATTCCGCAGCACACCCATATACTGGTGAACAAGAATTCCGGCATACTGCGATCGATTCTCAGCGGCTGCTCGGTGGGCGCTCTGTCGACTACCACCTGGCTACGTCGTACGAGTCGAACCATCGGGTGAGTCGGGGCCGTTTGGGTTTGCCGGCTCAAAACGCACGAGCTAAGGAGTGGCGACTCATGTCTGTCGGGGACAAGACGCTTGTTTGCAAGGACTGCGGTGAGAACTTCGTTTTCACGGCTGGCGAGCAGGCGTTCTACCTGGAACGCGGGTTCGTCGAGCCCGCACGCTGTCCAACCTGCCGAGCGTCTCGGCGGCAATCGCGCCAAAACGGTGATCTCGGGGGCGCCAGTGCGCCACGTGCTGAGCGGCGGCTGTATCCAGCTGTCTGCGCTGAATGTGGCCAGGAGACGATGGTTCCATTCGAACCGCGCAACGGTCGCCCGGTATATTGTCGGGACTGCTACCAGCGACAGCGCCTCCAATAGGAATCCGCCGTTTTCAATCCAAGCCGGACGATCGTCGCGAGTAATCTCGTTTCGATTCTGCTGGCCCTGTCTTGCGGGGTTGTCTTCCAGGTGAAACGCGCTCGTAGCGCTTTGAGGAGACTACGCTCCCTCTGGTGTCAGCTTGACATCGTAGTGAATTGCGAGCGGCTCGATTCGCGCGAGTAGCTGACGTGCTTCCGGCTCGATGACGGGCACCGCGTAGTCATCTCCCGCAAAGTCTCGTACCGACTCGATTGATTCGAACGTCGTCATGATCAGGAACTCGACTTCGTCATCTCCCGGTTTGCGGAAGATATACCCGCCACGAAATCCCGTGATGTGCTCCAGTCCAGGCAATACCGAGCCGCGCACGAATTGCTCGTAGGCGTCGGCATTCTCTGGCGCTGTCCAGCCTCTCCACACCCGTGCGATCACGCTGGTTCTCCTCGTGGTTCGAAACGATTACAGCGGGATGCATGGAGATTGGCACGTTTTGTCGTTGTCGGCAGGGAGCGACATCCATGGCGTCCGCGTTGACCGTCGGCCGACGTTGTTGGGCGCCGTGAAAGTCGCCACTACCGACTGAAACATCTGCATGCAACGCGATCTCGTGTCGGGAGACGCCGAACGGAGCCACATTAGGCTCCGTTCGTTCGTTAGTCCTGCTCGTACAGGCGAAGGTCGCGTTACTTCGCGAGCTCCGACTCGTACTCAGCCTCGGTCTCGCTGAGGCTCTCGTCGATGATGTTGACGATGCGATCGAGCTCTTCATGAGTCGTCACCAGCGGCGGGGCAACGTGCAGGATATCCCACGTACGCGTGAGCATGCCCTTCTGGTTGATCCGCTCGTCGACCTTCTTGACGAAGCCGGATTCCTTGCCCCACTTGGCCTTGGTTTCCTTGTTCTGAACCAACTCGACACCACAGAAGAGGCCGAGACCGCGCACGTCGCCAACGGTCGGGTGCTTGCGCAGGCCGTCGAGCTTCTCGAGCAGATACTTGCCCTTTTCAGCACTCTGCTGGACTAAACCTTCACTCTCGATGATCTCCAGGTTCTTCAGTGCGGCGGCCGCGGCGACGGCCTGCCCGCCGAAGGTGAGGAGGTGGCCAAGCGCCACATCTTTCTTTTCCTTGAACGTGTCGAAGATCCTGTCACTGACGGCGACACCGGCGATCGGTGCATAGCCGGACGAGAGGCCCTTGGCCATCGTCATCAGATCAGGCTGCATGTCGAAATGCTCGGTCGCGAACATCTTGCCGGTGCGGCCAAAACCGTTGATGACCTCGTCCATGATCAGGAGCACGCCGTGCTTGTCGCAGATCTCGCGCAGCCGCTGCCAGTATTTCGGCGAGGGGATGTGGAGACCGTTGGACGACGAGATCGGCTCGCCGATGACCGCCGCGACGGTTTCAGGTCCCTGGGCTTCGATCTCCTGCTCGACGTAGTTGGCGCACATAATGTCGCCCGCTTCGCCCTCAAGCCCGAAGTCATTGCGATAGTGGTTCGGCGATGGAACGTGATAAACACCGTACATGAAGGGACCGAAGTATTGCTCGCTTCGGCCGGCGGTGAGGCTCAGTGCGCCCATCGTCATGCCGTGGTAGCCGCCGCGGCGGGCGATGACCTTGTAGCGTTTCGGGAAGCCACGCATCGCCTGCACTTGCTTGGCGATCTTGACGGCGCTCTCGACCGCTTCCGATCCGCCGGAGCAGAAATAAATGCGGTTGAGATCGCCCGGCGTGATCGACGCCAGGTGGTTTGCTAGCTGCACCGCCGGGACGGTGGTGTAGGAGGCGCTGGAGACATAGGCAAGCTTGGCCGCTTGTTCGGCCATCGCTTCGCCAATCTCCTTGCGACCGTGGCCGGCGTTTACCACCCACAGACCGGAGATTCCGTCCAGGTACTCGTTTCCATGAATGTCGACCAGTGTTGCGCCATGCGCGTGATCGAAAACGTGCAGGCCCTTCTGTTCGGCCAGCCGCACCCACTCAGTCGTATGAATCCATACGTGTTCGAGCGCTTCTTTTTCGATTGTGGGAGCATTGATGCTAGTACCGGCGACGTCGCCCATAGAGCCCCTCCTTGTGCAAATACATCCTGCACCAAAACCCATATGCCGTTGTCTGGGATCCTCGGAATCACTCGTTTTGCGCGAGTTCCTGCCTCCTCATGACGGAACAGTTCACCACTTTGTGGTGCGCCGCTCCACTTCGGAGATCGGTCCATCGTGTTGGCCGAGCGTCAGTGATTGCCGCTTTCCGTCCTGCCGTCAGAAATCCGGCAAGCACATCACCGAGCGGTGTTCCCTTGACAACCCTACATCCGAACAGTAATGTATGGCGACGCTTTAATCTAGTCCAAATAGCGCGGTGAGTTGTGCATCTCGGGGTCGGTTTACCTTAGGCACTGCCGAACTGGCAGGAGGAGGGGACCAACGATGCCGGACAATGATATCCGGACCGTTCACCTTATCGCCGCAGCATCAGAGCTGCGTCTCTCGCGTCGCGAAATCATCAAGCGTGGTCTCGCGATGGGGTTATCCGTTTCCGCCATTGGCTGGGTGCTCGCTGCGTGCGGCAGCTCGAATAAAGCCACCGCAACGACTGGTAGCGGTGGTGGAACGAGCTCCACGTCCACGGCGACATCCGCCAGTACGTCAGCCGCGACGAGTAGCGCTTCCGGTGGAGCGTCCGCCTCTCCGAGTGGTGGTGGCGGCCTCACTGGTGGAACTCCCGTCAATGGCGGCACGTTCACCGTCTTGTTCGATGGGACGATTGCCGACTTCGATCCACAGTCGGCCTACGACAGCCTCGCAAGCTGCGCCTTCTTTGGCACCTACGAGATGCTCATTCGCCTCAAGGGCAACAGCACCTTCGACTACCAGCCCATGCTGGCCAAGGAGTGGAGCCCGAACAGCGACGGGTCGGAGTGGACCTTCACGCTGTACGACAACATCAAGTTCCACGACGGAACCGTGTGCGACGCGAACGCCGTGGTTTTCTCGTTCCAGCGACTGATGAAGATGGGGCGTGGTCCGCACGACGTGGTGGGCCGCTTCATCGACAATCCGGACACCGACATCACTGCGCCCGACGCCAAGACGGTCAAGTTCAAGCTCAAGACGCCGAACCCGATCTTTGAGGCGGCCATTGCCTCGCAATACGGTCCGTTCGTCGTCAGCATGGACGCGGTCAACAAGAACAAGACGTCGGACGACGAATGGGCGCACTCCTGGTTCGTCCAGAACATGGTCGGCACCGGACCATATAAGGTCACCTCCATCGATCAGAATCAACAGATCGTTCTGGAGAAGTTCACCGACTATTACCGAGGCTGGGACGGCAACCACTTCGACAAGATCGTCATGCGCATCGTCGAGGACACCGCGACGCGTCGGCAGCTCCTTGAAGGTGGCACGGCTGACGGCTTGACCAACAGCCTCAACCCGCAGGCATTCTCCGACCTGAAGAGCAACACCAAATTGCAGGTGATCGACTATCCGACCACCAACGCGAACTGGACCACGATGAACTTCGGGGACCGCCTGGCCGACGTCGATTCGCGAACCGGCTTCTGCTATGCATTCCCCTATGACGACGTACGCCAGGGCGTCTACAAGGGCTTGCTCGATAAATCGGGCGGTCCACTGACGCCGACGACGGCCGGATACGACAAGAACATCTTCATTTACGAGACCGACCTGGATAAAGCGAAGCAGCTCATCAGCAAGAAATTCAATGCGGGTGAGAAGTTCTCCTGGATGATCTCGAGCGGCAGCGACGTCACGTCGCAGATCGCTCAGCTGATGCAGGCTAACCTGCAGAAGATCGGCTACGACCTCGACATCCGCCAGGTCGAACGCGCCACCGAGACCGATCTGGCCTATGGAGACTCTCCGCCGGATCAACGTCCGGACTTCTTCGGTGACTGGGGCTGGTGGCCGGACTACAACGATGGCTACAACGAGGTCTACCCCAACTTCTACTCGAAGTCGGCCGGAAGCGCCGGAGCCAATGCTGGCTTCTTTAAGAACGACCGGGTCGATCAGATTCTGGACACGGTCGCTCCTGGTGTCTCCGATGCCGACTACGCCAGCTTGCTCGCGGAATGCCAGAACATTCTCGTGCAGAAGGACCCGGCGGCGATCTTCTGGGGCGCCGTGCGCTGGTACACGATCCTCGGAGCAGACATCCGCGGATTCGAGTGGAATCCGATCTACTTGAACACCTACTACTACTACGACATGTTCCGCGTAAAGATGTAGGGACCGCTCGTCTGCGTCGATCTTGCCGCGCTCGGATGTCCGGGCGCGGCAACACAACTGGGATGCAAGGCAGGCGGGACGGCACAACCCGCTTGTGTCTTTGCCGAGGAAAAGAGTAGCCGCTATGTTCGCTCAACTCGTGCTACGGCGCCTGATCTCGGTCATATTCGTACTGATCGGCCTCTCGATCATCACCTTCACACTGTCGCACGTCGTGCCCGCGGATCCGGCTCGACTCATCGCCGGGCCACGAGCCAGTAAGAGCACCGTTCAGATGATCCGCCACGAATACGGGCTCGATCGTCCGCTCTATCAGCAGTACTTCACGTACGTCAAAGGGGTCACCACGCTCGACTTCGGGACGTCTCTTTCCACCTTGCGGCCGGTTCGGAGCGATCTGGGTCGATACCTGCCCGCCACAGCCGAGCTCGCGTTGTCCGCGATCGTGATGGCGGTCGTCGCAGGAATTCCGTTGGGAATCATCTCAGCCATCAGGCCCAACACGATCATCGACTATGTTGGGAGGGTTATCTCCGTCGCGGGATTGGCCATACCGGTCTTCTGGCTGGCACTGATGCTGCAGTTCGTCTTCTTCGCCAGGCTCGGATGGCTACCAGACGGGCAGAGGCTTCCGGTGAGCGTCACGCCGCCGAGGTCGATCACGCACCTCTATACGGTCGATGCACTGCTGACTGGAAACTTCTCCCTGTTTCTCACCGCCGTCAAACACCTCGCGCTGCCAGCTTTCGTGTTGGCGTTCAGTACGCTCCCGGTCATTACGCGCATGGTGCGCGCGGGCATGCTTGAAGTGATGGGGCTCGATTACATTCGCACGGCTCGTGCGAAAGGTATGCGCGAGCGCACGACCGTCACGAAGCACGCGTTGAAAAACGCTCTTCTCCCGGTCATCACCGTGATCGGTATGCAGATCGGTATCCTTTTCTCGGGTGACATTCTGGTCGAGATCATCTTCTCCTGGCCAGGGATCGGACGGTACGCCATCGCTGGCGTCACGAGCTTCGACTACAACGCGATCATGGCGGTGACCCTGATCATCGGGTTCGTCTACGTGATCATGAATATGCTGGTAGACATCCTGTATCTCTTCCTTGATCCAAGGATTTCGTACGTATGACAACACGTACCGGCGACACCACCGTTGACGCGGCCGAGGGGCGAGCGCGTCTCGATTCCGGGCGTCTCTTCCTCCCGAGTAGCCGCAAGGAGCGCATTCGTCGCTCGCTCAACCAATTCTTCAAGGGCAAGTGGTTGAACGTTCTGGCGGTCTTCCTGATCGTGCTGTTCCTGCTCACCAGTCTCTTCGGCCGTGCCCTCGCGCCGTACAATCCGAACGCGCCGGCGATCTTCAATCAGCTTCAGGCTCCCTCGTCCGCACACCTGTTCGGCACGGACGACCTTGGCCGCGACATCCTGAGTCGCGTCATGACTGGCGCGCGTATCTCGCTGGGCGTGGCGGCGATCGTCCTATCGATCGCGGTGACACTTGGTTGTCTGATCGGCGGCATCTCCGGCTTTGTGGGCGGCATCTATGACGACGTGCTGATGCGGGTTACCGATCTCTTTCTCGCCTTCCCGTTCTTGATCCTGGCGATCGCCATCTCCGCGTCGCTCGGACCCAGCCTGCGCAACACGGTCATTGCACTCTCGGTGGTCTATTGGCCCTGGTATGCCCGGTTGGTGCGTGGACAGGTGCTGATGGTCAAGAATCGGGAGTATGTCGAAGCGGCCCGGTCTGCTGGGGCGTCAGGCCCTCGTCTCCTGCTGCGGCATGTCTTCCCGAACGCCATGTCACCGGTCATCGTGCAGCTAACGCTCGACATCGGCTACGCCATTCTGGCGACGTCGAGCCTCTCCTTCATCGGGTTGGGTGCGCAGCCGCCGTCCCCGGAATGGGGCTCGATGATCAACACGGCACGCTCCCACTTCCAGGATGCTTGGTGGTTCATTACGTTCCCTGGGATCGCGCTGGCGCTCACTGTGTTGGGGTTCAACCTGCTGGGCGACGGACTGCGCGACTTCCTCGATCCGCGCACTCGCGGTACGTAGTCCGGGCCTTCTCCTAGCAACGACGAATAGATGCCGAGCGTGTTGCCTTCGCGCACACGCTCGTGCCATGCTGCTCGCGACCAATATTTAGGCGACCACACTGAGTAAAGGTGAAAGGGATTGATGGATGAGCGACGGTCAGTCGACGATGGATCGAGTTCAGGCGCTAGCGGACGGATTTGAAGGTGTTGTTGGCGTGGCGGCCAAGGATCTCAGCACGGGTCGCGAGATTCGTTTCAACGCCGACGTCGTCTTTCCCACCGCGAGCACGTTCAAGACAGTGCTCCTCTATGAGCTGTACCGCCAGGTCGACCAGGGCAAAGTCGATCCGTCCAGCCGTATGGTGCTGACCGACGAGATGCGTGTCCCCGGCTCCGGCGTGTTGCAGGACCTCGATGCCGGTGCGTCCCTCACGATCAAGGATGTGGCGACACTAATGATTGTCGTTTCGGATAACGCAGGGACAGATCAGATCTACAAGCTTATCGGCGTGGATGCGGTTGCGAAGACGCTCGAACGGCTCGAGATGCGCAACACGTATCTTCCGATGGGATGCTGGGGGATTCTCTCCAAGCTACACGACCTCGATCCGGATGACCCAAATCTCACCTATGAGGAGCTCAACCGTCTACTCGAGGAGAAGGAGTCGGGGCCGGACAGCTTTGCCCTGAAGGAGACGCCGGAGAACGACATCTCGACACCGAGCGACATGCTCATCCTGCTCGAAGCGATCGAGCGCGGCGAGGGGTTGAGCGTATCCTCGCGTGACGCCGTCATCGACATCATGCGGCGCCAAAAATTCGCCGAACGCATCCCGGGCATGCTGCCGTTCGGCACGCGGGTGGCTCACAAGACCGGCTCGATCCATGGCGTGCGTAACGACGTCGGCATCGTCTACTACGGTGACAAGAAGTACGCCATCGCCTTGATGAGCAAACGAGGCGAAAACGGCATGGAGGCCACGCGCATGCTGGCGGAGGTCTCCAAAGCCGTCTTCGACGAGTTCGTCGGCCCGGTCTGATCGCGATGGATACGAGGCGCTGCTACAATCGAGCGTTGTGACTGAAGCGAGCCAGGCGCCTCAACAACATGAACTGACGGGAACCACGGAGGAGCTGTCGACTGCACAGCTCCTTCCGTTCTACTTCGGTGCCATGAGCGGCCCAATGGGCGGGGGCGTCATCCCTGTCCTCTTTGCCGTGTTGATGGGCGCCTTCGGCGTCGATCGATCGATCCTCTCGTTGGCGATTCCCGCCTACATGCTCCCGTATGCCATCGTACAGCTCTTCTCCGGCGGCGTTTCCGACCTGACCTCGCGCCGCGCCTCGCTGCTCATCGGCTTTGGAGGCTTTGGCGCGGCCACTGTCTTTGCCGGGTTGGCCCCCAACTTCGGTCTCTTCCTCTTCGCTCAGGTGCTGCAAGGTGCAACCAACGCGTTCACGTCGCCTCTACTGATGGCCACGTTGGGAGACGTGGTGCCGGAGCGACGTACCGGTCGCGCGATCGGGTTTTTCAATACGGCCAGTCTCGCGGGAACCATGCTGGCGCCCCTGATCTCCGGCTTTCTTGGCGATGTGAGTTGGCGCGTGCCGTTTGTCGTCATCGGCCTGCTCAACTGGCTCCTGACGGTCTGGCTGGTTCTCTGGTTTCGTCGAAATAACCACAAGGTTCCCACACGGAAGCGGGCCGGTAGTCTGCGCGATGATCTGCGTGAGATGTCGGCGGCGTTGGGCATGCGCATCATCTGGCTCGCCGCGCTCTCGTTTCTGGCGAGCAATGCCATTCGCGGCGCGGTGTACCTCTTCGCCGACTATCTCGGGCAGTCGTGGCACATCAGCGTTGCGTCGGCTGGGGTGATCCTCTCCACCTACGGCCTGGCGGGTCTGTTGTTGGGGCCGTTCTCTGGCTTCGCCATGGAGCGATTCGGGATGTTTCGGGCGATCGCGGCCAGTATGGTTGGCGTGGCACTGTCACTGGTATTGATGGGCGCATCCCCCAACGCGGCAGGGTTCGTGGCAGGCAACTTTCTACTTGGGGCATCAAGTATCATGGCCTGGACTGGCCTGAGCACGCTGGCCGTCAACCTTGCGCCGGGACATCGAGGTACCGCATCTTCGCTCTTCGGCAGTGCCCGCTTCCTGGCCATGGCGATCTCCCCACTCTGGTTCACGCCTCTGTATCAGTCTGTCGCGAACGCATCGATATTCTTCGTGGCGGCCTCTTCCGCGGTCCTGCTGCTCCTTCCACTGGTCGTGCTGCGCATGCGCTATTCGTCCGCGACGCCAGCCTGACCGTCCGTATCCGTTCTGGCCTTCCATTTCTCTGTCGCACACACCGGACAAGTCCC
Organism: uncultured Chloroflexia bacterium; assembly: GCA_963789565.1. GTDB lineage: Bacteria > Chloroflexota > Chloroflexia > Thermomicrobiales > Thermomicrobiaceae > CALAGB01. Next base: position 1,293,765 of record CAWBKX010000002.1, on the reverse strand, counting down.
GTTCATGTGCTTGGATTCCTCAAGATCGACACGATTTTGTAACGACCCGTCTGCAATCGTTGCGCCTACTTGCCACACGTGAGCGTAGTCTGTCCCACAGAGCACGTTCTCGTCCGAGCCGATTTGTACCTACGCGGCAAACGAGACGCGGCGTGTAGGACAACGTCGAGTGGTGCTCTTATTTGGTGGCTCGGGAAAGGCGGACAGCGATGCAGCATCTCGATACCGATCTTCCCACCGCGCTAGAACGACGCGGCATCACCAGGCGGGCGTTTCTGGCATTTTGCGCCAGCATGGTGGCCACACTGGCGCTGCCACCTCAATACGTTGGACGGGTCAGTAAGGCACTGCAGAAGGTCGATAAGCCGGTGCTCGTCTGGCTTGAGTTCCAGGATTGTGCTGGCAACTCCGAGTCGATGATTCGCTCAAGTCACCCGCCAGTTGCTGACGTCGTCCTCGATCTCCTCTCCTGGGAATATCACGAGCTGATCATGGCTGGGGCCGGTAAGCAGGCCGAGGACGTGCTCACCAGGGTCGTCCAGGAGCAAAAGGGCAAGTATCTCGTCATCGTTGAGGGTGCGATTCCGCTCGCGGACGATGGGGTCTACTGCACCATTGGTGGACGCACCGCGCTCGACATCGCCAAAGAGGTCTGCACCAACGCCGCCGCGACAATCGCCGTCGGCGCCTGCGCCTGGGATGGCGGCCTGGTCGCGTCGGGTCCAACCGGAGCGGTGGGTATTGAGCGGGCCGTGCCTGGTCTCAAGCACATCAATCTCGGTGGCTGCCCGCACAACGTCGCCAACACCGCTGCCGTGCTCGTGCATTACCTGACCTTCGGTGAGCTTCCGGCGACCGATCAATATCACCGACCACTCTTCGCATATGGAGCCCTGATCCACGACCAGTGCGAGCGCCGCGCCCACTATGATGCCGGTCGCTTCGTGCAGGAATGGGGCGATGAGGGCAGCCGCAAGGGCTGGTGCCTCTACAAGATGGGCTGCAAAGGTCCCGAGACGCATTACAACTGTCCGGTGGTGCGCTGGAATGATGGCACGAGCTGGCCGGTGAAGGCTGGTCACGGCTGCATTGGCTGCGCTTCCCCCCTCTTTTGGCAGCACATGTCCCCCTTCTACGATCGGCTACCGAAACCACCAGGATTTGGAGCGGACGTAACCGCGGGCGAGATCGGAGTCGGCCTCACGGCCGCCACCGCGGCCGCATTCGCCGCGCACGGTGTCGCCAGTGTGGTGCGATCCAAGATCAGACCCGATGAAGAGCCGGCCCCTGAGGCCTTGACTCCAATCGTCAATGCTGAGGAGGCTGAAGATGACGCGCATCGCGATTGACCCAGTTACTCGAATTGAAGGACACCTCAGGGTCGAGGCGGAGGTGGACGGAGGGAAAGTCAGCCAGGCCTGGAGCTCGGGCACTATGTTCCGCGGGATCGAGCTGATCCTGGGCGGACGCGACCCACGCGAAGCCTGGATTTGGGCACAGCGCATTTGCGGAGTTTGCACGACCGTGCACGCCATCGCTTCGGTGCGCGCCGTCGAGGATGCGCTCGGGCTCGAGATTCCGGACAACGCTCGACTGGTGCGCAACCTGATGGCCGGAATCCAGCTGGTGCAGGACCACGTCATCCACTTCTATCACCTGCACGCCCTGGATTGGGTCGATGTCACATCCGCGCTGAAGGCAGACCCAGCCAAAACGGCCACACTGGCACAGTCGATTTCAACCTGGCCGAAGTCGAGCACCACGTATTTCAAAGGCGTGCTTGACCGGATAACGGGGCTGGCCGAAAGCGGGCAGCTCAGCCTCTTCACCAGCGGCTATTGGGGCCATCCGGCCTATCAATTGCCACCAGAGGCCAACCTCATGGCCGTTGCGCACTACATCGAAGCGCTTGACTGGCAGCGCGACGTGATCCGCATGCATGCGGTCCTGGGCGGCAAGAATCCGCATCCGCAGACCTACCTGGTTGGCGGAATGGCCACCGGCATCGATCCGAACTCACCGGATGCCGCCATCAATCCTGAGCGAATCGAGTTCATGCGCCAGTTGATCGCCACCGCCAAGATCTTCGTCGAGCAGGTCTACGTTCCCGACGTGTTGGCAGTGGCCGGCTTCTATCCGGAGTGGTTCGCGATCGGCGAAGGACTCGGTAATTTCATGGCATACGGCGGATACCCGAAGGGCGGAGTTCACGACTCGGCGTCCTTCTTGATCCCGCGCGGCATCGTCATGAATCGAGATCTGTCTCAGGTTCACGACTTCTCACCAGACAACATTGCCGAGTTCGTGACTCACTCCTGGTACGAGTATTCGGGCGGTGATACCACCGGCCTCAACCCGACCGAGGGTCAGACCAACCCGAAGTACAGCGGTCCAAAACCGCCGTACGACTTCTTGAACACCGACCAGAAATACTCCTGGTTGAAATCGCCACGCTACGACGGCAGTGCCATGGAGGTCGGGCCGCTTGCTCGCACCCTCGTCGCCTATGCGGCCGGCGTTCCGGAGATCAAGAGCGCCGTCGACGGGGTGCTGCAGAAGTTCAACGCGCAACCGGCGGCACTCTTCTCGACGCTGGGCCGGGTGGCCGCACGAGCCATCGAGACGCAATTCATGGTCGGTCAGCTCGAGGGTTGGCTTGATGAACTTTCGACCAATATGAACAGCGGCAACCTCGAGATGCACAACGGATCCATGTGGGATCCCGACTCCTGGCCGAAGTCGGCGCAGGGAATGGGCACGCACGAGGCGCCGCGTGGAGCGCTTGGGCATTGGGTCGAGATCGAGGACAAGAAAGTCAAGAACTATCAGGCTGTCGTACCGAGCACCTGGAACGCCGGTCCGCGCGACGCGAGCGGCAACCCGGGAGCGTACGAGGCCAGTCTGCTCAACACACCCATCGCCGACCCCGAGCGCCCGATCGAGATCCTGCGCACCATCCACTCGTTCGATCCGTGCCTGGCCTGCGCGGTTCACGTGGTTGATCCACATGGTCGGCAACTTGTTCAGGTGAAGGTGCGATAGGAGACGATCGATGCAGGGTACGAAGCAATCGTCTCCAACCCCACACGTCGCCGTGAAGACCGTTCGTCGAGAGTCGTCGCCGTTGCGCAGGATCTATGTCTGGGAAGTGCCGGTGCGCGCGGTCCACTGGACGATCTTCCTTTCGATCGTGATCCTCTCGTTTACCGGCTACTACCTGCACAACCCGTTCATCGTCGTTCGCGGCCAGGGAGGCTACTTCCTGGCGACGATGCGCTTCATTCATGAAGTGACCGCGTTCGTCTTCACGATGGCGTTCCTGATCCGTATCTACTGGGCGTTCGTAGGGAACAAGTACGCGCGCTGGAGCGCCTTCATCCCCACGACACGACGCCAACTGCGCAGCATCGTCGACATGCTGAAGTACTACCTCTTCCTGCGCTGGAGAGCGCCGTCGGAGGTGGGGCACAACTCGCTGGCCGCGCTGGCCTACGTTGGGATCTACGTCCTCTTCTTGATTCAGATTCTGACCGGGTTCGCGCTCTACTCGAACGACGTCGGAACCGGTATCTGGCATACGCTCTTTAGCTGGCTTCCGGGCGTGGTGAACATTCAGACGCAGCGCGAGATCCATTTCTTCATCATGTTCATGCTGATCGGGTTCACCATCCACCACATATATAGCTCGTGGCTGGTCTCCCGCGAGAAGCGAAACGGCACGCTCGACAGCATCTTCTCGGGCTACAAATACGTGACCGAAGAAGATCTGGCGGAGTCGGAGGGGAAGCGTGTGGCGGTGCCGAATAGCGTGCCACTGACGGTTGAACCGACTGAGTCAACCTTGGTCAGCAGTGAGGGCGGAGAAGGATAGATGGCGGAGACGGTCGTCATCGGGCTGGGGAACGTCATCCTGTCCGACGAAGGGGTCGGCGTGCATGCGCTGCGCGGCGTGCGGGAGATGCTCGGTGATTCACCCGAGCTGACGTTCGTCGACGGCGGAACGCTAGGGCTCGAACTGTTGAGCATTGCGTCGGGCGCCAGCCGTCTGCTGCTGCTTGACGCGGTCAACGTCGGGGCCCCTGCTGGCACGCTGGCGCGGTTCGACCGTGAGCAGCTCGCCAGCCTGACGACCGGATCCTCCGCGCATGAACTTGGCGTGGCCGACCTATTGTCGGCGTTGCGCATGCTCGGTTCCGAGCCACGGGACATCGTGCTGTTGGGTCTGCAGCCTCAAGCGACGTCGCTCGGCACCACCCTGACATCCCCCGTGGCCGAGGCGTTACCCGGACTCGTGCTGGCCGCGGCACAAGAGATACGGTGCTGGCAATCGATAAATCACACAGATAGAGAAAGGGATGCGGACGAGTGCACGAAGTTGGATTGATGTCGAGTGCGTTGAATCAGGCCATTGTGGCGGCGAATAACGCTGGTTCAAGGCATGTCGATAGGCTGACATTTCGCTATTCTCCGACTGGACACGTTACACCTGAGACCATTGAGACATTGTTTCTTGCCATGAGTTCTGGGACGATCCTAGAAGGGGCTCGTCTGGTGGTCGAGCCGCTCGCTCAGGTCGTCCATTGCATGCGATGCGATGTCGACTTCACCGTGATCGATCATGACGGTGGCTGCCCGGTATGTCACGGGCCGGGTCTGCCGTTGGACGACGCGCCAGAACTCGTTTTGGAAAGCATCGATGTTGACGATTGAGGGGATGCAGATGTGTCAAGCGATCCCGGCACGTGTAGTGCGAGTAGCGACTGATGTCGCCTGGATAGAGCAGAACGGTCAGGAGGTTCCGGTGTCGCTGATCGGGATCGGCGCGGTGAACGTAGGAGATTACATTTACCATCACGCCGGGCTGGGACTTGAGCGACTCGAACCGGAGATGGCCCAAGAGATTCTATCCGTACTCGAGGAACTCGATTCCATCTTGAATTGGACGGATGAAACGTGAGTCTTCTTTCGACCGACGCGATCCTTGCCGGACAACTCCGCTTCATCCGCTATGGGTTCATGCCAAACCGCCTGCGCTATTGCGGTGGCGACGACAACCGGACCTTGTTCGAATACGGCATCGAAAACGTCGTCGACGGTGGGCTTCAGCCCCTGCTCAAAACCTTCACGGGCGCGCTTCCATATCTGAAGCTGATCGCCCGAGAGAACGACATCGCCGATCCGTTTGATGCCCGGGTCGTCGATGCGTACTGGATCGGGAATGACCTGCTGCAGCGCGTCGAGGTTCGCCAACTGTACGATGCACTCAAAGAACGCTTCGGCAAACAATTGCAGGGAAAAGCACTCGATCTGATCCTCTCCAAGGCTCCGGCGGGTGCACGACCGCACCACAACTTCCACGTCTTCGACGTCCACAGTCGCGCCGGTCAGCTCGAGCACTCCCTCGAAACTATGGACCAGTGCCGCATCAGCTGGGGCAACGTGACGGAGGTCGTCGGGCCTGAGCTCATCGTGCAGCGCCGTCCCCTGCTCCTGGATCGCGGCAAGCTCGCTCTCGGCGACGAGGCGCGAACGACCGTCGTGCGTCAGATTGAAGGCCACGGGTTTGCGGACGATGCGAAAGTTGGCGACTGGGTCTCGCTTCACTGGGGTTGGGTCTGTGAGGTACTCGACGCGCGCCAGCACGCCAACCTGGTGCGCTACACTGACTACCACCTGAAGCTCGCCAATGAGACCATCTGACCAAACCCCCTCCCGTCGCCTGAGTCAGCGACTGAATCTTCATGGACAAGTCACGAGGCGTCGCCTGCTGGGAGGTATCTCGGGCATTGTCGGTGGTTTGACCGTCTCGTCGCTGCTTGCGTCTTGCGGTGGCACGCAGGCGAAGAGTGGCGGAAGTGCCCCGACATCGTCAGCGACGAGCCCAAGCGCAGTCACCGCAAGCCCGAGCGCACCGTCGAGCAGTGCGGTCGCCAAGATCCGCTTTGCCTGGTGGACCGATGTCGGGACGCTCTCGCCGTTCCAGTTTTCCACGACTGGACCTGGTGGCGTGGTGCTGCTCAGCTTCGTATTCGATACCCTCACGTGGAAAGACGACAAGCAAATCATCCCCTGGCTGGGGACGCGGTGGGAGACAGCGCCAGACGGCAAGAGCTACTCCTTCGCGATTGCCAGCGACGCAACCTGGCACGACGGACAGTCGCTCACGCCTGACGACGTGGCCTTCTCCTTTGGCTATTTCAAAGACCACCCGTTCAAATGGATGTCTTCCGACGTGGTCGAGTCGACTGAGGCGGGTGCGGATGGCACCGTAAAATTCACGCTGGCTCATCCCGCCGCGAACTTCCTGGAGGAGATCGCCGGGATCGTGCCAGTCATCCCCAAACATGTCTGGGCATCGGTGCCGGACGCAACCAAGTTCTCCGACTCGAGCGCCATGATCGGCAGCGGGCCATATGTGGTCACGGAACATGACGCGACGGCGGGTGCCTATCGACTGACAGCGTACGACACCTACTTTCGTGGAACACCACGAGTCGCCGAGGTTCAGCAGATCACGATTCCCGCGCAAACAGAATTGCAGCAGGTGCAGAACGGAGACGTGGATCTCTCTCAGAGCACCGACGCATCGATTGTTGGTCTCCTGGCTAACGACGCGCAGCTGAAGGTCGCTGTAACCGAACCGCTGTCGGTGGTGCGCATGGCGGTCAATACCCAATCCGCTCCGCTCGATCGCAAAGAGGTACGCCAGGCGATCATGTACGCGCTGAATCGTGAGCAGATCGCCAAGACGATCACCAAAGGCCCGGCCATCGTCAACGGCGTGGCTATCGTGCCCCCCGGCACGCCATGGTTCAACCCGAACGTGACCCAATACCCATACGACCCCGAAAAGGCCAGGTCGCTGCTCAACGGCGAGAAGATCTCGGTCGATCTGCTGGCAGATCCGACGGCACGCGAGCCCGAGTTGATGGCGCCGATGCTCGAAGCGGTCGGAATCACGCTCAACGTGAAGCAGGTCGACGTCGCCACGCGATTGCAGCTGCTCAGCGACGGCAGCTTTCAACTCGCGCTCACCGGTCACATCGGCATCGGCGGTGATCCGGATTATCTGCGTCGCTGGTACGCCGGAGAAGAGGCCAACGCTTTCGCCAAAGGATCGATCTTCAAGAACGCCGAATACGCACAACTGGGTGAGCAGGAGCTTGCTGAGCTCGATCCGGAAAAGCGCAAAGCCATCGTCTTTCGAATGCAGCAGATTTTGGCTGATGAGCTCCCCACCCTCATCCTCTATCACCGCAACTTCTATTGGATCTACAACGCGGACTTCTTCACGCCGATGGAGACGTGGGGAGGGCTGATGAACGGCATCCCCTTCCCCAACAACAAGCTGACGCTGCTCCGCTCATGAACGGCCCAGCGCGTCGGCCCATCCCAATCCTTCTGGGGCGCTACGCGATCCTGGCTTGTCTGGTGATTCTGCTCAACTTCCTGATCCCACGTTTCCTACCTGGTGACCCACTGGCAGCCAGTTTGAATGGCGGGCTGGATGCCGCCGCGCCCATCTCCGCGACAGACCGCGCTCGCCTGCAGGACTACTACCATCTCAACCAACCGGTCAGCAGCCAGTTTCGCGTCTACGTGAGCGATCTCATGCATGGCAACCTGGGCTGGTCGATCTCGCACTCTCATCCGGTTGGCACGTTGATTCTGCAGCGGCTCCCCTGGACGTTGGGGCTGATGCTCTCGTCACTCGTTCTCGCCGCGCTGATCGGTACGACGATTGGTATCGGGGCCACCTGGTTTCGAGGGGAGAGCGTCGAGCGCGGAGCCGTCTCTCTGGCGGCGATCCTGGCGGCCATGCCCGAGTTCCTGGTTGCCATCATGTTGCTGCTCGTCTTTGCGATCGGCCTGAATTGGCTGCCGTTGGGTGGAGGGAAGTCCGTCTTTGCTCAGTACGGATCGGGAATCAGCGGCGACTTGGCGCGAATGTCTGACGTCGTGACGCATATGATCCTGCCGGTGCTGGCGCTCTCGCTTGCCGGGGCCGCTGGGTTTCTCTTGATCTCGCGTGACGCCGTCGTCGGCATGCGCCACGCAGAGTGGTTGTCGCTAGCTCGCGCAAAGGGGCTGCGCGAGCGCCAGATCGTCGTACGTCATCTCCTGCCAAACGTGGCCATGCCATTGCTCACCTTCTTTGGACTGCGGCTCGGCGCCATATTCGGCGGCGCTCTCGTGATCGAACGGGTCTTCGATCTGCCGGGACTCGGACAGTTGGCATTTCAGGCGGTGCAGTCGCGCGACTACCCGGTGCTGCAGGCGGTCTTCTTGCTGTCAGGTTTGGGGGTGCTGTCGGCCAATCTGTGTCTTGAACTGATCTATTTGAAATTCGATCCGCTTGAGCGGCCAGCCCATGTCTGAGCGCCAGCGACCAGTGACGTTCTATTTCGGAGTCTTCATCCTGCTGACGGCCGGCGTGGTTGCCCTGCTCGCGGCTCGGTTTGCTCCGTACGATCCACATTTGCTTTCCGGCGATCCGCTCAACGCTCCATCATCGGCCCATTGGCTGGGAACGAACGATCTGGGACAAGATCAGTTCTCACAACTCGTCTACGGTGCTCGCACGACGCTCTACGTCGCGCTGATCGTCGTCGCGATCTCGACGGTGATGAGCTGGCTCGTTGGGCTCACAGCAGGATTCTTTCGGAGTTCGGAAGCGCTGCTAATGGGCGTCGTCGACTTGCTCCTGGCGCTGCCGAGCATCCCGCTCTATCTCTTGATCATCGCGCTGACAGGTGCCAGCCGACTCACGCTAGCGCTGATGTTGGGGTTCCTCTCCTGGCCGGCATATGCGCGCATCGTGCGGAGTCTCGTGCTACAGACGCGGTCGAGTGGTTTCGTGGATGCGGCCCGAGCCAGCGGAGCTCCCGAGTGGAGGATCGTTCTGCGGCACGTGCTCCCAGCGACGCTCGACATCTTGCCAACGAAACTCACGTTGACGTTGCGTTACGCCATTTTCGCCGAGGCCACGCTGGCGTTTCTGGGGCTAGGAGCGACTGGGTCGATCAGCTGGGGGACCATGCTGAGCTGGGCCTTCAACGACCCGCTACTCTTCAGCCGCTCGGTCTGGCCCTGGCTGGTGTTGCCACCCGCGATCGCGGTCACGCTGTTGATCCTGGCGGCAGTCTGGGTGTCTGGGGGATTGGGTGCAAAAGTGCGATCTGGAGCGCGGGAAGTGCGGTCGGCGGCGCGAGTTAGTGTTCACGAGAAAGAGAGTGAGGCGGTTTCGAGTGGCCTCGCCGATCAGCCGTCATCCCCAACGGCCCTCATCCCCTAACCCCTTCTCCCAATTCTAGGAGAAGGGGAACGACCGGCGAACGTTAAAAAACCCTCTCCTGATCGTCGGGAGAGGGTGGCGAGCTAGCGAGCCGGGTGAGGGCCATCAGCCGTGACCACTGCCATCCTCCTACTTCACCCCAATGCCGCGCATGAACCGGTCTTTCAGAATCACCGGGTCTCGCTCCGGCCGTGCACGCCCGGGTGAGCGGTCGATGCGCGCGCCGATGAAATGTGGGCCGTCCTCGCCAAGCGCTTGATCCACCAGCATCACGAAGTGGGATTCGGCCCGCGCCCACTCCGCGTGAACGATCCCGGCGCCCCGCGCGACGGCAACCACGTCGGTCCGGTCGGCCGTGGGGGATTCCTGCACGCCCGTGATCTGATAGGCGGCGTTGTCCCAGACGACGATGGTCAGATTTTTCGCGGCCACCTGAGCCACCGTTGCCAGGCAACCGAGGTCCATCAGCAACGAGCCGTCTCCATCCAGGACGAAGACGCGACGATTGGGCTGAGCCAATGCGATTCCCATCCCGATCGGCACGGCCATGCCCATGCTACCCAGCATGTAGAAGTTCTCGGCACGCTCACCGGCACCTACGAGATCGAAGTTGGAGTTGCCGATGCCGCCGACCACTACTTCACCACGTTCGAGTCGGGCGACAAGCCGCTTGGTAAGGTCGAGCCGGTTCATCACCTCGCCGCCAAAACGAGCCTGGACAGTCATGCGCGTCTCACTCCGTTCATGCGGGATCGCTCTGATCTCGTTCAAGGAAATCGACGTCAGCGGTCTAGCTTGCCACCGGTCAGCAATGGGGAGAGGATGATGGCGGCGGGGGTCTGCGTGTTGAAGCACTGTGATGCCATGCGCGGCACGACAAACCCGACCTCGTCCTCGCGGTTCAACGTGAAGTGCGGGATGCCCAGCGCATCGAGCGTCGGGCGGATGACGCGCGTGATTGGCACCTGTACTGAGTTATATTCGCCCAACGAGCCGCGCTCCGAGATGATCATCAAAACAGGGATCTGATAGGGTGTCGCGAGAGAAGCGAGCGCGTTCGGAATGTTGCCGAAACCACTGCTCTGCATCATCACCAGCGCGCGTGAACCTCCGAGATAGGCGCCGCAGGCGATTCCGATGGCCTCTTCCTCACGAGTGGCCGAGAAGACGGTCAAGCGGTCGTCAGCCTTGAATCCGGAGATCAAGGGAATGAGGACGTTGTCCGGCACGTACGTGACGACTCGCACATCGTTATCGATCAGGGATTGCACCGCCGTTTCCGCCCAGCCCACTCAGACACCCTCTCCGTTATCACCAGTCTTCACGCCGACCCCGCCAGTATAGCCGTCTAAACGCGACGGGCGACCAACGCGTCGAGAGTTTTCAGTCATGCCAGCCCATGTAGCGCGGCGACGACAGTCTCCATCTCCATGCCGCGCGCGCCCTTCACCAGCACATAGTCGCCCGCTCCAAGTTTCGGCCCCAACGCGTCAACTGCCGCCTGCTTGTCATCGAGCGCCACGATGTCACCCGTCATGCCCGCCTTACGGGCCTCGTCGGCAATCCAGCGCGCGCGCGGTCCGACCGTGAAAAGGACCTCGACCGTCCGCGCGGCGTGCCGGCCGACCTCTCGGTGCGCCTCTTCCTCGACTGGACCGAGCTCGTACATGTCGCCGAAAACGGCGATGTGCCGTCCTTCGAGCTCGTGCAGCAGATCGAGCGCCGCGTTGCAGGAGACCGGACTGGCGTTGTAGGTGTCGTCCAGGATGATCGAACCATTGGGTCCGGAGACGGCAACGAAACGCAGGCGCTCCCCGCAGGTCTCGAGACCGGCGGCAATCTCGTCCCAGTTCATCCCGAGAACGAGACCGGCTGACGCGGCGGCCAACGCGGTGTACGCGTGGTGTTTACCCATCAGCGGGATGCGCAAGTCCGCAACCTGGTCGCCGTGATGCGCGCGCAGTGTGACGCCGTCAAAGCCGTGACTCTCGACCCGATCGGCCCAAACGTCGGCTGAAGGATTCAGGCCGAAGAAGAAGGGGCGGGCCTGTGTTCGCGTCGTCATGGCGCGCACCAGGTCGTCGTCATAGTTCAGGATGGCGACACCGTCGTCCGGCAGCGCATCGATGAGCTCGCCTTCGGCCCTGGCGATTGTCTCGATCGTGAGCATGCGCTCCATGTGGGCAATACCGACGTTGGTGACGATGCCGATGGTGGGGAGAGCAATAGTCGCCAGGAGCGCGATCTCACCAGGACCATAGGTCCCCATCTCAATGACGGCCACTTGATGCTCCGCCGACATCTGCAGGATCGTGAGCGGCATCGTGCTCTCACTATTGTAGGAGCGGGGAGTCTTCAACGTGTTGAAGCGCTGTTGCAGCACGGCCGCGGTTGCCTCTTTCGTCGATGTCTTGCCGACGCTGCCGCTGATGCCCACCAGCTGCGGATCGAATTTGGCCCGATGGTTGGCCGCCAGCCGGTGAAGCGCTTGAAGTGGGTCATCCGCGGGAACGAGCAGAAGGGACGGCGATCCGGGGATTGGGTTGTGCGAGCCGTCAAGGATGGAGACAGTTCGATTGGGACTGAGCTTGAGCGACCCGAGCGATTCCCGGCGCACCAGTGCTGCCGTCGCTCCGTGTTCGAAGGCGGCGTCGACGTATTGGTGCGCGTCGGTCCGTTCGCCGATCAGCGCGACGAACAATTCACCTGGCTGGGCGAGCCGAGAATCGATGGCCGCACCACTGAATCTGACGTCCGACAACCTCGCATCGAGCGAATTGATCATTTGCTCGGATCCAGCGGCTATCAGGAGGTCAACCAGACTAAACATGCACTTCCCTTCCAGCGCCGTGGCCCGTCTCGAGGATGCGTTGACGTCGTGAGTGACGTGAATCCCGTTGTGCCAATCTAACCAGCACCATTGGACGCCTTGCGTTGCAGCTCGAAGAGGGCCGTGAGCGCTTCCAACGGTGAGAGCCCTTCGACGTCGAGCTTTTTAAGTCCTCGACCACGGGATCCGGTGCACCGAAGAAGGTCAACTGCAGGGGCGCCTCCGCCGTCTTCCCGATCGTCTCGCGACGGCGCGATCGCTCCGCTTTGCCTGGAGCGCCATCTTCGAGATCCTGCAAGATCTCTCGGGCACGTCTCACCACGGACTTGGGCATTCCCGCCAGCTGAGCTACGTGGATTCCATAGCTGCGGTCGGCTCCGCCCCGCACCACACGGTGCAGGAAGATGACTGAGTCGCCCTCTTCAAGCACGTCGACGCGATAGTTGCGCACGCGCGGCAGCACTCTCTCGAGCTCGGTCAGCTCGTGGTAATGGGTCGCAAAAAGTGTGCGACAGCCGAGGCGGCTGCTGTTGTGGAGCTGCTCGACCACGGCTCGGGCGATGGCCAGGCCGTCATAGGTGCTGGTTCCGCGTCCGATCTCGTCCAGCACCACCAGCGAGCGCTCAGTGGCGTGATGCAGGATGGAGGCCGTCTCAACCATCTCGACCATGAACGTGCTCTGCCCCGACGTGATGTCGTCCTGAGCGCCAATGCGGGTGAAGATGCGGTCAACCAGCCCGATGTGGGCGCTTTCGGCAGGGACGAAGGAGCCGATTTGCGCCAGCAGAACGATCAAGGCCACCTGCCGCAGGTACGTCGACTTGCCCGCCATGTTCGGCCCCGTCAGAATGGCGATCTGCTCCTCGCCGGTATCGAGCGAGACATCGTTGGAGACGAATTGACCTGGCTCGAGCGAGTCTTCGACGACCGGATGTCGCCCCTCGGTGATTCTGAGCGTGGTGCCGTCGTCGACTTCGGGTCGGACGTATCCGTGTCGAACGGCGACCTCAGCTAGCGCGGCGAAGACGTCAAGTCGACCAAGATCAACCGCGGCCTGGCGTATCGGCTGGGCGGCGGCCGCGACTTGCGCCAACAGCTGGCGGTAGACCTGACCCTCGAGTTCGGCGATGCGTTCTTCGGCGTTGAGGACCTTGCTCTCGTACTCTTTGAGTTCCGGCGTGATGTAGCGCTCGGCGTTGACCAACGTCTGCTTGCGCTGGTAATGCTCGGGAATCGATCCGGAGTTGGCGTGGCTGATCTCCAGGTAGTAGCCGAAGACCTTGTTGTAGCCCACCTTGAGGGACTTGATGCCGGAGCGTTCTCGCTCGGACTGTTCGAGCCCGGCGATCCACTCGCGCGCGTCGTGCGACGAGCGACGCAGCGCATCCAGCTCGGCGCTGTAACCGGCACGCATCGACTGACCCGCTCCGAGGACCGCCGGCGGATCGTCTACCAGTGCGTCAGCGATGAGTCGCGCCGCCTGACTACAATCCGGCATCCGAGCCAGTCCAGCAGGGCGTTCTCTCGATTCGACAATCTGGTTGATCGACGGGAGTTGTTGCAGCGACGTGCCGAGCGAGCGCAGCTCACGCGGTCCGGAGGCACCGGTGACCACCCTATTGATCAACCGCTCGACATCGGAAACCGCTCCCAGCGCCTCTCGCAATCTGGCACGGATCAGCGTTTGATCCACGAAAAAGCCGACGACGCCCAGCCGACCGTCTATCTCCGCGACGTCGAGGAGTGGCTGTCCGACCCAGCGTCGCAGCAGGCGTGCTCCCATGGACGTGCGCGTGCAATCGAGAACGCTCAGGAGTGAGTGGCTGCGATCGCCGCGACTCGTCTCGATCAGTTCCAGATTGCGCAGCGTCTGCGAATCGAGCGTCATGTGACGATCGAGGCTGTAGGTGACCAGATCAACGATCTGCCCCACGCTGCCAAGCTGAGTTTCGGCGAGATATTGCAGCAGCGCACCGGCGGCGCGGGTGGCAAACGGCTTTCCGGCGCAGCCGTAAGCGTCGAGTGCCTCGACCTCGAAGTGGCGCATCAGTTCATCACTCGCTGTTTTGAGGCGCCAGCAACGGCTGTGCAGCGAGCTGACGAACGCATGTGCCGGGAGATGCGGAGCCAGTCGGTCGGGCTCGTCTCCGTCTCGCTCGGGAACGACGATCTCGGCCGGTCCGATGCGCAGGAACTCGCGCCCAAGACTGGCGAGAGCAGCAGCGCCGTCGATGGCATTGATCTCGGTCGTGGCGAATTCGCCCGTTGAGAGGTCGGCGACCGCGAGTCCCGCGCGACTCCCTTCGACCAGGGCCGCGGCGATGTAGCGGTTGTTGGTGCCGTCCAGCATCGACGGATCGGTGACAGTGCCTGGCGTCACGACGCGGGTAACCTTGCGTTCGACCAGATCGCGTCCGTTGGGCGAACTGACCTGCTCGACGACGGCCACCTTATGCCCCGCGGCGATCAAGCGACCGATGTACCCCTCAGCCGCATGGTACGGGATACCTGCCATCGGCACCCGATTCTCTTTGCCCATGCCACTGCGGGAGGTCAGGGTGATATCGAGGACCCGCGATGCGATCTTGGCGTCCTCATCGAACGTTTCATAGAAATCGCCGAGGCGGAAGAAGACGATGACGTCCGGATATTGACGCTTGATTGAGAGGTACTGCCGTCGGATCGGCGTACTCATCGCTGTCAGCGCTCCTGCTCATGTGGGTGTCGACGCGCGGCCGCGGCTACAGCTTACCAACAAGTGAGCGAGTTGGTGGAGGTGGATTGGCCCTCATCCGGCGCCGAGGCGCCAACACCCTCACCGATTCGCCCTCCACTGGAGGGCGAATCAGTGAGGGACAGGAGGGCCGGGGATGAGAGCTCCGTCATTCTCCCAGTTCCGACTCATCCAGCAGATCGCGCATGAGCAGGCCGATCGGGATCTTGGGGTAAAAGTAGGTTGATTTCTGAGGCATGCGGCCACCGGCCCGCGCCACGGTCAGGAGCGTCGAAAGGCTCGTCGGACGCACGAAACCGGCGAAGACGGCGCTACCGGAGCGGACCTCCTCGAATGCGATGGCAACGTCCTTGGTGAACTCGACGTTCCGCTCGACCTGATCGCTGCTGAACCCGAGGACGTCCCGCAGAATGACGCAGTCGAAGACCGTGACGTCCAGATGGCTGGCGGTGCTGCCGGCCGTGTCTGGAATCAGATCGCAGACGGCATCCCAATCGCGCAGGTGGAGTCGCAGAAGATTCTGGCCGCCCGGCTCCAGGATCAAGTAGGTAAGGGGCTCCTCGTCGCGATTGAGCTCCTCGATGGCTTGCTCGAGTTCCGCTTCCGCGTACTCTGGTGATAGCTTGATACTGCTCGTGTCGTAATAGCGGATCAGACGGGCGCGAATACTTTCCCAATCCTCGCCATCGAGGGATTGAACGACGCGATGGATCGGCAGTACCAGCACGCCCGGATCGTCGACGTAGGTGATGTACGCCAGAGTCCAGTCCGCCTGCGGGTAGTCGAGTCCCGCCCGGCGCAGCTCTTCGCGATAGCGAAGCGCGGCGACGTAGCGGTGATGCCCGTCCGCGATGAAGAGCTGGTGTTTGGAGATGGCGTCTCGAAAGTTGCGCACCGATGATGGGTTGGTCACAGCCCAGATGCGGTGATAGCCACCGACGCTGTCGGCCCCCTCCTGGTCGGCCGGACCACCGATGACCGCTTCCAGCATGGCTTCTAGCTTGCCGCGATCCTGGATGAGGGTGTAGACCGAACTGAGATTGGCGCGAACTGAACGCAGCAGTTCGGTGCGGATCTCGACGTTGTGCGCCATGGTGTTCTCATGGGGAAGCACGACGCGCTCGCGATAGTCGGCCAGTTGCAGCGCCGCGAAGACGCCGCGCCGCACCCGTCGTTCACCATCGAAGCTGAATTCGTGCTCGTGGACGTAGAAGCCCGGAGTTTCGCTCTGCTGCAGCACGCCTTGATCGACCCAGGTCCGAAATAGGTTCGCGGCACAGACGAAACACTCGCCCGGTCCGGGATCGCTCATCTCGAGTCGCACGGCGTGATGCGGATGCCCCTCGACCATGATGGCTGCTTGCTCTGGCGAAGGGACGTCCTCCGGCGGGCCAACGACTTCATGCAGGCCTCCCACCGTCTTGGTGTCATAGGTGATTCCGCGAAAGGGACGGATTTCGGCCAAGTCGATTACTCTTTCAATCTGAGCCAAGCCAAACGATCCCTAGAGACAACGTCAATAGGGATCGGATTATGCCCAGCAATCGATGTGACTGTGGGGGTTACCAGCCCGCCGCGTAGGCTTCGGCTCGCGCGTCGGCACCGCCGGTGAGCGTCTGCCGTTCGTGATCGACCGTAATGGCGCAGACGTTTCCGACGATACGCGTCCATTCCGGCCAAACTTCGATTTGATGCCCGCGAGATCGCAGTTCATCAACCACGCCGGCGTGGATGCGCGCTTCGAGCTTGAGCGACCCCGGCCGGTACGTATGCGGCCAGAAGGACTCCGGATAACTGAAGGTGCCGAAGCGTGGCTGTTCAATGGCCTCCTGCGGATCCATACCGAATTCAACGACGTTCAGGAAGACCTGAATCATCGATTGCGGCTGCATATCCGCACCTGGCGTGCCGAACGGCATGAAGAGCCGCCCGTCCTTGAAAGCCATGGCAGGGTTCGGCGTGAGGCGCGGTCGCTTGCCGCCTTGCAGTGATGACGCGTGTTCCGGTTCGAGCCAGCTCTGCGACCCACGGCCGGAGCAGATCAGCCCAAGACCCGGAACGATCGGCGTGCTGCCGATGCCGTCGCTCGGGGTTGCTGAGAAAGCGTTGCCCTCCTCATCCACCACGCAGACATAGCTCGTGTCGGGCTGCATCGGCGTCGCCAAATCGCCTGCGTGCAAGGCAGACGCTCGTGCGGCCAATCCCGGCTCAGGCATCTCCGGGAAGGCCTGATGTGGCTTGATTCGCGATCGCTGGCGTGCCGCATAGTCTTTGGACAGGAGCGTTTCGAGCGGCACGTCGACGAACTTTGGATCGCCATAATAGGCTTCCCGATCGGCAAACGCGAGGTTCAGTGCCTGGCTGATCAAGTGGACGTAGTCGGCGGTGTTGTGGCCTATGTCGACCAGATCGTAGCCTTCAAGGATGTTGAGCGTCTGCGGGATGACCGGTCCCTGGCTCCACGGTCCAGTGGCGTAGACATCCACCCCCATGTACTGGCTATGCACCGGTTCCTCGACATCGACGTGGAAGTCAGCCAGATCCGCTTCGGTCATGAAGCCGCCCTCGGCAGAGATGAATTCGGCAATCTGCTTTCCGATGTCTCCCTTGTAGAACTCATCACGGGCCGCTTCGATGGCCGTTGCCCGTCCGCGTCCGCTGGCGGCCTGCTCGGCGGCGATCATGCGGCGAAAGGTGTTGGCCAAATCTCGCTGAATCAGGACGTCTCCGACCTGCGGCGCCTCGTCTTCGTGGAGGAAGATCGACGACGTCGAGGGCCAGCGACGAATGGCGTCGGCCTCTTTGGCGATGTTGCGATGGAGTGACGGGTAGACTTGAAAGCCCTGCTCGCACAGCTCGATAGCGGGCGTTACGACCTCTTCGAAGCTGAGGCGTCCATAGCGCGCCAGAGCGGTCAGCCAGGAGTCGGCGGCGCCAGGGACGATCGAACGGCGCGCACCGATCGGGATCTCGCCGTTCTCTTCGCGCTGGTAAACATCGATGTTGGCATCCTTGCCCCAGCAGCCAAGCCCACTGATCGAACGCAGCTCACCGCTCCGCTTGTGAAAGACGATGATTGGCGCTACGCCACCGAAGCTGGTCAGATCCGGCAGCAGGAGGTTGATGCAGATCCCCGCGGCGACTCCGGCATCGATGGCGTTGCCACCTTTCGCCAAAATGCGCATGGCGGCGGCCGTCGCCAGATAGTGTCCGGATGCCGCCACGTAATGGCGTGCCTGAATCGGAGGTCGGTGGCTGGTGCGGCGCGGTGGCTCCGGGATCACGATCACGTTGGGCTCCTTCCGGGGAAGCGTGCGATGGCGGTCGCGGTTCGCAATCGGCGAAAACGGTGGTGCGACTGGCGTAGCGGGCAGTGACGCGACGAAATGGGTGGCGATGGCGACTCGATCAGGAGTGTGAGCTCAAACTCGAAAGCTGTTCGACGATGTTCTGAGAGTCCCCCTCGGCGCCGGTCAACACCAAAACAACAGCGTGCGGGGCTGGATCGGTTGATTGAATCTCTTCTTCCGGGGTCGGAATGTAGCGGTCGTCACCCCAGGCTTCCGAGCTCTCAGCGTGATAGGTCTGGCAAAGCCAGGTGCGGCTGCTGATGGCGTTGCTGCCGAGCCTGCGACGCGTGCGTTCCTCATAGCGATCGACGCGTCCATCCGGATGCATCACGAAGACCTCGACCACGCGTCGGCCTTCATGTCGCCCACGGTCGAGGATCGTCTCGCCCTCGGAGGCGTCGATCTCCGGAGCGTGAGCGCCCCGATCCGTCTTCAAGAAATAGCTCACTCGTTTTCCTCCAGTGTCGGCGCAACCCGAACCGCCCGATTGCCCACCGCCCGTGGCGCAACCCCTAGTGTACTACGGCTTCCGGACGATCCGGCGAGGTAGGCCAGTGTCACGGCGCGCATGTCGGCCCACGTTCTCTACGGCGGGTCGAGCGACGGTGGTGGCAGGTTGTAGAGGGCCACGTCGACGCCGTTGAAGACCTGGTGGTAGAGGGGTGGTCCGCCACTCTCGAGCCATTTCTGTAGGGAATGGTTCGGGTCGTCCCCCGGCACACGGTCTGGGTTCTGGATCAGCCAGATGCGCTGTCCCGGCGTTTCACGTCGCACCCAGCCGGCCATTTGATGCGCGTCGAACCCTTCAACGTAGAAGCCGGGGATGGTTCCCGCCTTCAGCTTGGCCAGTGCCGGATCCAGCTCGGCGTAGTAGTCGTACGTGGTGATGAGGTAGCCAGGATGGATCAGTAGGAGATCATCCGGCTGAGCTCGCTGCACCACGTATTCGTAAGCGGGGCGCCAATCCTCTTTCTGCGAGAGGTTGGAGCGGTTGATGTCGCGTAACGGCATCCAGGCGTAACCGATCAATGCCGCGCTGAGTACTAAGGCCAGCGGCCAGAGTCGCGCCTCCAGCCCGCGCACGCCCGCGGCGACGAGGAGCAAATAGAACGGCAGCGCCATGATCAGATAGCGGTCGTTGAAGAGGGGCTGCTTTAGGGTGACGACGTAGAACATGAGCACCGGCAGCACGATGAGCGTCACGAAGAGGAGCATCCAGCGCCGCTGCTTCTGGACGTTGACCTCGTTCGCTCCCCAACCGAGCAATCCCATCGTCGCGACGCCAAGCGCTGCCGCCCCTCCGTAAAGGCGCGTGCCGCGCGATTCGGTCAACAGGTCCTTGGCCCGATTGACCGCGAACTTGGTCGCCTCGATCTGCGTCATCTGCCACAACGTGACCTTGGACTGCCAGGTATTGGCCCCGCCCAGCGCGACTCGTCCTGCCCACAGCGCGATCGGGAGGTAGGGCAGCGTCAGCACTGCCACCGAGATGAGCCACGACCTGTGCTGGTCCTTCCAGCGTCGCCAGGTCACCAGGAAGAAGGCGGACTGCGCCACGAAGATCAAGACCGTGGTGACGTGAAAGTAAAACCCGAGCGAGGTGACGACGACGTAGCCGATCCACCAGCGACGTTCGTTCCGCTGCAATGCCTCGATGAAGAGTGCTGTAGAAACGAGCGTCAGCAGGACGGCGATGGTGTACATCTTGGCCTCTTGCGAGTACCAGACGTGATAGGGAGAGATGGCCAGCAGTCCCGCGGCGAAGAGTCCGGTGCGCCGGCCAAGCGTGCGCCAGCCGACCACGTACATGACCGGGATCGTCAGAAATCCGGCGATGGCTGACGGGAGCCGCACACTTGCTTCGGACGGCCCAAAGATCTGGATCCAGAAGTGAAGCAACAGATTGTAGAGCGGACCATTCTCACCCGGCGTGACGAAGGTCCGCAGCACCGTGCCTAAACTGCGTTGCGCTCTCACCACTACATCGGCTTCGTCGAACCACAGGCTCTGCCTGCTGAGCAGCGTGAATCGCAGCCAGGCCCCGACCAGGAGGATCCCACACAGGATGACATAATGTACCAGGTCAACACGCTCGACCCAGGCGAAGAGTCGGAGCAGACGGTCGATGGGATCCGTTCGCTGGGCCGCCGGGCGCGCCTCAGCTCGCGCCATCGTGTCCTCGAACGCGGTTCAGCAAGTTCTCGTAGATTTCGATGTGGCGTTGAGCGATCGCGTTCCAGTCGAAGTCGATGCCGCGTTCCTGTGCGTTGCCCGCCAGTTGATGCCGCAGCGCCGGGTCATCGATCAACGTTCGCAGGCCGTCCCGCAGCGCCTCGGCGTCACCTGGCGGAACCAGCCACATCGTGTCGCCGCCAACCAACGGCGCCAGAGATTCGTCCGAATCGGGGTCGGTGGTCAAGACAGTGGCACCGGCTCGGATGGCGGCGATGAGCGTACCTCTTCGCAGGCTGGCACCGTGCCGGAAAGGCAGGGCGACGACGTCCATCGAGCGCAGCGCCGCCGCGGCCTCCGCTGCCGGGAGATAGCCGGTCTCGATGACCTGCACCGGGCAGACTTTCAGTCGCTCTTCGATCCAGGTGAGATACGGCCGGTTGGCGACGTCGGATGCGGAAAGGCCACCTCCGATGATCACCAGAGCGACGGGCTGCTTCCACGAACGTTGGCTGAGCGCCTCAAGGAGCACGTCGACGCCCTTGTCTTCGCTCAAGAACCCAAAGAACCCGACGGCGATTTGTTCCGGGTCTTCGATCCCGAGCTTCATCCGCATTGCTCCGCGGTCAATCTCGTCGATATCGGGCAGATTGCTGCCGATTGGGATCATGGCGACGCGACGGGCTAATCGATGCTCGAGGGTGAGACGCTCCAGATCGCGCTCGTTCGTCGCGATGCTGACGTCGCTGCCGTTGGCCAACGCGCGCGTAACCCGCTCGCGCAACGGTCCGGCCTTCGGGAAGAGATAGGGGGGCAGCAGATCATGAAAAGTCGTGACCCAGCGGACCTGCGGATTCTTCTTACGAAGTCGACGTGGGACGAAGCTGATGGCCGGGTGCATCTTATAGGCGCCGGTCTGGTACTGGATGTGGACGATTCGCGCGCCAGTCTCGCTCAGCGCTTGCTGCGTGAGGTTTGCCACGTCCCAGTTCCAGCGACGGACGCGCGGAAGGACGCGCTTGTCAGTCGGTGGGACCGTGCTGCCAGTCAGCACGTGCACGTCCCAATCGTGAGCGGTGAGGGCGTCAACCAGTCGGCCGGTGTAGTCGCCGACGCCCCCGTGCATGGGTGGATACTCGGCCGAAAGCAACAGTACCGGCCCGTTCAACGCGATTCGCCTCGTGACTTGTCGCGCCCGCGAAGCCCGCTTTTGAAGGCGCCCATGTAGAGTCGCACGCGCTCCTTGCGTAACGGTCGCTTATGCCCAATGAGCCCTTTGCCGGCCTCGATCGAGGCGTGAACGAGATAGCTTCCCAGCAGGAAGCCGCGTAGCGCCCGCGCCGACCGTTTGCCGTGCAGTTCCTCATACAGGAGCACTTTGCTCGTGTCGAAATTGATCTGGCGAACCGGCAGGTCCAGTTTGCTGCTGCTCCCCTCGCGGTGCACGATCGACGCGGAAGGCAAGTAGACCACGCGCCAACCCGCTTCTCGCACCCGATGACACCACTCGACCTCTTCAGAGTACATGAAGAAGCGCTCATCGAAGAGCCCAGCGGCTATCAGCGTCTCGCGCCGTGTGACCAGACACGCTCCAACCAGCCAATCGACGTCCTGCATCTCGTCATTGGGGCGGTCCAGCACGTAGTAGCGCCGCAGGATCGCGTTGTCATGCCAATATCGCTGGACGATCGTGCTTTCAACGAATCCGGTTCGCCGCGTGGGGAAGCGTCGCCGCGTCGATTGGGTGCTGCCGTCTGGATATTGAATGCGCGGTCCAACCACCCCTACGTCGGGATTGTCGATCAAATGGCGAAGCATCAATCCGAAGGCGTTGGCAACCACGGTCGTGTCCGGGTTGAGGAAGGCAATGAATTGCCCGCGTGCAGCTTCGACGCCGCGGTTGTTTGCCGCCGCGAACCCGGCATTGACATCCAGTTCGATGATGCGTGTGTCAGGAAACCGCCGTCGAACGGAGTCGGGCGAACCGTCGTGCGAAGCATTGTCCACCACGATGACCTCGACCTGCTTGTCCGACTCGGCCAGCCAGGCCTCGATCGACGCCAGACAATTGAGCAGGTCATGCCGAACGTTGTAGCTGACGATGATGATGCTCAGATCCAGGTCAGGTGGAATTGCGTGTGGATACGCCAGCGGCGCTGATTCAGGCGCTTCGTCAAGAGGCGTCGTGCATTCATTCGACGCCGATGGCCCGGAATTCAGCTGCGACAGCACTTGAAGTTCGTAGCGCGCCATGGCCAGCGCCAGCCGCAGACCGACGAAACCATCGCGGTAGCCCTGGAGCGTCACGAAGCGCCGCCAGAGCTCCCGGGCAGGTCGCCCCAGGTAACTGCGTCGCTTGACGCATTGGCCCTCCGCCGCCAATTCGGCGGCTCGAAGACGACTGTAGCTCGTCTGTTTGCGGTGAAATTCATCGAACGACTCGTAATTGAGATGCAACAAGGGCGACTTAAGCGTACTCGTCTCTCCATCTAGCTCGACGATCTCGTGCACTTCACGTTCAGATACATAGTGGGCTCGATTGCGATGCAGCAACCGAAGCTGATAATCGGGACGCCAACCGCCGCCGCGCAGCTCGCGACCGAACATGATGTTGCGGCGCGGAATGCGGTAGCCGGCCACCTCCTCAGGCGGGTCATCGAGCGTCGCACACAACTCTTTCCTGAGCTCGGGCGTTAAGCGCTCGTCTGCGTCCAGAAAGAGGACCCATTCCTGCGAGATGAGATCGAGCGCGGCGTTGCGCTGACTGGCATACCCACGGAACTCGTTGAAGACGACATCGACGCCGATCTGCCGGGCGATGGCTGCGGTGTCGTCTTTGCTGCCAGAATCGACGATGAGGGTGCGTTCCGCCAGCCCGGCCGCGCTGGCGAGACACTCGGGAAGATGGCGCTCTTCGTTGAGCGTCAGAACGACAATTGCGAGCGGCAATCGTTGCCGAATGGTCTCATCCATGGACATCTCGCGCCCGTGCATAGGTGTCGGCAACCCGACGGAGCAGGGTCATTCGTTGGGGATCGCGTCGCGAAGCCGTGCGTGCCATCAGCTCGAGCATGCGAAGGAATCGATCCGATTGGTAACGCTTGAAATAGCGCGCTCGACTGCGATGTAGTTCGAGGAACATCTCGTCGCGTACCTGACTTGTGCTCTGCCCGCCGAAATGAACGATCCTCGCTTCGGGCGCCATCAGAATCGACCACCCAGCGGCGCGAATGCGCTGGCACCAGTCGATCTCCTCGCTGTACATAAAGTATTGCTCATCGAGAAGTCCGACGCGCTCTACCACGGTACGGCGCACGAGCATACAGGCGCCCAATGGATGGTCTACAGCATACGGCGCCCGGCCGTCTCCCGGTGCTACTCGACCGTTCAAGTGACTGCCCATGATGCGAGGATGGGTCGGAAAGAAATCGAGGAAAGACTGCGCCAGGCCGGGGAAGCGGTAACCGGTCGACTGAATCGAGAGGTCGTGATTGAGCAGGAGGCCACTGACAAGGCCAACGTGTGGCATGGAATGGAGCGTCGAAAGGAGTATCCCCAACGCTCCTGGCTGGATCTGGGTGTCAGGATTCAGCAGCAGGATCGACTCACCAGAAGTCTCGCGTATGCCTCGATTGGTGGCTGCCGCGAAGCCGACGTTTTCTTCGAGAGCCAGTACCCGAAGCGTGAGGTCTCGTTCACGCAGCATCGCAACCGTACCATCGGTCGAACCATTATCGACGACCACCACCTGCAGGGCGATGTGGCTCCGCTCGGCGTCATCAACCAACGAGGTCAAACACGTGTCCAGGAGTTCACGTGTGTTCCACGAGACGATTACCACCGACAGGAGCTTGGTTTGGTTGTCGGGCGTCATCACGTGAACGGAACCCTTCGAACGTTGACGTTATCGTACGGTCGTCGTTGCGGCGACTTGGCAGAGAGATCGAGCCATTTTCGCCGAAAGCTTACTCAACCGACGCCTGCAAGGTCTTGCGAGACGAGTCGATCGAGCAGAGCACCAATGATTAAACTCGTGAAGATGGTGAGTGGATGCACGTCGTTTTGCGCGCGTGGACTCGTTTATGACGACGTGCTAGACTCGCCCTATCCGGTCGTTCAACGGCGAACTGGATGACCCGGCCCAACCCCCGATCGGCCGCACTCTCAAGTGGAATGGAAACCAGGCAACATGCGCCTCGTGCGAAACAATGCCTACGTTCAAACCCGGCGACGTCTTTCTCGGACATTGGCTGTCGGCGGTTTCTTGTTGATGATGGCAGCCATTGCCGGTGGCTTTTTTATGACTGCATTGCTGATCCCGAGCTACGTCATCCTGTTCATCGGATTCATCGCCTTCAACGTCGGGATGCCGCAGACCACGAAATGGGGACGCCACCCGAGGCCGGATGAGATCCTCGACGACACATTGCGGCGTCTCAACGACCGCTACACGCTCATTCACTTCTCTACTGCCGGAAAAGGGAATCCTGAGCACGTCCTGGTCAATCCCGGCGGACTGGTCGTCATTACCACCCGCGAGGTTCAGGGTCGCATCAGCGTCGATGGAAACAAGTGGCGCAAGCCGGGAGGGCGCATCCTCTCCTTCATCGGCATGGCCGGGCCTCAGCTTGGGAATCCAACGTCCGAAAATGAGCGGGATCGGGACCTGCTCGCCTCAATCCTGACAGAGCGTGGTCTGCCCGGCGAAGATGCCATCGACGGCATCATCGTTTTCCTCAATCCCAAGGCGGAGCTTCAGGTTGGCACGACCGACCTGTCGGTGGTGGTCACCAGTGAGCTGCTGCAAGCGGTGCGCGACCTCAGCTCGGAGACGGTCTTGACGTCGAAAGATCGTGACGCCATCGTTTTGGCCATGTCAGAAGGCGACAACGTCGAAGGACCGGTTTCGTTGTCGAGCCGTCCTTCGGGTACGAAACGCGCTACCGCAACCTGACTCCACCGTTGATTTCACCAATGATTCCGATTCGAGGATATTGCTCGTCATGATAGAACGCGAGACGAACTGGCCGATTATCGGCCATCGAGCGGCTGTCGACATGCTGCGTCGCTCCATCGATCGTGGCCAGATTGGACACGCGTATCTATTTGCCGGTCCAGAGGGAGTCGGCAAGCGAACGCTCGCGCGCACGTTCGCTCAGGCGCTGGTCTGCCAATCCGAGACGGAACCCCATCCCTGCGGTGTGTGCTCGGCCTGCCGACGAGCGGCACGCGGTATACATCCGGATATCTTGACCGTTAGTCTCGAACAGCAGGCGGCTGACGACACGCGCGACAGCAAAAACACGCGTATTTCGATCGAGACCATCCGCGAGCTGCGATCCAATCTCTCGCTGCGACCGTTGGAAGCGAGTTGGCGTGCGGCCATCCTCGAGGATGTCGACCTCTTTTCCATTCCGGCCTACGACGCCCTGCTCAAGACGCTGGAAGAACCACCACCCTTCGTCGTTTTGCTCCTCATTGCCACCGAGCTTGACGCCATCCCGGAGACCATCCGCTCACGCTGCCGTCCTGTGCAGCTCGAACCGTTGAGTCGTGTGGACGTGTCAGCCGCGCTGATTCAGCGGGGTGTCGATTCCGAGCTCGCCACGATGATTGCTGGGATCACACGCGGCAGGATCGGCAACGCCATCGATTTGGCGGCAGACGAGTCGGCGCTGGCGGGGCGGCGCGTAGCCATCGAGGCTGGAATCGAGATGCTGGAGAATCCGGTGGTGGCCATCGGTTCGGTGCGCCGTATGGCGGACGGCTATCGCCGTGGACAGCGCGCACGCGTCGAAGGCGAGTTGGATGCCTTGCTTGGCATCTGGCGTGATCTGCTTCTGGTGGCCGCCGGATGCTCCGATCAGATCGTCAACGTCGATTTCGCGGAGCGACTCGCGCGACTGGCTCAGCAATGGACCCTCGACCGCATCAGCGCTGGAGTGCAGGCGACGAACCAGGCGCTTTCCGATCTTTCGATCAACGTTCAGCCGCGTCTGGCGCTGGACCGCATGGTGACACAGTGGCCGCGTCCGACCCAATGACCGAACGGTCGATCGTCGCGGTTGGCGTTCCCGGCGACGGTATGCTGCGCTTCTGCTCGGTTGAAGCGGGCGATTTCGGCACTGACGATTGGGTCGTGGTTCGCGGGCCGCTCGGCCATGAACCTGGCCTGGTTCTGTTTGGGACTGAAGACGTGGATGCAGCGCCGTCCAGCAATCTCCGTTACTCAATTGAACGCCGCCTCGTCGATGAAGAGGTGAGCCAGATCGATGCGCGCGTTCAATTGGCGCGTGCGTTGACGGGTGCCGTTACGGATCACGTCAGCGCAATCGACGTGGCCCTGGAGATGATCAGCGTGCGCCTGAGCCTGGACGATGAGATGATCCTGTGTGCCATTTCTGGCCGCACAGACGTCGACCCCGCGCACATCGAGCGCCATCTCGAAGAGCGACTTGGTCGACCGGTGCGGATTGAATTGATGGACGGACCAGCGGTGATCTATGGGAGTGTCGGGAAGCTGCGTGGACGCCAATCAGCTGGCGATCGATCTGTTCTTGACCGCGTGGGAGTGGGCCGTCTCTCGGGAAATCCACGGCCGAACGGATGGCCGCGACTCGGCAGCCGTGTGACCGCCAGTGGTGAGTCAGGCGTACTGATCGGGATTTCAGTACGGCACGACGCCGCGATCATCAGGTTTGACCACGGTGATGAGCGCGAAATGCCGCTTGACGAGATAACCGTGGTCACGAGCTAGCTGTCCAACGTCGATTCACGAGTATCGTCGATGTCCGTTGGGGGCGACATTTATGCATCAACTCCAACTAATTCAGATTTGGTTGACTTCCCGGCACGATTGTCGTGTTCAGGCTGCCGTTGGAGGTCCCACCCATGTCCCGACCGTCCCCGACATCATCCACCCCTGACGTTTCGCTCACCGAAGTCGAGAGCCTGCTGCGGGAGGTGCTGGCCGATCTCGAGCCCGCGCCGGACGTCCGTGGTCCGGGGCGACCGCGCATCCTCCCGGCCATGGCCTTGTGGACGGGGCTGCTCGTCTGCGTCCTGCGGGGGTTCAGCAGTCAACTGGACCTCTGGCGCCTGCTGGCGTTGGGACACCTGTGGGACTATCCCCGCTATCCCGTCAGCGATCAAGCGATCTACGCACGGCTGGCCGCTGGGGGCACGCACCCCTTGACGGCGCTCTTTGCCCACACGAGTCACGTGTTGGCGACGCGGCTGGCGCCGTACGGGGCCACCGATCTGGCCTCCTTCGCCACCGAGGTGGTCGCGCTCGACCATACCGACCTCGATCTGATCGCGCGCCGTCTCCCCGCCCTGCGCGACCTCCCGCCGGGGGATGCCGGGCTGCTGCCGGGGCAAGTGGCCGGGCTCTTCGATCTGCGCCGCCAGCAGTGGCGCCACGTCCAGTTCATCGCCGATCCGCACCAGAATGAGAAGGTGACCGCACGGGACATCGTGGCCACGCTCCCCCCGCAGAGTCTGCTGCTGTGCGATCTGGGCTTCTTTGGCTTCGCCTGGTTCGATGATCTGACCGAGCAGGGTCTGTGGTACGTCTCGCGCCTGCGCCAACGGACCAGTTATGACGTCATCCACACCTTCTACGCCGAGCATGAGACCTTTGACGGGCTGGTCTGGCTGGGCGCCTATCGGGCCGATCGGGCCAAGCACGCGGTGCGCTTGGTGCGCTTCCGGCATCAGGGACGGCTGCAGACGTACCTCACCAATGTGCGGGACCCCCGGATCTTCCCGCTGGCCGAGATCGCCCGCCTCTACGCGCGCCGCTGGGACTTCGAACTGGCGGCCAATCTGGTCAAACAGCACCTGGGTTTACACTTGTTGTGGTCGGCCAAGGAGGTCGTGATCCAGCAGCAAGTATGGGCCGTCCTCCTCATCAGTCAGATTCTGCAGGCGCTGCGCCTCGAGTTGGCCGCGCGGGCCGGGGTCGATCCCTTCGCGATCTCGCTGGCCCTCATGATCCGTTGGCTGCCCCGCATGGCCGCCGCGGGACAGGACCCGCTCGAGACCTTCCTGGCGCAGGGCCGGGCGCTGCGGTTTATCCGTCCCTCGACCCGCACGACGATCCACACGCCGCCCATTCCCCCGGACGCCCTCACCCCCATCCCACCGCACCTGTGCCTGGAGCGAACCCCCCGTCATGCGAACCGCAACTGCGGTCCCCGTTCCGCCAACCCGGAGAATTGAGAGAATATGTTGGAGTCGATGACATTTATGGCGCCCCAACGGGATGAAATCAGCCCAATAGACCGTCATCGGGCAACGCGCTCCAGGCGTCTAATCTCGATGGATGAAAGGTGATATTCGGAGCCAAACAAACACGGCCGGCACGTTGAAGTGCCGGCCGTTGCGTGTCCTGGCTAGTTTTGGGTGCTTGGCGCGCCAGGGAGACGCACGGTCATCAATGCCTTATCTGTCAGGATATAGGCCGTGCTGGTTCCATCGTCGACGACCATGTCCTGCAGACCGCTGAGCGACGCCTCACCATCTTTCGATTCGAACTGCTGCACCATCTGGCCGTTCTGGTCGAGGCGGATGATGCGTCCCTGGCTGTCGGCGACGTAGTAGTACGGGCGGTCAGGCTGCTCCGAGAGGGCCACCGCGTCCGTGATCGCCGGGGTGACCGTCGGTGAAACGGTCGAATTGATCGAGCTCCGGTAGAGGTCGAGCACGCGGCCATCCTTCAATAGGACGTAGATGTGTCCGTCGATAGCCATGTCGACCGCGTTTCCGAGATCCGACGTATCCATTCCCGACGTCCAGTCCTCCGGCGCTGACGAGAAGGAACCGGCGGTGAACTTCAGGATTTGCGCCGTGTCAGGCTTCAGCAGGTAGAGGTTGCCAGCGTAGCCGTTGGTGGCCGCGATTCCGGTATGGGGTGAACCAAAAGTTCCCACCGGCTGCTTGGACCAGGTGGCGGTCGTCGGATCGAGGACGTAGGCCGCGCTGCCGTCGAAGACGATCGGTGTACCGTCGCCCCAGGCGGCACCCTCAAGCGTTCCGGTGGTCGCATCGCCGACTTTGTCTCCGCTGCCGATCAGTCTAACCAGCTGTGAGCCATTGGAATCGAGGCGATACAGCGCATCGGTGAACACGAAGACCTGACCGTTACCCATAAAGACGGTTGGCTTGACTCCGGCTGGAGCGGCGGGCACCCCGCCGAGCACCTGAATGTTGGAAAGACGGTCGATTTTGAGGGCCTGATCAATGTCCGTCGAGATCGCCTGCTGCTGCTGAGCGGCTCGTACGGGATCGAGGCCGACCGCAGTCGCATCACGCAGGCTCTGCTGAGCTGACAGGAAGAATGCTTGTGCGGTCGCCGGGTCATTCGCCTGCTCGCCCTGCTGTCGCTGTGACACGACCGTGTTGAATGCCGCCTCGATCTTGGCCTTGTGGGCACGCACGTGGCTGTTGTGAATCGAAATGCCCAGGGCAGTCGCGAGAATGGCAACGAGCACCACCGCGACAATGGCGGTGACGCGATTGAATGGCGTGCGCGGCAGTCGGCGGCTGATCGAGGTGAAGTCCGGCATATGCATTGAATCGTCGTAGCGATTCAGCTTGGGTAGACCAAGCGTACCGTCATCGCGCGGCCCGTCGATCGGGCGATCGCGATTGACGGTCAGTTGCCAGACGCCAACGACCGCAGCCGAAAACGCCAGTATTACTCCGGCCAGAAGGTCGGTCAGGGTTCGACCCCTCTCGCGCGGTGCGTCATCGTAATCAATGTCCTGTGCGGACTGGGCGGCTGGTTCCGGATACCAGTACTCGTCGTCCCCCGTACTGGAATCGGTCGCGATCTCACGGGGAGTATCGATGACGGCCGACGCTCGTCGCCCTCGTGTTGGACTCGCTGCGACGGGCTCATCGAATTCTTCCCAGGCGTGGGTCGTTGAGATCGAATCAGTCGCCGGTGCATCCGCTGAATACTCGAAATTGTGCACATCCTGCGACTGCAGGTCAACCTTTTCATCCGTGCGTCTCAGGCGGCGAAGACGTTCGGCCGTCTCCTCCGGTAACAGATGATAACACCAGGAGGTCAGACGCTTGGTGACGTCCGGCCGCTCGCGTGAGCGCTGGCGCCGATGGTAGGGAACGACGATGGCCGCGGCGTGGGCGTCTTCAACCGAATACATGCGCGCCATTTCGTCGATATGGGCGAGGATGTCGTCCGCTTCGCCACGTAGAAATACGTCCTGCGGACCGCGCGAGAGGATGCGCGCGACTGAGGTCGAGCAGAGGACCATGACGTCACCGGAGGCGATCTTGGTGTAGTACATGTCCGGCTGTGACGTCTCGCGAGCACCGAGTGGGGAGGTGCCGTCGTCTCGCTCCTGATCGTTGCTCCAGTGCCAGCTGTCAAGCTCAGGGAAAGCGTAGAGCTCACCTTCTTGTGCGATCAATATCTGGCTTGGGGCGGATTGAGCGATGTAGACGTCGTCGCCGCGCGCCATGACGCAACTGAACCCAAACGAAACACGGCGATCCGGTGTGCGCACCGCGTTGGCCTGAACAAGCCAGTGGTTGACGTCCTCGATGGCGCCCATTAGGAGTGAGGTCGCGCTCTGAGATCCACCTTTTTGAACCGCGGTGCGCAAACGCTGCATCACTTCATCAGCGACGCTGCCCGCGAGCGGCGAATCTTGCACTGGCTCGAGCGCGATGTACAAGCGCTGCGAGTGTTCCTTGCCCAGGTCATCGACTGGATCGATCGACAAGAACGCGGTTCCCTCGGTCAGTCCTCCTGCGCGGATGACGAGTTCGTGTGGGCGAGTTTCAACGAGAGGCATGGAAGTCCCGTCTTTCATCGAAGGTCGACCGTCCCCAATACGGCTGAAAGCGGGCAAAGGGATCCCCGGCGGCAGGCGCATATGCTTGCCACACATTTGAGTGCGCTCGTTCCAAAGGGGGTCCGGTTCGTTGACCGCCTGGCAACGTTCAGTCTAGCATAAGGGTGTACGTACGTCTAGGGGCAAAAGTGAGAAGGGCGTCTAACAGAGCGCGTACGAACGCTAGGAACGAGAAGAATCGCGCCAGCGGTCGGGTTCGTTCTCGACCGCGAACTCGTTGAGGAGCAGATCTTCCGTCCAGCCGTGATCGTCGCTGTCCGGGGCCGAAGAGGTAAGCCAGCGCAGCAGTTCTCGCGCGGCGTCGGCTGTTTCGTAGTCGCTGACGGCCATAGCTGTTTCAAGCGAGCGGTTGAGGCTGGAGCGTGCGCCTTCGAGGTCGCCGCGTTCATAAAGGATGGCACCCAGGTTGTATCGTAGAGCGGCTGAAGTGCGCAGGTCGCCGATCTGATCGGCGAGCTCCAGGGCTCGTGAATAGTTGTCAAAGGCTGAGGCGGTGTCGCCTCGTGAGTCCTGAATCATGGCCAAACCGCGCAACGCGCGGGCGGCCAGCGTCGGCTGTCCAGATTCCTCCGCCGCGTGATACGCAGAGACGTAGTGGTCTTCCGATTCGTCGAGCTGATTCAGCGATGCGTGCAGCCGCGCGAGTTGGCCGTGCAGGCGCACGTGCGATTCGGATCCGGCGTAGAGCGTGGCGATGTCGAGCGCCTGACGCAAGTAGCGGATGGCGATCTGCGGCTGGCCCGACTTTCGTCCAATCTGCGCCAAAAGTTGCAGATAGCCGAGCTGATCGCTTGGGTCGCCGTAATGGCTGGAGACCGAAACCGCGCGCAGCAGATGCTCTTCCGCGTCCCGATAAAGACCGCGTGCCAGGCTGATCGAGCCCATAAGGCCGGTCGACTGTGCTTCCATGCGCGCGTTACCGGTTTCGCGCGCGATCTCGAAGCCTCGCTTTGCAATAGCCAGCGCGTCGTCGAGCTCTCCGAAATCGAGCAGCACGTCACCGATTCCCAGCAGCCAGCGACCCTCCTGCTCGGCGTCTCCCGCGCGTCGCGCCTGTTGTACTGCGTTCATGAGGGACTCGACCGCGTCATTGCGCCGGTTGAGTGCGCCGTAAACCAACCCGAGCGAGCCCAGGACTTGCTGATGTATGGCTGGGTCTTCGAGTTCATCGGCTAACGGCTGAGCCTGCTGCAAGGCCACCAACGCGCGATTGGGATCGCGCTGACCCAGATAGATCTCCGCCGCGTCGAGACGAGCACGTACGGCCGCCGAGCGGTTGCCGAGCCGCAATTCAAGCTCAGCTAGTTCCTCGAAGTGCATGGCGGCTTCCGATGCGCGACCCGAACGCTGCTCAACGCGAGCCAGTCCCATGAGCGCGCGACTCTCGATGGCGATGTCGGACATGGAGCGTGCACGGTCCAGTGCGGTCACCAGGTAGCCACGTGCCTGCTGGTTCTGATGCTGCTCGGCCAGGATAGCGCCGGTTTGTATCGCGATTTCCGCCTGTGACCGCACGTCGATCGTGCGATCGGCGGCGTCCTGCGCCTGCTGCAGGATGAGGACGGCATCTTCGGTCTCGCCCAACTCGCGCAGGATAACGATCTGACGCAACAGTGCATCGACCACACCTGCGAAGTGCCCGACGCGACGAGCACTGCGGGCAGCACGCTGGTAATACTCCTGCGCGCCAATAGGATCGTTGTCAGTTCGCGCCAGGTCACCAAGCAGGATGGCGGTCTCGACGTCTTCGAGCGTGTCGGAGTCCTCACGGCCCGATTCGAGCTGTCGGTTGAGGAGCTCGCGAGCCCGCTCGGTGTCGCCGCGATCAAAGGCGACGCGCGCCAGCCGAGCCAATGCCCGGCGCTTGCCCTGAATGTTGGCGATGCGCTCGGACGCATGCAGAGCCTCACGCAGGTGAAGCTCCTGGTCCTTGTCATTGCCGAGCGTCGCTAATAGGTCGGCCGCGCGCAGATTGCAATCGACCAGTAACCGGTCGAACCCTTTGTAGCGCGCCGCCAGGATGGTGAGTCGGATGAGAAAAAGGGCGCGTTCGGAGTCGTCGGCCGACATCAGCTCCGCTTCACGGTCGAGTTGCCACATATCGCCGTCAGCCAGCCGGTTGAGGAGCGAACTCCGTTCAACCGACCGATACGCGGCATCCGGCGTCATCCGCCCTTCGCTGACGTCCATCGCCAGTCGATAAATGGGATTCCGCTCGATGCCTTGGCGGCGTCGTAGCCATCGGCCGACCTGATCAACCATTTACGTGCTCCCACCGGCGGATTCGCCGGTTGCTCCCCGTCAAACTCCTTGTGCTCCCGTCCCCGTCGAGATCGCCCAGCGCAACGTGTCAAGCGTAATGTTCCCACCGCTCACGATCAAGGCGACCTTCTGACCTGCCAACTCGTCGCGGAGCTGAACGGCGGCCGCCAGCGACGCAGCACCGGCCCCTTCAGCAACGAGATGCGCGTCCTCGAGGAGCATCACGATCGCGCGACAGAGATCCTCGTCGCTCACCAATCGAATGTCGTCAATCGCCTCGCTGATGATCCGCAACGGAAGTTCGAAGGCCACGCGCGTCGCTAATCCGTCGGCGAAGGTCGTGCCACTGTCGAGCTCGACGAGTCGACCCTCTTTCCAGGAGCGATAGACGGCATCCATGTGCGTTGTCTGGACGCCAATGACCTTGATCTTTGGGTTGATAGTCTTCATCACGGTGAGCGTGCCGCACACACCGCTGCCTGCCCCGATTGGCACGATGACAGTGTCAAGATCAGGGACAGCTTCGATCACCTCGAGCGCATACGTGCCCACTCCGGCGATGAGATCGGGCTCGTTGGCCGAATGAATGAAGCGCATACCGTCGTCAGTCGCTCGCTTCCCGGCGGCCATGCGTGCGTCGTCGAAATCGCGGCCTGACAGGACCACCTCGGCACCCAACCGCTTCATAGCCGCGACTTTGTCGGGATTCGCTCCTTCTGGCGCATAGACGATCGCGCGGACACCGAACTCACGGGCGGCATAAGCGATCGACTGACCATGGTTGCCGGTCGAGGCGGTCACAACGCCGCGTTCGCGTTCGTCGGAAGAGAGGTGGCTCATAAGGAAGAGACCACCGCGAATCTTGAATGCCCCAATCGGCTGCAGGTTCTCGCATTTCAGGTAGGCGGAAAATCCGAGTCGCTCGTCGAGCGCTGGTCGCGACATAAGAGGGGTTGGTTCGAGATAGCGTCGCACCACCGAGCGCGCGCGCAACACGTCTTGAAACGTAGGGGCTTCAAGCGCCGACATAGCCGTCCTTCCCGTTGAAGTGTACCGCTTGCGGGTCTGTCTCGGAGTGTCATCTGAATAGATGTTTCTGTCCATCCCCAAATCGACCACTGTGCTATCCTTGCCCCTCGGGCCATTCAATGCGACGCCCCCACCCACCTTGGGTGGCGAATTGGTGTGCAGCGCGTCCGGCACCGGCGAGTGCGGCGATAAGGAGGTGGAGCGTGCGCTTCGCGGAACGTCTCGAAGTTGCAGCGAAACG
Organism: uncultured Chloroflexia bacterium; assembly: GCA_963789565.1. Lineage (GTDB taxonomy): Bacteria > Chloroflexota > Chloroflexia > Thermomicrobiales > Thermomicrobiaceae > CALAGB01. The sequence goes on along the minus strand of CAWBKX010000002.1, from coordinate 1,258,966 downwards.
CAACGATTCGTTGCTCTGCGTCGGACTCGATCCCGATATTCGACGCTTCCCCACGCATCTGCGCTCAGACCCCTCCGCAATCGTCGAGTTCAACAAGGCAATCATCGAGGCCACGTCCGACCTGGTCTGTTCCTACAAGCCGAACCTCGGCTTCTACATGGCCTATGGCGCGGCGGGCATCGAGGCACTGATGGAGACACGCCGCATGATCGATCCGTCGATCCCGGTGCTGCTGGACGCCAAGGTGGGTGACATCGGGGTGACCTCCGAGGCCTATGCGCGCGGCTACTACGGCACGATGGGCTTCGACGCGGTAACCGTCCATCCCTATATCGGACTGGACGGGTTGGAGCCATTTTTGTGCCATGAGGATCGTGCGGCATTCATTCTGGTCCGAACCTCCAACCCGGGCAGCGCAGACGTGCAGAACCTGGACGTCTCGGACGACGGGCAGCACATCCCGCTCTATCAGCGGATGGCGCAACGAGTCGCCGATTGGCAGGAAACCTACGGCACGTGCGGCGCTGTGGTCGGCGCCACGTGGCCGCAGGAGTTGGCCGACGTGCGCGGGATCTGTCCGGATGTGCCGATACTGATACCGGGTGTTGGCACGCAAGGGGGTGATCTGGAAGCGTCCGTGAAGGCGGGGCTCGACGCTAATGGCGGCGGCGTACTGATCAACTCGTCGCGTGGGATCACCTATGCTGGAAGCGGGCCAGACTTCGCCCGCGCCGCTCGCATGGCGGCGCAGGCTTTGCGAGACAAAATCAACGTGATCCGCGCGTCGCTCTGACGCCGGTTGGAGCCGGACAGTTCGTTGACACCCGCTTTGGAGTGGTGCTAAAGTCCGGCATAACAAATCAATAAGCACGTCAGTACGACGGGGGCTTGGGGAGCCAGGCTGAGAGGGTGGCCACATATCCGCCACCGACCGGTGAACCTGACCTGGGTAATTCCAGCGTAGGGAGTGAATTCGACGGATGTCCACGGACGCTGGCCACTCAGGCAACGTCCGTTTTGTTTTGCCCAGCCCTGGCGTCGCTACTGACCGCTATGTGAACTCAACGCACAGACGTGAAAGACGTACGATGTCGCCTGCGCAGGCCGAAACAATTCGTGAAGGTGTCGATTCTCGACGGGATGAGCTCGTCAAGCTGGCGAGCAGGCTCATCTCCTTCCCGACGTTGAGCCCACCTGGGAGAAATACGACCGAAGCGCAGCAATTCGTCGCGGACTACCTGGCCGGACTTGGTTTCGAGATCGACCGCTTCGAGGTCTACCCCGGCGATCCAAACGTCGTGGCTCGTCTCCGAGGTTCGAATTCAGACCGTGCGGCGTCACTCATGTTCAACGGTCACATCGACGTAGCCGAGACGGGGCCGCTCGAACGCTGGACGAGAAATCCGTTTGCGGCGTCGCTGGAGGGCAGCCGCCTCTACGGGCGCGGTGCTACCGATATGAAGGGGCCACTGGCAGCGGCGCTCTTCGCCGCGCGCGTCGTGCGTGAGCTTGGCCTCGACCTGGGTGGTGACCTGTTGTTTGAATCGGTGATCGGTGAAGAGCAGGGTGAGGCGGGCACGCTGAGCTGCGTCGAACGTGGATATGCGGCCGACTTCGCCATCGTGCCTGAGCCGACCGGCCTTGCCATTTCAGGACAGGGCGGGGTCATCACGGGCTGGATTGAGATCCAGAGCCCCGAAACGCTGCATGATGGAATGCGCGCGCGCACGATTCACGCGGGTGGCGGCATACGCGGCGCCGGCGCTATAGAAAAGATGATGCTCCTCATCCAGGGCTTGCAGAACCTCGAGCGTGAGTGGGCCGTGATGAAGTCGTACCCAGGGTTCGCACCTGGTGCGATGACCATCAATCCGGCGGTGATCGAAGGTGGGCGTCATCCGGCGTTCATGGCAGACCGTTGCGCCCTGTGGGTAACAGTGCATTTCTATCCAAATGAAACCTGGGAGCAGGTGACCGCCGAGGTCGAGGACCATCTCAACCGCGTTGCGGCAACCGATTTTTGGCTGCGCGATCATCTGCCGACTTTTCGCTGGGGCGGTCGTTCGATGATCGAGGATCGAGGTGAAATCTTTCCTGCTGCGAGCATCGACCGTGAGCATCCGGCAGTGACGACGCTGGCCGACATTCACCGACGCGTCCGGCGCAAGGACGCCCAGTACGTGATGTGGCCTTCGGTCAGCGACGCTGGCTGGCTGGCTTCCTCAGGCATCCCCACCGTCATCTACGGTCCAGGTGAGTTGGCTCAGGCCCACGTCATCGACGAATGGATCGACGTCGACGACCTTGTATCCGCCGCCCGCATCTACGCCGAGATGATCGTCTCCTGGTGCAACAGGCCGAAGCCAGGGGCGATCCAATGACAGACGGCGACTCCCGCATCCCGCTTGAACTGCGCGACGTAACCAAGACGTTCGTCACGCGCCAGGGAGAGGTTCACGCGCTCGACCGCATCGACCTGACGGTCGCGAGCGGCGAGTTCGTCAGCATCGTTGGCCCCAGCGGATGCGGCAAGAGCACGCTCCTGAATATTGTGGCTGGGCTAGAGCAGCCGACTTCGGGCAACGTCCTCCTTGACGGTCACTTCGAACCGCACCGCCTTGGGCGGACCGCCTACATGCATCAGAAAGATCTCCTCCTTCCCTGGCGTACCGTGCTGGACAACGCAGCACTGGGGCTGGAGGTGGCAGGCGTTTCCAAGCGTGACGCGCGTGAGCGTGCGCGAGAACTAATCGATCGCTTTGGCCTGCGTGGCTTCGAGGAGAGCTATCCATCGACGCTCTCGGGCGGCATGCGACAACGCGCGGCGTTCCTGCGCACCGTATTGACTGAACAACGAGTGATGCTCCTCGATGAGCCGTTCGGCGCGCTGGACGCGCTCACACGCGCCGATATGCAGGAATGGCTGCTGAGTCTCTGGGAGGAATTGGGTCGAACCATCGTCTTCATCACGCACGATGTCGAAGAGGCCGTGCTCCTCTCCGACCGGGTGCTCGTCATGAGCGCGCGTCCGGGTCGATTTCTCATCGATCAACCGATCGATCTGCCCCGTCCACGCCGCTATGAGATGGTTACCGACGAGCGCTTCACGTCGTTGAAGGCGACGCTGCTGGCCACCCTGCGTGGACGCGCACAGGTCGGCGTCTCGTGACGCGGGAAACACAGTCGCGTTGGCCGTCGCGGCTCTCCTGGCTCATTCCGCTTTTCTTGATCGTGCTGGTGATCGGCGGTTGGGAGATCACCGTGCGACTTCGCGATACGCCGCGCTGGTTTCTGCCGCCACCATCCGCCGTTTTCACCGCGCTGATCGACAGTCGACGCACACTGCTCCATCACACGTTCGTCACTCTGGAGGAAGTCGCGCTGGGGTTTTTGCTCGCGTTCATGCTGGGAGTCGCGTTTGCACTGGCCATCGCCTCGTCCCGCATCGTCGAGCGCGCCTTCTACCCCTTCGTGATCGCCTCGCAAGCCATCCCGATCATCGCTCTGGCTCCCATCCTTCTCATTTGGTTCGGCTACGGCATGACGCCCAAGATCATCGTGGTCGCGCTCATCTGTTTCTTCCCCATCGTGGTGAACACCGTGGATGGCCTGCGCTCAGTCGATCCGGAGCTGATCGATCTGCTGCGGAGCATGGGAGCCAGTACGTGGACGACCTACCGAGTGGTGCGGATACCGTCTTCCCTTCCCTATCTCTTTTCGGGCACGCGCATCGCCGCGGCCGTGAGCGTCATCGGCGCGCTCATCGGGGAGTGGGTCGGTTCGTACGCAGGACTGGGCTATTACATGATTCGCTCGGCCGGTCAGTTCGCTACTGACAAAGTCTTTGCCGCCGTCCTCATCTCCGCGCTCCTCGGGCTGATCCTTTTCGGCATCGTCTCGTTGTTGGAGCGCTTACTTCTTCCATGGCAGCGAGTGGGAGTGTCGAGTGGCTAAGAGGGCAGTTGGTTGGCTCGTATTCCGTGACAGGGAGAACGTCGTTCGATGATCGTCAAACGCGTCGTCATGTTTGCTCTGCTGTTGACGCCGATTCTCGTGGCATGCGGGCCAGGGGGAGGGTCGTCGACCGATTCGGCCAGCGTAGTGCTCGACTGGTATCCGTGGTCGAACCACGCCGGGCTCTTCATGGCCCAGGAGAAAGGCTACTTCAAAGATCAGCATCTCGACGTCAAGATCAACGTCCCTTCCAGCACTGACGACGTGTTGAAGCTGGTGGGAACTGGCCACGACACGTTCGGCATCAGCTACGAAACCGACGTGCTGCTGGCACGCGAGCAAGGCATACCGGTGCGGTCGATCGCGGCGCTGGTGCAGCAGCCGTTGAACACCGTGATGACGCTGAAATCATCGGGCATCACCCATCCCGCACAGCTGGAGGGGAAGAAGGTCGGCTACCCCGGCATCCCGAGTGACGAAGCGTTGCTCAAAACGATGATGGCCAGCGACGGGGCCGACAGTAGCAAGGTGCAGTTGATCAACGTGGGGTTCGACATCGTTCCCGCTCTGATCAGCGGGAAGGTCGACGCGATCATCGGCGGTTACGACGTGCACGAGTCGATTCTTGCGGAGCAGCAGGGGTATCCGGTGAACGTCATGCCGGTGCAGGATTGGGGCGTTCCCAGTTATTACGAACTGGTATTGGTCGCCAGCGAGAAGACGATTCAGAACAATCCGACTCTCGTTGAGAACTTCATCCACGCGGTCATCCAGGGCTACGGAGCCGCCGCCGGCGACCATAAGGCCGCGCTGGACGCAATATCTTCCAAGTATCCGGACACCGATCTCAAGATGGAGACGGTTGGTATCGAGCGCCTCGCGCCGCTGTGGACCAAAGACGCGCCAATGTTCGGTTGGCAAACTCAGGAGCGCTGGCAGCAGTATGCCGACTGGATGACGACGAATGGCCTACTTTCGGGCCCTATCGACGCCAGCAAGGCGTTCACCAACCAGTTCGTGGAAGATCAGCAGGGGAAGTAGTCGGAACGTTCGTCATCCGGCGCTGCGGCGCCACCTTCTCCCGCCAGATCAGGAGAAGGAACCATTCCAGTCTGTCTGCTGGTCGTCTTCCCTCTCCCGCCAAGCGAGAGCGCGGTCGTGTGCGAGGGCTGGGGACGAGGGCCGCTCAGACCACCATCGCCGGGTTGCGTCGCACCACGATCAGCCAGTAGGGAAGCAATGCGATGACGTTGAGGATACAGAGCGTCAAGAGCCAGACGATGCGCGCTTCTTCCGTCATCTGAGTCTTGGGACGCTTACTCGCATCCAGCAGCGCCACCACCATCGCGATCCAGGTGATACCGACGGCAGGGAAACTTCCGATAAGAAGGAGCCAGATGGGCCAGCCGAGCTGCGTTCCGCCGACGATGGCGAGAGTGAGGTAAACGGCGAAGACGCCGACGGCGGCGGGCAAGAGCCAGGTGAACCGGTTGAGTGACTGCACCGTGCGCTACTACTCCGTGATCCGCCCAACCGACCGCTATGGAGTCGATCGCGAATCCTGCTTTACAAGGAAGAATCGCGGGCAGATCCGGTCCAGAGGGCCGTCACCACCAGCGATTCGTCAACGATCTCATTGAGATTGACCGAAACGCTGCATCAGCGCGTCGTAGTCTTGGCTTCCTTGCGCCGCCGCTTGTGCTCGGCCTTACGCGCCTTAGCACGACGTTGCTCGCTCTTGCTCACAAAACGGCGCTTGCTTCGAAAGTCGCGCAACAAGCCTGACTTTTGAACTTCCTTCGTGAAACGCTTCAGGAGGGAATCAAAACTCTCACTATCACGTAGTTCAACACGCATTGACGAAATCACCTCCCTCCGAGTGCGCTTATTTCGAACGAAAACGCCTCGCAACTTGTGTCGCTCCGGAAATTTCCGGAACGCACGCGCGAGACGTGCTCACTCGATGGTCAAGTATAGCACACGACGCCGGGTTGATCGGGCGGAAATCCCGCCCGATCGAAGCCGCGACGGTCGTTATTTACTTGCGTTCGCTGATCGGCACATAGGTCTGCGACTCGGGTCCGACGTACTTGGCTGATGGGCGAATGAGCCGATTATCCTCGAGTTGCTCGAGGACCGAGGCGCTCCAGCCACCGATGCGGCTGACCGCGAACGCGCCGGGCATAACGTCGGTCTTCAGGCCCAGCATGTAGAGGAGTGGGCCGGAGTAGAAGTCGACGTTCGGATAGATCTTGCGCTCGATGAAGTACGGGTTGGTCGACGTGATCTCCTCGACGCGATGAGCCAGGTCGTGCCAGGTCGAGTCACCCGTCTCTTTGGCGAGCTTCTCGGAGTGTCCCATGAGTCGGTCCACACGCGGGTCACGCGTCTTGTAGACGCGGTGACCGAGCCCCATCAGGCGGCGGTGAATCCGCAGCGACTCTTCGACGTAGTTTTCGGCATTGTCGACGGAGCCGATTTCGAGGAGCATTTCCATTGATCGCTGATTGGCAGCGCCGTGGGCGTCGCCCTTCAACGTGCCGAGCGCCGATGAAATGGCCGAATAGATGTCGGATTGCGCCGAAATGGTCACGCGAGCCGAGAAGGTCGAGGCGTTCATGCTGTGCTCGGCCAAACAAACGAGGTAGGCGTTGAATGCCGCCTCCGCCGTCTTGCTCTGACGCTTGCCGTGATACATGTAGAGGAAATTCGACGCGTCGTTGAGCGACGGATCCGGATCGACGGGCTGCTTGCCCTCGCGCAGGCGCGAGTAGTTGGCGAGCATCGACGGCATCGCTCCGGCCAGCCGAATCGATTTCTCCAGCACGCCCTCGTGCGACAAGTCATGCCAGGTCGGGTCCTCCATGGCCATAGCCGTCACACCCGCGCGCATGGCATCGATCGGTGCGCCCGTCTTGGGGAGATCAGCCAGCACTTTGCTGACCGTTGGGGAGAGCGTGCGGGCGGCAACCAGCTTGGATTTCATCTCCGTAAGTTGGGTTGAAGTGGGGAGTTTGCCGTACCAGAGGAGGTAGAGGACCTCTTCGAATTCGGCGTGCTCCGCCAGATCCGCGATGCTGTAACCCATGTACGTGAGCTTGCCGTTGGTACCGTCAACCAGACTCAGCCGTGACTCGGCGATGACGAGCCCAGCAAGACCGCGGTCCACCATTTGTGGCTCTGCACTGGTGGTCCCAGAATCTGCCATCGATACATCCTTCCTAAGAGTTGGGTCATTCAAACAGCTCAGTTCGGTCGCGTTAACGGCGGCTTCGCGTCGCATCGCGCGATCGCTCTTTCTATCGTAGCACGCGGTATCAGGAGCGTATACAGACCGAGATGAACATTGATTTGTATTGATTCTTGCCAGACGGCAACTTAGGGATGCGACGATGTTCACCCCAGGTACGATGAACGGAACCTGCCAGTCGGAAGGGCACAACACACCCACGCATGGCTTCAGCCCAGCGCGGTCATGGTCTCTTTACTCAAATAATTCACCTATCACCAAAACCCTGGTCGACCGATGGGCGATCTTCCCCCAGACTCCGTTGGCGGATCATCGAGGCCACTGGCTGTGCAATCCGATGTGCATCGCTCGCGCGTACGGGAGAGCGTGAACCGCGGCCCGTGCATCATGCTCCGATACGTCGGCGGTTCAATTGACGAAGCCTCACGGCGAGAGGCGCGCCCGCAGCGCGGCAACTCGGTTTAGCGTAGGCGTCGCTGCCAGCGGCTCGCAGATCGACTCTACCTCAGCCAGCAGGGCGAGGGCGTCCTCTTGTTGTCCCTGTGCTGCCCGAAGCTCGGCCTGTGCGACCAGCGTGAGCGCCCGTTCGAATGGCGTCTGGCAGGCGTCGGCCAGCGCCAGCGACTCCCACAGGTGTTGCTGGGCTTCGTCATACCGGCTCGCCGCTGTGTCCAGTTCTCCCAGAAGTCGGTGAGCGGCGAGGAGGGCGAATGGCTGGTGCGGATCAGAGGCGTGCGCCAGGGCTGCCTGGGCGTGCGCGTTCGCTTTCTCCGGGTCACCGCCCTGGCGGTAATACTCGGCCCAGAGTGCCTGTCCCTCACTCCGGCCGAGGACCGCACCGGTCCACGCCAGCCAGCGATCGTACGCTTCCAGCCAGGCGCGGGCCGCGGGAAGATCGTAGGCGTCCAAAGCCAGAGCGGGCGCGAGTTGCTGCAGCGGCAGCGCGATGTGGATGGCTTGGTCGCCCGGCACGTATCCGGCCCCGGCCGGAAGGGCGAGCTTCACCAATCGCCAGGCCACGTCCGGATCCCCCTGGCCCCGCGCGATCGCCGCGTGAGAAGCTCCGACCTGCCGCAAGAAGAGGCTGGAGAGCCCGTGCTCGAGGACGGCCATCGCGGCCTGACGCGTCTCCGCCCAGCGCCCCTCCACTGCCGCGCGGTCGCTGTCGAGCAGTTGCGCCATGAGGGTGCCGACCTCGGGTGGCACGGCTCCCCCATCCACGAGCTTCGCAAGGTCGCCGGCCATCTCATCGTGCGCCGCGTTCATCGCCGCCCGGTGCTCCGCTCCACGGTCCGCGAAATAGGGGAGCAGGATAAAGCGCACCAGGAGGCGCGTGCTCATGATCGCCATGGCGTAGTTGCCGATTTGCCGGTAGGCGTCGCGGGCACGTGCCGCCGCCTCGACGGCCGCGTCCGGCTGACCCAGCCCCGCGTAGGTGAGTGCCAGGCCGAAGTTGACATCGCCCGCCGGCCGCGTCGGATCCTCGCCGGCCGCCGCACGCTTGGCGAGGAGCGCTTCGCAGTAGGCACGACCTTCGCCCAGATTCCCCAGCATCGCGAGCCAGTCTGCGTAGGTCGATTCGCCGTCCGTCTCAAGAGCGACCCGTACACAGGCGGGGAGTGACCCGGAAGACCTCGCGTCCTCCGGCAGAGCGCGAATGGCGCTTACTCCCGTGCCAAGATCGATCAGACCGGCGCGTCCGCGCCCAGCGAGGCAGCGGACCATCCCACGCGACGCGTGCCAATAGGCCGTCAGAGCTGGATCACCCGAGCTGTGCACGGCAGGTTCCGCCTCCTCAAGGTAGTCGAGCGCGCGTCCGAGGTCGGTGTGGCGCAAAAGCAGACCGAGGCGAACAAGGAGCCAACCGCTCAGCATCGGGTCGCCCTCGCCGAGCAGCGCGAGCGCGCGCTCGTGACGGTCGGCCGCCGTCACATACGCGCCGAGGCGATCCGCACGATCCCCTGCCGCGACCAACCAACTCGGCGCCCGAGCGTCTCGTGCCTGTTCGAGATGGTAGGCGACCGCATCGGGGTCGGGTTCACGCGCGGCGGAAAGGGCTTCCCCCATCCGCCGGTGCAGTCGTCGTCGTCGTATCGCTGGGAGACCTTCATACAGCGTCTCGCGGATCAAGGCGTGAGCCAAGCGCACGCGCTCGCCGTTGTCCAGCTCCTCCAGCAGTCGCGCTTCCGCCGCCCGCTCCATCACCTCGCCCAGCGTATCCTCGTCCACCTCGCCGACCGTCGCCCAGAGTCCCACAGGAACCTCCTGGCCGATGACGGCAGCCACCGCCAGAAGCGCCCGGGCATCTTCGCCCAGACGATCGAGCCGCCCGTCGATGACCTGCCGCAGGAGCGGCGGCACCGCGGTCGCGGTCAGCGCGCCAAGCCGCCAACCGTCAACATGTGGGACCAGCGTCCTGGCCTCTTCCAGCGACCGCAGCACCTCGCCGGTGAAGAGTGCGTTCCCCTCGGCGCGGCTCTGGACGTAGGCTGCGAGACGCTCGGCATCGCCATCCGGTAGCCCATAGCGCGCCGAGACCAGGGCGCGTACCGCCGCCTCATCGAGCACTCCGAGGTCGAGCCGAACCGCACCCGACTCCCGAGTCAGCTGCGGCAGGAACGCGTAGAGAGGGTGGCGTCGCGTCAGTTCGTCGCTGCGATACGTCACGAGAAGGAGTACGGGCAGACCATCGATCCCGCGCGCCAGATAGCGCAGCAGGTCAAGGGAGGCGGGGTCGGCCCAGTGGAGGTCATCGAGCAGGGCGACCAGTGGGCGGCGCGCGGCCAGGGTGGCGAGGAAGTCCCGAACCTGAACGAACAGGGCGATCTGGGTTGGCACCGTCCCGACCGTGCCACGCACAGCAAAGGCGGGGGGTGGCAGCGGGTCGCCAGGCGCGGGGGCGTAGCGCGCGAAGAGGTCGACGAATGGTCCGTAGGGGGGCGTGTCCGCCAGGTCGAAACAATGCCCTTCGAGCACCGAACCACCATGCTCCGCCGACTCACGCAGGATTGCCTCGGCCATGCTGCTTTTGCCGATTCCCGCGTCGCCGCCGATCAATACCAGACCGCCCCGGCCCGCGCGCGCCGCCGTCAATTGGGCGCGAAGCAAACCGAGCTCGCGCTCACGACCCGCCAGAGACACAGTCTCCAAGGGCGTCGGCGCGGCGGGGGCGATGCCGTGCGGAGCAAGAGCGGCGAGCACTTGTGGCAGCCAATCGGCCACTGGCTTGTCGAGCACGTCCACCCACTGCGCCGCTTCGAGCCAGTAGGCCAGTTCGTCGGGAATGCCAACCGGGTCGAGGCGCAACGGGACGAAGGGCCGCTCGTAGCGCCAGCCGAGGGCGATCTCCTGGCGCACATTGCGGCTGGACAGCGACGCGGGCGAGGCCATGAGGAGGAGCAGGGCCGCCCCCTTGATGGCCGCCGCGATCTCAGCAGCGTAGTTCTCGCCCCCAGCGATGCCCTGTTCGTCGAGCCAGGTTGCCACTCCCGCTGCCCGCAGCGCGTCCACCACTGGCAAGATGCGCTCACGATCGGCACTGGCATAGCTGACGAAGAGGTAGGGTTGGCGGGCAGTCTCGGCCACAACACGTCCCTCCAGCGTGGCGATGATGCGCCCCTATCGTACTTGGGACGTGTGAGGACATCAACGGAGACCGCAGAGACAGACCCCGCGTTATGCAATAGTGACCGCTGCCCCGCTCGGTGGCTGGTCAGGAGCCTGGGCGCGTCATAACCCCGATCCTTTTTGACGCCGCATGGACGCGTCACTATACTGGACACAATGTAGGGGTGTTGTGAATGATTAACATTGAGGGCGTCGAGTACCTCACGGCGGCGGAAGCCGCTTCCATGCTTGGTGTAAAAGTCACGACACTGTACTCGTACGCCAGCCGCGGCCGAATTCAGAGCTATCGGCGCGGTATCAAACGTGAGCGATTTTATCGGCGCGACGACATCGAGGCATTGCTCAAGATGCGTCCCGCCGATGGTTTGCCCGACGAGCGCCAGAGCCCGACCGGTCCCTGGACACCCCCTTCGTGACATTCGACGACGCCATCGCGATCTCGTGGGTTTAGCCGCATTCGATCCCCCACAAGTTCGCGTCTTATGGCGTGCGTCTTGCTCAGTAATGGCCCCGAAGGAGGAGCCTAGTTGTCGCGCGTCTTAATCGTCGATGACGATCCGGCGATTCGGAGCATGTTGGTCGAGTTGCTGACGGATGAAGGGTACGAAACGTTGGTGGCTGGTGACGGTCGAACGGCCGTCGAAATAGCCCAGCAACGTGCCCCTGACGTCATCCTCATGGATCTCATGCTGCCCGTCCTCGACGGTGGATCGGCGATGCGAATCTTGAAAGACAATCCAGAGACCAATTCGATCCGTATCATCGCGATGTCGGCGGGCGCGAACCTGCGACAACAGGTGAACGACCTCCCAGCCGACGGCGTCGTGAGCAAGCCGTTCGACCTTGACGCACTGCTGGCCGACGTCTCGATTCAACTGCGACGAAATCCGCCGCCGCGATCTGGTCACCGGAATCCTTGTGAGTGAATCGGCGGAGCAAGAGGTTCCGAATCTCTACATCTGGCTGCACGGCGATCCACGTGTGTCAGAACCTGACATGCATATCGAAGACCATCCAGGCGTCTCCGACCTCGAGCTTCTCGCCAGCGCCATCGCAGCTGGACGGTTGGGACGTTATCTGCCGAGCCGCGTAGCCACGTCTCCCCACCACTCGCCGGGTCCCACCGGATTTCGTTCGGTTGATGTCTCGCGCCTCATGCGCGATTATCAGATTCCGCATCGTCGCTGCTACGAGGTCATGTTGGAGCAGATCGAAGCGAAAGCGGACGACCTCTGAGCGCGTCGCCCGGAATTCACTGAATCGATTCGCAGCTCGCGAGGACAAACGTGCAGCTCACTCCCAAGGAAATGGATCGACTGACCGTCTTCACGCTGGCGGAGCTGGCGCGTCGACGATTGGCGCGCCGTATCAAGCTCAATCACCCGGAAGCCTCTGCCATCATCTGCGACGAGATCTTCGAGGAAGCGCGCGCGGGCAACGATTACGACGAGGTCGTTGGGCACGCCTGCTCCGTTCTCTATCGCGACGACGTGATGGACGGAGTGGCCGAGATGTTGAGCATCCTGCAGGTCGACGCAATGTTCCCAGATGGAACCCGATTGGTCACCGTGCGCAATCCCATTCGAGCGAGACAACACGATGAAGCTGAGTGATCTACCACCGGGCGCGATAGTCCCGGGAGGCGAATCGATCGAGATCAACTCCGGACTTTCGACGATTGACCTCCGCGTCACCAACGAAGGAGACGTCCCGGTTCATCTGACCGCGCACATGCACGTCTTCGAAGCCAATCCGAAGTTGAGCTTCGATCGCCGGCTTGCCTATGGGATGCGTCCAGACCTACCGGTTGGGATGGCCGTGCGACTCGAGGGGGGCGAGACGAAGCTCGTGCGCCTGGTCCCCATCGGGGGCGATCGCGTCATCCGCGGATTCGCCGGTCTGGTCGATGGGCCGCTGGATGGTGTGGACCTCGACGAGGCAGTGGCAAACGCGATCGCGCGTGGATATCGTCACCGGTCGGACAAATAGGGACCTTTGCATGCCTGGCCATATGAACCACGACACCTACAATTGGCTCTATGGTCCCACGGCGGGCGATCGTGTACGGCTGGCCGACACCAACCTCTTCATCCGTATCGAGCGAGACGACTCCCTCCCAGGAAGTGAGCTCCTCACCGGGTTTGGCCGCCCGGTGCGTGACGGCATGCTCATTGGCCGTCAGCCTGGTCCGAGCAAGCTCGATCTGCTTGTGACCAACGTGGTGGTGCTCGATCCGGTGCTGGGCGTCATCAAGACAAACATCGGCATCAAGGATGGATGCATCGTCGGCGTTGGTCGGGCCGGGAATCCGGACGTGACGGAGGACATCGACCTGGTCCTGAGCGCAAGCACCGGCATCGTGAATGGTGACGGACTCATTGCGACGCCGGGTGGAGTCGACTCACACGTGCATCTCTCCTCCACCAGCCTGATCGGCGCGGCACTCACGTCAGGACTCACAACCTTCGTCGCGCAAGGGTCGGGCGGCGTGTGGGATTTAGGAGTCAACCCAGCGGCCAACTTGCGCCACATCTTCGAGGCGTTCGAGAGCATCCCGATCAACCTGGCGCTGTTGGGTCGCGGTTCTTCCAGTTACGAGCATCTGGAAGAGCACATCGAAGCTGGCAACGCCGGACTAAAGGTGCACGAAGATGTGGGTGCGTTTCCGGCGGTGATCGACGCGTGTCTCACGGTTGCCGATCAAACGGGTGTGCAGGTGGCCATCCACACCGACGGACTCAACGAAGCGGGATCATTGCGCGAGACCGTTTCTGCCATCGCTGGTCGCTCGATTCACGCCTACCACGTCGAGGGCTCCGGTGGCGGCCATGCTCCCAACCTGCTCGAGATCGTGAGCGAGGCCAACATCATTGGCTCTTCGACCAACCCCACCATTCCGTACAGCAAGAATAGTCTGGCCGAGCAGCTCGACATGATCATGGCGGTCCATCGTCTCATGCCGCAGATCGAGACCGATTTCTATGCGGCGCGCGACCGCATCCGCGCCAGCACGATCGCCGCGGAGGACGTGCTGCACGACCTTGGCGCGATCAGCATCATGTCCTCCGATTCGCAAGGGATGGGACGCATCGGAGAGGTGGTCAGCCGGACCTGGCAGCTGGCACATCGCATGAAGGAGCTGCGAGGCGGCGGATTCGATGTCGAGACGGGTGGCGGAGACGACAATCCGCGCGTGCTGCAGTATCTGGCCAAATACACCCTCAATCCGGCCATCGCCCACGGTTTGGCTCATCAGGTTGGGAGTCTGGAACCCGGTAAGCTGGCCGACATCGTCCTGTGGCATCCCGCCTTCTTCGGCGCCAAGCCGCACGCCGTGATCAAGGGCGGCTTCGTTGCCTGGGCACCTGTCGGTGACGGTGTTGGGTCGACTCGTACAAGCCAGCCGCTCATCTACCGTCCCATGTTCGGCGGGATGGGCCTCACTCCAGCGTCGATCTCGCTCAATTTCGTGTCGCAAGTTGCGCTCGACGGCGGGTTCGCGAGGCGTCACGGGCTGCGGCGGCAAGCGGTTGCCGTGGAGAGCACTCGGCAGACCTTCAAGACTGCTATGCGCTACAACGATGCCTCTCCTGACGTTCGCGTGGACCCCAAGTCGCACGAAGTCTCTATTGACGGTGAAGTCGTCGATTCGCCACCGGCCGAGAATTTGCCCCTAACCCAGCGCTACTTCGTGGCGTAACGGGCGCGGATCATCAATCGAGCGTTGTTCCGGTCAAGGCCTCGTAAGCTACAGCGGGATGCATAAGGATTGACTCGCTTCGTCATTGCCCGCACCGACGGAAATAAGAACAGCGGGCCATCAATATGCAACGCGCTCTTTGAATGCGGTTTTGAATCGATCCGCGACCCGGTCGCATGTCACGTAATCCGCATTGATGACGTGAGTTTCCGGATGGGCCCAGGCCTTCGCGACGTAACTCTGGACATCCTGGTCGGTAAACGCTGTCGTTCCCCCGCCTGCCTATCCGAGTGTGGTCGATTTCGCGATAGGAACTCGCTGTGTCAACCGCGGAATCACATCGTCGAGGAAGCGGTTGAGTTGACTGGATTGGTCGAGAGACGTGAACCGCACCACGACAGTAGTACACCCAACCTCTACGAACGACGCAATCTTGTCGGCAACAGCGAGTGGCGGACCGAACGCAAGCCACGAATCAAGTTTCTCCGCGGAAATGACGCCGTCGCCATAATACCGGGCGAGGAATTCCACCGCATCTGCATAGGCGCTCTCTTCATCGTCGTTGATATTGACCATCAGATGCAGGCTGGCATCGACGACTTCGTGATCTCGTCCGTATTCACGAGCATATTCTCGGATCCGCGACCAGCGCGAACCAAACAACTCCGGCGGTGTCCCATCGGTTTGCCATCCGTCTGCCAGGCGCGCGACACGGCGCAGGGCTCTCTCCTCGATGATCGGATCGCCCCCTTCTGATGGATTGACGGCAACAATGATTGGGATCCGCGATTGCACCGGCTTTGGATACAATTCCACTTCATCGAACGTATAGAATCGGCCATGGTAGTTCACTGGCTCGGATCCCCACAGCAGACGAAGGAGCTCAATTCCCTCCTCTAATCGAGGTGCTCGATCCGGAGATCGTACGCCCATCGCAGCCAGTTCCGTGGCAAATTTCGGTCCCATGCTTGATGATCCCCCGATGCAGACCGCTAAGATCGTTCTCCCGCCTGAGAGGACGTCCAGACTCGCCCACTGCAGCGCCAGTGGGAGCGGATGGCGCAGCGGAAAACTGGCTAGGCAAATAGTTCCGAGCCTCAAGCGTTGGGTTCGTGCCGCAATTGCCGAGAGCGTAACAATGGCCTCAAGTCGCGGCTTGGAGAGAAAGTTGTCCCCTACCCAGACCGACTCAAAATAGCCGGAACGGTCGGCTTGCTCGGCAGTTACCAGTAGCGTCTCGACAGGCAGGCCGAAGAGCACGGCCCGGTTCGGTAAACTGATTCCTAGATGAACTGGCTGCTCAACTAATGGATACATGGCCATGCTTCCCTTTCATCCCAGGTAACTGAGAATCAAATATGCCAGCACCCGGGCTTCCGTCTCGACCGCGGAGATGGGCACGAAGTCGGTGTCTGTCAACGCTGATTTGCCGCTGGAGCCGTACATTACCGTGGGAATCCCAAACGCACAGAGGCCACCGGCGTCGAAGGTGCCGAAACCGTGGAATTCATCGGCCTCGCTCCCGCGGATCGCGAAATTCGCCTCCTGAAGTGCCCGAACCCCTGGGTGCGAACGTTCCACCAACGCCGGGAGCATGTACACTCCTAGATCCACTGAGACCTTGTAAGGAGAGAGATCGCCAATAACCTGCCGGATCTCCTCAGTAGCCTGATGTGGGTCATCCCCCGGTAACATGCGCCGATCGACAGTCAGGTAGGCATCGGAAGGAAGGGTATGGGGAGCTACCGGGTCATACCGGATCTTGTAGACAATTGCATGGCGACCGCCGAGCAATTGATGGGAATCCTCCCAGGCGAGCGTCTTCAGTCGACTCATCACCTCATGGGCGCCTTCGATCGCGCTCAGTCCCTTTTCTGGCTCACTTGAATGGATTGCGGTTCCCTGTAGATGGATGTCGACGTCAACCCGACCTCGATTGCCCAATGAGATCCCAAGGTCTGTTCCAATCTGCACGACACCGAATGTGGGCCGCTCGTCCAGGGCGCCAATTATCGCTTCGGTGCAGGCGTGACTGCTCCGCCCTTCGTTGTTGATGGCCCAGTAGAGTCGTCCATGCAGCTCAATATCGCTTTGCAACAGAAGCTTCATGACGGCCAGCATGACCGCCTGATGCGCTTTATTCTGACTGACGCCCTGGCCAAAAATGGCAGGCTCGTCACAGCCAAAGTCACGGGCGTTGGCCACCACCCCGGCAAGCCGCGGATCCATCAGATTGTGATGCTGACTGGGCGTATAGTTCTGGATCAACAGTGAACGAGGCAGACTGCCAGTCCCGACGCGTATTACCAGGTTGTTACGCGGGACATCAATGAGATCGTAGACCCCGAGTCGGACTAACTCTGGGCGTAGCATCTCTTGAACATACGTAACGAGCTTAGGATCATCAGGTTCCATCAACGTATTGAACCCAAGTGGAACCGCAGTTGGAATCTTGGCAAGGTTGCTGAGCGACTCGACCAAATACGCACGGTCGAGGTGACGATCGATCTCCTCGATGAGCGCCGCTTTGCCGTGCCATGAAGGGTCCATTCTTGCTCCGTTTCGTTCACTTCCGACAATTCACTTCACGTCGGTGGTGTCAATTTACTTCATGGCAAACGATCATAACCCGTTGGCGGTCTTCGTCAGCCTCCTCAATGGCTACGACATCCAGCGAGATGGCAGTGGCCCCGTGTCAAGAGCACCATAGTGACATCATCGCGTTGAACCAATTCGCTCCAATTTGGCTGGCACGAGATCACAAGAGGTGGTTTGGCGCCGGTCCGACGTACTTGGCACGTGGCCGGATGATGCGTTGAGTCGGATATTGCTCCAGCGCGTGCGCTACCCAACCCGCCACTCGTCCCAGAGCCATCAGTTTGAGCGCCGATCCGTTCGGCATGCCAAGCACGCGCGCGACCGTCACCAGTCCGAGATCGACGTTCGGTCGTTCCTGAATCACTTCGGCGGCTGCATCGAACAGTGCGTCGGTCAGCGCAAGCGCCGGATGGCTCGGCGTCAGCTCGTGACACAGACTATTCAGCAACACTGCGCGCGGATCGCCATTCGGGTAGAGGTTGTGGCCGAATCCTGGGATCGGCTCGCCGCGGCGCAGACGGTCTTCCAGGACGGACGCCGCACGTTCGGGCGTCTCGATCTCGGCCAGCAGCGCCTCGATGCGATAGCTCGATGCCCCATGCCGCGTGCCTCGCAGCGCAGCAATGCCCGCGCCGATGGCGTCGTAAAGAGGTGCTCCCGTGGCCGCGACGCAGCGGACTGTGAAAGAGGACGGATTTAGCTCATGGTCGGCGGAAATGATGAGTGCGGCATCGATGAGCCGTTCCGCGTTCGGCACCCCTGGCGCCCAGCGATCCGCTACGGCTGTCGCGATCGATGCGGATATCTGCGCCTCGGCGACCTGCATCGCCATCGAGGTCAAGACACGGGCTCCTGCGCGTCGCAATGCGGGCGCCCGCAGATCGTAGGCGGCCGGGTCGGCGGATGCCAGCAGCGGGAGATGAATCTGCACGCGTTCGAGCGTATCGAGTGAATCGGGCAATCCCGCAGGTAGTGGAGTCAGGTCGGATGCGGACGCGAGCTCGATCTGCTCTCCCAGACGGCCGAACCACAGTAGTCCAACAACCTCTTCGAAATGCATTGTCTGAGCCAGCTCGACCGCGTCGTAACCGCGATAGAAGAGTTTGCCGTTTTCGATGAGCGTGATGGCCGATTCGAGCACGGGTGTGCCCCAGCTGAGCGCGGTTTCGGCCGAACGAGACGGGTCGCGCCGCAGTGCCTGTCGCTCCCTCAGGGCCAGGACGTCTGCGGATGCATAGCGCTTTTCGCGCGATCCAGTCGGTCCCGGCCGTGAGTGGATCAACCCACGGCTGACGTATGCATACAGAGTCGAGAGGCTGATGCCGAGCTGCAGCGCGGCTTCCCGCGCCGTGAGATCTCGATTCGCTGCCATCGCTAGACCCTTCTTCTCATCCGCTCGAACCGACAGGTGAAGCCTGCCATGTATTGATTCATAAATCAATCTTGATCAATCTATATTGATTTGGCTAGACTGCGGGTGGAGCGCATGCTCCGCTGCACGCCAGGGTCGTGATGGCGACGAAGGAGTCAATCATGTCGAGTAACGTCAAGGTCGAAGTCAAGTCTGGGCTTGAGGGGGTCGTCGCGGCGGACACCCTGCTCAGCAGTGTTGACGGAGAAGCCGGCGAACTGATCATCGCGGGCTATCCGCTGGAGGAGTTTGCCGGAAAGGCCACGTTTGAGGAGACTATCCATCTCCTTTGGCACGGCTCATTTCCGACGACTGAGCAGCTTTCTTCGTTCAGAGCGACGCTTGCCGGTAATCGATCGCTCCCCGAGGCCACCAAACAGCTCCTCATGGCAGCGGCGAAAGCGCGGATTTCGACCATGGACGCGTTGCGCATGGGAATCGATACGTTGAGCCTGAGCGCCGTCTCCGGCGCCTCTGGCCCCGATGACAAGTCAGGCGCGCTCGACTTGGTCGCTCGCATCCCCACCATCATCGCTTTCTACCACCGAGCGCGCGGCAACGCGGAGCCCGTCGATCCCCACGAGAGCCTCGGTGAAGCAGCCAACTACCTGTACATGCTGACCGGCGAGCAGCCGGACGAAGAGCATGTACGCGCACTCGACACCTATCTCGACACGGTTATCGACCATGGTCTCAACGCCTCGACCTTCACCGCGCGTGTCATCGCCTCGACCGGCTCGGACCTCGTCTCAGCGTTAGTTGGCGCGGTCGGCGCGTTGAAAGGTCCGCTGCACGGCGGAGCACCGGGACCGGCGCTCGATATGGTCTTTGAAATCGGCACTCCTGAGCGGGCTGAGCCGTACATCCGCGAGAAGCTGGAGCGGGGCGAGCGGCTGATGGGGTTTGGTCACCGGGTCTACAAAGTGCGCGATCCGCGCGCCGACGTGCTTGCGGCTGCGGCCACGCGCTTGTTGGATCGAGGAGCCGCCGATGCGTCACTCTACGATCTGGTGCGGCATGTCGAGGCGACCGCGTTGCGTCTGCTCGAGGAGTACAAGCCGGGTCGACATTTGCAGACCAACGTCGAGTTCTACACGGCGCTCGTGCTTCACACCATCGGGTTGGAGACGGAGATCTTTACGCCTACCTTCGCCATGAGCCGGGCGGCGGGTTGGACCGCGCACTACTTCGAACAGGAAGCAACCGGGCGCATCATTCGTCCACAGTCAATTTACAGTGGCGCCTGCGATGGAAAATGGGTGCCGCTGAGCGAGCGCTGAGGTTCACGGGCGCCGTTCGAATCTTCCGAACGGCGCTCGCCCCTTAGATGTAGACGCGGATGAGGATGTCGGTGGGGTTGTAGCCGGTGGCCGGGCTTTGCTCCTGAGGGCAGGCCGACACGCCCACCACCATGTCCATCAATGCGCGCAGGATGACATAGTCGTTGCGTTCGGAGATGGGCTCGCGCACCTCGAACTCGCCGCGAGCTCGCAGCCCGACATTCATAAAGAAGTTGACCGGGTCCGGAATGCGGTCGTAATCGACGTTCCAGGGCTTGAGCTCGCGGAAGAAATTGTCGCGGCAGCCCGGGTGGTTCACCAATCCGTAGTCATCCAAATAGCGTCGGCGATCGCAGGACGGCAGCAAGAGGTCGTGGCGACCGACCGTGTCCTCGATCAAGGCAAACATGGCGTTACGACGATTACTGTAGATGTTCATGCCCTTGACGAGCATCAGCGAATTGTTGATGCCACGCGTGTGCGAGGTGGAGAGCATCTCGCGCATGTCGTCTTTGTTGAAGGCCACCATCTCTGAGACCTGTTTGCCCTCGACGTCATTGATCTGCAGATATTGTCCCTCGCGGATCTCGAAGACATCCGGCGCGGTGGGGCGCACCTGTGCCGCCCGCCGCGGCATGCGTCCACTCAAAATATCGGTCGAGCTAACCATGTTCGTTCTGCTCTCCGTCTGTCCTAATCGTGAAACTCAATTGCTTGCCTGCTCCGCATCGAACCTCGAGAAGACGAGGCAGGCATTCTGACCGCCAAGACCAAACGAGTTCGAAATGGCGACGTTGACGCTCGCTTTGCGCGCCTCGTTTGGAACGTAATCCAAATCGCATTCCGGATCCATGTGGCAGTAGTTGATTGTCGGGTGGATGACCTGATCGCGGATGGTCATCACGGTCGCCATGGCCTCGACGGCTCCCGCCGCACCCATTAAGTGACCGATCATCGATTTGGCCGAACTGATCGGCACGCGTGCGGCGTGTTCGCCAAGTGCCCGTTTGATGGCTAATGTCTCCGCCTTGTCACCCAGGGGCGTCGACGCAGCATGCGCGTTGACGTAATCGACCGCATCGGGTTCAACACCCGCGTCCGACAGCGCGTTGGTGATGGCGATCGACGCACCCCGGCCCTCGGGCTCCGGCGCGATGGGATGATAGCCGTCGTTGCTGCTGGCGTAGCCGAGAAGTTCGGCGTAGATTGTGGCGCCGCGTGCCTGTGCGTGCTCGAGCGATTCCAGCACCAGCACCCCGGCGCCCTCACCGATCACGAACCCGTCGCGGGCGGCGTCAAATGGGCGGCTGGCACGATCTGGATGCTCGTTGCAGGTCGAGGCCGCGCGCTGCACGGCGAAACTGGCTACAAAGAGTGGGAAGACCGAATGCTCGGTGCCGCCAGCCAGCATGACGTCCGCCTGCCCGCGACGGATCACCTCGGCCGCCTCGCCGATAGCTTGCGCCCCGGTGGCGCAGGCGGTGGAGACGGTCAGACTGGGTCCGACGAAGCGGAAGGTGTTGGCGACGTGAAAGGAGGCCAGATTGTGCGGGAACGTCGTCATAAAGAAAGGAGACGTGCGCATGAGCCCGCGGCGCGTGGCAGTGTCGTGCGCTTCAATGATCGTTGCCATGCCACCGGCGCCTGTGCCGATGATCGCTCCAGCACGGTCCTGTTCGACACTTTCCGAGGTCATCCCCGCATCGTTGACGGCCATTCCGGCCGCGGCCACACCAAATTGCGCAAAGATGGCCATTTGACGAGCGGTCTTGGCGTCGACCCAGTCGCTCACGCTGAAGCCACGAACTTCGCCGGCAATGTGAACCGGCATGTCGCTCGGATCGAACCGCTCGATCTGTCCGATTCCGGATTTGCCTGCGACCAGACCGGCCCAGGTCTCCTCCGCGGTCAAGCCCAGTGGCGACACAGCGCCGACTCCCGTGACGACGACGCGACGACGATATTTGCGGGCGTCGGACGTTAGCCCCCGACCGCAGCGCGGGCAGAAGTTCGCATCAGACGGCGGCGTCGCACTGCAATGGGGGCAGCTCAACGATCTCCTCCAGCGTGTTCATGTTCCGCACCAAAAGCGCGGTTGGGCTCTCTCCCCGTGCCTCGCAAGCGAATCGAAGAACGATGTTTGACCTTACTGCGATTCTCTCGCGGGCGCTGATGATCGTACCAGATTCGAGGAATTGGGATGAAGACGACCAACTCCGGCATCCGCAAGCCGCAAGATCACTTCGAGCCAGCCGGCCAGGCCCAATGAATTTAGAGAAAAACGTACCATGCGCTGTTCTGAACTCAAACGTTGCGATGATGACGTGTGAGAGTCGTCATCAGTGATGAGACTACATCAATTGGAAGCACTGTTCTTTAAATTTGCTTGGTTTGTCTCGGCCGTCTTTCTGATCGCCATCAGCTTTGATGCATACCGATCCGCGGAAATAACAACGCGTTTCCGGCGGGTTGCCATCGGCGTGAGCCTGGTGCTCGCGCTGGTTTTCGGAATTGGGACGATGGTTACAGGCGGGCTGTTTTGGGCGATCGGCGCAGCGATGTTCGTGTTTGGATTCTCGTCGCTTGCATTCACCCGCTATCAGGCAGATCGACTGAGTGAACGAGAACGAATTCGCAGTTACTGGCGCTCGCACGTCGAGGCCGGTGAGGACGTGGGCGATGACTGGTTGTATGGAGGGAAGATCTATCACTTCGGGGACGAGGAACGGGAGTGGAAGCAAGAACAACTCGCCTGCCGATGGCCCACTGAACTGAACCGTATCCGCCATGCGCTCGAGCCGCTGGCCGCGTCACCGGACGAACAGCGCGTCTATCTCGCCAAATTCGGCTCGCCGCTTGGCCTCGCCGATCTGTCGCTCAGATTTGAAGATGTTGTCAAGAAGCTTCAGTTGATGGTTCGAGCGGCTCTCCTGTCGCACAATCAGGCAGAGCTCATTAAGGCGGTTGGTCAGAGACGAGAGGAAATGAATGCGGACGGCGAATCCGACCTCTGGGAAATCGATGCGCTTGGCCGATCGCACGAGTGGGCTGAGGTGCGACGGCTGACGAGGCACGCGCTCGAGGAACTATCCCACGAAAATGTCAGACCCCATCTTCATCGTTAGGGAGTTGCGTTCCTGGTGCGTCGATGGCCGCCACAGGCGCGGCCACTGCGTTCGCTCCTGGAGCCTACCCAAAGAACCCTGCATCCTCTTCGCTCAAATAGCGTTTCGCTTCTTCAGGGATGAGGTTGACGCCCATGCCGGGGCGGTCCCAGACCTCGATAAAGCTGTCCTTGACGATCGGGTTCGGCAACCCCTCGACAATGTCGTGCCACCAGATTGGATCGCCGATCGGGTATTCGAAGGCGATGTAGTTGTCGGGCAACGTGGCACAGACCTGCACCAGCGCGGCCAAACCCATCAGCCCGTTGCCGGTGCCGTGTGGCGCGATCATGATGCCGTGCAGATCCGCGTATTCGGCAACCCACTTGAGCTCGGCGATGCCGCCGACGTCGCACGGGTCCGGACCGAGGATGCGCACCGCGTTAGTCTCGATGAGGTCTTTGAAGTTGTTGCGAAGGTAGACCTGCTCGCCGGTGTGGATGGGTGTCGACGTGGCGTGCGTGACCTCGCGATAGAGCTCCGCCGACGTGTAGGGGACGTAGTCGCCCGTAATCATGTCCTCCAGCCACAGGACGTTGAACGGTTCGAGCGCCCGCGCCAGTTTGATGGCGTCAGGGACCGTGAATCCTGGACCACAGTCGAGAGCGAGCCCGACCTCATCCCCAAGCACTTCCTTCATGGCCGCGACGCAATCGACGATATGGTTCAAACCGCGCTCAGTGAGCAGCCCGCGGTCACGATTACCGTGGAAGCTGCGCGGCTGTGCCTCGCCATAGAAGAAATCGGGAATGCGGCTGGGCATGGGGCTGTGAAAGGCGATTCCCTGTTTAACGATGCTGAAGTTCTCCGGCGAAGCCTTCATCTCGCGCATGTTCGCTGCAAAGCCAGCGGGTGTGTAATCCGGCATCTGGAAGCGGACCGCGCCGTTGTAGACGCGCACGCGATCGCGGATTTTGCCGCCTAAGAGCTTGTAGACTGGTACTCCGGCGGCCTTCCCAGCCACGTCCCACAATGCCATCTCGATCGCGCTTACGGCGCTGCCCCAGGGCTTGAAGGCACCGAAGCGTCTGATCTTCAGCATGACACGTTCAACATTGGTCGGATCCTCGCCAATGACCGCGTCTCGGTAGAAGAGGACGTGCGGTTTGAGGTACGGCTTGTACGACTCTACCTGGCCGAAGCCGTCGATCCCTTCATCGGTGACGATGCGAACGATTGGATGCGGACCGAGCAGCGCGCACTTCAGATCGGTGATCTTCATGATGACTCCTCGTTCGACTGCTCCTGCGTGAAAAAGCGCTCGGCATCGTCTTGCGGCCGGTAGCCAAGCACGTTGATGGTGTCGGTGATATCCCAGCGTCGCATGCTGTTGGCTGAAATTGCGTAGAAGACTCCGTAGCCGATGTCGACTTCGATCGAACGCCAGACGATCTGCGCGCAGTCCCGAGGGCTGAGCCACATCCAGCGCGCGATCTCGTCGTGTGGATGTTCGAGGAACCAACCGATGCGCAGCGAGACGACCGAGATGCCGTATTGATCGGCGTAATGTCGTCCGAGGCTCTCGCCGAATGCCTTGGATACGCCATAGAGAGAATCGGGACGTACCGGCTGATCGGCATAGACCGGCCACTCCCGATCCCGGTCATACATGCCCATCACATGGTTGGTCGACGCGAAGACGATCTTGCGCACACCGGCCTGTCGGGCTGATTCGAAGACGTTGTAGGTTCCCAAGATGTTTGCGCGATGCACGTCGTCCCAGGGAGAGGTGACATGTGGCGAACCCGCTAGATGAACCACGGCGTCGATCCCCTGCATAGCGCGGGCGATCTCGTCGAATTCGGCAACGTCAGCCACGACGTAATCGGCATCCGGCGCTGGATCAGGTTGGTGGTGAAAGTGGAGCCGCATATCGTAACGATCTTTCAGACTCTGGCTGAGGCTTCCTCCGATGTGCCCACCCGCACCGGTGATCAGCACGCGTTTGCGCATGGTCACTCGTCCGCTCCTCTACGTTCGTCCAGATTCGAGAACAAGTCGGTGAGGTCCTCGTGTGCAATCGTCAAGATGCGCTGCGCCATCTGGACCAACTCACGGTCGCCATCTGACATGCGCAGACGAGTGGCGTATTGCCCGGCCCGCTCTGCCAGCTCCCGCACGGAACGCGCGACCGGACCAAGCAACGCGTCCGCATGTTGATCTCCGGTGTGATACAAGGGCAAGCCGGTCACGAGAACTGTCCTTTCGTGATGATCGACGATGTGACGAGGGATGGCGGATTTGAACGTTGCGATCGGTCTACGGCGGGAGCAGCTTGTCTTCTCCCGTCCACTAAATTTCGCGCGGGTTTCTCCAGCGTCGATTATCACCGACGGACGAGGAAATGTTGAGGAGAAGAATCAATTTCAGACAAAACAAAACCGGGAGGGCGCGTTCGCCTCTCCCGGATCCAAGCCGATTCAGTTTGTGGACCTACGCGGGCCGCAGCATGATGCGTTCACGCCGTGGCTTCTTGATGGCGTCGACCGCCAGTCGCGCGGCCGCCTGCCGGGCCGCATGTCGGAATGCCTCAGCCGGTGGCGATGTGGGATCCGACACGATGATCGGCTGCCCGGCGTCGCCGCCAGAGCGGATCGACGATTCGAGCGGAACGCGTGCCAGCAATGGCACGTCATACTCATTCGAGACGTGCTGGCCACCGCCACTGCCGAAGATGTCGGTCTCTTCTCCGCAGTTCGGGCAGATGAAGTAGCTCATATTCTCGACAATACCGAGAATCGTGGTCTTTACCTCGCGGAACATGGCCAACCCTTTGACCGCGTCGGCCAACGCCACATTCTGCGGCGTGGTGACGATGACGGCACCAGAGAGCGGGATCTGCTGCACGAGCGTCAGTTGCGCGTCACCGGTTCCCGGTGGCAGGTCAACGACCAAATAATCGAGCTCGCCCCAATCGACATCCTTGAGGAACTGCGTGACGAGTTGCGAGACGAGCGGACCGCGCCAGATGAGTGCCTTGCCGGGCTCAATAAGGAACCCGATCGACATGATTTTGACGCCATAGACATCGAGGGGGACGATTTTGTTGTCCCGCATCATCGGCTGTGCCTGGATGCCCATCATGATCGGGATGCTGGGACCATACACGTCGGCATCCAGCAATCCGACTGAGGCGCCGTCCTGAGCCAGCGCGATAGCCATGTTGACGGCCACCGTCGACTTCCCGACGCCACCCTTACCGCTGGCGACCGCGATGACGTTCTTGACGCCAGAAATCTGCTGGCGGTTCATCATGCCCGCGCCGCTTGGTCGCACGCGAGCGGTGAATTTGAGGTCGACGTCCCGTACGCCACTGACTGTCTTGACCGCCGCGGTGACGTCATTCTTGATGTCTTCGCGCAGCGGACAGGCAGGCGTCGTCAATTCGACGTGGACGGTGACGTCGCGATCGTTGATGACCACGTCTTTGATCATCCCGAGATCGACGAGACTCCGGCCGATCTCAGGATCCTTGACCGGACGCAGAGCATCAATGATCTGCTCCTTGGTCAAGCCGTTGTTTGACATCCAGACCTCACTTCCGCCGCTCAGAATTCAGCGCAGCATTCGGGATTGTAGCAGCCGGGGATGAACCACGGCAGCGCGGTGAATTTCTATACCAAAGGATATCATAAGTATTCTCGGCTCCCGGTGCGGAAGGTCAAGTTGGAACAATGCGCGGCGATCGTCCTGGCCGTGAGCACCGTCGCCAGAACAAGACGTCAAACGTGAGTCTCGTGTGGTTCGAGGGGCATGACGATCCAGAGGACAACGTACGGCACAATGCCCGGAATGCCACCCGGGATGAGGAGCAGGATCCAGAACAGGCGCATCAGCCAGATGGGGACTCCAAAGCGTTCGGCAAGACCCGCGGCGACTCCGGCGACCATGCGATGTCTTCGGGAGCGGTAGAGACCACGTGAAGATGACATCGAATTTCCGTTCACTCGTACGTCGGCGACGTCATCAGGATACTGAACTGGCGGATTCTTTGTGGAGGACATGAGGTAGTGGTCGATGCTTGAGTGGCTCATTGCCAGCACGTGGGAGACAGTCGGAGTGAAGGGGCTAGAGGGTCCGCTCCACGTTTCCGTGCGGGGACGAGCGAACCCTCGATTTGGGGGAGGTGTCGGGAGTCGGTGGTCATCCCGACCGTGAGGGATTTGGGGTCACGGTGTGACAGAGGTAATTGCCACTCCGCGGTGAGCAAATCTTTGCGACGTTCCCGCGCCACCTCGGCGGGTTTTCATGCTGTTTCAATCGCGGACGGTACTGGAGCATTTCCTTGCGATTCAAAGAGGCTGTTCCGATCGTCCGTCCGTCCGTCGCCTCACCATTCTCTTGTCTGTAGACATCATAGGATCGGCCCGGTTCTGGCACATCCGCCGAAAGGGCCAGATTTTTCGTAGTGACCGGACAGTAAACTTCCTGTACCAACGGACAGGAGTGGTCATTCGCGGGAGGAGATTGCGGACGTTCAACCGAATTTCGCACGTAGTCCTGGGCGTATGTTGACCAGGAAGACGACGATCGCGAGTGCTCCAAGCAATCCAGCGCCGCTCATGATCGCCGACGTTCGCGCACCTGGCGTGCTGTCGAGCAGGAGCGGAACTGTGCGCAGCAGCGCCGAGACGTTTGCCAGAATAAGGGTGACCCAGCGCAGTTCGGGCCGGCGCAACCGCGCCTTCCCCAGCCCCGGAAGCATCTCCGAGCCAATTCCGAGTATCAGTAGCGTGACGAACCCCGCACCGAGAGCATGCCGCTCAGCATCCAGTGGCACGGAGAAAGCGCCGAGTCCAAGATCGTTCGCGCCGATCATCAACCCAAACACCACTGCGGCAACCAGCCAGCAGTATGCAGAAAGAACCATGAGTTGCAACGGATCGGTGAAGATCGTCACTCTCTGTCGCGGCAGCGTCCTGCGCCTCTCGAACACCCTCAGCGCGATCACTCCGCAGACCAAGCTCGACGATTGGAGAATCAGACCTGTCCCGACGCTCGCGCTATTCTGTGTGACGATCCCAATGACCCTCGTCACGAGCGCCAGTGGCAACAAAGCCGCGACCGCTCGCATCCATCCCTCGCGAGGTGCCTTGACGTGGACGTAGAGAGGCAAGAGTCGCGCCGACATCGCAATCGAGATGGCGGTGAGAAAGCCCGTCAGCGCCAAGGTCACGGTGCTGGAATCGGCCCAGTAGGGCACGACGATGAGGGATCGGAGCCAGACATCGATTGTGCCCGCGACGTTCATGAACATCGCCGCTCCGAGAGATGTGAACGCGAACAGAATCAGGGCCGTGACGCCCCTTGAGGGAATCCCGCGTTTCTTGATGTGCGCGCGCCGTATCATCGACCCGACCAACGACAGCGCCAAACAGATCGCGACCAATTCAAGCGTGGCCGAGAGCATGAGCCCAGCGGCCGCCAGCCTGTTTGAAATACCACGCGGGAAGGTCTCCAGCATCGGGCCTGAGACGAGCCGCAGGACCAAACCGGCGGTCATCAACGCCAGGATGAGCCGTGGCCACTGCGGGTGGCGCAGCGGAGCGCTGAGGAGCCGTGGCAGGAAGTGGAGTCCAATGCCGAGGACCATGAGTCCGCCCCAGCCGAACAGCTGGACATGGCCGTGGGCTTGAATCGCTCCTATCTGCCAGTTCGCGGAATACCGGTCCGTCGAACGCAGCAGAAAGATGAGGCCGCCCAGCAGAAAGCCGCCTGATAGAGACAAGAGAGACGACGTCCAGACAAAGACCGGCCAAAACGGGCGGTTGCCGGTTGTCATCGGGCTCAGAAGTTGGCTTTCGCGAGAGGCGCGATCGGCCGGGCGGTCAGTCACCGGATCGTTGCCGGTGTGATTCTGGGCTCGAACTCGTGGTCGAGCCCGCAATCCCGGATTTTAAGTACGACCTCACACGTTCAACACCAAATGATTCCAGCAAGTGCGGCACAGGTTGGCGATGTGGAGATGCGCCGCGCCGCGGCCGGCGCGACCGTCCGGTAGTTCGGGCCGGACCTGGTCGGTGTAGGCAGTCAGGACGTAGCGAGGATCGTTGCCCCGATAGATGATGCCGACGTCGCTGTAGTTGCGAATGCCGCGACCAGTCTTGTGGGCCACCACCGCGTCAGGCGGCATCAAATAGGGGAGTCGGTTGGTGAGCTGCTGCCAGGTCATGATCTCGATTGCCTTCTGGCACAGCTCCGTTGTCACGCCGAGCGCGGCCGCGGCCGTCTCATCGCGCGAACCATCCACCATTTTGCAGAGCAACAGCCCAACGTCATTCGGAGTGGTGGCGTTGGTGGCGTCAGGAGCGTGATCCCAGGTGAGCGAGCCTGGCGGGATATTGTCGCGGTGGGTCGTACTCGCCATGCCGACCGAGCGGGAGTACTCGTTGATGAGATCGATCCCCAACATGTCGACCAGCATTCCGGTGCTGACGTTGTCACTCACGATGATCATCATCACCAAGTGATCGAAGAGGGGTAGCGTGAAACCTGGTCGAAAATAGCGGAAGCAGCCGGAATTATTGATCTGATACTTCGGGTCCGGCGTCAGCGGCTGATCAAATGCAAGCCGCCCTTCGTGGATTTCTTTCATCGCAGCCATCAGGATCGAGACTTTGCGTGTACTGGCGGACGGCCCGATGAGGTCCCCATGTCGATTGGCTTCATTGCCCGTATGCAGGTCGTTCAGGTACCACCCGGTGTGAAATGGTTGTTCGTCGCACAATTGGTTGAGCTCTTGAACCAGCTCGTCCATCGCTTACCTCTTTTCTCCGTCCGCGGTTCGTCCTCTAACTGGATGCCTCCACTCTAAGGTACTTCCCCGCTGGGTACCAGCATCAGCGAGCAACGCGCCTGACCTGAGTGAACCGACCAGTGAATCCCGGCTATAATCGGGGAAACACCAAATCGTATGAACACGGTCCATGGCGCGGCGAGCATCCTCCCTGTGGGAGCTGAGGTCTTCCAAATGGAAGATCAACTCGAACCAACCCCCAAGAGCCGATTGAACGACGTCGATCATCAGCGGCCGCGGAATGGCAGAGCGAAAGGACATGACGTGCCGAGTGACAACCTCGCGTCGACCGATCAGCTCGTCGAGGAACTGTTCGATCTCTGGCGGTGGCTCCGGCACGTCTCCTACTCGATACGCGAGGGAGAAGCGACGTCTCAACAGTTCTGGCTGCTGCATCAGCTGCGCAATCGGGGGACACTTACGGTCGGCGAAGTGGCCGCTGCACTGGGAGTTTCACAGAGCTCGGCCACCATCGCCTGCAAGCGTCTTGAAAGCGCGGGCATGGTGCGGCGCGAACGCCGTGTGTCGGACGAGCGCGTGGTGGAGATCACGCTGACGGAAGCGGGCCGCTGCAAAGTCGAGAGTTGGCGTCAACGCCGCCGGCAGGCGGTGGCCAGCCTGCTGGAACCGCTCGACACGGAAGAGCGCGAAGAACTGCAACGCTTGGTCGCGCGGGTGCTGAGTCTAGCTGAGACGAGTCGTACAGCACCATCCCGTTGAGTCCAGAAACTCCAACAAATTCCATTCGCCGTATCGGCTAGGTACGACGGGCAGTTCCCCGCGTCGTCTTGGATGATCAAAACAGCGTATTGGCGAATATTTGCCACGCCAGCAGCGACTTCGCCGTCAGGCTCAACAGAATGTACGCCTTTTCCCCAAAGACGTAGTCGCGCCATGGCCCGCGCTTGGCATATTGCAGTGCCATGTTGATGGCGAAGCTGTTGAACAACACGAAGAGTGAAATCACGATTCCGTAGACGAAACCTGGAGGCCCGGCGGAGCGATTCGCTGCCCCGATGAACTGGTATGCGATAACGATCCACGGGACGATACCGGCGACACAACCAAACAGGTAGGTCGTCCAGTTAACCGAATCACGGCTCCGGTTGACTATCTCCATGACCATGCCGAAGAAGATCATTGCCGAGTTGACACCGAAGATGGCGATCAAAGCGCCGATATCGCTGACCCCGGTGATCATGGCGATGAGCACGATCATGACCGACGCACTGATAGAGTATTCCCACCAGCGAGCGTAGTTGATTCTTTTGGCCAGATTGTCGCGATACCAGGGCCAAACTTTTGGTGCTGCCATCAGAAGGTGATCCACGGCGGCGAGCAGTAGGAACACGCCGACGACTGGACCAATCGGAATATGAAACAGCGTCTCACGTTGAGACAGGGCCGAGCCGGGTTGGCCGGTCATAAACGCGGCCGTGACGGGAAGCGAGAAATCGTTGCTCAATGCGAAGATGGTCGCTGCCTGTGCCAAATGCACGAGGCCGACGATCAGGTTGTAGATGCGAAGACGGTCCATCGAGCTGGACACAACTTCGGTCGCTGATTTCACGAGATCTTCGCTCGGAGCGTTCTGTTTGCCGCTCATTCTAGTTTCCTCCGGATCGTTGGCAGCAGAGTACGGAACAAACAGAAGACCCTGACGCCCAGTGCGTCATCGTATTTCATGTTTAGTGCCTCGGCCGTCACAGTCGCAATACGGAACGCTCGTCCGTCTAACGATCTCGTTACAGCATCATGCTGGATCAACTGAATCCAAGTGACAGAAATATTCCACCGCGAACCGCGTTGCTGCCGTCTTCAGTGTTGTTCGAACTTTCCCTTGGACTCGATTCCAAGCAGCAGCATGTGGAAGTAGAGCAACCCTGCATACGGCTTCCAGCGATCGAGCAGCTCGGCGACGCCCTCATACGTCAACGGCTGATCGGTCCCCGCCCACGTTTGCAGCGTGTTGCGCGCGCCGACATCGTCGCCCGGAAAGACGTGCAGCCTCCCCAACCCCCGCAGCAACGCGTATTCAGCTGTCCAACGCCCAACACCGCGAATCGACGTCAGACGCGCGATTGCCTCGTCGTCGTCGAGGTCCGCGAGCGCTTCCAGGTCGATGTTGCCAGCGTCGATCTCTTGTGCCAATTCGATCATCGCGCGTGCCTTCTGACGGCTGAAACCGATCGAGCGCAGGTGATCCGGATCGGCCATGGCGATCTTGGACGGGGTCGGAAACGCGGGAGGGAACTCAGACGATACCCGATGCCCATAGTGCTCGACGAGCCGCGACACCACGCGTAGCCCGACGTTGAGACTCAACAGTTGGCAGGTGATCGCGTTGGTGAGGCATTCGAAAACACTCGGATAGCGTGGTGGTTTGAAGCCCCGAAAACGACTCACCAAATCGGCAAGATGCTCATCACCCTCAGCCAGTCGATAGAACTCGCACAGATCGAGGTCGGTCCCCAGGAGTCGATGTACTTCACGGGCGACATCGTTCGTCCCAATGTCCGACGTCGGTAGGTGAGCCTCAAGCCGCAGCTCAGGATCGTCGAAGCCGCCACGCTGCCAAACCGTGAGCGCGACGGGAACCTCGTTGACTCGCAGCACGCGCTTATACGTCTCGCCGTCCCAGTCGTCGATCACAAACTCTGGGCGGCGTTTCAGGGCCCAAACGATGAAGTCGAGCCTGAATGGAGGGAGCGGTTGGATGGTGAAGGTGATGGTCGACATGTTGTCCTAGTCTCGATGCCAATTGTTGAAGGCGTATTGCCACGTTTTGAGACACCAGCATACGGGAGAGATGAAACGCGGCACAAAGTCAGGAGCGGAGCCATTGGGGTCGGCTCCGCTCCTGCCTCTGCCAGGAGATCGCAAATTGTTGATTGCCGGGATGGGTACCCAGCGGCAGGTGGGCCGCCGCCGAGCCTCGTCCCCCGGTGCTAGTTGACCAAGATCAGACCGTGGATGTTGCCACTGTCGTAGCCGTTGCTCAACGTCAGGCGCATCACCGCCCCACCGAACACGTGGTTCGACAGGTCCGCTGTGAACTGGAAGGTGACCGTATGACCGTTTCGCAGCTGAGCTTGCCCGACTACCAGAAGCATCTGGTTGCCGTAGATCACCGTGGTGAAGGTATGCGTCGCGAGGGCCGTAAGTCCCGAACTGAAGGTGAGGGTTCCGACGGGATTTCCCCCCGCGTTGGTGCGCACATTCAGGGACAGGAACGTGCCACGGAAGAATGAAAACTGGCCGCCGAATGGAGAACCGAATGCCCAGGCGAACACGCTGACGTTTGCGGTGTTCTGCGGAGTCATGGCCTCAAACGCACCCATGTCGACCACTGCACCAGCACTCGCCACGAGCGGGTAGTCGAAGATGCGCGGGTTGCCGATGATGTCGGTCGTCACCGGTCCCGGAACCAGACTGTTGTCACCGACGTCGATTGCTGGCGAGAAGGTCCCAAGCCGAAAATCGCCGCTGGTGGTCGGTGCCGTGGTTGGGTCGACCGGCGTCGCGAACTGTGGATCCGCGTCGATCACGTTGGTGCAGACGTGGGCACCAGTTGGGCAGCCACCTTGAACGATCGACGAGTCGATATGCGTGCTACCGCCAAACGAGTCGTGCGAGAACTCGGACGCGCCGGTGTTTCCATTCGGGTCCGCGTTGTTCCAGACGATGCTGTTGTCGATGTGCGGCGAGACGAAAGAGGATGCCGCGATGCCACCGGTTGTGCCATCAGAGTAGTTGCCGGTGATCGTTGAGTTGATGATCGTCGGCGTGATGGAGGACGTCGAACCGTAGAAGCTCACGGCACCACCCTGACCGGTGAAAGGTGACTGCGTGATGGCGCGGTTGCCGCTAATGATGCTGTTGACGAGTCGGAACGAGTTGCCATCTGCGACGTATAGTCCACCACCGTGCGATCCAGTGTTGCCGGAGATGATGGAGTTCTGAATCCAGGCCGCGCCGAGCGAGGTGCCGATGCCACCGCCGGTTGGGGCATCGTTCCCATGCACGAAGAGGTGATCGGCCCACGGACTCGCGTTGTTGCTAAAGATGCCGCCGCCGACGTTGTCAGCGTGATTCGACGTGACTTCCAGATTGGAGAGTGTTGGTGCCGCGCCAGACGGAACGGAGACACCGGCTCCGCTATCCGCGATTTGCGCGAACGGGTTGTTGATATTGAATGGCTCGTTGGCGTTCCCGTTCTCGATCGTGAAGCCGTCGAGGACGTTGGCATTGGTCACATTCGCGGCGAACGTGACAACGCGATACGTGTTGTCGGCATTGCTGCCGGTCGTCCCGATGTCGCCGTCGAGAATGGTGACATTCGCGGCCGCGTCGCGATCGGTGCGGACCGCCTCAGTTCCGGCGAAACCACCATACGCCGAAACGTTGTTCGGAAACACGAAGCTGATTGTGCGATCGGACGTGCTCGTTGGTGTGTAATCACCTTGCGTCACCCAGATTTCGTATTGGGTGCCACTATTGGTGGTGGCGAAGGTCAAGGCGTCTTGCACGTTCGCGTATGCCATAGCCCACGAGCTTCCGTTGCCTGGTGAGCCGACGGCGGCGTTGACGTACAGAGTCGTCGGGGCCACGGCCCCAACTGGCGCAACCGCCAGCACACTCGAAAAATACGTCGCGACCAGCAGCGCGGCGATGAACCACATCCCGCGCCGCTTTCGATACGAGGTTAGCGTCACGTCGTCCCCCTCAATGAACGGTCCAGCGAACCCGGCAATCGCAAAGCGAAACCCGTCGTACTTACGCGGGTTCCGGACTGACGATCGCCACACACCATGTTGAATAACACAACGGAGAAGGCGTTGCGACAATCTTTCTGAAAGATCTGTGTAATGTAATGGACATGTAACGCCATACTGGAACCAATCACGATCGTGTAATGATTTCGTAATATCTTGTGCACTTGAGGCGGGCCCTGGACGACGCGGCGCGAGGGGCGGTTGATACAATTCTCGAGTTTGAAATTCGACCAATTCTCAATCGAGAGAGGGCGATTCATGGTCGGCGGGTCGGCGCTCAGCAGATACGAGTGGGCCTCGCGATACATCAACGCACTGATACAGGGACCACCGAGTCCCAAGGCGGGATCGACACAGGAGGAGATTCGGTCGCGCTCGATCGCCAGAGTCGACCGGCTGCGTCGTTTTCTTGAATTTGTCGGGAGTCCGCAGCAAGCGTATCGGTCGATTCACGTCGGCGGTACGTCTGGAAAAGGCTCTACGTCTGCGCTCATCGCGGGGATCCTACACGCGGCCGGGTATCACGTCGGCCTGCACGTGTCGCCCTACTTGCAGGTGGAGACTGAGAAACTGCAAATCGACGGTCGTCTGATGCCTGGCGACCACTTCGCGGAACACGTCGCCGCGCTCGATCGGGAGATCAAGCGCTGGGTTGGGCAGGGTGGCGCACCGCTAACCTACGGCGAATTCTGGGTGGCGCTCACCTTCTTCTCTTTCGCGCGGGAAAAGCTCGATTGGGCCGTCATCGAGGTTGGCGCCGGTGGTCGCTTCGACCTCACCAACGTGTTGCTGTCAGACGTCGCGGTCATCACATCGATTGGTCTCGATCACGTCCGGACGCTGGGTGGCACGATTCCGGAGATTGCCTGGCACAAGGCAGGCATCATCAAGCCAGGACGCCCGGCGGTGACCACCGTAAAAAAGCCGGATGCGCTCGAAGTTATCGAACGTGAGGCACGCGAGACCGGTTCCAGGCTGATTGAAATAGCGGAAGGCCGAGACTTCGACGTAGTCGCGTCCGGGGCGGATGGCACCACCGTTTTCGATCACCCCAGTGGGAGTAGCTTCAAGACCACGCTACCAGGGCATTTTCAGGGGTCGAACGTCGCGGCGGCGGCGGCGGCGGTTCGGGCCGTTGTGGGGCTACAGCCTTCCGCGATCAGCAATGACTCGATCGCGCGTGGAATCGCGAACACGCGATTCCCAGGTCGCATGGAGATCATGCAGCGATCGCCGTTGGTCGTGCTTGACGGCGCGCACAATCCGGACAAGATGCGCTCGTTCGTGCAGGGGGCGCTAGAGCTGGGTGAGCCGTCCAAACGCATCGTCGTCCTCGGGTCACTCGACGCGCACGACTTCCTGACTGGAGCGCGCATCGTCACGCCCATCGCCGATGAGGTGATCGTCACCGCGCCGAGCGCGACCGAACGCTCGAGCGCGCCGACTGATGACATCGCCGACATCGTTCGTTCCGCTGGGAAGCCGGTCGACGTCGTCGCCGAGCCCCGAGCGGCAATCGAAGAAGCGCTGGAGCGCGCGAAACCCGGCGATCACATTCTCGTGACTGGCTCGCTGTATCTGGTCGGTGCCGTGCGAGAGCGTTGGTATGACAGCGAGTTGATCGTCGTGCAAGGGACGTCCTGGCCAAAGACGAACGGCTGATTCTCACAAGTAGAGTTCAAGTCTGCCGGCGCTGATGCTGCACTCGCAGAGTTGACCGCGACCGATCGGGTCGTTGAGCTCCGCAATGACTCTTTACCGTTCACGTCGCTACGCGACTGTGTGGCGCTCGAGTCCCAACTCGGCGGCGCAGCCCTTCATGGCGTCCAGCACGATCTGAATGTGTTCGTTGAGTTCCATGCCCAGACCGGCGGCAGCGTGCTCGATTTCGGTTCGATTCACCGGCGCGGCGAACTCCTTGGTCTTCCATTTCTTGCGCACGCTTTTGATCTCAACGTCGAGAATGCTCTTGCTGGGCCGGACGAGTGCGACCGCGACCAGGAATCCGGTCAGTTCGTCCACCGCCACCAGCGTCTGCTCCATGCGCGATTCCGGCTGAATTCCAGTGATCTCGGACGCATGAGCCAGTATGGCGCGAGTCACGTCCGGCGAGCAGCCTTTCTCTTCGAGTAGGCGAGCACCCACGATTGGATGTCCTTCGATGCTGACGTCCGGGTTCTGCTCGTAATCGAAATCATGCAGCAGCCCAACCAGCCCCCAGGTGTCCACGTCTTCACCAAAGCGCTCGGCATAAGCCCGCATGGCAGCCTCGACGGCCAGCATGTGTCGAATCAGGTGCGGCTGGGTGGTGTACTCGTTGACGAGCGTCCAGGCTTCTTCCCGTGTCATCTCACCTCCGGAGAACGTGCTTCGATTCCATCGGCACCGAACATCGTTCGATGGGCTGTTTCGAAACGCAGACAGAGCGACCACCCTGGATCTTACAGGATGATCTGAAACCGTCGCAGTGAGTTGTAGCGGACGAGGGTTATTGCGGCGGACGACGCCGAGATTCGGGCGGCGTCAGCATGGCGCCAACTACGCGGCCCCACTTCTGTGCTGAGGACTTGCCAACAGCTGTCGAAGAACGCGGTGCAGTCTTGTTGGATACCGCTGTGCTCGGTGCCGTCTTGCTGGATGCCGCTGCGCCCGGTGGCGCCGTGTTGGACGTCGCCGCTCTTGCCGTCGTGTTGGAGGTCGCCGCGCTCGGAGCGGTCGAAGCCGAGCGAGTCGCCGGCGGCCTCTGTTGAGCCCGCTTAGCCTGCGCGGATTTGCCGCTGGAGACGGTGGCCTTTACAGCCGCACTCACTCCACGAAACCAGCGGTTGTCGGTCAATGGATGCTTCACCGGTTCGAGGTGTCCACCACGCCGCTTCCAGAGGTAGCGGCTGATACCCATGCCGATGAATCCGCCGACCACTGCCACGATCTGCAGTGGATCGTCTGGTGTTGCGGAGATCATGCCGACTCCGCCGAAGTGGAGCAACAGCAGAATGGCGGTGGCGAACAGATAGCCGACGACCCAGGACGCGGTCTCACTGAATGCCTGACCGAAGCGCCGGCAACTGCGCCACGACATGAGGTAGATCAACGGCATGATTATCCACACGGGAGCCTCACAAGATGGAAGACGAAATGCGATCAGATTAAAGCGTACTCAATTCCCGGCATCGCGACCAGGATCCGAGTGGACTCTCTAAATGCGCATCTCGGCCGGTAAACTCCAGCGGTAGAAGGTAAAATTAGGTAACGATTACTGACCCACCGCCACTGACCCATTGACCCGCGAAGAGAACTCGCCAGCATGTCACAAGTCGAAGTCGACAACACACAGCACGGTACGTCGTCCATGGACGGCGTCATCGAGCGACTCACCTATCAGCATCCGACCAGTGGGTACACCGTCCTCAAGCTTCGCACGCAGCGTGGCGCCGAGGTAGTGGCCGTCGGCCAGATGTCGGGGGTGAATCCAGGCGAGCGTATCCAGCTCGAAGGCGTCTGGACAACTCATCCGCAGCATGGTCGACAGTTTCGTGTGTCGACCTTCCGCACCCTATTGCCTGCCACCACCGAAGGCATTCGCAAATACCTCGGCTCGGGCCTCATTCGCGGAGTTGGCCCGGTCACCGCCAAGCGCATCGTCGAACACTTTGGTCCCGACTCGCTCACCATCATCGACGAGGAACCTGAGCGCCTGCGCGAAGTGCGCGGGTTGGGCCGGAAGCGTGCCTCTTCGATCATTGCTGCCTGGATGGAGCAGCGCGCCATCAAAGATGTGATGATCTGTCTGCAAGGCTTGGGCGTGCATACTGGGCACGCCGTTCGAATCTACAAGCAGTATGGCGATGATGCCGTCGATGTGGTGCGAAACGATCCCTATCGACTGGCACGCGATATCTGGGGCATCGGGTTCAAGACGGCCGACGACATTGGCGCGGAACTGGGGATTCCGCACGACTCGCCGGATCGTCTGGCAGCGGGTCTTCGCCACGCCCTGTCGTCCGCGGCCGACGACAACGGCCACGTCTACTTGCCGCGCGAGGTGCTATTCGAAACCGCAGCGCGCCTCCTCGATTGCACGGCCGAGCAGTTGGACGCCGCGATGCCGCGCCTGATCGCTGATCGGGACGTCTTTGTTGAAGAGCGAGACGGAGAGGAGCGGATCTACCTCGCTTCGTTGGGTGGCGCCGAGATCGCCAGCGCCCGACGTGTCATCCGCCTCGTCAATTCTCCCGTTGATAGGCTCATCGCATTCGGATCTATTGA
Source organism: uncultured Chloroflexia bacterium (assembly GCA_963789565.1). Classification (GTDB taxonomy): domain Bacteria; phylum Chloroflexota; class Chloroflexia; order Thermomicrobiales; family Thermomicrobiaceae; genus CALAGB01. The sequence goes on along the minus strand of CAWBKX010000002.1, from coordinate 1,220,145 downwards.
CTGGGACGCCGCACTCGATTGGTTGGTGAACGTGCGGCGCATACCGGCGCTCGCTGAGCGGCAGATTGAGGCAGTGAAAGCCGCGCTGACCAACCCCGTGACCGTGCTGACCGGTGGGCCGGGAACTGGTAAGAGCACGACGGTACGATCCATCGTGACGCTGGCGCGCGCCAAAAAAACGCGCGTTCTGCTTGTCGCACCCACCGGCCGCGCCGCGAAGCGCCTCAGCGAATTGACCGGTCACCCGGCGCGCACCATCCATCGTCTACTAAAGCTCCAACCCGGCGGGTCGGCGGTCTATGACGAGGACAATCCGCTCGACGCGGACCTGCTGGTCGTAGACGAGTCCTCGATGCTCGACGTCTATCTCTTCAATACACTGGTGCGCGCACTACCGAGCGGTTGCCACTTCCTGCTCGTAGGGGATGCCGATCAGCTGCCGTCAGTCGGGCCCGGCAACGTGCTTCACGACTTGATCGCCAGCGAGGTGATTCCGACGGTGCGGCTGGAGGCGATCTTCAGACAAGCGGAAGCCAGCGCCATCGTGCGCAACGCGCACCGCATCAACAATGGTGAGATGCCACAGACCGGTCGCGCCGTGCGCGACTTCGCCGTCGTGCGGGTTCCGGACGGATCAGACGCGGCTGAAGAGGCTGCCGAGGTCGTCCAGGACCTGGTGAAGCACCGTCTACCCAAGGCGTATGGAATTGCGTCCGAGCAAATACAGGTGCTGTGTCCCATGAACGGCGGCGCGACCGGAACTCGCAGACTAAATGAGACGCTGCAGGCGGCGCTGAATCCGCCCGCGCAAGGTCAGCCTGAGCTGCGGATCGCCGGACGTCATTATCGTGCCGGGGACCGCCTCATCGCGCTACGCAATAACTATCAGCTCGAGGTCTTCAACGGTGACATGGCGGTGATCAACTCGATCGATCAAGTCGACCAATCCATGCGGTTGGCCTTCGACGACGGGCGAACGCTGACAGTCCCCTTCGCGCAACTCGATGAGTTCAGCCACGCCTTTGCCATCTCGGTCCACCGGGCGCAAGGGTCGGAGTTTCGTGCCGTGGTGATGCCGCTCCTGACCGCAAATTACGTGATGCTACAGCGAAACTTGCTCTACACCGCCGTGACGCGCGCCCGAGAGTTGGTCGTATTGGTGGCGCAGCCGAAAGCGATTGCGATGGCCGTTCGCAACGACCGCATCTCGCGGCGCTATACCTCGCTCGATGTGCGTCTGCGCGATCTTTCAGACGCCGTGACCCCCGCTACTTGGGTGGCGCGAGCGTCACCGGAATCTCGACCACATTGATCTTCGAGCCGTCCTTGGCAGACAACTCGAACACCACGATCTTCCCTGATTGCTGCTGCGACACGCTAAACGGCACGCTCACGTCGAATGTCCCGCGCGTGCCCGTTCCTGAGGTCGCGGTTGCGTGCTGCTCTTGCAACAGTTTTCCGTTGGCATCCAGTACATCGATGGCGAACGCGGCTTCGAAGGTGTTGGCGCTGCCGGTCAAGCGCACCTGAGACATCACCGTATCGCCGACCGCGGGTGACTCCACCAAGATGGCCGGAGTGACGTCCTCATAATCGGAACGTGCCACTGGATGGTCGAGCGCAATCCCGGCGCTCCCGAAGCTCGTCACGGGCTTGCCGTCGAGTTGGAAGCTGACCTGGTCAACCGTCGAGAACTGCGTCAACGTAAAGACTACCTGCGCGAGCCGGGCCGTCAACGCGGCACTGTCGCCTCCGGACGCGAACTCGCCCGACAGATTCACCGTGGCGACATTGTTGGCGATGGTCAATCCAAGATACTGTGACGTGCTTGGAATGTCGGAGCTCAGCCCCGCCGCCTGCTCATCCGCGTTGGGGCCTTTGAGCAATTCCTGGATTGCCGCTGCGCCCACCTTTTGAGTTTTGGGAACGGTTCGATGTGCGACGCCCAGCTTGTCCTGTCGCATGAAATAGAGGTTGAACGTGGTTGTGTCGGTGCTGGGGCTCGATGACGGCGTAGATGACGACCCACCACCTGGCGTTGTGACTACGGTAGCCGGTGACGTTGCCAGTGAGGTTGATGTTGCAGACACTGCCCCAGTTGTTGAGGTCGCGATGGATGTCGACGTGCCGGTCGCCGTCTGGCCGCCGGTGTTGGTGGGAGTCTCGGAAGCGTTCGATCCACAGGCAGCGACGAGAGCCACCACGCAAACAGACGCTAGGAGGATCGCCAGGCGGCGTGCCCACACTCGGTTTCGAACGGAATGTATATTGGGAATGTCGTTCGGCAGTGGCATGCAATCGTCCTTCCAAAACCCAGCAGTCGGCTGTATTAACGCATTATCCGTGGTGCGGTTATCACGTGGACCCTCGTGAATCCGTTCAATAGATCTTCTGCTTCCATGCTACGGGCGGCGGGGTGCGACTCGCCAGGGCCAAAAGGTGTGAGTGACTCGTGCGATATTGCCGGTTGTTTACGGATTCTTGAGTCGTCCAAACGTTGATCTGATCTGGAACGTCGCCATTCGGTCAACGGCAGAGCGTTCAGCGCCGCCAGAACGGTCTCGAAAACACCAGACATATATCTTAGTGCAAACGGACGTCATGACAGGTTGACAACGTGTGTTCTGGTGATTCATCATGCGGTGAATCACTGCACAGTCCTATCGGTATGGGAGTGGCGTGTTGCCACCCGTCTGTTCAGTGAGGGTGCCGTGCATACGAGGAGGGGTGAACGTGGCTAATTCCGATTCGACAGCGAAGTCGGGTTTCGAGCTCGTGAGCTCGCGACGTCAGTTCCTAAAACGTTCCGCGATCCTGGGTCTGTCGATCCCGGCCGTCGGTACGCTGTTGGCCGCCTGTGGCAGCAGCAAGTCGACCCCGACGACCGCAAGCGCTTCGACGAGCACGAGCTCCAGTGGCGCGTCATCGTCGCCGACAGCCGCAGAGTCCATTCCGACTATTGGTGTCAACACCGGCAGCCCAGCCGCGACTGAATCCGGAGCGAGTGGCACGCCGAAGCAGGGTGGCGACATGGTAGTCGTCGGCCACCAGGAACTCGCCGGCCTGAGCCCGAACGACGTCGGCCCTGGTGACCAGTGGGTGATGATCACGCAAATTCACAATGGGTTGCTCGAGCAGGACGAAAACTTTGTGCTCCAGCCGACGTTGGCCGCGACCTACGAGGCGGCCTCAGACGGGCTGAGCTACACGTTCAAGCTCAAGGACGGCGTCAAGTTCCATGACGGAACGGCCTTCACGGCCGACGACGTCAAGTACACATACACGTTCTACAGCGACGCCAGCAACGGTTCGGTCATCGCTAGCTATTTCAAAAACATGGATTCGGTCGATTCGTCTGATCCGACCACCGTCGTGGTAAAGATGACGTCCCCGAATGCCGCGTTCGCCGCGCTGGGCGCGACAACGTTCATCGTTCAGTCGAAGTATCACCAGCAGGTGGGTGAAAAGACGTACCGAACCAAGCCGGTCGGCACAGGCCCGTTCAAGCTGAAGGAGTTCATCTCCGCCGATCACACCACGGTGGAAGCGTTCCCCGATCACTTCCGCGGGGCGCCACATCTCAACACCTTCACGCAGAAGCTGGTGGCGGAGCCGTCTGTTCGCACCATCGCCCTGGAGACCGGCGACGCCGATTCCTCCGTCTGGACGCTATTGGTGCAGGACGACCTCAAGCTGAACGGTGAGACCGACAAATTCACGTCCTTCACGTCGGTCAGTACGGCTGTCAATCACTTCCCGATCAACAACACGTTGCCGTTCTTCGCGGACAAGGCTTGTCGCCAGGCGATGATGCACGCCATCGATCGTCAGAAGGTGATCGACACCGTCTTCCAGGGTGCGGCCGCACTGGCCACCGGCAACCTCGCCCCGAATCTGGGCGCCTGGTACAACCCGGACGTCACCAAGTACGACTACAATCCAGATACCGCCAAGCAGCTCCTCGATCAGGCGGGCTGGGTCGCGGGCTCCGACGGCACTCGCGCCAAGGACGGCAAGAAATTCTCGTTCACCTGTGCGCTCATCAGTGGTGACCAGGCTCGCAAGCCTGAGGCCGAGTTGGTGCAGCAGGACCTCAAGGCCGTCGGCATCGACATGAGTATCCAGGAGCAGCCGGCCACCACGATTCTGCAGAACATGACCAACGGCACGGGTGACATGGCGATCTTCAACTGGACGTACGGCGGAGCGAACGGCGAGCCCGATGCGTCTGACACGCTACGATCAGACGGCGGCAGCAACTTCAACCAGTACAAGAATCCGCAGATGGATCAGCTGCTGGATCAGGGCCTCAACGAGGTCGACCCGGCCAAGCGCAAGGATATCTACGATCAGATTCAGCAGATCGTGTCGGACGACGTTCCGTTCATCTACATGATGTACTGGAACTGGTTCAACCACTTCGCCAAGCGGATTCAGGGACTGCCGAAAAATGCGCTCAACGGCTCGCAGCTGTACAACAAGGTCTACCTAATGTGGATTGCCTAGCCGTTTCAAACGCATAGCGAAGACGTCTACCGGCCCGTTTTACGACGGGCCGGTCGGCCGACAACGGAGAGGACAATCTCAGCACCATGCTGCGCTATGTCATTCGACGGCTGCTTCAGGGATTCGTCGTTATTTTTCTCATCAGCATCGCGACGTTCGGCATCCTGCACCTCACCCCCGGGGATCCCGTCTACATCATGATCGGTGAAACCGGCAGAACTCAGCTGACGCCGCAGCAGATCGACCAAATCCGCCACTATTGGGGACTCGATCGGCCTCTTTACGTCCAGTACTTCACGTGGGCCGGCCATATGGTCCGAGGAAACTTTGGTGAATCGGTCATTCAGGTGGGAACCCCGGTCAACACGATCATCAGCAGGGCGGCGCCCGTCACATTCAAGCTGAACGTGATGGCATTGCTCTTAGCCATTGTCATTGCCATACCGGCCGGAATACTCGCCGGGATCAAGCAGTATTCATTCTTCGACTATTTCAGCACCGTGGGGGCGACACTCGGTGTATCGGTACCCAGCTTCTGGATCGCTTTGATGGCGATCATTCTGTTTGCATTGAAGCTCGGCTGGTTGCCGCCTTTCGGGGTCAGTTCCTGGAAGGGGTATATCCTGCCTGTGCTGGTCTTGTCATTCGAGCAGATGGCGATCGTCGCGCGGCTCATGAGAAGTACGACCGTAGAGACGCTCGGCCAGGACTTCGTGCGAACGGCGCGGGCCAAGGGACTATCCGAATCGGTCGTCCTCGTCAAACACGTCGTGAGAAATTCGCTGTTGCCGGTCGTCACGGTCATCGGCTATCGAATCGCGTTCCTCCTCAGTGGCACGATCATCATCGAGACGGTCTTCGCGGTGCCGGGAATTGGTCAGCTCTTTTACAACTCCGTCATCCACCTCGATTATCAGGTGGTACAAGCCGTGGTCTTCCTACTTTCCGTCCTCGTGGTCGCGGCCAATCTGCTGACTGATCTGATCTATGCCTACATCGACCCGCGAATCAGACTCCATTAGCTGAGGACGGAATCGTATGGACGTTTCGAAAGAAGACCAGCAAGAAGCGGCGTCGTCCAGCGCGAAAGCCTCGACGGTTACGCTGGGGCGCGCGCGCCGCACTGAATGGTCGCGCGCCTGGCGACGATTCAAGCGCTACAAACCGGCGTTCGTTGGACTGGTCATTCTGGTCATTCTGGCGGTGTTAGCGATTATTCCGGGCGTCTTCGCCCCCTATCCGCCGAACCTGGCCAAACCCGAGTTCCTGGGCCAGGCTCCGTCCTGGTCGCACCCGCTTGGATATGACGAGATTGGTCGAGACGAGCTCAGTCGAATCATCTACGGAACGCGCATCGCACTGGTGGTTGCCCTTCTGGCGACGGCCATCGCCGTGGCGATCGGAGTGGTCGTCGGCGCGGCGGCGGGTTACTTCGGCGGCTGGATCGACTCCGTCCTCTCTCGCATTGTCGATACGATCATGGCCTTTCCCACCTTAGCCTTGCTTATTGCGTTGGTGGCCGTCCTTGGCCCGAGTCTCAGGACCACCATCGTGATCATTGGGATGACCGTGTGGGCAGCCTATGCGCGTGTCGCGCGCGGAGACGTGCTGAGCTTGCGAGAGCGGGATTTCGTTGTGGCGGCCAGGGCGGTCGGGGCGAACAATACGCGGATCATCCTGCGTCACATCGTGCCGAATATCGTGGGACCGATCATTGTGCTGTCGACGCTAGCCGTGGGCGGGATCATCATCCTCGAGGCCGCTCTCTCATTCCTCGGCCTGGGAGTCCAGGCGCCGACCGCTGACTGGGGCACGATGTTGTCGTCGGCTCGGGCCTACGTGCGGATCTACCCGCATATCGCCATCGCACCAGGAATCATGATCAGCGTCACGGTGCTGGCCTTTAACCTGATCGGCGATGGGCTGCGAGATGCGCTCGATCCTCGTGGCCGCGACTAAGACACTCGGGAAGACCTGCCGAACGATGAAAGGGAACAACTCGTGGGCAAACGTATGGTCGTCACGGCAACGGGCGACGCGCTCATCACGCGTCGCATTCCCGCACTTCATGACCCTTCCCACATCAAGCTCGTCGATCTGATCAAAGGCTGTGACGTCGCCTTCACCAACATGGAGATGGTTCTCACTGATTACCGCGGAACACCGGTGGTCGAAAGTGGCGGGATGAACCTGTCGGCCAGCCCAGGCGTCGCGCGCGATCTGCAGCAGATGGGTTTCAACCTGACTGCCTTCGCCAACAACCACACGCTCAACTACGGTATCGACGGCTGCATCGCGACCATCGACGCGCTCAAAGAGATGGAGTTCGTCTGCGCCGGAGCCGGTAGGACTCTGGCTGAGGCACGCTTGCCCGCCTTCCTTGAGACTTCAGCCGGACGAGTAGGCCTGGTTGGATGCGCGTCGTCATTTGCTAAGGGACAGAACGCTGGTGCTCAGCGTGATGATGCACCGGGTCGCCCGGGACTCAACCCGCAGCGCTACGAAACGCTCTTCGTCGTCGATCAAGCGCATATGGACGCGATCAAGCGCATCGCTGAGAAGACAGGCGCCGAGAAGGAGCGCCAGTTCGGGTTCTGGATGGGCTTCCACAAGCCACCCGAACGTGAGGGCCAGTTCGACTTTGCTGGGCGATCGTTCATCGTTGGGGATGAGTTCGGCGTGCGGACTGAGGCGCACAAGAAAGACCTTGAAGGAAACGTGAAGGCAACTTCGCAGGCGACCTTGATGGATGATCTGACGCTCGTCAGCATCCACGCGCATGAAGATGGCACAGAGCGCTGGATTCCGGCCGACTTCATCGTCGAGTTCGCGCACGCCTGTGTCGACGCCGGGGCGGACATGGTGGTCGGTCATGGCCCGCACCTGCTGCGCGGAATCGAGATCTACAAAGGGAAACCGATCTTCTACTCGGTCGGCAATTTCATCTTTCAGTACGAGTATCTGCAGCGCCTGCCGGCCGACGATTACGAGTCGCTCAGCGCTGATCGAGACATGTCGGCCCCCGAGGTCTTTAAGCAGATCTCGGCCGACGACAGTCGCAGCTTTCCAGCCGATCGACTCTACTGGGAAACCGTTCTCCCCATCGTCGCCTTCGAGGATCGGCAGCTGCGCTCGATCGAGCTCCATCCGGTCTCGCTCGGTCACGGACGCGCCTGGCCCGACCGCGGTTTCCCCGCGCTGGCCGATGCTGGAACCGGATCCGAAATTCTCGACTGGATGACGCAACTCTCCAAACCGTTCGGAACTGAGATCAGCGTGACCGATGGAGTAGGCCGAGTCGCCATCGACTGACGCGACATAATGGAACGAAATATAGAGGGATGGGATTGCATGCGCGTCGCGATTGGCGGCATCTCGCACGAGAGCAGCACGTTCTCGACCGTACCGACTCAACTAAGCGATTTCGAGCTCCGTAGTTTCGCCGAGGGCGAGGGGCTGCTCGAACGCTATAGCGGCACAAAGACGCCGATCGGCGCCTTCATCGACGCTGCGCGTGACGCCAACTACGAGCTTGTCCCGACAATCTTCACGTCGGCCACGCCGGGCGGTCCGGTCACGGCTGAAGCGACCGAGGTGCTCACCGAGAAACTCGTTGACGGTTTGCGTGAGGCTCTGCACAGCGGGCCGCTCGATGGAGTCATGTTGGCATTGCATGGTGCCATGGTTTCCGACCTCGACGACGATGGCGAGAGCTACATCTTGCGCGCGGTTCGTCGTGTGATCGGGCCTGACGTGCCATTGATCGTCGAGCTGGATTTGCACGGCAACATCACGCAAGAGATGGTTGACCTCTGCACGATGCCGGTGGCGTATGACGAGTATCCCCACATCGATCCCTACGAGCGAGGCTACGAGATCGGTATGCTGATGGCCCGCATCGTTCGTGGTGGTGTGAAGCCGACTCCCGCGTTGGTCAAGATCCCGATCCTGGCCTCATTGCAACGACAGTTTAGCCACGCCGAGCCGATGATGACGCTCAAACATCTGGCGCATGACGTTGAGGGAGAGCGAGGCGTTCTGAACGTCAGCTATCTTCCGGGATTTGCCTGGGCCGACATCGAGCCCAACACGTTCAGCATCATCGTGACGACGGACGACGATCGGCCTCGAGCGGCTGAGCTTGCCGCACAGCTTGGCCGGCACGTGTGGGAGCATCGCGAAGACTTCATCGTTCGACCGACTGAAGTTGACGAGGCGATAAAGCGCGCTATGGATGCGCCCGAAGGTCCGTTCGTGCTGGCCGACATTGGCGACAACCCAGGTGGCGGAGCTCCGGCGGATGGCACGGTCCTGCTGGAGGCGCTATTGCGACTGGGCGCTCGCAACGCCGTCGTCGTACCCATCAACGACCCGGAGTCGGCGCGTGCGGCCTTTGCGGCGGGCCAGGGAGCGACCGTCTCGCTCCGGCTTGGCGCTAAGGTCGACAATTTTCACGGTGAGCCGCTCGACGTAACTGGGCGTGTCGTAACGCTGAGTGACGGACGCTTCGTCCATCGTGGCCTGATGAGCACCGGTGTCGAGATGAACATGGGGCCGACCGCGGTGGTCGAGATCGAGAGTGCCAACGGCGGCTCGGTGAAGGTCGTGGTGACGACGTATCGCTACCAGCCGACCGACCTCGAAGTCTTGCGCAGTCAGGACATTGAGCCGACCGCCATGCAGATTATCGCCGTGAAGTCGTCCGTCCACTTCCGCGCGGCGTTCATGCCGATTGCCAAAGAGGTGATCGAAGTCGACACTCCCGGACTGACCAGTCCACGCCTCGATCGCCTGGAGTTCCACAAGATTCGTCGTCCGATCTACCCGTTCGACCCCGACATGACCTGGGAGCCATAACATCCCGCGTTCTCGCCTACAAGAGGATTGTCCAAACAGCGGAAGCACCGAACTTAAATGCGGACGCGCCCGCGATGTCACGAGCGCGTCCCGGGGGTTGGGGGAACGTGAAGAGATCAAGGTTTAGGAGCTTGGCTCTGCCTCATCGGTCTTGAAGAGAGCCGTCGACATGTAGCGCTCGGCTAAATCCGGGAAGACCGTGACGATCGTCTTGCCCGCGTTCTCAGGTCGATCGCCCACCTGCGAGGCGGCTACCGCGTTGGCTCCTGCTGAGATGCCGACCAGCAGACCTTCTTCGCGCATTAGCCGCTTGGCCATCTTCACCGCGTCTTCGGTAGGTACCAGCACGGATCCGTCGATCACGTCTTTATTCAGCACCTCGGGCAGGAAGCCAGGCGAGATTCCCTGGATGCCATGTGACCCCTTGCGACCTTCGGTGAAGACCGGCGATTCAGATGGCTCTACCGTGATGATCTGGATGTCGGAGTTGTACGCCTTGAGACCTTCACCGACGCCGCTGATCGTGCCACCGGTGCCAAAGGCTGCCACGAAAATGTCGACGGTGCCGTCGGTCTGTTCCCAGATTTCACGAGCGGTGCCAATGCGGTGAGCTTCCGGATTGGCGGGATTCCAGTGTTGTCGCGGCATGAAGACCGATGGCAGGGTTTCGGCGATCTTGTTGGCCTCTTCGATGGCGCCGGGTGTTCCCGCGTCGGCAGGTGTCACGACTACTTCGGCCCCCAATGCTCGAAGCATCGTGATGCGCTCCGGGCTGTTACGCGCTGAGACCGTGATGATCAGGCGGTAGCCGCGGATGGCACAGACCCAGGCCAGGCCAATTCCCGTGTTGCCGCTGGTGGCCTCGATGACAACGGTGTCCTGCTTGAGAACGCCGCGGTTCTCAGCGTCGTTGATCATGTTGAGCGCGATGCGGTCCTTGATGGAATATCCAGGGGTGTACGCCTCGAGCTTGGCGAGCACGACGGCACTCCCGCTGACCACTTTGTTCAGCCGTATCAACGGTGTGTTGCCTACGAGTTCGGTCGCGTCATTGGCGATGCGCATTGGCTGCGATCCTCTCTCGGTTCTGAACGCGTTCGTTCCGATTGCTAAACGGTAGAACAGGGGCGACTATTCCCTTACTCGCGCGACGGGGCCGCGAATTCACGCGTCACTCTTTGGCGGGTCCTGTCTCGATTGGGAGGTCGTCGCGATTGCCCCATTCAGCCCAGCTCCCGTCGTAGACGCGCACATTCTTGACGCCCGTCATCCAGAGTGACAGCGCCGATAGCGCGGCGCGAACCCCGCCCTGACAGTAGGTGATGACCGGCGTTTCCTCGTCGATACCTGCTTCTTCGTTGATGGCATGGATCTCGTCGTCGCTTCGGAACGAGCGATCAGCATCCCAGTTCAAGTTGTCCTGCCACAGCAGGTGCTCCGAGGTCGGGACGCGCCCGCCGCGCCTGGCACGCGCTTCCTCGCCGGTGAACTCGCTCATGCGCCGCACGTCGAGGATCTTGGTCTGGTGGTCCTTGGTCGCGGCAAGCACGTCGTCAACGGTGGCGATGATGTCGGGACGCCCCGCCGAACGGTCGATGGTGAATGTGGCGGACTCAGCTGTCGCAGTCTCAGTGCTGATCGGGCGATTTTCGGCCTCCCACTTGGTCCAGCCGCCGTCCAGGATGCGAAGCTGATCTTCTTTGCCGTAGCGCGCCAACGCCAGCCAGACACGTGAAGAGAAATGCCCGCCCTCATCGTCGTAGGCGATGATGCGCGTGTCATTCCCCACTCCGGCTCTGCCCATGGCAGATTCCACCTGCTCCAGTGGCGCCAGCATGTTTTCAACCGCGTTGTTCTGATCATTCAGCTCGGTAGACCAGTTGAAATGGATGGCCCCCGGGATGTGTCCTTTGCGATAGATTTCGAGCGGATCTCGCCCATCGAAATAGAAGCGACAATCCAGAATGCGCAGGCCCTTGTCGTTGAGATGCTCTTCCAGCCAATCGGTCGAGACGAGCACTTGATTGCGTGTCCAGTTGTTTGCCATATCTTCCCTTCCTCTCTGGCGTGGGTGTTCGGTCGTGAGTCTATAACCGGCTCCACGGGCCAGATATTCTCCACACTCCAATAATGAGATTGATGCCGCCGTCGCCTCTTGCAGTCAGTCGCGTGATTTGCGCCAGCGGATGAAGTCCGCAAAGCGAGAGACTTCGTCAATCTCGTCGCGAGATAATCCATCGAGCGATATCTCGACCTGTCGGTGATCTTGTTCAAGTCGCTCGGCAACGGCGCGCAGAAGCTCTGGAAGCTCAACGCCGAATGCACACGAGAGGCGGTTCATCGTCTCGCCCGAGGCATCCTTGCGACCGTTTTCTAACTCGCTGAGGAACGAGAGTGACAGGCCAGACTCTTCCGCCAGCGCACGCAGGCTCGATCCGCGCCGTGACCGGTAGTCTGCGATGGTTCGTCCAAGCGCGTGCCGGTAGCCCGCGTCGACCTCCCGCTCGTCTGTCATTCCCCCAAGACCTGTATGACGACATTGCGCGAGCGAGGGTGAGTGTCAAAGTCGATCAATACGATTTGCTGCCAGGTGCCCAGGAGGAGCGATCCTTCGTCGAACGGAACGGTAACTGATGGTCCTATCAGACTGGCACGTACGTGGCTGTGGGCGTTGTCGTCGTGATTCACCTGGTTGTGTCGAAACGGGCCGGCTTCAGGGACCAGCCGCTCCATCGCGGTTGGGAAATCCTCGATGAGCCCGCTCTCGTACTCGGAGACGATCACCGCCGCCGTGGTATGAGTCACGAAGACCGTAGCGATTCCAGCGGAACAGCCTGAAGCGTCGATCGACTGCTGCACTCGCTCGGTCAGACTCTGCATTTGCCCCGTTCCACGAGTGTCGATGGTGATGGTTTGAGTGCGTATCGTCATTGATGCCCTCACAATCTCTCGCCCGTGCTATTCAAACCGGGCGACACGCGCCGAAGCGCGCGATCCCCATTCATCGCATAAGTTGGGCGCTGATTTCAAGCGGTTCCCGCCTGACTTGATGTGCCAGACCTGGTACGCACGTTCTTTGCGGAGTGTGAACGGTCGAGTAGACTCAACCCTGGCGTGATTTTGAGGAGAATCGGTGACAGACGTTTCGATCGAACACCTTCGACAGCGCGTTGCGGCAACTCGTGGACCTCAGTTTCGACTTCCAAAACGCTTCGTCGGTGCGAGCTTTGACACGTACGTGGTCGATTCCCGGTTCGCCGGTCAGCAACAAGCCATCGACAAGATCACCACACTGGTCGGGGCACCTGAACCTCAGGTGTCGCGTTTGCCATGGCGTCGTTCGAAGGACCCGCTCGAATATCGTGGGGTCTACCTCGATGGACCACCCGGCATTGGCAAGACGCATCTTCTGGCGGCCGCGTTTCAGACTGCCTCCGAACCGAAGCTCTTTGCGACGTTCGATGAGTTCTCGGCGGCGGCTGGGACCTTGGGGATGCGGAAGTTGAGGCATCTGCTGGGCGAGCAGCGGCTCGTCTGCATCGATGAGATCGATCTGCGTGATCCAGGCAATATCATGCTGCTGACGTCTCTCGTCCGAGCCATGCTGGAGGGTCGTCCGCGCATTCTTGCGACGGCGAACGCTGATCCGACGAGGATGGACTCAGCGCACAGCTATGCCGAAGCGTTCGAGCTGGAGTTGGGTGAGATCGCGTCCGCGTTCGAAATTGTGACCATCGACGGCGTGGATTGGCGTGAATCAGGAAACGCAGCGCAGCATCGCGGCGAGCGCGATCAACCCGACGCCCGGGTCGTCCACTTCTTCGATATTGCGAACCTGACAGCGTTTCTGAATGAGACGCATCCGATGTACGATGCCGCCTGGCTCGATGAAGTCGACCGAATCGACGTCGATTGTCTGGCGCCACTGGCGGACACCGACGAAGCGCTTCGTTTCGTGCGGTTCATCGATCGCGTGTACGATCGTGACGTCATGCTGGTTGTCGAGCGCGTCGACGCGACGCTCGACGTCTTGCTCGCTCCGGTCAAGAATGACCGCAGATTTGGTCTGCACTATTCACGCTGTCGCTCACGCCTGATCGAGCTGCTGGAGGCGAGTAGCTCCGCGAACATTCCGATCAGGTCGTAGCCGGTGGGGAATTGAGCGCGTCCGCTGATCGAATAAGTCGGAGGAAATTCATGCGTGTTTTGATAACTGGTGGGGCTGGGTTTATCGGATCGCACATCGTCGATCTGCTTCTGGCGGGAGGGCACGAGGTCCTCGTTGTTGACGATCTCTCAACCGGGAAGGCTGAGAACGTCAATCGCAACGCCAAGCTCGTTCATCTCGACATTGGTGACCCCGCGTTGCTGGATGTGGCGCGAGAGTTCCGGCCCGACGCGGTCAGCCACCTCGCCGCGCAAGCGTCGGTGGCGGTCTCGATGACTGACCCAATCAAAGACGCACGGACCAACATCATGGGTGGGCTGAACGTCTATCGCGCCGCCGTCGAGAGCAACTGCCGACAGTTCATCTACATCACCACTGGTGGTGCGCTCTATGGACCGCCCGATTATCTGCCCTGCGACGAGCAGCACCCGATCCGTCCGATGAGCGCCTATGGCTTGAGCAAGTGGACGCTGGAGCAGTATCTCAAGATCATGCTGCCCCCCGAGATCCCATTGAAAGTGCTGCGACTGGCCAACATCTATGGCCCACGCCAGGACCCATATGGCGAGGCCGGCGTCATCGCCATCTTCGCGGCGCGCATGATCCAGGATGAGCCGGTATACATCTTTGGCGACGGCGACCAGACGCGCGACTTCGTCTACGTCGGCGACGTGGCACGCGCGCACGACCTCGCCATGAACTCAGATCAGCCTGTCACGGTCAACATCAGCAGCGCCCGTCCGTTGTCGGTCAACGGTCTGTTTGAGCTGATGGCTGAGAATACCGGGTATCGCCACGAGGCCGTTCATCAGGAAGAGCGGGCTGGCGATATTAAGCACAGCGTCCTGTCGAACGATCTGGCCAAACAGGCGCTTGGCTGGGAACCGAAGACGTCCATGGTCGACGGGCTGCAGGAAACCCTGAACTGGGTGCGCGCAGTCGGACCAGCACTAACGCCCAACAAAAGTTCGAGGGCAGCCCGGCTGCTCCCGATCCTCGTTTGAGTTGCACGTCGTCAATTGGGGCGTGCAAGAGTCCGGCTCCCTACCTCCCGGCGCGGTTGAGCAGCAAGGTCAATAGCGTGCGCACGGCGTGACCCGTCGCACCCTTGGGCGCCAACTCGTCCTCATTGTCATTCCAGGCCGGTCCGGCGATGTCCAGGTGCGCCCAGGATGTGCCCTCGATGAACTCACGCAAGAAGAGCGCGGCGAAGATGGCGCCGCCTGGGCGTCCACCGCTGTTCTTCAGGTCCGCATAGTCCCCTTTGAGGAGACCGTGATATTCCTCCCAGAGCGGCATGCGCCACATCAGTTCGCCGTTCCAGTTGGCGGCAGAGAGGATATCGCCTGCCAGGCGATCGTCGGTACTGAAGACGCTCGTTCCTTGTTTGCCCAGTGACACGACTGATGCTCCGGTCAACGTGGCCAGATCGATCATCGAATCGACGCCCAGACGTGAGGTGTAGGTGAGGGCGTCGGCCAGAACCAATCGGCCCTCGGCGTCGGTGCTGATGATCTCGACCGTCTTGCCGTTCAATGTGTGCAAGATGTCGCCAGGACGGTATGCGGTGCCACTCGGCATGTTCTCGGCAGCCGCGATGATGCCGTGGACGGTGAAGGGGAGGTTGAGGGACGGCACCACGCTCATAGCGCCCAGCACGTCCGCTCCGCCACACATGTCGAACTTCATGGCTTCGATGCCGCCGGTCGGCTTGAGATTCATCCCCCCGGTATCGAAGGTGATGCCCTTGCCGACGAAGGCGATCGATCCCTTCGATTCTCCTGACGGCTTGTAAGTGAGATGGATCATGCGCGGATCGCGCTCGCTTCCCTTGCCGACAGCCACGATTGCCCCGGCGCCCATGTTTTCGAGAGCAGGACGATCGTAGACGACACAGCTGAGGTCGTTTTCGAGCGCGACCTGTTGAGCCTGGACGGCGAACTCGTCTGGATACAACACGTCAGCAGGCTGGTTGCCGAGATCGCGCGCGAGGCATACGCCCTTGGCGATGCCATCGCCCAACTCGACGCCCTGTCGAGCCTCGTCGCCGTCAGCAATGAAGGTGAACGAGTCGATATCCGAAGCCGGGACGTCGAAGGTTCGATAGTTCAAAAAGCGATAGAGCGCCAGGCGCACACCCTCGGCGGCAGCGCGATAGGCGTTCGTGACCGAAAGTCCGCCAGTCGGTGGTGAGGCACTTACCACGTTGCGCGCTCCGGCAGTTCGCGCGGCCTTCGCCGCGGCGCCCCACGCACGAGCGAGATCGGAAGCCTTGTCACGCTGGCCATCGCCGACGCCGGTGACGACGATGCGGCGCGCCTCGATGCGGCCGAGCGTCGGGATGACTTGCGTTGAGCCGACCTTGCCGCTGAACGCACTGTCGTCCAGGGCGGCTTTCAAGGCTCCATCCAGTCGTGCGTCGATCCGGGCGGCCTCGTCGCTCAGTTTGCGGCCAGGGGCAACTCCCACGACCACGGCATCAGCGGCCTGATCCGCGACAGATCCCGCGCGTACATCAATCTTCATCGTTCTCCCTCTCGCGTCGTCAACAAGTTTGGTGCAGCCATTATCTACGAGTGGACGCGCTCGTCGAGGGCGAACGCCATTTCGCCAGCGCGAATCGGAACGTCGAGCTCGTTCTCCTTGGGCGGGATCGGACAGGTCCAGTCCTCGCTGTAGGCGCAGTACGGGTTGTAGGCGTAGTTGAAATCCACGGTCAAAACGCCGTCCGGCGTCTCTTGCGGATCCAGATAGCGTCCGCCCGCATAGGATTCATGGCCGCTGGTGGCGTCCTTGAAAGGGAGGAAATAGCGGCCTCGCCCGCTCTCGCGATAGAGCGTCAGGTGAACCGTCTCTCCGTCGATGTCGAAAGCGATCCGTCCGGCAGGAATGAACTGCTGCTGAGTTCCGCTGGTCGTCTCGAGCATCACCGGGTCGTGCGACACTGAGTTCTCGTCCAGCCTCACCTGGAACACGAGGTCGTCGTTCTCCGGGAAATAATTGAGCTTCGTGAACGCTCGCTGCTGATCAGGTTGCAGTGGCGAATGCTCATCGGTGCGAAAAAACTCGTTCTTGTTGCCGCGAAATCGGTCCAGTCGTGTGCTCATGTCGCATCTCACTTTCAGTCGATTCCTGGATAGGCGGTCATTACTGGGTCAAACCAGCGTCGGCGATCACGCATTCCGAGGTTACAGCGAGATGCGTGGATGTCGCCTCTGCCAACTGAATTCAAAACAGTGGACCATCATCACGAAACGCGCTTGAATTCGGTGACACCGCCCAGCGTTGCCGCGAGATTCGATCCATGCGAGCATTGCCACTGGCCTGGAACGGAAACCCAATGGACGTCGCCTGACTCGGAGGGATGAGCACGATGGTCGAAATCGCGGATGTGCGTGCCGCGCGGGAACGAATCGCCGATGAAGTGCGGCAGACGCCGGTCTTCACGTCGACGCGGATTGGCGATCAGATCGGTGCAAAGCTGTATTTGAAGGCCGAGTCGTTGCAGAAGACCGGATCGTTCAAGGTGCGAGGGGCGCTCAATCGCCTGCGCAGCATGACGCCTGAAGAGCTCTCCCGTGGGGTGGTCACCGTATCGGCAGGCAACCACGCGCAGGGAGTTGCCTGGGCCGCGCAACGAGTTGGAACGCGTTGCACCGTGGTCATGACGTCGCACGCCAGCCAGTCCAAGATCGCGGCCACGCGCGGGTATGGAGCCGAGGTCATCCTGGTGGACGGCCCGATTCAGGAAGCATTTGCCACGGTTGCTCGCCTCGAGAAAGAAGAGGGCAAAATCAACGTCCACGGTTTCGACGATCCCTGGATCATTGCTGGTCAGGGGACGGTGGGGCTCGAGATCATGGAGCAGGTCCCCGACGTCGACGTCATCGTCTGTCCGGTTGGCGGCGGCGGTCTGATCTCGGGTGTCTCGCTTGCAGCCAAGTCAAGCGGACGCACGGTGAAGGTCTATGGCGTTGAGCCGAGCGGAGCTCCTGCTATGCGGCAGTCGTGGGATCGGGGCGAGGCCGTGCAGTTGGATTCGGTCAACACGATCGCCGACGGTCTGGCACCGCCAATGGCCGGCAAGCTGACGTACCCGATCACCCGCGAGTATGTTGACGACATCATCGTACTGGATGACGACGAGATCATCGTAGGCGTCAAATCGATCATGACGAACGCTAAGCTGTACGTCGAGCCATCGGGCGCCGCGGCCACGGCTGCATTGCTGGCCGGCAAGATTCCGCTCAAGGGCGGTGAGACCGTCGTTTCGATCATCAGTGGCGGGAACTACGATCTCGACAAGCTCAAATCTATCCTGTAGTCCGGGTCCGAGTTGCAACGCTGTCTGCAAGTGTTGTGACCGCGCGATAAAATGAAATCCTCAATCGCTTTACTCTATTGCTAGAGAGCAGGGAATCCACATGCAGAGACTTGTTTGCGCCGCCTGGGTGCCCGGCTCGGTCTGAGCGCAACGCGTTCAGGATCAACGCAACTTGCGCCTCAGACGACTCCCGGTAAGGCAAGTCGCTCGTCACATATTGACGGGTAGGAATCTGTCGTTCCTTCCGCTGGCTCCCAGGCATATTTCGGCGCCGCAAGCGGGCTCACGGTTCATTCAACGTGGGCTGGAATGCGGCCTGACACTGTTGTCATCGATTGACCGTGTCTCGATAGGGGCATTGGTTCCAAACGACCAAACACTGATCCGGATGCCGAATTCGACGTTCGCAACCCAGCAACCATGCACCGGAGTCTTGCGAACCGTCGCATGCCAGGGAGATGTCCTTGAACCATTCAGATGTGGATCCATTCTTCGACGAGGAGAGTGAAGAGTTGGATCTCCTTGTTCGAAAAACGAACCGCGAACGCGTCAAGCGCACCAAGAAACCGGCGGCCAAACCGCGTGATCCAGAACGCGCACCGGTCAAACGCGAACGCAAGCCGGACGGGAGCGAAACGTTCCGCTGTCGCCACTGCCGCCGTATGGTCGGTCCGACCATTTCCGGTGGGCGGCATCGCAACCACTGTCCGACCTGTCTCTACTCGCTGCACGTCGATGGCAAGACACCGGGTGACCGTCGCAGCGAATGCCGCTCACTGATGGAACCTATTGGCCTCTACACCCGCTTGTCGGGTGAGCAGGTCATTGTCCATCGGTGTCTCGGGTGCGGCTTCATTCGCTTCAACCGGGTCGCCGCGGACGACAACCCAGTCGTGGTGATGGAATTGCAACCGTACGAGCTTTCGACGGATGACGATCCAGAAATCGACGACGACGATCTCGAGTGAGGGCAATCCGCCCCCAAGAAAACGGCCCTGGATCGCGCGATCCAGGGCCGTCTTCTCTTCATGATTCTTGTGCTGCTCGATTAGTAATGGACCCAGACAGTCGTCCCGACCGGTGCCCAGGCATAGACCCAGGCGGCGCCGTCGATCGTCATGTTGACGCAGCCATGACTCATGACGTTGCCGAAGTTATGATGCCAATACGTCCCGTGTAGGGCATACCCACCTTCCAGGAAGTACATCACCCATGGCACGTTCGGTAGGTTGTAGTAGTCAGACGTTCCCGCTTTTCCGCCGGTCATGTCGTCGTAACGCAGCTTCCAGAAAATGTGGAAGGTACCGGTCGGCGTTGGGTGCGCCGCTACTCCGGACGAGATGTATTCGCCGAAGACTTTGTTGTCGAACTCCCAGGCGCGCAGGTATTGATGGGTCAGGTCGACTTCGATCCATTTCGACTGGTCCGATGGAGCACCAGGTGGCGGAGCGGTGACCTGATCCGGTGAAACGTTCGGGTCGTACCACAACCCCTGAGCGTACTCAGGGACATTGGCATCTTTCGGCGTCGGTGACGTTTGTACGTTCCCCTTGGCCGCCGCTTGCGCGCCGAGGCGGCCGAGCATCACCACGCCGCCACTGCCGTCGCTGTTCGGGTGCCACTCAAAGCGCGCACGCTCGAAGTACTGCACGGTGTACATCTGGCCGTCATCGAGGTTCTTCTGCTGGAATTCTTCGCTGATCGGAAATCCGAAGATCGAGAGCCCACCATGCGCCTGCCAGTAGCCCAGGAATCCATTACAGAGCCGGTGGCCGGTCTCAGAGTAGAAGTTGCAGCTGTCATCAGATGTTGCGGTGATGCGGTTGAACGCGGAGTTGGTATCCCCTTGCGTCAGGTCGGCGCCCAGCCGCTGTAGCATGACGCGCTGGCCCTCTGGCTGATCCGCGTGCCATTCGAAGACCGCTCGTTCGAAGTACTGCACGGTCAGGCCCGTGGACTGGTCGGTCACTTCATCCGTCAGCGGATAGCCAAACTGGCTGAGACCGCCATGCCCGCGCCAGTATTCGAGAAACCCATAGCTCAAGTAATGGCCCGTCTGCGAGAAGTAGACGCGGTCGGGACCAATCGGGGCTGCGGCCGATTTGGTGGCAGGCAGTATCGCCATCCACGATACTGCCAGAAGCAGTGCGAAAAACAGTCCGAAAGCGCGGCGCGGATCGCTGAAACGGAGCACAGCCGCCTTCGAGGACTCTGGCCGCGAAACTGAACTCGATCCGCGCACCAAAGACGGGACGCCCATCGGCTTCATCACCTTTCTTCCCTCTTCATCTTTCGTCACTCACTACAACGTTCGTAAGAGGGCTGCGTTACAGCCCGTGACACTTTGACAGCATGGATTGTTGAGGGGCTTGGAACTGAAAACTTGGCTCCTCCCACGTTGAGTTTCAGTGCAAGAGTGTTGCCGTGAACGGGCCAATTTTGCCGCATTAGAGGATTCCAGAATTAGGTTGAAGTTAAAAAGGGAAAGCCGGCGAACGAAGCGCCGGCTCTCAGGTTTCTCGGGCTATCACCGGGATGACAGCGAGTTAAGCTGTGACCTTCCCGGTGACGCCCAACGTACCATGGCTACTCATGTTAGGGCATCACCTCCTTCACCCTGCTCGGTATAAATACCCGGCAAATGAATTGGCTGAAGCCTACCATGGTGCGGGAGGAGGTGTCAATGGAATTTGATCGCGCTACCCCCGAGTGAGTACTGATGGACCATCCATCAATGTGGAGGTATCACCAGCACCTGTCCGGCCTGGATCGAGCTCGGATCGGTGATCGAATTTGCCTGCATCAGCGCCTGCAATGTGACGTTGAATTTCACTGCGATCTGATAAAGCGTGTCGCCCGTTTGGACCGTGTATGAGCCGTTCTGTCCGTTGGTCGACTGATCGGCCGTTGGGGTGGATCCGGGCGCGGGGGTGGTGGCTTCCGAGCCGGAACTTCCCGGTGCACCGGGCGTCGGCGTCACGATGGGGATCGCGGGAATCGCTGTCTGCGTCGTCACGACCGTTGGCGACGCGCTGACCTTTCCGGAAGATCCACACCCGCTAAGGCAGGTCGCCCCCATCAGCACGGCCGCTATCCACAGTATCCCGGTTCGGAAGCCTTGATTGCCGCCGCGGACACGAGCAAGCCCAGGCGATGCAAGTCGGCACAAAGCAGTTACGACGTCAATCACGTGGACTTGATCCTTTCGACAGGTTTGGACAATGGGTGAGGCGATATCTTAGCTGCCATAGATGAGCGCAAGAACCACGCTGACGAGAACGCAGATGCCGAGGCAAATGAGGAGTACCAGGAGCACCCAAAACACCATCGTCGCGCCGCTGCGTTGCACCCTCTCATCATCGTAGGCGCGCCGTTCTCGATCCTTTGCTGCGGAGGCTTGATTTTGTGTCTGGTCATGGTCCATGAAGCTACTGCTGTTCTGAATTGCGAGTTACTCGCCACACGTGGTAGATACGTTGGATGGCCGTAAAATTCGTCAAGACTGCCAGGATCCATATGGCCCAGAGCGGCCGGTGAAACACCAGGAAGACGGCGAGCAGGATCACTCGTTCGGGACGGGCAAAGAGACCGACCTCGGCGTGCACTCCGGCGGCCTCGGCACGAGCCCGCGCGTAGCTCACCATCAGCGATCCGATCGCGGTGGCGTAAACGAACGGGATGGCGGTGCTGCCGGCATGAAAGCGCTGGAAGTAGATCAGCAGCCCGAAATAGATGACCGCTTCGGAGTAGCGATCGAGCGTCGAATCGAGAAAGCCCCCGAACCGCGTGATCTGGTTCGACGCACGCGCCACCGCTCCATCCACCATATCAAAGAGGCCCGCACCGATCAGCAAGATGCCGCTAATGAGCAGGCTGCCACTGCCAATTACCGCGGCCACGATCATGTTGAGGACCAGCCCAATGATGGTGAACCAATTGGGCGAGAGATTCGTCCGCGCCAGAAATGCACCAACCTTCAGCAGGCGGGTTCGCACCCAGGTCCCCACAAGGGTGCTGATCATGGCGACGCTCTCATTTCGCTACCGTCGCGACGTGAAATAGGTCGGGATCGACGGCGACAGCCGCTGTCGACCGACACGCGAACGCGTGCGCTCATACGTTTCCAGAACTCGCTTCGCCACGACTGGCCAGGAATGCTCCTCAGCTCGGCGCCTTCCGGCCAGACCGAACTCCTCGCGCAGCTTTTCGTCGGCGAGCATGTGGACCAGCGCGATCGCCAGAGCTTGCGGATTCTTACGTTGAACCAACAGTCCGTCGATGCCGTGTCGCACCACCGCGGAATAGCCCCGAATATTGGTTGCCACGACCGGCTTGCTCGATGCCATGGCTTCGAGCAACACGATGCCGAAACTCTCGCGCCCCGTCGACGGGGCGCAGAAGACGTCGCACGTCGCGTAATAGTTCGCCAGTCCCTGTTTGGTGACTGAGCCTACGAAGACGACGTTCTCAAGTTGATAGCGTTCGATCTCACGCTCGAACCGTTTCGGCGTACCCGGACCGACGATCAACAATCGTGCCTGCGGGAACTCCTGACGCACAAGAGCAAACGCCCGCAGCAAGAACTTCAAGCCCTTTCGCGATTCGTTATAGCGTCCCACGAACAGGATGTTCGGATGGCCGTCCCGGTAGCGCAGAATCGGATCAACGTGCGGTCCGAACCAGTCTATGTCGATGCCGTTTGGAATGACCTCGTACTGGCCTGGAAAGTATTGATGAACGAAATCGAGTGCCGCGGGAGAGACGGCGATTCGCGCGTCGAGCTTGCCCGCGAAGTGAGACAGGATCGGCTTAGCGTAGAGATAGCCCAGGTTTGACGAGCGGGCCGCGTGGAACGTGCCGATATTGACCGCTTTGGAGTGGAGCAGCACCATCAATGGCAAGATCGGCGCGAGCGGCTCATGCAGGTGGACGACGTCGAACTCCTCGCGCAGTAGAAAATCTTTCACCTTTCCGCTGAGGAACGGCGAGAGTGTGATGCGCGCGGTCGAGCCGTTTGACGGGACGGGAAACGTTACGCCCAGCCGGTAGAAATGGCCGTCGTCGCTCTCATCTTCTTCGTCGGATCGAGGAGAAAGGACGCGAGTTTGATGACCGAGGAGCTGAAATTGCCGGTCGAGATGCAATACGTGCTCGTTCACTCCGCCGGGAAAACTGAAATCGAAGGGTGAAACGAGAAGGATTTTCAACGGAGCCTCCCCTGGCCGGCTCCCGTTCTCAGCCAATTGCCCGCGGTATTGGCTAAGCCCCGCTTGGCCCGATCATAGGAGCGAGTCCCCGACGCTCGCTCGATCAGGACGGTCGCCTTATTGGGCACGATCGGGGCCTCCGTCCGGATTTTGGCGAGAATGTCGTAGGATGTAGCGCATCAACGCGGCGCATTATAGCCCTCGACTTCCGATCCTGTCCATGACCGGCGTGGTGCCGCGGAGGTCATACCGCAAGTTGATCAGAGATCGCGGGACATTTGAACGGAGGATGATTCGTGAATCTTGCCGCCGCCTGTTTCACCGCTGGAGTATGGATGATCGCCTCGGCAGTCTGGCAAATCCTTTACCGAACTCCGCGCTTTGAACCAGACGGTCGGGTGTTGATGCGGCTGGGAATCGATGTCGTTCCTGGGGCAATCCTCGCCATCATCGTGGCGTTCTTCGCGTAGTCGCGCCTTGCCTAACTGGTCGAGGGAGTCTCGAGGTTCTTCGTCGACTCGGTCTCCTGCGTGGCGGTGGTGCGTTCACCAGTGTCCGAGCTCGCGGTGTATTCGTTGGGAATGACCACCACGTCGCGACCCATGCTCACCGCCGCGGCGGCCGGCACAACGATCTTGGCCTGAAACGTTCCGAGCAGCCCGTGCTTGCTGATCTCCAGATCACTGAAGGTTCCGTCGCTCGTTTCGAACTGAATCGTCGCGATGTTGCCGACCATGTCGCCACTCTGAGAGACGACGTGAAGCGATGTCACGGAATGCAGGTTCGTGAAGGATTGGTATCGAGTGTCCTCTCGGTCTGCCTTGAGAACGTCTCGCGACTGAATCATGACCGCGTCGGCGCCGATGCTGCGCACGTCTCCGATGTCCAGAATGCGATTGGTGCTACGCAGCCGCCCGCCGTCATTGATGACGAATGCGCGCACGCTGCGGTTATCGAGGTCGCAGAGCACGTCGTTCACCGAACCGAGCCGCGCGCCATCGTCGATCGCAACTACCGCGATCCCTTTGAGTGATTTGATATCCATAATTTTCCTCGCGTCTCCGTGGGTATGGTCCCCATCTCGAAGTCTGCTGAAACGAATTTTTGTTCACTGCTGTTTGTGCAGGATGCATGCCCAAAACTGGCAACTCGGTGCGCGCGGGTGTCGAAATGACGACCGCCGTCACATTGACGTGACGGCGGCGGCAATTCCTTTTGGCGACCCTGGGTGGAGAGGCCTGAGGAGGAGAATGAGTCTAAAGTGTGCCCCCGTAACTCCCGCCATCTACCAAGATCGTTTGACCTGAAACATAGCTGGCAGCTGGCGACGATAGGAAGACGACGACGTTGGCGAACTCGTCCGGTTCACCCAGCCGACCGAGCGGGATGCCTTCGGCAGTGTAGCCAAGCGCTTTGTCGAGCGGGATGTTGTCGCGCTCGGCACGCGCACGCGCAAGGTTGACGATGCGGTCGGTGCGCGTCGGTCCCGGCCCGACGTTGTTGACCCGGATGTTGTACTTGCCAAGCTCGTTGGCCATAGATTTGACCAATCCAAGTACTCCTGTGCGCGCCGTATTCGAGAGGATGAGATCCTGCAGCGGTTCTTTCACCGAAATCGACGTGATCGTGACGATGCTGCCGCCGTTGGCTTGCATGTGCGGAACCGCCGCTCGGCAAAGGCGAATGGTGCTGAGCAGGTTGAGCTCGATGGCTTTGACGAAGGCCTCATCATCGACGGTTTCGAAGGAGCCTGGAGGCGGACCACCAGCGTTGGTGACAAGGATGTCGAGAGCGCCGAACCGCGCCACCGTGGCGTCGATGGCGGCGTCGATCTCATCCTTGTTGCGGACATCGGTGACGAGCGGCAGTATCTCCGCGCCGGTCTCGCGCTGGATCTCCTGAGCGGCTGCCTCGATCCGCTCCCTATCTCGCGAGAAGACGGCGACTTTAGCCCCTTCGCGAGCGAATCCAGTGGCGACGGCCCTGCCCAATCCCTTGCTGGCTGCCGCCACGAGTGCGACTTTACCGTTGAGCTGTAAATCCATCGTCAGACCTCTTTCAATGGCTGATGCCAGTTGGCGTGCGTGCGTCGTTGGGCAGAGTTTTGCTGGAAGCATTGGGGCCGTCAAGGTGTGGTTGTCGGCGCATTGTAGCATGCGGTCGACCGAGATCCGCCGTGAAGTTGGGCGTTCGTGCGCGTGGTATCATCGACTTCGCGTTCATGTCGCGCCAGGCGGACCGTTCGGTTCGATTGGTGCCCTCAATGATTGAGGACCGGTGAGTCGCAACAGTAGCCGTCGTGGCAGTGCGAATCGTCCGCGCTCGCGACGCTCGAACGGGCGTCGCTCACGTTCCGTTTCCCCAACCGTCATCAAGAACAAAAAGGCACGTCGCTCGAGTCGCTTCGGCCTATTCGCGCGCGTGGTGGCGATCGGAGCGTTCGGACTCCTCGTTGTCCTGGCCGTGGGAATTGGCTTAGCGGCCGCCGCGGGCGTCGCTGGCTGGTCGTACATCTCGGAAGGCTTGCCCGACGTCTCGCAGCCTGGCAACGGAATCCAGTTCGAGACCACCAAGATCTACGACCGAAATTGGAAGCTACTGACCGAAGTCTCGGATCCAGATACCGGCTGGCGCACCGCGGTCGGCTACCAAGAGATCCTCGATCACATTACGCAGCAGCAGACCGATCCGAATCAGCCGCATCAGGCCTGGATCTTCGATGCCACGGTAGCCGCCGAGGACTCCAGCTTCTGGACGAATCAGGGTGTCGACCCCACGGCTATCCTGCGTGGCGTGCTCATCAACTTCTCAGGTTCCGGCTCGTCGGGCGCATCGACAATTACCCAACAGCTCGTTCGCGCGCTCTATCCGGACCAGATTGGGTACCAACACAGCTACGTCCGTAAAATCCGCGAGGCGATCACGGCCTACCGCTTCACCCAGCATTACTCGAAGCAGCAGATTCTCGAGATGTATCTCAACCACGTCTACTACGGTAATCGCTCGTACGGCATTGACGCCGCCTCGCAGACCTACTTCAACAAACACCCGTGGAACTTGACCCTGGGTGAGGCATCCATGCTGGCCGGCTTGCCGCAGGCGCCGAGCCTCTACGACCCGACTCAAGATTTCGAGCTGGCCAAAGCACGCCAGAAGTACGTGCTGGGTCAGATGGTCAAGCAAGACATGATCACGCAGCAGCAGGCTGACGACGCCTATGCAGAACCGCTGAATCCGCAGTCTCACGTCGTCACGACCGACGTCGCTCCCCACTTCGTGAACTACGTGAAGTACTACCTCGAGCAGGAGTTCGGTGCCGACGTCCTCTACCGTGGCGGTCTGACGGTGCGCACGACGCTCGACCTGAGCATGCAGAACACGGCGCAGGAGATCGTCACCCAGCGCGTCAAGGAGCTGGCCCCGTATAACGCGGACAATGGTGCGCTGGTCGCCATTCTGCCGCAGACCGGTGAGATCGTGGCCATGGTTGGGAGCGCCGACTACAACAACGACCTCATCGACGGGCAGGTGAATGTCGCCGTCCGCGAACGTCAGCCAGGCAGTTCGATCAAGCCGATCACGTACCTCGCGGCATTTGAAAAGGGGTGGAACCCCGGCACGGTTGTATTCGACTACGGCAAACAGTGGCCGACACCGGGTGCTCCAGAGCCGTTCTACGCCCCGCACAACGACACGCTGCAGAATTTCGGCGCCGTCAGTGTGCGTACCGCACTGGCCAATTCGCTCAACATACCGGCGGTACAGGCTCTCGACTATGTGGGCGTCACCAACATGATCGACCTGGCGCACAAGATGGGCATTCAGACCGGACTCTGGCGTGGCCCAAGCTTCTATGGGCTGGCAATCACCCTCGGCGGCGGTGAAGTGACGCCCTTGGAGCACACCAACGTCTTCGCCACGCTGGCGAACAACGGACGCTTCGTGCCGTACACGCCGATCCTCGAGGTGCAGGACCGTAACGGCAAAGACCTGTATAAGCTCGATCGCCAGAACGCTCTGCAGAACGGCCAGCAGGTCGTTGAGGCCGAGCACGCCTATCAGATCACGAGCATCCTGACCGACAATCAGGCACGCGCCATGATCTTCGGGACACACACACCACTGACGCTGCCAGAGCTCAATCGCCCAGCCGCGGCCAAGACCGGTACGACCGACGACAACCGCGACACCTGGACGATGGGCTACACGACCGACCTTGCGGTCGGGGTATGGGTTGGGAACACGGACAACAGTCCCACCAGAAACTTGGATGGTGTCCAATCAGCGGCACCGATTTGGCATGATTTCATGGTCAAAGTCCACCAAGATCCCGATTTAGCCAAAACGCTTCTTGGTCCTGACGACCAACCGATACCGCAGGATTTCCCAGTGCCACCGGGTATTTATGAGGGACCAGTGTGTGCCGCAACCGGGAAGCTTCCGATTCCCGGGGCACGTACCGTTACGGAAGTATTGGTCAAGGGTGAAGGTCCGACGCTCAAGTGCAACCAGGTCACCGACGACGAAAAGAAGGACTTGAAAGCAGCCCTTGCCGATGCAGCCAAGAATCCGCATTTCACCGCCAATGGGATCAAGTCGCTTCAGGAATACGCGGCGACGGTGAATGTCGAGAATCAGGACTTCAACAAACTCATTGCGACTCCGACGCCAACGCCGGAAGTGTCGCCAACGCCATCCGAGACGCCGAGTGGACAGCCCGGCACGCAGGGAGAGCCAACGCCGACACCTGGCTCGGGCACACAAGGTGGGTCGAATCCAACGCCGGGAGCGCCGGGAGGACCGACGCCCACGCCCGCGGGGCGCAAACCAACGCCCGTGACCCCGCCGACTCCAACGGCGGTTCCAGTGCCGACGCAACCCGCGGTGCCACCCACTCCGACACCGAGCGCGCAGGCCGGTGGTAGTCCCGGAGGCAGCGACGATCCATGGCATATGAGTGGCTATGGATAGCGCAAACACGGCCCGGAAGGACGCGGATTTTAGATCATCCTGATAGAAATTCAACGAGGCCCTGAAGCGGCGGATCGCGAGGCGGGATCCGACTTTGTGTGTGATATAGTACACAAACGTTGGAGGTCCCTGGCGACTCGGCGAGGGAGGACAGCGCGGCATGCTCACAAACTACGGTGTAATCGGTCTCATGTTCCTATCCGCAGTAGCGATGGGATCCATGCTGCTTGGCCTCGGAATGCTCGTCCGGATCCGTCGTCCGAACCCCGCGAAGCTCGAGCCCTATGAGAGCGGCGTGCCGCAAGTCGACCCTCCACGCGGACGCTACAATCCTCGCTTTTACGTTGTGGCAATCTTATTTGTCGTCTTCGACATCGAAGCCATCTTCTTGTTCCCATGGGCGGTAGCGTTCAACGCACTCGGGCTCTATGGCTATGTTCAGGCCGTCATCTTCGTTTGTCTGTTGCTGGTCGGCCTCCTCTATGAATGGAAGAAGGGGGCGCTTGAATGGGTGTGATCGAAGATCGCTTCGAAAAGAACATCCTCACCACAAGTGTCGATACCGTTTTCAATTGGGCGCGACGTTCGAGCCTCTGGTGGCTTCAGTTTGGCCTGGCCTGCTGCGCCATCGAAATGATCAGCGCCGCGATGCCTCGGTTCGACCTGGCGGAGCGATTCGGAATGCTCTATCGGGCCTCGCCGCGACAAGCCGATCTGATGATTGTCGCCGGTACGGTTACCCGTAAGATGGCGCCGATCGTTCGGCAGCTCTACGATCAAATGGCCGATCCCAAGTGGGTTGTCAGCATGGGCAGCTGCGCCAACATTGGCGGTCCGTTCGACACCTACGCCGTCGTGCAGGGCGTCGATCAGGTCGTTCCCGTCGACATCTACGTTCCTGGTTGCCCACCGCTTCCGGAATCACTCTACTACGGCATCCTCGAGCTTCAGAACAAAGTGATCAAGTACGAGACGATCGCCAAGAAGCACGGCCCCGAAGAGGCCGACGCCGATCGAGTGCGATCGCGCGAGGAGGCTCAAATGGCGCTCGGACCGCGCCGCTAGCTTCTTTAGGACGTACAAAATGAGCGAAGAACAAGAAAGCGCGGCTCCCGCGGAGGTTTCAGTCGCTGCGTCACCGTGGGCGACCGGCTACTGGGGACCGCTCGATCCTGAGCAGCATCCTGCTGTCCTCGCGGTGCGAGAGCGCTTCCCGGAGGCGTTTTTCGACGCGGTCAATTTCCGCGACGAGATGACGATCCGCGTCGAACGCAGCCGTCTACGTGATGTCATCGAGTTCCTGCGCGACCACCCTGATCTACGCTACAACATGCTGAGTGACGTCACCGCGGTCGACATGGTTCGCATGCGGACCGCACCGCGCTTCGATATCGTCGTTCAGCTCTATTCGATTCCCAAACGCGTGCGTCTGCGCGTCAAAGCTGGCGTCGATGATGGCGAGACAGTGCCGTCGTTGGTTCCGATCCACGCCGGAGCGAACTGGCTGGAGCGCGAGGTTTACGACATGTTTGGGATTGTCTTCGAGGATCATCCCGACTTGCGCCGCATTCTGCTCGCCGACGATTGGGACGAAGGCCACCCACTGCGTAAGGATTACCCTCTCCGTGGATTCCGCGAGTATGTCCAGCAGGGCTTTGATGCCCCGGCGCCGCGAGTCCGCTCCAGAATGCGGAGACCCTGACGAACATGGTTATCGATTTTTCTCAGCCAACACCGGTCGAAATAAGCGAAGAGCGACAGTTAACCGAGTCTCGTCGCGAGATGGTGCTCAACATGGGTCCGCAGCACCCCAGCACGCACGGCGTGTTGCGTGTTCTGCTCACGCTCGACGGCGAGGTCATCACCGGCTGCGACCCGATTATCGGCTATCTCCACCGGGGTGTGGAGAAGCTGGGCGAATCGCACCGTTACTCACAGTTCACGCCCTGGACCGACCGCACCGACTACGTGGCGGCGCCTTCGAACAACCTGGGCTACGTCCTGGCGGTGGAAAAACTGTGCGGCATTGAAGCTCCCGAGCGCGCGCAATATTGGCGCATCATCATGGCGGAGTTGACGCGTATCGCCTCACACCTGGTTTGGCTGGGTACGCACGCGCTCGACATCGGTGCGCTCTCTCCATCTCTGTATTGCTTCCGGGAGCGCGAGATCATCCTCGACATCTTCGAGCGGTTCTGCGGCGCGCGTCTGACCACGAACATGATGGAGATCGGCGGATTCTCCCGTCCGTTACCACCTGACCTGACCGACATGGTGAAGACCTTCGTCGACGTTTTCCCCAACGGCCAAAAAGACTACGAGACGCTGCTTTCCAAGAACCCCATCTGGCTGTCGCGGACGCGTGGCGTCGGTGTCATCGAACCAGATGTGGCTATCAACTATGGTCTGACCGGCGCATGCCTGCGTGGCTCAGGCGTCAACTATGACGTCCGCAAAGCGCAGCCCTACCTGCTTTACGACCGAATCGACTTCGACGTGCCGCTGGGATCCCATGGGGACGTCTACGACCGCTATCTGGTACGCATGGAAGAGATGCGGCAATCGATCCGCATCATCACGCAGTGCCTTGATCAAGTCCCGACCGATGGGCCGATGGCCGCGACAGATTCTAATTACGTCATCCCGCCGCACAAGAATGTGCTGCGCACAGCGGAAGACATGCAACGTCACTTCATCTGGGTCATCAAGGGGTTCTCGCCGCCCAAGGGCGAGGTCTATCAGGCCATCGAGCACTCCAAGGGCGAACTCGGCTACTACATCGTGAGCGACGGATCGCCCATCCCATATCGCATGCGACTTCGCACCCCCGACTTCGTCAACCTGCAGTCGCTGCCGTACATGGCGCAGGGCGCGATGCTCGCCGACGTGGTGGCGATGATCGGGACGATCGACATTGTGCTGGGGTCGGTCGACCGCTAGTGCCCCCGTTCCGTGCGTCCATGGACGGATTCGGGGATGAGGGATAGAATGCTTCGGGGTACGGAGCGCCCGGCGCGCTCCGTTGTCATGTGAATTGCATTGACCATGTTCAACGATCAAGGCGCGACGGTGAGAGGCTGTAGTCACGGGCGGACGACATGTATGAGCAACTGATCTCAAGCTATATCGTAGGCTTCATCGTCCTCAACGTCCTCCTTGGCGCTATGGCATATATGACGTGGTTCGAGCGTAAGGTGCTGGCTCGTTTGCAGGACCGGCTCGGGCCGACTCGCACCGGACCGTTCGGCTTGCTTCAGCCAATGGCCGATGGGATCAAGCTTCTCTCAAAAGAGGACATCGTTCCGGCGAACGCGGATCGGCTTATCTTCCTCGTTGCGCCGGTTGCTTCCTTTATTCTGGCGCCGCTCGGTGCCGCG
This sequence comes from uncultured Chloroflexia bacterium, assembly GCA_963789565.1. GTDB lineage: Bacteria > Chloroflexota > Chloroflexia > Thermomicrobiales > Thermomicrobiaceae > CALAGB01. The sequence continues at coordinate 1,188,735 of CAWBKX010000002.1, read as the reverse complement.
GTTATCCCCTTCGGCGACTCCATCACCGTCTTCGGGTATCACGTCAATCTCTACGTCACCAACCTCAACATCGCAGCGCTCTACGTCCTGGCACTCAGTTCGATGGGGGTCTACGGGATCATCCTGGGAGGTTACGCATCCGGCAACCGTTATTCGTTGCTGGGGGCACTCCGTTCAGCCGCGCAAGTCGTGAGCTACGAAGTCGTGCTCGGACTCTCCCTCATGGGGATTTTCATCCTCTCGGGTTCATTGAGCCTGGTCGACATTCTGCACGAACAACAGCGAACGCTCAGCTTCGGCGCTTTGCAGGTTCCCAACTGGTACATCCTGAGCCAGCCGCTGGCCTTCGGACTCTTCCTCATCGCGGCGGTGGCGGAGACGAACCGTTCACCATTCGACTTGCCCGAGGCGGAGACGGAGTTGATCGGTGGGTTCCACACCGAATACTCCGGTTTCCGATTCTCCTTCTTCTTCCTAGCTGAATACATCAACATGATCGTCGTGTCGCTCCTGGCGTCGACCCTCTTCCTGGGAGGCACCGACGGCCCGATTGCCTCGGGCGTCTGGTGGCTGCTGGTGAAGACGCTCGTCTTCCTCTTCTTCTATGTCTGGCTGCGCGCCACGCTCCCCCGATTCCGCTATGATCAGTTGATGGGGTTGGCATGGAAGGTCCTTTTGCCGCTCGTGTTACTCAACATCGCATTGACCGGTCTCATTCGATTGTTTGGCATCCATGCGATCTGAGCAGGTGATGAGCAACGCCGTGTCCGCCGGACGAATCAGCCACGCGATCGCGACCGCGGGGTAAGGAAAAGACGATGTCCGCGCAAGTCGTAGTCTTTGACATTCTGGGATGCATCGCCGTGATCGCGGCGCTTGGCGTCGTGCTGGCCCGCAATCCTGTGCACAGCGCCGTCTCGTTGGTGATCACTTTCGTGAATGTAGCGGGCATCTACATCATCTTGCGAGCAGAGTTCCTGGCCGCGGTGCAGGTGATTGTGTACACCGGCGCCATTCTGGTGCTGGTCCTGTTCGTCATCATGCTCGTGCATCAGGAGGACTTGCCGGAATTCCATGGCGGTCAACCGGTCCAACGGCTATTAGGGTTCGTCCTCGGCCTAGTGCTGCTGGGTGAGGTTGCCGCGGCGATTCTGACACGCACCGCGCTGGGCAAAGTCGGCCCGTGGACGCCTGAGCAGGTCGCGGCCGCGGGTGGCAACGTTCAGGCCATTGGTCAAGTGCTCTACTCAGGTTTTGTCCTACCGATTCAGGCAACCGCGCTCGTGCTGCTCGTCGCCACCATTGGCGCTCTGGTTCTAGCTCGACCAGAAGCAGCGAAAGTGACCACTGGCATGGCGCGACAGGTGCTCACCATCTCACTGGGCCATCCGCGTGGCGACACCGAAGAGGAAAGCTACGAGGTCCCCGCTCTGCCACAGGGCACGTCGATCAAGCCTGAAGCAGGTGATCGGGACCTGGTCATGGCAAAGTCCGGGGATGAGTTCGTCGAGCATCCGGCGTGGGGGGAGCATCGCGAGAAATGAGCCATCTCACTCCAGATCACTTTCTCTTCCTCAGCGCCGCCCTCTTCATCATCGGGATGGTTGGGGTGCTGACGCGTCGCAACGTGCTCGTCATCTTCATGTGCGTGGAAATGATGCTCAACGCCGTAAACATCAGTTTCATTGGCTTTTCCTGGGAACAGAACTCGATGATTGGGCAGGCATTCGCCCTGTTTGTCATCGCGGTGGCGGCGGCTGAAGCGGTCGTAGGGCTTGGCATCATCATGGCATTGTCGCGACGCCGAGATACGGTTGACGTCAACGCTGTGCGCGACCTGCGTGAGTGATGTGAGCATGAACCGGGACTCGAACGTGAAGAAGGGCAATCGCTAATGGAGCATTGGCTGTTCCTGATACCGCTGGCACCGCTGGTGGCCGCGGTAGTCAACTTCATGTTCGGACGCTGGATCATCAAGAATTTCGCGTCCTGGATCGCCAGTGCGGCCATCGCGGTCTCATTCGTCCTGAGCTTGATCGTCTTCTTCAAGATCCGGTCGAACGGCGAGTTGATTACCCAGCATCTCTACACCTGGATCCCGGCCGGGTCGTTCCGTATCCCGGTGACACTCCAGGTCGACCAACTGACGGCCATCATGCTGATGGTCGTTACGTTCGTGAGCCTGCTCGTCCACATCTACTCCGTTGGCTACATGCACGGCGATCCCGGGTTCTACCGGTTCTTCTCGTATCTGCCGCTCTTCGTCTTCTCAATGTTGATGTTGGTGCTGGCCGACAACTACCTGCTCCTCTTCGTGTTTTGGGAGGGCGTCGGTCTCTGCTCCTACTTGCTGATCGGATTTTGGTACCGGCGACGCTCGGCGGCGCAGGCGGCCAAGAAGGCTTTCATCGTCAACCGCATCGGTGACTTTGGCTTCACCATTGGCATCCTCCTCATCTTCACGCATTTCGGGACGCTGGAGTATTCAAAGGTCTTCTCGCAACTGGGCTCAGCCAGCAATTCGACGGTCACCCTCATTGCGCTGCTGCTCTTCACCGGTGCCATAGGGAAATCCGCGCAAATCCCGCTCTTCATCTGGTTGCCGGACGCCATGGAAGGCCCGACTCCTGTTTCCGCGCTGATCCACGCCGCGACCATGGTTACGGCCGGCATCTTTATGGTGGCCCGGTCCTATCCCATCTTCGAGGCGTCGCACGATGCCATGCAGGTCGTGGCGATCATTGGGGCCGCCACTGCGTTCGTCGCCGCCACAATCGCCCTAACGCAATACGACATCAAGAAGGTGATCGCCTATTCGACGGTGAGCCAGCTTGGCTACATGGCCTTCGCGCTCGGAGTCGGTGCCTGGGTTCCGGCGATCTTCCACCTCTTCACCCATGCCTTCTTTAAGGGCTTGCTTTTCCTGGGTGCCGGAAGCGTCATTCACGGCATGCATGAAGAGCAGGACATGCGGCGCATGGGCAACCTGAAGAAGTACATGCCAGTTACGTATTGGACGTTCATGATCGGCGCGCTCGCCAATGCCGGCCTGTTCCCGTTTGCGGGCTTCTGGAGCAAGGACGAGACAATCGCGGGAGCCTGGACGTCGAGCCATCCATTCATTGCCATCACCGGGCTGGTGGCTGCCTTTTTCACGGCGCTCTACATGATGCGTGCCGTCTTCATGACCTTCCACGGTACCGAGCGATTCGACACCGAGCACCTGCATCCGCATGAGTCGCCCTGGTCGATGAAAGGCCCGCTGATTCTGCTGGCTATTCCGGCACTTCTCGTCGGACTGCTGGTTGGTTGGCCGCCGGACAAAGGTTGGTTCCATACCTTCCTGGAGCCGGTCTTCGCGTCGGGTAAGCCGCCGGTCGACGTCAGCTCCACGACAACCTACACGTTGGCGATTCTGTCGACCGTCTTCGTGCTGGCCGGGATTGGCATCGCCTATCTCGCCTACGTCAAAGAATCCATCAGCCCGCGAGACTGGGCCAAGCGGCTGGGTCCGGCCTATCAGTTGGCGGCCAATCTTTGGTATTTCGACGCCGCCTACGAGCGATTCATCGTCCACCCACTCTATCTCTTCTCGGTTTTCCTCTGGCGCGTGGTGGACGTCGAGATCATCGACGGTGCGGTCAATGGGGTGGCGTCGGTCGTCTCATTCACGAGCGAGCGTTGGCGCCGGGCACAGACCGGCCTGGTGTCAAATTACGCGCTGGCCATAGCGCTTGGTGCCGTGATCATTGTCGGGGCATTCTTGATCTTCGGCAGCAATCTCTTTCAGTAGCCGGTAGGAGAGCGTAGTGAACGGTGTTCCGATTCTCAGCCTGATAACCTACGCCCCCGCCGTTGGCGCGCTGATCATCTTCTTCTGGCCGCGCGCGAATGCGAACACGGCGCGCTGGCTGGCGCTCATAAGCGCGAGTGTCTCGCTCGTCCTTTCCCTGATAATGATCGTCTCGTTCGACACCAGCAAACCTTCGATGCAAGTTTCCGGAAATCCGCAGTTCAAGGAGTACGCGAACTGGCTGCCGAAGGTCGGCGTCTCCTATCTCATGGGTGTGGACGGCATCAGCGCGCTCCTGATCGTGCTGACGACGCTGCTGATGATCGTCGCGATCATCGCGTCGTGGGGTCCGATCGATCGGCGCGTGCGCGAATATATGATTGCCATGCTGCTGCTCGAGACTGGCATGCTGGGAGTCTTCGTCAGCCTGGATCTCTTCCTCTTCTACATCTTCTGGGAGATCATGCTGATTCCAATGGCGCTCCTGATCGGCATCTGGGGCAGCGCCAACCGCGTCTATGCCGCAACGAAATTCTTCCTGTACACACTCGCGGGCAGCTTGTTAATGCTGGTCGGCATCGTGGCGACCTATCAGGCGTATTACAACCAGACCGGCATTCGCACGCTGAACGTTCTGGAGCTGGCGAAGGGGACATACAGCCACAACTTCCAGATGTGGGTCTTTGCCGCCTTCTTCATCGCGTTCGCCATCAAGGTCCCGATGTGGCCGTTCCACACCTGGTTGCCAGACGCACACGTTGAAGCGCCAACTGCTGGATCCGTCATCCTGGCGGGTGTGCTCCTGAAGATGGGCGGCTATGGTCTGCTGCGCTTCAATCTGCCCCTCTTCCCGGACGCCGCCAGGACATGGCAGCCGTACATCATTATTTTGTCGATCGTCGCCATCATTTACGGTGCGCTCGTCGCGTTGGTTCAGCCCGATTTGAAGAAGCTGGTCGCCTATTCGTCGGTCAGCCATATGGGCTTCGTAACGCTCGGCATCTTTGCGTTCAACGCGCAGGGCTTGTACGGCGCCATGATCGTGATGATCAGCCACGGCCTGGTAACAGGTGGACTCTTCTTGCTGGTTGGCATGATCTACAACCGCGGTCACACACGTCTGATCCGTGCCTTCGGTGGCCTGGCGACGAACATGCCGGTCTATGCGGCCTTCTTTGGTTTCTTCATGCTGGCGTCAATTGGATTGCCCGGGCTCAGCGGGTTCCCCGGTGAATTCCTGGCCATGCTGGGTGGCTTCAAGGCGTATCGTTGGGCGGGCATTCTGGCGGTCATCGTCGTGATTCTGGCCGCTTGGTACATGATGTGGATGTATCAGCGAGTGGTCTGGGTGCGTGCCCCTGGCGAACCGCCCGACTCAACCGATCCGGAAACGCGGGTGCCGCGAATCGAAACCCAGGGAGATGGCCCACAGCCAGTCATGGGCGGCTCCGGACATGATGAGCACTTCATCGATCCACGGACGTTCAAGGACATCAACTGGGCGGAGATCGTCACGCTAGCACCGTTGACGGCGCTTGTGATCTGGATCGGTGTTTATCCACACACAATCATGAACATCATGCGGCCCGCGCTCGAGGCGATTCTCAAGCCGTTCGGTGGGGGTGGGTTCTAAATGGATCTCGGTTCAATGCAGACGTCAACGTGGAACACCATGACGAGCCTGCAGGTGAAGGAGTAGCGGCGTGCAGTTGGCGTTGGTTCAGCCGGACTGGACTCTGCTGATCCCTGAGCTCTTTGTGCTCGGGACGGCGATTCTGGTGCTCGCCGGTGACGTGTTTCTCCCGCAACGCCGGCAGCCGGTGCTCGCGTGGCTGGCACTCCTTGGGCTGGCTGGATCGCTTGCATCCAATCTGTTGATCGATTGGAACGCCGGGAAGACCACATTCTCGGGCATGTTCCGCGCCGATTATTTCTCGCTCTTCGTCAACATCATTGTGCTCTCCGCTGGACTCATGTCGATCATGATCGCGACTTCCTACGTATCCGGGAACGACGAGCCGGGCAACATGCCGCTTCCGGAATATCTCGTGCTGCTCCTCTTCTCGATCCTGGGTACCATGCTGGTCGGGGCGTCTGGCGACCTGTTGATGATCTTCATCGGCATCGAAATGAGCTCTCTGGCGGTCTACGTTCTGACTGGCTTCGCTCGCAACCGCGTCACATCCATCGAAGGCGCGCTCAAATACTTTCTGCTCGGTGCGTTCGCGTCCGCCATTCTGATTTACGGAATGGCCTGGGTCTACGGCGCGACCGGCACGACCAATTTGAGCGACATCGCGACCCGACTGCAGCCGATGATCGCCGGAGAGTCGAAGCTCGAGCCGTCGTTGCTGCTGGCGCTTCTGTTGTTGGCAATCGGTCTCGCGTTCAAGATCGCGGCCGTTCCGTTTCACATGTGGACTCCAGACGCCTATCAAGGCGCACCAACGCCGGTCAGCGGCTACATGTCGGTCGTGCCCAAGGTGGCCGGATTCGCCGCCATGGCCCGCATCCTGGTGCAGGCACTGGGGCCGATGAGCGATACGTGGTTGACCTTGATCTCAATACTGGCCGTGATCACGATGGTCTATGGCAACGTCGTGGCCGTGTCGCAACGTGACGTAAAGCGTATGCTGGGCTATTCGTCGATCGGTCACACTGGTTACATGCTGGTGGCGTTGGCGGCCTACGGCGGGCTGAATCCCGGCGACCAGAGCGTGAGTGCGCTCCTGTTTTACCTCTTCGCCTACGCCTTCATGAATATCGGTGCCTTCGGCGTGGTCACTTGGCTGCAGCATCGCGGACACGGCGTCGATCTGGACGACTTCAACGGGCTCGGATCGCGCAGCCCATTGGCCGCTCTGGCCATGACGGTCTTTATGCTTTCGTTGATGGGCATGCCACCGTTGGTCGGCTTCTACGCCAAGTACTACGTCATCCTGGCGGCGATCCAGAGCAATATGACGTGGCTGGCTGTGGTCGTGGTTCTGATGAGCGCGGTGTCGGCCTTCTTCTACCTGCGGGTGGTCGCGGTGATGTACTTCAACGAGCCGATCCGTCAATGGCAGGCGCGCAGTACGCCGCTTCTTGGCGTGGGACTGGGGTTGATGGCCTTTGCCACGGTTGGATTTGGCCTCTTCTCCAACTCGGTCCTCGACCTCGCACAGAAGTGGGTGCAGGCCTTTTCGTAGAGATTCGTACGATGCGGTTCCCTGCGCCTCCAGGGGCTGATCCCGGTGTCTGACCTCGGACGACGGCCAAAGTCTGTCAACGCTTCCGAACATTCAGCGAGCAGGCCGCTCATAGAAGGACGATCTCGCCCTCGCGCGCCACTCCGCAGCCAGATCGCTCGACTTCCTCGATGGCCGACTGATCGCCCCGAATCAACGGATTGCTCTGGTTGAGGTGAATGAACCGCACTTTGCGATGTTCCGATTCGGCGAGACTCGCAAAGCGTTCTAGACTGTCCGACACAAATGGATGCTTGATTTTGCTGAGGTCTCGACCCGGCAGTTCGTCTCCGGTCATGAACGAGCCATCCAGATAGGCGACATCAACAGTCGCCAGCACGTCCTCGATGCGGGTACCGTCCGTCTCCCAGGCGTTCCAGCCGGTGATATCGGGCACAAAAAGCACCGACCGATTCGGACCTTCGATCCGGAATCCGACCGTCTCAGAATATTCGTCCCGGTGTGGAACAACCAATGACGTGACGATCAGGTCGTCCCCGAGCGTGACGGCCATCCGGTCAATCAGCGGTCGGATCTCAATGTTCTGCATGTTCACAAGCTGTTCCCAAGGCCCATTGGTGCGGAGAAAGGTCTCCATGCGCGACATGGCGTAGACCGGAACCTCCTGCGCGCCCATTCCCTCGATCCCCAGATGCATTAGACCGGTGTAGTGGCCAATGTGAGCATGGGTAAGAAAGATGGCGTCGAGCCCAGGAACGTCCGATCGCTGGTGTTCGATATCCAATCGGTGTAGTTGCTCCTTAAAGTCGGGGGTTGCGTCAATCAACCAGCGTCGGTTGTCGCGTGGGTCGATCAGAGCCAGGCAGGTTGCGAGACGGCGCAACGAGGGGTCGGACCAAGCTCGCGAGGAGCGATCTCCCGCCTGCGGGTAGCCCGCATCCTGTGCGATTCCCAGCACCAATGTGTAGGGCACGTTCGAATCTGGCATGCTCCGCTCCTCGTTCGCATATTTTCGCTGAACCAATTATGACGTGCGTCGATCATTCAGACGGTCGGTACGGGCGAAGCGTGTCTTCGCCCAAATTTCCCACGTCAATCATGCCTCAGCCGTGTCCATGATTCGGTGCACGCAAGACGGTACGCGAACGTGGCACAGTCGATTGCTGACGAGCGGCTAAGCGGCGTCGCGGATATTGGGCGAAGGCGAGCTTTGCCCCTACCGCAGGGGAGCGTTGGCACCTACATCGTGATTGTGGGCGACACATGCGTCCCCGTACAAACGAGGGAGAATGCTCAGCCCATTTAAGGCAGCTTCTGTCGCAGGTTGAGCGCGCCATCCCAGGGGTCGCCCTGTTTCTTCAACCGCTTGGGCACGGTGCGGAGTGTGAAGTCGTCAGGCCGAAACTTTCCCTTCTCGACCTCATCCCAGGAGAGAGGTGTCGAAACCGTGGCACCGGGTCGCGCGCGGAGCGTGAATGGTGCGGCCGTGTTGCGCGCCACGCTGTTCTGCGCGTGATCGATTGTGACCACTGATCCGCGATGCGTGCCGCCGCTGGCGGCGGCGATCAGCTTGGGATGCTTCTCGGCAAGTCGCCGAGCGACCCCATGCACCCAATCACGAACGTCGTCGAACGGTGCTTCGGCTTTCAGAGGCACGAAGACGTGCATGCCGCTGGCTCCACTCGTCTTGGCGAAGGATTTGAGACCCTGTTCGGTCAAGTCGTCGCGTATCAGCGTGGCTGCCTCGAGGATTTGTTCGAATTCGAGTTCTTTGCCTGGATCGAGGTCGAAGACGGCCCAATCGGGTCGATCGAGATCATCCTTCAACGAAAGCCATTGATGCACCTCGATGGCCGCATGGTCGGCCCACCAAATAAGCGCGGCCTCATCGTCGATCAATGGAACGTCGATGCGCTCTTCGCGGGTTTCTGGCTGATACCTCACCGACATCAACCAATCGGGCGCGTTGTCCGGCAGGTCGCGACGCCAGAATCCTGGACCGTTAATGCCGTTGGGATAGGCTCGAAAGGTGACTGGACGTTCGGCCAGATACGGGAGCATCACGTCCGCGACGGCGCGGTAATAGTTGAGCGCGTCGCCTTTTGTCAGCTCGTCATCCGGCCAATAGGGCTTGTCGAGGCTGGTCAACTCGATCGTGTGACCGTTGATTTCCACGACTTCCGAGATCTTCTTCGGCATCTGTCCTCCCGGGACATCATCGACGCAGGATTCGCTCCCGGGCACGACACCTTAGCCAAGGTGGCGGCGAAAGACCTCTCCCATGCGTGTGATGCCCTCGCTGACCAGCTCAGGCGGTAGCGTCGAAAAGCCGAGCCGCAACGTCGGCTTCGGGTCCCAATCGGTGTAGAAGCAGGAGCCCGGATTATATAGCACGCCGTCGCGGGCGCACTCCTTGACCAGTTCGTCGGCGTTGGCGTTGTCCGGCAGCGTCACCCAAATGAAGAACCCACCGTCCGGCTGAGTCCACTTGGTGCCGCGCGGCATGTCACGTTCCAGGCACTCCAGCATGAAATCGCAGCGCTTGCGGTACTCATCGCGGCAGCGGTCGATATGCTCATCGAGCCATCCACCATCACAAGCACGCACGATGGCCCGCTGCACCATACGGTCGCTCTGAATGTCGACTCCTTCTCGTGCGTCGACGAAGCGCTGCATGAGCACGTTTGGCGCGACCAACCAACCCATGCGCAGCGCGGGAGCGATCGTCTTGGAGAAGGTGCCGAGGTAGATCACCTCAGTCGACAACGACCGCAACGTTCCGTGGTCACCACCATGGAACCACAGCTCGCCGTAGGGATCGTCCTCGATGATCGGCACACCATACTGCTGGGAGAGGGCGATGACCTTCTCGCGCCGCTCGCGACTCAACGCGATCCCCGTCGGGTTTTGGAAAGTTGGGATCAAGTAGATGAGTTTGGGTTTTGGTTCGGACTGCAGCGCTCGTTCGAGCTCATCGATGACGATGCCTTCGTCGTCGACCGGCACGGGGAGAAATTCGGCCTCATACACCTCGAAAATCTGCAGGGCGCCGAAATACGTCGGCGCTTCCACGACGACTCGATCTCCAGGGTTCAGGAAGAGCTTGGCGGTCAGCTCTAAACCTTGCTGCGATCCAGCAGTGATCAGCACGTCGTCAGACGTGATATCGACTCCGCGGCGCCCCATGCGCTCGGCAATCAGTGCGCGTAACGGTTCATGGCCCTGATATTCGTCGTAGTAGAGGGTCGTGGGGTCGAGATCGCGCCAGACCTGCGTGACGGCCGCCTCCAATCGTTTGATCGGCAGGCAGTCGACCGGCGGGGCGCCGCCCGCAAAGGGGATGATGTTGGGATGGTCTTCGGGCTCTCCGAATTTGAACCTGACGGACGAGCGAATTCGTTTCGCCCGCCGAGCGAGCTGGCCCTCCCAATCAATCGACACCGTCTCTCCCCCTCATATCGAACGAGCGTTTAGCTGTCCGTTCCGTCCGTCAACTCGATTTCAAGACGCTTGTTGATGCGTCCCTTGCTTCGCGTTCCGATCACTTTGATCCCGCCCACCTCGTGTGTGTTGCGCACGTGCGTGCCGCCGTCAGCCTGCAAGTCGAGCCCCTCGATTTCGACGATCCGTACTTCGGTGATCGAATCCGGCAGCAGGTTGATCTTGGTGCGGATGAGATCGGGTATCTGGAACGCCTCCTCACGAGGCAGTGAACGCCAGGAGACGTTCATGCCGGATTCGATTGACCGGTTCGCCAGTTCCTCGATGTGCGCCACGCGCTCGGGATTCAAGTCTTCGAGCTCGAAGTCCATGCGCGCCTTGTCGGTCCCCATGTTACCGCCCGTGACCTGCGCGCCGTACTCGCGAAAGACGGTGCCACAGAGAACATGCAATGCGGTGTGCGTGCGCATCAGCTTATAGCGTTGATCCCAGTTGAGCTGGCCGTGCACGTGGGTGCCCGGTGCTGGAGGGTCGTCCCCGGCGACGGTATGAACGATCTCGCCGTCCGCCTTGCCAACTTTAATGACTTGCCAGGTCTTGCCGTCGGTGGTCAGCGTGCCTGTATCGCAAGGCTGCCCGCCACCGCCCGCGTAGAAGGCGGTTCGATCGAGAATGACCTGACCGGCGTCGTTGACATCAAGCACGACCGCGTCGAATTCACGCAAATAGCTGTCGACCATGTAGAGCAGGTCGGTCACGATCAACTCCTCACGAGTGGGTGAACGGCAGTGTCTCCGAATCTTAGAGACGCTGGACAAATGGTGTCAAGGAACGGACAGGTTGCGCCTCCACTGAAACGCTCACGCCCCAATTCTTGTTGATTCGGTCAGGCTCCGGCACCGAGCGTGCGAACTGGCATGGCATGATCGGACAGTCGATCAATCGTAATCGCGCCGAAAGTCGTTCTAATGACCGCGACGTGAGAAACTTATGCAGGCGCAATGGCGCGCCAATTGAACACTCGATTTGCAGCAAGGGAACCAAAACGAATGCCGCGTCCGAGAATCAGGGCCATCCCGCTCGGTGGAGTTGGTGAAGTCGGCAAGAACCTCACGGTCGTCGAATACCGTGGCGATCTCGTCATCATCGATGCCGGAGCCAAATTTCCCGAAGACGAAATGCGGGGAATCGATCTCATCATTCCAGACATCAGCTACGTTTTAGAGCGACTCAACAAGTTTCGTGGAATTCTTATCACTCATGGTCACGAAGACCATATTGGCGGTCTTCCCTATCTTCTCCCCCTGTTGAAGCAGGCCGCGCCTGTTCCGATCTACGGTTCCGCGCTGGCGATTGCGTTCGCCGAGGCCAAACTCGACGAAGCTGGGATCCTCAACCTGGCTGATCTCCACGTCATCGAGCCGGGGGAGCACTATCAATTCGGTAAGTCATTCGAAGCCGAGTTCATCAACGTTACCCATAGTATCCCCGGAAGCTTCGCCATCGGTTTGAAGACACCCATCGGCTGGGTCGTCCATACCGGCGATTACAAATTTGATCCAACTCCGCCGCTTGGACTGCCAACCAACGAAGCGCGCCTGCGTGAGATCGGCGACGAGGGCGTTCTGCTTCTCCTCACCGACGCCGTGCGCGTCGAGCGACCTGGGCACACGCCGTCCGAGTCGGTGGTGAGCGAGACACTGTATCGCGTCATCGGTCAGGCACCCGGGCGCGTCGTCTTGACCACGTTCGCCTCGAACATCACACGGCTCGATCAAGCCATTCGCGCCGGCTACCGGCACGGGCGCAAAGTCGCTGTGACTGGCCGCAGTATGGAACAGAGCACGCGCATCGCCATGAACCTCGGCTATATGGACCCGCCGGACGGCGTGCTGGTGCCAATTGACATTGCGATGAAGCTGCCGCCGAAGCAGGCGCTGATCTTGACGACTGGAAGCCAGGGCGAGGCTGGCGCGGCGCTGGCCCGCGTTGCCAGTGGCGAGCACCAGCACATTCGACTGTCCAAAGGTGACACCGTCATCTTCTCGGCCACTCCAGTTCCAGGCAACGAGGAGAGTGTTGGCCAGACGATCGATCTCCTCTTCAAGCGCGGCTTTGAGGTCGTCTATTCTGCCCTGGAACCGACGATCCACGTCTCCGGTCACGCTAGCCGAGATGAGCTGAAGTTCATGCTGCGGCTCATTCGTCCGCGGTTCGTGATGCCAATTCACGGGGAACACCGGCATCTTTCACTCTACCGGCATCTCGCGCTGGAGCAGGGACTGAACGACAGTCAGATCATCTTGCCGGATCTCGGCGGCATCTACAGCTTCGGCCGCGATTCCGGTCGCAAAGAAGGCATGTCCAATTCCGGAGCCGTACTGGTCGACATCGTCAGCAACCGGCAGGTGATCCTGCGCAATCGAGACGAGATTGCCTCGCATGGCTTCATCGTTGCCAGCATGGTGGTCGATCGCGAAAGCAGACAGCTTATCGCCGGTCCAACCATCGCCGTGCAGGGGCTTGACGGTGAGATCGACGTTAAGGTCTTGCGTCGCGCCGAGGATGAGCTCCAGAAGTTCCTGGCGCGGCGTCAAAAGGGCGGATTCAGCACTGGCTACCTGGTGAGTCGAACCAAGGGCGTGCTCAGTCGGCAGATCTACCGCCAGACCAAGCTGCACCCGCTGATCCTGCCGGTAGTCAGTGAGCTGTAGGATGTTGGCTGCTGCGTCGAAACTCAGGTGATGTCCGCGCGTTCACCACGTGGATGGCTTCGCTCTCACGCCGGGCTGAAGCCGCAGCGCTGAACTAAGCGAACCCCGCTCAAGCGGGCTGAGCTTGGGCTCCAAATCCGTCAACGTGCGCGTCCCGAGTGAGGGTTTGCACCTGCTCAGCCTGCTTCCAGCAGGCTTCGTATAGGCTAGCGCGCGGCTTCAGCCCAGCGCGGTCATGGACTCGTTGCCGGATTGACTCCTCAATCACCGTGTGGGCGGTTGGTCAGTGGGGGTGAATTCGGTTCCGGGTGAACGGCGAGCGACTGCCAAAATTGTTTCAACGATCCTCAGTAGTCGGCCACAGAGGATTTGCCAGAGAGTCACAGTACCAGTAGGCTGGATGGAGCGCAACGAGTGTGTGTCGATGGGAGGGAGCACCATGCCAGCCATGTATCGTGTGCAGTTGACGCCGGAGGAACGACGCGACCTGACGACGATGACGCGTCGCGGGGAAGCCAAGGTGCGGACCATCCAGCGTGCCCGGGTGCTGCTCCTCGCCGACCGGGGATTGCGGGATCCGGAGATTGCCACCGCGGTCGGGGTCCATGAGCGCACCGTCATTCGGCTGCGGCGACGCGCGGTTGAGGCGGGCGTGACCGCCGCCTTGGTCGATCGTCCGCGACCCGGCGCGGCGGCCAAACTGAGCGGTCCCCAGGAGGCGCGTCTCGTGGCCCTGGCCTGCAGCGATCCGCCGGCTGGACGCACCACCTGGACCATGCAACTCTTGGCCGATCGTCTGGTGGAACTGGCCGTGGTGGGGAGTATCTCCGACGAGACCGTGCGACGCACGCTTAAAAAAACGAACTCAAGCCCTGGCAGAAGCAGCAATGGTGTATTCCCACGGTGAGCTCGCTCTTCGTGGCCCGCATGGAAGACCTGCTCGAACTCTATGCCGAGCCCTTCGACCCCCAGCGCCCCGTCCTCTGCATCGACGAGTATCCACTGGCGTTGACCGCTCCGACCCGTGCTCCGCTCCCGGCGCGACCGGGACAGATCGCCCGCCACGACTATGAGTACACGCGCCAGGGGAGTTGCACGCTCTTCGGTGCCTTTCAGCCGCAGACGGGCTGGCGCACCATCCACGTCCAGGACCGGCGTACGGCCCAGGACTTCGCCACCTTCCTCACGACGGTGGTCGACGAGCACTTCCCGGACGCCGTGTGCATCCGGCTGGTGGCCGACAATGTCAACACCCACCATCCCGGCGTGCTCTATGACACCTTCTCCCCCGCCGAGGCCCGCCGCATCGCCCGCAAGCTGGAGTGGCACTACACCCCCACCCATGGCAGTTGGCTCAACATGATCGAGATCGAGTGGAGTGTCTTGGCCCGGCAGTGCCTCGGGCGCCATCTGGAAGATCTCGCCACCACCCAAGGGGAGGTCGACGCCTGGGCCGCACGGCGCAACGCCGACCACGCCACGGTGCAGTGGCGCTTCACCACCACCGATGCGCGACAGACGATGACCACGCTCTATCCGAACGCGGGCACACCTACGATCGAGTCGACATGACATATTCACTGTGGTCACCTACTCAGCGTGTCTTGGCGATCACCACGGCAATAGCCGCCAGAACGGTCACGATCGACGCTGAGACGCCAACTGCCTGCGCGCGACCAATACGCTTGCGTAGTACAGCCATCAGGCCAAGAGCGGGAATCGTGAGCAATGCGGCGATCACATGTGAGACCGGCATGATGTGCGGGTGCTTGGCATAGAGGATGATGCCCATGATGATCTGGACGCCGAGCAGTGCGTGGGCAGTTCCGGTGAGCCAGGCTGGAAGTCCATTACGTTTGGCGAGCACGAACGACAGTATCGCAATCACGAGATAGAGCGCGACGAGCAGCTCTCCGAGCCCACCATGTGCCTGTGCCATCCAGATGTGTTCCTTCCATGCCGTGACCCCCTCTGGCGACCACGTGCGCCGTCGGGACAAATCGCGGCATGATCTTACTCTGGTAGGCGACGATTGGCGACGCGTCAGTGGGTGGCGAAGAGCCATCTCCAGGCGCGCAGTGCCAGGAATTTGCCCCCCACGGCGGTGCGCGTGCCATAGCGCGTCATGACCGAAAATGCACCAAGCAGCACCACAACCAGCTCGTACGGGACGGTGATGATCTTCTGTGGGTGAAGCAGCGGAGCGCCACCAGTGCCGAGGTCGCGCAACAAGTGAGAGCTGACACCGACGAGCGCCGCCAGCCCAACGTGCTGCTTTGGCTTCCAGCGTTCCGCTAGCACGGCGAAGATGAGCGGCGTCAGAACCGAGTGGGATGCGGGGCGGTGGTCCATCGTCATGCAGCGGGTAAGCCGGAACGATCGTGCCGCAAGTATGTGGTCGAGGTCGATCACGACCGAACTCAGCAGACTGATGCGCAAGAATCCCCAACGGTCGCGCACGTACGGCAGAATTGGCAGCGAGACGGCCAGCGCCGTCCCGAGGTGGCACAGGCCATCGAAGAGGCCTCTTCGCGGAGTGCCTTCGAAGGCTGACTCCCAGCGCCGGTGCCAGGCGCCGGTGGCAATGGCGGCGATGACCGCGCCAATCGCCAGCGAGGGCTGCATCCATCGAACCGTGAAGCTCAGAAGTTGGCGTTTGAGGGACTGGTGCTGCGTGGCCTGGTGTTTCACATGCATGCCGTCGAACCGCCCTAATACCTGTCCAGAATGAAAGGAATCCAATTCAACATGGCAGACGTTCGAACCGAGCGCAATCGAGCCGTAATCCTACTCTCTGGCGGGCTGGATAGCACGACGGCGGCGTGGCTGGCGAAGGAGAGCGCGTTCGATTTATTTGCGCTCTCCTTCGACTATGGCCAGCGGCATCGTAAAGAGCTCGACGCAGCCACGACCGTGGCGCGCGCTCTCGGCGTTCGTCAGCACCAAATCGTACGCATGAATCTTGGCGACTGGTCGGCTTCGTCGTTGACCGGCCAGGGCGATATACCCACCGAGCCTGCCGATGGCATCCCCTCCACCTGGGTTCCGGCGCGTAACCACATCTTCCTGGCTGTGGCATCGGGCTACGCTGAAGTGGTGGGCGCCAGCGCGATCTACATCGGCGTGAGTGAAGTCGACTACTCGGGTTACCCGGATTGCCGCGGGGAGTTTCTGGACGCGTTTCAACAGGCCGCCAACCTGGCCAGCAAGCAATTCGTGGAAGAGGGAAAGAGCGTGCCGGTCGTCGCACCCTTCCTCCACGTGACCAAAGCCGGAGTCGTCCGGCTTGGCCTCAAGCTTGGCGTTGATTATGGCCTCACCTGGTCTTGCTATCAGGGTGGCGAGGTTCCCTGCGGCGTGTGCGATTCCTGTCGGTTGCGTGCCGCCGCCTTCGCCGCGGCGGGCGCGATCGACCCGCTGCTGTCCCAATCCGCGGAGCGACCATGCCGTCGAATCAGCCGACCGGTTGCATAGGAGTCTCTCCGACGGAGTTGACGATCTCGATCAGGGTGATCTCGGGGCGGCAGTTGAGGCGGATGCGTGGCGGCACCATGCCGACGCCGCGCGTCGTATAGACGAGCGTGCCGTCGTTGTCGCGCAATCCCCACGGAAAGCGTCGTCCCATCTGAGGGAGGACCGGTGCCCCCAAGAACGGCAACCGCACCTGACCCCCATGGCTGTGCCCGGATAGGACCAGCGAAGCTCCACTCAAGAGTGACGACGCATCCGGCTCGTGCACCAAACCGAGCGTGGGAGTGCCATGGGGGATGTCGCTCGTGGCGGCTTTGGGCTTTGGCTTGGCTTGCAGAGCGTCGTTGAGCCCGACCAAAGCGAAGCGCTCGCCATGGTTCGTGAGCAGCACACCTTTGTCGATCAACGGTAGTAGACCTCGGCTCGAGATCATTGCTCCGAGATCGGGCAGCGCCGGTGTGATGTCGTGGTTGCCGAGAATGGCGTAGACGCCGAGTGGAGCGCTCAACATGCTCAGGATGTCCAGCGCGGTCGCCACGTGTCGATGGATCACACGTCCCGAGTGCATCGCCGTGGAGTAATCCCCGAGCAGCACAATGATGTCGGGCGACTGACGCGTGATCAGGCGCACTGCTTCCTCGACCCGTTTCCGACTGACCGTATCGGCCAGGTGGAAGTCGCTGAGCGCGCCGATGCGCAGCCTGGTCGGAAGATCTGCTCGTATCTTCACCTGTTCGATCTGAAGTTCGGATGGCTCGATGAGGAGTGTGTATCCGGTTGCGGCGGTTGCTGTGCCTGCGAGCGCCATGCGCATCAGCGCTCGGCGGTTTATACGCTGCGACATCGGGATTCCCGTGGTACAACGTTACCTGGCGCCAAACTGCGACGCAGGCTGCCACGTCTTGGATTTGTGATCATCACGGAGGTGGGATGTCCCTCCAACTGGTTATTGTCGGATTGCCCCAGAGTGGCAAATCGACCGTCTTCAATGCGTTGACCGAGGCTGAAGCGGCCACCGGTCAGTTCTCGACCGGCGAAGAGGAGCCGAACCTCGCGACGGTAAAGGTACCTGATGAGCGCTTGAACGTGTTGACCGACATGTTCAGCCCCAAACGGACCGTCCCTGCCGACGTTCAGTATTACGACGTGGCGGGAGTGGCGAAAGGCATCCACGAACAAGGGATGAGTGGCAGACTCCTGGGTTTCCTCAGTCAGGGAGCGGCGCTGGTCCACGTGGTGCGCGCCTTTGAAGATCCAGCCGTTCCGCATCCCGAAGGTGGCGTTGATCCGATGCGTGACATCGAGACGATGAACCTGGAGTTGACCTTCTCTGACCTCGGACTAATCGAGAAACGATTGCAGCGCCTGGAGGCAGGCACCCCCAAATTGCGCGGCGCCGAACGCGAGGCCAACGAACGCGAAGCGGTGGTGCTGACCAAGCTGCGCGAAGCACTCGAAGAGGGCATTCCCATTCGCGAGGTTGAAATTCAGCCCGAAGACGAGAAGTTGCTGCGAGGCTTTGGGTTTCTCTCGGCAAAGCCGCTGCTTATTTTGATCAATTTGAGTGACGACATGATCGGTGAGCGAGCCGAATCGCTCAAGGCCGAAGCCGAGTCGCGTTTCGCACGGTCTGGAGTTATGGTGGACGCCATTGCTGGAAAGATCGAGGCGGAGATTGCGCGGCTCGACGCCGAAGACGCGCGTATGTTCCTCGACGATCTCGGCATCGAAGAGATTGGTCGCGAGCGGGTCATTCAACGATCCTACGAATTGCTCGGCCTTATCTCCTTCTTCACCGTCGGGCCCGACGAATGTCGCGCCTGGACAATAAATCGCGGGACACCCGCGGTCGAGGCGGCCGGCGTGATTCACACCGACATTCAGCGCGGCTTTATCCGGGCCGAGGTTGTGAGCTATGGAGACCTGATCGAGACCGGAGGACTGCCGGAGGCGCGCAAGGCCGGTAAGCTGCGGTTGGAGGGGAAGACCTACATCGTGCAGGATGGCGACATCGCCCATTTCCTGTTCAACGTGTAAGGCGGCGCCGTGAGGGCGATGCCGGGAACACTGATCAGACAGCCGAGGATTGGTCGATCCGCGGGACGACCAGCGTTTCCTTGTCATGCTCAGGTCTCAACCGGCGAACCTCTGTCCCGCCACACCAGACTGGTGCGTCAAGTACGGAGAGATCCTTCGCCGCGGCTCAGGATGACTGGGGAAGTATTGCAGCGGATCCCGAGCGACGGCTGCCAACAACAGTATTGTCGTCCGCTGAGAGACGGATGACGTGGCGGTCGACGTTGCCCAGCAGACGGCGGGACTGTTGCCGAAATGGATTGTCCTGGCGGGGTTCATCGCCTGGGCGTTCCTCTTCTGGCTGACCGCCCGTCCACTTCGCAAACGCTTTGGTGAGCTCCATCTCGATATTCTGGCCCTGGGCGGACTGACTCTCGCCGAGCTTTTGTTCTTTTGGCGACCGCTGCTGAGCGCTGCAAGCGTGCCACGCGGCGGTGGCGACCTGAACTCCTACTTCTTTCCGCTCCAGGGCTTCAGCGCAAATGCACTGCAAAACGGGCACCTGCCACTCTGGAACCCAAGCCAGTTCGGCGGAATGCCGCAATTCGCCAACTATCAGGCGGCCATGCTCTATCCGCCCAATCTCATCTCATGGCTGATTCACCGTCCGTATTCATACGGTACGCTCGAGCTGTTGGTCATCGCCCACTACCTGATCGCGTCGTTCGGAACGTATTTCCTGGCGCGATCGCTGGGGATGCGCCGATTGCCCGCCAGCAGCTCGGCCATCATCTTCTCTGGCTGCGGTTTTCTGACCGCACACCTGGGGCACTACTCGATGCTGTCGGTCGCGGTTTGGCTGCCGTTGTTGCTGTTGACTCTGCGCATGACGGCCATGCGCGATTCCTGGCTGTGGGCAGTGGCAAGCGCCATTGTCATCTTTCTGGCCGCGACCGGCGGTCATCAACAGCTCCTCCTCTACGAACTGACGGCTGCAGGGGCCTGGTGGCTGTACTGGGCCGGAACTCGTCACGAGCTCTGGCCTTGGGAGCGTGGTGGACAGGATTGGGACGCGATCGTCGCGCGTTTGAGGGACCGACCGGGACCTGTGGCGCTTGCGGTCTCCAGAGCGGGTGGTGCGTTGGTTGTGGGTCTCGGTTTGGCGGCCCCGATGATCCTGCCTTCGCTGCAGATGGCGTCCCTCTCGGTGCGTTCGGGGCTCAGCTATGATCAGGCGACAGAGTTCAGCGTCGAACCTATCGCGTTGCTGCAATTCATATTGCCCAAAGCTTTCGGCAGCAACCCCACGGATTATTGGGGGGCGTTTTCGAGTGGTGAGGTCTGGGGCTACGTTGGCGTCGTGACGTTGGTGCTGGCGGCACTGGGTCTGATGTTGCGGCCATCGGGCGAGCGCTGGGTTCTCGGCGCGTTTGTCGGAGTGGCGCTCCTCTTCGCGCTTGGGCCGTTCACACCCCTGCACGGCTGGGTCTTCCGCTTCGTGCCGCCGTACAACCTCATCCGTGCCCCGGCACGAGGTTTCGTTTTCGTCGATTTCGGGCTGGCGCTCCTGGCCGGATTTGGATTGCAGGAGCTGGGATATCACCTGGAACAATCGCAACGTGCCATCCGACTCGTGCGTCGTTCGGTTCGTTGGCTCAGCATCGCCTTGGCTGCACTGATCCTGTTTGTGATCCCGCTCTTCTATAGCTTGATTCTCGGCGTCAACGATCCATCCAATCGCCCCGTCATTGCCGTCGACGGCCTCAACTTAGCGGTGATCTACCTGGCCGGCACCGCCGTGCTCCTGTGGGCGGTGACACGCGGTGCGCTGAGGGGGAGCGTCGTCGTTTTCATGGCAACGATCCTGGTCGTTCTGGATCTCTATGGCGCAACTGCCAGCTTCAATCCCACGTCGGAGGATCTGTCGTCCGGTTTCCGCCATCCTCAAGCGGTGAGTTTCCTGCAGCAACAGATGCGACGGAGCGGCCCATTCCGTATCGCTTCGACGACGCTCAATTGGCAGCCCGATCTGGCCTCGGTTTCTGGGCTGCAGGACGCCGGTGGGCTCTTCGATCCCATGCAGCCGGCCAACTACAAAAAGGTTTCGGACGTCCTCACGGGAGGCAACGATCCAGCCCTCTTCAGTCTGCTCAACGTCGAGTACGTCATTACCGACGATAAAGCGGCGGCACCTGGACCAGGTTTCACCACGGCGCTCACGACTGAGGATGGTCTGGTGTTGTGGAAGAACGGAAACGCGCTACCGCGTGTCTGGCTCAGCTACGACGCGCAGCAGTCGAGCGTCGACGACGCGCTGAATGCCGTCACCAAGGCCGGATTCGACCCCACCAAGACCTTGTATTTGACTGGAGGTCTGCCTGCCGCGCAGCCGGGCGGAAACGGCAGCGCGTACGTCGTTGATTACCAGAACGATCGTGTCTCGGTCCACGTCAGCACCGATCATCCGGTATATCTGGTGCTGAGCGATACCGCCTACCCTGGATGGAAAGCGACGGTTGACGGCGCGAGTACACCGATCGCCACGGCCGACGGGATCTTCAGGGCTATCACTGTGCCTGCCGGAACGCATGAGGTCGTATTTCGCTTCGCACCGTCGATCGTGACTGAAAGCTTCGTAATTTCAGCGGTTAGTTTCATTGTTCTGATCGTTGCGACAGTTCTCGGGGCGTTGCAGTTGAGCCGCGCTCGGCGCAAGACACGGACGTCATGACGTGCTGCTACGGCTGCTGTACCAGTTGGATGTGATCGACGAGGATGGGCGCCTGAGGGGAGTCTGACCAGTTGTGGAAGACAATGCTACCCATGGTCACGTCGGAGCCATTGAGATCGGCGAGCGGGATCGTGTAGGTGGTCCAACCGGTCGATTTGGGATACCCACCGTAGTTGGTAAGCGTGACCGGATCGCTGAGGTTGTTGTATTTCGTGTCGCGTAGATAGATGGCGAGCGGTTCGTTGTCTTTGGTGGAGCGGATCGAAAACTGGATCGCGGTATAGGGTGAGGTGTTGACCCCGCCGTCATTGGTGATCTGCAGCCCTGCCCAGCCGTCCGTCGCCGTGAAGCTGATAGGGTCGGTCTGCGCATGACCCGTCGACGCGCTGATCAACTCCAGTTGACCGTTCCACGAGAGGTTGGTGTACCAACCATCAGTCAGGCCGTCGTTGTAGATGACCAACGTCGTCGGAACCGGCGCAGTGGGTGTGGGTGTGGAAACAGTTGCGACATTGACCGTCACCGGAGACTGCGTCGGTGTCGGCGTCACGTCGCTCACCGCGGCTTGCACGGCCCAGTTTGGCACCTGGCTATCAGCCAACTGTGGTTGAGCGGTCACATCCTGTGGGTTGTCGAATGGCGTCGATCCTCCAGCGGCACCGCTTGGCGGACCGGAGCTCGAGATAACGCCGCTCGATCCCCCATATACCGCCGAACTGACCAGCGCCAGGACAAGAACGATGAAGAGGACGATCAAGAGCAGCGCGCTGACGAACGTCGTCATCAACGACACGTTGGCGAGCCCAAATGGCAACTGCCGTGGTTGAGCCATCGGCGTGTTCCAGGCGAGCGCTTTGGACGGCAACAGACGCCGGTGCGTGTTCGTGAGGCGCACTTCCTCCTGCAGCATCTCCAGCGCCTCGCGCATGCGTTGGGCTGAGCGAAAGCGAGCGGCCGGTTCCTTGGCCAACGAGCGGAGCACGATCGCCGAAAGCGCGGGCGATATCTGCGGGTTGAGGGTGCGTGGATCGCGAGGCGGTTCGAACAGATGCCGATTCATCACCGCGCGAGGGTCGTCGCCCGGGAATGGCGCCTCTCCAGTCAGCATTTCGAACAGCACCGCGCCGGCCGAATACAGGTCGGCTTCCGGGCCGATCGCCTGTCCAGCTGCCTGCTCGGGAGCGATGTAGGCGGCTGTCCCGAGCGCCAATCCGCCCGATGAAGAGCGAGGCTCCCCTGGACAGAGCGTGATGCCGAAGTCGGTGATCTTCGGACTCCCGCTGGCGTCGATCAGGATGTTTTGCGGCTTGATATCGCGATGAATGTAGCCCGCGTCGTGGATTGCCTCCAACCCCCGCAGCGTGCCAACGGCGACGCGCAAGGCCTCAACGACGTCCAGGCGGCCAGCCAACTGAATGCGGCGTCGAAGCGAGATCCCTTTGACTAGCTCCATTACGATGTAGTGCGTGCCGTCGTTCTCGCCGTATGATGAGATCTTCACCACGTTGTGGTGCGAGATGGCTGATCCGGCGCTACCCTCTTTGACGAACAGAGAGAGCGTGTGGGATTCCGTCGCGTGTTCAGGTCGGAGTGTTTTGACGGCGACGAGTTCACCAGTTTGTGTGTCAGTTGCGCGATAGACCTCAGCATAATTGCCGGCGCCAATGCGTGAGTCGAGTACGAATCTGCCGGCAAGCAGACGTCGTGATACGGATGTCATCGATCCTCCAGGCATCGAAGGCGGACCTTCGAGCGTTCCGTTGACCGGTGAGACGAAATCGCGATATTGGTGCCAGGAATGCCGGACCCGGACATCCGTTACAACGCGCGACATCTCCGCGTTGGGTACCGGTCGACGGTCAACATCCTTACAGTAACAGATATCCTTGACATTCGGCGTTTAATAAGGGGATGGATTCCTCAACAAATGCGCGGTGCAGCGTGACAAATCTGACAGTGCAAGACGCGACTCAGCTCGACCGCCTGGCCGAGCTGTTATTCGAACGTCGCTCAGGAGTGGCATTCACAGGAGCGGGTATTTCGACCGAGTCGGGAATTCCTGACTACCGTGGACCGAACGGCATCTGGAAGCAAATTAAACCGACGATGTTTCGCGAATTCGTCAAAGATCCGGAGATCCGTCTGAATCACTGGAAGCGACGAGGCGAACGCTACCCGCAGCTAGCCGCGAAGCAGCCCAATGATGGTCATCGGGCGTTGGCCCGACTGCAGCGGCTGGGATTTCTGCAAGAGATCATCACCCAGAACATCGACGGACTGCACCAGAAGGCGGGATCGCATCCGTCGAGCGTCATCGAGCTTCATGGGTCGGCGCATCGCGTTCGTTGTCTGGAATGCGGCCGCTTGTTCGATGCAGAGCCCTTCGATCGCGAGTTCAGCGGCGATGAGCCCGTTTGCCCCGTATGTGGTGGCATGGTCAAAGAATCGACCATCTCGTTTGGCCAGTCGCTGGTCGCCGAGGATTTGCGGCGCTCGTTGTTGGTGGCGCGTGGCGCCGACGTCATGGTTGTCGTGGGATCATCATTGACGGTCAACCCGGCCGCGAAGGTACCGCGCGAAGCCGTCAAGGCGGGGGCGGAGCTGGCGATTATCAACAACCAACCGACTCCGCTCGACGATCTCGCGTCGGTCGTGGTTCGATCACAATCTGGAGCTTCTCTGGCGTACCTCGCCGATCGGTTGAATCCCTGATCCGTTTCTGTTGACGCGATTTCACGCTGCTGGGTAGGCTTGTGTCATTCACGAGCGCGTTCATCGCACCGTTAAACTCAAGGAGCCCCATGGCCAACGAGTCGCATCCCAACGCGTCCGGCGCTCCATCGCTCGTCCTTTTCGATTTGGACGACACGTTGTGCGACCACTACACGTCGTTACGCCTGCGATTGCGGTTGGCGATTGAAGCTGCTTTTGATCCGACCGATGCCATCGACGTCGACAAGCTTGTCGAGAAGGCAGCCGCCACGACGGTTGGCGGCAGCGGTCATTTCGCGGAGATGCTTCGGCAACATGGAGTGATCGACTCCGATCGAATCGATGCCGCGCTCGAGGTCTATCTGAGCGATCGCTATCGCGGTTTGGAGCTCTTCGACGACGCGCTGCAGGTGGTGAGCGTCGTCAGCGAATCGTCGCACGTCGGGCTGATCACCAACGGACCGAGTCGCATTCAGCGTGACAAAATCGCTCGACTGGCAATCGGTGACCTTTTTGAGCTGATACTCGTTTCAGAAGAAGAGGGAATCTGGAAGCCCGATCCTTTGATCTTCCGGCGAGCGCTCGATCGGTTCGGCATTCAGCCCGACGATGCGATGTACGTGGGAGATTCCGCCGAGCATGACGTTGTCGGAGCTCGCGCAGCCGGCATCACGTCGGTCTGGATCAATCGGCGAGGGCGCGACTGGCCTGGTGGTGTGCGCGCCGATCACGAGATCAGGAGCTTGCTGGAGTTACCGGAGTTGCTCGGGCTCCGAACGGCCGGTATGCTGACGGACATGACATAACGCACGAAGTTTGGCGCGACAGGCGCAAGGACTGAATTGGGGAAGAGATGCTGTCCAAGTTCACCCGAATCGTGTGGGCCTGCGCGGCTGTCGGCCTGACAGTGACGCTCGTCTCATACGCGTTCGGCCTGGTGCCTCGTCCGTCGAGCGCTGGAACTGGCGCCATGGAGGCGATAGGATCGCCAACGGAGGTCATCGCCGCGGATCAGATGGCCTCGCCAACGAGCCTTGCGAGTCCCAATGCAACTCCGACGGATCTCGCGTCTCCCACGCCCTCTGCGTCGCCAACTCAGCCCATTGCCACGCTCACCGCGGATCAGCTTGCGCGGTACAAGCCGAACGAGCTCGGCCAGATCATGGTGCTCATGTACCACTCGATCGACAACTCGGGCGGGGACTATTCCACGACCGCTGATGAACTGCGTCATGATCTGCAGTGGCTCTACGACCACGACTTCTACGTGATTCCGATCCACGACTACGCCACCGACTCGATCAAGGCCCCGGCCGGCAAGCGACCGGTAATTCTGACGTTCGACGACGGATCGGTCTCTCAGTTCAACTACATCGTTGATCCATCCGGCAACAAGTTAATCGATCCGAACTGTGCCATCGGCATCCTTGAGGATTTCTTCACGAAGTATCCTGATTTCGGTCGCGGGGGTCTCTTCTCGATCCTACCTCTGGCCCCGTTTGCCTGGCCGGACGCCGCTGGCCAGGAGAAGTTCGAGAAGGAGAAGGTACAGTTCCTGCTGGATCACGGGTATGAAATTGGCGATCATACGGTGGATCACATCGATCTGCGCACGATCTCCGATGCCGAGATCAAGGATGAGCTCGGCAGCGCGGTCGACATGATGCGCGGTTTCGACTCCAGATCGCAGATGGAGATCATCTCCGTGCCATTTGGTGAGTATCCAGATCATGGAGACACGTCCATCTTTGAGGGGTTTGACCTGAACGGCAAGCACTACGGGTTCAAGGGCGCGCTGATGGTTGGCGCGAATCCAGGTCCCTCTCCGGTGGACAGCGATTTTGACCCGTATTGGATTCCGCGTATCAGAGGGAGTCGCGATCAGATCGACAAGTGGTTCGACTTCGTCGATCAGAATCCCGGTATAATGTATGTGAGCGACGGGAACCCAGACACGATCACTGTGCCGAACAATCTCGCCCCGAGTCTGGTAGGAAAGCTCGATCAGAGCAAGCTCGATGGAAAGACGCTGATTCGCTATTAAGCGCTCACGCACCGCATGTTCGAGGGATTGGGTACGCCACCTATGACGACCAAACAAATCGTTCTTGCCGAAGAGATGGGGTATTGCTGGGGCGTGCGCCGCGCCATTGACATCATCAGCAAAGCTGGCAACGTCGACGAGCCGGTAGCGACCATCGGTGATGTCATCCACAACCCGCAGATCGTCGAGCGACTCCGATCTCAAGGCATCGAGACGGCCGAAACCGTGGGTGATGCCGAGAAGCGCGGATTCAAGCGCGTGGCCATCACCGCACACGGCGCGGGACCAGAGCGGGGCGACGACGCCAAGACGCGCGGCCTGGAATTGATCGATACGACCTGCCCGCTCGTCACCAAGGTTCAAAGGCTTGGACAGAAGTTGGCGCGACAGGGTTACTACTTAGTCGTCTATGGCGACGGCTACCATCCAGAGGTCCGCGGCATCATTTCCTGGTCCGGAACGAGCCGCGCGGTTGCCGCCAAACACATCGAGGATCTACCCTGGCACGTCGGGCGTGGTCAGGGAGAGGCGGACGACGTCGAACCTCCGCGCAAAGTGGCGGTCGTTTCGCAGACCACCAAGAACGTAGACGAATTCCTCAAATTCATCGGCGAACTCGTGCCAATGGTGGCGCGCGACGGCGGCGAAGTGCGCGTCTGCAATACCATTTGCGAACCGACGACCGAGCGGCAGAATGCATTGCGCAAGATGGCTCGCGAGGTCGACGCCATTCTGGCGATTGGCGGCAAGAAATCTTCGAACACTGCCAGGCTGGCCGAAGTCGGTCGCAGCTACGGTATCCCCAGTCATCACATCGAGCGGGCCGACGAAATCTCGGACGACTGGCTCGACGGGATCGAGCGAATTGGCGTGACGGCGGGTGCCTCCACCCCCGACGATGTGATCGTTTCGGTGGTCAGGTATCTCCAGGACAAGGGCTATGCCGCGCCTGAGATAGACATGCCGGAATACGACCTCACTGTGCTCCCGAGCTTCTAGCGGCGCCCTTGATACAGGCATACGCTGCGTCAATGTTCCCCGTTCTGCACCGTGCTGACCGCGCCGCTCAGGGATGGCGCTCGCTGCCCTTCGTGAAAAGCGGTGGCCAGTGAAACCTTCTGTTTCTTCATCAACCAGCGAGAAACGCAACGAGCGTCTGGCACTTCCTCCGGGCTCAAATAGGATTCTCGTTCGCGCGGCGGTCGTCTCGTTTGTCGGCTATCTCGCGCTATTGTTCTTCGTTCGAGCGAACCCCCGACCGAAGGCCGATTTCAACGCCACCATCAAGCTGCAGCGCCTGCAGAATCGCTCGCTGGCGCGCCTGATGGATTCGGTAAGCTGGTTCGGGTTCCGCCCTCAAAGCCTGTTGGTTCCGTTCACGGCGGTGGCCCTCTTTTGGTTCCGGGGGCGAAAACTGGCGAGTTTTTTCTTGACGGCGGCATGGGCCAGCAGCCTGCTCAGCTTCTTTACCAAACTGGTTATTCGACGTCCGCGACCTGATGACCCGCGTATCCGAATCGTCGAGGCAGATATACGCGACACCAGCTTCCCAAGCGGTCACACCCTCCACTACGTCACGTTCTGGGGCTTTCTGGCCTATCTTGGCGCTACGAGCGCTCACAATCGCCGCATTGGGCGCGCGATTGCCGCCTTCGGTGCCGCGGTGATCGGATTGGTTGGGCCGTCACGCGTCTACCTCGGTCACCATTGGCTGACGGACGTGATTGCGTCCTATCTGCTTGGATTCGCCTACCTCACCGGGCTGGTAACGATCTATCGCTTCCTACGCTGGTTCCTCGAACTCGACGATCTGCGGCCGTGACACTGCGACCGCTCCTCATCGCCCACCGTGGCGGTGCACCGGACGAGCCAGACAATTCCGCTGCGGCTTTCGATCACGCACTCACACTTGACGTCGACATGCTCGAATTCGACGTACGCCAGGCCGGAGATGGCGTGCTCGTGCTGTTGCACGATCCGGTCGTACGGTCCGGCGGACAACGACTGGTTATCGCCGACACTCCGAGCGCGATCCTGCGTGAGCATCTTCCCTGGATGCTGACGTTGGACGAGTTCTTCGGGCGATACGGGCGGGCATTGCCGTTCAACCTCGACATGAAGACGCACGGCTTCGAGGCTGGGGTGGTCGACGCACTCAGGCGGCATAAGCTCGTGACACACGCACTGATCTCGAGCGGGCACATTCACAGTCTGCGTCGCCTCGCCGAAATGACGTTCGGACCAACGTTGGGGCTATCTCGCGGGCATGCGCGAACGTCGGTCGAGTTCGATGGTTTCTTCGAAGGGCTCAAGCTCTTTGAGGGCGTCTGGTTGCCGGTCATGACGTGGTTGGCAAGAGCGGGAGCCGTGATGCTGCAACATGAATCGGTCGACGAGCAAGTCGTCGAGACTCTTCACGGACGTGGGTTGAAGGTCTTCACCTGGACGGTGGACGAGCCTGAGGAAGCGCAGCGACTGGCGCGCATCGGTGTGGATGGCATCGCCAGCAACCGTCCCGAGGTGATCCACGGGGCGATCCAAGCATCAGTTCCGTAGCGACACGCCCGCGCCGGTAGTGTCCGGACCGGTATCACTCACAATCAATCGTGGTAGTACGTGTTGTAGCAGGAGTTGAAGTCCGGTACATTCCATGCGGCTGCCCAGACAGAGCTTGGCAGATCGACTTGCTCATATGTGATCGTCACCCCGTGCCAGGAAGTCGGGCCAAGATCCACGTCTTTGGCCTCATACTCGACCGTAAGCTCCCGAAACCCATTCCATTTGAAAATCATGGTGCACGGATGAATGTTGCCCGTCACCAGGGTAGTCACATGGCCGTCGCCGTTTTGACCGTCTTTCAAGATTGCCGTTGCATTGAAGCTGCACGGGGCGCCGCAGTTGCTCTCCGTCACGGTAATGGCAAAGCGACCGTCAGGAGAAAAGACCGGCGGTCCGTCAAATTCGCCGAAGCCCAGAAAACGGCAGACGACAATGAGGAACACGACTATTGTCAGTGCGGCCGCGGAAGCAACGAGCAAGAGCGTTCGCCGACGAAACCGATTCCGCCCCGGTGGATCTGAAATCAACTGGTTCGCTCGACTCAGTAACCGCTACGCTGGCGGCGGCGTGCCGTAGCGCCATTCGTAATAGGCGCGGCCCACGTTCCCCATCTCGATCTGCCAGTTGGCATCGTTGTGTGGCGTGTACGTCACCACGCGTCGCTCAAATGCTTGCACGAGCACCCATTGGTTCTCGCCTTTGACGTTGGTCTGCACCCAATACGGCTCGCTGATCGGATGACCGAGGACGTAGATCCACTGCCAGCTCTGCGACGTCATCCAGTTCCAGAAGACTCCCGCGACGTTGATTCCGGTGGCTTGGTCGTAGTATCCGTAGTTGGTCGTCGTTCCAAGCGTCGCGTTGATTCCGACCGTGCCGTCCTTCGCCAGAGTGCTGTCCACCGGTTGCCCAGTCTTGTCCGGCTGCGAGTAGCCGTTGCCGAGTGACGTCAGATTGTGCAGGCTCGCGTAGGTTGGTGCGTTGGGGTTGCCGGTGTCGTCTCCGGCAATCGGTGAGATGGCGGGGGACGATTTCTGGAACGACGTGTCGCCCACTTGAACCGCGCCCTGAATCATGTCACGCACAAGCAGTCCGTTGGTCACAAACCACTGAGAGGATCGGTCGCCGTTCGGGTCGGTGATCTCCATTCGGCTCTTGTCGAAGTAATAGACCTGCCGCGATCCGCCTGGTGAATCGGCATAGGGCTCGCCCTGTGCCGCGATAACGTCAGGTCCCCACAGCCAGGTGCGCGAATCTGCCAGCGACTGCACCGCGCCATCCGCCGTCCACCAGATGCTCTGGACCGCGGCATCCGCTTTGGCCACGCCGGAGGGTAGGTTTGTCGACGCGGGAACCGCCGAGAGCGACAACGGATCACCGGCTTCGATCGCGGTGATGAACGACCAGGATTTGGTGAAGGCCGATCCGTTGGCCGAGCCGGTCACCGTGACGGTGTAGCGCGTTCCAGGCTGAAGCGGAGCTTGGGCGGCGGTCATGTCGGTGCGCGTCGTGAGCCAGCCGTTGCCAACGGCGGAGAAAGACGGAACGACCTGCCCGTTGGCGGAGAGCGTGGCGCTATTGAATGAGACGTCGCCCGCTCCGTGGTACTTCAACGTGATTGGATATGCGACGGGATAGCTGGCGCTCGGGAACGGGTTCGGCGTCTCACCCCAGAAGCTATAGGAGACTCCGGAGGTCTCATCGGGAGGCCAGGCGACCCAATCGGGTTTGGCCGTGTTGGTCCAATTTGGGGCGCCGACATCAATCACCTCGATCTTGACGCCGTTTTCATTGACCATTCCGAGGCCAATGTCGGTGTAACGCGGGTCGATCAGGGTAAGCCGGTGATTGATCGTGCCGATGAACCAGTCGACGCTCGCGACCATCGAGCCGCTCAGTCCGATGTTTTCGTTGGCCCAGCCGTCATACCCTTGCGCGTCGACGCGAGCCTGCATGTCGGCACCGGTGAAGCCTGGCTTGCCCTGCTGCTCCTCGTGCAGTCCCATGCCGCTCAGGCTCGGATCACCCACGTTGAGTTGGTAGTAATGTGCATGCGCTTGAGCGGACGCGTCTAACTTCGGGTTGCGCGTCATGGGTGGCAGCCCGAGCCAGGAGCGATACGTATTGATCATGGCAAACGCCTGGGCGGTGTCGTCCGTGGCCGCGGACGCGGGCGTGCTTGAGATCGTCGACAGCGGGGCCAACGACAGCATCATCAGGATTGTGAAGAGACGAGTCATCAATGCGGGCCGACACGCCCGCGACAAGACGCGACCGAGCATGGTTGAGTTCCCTTCCCACCCGATTGGCTCCGGACGCCCGATGCCCCCACATCGGATTCCGGTCGAATCTCGATTCGCCGGGCCAATCAGTTTCCCTGTAACAATACAACGGGTGATTTCACGCACGGTAGCGCTTTACGTAGTACCCAGGTGATGTTTAATAGGTGGGAAATGGGTCATAGGGTTTCGGTCAAACATGCTGGACGCCAACGATTGGCGACGCGGATCGAAGCTCACATCGTGGGAGGAGTCGTCGCATGGTCGTGGCAGTGGTCCTGATTGTTCTGCTGATCTTGCTGGCGATCGGAATCTGGTTAACGTTCAATCTCGTAGGGCTGATCGTCATGCTCTTCGTGGCAGGGATCATCGGGTGGATCGCGGATCAGATCGTCCCGGGCCGTCTACCATACGGCTGGCTCGGCGCCATCGTCGCTGGCCTCGTCGGAAGCTGGGTTGGTGGATTGATTCTGGGCGGATTCGGGCCGAGCCTGGCGGGGATCACGATCATCCCGGCATTTCTTGGAGCCATCATTCTGGCTTTCATTGCCAGCGCGGTCACCAAGGCGACCAGCGGCCGCAAGCTCTGACCGAGTAGCCAGTCGCGAGTCCACAGGACGCGAGCAGAACTTAAACGAGGCCATGCCGAATTGCGGATATGGCCTCAAATCCTTTGCCGGGGGAAAGTTAGGGTCGGTTCAAGCCCAGGGGAATCTAGATCGAGCTTCGACTTCTCCGAGATAGTGATTCTGGGAGCGCTCGACGTCCAGGTGACCTTTCCCGCCGAACTTCGCGACGAGAACCATCAGCAACACGATTATGCCGATCGTAACCACGGTCCAAACGACTGCCCACATCTCAGGATTCCCTACGGCGTCCGGCGCTTAGAATCGCCAACTGGAGACACCTTCCACGCAGGTCAGTGAGGGCTGTGGTAGAACATGTCAACTTCACCGGCGTAATGGTTTTGAGATCGCTCCACGTCCAGATGACCTTTTCCTCCAAACACCGCCACGATAACCATCAGCAGGATGACGATTCCTGTTCCGAGCAAGATCCAGAGGATTGTTAACATGTTGCGCCTCACATTCAAATTTCTACTTCCAATAATACCACCGAATCCTCGCAACTGAGACTATGGTAGCCGCCGAACGGATTTTACTGAGCAATTGATGCTCTTTGCGTTCGCTGATAGAATTGATGTTTGACACAGGAACGGCTTTGACGGAAACACGTCCGCGGGATGACCCGATCAGCGAGCCCGAGATAGTGCGAGACGGGCACGGTAACCCTCGTGAGACATCCTTCCCGAGCCGCCACCCGAACGCTGACGCGCAGCAAGTAGACGTGGCCGGGTTTGTCGCTCGTTACCGCGACCGAGATGTATCCGAATCAGCATGCGTTTCATTTGGAACCGAGCAGTCAGCGTAGCGCTGATTGTCAGCCCCTTTAGTGGGCTTTGTCTTCCTAGCCCGGTAATTTATTGCCGGGTGATGACGGATGAGTCGCTCGATACTATCTGGGGCAAACCTGGACCATACGGAGCATCTCTCTGAGTGGGCTCGCATCGCGCGAGTCAACTGAGGTGGTACCGCGGGTGAACCCCGTCCTCGTCACGAGGGCGGGTTTTTGTTTTGTAGCACATGAATGCCGGAGTCGATCGCACGCCGGCCGGACAGAGAAGCTGAGTAGATGGAGGTCGCCGGTGTTTCAAACGGTATCGACGAAGGTCGATTTCCCAGCCAAAGAGCGCGAGACCCTCGGTTGGTGGTACGAGAGCGGCGTCGTGGACGACTACCTGCACAAGAACGACGCGTCTAGCACGCGCTGGTCTTTCCTGGACGGCCCAATCACCGCCAACAACCGCATGGGCGTCCATCATGGCTGGGGCCGAACCTACAAGGACCTCTACATCCGCTACCACACTATGCTCGGGAAAAGGCAGCGCTATCAGAACGGGTTTGACTGCCAGGGACTGTGGGTCGAGGTCGAGGTCGAGAAAGAGCTGGGCTTCAACTCCAAGCAGGACATCGAGCGCTACGGCATCGACAAGTTCGTCGA
Organism: uncultured Chloroflexia bacterium; assembly: GCA_963789565.1. GTDB lineage: Bacteria > Chloroflexota > Chloroflexia > Thermomicrobiales > Thermomicrobiaceae > CALAGB01. The sequence continues at coordinate 1,155,723 of CAWBKX010000002.1, read as the reverse complement.
GAAGTGCAAGGAGCGAGTCTGGAAGTTCGCCGACGCCATCACCGAGCAGACCAAGCGTCTCGGCAATTTCATGGACTGGGACAACTCCTATTACACGATGTCGGACGAGAACAACTACACCATCTGGCTCTTTCTGAAGAAGTGTCACGAGGACGGCTGGATTTATCGAGGACACGATGTCATGCCGTGGTGTCCTCGCTGCGCCACCGGACTATCCGAGATGGAAGTCAGCGAGGGATACAAGGATCGGACCCACAAGAGCCTCTTCGCCCGTTTCCCGCTCGATGATCGACCGGGCGAGTACCTGCTGGTCTGGACCACGACGCCCTGGACACTGGCAGCCAACGTGGCGGCCTCGGTTCATCCCGACCTGACCTATGCCAAAGTCAAGCAGGGCGACGCGGTCTATTACGTTGCCGAGGATGCGATCCCGAACGCGATCCGTGGCGAGCACGAGATCGTTGGAGAGGTGCAGGGGAAGGACATGGTCGGCTGGACCTACCGAGGTCCGTTCGACGAGCTTCCCGCCGAACGCAATATCAAGCACCGAGTCATCCCGTGGAATGAGGTAGGCGCAACCGAAGGTTCCGGCATCGTCCACACAGCTCCGGGTGCCGGACGTGAGGATCAGGCGCTGGGTCGGGAGAACGATTTGCCGGTGGTGGCGCCGCTGGACGAGAACGGCCACTACGTCGACGGTTTCGACTGGCTCACCGGCATGTACGTTGGTGATGTCGCCGAGCCGATCATCGACAACCTGCGCGAAAAGGACCTGCTCTACTACGCCTACGATCATACGCACCGCTACCCGACGTGCTGGCGCTGCGGCACCGACCTCGTCTTTCGGCTGGTTGACGAGTGGTTTATCGCGGTCGATCCGTGGCGTGATGAGGTCATGAACATCACGCGGAAGATCAACTGGATTCCGGACTTCGGCCTCGAGCGCGAGCTCGATTGGCTGCGCAACATGGACGACTGGATGATTTCCAAGAAGCGCTACTGGGGTTTGGCGCTGCCGATCTGGGCGTGCTCGTGTGGATGGTGGGACGTCGTCGGCAGCGAGACTGAGCTGAAGGAGCGCGCGGTCGAAGGTTGGGATGCGTTCGAAGGGCATACGCCGCACCGGCCGTGGATCGACGCGGTCAAAATTCGCTGTCCAGACTGTGGCGCGGTCGCCTCGCGCATCCCGGACGTGGGCAATCCGTGGCTGGATGCCGGTATCGTGCCCTATTCCACCTTGCATTACCGCGACGATCGAGAGTATTGGAAGGAATGGTTTCCAGCCGACTTCATCACCGAATCATTCCCAGGCCAGTTCCGCAACTGGTTCTATTCGATGCTCGCGCAGAGCACCGTGCTGACCGAGCAGGTTCCGTATCTCAACGTCCTCGGCTTCGCCACTCTGCGTGACGAGAATGGCGAAGAGATGCATAAGAGCAAGGGAAACGCCATCTGGTTCGACGATGCCGCCGACGAGATGGGCGCGGATGTCATGCGCTGGCTCTATCTAAAGCACAATCCAACGTTGAACCTGAACTTCGGCTACCACCTCGGGGACGAGGCGCGACGGCAGTTCATTCTGCCGCTCTGGAACTCCTATGCCTTCTTCGCCAACTACGCGGCGTTGGACGGCTTCAATCCGATGGAGCATGACGTACCGTTGGCCGAGCGATCGATGCTCGACCGCTGGATTCTTTCGCGCTTGCAGGAATTGATCGGCGTCGTGCGCAAGAGCCTTTCGGAGTTCGACTCACTCACCGCCGCGCGATCAATCGAAGACTTCGTGGTCGAGGAACTCTCGAACTGGTACATCCGGCGAAACCGACGGCGCTTCTGGAAGACTGAGAGTGATGCCGACAAGGTGGCCGCCTATCTGACGCTGTATGAGGTGTTGGAGAACGTCAACCGGTTGCTGGCACCGTTCCTCCCGTTCCTGACCGAGGAGATCTATCAAAACCTGGTCCGCTCGGTCGACTCGAGCGCACCACGATCGGTACATCTGACGAGCTATCCTGAAGTGGACGCCTTCAAGATCGACGCGGATCTGAGCCGCGACATGACGGCGCTGCTGCACGTCGTCGGGCTGGGACGATCATCCCGCAGCGCAGCGAGTGTCAAGGTGCGCCAGCCGCTCGGACGAGTGCTTGTGGGCACGCGCCAGGAGGGAAGCACTCGGGCTATTGAGCGACTCAAGGATCAGTTGCTGGATGAGCTGAACGTCAAGGAATTCGAAACAGTCGACAACCCGGACGAATACGTCAGCTACTCGGTTCGACCGAACCTGCCATTGCTGGGTCCGAAGTATGGGCCGAAGCTGGGGAAGGTTCGCCAGGCGATCCAGCAGGTGGACGCCTCCCGACTGGCACAGCTGCAGCGCGCTGGTAGAAACTTCCAGCTTTCAGTCGATGGTGAGACCCTCGAAATCGAGCCGGACGAGGTGCTCGTCGAGGTTCGTAGCCGCGAGGGCTTCTCGGTAGCGGAAGACCGCGATTACATGGTCGCGCTCGACCTGGAGATCACGCCTGAACTGCGGCTCGAAGGGCTGGCGCGAGACTTCGTCCGCGGCGTGCAAGATGCCCGAAAAAACGCTGGACTGCAGATCGAGGACACGATCTCAACCGTCTATCAGGCAGAGGGAGAGATCGCCGAATCGATCGATCGGTTCGCCGCTTACATCAAGGGCGAAACGCTCTCTGAGGAGTTGGAAGCAGGCTCACCGGAGAGCGACGGATTCCATGCCGAGGAGATCAAGGTCGGCGGCGACAAAGTTCCGGTCGGCATCCGCAAGGTTGGCCAGCTCGCCAAGGCGGAGTAGGCGACCAAAGTGATTGTGGCGACGACCCTGGTGAGTGAGAGCCAATGTTCACCGTGTCATTCTGAGTAGGTGACCACAGAGGATTCGCCACCTGAAAGACGGCCAACCTTCCCTTTGACCGTGGTTCGGTCAAAGGGGTTCAGTCCACGCCCTCTCACTGACTCTCTCCCTCAAGGGAGCGAGGACCATCGCGCTGGATGACAACAAATACGGCGCTGCTGGAAGATGGAGCAGAATGCCAAATTCACTGTGGTCATCTACTGAGCCCGCAGGCGAAGAATCTCTCTTTCGATGCAGTCGGCTGCCATATCGATATTTGGGAGATCCTTCACTGCGGTTCAGGATGACAAGAAAAAGCAACGCTGCTCTCCGAGGACCTTAATGTCGCTGTGGCCGGCTACCTAGAGTGACTCTGAGAACGGCGCAATTGGCCGCAGGCGACGAGTATCAGGACGAGTGTTGTCACCTTTCGACGCCGACCGAAACGCGACGATACTCGGGGCGCGCAGATGGATCAACACACGTTGAAGCAATTGGCAGGCGCTGCCCATGCGGCGACTGTCAGGAGTAGCCTCCTCCATGCTCGAATCGAGCCATATGCGACAGGTGATCGAAGCGGCGGTCGGCTCGCTGAAGACCGTCGAATTTGCGCTCCCGGTGAGCGGCAGCGAACTGCGGATCGCGATGCCGTCCGATTTCGATTCGTTGCTGGATGCGGCCGCGGGCGATCCTGAACAAAACCTGCCCTACTGGGCCGAAATCTGGCCCAGCGGCATCGCGCTCGCGGACCAGATCATGGCTCATCCCGAGCTGGTACGCGACAAACGTGTGATCGAGATCGGTAGCGGGCTGGGGGTCACCGCGTGTGCCGCATTGCTCTCAGGTGCCGACTTGACCGTGGCCGATTATTCGCCTGAGTCTCTGCTGCTCTGTCGATACAACGCACTGCTGAATGCCGAGCGTGAGCCGCGAACGCTCACGCTCAACTGGCGCGATCCATCGGCTGAATTTCACGATTTGGTCGGTTCGGGCTTCCCGGTTGTTCTGGCGGCGGACGTTCTGTATGAGAAGCGAGACATTGAGCCGATGCTCGATCTGATCGAGTGGCTGGTTGAGCCCAGTGGTCTCTTTTGGCTGGCGGAGCCAGGGCGCAACGTGGCCGAGCGCTTCAATGAGCGCGCCACCGAGCGTGGTTGGACGGACTCGATGTCGTTTCACGCAGGACCGTGGCCGGATCCACGCGACTTCAACGTGGCGGTGACGGTGCACCAGATGCGGCGCCTCATGTCATCCTGAGTAGGTGACCACAGTGAATATGTCATGTCGACTCGATCGTAGGTGTGCCCGCGTTCGGATAGAGCGTGGTCATCGTCTGTCGCGCATCGGTGGTGGTGAAGCGCCACTGCACCGTGGCGTGGTCGGCGTTGCGCCGTGCGGCCCAGGCGTCGACCTCCCCTTGGGTGGTGGCGAGATCTTCCAGATGGCGCCCGAGGCACTGCCGGGCCAAGACACTCCACTCGATCTCGATCATGTTGAGCCAACTGCCATGGGTGGGGGTGTAGTGCCACTCCAGCTTGCGGGCGATGCGGCGGGCCTCGGCGGGGGAGAAGGTGTCATAGAGCACGCCGGGATGGTGGGTGTTGACATTGTCGGCCACCAGCCGGATGCACACGGCGTCCGGGAAGTGCTCGTCGACCACCGTCGTGAGGAAGGTGGCGAAGTCCTGGGCCGTACGCCGGTCCTGGACGTGGATGGTGCGCCAGCCCGTCTGCGGCTGAAAGGCACCGAAGAGCGTGCAACTCCCCTGGCGCGTGTACTCATAGTCGTGGCGGGCGATCTGTCCCGGTCGCGCCGGGAGCGGAGCACGGGTCGGAGCGGTCAACGCCAGTGGATACTCGTCGATGCAGAGGACGGGGCGCTGGGGGTCGAAGGGCTCGGCATAGAGTTCGAGCAGGTCTTCCATGCGGGCCACGAAGAGCGAGCTCACCGTGGGAATACACCATTGCTGCTTCTGCCAGGGCTTGAGTTCGTTTTTTTAAGCGTGCGTCGCACGGTCTCGTCGGAGATACTCCCCACCACGGCCAGTTCCACCAGACGATCGGCCAAGAGTTGCATGGTCCAGGTGGTGCGTCCAGCCGGCGGATCGCTGCAGGCCAGGGCCACGAGACGCGCCTCCTGGGGACCGCTCAGTTTGGCCGCCGCGCCGGGTCGCGGACGATCGACCAAGGCGGCGGTCACGCCCGCCTCAACCGCGCGTCGCCGCAGCCGAATGACGGTGCGCTCATGGACCCCGACCGCGGTGGCAATCTCCGGATCCCGCAATCCCCGGTCGGCGAGGAGCAGCACCCGGGCACGCTGGATGGTCCGCACCTTGGCTTCCCCGCGACGCGTCATCGTCGTCAGGTCGCGTCGTTCCTCCGGCGTCAACTGCACACGATACATGGCTGGCATGGTGCTCCCTCCCATCGACACACACTCGTTGCGCTCCATCCAGCCTACTGGTACTGTGACTCTCTGGCAAATCCTCTGTGGCCGACTACTGAGGCAATACCGAAGGATCTCCTTCGACTCGCACAGGCAATGACGGGGCAGGGTCACGGAGGAGAGATCCTTCACCGCGGTTCAGGATGACATAAAAATCTCTGCACTCTCTGAGTCTCTACGCGTGTTATTAGTCTTACTCTGCCGTCGGGTCCAGTAGCCCAGCCCGTAACGCGTAGCGAACGAGCTCGGAGCGGTGGCTGAAACCGAGCTTCTGCATGATCCGATGCCGATAGGTCTCCACCGTCTTGGGGGAGAGATAGAGCTGATCGGCGATCTCCTGCGCCGTGAAGCCCTCCGCGGTCAGCTTGAGCACCTCGCGCTCGCGTTCCGATAAGAGCTTGCCCGGATCAAGCTCGCGGCCGTCGTGCGCTCGGTCGAGATACCCCTTCAACAGCATGCGCGTCGCGGCAGGTTCAAGAAAAACCTCGCCCCGCGAAACCATGCGGATGGCATCGATCAGGTCGGTATGCAGGCTCGATTTACGCACATAGCCCGATCCGCCCGACTCCAGCACCGGCAGCAAATAGCGCTCTTCCGCATGAACGGTGAGGATAAGGATGCGAGTCGAGAGCCCCAGGCGCGAAATCTTGCGCGTGGCTTCCAGTCCGCCTCCCGGCATCGAGATGTCGAGGATTGCAACGTCGGGCGCGGCTTTCTTGCAGAGCTCGACCACGTCATCACCGTTGCCGGCCTCGCCGACCACTTCGATATCCGGTTGGGCTTCGAGCAACGCGCGCAGTCCGGCGCGCACAATGGCATGGTCGTCAGCGAGTACGACGCTGATGAGGCGAGTGCTGATCGATGTCATGAACGATCTCCTCCAACCATCGCCGGTCGCAGGGATTCTGCCAACGGCACACGGACCTCGATCTCGGTTCCGCGGCCGGGGCTCGATGTGATGGATACGGAGCCACCCACCAGTGCGGCTCGCTCCTGCATACCGAAGAGCCCAAGACCGCTCCCGTCCGTTCGATCGAGCGATCCAAGGTCAAATCCCTGTCCGTTGTCGGTCACGCGTATCCATAAAGTGTTGCGATAGTTGCGCAGCGAGACCGTGGCGTCACACGCGCCCGCATGTTTCGCGACGTTCGTCAGCGCTTCCTGCACGATGCGATAAGCGACGAGCTCGATGTCGGCACTGGGCCGTTGCTTGACACCATCCGAATAGAAGACGATCGGCATATCGAAGCGCTCGCGGCATTGCGCCACCAACCCTTCGAGCGAAGCCAGCAAACCGAGGTCGTCGAGACTCGGCGGCCGAAGCTCATGCGCCATGTGGCGCACCTCTTCCAACGTCTCGGCCGTCAGTTCGATGAGCTGAGTGAGTCCGCTTGGGTCGAGCGTCCCGCCAGTGGCCTCGATCGTCTTCAGCCGCAAGAGCTGGGCGGTCAGAGCCTGAGCAGTGTTGTCGTGAAGTTCGCGTGAGATGCGCTTACGCTCTTCCTCTTGCGCGCTGAGGGCACGTACCGACATCTCGTGGATCTGCGTGCGGTAACGTTCGACAGCGTCGAGCATGCCGTTGAACGTGTCCGTGAGCACGTTGATGTTTGGGTCTCCGACGCCGACCTTTTTGACCCGCACGCTGAAATTTCCACGCCGAACTTCATCCACGGTCTTTTCAAGAACGAGAAGTGGCCGGAGTGCGGCACGCAAGACGAACCAGTTGACGGCGATGCTGGTAAGCGTTCCGATGACCGCGAACAGGACCACCAGGCTGTAGATCGCCCCTGTTTCGCGTGCCGCGCGAATCGTGAGGCCCGTGCCGAAGACGGCTCCAACTACCACGATGGTCGAATTCGCGATCAGCACTTTGTAGAAGAGGGGGAGCCCCAGGATCCGCTCGAACCAGGAGGTTGATTCTCCCTGCGTCACGGCGTACTGCATCTAAACCTCTCCGTGTGCAGCGGTCATGATTGAGTCGAAACCGAGAGGCGACGAGCTATCGGTGATGGCCCTTCGACTTCTTGCGATTCTTCTTCTTACGCGGCAAGCTCGCCGGACGATTTGCCGACGGCGCGCGGCCCGCTGTGGGCATGCCACCATTCTGCATCATCGCCTCGAGCTCGGCCGGATTCATACCGCCCAGCGGATTCCCACTCAAGAGACCCTTGAGCCGGCCGCGGCGCGATCCGCCGCCCATCTGCCCGAGCTGATCCATCATCTTTTGCATCTGCTTGAATTGATTGAGCAGTTGATTCACATCGGCCTGCGTCGTGCCGCTCCCAGCCGCGATGCGCTTGCGCCGGCTAGGCTTGATGATCTCAGGATGACGACGCTCTTCCATCGTCATCGAGTGGATCATGGCCTCGATGTGCTTGAATTCGTCATCGCCAATCTGTACGTTCTGCTGACGAACGGCCTGACCGATGCCGGGGATCATCTCGAGAATCTGCGAGAGCGGCCCCATGCGCTTGATCTGCTGCAGCTGGCTCAGGAAATCCTCCAGGTTGAAGGTGCCGGTAAGCATCTTCTCCTGTAGCTCCTGGCCTTCCTCTTCGGTGATCTCGCTCTGTGCCCGCTCGATCAACGTGAGAACGTCGCCCATGCCCAGAATTCTGGAAGCCAACCGGTCGGGATAGAAGGGCTCAAGCGCGTCGACCCGTTCGCCGGTGCCGATGAACTTGATGGGCACGCCGACGACGGAGCGGATCGAGAGCGCCGCGCCACCGCGGGCGTCTCCATCCATCTTGGTCAAAATCAAACCGGTCAGATCGAGGCGACGGTGGAATTCCTGTGCCACGCTGACGGCTTCTTGACCGGTCATGGCGTCGGCCACCAGGAGGATCTCAGTCGGATTTACCGCCCGGCTGATCTCTTCCAGTTCCTCCATCATGCGCTCGTCGATCTGCAGTCGGCCCGCGGTGTCGATGATCACCGGGTTGTAGCCGTTGTCTTTGGCTTCCTTGATCGCGTTCCGGGCAATCTCAACCGGGCTCGGCTTGGTTCCCTCGGCATGTACGGAGACGTTGATTTGACTGCCAAGGGTTTGAAGCTGGTCGATCGCGGCAGGCCGGTAGACGTCGGCGGCCACCAGCAGCGGCTTGCGGCCCTCTTTCTTCAGATGGCTGGCAAGTTTGGCGGCATGCGTCGTCTTACCTGCACCATTGAGACCAACCAGGATGATGATCGTCGGTGGCTGAGATGCGGTTTCGAGCGGCACGCGCTCAGAGCCAAGAACCTTGATCAACTCTTCATTGACGATGGATATGACTTGTTGAGCGGGCGTGAGGGCCTTAAGAACCTCTTCGCCCACGGCTCGCTCGCGCACGGCGGTGACGAAGTCGCGCACAACCTTGAAGTTGACGTCGGCTTCGAGGAGCGCGCGTCGAACCTCGCGCATGGCCTCGTCGACGTCAGCTTCGGTTAGTCGACCTTTCTTGCCGATGCGTTGAAAGACGTCGTTCAGCCGATCGCTGAGTGTTTCGAACATCGTTAGCCCTCCTCTTCTTCACCAAAGAAGAGCGCGTCGACATAGGTTTCGGGCTCGAACTCCGTCAGTTCGGTCACCTGCTCGCCGGTACCGACGTAGCTGATCGGAATGCCCAACTCTCGTGAAATGGCGAAGGCGATGCCTCCACGTGCCGTACCGTCGAGCTTGGCAATCGCGATGTCGGTAATGTCGACCGCTTCGGCGAACTTTTTCGCCTGAACGAGTCCGTTTTGGCCGGTGGTGGCGTCGATGACCAGGAGCACCTCCTGTGGTGCCTCCGCCACGTGACGCTGAATAACCTTGCGAATCTTCTTCAGCTCTTCCATCAAGTTGTATTTGGTGTGCAGTCGTCCGGCGGTATCGATCAGCAAGATGTCCGCGTTGCGGGTGTAGGCAGCCTGCATTCCGTCGAAGATTACGGCACTGGGGTCCGCCCCCGCCTGATGCGAGATGACGGTGGCCTTGAGTCGCTCACCCCACACCTGAAGCTGCTCGATGGCGGCCGCCCGAAAGGTGTCCCCCGCGACGAGCACCACGGTTCGCCCGTGATCCTGATGAAACTTTGCCAGTTTGGCGATAGTGGTGGTCTTGCCGGTGCCGTTGACGCCGACGACGAGGATCGCGAATGGAACGCCACGCTGGTAGATCTTGATCTTCCGGTTGCGCGTCGCGTTCTTCAACAGCGCGATCATCTCGGTTCGCAACGCTTCGCGTGCATCGGACGGTTGACGAATCTTCTCTCGATCGATGCGATCGCGCAGGTTTTGCAGCAGCTCCAACGTCGTGTCGACACCAAGATCCGCCTGGATCAGGAGCATCTCGAGATCTTCAAATAAATCTTCAGTGATTTCGTTTCGTTCAAAAAGAGCGCTGATGTCCTTGAAGATGCCACGACGAGACTTCTTGAGACCCGCTTCAATCTTTCGATCTGGTTCGGTCTGCCGGCGAAAGAGCCTGCTGAATACCACTATTTCATCCTCACTGCCGGAGGCCATTTGTTGCTGACAATAGAATCGCCGCGCCGGAAAGGGCACGGCGCGGCGCACTGAAAGTATACACAATGGCTATCTAAACCCGCAGATTTGGCCGCCGTGGCGCGCAGCACGACGTCTGGCGCTATCTCCACTAGCTGAACGGGCTCGCTCGCTTCGTCAAGTCGCCTGTTAACAGCAATCGTACGCACTGGGGATTGCGAATGAACTCCAGATGCCCCATAGTATCGGCAAGCGCGACAACTTGAAGGACCGGCGATTGGAACAGACTGAGCGACGGCCCACCTATCAATCCAAACCGATGCGTGAGACACCGGTGGACGATCGTCCGCGGGAGAAGCTGCGTCTGCGTGGCCCGTCCGCGCTGACCGATGCCGAGCTCGTCGCGATTATCTTGAACACGGGCGTTCGCGGTGAAAGCGTGGTCGACGTCGCCCGGAGGCTGCTGGACGAGTACGGTGGGCTCACCGGCCTGATGCGGGCCGACCTGGTCGATCTTCAGCGCTCTCATGGATTAGGTGAGGCCAAGGCAGCCAAGCTCAAGGCCGCTATGGTGATGGCCCAGCGCTACAAGGAAGCCAATCCTCAGGATCGCCCGCAGATACAGGCGCCGGAAGACGTCGTCGCTCTGTTGGGGGTGGAGATGTCGGCGCTCGATCACGAGGAGCTTCGCGTGGTGCTGCTCGACACGAAGAACCGCGTGTTGCGCACCGTGACGGTCTACCAGGGAAGCGTCAACAGTGCCCAGGTGCGAGTCGCGGAGGTCTTCAAGGACGCGCTGCGCCAGAACGCGCCCGGCGTCGTGGTGGTGCACAACCATCCGTCCGGCGATCCGACGCCCTCGGCCGCCGACGTGTCATTGACGACTGAGATCTGCCGCGCCGGCGAAATTCTGGGCGTGGATGTCATCGATCACTTGATTGTGGGGATGGGACAGTTTCGATCACTGCGTCGACTCGGGTTGGGGTTCGTCTCTACCAGGGGATAAGCATGCCTGCCCGCGCCGATCGCGTTGTAAGAATGTCCCAGTCGATTTCAATCGCACCGGGGGAGGTGGAAAGCTGAGAACGGGGTGACTAGCACGACATGGCAAAAGACCTGTTGACGTTCACGCGCCCCGACCATACACTTCGCCAGACGTAACCCATTTCGGAAATTCACCGCGCGTTTTGTGTCTGGTTCGCTCGATGGCAAGCCAGGTTTCATCGGACTTATCGAATTGGGGGAGATGATGCAGGGTATCTACGCCGGGATCCAACCGCAATCGGAGAACGACAAACTCATATCGGCGCTCGGCTACATTTTCCTACTGATTGTCCCAATCATCGTGCTCGTGACCACGATGAAGGACAGCCGGTTTAATAAGATTCACGCGTACCAGGGGCTGGTATTCTTCGGTGTAGCCGTCGCTTACTACATTCTCTACAGCTGTGCCTACTTTGCAATCACGTCGGTCGTGGGGTTGTTAGCGTGCGTCCTCTGGATCGGCTATTTCGTTCCATTCGTCGTTGGGCTCTACCTTGCGTTCCGCGTCTACACCGCGCGGCAGGTTGAGTTCCCGTTGCTGACGCAGGCTGCGGCGGCTGTCTTCAAGGACATGTAGTTCAGTAACCCGAGATTGGAATCCCGAGGGAAGCGTCGGTTGGGCGTTCCCTCGGGTTCATTTTACCACGAGTGATTCAAGATATTTACGATGCGTGGGTCACGACTGACCGGCTGGATGAGGCTCACCCAATTCAGCGGACGTGACGTTCAGTCCCACGTGTCCTGCACCGACCGCCTTGATCCAGGCCGCTGGGATGCGCACGTCGTGATGGAAGATGTGCCCGGCCCGCACGACGAATCCCGTCATCGAGCCGTCTGGAGCGTAGCTGATCTCGTCGACGTGCCCGATGGTTTTGCCGTCGCTCGTCACTACCGCGGTGCCGGAGTCAATCACGACGTCCTCAGTGTTGATATTGGTCTGGAACTCAGTTCCTGGGGGAACGATCGGTGCGGCACCGAAGAACGGCTCTGCCCGGCTATATCCGAGCGAGTCTGTTCCAATTCCGAAGTAGACCGGCGGCGCTCCGGTTCCGGATCCGACCCACTCGTCAGGCATTTCGGCCATTTCGTGTGGTTTGGCCACCACGAACTCACGGTCGAAGAATTCTGGCTGTTTCTTGATTTTGTCGACCGGAATCGAGAGAGCGATCGTCCCGTCAGCATCGACGTGATCAACGAGTTGCCGGTCGATGAGCCTGTCGTGCTCGAGTAGGAGACCTGAGCGGACCACGATCTGCTGCACGTTGCGGGTGTAGTAATCCAATACGAATGCGTCGGCGTGTCCCACATGCTGACCATCCGCGCTGACGACTTTCTTCCCAAGCTTGAGCTCCATGGTGAACTCCTTGGTTTGCGTTCAACCGACGATGGCCCACCACATGGGGCCCCGTTTCATCTCATAGAATAGCTACACAGTCATACCAAGCGCAGCGGTCGAAGGTCGTTGGGCGTTACAGAATCGTTGCAACGTAGAGCGGGTTATTCGCAGTGACGCGCAAGACCGGCTCGGAAAGAACCGGTCCTTCTTTCGTTTCGATTTCGTGGCCCTGTTACGAGTCGGGTTTTAGCCAGCCGCGATCGATCAAGATCTCTCGACCGAGGTGACCGAGAAGGTATTCGTACTGAGTGCCTGTGTTTTCCGGGTGATATTCGATGCGCACTCGCTCGAAATATTGGACCGTATGTGTCTGCCCGTCGGTCACGCTCTTCTCCTGAAACTGCTCGCTGACCGGATAGCCAAACGACATCAGGCCGCCATTGGCACTCCAGTAATCGCGGAATCCGCCGCTGAGCGTGTGTCCGGTCTCTGTGTAGAAGTCGTAGGCTGCGCTCTGCGCGGGTTGCGCGACCGGCTTGAAGGGATCCTCGTTGAGCCGTTCGGCGGTGCGCTCGCGACCGAGCAGGCCAAGTAGAACCTCGTATGGAGTCCCGGCGAACTCTGGATGATGCTCGAACCGGGCTCGCTCGAAATATTGCGTGTTGTAAGTATTGCCGTCGGTGGCTGACAGCTCCGGGAACGGCTCGGTGAGCGGATAGCCGAAGCGGAATAGGCCACCATTGCCACCCCAGTAATCGTGGAAGATCGTGGGGACGTTGTGCTCCGTGACCGATTCGTATGTGAGCGATGGATCGCTGCTCTGTGGTCGCGGCTCGGTCGGCAACGGCAAGACCGTGATCTTCTGCGGAAAGACGTTCTGCTGCTGGTAGCTGATCCATTCTTGTATCAGACTGGCGTTTAGCGTCCAATCCCCCGGCGTGTTGAAGCGGATCAACCCAACCACCGTCGTCTTTTCACCAGCCTTGAGCGGACCCGAGAACCCCCAGCGGAACGGATTGGCCACTCCGGTGTTGCCGGCGAAATCGATGCCGACGCGATACATGCCTTCTAGCTTTGGATAGCCCTGAGAGTTGAAATCCTCACCCTCGGTGTAGCTGTATCCCGGCGTTGGCCCCTGGGTGTTGACGGTCGTGCTGCCAGTATTCTGGACGACGATTTCGACGCGCATCTCGGTTCCGGCATAGACCGGGTTCGGCGTGAATGCCACCGAAAGGATGCTCGCACTCGACGGGCCGATTTTCTGGGGCACGATGTAAATGGGGGTGTTGGTCCCTTTGCACCAGCCTCGAATGTTGGGGAGGTCCTTGTAGGCGTCGTCTCCCGGGCACTCGGTCGAGAGGACGTCCCGATGACCGCAGATGTTGGGTACGTTGTCCTTGTCGATGAAAAAGCCGTAACCCGCTGGATCGACGTTCTTTGCTCGATCTTTGATGACTTTGACCAGCGAATCGAGCGTGACCTGTTCGACCGGAGTCGCTGAAAAGTCGCCGGTCAGCGCGATACCCAGGCTGCCCCAGTTGTATTGCAGGGCGTGTCCGCCGACCACACTGGCCCCACCATAACGGCCCTCATACACGTTCCCATGCCAGTCGATCAAGAAGTTGTAGCCGATGTCGCCCCAACCCTGGGTGATAGCGTGATAGTAGTAAATAGCGCGAATCGTCGCGGTCGGATCCGCCTCATGGTTCTGGGTGACGGTGTGATGCACGATCACCTTCTGAATCGGGCGGTATTCGGGCGGCCAGATCTCGTTTCCAGCAGAGTCGAAGCGCAGCGTTTCGTCCGCACCCCATCCGGCTCGCGGAATGATGAATCCGTCGATGAGGTTCTGGTTCGCGGCCATGTACTGCGCGGGCGCGGACGTATCTACGCAGCCGAGATCGACCTCACGCAGTGCGGGATATTTTCCGTCGTTGTTTGCCGCGAGATCGACGCGATATTGCACATAGCTGCTCGAATTGACCAGCGCGGGCGTCTCGAATTTGCGCGGATCGTCAAGGGAGCGAACGTGACTGTCGAGATGCATCTCGATCCAGTCGGTCCAGCTCTTCCCATCTCCGCTGACGCGCACGGCAAAGTTCGCCGCGGCTCCGGCTGGCAAATCACCTTGCCACACGACTTCCACGCTGTTGAAGTTCTGAGATGCCTGGAATACGGGCGACTGGTAGGTGCCCTGTGCGGGAAAGATGCCGCTTTCGACCCACGACATACGGGTCATCTCAGCCGCTGCGCGACTGGAAAGTTTGACATCGACGACGCTCATCATCAGCAGTCCACCTGCGATCTTGAGCAATCGACGCCGATCGAGCCGTTCCGAAAAGATCACCCTATTGATCGTTGACACTGTCGTCCCCTGCGTCTCGTTTTTAACGCTTTCGGGCTCCGACGCGCGAGCCCAAACGTACCCATTGCTCAATTGTCCCCCGATGCTAGTGTACGGCCATGCTGACCGTACAAGCAATGAATCAAAGGTCCATGTCAGCGCCGACGATTCTGCTATAGTGAAGCGTATTGACCGAACCGATGATAGGGCAGAGGGCTGATGAGCGCCGTTTCGCGTTTGTCGGGTGCAGGCATCTATGTTAGGCGACCAGGCTGGGGAACGGCATTCGCCGGGTTGCTGGCACTGTCGGTCGCCGCCTACTTTGTTGCACCGTGGTCAATCGAGGCCAAATCGCTCGCGATCCTTCACGGCCTCTGCGCTCAGCGCCCGAGCCATTCATTTTGGTTCCGGTCGGATCGGCTTCCGTTCGGTTCGCGGATGACCGGAATCTATGGCGGTTTCCTCATCACCCAGCTCTATCTGCTGGGGCGAGGCCGATTCCGAGCCGGTGGTGTTCCCTCCCTGAGCATGCTGACAGTCCTTTCCCTCTTCATCGCCGCCATGGGAATTGATGGAGTCAACTCAACACTCGACGACGTGCAGCTCCTCACCATCTATCATCCGAACAACGTTCTGCGATTCGTGACGGGTGCGCTCACAGGTACAACGCTGGCGGTGTTCCTTTGGTTGCTCACAGTCAATATTTTGTGGCACGTGGACAAACAGCGTCCCGACCAGGTCGTGAGCGGTTTCGCGGACATGGCGCTGGTGGCCGGTCCGATCGCACTCTTTGGTTTGATTGTCATCAGCGGCTGGCTACCCGCATACGCGCTCATCGCGATTTTCCTCGTCTGCGCCGCGGTGCTCGTCATCTTCGAGCTTGCGATCTGTTTGCTGCTGTTGGTTCGACATCGAGAGAGTAGCGCGCGGTCATTGAGAGAACTCAGTTCGTCAGCGGTTGGCGCCATGATTGCCGCCTACCTCTTCATCTTCACGATGGCCGGTCTCCGTTTTCTGATGGAGGCCACCACGCACGTCAAACCACTGAATTGACCCCTCCGAATCGTCTCAACATTTTCTTCATTGGCAGTCAGACGGTGAGAGGACACAATAGAGGGACCCGGATCTTGATTGAAACCGAGTTCGATGCCCCAGCGGCATTGACACATGCGCGGAGCGTGAATGTCCGACAGTGAAGACCATACCGAAGTAGAGTGGCAGTTCGACGTCGATGATCTCGGGCTTGTCGAGCGTTGGCTGCGAGATCTTCCAGCTTCCCTTCCCATCGCTGTCACCACTGCCGATCCTGAAGAGCATCTGGATACGTATTTCGACACGCCCGAATGGCGAATCTACCGATCCGGCTACGCGCTCAGGTCGAGACGTGTTCCAGGCCGGGCCGATCTGACGCTCAAGGCATTGACCGGGCGCGGCGACGGGTATGCCGCACGCCGAGAGGTCACGCAACATCTGCTCGAAGCCGAAGTCGATTCCGTCGATGAGATTCGCGGCTCGGTCGGTGACCGTGTGGCCGCGATGCGCGGTCGCAGCCGCACGAATCCCCTCTTTACCGCGATCACCCGCCGCAAGCGCTATCGGCTCTGGAGAGAGGGCCGCGAGATCGGCGAGCTCTCGCTCGACAACACGACCTTCATTGGAGAATCCTTCGAGGATCAGTCTCAGCTAACGCGAGTCGAGCTGGAGACGACCGCGGAGCAGACGAAGCGACTGAGACCGTTCGTCGATGCGATGTCTCAGGCGTGCAATCTGCGCGCGGCAGAAGCGTCGAAGTTTCGTACAGGCGCGTTGATTCTGGGTCTCGAGCCTCCCGGTCCGCCAGACGTTGGGTCGTTGCAGTTTGATCGTCAATCGACGATCACCCAACTGGCATTGGCAGTGCTGCGGCGCCACTTCGTCGAGTTCCTGCGGCGTGAACCTGGAACCAGACTGGGTGACGACATCGAAGAGCTACACGACATGCGTGTTGCCGCGCGGCGCATGCGCGCCGCGCTTTCGCTCTTTTCCGATTACGTACCGGAGTCATTCGAAGACATTCGCGATGAGCTGAAATGGATTGCCGCTTCGCTCGGCGAAGTGCGCGATCTTGATGTGCAGTTGGAGGCAATGCGCGAATGGCAAACACGGCTTGAAGAACCAGATGCGTCCGCGCTCGAACCGTTGCTGGTGGAGTTGGGCCGCCGCCGTCTTACGTCGCGTGGACGCTTACTTGAAGCATTGGATTCCGATCGATACGACCAGCTGGTGGCCAATTTCTCCGACCTGTTGTTGGCGGGCGTTCCGAACGACGAATCCGATTTGGCAGTCCAGGTCGTGCCTGGGTTGATCACGCGACGCTACCGCAAACTCCACCGGCTGGCTGATCGATTGCGCCCGTCTTCTGCTGATGCCGACTATCACATTTCGCGAATTCAAGGGAAGCGCCTGCGTTACGCGTTGGAGTTCGTGAGCCCACTCTACGGCAAGACCGTCAGGGAGTTCATCGGGCATTTGGTTGACGTGCAGGACGTGCTCGGGGCGCATCAAGACGCCATCATTGCCATCGACAACGTGCGCGAAATCGCGACCGCGCTCGAGGTTTCGTTGCCCAGATCCACAATATTCGCGATGGGACGCCTGGCT
Organism: uncultured Chloroflexia bacterium; assembly: GCA_963789565.1. Taxonomy (GTDB): domain Bacteria; phylum Chloroflexota; class Chloroflexia; order Thermomicrobiales; family Thermomicrobiaceae; genus CALAGB01. The sequence continues at coordinate 1,138,596 of CAWBKX010000002.1, read as the reverse complement.
GAAAAGTACGCCGCGGACGCGATCGAATCGCGTCGCAGCTTTGCTAAGCTCTACAAGCCCATTTCCGGCAGAGCCTATGACCGGCTCGAACGAGAGCTGCGCCAGCGCGCCAAGCGCCAACCCAGGCACGGCAAACCCGGCCTTGTGGCGTCTGTCACGGTTGACGAGTCGCGAGACGTTCAGGACGACGTAGCCGCGGTGGTGGATACCGGAACCGACGACGAGCCGGGAGTGAAATAGTGGAACTAATTCTGGTGCGGCACGCCATCGCCTATGAACGCGATCCGCTCCGCTGGCCCGACGACAGCGAGCGACCGTTGACTCCAGCGGGAATTGCAAAGTTCGAACAAGCGGCTCGTGGTTTGCGGCAGGTCGCGAAATCAGTCGAGGTGGTGCTCAGCAGCCCATTCGTGCGTGCGATGCAGACCGCCCGAATCCTTGAGGATGTGGCGGGGTGGCCGGAGCCAGTCACGTGCGACGTACTCGAGCCTTCTAACGACCCGCTCGCGGTGATTTCGTTCCTACAGGAGCATCACTCGCACGGCGTTGTGGCGCTGATAGGGCACGAACCGTTGCTCGGTGAGCTCGCCGGTGCGCTCCTCTCAGGCGCAGGTGGACCAGCACAACCCTTCAAGAAGGGTGGCGCCGCCTGTTTTGAGTCTGAACAAGGACCGCCAAACGGCAGCATGACGCTCCGCTGGTGGCTGCCCCCTAAGTTAGCACGGAAACTGGGTCCAGCGTAACCTCGTCGAACGTACTCGGAACATCCTCAATCATGTCGTCAACGACCGTCCTGATGCCGCTCTTCAGATCCTCGAAGATCTCGAGGACGTTGCGGCGCGCGTTGATGACGTTGAAGTTGTACTGATCGGCCAGGTGCTGGAACTCGGGCAGCAGCTTCGACTGATAGTGAATGAAGTTCTTGTAGACGTCGTGCCCCCGCAAGAAGTCCTGCCCCGATTCCCAATAATCGAAGCCGGTGCTGTTCAACACGCGGGGGAGCAGGTGTTCCACGTCGACATCGAGGTAAAAGACCATGTCGGGGATGAGCGCAAACCCAAACACGTCCTCGATCCAACGTCGGTTGACGCCGCGCACCACCGCTCGGGCGATGAGCGAAAAGATGTAGCGGTCGGTCAACACCACCATACCGGCTCGCAGACCGGGCAGGATGACGTGTTCCATGCGATCGCAAAAATCGGTCGCATAAAAGAGATTGAGCGTCATCGGATCGAGGGTGTGCCCGAGTTTGGCCCGCTCGATGCCGCGCCCGGCCAGGCTTGACCGGCGCAGACCAGTTCCCATCACCGCATAGCCGCTGGCTTCGAGCCATTCCTTCAGCAACGCGATCTGCGTCGAGCGTCCGACGCCGTCAGTTCCCTCGATGACGATCAAGCGTCCGGGAAATTTCCGCTCCTCCATACCTGGGGGCGGATCCCCAAAGAATCGAAGCTGTCTCATGCCGACGCTCCTCCTGCTCTGGCCCCCTCCACCAGGTATCGCCCGCGGAGGTTCTCTTCTTCGAGTGCGTTCTGCAGGCCGCCGTTGCCTGCTTTCATCAGTCCATCAAGGTGCGGCTTGACCATCTCTCGAACCAGTTGCTGCTGGCGGATGAGGTTGTCCGTGGCGTCAATGCGCTCGAGTTTGAACTCTTTGACGATGCGGTTGTACTCCTCACGGATCATGCCCTGGAACATTCGGAACGACTCATATGGGTCGTCGCTCAAGTCGAGATCGAGCCCGGCCTCGTAGTACTTCAGCTCCGGTCGACCGGTCAAAATGCGCCTGAGCGATTCGTCCAGAGGGACGTCGAAGTAGAACGCGATGTGTGGCTTGACCGCGAAGGAGTAAAGCTGGCGCAACCATTTACGACTCACGCCGCGGATGGCATCACGCGCGAACGCGGTGTAGACGTAGCGGTCCGCCAACACGATGGCTCCCGCTTCGAGGGCCGGGATGATCTGCGAGTTGATGCGGCTGGCAAAATCAGCGGAGTGAATCAGGCTGAACGTCATGGGGGTCAGACTGTGGGTTTTCTTGCCACGACTGGTCGTGCTCTTGACGATCGGCGAGGAGTTCCACTCACTGAAGACGACCAGATAGCCTTGGCTGATCAGCCACTTATGGAGTAGATCGAGTTGTGTGCTCTTCCCGGATCCGTCGATTCCTTCGACAATGAAGAGACGGCCAGGATAGCGACTATTGCTACGCAGTCCCACAAATCCTCCGTTCATTCAATGGAAGACAAGCTCTCTCCCAAACACCTGTTTGAAACGCTCACCGAGCTTAGCCACGCCATAGTCTGAGAATGGAGGAATCGCAATGGTCACCGCATCCGGCTCGGTTTCGATCTTCAGTTTGATGTCCGCATCTTTAGGATAGCGTCGCTCAATTTCATCGGCAATCAACAACACGACGCCGTAGCGAGCTACCGAAACGACGTCATTCTCGGTCAGCAACGGTTCGTACTGACTCAGATCCGCATGGCTCCGGTCGGCTTCGCGGATGATCGCCGCGAGGAGCGCGATCTCACGGTGGGTGAAGCCATCCAGATCGGCCACCTGGACGATGGTGGCCGAGTGGCTTAGCCGGTTGTAGAAGTCGACACTTCGTCCGATGTCGAGCAGATAGGCAGCGAAGACAGACATGGCAGAAATCTCTGCGTCCTTATCCAGCTCAAGGACGGTAATCAGTTGCTGAAGGGCAGACACGCGCTGCTCGGCTCGATCAGCTTCCCAGGAACCGAAGCGGCGTGCCAGGGCCGCGACCGACGTTCGCCGCACATATTCGGGCTCCGGTAGGTGTGCGCCAGTGAGCCCAAACGCAATCCCTTCTCGCAGGCCCTTTCCGGAAACCAGCAGATCGGGAGCTCCGAGAATTTCCATCACCACCTGAGCGGCGTTGGCTCCGCCGACGATTGAATCGGCGCGGTCGGAGTTGAGGCCGGACATGTTCGATCGGCGTCCGTAGTCGGCACTGCTGAGCGTGGTCGTGATGCGCCGTACCCGTTGAAACGGCAGATGATAGCCGTGCAGTCGTGAAATCGGGGAGCGGCGACTCTTGCGATCGATCTTGGCGAGATTGCGAATCGAGCCGCCGGTCCCAACCAGAACGTCTCCAGGCTCTGCTGGAGTGATCCCTGCGTCGACCAGCATCTCCGTCACGGCCCGCTTGAGATTGCGAACTTCCTTGCCTGTCGGTGGATCACTCTTGATGAACTCATTGGTCGTGCGCAGGGCACCCAGCGGAAGCGTCCACGAGGCAACGTTGTGGCGATCTCGAAATCTCGTGAGTTCCAGACTGCCGCCACCGATGTCGAGTACGTGGCCATTCCATACGGGCAGACCGTGAATCGCGCCCATGAATGAATAGCGCGCCTCGGAGTCTCCATCCAGAATCTCGACAGGGAGCCCTGCTGCTTGTTGTACGGCATGCAGGAATGCGTCACCGTTCGAGGCCTCGCGCATGGATGCGGTACCGACCACGATCAGTCGGTCAGCACCGGCTCCGCGAGCGATTGAGTGGAACTCGCGCAGCGCGCCAATGGTGCGTTCGGTCGCTTCCTCCCCAAGACTTCCATCACGATGAAGATCGCTCGCCAGCCGAAGAGGCACCCGAGCGTCCTCGACGATGTTGAGATATCCGGAACCATATTGATCGAAGACGACCAATCTCCCGGAATTGGAGCCGAGGTCCACGACGGCAACACGGCCCGTTGGCCCAGTGTTCAGACCGGTGATCCAGTTCTCGACCGTTTGAACGTCTTGATTCACCTCGACACGCCAAACATGCTAATCACCGGTAGGCCAGCTTCCGTACCAATTGAAGGGCTGATCATTCAGATTCACGACCACGTTCTTGACCTGCGTGTAGAGTTCCAGTGCGTTGCGACCCAATTCTCGGCCGATGCCGCTCTGCTTGTAGCCGCCGAACGGCGCTTCAGGAGGGTTGACCGTCGGATAGTTGATGCTCACGTTTCCGGCGCGGATCTCCCGGGCCAGGCGATGTGCCCGCTTGATATCGTTGGTCCAGATGGTGGCGGCCAGCCCATAGATGACGTTGTTGGCCATCCGCACGACTTCGGCATCGTCATTGAATGGGATCACCGAGAGGACTGGGCCAAAGACTTCCTCCTGGGCGATGGTCATGTCGTTGTGTACCTGATCGAAGATGGTCGGCTCGACGAAGTTGCCGTTGCTTAAGGCTTCTTTGTCTGGCCGTTTGCCTCCCAGGCTCAACTCGGCGCCCTCACTGCGCGCCCGTTCAACAAAGCTGAGGATGCGGTCACACTGTCGGGGCGAAATGACCGGCCCCATCTGCGTCGAATCCTCCAGCGGGTCGCCGACGCGGATCTGGCCGGCCTTTTTCACGAAGTCGGCCATGAAGCGGTCGTGAATCGACTCGTGCAAGAACAGACGCGTTCGTGCGGTGCAGCGCTGTCCGGCGTTGGTGAAGATGGCGAAGAGGGATCCATTGACGGCTTCTTCGATGTCGGCGTCGGGAAAGACGATGTTGGGAGATTTGCCTCCCAGTTCCAATGAGACTTTCTTGATCGTTCCGGCGCTCAACCGCAGAATCTGGCGACCGGTTTCGGTCTCCCCCGTGAACGCGACCTTGTCGACGTCAGGGTGTTCGGCCAGCGCGGCGCCGATCTCCGCGCCAGGCCCGGTCAAAACGTTGACGACGCCCTCCGGAATCCCAGCTTCGAGGCAGATTTGACCGAGGAGCACGGCTGTGATCGGTGTGGCGCTGGCCGGCTTGAGAATGATGGTATTTCCGGTTGCCAGAGCTGGGCCGAGCTTCCAGGCAGCCATCAGCAGTGGGAAGTTCCAGGGGATGATCTGTGCGCAGACGCCGATCGGCTCGCGCAATGTGTAGTCAAAGAGTGGGCCATTCATGGGGATAGTCTCGCCCCACACGTGGCCCGTCAGATTGGCGTAATACTCGAAGCAGTTGGCGGACGATGCCACGTCGCCCCGCGATTCGACGATGATCTTTCCGCAGTTCAACGTCTCGAGGCGCGCGATCTCTTCTTGGCGCTCACGCAGAATTTCGGCGACGCGGCGCATGCGTTTGCCCCGTTCGTTCGGCGTCATGGTGCGCCACGGTACGTTGTCGAATGCCTCCCGCGCGGCCGCGACGGCGCGATTCACATCTTCAATGCCCGCCTTGGCGACTTTACCGATCACTTCATTGGTGGCTGGGTTCAACGTATCAAACGTCTCTCCTGAGGCGGCCGGAACAAGCTTCCCGTCGATGAGGAGTTTATGGTTCTCGATCTGCGTTTCAACGGCCATGTACTTCTCCAATTGCGTTAATTCGCCCCGGACGATCTCGCTCCCCGAAGTCCTGTCCGAATGGCTGTTCTTTGGAGTCTCATCGTAACATGGATTGGTTCTTGCCCCTTCCTTGACATGTTAAGAACAGATGGACGCGCGTCGCGGAAGTCGAGTCCGCTGGCGCATCCATGGTGGTCATATGCGTGAAATCGTGCAACTCACCGACGTGGATGAAAGGGCAAACTGTGAACCACCCAGCGCACATCAGCCGCCAGGAATTGACCGCAAGTCTCCGACGCCTCGGAGTGTGGTCGGAGCAGACAAACGGTGCGTTCGACCTGGCAGAGCAAGTCCATCTGAAGCAGCGTCGGGCCGGGGGCGGTCCGTACCTCGAAGAACACGTCTACCCCGTGACCGCCTCGGTCGCCGAGTATCTCGTCGACCAAGAGAGTGACCTGACCGGTGAGACGGTGTTGATCGCGTTGCTGCATGACACTGTCGAGGATTCCGACACGGTCAGCATCGACACAATTGGGGGCCGGTTTGGTGAGTCGGTCGCGGACGGGGTTCGTGTGTTGACCAAGCCCGAGAAGCGTCCTGGAAGCGCATCTGAGATCACCGAGGACGCGGAAGAGCGCTATGTCTCTGGCATCGCCGCCGCGAACTGGAACGTTCGCGCGATCAAGGTTCTCGATCGTCTGAATAATCTGGCCGCGGTTCACGAGCGTCCCCTGGAACGCCGCCGTACCTATCTCGAAGAAACGCAAAAGCACTATCTCGCGCTGGCACAATCGGTTGACGCGAAACTGGCCGAGCGCATGAGTACTCTCATAGGTGAACAAGAGGAACGGTTCAAGCAGGCGTTCGGCAAGAACCCCTCCTGAGTCGGTTGCAGCCCAATCACGATTGCTCATTCTGGCTGATTTGATGGGACGTAGTCGGATCGACGCTCTCCCATTCTCTGGGCGATATCGAGCGAACGTGGCGGACGAGCGCTCCAAATGATGCCAGGAAGAGGACACCGGCCAGGACCTCGACCACGTCACGGATATGTGGCTGAAAGTACCCCAGCGCGAACAGAAGACCCGTGCTCGCCGACGGCGGATTAGACACCTTGATCACGATCTCGAGCAGGATCACCAGCGTCATGGTGAGGGCCGCCGCGCCGATCCGCAGTGGCGGCATTTGAGAGCCGGATCCGAGTCGCGGCTCGCCGGTGGCGCCCAGGACGAAGACCGATGCCAGACCCGCGGCAACGCCGATCGAGTGTCCGATGGTCGTGTCGCGGAAGCGGGATGATCGATGAAACGGAAATTCCGCCTGCAAGAACGCGGTTGGTCCAAGACTTGGATAGAGGAAAGGCTGGTTCGTGAAGTAGGCTGTCAAGCCCACCACCAGCATAAGCAGACCTGCCGCGACCGCCGGCCAAAAGCGCTCGGAGACGAGATCGCCGAGGTCGAAACCTGGACGTGACGTGGTTGGACGTGGATCTGGTGGGATTGGTTGAGGCACGAGACGCTGAAGAACTCCGTTCGCCGCCTCCCGATCGCGATCGACATTCGCTCGCCAGAAAGCGGCCTCCGCCGAGTGGAGGTCCGCAATGTCCTGGCCGTCGACGGAACTTGCCGTTGTGTGGAGTGAGGTTGGGCCGCATTTTGCTTGTTGATGAATTTCGTTGGCAGTCGCATCAATCCGACGTCATGATGCTCGTTGATGAAAAGTTTCGGCGCTCGGTCCATGACCGAACTGGGGGGAAGCCGCGCGCGGACCTATGCGAAGCCCATTGAACCGGACTGAAGGTACGCATGCAAACATAGGGAAGGGACCTGTGCCCTCCCTTCGGCCGAAGGTCGAGAGTCCGCAATCGACTGCCCGAGAATCTCATCAACGACCATCATGCCGCCGCTACGGGAAGACGCCGCAATCGTCACGCAAGGGCGGTCTTTATGACGCTCGACGGTACACGTAGTACGGCCGTTAGTTGAACGGCTGACGGCCATTGTGCTCGTGGGTCGGCAAGCCATCATCGCCCGGCAATGCGCGTGGATCTCCGGTGATGATGAAGGCGGTCCGTTCGCAGATGTTGGTGACGCGGTCGCCAATCCGCTCCAGATTGTGAGCCGCCCAGAGCAACTGCGTCGCGCGCTCGATCGTCTTGGGATCGTTGAGCATATACGTCAGCAGCTCGCGATAGACCTGATTGTAGAGTCCGTCAAGCTCATCGTCCCGCTGCCAAATGATGCGACAAGAGCCCAGATCGCGATCGATGAACGCGCCAAGACTCTGATGGAGCATGTCGATGGAGATGCCAGCCATGCGCGGAATGTCGATCAGCGGTTTGAGTGGCGGCTCTTTATTGATTTCGAGCGCGATCTTGCCAATGCCTTCGGCGTAGTCGCCAATCCGTTCCAGCTCGCCAATGATGAAGAGAGCGCCAGCGATCGTGCGGAGGTCGGCGGCCATCGGTTGCTGCGTCGCGATCAGCAGGAGGGAGCGTTCTTCGAGCTCGTAGGTGAGGTTGTCGATCTCTCGGTCGGCGACGACGACGCGGCGCGCAAGCTCGGTATCGCGCGTGCGCAGAGCGTCAACCGAACGCTCGACTGCTTTCTCGGCCATGTTCCCAAGGAGAAGCAGGTCTTCACGCAATGTCTGGAGTTGCCGGTCGTAGTGGGCACGGTTCTGACCAGGAGTAGCCAAGATCTTCCCCTTTCGGAGTTAGCCGACTCGACCGGTAATGTAGTCCTCGGTCCGTTTGTCGGATGGATTGGTGAAAATGTCGGACGTCGGACCAACTTCAATCAGCTCACCCGCGCGATCTTCGCTCATCAGCATGAACGCCGTGATGTCGGAGACACGTGCCGCCTGCTGCATGTTGTGGGTCACGACGATGATCGTGTATTCGCTCGACAGCTGCTGCATAAGCTCTTCGATACGCAGAGTGGCGATCGGATCGAGCGCACTCGTTGGCTCATCCATCAGAATCGCTTCGGGCTTGACTGCCAGGGCGCGAGCGATGCAGAGGCGCTGCTGCTGGCCACCCGAGAGTGCCATCGCCGAGCGATCCAATCGATCCTTGACCTCGTCCCATAGAGCTGCCCCACGAAGCGACTCTTCGACGCGGTCCTTGATCTCAGGTTTGCTGAGCTTCTTGCCGAACGAGAGCCCATAGGCAACGTTGTCGAAGATCGACTTTAGAAACGGATTGGGTCGCTGAAAGACCATCCCGATGCGGCGGCGAATAAGAATTGGGTCGACCTCCGATCCGTAGATCGAGTCGCCGTCGAGCAGCACCTGGCCGCTGACCGAGACCTTTGGCGTGTTGTCATGCATGCGATTGAGCGCTCGAAGCAATGTCGACTTTCCTGAGCCGGACGACCCAATGAGCGCACTGATCTTTCGCTCCGGAAAGGTGAGCGTAACGCCGCGAACTGCCGTGAACTCGCCGTACTTGACAGTGAGATCACGCGTTTCCAGCTTGGCCGAGACGGTTGACGCGGCTACCTGCGCGCTCTCCTTCTGGCGAACCTTGATGTCGAATGTCACCGCAAGATTCCGCTCGGTGCGCTGTTCGGCGTTCATGGTGGTGTTCCTTTCCGCTGCCATTCTAGCCGAAGCGTCCCGTGATGTAGTCCTCAGTACGCTTGTCTTTCGGCGCGGTAAAGAGTGTGTTGGTGGGACCCGCTTCGACGACCCACCCTGACTCTTGCTCGTTGAGGCTCATAAATATCGTGAAGTCCGATACGCGCGCGGCTTGTTGCATATTGTGCGTGACGATCACGATGGTGAAGTCGTCCACGAGCTCGCGGATGAGCTCCTCGATGCGCAGTGTGGCGATTGGATCGAGCGCGCTGGCCGGTTCGTCCATCAGCACGACTTCTGGTTCGACCGCTAACGTGCGCGCAAGGCACAGTCGTTGCTGCTGACCGCCAGAGAGTGCGACGCCGGGCTGATTCAGCCGAGTCGACACCTCGTCCCACAGCGCCGCGCGACGCAGCGCGCGCTCCAAAGCGACTTCGCGCTCGCGTCGACTGGCACCTTCCAATTCTAGTCCGATCGTCACATTTTGCGCGATTGTGCGTGAACGTAGCGGATTTGGCTGCTGAAAGACCATGCCGATGCGACGGCGCACCATCATTGGGCTGATGTTGGAGCCATAGATGTCGGTGCCTTCCAGATAGACGTTGCCCTCCACACGCCCGCCAGGAACCATCTCGTGCATGCGGTTCAACGATCGCAACAGCGTGGACTTGCCGCAACCGGACGGTCCGATGATCGCCGTGACGCGATTCCGCGGAATGGCGAGATCGGTTCGAGCCACGGCCATGCGCGTGCCGTAATACATGGTCAACCCGTCGATGACCAGATGCGCGTCTTTGGCCGGCGGCAAGTTGATATTCGGATTGGCTGCGACTTCAACCGCCATGAAACTCCTTTATCGCGGACTGCGCGTTCGCGTGAAGACGCGAACCAAGATGTTGATTCCGAGCACGAAGACGACCAGCAAGAATGCCGCCCCCCACGCCTGTTGGTTGAGCACCTTATACGGCTGACCGGTGTATCGATACGCCAAAAGTGGGAGCGCTTGCATGGGGCCAAACACATCATACGTCAAGTTGTTGTTGCCAAGAATTGTCACGAGGAGCGGGGCAGTCTCACCCGCGGCTCGTGCGAAGGCGAGGAGCACGCCGGTGGCGATACCACTCATCGCCATCGGCAAAACCACCGTAAGCGTCATCTTCCATTTGGGCGCTCCGAGCGCGACAGCCGCCTCGCGAGTCGCGCTCGGCACCAGTCGCAAGATTTCCTCAGTCGTCCGCGTGATGATTGGGACCATCAGAACAACCAGAGCGACGCTCCCCGCGAAGCCCGAAAACTGCTTGGTACGCTGCACAATTAACACGTAGGCAGTCACGCCAACAACGATCGAGGGCATTGCCGTCAACACGTCTACGCAGAATCGAATCGCCGTTGAAGCGCTGTTGTTCGGGTACTCTGCAAGGAAAACACCAGCCATGATCCCGATAGGTGCCGCCATCGCTACCGCTAGAGCGACGATGAGCCCGGACCCGACGATCGCGTGCAGTACTCCGCCGCCGGAAGATTTCGTTCCAAACGTTATCGGACGAAACGTCTTCGTGAGGAAGTCAACAGAGATCGAGCCGACTCCCTGCTGAACGACATACAGGATGATCAATATCAATGGAATGAGGGCTGCCGCGGTCGCCAAGATCGTGAGTATGAGCATTAGCTGGTTGACGATGATGCGTCGCCGGTAACGGCGGCGTGACTTCATGCTGAGGCTCGTCGATGGTTGCGCCATGATCAGGCTCCCTGTCCGGTGCGAGACACCCGCCAGACCAGTAATCGGGCGATCGAATTTGCAACCAGTGTAATAAGGAACAGGACAAGCGCAAGCAAGATAAGGGCGCTCGACTGCATCGACGAATTGGCGTTCGGCAACTGACTGGCTATCAATGACGCCGCGGTAGTTGCTGGCTGGAAGAGCGATTTATCGATCTGTGGAGTGTTGCCGATCACCATGGTCGCGGCCATCGTCTCGCCGAGCGCGCGGCCCAGCCCGAGCATCATGCCACCGACAATGCCCGCTCGCGCATAGGGGAGATCGGCGTGCCGAATGACTTCCCAGCGAGTCGCGCCCAGGGCCGCGACTGCCTCACGTTGACTGGTGGGAACGACGGCGAGCACGTCGCGGGAAATCGCCGCGATGGTTGGCAAGATCATGATGGCGAGAATCACGCCGGCCACGAACATACCGCGTCCCACGGTGACCGGCCCAGCAAAAATTGGGATTGCGGTGCCGACTGACTTTGATACGGGCGACGCTATATGGTCTCGAAAAAACGGAATGAAAACGAAGATTCCCCACATGCCGTAGACCACGCTGGGAATGGCGGCCAAGAGTTCGACCATCATGCCAATTGGCATGCGCAAACGACCCGGACAAAGGGTATTGAGGAAGATTGCGATCATGACGCCAAGTGGCGCCGCAAAAAGGAGTGCAAGCATCGAAGAAACGATCGTTCCGTAGATAGCAGGCGCCGCACCGTATTGGTCAGTTACCGGATTCCAGACGCTTGACGTGAGGAAACGCAATCCGAACGCATGTCTTGCGGCTCCGGAGCCGTTCCAGGTGACTGCAATCACCGCGAAAAGCAGCGCTACCACAACAATGGCGAACATGAGCGAAAGAATCCAGAAGAGAATATCGCCATGCTGAAGCTGCCGCGATAAGCGGTCTTTGAATGGAATCGTCTGGCCTTCTGCTCTCATTCCGAGGATCCGCCCGTTCTGTCGTTGAGTTCCATTTTTGTTCGTACCTTCAGTTCGATGCTTCTGGGGTGAGGATAGCATTGCCTTCTAGTTGTGCGAGTGGCAAGGGTGACACCGTTGTCTCCCTTGCCACGTTTGCGTCGTTGCGCTATTGAAAGCGATCGATTCGAATCTCGCCTAGGAGGCCGGCGCCGTGAAGACGTCCTGGCCGCCCGACTGGACCGACTCGAGCTTTTTGGTCTCGATGGGAAGCACCTGATCCGGCAGCGGAGCGTACTGGAGCGTCGCAGACACCTGCTGCCCCTGGGTAATACAGTAGTAGCAGAAGTCGGTCAGCGCTTTGGCCTTGTCCGCGTCGTCATACGACGGACGGAGCAAGACCCACGAGAAACCTGTGATCGGGTATGTGGCGTCGCCCTCCGGTGCGTTCGTGATAAACAGTCGCAAATCGTCGGGCAGATTGTTGACGAAGCCGGCAGCATCCGCCGACGCGCCGTCCAACGATGGCACGACCCATTTCCCGGCCGCATTCTTCACTGCTGCGGCTGGTAGGTTGTTCTGAATCGCGTAGGCCAATTCGACGTATCCGATCGCCCCTGGTGTCTGTTGCACGGCAGCCGCAACTCCTGGGTTCTGCGGACCGCCAATACCGACCGGCCACTGCACCGCGGTGCTGAAACCAACCTTGTTACTCCACTCGTCGCTCACCTTGCTCAGGTAGTTGGTGAAGATGGCCGTGGTGCCGGAACCGTCAGAACGGTGAACGACAGTGATCGCCGTGTCTGGGAGCGTTACTCCCGGGTTGTCGGCGGCAATTTCGGGATCGTTCCACTTTGTGACCTTGCCAAGGTAGATATCAGCGATCGTGGGGCCCGACAATTGGAGCTTGTCAATGCCTTGGAGGTTGAAGGTTACCGCTTCTGGACCGAGAACGACCGGAATATGGAGCGAGCCAGGCGCCTGTTTGAGCTCGTCATCCGTCATGAAGGCGTCTGTTCCTCCAAAGTCCGTGACCCCGCCGATGAAGTCTTTCTTGCCTTGGCCGGAACCGACCGACTGATAGTTGATCGATACGTTCGGCGCGAGATCCTTGTATTTCTGAACCCAGAGCTGCATGGCGGGATCGACGAAGCTCGATCCTGATCCAGTCAGCTTGGCGGTGACGTCACGCGGCATCCAGGTGCTTGCCGACGCCGATGGTGTTGTGGCCGTGGCCGCCGCTGTCGTAGCCGTTGAGGTCTCTGCCATCGTCGCGGTTGCGCCCGATGATGGACTCGCAGCGGTGGTCGAGGCAGTTGTTGCCGTTGTGGCGGACGACGTGCTGGTCGAAGCACCGGCGCTTGACGTGGTTGGCGTTGACTTGCTGCCGCTTCCGCAGGCCGCGAGCAGTGCCGCGATCGCCGGAGCCGATAAGCCGAGCACGGCGGCTCGACGCAAAACTTGCCGTCGGCTCATCCGACCGGTCAGGGCTTCTCGATACAAGTGAGTCCGACTCGACTCCTCCATCAATTGTCTCCCCTTTCGAGAATCGGCGACTGGACCATCGGCCCAAGCTCACCGGCGAAACGATATCCGACACCATGAACCGTTTGGATCATCCACGACCCATCCGGCTCCCCCTCAAGCTGCGCGCGCAGCCATCGGACGTGAACGTCCACGTTCCGTGGATCAACCACCACATCCTGTCCCCAGACTTCGTCCAGAAGCTGGTCACGCGTGAAGACCTTCCCGGCATTTTTTGCGAGTGTCGTCAACAGCTTAAACTCCTTGGGAGGAAGCCGCAGTTCGCGCCCGGAGAAGGTCGCTCGATGCTCGTTGAGGAGCATCAGCAACTCACCGGCAACCAGTGCGTCCAGGTCCTCCGAGTCGCTTCTGACGCGTCGGAGAATTGCGCGCACGCGCGCGATGAGCTCTGCCATTCCGAATGGCTTCGTAAGGTAATCGTCCGCACCAGCCTCGAGGCCCGCGACGACGTCTTCCTCGCGGTCGAGCGCCGTGAGAATCAGAATGGGGGCAGCGGTCCAGGCGCGGAGGTGACGACAGACGTCGCGTCCGTCAATTTCCGGGAGCATCAGGTCAAGGAGGATGATGTCTGGGCGAAGCGCTCTGGCCGCCTTGAGCCCGGAGCTCCCGTCATGCACTGCCGTTACGTGAAAGCCACGCTTCTGCAGCGAATAGCGAATGGTTTCGACGAGCGTTTCATCATCTTCAATGAGCAGGATGCGATCGATCTTCCCCGGTTGCTCGGCAACGGTTTGGGTCGGCTGTGCCTGTTCGGTTTCGCGCTCGTTGATCATTCAGCGTTTCCCCATGAACACCCACGGTACGGCTGGTCGCGTGCTCAGGAGAAGCCTAGCGATTGAACATTATCGTTCGAGGCAGATCTGATTAACGGCAGTTAATGATGTCGGTAATTCCGCTACCCGAAGCGGAAACGAGGGTGACGCACCGCGACGAGATTGCCAAGTCAGACCCAGAAGTGTCAGCCGTATGCGTACTGAAATGACTCATCGAGAATTGAAAATCGGCAGTGAAGGTGCGGGGCCACGTTCACTGCCGACATGAGGAGGAGCATTTATTCGAGGTGTGCGGTGTTGTCGCGGCTGCATGCGACACACTGAGCGTACCCGCCCGGACATCTCTTCACGTTAAGGAGACGTTGAATTCTCAGAGTGTGGCGATAAGGTCAGGTGCGCGAGGTCTCGGTGGTGCTTGGAAACTCGACGGGCTCATCCCGATTTGCCTCATCGTCGCCCGCCCGTGGAAGTGCAAAGGAGAAGGTTGCACCGCTGCCGTAGTCGCTTTCGGCCCAGATGCGCCCCCCGTGAAGCTGAATCAAGTGTTTGGCGATGGCCAGTCCCAGTCCGCTTCCAGCCGCCGAACGCGAGCGGTCTGCCTTGTAAAACCGTTCGAAGACGCGATCCAGGTCTTCCCGTGCGAGTCCTGGCCCGCTGTCTTCAACGGAGACGATGACCTCGTCGGCTTCGGTGCGGCAGCGTACCCGAATCGTGCCTCCGACCGGCGTAAATTTAATGGCGTTGTGCACCAGGTTGACCAGTACCTGCTCGACGCGGTCGGAGTCGAAGACCGCCCACGGCAATTCCGGCTCGGATTGCAGGACGATGTTGATCTGCTTCAGCTTTGCCTGTGCCTGCATGCGATCGGACACGCGGCGAGTCACCGCTTCGATATTTCCCGCCCCGACATGCAATTCGATCTGGCCCGCTTCGGCGCGCGACAGCTGCAACAGTTCCTCGACCAGTCGCGCCAAATCGTCGACTTCGATCTGCATGCGTGAGAGAAACACTCGCGCGACTGATTCATCTTCGAGGGCACCGTCGAGCAGCGTTTCAACCAACGCCTTCATCGATGCGATGGGTGTACGCAGATCATGCGAGACGTTGGCGACGAAATCGCGTCGCACCGCTTCGGTCCGTTTGAATTCGGTGATGTCGCGCAGCACGACGAGCACGAGTGGTGTGCTGTCGGATGGAATGGGATAGGAGAATGCCTGCACCGCACGTCTTGGTCGGCCCATCTCGATGAAATGGGTCGCGGGAGCCCCACTTATCTGCCCGCTGGTTCGGCCGTCACGTACGACCGCGGCCAGCTCGTAATCGCGCAACACCTGGGCGTAAGTGCGCCCGATGGCCCAGCTTCGATGCACCCCGACGAGCTTCTCCGCGGCCAGGTTCATCAGCGCGACTTTGTCTTCGTCGTCCACGATCAAGATGCCGTCGCCCAGGTGTTCGACCACCGAATCGAGTCGTCGACGCTCCAACTCGATCGTGTCAAAGGTCGATTGCAGCTCATCGGCCATCTCGTTGAAGGCAACGGCCACGGACGCGAAATCTCCGCTGGCGTCGACTGCCGCTCTGGCGGAGAGATCACCGCTGGAAAACTGCTGCGTGGCGGCGACGATCTTGGTCATTGGTCTGACGGCCACACGCGTGAAGACCCAGATCGAGAGGAGCGTGATTCCGGCCGCGCCGAGCAACAGCAATATGAGCGTGCCGGCTTCACCTGAATATCCGGCACCAAGATCGGTCTTGGGGACCGACAGGCGCACCACGCCAACAATACTCGTGCCACTTCGAATCGGTGATGCGACGTACCAGGTCGCACGACCTGAGACTGGATCGTCGCGCTGCGCCTGGTTCGTCGTCCCATTCATCGCGCTCGTGAATTCGGACGACTGCGCTTGGTTGGCGATCGTGCTGGGATCAGTTGAGCTGTCGGCGAGCGGAGTGCCATCGGTCGAAAAGATCGTTACCCGCTCATCGATCGCGTTGCTGATATCCTGGGCAATTTGTGCGGCGGCACTGCTTGAGGATGATCCGACCGGAGCGCTCGCCATCGATGCGGCCAGAGCGGCTTCCTGACGCAGTCGGTTGAGCGCACTTCGATCGTTCCGTCCGTGAACATACCCGGTAAGTAGAAGTCCGAGGAGGAGAAAAATAGCCGTCACGATGGCGATGAAGCCGAGCGCCAGGCCATTCGTGACTCGCAGGCCCATGCTAGTGATTAGCCCGAGAAGCGATAACCAACACCACGCACCGTCTCAATCAAGCGTGAGCCTCCCGGCTCCGCTTCCAGCTTCTCACGCAGTCCATGGATGTGAACCGCCAATGTGCGGCTGTCTCCATAATAGTCGTAACCCCATACCTCACCCAGTAGCTGGCGGGTCGGACAGACGGCCCCGCGATGACGCACCAGGTGAACCAGCAGCTCGAGCTCCTTGGGCTTGAGCACGATCTCGCGTTCGCCGAGCGCCACCCGATAAGCATCCAGATCGATGCTGAGCTGGCCAACACTGAGCGTGTTGGCCGTCGAGCCTCGTTCTTTGACGAGGTCCTGATGCAAGAGATCTCGCCTGCGCAGAATGGCTTTGACGCGCGCCAGCAGTTCACGCATGGAGAAGGGTTTGGTGAGGTAGTCGTCGGCGCCGATCTCCAGCCCAACGACGCGATCGATCTCGTCACTGCGTGCCGTCAAGATGATGATCGGGACACCGCTCGAGCGGCGGATATTGCGGCAGACATCGAAGCCGTCGATCGTCGGGAGCATCACGTCGAGCAGGACGAGGTCCGGTTGCTGTTCTTTGGCGAGTTCCAGAGCCGATTCCCCGTCGGAAGCGGTCGCGATCTCGTATCCAGCCTTTTTCAAGTTGTACGCGATCGTTGCCTGCAGCGACGTCTCGTCCTCGACGAGCAGGATTTTGGTCACCAGCCTACTCCATGACCGCGTCACACATCATGCGTGAATCGTACCAGTATCGCGAAATCTGAAGATCGACCGGACGTTGTGAGCCGCGCCCCATTCGCCGTCGAACCGATTGCTCGGGGCAGGTGGGAGTGCGTCTCACGTCACCGTTCAAGCCCGAGATCGAGGTCGTGAGCTTCTCTTAAGGAATGCGCCAATAAGTCGATCGTATCCGAAATATCCGAGACGTTGGCCATCTCGTTCACGGTGTGCGCGTAGCGTGTTGGGATCGAGATCGTGATAGCGCGTACACCGGCGCCTGATCGCTGGATCGCACCGGCGTCTGTCCCGCCAAACGGCATGATCTCCCGCTGGTGGGTGATCCCGTGGCGCTCCGCCACATCACGAAACGCGCGATGGAGCCTGAAGTCGCTGATGACCGACTGGTCTAAGATCTTGATCGACGGTCCTCCACCGAGGCGGGTAATCTGTTCGGACTCGTCCACACCGAGCATTCCGCCGGGCGCGATGTCGATGGCGATTCCGATGTCCGGCTTCACGCCGAAGGCCGCCGTGCCCGCTCCGCGCAGGCCAACCTCTTCTTGCACCGTGGCAACCGCCACGACCTCGCATTGATGCTCGCCCAGATGACGCAATAGCTCGATCATGATGAAGACGGAGATTCGGTCGTCAAGTGACTTGCTCATCACCGTATGCCCAACACGTTCGAGTGTGCGGTCCAGCGTCACCATGTCGCCGATTTCAACCGCCTGTTTCACTTCCTCCGGAGTCAGTCCGACATCGACGAACAAATCTGTGACCTGATCGGGTTTTACGTCGTTGGGGTTAGCGGCTCCGTGTGGGGGGCGTTTGGCGTGGAGCGCGCCGCGAAGCACACCATCGCGAGCGTGAATCAAGACGCGTTGGGCGATGAGATTGCGCGCGTCGAATCCTCCGAGCGGTTGCAGACGGATCGCGCCGTATTGGTCGACGGTCCGGACGACGAATCCAATTTCATCCATATGCGCGGCAAGCATCACGCGCGGCGAGCCGCTTCCGCGCCTGCCGATGACGTTGCCGAGCGCGTCAACGCTGATCTGGTCAACGAGGGGCGTCATTTCCTCGACGACGATGGCGCGAACGGCATCCTCGCGCCCAGGAATTCCGGGAGCTTCAGCGATTCGCTTGAGTAGTTCGAGATTCAGTTCCATTTGCGCTCCGTCAACCGATATATGTTCAGACACAGGCTGTCGTAATCCCATGCTAACAGCATGGTGATCGCGAGCCAACGGGCGGATCCACTCATGGCCACGATCCTGCTCGTCCGATTTCGTGTTAGGCGCATTCTCGGCCGACAAGGTGCACGGCGGCTGGAAGATCCTCTGCTTGACCCGACCTCTGCCAAAAACATATACTTTTCTAGTTTGTGCGTCTGTTCGGGAGGAACACGCGCGCTGCTGGGGGCGAGATGTCACTTCACATAAAGACGTTGACCAACGACACGATTGTGAACGTCGCCCAGCTATTGAAAGAGCCGGTAGGTGCGACTCGCATCGCGGACGTTCATCTCGATCGTCTCGCGCTCGACGAATTGTCCGTCGCGACCGACGTAGCTGCGCAAGTGCGACTCACGCGAGTGATCGAAGGCATACTTGCGGACGGAGAGATGTCGGGCAAGATCGAGCTCGAGTGCGTGCGTTGTCTCGAAATGTTCACGCATGAGTTCGCTGGTGAGTTCGAGGCCGAGTTCCGGCCGAGTGTCGACGTTCGCACCGGTGTTCCGCTGTTTGTGCCGGAGCACGAAGACATCTTCGTGATTGACAACAATCACGAGCTTGACCTTGACGAGCTGTTGCGGCAGATCGCGATCATATCTTTGCCTATGCAGGCAGTGTGTGGTGACGATTGTCCAGGCATCGAGCAGCTCGAGAACCAGGATGACGAAGATGCGGGGGACGAGCGACTGTCCGTTCTGCGCGACCTTCTCGAAAACGAGTCATAGCCTGCTGGACAGGTGTTAGGCCGGCAACGTGTCGGCGGTTTATTGTTGACGATTGATTAAGGAGGATCGATTATGGGCGCGTTGCCAAAGCAGCGTCCAAGCCGTGGACGTCAGGGAAATCGGCGCCGTCATCACTATCTCAAGCTGCCGCAGCTGATGCGGTGTCCGTCGTGTGGGCAGAAAAAAAAGACGCATCACGTCTGCCCGAATTGCGGAACCTACAAGGGTCGACAGGTCATCGAGGTAGCCAAGCCGCGACGCACCGAGAGTCAGTAGAGTCTCGGTAGATCATTTGGGCGCCGGTCGCGTGCTTCACGTCGATCGACGGCGGTCGTTTCTTGGCTGGATGCAAGAGCGAACGGCTGACGCGCCACGAGAAAGGGACAGCCAAAAGCGGTGTTGAACGCGGCAATCACCGGGTGGGGGATGTACGTCCCTGAGCGCGTACTGACGAACTCCGACCTCGAGCGCATGGTGGATACCTCCGACGACTGGATCGTCGCGCGAACCGGCATCCGCGAACGCCGGCTGGCAACGAAGAGTGACACGACCGTCAATATGGCGGCCGCTGCGTCGCGACAGGCGCTTGACGTCGCTGGAGTCGATCCGACCTCAATCGATTTGATCGTACTCGCGACTGATTCCCCCGATCAGCTTATGCCTGCTTCCGCGTCGGTGCTCCAGGCCGAGCTCGGAGCAACGCGTGCCGGTGCGTTCGATCTCGATGCAGCCTGCTCCGGATTTGTCTACGCATTGAGCGTTGGCGCGCAGTTCGTGCGCTCCGGGGTCTTCAAAACCGTTCTGGTCGTGGGAGCCGATGCCCTGACCCGCTACATCGACTTCACCGACCGAGGCACGTGTATCCTGTTCGGTGATGGTGCGGGAGCGGTTGTGCTGCAAGCCAGCGAAGCCGAAGAGGGCGTATTGTCGACGGTCCTGGGATCCGATGGCCGTGGCGCCGGCCACCTCTACGTCAACGGAGTTGCGCCCTCCTTCGTCCCGAATGGCAACGAATCGACTGTACCAGCGCCGCACATGAAGATGAATGGTAGCGAGGTCTTCAAATTCGCTGTTCGCGTCATGGGTGAAGCCGCCGTTGAAGCCATTGAGAAGGCGGGTCTCTCCCTCTCCGACATCGACCTTTTTATTCCGCATCAGGCCAATTTGCGCATCATCGATGCGTCCGCGCGACGGCTCGAGCTTCCGCGTGACAAGGTGTGGGTGAACATCGAACGCTACGGCAACACGTCCGCCGCGTCGGTGCCGATGTGCATCACGGAGGCGGCCGAGACCGGAGCGCTGCGGCCCGGAATGAATGTCGTATTGGTGGCCTTCGGTGCGGGGCTTTCCTGGGCCGCCAACGTCGTGCGTTGGGGGGCGACTGGAGTGCCGGCCAAATGACCGGAACCACCTCTCAAAAAGCGGCCTGGGTTTTCCCGGGACAGGGGTCGCAACGCGTCGGCATGGGATGCGACCTGGCTCAATCCGACAGCAATGCCAAAGCTGTTTTCGATCGAGTTGATGAGGCGCTCGGCTTCGCACTCTCGGACATCATTTTCAGTGGTCCAGATGAGGATTTGGTTGCGACGCGCAACCAGCAGCCCGCACTGCTGGCCACAAGCATCGCCTATTTCGACGTGTTGCAGCGCGGCGGCCGACTTCCCGATCCCGCGGTTGTTGCTGGACATAGTCTGGGCGAGTACACGGCTCTGGTGGCATCTGGAGCACTCGATCTGGCCGATGCCGCCCGTCTGGTGCGACGTCGCGGCGAGTTGATGGAAGAGCACGGACTTGGCGGCATGATCGCCGTCCTGGGTCTGGACGACTCGGTAGTGGCCGAAATCGCGGCAGCGTCCGGCGCCGAAATCGCCAATATCAACGCGCCAGGGCAGACCACATTGAGCGGGCGGGCAGATACGCTGGAGCGCGCTGCCGAGCTTGCCAAGGCAGCCGGTGCACGACGAGTTCTGCCGCTGCCGGTCAACGGCGCCTTTCATTCGTCACTGATGCGTCCGGTGATCGACGAATTGAAGCCGATGATCGACGACACTCGGTTCAATCGCCCGTCCGTTCCACTGATTGCCAACGTCGACGCGCGGCTGCTCACCGAGCCAGACGACCTGCGAGCTGAGCTGGCGGCACAAATCACCGCATCGGTGCGCTGGGTGGACGTCGTTCAGCGGGCGACTGCCGAGGGCGTCGAACGATTCGTCGAGATTGGCCCCGGCAAGGTTCTGAGCGGTCTTATCGCGCGGATCGCGCCCGGAGCGACCACAGACCAGGCCGAGGCGCTGCTACGAACCTGATTTCCACACGTATCATCATTGATCGGACGCTGCTCTGGGCGAGCGCTATCGTGCGTCCTCGTTGATGCCTTGGTTTCCACACGGTGACCAAGGACGCGTTCGATGAACGGGATAGGGGATGGGTATTGTGACTGAAGAAGAGGTGAAACGGTCGGCCATCGTGACCGGCGCCGTTCGCGGAATCGGGAAGGCGACCGCGCTCAAGCTCGCGGCCGATGGCTTCCAGGTCGTTGTCAACTATCGAGGCGATGAGTCGGAAGCAATGGTCGTCGTCGCTGAAATCGAAGCCAGCGGAGGCACCGCCGTCGCGATCCGCGCGGACGTGACCGACAGCGATCAGGTCGGCGCCATGATCGAGCAGACCATCAATACGTTTGGTCGGCTCGACGTACTGGTCAACAACGCGGGCATCACGCGCGACACGCTGATCATGCGAATGAAAGACGACGACTGGGATGCGGTCCTCACCACCAACCTGAAGAGTGCCTATCTCTGCTCGAAAGCAGCCGTTCGACCCATGATGCGCCAGCGCTATGGACGCATTGTGAATTTGACTTCGGTTGTCGGCCTGGTCGGCAACGCGGGACAGGCGAACTACGCCGCCGCGAAAGCGGGCATCGTGGGTCTGACAAAGTCGCTGGCGCGTGAGGTTGGCTCGCGCGGCATCACCGTCAATGCCGTAGCTCCCGGATTTATCGAAACTCGGTTGACGGACGCGATCCCTGAAAACTTGAAACCACGCATGCTGGAGCAAATTCCAGTCGGCTATTTCGGAACGCCGGACGATGTCGCCGCCGCCGTCGCATTCCTATCTTCTGCGAGCGCGAGATACATCACCGGAGCCGTATTGACCGTCGACGGCGGCATGTCCATGGCATCGTAGTGAGGCAAGAGGCGTGTTCCGGAAGATTCTGATCGCCAATCGAGGCGAAATTGCGTTGCGTATCGTACGAGCCTGTCATGAGCTCGGCATCAGTTCGGTCGTCGCGTATTCCGACGTCGATCGCGACTCTTTGCCGGTGCGAATGTCGGACGAGGCGGTCTGCATTGGTCCCGGCCCCGCGTCGCGCAGTTACAACAACATCCCCGCGATCATCAGCGCCGCGGTTGTGACCGGCTGTGATGCGCTCCACCCAGGTTATGGGTTTCTCGCCGAAAACCCGTCCCTGGCTGAAATCTGCGAAGAGTGCAATCTGGTCTTCATCGGCCCGAAGCCCGAGGTTCTCTCGCAGTCGGGGAACAAGTCGGTGGCGCGCCAGATCATGAAGCGCGCCAAAATTCAGATCATTCCCGGATCGGAAGATCCAGTTCACGACGTGGAAACGGCACGTGTGATTGGCAAGGAAATCGGCTACCCAGCACTGGTCAAGGCTGTGGCTGGGGGTGGCGGTCGAGGTATGCGAGTCGCGTGGGACGAGCGTGACCTCGTACAGGCGTTTCCGCTTGCTCAGAGCGAGGCCCAGGCTGCGTTCGGCAATGGCACGGTCTACGTTGAGAAGTACCTTGAGCATCCACGGCATATCGAGGTGCAGATCATCGCCGACAATCATGGACACGTTGTCTCTCTTGGGGAGCGCGACTGCTCGTTGCAGCGGCGCTATCAGAAGCTGATCGAGGAGTCACCCGCGCCGAACATCTCGAGCCGCTTGCGTGACGGACTGAGCAAGTCAGCGGTAAAAGCGGCCAAGGCTTTGGAATACACCGGAGCTGGAACGTTCGAGTACCTCGTCGATCGAGAAGAGCATTTCTACTTCACAGAAGTCAACGCCCGCATTCAGGTTGAGCATCCGGTCACCGAGGCCGTGACCGGTATCGACCTGATCAAGTGGCAGATTCGCGTGGCAGCGGGTGAACAACTCGGGTTCAGCCAGAAGGATGTCAAGCCACTCGGGCATGCTATCGAGGCGCGCATCAACGCCGAGAACGTGGCGGCCGATTTTGCACCGAGCTGTGGGCAGATTGAGGATCTGGTATTGCCGGGCGGCCCGGGCGTGCGGATCGATTCTCATCTCTACACGGGCTACGTCGTGCCGTCTCATTATGACTCGCTGCTTGCGAAACTGATCGTATGGGGAAGCGACCGGGACGAAGCCTTGAACCGGCTGCACCGCGCCTTGAGCGAGACAGTGATCTCTGGCGTCGATACGACCGTAGATTTCTATAAGGGGATTGTGCGAGATCGCGCGTTTGCCAGCGGTCAGGTTCATACGGGTTTCATCGGTGAGTACATCAACCGAACTCGTGAGGCCGCCGCGGCGCGCTTAGTGGAACACGAGCTTGCCAGTTAGAGCGTAGCACTCGTTCATCCAAACGCGAATCGGCGCGGCGAGTTGCAACGCCGGTCAGACCCGCACGGTACAATTGTTGATGCCCGGATTTCGGGCCATCTTGATCGCTCGCACCCGCACGTGGGGACGTTGAATGCGGAGACGGCGAGCCACTACGGTTCGTGAAATTGACGAGGTTTTCATGGCAGTTGCCACGACACGACATCAAGCACGCACGATGGCTTTGCAGGTTCTCTATGAAGCGGACATTGCCGGTCACGGAGTTGACGACGTGCTCTCACGCTATCTGGCGGACGTCAACGTGCCGCAGCCCGTGCGGCGTTACGTGGAACGTTTAGTGACCGGGTTCGTCGAGAGCCGCGAGCGCATTGACCGTGAGATTGGGGCAGCGGCGTCGGCATTTCCCGTCGATCAGCTTCCGGCCGTCGATCGAAACATTCTGCGAATCGCGATCTATGAGCTCATCAGTGAGTCGGACGTGCCGTTGAAGGCAGCCATCAACGAGGCTGTCGAGATAGCGAAGCGGTTTGGTGGGGAGAACTCGAGCCGGTTTGTCAACGGTGTACTCGGGACGATCGCCGAAGGTATGAAAGCCTCGCGCTGAGGGTCCGGATGACACTCCTTTTGGGTGTTCCGTAGATACCCGGTTTGGTTTACTCGTATGGACCGCGAATGTCGCGGTTGTCGGGTTCACAGTCCGCATGCATAATTCGCGTGCATTGGGGAAGCAATTCTCACGCAAGTTAGTAGGAGGTGGTCAGGGTGTCCTCGTCGGTATTCGAACGAGTTCAGAACGTGGTTTCCGAGCAGCTGGGTGTCGACCCGGAGAAAGTAACCCCCGACGCCGAGTTCGTTCAGGATCTGAACGCGGATTCGCTCGACTTGGTAGAGTTGATCATGCAGCTTGAAGAAGAGTTCAGCGTCGAAATCTCTGACGAGCAGGCGGAAAGCATCGTCACCGTCGGAGATGCGCTTGAGTTCATTCAGGAGCATGCGGACGCCAAGTAGTCAATCTGGGTTCGTCGTCGATTTGGCGATCCTCGTTGGTTGATCCAGCGAGGAGAGGCACGTCGAAGCGGCCAGGTATATTGACGTCAATCGGGCATGACGTCGCGAATGGTCAGGCAGAGCAAAAATCATGGTAAGCATTCTGGATCGCGTACGAGGTTCAAACAATCCTGCCCCCGTTGATCCGGAGCCGGAAACCTTCGAGGAGATGACTCTCCAGGAGCACCTGGAAGAGCTGCGTACACGTCTGATGTACGCAGCTGGATCGGTCGTCATCGGGTTCATTATCGGGCTCATCGCCGCGAAGCCACTGCTTCGCGTGATGGTCAATATGTCCCACCTCGGTTCGTTGGTCGCCATTTCCCCAACCGAGAGCTTCACCGTCTTCATGAAGGTGGCTCTCTACGTGGGGATCGGCCTCTCGATGCCGGTGATCATCTATCAGATCGTCAGCTTTCTTGCGCCTGGATTGACGCGGCGTGAACGGCAGTACGTTTTCCGCGCGATCCCGTTCGTCACCATAATGTTCATTCTCGGTGTTCTCTTTGCATTCTTCATCGTTATCCCGCGCGCCTTGAGATTCCTCCACGGTTTCGGTGGTGACGTGTTCACATCGGAATTCCGGGCCAACGAGGTCATTTCGTTCTACATGACCCTCATCCTCTGGGTCGGCATCGTCTTCGAGTTGCCGCTCGTCATGTATATCCTGGCCAAGATCCATGTCGTTACGACCCGGCTGCTCAGCTCGATGCGCAAGTACGCGATCATCATCATCATGATCGCCGCAGCGATCATCACCCCGACCCCCGACCCCTTCAACATGTTCATGGTAGCGGCCCCGATGTACGTTCTGTACGAGCTTGGGATTTTGCTAACCAGATTCGCATAGGGACGTAACAAATTGTGCGAACCGCGATCAAGCGGTTCGCACGCGGGTTTCGCGAAGGCTACCCCCAGCCGAGATCGGCAGGGCTCTGTGGACGAACGTTGAGTGTGCGCTCGTTGCGGTAGGTGACCATACCAGGTCCGGCGCCTTTGATTTTGCGCACGTAGCGGCGTTGGGTTGCGTCGACCTCGACTGACGTTGAGGCTCGGCCAGAGCTGTACCACGCGGCGACTGAGGCTGCCTTTTCCAGTACGTCATCCTCTTCACCATCTGCCCAGCGCACCAGCACGTGCCCGCCCGGGACCCCCCGAGCGTGTAGCCACACATCCTCCGGTCCGCCGATTTCGAAGGTGACCGTCTCATTTTCCGAGCCGCTGTGCCCAACGTAGACGGTGTCGCCTCGCGTTGTGCGAAAAGCCTGTGGTTGCTTCCGTTTGGGCTTGCGGGGACCTTTCTTCCCTGGCTGACCGTCGGTCGGTCGCCGCCATTCCTGCCACTCCGCGCGGACAGCCTCGATCTGATCGATCCCTTCGGCGAGCTCGGCCATCGTGCGCAGTTGCTCCAAATAGTCCAGCGTGGCGCGTGCATCCGCCTCGATCTCTGGGAGATTCCGGGTAGCCGACTGCGCCTTGCGATAGCGCTCGAAATAGGCTTGCGCGTTCTCGCTTGCCGAGAGTGCCGGATCAAGCTCGATCTCCTGGCCATCGATGACGAGCCAGTCCTGCCCCGGAGAGACCTCGTAAATGTGCGCGTAGATCATCTCTCCGATCTCCCGCCAGCGCTCCACGTCCCGCGCGCGTGCTTCCTCTTCCTCGATGGAATACAGTCGCGAGGCTGCGCGCTTGACGGCCTCGTCGATCTCGGCGATGAGGCGAGATCGACGCTGGCCATAACGCAGTGCTGCCGGTTCCGCGCTTAAGTCGATCGATTGTTCGATGGCCGCCGAGATCGAGTCGACGGGCTCTTCTTGTAACCTGGTTCCGAGATAGCCGAACGGTATTGGCGCATACGCAACGACGTCGCCGTCCTCGTCTCGATAGACGACTGGAGACCACTTAGCGGTCTGCAGCGGCTCCAGGATCGCATTGACCGCGTTCGAGATAGCCTCTGCTTGTTCCCTCGACATTGGTCCGTCCAGGACGGAAGATACGTATCCAGTCGCACGGTACGCCACTTCACGGCCCATCTGTGGGCTGAACCCGGCCAGCGTGCTGACGAGCGACGATGCGAGTTCGGAGCCGGACGCAACGTCGCCAAGCATCCGTTCGACGTGCGAGGGTTGTATATTCCGCGGATCCTGCTTGCGCTGAGGGGGCGGTGCCTCATACTGGCGGCCCGGCAGGATCGGCCGGACGCGACTCATCTCGGGAGTCACGCGCTTGACCGCATCCAGGATCCGCCCAGCGTCGTTCACGAGAATGATGTTGCTGCGCCGACCCATGACCTCAACGACTAAATCCGTGTAGACGATTTCGCCAGGATCGTCTTCCTCTTCTTCGTCATCCAATTCCCGCTTCTTGTCCATGAAAAATCGCTTGGCTATACTCATTCGGACAACCCGCTCGAGAGGCGGCTGTTGTATCGACACGATCTCGGCGCCGCGAGCGTATTTGCGGAGCAACAGCAAGAGTGGGGAGACGCTGCTGGGATCGGCGCTCAGACGGGTCGAGGTGAGATACAGACGCGGATTTCGACTGTTCGCGCTGGCAACGAGGTATTGGCGCTGATGCTCAGCGTATATTTCAAAACCGATCGAATCGGCATTGAGCTGTAGCACCTTCTGAATGTGGCCGCCGAGCAGACTGAGCGAAAGCTCATCCGTCAGTGACGCAGTTGTCAGCGAGTCGAACACGCGATTGACCCCCAAACGGCGGCGAAGTCGTTGCCAAGCTGCTTGATAGTGTACCTTTGGGGCGGAGAACGAGGGGGAACGGGTTGTTGACCGGGGAGCGAGAGAGCTCTATCGCTCGAGAGATTCGCGAAGACGATCTAAATGACGAACGAGGGAGGGCGGTGACCGTGGCCGACGACGCTGGCCTGAATTCTCAGGCAGACGAGCTCATAGACGAGCTCCGGTCGTTGCCAAAACCGCGACTCATCGTTATTTCCGGCCCCTCGGGCGTCGGCAAAGACACCGTCATCGAACAGATGCGGCTGCAGCATCCCGATTTTGTCTTCGCCGTGACCGCCACGACACGCCAGCGTCGGCCCGGTGAAATCGATGGCGTCCACTACTTCTTCATGCGTCGCGAAGAATTCATGTCGATGCGCGAGCAAGGAGAGTTCCTCGAGTCGGCCGAGGTTTACGGCAACTTCTACGGCGTTCCGAAAGATCGCGTTCGGAATGCGCTCCGAGCCGGCAAGACCGTGGTCGTGAAGGTTGACGTGCAGGGTGCGGCGTCCATTCGAGAGTTCGCGCCGGAGGCGATTTTCATCTTCCTGCTGCCCCCGTCCATGGCCGAACTGATGCACCGACTTCGCGGACGAAAATCGGACGATCTGGAGGGGCTGATGACGCGCATCACGACCGCCTCACGCGAGCTGCGCGCCGTGCACGATTTCGATTACATCGTCTTCAACGAGAACGAGCGGCTAGACGACACCCTGGCGCAGCTCGACGCCATCATGCACGCCGAAAACTGTCGCGTGCGTCAGCGACACGTTACTCTCTAGAAAGCTCCGACTCAGGATCAACGCAAATCGGCGAAGCAAACGGACGGCAAATCAGCCGTCCGTTTTCGTTCGCTATCGTTTCGAGGATCAGGCGTCGCCGGAGCCGCCCACCAGCACTTCATGTTCGTTGGCTGCGTCTTCTTCGGCTTCCTCGGCGAGTTCCTCCAGGTCCTCGAGCTCTTCGTCGGATATGTGGCGAAGCGTCGAGCGATCCTCGACCCTATCGAGGAACAGGATGCCATCAAGATGGTCGAGCTCATGTTGCAGGATTCGAGAGAGATAGCCGGTAGCCTTGATACGCACCTCGTGATCGTTTTCGTCTCGTGCTTTGACCGTGACGTTCATGGCCCGCGGAACGTCACCGTACCACTCCGGAATGCTCAGGCACGCCTCGGTGCCGACCTGATGTCCGTTCGACCGCACGATCTCCGGGTTGACGAGCGAGAGCTTCATTTCCGGATCGCCCTCATTCTCAAGACCCTCCGGGATGCCGATAACGATGACGCGACGCATCACGCCAACCTGATTGCCGGCCAGCCCAACGCCCTTTTCGACCTTCATCGTGTCGTGCATGTCGCTGATCAGGCGTCGAATCTCGTCGTCGACACGACGGACCTTGATCGCCTTCTGTCGCAGGCGAGAATCGCCCTCCGTGATTACCTTCAGTGCTGCCATCGATGCATTCCCCATGAGTTAGCGTGAAGTTCGTGTGCAAATAGCGGACCAAGTATATCGTGAATCGGCCGTTTCTTCAGGTTGCGCAACGTTTTCCGGAGCCCGACCAGCTACAAGAGGCTGACGGGATCGACGTCAACCAGCCAGCCCGGGTCGAACTGCGTGGCTTCCGCAAGCTCGAGTGCCTCAGTGCCTCGCAACAAGATCTGCCACTGGAAGCGCCCGCGAATGCGGGCCGTGAAGGCAGGCGTCGGCCCGAGCAGATCGACGTCAGACAGCTTCATGTTGTAGGCCGTATGTGCGAGGAGATCGGCCATCTCCTCGGCAGCCGACTGACAGGTCGTCTCGTTGGGATGGCGATAGACCAGCCGGATGATCCGGCGGAATGGCGGGTAACCGTGATGCTTGCGATAAGAGGATTCCTCTGCAAAGAACCCGTCGAAATCGTAGGCGCACGCTGTTTGAATGGCATAGTGGTTGGTGGAATAGGATTGAACGACTACCTGACTCCCCGGTACTCGGCGTCCGGCTCGCCCAGCCACCTGCGTCAGTAACTGAAAAGTGCGCTCCGCCGCTCTGAAATCGGGCAGATGCAACACCGTATCGGCGTTCACGACCCCAATCGTGGAGACCAACGGGAAATCGAGGCCCTTGGCCACCATCTGCGTTCCCACGACCACATCGACGTCGTGACGCAGCACGCGCTGCATCAATGTTGCGTGGTCAACGCCCCGCTTCAACACATCTCGATCCCAACGCATGACACGCGCATCGGGCAGCAACTTCTTCGTTTCGAGCTCGACACGTTGCGTTCCGGTGCCGTAGTAGCCGATGGCATGGCTGCGGCACTCCGGGCAGCTTCGCGGTGGCGGCTGACGATGCCCGCAGCGGTGGCAAACAATGCGGCGTTGATCTCCATGGAAGCAGAGCGGGATGTCGCAGTAGGGACACGATTCAACGTGCCCGCACGAGCGGCACTGTATGAACGTCGATTGCCCGCGCCGGTTGAGGAAGAGGATGACCTGCTCACCGGCGGCGACGGCTCGCGCCATCTGTTCCTGAAGCTCGCGACTGAAGATGTGCGTGTTCCCCTGCTGGAGTTCAAAGCGCATGTCGATGAGCTTCACTTCAGGCAGTTCGAGCGTCGTGCGACGGGAATCGTCGTCCTGTACAAGCATGGGGCCTACGCGCGAGCGTAGCTCCAGCAACCGAATATCACCGTCGAGTGCCGATCGATACGTGCCGACGTCCGGTGTAGCGCTCCCGAGCAACAGTACGGCTCCATGCCGCCGCGCAATTTCGCGGGCAACGGCGCGTGCGTGGTAGCGAGGCGGCACATCCTGCTTGTAAGCGTCTTCGTGCTCTTCATCGATGGCGATGAACCCGACGTCCTTGAGCGGCGCGAAGAGCGCCGAGCGTGGACCCACGACGATGGAGATCTGTCCTGAGGCGATCGCCTGCCAGGTTTGATAGCGCTCGGAATCTTTCAGCCCGCTGTGCAACACGGCAACGCGACCCGGGAAGCGCTCGGTGAAGCGTCCGACGACCTGGGTGGCGAGGCTGATTTCGGGCACGAGCATGATCACCTGGCGCCCGCGGCTGAGTGCCCAGGCGGCGGCGCGTAAATAGATCTCCGTCTTGCCACTGCCGGTGATACCGTGAAGAAGAAACTCCTCGTGTTGACCGCCCCGCAGCGCCTGAACGACGTCGCGCCAGACGCTCGATTGATCGGCTGTTAGCTGCACGCGTCGCGCGCCGGATTCAGCGGCGTTTGCTGGAAAGGCTCGTTCTACCTCGATCACCTCGAGAGCGTTGCGCTCTTCCAACGCCCGCAGCGCGGCAGCCGTCACGCCATTGCGGTGCACCAGATCGTCCCACGGCAGATCGGAGCTGCCGGAAACGACGGAACGGCGCCGCACGACTTCCAGCGTTCGGCGCTGTGCTGGAGCGCGATGTAAGTCAACCTCTTGGTTGGGAAGCAACCGGACGAATCTAGTCGTAGCAGCGTTGCTCGATCGTGTCCGCACGCGTGCCGTACGTTGGATCACACCCGCTTCGTCGAGTCTTGGGATGATCGTTGTCAGTCCACGACCCAGCGCCTGTCTGGCTGCCTCCACGCTGATCTCGCCGCGTTCTCGCAGGAGATCGACGAGGCGGGTCTGTGCCGACGTCAGCTTGATGGAGTCGAGATCAACGTCGGCGTTCAGCGTCAGATACTCGACACTGCGTTGTGAGACGCCCGGTGGCAAGAATGGAGCGACGGCGTCGTATAGCGAGCACAGGGTATTTCGGCGGAGCCACTCGACGATATCCCACTGCAGTTCGCTGAGCCGGAATTCCGGTTCGACCGGCGCATGAACAGGCCGCAGTGAGATGTCTGGTGTGTCCGTGTGGATGCGGATGGTGACACCCAGCTTGAGGTCCTTGCGAAGCGGAACCCAGACAAGCTGATGCTCGGTGATGCGGGAACGCATCGTCTCCGGCAGCAAGTAGGTGAAGAGGCGGTCGCGGTCGGCCAGTTGAGTATCGACCGCCACGTCGACGTAGTACATTCGGTGTGCTGTATCCACGCCGAAAGTCTACCAATGGTGCCCAGGATCATCCGGATAGCCGAGAGTCCGTCCCTGTCTAGATTCCGCGTTCTTCCAGTCGCTCGAGGAGTTCTTCACCGTGCGTGAACAGGGCTGGAGTTCCACCGGAGTGGAGAAAAACGATGGTCTCATCCGCTCCGATTTCACCATCCCGAATATGTGCGATCAGTCCCGCCATGGTCTTGGCGGTATAGATCGGATCGAGCAGGATCGCCTGTGTCCTCGCCAATGCATTCATGGCATCCAGGCACGCATCCGTTGGAATTCCATAGCCTTCGCCCACGAATCGGTCATCGACGTGGATGTCGTTCCGAGACAAGCGGATGTCACTGCCGAGGAACTCTGACGTGGCGTTGGCCAACGGGTGGACGACGTCGCGCACATCCTCCGAGGTGCCTTCAATGGCAATCCCTTGCACGATGAACGTCGCTCCGGCGATCGCGGCACCCATGGCGAGACCGGCGTGGGTGCCGCCCGACGTGCTGCTGGTCGTAAAGAGTCTCGACGGTTCGACCGCCATGTCGTCCAATTGCCCCATGAGCTCGAAAATTGTCGCGACGTAGGCGGATGCTCCCAACGGGTTCGACCCACCGCTTGGGATGACGTAGGGTTCCTCTCCTCTGTCGCGACACTCTTCGGCGATCCGTTCCATCTCCGGCTCACGATCACGTTCGCCGGCGACGTAATGGATCTGAGCGCCGAGCATGCGATCCAGAAGAAGGTTTCCCTGCATCTGTGGTGGGTCTTCGTGAGCGTTGAGGACGAGGATGCACTTCATACCGGCCACCCGCGCCGCGGCAGCCGTTTGACGGCAATGGTTTGAACCGGTCGATCCGCAGGTGATGACCGTTGATGCGCCATTGTGCTGCGCATCGGCCATTAGATATTCCAATTTGCGCGTCTTGTTGCCTCCGAACGCCAGGCCGGTGCAGTCGTCCCGTTTGATCAAGATGCGGGGACCATTCAGCGTGGCGCTGAAGACCGATGCGTCCTCGAGCGGAGTCGGCAGATGGGCCAGGTGCAATCTCGGCAGCGTTGCGAGCTTCATGCGTATTCCCGTCAGTCATATCAATCAGGTCAATTAGATGTGGCGACACGTACCACGGCAGTGAACGGTCAGTCAATATCACCGCGATGGCTGGACAGAGAAGAACCGGCTCACCGATAATCGAGCCGCGATTACGAGCGCACGCGCTCAAACGGAGGGAGCTCGACGGCCAATGACATCAGAACTGTCGCAGCGAGTCGAACAAGAATTCATTCAGAAGCATGCGGGATCCAAGACGTTCTACCAGCGCGCGGTGGAGGCAATTCCACGTGGCGTGACGCACGACGTGCGCTACATGAAGCCCTTCCCGCTGTACGTCAACCGCGCATCCGGTTCAAAGAAATGGGACATCGACGGCAACGAGATCATTGATTACGCCATGGGACACGGCGCGCTAATTCTGGGCCATAGCCACCCTGGCATCGTTGAAGCAGTTGCTGAGCAGCTGCAAAGAGGAACGCACTACGGTGCCGGGCACGAGCTCGAAATCGAGTGGGGCGAGCGGATCTGCGCATTGATCCCATCCGCGGAGCAGGTTGAGTTTACGTCGTCAGGCACCGAAGCGACCATGCTCGCGATGCGCATTGCCCGCTCTTTTACTGGTAGAGAGAAAATTCTGAAGTTCGCAGGTCACTTCCACGGCTGGCATGACTACGCCGTGCCTGGCGAGCGCAACATTGTCGATTCTGTACCTCCACCGGGCGTGCCGAGGGCAGTGCTCGATACGGTCGTCGTGGCTCCTGTCAACGACCTCGATTTCGTTGACCGGCGGCTGTCCGAAGGTGACGTCGCGGCGGTGATCCTGGAGCCGAGCGGGGCATCCTGGGCGACCATCCCATTCCATGACGGGTTTCTGCAGCAGTTGCGAGATATCACCAAGAAGCACGACACGATCCTCATCTTTGACGAGGTGATCACCGGTTTTCGCTGGGCACCAGGTGGCAAGCAGGAGTCGTCCGGCGTGACGCCCGATATGACGACGATGGCCAAAGTGGTGGCCGGTGGCCTTCCGGGCGGCGCCATCGGCGGTCGGGCCGACATCATGTCGGTTCTGGACTTCAAGGATGATCCGGAGTGGAACCGAACCAAAAAGATCGGCCACCCGGGGACTTACAACGCCAACCCGCTCTCGGCTGCGGCCGGAGCAGCCTGTCTTGCACTCGTCTCCGATCCCGGCGTTCAGCAGCATGCCGACCGCATGGCAGCCTCGATTCGTGCGGGATTCAACGAGGCCCTGGTGCGAAACGAAGCTCCGGGCTTCGTCTGGGGAGAGAGTTCTGTCTTTCACATCATGCTCGGCACGACCTGCAGCAACATGTCGAGTGGTGATCTGCATATCCCGGAGGGTGTCGACCCGCAATCGCTAAAGACTGGTTCGCCGGAGTCGCTGGGGCACACCCTGCATCTGAGCATGTTGAATCAAGGAATCGACCTGTTCCACGGCGGCGGGTTGCTCAGTTCGGCGCATTCAGATGCGGACGTTCAGAAGACCGTCGCCGCGTTCGATGCCAGCATCAGGCAGATGAAAGCGGGCGGGTTGTTCGGGTAACCGACCCAGCCTTGAGCGCAGGACGATCGTTTGTACGGGCGACGCATGCGTCGCCCGTACAGAATACGCTCCACAAACAAGAACGGGCGGGTCGATTGACCCGCCCGTCGTGCGTTCTGTGTGGATGCGCTCTAGGCGTGCGCTACGGCCTTGAGACCGACCGGCGTGCGCCAATCGGCATGACGATCCTCACTACCACGCATCACGTCGTTGAGCAGCTTCTCGAGCTGCCCCGTGATCGGTCCGAGCTCGCCGTCGCCGACCTGGTATCGGTCGACTGACGTGATTGGCGTAATCTCCGCGGCGGTACCGCACATGAAGACCTCGTCCGCGATGTAGAGCTCGGTGCGGTCGATCGTTCGCTCGACAACCTCAACGCCCAGATCCTCGCGCGCCATGGTCATGATGGCGTCGCGAGTGATGCTCTCGAGGATGCTCTCGGAGACGCCTGGGGTGATCAGCTTGCCATCCCGCACCATCATCAAGCAGGATCCGCCGCCTTCAGCGACGTGGCCGTCTTTGTTCAGGATGATGGCGGTGTCATAGCCGTTGGTTGCGGCTTCCATGTTCGCGAGCTGACCGTTGCGGTAGTTCGAGATGTTCTTGACGCGCGGTGGCATGACGTTGTCGGAAATGCGCGTCCAGGAGCTGATGCAGGCAGCCTGTCGCTTGCCCTTGAGGAGATGCGACGGCATGGAGTGGGAATTGATCAGGATCTGCGCCGCCGAACCGAATCCACTGAAGCTCTTGCCATCGCCACTGCCCCGATAGGCCAGCGGGCGAATGTAGACGTCCTCACGGTGGTCGTTCTCGCGGGCCAGGCGCACGATAGCGTCAATGAGCTGCTCGGTCGGGTAGTCCTGCTGCAGGCGAACAAGCTTCATCGACTGACTGAAGCGCTTCATGTGCTCGGGAAGCCGGAACACGTAGGCTTCCTGCTGGTCAGGATTCCAGTATGCGCGAATCCCTTCAAAGATCGCGCCGACCGTCGACCAACCGAGGTCGGTGACGTGAACGGTCGCATCTTCCCACGGCATCTGCCTGCCATTCCACCAGAGGAACTTGGGGTGCCCTTGTGCCATACGTGTGACCTCCATCTGAATTGTTCACCCGAAACGCGTGGGACGGTCCTGCCGCCTATGAACTACGATATTAGCATAAGCAGATGCGACATTGACGTCGACAGCCAATTCATTCAAAAAGTTGCGCTATTCGCGTCCACTTGGCCCATCAGCCCAGGGCGCGATCCTTCAGACTGACCAGACTGGTGAGGCGAGTGAAAAGAAGTCCCGGTTGCAAAACTGATGAGTCTCCCACGAGCGGGAATCCGGCGATCCATGGTCGGATCAGATAGAAGGTCACCGGATAACCGATTGGGATGTACGACACCGCCGACTGTAGCGTCGTCTCGCAATCACGGTAGAGCAGCGTTCGAGCGTCCTCGTCTTGCTCCACTTTCCCACGACCAACGATGTCACCAAGATCAGCCGGCGTCAGCGGCAGGAGTGGGCTGTCCGTCCCGATCGGAAAGAATGCGTCCGAATACCCGTTGTTCGGGTCGGGATAGGTGAAATTCCACCGCTTCCAAAACAGGCCAGCGGATTGATTCGCGAGCGCCGTCTCGTAGTCCGCTTCTGAAACCGATTGGACGTCGATCTTCATGCCGAGGTTTTCGAGCAGCTGCTGGGCGCAGTCGGCGGCCAGAAGCTGCGGCACTTCACCAGCTTCAGCGATCATCAGTGTTAACGGTGGCCAGTTGTTCCCGCCAGCATAGTCGGTGCTGGAAAGACTCTGAAGCGCCCGGTCCACGTCAAACTGCTGCAATGCTCTGACTGTGTCGTCCTCACCCCGCATCGGAAACGTGATTGGGAGGAGTGACTGCGCATTGCTGACGCGTCCCTCGCTCACCTGTTCCAAACGCTTGCGATCGATGGCGTGTCCAACGGCTCTTCGAACGCGCTGGTCGTCGAATGGAGCTTGGGACGGCGCGACCATCAAGAACCAAACCGCCGGATCAACCGAAGAGATCATTTGATTGGCGTAGTCGGAGATCGATCGCACGTTGGTGACATCCTCCGCGCTCACCGGCATGTAATCTACTTCGCCGTTGAAATAGGGCTGTTGATGCTTGGTGTCGGCAAGGATCGGAACGATCGTTTGCTCCAGCTTCAGGTTGCCGAAATTCCAATGGTTCGAGTTTGGCTCAGTTGTCCATCGCGCGCCGTGCTCCCACGAGGTCAGACGAAACGGCCCGTTCGAGACACAGTTGCCGGCGTCAGTCCACGCGTCGCCAAATGCTTCGACCGCAGGCTTGTTGGCGGGCGTCAGACCGATCGTGGCCACAATGGTCGGAAAGTAGACTCTTGGGCCGATCAAGTTGACGATCACCGTCCAATCGTCTTTTGCTTGCACGCCGAGTTCGGTGGGCGGGAGCGTACCGTCGTGAATATCGACGGCATTCACGACGTCATACAACAGCCAGGCCTGCGGGGCCTTGGTGTTGGGGTCGATCAATCGTTGCCAGGACCAGACAAAGTCCCGCGCTGTGACTGGCTGACCGTTCGACCAACCGGAGTTGTTCTGTCGCAGGTGGAACGTCCAGACGCTTGAATCGTCATTCGGCTCCCAGTGATCTGCCCAGTCTCCCATTGGCGTAAGGTCGGTGTTGAGCGTCAGGAGTCCGCTCCAGAGCGAAGGGTCACCATCGCAATAGAGGTTGGCGTTGAAGTCGTGGCTGGCTGGGTCCACGCTGAATCCGCCACGATACAGAATTTGCGGTTCGGGCAGCGGCGAGGGTGTCACGCTTCCACTCGGCGTTGAGCTTGGTTCGACGGTGGCAATAGATGCTGTCGGTGTTTGTACGGGCTCAGGGATGCGGTCGTCGAAGGTCGGTCGAGCGCCGGGTGTGGGCGTCGAAATGGTGATGACCTCGGCACTTCCATGACTGCATGCGCTCGCCATGAGTGCCGCTCCACCGGCGAGTAGCTTCACCATCTGGCGCCGATCGATCTTCGGTCCATGTTCTCGGTGGTTCGGTTGTGCGTGCGGATGATCAGTCATGATGTGCGTCTCGGTCAGCGATGTAGATGGATCGGGGCAGTCGCCACATCTGCAGATTCAGTTCGACGATCGCTTCGCGGTCACGAATCGAGGTCTCGACGATAAAAGACCAGGGCAGCCCCGCCGTAAATGCCGGTATTGAGGCCGAGCGAAGACTCACGAATCGTGACGTCAGCCAAAATCGATGGCAAGGCGTAGCTCGGCAACCAGCGCTTGAAGGGCTTCATCAGCAGATCACCCGCCTTGGAGATTCCGCCGCCGATCACGAGCAGTTCGGGATTGAAGATGTTGATCATGCCGCCCAGCCCCGCGGCGAGCGCCAGTCCGGCCCGTTCAAAAATTGATCTCGCTCCGGGATCTCCAGCCGTGGCGGCCATGGCCACCATCTCGGGAGTGATCGGATTCAGTCGTGACATGCGCGTCAGTTCGTCGGATCGAAGTGAATGCACCAGGATCTCAGCATCACGGACAATCGCCCAACCGCTCACGAAACTTTCAACGCAGCCGATGCCCCCACAGCTACATCGTGGTCCGGTCGGGTCGACCGAGACGTGTCCGAGTTCGCCACCGAATCCCCGCTTGCCGCCAATAAGATGGCCGTTGCAGATCACTCCACCGCCCACTCCGGTGCCAATGGCGATGTAAATCATGTCGTCCGTGCCGCGTCCAGACCCAAACCGTGCTTCGCCCAGAGCGGCGCAGTTGGCGTCGTTACCGATGTGGACGGAACGGTTCAATCGAGACTCGAGCATGTCTCGCAACGGGATGTCGTGCCAGTCGGGAATGTTTGGGCCGAAATAGACGATGCCTGCGTCAGGATCGATTGTGCCGGGCGCGATCACCCCGACCTCGACCTCTTGCGCTGGATTCTCGTGAGCCACGACTTCGCCGACCAACGCGGCCAGCCGATCGATGACCGCGTCCGGCCCCTCATGGCCAAGCGTGGGACGCGAGACGAGATGTCGAATCTCGCCGTTTGAATCGACGAGTGCCGCGCGCACGTTGGTGCCGCCCAGGTCGACGGCCAGCGCTACGTTTGTCACCAATCGAGTCCGTTCCACGAGTGAACTGTATCGTTCATCCGGCACTCAACCAAAAATGCGGTAGCGGATCAGCGTCCCCAGGACGGTGAAGCCATCCTTCCAGGAGATCTTCTTGCCCTCCCAGAATTCCCGGCCGTTGTACGCGATCGGAACCTCATAAATGCGGTTGCCTTGCTTCAGTATCTTGGCTGTGATCTCAGGATCAAAGCCCCACCTGTTGGAGTTGAGCTTGAGTTTACGCCCAATGTCGACTGTAAACACCTTGTAGCAGGTCTCCATGTCAGTCAGCGTCGTGTCGAACATCATGTTCGTGGTGAGGGTCAAGATCTTGTTGCCGAGCGAGTGCCAGAAATACATCGCCTTGTGCTCGCCAAGAAAGCGAGAGCCGTAGACGACCTTGGTTCTACCCTCCTCGATCGGTCTTATCAGGCGCACGTAATCGCGTGGATCGTACTCCAGGTCCGCATCCTGGATGATGATGATCTCGCCGGTCACATGTTGCAGTCCGGTGCGGACCGCGGCACCCTTTCCCATGTTTTGTGGGTGAAGATAGACCTTCGTGTCGGCGTGCTCGGCAGCTTGTTCCTGGAGGATTTCACGCGTGCCATCGGTCGAAAAATCGTCCACCACGATCAGTTCACGTGGATTAGCCATCTCCACAGACCGAATCTGGCCGAGAATCTCCCGGATGGTCCCCACCTCGTTGTAGACCGGGATGACCACCGACAACGTGTGCACTTAACCCCCTGTCAGACGGACGGCGAGCGGGATCTGCTGATATGGATCGTGGATGTCGAGATGGTTACAGGATGAAGTTGCTCAGATCGTCGTCTCCGGCTATATCTTCGATCCGCTCCCGGACGTAGGCTTCATCCACCACGATGCGGTGACCGTCAAGCTCGGGCGCTTCGAATGACGTGTCTTCAAGCACCCGCTCCACCAGTGTGTAGAGGCGACGTGCGCCGATATCCTCGGTACGCTCATTGATCTGCGACGCGAGCCGAGCGATCTCACGAACGCCTTCATCGGAGAACTCCACGGTGACGCCATCGGCTTCGAGAAGCTGCTGATACTGCTTGGTCAGTGCATTCTCGGGCTCCCGCAAGATCGCGAAGAGGTCTTCTTCTGAAAGGCTGCTGAGCTCGACGCGAATCGGGAACCGTCCTTGAAGCTCGGGAATCAGATCGGACGGTCGCGCGGCATGAAACGATCCGGCGGCGATGAACAGAATGTGATCGGTGCGAATCGGCCCGTAACGCGTCATGACAACCGAACCTTCAACGATCGGCAGCAAGTCGCGCTGGACACCTTCGCCGGAAACGTCTGGCCCGTAGTCGCTCCCACCGTTGATCGTCTTGTCGATCTCGTCGATGAAGACGATGCCCGACTCTTCGGCCTGTTTGATGGCGTTCTCTACCACGGCATCGTAGTCAACCAGCCGATGTGCTTCCTGCTCGGTGAGGATGCGTCGAGCTTCACGAACCGAGACTCTGCGTGATCGCTTGCGCGTGATGAGATCCTCGAAGAACTCGTTCAAGCTCTCTTTAGCTTCTTCGATGCTGGCTGTAGCTTGCCCTTCGACGGGCGTCACACGCGTTTCGTACTCATTGTCCAGGTCGATCTCAACCTGTTCGTCGTCCAGCGCGTCCTTCGAGAGGAGGTCGAGCATGCGGTTGCGTTGTCGCGTCAAGCGACGTTTGATCGCGGCTTCGCGCTTGCGCCGGGTGGTGGTGTCAGTCTCGCTCTGCGTAATGGTTTCGGATGCCGTGCGAGTTTTCCGTTCGCTGGGCGGGATCGATCCCTGTTCGACCAGCATGTCGGCAATACGCTGATCGGCCACCTGACGGGCGTCGTCTCGAACGGCGTCTAGATGCCGCACATGCAGCATGTTGACTCCCGTGTCGACGAGCTCGCGAATGATCGACTCCACGTCGCGACCGACGTAGCCAGCCTCGGTGAACTTGGTTGCCTCAACCTTGATGAAGGGCGCGTCGACGATGCGGGCTACGCGACGGGCGATCTCTGTCTTGCCGACCCCGGTCGGGCCAATCATCAATATATTCTTGGGGAGAATCTCTCGCTGAATGTCTTCAGACAGCTGCTGCCGTCTCCAGCGGTTACGCAACGCGATCGCCACGGAGCGCTTGGCCTCTTGCTGACCGACGATGAACCGATCGAGTTCGCTCACGATGCGCCGTGGCGTCAGATCCTTTTCGATCTCGCCGAGTGTTGGGAAAATGGACCGCTCCCGTTCGGGTTCAGTCTTGAGTGTCATCTGATTCATCCGACTGCTTCGTCACCTCAATAAGAATGTGGTCGTTGGTATAGATGCAGAGCTCGGCCGTGATTTCCATGGCGGCTTTGACGATATCGCCGGAGCTCATTTCGGTATTGCGCAGCAGCGCTCGCGCGGCAGCCGTGGCATACGAGCCCCCGCTTCCAATGGCCACGATCCCGTCGTCGGGTTCAAGCACGTCACCTTCTCCCGAGATCACCAGAAGATGCTCGTTATCAGCAATGATCAGCTGCGCTTCGAGCCTGCGCAAGTAGCGGTCAGTCCGCCATTCTTTGGCAAGCTCGACCGCGGATCGAACGAGATTTTCGTCCGACGCTCGAAGCTGTTGCTCAAATTTTTCGAAGAGAGTGAGCGCGTCGGCCACCGCACCGGCAAAACCAGCGACCACGCGGCCGTCGGCAAGGACGCGAATCTTGCGAGCGCCGTGCTTCATGACGACGTCGCCAAAAGTCACTTGACCGTCACCGGCCAGCGCCGTTTCACCGTTTCGTCTAACCCCGAGGATTGTTGTTCCGTGCCAGCGTGTCGCTGCTTCGCGCATTCCTCAACCTAAGCTACCGCCCCATTTGCAAACACAGGGTACGGCCGCCACTACATCACCAATTTTATCAGGTGTGGGCACGATTTCGACGGATAAAGCGACACCGGGCGACAGACGAAAGGTCACGTCGCCCGGTGGTCTTTGCCGCGATCTTAATCAGCCTGTTTTGGCCAACGGTTGCGCGCCGCGGAAGTCGCATTGGCTATTGCGGCATTTCACGCTGCCGTCGCGACCCGCTTCAACCAGTATGTCGCCGCACTGTGGGCAGCGCTCGCCAGTCGGCTTGTCCCAGCTGGTGAAATCGCATTCGGGGTACCGGCTGCAACCGTAGAAGATGCGACGACGCCCCTTGCGCGTCTTCTTTTCGACGATGTCACCTTCTTCGCACTGTGGGCACTTGACGCCGATCTTGTTCAGAATCGGACGAGAGTTTCGGCATTCCGGGAAGCCTGAGCAAGCCAGGAAACGTCCGAAACGTCCGAGCTTGATGACCATCGGGCGACCGCACTTTTCGCAGACCTCATCGGTCGGCTCATCCGCGATCTTGACGCGCGTCATTTGCTTTTCAGCCTGCTCGACCGTCTGGTGAAACGGTCCGTAAAACTCCGTCATCATCGGCACCCACTGGCGCTCGCCGGAAGCGATGTCGTCCAACTCATCCTCCATACGGGAGGTGAACTGTGCGTCGACGATGCCCGGGAAATGCTGCACGAGCAGGTCGGTGACAACCTCGCCAAGCTCGGTTGGTGTCAGGCGGCGCTGATCGATTTCGACGTAGTTGCGTGCCTGGAGCGTCGCGATGGTCGGCGCATACGTGCTCGGGCGACCGATACCCAGTTCCTCAAGCGACTTGACCAGCGACGCCTCAGAGAAGCGCGCCGGCGGCTGCGTGAAGTGCTGCTCGGGGAGTAACTGAATGAGATCGAGGATTTCCTTGACGAACAGCTCCGGCAGCGCGTCTCGATCGATCTCGTCGACTTCCTCGTCATCACGTCCTTCGCGATAGACCGCGATGAAACCCTGGAACTTGATCACGGAACCAGTCGCGTGAAAACGATAGCGCTTCTTGGAGCCGGGTGCTCCAGCGTCAACGTCGACTGCGGTGCTGTCGAAGATGGCGTTGCGCATCTGACTGGCGATGAACCGCTGCCAGATGAGCTTATAGAGCCGAAACTGCTGCGGACTCAGGTATTTCTGCACCATCTCCGGCGCCCGCCCTGGATCGGTCGGGCGAATCGCCTCGTGCGCCTCTTGCGCTCCCTTGGCTTTGCGGGTGTAGACGGGCGGTCGATCCGGCACGTACTCGGCGCCGTGACGCTGCGTAATTACCTCACGCGCCCGGTGCTGCGCCGACGCGGCGATGTTGGTCGAGTCGGTTCGCATGTACGTGATCAAGCCCTGCGACCCTGCGGTGCCCAGGTCAATACCTTCATAAAGCTCTTGCGCGATCTGCATCGTGCGTCGAACAGGCATGCGAAGCTTGCGTGATGCCTCTTGCTGCAAGGTGCTGGTCGTGAATGGGGCCGCCGGACGCCGCTGCGTCTCCTTGGTCTGAACGTCGGCGACCTCAAACTCGGCACCGTCGAGCGCGCTGACGATCGCCATGGTGTTCTCGCCGTTAGAGAGGTCCGGCTTTTTCCCGTCGACTCGCGCAAGAGACGCGCTGAAGGATGTCACCTTCTTTTTGCGGCCCTGGTCTTTCTTGGCCAGTTCGGCGTCGAGAGACCAGTATTCTTGCGGGACGAACGCCCTGATCTCGCGTTCGCGTTCCACGATCAGCCGCAGCGCGACCGATTGCACGCGACCGGCGGAAAGCCCGCGTTTCACGTTCTTCCACAGCAGCGGACTGATCTCGTAGCCAACCAAGCGATCGAGCACACGACGAGCCTGCTGGGCTTCGACCAGTTTCATGTTGATCTCGCGCGGGTCCTGGACTGCGTCACGGATCGCTTCTGGCGTAATCTCCTGGAAGATGATCCGATGGACGGGTTTGTCCTGCGGTTGAGTCGCCTCGATCAAATGCCAGGCGATGGCCTCGCCTTCGCGATCGGGGTCAGTTGCCAGCAGCACCGATTTGGCGTTCTTGACGCTCTCTCGCAGCTCCTTGACAACCTTGCTCTTGTCGCGAGGCACCAGGTAGTCAGGCGTGAAGGAATCGTCGGTGTGCACACCCATGCGACTCTTAGGCAGGTCGCGAACGTGTCCCATCGATGCCTTTACCGTGTAGCCGCGGCCGAGATACTTGCCGATCGTCTTGGCCTTGGCTGGTGATTCGACGATCACGAGCGTGTTGCGTCCACCTGACGATGTCGAAGCAGCGGTCTTCCTCGTGCTTGTCGTTTTCTTGGTCGTGGACGTCTTGCGTTTGTTTGTGGTGGGTCTTTGCTGAGCCATAATCTCCGTTAGCCGATTGAGTCACGCTGCCGCTTCATCAAATCTATTCTTGATGCGGCAGCCCTTCTCCTTGAATGATGCACTCATCCTGAGTCTGGATTATGCGGAACTCCCCCGAGACCGGAATGCGCCGATGGTCATGGGTTCCGGATCAAATCGCGGGATCCCGAGGTATTCGGGCGTCCTGAGGATTCCCGAGAACGTCGCGGTCTGTGTCGCGCTGACCAAACCGCCGATAGTCTACACGGCCACTCAAATTTGCAAACTCTGCGGTTTCGCTCGCCTTAGCGATCACGTCAATGTGTGGTCGTTTCGGTCCTTGAACTGTTGGACCAGTTTCCGCACGTCTTGAGCCCGCGAACGACTGCAGACGAGAAGCACATCGTCTGTATCGACGATAACCAGGTTGTCAACCCCTAGTGTCGCCACGATGCGATCTTTGCCGAACACCAACGTCGAGTGCGTGTCAATGCCGACGTGATCCCCACTGACCAGCACGTTCTGTCCATCGACATCGGTCATGAGCTCGGCGAGGCTATGCCAATCGCCAAGATCAGTCCAACCAAAGCCCGCCGGAACGACCGCAACCCGCTCGGCATGTTCCATGATGCCGTTGTCGATGGTGACGTCTTCGAGCTTGGACCAGTAATTCTGAAGGACGTCGTCCCGATCCGGTTGCTCCCAGGCGTCGACCAGGATCGTCAACGTCTGGTAGAGATCGGGCAACAGCCGCTTCATCTCTTCCAGAAGTGTCGACGCTTTCCATACGAACATACTGGCGTTCCAAAGATACTTTCCACTGTCAACGTATGACTTGGCCGTGTCGAGATCGGGTTTCTCTTTGAACTGGCTGACCGTGTAGACAGCCAAGCCACCAGCCTTCTCGAGCTCATCACCCACTCGAATGTAGCCATAACCCGTTTCCGGATATGTTGGTGTAATTCCGATGGTGACCAGGTAACCACGTTGCGCCACCTCGGCGGCAGCCAGCACGGTGCGCTGGAACAGTTCCGTGTCGGAGACGTAGTGATCGGCCGCGAACGAGCCCATGATCGCGTCCGGGTCTTTGCGCGCGATGAGCGCCGCGCCAAGTCCAATTGCTGGGCCGGTTCCGCGCGGACCAGGTTCTACGATGACATTGGACTCCGGAATCTCCGGAAGCTGACGTGCAACCGCCGCGGCGTGGGCCCCGCCGGTGATGATGAGCGTGTTCTCAGAGGGAACAATTGGTGCCAGGCGATCGTATGTCGCTTGGAGCATCGAACGCGGTCCAGGCAGAGGCAGAAGGAACTTGGGTCGAGACGACCGACTGGCCGGCCAGAGCCGCGTGCCGCTTCCACCGGCCGGAATGACCGCGTGCAGGTTTCGGGATGGTGTTTTCCCGTTCAAACTCATCTTCAATCACTCAGTCTTATCCACGAACGTAATGTTGGGTGCCGACATTCCGCACCAATCCTTTGAGCTGCATTTGAAGCAATTGGGCACTCAGCATGCCGATCGGTAGACCGGAGTCGAGCGCGATCTCGTCGATGTGCCGTGGCTCGGCCGTGAGCAGATCGAGCACCGAGCGCTCGCCATCACTGGACGGCAGAAGGTGACGCGTCTCCATCTCGATCTGGCGTACCCCGAGATCTAAGAACGACAGGACGTCCTCCCCGGTTGCCGCGACCGCCGCGCCGTCTCGCAGCAGTTGGATCGTTCCGGCGCTGGCTGACGAGAGTGCCGA
Organism: uncultured Chloroflexia bacterium; assembly: GCA_963789565.1. GTDB lineage: Bacteria > Chloroflexota > Chloroflexia > Thermomicrobiales > Thermomicrobiaceae > CALAGB01. The sequence continues at coordinate 1,093,738 of CAWBKX010000002.1, read as the reverse complement.
CCCAGGGACCGCGAAGACCGTTCGACCCTGATCGCCCGCGAAACTGGCGGTGATCAGCGCGCCGCTCTTCATGGGTGCCTCCACCACGATCACCCCGAGCGACAGCCCGCTGATGATGCGGTTGCGCACTGGGAAATTCGGAGCATCGGGCGGAGTTCCAAGCGAGAATTCGGAAACGAGCGCTCCACTCTCGACGATTTGATCGGCCAGTTTGCGGTGCTCGGGCGGATAGATCGTGTCGAGTCCACATCCCAAAACAGCGATCGTTCGTCCGCCCGCTTCGAGCGCCGACGCATGCGCGATGCCGTCGACTCCGCGAGCCAACCCGCTCACGATGGTGACACCTGCCGCGGCGAGCTCGGTGCTCAGGCGGCGCGACATCTCTCGTCCGTATGCCGTGATGCGCCTGGTTCCAACGATGCCGACCGCCGTTTCGTCGGCCGGGATGAGTGAACCACGTACGTAGATTACCGGTGGCGGACTCGGAATCTCGCGGAGGAGGCTCGGATAGGCATCGTCCGCCAACGTAAGGATCTGCACCCCAGCACGTTCCACGCGTTGCATTTCGTCGTCGAGCGATATCCGTGAACGCGTGCGGATCAGCGAATCGGTGGCTCGCTCGCCCAGCCCGCAGGCGCGCAATTCAGCGCGCGGAGCGTTCCAGGCGGTCTTGAGATCGCCGAAATGCTCCATCAACTTCGCCAGACGCGTCGCGCCAATTCCGGGCACGAGATGAAAACCAAACCAGTAGGCGGTTTCCGTAATTCCCCCTTCCAATATGGGCAAATGTTATACGAGACCGTGACGGCGCGCGTCAACGCAGCCCGTGCTAGAATGCGGCGGTCATCTCGTTTTCGTCCGGTATTCGTTCAAGCGCCTCAACTCACGGACGATCTTCCGTTTTGAGGAGGTCTCGTGCGCCCCAACGTCGTTCGTCAGAAGCTCAAATCTGGTGAGGTCGTCATCGGCTGCTTCATCGGGTTTCCGTCAGCTGAAGTCGTTGAACTGTGCGGTCATTCCGGCTACGACTTCGTCATGATCGATGCTGAACATGGACCAATTTCGCCACACGATGCGTATCACATGGTCCTCGCTGCTGAAGTCACTGGAACCACGCCGCTCATTCGCGTGCCGCGCAACGATCCAAGTGTGGTGCTACGGTATATGGACATTGGTGCCGCGGGCGTTATGGTACCCCAGGTGAACAGCGTAGCCGAGGCGCGCGACGTGGTGGCGGCGGTCAAGTATCACCCATACGGTCATCGTGGGCTGGCGCAGCCTCGAGCCGCTACCTATGGGCTGGGTCCGACGCTCACTGAATATGCCGCATCGGCCAATGAAGAGACACTCGTCATCGTGCAGTTCGAGAACATCGCTGCGCTCGCGCACGTCCCCGAGATTCTCACGGTGCCCGGCGTCGACGTGCTTCTGGTCGGGCCATCTGATCTGGCCCAGTCGATGGGCTATCCGGGGCAGTTGGGGCATCCGGAGGTCGTCAAGGTGATCGATCAGGTTCGCGACCTCTGCGTCAAAACGGATGTGGCGCTCGGCACCATTGCCGGGAATGCTGAGGCGACCAACCGGCTCATCGATCAGGGCTATCGCATGATCGCTCCGAGTGTGTCGGGGATGATGGCGCAGTGGAGCCGCGATTACCTTGCAAACATCAAACGTTGAACGAAAAACAGACCCGTACGCGTTAGGAAAGGAAGGCAGGGAGAGATGGACACCTCATTGCTCAAATACGCGTTCTTTGAGGGCGATATCGTGCCCTTCGAGAACGCCAAGGTCAGCATCGCCACGCATGCATTACAGTACGGAACCGGTTGTTTCGCGGGGATTCGTGGCTATCTCGATCGCGATGGCAAATCGATCAACATCTTCCGCCTTCCGGACCACACGCGTCGCTTGGTGCAGTCAGGTCTGATTCTCCGTGCTGAACTGCCGTACGGGCCGGACGACATCGGCCAGATTATCGTCGATCTGGTCAAGAAGAATGCGCCAACGCAAAACGTCTACATCCGTCCCTTCATTTATAAAGCGGGGCTGGAACTGACTCCGAAGCTGCACGGAATCAAGGATGAGCTGGCGATCTATATGATGCCGCTTGGTGACTATTTGGATGTCTCTAACCCGATCAAGATGGGCGTTTCATCCTGGCAGCGCATCGAAGACGACATCATTCCGAGTCGCGCCAAGATCACCGGAGGATATATCAACTCGAGTCTGGCCAAGGACGAAGCTGCTGAGGCCGGCTACGACGATGCCATCATGCTCAACCGGGACGGTAAGGTTGCCGAGGCGAGCGGCGCAAACCTCTTCATCGTGCGAAATGGCGTGCTGATTACCGCGCCGATTACCGCCGACATTCTTGAGGGAATCACGCGTCGTTCACTCGTCGAATTCGCGCGCGAAGCCGGGGTCACGGTGGAAGAGCGAGCGATCGATCGGAGCGAGCTGTACATCTCCGAAGAGGTCTTCCTTTGCGGAACCGGCGTGCAGATTGCCGCGGTTGGCAAGATCGACGGGCGCACGATCGGCAACGGCAAGCGTGGGCCGATCACGGAGATGCTGCAGAACACGTTCTTCTCGCTTGTGCGCGGTGAGGACTCTCCGTATGGCCATTACATCACGCACATCGAATTGAGCTAGATCGAGCCCGCCCGCCGGGGCAGACCGTCTCGGCGGGCGCGCCACACACTCGGATCGTCACGCACCCGCGCGGACGTCGTGGCACCTGAGACGGGGAAAGATCACCGGCGCATGTTCCGTCAGCCGTTGAAGATCTGCGAACGGGTCGGGATCCTCATGTCGCTGACGTTGCTGCTGGCGGCCTGCAACATTCCGTTCACCGGTTCACACTCCTCTGACTCCACTCCAACCGCGTCAATAGCCGGGACTCAAGGGAGTCAACCGCAGGCTTCCGAGACGTCGTCGAGTGCCGGTCCAGGGACTACCGCAACGTCCACGACACCAGCTTCTGTCCAAATCGTCGAAGGTGGAACCCTGGAACCTCGGACGTTGAACCCGGTTCTAGCGGCGGACGAGATTTCTGACGAGCTCAGCAAACTCGTCTTCAACGGGCTCGTGCTGGTTGACCCGGATTCAGGCAAGGTCCAGGGCGATCTGGCCAAATCCTGGGATGTCAGTGACGATCGAAAGACCTATACCTTTCATCTGAAGGACGGCGTCACGTGGCAGGATGGTCAGCCATTCACGGCACACGACGTCGAGTTCACCTATGGCCTGATGATGAACGACAGCACTCGCTCGCCGCGGTATTCCGAACTGGTTGAGCACATCAACAATGTGCAAGCTCCTGATCTCAACACCGTCGTCTTCAGCTTGATTCGTCCGGACGCCGCGTTTCTCGCCAACGAGGCGACGCTCGGCATCGTGCCGCAACACGTCCTGTCGAACGTCCTGCCGGAAGAGCTTGTCACCGATCCGTTCGGTTTGACGTCGACGATCGGTACCGGCCCGTTCACTCTCTCGCGCTGGTCTCACGGCGACGAGCTGATTTTCAATCGCAACCCGACCTACTTCAAAGGCCCGGCCTCCTATGATCAGTACGTCTACAAGATCGTGTCGACGCCGCAGGACCTCGTCACTGGTCTCGCGGACGGCTCAATCGACTGGTGTGAGCTTGATCCGAACGTGGTCGCCGACGCCAAGAAGAACGACGCCATTCGGGTAGTGAGCTCCCCGGGCGACAGCCTGGACTACGTGGTCCTCCAGCTCGACAGCGCCAAGCAGCAACTCTTCCTCGACGCAAACGTGCGCCAGGCGCTGATGCTGGCGCTCGACCGCGGCGCCCTGGTGAGCGACGTCTGGAAAGGCGAGGCGCGCGTGGCCACTGGAACCTTCCCACCTGCCTCGTGGGCGTCGGCCGACAGCGCGATCAGCTACTCTCAGGATCTTGCCAAAGCCAAGCAGCTCCTACAGGACGCGGGATGGAACACGGGTGACGATGGTATCCGCAGCAAGAACGGCCAACGCCTGCGCTTCAAGCTGATGACCAATGGCGACGACCCCATACGTCAGGCGTCGGCCAATTGGTTGATTCAGAGCTGGAGCGAAATTGGGGTCGACGTTGTGCCAGACTTCGAAAAATGGAGTACGATTGTACAAGACATAACGCACGGTCGCGAATTCGACAGCCTGCTGCTTGGCTACCGAGGTACGGCCGACCCAGACGAATCCACGTTGTGGTCCAGCGACTCGTTCTTCGATGGGTTCAACCTCGGGCATTACTCGAATTCGGATGTCGACTCGCTCCTCGAGGACGCTCGGCAGAGTGACGATCAGCAGGCGCGCAAGGACGACTATGCCAAGGTTCAGGACCAGGTGATGACTGATCTTCCCGCGCTTCCGTTGGTCTATCCAAATATGGTCGTTGGGCTATCGCAGCGCTTGCGTGATGTAAATGTAACGACTATCCTTATCCGGAATCGAGCAAACATCGAGCAATGGCATCCACGAACGAGCGGATAGGCGATCGGGTTGGACCGAAAGCGGCGTTCAGATGCGTTTGACCAGTAATCAGGCTTCATGCTACACTGCGCCAGACGCTGAACAGGCGTATTCCACCTGATTGCCGCATGATCGGTGCGGTTGCGCACTGCGTGTTGTACGTCTCGAGATGTGAGTCTCGAGTATGTTCTGGTGTGGCCGACCTCTCGGGGCGAGGCGCTAGGTAGGGACGCGAAGGAGAGGCGATGGAACCATTACTTGACGTGAAGAACTTGAGAACTCAGTTCTTCACGCAGGACGGGGTGGTGAAGGCAGTCGACGACGTATCCTTCCATCTAATGCCTGGCGAGACGCTTGGCGTTGTGGGAGAGTCCGGCTGCGGCAAAAGCATCACGGCGATGTCGGTGATGCGATTGATCCCGAGTCCCCCCGGGAAAATCGTCAGCGGACAGATCATGTTCGATGGCGAAGACGTCATGAAGATGAGCGACGAGGAAGTTCGCTCGATTCGCGGGAACAAGATCGCGATGATCTTCCAGGACCCGATGACGTCACTCAATCCGGTGCTCACGATCAACCGTCAAATCAGCGAGGCGCTCGAACTGCACCTCGGCATGAGCAAAGGGCAGGCACGATCCCGGTCCATCGAACTTCTGAAGATGGTCGGTATCCCGAACTCCGAAGAGCGCATCGACCAGTATCCGCATCAGTTCTCCGGCGGTATGCGCCAGCGCGTGATGATCGCAATGGCGCTCTCGTGTAACCCGTCGCTCCTGATCGCGGACGAGCCCACCACGGCGCTCGACGTCACGATTCAAGCTCAGATTCTCGACCTCATGCGGATCCTCCAGCAGGAGCACAACACGGCGCTCATGATGATCACGCACGACCTTGGTGTCGTGGCGGGCATGACTGACCGTATTCAGGTCATGTACGCCGGGCATGTGGTGGAGACGGCTCCCACTGAGGAACTCTTCGCCAATCCGCGCCACCCATACACGGTCGGGTTGCTCAACTCGATCCCGCGTTTGGACGCAGCGGCGAAGACGAAGCTCAATCCGATCCGCGGTCTTCCGCCGGACCTGATCGATCTTCCTGACATGTGCCCGTTCTTGCCACGCTGCGACTATGCGCGCGAGAAGTGTGAACAACAAAATCCCCCGCTCCTCGAGGTGAACGATGTTCACCGCTCGGCGTGTTGGTTCTGGGACGAGGTCTCTAAAGAGACTCCGGAAGGCTAAGCGATGGCGACTGAGATGACGGCAGAAAAATCCCAAGGCAGTGATGGAAGAGATGTGCTGCTCGAGGTCGACGACCTCTACATGCACTTTCCCCTGACACAGGGGATCCTCTTTCAACGAAAGGTCGGAGCGGTTCAGGCCGTCGACGGCCTCACGTTCAACGTTCTCAAGGGCGAGACGCTCGGTCTCGTGGGCGAATCTGGTTGTGGCAAGAGCACAACGGGTCGAGCGATCCTGCAGCTCTACAAGCCGACGGCTGGCTCCGTCCGCTTTGGCGGCAAGGACCTCACCAAACTCGACGGTGGCGAGATGCGCAAGATGCGCCGTCACCTGCAGATGATCTTCCAGGACCCATACGCTTCGCTGAACCCGCGTATGACCGTCGGGAGCATCATCAGCGAGCCGATGCAGATCCACAACCTGGTGCCGAAAGGCAAGCGCAACGAGCGCGTCCAGGAGCTGCTGCAAACAGTCGGTCTGAATCCCTACTTCGCCAACCGCTACCCGCACGAGTTCTCGGGTGGTCAGCGTCAGCGCATCGGTGTTGCCCGTGCGTTGGCAGCCGACCCTGACTTCATCGTGGCGGACGAGCCGGTTTCGGCCCTCGACGTTTCGATTCAGGCGCAGATCATCAACCTCCTCGAGGAGCTGCAGGCGCAGTTCGGTCTGACCTATCTCTTCATCGCTCACGACCTCAGCGTCGTGCGGCACATCTCCGACCGTGTGGCGGTGATGTACCTTGGCAAGATGGTGGAGCTGGCGGACCGCACTTCGATCTACGACGATCCGCTGCATCCCTACACCAAAGCGCTGTTGTCGGCCGTTCCGGTGCCGGACCCGATCATCGAGAAGAAGCGCGAGCGCATCATTCTCACGGGTGACGTGCCGAGCCCGATCAACCCGCCGTCTGGGTGTCACTTCCATACCCGATGCCCGTACGCCATGGAAGTTTGCAAGCAGATCGAGCCGCAATTCGTCGATCAGGGCGGCGGCCACTATGTGGCGTGCCACCTGTATCCGAATTCCGGAGCATAACGGAAACGAGTAACCAGCGTCGTGGAGCTTAGTCCAATCAATCCGAGGTACATCATCGCGACGCTGGTTGCATTTGTGCTCGGTATCACCGTTCACGAATTCAGCCACGCATGGTCGGCCTTGATGCTGGGCGATGACACCGCCCAGCGCCAGGGACGAGTCACCTTAAACCCGCTCTCGCACCTCGATCCGGTTGGGTCGATTGGCATCTTGTTCCTGGTGATCGGCGGGTTTGGGATCGGATGGGGCCGACCTGTTCCCATTGTTCCCTCACGCCTGCGAGGACGAACTCGCGGCATGGGTGTCACCGCGCTCGCCGGGCCAGTTTCGAACGTAGTTCTGGCAGCCATCTTCGTGATCCCATTGAGGTTCGGTCACATCCAGTCAGGTTCCGCGGCCTACGTATTCTTGCGGCAGATTGTGGTGATCAACATCTTGCTGGCTGCGTTCAATATGATCCCTATTCCGCCACTGGATGGTTCGAAGATCCTGACCGGAATCCTTCCCGATTTCTGGCATCCGTATCTCGCTCCGTTGGAGCAATATGGCGTCTTCATTCTGCTGGCGCTGATCCTGTTCGGAAGTCTTGGCGGAAGCATCCTCAACGCCATGTACGCGCCCGTCTACAACGTCCTGCAGCACGCCATCATTGGCCATATGAGCCTGCCGGCCGCGTAGACGCCTCCGTGCCGCTTGCCGTGGAACCGGAGCGCCGACGACGTCTGGCACGCATCAGGTATCGCATAGCCCAGGGTCTCAACTACTTGCGCCCTCGAGACGCCGAGTCGATCGATTGTCGTCTACAATCCTTGCTGCGGCCTGAAGAGGCTCGTCTGGTTGACGGACTCTCGCTGGCCGATCGCGCGCATCATCTTGACGTCCACGATCGATTGGTGTGCGCCGGTTGTCGCGACGAAGAGCTTCTGACTGCGGCGTTGCTCCATGACGTCGGAAAAGCCGGGGACGGCGTGCGCGTGGGGCTTGTCGATCGGACTTTGGCAGTCTTGCTCGACGCTGCGAACGCGGGGATGTCGCGCAGGCTCTCCAGTCCGACGGGGGCGGGTTGGCGTCGCGCGCTCGAGCTCACCGTAAATCATGCGAAGCGGGGCGCTGAGCTCGCCCGAACGGCGGGTTGCAGCGATCGCGTATGCTGGATCATCGCGCATCATCACGACGATCCCGCGCAGGACGAGTCACTCAGGCAATTACGGCGCGCCGATGACGGAGAACTTTGATGAACGATCGTTCGGCTGACCTGCTGAACGGCTATCAGCTTCGACTCCCCACGTATGAGGGTCCCCTCGATGTGCTGCTGAGCATGATCGAGCGGAATCAGCTCGCTATTACTGACGTCTCCTTAGTGGCGGTCACAGAGCAGTTCATCGCATTCACCACCGGGCTGGTGAACGCGTCGTCCGACATTTTGGCCGAGTTCATGACCATCGCCGCGAGATTGTTGCTGTTGAAATCGCGTTCTCTTCTACCGCGACCCGAGCCCGTCGACGATGAAGAGGAGAGTGACGACCTGGTGGAGCGCCTGAAGGAGTACCAGCAGATCAAGCTCGGTGCCGAGGACCTGCGTCAGCGAGAGCGCCAGGGCATCCAGTCGTGGGCACGGATAGCGCCACTGCCCGAGATGCCTCCCATTGAGGTACCGGCGCGCACTCCCGTCCACACCATGGTCAACGCGCTTCGACGCTGCCTGGCGCGAGAGCCGCTGCAACCGGAACCGTACACGCCGATGCCGGTAATAAGCCTCAAGGCGATGACGCACCGCCTGCTTTCTCGACTCGGACGTGGACGTGCCCGCTTCTCGGCTCTTGTGGGTCGTTCTGCGGATCGCACGGAGCATGCGGTGGCGTTTATTGCTCTTCTTGCCTTGTTGAGGCAGCGGTTGGTCGAGGCGTCACAATCCGGACTGTTTGGCGAAATCGAGATCGAGCGGCTGGGCTCCGTGGAGTCAGCCGATGACTGAGATTCGCGCAACTGATGTGGTGCAGACGAACCTTCAGATTCTATCGCCTGAGGATCAGGTTCGCGCCATTGGCGCCATGCTCTTCGTTGCGTCGGAGCCGGTCGCACTTACCGCGCTCGCTCGCCACCTTGGCTGCTCGATCGCGGAGTCGCGCTCGCTGCTCGAGCAGACTGCGGCGAAGCTTGCGGAGCTGGGTCTGGCGTTGCAGTGGGTCGACAAGGATCACGTTCAAATTGGCACGGCACCAGACCTCGCCACGCTGATTCGCCAGTTTCTGGGGCAGGAACGGACCTTCCGACTGTCGCAGGCGGCGCTCGAAACCGTCGCGCTGGTCGCATATCGGCAACCAGTCACACGAGCAGACATCGAGTCGGTGCGGGGCGTCGATTCAAGTGGGGTGCTGCAGACACTCCTTGCGCGCGGGTTGATCGAGCCGGTCGGACGGCTTCCTACGGTTGGCACGCCGAACCTCTATGCGACGACTCCGGAGTTCTTGCGGCTCTTCGGATTGAGTTCATTGGCGGAGATGCCGTCTTTGCCGGACGACCTGGTGGAGATGATCGAAGAACGCCTGGTCATTGAAGGCGTGGATGAGTCGGAATCTGCGGAAGGTTAGCCGACCCGAGCCGCGGCAAGTCCGCGCAGATGTGCGACCGATTGCGTCATCACGTCGAGCGTGCGATCGATGTCTTCCTGCGTCGTTCCCTTCCCGAGCGTCATGCGGATGCTGCCGTTCACGAGATTCTCAGACAAGCCGATGGCGGTGAGTACGTGGCTGGGCTCGGTCGAACCCGTCGTGCAGGCCGATCCGCTGGAAGCCGCAATGCCGTGCATGTCCAGGTTCAACAGCAATGTTTCGCCCTCGACGCCGTCGAAGGAGAAGTTGGCGTTGTTCGCCAACCGCAGGTCGCGATCGCCGTTGAGGCGACTGTGCGGGATGCGCTCCCGGACACCGGCGACGAGACGATCACGCAACGCACGGACGTGCGCGATTCGACGTTCTTGCTCCTCATACGCCTGCCGCATGGCGGTCGCCATTCCGACGATGCCTGCGACGTTTTCGGTTCCGGCCCGGTGGTTGTTCTCTTGTGCCCCGCCGCTCTGCTGCCAGAGGATGGGGGTTTGACGACGCACGTAGAGGAATCCCAGGCCTTTTGGCCCGTAGAATTTGTGGGCGGACGCCGACAGCAGGTCGACGTTCAATCGTGTCACGTCGAGATCGAGCTCTCCAACCGCCTGCACCGCGTCGCTGTGAAAAGCGATGCCGCGTTCTCTGGCGATCGCAGCAATCTCAGTGACCGGCTGGATCGTGCCGATCTCGTTATTGGCATACATGACCGAGATAAGTATGGTGTCATCGCGAATCGCGGCGGCGATATCTTCCGGCCGGATCATTCCACTGGAATCGGGGCCAACGAACGTGGCCTCGAAGCCGAACTTTTGCAGGTATTCCACGCTGTGAAGAACGGCGTGATGTTCCATCGACGTGGTGATGATGTGGTTTCCGCGATTCTGCAGTCGATGCCACCATGCGACGCCCTTGATTGCGAGGTTGTCCGCTTCGCTCCCACCACTCGTGAAGACGATTTCACGAGCTTGACAGCCGAGGATCGATGCAATCGTGGCGCGTGACCAATCAAGTCCGGCGCGTGCCTCGCGACCCGCGGCGTAGATGCTCGATGCGTTTCCGAAGCGCTGTGTGAAGAATGGCTGCATGGCGGCCAGCACCGATGGATCGACCGGCGTGGTCGCGGCATGATCGAGATAGATGTCCGTTTGATTCACGGACGTCCTCCTGAGCGCTGAGTTGACGTTGGAACCTGATCGGAATCTACGTGCACCGACTCAAAGCTAGCCGACGCTGAGGGGTGCCCGCCGAGCTGCAGGGCGGATGAGGTCAGCAAGAGTCGTCGAGTCGAGCGCGTCGGCGATGGAATCGCGTACCTTCAGCCAGACGACGCGGGTAGCGCAACCGTCGATCATCGGGCAGAGATCCTCGTCGCTATCTTCAGTGACGCAACTCATGGGCGCGATTGGCCCTTCCATGACGCGATAGACCTCGCCGACCATCACCTCTTCGGGAGCGCGGGCAAGCTCGTAGCCCCCATGCGCGCCACGCGTGGTGGTGATCAACCCGGCACGACGAAGTGGCCCGAGTAGCTGTTCCAGATACGCGGGCGGAACGGCGGAATCGGTGGCAACCGCCGTGAGCGGCATCGGCCCCTGGCCGTACATGCGTGCTAGTGAGACCATGGCGCGCATCCCGTATTCACCTCGAGTGGAAACTTTCATTCGGTGCGGACCTCTCGCGACCGATCGGGGCATCGATGGTATCGATAATCGTACATCGGTGCCCCGCATCGGTCAAGAATGAGTTCTAATCTCGCTTTCTCTGCCCGCGTACGTACTTGAATTGACTCATATTGACCTTCGACTCAGCGACGTGTGAAATCTGATCCGGTCTCTAGGTCGCGTACGAAGAGCGCGATCAAGCGCACCGCGGCGTCGAGATCGTCGAGGCTGATGACCTCATTCGGTGAATGCATGTAACGGTTAGGGACCGACACCACGCCGGTGGGGACGCCGCCTCTCGCCGGTGCGATGGCATCCGCGTCGGTACCAGTACTACGCGGTGTGGCGTCGACGGCGAATGGGATTTCGTTTCGTCGTGCCAACTCGGCCAGTCGCTGGTAAACGACCGGATTGACTGCCGACCCGCGGGCCAGAACCGGACCGCCGCCGATCTTGATCTCTCCCTGTCCTCGCTTATCCGAATCGGGGTGGTCGGTGGCGTGGGTGACGTCGAGAACGATGGCCACGTCCGGCTCCAGCGCAAAGGCGCTGGTGTGCGCTCCAAGGAAGGTGATCTCTTCCTGCACAGCCGCCAGCGCGTAGACGTCGGCAGCGGGACGCTGGTCCGCGAGCGCGCGCAATGTCTCGAGGGCTACCCACGCGCCCATCCTATTGTCGACGCCGCGACCGGCAATGAGGTTGTTTCCGAGATCGACGATCGGCTGTTCGATGACCACCGGATCACCGGTCGCTATGTGCTCTTTGGCCTGATCGCCGGAGGTTGCCCCAATATCGATCCACAGATCTTTGATGCGGCTGGCCTTGCCGCGGTCGTCGGCGCTGAGCAGATGCGCTGGTTTGCGGCCGATCACACCCGTTACGGGGCCGTTCGCAGCCATGATGCGCACGCGCTGCCCCGTCAGAACTTGATCGTCCCAACCACCGATGGGTCGGAACCAGACGAATCCTTCGCCGTCGACGTGCGTCACCATCAGGCCGATTTCGTCGATGTGGCCCTCAATCACGACCTTCGGGCCCGACCCCCGAAGGCGCGCGACGCTGTTTCCGTTCGTGTCGACCGACGTTTCGTCCGCGAAAGATTCGGCTTCGGCTCGCCAGATGCGGGCGGCGGGCTCCTCAAAGCCGGAGGGGCTGGCGCTCATCAAGAGCTCGAAAAGAAATTGCCTGCTGTGATCGTTCAAAAGACCCTCCCATATTTGTCGTTCTGCGTGACTTAGTACTGGTTCACCTGACAGTGTGGCGGCAGTCCATTGAGGACGTTCGAGACGTTCACCAGTGCCAGATAGAACGCGCGATCAAACGCCGCCTGTGTCGATCCACCGATGTGAGGCGTCAGAATGACATTGTCGAGCCCGACGTACGGATTGGTGGGATGCGGTTCGACCTCGAAGACGTCGAGGGCAGCCCCGGCGATGCGATGCCGCTTGAGCGCGTCGACCAGAGCCGACTCCTTCACCACTGGTCCGCGTGCGCAGTTGATCAGATACGCGGTGGGCTTCATGCGCTCGATGGCGTGCTCATCCACCATGTACTGCGTCTGCGGTGTCAGGGGTACGTGCATGGTGATGAAATCCGATTCCTCGAGAATGCGCTCATAGGGGACATAGGAGATACCGTGCTCATTGGCGAAGGTGATGTCCCAGTCGATGTCGTTCGCCAGGACACGCATACCAAACGCCCGTCCGAGTAGCGCGACCGCCTTCCCAACACGGCCAAGCCCGACGACGCCGAGTGTCTTGCCCCACAGGTCGAAGCCCAGATAGCGTGTCCACTCGCCCTGTCGCAAAGCGCGGTCGGCAGGATAGATATTGCGGGCCAGGCCAACCATCATACCGAAGACAAGTTCCGAGACGGAGTAGTTGTTGCACCCGGCACAGATGCAGACTGCCACCCTGCGCTCGTTCGCTTCCTCGACATTGACGTGGTCGTAGCCAACGCCGCCCGCGCTCACGACCTTGAGTCGATTGGCGGCCGCGAAGACGCGCGGTGTGATTTGCTCGAGGCCGGTGATCAGTCCGTCCACATCCTTGATGATGTCGACGAGCACGTCTTCAGTGACCGGGTAGTCGAACTCCCGCTCGGCGATCGTGCATCCTCGCGCCTCGAGGAACTCGCGGGCGAAATCTGACTGTTCCCGAAATTTGCGCGAAAGGATGAGTACTTCCTTGCCCATGCTCGGCTCTCTCCTTCGTCTCGTGATGAAGACACAATGCGAGCATTGTAACGCAGTTCGACTGGTTCTCCGGCGCGCCAAATCCACGCCGTTTCGTTGAGTTTATGGTAAAGTTAGGGCAATGAACGTTCGTTGACACGTAGGGTGTCACATGTTAGCGTTCACCTGTTGGCTCGGGCAATTTGGGACCACTTTTAGTGCTGTAGCGGCCGAGCCACTTTTCGATGGAGGACCGTTGGAGTTCCTGTTGCAGATCTTGATGACGTTTCTCACCATCATGGAGTTCGCCATCATCGGGCGCGCGTTGATTTCCTGGTTCGACCGCGGCATGACCAATCCGATATCGCAGATTCTGGTTCAGATCACCGAGCCGATCATCGCACCGATTCGACGCGTGGTCCCCTCGGCAGGCATGCTGGATCTGTCGCCAATGGTGGCCATCTTGTTGATTCTGGTACTGCAACGCATGCTGAGCACCGCGCTGGCCTGATTTCACCGCAAAACTGAATGCTTGGAACGAGGCGGGGCTGTCAGCCTCGCCTCTTTTGCGTCAAACGAGATCGTCGGAGACGGTCAAGATCGGACGCTCTCTCGCGTGTCGCTCCGTTCGTCGGAATTGCCCGCCGCGGGAGAGGAGGAAGATTTCGAGCAACGCCACGATCAAACCCATCAGTGCCGCGCTGACGACCGAGAGGACGTTGAGGAATGAGAGGAGCAACAAACCGACACAGAAGATAGAGCCGAGATAGCCCTCTCGACGGGCTCGCACGAAGTCGTAGCGTTGGCTCCTGCGTGCGAAGAGCCGCAGACCGGTGGCGTAGGAGATGAGTGTGAGAATGGTGGCCAACGACATCACCAGCGAGACGAGCAGGACGAGAAGCATCGACATCGGCGGATTGTTGCGCGGATCGACGAATGTGAGGACGAACGCCAGCGTCGACCAGGCGATGATGGCTTCCAGGTCGTAGAGCGGGATACGAAGCTTGTGTGCTATCGGCATGAAGGTGATCGCCGGAGCCATCACGAACGCCGTATACGCAACCAGACGTTCCGCGGACCAAAAGTCGGTGCGTGCCCCGACATTGCGGACGACGACGAGGTCGTAGACGACGAGCCAGGCTACGGCAGATGCGAGTATCCAACAGACGCGGGTCAGCGCGCGGGACATCCACGTCATAGCGTTCCTCCGACAGCGCGAACGTACGGTGACGATCGGTCACAGGGAGTCTATCAGTAAGCGTCGATCCGTCAAACCCGATGCTATAATCGGCCGAGCCCGCTTCGTTGGAGACGAGATGCCACTCGAGCTATACCTTGACGACGTAGTACGCCTGCGAAAGCCGCATCCGTGCGGTTCCACGGATTGGGTCGTCGTTCGGCTGGGCGCCGACATTGGACTGCGCTGTCTCGGCTGCAATCACCGCGTCCTGCTGCCACGACGCACACTCGAAAAGCGGCTCAAGAGCTTCGTCAGCCGTGGTCCGGAGTTCCTCGAGCCTGGCGCTCACCCGGTGAAATGACGGACCAGGCTGGGCTGAGCCTCAGCGAGCACAGCGGCAAATTCGTCGACGTCCTGCGTAATCGCGCCTTCCTCCGCTTGTGGATCGTCCAGGCCTTCTCCCAAACCGGCCAGAACATGACCAACTTCTCGCTGCTCATCTTGGTGCGAGCGATCATCGACCGCTACCAAATCGAGCAAGCCAACACGGCGATCGGTTTGACGGTCCTTGCGTTCAGCGTCCCAGCCATCCTCTTCAGCCCATTTGCCGGTGTCGTGGTCGACCGCTCCAATAAACGTACCGTGCTGATCGTCACCAACGCACTGCGCGGCCTTGCCGTGACCGGATTCGTGTTGATGCAGCCCAGCTGGCGCCCGCTCTTCGCGCTCACCGTCCTCTACTCGATCACGTTCGCGTCCGGCGCTGTGGGACAGTTCTTTGGCCCAGCCCTTGGCTCGGCCATCCCGTTGTTGGTTCCACGACGGGACAACATCAACGCCAATGCGCTCTTCAACCTGACCTTCACCGCCTCGCAGATTGCCGGCTTCGCCGCGCTCGGACCTCTACTCATCAAGGTGGTCGGAGTCCACGACGTATTGCTGGGGATCATCGGCATGTTCGTTCTCAGCACGCTGCTGAGCGTGACGATCCCATCCACTCCTCCGATCCTGCGTAATCCGGATGAGGAGAAAGGCGCGGCTGGGCGGGTGTTGGACGAGATGCGTGAAGGGGTGCTTTACATCCTTCACTCGCCCATCCTGATCAAGGCGATCTCATACCTGTCGCTGGCCACTGCGTCCTACTTGATGATCGCGGTTCTTGGGCCAGGCTTTGTAACAAGCGTGCTGCGGCTGGAGCGGCAGGATATCGCGTACCTGGTAGCGCCTGCGGGGGCTGGGATCTTGATCGGAGCGCTGTTCGTCGGCCGCCTAACCTCGCGCATCGGAGCAGAGTTGACGATCGATGTGGGTTTGGCCTCAGGTGGAGGCGTCCTCGTGCTACTGGCGTTGCTTCCTGCGTTCGCGAGTCGTACCTGGGAACATGGCGGGCCGGTGGCAACGAGCACCGTCGTGCTTGCAGGGGTGTTGGCGGCTCTGCTGGGCCTGGCGAACTCGCTGGTATTGGTGCCAAGTCAGTCGCTGCTGCAGTCGACCTCCGCCGAACGGATACGCGCTCGTGTCTACGCGACGTTCTTCACTATTTCCAACAGCGTGGCTTTCCTCCCGATCATCTTTGCCGGAGCACTGGCGGATCTGTTTGGCGTGGTGAAGGTGCTGGTCGCGCTCGGCTTGATCCTCGGCGCGATCGGGGTATTCCAGTTGGCCGGTCGCGCGGCGCCCTCAACGAGCAAATGACCGCGGGTTGATTGATCGACGACATAAGACGAACCGGGAAGGCCGTCGGCCCTCCCGGCATGTTCATGGCGACGGAGTACAGCAGGATGCCCAACGATTGAGTTGTTTCGTCGTTACCCGTTGGAGCGCCATTCATGGCGACCGCGTTGACTCTCGGCCGAGTATTTAGGTGCCATGTGTGTCGCCGCTACCGACTGATTTCAGAACAATTGACCATCTGTGGTCATCCTCTGGTCATCGCACCACGCGCGAATTCGCCGATCAGCTCAGCGCCTTGAAGTGTTTCATGACCTGAAACAGGTTGACCGACCAACCGACACCGAAGACGTCGGGCGTCAAGATTCGCTCGTCGTCCGGGTTCCACCAGCGCTCCAGAAAGCGTCCAGCGGTGGGGATACGGAAATCGTAGGGGAAGATCAGAATGTTTCCGGTCCAGGTTCGTTCGTCGGCTGGACGACGAAGCTGATCGGCAATGGCGGCGATGACCAGCATGATGCCGATCAATCTGATCAAGCGAGACAAGCCTTTCACGCGAAACCTCCTTTGGGTGACGCCCGAGCGCAAGAACAATCAACCGCAGCGGGCTATCATGCAAGATCGCCCGACATTCCCGTTCCGCTTGCTGAAAACAACCGCAGGGAGAACGACGGTCAACGTTCGTAGACCCAGTTCCCTGCAACGAGCGTGCGCAGAACGCGCGTCTCCTTCAACCCGTCGACGTCGACCTGCAAGGGGTCGCGATCGAGCAGAATCAGGTCGGCCACTTTTCCTGGCTCGATTGAACCACGTTTGTCGCCAAGTCCGAGGACCTGAGCCGCGGTGAGGGTGTAGCTGCGGATGGCGTCTGCAATACCGATCGCTTCAGCGGGATCGAATTGCCATCCGTTGATGCTGCGACGAGCGATCGCCGCGTACATCCCAACCCACGGATTGAAATCGGCAATCGGTGAATCAGAGCTCCCTGCCAACGGGACTCCAGCTCGAAGATAGCTGGCCATCGGTAGAGCGTGTGCCGCTCGTTCGGCGCCAAGGCTTTGTACGAAGCTGTCGCCCAGATGGACGAGGAACGGATTGCTGACTAACGCCGGTATCTTGTGCTGACCCATCCTCTCGATGGTTTCGTGGGTCGGCACGTATGCGTGATGTACGCGATGGTGCAACGCGCTGTGCGGCGACGTGGTCTGCGCAGCGATGAATGCGCGCACCGCGAGTTCCTGTGCCGCGTCACCGCACGTGTGGGCGTCGATCGACCAACCTCGATCGTGTACCCAGCGGATCAGCTCGGGAGCTTCTTCGGGGTCCACCGCCCATTGTCCGTGGTTTCCTGGTTGGCCTTCGTACGACTGATTCATGCGAGCGGTTCGATCTCCGACACCGCCATCGAGCATGAATTTCACGCCACCCAAACGCAGGATGTCGTCACCGAACCCCGCGTAGACACCCATCTCGGTGATCCAGCGTTTCAGGTCCGGTTCGCGGCTGGCGGGCACATAGCCCCAGGCGCCCAGGAGCATGTCAGTTCGTACCGTGAGCTCACCGCGTTCGTGCGTGGTCTGATAGG
Organism: uncultured Chloroflexia bacterium; assembly: GCA_963789565.1. Taxonomy (GTDB): domain Bacteria; phylum Chloroflexota; class Chloroflexia; order Thermomicrobiales; family Thermomicrobiaceae; genus CALAGB01. Next base: position 1,076,113 of record CAWBKX010000002.1, on the reverse strand, counting down.
CACGCAGTTCCCGTGGCCCAAGTCCGGGTTCCGCCACGCCCGTGATGCCGACCGCGTTGTAGGCGCGGCATCCGAACGCAAGTGCATTCACCAGGTCCTCGGCGGTTGGCTCAGGGACGGCTTTGAGGATGAGTTCCTTGGCTCGATCCCGGAAGAGCCCTGCTGGTTCCCCATGTTCGTCTCGTTCGAACCCACCCGCATACAGCTCCTCGGATGGTGGATCGGGTGTCTCGCGACTCACGCCAGCCGCGTTGATGGCGGCGCTGTTGGCGGTCAGCTTGTTCCAGACCCGATGCAGCACCACGGGATTGTCGGGGGCCACGCGGTCGATTTCCCAGCGCGACGGATGTCGCCGCTCGGCGAGCAATGTCTCGTCCCACCCTTTTCCGATGATCCACTCACCCGGACGAGCGGAACGCGCGCGTGCCGCGACGCGTTCCAGGATCTCTCCGATTGAACGGCAATCGTAGAGCTGAATCTGCTGGAGCATCTGACTGGTGGAGAGGAGGTGGTTGTGCGAGTCGATGATGCCGGGAAGCACCACGCCACCTGCGAGGTCGTCGGATCGCGTGTGACTTCCAGCGAGCGATTGGATCTCGTCTGTCGTGCCAACGGCGACAATGTGGCCGTCACGGATGGCAACGGCTTCAGCAATGGTGAAGTTTCGGTCGACGGTGATGACTCTGCCGTTGAGCAGAACGAGATCGACTTCAGGACGATAGCTTGACATTCTCGACTCCGTTGCATCGAACGTGGGTCACGCTCCGCATCTTAGCAGACGGCCTGGTTGCAACGTCCCTCGGTGCAAAGTGAGTCGCAAGGTGTGCGACAAATTGGGCTGCTGTGAGGCGCCGTCGGGCGGCCGCGCCTTGTCATGGAGGCATTGAAGGTCGATTCGGCGCCTGCGCGGCGACGAAGTGCCGTGCTCATAGCCGCGTACGTTCATGGGTTCCTTGACATTGCATAAATCGGCCAACTATGATTCTGCGGAGGGGATCTGTAGGAAGATCTACCAGTTCGTGCGCGACTGTCCGACGACGGACACGCCGCATGCTTGCTGATTTCCCGAACTTTAACAACTGACGACACGACACATGAGGAGCAATCGATGGAGACAGTACTCTTCATCCTCCTCGGCGTGGTTATCGGTGCGATCCCAGCGGCCATCGTGACATTCTTCGTTCTGACGTCGAGCGCAACTTCGAAGGTCAGAACGGCGGAGGTCCAGGCTCGACGGTTGATCGATGAGGCCGAAGCCAGACGCCGAGAACTCGTCCTTGAAGCCAAGGACGAAGCCCTGCGGGCTCGAGACGAGCTCGAGCGCGAACACCAACAACGACGCAAAGAAGTCGACCGGCTCGAACGCCGCCTGCAGCAAAAGGAAGAACAGGTCGATCGACGCATCGAGTCTCTGGACCGACGCGAAAAGAAGGTTCAGACCTCGGAGCGGGAGATCGAAGACGGTCAGCGCAAGCTCGAAGAAATGGAGCAAGCGCGCCGAAACGAGCTCGAGCGAGTGGCTCAACTCACGCTCGAAGAAGCGCGGTCACAGGTTCTGCAACAAGCCGAAACTGAAATGCGCGATGTCATGAATCGGCAGGTTCGAGAGATCGAACAGCAGACCAAGCTCGAGGCAAACCAGCGTGCGATGCGCATCCTCGCGACGACAATCCAGCGCGTTTCATCTGACTATGTCGCGGAGAGCACCGTGTCCGTAGTGCCGTTGCCGAGCGACGACATGAAGGGCCGCATCATTGGGCGAGAGGGTCGCAACATCCGCTCGCTCGAACAAGCTACCGGAGTCGATCTCATCGTCGATGACACGCCGGAAGCGGTAACGCTTTCGTCGTTTGACCCGGTCCGGCGCGAGATCGCGCGACGTTCTCTCGCCAAACTCATTCAGGACGGACGTATTCACCCCGCGCGAATCGAGGAAGTGGTCGGCAAGACCCGACAGGAGGTCGAGCAGATCATCCGCGAGGAGGGCGAACGGGTTGCCTACGAAGCGAATGTACAAGGACTTCATCCTGATCTAATCAAACTTCTCGGCCGGCTCAAGTATCGAACGAGTTACGGGCAGAATGTCCTGCAGCACTCGCTCGAGGTGTCTCAGATCGCCGGTGCGCTGGCGGCCGAGCTCGGAGCGGACTTCAACGTCTGCAAGACCGCGGCTCTGCTGCACGACATCGGCAAAGCAGTCGACCACGAGGTCGAAGGGCCGCACGCGCTGATTGGCGCTGACATCGCGCGACGACTCGGCCGCTCGGCCAAAATCGTTCACGCGATCGCCGCTCACCACGGCGAAGAGGAGCCTCAGACGGTCGAAGCGTTCATCGTCGCGACGGCCGACTCGATCAGCGGCGCACGCCCAGGCGCGCGACGCGAGATGGTCGAGACATATATCAAGCGGTTGGAAGCGCTCGAAGGCGTCGCCAATTCGTTCACGGGCGTGGAAAAAGCCTATGCCATTCAGGCTGGGCGCGAAGTGCGTATTCTCGTCCAACCGGACAGAGTCGACGACCTGGCGGCAACGCGGCTTGCCAGAGACGTTGTGCGCAAGATCCAGGAGACGCTCGAGTATCCGGGGCAGATCAAAGTCACGGTGATTCGAGAGACTCGCGTGGTCGACTACGCGCGTTAGTCGACCGCGAGCATGAACACAACGGGCACCGGAGCGTTGAGTGCGTCTCACGCTCCGGTGTTTCGCGTTAAGGCGCATTGTCAACGGTCATTTGTTTGGTTTTTGTTTGGTCGAGCAGGTCTTTGCTGTTGACGCGATGCTGAAAAGTGTGGTAACCCTTGCGCGAACTTCGCCGGTCGGAGCCGGTGCGTTCACAGCCAGCACGCGGAACGACGAGGACAATGACTGAGCTACGGCGACGCTGCCTGCTCTGCAAGCGACGTGTGTTTCGGGCTGTGGTCGACGCGCGATGTTCACAGGGAAGCTACCGCTCGTTTCAATCACGTTGGAGGTTTTCGGGGAACGTTCTCATAACGTCGACGCTGTGCGACCGCACGGGGGATAAGGAACATTGTTGGAAGGGGAGGGCGGTAGTTGCCGCTCTCATGGAGGAGCAGGATGGACCGGTTCTTCAGCAAACTTGACCTACGGGACATCAAGATCAATCCAGACGCAAGCTTTCCTCCAGACGAGGAAGCGTATGACCCAGGTGAGCAACTGACTGGGCACACGAATGGCGATGCAACTGCACACACCAATGGCGATGCGACTGCACATACGAGTGGTGACGCAACGGAAACACTGACACAGGAGCGTCGCAGTGAGGTACTCAAGGTTTCGGCTCGTTCACGACCGAGCGCGGTGGCCGGGGCTATCGCTGGTGTCGTGCGAGAGTCGGGCCGTGCTGAGGTGCAGGCGATCGGCGCCGGTGCCACGAATCAGGCCGTGAAAGCGGTCGCGATCGCACGCGACTACCTCCTCGAAACCGGCATCGAGGCGATCTGCTTACCAGCGTTCATCGATGTGCAGATTGACGAGGAGAATCGTACCGCAATTCGTCTCATTGTTGAGCCGCGATAACACCTGATCATCACTGGTCGAATTTGAGCGTCACCGATGTCGGTGGCGCTTTTTTGTTGCCCACAATCTGATAGCCTCTGTACGCAAGGATGACTCGACCACGGGACACAACCTCTACGTGACTGGCAGGAGTCACCGATGACCCAGAATGAATATGGAACGTTTAGCATTGATCTGCATACGCACAGCACCGCGTCGGACGGACTTCTCTCCCCAACCGATCTGGTCCGTTTGGCGTCTTCGGTCGGATTGAAGACGATCGCGCTGACCGATCATGACTCCACGTTTGGGTTAGACGAAGCTTTGGCCTCGGGCCGGGATTATGACGTTGAAGTGATCCCGGGCATTGAGCTGAGCTGCTCGGTGAACGCGGGCGAATTGCACATGCTGGGGTATTTGATCGATCACAACTCCGCGGTACTACAAACGCGGCTCGAGGAGTTTCGGAAGAGCCGCCGCGATCGCGTCGCGCGAATCGTCGCTCGTCTGCACGCTGCCGGCGTTTCGATCGAACTGGATCGGGTGCGCGAGCTGGGAAGCGGCGGGTCGGTTGGCCGTGCGCACGTGGCGCGGGCCCTGGTAGAAACGGGTGAAGTCTCCACGATGGACGAAGCATTCGAACGCTACCTCACCCGCGGACGGCCAGGCTACGTCGAGCGACCACGGTTGACACCGAGCGCCGCCGTGGATCTGCTACATCGTGCGGGAGGCGTGGCCGTTCTGGCTCATCCGTTCACGGTCGATGAGCTCGATGCGACGTTGGATGAGCTTATCTCTGCTGGCCTGGACGGGTTAGAAGTGTATTACGCACTGTACAATTCTGACCAGCGCGCGCGATTGGCACGGCTCGCTCACGCTTACGGGCTTGTCCCGACTGGCGGGAGTGACTTTCATGGATCAGGTGAACGCGAGGGTCGAGAAATTGGCACCGCCGCAGTCCCCCCGGAGACCGTCGATCTCCTGCGTGCCGCGCGCGACCGTCCGCGTTGACCGTAAAAAAAGAGTGGTGCTACACTCGCCACCCGAGGACGTGTCTGCCTTCTTCAGTCCACTCACGAGCATGACGCTCTTCCTCCTGGGCAGCTCGGTGATCCACGCCGACATCCGAACTGCAGCACGTCAACTCGCATGTCGAGCCAACCTGGAGTTACCCGTAAGCCATGAAGGTGCGGTCGATGCCTAGGCCCTTGACGCGGGATCCGCGCACCAATACAGGTTTGTCGCGAGCGCTGCGCTATGGAGGGCTCATTGTTGGCATCATCGGTGGATGGGAGATTGGCTCTTATCTGCAGCCCAATGCGTCGTCCACCGACGTCCAGGGGTATCCTCTACTCTTCGCCGCGGTTATGGGCGCGCTTCTCTTTCTGGCCGCACCATACCTGACGCTTGGTCTCTTTCGCTGGCTTCACAGCGAAATCCGGCGGCTCTCGGCGCTCGACCTCGTCGCGGTAGCGGTCGGCCTACTGGTCGGCGGGGTTGTTTCGGCGTTGATCGCCTGGCCCCTGTCACTCCTGCCTCGCTATTATGGCGACCTCTTACCGGCCGTTTCGGCGGTTGCCATCTGTTGCGTGTCGGTTCTGGCGCTGGTCACCAAGAAGCGAGAGTTCCAGGCGCTGATAGGGCGACCTATGCAGATGCCGAACTTGTTGACCTCGACGTCTTCAAACGACGCCCTTGCCCCACATGGAATCGTCATCGATACGAGCGTGATCATCGATGGACGCATCGTGGAGTTGGCGGCGACCGGCATCCTCATGGCGCAGCTTGTTGTGCCGCAATTCGTGCTGCGTGAGCTTCAGCTCGTAGCTGACTCTCCCGATCCGTCGCGACGAGATCGCGGAAAGCGCGGTCTCGACGTGCTTGAGCGCCTGCGGCAAGACACCAGCGTTGATCTGATCATCACAAACCTGGACGCAGTCGACGAGAACGACGTCGACGCCAAGCTGGTACGTGTCGCGCGGCTGCACGACTACTGGATCCTGACCGGAGATTCCAACCTGGAACGCGTGGCTCAGCTTCAGGAAGTGCGCGTACTCAACATCCATCAACTGGCCCATGTGCTGCGTCCGCCGCTCGTGCCCGGTGAATTGATGTCGTTGAAGATCGTTCAGCCAGGACGGGAATACGGTCAGGGTGTCGGCTTCCTCACCGATGGAACCATGGTGGTGGTCGAAGCGGGTAAGGGACTCATTGGTCAGGACGTCAACGTCGTCGTCACGCGGACGCTGCAGACCGGGGCGGGGCGCATGGCGTTCGCGCAGGTCGTTGAAGCGGATGCCGTCTGATGCCTAGCGGCGCCGTGATCGTCGCGGCGGGACGCAGTCTGCGCATGGGCGCCAACAAGTTGATGCTGACTCTCGATGGTCGACCGGTTATCCTCAGAGTCCTCGACACCATCTCCACGGTTCCGGAAATTGATTCCATCGTTCTCGTGACCAACGCGGACAATCTGAGTGAGATCGAAGTGCTGGTCAACGAAGCGATGTATGGCGAGACCGTTGAGCTGTGTCTCGGTGGTGAGACGCGTCAGGATTCAGTCCGTCTCGGAATCGAGGCACTACCTGATGACATTGATATTGTGTTGATCCACGACGCCGCGCGTCCGCTCGTGACGCATGTCTTGATTCAAGCGGGAATCGTGGCCGGTGAGCAGACGGGAGCGGCGATCGCCGCGATCCCGGTCACCGACACGATAAAGCTCGTCGAATCGGGCGACGTCATCGAACGTACCCTCGACCGCCGTACACTTCATGCCGCTCAGACACCGCAGGTTTTTCGACGGGACTGGCTCGCGGCCGCCTACGTCAAACTCGATGATCAGCGGCTTTCGATCGATTTCACGGACGAGGCCTCACTGCTCGAGTGGGCGGGCTACGACGTACACGTCTTCCCCGGCAGCACGGACAACATCAAGCTGACCGGTCCGTTCGACGTAACCCTTGCCGAGACGATCCTGATGCAGCGCGAACGAGTCTCGTCGTGAGTCGCGTAGGGATTGGCTACGACGTTCACCAATTCGCCTCGGGCCGCAAACTGATTCTCGGCGGTGTCGAGATTCCATCGCGTCAGGGCCTTGATGGGCATTCTGATGCCGACGTTCTGCTTCACGCCATTATGGATGCCCTTCTTGGTGCGGCCGGACTCGGAGACATTGGTGTCCACTTTCCCCCCGGTGAAGAAGAATGGCGCGATCGAAGCAGCCTCGATCTCTTGAGCATCGTGCTCGAACTGTTGCCGGATGGATGGACTATTGAGAACGTCGACGCGACGGTGATCGCGCAGTTCCCGCGCGTTGGGCCGTACCGCGACGCCATGCGAGATACCATCGCGGCCGCATTGCGAGTTGACGCCATTCGTGTCAACATCAAAGCGACAACCAACGAGAATATGGGATTTATCGGGCGCGGTGAAGGCATCGCGGCACTGGCGACGGCTTCACTGAATCTGCCTTCCGACTGATCAGGTGGTCGCCCCTGAACCCATCGTCGATCGATGAACGCCGTTACAACGGTGCATGGTCGACCCGTGGTGCACGATGGAGTGTCACGCTCCTGGATAGGGAGGCTGATGCGGATTCTAGTGCAACGAGTTCGAGAAGCGTCGGTGCGCGTCGATGGAGTCGTCATCGGAGAGATCGGGCAAGGCTTGCTCCTCTTCGTCGGCGTACAGCACGACGACCGCGACGAAGTCGCTCAGTTCCTCGCGAACAAGGTGGCCAACTTGCGCATATTCGAGGATGAAGAGGGCAAGATGAATCGGTCGTCCCTCGACCTGAATCTTGCGTGTCTCGTCGTATCGCAATTCACACTCTACGCCGACTTGCGCAAAGGCCGCCGCCCTAGTTTCATTAAGGCCGCACAGCCCGACGTCGCGAAGCCGCTCGTGGACCAAGTGGCGGCCGAACTCGAGGGACTCGGCCTAACCATCGCAACGGGCGAATTTGGCGCGAACATGCAGATCTCGCTCGTCAATGACGGCCCCGTAACGATCTGGCTCGATTCAGCCGAGCTACGAGGCTGAGCCGAGGGAGAACCGGCGTACCGGGAGCGTTGCGCCTCCTAACGAGGCTTGCGCAACAAGTGACATATTTATTCACGCGAACACCAAGATATGGCCGTCGACGGAGACGATCGCATCCGTCAACTTGCACGGAATCGGCGGATCTGCCCTGATAATCCATTCAGGACTTCTGGGCTAAACTCGCAATCTGGGCCGGTGGTAGACTCGACTTGCGATCAAGCACGTCATACGACGTGACAGGTTGTTGTGAATCCGATCGACGAAGTCGATCGGGAAGTGTTACGAGCCAAAGAGTGGTCGGCTGGGAGGCCCAGTGTACTGCGCGGAATGTGGCACAGCGAATGCAATCGGCGCGGAGACGTGCGAAGTCTGCGGATCACCGCTTGGCCCGAGCTCCGGCGATATGAATTGCCACGTCTGTGGCGCTCCAGTAGAGGAGCACGATCGGTTCTGCCGCGCGTGCGGTCAAAGTCGGTCTGGCGCGGCCGCCGGGCGATTTGAGCCAGGCCCCAGTTTCGTCGACGATGCGGCGCTCGAGGTTGATCCGTCCGAGCTTCCGCCATGGTTGCGCGAGATGACCGAAGCGGCGTCGCCGAATGGCAACAGTCACGAACACGTTCGAGCCCCGGCCACCCAGAATTCGGAGAAACTGCCGCCATGGTTGGATGCCGTGCCTCCTGCGAATGGGAGCAATCGTGGCGCGCCACAATTCCAGCAACCAACCTGGTCGGCTCCGACGCATCCGCAAGTAGAACCCGCTGAGACGTTCTCGCTCATCAGTGAAGACGATCTGCCGGAATGGCTGAGAGCGCTCGGCGATCAAGAATTTGAATCCGAACAGCAGCCGGTTCAGCCCGCCCCGACGTTTGCGGCGAGTCCGCAGCCGGTCGCAACCATTGCTCCCACGGTCAGTCGTGCATGGCTCAGTCGCGCGCGTGACGTCGAGCCAGATCCGGAAGTGGAAGTCGCCGCTGACTTCGAACCGCTCGAATCTGGTCCGACGGCGGGCCTGAAACGTAAGGCGGCCCCGCAGACCGATGAGCTTTCACCTCTTGACGTGGACGAGAGCGTCCAACCGATGACTCGCGAACCAGTCGCGGCGGCCACCAGTTCCAGTTCCGCACGCACGCGCATGCTGATGCTCGGCATTGTCGTGCTGCTGGTGGTGATCCTCGGCTACTTCGCGATCAGCAACTTCCTTTAGAGACGAGGTGTAGTGGTGGTGGGTCGCACGGTTCTGAATGTCGTGGATGAAGTCCCGACTGGTCGACTCGAGACCGGAGGAAATCCAGTGGCCACACGCGATTCGGTGCTGGTCATCGATGTGGATCAGCACGCCGTTCGCGCGGTGCTGTTCGATCTGGTTGACGGCGCACCACGGTTCATCGGTGCCGGTTCGACTCTGGCTACCAAGAGCGGTCAAACGATCAACGGCGAGCGAGTCTGGCTGGCAATCCGCGATCTGGAGCAGCAATGCGGTAGACGGTTGGCCACGGACGAGCGAGTCATTTCGCCCCAATACGCCAATGGCGACGGGGTCGACGAAATCTTCCTGACCGGTCTGCCTGTCGAGGTCAATCGTGCGGCGGTGATCTCCATTGGACTCGGAGGTCTGGGCAAAAAGCTCGTCTCCGGCATCCGTCGCTCACCGACCATCGCTGCCTATTCATTGGAAGATGTTGGACAGAAGGACGCGACGCTCTCAACGCCGGTCCTGCTTTCCTGGTTGCGCGAGGTCTCCCCGACCACGTTGATTCTCGTGCATGACGGCGGCACCCCGGAGGACTGGGACATCGCTATCGAAGCAGCCGCGGATGCGGCGCGCGATGGCGTGACAACCACCGGCATCGTCATCGCGGACGAATCCAAACAACAGCTCGTGGCGCAGTCACTCGGCACCACGCTCGATCTCAGCGGCATCGACCCGATGGAATACGAACCGTGGGAGATTGCGTCAGCGCTCGAGTCGGAGTTCAACGAGCAGTACGCACAGAGAGTTGCCGCGCTTGATAACATCCCGGCGCTGAGCAGTGCTCGCTACGTCGATCGAGTTCGCTCCATTCAAGCGGTCGCCTCTTTCCTTCATCGACGGATGCGCCGCAACGTCTTCGCACTCAACATCGGCTCAGGGTCGCTGGCCTATCTGGCCGCGAGTGGCGGTGGTGTCACCGCACTGCGTGCCGAGCGTGATTTGGAGCTTGGAGCTCGTTCGCTGCTGCGCATTCCCACGGAACGAATCACTCGCTGGATGCCCTACCGCTGGTCGGCTGAAGAATTGACGCAGTGGATTCTGAACCGCGCCTTGAGGCCATTTGGTCGCCCAGATTCCACCACAGACAGCTTGGTCGAATCAGCGCTGAAGCGCGAGCTCATTGCCGATCTTGCCGAAGACGTCGCTGGCGGAACGCGCACCGATATCGACCTGGTTGTAGTTGGCCCGAGCTTTGCCGATCAAGACGCAGGTTTGGCAGCCATGACGGTCATCGACGGTCTTCAGCCACAGTCGGCGGATGGCGTCGTGACAATCGCACTCGATGCCGAGGGCATCATGGCGTCGGTTGGGGCGATCTCGACCGTCGACCCGGCTTTTGCGCGCGACGTCATTGAGCAAGACTTCCTGGTTCCGATGGTCACATGCGTTGTGATCACCGGTGCGGGGGAGCAAGGTGCACTGGCAGTCCGTGGTGAAGTGACGATGCAAAACGGAGAAACGCGACGATTCAGCGTTCCGTTCGGCAATCTCCAGGTCCTCAATGTGGGAGAGTCCGAAGCGGCCGACGTCACCTTGACGCCTGAACCGGGTTTCGCTGTTGGTTCCCATGGCGCGGGCGAAACTGTGGAATTCGTGAACGATCGCAAACTGTTCGGCGGACGCGTCGGAATCATAATCGATGCGCGCGGACGGCCGGTTCGCATGCCGGAAGACCCTGAGGCACGAGTAACGCTGCTCCGCTCCTGGCTGAGTGACGTCGGCGCTCCAACGAATTAGACAAGGAGAAGACATGGCGACCGCGGTGGGCATTCAGGATCCCGTGATCATCGAGGATGTCTCGTTCGAGGTGGGCCGGTTTCTCCGCACACCGGGTGAGATCGCGGTTGCCGTGGGAGATCGAGTCGAACCAACGAGCTCGATCGGTTCAGCGTCTGGCGGTGCTGGGCGCACGATCACGCTTCACCTCGCACGCGAGCTCGGTGTCACACCAGATACAGTGAAGCGCTACCTCACCAAACCAATCGGTTCTCACTTTGACTCGGGTGAGAGCGTCGCACGCGCCCGCAAAGGCCTGCGAACAGTTACGTCCGATACTCCCGAGGCTGGTCGGCTCTCAGAAGTCAACGATGTCTCCGGTACGGCAACGATTATCCCGGAGGCCGGTAGTCAGTCGCTCGAATCCCTGGTCTACGGAGAGGTCGCGAGCATCGTCGATGGGCGAGGCGTCATCATTCGCGCCGGTGGCGCTCGTATTCGCGGAGCCATCGCGCTCGGTGCCGACAATACTGGGCAGATCAAGATCGCCGTCGATCGACACGACCGTGAGCTGACGCCGGATGGCGTGACTCAAGACTATCGCGGCACGCTGGTGCTGGGCGGAATGACCGTTGGTGCCAGCGCGATTCGCAAATTGGCGGACGTCGGCGCCCGCGGGATTATCGTAGGCAGCATTTCCGAGAGCGACGTAAGGCGCCTGGCTTCCTCGAATGGACCTGAGCGACCCGCGCAATCATTCTGGCAGGCATGGTCGACCAACGGGCCACTCGCTCCGGATCTCGAACAATATGGCTTCACCATCTTCGTCACCGAAGGATTCGGGCGTAAACCGATGTCCTCGACTATCTTCTCGTTCATCAGCGATCGCGAAGGTCAGACGGCGAGTGTGTTGATCCCAGGTCGCGAGCGTCCGTTCCCGTCCTATCCGTACCTCTGCTTCAGCTCGGTTGGGGCGACGTATTCCAACCCATCCAACCCGCTTTCACCTGCCGACGGTGTCGTGGCGCGTCTCACCGATCCACAGCACCTCGGTACCGTGGTCACCTGTCGCAGTGAGCCGATCTCGCAGATCAGCCCTGACGGTCAGGTTCGCATCGTGGTGGAGGTCGAGCAAGCCAACCACACGCGGCGACTCGTGCAACTCTCCAACCTGGAGTTGCTCAAGGCTCCGTAGCGCTGACCGATAATCCAGTCGAACGAACAACGGCGGCCTACATCGGCCGCCGTTTCGTCTATGATCGTCGCGCGACCCTCATATTTGACGCTGCGGGTGTACCTTTAGAAAATTACAAGATAACGGCGACGACAATTTTGTGCTGGTGGACGTGCGGAGTAGAGCGGTGAACGGAAACGATCCGGCCGACAGGACGGCATCGGAAACTCATCTAAATCTGCATCGCCTCAGAGTATTCGCCGCGCTCGTTCCAGTTGCTGGCTTGTCCACGTTAGAGCTAATCCGCTGGTGGCTTTTTCCGAATGTCTTCGGAAATCTGGGCAGCTTCATCATCATGATCGTGTTCGTTGTTGTCGGCGCGACCGCATTTTCGATAACGATCTTCGGACATGTCGAATCGATGCAGACCCGGCTCACGCAGCAAAACCAAGAACTGTTGGCTCTACACGACGCCGGCTTGGCCGTAACCGGCGCGCTCGAACTGGAAGTAGTTCTTCAGAATGTCGTCGACCAAGCTCGCGATCTGGTTGGCGCGCGGTATGGCGCGTTAGCGCTCGTTGGCGAACACTACGAGGTCGAGGCATTTTTCACGTCTGGAATGTCGGATGAAATTCGCTCCCGCCTGGGCGGGATTCCGAAGGGTCATGGACTGCTCGACGTGGTGCTCAAGGAACCGGGTCCAATACGGCTTCGTGAGCTGTCAGATGACTCTCGCTCTGTTGGGTTTCCGCCAGGACATCCTGAGATGCATTCACTCCTTGCGGTGCCGATCATGTCTCACGGCAAGGTATTGGGCGGTTTGTATCTGACGGAGCGACTGCCCGAACCCGAGTTCGACCTGGCCGATCTGCAGCGGCTGGAACGCTTCGCGACCCAGTCCGCATTGGCAATCGAAAACGCTCATCTCCATCAGCAAGTGCGGGCATTGGCGATCGCAGAGGAGCGAGACCGTATTGCCCGGGAGATGCACGACAGCATTGCGCAGGTGCTCGGTTACGTGAACACCAAAGGGCAGGCGGCACAGGAGTTGATTCGCGCCGGGAATGTGGAGCGCGCGGAGGAGCAAATTGCTCAACTCTCATTGGCTGCCCGTCAAGCGTATGCGGATGTCCGCGAGAACATCCTCGGGCTGAGAACATCGCATACTGACAGGGCATTTATCGAGACGCTGACGACGTATCTGGCAACCTGGCAGGACCAGAGCGGGGTCGTCACCCTATTTGACGTGGATGATTCCGATGCGATCCAACACGACCTTTCACCATTGTCCGAGCTTCAGCTATTGCGTATCGTGCAGGAGGTGCTGTCAAACGTACGCAAACACGCTGGGGCCAGCCAGGTGTCGATCACGCTTCGGCACGTTGACGATGGAATTCAGGCACAGCTGGTGGACAACGGCGCGGGATTTGACCCGAGCGCTCCAGGGCACTCTGGACTTCCACGGTTTGGGTTGTCCATCATGCGAGAACGAGCGGAATCGGTTGGGGGCGCACTCACTCTCGATTCGAAACAGGGCGAAGGAACGTCGGTAATAGTGACGATCCCGGCGCAAACCACGGGTCAAACGGCCAGCAAGGATAGCCATGCGCATACTCATCGCTGACGATCACGCCCTCTTTCGAGATGGGCTTCGGAGTCTCCTTGAAGCCCGAGGGATGGACATCGTGGGGGAGGCGTCGAACGGCCAGGAGGCGGTGGAACTGGCTCGTTCACTCGGACCGGACGTGGTGCTGATGGATCTGACGATGCCGGTGATGGACGGCTTGGCGGCGACTCGGATCATCAGCGCGGAATTACCGTCAGTCGTCGTGGTCGTACTGACCGCGTCTGAAGAGGACTCCGATCTTTTCGAAGCGATCAAATCCGGAGCACAGGGGTTCCTGCCGAAGGACCTTGAGGCGTCACAGTTGTTTGAGCACCTTTCCGGCCTCTCACGGGGCGAGCCCGCGCTTACTCCGGGGCTCGCGAGGAAACTCTTGGGCGAATTCGCTCACCCGTCGACGTCGCGCAGTGAAGAGACGCTCGAACTCTTGACCGATCGCGAGCGGGAGGTCCTGGAATTGCTCGTGCAGGGTGTCACTTCGAACCGTGATCTCGCGGAGCGATTGTTTGTCAGCGAAAACACGGTCAAGTATCACCTGCGAAACATTCTGGATAAGCTTCACGTCCAGAACCGCGCACAGGTGATTGCCTACGCGGTGCGGCACGGAATGATTGAGCCGACCGATACGTCATCGTGATGGTTGGCATTGACGAGGAAAGCGAACGGGGCGGAGAACCCGCCCCGTTCATGGTCTGAACCGTTACGATCAGACCGGAGGACCTATTCTTCTACTTGAAGGATCGCCACCGCACCCTTTTCGGTGTAGGCAAAGGCGTGCGTGACGACCGGGAATGATCCGACCACATCCGCCTCCAACTCGAAGATCATGCCACCGCCGGGAGCGACGTTGAACGTCTGAACTCCGTGGATGGCATTGTCGGGTGGCGCGCCGAGATAGACCGTATCGAACTGCTCGCCGACGACGTGAAACGCGGAACTGAGCGTAGGCCCGACGTTCACCACATAGAAACGAACCAGGTCCCCACGTTTCACCGTGATGGGATTCAATTTGTACTGAAACGCATACCCGTTGAACGTGACGTAGTCAGGCTTGACTGCCAGCATCTTGGTCATATCTGGCAACCCATCCGTAACGTAGTATTCGTTCTCGACCAACACGAATTCTTTGGCCTCTGGCAGCGGTTCAACAGGATCGACGATCAGCGCGCCAAACATTCCGCTGCTTATGTGATGCAAGATCGGCGGCGTTCCGCAGTGGTACATGAAGGCGCCCGCGTATTTTGGCGAGAACGTGAACGAAATCGACTCACCTGGGGCGATCGACTTGTATGCGGTCTTCCAGTCGATCTGAGCCGCGTGAAAATCGATTGAGTGCTCCGTAGATCCCTCATTCTTCAGGGTGAATTCGATTGTGTCGCCGACGCGCACCCGCGGAGTCGGACCAGGCACTGTGCCGTCGAACGTCCAGGCCTTCATGGCTACGCCATCGTCGATCGAGATCGTCACGTCCTTGGTGGTCAAGGTGATCTGCTTGGTTGTTTCCGGGCCGACGGGCGGCAGAGCAGGATCGTAGAGTTTGAAGGGAGGAGCCTCTACCGTCGGAGTCGCCTCCTGTGTTGGCTGCTGTGTGGCGGTTGACGCCGCTGCAGCAGCATTGCTCGTATATGGTCGATCGCGAATCGCGGAATCGGTGCCGCCGCAAGCGGCCAGTATGGTTCCCGCTGCCGGAATTGCCAGTCCCGCGACTGACGCGCGGGCAATCAACGATCGTCGACTGGTTCGGCTTGACATCATTTCTGAGAGTTTCATGGCTTCCTTCGATCTGTGAACTTCAGTCCTCCGTTGTCTCCATGCTAGGTATCGGCGCCTTTGAACGACACATGGGTTCGGGTAGTCTCGATCCCCGGACGGGGTAGTTTCTTTCCTACCCAATTGGGTAGTGGGGTTGTCGGAAGTAACGTGCGGGAGACTGCCAGCAGTAAGGCAAGGGCATGCAGAGGGTCTATCCGTCACGCGGGGATCAAAGGGCGGGCAACGGCCGATGAACGTGCATGATTCCAGAAATGACAAAACCGGGACGGCATTTTGCCGTCCCGGTTTCTTGTGCGGGTAGATTTGACGAGCGCTTAGCCCTCGTTGTGAACTTCGCGGAACTCGCCCTCGACGGTGGCCTCGTCCTCGGCTTGCGGGCCGGCTTCACCGGCATCGCCGCCAGCGGCCTCTGCCGATTCCGACTGCTCGTACATGCTGGTGCCGATGCGCGAGAGCGTGGAGGTCATCTCCTCATACGCCGGTCGCAGTCGGTCGATGTTCTCGCGGTCGTTCTCCAGGATGTCCTTGACGGCACCGATCTTCGTCTCCAGATCCGCCTTCAGTTCCGAAGAGACCTTGTCGCCGTAGTCTGCGAGCGTGCGCTCGGCCTGATAAACCATCGACTCCGCCTGGTTGCGCAGTTCGATGCCTTCACGTCGCTTGCGGTCGTCGTCCGCGTGCGCCTCGGCCTCACGCACCATGCGCTGGATCTCGTCCTCGGTCAGGCCGCTCGAGGCGGTGATGGTGATCTTCTGCTCGCGATTGGTCGCCTGATCGCGCGCCGTGACGTTGAGGATGCCGTTGGCATCGATGTCGAAGGTCACTTCGATCTTCGGAACACCACGCGGTGCAGGCGGAATTCCATCCAGGATGAACCGGCCGAGACTCTTGTTGTCGGTGGCCATGGGTCGTTCGCCCTGAACCACGTTGATCTCGACCTGCGTCTGATTGTCTGACGCGGTGGTGAAGATCTGGCTCTTACGAGTTGGGATAGTCGTGTTGCGCTCGATCAGCGGGGTCGCCACGCCACCCAGGGTCTCAATCGACAGACTCAGCGGAGTGACGTCGAGGAGCAGCACGTCCTTGACTTCGCCGCCCAACACGCCTGCCTGAATCGCCGCACCGATAGCCACGACCTCGTCCGGATTGACGCCTTTGTGTGGCTCTTTCCCGAAGAAGTCGCCGACCTTCTTCTGCACGGCCGGCATACGAGTCTGTCCGCCAACCAACAAGACCTCGTCGATCTTATCCTTGGCCAGGTCGGCATCCTTGAGCGCTGACTCCATCGGGGGAACCGTTCCGGTCACCAGGTCGCCGACCAGTTGCTCCAGCTTGGAGCGAGTGAACGTGATGTTCATGTGCTTGGGGCCACTAGCATCCGCAGTGACGAACGGCAAGTTCACTTCAGTCTGCTGCGTGCTCGACAGCTCGATCTTGGCCTTCTCGGCGGCTTCCTTCAGGCGCTGCAGCGCCATGCGGTCGCTGCGCAGATCGATGCCCTCTTGCTGCTTGAACTCATCGGCCAGCCAGTCAATGATGCGCTGGTCGAAGTCATCACCGCCCAGGTGCGTGTCACCATTGGTCGCCAGAACCTGGAAGACACCCTCGGAGAGGTCGAGGATCGAGATGTCGTAGGTGCCACCACCCAGGTCGTAGACGGCGATCTGCTCGTCGCCCTTCTTATCGAGACCGTAGGAGAGGGCTGACGCCGTCGGCTCGTTGATGATGCGCAGCACCTCAAGTCCGGCGATGCGGCCGGCATCCTTGGTTGCGTTGCGCTGACTGTCGTCAAAATAGGCCGGAACCGTGATGACGGCCTTGTCAACCGTCTCGCCAAGATAGGCCTCGGCATCGGTCTTCAGCTTCTGCAGGATCATCGCCGAAATTTCCGGCGGGCTGAACCAGCGATCGCCGATCTTGATCTCGACACCGTCATTCTTGGCGCGTCGCGCCTCGTACGGCACCAGCTTGAGGTCGCGTTGCACTGCGGGATCCTCGAAGCGGCGACCCATGAAACGCTTCACCGAGAAAATCGTGTTCTTCGCGTTGGTGATCGCCTGGCGTTTGGCAAACCGCCCGACCAGACGCTCCCCATTGTTCGATTGCGCCACGACGGACGGCGTCAGCCGCTCGCCCTCGGCATTCGGGATCACCGTCGGCTCGCCGCCTTCGATGACGGCCATGACCGAGTTGGTGGTTCCCAGGTCAATTCCTATCGTTCGTCCCATTGGACTTTGTCCTCCCGATTTGAACGCGCGTCCGCTCCAGGTTCGCGTTCGTCGTTATGCATGCCCGTTGTGTTGATTTTTCTTCGTGCCGACCTTCACCATGGACGGTCGGATGATTCGGTCGTGAAGGGTGTAGCCCTTCTGGAACTCCTCGACGACGGTATCGCCGCCGTCGGAATCGACGCTGACCGCCTCATGAACGCTTGGGTCGAAGGGCAGGCCGACCGCCTCAATGGCGCGGACGCCTTCAGCTTCGAGAATCGACCACATCTTGCGCTCGATGAGTCGCATCCCCTGAATCCAGGGGTTATCGCGCTCCTCCTCCGGGACAGAGTCGTTGGCGCGGTGAAAGTCGTCGATCACTGGAAGAATCCGAGCGATCAGGTTTTCCGCCGCGAACCGGCGAGCGTTTTGCATTTCCTGCTCCGTGCGGCGCCGATAATTGATGAGCTCGGCGCGCGTACGTTGCGCCTGTTCGAGATATTCCGACGAGCGGATTCGCTCCTGCTCCAGCTCCTCGGCAAGGCTTCGCTGTACGATTTCTGGACCCTCCGACTCGTTCACGCTCGATCCAGTCGCCGCGGCGGCATTGGCTGCGTCGGTCGTCTCGTCCTGTTCGAGGTCGAATTCCTGCTCAGCATCGACCCGACCTTGTCGTTCCTGATTCATGTGTTCGTTATCCCTCATTGTGGTGGCTGCACGTAGGCGGCGTCGCCGCCGCCCGCCACGTAGACGCTCTCGAGAAGGTCGCTCAAGAGCTGTGCCATGTATCGCACGGTCGAGATCGACCGTCCGTAGGCCATACGCGTCGGACCCAGCACACCGACTAACCCCGTCAACGCCGACGGAACGCCATACGTTGACACGACCACCCCGAATTTCTGGAGATCTTCCGACCCGTTTTCCGTGCCGATAAAGACCTGAACTTCGTCATCAAAATCCATCTGCGTCGAAAGCGCCGACAAAATCGCACCACCGCGCAGCAGTTCCAGAAGGCGCAGCGCGATGAGGCTCTGCGAGAATTCCGGCTGCTGCAACGCGCGATCAAGCCCTTCAGAGAAGACTTCGCTCTGCCCCTGCTGCTGAGCCAACCTGAGCGCCTCGGCGATGCGCTGCACGACACTCGACGCGAAATCGTCCGGCCGCGGTGGCAGGTTTTGAATCTGCCGAGCACTCATATTGACGATCTCGTCGTTGAGCTGACGACTCATGGTGCTCAATGTATCTTGCGGATACACCTCGGTCGTCGTCAGAATCAGCTCTTGCGCGTTGCCCGACTGCGTCACCACGATCAGCAGCACGACCTGATCGCGCAAACTGATGAGCTCGACATGTCTGAGCCGTTCAACGCGGCTGCGCGGCGGTGTGACGAGCGCCAGGTTGCCGCTCACGTCCGCCAAAATGGAAGCAGCCAGCTTGGCCCACGCTTCGATCTGCGATTCGACCTGTCCAAACTGATGGCGAATGCGCAGTTCCTCGGTCGGCGGCAACCCCAGATCATCGAGCAGATACTCAACGTAATAGCGGTAGCCGAGATCGGTTGGTACCCGACCGGCGGACGTGTGCGGATGCTGCAGATAGAGCAGCTCTTCGAGCTCACCCATTTCGTTGCGCACCGTCGCCGGACTAACCGCCAGTTGATAACGCTGGATCAGCGTTTTCGATCCGACGGCTCGACCCGTTCGAACGTACTCCTGAACGATGTATTTCAGAATCGTTCGTTGTCGCTCGTTGAGATTCCGAAGCATGTCCTCACTCACCAATTAGCACTCGCACGCCGAGAGTGCTAACGCCATGTAGGATAACAGTTGATACCGGTCATGTCAAGGTTGAACCGTCACATTTTGGGGGTGTCCGGACACTCCACGGCATGCGTGCGCGCATCTTCGGGTTTGGTGATTCTGACGCTGATTTCGATGCATCGCTGAGCGCTTGAGTAGGGGTCGTCAGAGTTCCGTCGGCTCGCTGTCGGACCCGCGCGAACGGATCATGAATGCGCCGCCAACGACGACGGTGAGGAGCGCCGCAAAGGAAAAGAGGATGATCGAGCTCGATGCCGCCAGCAGGTCGTTGATGCGGCTGCCAAGCGTCGGATCGTGGTGATCCGTGCTGATGGTGGCGCTCACCTGCTTGTCTCCACCGTATCCGAGCCACTGTTTCCATTGCATATCGAGCTGGTCGATGCTGATTCCCAGCCCTGTCTTTACCGCGTCGTCGTTCGACACTCCCTGGCCGTACGCCGTGAGTAGGGCCGCCATCTTGTCGGCGCCTTTCTGGGTGATGATGAAGTTCACGATGCTCTCGCTTTCGGCATACGAGAGGAGCGCTTGATTGGGGTCGTCCGGGAAACTTGAGTCGAGCGCGCGGATCGGGATAAGTTCGCCGTTATTCTCGGCGTTCTTGAGCGCGGGAGGGAAGCGCGTGTCCTGAACTTCCTGGTAATACGTCGCAAGTCCCTCGTCGAGCCACGGTGGAGGCGTATTGAATGGGTTGTCCGTAACCTGACCCACGACGATGTGAACCGTCTCGTGACTAAGGACGCGATGCACCTCGGTGGTCGCCCCAGATCCCGGTTGGATTCCGGTCAAAATGAGATGCAGGCTGGGCTCGGCGATACCGCCAATCCACTCCGCACTGTTGGGAGGAAGCGCGCTGGCGAAGTCGTTCTGGTTGCCGTACACCAGGACACGTACCGGGTCGATCGACGTGATATTGAACGTCTGCTCGAACTTGTTGACCGATTGAACCGTCGTCGTCAACGCTTCCTGGCCGACGCTGTCGTCACCTTTGAAGTAATAGACCGTGACCGGTCCGCTGGTGGCCGTGCTCCAGTCATAGCGGTTGTCCATGTACGTGACGGTCTTTTCGGGAGTCTCGAGGATGCTGCCATCTTCCAGCGTCACGCGCCAGCGATAGACGATGTCCACTCCCGGCGGGAGGTAATGAAGCTGCATGTCAATCGTGCTCGAGGCGTCGATATGTGTTCCGCCCGAGACCTGCGTCCGCGACACCTCGGTCACGGGATCGTAGGTGGCGTGATACCAGACCTCCACCGCCGCGACCGGTTGCGGCGCGTCGGCGACCAGATCGAATTCGAGCTTGGTAGGAAAGTCGACGGTCGCGGTCTCGTTGCTGACCGCGAGATCAGCCGCGGCGGCAGGGAAGGTCGGAGTGATCAGACCGACGAGCAGCAAGACGAGAATAGCGAGCGCGGCTGCTCGCTGCGGGCTGCGCTTACTGTGCATTTTCCTCGCCCAGTTGTTGATGGAGGTAGGCCTCGATGAATGGATCGAGTTCACCCGACAGCACCGCCTGGATGTTTCCGGTGCTATGTTCGGTGCGATGGTCCGTCACCATGGTGTAGGGTTGCAAAACATAGGAACGAATGCGGTTGCCCCAGCCCGCGGCGACATGATCGCCCTTGAGCTTGGCCTGCTCCTCCTCGCGCTCGCGGAACGCCAACTCGGTCAGCCGCGCTCGCAAGATCTTCATGGCGGTTTCGCGGTTCTGCAATTGTGAGCGCTCGTTCTGGCAAGTCACGACGATCCCGGTCGGCAAGTGCGTGATACGCACGGCTGAACTCGTCTTATTGACGTGCTGTCCACCCGCTCCGGACGACCGATAGGTGTCGACGCGCAGGTCGTCGTCGTTGATCTTGATCTCGTCGTTGTCCTCGACCTCGGGCAAGACCTCGACCAACGCAAAGGCGGTATGCCGGCGGTGTGCCGTATCGAACGGCGAGAGTCGCACCAGCCGGTGCGTGCCTGCTTCACCTTTGGTGTAGCCGTAAGCATTTTCCCCACGGATCTCCAGGGTGACGCTCTTGATGCCGGCCTCTTCACCTTCGGTCACGTCGAGCACGTTGGCCTGGAACCCGGCGTTGCTGGCCCAACGCAGGTACATGCGCATCAACATTTCGGCCCAATCCTGGGCGTCAACCCCACCGGTGCCAGCGTGCACCGCCAAAATGGCGTCGTTCTCATCGAATGGCCCGGTGAGCAGCAGCGAAAGCTCTAGCTGTTCGAGCTGACGGACGAGCGTCTCGGTTTCGGTGGCGATCTCGGCTTGCATGGTTTCGTCATCGTGCGCAAGCTCAATTAACTCGCTGAGATCGCTCGCCTGTTGACTTAGCGACTTCCAGCGCTCGACCTGGTTGCGGAGTGAACCAAGGTGTCGCATGGTGCGTTGCGCTTGTTCGGAATCGTTCCAGAACTCTGGGTTCGAGCTTTCGAGCTCGAGTTCCTGAATCTCCTGCTCTTTGGCAGGGACGTCAAAGACGCACCCCGATCCGGTCGAGGCGATCCACACTCGAGACGACAGCTTGTTCAACGTTATCGATCACGATCTATCCCTTACTTTGTTTGGAATTGGCGACGAAAATTGAGGCGATTCCTGAAAATTTTGTCTCCGGAAGTATAGCATAGGGCCCGTTTTTCGCCGGTTCGAGTCACCGTGACGTGGCCGATCCGAAAGGCTGGTCTTCCGGTCAGCCGCGGGATATGATCCCACTCGCGCGACTCGTCTTGGCTGGGGTTTCACGAGGACTGATGCTGAAACAGCTGCTTCGCAACAAGGCGCTCCTGACCTTCATGCTCGGCCACTTCACGGTCGATATGTTCGGCGGGTTGCTACCCATCCTCTATCCGTTTATTGCCGCCGCGTTCCATCTCAGTCTTGGCGACGTTGGTCTGATTGCCCTCTGCTTTACGGGCGCCTCATCCCTCTCTCAGCCGCTCTTCGGCTTCGTCGCCGACCGCTACGGCAGCCGCTACCTGGCTCCCGCCAGTCTTGTCTGGGCGGCGGTGATGTTTGGTTTGGTGGGTTATTCGCCGAATACGCTCATGCTCGGTTTTCTGGCCGCTATGGCCGGACTCGGATCGGGCGCCTACCATCCGCAGGGCGCTGCCAACGCCTCGGCGGTGACCGGCGATATCCAGAAGAACACGGCCATGTCGTTCTATACCGTTGGTGGCACCTCGGGATATGCGCTCGGACCCATTCTGGGCGCGATTGTATTTGGACTCCTGGGGCGGCACGGCTCCTTGATTCTGGTGCCGTTCGGAGTCTTTTCGGCCTTTATGGTGCTGCGCTCGTTCAAGCGGCTGGGACTAGGACTGCCCGAAGCGCATCTGGAGGCTCGCAAACAACAGCGAAAGATTCGCTGGCGCCCGCTGATTCCAATCCTCTCGGTCTCGATGATTCGGAATTTGGTCCTGTTGTCGGTGACGACATTTGTGCCGCTCTGGTTCAAGGATCTGGGGTACAGCGCTGCCTTCTATGGCATATTGACGTCTCTCATCATCGCGGGTGGCGCGGTCGGTGCCATTTTTGGTGGGCTGCTCGCCGATCGGTTTGGGCAGCGACAAGTCTTGATCGCGTGTCTCGCGCTCAGTGTGCCGGCCCTGATTGTCTTTCTCCTAAACCCGGGTCCAGGGGCGCTGCTGTTGGGGCCGCTGTTCGGCATGCTTGGGGATGGACCAGTGTCGATCACCCTGGTCATGGCGCAAAGACTTCTGCCGGGCCGCGTTGGTATGGCGTCCGGCTTCGTGCTTGGCCTCGGATTTGTGGCCGCGGGTGTTGGGGCACCGATTACGGGCGCGCTGGCCGATCGCATCGGTCCCCCCAACGCCATGATGATCATCTCGAGTCTGATGTTCGTGGCGATCGTCGCCGCGTTCTTCATCCCGCGTGAAGCCATGGACGTGCGGGCCACACCCTCCCTCGCGCTGGCCGAAGAGCCGAGCGAGGAAACAAACCTACGTTCGGCGATAACGTCGTCGACCTCAGGACGAGGGTGAGGCGTTCTGATTGCGCGACCGTGGAACCTCGTTGCGCAGTTGGATGAAGCGGATCACATCGTTGCGCGTCAACAATCCAACCAGCATATCCCCACGAACCACCGGGATCTGGTGGATGTCTCGCTCCGACATCTCCTGCAGCGCCTCGCTCAACGGTGAATCCGGCGTCACGGTAACGACCCGTTCGCGCGGCGTCATGCGATCCAGAACACGAAAATTACGCCAGTCCGACCTCGGCACCGACTTGATGTCCGACAGCGTGATGATCCCTCGCAGCATTCCATCTCGAACCACCGGCACACCGCGCGTGTTCTGCCCCAGGATGTGATGCTCGACCAGGTCTTCGAGCGTCGTCTCAGGTTCGACCGTGGCCGGGTTCGCGCGCATGAGCATCGCGATAG
Organism: uncultured Chloroflexia bacterium; assembly: GCA_963789565.1. GTDB lineage: Bacteria > Chloroflexota > Chloroflexia > Thermomicrobiales > Thermomicrobiaceae > CALAGB01. The sequence continues at coordinate 1,052,586 of CAWBKX010000002.1, read as the reverse complement.
TCACGTCCTGAAACGTCTCCTGCATCTGTAACTGCTGAATCGATTGCTGAGCGGCATTCTGCAGGAACCAGCCAATGGCCACAAACCAGATCCCTGAAATCAGCACCCCCGAGAACATCACGATGACGCCGAGGACAATGAAGAGGTAGCCGATGATTACGCCGACAGTTCCGGCAATGTTCGTCGCGCGATCCATACTGTGCGTGATGCCCCAGACGATCGAGCGGAAGACGCGGCCGCCATCCAATGGGAAGCCGGGAATCAGGTTGAACGCGACCAACAACCCATTGGCCATGGCCAGGTAAAAGAAGATTCCTTCGGTTTGTGAGTTCACGTTGCGAAACAGGTAGCTGAGCCCGAACGACACCGCCGCGATGATGAGACTGACCGCCGGACCAGCGATTGCCACCTGGAATTCCGTTTTGGCGTCCTCGGTGTCCTGACTCAGGCTGGCGACACCACCGAAGATGAAGAGGGTGATGTTCTTTACCGGGATGCCCCGCGCAATCGCGACCAGGGAGTGACCAAGTTCGTGTGCGACGACCGACGCGAAGAGCAGCAGGCTGGCGACGATACTGATGGTCCAGTATTGGGGCGTCGTCCAGTTGTCATAAAGCGAAGGGAAATAATCGACCGCGAGCGAATAGGAGAGGAGCGCGAAAATGAAGATCCACGTGTAGTGAACGCCGATCTCGATGCCCCGGATTCGTCCGAGTTTCCATGACGCTTCCACGTACGTTTTCTCTTTCCCGTCAGGGCTGGATGTTGCCGCTGTCGCGCATCCCCGGGCGTCTTGGTCGCCACCGCCTGACGTGCACTTCCAAATCCACCACTGGCCCCCGCACGAACAAACGGAGCCCATGGCAATCGGAACGCAATTGTTCGTTCATTCCCTCGCGCGAATTGTAACTGACGCCTTGTGTCAAATTCGTGAAAGCCTCGCTGAACCGTTAACGAGGTTGCGGGTCGCGTGCTCCGGTTGGAGGACTGTTGGCGGGGATTGAGGTCGCTCCCGACCAGCACAGTCTTTATGGTGGAGTGCCCACAAGGCGACCACGCTGGATTCTCAGGAGTCCTCATCGGCAGACGTCTGAGTCCTCCCTGTCATTCTGGGGACCATCACTGCGGTTCAGGATGACTCTCCGTCAGAATGGAGGGAGCGCGTGGATGCAGATCCTCATTGGTTGAGTGCTCACAATGCCGCGCGTGCCTTGATCGTCGTTGAGATCGGGCCATTCCGTTGGATGGGCCGATTGCCCTTGAAGTCATGCGCCGGTCGAGCGTGGTTCCGCATGCAGTCGCTGCATAAGGGCGTTCCAGAGCGATCGGACTTCATCGATGGCCGCCGACTCTTCGCCACTGTTCTCGATGACGCGATCCGCGCGGGCCATCTTGTCCGCCTGCGGCGGCTGGGCGTCGATTCGTGTCAACGCCTCGTCACGCGTGAGGTTGTTGCGCAGCATCAGACGCTCCACCTGCTGCTCGCGGGAGCAATTCACCACCCAAACCTCGTCGCAGTCGGTACCGAGACCAGCCTCGAACAGCTTGATGGCATCGATGACCGCGACCTCGTTATTTGACGCCTGCAGGCGATCTCGGATCGCTGCCACGGTTGCTGGATGAACGATGTGGTCGAGATCGTCGAGCGCGGAGGGATCGGAGAAGACGATCGAGCCCAGCACGCGCCGGTTGATCTCGCCATCCTCTCCCAACACTTCTTCGCCAAATCGGTCGACGATTGCCCTCCACGCAGCGGTTCCGTGACGCATCACGTCGTGCGCCACCCGGTCGGCGTCGAACGTCTCAGCACCCAGTTCCTGCAGCTCACGCAGCACCAGCGACTTGCCGCAGGCGATGTTTCCGGTCAGGCCGATGACGTATGGTCCGCGCCTCGTCACTGCTGGATGGCCTCCATCATGCTGCTGAGCCGAGTGCCGAGCTCCTCCCAGCGTGCGTAGGCCTCTTCGAGCTCATGTTGCGTCTGCTCGTAGCGCTGGCCGAGTTTGGCGATGCGATTAACATCTTGATCGATCGTCGCCCGCGCCAGTTCGTCGCTTAACTCGTTCATCTTGGCCTCGAGTCGACTGATGGTGCGCTCCGCACTGCTCAACTCCTGTTGCGTTTGCCTGCGCTCCTGATCGGATGGTCGCGAACGATCGTTGCGACCGTTGCGACCGTTGCGCAATTGAGCGATCGGGGCCGGCGCTGGCGCTGTGGGTGGCGATGCGGCGGCTTTGGCTTTGTCTCGCGCCCGCAAATAGTCGCTGTAGTTTCCAAGGTAGGGTCGCAGTGCCCGCTCCTCGACGAACCAGACACGATTGGCGATGCGATCTACCAGATAGCGGTCGTGCGAGACGAAGAGGATGGTGCCGTCGTAGTCTTCCAGGACCTCTTCCAGCGCCTCACGCGACGAGATGTCCAGGTGGTTGGTCGGCTCATCGAGGATCAGCAAATTTGCCTGTTCGAGCGTCAGCTTGGCCAAGGCAAGCCTGCTTCGCTCGCCACCACTGAGCGCTGAGACGGATTTGAATGCGTCGTCTCCGCTGAAGAGGAATCGACCAAGAAGCGATCGCGCGCCCTCTTCGCTCATAGCCTGCGCCTTCAGGATGGTCGAAATGGCGGTCTCATTGAGATCCAGTCCCTCGTGCCCCTGGGCATAATAGGCGGGCTTGACGTTCACCCCAAACTCGATGCGCCCTTTCAGCGGCTTGATCTCGCCCATGATGGTGCGTAACAGACTGGTCTTGCCCGTGCCGTTTGGCCCCATCAGTGCGACGCGGTCGCCTCGCTCGATTAAAAGTTCCGGCGTCGAAAAGAGATGCGTCGGCTCTGGTGAGACGTGAGACGGCGGATAACCGACGTCGAGCGGCGCGCTTCTCAGCACCATCAGTCCGCTGCGAACGGTGCTCCCCATGCGCAGCCGCAGTGCCTGGTGTTCCTGTGGGCGCTCCAGCCGCTCCATGCGCGCCAGGCGTGTGGCGCGGCCACGCGCCTCACGCGAGCGCTGTCCGGCCTTGTAGCGGCGAATGTACTCCTCGGTGCGCAGGATGAACTCTTGTTGCGCCTCGTACTCGACGATGCGTCGCGAAATGCGCTCTTCTTTAAGTTCCAAATAGCGCGAATAGCCCGCTGGGTAATCTTCGAGCGTGCCGAAGCTGAGGTCGAGTGTCCGGTTGGTGACTCGATCAAGAAAGAACCGGTCGTGCGAGATAACGATGAACGTGCGGTTCCATGACCTCAGAAAGTTCTCGAGCCATTCCAGCGCGTCCAGGTCGAGGTGGTTGGTTGGCTCGTCGAGCATCAGCAGATCGGGGTCTTCCAACAGTGCATGAGCCAGCGCCAGCCTGGTCTTCTGTCCACCGCTGAGACGGCGCACCGGAATCTGGTAATCGTCCTCGCCAAAGCCCAGACCGGCCAGCACCTGTTCGGTGCGGTGTTCCATCTCGTAGCCACCGCCCATTTCGAAGTGGGCGCTCAGCTCGGAATAGCGCTCGAAGAGACGATCCAGATCGTCACCCGACGCTTCTCCCATTTTGTGTTCGAGCGTCTTGAGTTCGGCTTCGGCGCGACGTGTCTCTTCGAAAGCTCGCAGAGCGGCCTCCCAGACGGTGTCGGTCTCCTCAAAGCGGGCCTCCTGTGCCTGGTAGGCGGTGCGTAGTCCGCCGAGCAGCACAATCGAGCCACTGTCGCACAGTTCAGTGCCCGACACGATCTTGAGCAGCGTGCTCTTGCCCGCGCCGTTGGCGCCGACGAGGGCAACGTGTTCCTTCTCCAGAATCTGGAAAGTGACACCGCTGAAGATCAGCTCGGTTCCGAATGACTTTTCAAGATCTTGAACGCTCAGAATGGTCGCTGCCACGTGTGCTCCTTCAAACCAAACCCATAATCAGCATCGTCATTTGGGCAGACTCCACCTAGGGTCTGCACCGACTCATGCTGTTTGGATGAGGCAGATGAGCGGGCAGCAGTTGGGGATTCCCGTGATTGAGAGGTGGGAATCGTGATCGGCGACCAGCGCGTCCGAGAAGCGTGCAGGACTCTCCACCATCACTATTCCAGATGGCGTGAGAGCGGCAAGCTGGCTTTTTCGGTGCCACGTCAAACAAATCACTCACGTAGCTTACACTGAGAGCCGGGCAAATCCAAGGTCGTCGCGGTGCCGCCATGGCCGTGCATGTTGACGGCCAGTTCTCACTGCGACTCCCCTGCCTGGCGGGAAATTTCTCCCGAGCGAGCGGGCAATGACACCCTTCAACCCGGGAATTGCGGCCGCTACAATACATGAAGTTGGATGAATCTCGCTTCCCAATCTTCCGCGGACAAATCGCTCGCGTGCATACCCGACAAATCATTCGATCAAGGGAGCGCCAACGATGCAGGCCGTCACCACGGACGACAGGGGCTCACCAGCAATTGCCGTGCGCGTGGGTCGCTCCTGGTCATCATCGGTCTCGAACGTCACCGCGGCGGGCATTCTTCTTCTCCTCATTCCGATCGTGGTCCTTGCCGTGTTGAATCGCAATGCTCCGGACGCATGGGTTATCGCTGACCCGTCACTTGGAATCGGGGCGCTGGCGTGCGGCCTCGTCGGCGCACTGATCGTCCGTCGCCAGCCGAGCAACCTCCTCGGTTGGGTCTTCCTCGTAATGGGTGCGTCTGGTCAGATCTCCTCGCTATGCGCGGAGTACGCGGTATACGGCATCGAGACGAACACCTCGTGGTCGGGAGGCAACTGGGCACTTTGGCTGAATACCTGGATCAGTGTCTCGGCGTTTATGCCAATGTTCCCGCTCCTCCTCTTTCCGACTGGCCGAATTCAAGGTTGGTTTGCCAGGGTCGTCGCCGGACTCACCATCATCTCGACTGCTTGGCTGCTTTTCGCGCTATTGGTTGGAACGACCGTCCCTCCGGGTTTCCCGGAGATATACTCGCGTACGCCAAATCCGCTCTTTCCTGGAGATCCTGTCGCCGACGCAGGCGTAGGGATCATCGCGCTCGGTATTTGCGGACTGCTGTCTGTCGGCCTTGTGTTGTGGCGCTTTCGCAAGTCGGACGGCACTCTCCGTCAACAGTTCATGTGGATCGTCCTCGACATGTGCGTTCTGGTCGTGGCGTTCGTCGCGGACTTCGTCGCTCGGGGAGTCATTGGGCAGGGATATCAAGTTACTTCTGCCTTGATGAACCTGTCGATTTCACTGCTGCCGGTTGTCGCCGGTATTGCCATCCTCCGGCATCACCTCTTCGACATCGAGTTGATCTTCAGTCGAGCAATCGTCTATCTGGTCATGACGATCTCGGTAATCGCGACGTACATTTTCGTCGTGGGATGGCTGGGAACGCTCTTTAGAACCGGTGGCAACCTACTCTTCTCGCTCCTCGCAACTGGGATCGTCGCGGTCGTGTTTCACCCATTGCGTGAGACAGTCCAACGCCGCGTCAATCGCATCCTATTCGGAGAGCGGGACGAGCCTTACGCCGCCATCGCACGTTTGGGCCAGCGCCTTGAGAGCACGCTAGCGGTCGATGCCATCCTGCCTGCCATAGCGGGGACCGTGCGCGAAGCGCTCAAGCTGCCATACGCGGCCATTTCCCTAACACAGGGACTGGGACCTCCACTACTTGTTGAAAACGGCACGATGGTCGCCAACCCACTGCGACTCCCGCTTCTCTATCAGCAGGAGCCAGTCGGTGAACTCCTGCTAGGTCCGCGCACCCCAGGAGAGTCATTCGGTGCCGCCGATCGGCGTCTTCTCGACGACCTGGCTCGGCAAGCGGGGATCGCCGTGCACGCGGTACAGCTGACCCACGATCTACAGCGTGCCCGCGAGCGACTCGTCGAAGCGCGCGAGGAAGAGCGGCGCAGACTTCATCGTGACTTGCATGACGGTCTCGGATCGCAGCTCGCCGCGCTGAGTCTGCAGCTCGGCGCGCTCCCGACGCTGATCGGCTCGGACCCATCCGCCGCTCAGCTCGAGGTCTCCGAGCTCCGCGGTCAGCTCCGTATGGCGATCACGTCGATCCGCTCGCTCGTTCAAGGATTGCGTCCACTGACCATCGATGAGCTTGGGCTTCTGGTGGCGTTGCGCGAGCGTATACAGCAGTTCAGCACTCCGGGAATCCGGATCCACGTCAATCTTCCCGCGACATTGCCGTCACTTCCGGCAGCGGTCGAAGTCGCGATTTATCGGGTGACCGAGGAGGCGCTTGCAAACGTCGCCAAACACGCGCAGGCAGGCTCGTGTCTGGTGCGCCTATCGACGACCGGCACGATGCTCGAACTGATTATTGAAGATGACGGGGCCGGCATGATGCCCTCCTCGTCCTCCTCCGGCGCGGGGCTGCACACAATGCGCGAACGGGCAGAAGAGCTTGGCGGATCGTTTGAGGTGGTCGATCGGCTGGGAGGCGGCACTCGTATCGAAGCGATCTTCCCCATCGATCTGACGGGTGTACAACATGAGTGACGCCATTCGAGTCCTTGTCGCCGACGACCATCCGCTGGTGCGACGGGGTATGAGAGCCGTGCTTGGCACCACCGACGACATCGAGATCGTCGGTGAGGCCGTGAACGGCGAGCAGGCGGTCGAATACGCCCTCAAATTGAAACCCGACGTCGTCCTCATGGATCTTCAGATGCCCGAGCTTAGCGGCATCGAAGCCACGCGGGCCATCATCGTTGAGCAGCCGGACGTCAAGATCCTGGTGGTGACGCTGTTTCAGGATGACGATTCGGTCTTCCTTGCCCTGCGCGCGGGTGCTCGTGGTTACGTTCTCAAGGATGCCGACGATGACGAGATCGTCGGCGCCATACGAGCGGTGGCCAGTGGGGCCGCGATCTTCAGTCCGTCGATCGCCACGCGCGTCTTGACCTTGTTCATGGCTCCGCGCGCCACACGTAACGAATCGTTTCCCATGCTCACCGAGCGCGAGCGTGAGATCCTCGAGCGCATCGCTCAAGGCTATCCGAATCCGCGCATCGCGCAGCAGCTCGGAATCAGCGTCAAGACGGTCAGCAACCACGTCTCCGTCATCTTCAGCAAGCTGCAGGTCGCGGATCGCGCCGAAGCGATTGAGCGCGCACGCGAGGGCGGACTGGGTATCCCCAACCACTGAGCTGCTCTCAGCACGACTCCCCAATGGGTTATCGCTCGCGGTGCCCACACACATGCGTCCTCTTCATGTTCTCAATACCGCCCAACTCCGACGAGTTTTCGCCCGCTTTGGCTGGGACCGCAAGCACCGAGCGAGTGAGTGAAATTGCCCGCCCGAGCCGGGTTGCTCCCCACTTCTGCCCAGGAACCCGGGTGGCTAGCCTGGAATTCATGGAGCGCTGGCGTGGGCCGGCGCCATATGGATAAGGAGGCACATCCATGGTGAGTAGCGCACAGGCGGTGGGCGCTGTTATGCGGCAACGCCCGACGGTCATTACGGCGGCAGTGCTCCTGGGAGTCGCGATTCAGGTTGTGTCGATTCCCTTCTTTTTCGCTCCAGGCGCGAACGAAATCCCGGGATTCGCGATCGCAGTCGGAATCGTCGCGATTGTCCTCACGCTCGTCGGATGTTGGGGAATGTGGAATCTGCACAAGTGGGGCGGAATCCTCGCCCTGGTCGTCACGTTCATCAACACGATCACCGCGTTTCCCGGGATCTTCGCGGCTCCAAGTGGCTGGATTCAAGCGGAATGCATCGCACTGCTTCCATTAGGCGTCGTTGACATGGTTCTGATGGCGCTTCCTGCCACGTGGCGCGCGTATCGGACTCGGTAACCGACAACGCTCGTTGAATAGTGTTCAAGTCGCTATTGGAGGGAGAACTTCATGTTCGGAAACGTGATGAGATCTCGATTCTTTCGACCCGTCGTGCTGGCCACCGTGATTGCCTGCGTTCTGGCCACCGGTTCGGTGCTTGTCGCGCTTGGGGACCCGGCGCCAGCAACGTATTACGCTTGTCTAAAGAATGGAAACCTGTCGGACGTCGGTACCAGCGTGCCGTCGAAGTGCCCAGGCAACAGCGCCGTGATCAGTTGGAACGAGCAAGGTCCGCAGGGGCCGCAGGGTCCTCAGGGCAACGTGGGGCCGCAGGGGCCGCAGGGCGCAGTCGGACCTGCGGGAGCTCAGGGCGTTCCGGGTCCGCAGGGGCCTTCTGGACAGCAAGGCGCGACAGGCGCACAGGGACCTGCCGGAGCGTCGGGAATCAGTGGCTACGAGATCGTTCGCGCTGACGGAGCGTCGAGCGGTGCAACCATCCAAACCGTCGTGGCCTATTGCCCATCTGGCAAGAAGGCCATCAGCGGTGGTGGATATGTGACCTTCGATACGGGGGTCAGCGGTGAAGTGGATACCGGGGTTGCCCTTCACTTTAGCGTGCCATTCAGTGGTGGATCTGGTTGGGACGTGCAGGCCGTCATGACGTACCTCAACACCATCTCAACCTGGCATCTGACGACGTATGCTGTCTGTGCCGACGCGAGTTAGTCGACAAGACACGCAAAATCTGACACAACCGCAGGGAGCAGAGCCCCGGACTCGGTGTCCGGGGCTCCACTGTTGTCGGTCGCATCCGTCGTCGCTAGGTATAATCTGAACACCTATGAACGCATTCATCTCGGCACGGAAGGAGAATGTGTGCTCTGGCCGTTGAACACTTCTCGTGACACAGAGGGACAGCTCAGCATCGGCGGCGTCTCGCTGGTCGACCTGGCCAATGATTTTGGCACACCTCTTTACGTGTACGACGAGGCCACGATCCGCCATCAATGCGAGGTCTACCGGTCGACGTTCCGCGAGCACTACCCAGACGCCCGCATCGTCTACGCTGGAAAAGCGTATCTCAGTGCGGCGCTGTTGGAGATCGTTGCCGACGAGGGATTGTGGCTCGACGTCGTGTCCGCCGGTGAGTTGATGATGGCGTACCGTTCCGGCTTTCCGATCGAACACGTCGTCTTTCATGGCAACAACAAGACACCGGATGAGCTCAGGCTCGCGCTCGAACTTGGCGTCGGCGAGATCGTCATCGACAACCACCACGAGATAGAGCTTCTTGAAGACCTGACGCGAGAGATCGGCGCGACGGTCGACGTACTTTTGCGCATCAACCCGGGCGTCGACGTACACACGCATGACTACCGCAAAACCGGAATTGTAGATTCGAAATTCGGCATGCTGATCAGTGACGGATCGGCCGCCGCCGCGGTGGAACGAGTCTTCCAGATCGATGGTTTGAACCTGTGCGGCTATCACGCGCACATCGGCTCGCAGATCTTTGAGATCGAGCCGTTTCTGACCACCGTCGACACGCTCTTCGGCTTTGCGGCAGACATGCAAGAGCGATTCGGCGTTACACCTGCGCAGATAAGTCCGGGTGGTGGAATTGGCATCCAATACGAGCAGAGCGATCCGGACGTAAAGTTGGGTGAATTTGCAGCGCGCGTCTCTGAGTCGGTGAAGCGGGGGGCCAAAACGTACGATTTGCCTCTTCCGACGCTCACCATCGAGCCCGGACGTTCAATAGTAGGACCATCGGGGGTGGCGCTGTATCGCGTTGGTTCGGTAAAAGACATTCCGGACGTCCGGCGCTATGTGTCGGTCGATGGCGGCATGGCCGACAACATTCGTCCCGCGCTCTATGGGGCGCGCTACGAAGCGCAAATTGCCAATCGCACAGGCAGTGACCGAACCATGGTGACGATTGCCGGGAAGTATTGCGAATCAGGTGACGTTTTGATTCGCGACATTGAAATGCTCTCGCCCGAGCCCGACGACCTGCTGGCGATCCCTGCTGCGGGCGCTTATTGCCTGGCAATGGCGAGCAACTACAATCTGGCACTTCGTCCCGCGGTGGCGATGATTTCGGGCGGAGTCGCTCGGCTGATTCAGCGGCGCGAAACGTACGACGACATCCTAAGTCGCGAGATGAGTATAGTCGTCGAGTCTGGCGGGTAGCATCTCAGTCGTTTGCAATTCGAATATGAACATAGTATCACTGCGAGATCACTCTGCATTATTGTCGACTACACGCGCGTGGGGGAGTTGACGTCGTGGCCGAGTCGATGAGACGCAACATCTCGGACGACGTCGTGCATCGCGTCAATGGCGATCACTCGATCGATCCTGCGATGATGTCGAACGGTAACGGCGAAGATCAGGTCGTCGAGGTCAGTCTCGAACTGGTCGACAACGTTGTCGAGCTTGGCCGTGCGCAGGGATACGTGACGATTGATGACCTGGTGTCACGCGCTGGCGACGGTGAGAACTCGAACATGGTCGTCGAGCAGATCACCTCGCGGCTGACCGAGCTCAATATACCGGTCATCGAAGCTGAGGAGAGTACCGACCTGGTCGAGTCATCCGCGGAGTCGGATGACATCGACCTCTTCAAGGTGCATGTATCCGACGTCGATCTCAGCGGGATCAGCCTGGACGATCCCGTGCGCATCTATCTGCGCGAGATCGGCCGTGTCCCGCTGCTGACTGGTGATCAAGAGGTAACTCTGGCGCAAGCGATGGAGCGCGGAGACTACCTGTTCCGTATCCGGCACGAGCTCCTCGACGCCAACGAAGGCCCGGTCACCCTGGATTGCATCAGTCAGGTCATTTACGAACGCTTCAAGAGTGGGTTCCCGATCGCTCGCTCGCTGCACGAAGCGTGCTTCCCCAAGAATCCGGCTGCAACGAAGTCGCGCGTGCTGGCAAACGTTCTTCCGCTCACGATGCTTCCTGAGCAAGCGATCAGCGAGGTCGCCGAACAATACGGCATTGGTCTCGACGTGCTGGAGGAGACGCTGCGCGGCAAACGCATCGAGTTCGATCTCCTCGCTCCTGAAGTTCAAGAGGCAATTCAACCGATTGACGTCTGGCTTGAGCCTGAAACGCTGATGTCGATGCTTCGCCTGAATGTGCCGCAGATCGAACGACGCTGGCACGAAATGGAAGTGCGCGGCGACATCGCCCGTAAGAAGCTCACGGAAGCGAACCTGCGTCTAGTCGTCAGCGTTGCCAAGAAATATGTCGGTCGTGGCATGTCAATGCTCGACCTGGTCCAGGAAGGCAACCTCGGTTTGATCCGAGCCGTCGAGAAGTTTCAGTACCACAAGGGCTTCAAGTTCTCGACCTACGCGACCTGGTGGATTCGCCAGGCGATCACCCGAGCCATCGCCGATCAGGCGCGCACAATCCGCATTCCGGTCCACATGGTGGAGACGATTAACAGACTGATTCGCACGTCGCGTCGCCTACAGCAAGAGTTGGGGCGCGAACCAACATCCGACGAGATCGCTCTCGACATGGGTCTGCCGTCCGACAAGGTCCGCGACATCATGAAGATCTCGCAGGAACCGGTCTCGTTGGAAATGCCGATCGGCGAGGAAGAAGACAGCAATCTCGGCGATTTCATTGAGGACTCCAAAGCGCTGGCGCCATCCGACGCCGCGTCGCTGGTGGTGCTCAAGGAGCAGGTCGAGGACGTGCTCTTCTCTCTATCCGAGCGAGAGCGACGAGTCCTGGAGTTGCGGTTCGGACTCGACGACGGCCGCAGTCGCACGTTAGAAGAGGTAGGCCGCGAATTTGGCGTGACGCGTGAGCGCATCCGGCAGATCGAGGCCAAGGCGTTGCGCAAACTCCGCCACCCCACCCGCAGCAAGAAGCTGCGCGACTTCCTCGAGTAGAATTAAGAAATTGCCGGTCATCGACCGGCGCGATATCGACCCGCGTTCGAGTCGGACGCGGCGTTTCTGGATGCGTTCAGGACATGGGCCCAGCGCCGACCTGGCGAGCATCTCAGTTGGGAAGGTCTCATGTTCTACGATCGCGCAAAGATCTTTCTGAAGGCCGGCGATGGTGGCAGCGGCGCCGTCAGCTTCCGGCGTGAAAAGTATGTGCCCAATGGCGGACCTGACGGTGGGGATGGTGGCCGCGGTGGCCACGTGTACCTGCGGGTCGATCCGCATCTGAACACGCTCATCTCATTCAAGTACAAGCAGCATTTTCGTGCGATCACCGGCACGCACGGCCAGGGATCCAAGCGCACCGGCGCCAAGGGCGATGACATGTACATCGACGTGCCGCCCGGAACGGTTGTGTTCGACGACGAGACGGGTGACGTTCTTGTCGACCTTACCGAGCCAAACGAATCCGTCATCATCGCTCGCGGCGGGCGGGGTGGACTCGGCAATCAGCACTTCGCGACCTCGACTCACCAGGCACCACGTCTGGCTGAAAAAGGGGAGCCAGGTGAGGAGCGCTGGGTGCGCCTGGAGCTCAAGGTCATTGCCGACGTTGGCCTGGTTGGTCTGCCAAACGCGGGCAAATCGACGCTCCTGTCATCTTCGAGCGCGGCACGGCCGAAAGTGGCCGATTACCCCTTCACAACGCTGGAACCGAATTTGGGCGTGGTCGAAATCGGTCGACCTGGTAGCCCAACCTTCGTCATGGCGGACATTCCGGGGCTTATCGAGGGCGCGGCCGAAGGTATTGGCCTTGGGCATGAGTTCCTGCGTCACGTGGAGCGAACGCGCCTGCTGATCCATCTGTTGGACGGTTCCGGTGGTCTCGAAGGTCGAGACCCGCTGGAGGATTTCCATACGATCAACGAGGAACTTGCGGCCTACTCGCCGGAATTAGCTGCCAAACCGCAGATCGTGGCGATCAATAAGATCGATTTGTCCGAGACGCGGGAAAGCTTGGATCGACTGAAGAGCGCCTTGACCGAACAAGGGTACGAGGTGCACACCATTTCAGCGGCGACCGGCGAAGGCGTCTCCGACTTGATGAAGCGCACGCTCGAACTTCTGCGCGAGATTCCTGAATCGCAACCACTCGCGCCCAAGGAGCGACGCGTGTACACCATGGAGAGCGCTCGCGAGGACTTTTGGGAAGTCGATCGTCTCTCTCGTCATCACTATGAAGTGCGCGGGCCCAAGATCGAGCGAGCCACGCGCATGACTGACTTTGCGAACGAGGAGGCGGCTGACCGCTTCCAACGCATCCTTGAGGCGTCTGGCATCGCGGCGGAGCTCGAGAAACTGGGCGTGAGTCCGGGTGACACCGTCCACGTCGCGGGTGCCGAACTCGTGTGGGACGAGACCGCCCTGATGGCGGAGCAGATGGAATCGAACCAGCCGAAGCGTCGCACCAAACGGCAGCGTCTGATGAAACGCTACGGTATCACGGTCGAAGATGAAAAACCTGAGGAGCTGGAAGAGTTTTAGGGCGGTTCGTCATGGGCGATCATCTGGACTGACTGCAAGCTCACAGCACGACTCAATGAAAAGCGGCAACATCTCGTGTCGCTGGCTGCGGTCGACTTGGGTGACGTCAGGGTGAGTGACGACTTGCTTTAGTCGACGCTCCGTCACCATTTACCCAAGTAATTCGTCAACCAACATGATGTCGCCCTCACGACGAGAATCCCGACAGGACGGCGTAGGGCGCGGTGAATCGCGCCCACGGTTTGCTTCCCATGAAAACAAGGATTGCGTTACGCGTGGAGCTGTGATTCGGAACCACGGCCGCTGACCGCTTGCGTGGTCTCGCGGCGCACGTCATAGACGTCGCGCACCGTTTCGAGCTTCTGCAGCACGCGGCTCAGCTGTTTGACACCGTCGACTTCAAGCGTCATCAGCACGGTCACCGTGCGGTCGTCATTGACGCTGGTCAGAACCGAGAGGACGTTCAGCTTCTCATCCGCTACCAGCGTCGTGATGTCGCGCAGCAGCCCGACGCGGTCCCAGGCCTCCAACCGAACGTTGACGGGATAGAGCTGCTTCTGTTCGTTGCCCCAGCTCACTTGCACCAGTCGATCCGGATCGTCAACATGCACGATGTTGTGGCAATCATTCCGGTGTACGGTGATGCCCCGGCCACGCGTCACGTAACCGATGATCTGATCGCCGTACACTGGCTTGCAGCAACTCGCCAACCGCGTGTACAGATCTCCCACTCCAGTCACCTGCAGACTGGGCGGTAGTTTGGGCGAAGTTGGCGGCGCCGACGTGTTGAGCACCTCGCGGTCCTCGTGCTCCGCCAGCCTGGAGGAGATCTGCTGCGGGGTCACGGCGCCGTAACCAATGGCCGCTAGAAAATCGTCGACCCGTTGGTAGCGTGGGAAATGGCGCGAAATCTCTTCGAGACCGGCGTCGACGCCCAGCCGGCGCAGCTCACGCTCGAGCGTGTCGCGTCCCTGCGAGATGTTCTCGTCCCGCTGCTGGCGTCGGAACCACTGGCGCACCTTCTCACGAGCCGATGCGGTCGTGATGTAGCCACTGCTCGACAATAGCCAGTCGCGACTCGGCCCGACCTTCGACTTCGACGTCATGATCTGAACGACTTCGCCGTTTTGCAGGCGATAGTTCAGCGGCACCAGGTGCCCGTTCACTTTAGAGCCGACGCATTGGTGGCCGACCTCTGTATGAATGCGGTACGCGAAGTCAACCGGCGACGCTCCGGCGGGAAGCTCGATGATGTCACCCTTCGGTGTGAAGACGTAGATCATCTCCTGGAAGACGTCGGACTTGAGCGATTCGACGAATTCCTGCGCATCAACGACTTCGTCGCGCCAATCCATGAGCTGACGCAGCCAGGCAACTTTGGCCTCGACGTTCGGGTCAGGCTTGGAGCCCTCTTTGTAGCGCCAATGCGCGGCAATGCCGAACTCGGCGACGTGGTGCATCTCCTGAGTGCGAATTTGAATTTCGACGGCGTGCCCTTCGGGACCAAGAACGGCCGTGTGGATCGACTGATAGACGCCCTCTTTGGGAGTGGCGATGTAGTCGTCGAATTCGCCGGGAATCGGGTGCCACATCGAGTGGATGACACCCAACGCGCCGTAGCAGTCCTTCTTCTCGTCGACGATCACTCGCACGCCGAGGACGTCGTAAATCTCATCGAAACTGCGGCCCTTACGTTCCATCTTGCGCACAATCGAGGTTATGTGTTTCTCGCGCCCGGAGATGTCGGCGCTGATACTGGCTTCGTTCAATGCGCTGGTGAGTTCGTCGATGACCCGATTGAGATAGCGCTCGCGGTCTACACCACGCCGTTCAAGCGCGCGAACAATCGAGAAATACGTCTGTGGATCAACGTAGCGCAGCGCGAGGTCTTCCAACTCGGATTTGAATTGCCAGATTCCCAAGCGGTTGGAGAGCGGTGCGTAGATCTCGAGCGTTTCCTGCGCGCTGCGTAACTGTTTGGCGCGCGGCATGTGCTCCAGCGTACGCATGTTGTGCAATCGGTCGGCGAGCTTGATGAGCACCACGCGCACGTCGTCGACCATGGCCAGGAACATTTTGCGCAGGCTCTCCGCCTGGCGCTCTTTTTCGCGAACCGCCTGATCTTCCTCAGTCGTCCAGCGGATGCGACCCAGCTTGGTGACGCCGTCGACCAGCGCCGCGACTCGATCGCCAAACTCCACGGCCACGTCTTCGGTCGTGACGTCCGTGTCTTCGATCACGTCATGGAGGAGCGCGGCGGCCAGCGCCTCCTGATCAAGCTGAATCTCGGCTAGAATCATGGCGACGGCGGTCGGGTGAGAGATGTAGGACTCGCCCGAACGACGAAGCTTCCCGGCGTGGGCGATGTCGGCGAAGTCGTAGGCACGACGCACCAGCGTGAGATCCATTCCCGGCATCTGCCGTTGGATCACCGCTTCGAGGTCGCTCCATGTCTGACCGGTTGGCCGAGGCTCATTCGGTAGCGGAGTGGCCAACCTGCCCTCGTGATGGTCAGGGGAGGGAAGTGTCGACATCGTGTTGAAATCCAGGTGAGAAAGAACGGCCCAGTATCCTGACAACTATAGTCCTCGGTTGGGGTGGTGTCAAAACGCGCAGAGCGGCCGTACACCTTGGCTATGCTAAGATTTCGTTTTGCCTGCCCCGCCTGAAACCCGACGAAGAGGGGAGCCCGCTGAATGCCCATCAATGATCGTCTGCTTCCTCCCGATGAAGCGCTCAATGTCATTCTCGGTCATGTACGCACGCTGGAAGCAGAGGTCGTATTACTTGAGGATGCGGGCGGTCGTGTGCTGGCCGAGGACCTGGTTGCGGACCGAGATTTGCCGCCTTTCGCCGCGTCCACCATGGACGGCTACGCTGTGATGGCGTCGGATGTCTCTCCCTGGCGTGAGGTGATCGGCGATCAGTTTGCCGGGACGATGGAAGGCATCGAGATTACCCCAGGTACTTCGGCCCGCATCATGACTGGTGCCCCGATTCCGAACGGCGCGGATGCCGTGATTCGCGTCGAGAACACCGAGCCGCGAGACGACCACGTCATCATCCATCAGGAGCACGTCGCTGAGGGTGAGAACATCCGCCCCATCGGTTCCGACCTGCGCGCTGGTGACGTGTTGGTCAGGGCAGGAACCGTCATTGGTCCCGCCGAAATAGGCCTCCTTGCGAGTCTGGGCCACGCGAAGGTACACGTGTTCCGGCGTCCGCGCGTCAGCATCCTATCGACGGGCGACGAGCTGGTGCCGCCGGACGTCGAACCGGGTCCAGGACAGATTCGGGACTCCAATCGGTTTTCGTTGGTCGTTGCGGCACGGCAGGCCGGCGCGGAGGTCATCTGGTCCGGCCATGCTCCCGACGACGAACCGTCGCTACGAGCCCTGCTGCTCGAACGAATCCAGGATGGCGATGCAGTCATCACGTCTGGTGGTGTCTCGATGGGAGA
Source organism: uncultured Chloroflexia bacterium (assembly GCA_963789565.1). Lineage (GTDB taxonomy): Bacteria > Chloroflexota > Chloroflexia > Thermomicrobiales > Thermomicrobiaceae > CALAGB01. Next base: position 1,035,922 of record CAWBKX010000002.1, on the reverse strand, counting down.
CAAAGACTACGTCAAGGCAATCCTCATGGAGGTTGCCGACGTGCACTTTCAGCGGCTCTTTATGAAGCCGGGAAAGCCCTTCAACTTTGCCACTGTCGGCGACACCCTCTTTTTTGGCCTGCCTGGCAACCCGGTCTCGGCTTTGGTCGGGTTCGAAATCTTCATCAAGTCAGCCATTCGCGCCATGGCGGGTCATCCCAATCCGCGGCCACCACAGGCAACTGCGACTCTTGAGCACGACGTCGACAGCACCGATCGACTTGAATACCAGCGTGGAGTTGTTTGGTCCGACGCGTCCGGTGCGTTGCATGCGCGCAACACGGGTTCACAATCGTCGGCGCGACTGATGTCGCTGATCGGCGCAAACGCGTTCATTTTGATTCAACCGCGTGAGGCACCCTATCGCCAAGGCGAACGCGTCCCCGTCGTGATCCTCGGTACCGTCACTGACCAGCAACCAACATAAAGAGTCGCAATTGGGCACATCTCAGCGCCTCCCTCCGAAATCGGCGGAGGGTCGGCGCGCATCGCAACATGGTCGATAGATTGCCCTGTGCGCCGATTTCACAGCCGACCACGCTCTACGTCAGATTGCGCATCTTGACATAGACGATTATGATTGGCTCTCGGATGGGGAAATCCACGAGATCATAGCGAAGGCAGGTGTTGTCGTACCCGGCGTACGAGCTGCAGTCGTTGGATGCATGGATCGAAGGGACTCCCCGACATGTCAACCGACCTCTACGTGAGTGGTGCATACCTCGAACGCAACCCCGACTGGCACGTTCGTGAATCTCCCTGGAAAGCACTCCAGGTCGCTCAGGTTCTCCGCGAGCACCAATTGAATCCGCGCACGATATGCGAGGTGGGCTGCGGTGTGGGCGAGGTGCTGGCGCAGCTTCAACACCATCTCGATGAACACTGTGAGCTATGGGGCTACGAAGTTTCGCCGGTTGCATTTGCTCGGGCGCAGGAGCGTGCCAACGAACGGCTGCAGTTCAAGCTGGCAGACCTGCGACACGACGCGGACAGTCGTTTCGATCTTCTGTTGGTGCTGGATGTTCTTGAGCACGTTGACGACTACATTGGCTTTCTGAGCGACCTCAGGACTCGATCACGATTCACGCTCATGCACATTCCGCTTGATCTATCGGTACAGACAGTGTTCCGGCGTGGAGCCCTCTCGAAGCGACGCGACCTCTATGGCCACCTTCATTACTTCACGAAAGACACTGCTCTGCGCACGCTGGAAGACGCGGGCTACAAGGTGATCGACGCGCGATACACCGACAATCCGATCGTATTCGGTGGAACCCGTGAACAGCGCATGCTCAAGGTACCTCGTCGGCTCGGATTCGCCCTGAATCAGGACTTGACTGCACGTGTGCTGGGCGGTTACAGCCTCTTGGTGCTGGCTGCGGCCGCGACGGCCGACTGAATATGCACGACCAAAGGCGTCGCCGCCCAGCCTGAGACCAAATGGTCAACACCTCAGAACGATTTAGCCGTGATCCAACGATCTCAGCCCCTGACGCCTGACCTGTCTACTTCCTGAGTAGGCCACGAATCCGCGGTCCTCACCACACATCACCTTCGATTGCTGTCGTGCGCCGCCCCGGTGCTTCTAACCCTGCGCGGCCAGGATATGCCAGGCCAGTGCGACGTGGAAGCGCGTGGCATTGATAAGGCTCTCGATCCCGGCTGACTCGTTGATGTTGTGCGCGCCGCTCTTGCTTGGGTCATCGTCCGGATGCGACGGAATGAAGCCATAGGTGACGTTGCCAAGCGGTCGCACGAAGCGCGAGTCGGTGAATCCCACTGTGAGCCCCGGAACGAAACGCAAGTCGTCCATGCCGGTCGCGTCCCGTGTGGCCTGCTCGACGAATCCGCGGAACGGCGAGTCATAGGGTGAACTGTTCGAGATGGCGGTTTCGATGATCTCGACGCGAACCCCGTCCAGATCATGTACCAATCCTTCGAGCTGTCCACGCACGTAGTCGCGATCCTGCCATGGCAGGGAGCGGATGTCGCAGACGATGGTGCAGTTTTCCGCCACACTATTTGATTTGACACCCGCGTTGATCATCGTGGCGACCAGCGTCATGCGCGAGGATGCACGCAGCATTGACGAAAGGCTCGGGTTCGACTCCTCGATCTCCGCCAACGTAGCTTCGAGATTGTCGACCGTGACATTCTTGGTAATTCCGGCCAACGTGTCGAGGTGTTTGAACGGTTCGGCCTCAACCGATACCTCGGGTTGGTAGTTCCGCACGCGGCGAATCACCTCTTCGGCCTTGTAGATGGCGTTGTCGGCGCGCCATGGCTGAGACGCGTGGAAACCACGTCCTTTGATCTTGATGTGCGCCTCGAGGCGGCCTTTTTCGCCCGTGCTGATGCCGTAGATGATCCCGTTATCGGTTCGCACCGCGCCGCCGCCACCTTCGTTGACGGCGTAGTCGGCGGTCAGCACGTCGGCATGGTTCTCCGCCATCCAGCCGAACCCATAGGCTCCACCCGCTTCCTCATCAGCGCACGTGACGAATCCGAGCTTCCCCTTGAGATCCACTCCAGCCCGTTTCAGGAAAATCATGGCCATTGCCTGTGCCGCCACCGTCGACTTCATGTCGGCCGCCCCGCGACCCCAGATGCGCCCTTCGTCGATCTCGCCGCCAAACGGAGGATGGGTCCACTGACCGGCGTCCTCAACCGGAACCACGTCGGTGTGTGACATGAAGAGAAGGGAAGGACCATCGCCCGAGCCGAGCGACGACGCGAAATTGCCGCGGTTCTCAGTTGACTTGTAAATCTGCGCGTCGATGCCTTCAGCCGCAAACTTGTCTCGCAGAAGCTCGGCGGCAATGATCTCATCGCCGCTCTCCGGTGTGCCGAAGTTGACCGTCTGAAGACGCACGAGATCCTGAGTCAGATTGATGATCTCATTTCGGCCTTGCTCCACCATTTCGAGGAGTTGCTCCAAATTCGCCGTCATCATTTCTCCCGCCTGGCCGTTACGAACCAGCCATGTGTCAGTCGAACGTCATTGACTGACTTGATCGTAGACGCAGCCTTGAAACGTCGCAACATGCTGAGTAACTCGTCGCATGGCATGGCGATTGCATTAATGACGGTCTGAGCGCGTCCGCCCCCGCGCGACGGGGCGGTACGATGTTTCGTGGAATGAGATGAGAGTTGAGGACGTCATGGTCCGAGAAGTACCGGCTCTAATTCCAGAAACAACGATGGAAGAGGCTCGGATCCGCTTGGATCCCGATCAAAGAGATTGGTTCCACGTTCCTGACGAGCAAAGTTTCTCGATGCGGAGCTTCACGCTGCAGTCGTTCAATGCGTCACAACCATGGGCAACACGCGGGCGAACGGCGCGCAGTGAGCCGCGCGTCATCGATGCCAACGACCCCGATTCCGTCCTCCAGGACGCACGCCCAAACATGGCTGTTCTCGGTAGTAATGGCACTCGTCTCGGCGTAGTGGAGCGGATCGGCGTAGACGACTACGGTCGACGCGACTCAATCGTTGTGGTCTTTGGACGATTAGCCAAACGGCGCAAGGTCGTTGATGGTGGGTTGGTCGACCTGGTCGACGACGGTGTCGTGATGCTGTCGATCGACGCGGCTTCGTTCAAGGCACTTCCTGACGTCTGACCGCTTCAAACGCCGCGCAAATAGAAGGCTTGTTTCGCCCGGACTCACACGAGTCCGGATTTTTGTGTCGACCGCGAAGTTGAGAGCTCTCGCAACCAACGTCGACATAATGCTACGCAACAATCGATCGCCCTACAGAAATTTCGCGTGTTGCGCGGTCATCGTGGCACACCGTTTGCCTTAGGACAGCCAAGACCCGCACGCCACGTGCTCTCTGCCGGCACGAATGAGTGCTGGCGGCTAAAGGAGGAATTGGCGATGGAGCAAGCGACAACAACAATTGGTCAAATCATGACTCCAGCGCAGGACGTTATCAACCATACCGAGGACGTCCGTATGGCGCGCCGGCGTTTGCAGTCGGAGGCGAAGCGGTCTCTGATCGTCGTCCAAGAAGACATGCCTGTTGGTGTGCTCGAGTGGCGAAAAATCATGAACATCGATGGCGATGAGTCGAATGCGCCGGTGAGCGACTTGATGTCGACGATGCTGCCGGAACTCACGGCCGACATGACGATCGCGGATGCGAGCGGACGACTCATGGACGTTGATGCCGAGACACTTCCGGTCGTTGACGAGTCCGGACACCTGATCGGTGAGGTGAGGCGGGCAGCGATTACCAAACACACCGAAGTCACGACCGCAACGGAGATGGCGTTCGATTCAGCCGTGGCAGCCGATAGCTCGAAGTTCGCCGGCGTCACGAACGGCATGACGGTCAATGGAGCGAGCGGATCGAAGATCGGCGACGTGAGCGATCTTGTCGTGAGGGCGGACGGGCAGCTCGAAGCGATCACGGTGTCGCACGGTCTATTTGGAAGAAAACACAAACGTGTGACCGCTGACCTCATCGAGTCGGTGGGCGATGGCAAACTGACTCTGGTGATCGATCAGCCTGAATTCAAGGCACTACCCGACCTGGAGGAAGTCGAGGAGCGCGCCTAATCGCGATCCATTAGGTCTTCCGATGAAACCCAGGTCAGTGCGGGCGATGCCGCTGGGATAGACCCCAGCGGCACTTCACTTTTGTGGGTTAGTGGGTGAATCACTCGATTTCGTCATCGGGAGAGGCTATGGCGTTGGCTCCGTATGCGGCCTGATAGGCGGCTTCGCTCCCAATCCAGGTATCCCCGTCTTCGTAGAATTCCTTTTTCCAGATGGGAACGATCTGTTTGATGCGCTCGATGGCATGACGGCATGCGTCGAACGCCTCAGCCCGATGAGCAGACGAGACGGCGATGCCGACGCTGATCTCACCGATCGACAGACGCCCCGTGCGGTGCACGATGGCGACGCTCTCGATGTCCCATTGTGCGCGGATCTCGTCGCCGATTTCTTCCAGTGCCTTCTCAGCCGCTTCGGGGTAAGCCTCATACTCGAGCACGAGCACACCACGACCGCGTGCATTGTCGCGTACGGCTCCGGCGAATGTAGCGATCGCACCGGCGCGCGAACTGGTGACCCGATCGGACAGGGCATGCATGTCGATGGGCTGATCGGTCACCAGAAAATCGCCAGATCCGCCGGAGACGGGCGGGATGAGGGCGATTTCGTCCCCTTCCACCAACGGGCGCTCGCGTTCCGCATAGTCGTGATTGACCATGACGCGCGACGTGCGCTGTAACGGCTGGACAGCCGGGAATGACTCGATGACGGCGTCAATGAGATCGCCAGCCGTAAACGTGTCTGGAACGTCACGCGTCTCTGACGACCGACCCACCGCTTCACGGATCGCGGCGAAATAGCGAATCGTTACCTTCATCTCGTGTCCCTCGTGTGCGCCGGAAAGCTCCCGATCACGAATTCACCTTCTACGCTGCTACGAATACACCTGTTTGAGCACGGTGCAGGCGCGCAACGTCACCCACTTACTGGTAGATCCCTGGTTCTCGACATCGCTCCACTGTTTATGATTGTACGCGTACTCATTGCGCCAGCGTCCGTCCGCATCCTGCTTCGTCAACACCCATTCGATCGCGTTTGCCAGCCGCTCGTCCTTGCCAGAGCCAAGCTCGCTCAGCACCTCGCAAACCTGGAGCAGATCCGCGACATACCCAGATGGAAAGCCAAGCTTGAACCAGTTTGGACTGACTTTGCTCGAAGTGGGATAGGCGGCCGTTGCGGGATCGCAAGAAAGCAAGAATTCGACGCCCTGTTCGATGGCGGAGCGCACTGTCGGATCTCGGCGATCGTCCGGAATGCGTGCCAGTCCCCGCAACGCCTTCACCGCTCCCCACCCGCACGGCAGTGCGCCGTTGATGAAACAGGCGAATCCTGGGCCGGTCGTCCCCGATTTGTAATAGCGGTCGAAGCCGTCGCCTGTGATCGAACGCGCCTGCCAGTCTATGGCTTGTCCCACACGCTCGTCGTCCAACCAACCCAACCCGATCAAAGCCCGCAGCAGATTCCCATTGAGGCAGTGAACCACGCTCGATGGAGAAGGTCGCTTGGTAGCGCTGCCGATGAGGCCGAAACCGCCCGACTTGGTCGTGGCATGAGACAGGACGTATTCGCATCCCGCTTGAACTCTCACATCTGTCCCATTGGCCCCAAGTTGATCGAGGAAGATGATCGACCAGATCGTGCCGGTATATTTGGGCGAATAGCCGTGGCCTGGCTTGACCCAATATCCCTCCGGATGCTGGTTGGCCAAGATGGACGCGATCGGATCGCTGTTCATGGCCCGATCACGCGCGTCGACTACCTCTGGATCGTCCTCCGACCGCTCCAGAAGCAACTGGAGCGCTAAATGTCGAACAGCCGGGCACTCTGGCTCAAGGAGCCAGGGAAGCGGATCGCCGTTGAGCAGCTGTCGCCAATCTTGCATGGTTGCTCCGGTCGTCACGGAATCATCCAGAACGTGAGGGTTAGACTGCCGTTTTCGAGCACCACCTGGATTTACGCTGGGCAGCCCACGTGTCGAGCCTCACAAAGGGGTATGGTTGACGCAGGCGGTACCCCCGGCAGGACTCGAACCTGCGACATGCGGCTTAGAAGGCCGCCGTTCTATCCCCTGAACTACGGGGGCGGAGTGCCGGCTGCTGGGCCCGGTCAACGTTCGTAGGTCCCATGCCAGCATAGATCCTACCTAAAATTCGCGGACCCGTTCAACGATCGATACAATCAGCCAGGCGGTCAGACTGAACCTGCCAATCACCGAGAGTTTCACTAAGATGGATGGTGACGTGACGTCCGAAGTTATCTCGAGCAAAAACAATTCGCATATCAAGAATGTCAGAAAACTTCGTTCTCGCTCCGAGCGCGATCGCAGCGGAACGTTCCTCGTCGAGGGCATTCGCCAGGTGAGTGAGGCGATCCAGAGTGGCGCAGACATCGTGGAGTTGCTGGTCGCGCCCGACCTGCTACGCAGCCGCTTCGCGCTCGATCTGGTCACTGAGGCACGTGACCGTGGAGTCCAGTCCCTCAACGTCGCCCCCGACGTCTTCCAATCCTTCTCGGAACGCGAGCGACCGCAGGGATTGGCGGCCGAAGTTCGTCAGCGCTGGGCATCTCTTGACGCCATCGGCGTCTCTCCAACGAGCTTATGGGTCGCACTCGAGTCCGTCGCTGATCCGGGCAATCTGGGGACCATTCTGCGGACGTGCGATGCGGTCGGTGCGAGTGGAGTGATCGTGCTCGGTCAGTCGACCGATCCCTTCGATCCGGCTGCGGTGCGGGCTAGTATGGGGGCCGTCTTCACGCAGCAGATCGTGCGCGCCAACGCTGAAACCCTCATCGAATGGGCCCGAGCGCGCCGAGTTCGTCTGGCCGGAACGTCGCCCGACGCAACGCTCGACTATCAGGCGGTGGATTATCCGTCGCCACTGGTGCTGTTAATGGGGAGTGAGCGTCACGGGCTGTCCGACGCGTTGTTGAAAGCCTGCGACCCGCTCGTGAAGCTCCCCATGGCGGGCCGCGTCGACTCGCTCAACCTGGCCGTCGCGACCGGGGTGATGCTTTACGAGATCTTCAACCAGCGGCGGTCCAACGAGTCCACCGGTGGGAGCAACGGCCGCGTTTACAACCGCTCTCGACGTCGACCTACAAGCGACCGAGGAAGTCGGCCGGAGCGAGGACGAGATGGAAAGCCACCACGCCGCGCGCAGGGCAATCGAAAGAACACACGGGGATAACGAAGGAGTTCCAGTTGGCAACGTTCAATAGCAACACGATCGTCTCAATCTTCGCTCATCCGGATGACGAAGTCTTTTCTGTCGGCGGCACCATCGCTCGGCACGTGCCCAACGGCCGCATCGTCGCGGTCTGCGCGACTCGTGGCGAGCTTGGCGAAATTCGGGATGCCTCACTGGCCACGCGCGAGAATTTGGGCGAAGTGCGCGAACAGGAGCTGAGACGCGCGTACGGGATTCTTGGCGTCAGCGACGTCCGCTTTCTTGACTACCGAGACTCGGGAATGGCCGGCACCGATGGAAACCAGGACCCGCATGCCTTCATGAACGCCGATCCGGACGAAGCGGTCGGCAAGATCGTCCAGATCCTGCGCGAGATCGGTCCCGCGGCGGTTCTCACCTTCGAAGAGACCGGCGGATATGGGCATCCAGATCACCTCGCCGTCCATCGCTTTGTCACCGACGCGTTCAAGGCGGCCTCTGATCCGCAAGCGTACCCGGAATTGGGCGATCCAATTGATCCGGGTCGTCTCTTCTATTCTGGATTTCCGCGCTTGCTGATGAAGCGCATGTTTGGACGCGCCCGCGAGGAAAACGTTGACGTCAGCGTCTTTAACGAACTGGACATCGAGAAGCTCGGACTGCCGGATGACGCCCTGGACGTCGTCACCGACGTCGCGGAGTTCATGGAACTCAAGACGAGCGCGATGCGGGCGCACGGCACCCAATACGACGAAAGCGGACCACTTGCGCAGGCACCGGAAGAGGTGCGCCGAGAGTTCGGATCGCATGAATACTTCCAGTTTGGCGGCGGCGTGGCGCTGCCAGACGGCCGCCCGCTGAAGAGCCTGTTTGCCTGACAAGAGCGAGGAGCGGTCGTCTTGTTGACATTCGTCATTGACGTCTGCTAGAGTTCGCGGAGTCAAACAGGCGCTGATGGGAAGTAGTAGCGCACACGAGGTTTCAGCGAGCCGGTGAAGTGGTGCGAATCCGGCAGCCAGAGTGCGTGAACTCGTCCCGGAGCCGCTGAGGTGATCGAGAAGTAGCCTCGGCCGGGTCGCGACCGTTATCTCGCTCCGAGTGGACCATGATCGTGACGATCGTGGTCAATCAGGGTGGTACCGCGGGTTGACCCCGTCCCTATGTGGGACGGGTTTTTTGTATTTGGGACGATCGTGCTTCAGACATTGTTACAAGCGAATCTGATCGCGGAGCAGTTTCTCGCCCTTATCGGGCCCCGTGGAGGGGCCAGTGGAGCGTTGGGGGGAAGCACGACCTGAATAATCGCGCCATCGATGGTTGCCTGCGACCCCCAACATGGGGTCGTTTTTGTTTGTCCGACACTGGAGGGACCTCAACCATGAACGATCGACTGATTGTCTTCGACACCACGCTGCGCGACGGCGAGCAGTCGCCAGGCGCGACTATGACGAGCCCAGAAAAGCTGGAGGTCGCAAGGCAGCTGGCCAAGCTCGGTATCGACGTAATGGAGGCGGGATTTCCCGCCGCTTCACCGGGTGATCTCGACGCGGTCCGGCAGATCGCGCGCGAAGTAAAGGGAGTCGTCATCTGTGGCCTGGCGCGCGCCAATGCGTTCGACGTGGATAAGGCTTGGGAAGGCGTACGCGATGCCGAGTCTGCGCGCATTCACACCTTTATCGCCACCTCTCCAGTCCATATGCAGTACAAGCTGCGCAAGTCGCCGGATGAAGTCATCGAGTCGGCCGTCGCTGCCGTCGCGCGGGCCAAGGGCTATCTGGAAGATGTCGAGTTTTCGGCCGAAGATGCCACGCGCAGCGATTGGGATTTCCTTTGTCGCATCGTGGCCGCAACGATCGAGGCGGGTGCCACCACCATCAATCTGCCCGACACCGTTGGATACACTACCCCATATGAGTACGCGAGGTTGATCGAGCACATCACCGCCAATGTGCCGCACATCGAGACGATCACACTCAGCGTCCATTGCCACAACGACCTCGGTTTGGCAACGGCCAACACCCTGTCGGCCATCGCCGCGGGAGCACGCCAGATGGAGGTGACCGTGAACGGCATTGGCGAGCGGGCCGGCAACACCTCGTTGGAAGAGGTGGTGATGGCACTGCACACCCGCAAGGACTTCTATAGCAGCGTGCTTCCGAGAATCGACACCAAGCAGCTGGTTCCAACAAGCAAACTGGTAAGCCACCTGACCGGCATCGTGGTTCAGCCGAACAAGGCCATCGTCGGCGCCAACGCCTTCGCCCATGAGGCGGGCATCCATCAGGATGGCATGCTCAAGCATCGCGACACCTACGAGATCATGACGCCGCAGTCGGTCGGCTGGGAGATGAGTCGTCTGGTGCTCGGCAAGCATTCCGGACGCGCCGGATTCACCGCGCGTCTCAACGAGCTGGGTTACGACGGAATTCCCAAGGAGAAGATCGATGAGCTCTACAAGCGCTTTATCGAGCTCTCCGATCGCAAGAAGACGGTGACGAATGCCGACATCATCGCGATCCTCGAGGAAGACCTTCAGAGCGCGCCCGATTACTATGTGCTCTCTGGCTGGCGAGCGAATTCGGGTAACGACGGCAAGGCCGAGGCGTGGGTGAAAATTCTCGTCGATGGAGTCGAACGCGAGGCGAGCGCAATGGGTAACGGACAGATCGACGCCCTGTTCAAGGCCATCGACAAGCTCGTGCCGGGTGGCTGTGAGCTCGATTCGTTCCACATCGACGCCGTAACACCGGGGGAGGATGCTCAGGGTGAGGTGAGCGTGCGCGTGAGATGTGGTGAACACGTCTATAATGGCCGCGGAGTAGCAACGGATATTGTGGAGGCAAGCGTTCGCGCCTACATCATGGCGCTGAACCGTGGAACCGTGACAGCGGAGGTAACAGCCTAATTATGGGACTGACGATGACGGAGAAAATCCTGGCGCGGGCGGCTCACCAGCCAACGGTGACGCCGGGAGAAATCGTCGAGGTTGACGTCGATTTGGTTATGACCAACGACATCACCGCGCCGATCTCGATTGCCGAGTTCAAGAAAACCGGGCTGGAGCGTGTGTTCGATCCGAATAAGGTCGTCATGGTTCCGGACCACTTTGTGCCGGCCAAGGACATCAAGGCAGCCGAGCAGGCTAAGGTCATGCGCGAGTTCGCGAAAGAGCAGGGGACCATCTATTTCGAGATCGGCCGCGCCGGGATCGAGCACGTCGTCCTCCCTGAAAACGGCCTGACGCTGCCCGGTCAGGCGATCATCGGCGCTGACTCCCACACCTGCACCTATGGCGCGTTCAACGCCTTCTCCACCGGCATGGGATCGACCGACATTGCCGCCGCCATGGCGCTTGGTTCGATTTGGGTGCGGGTGCCCGCTTCCATCAAGTTCATTTACAACGGCACGCTGCCCGACGGTGTCGGTGGCAAAGACCTGATCCTCTACACCATCGGACAGATCGGTGTGGACGGCGCGCTCAACTGCGCCATGGAGTTCACCGGACCGGTCATCGCCAACCTGGAGATGGACCAGCGCATCACCATGGCGAACATGGCCATCGAGGCCGGAGCCAAGAGCGGCATCTTCGGCTTCGACGAGAAGACGCGCGAGTGGCTCGCGAACGTGACCGACAAGACCTACACGCCGGTCGAGAGCGACCCAGACTGCACTTACCAGCAAGTTATCGAGTTCGACGTTTCGGATCTCAAGCCGCTTGTCGCGCTGCCGCACCTGCCATCCAATGTGCATGTGGCGGACGAAGTCGGTGACATGCCGATTCAGCAGGTGGTGATCGGTTCCTGCACCAACGGTCGGCTCAGCGACCTGCGTGAAGTTGCACGCATCCTCGAAGGGCGGCAGGTGCACCCTGACGTGCGCTGCATCGTCATTCCAGGAAGTCAGGAAGTCGCCAAGCAAGCCACCAAAGAGGGGCTGGCCGACATCTTCATGGATTCGGGCGCGATCTTCTCAACTTCAACGTGCGGCCCGTGCCTGGGTGGCTATATGGGCGTCATCGCCAAGGGCGAGCGGTGCGTCTCGACCACCAACCGCAATTTCCGCGGTCGAATGGGCCATCGTGAGGCAGAGATCATTCTGGCCGGACCGCAAGTGGCGGCCGCCAGCGCCATTCTTGGGAAAGTCGCGTCACCGGCGAAGTTGTAAAGGAGTCCCTGATCCCCTGACCCCTTCTCTCGCCGAGCAAGAGAAGGGGAATTGCAGATGATGTTGACACTCGGTCCCCCCTCTGCCGTGCGCACGGGAGAAGGGGCCGAAGATGAGGGCGAACGGGGAAGAACTCACTAAGGAGCACACATGCAAGTAAGAGGGAAGGTTTGGAAGTTCGGGGATGACGTCGATACGGATGTGATCATCCCAGCGCGCTATCTCGTCACCAGCGATCCGGACGAGCTGGCCGAACACGTCATGGAAGACATCGACCCGGAATTCTCCGGCAAGGTGCAGCCCGGTGACATTATCGTGGCAGGGAAGAACTTCGGCTGCGGTTCTTCGCGCGAGCATGCGCCAATTGCCATCAAGGCGGCCGGAGTGAAGGTCGTGGTGGCCGAGTCCTTCGCGCGTATCTTCTATCGCAACGCGATCAACATCGGACTGGCCATCGTCGAGTCTCCGGACGCCAGTAAAGCAACGGAAATGGGCGACATCCTCGAGGTAGACACCGATGAGGGTGGCGTGCTCAATATCCGGACCGGCGAGACGTATGGCAGCACACCATATCCGCCATACGTGCAGCAGATCATCGACGCGGGCGGACTGATGAACGCGGTCGCTCAGCGTGTGAAGGAGAGACAGCAGGCTTCATGAGCGATCGCACTTTCAAGATCATGCTCCTCGGCGGCGATGGTGTCGGCCCTGAGGTACTGGACGAAGCCCGCGCGCTGCTCACCTCCATTGGGCCGAGTGCCAACGTCTCGTTCGAATTCAACGAGGCACTCATTGGCGGTGCCGCGATTGACGCGCACGGCGTGCCGATGCGTGAAGAGGACGTCGAAGCCTCGCGACAGTCCGACGCCATCCTGCTGGGCGCAGTTGGTGGGCCAAAATGGGACCATCTCGGCAAAGCTGAGCGTCCCGAAGCCGGGTTGCTCGGCCTGCGCAAGACGCTCGGGCTGTTCGCTAACATTCGGCCGGTCAAAGTCTTCGACGCTCTGGCCAACAACTCCCCGCTCAAGCCGGAGATCGCGCGCGGGTCGGACCTTATGATTGTGCGTGAACTTACTGGCGGCCTCTACTTTGGCCAGCCATCGAAGCGCATGAAGGACGAGACAGGTCGCCACGCGATAGACACTTTGCCCTATCACGAGTCGGAGATCGAGCGCATCGTCGATCTGGCGTTTCGGCTGGCGCGGTCGCGCAAGAAGCACGTCACCAGCGTCGATAAGGCCAACGTGCTCAACACGTCCCAGCTTTGGCGTGAGGTGGCCATCGAAGTCTCGGAACGCTACCCGGACGTTCGATTCGATCACGCGTTGGTCGATTCCTGTGCAATGCGCCTCATCAGCCGGCCCGGCGACTTCGACGTCATGGTCATGGAGAACTTGTTCGGCGACGTGCTGAGTGATGAGGCCGCGGTGCTTGCTGGTTCATTGGGCATGCTGCCGTCGGCCAGCCTCAACGGTCAAAAGCCTGAACGCCAGGGTACGACTGCCGCACTCTTCGGGATGTACGAGCCGGTTCATGGCTCGGCGCCCGACATCGCTGGCCTGGGCGTCGCCAATCCGGTGGGAGCCATCCTGAGTGCCGCGATGATGCTGCGCTTCTCCTTTGAGCTTGGCGACCTGGCAGACGCCGTGGAGAAGGCGGTTGGTCGGGCACTCGAAGAAGGGTTGCGGACTGCCGACATCGCCTCGAAAGGGGAGCAGGTCGTATCCACGCAGCAGATGTCGAGCCGTATTCGTGACCTGACTGTTTCGTCGCTTCAGGCATGATCCCACTGTGTCCACACGGCGTGACTAGAACAACATCGGTCGCGCCGTGCCCATTGACTGCGGCTTCGCACAACAGAGCTGGAACGATCAGGTGAAGACGCAGCTTGGTGTCAAGTGGTCGTCAATCTCCGACGGGGTGGCCGACCTCGTCGACATTCAGGAGGTCGCCGGTTGGGATCTGTCTCGATGTGACCTCCCCGCTCCGCTGCTGTTGCACAACCTCGATATCGACTTCAGTCTGGCGTCCCCGGATGTGCTCGACGCAACGTGGGTCGATCGCTGCAAGCGTGCGATTGACCGCACCCAGTCACCCTGGTTCAGCCTGCATCTTGGATTCAGCGCCGAATCGGTCCGCTTCGACGGTCACATGCTGCCGTGCTCGGAGGTCCTCGATCGAGACACGACCATGAAGCGCATGACCGAAGCAGTGGGGTTCGCCGTGCAGCGTCTCGATCTGCCCGTTCTCATTGAGAACCTGGATTACTGTCCGGAGGGCGCCTACGAGCACGCCTGCGAGCCAGGCTTCATCGCGGAAATCGTGGAATCAACCGGCTGCTGGATGTTGCTCGATCTGGCGCATCTGCAGGTGAGTGCCGATTGGCTCGGATATACCGCCCGCGAGTACGCAGCGGCACTCCCGTTGGACCGCCTGCTTGAAGTGCATATGAGCAGTCCTCGAATCCTGGATAATCACCTCGATGATGGGCACTTTGAGCTGTTGGAACGAGACTTCCGATTACTCGAGTGGGTTCTTGAGCGTTGCCCGCCGCGAGCGGTGGTTCTTGAGTACACTTGCGACCCAGTAAGTCTTGCCGATCAGTTGAAAGAGATTCGCTCCATTCTTGACCATAACCCCACGCGCATGGGAAAATTGGAGTGTGACGACAAGGGCGACCAGTTGGGTTGACACCTTGTGCGGGCGCGGTATTATTTCTATAGGTTTAGGTTGATAAAGGCGCCACCTGAGTCGAGGCACGGCATTCGACGGACGCTGAAGGGAAACAGTCATGAGTGTAGCCGCAGAGCAAATGATCTCGCTCACGTCAGAGGCGATCACGCAGCTTCGCGATTATTTGGATGAGCAGGGCACACCGGAGGCCATGCTTCGCGTTTTCGTTTCGCCGGGCGGCTGCTCAGGACTCAGCTACGGGATGACCGTTGAGGATGTCGCTGAGGAAGACGATCACGTCATCGAGCAAGAGGGCGTGCGCGTGCTGGTTGACCAGTTCAGCGCCATGTATCTCGAGGGCTCGGAGATCGACTACGTCAACAGCCTGATGGGCGGCGGGTTCACCGTCCATAACCCGAATGCTGTGGCGAGCTGTGCTTGTGGGCACTCGTTCGACACCGGCGAAAATGGCGGGACTGCCCAGGGTTGCGGCTGCGGAGCCTAACTCCCAGTTTGGTCGCTGCATCGCGATTGTCGACGTGAAGCGATCACCGTGGCGCCCATAAGTCATGAGACGATCTAACGGGCTCCGATTGATCGGAGCCCGTTTCGTCTATCTGTCTTTTCTATTTTGAGACCCGATTGGCTCAGTCGGCGACTTGCGCCATCAGTTCTGGCTCAGCCAAATTCCATGAGCAGAGCACCGAGCGATAATGGGCCATCAATCGTAGCCGCGCGAAGTCTCGATCGGAGACTGCGATTGGCTGCGAGCTGCGATCGAGTTGAATGTACCCTTGTCCCGTGCGCCCAACCAACAACCGTCGATCCTGATGTACGATACTCTCCGCAATGACTTGAAAATCCATGGCTGTTTCCCATAAATGAGCGAGCGGGTGGACAGTCTCTGCTTCATTCATGGTCTAGTGCACATTTCGTGCCCTCAATCAGCACGCGATGCGGCCCCCCACCAGGCCGAACTCCGTCCCAAATTGCGGCGTTGTTTCACCGAATTGAGTCATCCGCTGCTCGCGGTACAGAAACAAATTGGGGAGACGTGTTGGATATCCACAGGTTCTTCCGGTTGGGTATCGTCGTGGTGTTGCTGGCAGTCGCATTTCAAACCGTACCGTTGTCCACGGGCGGCGACACCAATGCGCCTGACTGGCCGGCCTTTAGCTCGTCACTGCCATGGACGACAGATGGTCAGACGCTCGGCTGGACAAGTCAGCGGAGTTCGAACGACGCATACGACATCAACGTGCGGGATCTGGTGACCGAACCCGGTGAGGTCGCTGCTCACGACGTTTGCGATCGGTCGCCGCTCCGTCGATGGACGTATGTTGGTGTAGGTCTCTGTGAACTGTGACAATCGGACCATCTTTGACCTCTTTATGTTGAATCTCGACTCGCATGATTTGCAGCACCGCGTCGACATTCAGTCGAACACCGCCCGAGTTTCCGGAAGCTGGATCGTGACCGACGTGGCAAGTGCTGACGATGCGACATGAGTCGTCACCAACACCTTGCAAGCGCGTGAGCATTCAGATCCGGAGCACCCTTTGACGTTGGTCAGCATCGACTCGTGAAAGCTTGGCGATCTTCGGGTATACGATCTCGGAGGAGTTCACCGATCCCACCTCGGGGCTGACTGTCCAATATTTCGAACGCGCCGTCTTCGAGTTTCATCTGGGCAATCCCGATCCGTATCGAGTTGAGCTTCGGCTGTTGGGAGCGCAACGATTGCAGTCGTTCGATTGGTGAGGCGACTGGGGCACTCAATGTGTGACATATGTTGAGGCGACCGTGACGTAACCGGAATTTCGAACCGCCGTTCAACCAATTAACGAGATCCGCACATCTGGGGATGGGGGACGACGGATGAAAGACCGGGCGGCTATCGCAAGATTCGCAGTGATCATCGTTCTGATTGCTACCTTTACATCGCGCGCTCATGAAGCCGTTGGCGCGGCGAGCGACGGCCTGACGGATGTGACGGTTCAAGAACACATTTCGTCGATAGTCAGTGACGGCACATGGGCTGTCTGGCCGCGCGCTGTTGCCGAGAACCAGACCTCCCACGATGTCGTCGCGTTGAACCTGCGCACCCACGAGATGACTGAAGTCGCGACGGGCTCGGCCGATCAGGGCGGCTTCGGCCTCGCGATTGATCAGGGCGTGGTCGTATGGACGGACTCGTCTGAGCCGTGGACTTCTCGCGACATACGCGGGAAAGACTTGAACACCGGCCGAACGTTTGACGTCGCCACCACAGGTGAAGATGAAAGATCTCCGCAGATCTCGGGACGGTGGGTGATATGGATGTCGGAGACCGTGGCGACGGGCGGACAAGGCGGAATCCAGCAGACGCTGTGGGCGCGAGACATTGTCGCCATGTCCCCGGCTGTGAAGCTCGTGCAGGGCGTGCAGGCTGCGGGTAACAGCGGCCGAGATATCCGGCCCCGGCCATTCAGCTTCTACTCTGTGAGCGGAGATCGTGTTGCTTGGGTCGAACGCACGGATCCCGACCAGTATCCATCTCGACTGATCGTGGAGAACCTCTCGACTGGAGCGACTCAAACGATCTCGGACGACGCCTATGACGTCGATCTCGCAGGGGATACACTGGTTTATTCCGACAGTTCCCAATCGGTGTATACGGTCGATTTGTCGAACGGAACAACAGCATCAGTTCCAGTCGGCGCAAATGGTCTATCGGTTCAGCCAATCACCGACGGCCGTTTCATTATCTGGGGATCCTACGTCACACCGCGAAGCCTTCCGTTGCGCTACTGGATCTACGATCTCCAAACTTCGCGGGGATATGTTCTGCCGGTCGAGACGCAGCCGCTTCTCGCCCATGGATTGGTGGTTTGGTTCGACTCCGCCGTTAGCGATCGGTCCGCGATTCATGCAGTCACGGCCGACGATCTCTTCAATGGCGTGCTCCTTCAATATTTCAGCGAGACCGGTCATTCCGTCGCTCTTGGTTTTTTGTCGTACTGGCGGCAATCCGGTGGGCTGTCGATCTTTGGCTATCCGATTGGCGATGAGGTCAACGGAACTCAAGATTTCGAACGCCAGCGGTTCGAGTATCACCCAGAGAACGCGGGAACGCCGTACGAGGTTTTGCTCGGTCTCGTCGGTGCTGAAGATGCCGGTCGCCGCGGATTGCTCAATACAGCGCCGTTTCTATCGCTACCGGCAACGACCAGATCTGACGCAAATTGCACGTTCTATGTGGAAACTGGGCATCGACTCTGTTTCGGCTTCCGCACATATTGGTCGAGCCATGGGCTGGAGCTTGGCGATCCAGGCATAACAGAGCGAGAGAATATCGCGCTATTCGGATATCCGATCAGCGAAGAGTTCACCGATCCCACCTCGGGGCTGACTGTCCAATATTTCGAACGCGCCGTTTTCGAGTACCATCCAGGCAATCCGGACCCGTATAAGGTGTTGCTGGGTCGGCTGGTTGCCGACGCTGCGCCTAGTGACAATTGACGTACTGGGTTCGTCAGTCATTGCTCAACGGGCTCGGCCCTAGATTTTCAGGAAGTAGGGAGGGGCATCGATGAAGACGACATTCGCGCGCCTGGTTCTCCCGTTGCTTTTCGCCGCCGCGTTCATCGCGCCGGAGATAGTGTCCGCACCCCCAGCGGGGGCCGTTCCGCCGGTCACTTCGAATTTGAGATCGGATGGCATGACCGCCGTCTACACCTACACATATTACGAAGATACGACGCTTTATGCGGTGGATCTGGCGTCGGGCGCAATGCGAGCACTCTCAACGCGTGCATATTACCCAGACGTATCGGACAACCTCGTGGTCTGGCAAGAGTCTGGCCTGAATGGCGCACAACTCGGCGGAATCGATTTGGGTACAAACACGACGCCGTCGCTTCCATCTCCGCCTGGCGAGCAGATGAAACCGGCCATCTATGCCAGACTCCTGGTGTGGGTCAATCACGACCCGTCAAACAGCGAAAATGCCTGGACGATCCAGTTCAAGAATCTCGCGTCGACCACCGGTCCTGACGTTATCGCTACTCTCCCAAGCGACATAGCGGACGTCGGGCAGCCGAGGATCGTCGGTCAGCACATCCTGTGGAGCATTCAGCGGGGAGACGCAGGTGCGGACAACTACCAATGGCAACTGTGGGAAGCAGACCTCGGCGGACAGCCTCGGCAGATCGCAAGCGGATCGGGGAGCGACGCCTACCTTCACGGATACGACATCGGCGGTGACCTGGCGGTCTATGCGACCAAGGGCGAGATCCACGTCATTGACCTTGGCAGCCCGGGGACGGACGATATCGTCGGTAATGGATATAACGGCGGAACGGACGGCCGATACGTATTCTGGAGTGTGACTTCGTCACCTGCACAGGAGGACATCCTCGGCTACGACGTGCTGACCGCTAGCCATTTCGTAGCCATTTCCGATGGAACGGAAAACATGAGCCCGAACGTCGCCAATGGGGTCGTCGTGTGGCTTTCCGCTCCGACCTATTCTTTTTCCTATGCGGTCCAGAGCCGAACCATCCAGGCCCTTCTCCCCAGTGCGGCTCGGTCCGACCCAGGCATGACCAGCCCTGACTGGTTCTACTTCCCTGAGACCCAGCACTATCTGTCGTTTGGCTTCAAGAATTTCTGGGTGAAGTCAGGAGGGCTGCCCGTTTTTGGGTATCCACTCACCGAGGAGTTCACGCAGGGGAATTACACGGTCCAGTATCTCGAGCGCCAGCGGTTCGAATATCACCCTGAGTTCGTCAGGACTCCCTACGAAACCGAGCTTGGGCTGCTCGGTAGCGAGGCTGCCACGTCCGCAGGTCTGATTATTACTGAGCCGTTCAAATTGCTCCCCGCGACGACCACTAGCGACGCGAATTGCTCGTATGTCGCCGCAACGGGACACAGGTTGTGCGGCGGTTTCAAACAATACTGGCAATCGCACGGGCTCGACTTCGGCGACGCAGGCATATCCTATCGTGAGAGCGTCGCGCTCTTTGGGTATCCGATTTCGGAAGAGTTCACCGATCCCGTTTCTGGGTTCACGGTTCAGTACTTCGAGCGTGCAGTGTTCGAGTTTCATCCGAACAACCCGGATCAGTACAAAGTGGAGTTGCGACTGCTGGGATCGCAAAGAGTGCAGTCGATCGATTGGTGAGCGGAGATCGAACGTGAGATCAGTTCAGCCAGAAAAGGATAATCCCGATCAGTGCGGAGGCGCCGTTGGCGGCGATCGAGAGTGCTGTCGCGCGTCGTGGACTGAGCTCGAGCAATATGGCAACGAGCGCGACTTCGACGACGCAGACCACGATCTCAACGAATAGCAGCATCATCCACGTCGAGTAACCTCGCACGACCACGCTTGCGACTGGTTCCGTGAGCCCGTTTACGAGCAGACTGGTGAGGAACAGTCGCGCAGGCTGCCGCCGCAAGGCGATGGCGTACACCACCCATTCGACGAGCACCGTGATGGCGAGTGCGACTATCGCGGTTTCGGGCTGACTCACGCTCGGCGACGTCTGAGAAGAAGTATTGTCGCGATCCCGGCCGCCGCCGCAATCGATATAAGTGCGTACCAAAGCCAGTCGTAGCGGGAGAGGACGTTTTGCAAGGTAGTGCCAGTGGACGTCGGGCTTCGCCCGAGATAGGACATGGTGTACGTCGAGTCGTCCAGTTGTGTGATCGTCAGGGTGTCGGTTACGCTGCCGCGCTTGTCGCTGTTTTTGAGCGTGCTCACCGGATTGAGAGACCAACCGCTCGAAACGATCGCGTTGGGGCTGTCGCTGGAAAGATCGGTCGCGGCAGGCGTGCCGAGTCGTGCCGTGCGAATGGCGAAAATGGTTGGCTCACTGGTTTTGTGGCCCAGGAAATAATAGCGGTACACGTCGGTGCAATCGTCGGCCATTAGTTGCGTGACTACCGTGCGCGGCCCAGGATCGTCGACCTCGTATTGGGCGAAGATCGCGTAGTCGGGGAAGTCGGCCATATTTCGAATCGTGAAGCAGTAGGCAACGGGGTGCTCCCCCGGAGGGATCGCATCCGCGGAGGCGACGATAGGCGTTGCGAGGATCCCAACGGCGCAGGCGACCGCGAGCGCGATCCGCCAACCGAACCTAGACATTGTCGACGCTCCTCGCCTCGGTCCCGACTCGCTCCGCACACCTGATGGTGCCAATAGATTTGGCCGAGATAATAGCAGTTTGCAGCGAACAGATCAGCGAAATCACTTGCGGGAGGAGGTGTTCGGGAACGACGTGTTGTCCGGGCGTATTCCTGTCTGCAGGTGTACGGTCTCGATTGAATGAGTTGCAATAGAGCCGGATAAGGACGGTCGGCCATGGTACAATCGCGAACTTGACGGCGAGCCCGTGGCGCGGGGGAATGTCGAAATTGGCAGACGAGCATGACTTAGGATCATGTGCCGCAAGGCGTGAGGGTTCGAGTCCCTCTTCCCCCACCAGCCTCAACCAGACCCCAACTCGACCGAATCAGCGTGGTGGACAATCGGGCGATTGATCAATCGGCGGCGACGCATGGCGACTTGTGAGTCTCGCAATGGGTCCGCTGGAGCTGCCCACATAAGACTTCTGAATCGAACCGCTCACCGCGCGTTGGACAGCGACCGCGGAAACCGTGAACCACAGAAGATTTCTCCGGCCTGCTAGCGCTACGCCGCCAGTGATGCCAGTCTCTGGTGACGCTGTGTCGCTCGATCAGCGACACGAAGCCGCAGCGCCTCCAACGCCTGAATTGCGATCCTGGAAGATTCGACGAGGAGTATCGGAGCAGAGCTCCCATCGAATTCGAGCACGCCTATCGCGACCCATTGCGTCACAGCAGGCTGGAATAACGTGTATCGGCAGATCGCGCCAACTTCTTCGATGACGCCGCTGACTACACTCGGCTGCTCTACGTCTAAATAGCGTTGCAACATTTCAATCACCTCCGGAGTCCCTGGAATGTTTTGCGGGTCACCCGTGCGTTCGCGATTCCATGATTAGCATGACGTAATTCGACACGATAGTGGCGAAGGTCCGGTTAAGATGATCGTCCAGATCCCATATTCGTACTTCAGTCATGGTTTGCGTGCGATTTTTCTCGGGAGGATGAGATGTCTGAAGGTCGGAGTCTCTACGAGCGTTGCGGAACCTGTCAGGCGAATCGTGGACAGTTCGTCACCCCCGGTGGCGTGATCTACGACGATGGCGTCTGGCGAATTGAACATGCGATCGAGCCAATCCCGATGGTCGGTTGGCTCATCCTCAAGCCCTGGCGACACGTTGAATCGATGGCCGATCTGACGGAGGAGGAAGCGGTTGCGTTCGGCTCGCTTTCGCGAAGACTGATGGAGGCGATGCGAGACGTACTGCATCCGGAGAAGATCTACCTCTGTCTCTTTGCCGAAGCGGAGGGGTTCGCGCACATTCACTACCACTTCATACCTCGATTCGCTGATACGTCCATGGATCGCTGGGGACCGGGAGCGTTCGAGTTTCTTGCCGAGGCACATCGCCTCAATCAGAACCTGGCGAGTGTGTCGGACGCGGTGTCCGCAGTCGATGCCATCCGTGAGCGTCTCGCCACGTGAAAGTCACGCACGTTTCGGGTAGTCTCCTTGCACACTTCGCACTCCCGCCTCTTCTCTTTCGCGTCAATCCCTGATAGCTTGCGCCCACTGAAGGGTGCGGGCGGCCAATTGGCCGCCCGCGACGAAGGAGGACGAATGCGTATCTACGTGACGGTCGACATCGAGGGTATTGCTGGTGTGGTCCATTCCGAGGAAGGATCAAAAGGCAACGCGGAGTACGAGCGCGCCAGGCGCTTGATGACGGCCGAAGCGTCGGCCGTAGTCGCAGGAATCCTCGACGTCGATCCGCGTGCGGAGGTCACCGTCGTCGACGTCCACGGGCCTTACCGCAACATCATCCCAGAAGAACTTCACGAACAAGCGATTCTGAGCCGGGGTAAGCCGCGGGTCTATGGCATGGTGCATGGGATCGAACGCGGCTACGACGCGGCCATGTTCATTGGAGTTCACGGTAAAGCCGGAACGGGTGAATCCGTGCTCAGCCACACATTTACCGGAACCATTCTCGACGTACGTGTCAACGGTCGCTCGATGGGTGAGCTCGGCTTGAACGCCGCGGTGGCGGGTGCCTACGACGTGCCGGTGCTGCTTGTCTCGGGAGATCAGTCGGTCGTCGCCGAAGCCGAGGATCTATTCGGCAGTGACGTCATCACCGTCAAATTGAAGGAAAGCCTGGCTCATCTCTCGTCCGAAAGTGTGCACCCAATTGTTGCGCGGCATCGGCTTCAGGAAGAGGCGGCGCGCGCGATGCGCGAGTGGCCGCCGGTCAAGCCACTCAAAGTTGAGACTCCTGTGGAATTCGAAGTCGAACTGGCGCGACCAGTGCTGGCTGACCTGGCAGAGATGATCGACGGAGCGGAGCGCATTGACGGTCGCACAGTTCGGTATACGCGAGATGACGTACCATCGATGTATCGCATTCTTCGTCTGATCACAGTCCTCTGCAGTTCGCCTGTGTAACGTCCTCACCATTTCGAATCGGCCTCGAAACGCATCACCCCGCTTCAAACGAAGCGGGGTGACATAGACGTGGGAATGGGCGATGGTTGGCTACTTGTCTTTGTCTAGATCGCCGAGCGCGGCGTGGGCCGCCGAAAGTCGCGCGATCGGGACACGGTATGGCGAGCAGCTGACGTAGTTAAGCCCCGCCTGGTGGCAGAACTCGACACTGCTCGGATCTCCGCCGTGCTCACCGCAGATGCCCAGCTTGATGTCCGGACGCGTCTTGCGGCCTCGCTCGGTCGCAATTTCGATAAGCGCGCCAACACCTTTGCGGTCGATCGATTGGAACGGATCCGCATCCAGAATGCCCTTCTCGACATAGAAGGGGAGGAAGCGACCGGAGTCGTCGCGACTCATGCCGAACGCGGTCTGCGTGAGATCGTTCGTACCGAAGCTGAAGAATTCAGCCTCTTCCGCGATCTCGTCCGCCGTGAGCGACGCTCGCGGCAGCTCGATCATCGTGCCGACTGAGTATTCGATCCTCTTACCGGCCTTGAGGAACAGCTCCTCAGCGATCGAATCAACCACCTCGCGCTGCAGGCGGAGCTCACGGACGTCCCCAACCAGCGGAATCATGATCTCCGGGAAGACGCCGATGCCCTGTTCGGCACATTCGAGTGCCGCGCCGATGATGGCGCGTGCCTGCATCTTCGTGATCTCCGGCGCGGTAATGCCGAGGCGACAGCCGCGGTGACCCAGCATGGGGTTGGCTTCCGCCAGTGAATTCACTTTGTTCTTGATAACGTCGGCATCAACGTGCAACGTCTCCGCCAGGTCTTGAATCTCGTCGTCGGTATGTGGAAGGAACTCGTGCAACGGTGGATCGAGCGTCCGAATCGTGACCGGCAGTCCGTCCATCGCCTTGAAGATGCCGATAAAGTCTTGCTTTTGCATCGGTTCCAGCTTGGCGAGCGCGGCGCGACGCTCCTCATCGGTGCTGGCGATGATCATCTCGCGCATTGCCAAAATGCGGTCGCCCTCGAAGAACATGTGCTCGGTCCGAGTAAGACCGATGCCTTCAGCCCCCAGTTCACGTGCTTTCTCGGCGTCTTGCGGCGTGTCGGCGTTGGCGCGCACGCCCAGCTTGCGGAAATCATCCGCCCAACCAAGCAAGGTCGTGACGTTACCACCCACCTGGGGGGGAATGGTTGGAATCTCGCCCAACATGACCTCGCCGGTTGAGCCGTCGATGGTGATGAAGTCGCCCTTGTTGACGGTGGTGCCGTTCACTGAGATCGACTGGCGGGCATAGTTGACGTTGAGCGCCGAGCAACCCACGACCGCGGGCTTGCCCATTCCGCGCGCGACTACCGCCGCGTGCGACGTCATACCGCCACGTGCCGTCAGCACCGCTCGCGCAACGAGCATCCCGTGAAAGTCTTCGGGAGAGGTCTCGATTCGGACCAGAATGACCGGTTCGCCACTCTCGCCCTGCGCTTTGGCCTCGTCGGCGTCGAAGACGACCTTGCCGCTCGCCGCGCCTGGGCTGGCCGGCAGTCCCTGCGCCAGCACGGTCCGTTTCTGGTTTTCGTCGATGGTGGGATGCAGGAGCTGATCCAGGTGATCCGGCTCGACGCGCTGCACTGCCTCCTGGTACGAGATCAGGCCCTCTTCTGCCATGTCGACCGCGACCGTCACAGCTGCCTGACCGGTTCGCTTGCCAGTGCGGGTCTGCAGCATGTAGAGCGTACCGTTCTGAATCGTGAACTCGAGATCCTGCATGTCGCGATAGTGCTTCTCGAGTTGCTCGGCGATCCCCAGCAATTGATCATATGCCGACTTGAGCGCGGGGTCGTCACCCATCGTCTGGATTTGTTGCGGGGTGCGCACACCGGCAACGACGTCCTCGCCCTGCGCATTGGTCAGGAATTCGCCGAACATTGTTTGCTCGCCGTTGCTTGGGTTGCGGGTGAATGCCACGCCCGTGGCGCAGTCAGGGCCCATGTTGCCGTAGACCATGGTCTGCACGTTGACGGCAGTCCCCAAATCATGCGCGATGTTGTTCGCATTGCGGTAATTGATAGCTCGGCGATTGTTCCACGATTTGAACACCGCGGTAATGGCGAAGCGCAGTTGCTCCCATGGGTCGTCCGGGAATCCCTGACCGCTCTCTCGCTTTACGATCTCCTTGAATTCGCCAACCATCTGTTTCAGGTTCTCTGCCGGGATCTCGAAATCTTGCTCGATGCGCAGACGTCGCTTGTGGGCGTCGATCACATCCTCGAAGAGGTCGGATTCGACGTCGAGCACGACTTTGGCGAACATTTGAACCAGACGCCGGTAGCAGTCATAGGCGAAGCGCGGATCGGCTTGGTCGGCCAGACCTTGCACAGTCGTGTCGTTGAGTCCCAGATTCAGGATCGTATCCATCATCCCCGGCATCGAAAACCTGGCTCCGGAGCGCACGGAAAAGAGAAGCGGGTTCGATACATCTCCGAACTCGCGCCCCATCGACTGTTCGACGTCCTTGAGGCTGGCGGAAACCTGGTCCCACATGCCGTCCGGAAATTTGTCGCCCGCGCTCAAAAAGGCATTGCAGGCTTCAGTGGTGATCGTGAATCCTGGCGGAACCGGCAGGTCGGCATTGGTCATCTCTGCCAAATTGGCGCCTTTGCCTCCTAACAGATCACGCATGTTCGCGCTTCCATCGCGGAAGAGATATACCCAGCGATGACTATCCATATTGCTCGGCTCCTTTCGTCGTCCTCTCCCTGGCCCTGGGTTGATCTCAACACTCAGTGAGTGATTCGACACGCGGCGCGTGTCAGATCTGGTGAGGTTCCAATTCAAAAGATCAGTCGGTCTGCAGATTCGCAAGACTGGCCATCAGGCGCTTCTGCCCATGGCGTTTGAACTCGACCGTCACTTCCTGGTCGTCGCTTATGTCGCGGACCTGGAGCACGACGCCGTCGCCGAACCGGTCGTGGAAGACTCGGACGCCCACGGTCAACGGCACCAGCGAAACTGGAGGAACCTCTCGTTGCACGTTGCGCGGGGTGACTCCGGAGTGGCTTCCGTTGGTGCCGCCGCTCGAACCGGACATGCGCACGTTGACGACGTCCAGCAGCTCGGCCGGAATAGCCTCGATGAAGCGCGACCTCATGCTCAGGTCACCATAGCCGTACATTGCGCGGCGGAAGACGTGAGAAATGTAGACTCGTTTCTTCGCACGAGTCACCCCGACGTAGAACAAGCGTCGCTCTTCCTCGAGTTGCGTCTCGCTGTCCATCGAACGAGAGTGAGGCAAGATCCCTTCCTCGGCTCCAACAAGGAAGACGACAGGGAACTCCAGTCCTTTGGCGGCGTGCAGTGTGATGAGTGTTACCTGATCGTCACTATCGGCGATGGTATCGGCGTCTGCGACGAGCGCGGACTCTTCGAGGAACGTTTGCAGCGCCGTCGATTCGGGAAGGTCGTCATAGCCGCTCAGCACCGCGCGCAGCTGAAGCACATTCTCCCAGCGATCGATTGATTCTGGATCGCCGTTGTCCTGGAATTGCGCGGCAAACCCAGTCTGTTCCATCGCCAGATCGAACAACTCCGTCAGTGTCACCGTGTGTGCTGCCTCGACCAGCCGCGACAGGACTTCATACACGTCGGCCAGCAGACGCAACGCACGCGACCCAACCTCGGGCGGGCTCAGATCGACGTCGCCGGAAATGGCGCCCAAGGCCTCATAGACGGAACGATTCTCCTGACGTGTCCAGGCTTCCAGTTGCTGCAACGTGCGAGTGCCGATGCCCTTGCCGAAGGGCGTGTTCTGCAAGACGCGTTGCAGACTGACCGCGTCGTTCGGGTTCGCAACGAGTCGCAGGATCGCCATGGCGTCTTTGATCTCGCGCCGTTCGTAGAAGCGCGTGCCGCCGATCAGCTGATACGGGATCTCGCTGCGGATGAATGCTTCTTCCAGCGGTCGGCTCTGGGCATTGGTGCGATACATCACGGCGCAGTCGCTGAAGCGCAATTGCCCGTTGTACGTCAGCCGTCGGATCTCGCTGACGACGAACTGAGCCTCCTGTCCTTCGTCGAAGAGTTCCCGGATCGAGATTGGATCGCCCAGCGGATTCTCCGTGCGCAATTTGCGCTGGATGCGCTGGGTGTTCGCTCGAATGATGCTGTCCGCAGCCTGGACGATGGATTGGGTCGAACGGTAATTCAGTTCCAGGTGGATCTCGATCGCATCGGGATAGTCGCGCTTGAAATCGAGGATGTTGCGGATGTCGGCGTGTCGCCAGCCGTAGATCGACTGATCGGGATCTCCGACCACGCAGATGTTGCGGTGTGATGCCGCCAGCGCGTGGACGAGCAGATACTGCACCCGATTCGTGTCCTGATATTCGTCGACCAGGACGTAGCGATAGATGTCCTGATAGCGCTGGAGTACGTCCGGATGCTCATCGAACAGACGCAACGTCTCAGCTAAGAGGTCATCGAAATCGAGCGCGCGGTTGCGTCGCAACGTCTCCTGGTAGAGCGGATAGATGCGGGAGACGACCTCTTCCCAGTAGCTCTGCACCTGCTCAGTGAAGCGTTCCGGCGGAATGAACTGGCTTTTGGCGGCCGATATGCGGCTCAGAATGGGACGGGCGGCAAACTGCTTCGGATCGAGATTGAGGGACTTGAGCGCCTGTTTGATGGCCTCCATCTGGTCGGCATCGTCGTAGATCGTGAAGCGCGGATCGACGTTGATATGCTGGGCGTCTCGGCGAAGGATGCGCGCGCAGGTGGCATGAAACGTCCCAACGGTCAGTTGGCGTGACCGTTCGAGCCCGACGAGCGCTTCCAGTCGCTCGCGCATCTCACGAGCGGCCTTATTGGTGAATGTGACGGCCAGAATGTGCCACGGGGAGACACCCCGTTCCTCGATCAGGTACGCGACGCGATGAGTGAGCACGCGCGTCTTGCCGCTGCCCGGTCCGGCCACGATAAGCACCGGCCCATCGGTCGCGGTGACAGCCTGACGTTGGGCATCGTTCAAACCATCCAGCAGTGTGGCTGGACCCACGATTATCCCCTTCAACATGCAGAAAAATCAGGCCCTGTGGGCACGCACCGTCATCGATTGTACCATCACGCCCCGTCCGTTCGGCCCAAGTTGACGGCCGACGTGGGGATTGTTAGACTCCGAGTTGCGAAAATTCGCCGGTGTAGCTCAGTGGTAGAGCAGGGGACTCATAAGCCCTTGGTCGGCTGTTCAAATCAGCCCACCGGCACCCAGATGCCCCGCTCACGTGGGGCATTTTTGTGCCTGAATTGGGGCCACCAAGCCGCGACAATTTCAGCCCGATTCCTACGGAAATCTCGCACGACCGCAGAGGAACTCCACAGAATCGTTAAGATCACGATCGTGGGACATCGATCTGGTGGAGTGAAGAGTCGATGACCCCTAGTATTCCGTGCGTTTCTTGCTGTCCGGCGGTCCGACCATCTCGCTTAACATCGTGATCAGCGTATCAAGGTCGAATGGCTTATCCAGCGGCCGGCATCGTAGATCTCGGAGCTGCTCCGCCTTGGACTTGAGCTGAACCGAATCGGCAGAGCAAACGATGACCGGTATATGTGTTGTCGCGGGATCGAGCCGAATCAACTCAAGAACCGTCCAACCTGAGTCAGGCTGCTCGAGACGGACGTCGAGAATAATCAGATCAGGCATCTCTTCGATCAGTTGAGTGTGAGCGGCGGATCCTGCTTTGTGCAAAATGACCTCGTATCCGACATCATTCAGCAGGTCCAGCATAAGTTTCAGAAACGCAGTATCGTCGTTGATCACGGCGATTCTTGGCATAACAGCTCTCCTTAGCTCATTATCCAGAACGCAGGGGTTGTGCCGTAGAGGTTGCGCATCATATTCGCGCCGGTGCGGTATGACCGGTCGCGACGATCGCCGGCACCACAGCCAATCAGATGGCGGGCGTGAACAAACGCTTGCGGGGCGCTTCCGTGCTCTCCCGGGTTATCATCGTCTGCGTGTTCACGTGTGGAACCCTGCACAAGCGTTCAGGCCCGTGAGGCATCAAGCTTGCGGGAATTGAATTGGACAACGCTCGTGAATGTCCGGCTCTCCGTGATCGCGCGACTGGTGACTTGGCAACTCTGGACGAACTGAGATCCACGACGAGCTTTGCCTGCGCGTCGGAACCGACTCAAGCTCGCTGGCTATCGGCGTTGATTCAAAATTTCCCCTGGCCAAGCGGCTCATAACACGGCCGAATGGCCTTTCGGCGACCGACTCTGCACAGGAAATCTGCCTTACGATGTCTCTTCACAGGTGGCTGCTAATCTGCGATAATTCGAGATACCGAATTACAAACGGGTTCTCAGTTGGTGTCGATTTCCATCTTGCGAGAGGCAGTCGCCGCCGCGTCCATTCGTGCCTGTATCACCGGTATCAGAAGAAAGGACCTGTTTCTGTATGCACCTCAAAAGACGCAGCATGATCCTGGGAGCGTTCCTCACCCTTTTGCTCACGTTCGTGCCCATGACCTTCTCTGCATCGGCAGCTCCCGATCAGGCGAGTTTCTACCTGGTGGCAATTGGAGACAACGGACAATCAGGCGCCGCGGTTGGATGCGGTGACAGCCTGATCGCCGTGACGACCGATATCGGATCGCCGGGCAGCACCGAAGGCAAGATCTCAGCGGCACTCGGCAAACTCTTCGCGGTTCATGAGCAGAACTACGGCGAATCGGGCCTGTACGATTCGCTGTACAACGCGAATTTGCACGTTGACAGCGTGAGTCTCAACGGCTCGAACGCCGTGGTGAATCTGTCAGGCTCATTGAACCTCGGTGGGGTTTGCGACGACCCGCGTGCGATTGGTCAGATCGAGTCGACAGTGACCCAGTTCACCGGCGTCGACAGCACGTCTGTTTTTCTCAACGGCACGCTTCTCGAGGACGTTCTTTCCGGCAAGGGCGCGCAGCCGGATGTGCGCTACTTTCCTGAGACCGGCCACTCCGTTGGACACGGTTTCTTGAAGTACTGGGAATCCTTCGGCGGGCTCAGTGCCTTTGGATATCCCATCACCGACGAGATGCAAGAGAATGGCACAACGGTTCAATACTTCCAGCGCGCTCGCTTCGAGTGGCACCCCGGCGCCGCGCCGCAGCGCTACGACGTGCTTCTCGGATTGCTAGGTGACATCATCGCCGCTCCGATGATGAATCAGCAGCCGTTCCAGCGAGTGAACGCCAGTAGCGACTCAAACTGCACCTACTATCAGGCGACCGGCCACCGGCTGTGCTTCGGATTCCGTGACTACTGGCAGTCTCATGGCGGTCTGGCGATCTTCGGGTATCCCATCAGTGAGGAATTCCAGGAGGACCCGTCCGGGACAGGTACTCCCGTGACCGTGCAGTACTTTGAACGACAACGACTCGAGTACCATCCGGAAAACTCGCCTCAGTGGCAGGTCGAGGGTGGATTGCTTGGCACACAGGTCTACGATCAGTTGTATTAGCCACGTTGGCTGAGCGACATTCTTGTGGGCGACGGATTGCCGTCGCCCACGTGTCTTTATTGTGAATCGGCCAACCGTGAGCTGAGCCGAACGACGCCTGCGGCCTCCACCTCGGTCATCACGGTCAAAATCTCACGACGACCGCTGCCTGCGTCAGAAAATTGGCATGAAAAATGCTTCTCATCTTTCAGGAGCAGCCAGTCAAGGAGCTCATTCGATGCTCACTCGCGCGCGAGTGAGCAATTACGGAGAGCGGAATCGTCCGCGTTGCGCATCGATCGCACGGCAGGCGCAGCGAGCTGCAAATTTTATCTGGCGCTCGGGGTTCATCATGAAAGTGAAGTTGAAAGAACCGGTAAGACATGAAATTCAAGATCGTGGCGTCATCGCCGCGCAAGCCGGGCGACCTCATCGTGCAGGAACCCGCCGGACGGCTGCGGGCATTCGTCGGGGAAACGGGAACATTGAGTCGCGGTCTGCTCAATGCCGATTTCTTTCAGGCGCTACTCCGAAGCAAGAACTGGTGTCTCGTGGATGACCAGCACTGGTACTCCATCGAGGAGTTGACTCGTCAGTTCGGCGGTCGCAAAAGGCATCATCCCGGGGCGACCGCATAAGCGGCGGGTTCCATCAGCAAACACAGAGAAACAGAGGCAACGGGGCCGGCTCAAGAGCCGGCCCCTTTTTTGTGCGCCAGGGTTTGGAATCGGGTTAGGATTCCTGGTTGAGCGTGAATCCTTGCATCTCTGCGTCATCGACGTAGTCGATCACCACTGACTGCAGCGGCTCGATGAGCTGCTGCGGCACGATCATCACCGTGCTGCCGTCGCGCTCGATGACCTCGTCCTTGTCTTCCGCGGTGGCCGCCGTGAAACCGAGTTTGCCGCCGTCACGCGGGGTCAGGGCAACGCCCTGACCCGGGAGCAACCCGCTCTGATCTCGCATCGACTCGAGCTGATCCATCGCGCGATCGGTAATCTTAACCATGAAAGGTCCTTTCTATTCGCATGCAGACCATCCACACCGGAATGTAGACGGGCGGCAGCGACGTCGAATCTCTGCCGGAAGGCGGTACATAATCTGTTCCACCACCAGCCTGGCGTCACTCGCGAATCCCGGTGCGTCTAGCTTGTCGGGCCGAGTGTGCAGTGGCACTGCCCGCATCATCCGCGCCAGTCGTGAGGATGAGGGATGGCACGATCCTGCCCTTGCCGCTCGTTTTCCCCATCCGGACGCGAAACTCGTCGTCAACCTTAACGCGGGGTATTGACTACAACTATGGCAGCGTTGGATGCGGTTGCGGAAGCAAGCGCGCGGAGCGCCCGGGCCGTTCGGACGATGCGTCCGTGGTATAAGAGCCTGAAGCGAGAGAAAACAAACAGCTGGTTCAGCGATGCTTAGTGTTCTCGTCGGTTTGGCCGTTCACGGCACGCGTAACTCGACCTGATAGGGGCAGAATCACACGGGAGTTGGAGGGAAGACAGTTGACTGACAGTGGTCAAGCGTTCGATGTCGTCTTGCGGGGTGGACGCGTCATCGATCCGGCATCCGGGATCGACGGCGCGAACGACGTCGGCATCCGCGATGGGAAGATCGCCAGCATCGCGCCAGACCTTGAGATTTCGGGTGCACGCACTATCTTCGACGTTTCCGGGCAGATCGTCACCCCTGGTTTGGTCGATCTCCACACCCACATCTACTGGGGTGTCACCTATTGGGGGATCGAGGCAGACCCGGTGGCCGCGCGCACCGGTGTCACCACCTGGCTCGACGTGGGCAGCTCGGGTTCCTTCAGCTTTCCAGGCTTCAGACGCTACGTTCACGACGCCAGCAGAGTTCGCGTCTATGCGCTCCTCAACCTCTCCAGCATAGGCTTGATCGCGCAGACCGGCGAGTTCGCCAACCTCGCCTATTGCGACGTCGATCTGGCGCGTCAGATGGTTGAGACGAATCGCGACATCATTTTGGGGATCAAGGCACGCATCGACCGCAACACCACCCAGGCCAATGGCATCCATCCCCTGGAGATGGCTCGTGAGCTGGCCGACGCTGTCGAACTGCCATTGATGGTGCACATCGGCAGTGGCCCACCGACTCTTGAGCAGATCCTTCCACTGCTGCGCCCCGGTGACATTTTGACGCATTGCTTTACCGGCGGCGACCATCGCATTTTGGGGTCGGATCGCATCGTTCGCTCGGACGTCAAGGAATTGCATGATCGCGGGCTGATTCTGGATATCGGTCATGGCACCGGCTCATTCAACTATGAAGTGGCTGAAGCAATGCTCGATCAAGGGATCGAGCCCGACGTCATAAGCAGCGACATCCACCAAATGGCGGTCCAGGGGCCGATGTTCGATCTGCCGACAACGCTGTCGAAGTTCCTCAATCTGGGCATGACTTTGTCGAACGTGATCGAACGAGCAACTTCACGACCGGCCGCGGCCATGCGCAAACCGGATCTCGGATCGCTGAAGGTCGGAAGTCGGGCTGATGTCGCCGTCTTCCGCCAGGAGTCAGGCGCATACACTTTTCATGATTCCCAGATGAATGCCCGAACGGGACAGACGCGGCTCGTCAATACCATGACCATGGTCGACGGCGTGCCGTTGCCGAGAATTCCGGAACGGGCTCCCATCTTCTGGGCTACGCTGCCGGAGCATCAGCGACGGATACTCATGCCGGAAGCAGCCCAATAACGTTCGATCTCACTGCGTGCTGGGAGGTGGCGTGGGAATCTACGAAGAGCTCGGTGTTCGGCCGGTCATCAATGCCGCCGGACCAGTCACCCGGCTAAGTGGCGCTCCAATTCACCCTGATGTCGCCGCGGCGATGGCTGAGGCCGCACAATCGTGCGTGCGGATTGACGAACTGCAGGAGGCCGCCGGTCGCGTTCTCGCCGAAGCGAGCGGCGCAGAGGCAGGTTACGTGACGGCAGGCGCAGCCGCTGGTCTGGCCATGGCTGCGGCTGCAGCCATCGCCCGCTTCGACGTAGCGGTCATGGATCGACTCCCCGACACCACTGGCCTGCCCACCGAAATCGTCATTCAGCGCGCGCATCTCACGGCCTACAGCCACGCGCTTAGATTGCCGGGTGCCAAGCTCGTTGAGGTTGGTTATCTCGGTTACCCCGGACAGGGCGTGAGTTGGCCATGGCAGCTTGAATCCGCGATCACCGATCGCACCGTGGCCGTCGCCTATTCGGTTGGACGCGTGCCGGGAGTGGTGCCTCTGAGAGTAGTCGTGCGCATCGCCCATCGACACAAGCTGCCTGTGATCGTTGATGCCGCGGCGTCGCTGCCACCGCGCGAAAATCTGCATCGCTTCATCGCGGATGGGGCTGATCTGGTCGCGTTCAGCGGTGGGAAGGCCATCGGTGGGCCGCAAGCGTCCGGTATCTTGATCGGTCGGCGGGATCTCATCGAGTCTGTTGCGCTGCAGCATCAGGACATGGACGTCTACCCAGAAACCTGGCCATGGCGCCAACGATATCTGGAAACCGGACGCCTGCCGGGTCCGCCACATCACGGAATCGGGCGACCGATGAAGGTCGGCAAGGAAGAAATCGTTGGGCTTCTCGTGGCTTTGCGTCGGTTTCTTGAACGCGATCTCGATGCGGAGCGGTCAGCGCAGGAGCGCACCTTGAACGATCTTGTCGCGGGACTTCAGGGTATTCCGGGCGTCCATCCAACGTTGCTCGATGACGCCGTCGCGCCGCGTGCCTATCCGACATTGGTGATTCGTCTTGAAGAAGGACGCGTCGAGATGTCCGCGACGACCTTGGTAAACGAATTGGCTGAGGGCGAACCGCCAATTGCCGTATCGCAGAACTTTCTGGATCAGAATGCGATTGGTATCGTGGCGACCACCCTCAAGCCGGGCGAAGCCGACGCGATCAAACGAAGGTTGAGATCTCTCTTCGGACTCTAGTGACAACGGCGAAAAGGAGTGTGTCGTGGTTTCGAACTTCTCAGTCTTTGGGAGCAGACGGCGATCCGAGACCGGCAAGACCGTTCATTGGCAGGAGATGTGGCGTCACGAGTTGCTGGCAGCACTGGAAAACGACCCGGTCGTCATCGTGCCGCTCGGCTCCATCGAGCAACATGGACCGCATTGTCCGATGGACGTCGACATCAGCCACACACAGGCACTCGCGACCGAGACCGCGCTGGCTATCGACGAATTCCCGGTGATCGTGGCGCCGCCCGTGTGGATCGGCCTGACGCACTACAACATGGCTGAGGTCGGCACCATTACCGCCAGCGTTGAGACCTACATTGCGCTCCTCTCCGAAATCTGCCGGAGTATCTGGGCCAACGGATTCATGCGCATCATCACGGTCAACGGGCACGGCGGAAACCGCGACATCTCGCGTGTGGTGTCGACCAAGCTGGCCGAAGAAGACATCTGGGTGCTGCCGATCACATACTGGGAGATGGTTCCCGAGGTGCTCAACGATTTCGCCGACAGCGATCATGGGTTCATCGGTCATGGCGGAGAGTGGGAGACCTCAATGCAACTCTATCTGAGACCGACCATGATCGATGGGGACCGGATGGTGCCCGATCCTGAGCGCCCTGGGTTCAGTGAAGTCGTGCAGCGATTCACCGGTTTTCCCGAGCGACGCAGAGAGCGTGAGCACGGTGTACACGGCAATCCGATGACGGCGTCCGCCGAAAAAGGAGAGCTTCTCTTCATCGCGGCCAAAGAGATGTTGATCCAGGTGTGTCGTGAGTACCATGCGCTTCCGGTGCGCGGTTACCGTGAGTTTGGTAGCCATTGCCCGTAGGGTCACGCGAATGGACGCGCCGCGCAACCTACGTCGCGCGCCGACTCTCGTACTCGGCCAGCGTCTTCTCGTCAGGCGGATAGACGCCGATGATGCTCGCGCCAGCCTGGATCTTGCCGATTACAAACGCTTCCAACCGCTCCTGTTCGATGGCAGCCAGCGCCACTTCTTCGACAACGTGAGCA
Source organism: uncultured Chloroflexia bacterium (assembly GCA_963789565.1). GTDB lineage: Bacteria > Chloroflexota > Chloroflexia > Thermomicrobiales > Thermomicrobiaceae > CALAGB01. The sequence continues at coordinate 1,000,285 of CAWBKX010000002.1, read as the reverse complement.
GGGATAGCGACCACACCGTCCGCGTCGCCAACCAGGACATCACCCGGCATGACGAGGACGTTGGCGCAGCCGATCGGGACGTTCATCTCGATCGGGTGGTGTTTGGTCGAACTCGTGGTGGCGTGGATGCCGCGCGAGAATGTTGCGATGTCGATATCGCGAAACGCGTTGGCATCCCGCAATGCTCCGTCGGTCACGATGCCAACGCCGCCTCGCTGCCTGATGCGCGTTGCCAGAATGTTGCCCAGCGAGGCTGAGTGAATCTCGTTGCGCGCGTCGATGACCAGAACATCCTCCGGGCCGACCGCCTCGACCGCCACCCGCTGTATGTTGGTGAGGTTGTCGTAATCGACCTCGAGGTCAAGATCTTCGCGCATCGGAGCGTAACGCAGCGTGAAAGCATAACCAACCATACGAAGCTCTGGGCGCAGCGGTGTAAGGCCACCCAGGAACGTATTGCGGAATCCTCGCTTGAGTAGCTGGCTTGTCAGCGTCGCCGTACTCACTTCCAGGAGCGCATTCCTGGCGTCGGCGCTCAAGTATCCGGTCGATCGTTTTTCCATACCACAGACCTCACAGCACTTTACGAACTCTTCGTTCTCGCGAGCTAACGTCCAATCTGTTTCAGCGCCCCTCCGAAAGCGCTTCCAGATGAAGACCCTCTGGGTCCAGTAAGAGCACGCCATGGCTGCTTGTCCCGATCAAACCTTTGACGCGCAGATCCCTTAGTGCCCGCGAAATCACGGGTGGTACGGCACCGATGGCATTAGAGAGCTCGCGGCGGCTCACTTTCGAAACGACGGTTTGCCCGCGCTGCTCCGTTGCCGTCTCGAGGAGGATGCGGGCGACCTGCTGTCGAATCGATCCGGCCGGCATACCGCCGAGCAATTCCAGGGAGTCGTAGAAGCGCCGCGTGATCTCTTCAGCGAGGACCCAACCGACGGAAGGGGTCGTCTTCGCCATGTGTGTGAGCCGAGCGACATTGAACATGAGGAGCGTCGAGTCGGTCATCATGCGCACACTGACTGGTGCTGGGCCGCCGTAGATTGCCGCGATGCCGATGACGTCGCCTGGGCGGGCAAAGCGGACGGTGACATCCTCGCCGGATGGTTTAAGCATGTAGACGCGTACCAGCCCGGTGACGATCAGGCTGGCACGCGGCTCGTCGTTCTCGTGGTACAGCTCGCTTCCGGCGGGAATGTCCACCCTCAACGCGTCGACTTCCAGCTCCTGCATGAGTCGTTGCGGAAACTGGCGAAAGAAGCTCCTCCGAATAGCTGCTTCGAGGGACTCCTGATATGAATTGAGGCGTGGGCGCATGATCCAGTCTCTAGACGTCAAGTTGTTGATCTCACTTTTGGTTGACTGAATTGACGCGTTGCGGGCTAAGGCCAACGTCTTGTCTCCGTGAAGATTGTGCGCGATGTGCTATATCGCGTCCAATTGAATGGGTCGAAGCCGACCGGCGCGCGTCTGTCACCGACCGGAAAACGGGAGTCTGATACAGTTCTGATCGTAACCAACCGCATGGCGGCCGGACTCGATCGAAGCAGTTCGATCTCCTCAGCGCGTCTACTTCACGCGATTCGCGAGATTCCTCGGTCCGTTCCAGGAGGCTCCGCGGCGAACGGTTCAACGAACCGATCGCACGTCTGCGTGTCGATCGTGGCGCCAGACTCGACGCGCGTTCCCGCCACAAAATGCAAAGGCAACACCATGACGCGGCGAATTCCACTGAGCCTCAAATCGCGTTTCAACCGGATGAAACGCCTCTATGCTGTCGACGTCCTTTCGCGTGCGTATTCTCAGTTCAGCACCAATCGAGGCTCGATTTACGCCGCGGCGGTTACCTACTACGTGATCTTCTCGCTCTTTCCACTCATGATCTTTCTGGTGGCCGTCTTTGGCATGTTCGTTAGCGATCCAGCCAGCCAGACGCGCATCGTGAACAACATCATGCAGCAGATTCCGCAGGCGTTGAAGTTCCGATCTGAAGTGCAAGACATCGTCTCTGGCGTCGCCTCGACCCAGAATGGGTTGGTCGGTCTGTTCGGCGTGGCCGGCTTGGTCTGGACCGCGAGCGGCATGTTCAGTGCGCTGCGCAAGGCGCTGAACAACGCGTTCGACGTCGAGGCGAGTCGCGGATTCGTGCGTGGCCGGAGTATTGACGTGCTGAGCGTGCTGGCCGTATTGGTCATGTCACTTGTTTCGGTGGCGTTGTCGGCCGCGATCGGAGTCTTCAGGGCGCTGTCGGACGAGCTCTTTCACGGCGTGTTGGTCAACATCGGTTGGGGAGCACTCTACTTCTTCCTGCCGCTGGCGGTCTCCTGGTGCGTCTTCTTCGTGACCTATCGCTGGGTACCGAACCACTCCCTCAACCGCCGCGATCTCTGGTTTGGCGCGCTTCTCGCCGCTCTCGGTTTCGAACTCGCCAAGGCGGGATTCGGGATCTATCTGGCGAATTTTGGCCATTACTCTGAGGTCTACGGCACCCTTGGCGGAGTCGTTGCCTTCATGTTCTTCATCTACTTGGTGAGCAACGTGGTCATATTTGGTGCCGAGCTGTCGTCGGAGCTGGCCAAGGACAATCGCAAAAAACGCGTTCAGATGAGCGCGAGCGCGGTCCCAGGCTGCTGACAGTCGACTCGGTTCGGTGTAGTGTGGCTTTGTCAAATCACTGAGTAGCAGATCATCCGGGGTTACAGCGGAGCGATACCGTACTCGTCGTTGAGATTGAGGCCATCAGTCTTCGTCCGGGAGGTCCAGCATGACGACCACGCAGGACAACGTTTCCACCACCAACCGCTATGTCGAATCGGGGCGATTGTTCGAGGAGGCGAGGCACTACCTCGCGGGGGGCAATTCGAGACTGACGGTCTACTACAAGCCGCATCCAATCTTCCTCGATCATGGCGAGGGCGCCTATCTCTACGACGCAGACGGAAACCGCTACCTGGACGCAATCAACAACTACACATCTCTGATCCACGGTCACGCGCATCCTGCGATCGAATCGGCCGCCATCGAAGCGATGCATGGCGGGACCGCGTTCGCCGGACCGACCCGCTATGAGATTGATCTGGCTCGAGTCCTGTGCGAGCGACTTCCGGCAGTCGATCGACTGCGCTTCGTCAACTCTGGCTCCGAGGCCGTGATGATGGCGGTGAAGGCGGCGCGTGCCTATACCGGCAAGTCCGCGATTGCCAAATTCGAGGGTGCCTACCACGGAGCCTATGACTTCGTTGAGGTGAGCCTTGCCTCGAACCCGGAGAATTGGGGGGATCCCGCAAAACCGACGGCGACACCCTATGCCTCCGGAGTGCCGCAAAGCTTGCTCGACGAGGTGGTGGTCCTGCCGTTCAATCATATCGACGAGACGCGTGCGCTTTTGCGCCAACATCGCGATCGACTCGCGGCAGTCGTCTTCGACGTCATGCCGTCACGCGTCGGGCTCATTCCAGCGCGAGCCGATTTCATCGAGGCGCTGCAAGAGGAATGCCGGAATCTTGGCATCCTCATCATTTCCGACGAAGTCATTTCGTTTCGCCTGGGCTACCACGGCGCACAGGGCGTTTTCGGTTTCGACCCGGATCTCACAACGCTCGCCAAGATCATTGGTGGCGGATTCCCGGTGGGGGCGGTCGGCGGCAAAGCAGACGTCATGTCCGTCTTTGACGCGACGGAACGCAGTCCGCTGGTACCACACGGCGGAACATTCAACGCTAACCCCGTCACGATGGCAGCTGGGTACAAAGCAATGGAGATGCTGACCACTGAAGCGTTCGAGCGCATGAACGAGCAGGGTGAGCGCGTGCGAACCGAACTGAGTGAGATTATTCGGCTGCTCGAGGTGAACTGGCAGGTGACCGGGGCGGGGTCTTTGTTCTTACTCGTGCCCCATCGCGAAACACTGAGCGATTATCGTTCCGCCCATCTGACTCGAGAGCAATCCAGCCGTGTCAACAAGCTGCATTGGGAGATGATGGATCGAGGTGTCTTCCTTGGGGCCGGGGGATTCGGGTGTCTCTCCACTCCGATGAGCGACGACGATCTTTCGGCACTACTGAAAGCGGCGGAGGAGACGTTGCGCGCGGTCGACGAGTGATCGGACCCCGAGTGACGACCGACTCGATCGCTGGACGCCGATGCTATAACCTTGGCTGGTGACCGGCCGGTGCGACCGATCCGGCCGCGACAACAGGTGGAGGGATGCATGGCGTCGAGTGACGGCCCATATCTATTGATGGCGGTGCTGTGCCAGAACGCGCAGCAAGATCAGTATGGCTCGTTCAGCGTGATCAACGTGCTCGAGCAGTTGGTCGCGGGAACCAACGACCCGAATGCGCCAGACGAGATGCCGACGTTTCGATTTCAAGGGCATCTCGCAGTTCAGGTTGCAGCTGGAAATTCGAAGGGTTCGCATACGCTCTCGATCGTCCCGATTCAGCCATCGGGCAAGAAACTCGAACCGGTGGGACAACGCATCCAGTTCAAGGGCATCGATCACCGAGCGACCTTCATTTCCAATGTGTCGATGGACATCGAGGAAGAGGGCCTCTATTGGTTCAACGTGTTGCTTGACGATCGCGTCATGACGCGAATTCCGTTGCGCATCCGCTACGAACGGCAGAGTGTCGGGCCCTGGTCAACCCACGTGATCGAGCATTAATGATAGTCGCGGCATAATGTCGTACGTCGATACGATTGCCGATGCGACACCCAACCAAAGCAGTCACCAACATAGGAGAGCACGAGCATGCCGGTACGCGCGGGAATTTTCACCAGAACGCAGATGAACGAAAAGGGCGACGTTATCAACGATCCGGTCAAGCAGGAGGATGCCTGCCGCAAACATGCGAACAAGCAGGGGTACGTCGTCACGCAAACGTATCGCGACGAGAGCGTTTATGTGGAGGAAGAGCGTCCCGAGCTCCGACGGCTACGTACGTCGATCTGGACACGCAACCTCGACGTGATAATCGCTACATCTCCCGATCGACTCTACGTCGATATGAATCGCCTGTCGCGCTTCGCCAAAGAAGCCGATCTGATGAATGTGCGCATCGAGTTTGTGAACGACCCCCTGGCTCATGATCGGCTCATGAGCATCGAATAGTCGGCCTCGTCGCGATTCAGTCCGCGACAGGTGCCCATCGTCTCGACGTCATCGAAGGGCGTCCATGTGCCGCCGAACCTCGATTTACTGCTGAACGACGTTCGATCCGCCCTCGACAGTGCTCGACTTGGGCCAAATGACGTTATGGTCGTCGGTTTCTCTGGCGGCGTCGATTCCCAAACGCTGTTGCACAGCCTCACGACTCTGCGAGACAGCGGCGTCGGTCCACGCATTCAAGCAATCCACGTTGATCATCGATTGCGTGAGGGTTCGGAACAAGACGCGCATGCATGCGTCCGAATCGCCCAGCGCATGTCGGTTCCGATCGATGTCATCGAGGTCGACGTTCAGGTGTGGAATCGCGGACGCGGCGTCGAGGCCGCCGCGCGTGATGCGCGCTTCGCCGCGCTGGCGAACGCGGCGGTGCGTTTTGGAACGTCCTGGGTGTCAGTGGGACACACACTCGACGACCAGGTGGAGACAGTTCTGATGCGCCTCGCGCGCGGAACCAGCCTCGATGGGCTCACTGCCATGCGTGAGACCACGAGACGTATGATTCCACTCGCGTCAGACAACGGAGCTACCGCATCGATCTATCTATTGAGACCGCTCCTCCGTCGCACGCGCGCTGAGATCGAACAGTACGCCGACGAATGTGGACTCACGCCAATCGAAGATCCAACCAACGCCGATCCACGGTTCAGGCGCAACGCGGTCCGGCATCAGCTCCTACCGTTGCTCGAGCAGATTGAGCCAGGATCAAGACATTCAATCGCCCGCTCGATCTCGCTCCTCGCCGCGGATGCCGCATTCCTTGAAGTGCTCGGAGCAGACGCATTCGAGAAGAGCGTTTCAGCACTCGGCCCGTGCCATGAAGTGGATCGAGCGGCGTTCGCTCAGCTTCCGACGCCGGTGCAGGGACGTGTCGTCGCCTTGTTAGTGCACCAGCTCGCTCCAGGCATCGATCTGACGAGCGAGCGGGTGGAAGCGGTCTGCCAGGCCATTCGGGACGGTCAGGTGTCGACGTGCATCGAGGTAAAAGATGGAATCGATGCGTTGGTCGACTACGATCGCGTGGTGATTGGCCGCGCGGACCTGATCGAATCGACAATCCGGACTTCCTCGGGCCTGCCGCTGCTCGACCCCGCGAGTGAATTCCGCATCGAAGGATCCCATCGCCTCGAGTTGCGCAATGGCTGGAATCTCGACATCTGCTGCGATGACGCAAAATCGGAATGGCTCTTGCGCACACGACTGCCTGGCGACCGGGTGCAACTTGATGGCGGGCCGGCGCGTAAGCTGCAGGATTGGTTCGTCAATCAGAAGGTCACCAGGTGCCTGCGCGATCACATTCCGCTCCTCGTCAGAGCTGGGGAAGTGCGTTGGATTGCGGGGTTTTCCTCACCGACATTTGAAGATGTAGACTCCGGTCTGACGGCGCGGCTCACGAAATCAACAAAGGAAGATCGGACAGATGACGAGCGTGTTTCGGGACATTCGTCTACATAAGGGACTCGAACGTATTCTCATTGACGAGGAGACGCTTCGGGGGCGAATCGGGGAGCTCGGGGAGGAAATCTCCGACTATTATCGGGACGACGACCCGCTCCTCATCGGAGTCCTGACGGGCGGCTTCATCTTCATGTCGGATCTGGCTCGCGCCATGTCAATTCCGCTTCACGTGGATTTCATGGCGGTATCGAGCTACGGCGATACTTCAAACACGTCTGGCGTGGTCCGCATCCTCAAGGATCTCGATCGCACCATCGAGGGACGGCGCATCTTGATTGTCGAGGACATCATCGACAGCGGACTGACGCTTAACTACCTGATCGACGTGCTGCAACGACGAAAACCAGCGGACATTCGACTCGTTGCACTTCTTAAGAAAGATCGACCGCGAGCGGCTGACGTCAACGTCGACTGGATCGGCTTTGAAATCCCCGACGAATTCGTGGTCGGCTACGGATTGGACTACGCCGGGAAGTTCCGCAATCTTCCGTTTGTTGCCATATGTAGCCCCGAATTCATCGGGGGTGAGTGAGCAACGAGTTGACGGAACTCTCTGCTATAATTCGGCCACTCCTGTCGAGCCCGCGCGAATGTGGTTCTCTTGCAGGGAGCATGCAATCCGCTCGACGCGGTCGGAGGGTAATGGATGACTGACAATAAGTGGTTGCGCAACGGCTTTGTCTGGATCGTTCTCATCATCGCCGTTGTCGCCATCTGGTTTACGTGGCTGGGCGGTAACGGTGGCCCCCAGAACGTCGACTTTTCGGCCGTCGCAAATGACGTCAAGGCCGGCAAGGTCCAGGAGCTAGACACCAAAGAGGGCTCGAACGTCATCACCGTCCACTATGTCGGGACTGATGCCACCAAAGCGACGCGACTTCCACCCGGAAACGTCGACATCTGGAAGGCGCTGAGCTATTTCGGAATCCAACCGGACGCGGTCGCGATCAAAGCGAACGCCGGGAGCTCCTGGGGCAGTTGGATAAGCGCCCTCAGCATATTGGTGCCCATGATCTTAATAGTGGGCATCTTCGTCTTCATGATGCGGCAAGCCCAGGGCTCGAACAATCAAGCTATGTCGTTCGGCAAGAGCCGCGCACGCATGTTCACGGGCAGTAAACCTACGGTGACGTTCGATGACGTCGCCGGGGTCGAAGAGGCAAAAGAAGAACTCGCGGAAGTGGTCGAGTTCCTCAAGTATCCGGAGAAATTTGCCTCGCTCGGCGCGCGCATTCCCCGCGGCGTCCTGCTGGTAGGCCCTCCGGGCACCGGCAAGACCCTTCTCTCGCGAGCCGTCGCGGGAGAGGCTGGAGTGCCATTCTTCAGCATCAGTGGTTCCGAGTTCGTCGAAATGTTCGTCGGGGTCGGTGCCAGCCGCGTGCGAGACCTGTTCGATCAGGCCAAGCGCAACGCGCCGTGTATCGTCTTCATCGATGAGATCGACGCCGTCGGACGCCAGCGTGGCGCTGGACTTGGCGGAAGCCATGACGAGCGTGAGCAGACGTTGAACCAGATCCTGGTCGAGATGGATGGGTTCGACAGTACCACCAACGTGATCATCATCGCGGCCACCAACCGGCCTGACGTTCTCGATCCGGCGCTGCTGCGACCTGGTCGTTTCGATCGACAGGTCGTACTTGATCGGCCAGACATCGCTGGCCGGCTGGCGATCCTCACCGTGCACGCGCGCGGGAAACCACTCGAGACCGAGGTTGAACTTAGCCTGCTTGCACGTCAGACTCCCGGTTTCTCTGGAGCCGACCTCGAAAACCTCGTCAATGAGGCTGCCATCCTGGCCGCGCGTCGCAACAAGAAGACGATCGGCAATCGCGAGCTGACCGAGGCCATTGACCGAGTGATCGCCGGCCCAGAGCGCAAGAGTCGCGTCATCAGCGAGCGCGAGCGGCTGATGACCGCCTACCACGAGGCCGGCCATGCGCTGGTCGCGCGCATGCTGCCGTACGCTGATCCAGTCCACAAGGTCTCGATCGTCGCTCGCGGAATGATGGGTGGATACACGCGCGTACTGCCGGAAGAGGACCGGTTCTTCTGGACCAAGAAGCAATTCGAGGATCAACTGGCCGTCTTTATGGGTGGACACGTGGCCGAGGAATTGATCTTCCAGGAGATTTCGACCGGCGCCGCCAACGACATCGAGCGCATGACCAATCTGGCACGTCGCATGGTGACCGAGTATGGCATGAGCAAGAAGCTCGGTCCGCTCGCATTCGGGCGCAAGGAAGAACTTATCTTCCTCGGCCGCGAAATCAACGAACAGCGCAACTACAGTGATCCGGTCGCCTACGAGATCGACAAAGAGATTCATGATCTCATCGACGACGCCTATTCGCGCGCTAAGAACGTCCTTACCTCGAACATGGACAAGCTCGAAGCCATAACGCTGCTTCTGCTCGAAAACGAGACGATCGATGGGCCGGAGATCGAGGCACTCTTCGACGCGCCGCGACCGAAGCCGAAGCTGCATGGACCGTCAGCGCTCCTCAGGCCGACCGAGGGCCGGACGATTGCTCAGCCCGGCGGCGATCAGGATGTCGAGCCGCGCGCGGAGCCGTCACCGCCACCTCACATGCGGCCACAGCCCGCGTCGTAGCCAGACGACTATCCGTCCATATCAATCGCGTAAAGAGAACCGCCCCGGTCATCGACCGGGGCGGTGGTCTGCCTGCGACAGGTTGACAGACGCGTCAGTCAAGCTCTCCGATGGCCAATTCCGCTTCTGCTGGAATCGGCAGTGGACATTCGAGACCAGTGGCTTCGATCTCGCTGCGCCACATCCCGTCAAGTACGGAGTTGTAGGCATACTGCCGCATCAATCGATGCGCATCGCGGGTGGTGACACGCACCAGCTTCGCGCCGCACGCCGGACGGATAAAGTGACGCCCTTTTCGATCACGAAAAATAAGCGTGTCGCGACGATCTGCCCGTCTACCAATAAGCTGGTATTTTGGCTTGTCCATACGATACTCCCTCTCCAGCCTTGCGGATCCGTCGGAACGCCTGATGGGGACGGGGATGCGCCAGCCTTTAGGTGGGCTGTTGCACCGACGAACGTTGACGAACTCACACGTACCAGTACTGATGCTGATATGAATGAACGAGACTCTTCGATGCTACGGGCGTAGCAAGTCTGAAATCAGAATAGCCGTGGTGGAGGCAGGGGGATTCGAACCCCCGACCTCTACAGTGCGATTGTAGCGCTCTCCCAGCTGAGCTATGCCCCCACGGATTTCGAGGAAGGCCTGCAGCTGCGGACGCTGATATTCCGCTCGGCCAATTCCTCCGCTGAGTATAACGAGATCGGCAACCTCAGTCAACTCGCCATTCAATTGGCAGCACGAACCACAACCACCAGAGAGCATCGAATATTCCTGGCGGCGAGCGTCGACGCGGAGCACAACGGACCTCCGCGTCGCAGACCGGAAACGTTATCCCCGGTCGAGATCTTCCAGCACGACCGCGAGCTGCTCGATGGACTCGCGCGTGTTCGGTCTCAACATGATTTGCAGGTGGCTGATTCCTTCGGTGGCGAAGGCGCGGATCGATTGGGCAATCTCGTCGGGCGATCCGGTGAGGGATTGCTTACCCGCCTGCGGATCTTGAGTCCCCTTGAAATCGATCTGCACCGATGCCGTCCGTTCGAGCGTGCCGGGTGCACGATCTTCTGCACGACAGGCAGCGTCGACCTTGTCGCGTGCTTCAGGAATTTGGTCCGGATGACTGCGGCCATACACCAGCCAGCGATTCCAGGAGTCGGCGTAGCGTGCCGTGAGCCGCAGCATGCGCTCGCCGGACGAGCCGATCATGATCGGCAAACTGTTCGGCCGTGGCCCACGTGGACGCATCTCGCACGCTCGCGCTTCATAGTACTTGCCGGAGAAATCGACATGACCCTCTCGAAGCAGCCCGTAGATGATCGTGAGCGCTTCTTCAAACCGACTGACGCGGTGGTCGTACGGGTAGCCGAAGGCGCGGTATTCATATTCGTTCCAACCAGCGCCGATGCCCAGAATGACGCGACCTCCACTGATCTCGTCGGCCGTGGCAGCGATCTTCGCCATCAAGGCCGGATTGCGAAAGCCCGTGCAGGTGACGAGCGTTCCTAATTCAACCTTTTTCGTGGTCGCGGCGAGCGCCGGTAGAACCGTCCAACTGTCCCAGAACCCTTGAACGTGATCCTCGCCACGGTAGCGATAGGGAACGAGGAAGTGGTCGACAAGCCACAGAGAGTCGAAGCCGATATCTTCGGCGAGAGTCGCCATGTCGGTGATGTCTGACCACCCGGGCGTTTGGCCGCTCATGCCGGCCTCCCAGTGCGGCAGAACCAGCCCAACTTTCAGCGGACGCTTGCGTGGATTGGCGTCTCGACTCTGATCGACCAAAAGAGCGCTCCTTCCAGACATTCCAAGATTCTCGAAGTGGGGATCGGTTCTGCGTGCCGACGATGCGTTCATCATCGGCTTACGGACATCACCACGGTACGTCGATAATACGCGATCCTGACGTTGAGATGGGGCTGATCGGAAGGCAGACGCTTTGGCGTTCCGATCAACGCACGTTGTCTTCAGCCCGAAGCGTGAGGTTGATCTTCAGTTCACCGGGCATGAGACATTCGGTATTGCTGCACGCTTGATAGCCGAGTCGTACGGCGAGATTGACGTCACCGATGTTCTTGCTCAGCACGATTGGCACGCGAACGCGTACCGTGCCATCCAGTGTGTGAAACGATTCTTCGAGTGCTTCCAGACGGATCAGCTTCGATTGAGGGAGCTTCATTTCGCGAACTTCGAGCCCATCGATAGGCTCAATCGCGACTGTGAGCGGGACGTATCCCTCGGGAATGGGTTGTGTGTAAACGTGGAGACCGTCTGGTATCACCAGATCGATGTTGATGTTCAGGAGTTGGAGCGGGTGGTACGTATCACTCCCTGCCCAAACTCTAGCGGAAAGGTCTCCCGCGTGTGCGCGAGCTTCGACCGCTGACGACTCATTGGCGCCGAAACTCTCTTCAAAGATAGCGGACGGTGTTGGGCGCACGCGATAGTTCTGCTCGAACCAGCGGTCTCGCACGACTCCGGCCTCGTCCAGAACGAAGGTTCCCGGATATGGAAGCCCGAAATACGTTTCGCGTATCCCAAACCCGTTGGCTGCCTGCTGTTGAACGATCTGTGCGTTGAACAGACCAAGTTCACGGATCACGCGACTTCCTACGTCACAAAGCAGTGGATAATTGATGCCGTGTCGAGAGGCAAAGGAAGACAGAATGTCGATCGGATCGTAGCTGATCGCGAAGACCGCGATCTCGGCATCGTCATATTCTGCCTGTTTGCGCTGCAGCTCAACGAGCTGCGTTTTGCAGTATGGTCACCAACTCGCGCTGCGATAGAAGACGACTGAAGCGCGTCGGTTTCCTCGATGCTGATGCAGATCAACCAGATTTCCGTGCTGGTCGGGAAGAAGAACATCCGGGAAGCGCGCGCCAACCGGTGGCCCCACCCGATCGAAATCAGTATGCGGATAGTCAGAGATGGCGGTCAAAACTCCTCCTCGCGTTCAGGCGTGGCGCGAATGTAGCTGTCGTCAGGGCTAACCGGCCCGCCGATCGATAAATTCCGCGCAACATGGATTGATTTCTGCGTGTGGAGCGTTCGACCGAGCTGTGGTCAACAGCCGCAACGTCACGAGGGGTACGCGATGGCGAAGAGAGTATTTGAAATCGACACGGCCTTCGCTCGCATTGAAGACGCGATTGAGCCGTTTGCGCCCGCGATGCTCTTCGAGTTGGCCCAGGACGGCTTCGACTCCCCATTCGAGCAATTGGTCGCCTGCATCATCTCGATCCGCACGCGCGACGAAGTCAGTATCGGTCTGGCTCGTGGCCTGTTCAAGCGAGCACGCACGCCCGCCGAATTGACGAACCTCACCGTTGCTGAGATCGACGAGCTCATCAATCAAAGTTCATTTCATGGCGCCAAAGCCGCGCAGATTCTCACGATTGCTCACGAATCAGTTGAGAAGCACGATGGGGAGATCCCGTGCGACCAGGCTACGCTGATGGGGTTCAAGGGCGTCGGGCTCAAATGTGCGAACCTGGTTCTCGGGATCGCGTGTGGTGAACCGCATGTGGCCGTCGACATTCACGTCCACCGCATCACGAATCGCTGGGGAATCATTCGCACCGGTTCGCCCGAAGCCAGCAGTGAAGCGTTGGAGCAGACGCTGCCTCGTGACAAATGGATCGACTTGAACCGGCTGCTGGTTCCGTTCGGCAAACATGTCTGTACCGGGAAACGCCCCAAATGCTCGACGTGTCCGTTGCTCGACATGTGCGCGCAAGTTGGAGTCGACGATCATCGCTAGGTCGTTCGGCATCAACGCTTTCGAGCATTCTGCGCATTCTCGATGATGGCCTGAACATCGGCATCTTTCAGCCAGAATGAGCGCGACACCCAGGCCGGCCGAGAATCTCCTTGCATTCGATCAGAGATGACATCTGCCTTCAGAAGGAACCCATCTGGCGATTCGACCAGAAGGTTGAATCGCATTTCGTCCTGATCGATTTGCCGGCCGATGGCTCGCAAGCGCTGTTCGTAGCTCTGGTCCGCTGGTTCTTTCCCACTTCGGCGCCGAAAAAAGCGCATGATGACGGTTTCTCCTGATTCAAACGCAACTCGTGACCGCTCTGTCTCGCTTGGATATCGCTCACGCGTGTCAGAATACGGCGCCTCGTACAAACAACAAGACCGACATCAGCACCCGTAGCACCGTTTTCACTCTGGTACGTACGCAAATGAAATGCCGGTCGATGCGTGCCCTGCTCGTCGACTCTGCTGGTCGTAGACAACGCTGAGTGCGCATCGGCGAGAGACCCGCCGCACCATAGCAGATTACAGCATATCGTTGGGTACCGATGTCACACCGACAGCTTGCCAGGTCGTCAGAACCTTTGGACCGAGAACTAGTCGAATGGTGATCCAAAGTCATGACCAATGGGTCATCAGTAAGTCGACGTCCACACCGTAAATTTTGGCCAATCGATATGGCGACACGTAAGGGCAGTTGAGATGCGCGGCGGCAATCACGTTGGACACACACAACGACACGTGTCGAAGGGCCAGATCATCATCATGGTCGCGGCACTTGCCGTAAGCTTGACGGCGATGATCGGCCTTGCAGTCGATTTGGGTGTCTCTTTTGCTGAGCGGCGCACTGTCCAGAACGCGGCGGACTCAGCTGCGCTTGCAGGCGCGCACGTATTGGCAACCTGGAGCACGGCCAATCCGAACCTCACCCCGAACGCAGATGTTGCCTCGATGGTTAGCCAAAACACGATGAACGCGACGATATCCCAAACCTACGATTGTTACTATGTGGACGATACCGACGAGCGTATTGCGAGTTGCACCAGTCCCGTACCATCCAATGCGACCGGTGTGCACATTACGGTAACTGAAAAGCATGACACGTATTTCATCAGAGTGGTTCCTGGCGCGCCGAAGACCATATCCACGTCCGCAAGTGCGACGGCGCACGTTCAGGCGATTACGTCTGGCGCTGGATCCGACAGCCCCTTCATTGTCTGCGGCCTGGACACCGATCTTTCCAACGGTGGCACGCTGTCGATCTTGACGAGTACGGCTGACGTGCAACCATCGCAGCCGGAGATCGTCGCTCAGAATTTGGACCTTCCGGTTTCGTCAAGTCCGAGCTACAAGGTCGAACTATTGGCGAGCAAGAAGAAGACCCCGACGCCGAGTCCGGTGGCAACATCGACAGCAACCGCCACGAGCACGGCAACTGCCACAGGCACCCCCACCGGCGGCGGGACCGGCTCAAGCTATATCATCAACCCGGCAGCGTTCGGTCAGCAATTCAGGCTCCATGGTCCGCAGGTGGCTGATTGTGGCAATAAGAGTAATAAGTGGAAAGGCCTCGCTGACCCAGACAACAATTACGAGAATGCGATCCCAGGTTGGTTTGGCACGTTGAATGGCGACAAGGCCGGCCCGACTCGCGTGCGCGTCAACGGCATTCAGGGCTGCAGCGCCGGTAACGATGATCCAGATGGATGTGTGCTCATCGTCCCGATCGCGTCACAAGCATCGAACGGGCAGTTCTATGCTGAGACCATTGCGGCATTCTTAGTCACGGGTGGCAGTAACTACAACGACGGCGTTCTGCTCTCCGACTATCAACTTCAGGTGAGCGGTCTTGGAGAGTGGGACGGCTCAAACGGCTGGGCTCCCGGTTCCGGCGGAATCGTCACCGAGCGCCTGACGGAGTAATTGTTCGACGGACCAATTGGTTTCTTCGGACCATCAAACGCGCTCACAGTTTTCCTGAGATCCATGACTTGTCGCCGCGCCTACAAAGTGCGGCGTCGTTGCTTTGTGTCGCGAACTGAACCAATGCAATCGTCAGGACATGAAGGGGCCCCGTCCAGTACGAACGAGGCTTTTCGGAGCGGGTGATGGGACTCGAACCCACGACATTCTGCTTGGGAAGTAGAACGGTATTTGCGCTGTAGCGTTTCGTTGATTTCGTGGGAAAACCGGGCAATCGCCGCGAGCTAAACCCGCACAGTTAGCGTGTCGTGAAATGGTGGGCTACTCCCGCTTCGAGGACTATTGCCGGGAGCGTTGGGGTTGGACGGATCGGAGGGCGCGGCAGTTGATGAGCGCGGCCGAGACGGTCAAGGCGCTGGAAACCGGAACAATTGTTCCGACCAACGAAGCCCAAGCCCGCGAGCTCGCCCGGCACAATCGGCCGGGCTACTATGTCGTTATACGCTAACTATTAGCGTATTCATGAGGCTTGACCGCCGATCAGCAAAAACGCCAGAGGGCCGACCAAGACGGCCGGCCCCTCCATGGTCGTGCTACTCGTCAGCTGCGGCCGATTGCTCGAATTGCTGCATCGCGAATTTAGCGTGCGTGGCGTGAATCCGCGCGCCGACGTCTGGCGTTGTCCCGCCATCAATCGCCTGTTTGAGTTCCGCCTTCACCACGTCACGGGCGGAGCGCAGGTACTCCATGGCGCGGTCAGAGCGAGCCAGTTCGGCCCTTGCCGCCTTTTCTGCTGCGGGTTGCTGGGGCGCCATCTCGTTTTGTACTCGCTGCCATTGCTCTTGAAACTGCACCTTGACGCCGCCCTGCAAGATGTCCGATCCAATCGTTTCGGCCAGTCCCTCCAACACGGCGCGGCTGGCGGGATCCTCGAAAGTGCGTCTATAAGCCGAGAAGAGAACATCGGGTCTACTGGCCGCTACATCGAGAACCGGTTTCAACGCGGCCGCAGCAACGGCCTTAGCTTCGTGGGACGGCGTGAGTGCATCAATCTGCGCTTCAGCGCGGCCACGATGCGAGCCCCACCGCTCCAGCGCGTCCGTCTGATACCGGTCCACATCCGCGCGCAATTTGCCCGCAGCCTCAGCCTTCAACGTGCTTTTGAATTCGTCTGAGTACTGGCGGCTTTCGGTGAGTCGATGCAATTCCGCCGCGCCGGCCTGGCTACGCTCTCGCGCGGCCGCAACGTGCGCAATCAGTTGGCTTTCGAATGACTTTGCCATGTTGGAGTTCCTCTCGATCTGTAGATCCTCGTAACGTTCGGTCAGTTGCGGTTGTTGCGATCACGGCGCACGCGGCCGTAACGCGCGCCCGGGGTGGCACCTCGGGCAGTGTTGCCAGCGCCCATCTCCACGGCGAATGTCGGCACTCGTCACCGTCCACTCGTGGTCGCAGATCGGACACGTACAGTCGTAACGTTGCTCAGTCATCAGCCGCCGCCTGACCCACGCATCGGCCGCACAAACCAGACGTGTTGATGATCGAGATGTTCGCACCACACGAGCGGCATTTGGGCGGCTTGTTCCCCTTGCTTGGATTCATGGAATCCGCAGGGGTATATACCATTTGGGCTTTCCATGAATCGCCTGTTTTCTCTGTCTGGGCGCGGGAATATTCATGGAACGATTCATGGACAGCGACTGAATAGCGATACGGCGCAATCTTGGTTCCTGCCCCATCACGCACGATCCGACCGCCGCCCAACAGGTCCCGCAACGCGCGCTGTAACCCGCTCTTGTCACCACCGATGACCTCGTGGAGCTGGTCAGCGGTCAGGTGGTCTCCGGTTACTTCAAAGTGCCGGCGGATACGATCGCGCACGGTCAGTGAGTCGCCCGATTGAGGGTCTGCTGATTCCCATCGCAGCCCAGCACGGAGCCGTGCCCCGATTGCCTGGCGTGGTCCATAGCGACCCTCAACCCGCAGCGTCATCACCTGGGCCGGGGTCAGTTCGGCGCTGTCCGATTCGTCGCTAAGGTCGAGCGTGATGATGACGTCAACGCCGCCCGCAATGGCGGAACTGCCACGAGTCGCGAGGCTGGCATCAGTGGCGTGCTTGTTGCGGTGGTGGATCAGAATGATCGTCGTCCCGGTGTCATGGGCGAGTTGACGCAAAGGTCGCAGTACAGCGGCCATCTCGTCCGCGTCATTCTCCTTGCGCGTGTGCAGCTCGCGCATGGGATCGAGCACGAGTAGTGCGGGTCTAATCTCCTCGATCGTCGCCCGAAGTCGCGCCATCGATGCAGGATCATCGATCCTAATAGATTGCTCGAGCGTGCCGTCAGCGGGGACCACGAACAGCGGAGCCGTGCGCTCACTGTCGAGCCGTGTCCAGAGGCGGTCACGTACAAGCCGGAGCGCGTCCTCTGCAGGAACGTAAATCGCCGCCCCTTGCGCCGTCGCCCGATCGAGAAACGTCTCGCCCAACGCAACGCTTGCCAGCAGATCGACTGCGAGCAGTGACTTACCCGCCTTCGGGCGTCCGACCAGAAGCACGAGGGCGCCAGCCGGGAAGAGTTCGTCAACGATCCATTCGACGGGCGGAAACTCGAATTGGGCAAGGTCGCCCAACGACAGCGCCCTGAATCCTGCGACCGCCGAAACCGGGTCAGGTCGGCCATCAAGCCGAGCCCTAGCGCGTTCGTCTAACGCGCGCGTATGGCCGCCGATCATGGCCTCAAGAGTGTCGCGCTGGCTGTCAGGAATTTCTGCGTCGTACCGCAGATTGTCGAGTGCCTGAACGGCGCTTGAACGTAGTCCGATGACGTCATCGTCGCTCAGATTGACTGCATGTCGATAGGCAGCCTCTGCGACTGGATCAAGCAAGCTGTTTGTGGTAGAATGCAACTGTTCGGTTGCATCTTCTGTGCCAGTGCCCCAGCCCTCCCAGCTGGGGTTTTGGTTGTCCGTCATCCCGCGGCCGCCTTCCGGCGCCGTCGAGCTTGTGCTGACAGGTATGCCAATTTCGCGAAGTGGGCTTTTCGAGCCGCTTCGGCACGCCGTAGACGCTCCTCTTCGGGCAGCACGCGGTCAGGGTCGACCTCGTCCTCAAACGTTGCGAGGAACGCGACACGGGCGGCTTGCGTGGTCTCCTTGGGGTCGTGGGTCGCGTGGAGCCGATATGCGCCGATTCGGCCGCGTAAGGCCATCTCCGCAGGATCGAAGCGCATAACGCGTTCGATGATTGGGCGGTCCTGAGACATAAAAAGACACCACCTATCCCCGCGTCTCACGGCCTGTCGGCGGATCGATCGCGAAGACGGTAGTGGTGTCACCCCGTCGCTATTTCAATGGCTGAATTCTACCACATCATAACGCTGTGCCAAACGGAACGACGCTATTGAGCTTCTTGCAGTGAGGACACTCGATCGTGCATGGCGGTATCGCCTTCTCGTGATAGTGCGTCAGTGGGCGATTCGGGTCAGGGCCGATTCCACGTCCCTGACCGCCAGCAGCGGCCAACCATTCATTATCGTTCAACAAGACACCGCGACGGATTAGGTCCTTCGGCGGCAGCGTTCGGGCTGGTTGACCCGGTGCCGTGGACGGATAGTGAGCTCGCTCCCCGTCGTCCCGCCCGAGTCGAGCGCGAGCGCGGTTTGAGAGTCGGAAGACCTCACGCTCGGCATTGAAGCTGAAGCCGTCAGGAAGCACCACACTTGCATGTTCCGACCATTGACCGATCTCACGGCGGCACCATCCGCAGCGCAGCTGTTTTCCATCGTCGGCAAGGACGGCCGCTCGCACGTTTGCCATTAGATCCGGTCGCCGGGTGAGAGTCGCTGATAGGCATCACGAGCCCGTTCGTCGGCCGCCGATGCGCCGT
This sequence comes from uncultured Chloroflexia bacterium, assembly GCA_963789565.1. Lineage (GTDB taxonomy): Bacteria > Chloroflexota > Chloroflexia > Thermomicrobiales > Thermomicrobiaceae > CALAGB01. The sequence goes on along the minus strand of CAWBKX010000002.1, from coordinate 981,468 downwards.
ATCGTTGTAGCATGCTGCGAGACTGCCAGCCGGTCAGGCGCATGAGGTCTGACTCACCGCCGCCATTGGATAGCCACGCGTGCGCGAAGCTATGCCGGAATTGATGGGGCTTCACATGCCCTAGCCCAGCCTGTTCGGCACGGGCGACGATGACTTGGTAGACACCATTCCCGGTCATCGGCCCGCTATGTCCGAGCCAGAGCTCCGGGCGGTGACTATCCCGGTGATGCATGCGGGCGCGAATGTAGCGGTCAAGGGCAAGCGCCGTGCGCCGGCCGAACGGGCAGCCGCGCTGTTTGCGTCCTTTGCCAGTTACAAACGCGACGCGATTATCGAGGTCGACGTCCTCCACCTTCAGGCCCGCGAGCTCGGCGCGACGCATGCCCGTGTCCAGAAACAACCGCACGATAGCCGTGTCACGTCTGGCGTTGAAGTCTGAACCCTCGCAGGCTTTGAGGAAACGCTTTAGCTCGGTCTCCGTGAGCACGGCGGGCGGTTCAACCGGAATCGTTGGCGGCTTCATCCGCACCAGGGGAGACACTTCGATCTCGCCCTCGAGGTCCAGCCAGCCGAAGTACGAGCGCAGCGCGCGATAACGGACGCCCGCGGTCGCTGGCTTGTAGCGACTCAACAGGTCGGTGATGTATTCCTGAATGTGTTCTCGGGTGATTGCCGTTGGCTCGGTGGGCATGCCGTTGTCAACGAGGAAGCGCTTCAGCCCGTTGATGCCCTCGAAATAGGTGACGAGGGTTTTGGGGCTCTTGCCTTCAGCTTCGAGCGTGCGTCTGTACGAGCGCGCCAGCATGTCGTAGGTGTCGATAGTGGTTGTGGGTGATGTAGCATTGCGTGGGGTCATGGAAACTTACCCTTTCCTGACTCTTGCCCGGTCGTGATCCAACACATCGCGACCGGGATTATTGTACCAGAAATCGTCCAGTTAGCGTGTGGTGTTACGGTGTAGCAAAGAAAAGCCGCCCCGTGAGAGGGCGGTTTTCGTGATTCTGACGCGGATTAGAGCGGGTGATGGGACTCGAACCCACGACATTCTGCTTGGGAAGCAGACACTCTACCAGCTGAGTTACACCCGCGTGTGATGTTGCTGACGAGTATAGCAGCGCGACTATTGCCAGTCCAGACACCCGAACGTCCTGATTGCTGGCTGGTGCTTGCGTTCACGGGTTTGACTGCCTCAAGCTCGAAACCTCGACAAATCGGCTACAATCCAAGGTGGCGCGCGCCCGGACACGCTGACGTGTGAGATGAGTGGGAGATGACGTGTACAGTTATTTGACCAACCTCGAATGCACCAATTGCGGTGCAACGTATTCGACCGATAACCTGATGACGACCTGTCCCGAATGCGGCAAGGTCCTGTACGCGCGCTACGACCTGGCGGCGGCAGCCAAGCAGATGACCACGGAGTCGTTGCTCACTCGTCCCTGGAACCTGTGGCGCTACCACGAGATCATGCCGGTGCAGGATCCAGCCAACGCTCTCACCTTAGGCGAAGGCGGTACCGCCATCCTGAACGCTCCACGACTGGGCGATTCATTCGGTTTCGCGCAGTTGAAGGTCAAAGACGAGGGACGTAACCCGACGGGCAGCTTCAAGTCGCGCGGCCTGGCCGCGGCCGTTTCGCGCGCGAAAGAGCTGGGTGCGTCGGCCGTCTCGATTCCGTCCGCGGGCAACGCCGCAGCCGCGATGTCGGCGTATGCGGCTAACGGGGGCCTGGAAGCCTACGTCTTCATGCCGCAGGATGCGCCCTCGGTCATGAAAGCCGAATGCACGGCGTACGGCGCCAAGGTCTTTCTGGTCAAAGGCTTGATCAATGACGCGGGCAAGATCGGCAAGATCGGTTGCGACGCCCGTGGATGGTTCGACGTTTCCACCCTGAAGGAGCCCTATCGCGCCGAAGGCAAGAAAACCATGGGGCTAGAGTTGGCCGAGCAGCTCGGTTGGCGCTTGCCTGGTGCCATCATTTACCCCACGGGTGGAGGTACCGGGATCGTGGGAATGTGGAAGGCCTTCGCGGAGCTGGAAGCGATGGGTCTGATCGGTTCTGAGCGTCCCAAGATGATCGTGGTGCAGGCCGAAGGCTGCGCGCCGATCGTGCGGGCTTTCAATAAGGGCGAGCGCCACGCCGAGCTATGGCAAGGCGCGCGAACAATCGCGCCGGGCGTGCGCGTGCCGGTAGCAATCGGCGACTACCTGATCCTTGACGCCGTGCGCGAAAGTGGTGGCACGTGCATCGCCGTGAGCGACGACGAGATCATGACGGGAGTGCATGAGTTGGCGTCAAGGGAAGGTATTTTCGCCTCGCCCGAGGTTGGCGCAGTGGTCGCTGCCGCCAAGAATCTGCGAGCCAGCGGGTTCCTGAAGTCGACGGACGAGACGATCCTATTCTCTACGGGCGCGGGGATGAAGCACACCGAACTCATCGAGGCAGAGTACCCGGTACTCGACCCGAACGATCCAAACGTATTGACGGAGATCGATCGCGCTTACGCCTGATTGGGCGCCGGCTGGCAATTGGGACAAAAGCGGGTGCCGCGCTGACCTACCACAATGCGGCTGATCGGCGTGCCGCAGCGCAGGCAGGGGTCGCCTTCGTTCAGGCCATAAATCTGCAAGTAATCTTGATTCTCGCCATGTTCTCCGAGTCCGTTGCGATAGTCGCGGATAGTCGTTCCGCCGCGCCCAAGGGCATCCAGAAACGCGCGGCGGATCGCGTCGAGAAGCCGCTCGGCCTCGTCGCGTGAGAGGGAGTTCGACGCCTTCAACGGATGAATTCGCGCGGCATATAGGGCTTCATCGGCATAGATGTTGCCGACTCCGGCAAGAAATGCCTGATCCATGATCAGCGGCTTGATCGCGCGACCGCGGCCTTGCAGCATCTCGAAGAATCGCTGCGCCGTGAGTTGGTCATCCAGCGGTTCCGGACCGACGGTCGACTTGAACTCGTCGAACTTCGGCGGGGTGAGCAGCCGCAATCGCCCAAACTTGCGGGTGTCGGAGAACCGCAGTTCGCGCCCATCGTCGAGCGAAAATGCGAGATGATGGTGCTTGCCGCGTGGTTCTTCGGGGGACACGACCGTGAGGTCACCCGTCATGCGAAGATGGATGGCAATGGCGTCGCCGGACTCTAGCAGAATGAAGAGGTTCTTACCGCGCCGATCGGTTCCGGCCACGCGTTGCCCTCGGAGTCGCCTCACGAACTCTTCAGGCTCGGGCTCCGCAATACAGCCCGTGAATCCGCCCAATTCGACGTCGCGGATCGTCGCGCCTGTGATGAGCGACTGCAGGTTGCGACGCACGGTTTCGACTTCTGGAAGCTCAGGCATTCATCCCATCCTCGTATCGACGCGAGTATACTCCCGCCTTCACCGATGAAAGGAGACGTTGTGGTTTCTGACTGTATCTTTTGCCGCATTGTGGCTGGCGAGGCGCCATCCGATATCCTCTACGCAGATGACGACGTCGCAGCGTTTCGCGACATCTCACCACAGGCTCGTGTGCACGTGCTGCTCGTACCACGTCGGCATTACACATCGTTGATCGACGCGGCGGCCGCGGAGCCGGAGCTGCCTGGCAAGCTGGTTCACGCGGCCATCCAGGTTGCACAAACTGAGGGGATCGATGCCACCGGCTACCGTCTCGTGACGAACGTCGGCCGCGACGCGAAGCAGTCGGTCGATCACCTCCACTTCCACGTGCTGGGCGGCGCACCGCTCAGTGGCAGATTGGGGTAGACCTCATACGTTTTCACGTCGAAAGATGGTGACCGTCCGAGTACACTTACGCCCGCGTGTTGATTTTGTCCTGTGTCTACGTGATTAGCTGGTGGGGACATGCTTTACAAATTCGTTTCCGGTGACTTCCCGCTGACGATCATGTTTCTCGTCGTCCTCGGGGCATTTGCTCAGCGCCACTGGTCCGGCATTGTTGATTACTGGACCGAAAAGCGGATCTTTTGGCGCGTCGTGGGGCGCACGACGCTGATACTGGTCGTCGTTCTTCCGCTGTGGATCGCGATTTTCGATAATTGGCGACAGCTGCTCGGTTATAGTCTCAGCGCCAAGACCCGCTTTAAATCAGACGTCTTTGACACCGCGATTCCCTCTGATGCCGTGCGGATCATCACATTCGTGTTGATCGGGATCTCGCTGATCTGTGTCGCGTTGATCTACGCCAGGCGGCAGCACGGCATTGCGATGCTCTCGATCATTTTCGTCTTCGCGGCGGCGTTCTTCTACTTTTTCAACGGATTGCGCATGCGGGCGGACGTCTTTCTGGCAACCACCAAGGATAGCCTCGGCCACCCGACCGTGGTCGATACGGGTTTCATCCTATTCTGGGCGCTGGGAATGTATACCATCATATGCGCGGTCATCGCGGCTGCCTATGCATGGCTCTTTTCGGTCTTGGCCATCCCGCTGCACATCATCTTCAGCATCGCCATGCGCAACAAGAGTTCCGTCGATCCCGATTCGTTGATTGTGTACCGCAAGCTGCGCTCGGTTCCGACTGAGACTCCGCGTCGCGGACCTCCAGACAGTCACGATGGCGCACCGCCAATCGACAGTAAGAGCGTCGCGCACTGACGGCAGGCGGCGTGAATCGTGTTCAAATGAAAACGGGCGATCAGTTGATCGCCCGTTTTGGTGTCAAGAGTGGATGCTAGGCGGCCGACATCCCCTGACCCCTTGACTTCCTCACTGACTCTCCCTCGACCCGAGGACGAGAACCATCCCGTTCGGACGGAGGAAGGGGACAACGTTCAATGTTCCTACTCCGTATCCTCGCCTTTGGTCTTCGAGGGACCGGGACGGGGCTCAGAAAATTCAGCATCTTCCTACCCTATCAACGGCATTGACGTCTCTGCGATGAGGCGGTTGAACCGCGCAAGGTCGTTGTCGGCCAACGCCTGAAGCGCTTCGACCTGCTTGTCCGCTCGCTTCGACAGTTCCTCGAAGACCTCGAATTCTTGCTTGGTTGGCGCTCCGTCGGCACTGGCCACGTTACTTGCGAGCGCCGTGAGCTGATTGTTCAGCTTCAGTGGGAAGTGGAGCGGGTCCTTCGACACTTTCAGCCGGCTTTCAATCAGTTCCGCCTCGATGCTGTTGAGCGACTCCTTCAGTTCTTGCGCCGCCTCATGCACGGGTACCGCGTCATCGCGATCCGCTGTGCGCTTCTCCCAGGCTTCGACCTGGTTGCGCACCTCGCGGATCTGGTTCACGCTCTTGTGCGCCGCTGAGAGCTTCTCCTGGATCTTGAGTAAAAGCTTGAACTGCTCGTCGAAGTCGGACTGAGTTGCTTTGACACGTGGATCTTTCACGATTTCGAATGGCTGGCTCAGCGACTGATCTCCGCTCTTGAGCGTCACCGAGTATTTGCCGGGAGGCGCAATCGGTCCCGTGATCCCACCGCTGCGGAAGACCGCGCCCTCCACATTCACCGCGTCCGGATAGCGCATGTCCCACACGAAGCGGTTCATGCCTGCTTTGACCGGAACCTTCTTCTTGTCGGACTTGCCGTTTTCGGCGGGCTTGTTGCGTGTAGGAGCGGATTTCGTTGCCGTCGGCATCGCTGAAGGTGAGTGTCACTTCGTCGTCGTTGGATTGCGGCAGGAAGTAGTGAACGATGACACCATCGGGCGGGTTCTCGCCAGCGTCCAACAGCTTCTGCACCTTATCGCCGTTTCCGTCGCCCACCATTTTGAAGGTGACGAGCGATGCCGCCACGCCCTGATATTGATTTCCTTTGCCTGCGCCGCCGCCGAATCCCCGGATCGTGCCATAGCGCACGGTCGGTCGTGGCGGGTAGAGCGTGACCTGTGTCTGGCTGCTTGCCGCCAGCCGAATCGGCGTCAGGTCGTCGAGGACCCAGAAAGAGCGGCCGTGCGTCGCCAGGATGAGGTCGGAGTCCTTGATAACCAGATCGTGGATCGGTACGACGGGCAAGTTGCCCTGGAACCGCTGCCAGGTCGAGCCATCGTCTAAGGAGACGTAGAGCCCGGTCTCCGTTCCGGCGTAGAGGAGTCCCTTGCGCTCAGGATCTTCGCGGATGACGCGGGTGAAGTCGTCTGATGGAATCCCGTTGACGATCTTGCTCCACGTCTTCCCGAAGTCGTTGGTCTTGTAGAGATAGGGCGCGAAGTCGTCCGATTTGTAGCGCGTGGCCGCCACGTACGCGGTGCCTGCATCGTGCGGAGATGCGTCGATGATCGAGATGAGCGCCCACTCAGGGAGGTCTGGCGGCGTCACATTCTGCCAGGAACCGCCGCCATCCTGCGAAACGTGCACGAGACCGTCGTCGGAGCCTGCCCAAAGCACGCCCTGTTTCACCGGAGACTCGGTGAATGCGAAGATGGTGCAGTAGTACTCCGCGCCGGTGTTGTCGCGCGTCACTATGCCGCCCGACGGCTCCATTTTGGTTGCGTCGTTGCGCGTCAGATCCGGGCTGACGTTTTCCCAGCTCTGGCCTTCGTCGCGCGAGCGGTGCACGATGTTCGACGTGATGTAGAGCGTGTCCGGGTCGTGCGGCGAAAGCATGATCGGGTAGGTCCACTGGAATCGGTATTTCACGTCTTTGGCGCCGTGGCCGGTCATGGCTTCGGGCCAGACGTTGATGCCGCGCCGCTGTCCAGTGCGCTGATCGAGACGGGTGATGACGCCGCCATAGCTTCCCGCGAAAATGATGTTTGGGTCACGCGGATCAACCGCAATATAGCCGCTCTCGCCGCCGCCCACTTCGGTCCATTCGGCCTGGGTGATGGCGGCGTAGTTGGAGCGGCTTGGCACGCTGATGGTCGTGTTGTCCTGCTGCGCGCCATAGATGCGATACGGCGTCTGCGTGTCGGTGGTGACGTGATAGAACTCGATGGTCGGTTGGTTGAGGATATCCGACCAGGTCTCGCCGCCGTTGAGTGAAACGCTTCCGCCGCCGTCATGGCCGATGATGATGCGACGCGGATTCTTCGGATCGATCCACAGGTCGTGATTGTCAGCGTGCGGCGTTGGCATCTGATCGAACGTCTTTCCGCCGTCCGTTGACTTCCAGGTGTAGAAGCTCAGCACCCAGAGTGTGTCACCATCGGTCGGGTCGGCAAAGATGTGGTTGAAGTACCACGGACGCTGCCGCAGCTCGCGATCTTCGCTCATCCGCTCCCACGTGTCGCCGCGATCGGTCGACTTGAAGACGGCGCCATCCTCAGCCTCGACGAGGGCGTAGACGGTTCCACCTCGCGCGGGTGAGGCCGAGATGCCGATCTTGCCGAGCATGCCCTGCGGAAGTCCCTGATTGCGCGTGATGTCTTGCCAGGTGTCGCCGCCGTCGAGCGTGCGCCAGATACCACACTCTTCACCGCCGCTTTCCAGCGAATATGGCGTGCGAATTGTCTGCCAGAACGCGGCATAAATGACTCGTGGATTGTGCGGATCGATGGTCAGATCGATCGAGCCGGTCTTTTCGCTACGGAAGAGAACGTGCTCCCACGTCGCGCCACCGTCCCTGGAGCGGAAGATTCCGCGCTCCCGATTCGGTCCGTGCGCGTGGCCAAGCGCTGCAACGTAGACCAAGTCCGGATTGGTGGGATGGACACGCACGCGGCCGATATTGCGCGTCTCCGACAGCCCGATATTGCTCCAGGTCTGTCCGCCATCGGTTGATTTGTAGACACCGTCACCATGTGAGACGTTGCCACGGATGGTTCCCTCGCCCGTGCCAACATAGATGACGTTGGGATCCGACGGGCTTACCGCGATGCCGCCGACCGACGCGCGTTTGAAGTATCCGTCCGTGATGTTCGACCAGGTACGTCCAACGTCGTCGGTCTTCCAGACACCACCACCGGTCGAGCCAAAATAGAAGGTCGCCTGATCTGTCGGATGACCCGCGACCGCCACAACGCGACCGGCCCTGAAAGGCCCCACCATGCGCCACTTGAGATCACGCCAGCCGGATGGGTCGGTCGGCGCGAACGTCTGCTTGGAATCTGTCGCCATCCACAAAACTCCCTGGATGAATGCGAGCCAACAATTGCCCGGACGCGGCTCCGCCACCGGTTCCATTGACAACAATCAGAAGCGATGTTGGACGGCCGTGCCTTCGACATAGTAACGCAGATCGCTCGTTTGGGAGGGGCACCAATTCTCGCGCGCACACGTAGCGAGGCCGGGGGTATCTTCGACAGGTTCAGTGGTGGAGCTTCACGAACGGCCCGTGGGCTACTCGTCTTCGTCCTCGTCGTCGTCGTCCAGAAAGAGTGGCTCGGGAGAGTAGCGGGCAGGCGAGGCGTTCACCACGCTCGCGGAGAGCTCGGAAATGCGGATTTCGGCGCGATCCAGAAGGTCATTGCATTGACGTACCAGCCCAACACCACGCTCATAAGCGCCCAGGGCTTCTTCGAGCGGCAGATCGCCGCGCTCGAGGAGGACGAGAACCTCATCCAGCTGTTTCGATAGCTCTTCGAATGTTGGTTGATTCTCGTTCGACCCGCTCATGTCACTCGCCATCCTTTGTCTTGCCATTTGCGATGGACCCGATCGGACCCTTAACTGTCGCTTCCGCGGCACCGTCATGAAACCTGAGCAGCACGTCTTGATTCGGGCGGAGCGCCGTCACCGATTGGGCTCGCGCGCCGGTCGAGCGATCGAGAACCATGGCGTATCCGCGTTCCATGATCTGCTGCGGATGAAGCAACGTCAGCTCCCGCGCGGCGGCTGAAATGCGGGTTCGACCAGACTCGACACGCGATCCGATTCGGGCCAGCATTACATCGAGGACGGTGTCCAGTCGCTGACGTTCTTGCCGGATCGCCGATTCAGGTCCGACGCGGGTCATGCGGAATCGGCTGCGATCGAGGTCTGACTTTGCCTCTCGGAAGGTGGCGAGTATCGCGTCATGCGCCCGATCGTGCCGATCAGCAATCTCCTGCGCCATCTCGCGCACGTGAGGTGCGACGACCTCTGCCGCAGCCGACGGAGTTGGCGCGCGAAGGTCCGCGACGAAATCGGAGATGGTGAAATCGGTTTCGTGGCCCACCGCTGAAACGATAGGAACAGCTGCCGCGAAGATCGCTCGCGCCAGCTTCTCGTCATTGAAGCAGGCCAGGTCCTCGGCAGAGCCGCCACCACGACCGACGATGATCACCTCGGCCCTCCCATCAAGCTGCAACGCCTCGAGCGCGGCGATTATTGAGGCAGGCGCGTCGATCCCCTGTACCTGAGCCGGGCTCAAAATCAATTCGCACAACGGATAGCGCCTGGTCAGCACGTTTTGAATGTCGTGCCAGACCGCTCCAGTAGACGACGTCACCACACCGATGCAGCGCGGATAGCGTGGCAACGGGCGCTTACGAGCGGGTTCGAACAGACCTTCGCGCTCCAGACGTTGACGCAGCTCTTCGAACTGGAGCTGCAACAGCCCGGTCCCTTCCGGCTGGATCACATCGACATAAAGCTGGTATTGACCAGAGACTTCGTAAATTGAGACGTTGCCGTGGGCCACAATGGCATCGCCATTATTGGGCACGAAATTGACGAATCGAGCGTTGCCACGGAAGAGGACACAACGGAGCTGAGAGCTGTCCGATTTGAGGGTGAAGTAGATGTGCCCGGCGGCCGAGCGCGTGAAGTTCGAGATCTCGCCGCGCACCCACACGTCTGAGAGGATCGGATCGGAATCAAGCAGATCCTTGAGATACGCGTTCAGCTCTGCAACCTGGAGAACGCGCATGCGGAGGCTCGACATCGTCAGGTCAGTCGCATCAGCCGGTGGCCGTATTCGACCGCTTCGCCGCTCTTCACGAAGACTTCGGCGACCGTGCCGGAACGCTCGGAGACGATCTCGTTCATGATTTTCATGGCCTCTATAATGGCCACGGTCTGCCCTGCCTCGACCTGATCGCCAATCTCAACGAATGCTCGCTCGTTCGGACCGGGCGACGAATAGAACGTTCCGATCATCGGCGATGTCACCACGTAGCCCTCGGCAACCTCGACCTCGTCCTCGGTCGCTTCAGGGCGACCTCCAATTGGAGCGGGAGCGTGGTGCGGGCGTTCGGTCTCCATGAAATGAGAGGACTTCAGCGAGATGCGCAGATCGCCCTGGCGAACCTCGAGCTGACCAATGCCACCGTCTCGCATCACGTTGACGAGCTCGCGCACTGCTTCGGTCAGATTGTCGTAGCGACCGGTCGCAACGCTGATGTCGGCACCGTCGGTTGACGTCAGTCGAGGGGTGCTTGTCACGGTCGATGCCACCTAACTCACTCGCTCGAGATAGTCTCCGGATCGAGTGTCGACCTTCACCACGTCACCAATGTTGATGAACAGCGGAACGCTGACGGTCAGGCCGGTCTGCAGGGTAGCTGGCTTGGTTCCGCCCGTTGCCGTGTCGCCTTTGATGCCGGGGTCTGTCTCGGTCACTTCGAGATTGACCGTGATCGGAGCTTCCACATCGACCGGCTGGTCCTGGTAGGTGAGCAAATCGATGACTTCATTCTCAACCAGATAGTTGATCGTGTCACCGAGCGTCTCGGCGTTCAGCGGATATTGCTCAAAGGTGTCAACATCCATGAAGTGGTACTGACCGTCGTCGGAGTAGAGATACTGAATTCGGCGCCGCTCGAGGCGTGCCGTCTGGAATTTCGAGCCGGCCTGGAAGGTCTGCGACACCGTGGATCCGGTGCGCAGGTTCCGCAGCGTCAAGCGCACGAATGCACTGCCGCGGCCCTGCTTCACGTGTTGGTAGTCGACGACCTTTACCAAGTCGCCCTCGTAATCGAGCGTCAATCCCTTGCGCAGTCCACCTGTATCAATCATCGGCTCTCCATTTCGGTTAGTTATCTAGTTTAAACTTTGGCGCCCTGGTCAGGATGCGAATGCCGTTCTCTTCGATTACGGCAACGTCCTCGATGCGCACCCCACCCTGTCCAGGGAGATAGATGCCGGGTTCGATCGTCACGATGTGGCCCGGTTGAAGCGGCTCTTCCACGCGAGGCGCCATGCTTGGGCCTTCATGAACGCGAACGCCGACGCCGTGACCGAGACCATGCATGAAGAATTCACCGTAGCCCGCCCCAGCAATCACTTCGCGCGCGATTCCGTCTCCCTCACGCCCCGACATACCCGGCTGCAATTCAGCCTCGGTTTCCGATATGGCCCGCTGGACGACGGGATAAATGGCGCGCAGTGTGTCGTTCGGCTCGCCAACCCAGACCGTTCTGGTGAGATCGGCGCAATAGCCGTCGACCATGGCACCCATATCGATCACGATCGGCTCGCCCTCTTGAATGACTCGATCGCTCGGCTCATGGTGTGGCAGAGCGGCGTTCGGTCCCGACGCGACAATCGTCGGAAAGGAATATCCTGTGGCACCAAGTTCGCGCATTGCAATGTCGAGACGGAACGCGATGGCTCGTTCGGAGTCACCCACCTGAATCGTCGCCGCGACGCGCTCAAACGCCTGATCGGTCATGTGAATGGCACGCTCAATGACCGCGATTTCGTCCGGCGTCTTGATGGCTCGGATGTTGTTGATTGCCTCCCCGATGGGGACAAGTTCAACCTCGTCATCAAGATTGTTGCGCAAGGTCATGTAGTCATTGTAAAGAATCGCATCGGCTTCGAACCCAACGCGCTTCGCCCCGATTTCCTGAACGACAGCCGCATCCGCGGCGGCTAGCGGGCGGATGCGGTGGAAGACCTCGAACCCGGTGGCTTGTTCGCGAGCGTGCTGCGCCTCGAGTGGGCTGACCACGATGACGGCACGATCCAACCCAATGACGACGTGCCCGCTCGACTCGTTCGGCGGAATGTCGTCGCCTTCAAATCCGGTGAGGTAGCGTCGATTGGACGGATGGGTGACCACGACGGCATCCAGCTCTAAGTCTTCGAGCCGCTTACGCAGTTTGGTGACTCGGTCTAGGTCAGCCACGATGTATCAAGCCTCCGTTTGCTCCATGAAATGGCGCAGGGCAAGCAAATAGCCAGCAGCGCCGAATCCGGCAATCTGCCCGGACACGACCGGGGCGATGACCGAGTGATGGCGGAAAGGCTCGCGCGCATAGATGTTACTCAAGTGAACTTCGATGGCTGGAGCCTGCGCCGCGGCCAGCGCGTCGCGCAGGGCGATGCTGTAATGCGTAAACGCCCCCGGATTGACGATGATACCACAGGCCACCGCACCATAACGCTGGATCTGATCGATGAGCGCGCCTTCGTAATTGGACTGCACAATGACGACGTCGAAGCCGCCTCGCTCGGCCTCTTCGCGTATGGCTTCATCGATTTCATCCAGCGTGACGCTTCCGTAAATATGCGGCTCGCGCTGCCCCAGCATGTTCAGATTCGGCCCGTGCAGCACCAACACGAGTTTCTGGGCTACGGGAGAGGCGTCACTCACTGGATCCATCCCTTCGCGCGCACCGCGTCAGTTCCGAGCAAGCCGAGCAGCACGTCGTACGGCGTTCCGGCGTTTTCCGGATGATACTCGAAGCGCGCGCGCTCGAAATATTGGACGGTGTATCCGGTGGTTGGATCGACGAAGGGTTCGCTGATCGGGTACCCGAAGAGCGCCAGTGACTCCCGATAGCTGATACCGGCGTCACCGAACGAGAGCCCATGCGAGCTCCAGTACGTCAGGAAGGATCCACACGCTGTGTGACCCGTAGCGGCGAAGTAGGAACAACCGGCAGCCAGCGGCGTAGTGGTTGGCAATGATTTGAATGGAGTTGAATTGTTCAGCCCTCGCTTCTGCGCGTCGGCCACCCCAAGGCGGCCGAGAAGCACTTCGTACGGCGTTCCCCTGTACTCCGGATGATATTCGAAGCGTTGTCGTTCGAAGTACTGCACGGTGTAGGTCGCTCCGGTGTCGGCATTCACTTCGCTGAATTCTTCGGTCAGCGGGTAGCCAAAGACTGGCAATCCGCCGCTGTTCTCCCAGAAACTCTTGAAGCCATAGGCAAGCGAATGCCCGGTGGCGTCAAAGTAGAGCTTGCCGGTGCCCTGAGTAGGGAACGGTGGGATGCGGGTGGCTGGAGTGTTGAGCGTGGAGATGACCGTCCAGACCGCGGGATCTTCCTGACCAAGACGCCACACGCCAAACCCAGCCAGTTGATCGTTGATCATCAGCTGGATCTTTGCGCCGAAGCTCTTGGCGTTTTCGTACCAAAGCTCATGCTGATGCTGTTGATCATCGACATATTTCACCCAGGGCGCCTGGTCGGTCTCGTCATAGCCGCCGGTGGCTCCGGGCTTGGCCAGGAATGCCGCGACTTGGTCAAACCGAGCGGAAGTCGCGGTGGATTTCGCGGTCGTATCCCAGTTGTAGCCATAGAGACCGATCCCCAGTAGCAGTCGCGAGGCGGGAAACCGACTCGTGGCGTACGTCAGCACGTCCTGAATCCAGCCGATGGGTGCGACCGCTCCTGCTGAACCGCCAGCGGAGTGAAAGTCGTAGGCCATGACCAACATATAGTCGTCGTACTTGGCCAGCGCGGCGTAGTCATAGGCGCCGCCCCAGGTTGATGGTACGTCGGAGGAACGGGCGATGACCGCCTGAGTGACGAGCTTGTTGAGCGGTTTGAATTTGGCCGAAATACGCGCCATCAGATCGGTGATGAGGGGGGCGTCGGACGCGTTGACGGCCTCGAAGTCGATGTTGATGCCGTCGTACTTGTTCTGCGTCACCAAATCGGCCAGTCGCTGCGCGATGGCGTCGCGCTGTACGTCGGTTGCGACGGTGTTGTGGAAATCGTCCCAACGTGACAGGTTCTTGATCATGGGAACGATTTTGACGTTGGAGTTGCGCATGACTGTCAGTGCATCCGGCTGCAGGAGATCGTTCTTGATGGTCCCGTCGGCGTTGAGCTCGTAAAAGTAGGGAGCGACGATGTCGAGCTGTCCGATATGCGCCTTGAGTGACGTCAATGAGGTGCTGTCGTACGTGATGTAGTAACCCCAGCGTACGTTGGTGGTCATCGCCTTCGCTTGCCGCTGTGAGATCGGCACGACCGGAGCGAGAAGAGCGAAGCAGAGGAGCGCCATGAGCGCCACATGCGAGACGCGCGACTGCACCGTCATTTCCCTTACCTTCCCGTACGGAACGGACCGATCAACGGGGAGGCTGATCCGATCGGCGTTCCGATAGTTCATGCAGACGTTCAGGTACTTTACCCGTTTGAGCGTGGCTCAACCACGCGGGGCTGCTTGCGCGCCGACGGCGGGAACATAAATCTTGATGGGAATGGGAGCGTCCGCTCCTGAGACTGTGACCTGTCCCTCAAACACAACGAGCGGTACCAGATACTGTTTCGTCTCTGGGGCACCAGCCGTGGTGTAGGCCAGCGATGCGGAGGTGATGGTCGCATCACCTGGGAGTGGTCCTGAACCTGATGGAAGCTGTGCATCGTCGACTTCGATGTATCCGACACCTTTGGCGGCATCGTTCCAGAGATCGGCAGCCGAGCGCAATCCATACGTCGAACGAGGCATCGTCGCGGGCCAGCGGATGTACGCTTCAGTCACCGCGCCCGAACCGTTGAGCGTCACGTTCGCCGACGGAATGGCCGACAAGAGTTGATCAGGTTCGACCGGTTTGAACTGCACCTGCGCGATGTTTTGGCTTTCGTCCCGGTTCACGACCGTTCCTCCGCCGATTGTCGCCCCCAGGAGATTCTGTTGGATCAACCAACCTCGCGCGGTCTGCACTAACGCGTCATTGCCCGGTAGCGTTTGGTTCGTGACAGGAGTGCCAGTTTCTCCACCGCCCGGCGGCGCGATATATTGCACGAGATTGTTCGAAATGTAGAGGTCTCCGTTGCCGGACGCGCGGAAGCTCCCGTTGCCCTGATCCTGAACGGTGCCGGTAATGCCGAGCGACTGCGCCAGGCTTTCGACGTCAGCTTGCGTCCACGTCCGAGATTGCATCAAGTAAACGTCCGCTTGCTGCGGGATGTCCTGCAAGCTCATGTTCAGGTGATACGTCAGCTGCAAACGGCTCGAACCTGGCGTGCCCGATGGAATGTCGGCGGAGGGAAGTTCGCCATAGTCACCCACAAGCGGAGTCGGCGTTGGTGCGACGGTCGGTTCTGGAGTGGCCGCTTCGGTTGCGGTTGGTGTGGCTTCCGGAGTCGCTGCTTCGGTCGCGGTGATGGTTGCTCCTGGCGTTGGTGTGGCAGCCTCGGCTACCGCGGTGGCGGTCGCGGACGACGTTGCGGCCACGACCGGAGACGTCGTTGGCACTGGTGTGGATTGTCCAGCGCCCTTGTAGCCGAAGATGAGCCACCCCACGATGGCCACGACCACGATCAGTACGACGAATGCGGCGATGATCGCGATCGGTGAGTTGTTCTGATTGGTTCGACGAGGTTGATTGCCTCGTTGCGCCATAGTTCAGACGTCTCTTTCATCTTGATGCCGAACGCGGCCACGGCAAAACCGAACCCCGGGTGGCTCTGTCATAAAGAACCCGGTGGCTCGGTTGTATCAACGGGTTACATGACCTCTTGGATGCGCCGGAGCTCGACGATCTGATCACGCAACAGCGCGGCCCGTTCGAACTCGAGGAGTTTCGAGGCTTCCTTCATCTGACGTTCGAGATCCTTGATCAGTTTGGCCATTTCGTCAGGCGGGATCTGTGCGATGACGCCCGGCTCAGAATCTGCCCGATACTGACTGTGCTCTTCGGCTACCGCCTTGACGCGATCGGTGATGTCGCGGATCTGTTTGATGATGCCGCGAGGCGTGATGCCGTGCTCTTCATTGTACGCAAGCTGTATCGCGCGGCGTCGATAGGTCTCATCGATGGCCCGCCGCATCGAATCGGTAACGACGTCCGCATACATGACGACAAGTCCGTCTACGTGCCGGGACGCACGGCCGACCGTCTGGACCAATGCACTGGTCGAGCGCAGATAGCCTTCTTTGTCGGCGTCCAATATCGCGACGAGTGAGACTTCGGGCAGGTCGAGTCCCTCTCGAAGCAGGTTGATGCCGACCACGACGTCGTATACGCCCAGCCGAAGGTCACGCAGGATCTCGACTCGCTCCAAAGTATCGATGTCGCTGTGCAGATAGTGCGTGCGGACGCCGACCTCTTTGAGATAGTCCGACAGATCTTCTGCCATCTTCTTGGTCAGCGTTGTGATGAGTGCGCGCTCGCCACGGGCTACGCGACGATTGACCTCTTCCAGCAAATCGTCGATCTGCCGCTTCGTCGGCCGCACGCTGATCTCTGGGTCGATCAGGCCGGTAGGCCGAATGACCTGCTGCACGATCTGTTGGCTGTGCTCCAACTCAAATGGACCAGGTGTGGCGGAGACGTAGACCGCCTGACGCACGTGATGTTCGAATTCGTCGAACGTGAGTGGGCGGTTATCCCGTGCTGAAGGCAGACGGAAGCCGAAGTCGATGAGCACATCCTTACGCGAGCGATCGCCCGCGAACATGCCGCGAACCTGCGGAATGGACATGTGCGACTCATCAATGAACGCGATGTAGTCATCCGGGAAATAGTCGAGCAGCGTCCAGGGCGGATCGCCCTCACTTCGGCGCGAAAGATGCCGCGAGTAGTTCTCGATTCCGGAGCAGTAACCCGCTTCCTGCAGCATCTCGAGATCGTAGTTTGTTCGCTGCTTGAGGCGGGCCGCTTCCAGCACTTTACCTTCGTTCTCAAGCTGCTTCAAGCGCACCTGGAGCTCGTCTTCGATGTCTCGCACCGCAAGTTGCAGCTTCTCTTGCGTGGTGACGAAGTGCTTGGCGGGATAGATTTCAATCTCGTTCCGCTCGGCAAGGACTTCGCCAGTCAGCGGATCGATCTCGATGATGCGCTCGATATCGTCGCCCCAAAATTCGACGCGAACGGCGATCTCTTCATAGGCGGGGAAGATGTCGACCGTGTCACCGCGCACACGGAACGTGCCGCGCACGAGCGTGAGGTCGTTGCGATCGTACTGGATGTCAACCAGATGGCGCAGAATGCGGTCGCGCCGCACCGAGGCTCCGCGTCGCAGCGAGACCACTGTCTTGCCGTACTCTTCCGGCGAGCCCAGACCGTATATGCAGGAGACGCTGGCCACGATTATGACGTCCCGACGTGTGAGCAGCGAACGAGTGGCTGCGTGACGCAGCTTATCGATCTCGTCGTTGATCTGCGCGTCTTTTTCGATATACGTATCGGTTCGCGGAACGTAGGCCTCGGGCTGATAGTAATCGTAGTAGCTGACGAAATATTCGACCGCGTTGTTGGGGAAAAATTCCTTGAATTCGCTGTAGAGTTGAGCCGCCAGCGTCTTATTCGGCGCCAGAACCAGGGCAGGCCGCTGGACCCGCTGGATAACGTTGGCCATGGTGAAGGTCTTGCCGGAACCGGTAACTCCGAGCAGCGTTTGATGCCGCACGTTCGAGTCAACGCCGGAAACGATCATGTCGATCGCCTGCGGCTGGTCACCTGTCGGCTGAAGATCCGATGTGAGCTGGAATTCCGGCACGGTCTACCCCCGTATTCGCGTTGCCGATGGTGCCCGAATCACAACCTCTGAAGTATACCGAAATCGGGGCTCATTCGCCTGATCCGCGAACCCATTCTCGGTCCAGAAACGCGCCACTGCTTGGCCCGGTTATGCAGCTATTGTGACATAAGACGGTCGCGTATGTACGCGGTTGAATTGTGAACCACCGCGCCAGATGAGCGGGCGCTGGAGGAGTCTAATTGGCACATGTCTGATAGATCTCGGACGTCAGGTCAGCGCGTAGAAATCAGCTTCGTCGCCGCCCATGCCAATGACGTCATAGATGTGACGCACCGCCCAGCGTTGGCCGGACCAGGGGAGACGCGCGACCGTCTCTTCGAGGTCGCACCAGGCATAGTCGCTGTGTTCCGGAGAGACCCGCACCTTGGCACCCGGGTCGACCAGCGCCGCGAACGCGGGAGCCAGCACAATTGTGTCGCTCGCATGGTCGTAAAACTGGTTAATGTAGTCGGCGGAATAGAGTTTCGTGGGAACGAAAGCGGTGCGCTCTTCGACTTCGCGCATGGCCGCCTCAACCGCGCGCTCCCCCGGCTCGATCTTTCCATGGATCGACTGCCAGGTGTCTCCAAGCACGACGTCCGGCCGTCGTCGCAAGAGCAAAAACTGGACTTGATTGCGGACATGACGAAATATGTAGACATCGACGATGTCACTAACGATTCGTGGCATATTGACTTTCCGAGCGAAGCCGACGCCTCAGCGCTGTCCCTCCCCATGCCCATTTGGCGCATGCAGTGGTGTCAGAATAGCACACGTCTTCGGCAAGCAACCAGAGATGCGCCACAACGGTCGTCAAGGCCGCGATGATCTTCTCGTGAATGAGCGCAATTGTATGGGTTGAACTGTCGACGTCGAGAGGTGACGATTACCAGCGACGGTTCTGATCGCGATTGCGCATTTCCCAGATTCGATGGCGAATCTTGCCAACGACGTTGTCTTGCGATGGCGGCGGGTTCATGCTCCGGCCGCGCCATTCCTGTGCCGGACGGTGCAGTCCCGTATCCCGACGTGAGAAGACCATGGGGCTCAGGAAGAAGAGGATGCAGACGATGGCCAGAATCACAGCGAGAAAGTGGGAGTAACCAGACACCATGATGGCAGCAAATGCGATGCCGAAGGTCACGACGAGCCATATCAGCCCACCGGCGGCACCGATGCGTTTCGGCATCGAAAAGTGAACGCGCGGCATCCGCGGACGCCAACGCCTGCGACCGACCCGGCGCCAGGATGGCTCGCGATCTTTCGCATCCAGAATCTGGATGATCTCTTCTTCGACTTTGGTGTAACGCTTCTTCGCCATTGTTGGCCTCTGTTCAAGAGAGTCGGAGAGCGGCCCGCGCAAGCTCGGATACGGCGTTCACTGCCTGATCGATCTCATCAGCCGTCGTATAGAAGCCCGGACTAAATCGTATCGTGCCATATGGGAATGCGCCGAGCGTTTCACACGCCTCTGGCGCGCAATGTAAACCTGTGCGACAGGCGATCTCGAAGCTGCTGTCGAGCGCTGCGCCAATATCAGACGGTTCCCAGCCCTCAACCGTGAACGAGACCACCGCAGCTCGGCGATCCTCATCCTCAGGTGAAAGGACGCGAACGCCGGGAATTTCCGCCAGACCATCGATAAGTTGCGTCGTGATCTGCCGCTCGCGCTGATAAATCGTCTCGACACCCTCAGCGGCGACGACGTCGAGGGCTGCTCCGAGTGCCGCGATGCCCACGGTGTTGAGTGTGCCTGCCTCATAGCGCGTCGGCAGTTCGTCGGGCTGGACGTCCTCTTCGGAATTCCCGCCGGTACCGCCTTCGCGCATGGTTGCCAGATCATCGGTGCTCACGCGCGGCCCCAGAATGAGTCCGCCGGTACCCGTTGGTCCCATCAGCCCTTTGTGGCCCGGAAACGCGAGGAGGTCGGCGCCGATCTCTTCCATATCGAAGGGCAACGATCCAACTGTCTGCGCCGCGTCGACCAGCATCAAGATTCCGCGATCACGCGCGATCTCAGCAATTTGGGCCACCGGCTGAATGGCGCCGTTCACGTTGGATGCATGTGTCATGACGATCATGCGGGTATTCGGCCGAAGCGCCCGCTCAACGTCTGCAACCGAGACGAAGCCCTCACGGTTGGCGGCGACTTTGGTCGTCGTGACGCCGCTCGCGTGCAGCGCACGTAGCGGCCGCCGCACCGAGTTGTGCTCCATCGTCGTCGTGACGGCATGGTCGCCGGGGTTCAAGATGCCCTTGATGGCCATATTCAGCGCGTCGGTTGCATTTGAAGCGAAAATGACGCGCTTTGGATCGGGTGCTCCCAGTAGCCGGGCGATCTTCACTCGTGTGTCGGTGATCGCCGCCGCCGCGCGGGTGGCCATGACGTGGCTGCCGCGGCTCGGATTGGCACCTGCAGTGCGCAAGAAGTTGCCGAGCGTCTCGTACACGACTTCAGGCTTCGGCCAGCTCGTCGCTCCGTTGTCCAGATAAATCATCGAAGCCTCACATGCCGATGTAGCGAGCGTAAACCGAGCGCGCGACAGAGGGGTCGGTCGTTCCTTTGATGATGGCGCGTCCGTCCGGGAAGACCGTCAATTCGTAGCTCTCAACGTTGCAGCGCAGGAGATAGTCATTGTAGCCAACCTGACCAACCGCCTTGAGACGTTCCGCCATCGCCGCGAGTGACAACTGGGCCGGCGGAAAGACGGAGATCTGCACGGCATCACGTCCGCATAGATCGGTGGTCTGGCTTGGGGCCGACTGCTCCAGGAAGGTGAAATCGTGGTGGCCGCACGTCGGGCAATCCGGACTCGGCGTGCCGAGTGGAATTTGGTCAACGCTCAGGTTCCAGACATCGATCGCCAGCAGGTTAGGATTGAGCTCGCTCATGGCGCCGACCGCCAGCTTCATCGCTTCGGCGGACTGCATCCCGGCCACCACCGTGACTGCCGGACCAATGACGCCCGCGGTGTCGCACGTCGGAGCCTCTCCGGGTGCGGGCGCTTCGGGAAAGACGCAGCGCAAGCATGGGGTCTCACCAGGCAGAATTGTCATGGTCATGCCGTAACTGCCGATGACGCCACCATAGACCCAGGGCTTATTCAGCTTGACGCACACATCGTTGATCAGATAACGGATCTCGAAATTGTCGCTGCCGTCGACGACAAAATCGACGTCGGCGATCAGTGGCTCGATGTTGGTCGAGTTGACGTCCAGCACCAGTGGCTCAACGGTCACTTCGCTGTTCACGGCGTTCAGCCTGCGCGCGGCGGCGATGACCTTCGGGATTCCGTCAATCACGTCCTGTTCGTCGAAGAGCGATTGACGCTGCAGGTTGCTCTGAACGGGGATGTCCCGGTCGACGATACGCACAAACCCGAAACCGGCGCGCACGAGTGTGTCGGCGATGTGGGTTCCGAGTGCGCCACAACCGATCAGGCAGACACGCGTCCCACGTAGTCGATTCTGACCCGCTTCACCGATTGCAGGGAAAATCGTCTGGCGCGCATAACGCTCCGAAACGAGTATCGATCCTGTCATCGCCATCGTGTTTTCGCTCCTGAATCGCCAGCGAGAAACGGGCTCGTGCTGTGGTACAGTTTTGCCGCTATGAACCCGCGTAGTCGTTGCCGGCGTCTTCTAATCAGTACCACGCTTCCAGCGCATCGCATGTGCCGTCTACTGGGCTCCCGGTCGCTCTCATACGTCGGGTGCCCGTTCCATGTTGCCATGAAACCAAGGTGAAAAACATCAGTTTGAAGGGGTCAGCTCGCGTGAATGTCATCCGCTTCACCATCGTCGATGATCGAGGAACGTCCAGCTTCATCGGACCATGTCACGCTATCAAGATGCTTGTTGCCGCATGTAGCCGTCACCCAAGCGCGAGTAGCCAGCTACTTGAATTTGCCCGGCCATACGACCTGGAATTTGTCCGATCCGTCGAGAGCGGCCTGGCCGTGTTTGATGAACATAACACGAAAGAGAATTTCCTGGCATTCCAACAGTTGGCGGAAGCTACACCGCCAGCCAACCTACCACCGTTTCGCGTCGTTGATGAGCGGACCCGTCAACTGAGTCTGAAGCCCGTATCGACGGGCGTCATCCTCTTTAACCTCAAAGCTCGCCGAATCATCCAGGTTCAGAACAGCTATGCCGAGGTGCTGCGCTCCGATCGCGGCCGAGTTCGCCAAAATGGGCGGCCGACGCGCATGCTCTACTACTACGAGCTGCCGGAAGAGTGGAACATCGTGCCGTGAACGTTCAGCGCTAACGCCGTTTCGGACGCGACGCTTCCGAGCGATCTTCACGACCGGTGCGCGGCTTGCGTCGGAAAAGGCTCCCAAAGAACATCTGCTGCATCTGGTCGCCAACGCTCATGGTGCTCAACTCGCCGTCGGTGTCTTGCACCGATCCACCACCATTTCGCTCGGACGTGATCCATTCGGCCCGTGCGTCACGCGCCTCACTGAAGATCTGTTCGAGCGTCTCGAGCGTCTCGTCGGTTCCGGTGTTCACGAGATCCCGCATGTGGACGAGCTCGTTTACCGTCGAGTCGAGCCATCGGACGATGTTCTCCCGGTTGGTGTCACAAATTCCGCGGTACATCTCAGGACTGCCCGCCGCCAAGCGCGAGGCGTCCTTGAAGCCGCTCGAGCTCAGTTTCCGCATATCACGCCACTGAGAATCGCTGCTGACGACGTGCGTCATGGCGACCGAGAGCATAAACGGCAGGTGGCTGATGCCGCCGACATAGCCGTCGTGCTCGTGCGGATCGACAAAAAGCGGCTCCGCTTCGACCGCGGAGATCAACCCA
Source organism: uncultured Chloroflexia bacterium (assembly GCA_963789565.1). Classification (GTDB taxonomy): domain Bacteria; phylum Chloroflexota; class Chloroflexia; order Thermomicrobiales; family Thermomicrobiaceae; genus CALAGB01. The sequence goes on along the minus strand of CAWBKX010000002.1, from coordinate 959,140 downwards.
AGCACGGTCTGGACTGCGTCGTCGCCCGCGTTCACGGTGGGGCAGACGCACCAGGTAGCGCCCTTGAACATGTCGACGGTCGCGCCCTCGACGCCGCGCGTATCGCCGGCCATTGGGTGACCACCAACGAAATGGATGTGGTCCGGAAGCATCTCGTTGGCCCACTGCAGAATCTCGGACTTGGTGCTGCAGGCGTCGGTCACCACCAAACCTTGCTTCCCGAGGTCGACGATGGATTCGAAGATATCCTTGACCGCGGTAACAGGCGTCGCGATCACCACCACGTCGGCGTTCGAGATGGCGTTCGACATGTTCCACTCGGTGCGGTCTACTGCCTTCAATTTCTTTGCATAGTTCTGGACATCGAGACTGATATCAAAGCCAGTAACTTCGAGCACGGATTGTCGTTTGCCGTCTTTTGTCGCCCACCGTTTGAGACCAAGACCGATTGACGAGCCGATCAGCCCGAGGCCGATGATCGAGACTCTTTGCATGACACGTCCTTTGCCTGCCTGAAAATGAGATCGAAACCTTGATTACGGCAAGTATATCAAAGGGTTTTGCGCGTTCTGGAGGTTAAGGAACGACCGGATCGACGTCGACGGTGCGTACCCAGCCCTGAGTGCCATCCTGGAGCTGGAATTCCATCCACGTCACGCCACTGGTGACCTGCTGTTGACCGATGAACTTCAGCTCAGTGCCGGGCTGGAGAACGTCGACAATGTCGGAAACGGTCGATGGACCCGAGCGGAAATTCACGCGCTCACCGGCCACGATCTTGTGCGTCCCCTCCCACACGGGAGACGGCGACGCGATCACGGTCGGCAGCGCCGTGGGACTGGGGGATGAAAGAGCGACACCAGCAATCGGAGTGCCGTCTCCCGTCGGTGTGCCGGAGGTGAGCAGCGACGAGACCGGAGTCAGCGAAGCCGATTTCGCCGGGATGAAGTCACTGAAGACCGGACCAACGCGCACGTAGATCCAGATGAACCCGATGATGCAGATCCCGATGGCGACTGCCATGCTGAGTCCGACCAGCATCCCTGAGCGTCGTGAATGCTGGCGGAGTCTCGAAGTTAACCCTGGCTCGACCATGATCCTCCGACTCGAGTAGCCACACGAAACGCGCGTACACAACGAAGGTGACGCGCGCGATTATACTACGCACCCCGTGAACCACCGTCGTGGCCATCATTCATATTACGGTTCGATTCACCACACGCTGTACGAACCTTGAGACTCGGGGCATGATGTCCGCGATAGAACGAGCAGGCCGTTGCCGTTGAAAATAGGCACGCGTGGGAAAATGTGGATGGTGGAAGAAGGGTATCGATGACCGACCGAGAGAAGAACTTTGAGTTGATGCGCACGCTCATGGAGCTGCCGGGGCCGACGGGTCAAGAGAAGCGCGTCATGAGCTGGTTGCGAGACCGCTGGACTCCGCACGCGAGGAGAGTCTGGACAGCCAAGGGCGGAAACCTGTTCGCGCACGTTGGTGGCAAAGGACCTCGACTCCTCGTTGAGGGTCACGCCGACGAGATCGGCTTCATCGTTCGCAGCATTGACTCGCAGGGATTCATCTGGCTAGGCAGCGGCCAGGTGCCGCGCAGCGACATCGCCAAACGCTATCCGATTGGGCAGCCCGCACTCATCGTCGGGCGCGACACACTGACAGAAGGACTCTTCGCCAGTACGACCGGCCACATCCTGACGGAGCGCCATCGTCGCAAGGAGCAACTCGACTTTTACGACGTCTTCGTCGACATCGGCGCCTCCTCACGCGAAGAGGTGTTGGCCCGCGGCATTCATCCCGGCGCGGGCGTCATCTGGAATCCACCGGTTCGTCGCATTGGCGATCGTGTCATCAGTAAGGCCGTCGATGATCGTTTCGCGCTGGCCATCATGACGCTTCTATTGGAAGAGCTCGATCCGCAAGAGCTGCAGTACGACCTGTATTTCGCCGCCACCACACAGGAAGAGATTGGTCTGGTCGGTGCCGCATCGCTGCGTAGCGAGATCGACGCCGATCTGGCCATCGCGCTCGACAACGGTCCTGTCGGCGACATCCCGACCGTCGATCGACGCGACCTGCCGACGCGCCTGGGCGGTGGACCAGCGTTGGTGCATAAGGATGGACGCGCGCATTACAGCGAGGACGTCGTCTGGCACATCGCCGACGTGGCCGAGAAGGCAGGGATTCCGGTGCAGCATTGCGTCTGGGAGTTCTTCGGCAGCGACGGTGATTCCCTGATCCAGCAGGGTATTCCGACGGGCTTGATCGGCCTCTCGACGCGCTACACGCACTCGCCATTCGAGATGTACGACCTGAACGACTTCGACATGTCACTCGACCTTGTGCGCGCGTTCGTCACAAGTCCGCCAGCGTAAACGGACGAGGGTAGCCACAGAGGGCGCAATTCGCCGACCGAAAACGTAGTGGCGGGCGTCCCTGCCCGCCTTCGTCGAGCGGACGATCGCCTCTCGTGCGGCACAATTTGACCGGCGGAATCCCGCCGAATCACATCTGTCGAAGTGCCACGAACACAAACTCAGCGCGAGCCATTGTTGAACGAGTGCGGGCCGCATGATTGTCACCGAATGATCGTCCGGTGCCTATCGGTTGACAGTGACTAGCAGGTAGAGATGGCGGGCAGGGACGCCCGCCACTACGTTGAATTTACGGTTGTTCCCGTTGGGTGCGGATAATCGTTCCCCGTTCCGCCTCTGCTACACTCGCGGCATGAGCACCGACGCCAGAGCAAGATGGCGAGCACGTCAGCGTGCTGGTCGAGCAGTGGAGGAATTACATGGCTAAATTCAAGAACTACATCAATGGGAAGTGGATCGACGCCAGGTCGGGCCAGGAGTTCGATCGAAAGAACCCGGCCAACGGCGAGGTGGTCGGCACCTTCGCCAGAAGTAATGCCGACGACGTGAACGACGCCGTCGCGGCCGCCAGCGAAGCTTTCAAGAAGTGGCGGCTCTATCCCGCGCCGAAACGGGGCGAGATCCTCTACCGCATCGGCCAGCTCCTGATGGACAGCAAGGACCGCATCGCCAAAGAGATGACCGAGGAGATGGGCAAGGTCCTGACCGAGGCGCGCGGCGACGTGCAAGAGGGAATCGATATGGCCTTCTACATGGCGGGCGAAGGACGACGCATGTGGGGCCAGACGACGCCCTCGGAGCTGCCCAACAAGTGGAACATGTCGACGCGCAAGCCGTTGGGCGTCGTGGGCCTGATCACCCCCTGGAACTTCCCCATGGCCATCCCAACCTGGAAGATGATGCCCGCCCTCATCACCGGCAATACGGTGGTCTTCAAGCCCGCCAGCTTTAGTCCCAAGACGGCCGTGCGACTGGTCGAGCTCTTCGAAGAGGCGGGTCTGCCGCCGGGAGTCCTCAACCTCGTGCTCGGAGGCGGCGAAGAAGTGGGCGACGCCATCCTCAAGCATCCCGACGTGGCCATGATCTCCTTTACTGGCTCGACCGATGTCGGCCGAGAAGTCTCGATCGAGTGCGCGCGCAACATGAAGCGCGTTTCGCTGGAGATGGGCGGCAAGAACGCCGTCATGGTGATGGATGACGCCGACCTTGATCTGGCGGTCGATGGCATCCTCTGGAGCGCGTTCGGCACGTCCGGCCAGCGCTGCACGGCTGCCAGCCGCGTCATCGTGCATCGCGCCGTCCAGCGGGAACTGGTCGAGCGTCTGGCAGCCAGAGCCGGAGGCATGCGTCTCGGCTACGGCCTGGAAGAGACGACAGATCTTGGACCGGTCGTCAGCGCTGGGCAGCTTGAACGCGTGCACAGTTACGTTGAGGTTGGGTCGCAAGAGGGCGCGTCGCTGGTCGTCGGCGGTCAGATCGTGCGCGACGGTGAGCTGAGCAAGGGGCATTTTCATCAGCCGACTATCTTCGACAACGTCAAGCCGACGATGCGCATCGCCCAGGAAGAGATCTTCGGTCCGGTGATGTCGGTCATTCCGGTCGACAGCCTGGATGAGGCCATCGACGTCTCGAACAACGTGGCCTTCGGACTGTCGGCGTCGATCTTCACCCAGGATGTCAACAAGGCATTCCGCGCCATGCAAGACATCTTCACCGGCATCATCTACATCAACGCCGGAACCATCGGCGCCGAGATCCACCTGCCGTTCGGCGGGACCAAGGCGACCGGCAACGGCCACCGTGAAGCGGGACAGGCTGGTCTGGACGTCTTCACCGAGTGGCAGAGCATCTACGTGGATTACAGCGGGCGATTGCAGCGCGCGCAGATCGACTAATCACAGCCAAAGCAGTGGCAACGCGCCAGGCGAATTCGCCTGGCGCGCTTATCTCTCCTCGATCGGTGTGTGCCTCGAAACGCCGACGGAACAGGGCGCTCATCAATGGACGCCTGTCTGCAAGTTCGACGTTTCGCACGGTAAGATCAGAGCATGACCGACACGTCGATAACGTCCTGGTTACAAGGCAACGCGGGGCTGAACCCGGCCATGCAGGCGCAACTCCTGCGGTCGGTCGTCCTCATCACGTTCATTTGGGTACTCTGGTGGCTGGCCGTTCGATTCGGGCTCGGCCGGGTCGAAGAGTCGATCGTTCGCTATCGTGCTCAGAAAGCCCTGAACTACGTCGCGTTTACGCTTGGCTTCCTGCTTGTCGGGCGCATCTGGTTCGTCGGCGTTGCCTCACTCGCCACCTTCCTTGGCTTGCTCACGGCTGGGTTGGCGATTGCTCTCAAAGACCCGATCGTGAGTCTGGTCGCCTGGCTCTTCATCGTATGGCGCAGACCATTTGAGGTTGGGGACCGCATTCAGATCGGTGATTTCGCCGGTGACGTGATCGACCAGCGCATCTTCCAATTCACGTTGATGGAGATCGGAAACTGGGTTGACGCGGATCAGTCGACCGGCCGCATCGTCCACGTTCCCAACGCGATGGTCTTCAGTGAGCCGCAGGCCAACTACAGCAAGGGCACACGCTACATTTGGAATGAGCTCCCAGTGCTGGTCACCTATGAGAGCGATTGGGAATCAGCCAAACAACTACTGCAAGACATCGTCAGCAAGCGCACGCATCAGTTGGGCGATTCAGCCAGACAGGATCTGCGTCGTGCCAGCCGTCGATTCTTGTTGCACAACATCGACTTCGAACCGCGCGTCTACACCAGTGTGCAAGATAGTGGCATCCTGCTGACGCTACGCTACCTGTGTGAGCCTCGTAGTCGCCGGGTGTCGGCAGAGCTGATCTGGGAGGACGTGCTGCGCTCGTTTGCTCAGCACGACAACATCGACTTCGCTTACCCGACGGTTCGTTACTACGACAACACGTACGAATGGAAAAAGGGTGCTCGCGCCGAACGCCCGAAATTGGCTCAGCAGCGTTCTCCGGGAGCTTGACCTGACGCGTTGGCGACTAAAGCGCGGCAAGATCGATCGAGCGATGGTCTGACGTTCGGGTGCCGAGAAGACGACTAACGAGCTCGAGTTCGAGGGGCGGCGACAGCAAATAGCCTTGCACGATGTCGCAGCCCAGCTGGCGCAGGCTCTCGAGTTGGTCGGCCGACTCGATCCCCTCACCGATGATCTGCATCGACATGGCGTGGCCGAGTTGTACCATGGTAGAGATCAGGACCGATTCAGAACCGTTCTCCGCCATCGAATCGACGAACGACCGATCCATCTTGAGGAAATCAAACGGGAAACGCGTCAAGTGCGCCAACGATGAGTACCCCGTGCCGAAGTCGTCGATGGCCAGCTGCACGCCGAGCTCGTGTAGGCGGTCGAGAAGGCAGCGTGCTTGTTCCGGATCATCCATGATGGTCGATTCGGTCATCTCGAGTGTCAGGTGACGCGCCGGAAGACCAGACACCGTCAGGCAGCGCACGATGTCGTCGACCAGTGCGGGTTCGCGAAACTGTCGGGCCGAAAGGTTGACGCTGATCCAGACGTCGTGGCCCAGCAGGCCCTGGTCTAACCAGCGCTTGGCCTGCGTACACGCCTCTTGCAAGACCCATTGGCCCAGCGGCACAATCAGCCCGGTCTGTTCCGCGATGCCGATGAATTCGTCGGGCGGGATCAATCCTTTATCATCGTGCTGCCAGCGGACGAGGGCTTCGAGACCAATCACACGTCCGGATGAGATTCGGAATTGCGGCTGGAAATGCAGGCGCAGCCGATCGTTGTCGATCGCGACGCGCAGGTCTTGTTCGATCTCCATGCGCCTGAGCGTTTCGCGATGCATCTCTGGGTCAAAGACCGCATGCTGAGCGCGACCGGACTTCTTGGCTCGATACATGGCCGTGTCGGCGTCTCGAATGATCTCCTCCGGCAGTGATCCGCCGTCGCGGCTGAGAGCAACCCCGATGGACGCGGTAACGAGCAGGCTTCGTCCAGCCAGCACGATAGGCTCGTCGAGCAGTGCTTCGATCTTCTTGACCACGCGCAATGCTCCGGCGACGTCGCCCACGTCTTCGACGAGGACCACGAACTCGTCGCCGCCGAGCCGTGCAACCGTGTCACACTTGCGCAACCCTTCATTGATTCGGCGGCCGACTTCGATGATCAGCGCGTCTCCCTGATCGTGCCCGAGCGAGTCGTTGATGACTTTCAGATTGTCCAGGTCGAAGAAGATCACCGCCAGCCGGTTGCGATTGCGAACCGAGCGATCGAGCGCATGTCCGAGTCGATCCAGCAGCAGTTTGCGATTAGCCAATCCGGTCAATGCGTCGTGCAAGGCCTGATCGATGATGCGCTGTTCGAGGGCTTTGCGGTCGCTGATGTCGTGGTTGACCACCACCGCGCCGGCGATGCGTCCGTCTGGCCGGCGAATGGGCACGGCGGAGTGAAGGATCGTTGTTGGCTGGCCGTCGTCTCGTGGTATCTCGATCTCACGGTTGATCGTGGCTTCGCCGAATTTGATCGCGTTCTCCATTCCCCATCCTTGCTCGGGAGAAGGGAGGTCGGAGACTGACGTGGCATCCTCTTGACGGATGCGGGGAAGCCGTACTGGGCTCAAAGCAGCCCTCAGCCCGATGTCGGCCGAGTTCTTCATCGTGATATGGCCCTCGGCGTTGGCGACCTGAACCCCTACGGGCAGGGTGTCGAGTACCAGGCGAAGCAGGCGTTCGTTCTCGCGGCGCTCCTGGTCGGTACGGTGGCGGTAGATGGCGAGATGCGCGAGACTCATGGCCTCGGCAAGGATCTGCGCTTCTCCTGGTTCAGGAGTGCGCCGGAGATCAAGCAGAATCGCCAACGCTCCCCAGAGTTCGCACGATCCGGCGCTCATGATTGGAATCGACCAGCTGTGGCGGTATCTGAACCGCTCATCGGTTCGTCGTCGCAGCGGGAGTTGGACAATCTGGCGAGATCGCTCGCCGGTTTCCTGCGAGAGGTTCGCAATTCGCTCGAGCGTGACGCCGTGCTCAAGCAGGATCCGAGCCGCTTCATCGTTGTTCGACGTCGAATGGCTCGATTCACAATTGATCTCCGAGTCGGCCAACAGGACACAGGCTGCCGCGCCGTCAATCTGCGATGCAACCGCCGCGCAGACGGCCGATAGGATATCGGAGAGAGGGCGCCCTTCGATCAGGAGCCGAAGCACGTTGTTCTGGACCGAGAGCGCATGGTCCACACGATGTCGATCGGTGTTGTTTCTCGAGTTGACCACGATCCCCGCGACGGACGGATCGTCCAGCCGATTGCGGAATGTGCTTTCGATCCAGCGAACCTGACCGGTTCGATCATGAATGCGATATCCCAGCTCAACCATGCCGGACGGAGATTTCGTCAGTTCCTCGAGTGCCCCGACCACCACTTCTTTGTCGGCGGAATGAACAAATGACACCAACGGATGACCGACCAATTCGCTCGCCGCATATCCGAGAATTGCTTCCGATGACGGACTCTGATAGGAGGTGACGCCGTGGTAGTCCAGGATTGACACGGCGTCGGTGGAGCGCTCAACGAGCCGCCTGAATCGGGTCTCACTCTGCCGCAACGCCTCCTCGGCGATGGCCCGGTCGGTAACGTCGCGCAAGAAAGCGTGGATTCGAGTGACTTTCCCATCCTCGTCGACAATAAGCCCGACGTTGGCGTCCAGGTGGAGCGTTCTGCCGTCTTTCGTGAGGACTCTCAACATGTAATTGCGCGGCACATGTGCTCCGGAAACCCGTTGCTGCAACAAATTGAGGACGCGCTCGCGGTCGTCCGGGTGGAGAATATCGGCAACGCGAAGTGAGTACGCCTCTTCCTCGCTGTAACCGCTCAATTCCACGAACCGCCTGTTGACGAAATTGAATCGGCCCTCGACGTCATACGACACGATGACGTCATTGGCGTTGTCGACGAATTGCTGGTAGCGGTCGCTTATCCGTCGAACCTGCTCTTCCGCAAGCTTCTGTTCGGTAATGTCCTGGATCTGTCCGAGGACGTAGACCTTGGGATCACCTGACAATCGGGCGGCCGAGAGGCTGACCATTCCCCACACGAGCTTGCCGTCCTTGCGCAGGTAGCGACGCGGATATCGTGCGGCCACAACGGTCCCTTCGACCACAGTGCCGCGCTGGTGGACCGAGTCGTCGAGGTCATCCGGGTGCGTCAGTGCCGTGATGTTGCTCCCCAGAAGTTCCTGTTCGCGGTAACCGACCATATCGCAGAATGGCTGGTTGACACGGATGACGGTGCCATCTTGATCGGTGATCGCCATTGGCATCGCGGCATCGACGAACGCGCTGCGAAACTCCGATTCACTGCGGCGCAGCGTTTCTTCGGTTACTTTCTGCTTGGTGATATCGACGATGAAACCTTGCCAGAAGCGTCGCTCACCGTCGTGAAACGCGGCGTCGTTGCGTACCCAAATGCTGCTTCCGTCTGGCCGAACGTAGCGATACTCGAGGCTGAAAGGTTCGCGCGTCTCGCCGTGCGCCGCGAAGACGCTCGCCACATCGGCGACGTCGTCGGGATGGATGATCGAGAATCCGAAACCCGCGTCCCGAAGCCAATGGTCGCTCGGATACCCAGTGATGGCTTCGATCTGAGGGCTCATGTAGCTCGCGGTTGAGGGGTCGCCATCGACGCTCAGAGTGTAGGTCGCGGCCGGGAGTGATTCGACCAGCGAGATGTAGCGGTCCTGTATGTGTCGAAGCTGGGAGGCGACGCGGTCAAATTCGGACGCGTCGCTGATAGACACGACTCGCCCGGTGGACATCCCGTCCATTGTGGGAATCGGCGCGATTGTAACGCATGCAAAGACAGTGGAATCGTCCCGGCGCCTGAGCGACACGCGAGTGGGCAGCGTGGAATCAGACTGCAGGAGACCGGCAAGTGAAGGATGAGAAGGAGAGAGGTCGGCTCGGTCCAACAGCGTAGTGAGCCGCTGTTCGATAGCTTCGTCGGCGGTCCAGCCAAGCAGACAGACCGCGGCATCGCTCCAGCTTCGAATGCGACCGCCGGCATCGGTGATTACGATGGCCTGGTTGAGCCACGAGATCGTCTCGGGAGTCGATTGTGGTGCGGCGGACGTCCCCACGAGATACCGTCCGATGCTTTCAGCGATGACGGCCAATCGACACGCGGCCAGGACCGCGGTCGATGCGAAGCGACTACGTGCGTCGATGCTGATTCACATGCTACCGCGCCACAAAAAAGTGACCCTATGACTTTGGTCATCATTTCGCATGTATGCATTGGTGAAGCGATCCAAGAACGCCAACGTTGCAGAAGAATCGCACGATCTGGCGGCAACAAAAGTGGCCCTCGGTGGAGACCGAGAGCCGTTTCATCGGCGGGAAGGGAGGGATTCGAACCCTCGGAGGACTTTTACCGCCCTCAACCGCTTAGCAGGCGGCCCCATTCGACCACTCTGGCACCTTCCCAGCGTTCAGTTGTGGCGGAGAGGGAGGGATTCGAACCCCCGGACCTTTCGGTCAACTGTTTTCAAGACAGCCGCCTTAAGCCGCTCGGCCACCTCTCCGCGTGTGGCCCGTGTTTTCCGCGTCCCGCTCCGGATTCTGCCGCGAAACTCCTCGCTCGAAATCCTCTTCGAACGTCTGAGACAGCGGACCTAAGCGGATCATTTCTGTCTCAAATGCGAACTAGATTGTACCCTTCGGGATACCCTAGGTCAACGCGATTCGACATAAGATGTCATGTGTCCGTACGTGCAGTAGGAGGCGAAGTGTGGACCGAAGTTCGTCCCTCAGAAAAATCGTGTTCATCATCGAAATGCCCGAACCCATCGCCATGCCTCAACTTGCGGAGTTCACGTTCTGGCTGGATGAGCGTGTTCCGGAACTTGACGGAGTTACTCTCTCAATGTCGCCCAACTCGAAACCGATCAGTTTCCCGGAGGGGCGTAGCTTTGTCCATTTACAGTTCTGGCAGGTCACAAGCTCACTTCGACTGCCGTTCAGCGATGCCCTGTTCAAGGTCGTTGAACAGATCACGGGGCAGGGCGAACACGACGCCGTGGGACCCGATCTCGAAAGCTATCGAACGGTCGTCGAATCCACGACCTTGATGATAGGTGGTGAGAATGAGAACGCACTGTCAGCGGCGTTTGACCGTTGTTTAGTTCAACTTCAGCAACTTTGTCGTGCGTTCCGGTCAACGACTCACGAGCGAATCTCTCGTGTTTCCGTCGAACGTCTTCCGTTAATCATTCCGTACTCGGTGTCGAACCTCTATGACCGATTTCAAGGAGTCACCGGCTGGTTCATGTTACATGCCAATTTCCCTGACAACATTCCGCGTGACCCAATCAGCGATGAAGAGCTGAATCGATTGCATGAGGTTCTGATGCGGCAGTCGCAAGCCGATCCGTTCTTGTTGGCCCAAGAGCAAAGCGACGAGGCGCGGCGTCTCCTGTATCGGGCGGGTGACTATGGCGATGCGGTGATGCATGCTCACCTGGCGGCTGAAATTTTCCTCGATGGGGTCTTGCTGTACATGTTGTGGGAGTCCGGCGCTACCGCTAGTGAGGTTGCGAAGCTATTTGACGATGGGCTCGCGAAGCGGGTCCGCCGCGACTTCGCTCCTAATCTTGGTGGCAATTGGAACACGGACAAAGGTCCGATGGCCTCGTTTGCGGCAAATCTAATGAAAATTCGTGGTCGGGTGGTCCATGGGGGCTATGAGCCTTCAAGAGGGGAGGCTGAGACGGCGCTCGATACCTATATACAGGTGGTGGACTTCGTAAAGAGCCGCCTCGCTGAAAAGCGCTTCACGTTTCCGCGTACCACGCTTATGGTGCTCGGGCAACCGGGATTGGAGCGTATGGGACTGTGGAAAGGCAAGGTCACCGAGGTTTGGGATCGGTTGAAGGACGAGCCGAGTTGGGCGTCATCGTTTCGGGACTGGCGTGACGAGGTTGATTCGCATCGTACGTAGTCTCAAGCCTTAGAGCATCTTGCGGAGACGTTGCCCAGCAGTCACACTGAGTGAAGGGGGATGCGGGAGGTGATCAGCGTGCGGGCCTACTCAGTGGACTTGCGGGAGCGGGCCGTCGCGGCGGTTCAGAACGGACGCAGTGTCGCGGAGGTGGCGCGCCTGTTCGGGGTCTCCCGGCGATCGATTGGCCGCTATCTCCGACAAGCAGCGCAGACGGGTGAGTTGACGCCACGACGTCCGCCCGGGCATCGGCGGCACATTCCCGTGGAGCAGGAAAGCCAGTTGCTGGCGCAACTCCACGCGCAGGACAGCGCCACGCTCGAGCGGCACTGTGATGTGTGGGCCGAGACAACCGGCATCCGCGTCAGTGCGACGACCATGTACCGGGCCATCAAACGCCTCGGCTGGACCTGGGGAAAAAAGCGGTGGTGGCCGCCGAGCGGGATGAGGAAGCCCGGATAGCCTGGCGGGAGACCATCCGCCGGCACAATCCGGCGCAGTTCGTCTTCGTGGATGAGTCGAGTGCCAATACGACGCTGACGCCCCGCTATGGGCGTGCGCCCAAGGGCCAGCGGGCCCCGGGCTCGGCGCCACGAAATTATCGCCACAACACCACGCTGGTGGCCGCGCTCACGCCTACGGGCATCCAGGCGCCGATGGTGGTGGAGGGGGCCATGGACAGCGATGCCTTCGCCGCCTATGTCCGTCAGGTGCTGGTGCCCCAGCTCCGGCCCGGCCCGGCCAGATTGTGATCCTCGATAACCTGAGTGTCCATAAACGGGCCGACATCCGGCAGCAGATCGAGGCGGCGGGCTGTCAGTTGCTCTTCCTGCCACCGTATTCGCCCGACTTCAACCCGATTGAACAGGCCTTCAGCAAGCTCAAAAGCTGGTTACGCCAAGCGGAGGCCCGCACCCAGGACGCGTTGGAGGAGGCGATTGCTACGGCCCTGAACACCATCACCCGCGCAGACGCTGCTGGCTGGTTCCACCACTGCCACTACGCACTCTCTGGGCAATCCCTATGAAGAATGCTCTAGTCGGGCGCCGCTTGAACGAACGCGCCGCCCGTGCTGATGTTTTGAACAGCAACTCGAGCGGCGAATGTCGCCTACTCCGGCTGCAGTCCGATCGTCTCCTGGCCGCCCATATAGCCGCGCAATACCTCTGGAATGACGATGGTGCCATCCTCTTGCTGGTAGGTCTCCATGATCGCAATCAGCGTCCGTGGCAGCGCCAGGCCCGACCCGTTCAACGTGTGCGGGAACTGCGGTCGCGCGCCCTCTGACGGTCGATAGCGGATGTTGGCACGACGCGCCTGGAAGTCGCGGAAGTTCGAGCATGACGACACCTCGAGCCACTCTTCCGAACCAGGAGCCCAGAGCTCCAGATCGATTTTGCGAGCGGCCACGAACGAGAGTTCGCCCGTGCAGATCTCGACGACGCGGTAGGGGATGTCGAGCATCTGCAGCAGGTCCTCCGCATCGGACGAGAGTCGGAGCAACTCGTCGTCGGACGTTTCGGGGTCGACAAACTTGACCATCTCGACCTTCTCGAACTGATGCACCCGTTTGATACCGCGTACGTCGCGCCCGGCCGATGTCTGTTCACGGCGGAAGCAGGCGGAGTGGGCCACACGATAGATCGGCAGCTTCCCTGGATCGATGATCTCGTCACGGTACAGATTGGTCACCGATACCTCGGCGGTGGGGATGAGCCACAGATCGGACTGATCGTCGCGATAGAGCGCGTCCGCGAACTTGGGTAGGTTGCCGGTCCCGACCATCGAATCGCGACGCACGAGGTATGGCGGATAGACCTCAAAATAGCCGTGCTTCTTGACGTGCGTATCGACCATCCACGTGATGAGGGCTCGCTGCAGCCGCGCCATATCGCCTCGCAGGAAATAGAAGCGTGATCCCGAGACTTTCACGCCGCGTGCGAAGTCGATCAGCCGCATCTGCTCCGCGACGTCCCAGTGCGGCCGAACCGGGAAATCGAACGCTTTCGGTGTGCCCCAGGTGCGCGTGACCACATTGCCCGACTCATCCTCCCCGTCCGGCACGCCAGGATCGGGAAGATTCGGAACTTCGAGCAAGAGTGTGTTGAGTTGCTCGTCGACCTCCGTAACTTTTGAGTCGAGACGCTGAATCTCGTCACCAAGGTCGCGCATGGCGGCGATGCGTTCATCACGTTCCGCACCGGCCTTCAGGCGGCTAATCTCCTTCGAACCCGCGTTGCGTGTCGCCTTGAGTTCCTCGACCTCGCTCAAAAGGTCGCGTCGCTGACCGTCGAGGGCCAGGATGTCGTCGATCGGGGCGTCGGCGTGCAAACGTGCCATCCCCGCTCGTACCAGGTCAGGTTGCTCGCGAATCAGTCGTATATCCAACATAGCGGTCTCCTTTTCGCTCGAATCTCGGCAACGCGCAAACGACAGGGCACGTGCAACGACGCGCCTGGTAGGGGCGACCGCACCGGCCGCCGAAGTGCTAACTGAGCCCGCTGTGGAGTGACTCGAAACCAGGAATGAATTTCAACCAGGCCTCATCAACGCTTGAGTTTATCGCACGTTGAATCGAGTAATAGCGCCCGGCTCGTGGCTCGGCCGGATCGGTCCGCAGGCGCAGCCGGGCTTCCACGAGCGTCTTGCCGCCTTTGCGGTGGTTGCAGGAGCGGCACGCGCTGACGAGGTTCTCCCAGGAATGCACCCCACCTCTGGAGCGGGGGATGATGTGGTCGATCGTGAGATCGCGCGTACGCTCGCCGCAATACTGGCAGGTGAAATTGTCGCGGATGAAGATCTCGCGACGACACAGCTTCACGCGCGGATGTGGCCGGCGAATCATGTAGGCCAGGCGGATCACCGAGGGCGCATCGAAGCGCTGCCGCGCGGTTGGAACGCCGACCTCATAGGCTTCAAGGATTTCAGCCTTGCCGGTAATCACCAGAATGATCGCCCGTCGAATATTGCACACGTTGAGCGGCTCATAGTTGTGGTTCAGAACGAGAACAGGGTGGTGACCATTGAGGTGCACGTGACCGTTGTTGAATTGAGCAGGTTCGGCGTCGTCCAAGCTGGGCCTCTGTCCGCAAATGTATGATATCCCGATCGCCCTCGTTTGCCAGAAAATCATAGCAATCGCCGCGTTCTGCAACAACGCGACGATTTAAATGGGACGTTGAGCAGGGGTTGTGGCTGTGGCGCGGGTCGTATTGATTCGCTGAGGGTGGGTCCGAGGGCTGGACAGTATTTGAATCTGTATGTCGCCAAATGGTCGGCGAACGCCCACGACTAAAGATCCTGGGCTAGTCTAGACGAAGTCCACTGAAGGGACTGGGTTTTGGGCGCCGAACTCGACAGCGTCGATTGCAACTCACTGTGTATCTTCGTCGTTCGCGTTCACCCTGGGCACCGTCAGGATTTCAGTCTGCCGAACCAAACTGGTCGGCGGTCGGCTCTGCTCAGCAGAACCATGATTCGGTGAGGCGCGGTGGTCGTCGCCAGGTCCCTTGCGGAACGGAACTGATCGCGGGAGAGGTCAAGCCAGCCATGCCCCAGGCGAGTTCTTTGATGCGTTCGAACGTCTCGCGCGGCTCCAAGTCGTCGCGGTCGGCCGCCTCGACGGTTCGCGCCACCGCGAGTTGGAGCTCGTCCAGCCGAGGGTCAGGATTGGCCCAGCGATAGGTGAAGCCGGCTTCGTCCAGTTCACCGAGCCAATCGACCGTCTCCGCGCGCTCCAGCAGCGCCGAGCCTGGCGGTACGAGCAGGCGAATCGAAAGATGCACCGGATCGACGTTCTCGATCAGGTCGTACTCCTGGATGAATGTCAGGAGTTCGAGGTAGTCATCCAGCGTTGTCCAGGGCGTAAATGGAAGGAGGGATGGTCGCATGGCGATCCCGGCGGCGTCCAGAACCTTCAGCGCCTCGACTATGTCCTGCTTGGTATGCCCCTTGTCGATGCGTTCGAGGATCGTCTCGCTGACGGACTCAACCGCGGAGACCGCGAAGACGCAACCAAGCTGGCCGAACTCGGGCATCAGGTCACGGTGCTCCAGAATGTGTTCGATACGCGTGGTCATGTCGAACGTGACGTGCGGGAATTCGGCGTGGAGCTCACGGCAAATGCGCAACGAATGCGTTGGACCGTTGAGGAAATCCGGATCACCAAAGGTGATGTGTCCGGCTCCCTGCAGAACCTGTTGTCGGATGTCGGCCATGACCACTTCACGCGGAATGGCGAAGAATCGCCCGTGATAGACGGGAACGACCGGGCAATGCAGACAGGTGTGGTGGCAGCCTCGCGTCGTCTCGGTGTACCCAGCGCGAATGGCTTGCCCGTCTCGCAGCAGATGCGCGTAGCTCTGCAATTCCGGAAGGGTTTCACGCAGCGGCAACGGAAACGACGTGCGTTGGATGGAAGGAGCGGCGCGGAATTCACGCCCGCTCACGCCGATGATCGGTTTGCTCCAGATTCCCTGCTCAACGGCACGACATAAATCGACGAGCGGCTGTTCAAATTCGCCGCCGATGACGAAGTCGGCATGCCCTTTCAATAGGTAATCGGCATTCAGCCACGCATACAGGCCGTAGAAACAGATGAGCACCTCGGGATTGACTCGACGCGCGCGTTCGGCCAGTTGCGTGCCCAGCCGCAGTGCGGTATGCATCGGAACTGAGAAGGCGATCAGACGGGCGTCCAGCATGTCCTGGTCGGTCAGCGCATCGACAGATGTGTCGACGACACGCGGAGAGTAGCCCGATTCGCGCAGATAGGCGTTGGGGAAGGCGAGGTTGAGCGGTTGATGGCCCAGCTCGTAGCAGGAGACGAGCAGGACCGCGCCCGGACGCTGCAGATCGAGCGTCGCCGCGTCAGTTCGGCTTGCGATGATGGTGTCGACGTTGGCCAAGAATCCTCCGCATCGTCGCGGCTAAGTTGACCCAAGCGTAACGTCAGACCGGTAAGGCGGCAAGCCATCCAGCGGCAATCGTCAATCCGCCGCGACCGCCATTTCGCGCAAGACCGGGCGTAACGCCTGTCCGGTATACGAGTCGTCCACGTTGGCGACCTGCTCCGGCGTGCCCGTCGCGATAATGCGCCCGCCCGCATCGCCACCCTCCGGCCCCAGATCGATGAGCCAGTCGGCCGACTTGATCACGTCCAGGTTGTGTTCGATGACGAGCACGGTGTTGCCCGCGTCCGTCAATCGTTGTAGCACGCCGAGGAGCCGCTCGATGTCGGCGAAATGCAGTCCGGTCGTCGGTTCGTCGAGGATGTAGAGGGTTTTTCCGGTAGCCCTGCGGCTCAATTCCGCGCTGAGCTTGATGCGCTGCGCCTCACCGCCTGAGAGGGTTGTTGCGGGCTGGCCAAGGTGAATGTAACCGAGACCAACGTCGTACAGCGTCTGCATCTTGTTGCGAATGGAGGGGATGTTCTCGAAGAACTCCAACGCTTCTTCAACCGTCATGTCGAGGACTTCCGAGATGCTCTTGCCGCGATAGTGAATCTCAAGCGCTTCACGGTTGTAGCGCTTGCCGTGACACACCTCGCACGGCACATAGACGTCGGGCAGGAACTGCATCTCGATGGCGATGATGCCCTCGCCCTGACACGCTTCGCACCGGCCGCCCTTGACGTTGAAGGAGAATCGGCCTGGTTTGTATCCGCGGGCACGCGCTTCCGGCATCGAGGCGAACAGCTCACGGATCGGCGTGAACGCTCCGGTGTAGGTGGCTGGGTTCGAACGCGGCGTGCGACCGATCGGGCTTTGATCGATCTCGATGACCTTGTCCAAATGCTCAATCCCGTCGATCCCGGCGTGCCGTCCCGCGCGCGACTTCGCCCGATGCAGAATCTGCGCGAGCCGCGGGTGGAGGGTGTCGGTCACCAACGAGCTCTTGCCGGAGCCCGAGACGCCGGTCACACAGATGAACGTGCCAAGCGGTATGTCGACGTCGATGTTCTTGAGGTTGTTCTCTCTTGCGCCGCGGATGACCAGATGGTTGCCATTGCCACGACGCCGCTCGCCCGGAGCAACGATCTGTCGCGTCCCATTGAGATATTGACCAGTGATCGACTCCTGGACCTGCTCGACCTGGCTGATGGTCCCTTCGGCCACGACGTATCCGCCATGCTCGCCGGCTCCTGGGCCGATGTCGATCAGCCAGTCCGCCGCTCGCATGGTCTCCTCGTCATGTTCCACCACGATGAGGGTGTTCCCGAGGTCGCGCAGACGCACCAGCGTGCGGATGAGGCGCTCGTTGTCGCGGTGATGCAGGCCGATGCTGGGCTCGTCGAGGATGTACAGGACACCCATGAGACGGCTGCCGATCTGTGTCGCCAGTCGAATGCGCTGCGCCTCTCCGCCGGAAAGTGTTGCGGCGCCGCGATCGAGCGTCAGGTAGTCAAGACCCACGTCGACCAAGAAGCTCAGTCGCTCGCGAACTTCTTTCAGAATCTGTCGCGCGATCAGGAATTCACGCTCGGTCAGCAGTGCGTCGCTCGGTTCCTCATTGGAAAGTGCCAGCGCGAATTCGAGCGTCTCCGAGATGGACCGATTGGTGACGTCGACGATCGAGCGTCCACCGACTGTCACGGCGCGGCTTTCCGGCTTGAGCCGTGCTCCGCCACAGACCGGGCACGGTCGTTCCGCCATGTATTGCTCGATCTCGTTGCGCACGTAGTCGGACGAGGTGCTTTCATAGCGACGGCGCAGATTCGGCATCACGCCCTCATACGAAACCTCGTACGAGCGCACGCGTCCCTGACGCGATCGATATTCGACGCGCACCTTATCCTTGCCCCGCTTCGAACCGCCATTCAGCACGTAGTCGATGACGTCGTTCGGCAGTTCGCGAACCGGAACGTCGACCGGGAATTCGAGCTTCTTTGAAAGGGCGACCAGAAGCGCGTCATACCAGGCAGTGCTGTCACGTCCCGCTTTTGACCATGGCGCGATGGCGCCCTGCGCCAGGGAGAGATCCCGGTCGGGTATCAGCAGATCGGGGTCGAGCTCCATGCGCATGCCGAGCCCGTCGCACTCAGGGCAGGCACCGTGAGGGCTGTTAAAGGAGAAGCTGCGTGGCTCGAGTTCGCTAAAGCTAATGCCGCAGTGCGCGCACGCATAATTCTCGGAGAAGATCATTTCTTCGCCATCGATGATGGCGGCGGTCGCCACACCATGACCAAGCTTCAGGGCCGTCTCCAGCGAATCGATGAGTCGGATGCGATTGGCGTGTGTCTCTTCCGCGCCGTCATGGTGGATGACGATTCGGTCAACCACGGCCTCGACCGTGTGTTGCTTGTAACGCGCCATCTTTATCGAGTCTTCAATGTCGTGGATTTCGCCGTCAACACGCACTCGCGAGAATCCAGCGCGTCGAATCTCGTCCAGCACCGATTGGTGCTCGCCTTTGCGATCTTTGATGAGCGCCCCGAGGATCATGAGTCGGGTGCCGTCGGGCAAGCCCTGGATGATCTCGGCCATCTGCTGCACCGACTGCTGCTCGATGGGGCGACCGCACTGTGGACAGTGCGCATGACCGACTCGCGCGTAGAGCAAGCGCAAGTGGTCGTATATCTCAGTCACGGTGCCGACCGTCGATCGCGGGTTGCGACTGGCGCTCTTCTGATCGATTGAGATGGCTGGGGAGAGTCCCTCGATCTGATCGACGTCCGGCTTTTCCATCAACCCGAGAAACTGACGGGCATAGGCGGAGAGGGACTCGACATAGCGGCGCTGACCTTCGGCGTAAATCGTGTCGAAGGCCAAGCTTGACTTGCCGGACCCCGAAAGACCCGTGATGATCACCAGTTGGTCGCGCGGAATCTCGACGTCGATGTCCTTCAGGTTATGCTCGCGCGCGCCGCGGATAATGATCTTGTCGTTAGCCATGCCGCCTCATACTTCGTCCGATTTCAAATGCGAACATACGATCGTAAGTTCCTATTGTACGGCGTCCGGACTCAAGTTGCACCCACATTGAACGCACCTTAATGTTGCTCCATTTTCGGCCAGTCGGACGGCGAATTATTGCAACGTATCAACTGCCGACACGGATGTGTGCCAGCCGCTGTTGCCACAGTCTTCAGGGTGCCGATGCGTTGTCCTGCGCACCGCAGGAGCTGGCCCACGTCGGCCCGAACATGCTCGATACAAAGAGAGAATAAATGGGTGTCCCGACCGTGAATTTGATCCAAGTCGCGAGTCATCCGTTGTGATGGTCCATTGGAGCTTAGAGCGCATTGCCACGATTCAATCCAAACTTCGGCGGACCAACGTTTCGGTGCCAGATGAATTGATACAATCCTGGCACGGAAACGATCGTGAAGAGCGGTCCAAGGTGCGATTTGGAAGGCACAGTGGTTGGACTTCCCCCCAGAAGCGCTCGATGTTCAGGGATCACCTGCTTCAGACGTTGACCTCACACTTATAATTCCGTGTTTCAACGAAGAGTCGCGCTTGCCGCATACGCTCACCTCGGTGCTGGGCCATCTAAGCACGTGCGATTACACGTGGGAGCTGATCATCGCGGACGATGGCAGCGAAGACGAGACGGCCACAATCGGACGCCAGGCGGCCGACTGTTCCGCGGTGCGCCTGCTCGAGCTGCAGCACCACGGTAAAGCGGCGGCGGTGCGAGCCGGGGTCGACGCTTCTCGTGGCCGGGTGGTCGTCTTTACCGACGCCGACCTCTCCACCCCGGTGCACTACGTCGACGAAGCGCTCAGGCTGCTCTCGGATGATTGGGACGTCGTCATCGGGACGCGTGAAGGCAAGGAAGCACGAAGGCTTGGGGAGCCCGTCTACCGACACATGATGGGTCGCCTGTTCAACTACCTCGTTCAAATGCTTGCCGTGCGCGGGATCAGCGATACGCAATGTGGCTTCAAGGGTTTTCGATCCGAGGTGGCACGCGACCTCTTTTCGCGGGCGCTCCTGTATCGTGACGCATATTCGGTGGTCGAGGGCCCCCTCGTGACGGGATTCGATGTCGAGCTCCTCTTCCTGGCTCAACGTCAGGGGTATCGTCTCTGTCAGCTCCCCGTCACGTGGACGCATGTGGCTGGGAGCAAGGTCCGCCCGGGCACCGACAGCCTCCTGATGGTGCGCGACATCCTGCGCGTCCGCTTGAACGATCTGCGCCGTCGTTACGACCGAACGCCGAAGGGCGAAATCATCTCCAAGCTCGGGTCGAGCGAGCCGTAGCGTCAATCGTCTGCCGACGTTAACTCCTGGACGACCCGACCCACGATCCGATTGGCGAGGATCACCGGAAGGCCGCTAGCCTGCGCGACCGTTCGCTTCATTGCCTGATCGAACCCCATGCAATCAAGAACGATAAGGTCCGCGCCTCGCTCTTTCAGCGACCGCGCATGGACGGCCAATTCGCTCGACGACGTGTACGGTGAAACCGCGATGCCATCGAACGTACGCGTATCCGTTCGCCACTTGCGGCACATAGTTTCCATCTGACCAGGGTGAGGGAGCATCACTCCGACAGTGCCTTTTGGCAGGACCGCCTCCACTACGTGTCCGAGCACGCGATCCGGATAGACGGCCGGGACCGGGATGTTGAGCTGGGTGAATTCGCCGGTGCATAGAATGACGATCAGTGTCGCTCCCTGTGCGACAACCGTGTCGACCGCCGTCTGCATTTGGGGTATGAGGCGCTCTTTCGCGATGACCACCTCACGGCCGGTTCGCAGTCGACTGACCAGCGGATGCTCTCCCGGGCGTGGCGCGAGAGCGTCAATCTCGGAGTCGGATAACGTGTCGAGCGCACCTCGTTCGATGAGACCATCCGGCGAGTCGGTACCGAACATTGAGGCGACAATATCTTCTCGCGGCGATTGTCCTATCGTGATCAGCGCGATGTCTTGCATGAAACCCTCCGTATGTTCGCAGTCCGAGGGGTATACGTACACATAGGTAATCTGGTAAAGTAGTGTCGTGCTATACTGAAGCGGGGTTCACCTGATTTTGCTCCGCTTCACAGTTTTCTCGTCATCTGCATTCGACCGAAACGAGAAAGCCACAAGAGACCACAGCTGATAGGAGCACACATTGTCAGGCATGGGGCCTGAGGAACTCGACGAGATCGTTGCGGGTATTTACGACGATATCTCATCACTTGAGGATCGGCTCGGCGCGACGGTCGATCAGCTCAACTCAATGCTCTCCGTCATCGGCAACACACGGGCATCGATACAGGGAACGATAGAGGAGCATAGTCTCGAACGTTCGCTGGCGCAACCCGATGGTACCATTCCGCCGGATGATGACGAGGACAAGGAGCTGCGCGCTCGTGACCAAGAGCTTTTGGTGACGTACACGCGAGTATCCTCCATATACCGACAGCTCAACGGGTTTGTGCATCTGCTGACCACCAGCCGTCAGCAGTTCCGAGCCGACGAAGAGCTTCCAGGCATCGACGACGCTCAGCGCCTCGCCGAGCGGCACGTTGCGATCGAGGCCCAGGAGGACGAGCGTCGACGACTCGCAAGAGAGATCCACGACGGACCGGCTCAGGTTCTGGCCAATGCCATTATCGGGCTCGAATTTGTCGGTCGAGCGCTCGCCAACCCCGGCGACGGACGTCGCAGCAGCTCGGAAGAGATCGACCGGGTGAAGTCAGCCATGCGTGAGGGTCTCACTGAAATTCGCAGATTCATCTTCGATCTCCGCCCCACAATGCTTGGCCAACGTGGTCTGGCGGCGACGACCGAGCACTACATTCAAACCTATCGACACCTATTTCCGGGCGAAATCGACACACAGGTCGCCGACAATTTGCCCCACTTGACTCCCGATCAAGAGATGACGGCGTTCCGCGTCATTCAAGAATCCCTGCAAAACGTGCACCGACATTCGCGCGCGTCTAGGACTTGGGTATCAATTCTTTCCTCTGACGTTGGATTAGAGGTTGGGATACGGGACAATGGGGTCGGGTTTCGACCAAGCGCGACCATGACCGACGCTTTGAGTGGGTTTGGTTTGGTGGGAATGCGTGAACGCGCCGAGGTGATCGGCGCGGAACTTACCGTTCAGAGTGAGCCTGGCTCGGGGACCGACGTCAGACTGACGATCCCCGTCAACACCAGAGCGATGGGCAGATCCCGTGAGCGACGCGACGGGCGGCGCAACGCGGGCGCGAGGAGGCGGACGTGAACCAGATAGAGATCCTCGTCATCGACGATCATCCTCTCTTTCGACGAGGAATTCGCTGGAGCCTCGAGGAAGAGTCTGATCTGCTCGTGGTGGGCGAGGCGGATTCGGGCCAGGAGGCAATCAGACTGTCGGACGTCCACGTGCCCGACGTGGTGTTGCTCGACCTGAATCTCCCGGACATGAGCGGACTCGAAGTGGCGCGCATTCTCAAGCGACGGCATCCGCAGGCCGGCGTCATCGTATTGACGATGCATGAGGACGACGAACAACTCTTTAGCGCCATTCGCGCCGGTGCCAACGCGTATTCGACCAAGGACATCGACCCGGCGGACCTCATCTCGCTGATCCGCCGCGTGGGACGCGGCGAGTATCTGATCAACGAGAACGTCCTGTCGCGCCCGTTCGTCGCCTCCAAAGTGCTCGATCAGTTTCGCGAGCTGGCACAGGTCGACGAGGTTTCGAGCGCGGTCTTCTCGCCGCTGACGCCGCGTGAGGTGGAGATCCTCGACAGCGTGGCGCACGGCAACAGCAACAAAGAGATCGCCCGCTTGCTGAATATCAGCGACCAGACCGTCAAGAACCACATCACGTCGATTCTGCGCAAGCTGGCGGTCAACGACCGCACTCAAGCGGTCATCTACGCGCTACGTCATGGCTGGATCAAGCTGGGCGACGAGCAGCGTGAATCGTCGAACTCCCTCGGCGGGATTCAATCGCAGAACTGATTGTCCCTTCGTTCGATCTGGTTTCGCCAAAGCCGAGCACACATGAATGAAAAGCGGCGCGTCATTCGACGCGCCGTTCTTTTGCATCTCACCTGTGTGCCTGGGAGGGTTGTCATCTGCGCGAGAACTGGCGTTCGAGTTCGTCCTGGCTCAGGTGCAGAACGGTGGGCCGTCCGTGGGCGCAGGCGCGGGGCGCGGTGCAGCCTTCAAGCTGGGTGAGGAGCTCGCGCATCTCGCCGATCGAGAGGCTCTGACCCGCTCGAATGGCGGAATGGCAGGCCGTACTCATGGCCACTGACTCAAATTTCGAGCGCCCGTTGCCTCCACGAACCATGTCGTCGAGGATCGTTTGCAACGTTCGGGTCGGATCACGACGCGCCATGATGGCGGGAACCGCACGCACCGCGATCGACCCACCCCCGAACGAGTCGATCTCGAAACCCAGCGCGTGCAACTCCTCGGTCGCGTCCTGCGCCGCCCCTGATTGCTCGGGCGTCAGTTCCACCACCAACGGCTCCAGCATGCGCTGCGACTCGGGCGCCCTCCGTTCGAATTGGTTCAGCAGCCGCTCGAGCAGGATGCGCTCGTGGGCGGCGTGCTGATCGACCAGATACATACCGTTTGGACCTTCGGCGATGATGTAGGTCCCGCTGACTTGACCCAGCACACGCAGAATCGGCACGTCGAGCTCAACTGCTTCGGGCGCACGCACCCGTTCGTCGTCATCGTCCAGTGCGTTCCGCTGCTCGATCAGAGTCTGTTGAGGTTGGCTGACACGCTCCGGATTTGCCAGCGTCAAGCGACGTTGCACGCTCTCGGCCGATAGTGGCGAATCGATCACCTGCGGAATCGACTGGGCCGGAGTGTGGCTCATCAGCGTTCCCCGCACCGCACGTTGCACCGCGGAAAAGATGAGGCGCTCGTCGCTGAAGCGCACTTCGCGTTTGGTAGGGTGCACATTGACGTCGACGCGATCTGACGGCACCGAGATGTTCACCACCGCGATGGGATAGCGGCCAACCATGATCAACGTGTGATAGCTCTGCTCGATGGCAAATGACAGGGACCGATGCTCGATCCAGCGGCGGTTGACCAGCAAGATCATCTGTTGGCGATTGCCGCGTGTGACATTCGGCAGCCCAATGACGCCACTGACCTCAATGACTGGTCGACCGTCCGTGCTGTCGGCCGAATCCTCCAACGGTGGTGGAACGATGTCGATCATCTCACCGGCTACGTCCGACCCGAAAACCCCCACGGCCGCATCAAGCAGATTTCCCGATCCGTCGGTCGCGATAACCAATTTGCCGTCGGCAATGAGCTCGAAGCGGACTTCGGGAAAGGCGAGCGCGTACGCGGAAACGACGCGTTGAACGTAGCCGCTCTCGGTCGCGTCCTGCTTGAGAAACTTGCGTCGCGCAGGGACGTTGCCAAAGAGATCGCGCACAGTGATGGTCGTTCCGGCCGAGGCGGCCGACCGGCTCGGTTTCCGGCTCTGGCCGAAGACGGACCTGAGCGTCCACCCGGCCCGATGCCCTGGCGGACGGCTGAGGATCTCGAGATCTGCGACGGATGCGACGCTGGCCAGCGCCTCACCGCGGAAGCCGAACGATGTTAATTGGTTCAAGTCGTCGAAGCTGCGCAACTTGGACGTCGTGTGCCGTTCAACGGCCAGCAACAGATCGTCAGGGTCGATGCCGTCGCCGTCGTCGCGCACCCGGATCAGTTCTTTGCCCCCAGCAGCGATCTCCACGCGGATCGAACGGGCATGGGCGTCGAGCGCGTTCTCGACCAATTCCTTGACGACCGAGGCGGGGCGTTCGATCACCTCGCCCGCGGCGATCTTCCCGATGGTGGCGTCGTCCAGCATGGCGATGGGCATTTCAGCCTCCTGCCGCATGAGTATAGCAGTGCTATAAGTGGGTCGAATGTCGAGTCGCGGCTGGTCAGGCGAACGGTTTGGAGAGGGAGGGATGTCCGGCAATGCCGAAGCGCCATGGCGAGTCAACGCCCCGTGTGATGCCAATTCGTAGGCCTGTCACAACGTCGAAATCTCTCTCTCCTGCTTGAATCCAGATGGGTGATTCCTGCAGTGGATGGCCGTTGTCATGCAGGTCGATCGCGAGCGCGCGACCGGTAAGTCCCGGCCCGCTGGCGACTTTCATGCCCGGCGTTCGGCCGGTGCGAGCCGACATCGTGTGACCGTCTCCAAGTGCTTCGATTGCGCGGATCAGGACAGCCGAGGGACGAGAGCCGGGCCCGGCGACCACGTTGAAGCAGGGGTACATGCCATAGGCTCTGTAGACGTAGAGTGAGCCGCGCGGTCCCCACATGGCCCGCACGACGCCGGTGCGCCGAAAGGCGGAGTGGCTCGCCGGGTCGTCTTCACCGTCATATGCCTCAGTTTCGACGATGCGGCCGGCCACTCGAACGTCATCTTTTTCAGAAACGACGAGGCATCCCAGCAGTTCGCGAGCAACCTCGACGACGTCACGCTCGTACCATTTGATGGGCAGTGCCAGTTCATTGTTGAACCGGTCAGCGTGATTGTGCCGCGCTTCACTCACTCGTCTATCTCGTGCAGTCGCGCCTGCAGCAGCGACAGGCGGTCTTGCGAAGACGTGAGCCGATCGCGCTGCTTGTTGACGACGTCATCGGGAGCACGACTGACGAACTGCTCGTTCGAAAGCAGTTGCCCAATGCGCGCGATCTCTTCCTCGACCTGTTCAATCTCTTTGCGCAGACGCTGCTGCTCGGCCTCGATGTCCACCATTCCCGCGAGCGGCAAGTAGATGACCGAGTCCCCCACCACCAGAGTCACGACCGACTTGGCGGCCTCCAGCGGTGCGTCGCGATACTCGAGGCGGTCTTCGCCAACCCTTGCCAGGAAGGAAAAGACGGACCTGAGCTCGCGGAACGTCTGCGCGTGCGAGCCGGGGTAGATCATGGCGGCGATCCACATCGACGCCTCGACGCTCGATTCGGCGCGCGCGTTGCGCACGGAGCGCACGGCGTCGATCAGGAACTCGTATTCGGTCACGGCAACTTCGTCGATGCGTGTGCGATCGGGCACCGGCCATGGCGCGACCATGATGCTCTCGCCCGTATGAGGCAAGTGCTGCCACAACTCCTCAGTGACGAATGGCATGAACGGATGGAGCAGACGCAGCGAACGCTCAAGGGCAAAGACGAGCGTCTGTCGTGCGGCGGCCTTGGCCTCCTCGTCGTCAGCGTTGAGCACCACCTTTGACGACTCGATGTACCAGTCGCAGTACTCCGACCAGAGGAATTCGTAGATGCGACGCCCCGCCTCGCCCAGTTGGTAGTTGATCAGCAGATCTTGCACGTCCGCGGTCAACTGCTCGAGTCGGCTGAGGATCCAACGATCGGCCACGCTCATGTGAGCCTGAGTCGGAGGCAGTGGCGCGCCGGTAGCGTTGCGCTCGATCGTCGCCCCCTCGATGGAGCGCAGCACGAAGCGCGTCGCGTTCCAGATTTTCGTGCCGAAATTGCGGTTGGATTCGACTCGCTGCGTGCTCAGCTTCATGTCGGCGCCCGGTGCTCCGGCCGTGATCAGCGTGAAGCGGAGCGCATCGCTCCCGTAGTCCTTGGTTAGTTCGGTTGGGTCGATAACGTTCCCTTTCGTTTTGCTCATGCGCTGTCCCTGCTCGTCTCGCACCGTTCCGTGCAGGTAAACCACGTCGTAGGGAACCTCGCCCATGAACTCGATGCCGAAGAAGATCATGCGAGCCACCCAGAAGAAAAGGATGTCGTAGCCGGTCTCCATCACCGTGCCCGGGTAGAAATAGCTCAGATCCTCGGTCTCATCCGGCCAGCCAAGGGTGCTGAAGGGCCATAGGCCCGAGCTGAACCAGGTGTCGAGCACGTCCGGATCCTGGGTCAGCTTCGAGCCACCACACTTAGGACAGGTCTCGACTGTCTCCTGGTCGGTGGCGATCACCTCGCCGCATTCGCAGTACCAGACCGGAATGCGGTGCCCCCACCACAGCTGTCGCGAGATGCACCAGTCGTGAATGGTCTCCATCCAATGCAGATAGATCCCTTTGAAGCGCTCCGGCACGAAGCGGATAGTGCCGTCGTAGGCAACCTCGATCGCTGGTTTGGCCAGCGGCTGCATCTCGACAAACCACTGCTTGCTGATGATCGGTTCGACCACTGTGTCGCAGCGCTGACAGCGACCGACCGAATGGGGGTGCTCGTTCACCTCGACGAGGAAACCCTCTTCATCCAGGCGCGCCACCACTCCGGTTCGCGCCTCCTGCATCGACTTACCGGCAAACGGACCAGCGTTGTCATTGAGCGTTCCGTCGAGGTTCATGATGTTGATGGCCGGCAGGCTGTGACGCTGACCAATTTCGAAGTCGTTGGGATCATGCGCCGGAGTGACCTTCACGGCGCCGGTTCCAAACGCGGGATCGACCGCAGAGTCGGCGACGATCGGAAGTTGTCGACCCAGAATCGGGAGCGTGGCGTTTCGGCCGATCAAGTGCTGATAGCGTTCGTCGTCTGGATGCACTGCCACGGCAGTATCGCCGAGCATCGTCTCGGGTCGGGTGGTGGCCACTTCGATGTAGTCGTCAGTCCCGAGAATTGGATAACGCAGGGTCCATATCGAGGATTGAACCTCCTCGTGCTCCACCTCGAGATCCGAGAGCGCCGTCATGCAGCGGGGACACCAGTTGATGAGCCGTTCGCCGCGGTAGATCAAGCCCTTGTCGTAAAGCTTCTTGAAGGCGGTGCGCACCGCGCGCGACGGTGTCGGGTCCATGGTGAAATGGAATCGAGTCCAATCCGCGGACGCACCCAACGTGCGCAGTTGGCTGAGGATGCGGCTGCGATAGCGATCCATCCACTCCCAGACTTGATCGATGAACTGCTCTCGACCGAGGTCGTGGCGGCTCAAACCCTTGGCCGCAAGCTCACGCTCCACCACCCACTGCCCCGCGATTCCGGCGTGGTCAGCGCCTGGCAGCCAGAGCGTCGGCCGTCCTTGCATGCGATGCCACCGAGAGAGGATGTCTTCGACCGCCACGAAGAGGGCATGACCCATATGCAGCTCTCCGGTCACGTTTGGCGGTGGCATGATGATCACAAACGGGTCCTGCTCTGGATCAATCTCAGGTGTGAAGTAGCCCTGATCGAACCAGCGGTCGTACCACGGCCCCTCGATATCGGTCGGGTTGTAGGTCTTGGCGAGCTCGCCCGGGGTGCTGGTTGACGTCACGTCGTTTTCCTTTCGCCTGTCTGCCGAGCGGTCGCGGGCTGTGCGTGGAGAAACAAAAAAACCGCCCTCTTGCAAGGACGGTTGAAACCGCGGTACCACCTTGATTCGGCTACGCATCACTGCGAGGCCGCTCTCAAACGCTGTAACGGGCGCTCCCGCGACGATCTACGCCATGTCTGGTTCGATCGCCGACCTCGCGGGCGACTTCGGCCACTCGATCCGAACGGGACTCTCAGTCGACGGTCCTGTCTCTCTGGCGGATGAGCTGCGTGCCTACTACTCCCGGTCCAAGGCTCGATATGCAACTCTCAGAATATCACCTCGCGCAACCACCGTCAATTTGGATCCCGCGAGAATCCCGACATGGTTGATTCCATGACTCTGGGACGACCGTATTGCGCGTCCAACTCGCGAGACGGTCTGTCGGATCTTGCCAAGCGCCCGGAAATCCATATGCTTGAGGGGTATCCAAACTGGTGAACGGCCGCCTGCGGTAGCGCAACAGCGGCTCTGAAGATACGTTGACGCGCGACGTCAATCGGTCCCGATATCGATCTCAACTGGATGGTGCCATGTATTCGGGTCCAACGCTGCCGATTACGGCTGGGTCGATACCCGGTCCTGCCGATCGAGCCAGTTTCTTCGATGAGCAACAGCGTAACAGGCGTGCGACCTGGCGACTCTCCTTCTTCTGCGGACTCACGATCGCAGCGATGGGAATGATCATCAGCGCCATCGTGACGCCGGCGTTTGTCTTCGAACTGGCAATACTCATCGGAGTCGTGGACTTCTTCCTGCCGCTCCCGGCAATTTCGCATAGCGCGCTCAACGCCTATGGCTCGATGATCAACAACGTTTCAGCGGGCACTCAGCATCCAATTCGGTTCAGCTTCGGTCTCGTCGAGCTCGTCGCACCCGGTCTGGTGGTCACGTATCTCCTCTGGCGCTGGTTGCACCGCGTCTTCATGCGGTACGGCGTGGGAGGCGTGGTCCTTAGTCTGGGAGCTCGTGAGCCACGGTCCACCGACTTCGAAGAACAGCAACTGGTCAACGTGGTGCAGGAGATGGCGATCGCCGACGGCATTGCCGCACCGCGAGTGATGTTGCTCGATTCGAGGGCAGCCAATGCAGGGATGATCGGTGCGTCGCCCGAGACCGCAACTATGGTCGTCTCGCGCAGCCTGCTCGATGATCTCGACCGAGCTGAGACTCAGGGAGTCCTGGCGCATCTGATCGGCGCGGCCGGCAACGGCGATCTCGGCATTGCGATGAAGATCGTGGCCGTTTTTCAAACATACGGACTGTTGATGACCGTTTTGATGGTGCCCATGAGCGGCAACGCCCGTCGGGCGGTCTGGGAGCTCATCAAGCTCTCGTTCGGATCATCCGGTGCGGACAGCGGACGCGTCGAACTCGTGAACGAGCTGCTCTTGCGCGCATCCACGTCGACGGGCATGGACGATATCAACGCCTTTCTCGACTTCGATCGAACGGGGATCTCCAAGCCGCGCAAGATATTCATGCTCACGCGCGCCATGATCTTCTTGCCGCTCGCCATGGGAATGATCTTCGCCTACATCGTCTTGCTGCTCGTCGTCCTCTTTCTCCTCGGTCCATTGCTGGCGTTCACTTGGCGCACGCGCTGCTACCTGGCCGACGCCACCGCCGTCCAACTCACGCGCGACCCAGATGGGTTATCCAGATCGCTTCAATACCTGAGCGCGTCCGGCGGACTGATTCCGGGTAGCCAGGGTGTTTCGCACCTCTTCATCGTGGGTTCCGAAGCGGCCAAAGGGAGGAGCATGGCTCAGTTTCAGCTCCAGCTGTCCAATCTCAAGAGCAAGCGCGGAGCCGAGAGTGCTGCGAATGCGCCGTCGGCTGAGCGCGACGAAATTCGCCGCTCGGTTGAGGAGCAAGTTCGGGCGCAGGACGCACTCGACTCCGAGACTTTTGAGGAGAAGCAGGGGATCGTCGTGCCGTTTCACCCGTCGTTGAACCGCCGATTGAAGAAGCTCTCCGCTATGGGAGCCAATGTCCGCTAGCGTGTGAAATCGACATAACACAAGGGGGTGCCGATGATTCAAGTAGTCGCGCTCGTCGTAGTCGGCCTGGTCGCGTTGGCCATCATCATGATGGTGGTCACGTACAATCGTCTGGTGTCGCTCCGCAATCGTGTGCAGAACGGCTGGTCGCAAATCGACGTGCAGCTCAAGCGCCGTCACGACCTGATCCCTAACCTGGTGAACGCCGTGAAGGGATATCTTGAGCACGAGAGGACCGTGCTCCAGAACGTGACCGATGCTCGCGCTCAGGCGATTGCCGCGGGGAACAATGTTGCAGAGCGCAGCGAAGCAGAGGGAGAGCTCTCTCGGTCGCTGCGCTCGCTCTTCGCGGTGACTGAATCCTATCCCGCACTGCGTGCAAGCGAGAATGTGCGCTCGCTGCAAGAAGAGTTGGCCTCCACCGAGAATCGCATCGCGTTCGCCCGCCAGTTCTATAACGATGCGGTGCTGTCGTACAACACCGCGCGCAGCCAAATGCCCGGCATCTTCATCGCCAACCAGTTCGGATTCAGTCCGGCTGAGCCATACGCGATTGAGGACACATCCGATCGCGAGGTACCCCAGGTCGATCTTTCGATTCAACCGGGGTAGGGCGATCGGAGAAACCAACACCCGGCCGGAACTCACACTCCGCCGGGTGTCCGTCGTCAGTGGGTCTAAGAGGCTGACGGAAACTGACAAACGTCGACTGCCGTCAGCCCTCACCCGGCTCGCAAACTCGCCACCCTCTCCTCAGGTACTCACGAAGTGGATGCGGGAGAGGGTTTTCGTCTCCCCTCTCCTGATCTCGGGAGAGGGGCCGGTGGTGAGGGCCGTTGGAAGAGGGCTGTTCACCACTACTGCGACAGCAACCCCTGGGTCTGCAGGAATGCCTTGGCCACGTCCTCCACCGACTTGTGGTCGACGCTCACTTGCTTGATCAAATCAAGCATCGTCTCGGTCGTCAGTTTGGATTGAAGCGCGTTCAGAATGCCGGCGATTTCCGGTGCCTTCTGGAGCAGTTCATCCCGCACAACCGGCGCCGGGTTGTAAATAGGGAAGACATTCTTGGTGTCCTTCAACACCACAAAGTTGTTCGTCACGATGTTGGGGTCGGTCGTGTAGCAAACGTTGAGGTCCGCGTCGCCTTTAGTCACGGCCTCGAATCCGAGTTGCTCGCTGATTTTGACCACGTTCTTGAACTTGATGTTGTAGGCGCTCTCAACCGGGTTCAACGCGGCGTCGATGCCGTCTTGCTGCGACGCCAGCGTCAGTTGGTCCGCGATCGGCACGACGTCGTCCAGTGTCTGCAGGTTCTTCTCCTGGGCCACCTTCTGTGACGTGCAAATCGCGTAGCTGTCGTTCAGTCGATAGGCGGGTCCCAACCAGGTGAGTTTGAACTGCTGCTCATAGGCGTCCTTCACATCTTGGTACGCCTTCTGAGCATCCTGCGTCGGGTCCATCTTCAGCAGGGACAGCGCCGTACCGGTGAATTCCGGATACATGTCGATGGCGCCGCTCTTGATGGCGGAGTCGAGCACCGGTGTCTGACCGAGCCCGAGCTTGGTTGTGACCTTGTAACCCTTGTCCTGCAGCAGCAGCGCGTACATCTCGGCGTTGAGCTGACCGTCAACGTCCAGCTTACTGCCGATAGTGATCTTGACGTCAGACGGATTGGCCCCCTGCTGCGAGCCGACCGGACTCGCGGCGCTCGATGGTGAGGTCATTGGGCTCGCGTTGCTCGACGGCGAACTCATCGGGCTTGAGATGGATGTCGAGGTCGTTCCTCCTGCGCTGGTCGTCGGCAGTGAACTCGTGGTCGTCGTGGCGTTGTTGCCGCCACCTCCTCCACAGCTCGCCAACAGCAGCATCATGATGAGTATCAGCGGTCCAATAATGAATCGGTTTACCGAGCGGTTCACGACGGTCATGCTCTCTCCTCACAACGGAAATCGACGAAGACGCGAATGCAGTCTTCGCAAGCAGACGGCCACTCAGGCCGCGGACTGCAGGTGCGACGGTTCATCACGTTCCTCTCCTTGAATTGTTCGCAGTCCCCTCGGGGTCACGAGCCGCTCGACTCCAGCGAGCCCAAACTCGGCAGTCATGGCGAGAACGGCGACTGCAATTGAACCGACCACCAGCGGAGCGGTCTGCAATAAGTAGATTCCCTGCAGGATCCAGTCGCCGTAGCCGCCCGCTCCAATCAGCGCGGCCAACGGAGCGGTGGCCACGATCTGGACAGCTGAAGTGCGCACTCCGGCGGCCGCGACCGGCATGGCCAGTGGCGCCTGGATGCGCGTCAAGACCTGAAATGGCGTCATGCCGGTTCCGCGTGCGGATTCGACGACCACTGGATCGATCCCGCGAATCCCCGCAATGGTGTTCAGCAGGATCGGTGGCACACCCATGACGGTGAGCGCGGTCACCGCGGGAGTGAAGCCAATCCCGAGATACGGGAGCGCGACGGCGAGAAACGCGAGCGTCGGAATGGCGCGGGCCAGACCGCTGACGTTTGTCGCCGCGAACGCCGCCACTGGACGGCGCGCCACGAGGACGCCCAACAGGACGCCAAGGGCAATCGACAACCCAATCGGGACGAGGCAAAGCTTCAGATAGATGACGGTCTGGCCGCCGAAATCAGTGCTCGGATCGTGCAGAAACTGGGAAATCTCGTGGAGAAGGTGCAAAGCTTGCGCTCCCTTGCGGTCGCGAATCGCGCTAAGCGACCGCTTCGATGCGTCGTCCCCGACTGAGTAGCTTCTGTATGGCGAGCAGAACCAAGTCGGCCAGAACCGCGAGGACACTGACCAGAATCACACCGGCCAACACCTGATCCTTGTAGCTGGTGTTGAAGCCCTGAAAGATCAAATAGCCGAGATCCTTCACGCCGAACAACGGCGCAATAGTGGCGATCCCGATGGTGGTGACCGACGCGACGCGCAGCCCCGCCACGATGACGGGAAGCGCCAGCGGCAGTATCACCTTCATCTGAAGCTGGATAGCGTTCATCCCCATCGCTCGTCCGACTTCGAGCAAAAGGGGATCGACCGAGCGGATCGCCGCCACGATATTGCGAATCAGCACCACCTGCGCATACAGCACGAGCGGAATGACGACAGTCGTGCGGGTGAGACCGGTGAACGGGATGAGGAGCGCCATGAACGCCAGGCTGGGGATGGTGTACATCACTCCGGCCACCGTCACCACCGGCAGATAGACGCGAGAAAAGCGCGCTGCGATTAGTCCGAGCGGAAAGGCGATACCCAGTCCGATCAAGATGGCGAGCCCGGTGATCGACAGATGATCGATCGCCAGTTTGGGTATTCCATTGGGATCGGAAAGCTGCCAGTGATCCCATTGCAGGATGTAATTCACGCGCGCAGAGAGCCCCACCGAACTCGCGAATGAGAGCGAACGTGCTCGCTCCCCGGTGAGTCGCGCACTCTGCGTGCCATCCGCAAAATTTGGCGTCGCGCAAGGGGAGTTATCGATGCCGAGCATGATCCGGACACTGGCACAGGCCGTGCGCGATCGAAAACGATCGACAGGTACTTCACACTCAACTACTCGAAGGGACTCTGGTGCCCGTATGCTGCAACGAATTGGATTCGGGTTGATCGCTGGCGCCGTAGCCACCGTCGCCATGGACGCGAGCCAGCGCACGGTCATACCCGCGGCGGCCACGTGGATCGACGCGAAGCTTGGAAAGAATTCGGATGGCTCGACTGACACAGCGTCGGATGAGGCCGCCGAAGGATCACCGGCCGTCGTGGCGCGACGGCTCGCGGATCGTCTCGGTGTGACTCTGACCCACGAGCGGGCGATGGAGCTTGGAAACCGGATACACTGGGTATATGGAGCGCAGTGGGGACTCCCGTTCGAGCTGAGCCCGCTGCGACATGGACCGCTGAGCGGTGCCACATATGGCGCGCTCCTCTGGCTGGGGAGCGACGAGTTGCTCCTATGGGCTCTGGGGATTGCGGGAAAGCCGACTGACTATCCGATATCCTCGCACGTGAAAGCCCTGGCGGCGCACGCGGTCTATGGTATTGCCCTCGGAGTGACTTCCTGGAGTCTGGAAACCGTGTTCCGCCAGAGTGGTTCCCACTCGCTCGATGCCTGATAAGTGAGGATCGCCATCGATACGGCAACGCATAAGACTAGCGCCAGTTCGATCGCCATTGAGCATGTCTCTCGCACCTTCGCGGGGATGGATCGACCGGCCGTCGACGATGTGAGCTTCGACGTTGATCCCGGCACGTTCGTCGTTCTGCTCGGACCGTCTGGCTGCGGCAAGACGACGCTGCTCAAGCTGATCAACCGGCTCTACGACCCGACGAGCGGCCGAATCTTGATCGATGGAACTCCGATCGATTCGGTCTCCGCTCCCCAGCTGCGGCGCCGCATCGGATACGTCGTGCAACAGTCGGGCCTCTTCCCGCATATGCGCGTCGAGGACAACGTGGCGGTTGTTCCGAAGCTGCTGGGATGGGACGGTACGCGGACCTCTGAGCGCATCGACGAATTGCTGGAACTGGTGGGACTCCCGCCAAATGCATATCGACGGCGCTTTCCGGCGCAATTGTCGGGCGGCGAACAACAACGCGTTGGTCTTGCGCGAGCACTGGCGGCCAACCCTTCGATGCTGCTGATGGACGAGCCCTTTGGAGCGCTCGACGCGATCACGCGAAATCGGCTTCAAGGGGAGCTGCATTCAATCCATCAACGTCTTGGACAGACCATGCTCTTCGTCACGCACGACGTCGAGGAGGCGGTGCGGTTGGCGGACGTGATTGTCGTGATGCGCGACGGAAAAGTGGTTCAGCACGATGTGCCGAGTCGCATCGTCTTGCACCCGGCCGACGAGTTCGTCAGTACGTTGCTCGGTAGCTCCGACGTCCTGCGCCGGCTGAGCTTGATCCCGGTCGAATCGGCAGCGTCCCCGCTTGATGAGGCAAGTCGTACCGACCTGCCCACCATTGGACGTTCAGAGAGCCTGCGCGCTGCACTGGCGCTCTTGCTGGAGTCGAACTCAGGCGAGTTGCTGGTGCTTGACGGTGACGACAAACCACTCGGCGTCGTGGCGCTGAGTTCCATCCGCGAATTCAGCCAGCCGGGAACGGATTTGAGCGCGCTCGGGGACGGATAGCCGATATCTGGTCGGGTGACTCGTCGGGTCCCTCGAAAACACAGCCTCAATCAGTCACTGCCTTCCCCCTATCATCACATCTCCTCACACAAACCAAACATATGCTATGATGTTAGGATACGAATATTAGGATCCTAACATCGGATACGGATGTGGTTCAGAACGCAGAGTTGAAGCCCAAAACGATCGATGTCGCGCTCGCGCCGACGGCGAGAGTGGCGCGTGTCGCACGTCTCTTGCGAAGGGCGCTGGACGAAGCGCTCCAGCCCTACGGGCTGACTGCTCCGCAGCTTGGTCTAATCAACCGATTGCTGCATGAGGACGGGTTGGTTCAGGCGGAGCTCGGGCGGCGCATGCTCATCGAGCCGGCCACATTGACCGGGATGGTGCAGCGACTCGAGCAGTCGGGTTGGGTGCGGCGGAGCTGCGATCCCGACAACCGGCGTCTTCAGCGCGTCTGGCTGACAGAGCAGGCGACGGAGGCCATCGAAATATTGCACCACATCCAGGAGAGACACCGGGAGCGCGCGCTCGACGGTTTGTCGCCGGAGGAACTGACGATGTTCGAGTCGATGCTCGCCCACGTTGAAGAAAACCTCTTACCGCCCAACGACAGCTAGCATTTCACGAATATGCCTGGAAGTGGACCGTCGCGCCATGCGTGGCGGTCTTGGTCGTGTGGTGATTGGTTGAGGATTGAACGATGCATTTTGGCGGTAACAACGGGCCGAGCGGCGCAGTAGGCGGGGTCGCCCGTGTGCGCGGGGTGGCGGCGCAGACGTTCGAATCGCTCCAGGTTCGCGATTTTCGCACCCTGTGGTTCGGGTTTCTCGGATCCTGGATGGCGATGCAGATGCAGCAGGTGGCGCGCGGCTACCTGGCCTATAAGCTGACCGGCAACGCGCTCTCTTTGGGCCTCGTCACGCTCGCCATGGGCCTGCCGCGCATCTTTCTTTCGCCGGTTGGCGGAGTGATGGCTGATCGCTTTCCCAAGCGAACCGTCCTGCTCTGGACCCAAGCCGTGCTCGGCATTACCGCGCTCTTCGCCGCGATTCTGGTTTCGACCCACATGATCACGCTGACGTGGTTGTTCGTGATTGGATTCATTCAGGGAACGGCGTTTGCCCTTAATATGCCGGCGCGTCAGGCGTATATCCCGCAGATCGTAGGCAGAGGAAATCAGCTCGCCAACGCAATCGCACTGAATACGGCGGGCATGAATCTGACGCGCGTAGTCGGGCCCGCGATTGCCGGTGTGATGATAGCCATCCCATTTATTGGTGTCTCTGGTGTCTATTTCGTCTTTGCAGCATGCTACATCTGGGTCTTTTGGTCTGTCTTTCGAGTCGAGAACCCAGGGGTGGTCGTCGGGGCGCGTCGCAACGTGCGCGGGAGCCTGCTGGACGGATTCGGTTACATTCGCCAACACCGGCTGCTGTTGGTTCTTATGAGCCTCGGTTTCGTTCCGCTGGCCATTGGGATGCCCTACACAAGCCTCATGCCGGTAATCGCACTCGGTTCGCTCAACATCGGTTCGACCGGATTGGGACTCCTGCTGACCGTGGCCGGAGTCGGAGCGCTCACCGGGACTCTCCTCATCGCCTATCTGTCCAGTTTCGAACGCAAGGGGATGCTGCAGTTAATGCTCGGGGTGCTCTTCGGAGCCGCATTGTTCTGCTTCGCGTTCGCGGTCTATGAAAACCAGCTTATGCTCGCACTCCCGTTCCTCTTCGTGACCGGGATGGCTGGGGACTCCTATATGGCGCTCAATAGCACGTTGATCATGATGAACACTGATGAGGCCGTGTATGGGCGCGTTATGGGTGTCTACATGGTGTCGCAGTCGATCCGCCCGATCACGGTCTTGCCCATCAGCGCCATCGCCGACGCCATCGGGACGCCGCTCACGCTGATGTTCTCGGGGCTGACCTGCTTCTCGTTCGTGAGCTCGCTCTCGGTGTTGCTGCCGAGCTATCGACACATCGGCGAAAAGTCCAGAGAGGCCATCGCGCCAGCAGACTGACAATTGCCAATCATGCATTACGGCATGAGGAGCCGCTCGATCTGTTGCGGGTCGACCCGGCTCCTTTGCTGTATTCGCCGTCGTTTGGTCAACAGGCTGGGGAGCATCGGCAGCACTGCGAACGTGCCGCGCACGCGCGCACGGGCGGCCGGCTCTCGTAGATGTGGCAATGTGCCCAGGAGCATGCGCAACTGTTGCCAGACGATGCGTCGGGCGTTCTTGCGCAGCAGCGGGCCCGGCAGGTCCTTGACGATCACGGCCAGGGTATTGCGCGCCACATAGTACGACGCGAGCGATCCGCCGCCCGTGGCAGATAGCTGGTGGTAAACCACTGCCTCTGGCACATAGATGATCGAATGACCCATCAGGTGCAGACGCCAGCTCAGATCGACGTCCTCGCAATACATGAAGAAGTCTCGGTCGAGCACGTCTCCATCGATTTGGGCCACTTCGTTCAGCGTCGTACGACGATAGAGAGCGGCACCCGCGCAGGCACCAAAGACCTCTTCCTCGCGCTCGAACTGACCAACGTCTTCCTGCCACACGCCGCGATTTCCTGGCAGCCCGTTTCGCCCATAGGTATCTCCAGCCGAGTGGAAGTGCGTCTTGCGTTCAAGTAGCTTGAGCTTGCTCGTCACGGCTCCCGCATCGGGATGACGATCGATGGCCGCGACCAACGTTCCCAACCATGCGGGCTCGGCTTCAGTGTCGTTGTTGAGCAATGCCACGAGCTCGGTTTCCGAGATCTGCAGCGCCAGGTCGATGGCCGTTGCCAGTCCGACGTTGTGCTGCAACGCAAGTACCCGTACGTCCGGGCGGTCGTCACGGAGCAGCTCCGCCGTACCGTCGGTGGAGGCGTCATCGACCACAACGATGTTGAAGTCCCGGAAGTGTTGGTGGTCCAGGGCGGCCAGGCAGCGTTCAAGATATGGCCACCCGTTGTAGGTGGGGATAATGACGTCGACTCGCGCCGTCATCCGTCGGCGAGAACTGCAGCGCGGTTGTCGAGACAACGCCCAAGGGCATCGCGCCAGTCTGGAAGGGTGATTCCAAGTGCGCTGGCGGCCAGATTTGCCAGCGCTCCGTTGCGTGGCGGCGTGGCGGCTCGTGGATATTCCGCGGCCGGAATCGCCTCGACGGTGATCTGTTTGCCGACGGCTCGGAACGTCTCAACCGCCCAATCGTGCCAGCTGGCGACTCCGCTGTTGGTCAGGTGATAGGTGCCAAATGCTGGGATATCGATCAGCTTCCAGATGGCAATGGCGAGATCTTCAGCATAGGTCGGATTACCATATTGATCCGCAACCACGCGCAGTGACGTGTGATTTTCGGCCAGATGCAGCATCGTATTGACGAAATTTCGTCCTGATTCGTCGTAGACCATCGACGTGCGCACGACATAGTGCCGCGAGCACAACGCGCGCACCGCGGCCTCGCCCGCTAGCTTGGACGCACCATAGACGCTGATGGGTCGAGGCTCGGAGAACTCGAGATAGGGATCGTCCTGCTCACCGTCGAAAACGAAATTGGTGGAGACGTAGAGTAACCGCGTGCCTGCGTCGCCCGCCACCGCCGCCACGTTCTGGGTCCCCAACGCGTTGGCGGCGAACGCCGCTCGGGGATCGCGCTCGCAACCGTCGACATCGGTCATGGCCCCGGCATGGATAATCAGATCTGGCCGTACTTCGGCGAGGGTTTTGTGCACGGATCCGAAGTCGCTGACGTCCAGCTCGGTGTGTGTGAACGGGACGTACTCCACCTGGGCCGTGCGCGCTAACGCCCGTCCAAGCTGTCCATTTCCGCCGGTGATCATCACTCTCATCTGAATGCCTCCTCGCGGGAGTGTACAACGGGCGCGGCGGCCGCGAGAATCGCTTCAGAGGTCGAAGGTCCCACACGTGAGAGGGGCGGAGTGTGCCAGATATCGACGAGGTGTGGATGCGCCCGGTCGCCATTGTTGGTGCGGGGACCATGGGGTGGAAGATCGCACTGCAATTCGCCGCACATGGCGTTGAGGTTCGAATCTATGACCGAGACGAACGGGCTCTCAGAGACGCGTTGGAGCAGATCAGGCAGGCTGGTGTGAGCCTTGCCGCGACGGGCGAGTTGCCGGAGGCCGGGGCTCATCTCGGAGACCGGGTTCGGACCGTTCAGTCGTTGCGTGACGCCGTAGCTGGGTGCTGGTACGTGGTGGAGGCCATTCCCGAGCGGATGGAACTCAAACGCCAGGTGTTCAGCGACCTGTCCGATGCGTGTGCGGCGGACACCATCCTCGCGACGAACAGTTCGTCGTTCATGAGTCGCCACCTCTTGGAATCGACATCGAACTCGACGCGGTTGATGAACAGTCATTTTTACAATTTCCCATGGCGGCGATCCGGGGTCGAGTTGATGTCGTGCGGCCAGACGGACCCGCGATTGATCGATCTGGTCGCCGCATTCTTGCGTCGCTGCGGGCTCGTGCCGGTCATTGCCCGTGCCGAAAGCACCGGGTTCGTCTTCAACCGAATCTGGCACACCGTCAAGCGCGAGAGTTTGAAGGTCGTGGCCGAGGGCATCGCCACCCCCGAGGAAGTGGATCGGCTTTGGTGCCTCTCGATGGAAACACAGCTTGGGCCATTCGCGATGATGGACCGGGTCGGGTTGGACGTCGTGCTGGATATCGAGCGTCACTATGCCGAGATGAGCGGAAACTCGGACGACGACCCGCCGGACTTTCTCGTCGAGATGGTAGATCGTGGCGATCTTGGCCGGAAAAGCGGTCGAGGTTTTTACACTTACCCCAACCCATCCTGGGAGCGAACTGATTGGCCACGTGACGCGGAATGATACGCAGACTTTTGGTCAGGGCTGAGCTGACGAATATTCGATCGGCAGCCTCACGGTAACGGTCGTCCCTTCGTTGACGCGGCTCTGGATCTCCATGGTTCCGGCGTGGTGCCGCACGATCTCTCGGGCACGGTAGAGACCGAGCCCGGAACCGGGGGTTATGCTTGCGGCGATGCGGCCGCGTTCGAACGGTTCGAAGATGCGTTCCAAATCCCGCGCGTCGATCCCGATCCCCTGGTCCGATACCGAGAGAACCGCTTCACGACGATCGCTTTCGACCTTGACGAGTACGCCGCTGTCACCCGAGTAGCGCAGTGCGTTTGAAAGCAATATCTCGATCAGTTGATCAACTCGCGCGAGATCCCAGGTTCCCACTACGTCGCTTGCATTTTCAACTTTCAGGCGGGAGTCATTGAATGACTCGACCTGACCGACGCGGTCGCTGACCAATTGAGCGAGTTCTCCCAGGTTGACTTTGGTCAGGCGCAACTTGACGGAATTCTGGGCGATTCGTGCCGCGTCGAGAAGATCTTCTGATAGCGCGATAAACCGATTGATCTGCGTCTCGAGTCCGTCCACGGCCCGGCGCGACCGTGGTAGGTCAGGCGCTTCGCGGCCAAGGTAGCGACCCAACAACTGAACGTAGCCGCGGATACTGGTGATCGGTGTCTTGAGCTCGTGCGCCATGGTTGAAAGAAACCGCTCGCGTCCCCGTGACAACTCGCGCGCTTCCTCGCGAAGAAGATCTCCCTCGATTTTGTGGACTGTAGACCGGACGAAGAGGCGACACAGTCGCAGGCTTTCCAGTGTCATCGACGAGTTGTTCGGCGCGGTTCCGAAGAGGACCAGACCAACCGGGCGGTTTGAGCCTTCGACGGAGATGCGCTCGATCAACGTATTCGGAATGCGTACTCTCACTCTATCCCAGTCTATTTCAACTCCAGCATTTTGCACGAGCGTGGACTGTTGGCCGGTACTGCCAAGCGGATCATCGATTTCGGCGAGGGCTCTGGTTTGCCACCGGGCGATGAACCGCTCCAGCTTTGCGCCAACCTCTGGATACGCGGCGCGCCAACGTGAAGCGGTCACGCTCGGAGAGTTCTTGCCCGGCTCGCAGACGATCACTACGAAGTCGGCTCCCAATTCCATGACCGCGTCCGCCAGGTGGTTGAACTGCGCCTCGAGATCGACGTCCACGTACGCGAGCGCGTCATCCAGTTGCTGCACGAACCTCTGATGCACCCGATTGGTCGAGTCCGCAGGGGCCAAAGGTCGCGCTGTGACGTCCATGGCCACAACATGGCCATCTTCCGTCTGAACGGTCCGACCTGTCAGTCTCATGTGCAGGATGCGGCCTGATTGGGAACGCCAGGACACGTCGGACGACGGTCGCGTCGTGCTGGCACTCGACAAGAACGACGCGAGTCTCTTGCGATCCGCGTCAATGGTGAGTCGCACGAGCAGCATCCTGTCGTCGAGAAATGATCTCGTCGTATATCCCAGGGCTC
Source organism: uncultured Chloroflexia bacterium (assembly GCA_963789565.1). Classification (GTDB taxonomy): domain Bacteria; phylum Chloroflexota; class Chloroflexia; order Thermomicrobiales; family Thermomicrobiaceae; genus CALAGB01. The sequence continues at coordinate 917,064 of CAWBKX010000002.1, read as the reverse complement.
GTGCGAGCGCATCGCTGATGTATTCCACGCCGACTGGAGAGACCGTTTGGTAGCGGAAGTACATGAGTTCCATATCGTCTTCCGCGTGCCTCGGACCCAAGGTTTCGGGCCGCGGCTGGTCGTTATCACTCGAGCGCATGAAACGTTTGTCGTCCGCGGGAAGTGGCGCCATCCACGGCGTGCCAAGCCCAAAGCTATAGGCTGAGCTTGTTCCCAGTAGGTTGTGGGTGACGCCGTTGATCACTGCTCAATTCCTCGTGGGTTTCGTTGAATGCGGACAACTCTTCGACATCGGTTGGTCATCTGAATTCGCGACCGGTGTGCAACGCAGAGCGTTTGCACTATCCACACGCTAAACGCAGGTTGCCTGCCAGGCTCCGCCGCAACATCGGTTAGTAAATTGCAGCGGCGATCGGACGGACGATTACTAGAACGTACGTAGCATGCCGACCGAGTCCTTTGCGACCGTAAATTGCGCGCTCGATTGTACGTACATCTAAGTGACGCTATACTGCGGTCGTATCGAGAGCGTGAATCGACGTGCCTGCCGAGCAATTCCGGCGAGATATATCAAGACGAACATTGGTGCGCAATACGAGCGGGTCGCCGAACACGCGCGGAGAAAGGCGAGGCGCATGGAAATCTTCGTTCACCCGACGTGAACTTCGTGCAGGAAGGCTGAGGAGTTCCTCAGAGCGCACGACGTCGCCTATCAGCGGCGCGACTACTTCAAGGATCGGTTCACGCGAGACGAACTGCTGGCCATTTTCGAGCGAGCCGGGGTGAAACCGAGCGACGTCCTGTCGACACGCAGCCGCGCGTACAAGGAACTCGATCTGGCGCACAAGGATCTGACCGAAGCCGAGTTGCTTGATTTGATGGTAAAAGAGCCGACTTTGTTGCGACGGCCGCTCATCGTTTCGGCAGCAGGAACGGCTGTCGGATTCAACCAGAAACGAATGCAGGAACTCGCGGGCGCCGATTAGGTACGCCGTCGGCGCGAAGGAGGGCGTAGATGCGATTTGGTGCACACATGTCGATCGCGGGCGGATTCGACAAAGCCGTCGACCGCGCCGTGCAGGCTGGCTGCGACGCAGTGCAGATCTTCACCAAGAACAACAACCAGTGGCGTGCTAAGCCTATCGAAGACGCACAGGTCGCTGCCTTCGCTGCGCGTCTGGCGGACAGCGGAATAGGTCCCGTCGTCGCTCACGACTCATATCTGATCAACATGGCATCGCCGGACGATGAGCTGTGGAACAAGTCGATCGACGCATTTCGTATTGAACTCGAGCGATGCGAGCAGCTGAGCGTTCCATTCCTGGTGACGCATCCGGGGTCGTTCGTGAAATCGACCGAAGAGCAAGGGATCCAGCGCATTGCCGATGCGCTCAACCGCGTGCATGATGAACTTCCTGGGTACCAGGTCCTCACGCTGTTGGAGACGACTGCCGGCCAGGGATCCTCAATTGGTCACCGGTTCGAACAGCTCGCCGCCATCATCGAGAAAGTCTCGGCACCGGAACGCGTCGGATTCTGCCTCGACACGTGCCATGTCTTCGCCGCCGGATACGAGATTCGCACTGAAGAGGGGTACGCCGAAACGATCAATTCGTTCGATTCGATCCTCGGGCTCGACAATCTGATGGCGTTCCATTTCAATGATTCGAAGCGTGAGCTTGGCTCACACGTTGACCGGCACGACCACATTGGCGCCGGACAAATTGGACTGGACGGCTTTCGCCACTTCGTCAACGACACCCGCTTTGCGGACCGATCCGCGTTGCTGGAGACGCCGAAGAGCGACGATCTGCACGAAGATGTCGAGAATCTCGCCCGTCTGCGCGACCTCATAGCCAACTAGGAAACCAATAAAAGGGGGCGGCCGATACGTCGGCCGCCCCTGATGTTTCCGTCGACGAGATTTAGACGCGATTGATGACCATTAGCCGCGACTCGGTCATGTCTTCGATCGAGTAGCGCAGCCCCTCCCGGCTCAACCCCGAGTCTTTGACGCCGCCATACGGCATGTGATCGATGCGATAGGTGGGGATGTCGTTGACCACCACGCCGCCCACATCGAGTGTCTCGAACGCTCTGAGCGCGTGCTCGAGATTCGACGTGAAGACTCCAGCCTGAAGGCCAAACACTGAGTCGTTGACCTCCTTCATGGCCTCCTCGAAGTCGTCGAACGGGAAGAGGTTGACCAGGGGTGCGAAGGCTTCTCGGCTGCAGACGAAGCTGGACCGCTTGGAATCGACCAACACCGTTGGCTGGAAGAAACGCCCCTCGGCCTTGCCGCCGACGATAGCCCGGGCGCCTTCCCGTACCGCATCGGCCACCCACTTCTCGGAGCGCTTGGCGGCGCGGTCGTCGATCATCGGCCCGAGGTCGGTGGTGTCCTCCAGCGGGTCGCCGATCTTCATCTTGTTGATCTGCTCAACCAGCTTGTTCGAAAACTCTTCCATGCGAGAGCGATGCACGTAGACGCGTTGCACGGAGATGCAGACCTGGCCTGCATAGGAGAACGCCCCGACTCGTACTCGCGCGGCGGCCAAATTGACGTCGGCGTCCTGATCGACGATGACGCCCGCGTTGCCACCCAATTCGAGCACGACCTTCTTTTTGCCCGCACGACTCTTCATGTCCCATCCGACTGCCGGTGATCCGGTGAACGACAGGAGCTTGAAACGCTCGTCGGTCACCAAGCGATCGCCCAGGTTGCGGTCCATCGGCATGATGCTGACCGCCCCCTTGGGCAAACCAGAATCAGCCACGATCTGCGCGAATGCCAGCATGGTGAGCGGATCGCGCGTCGGTGGCTTGAGGACGATAGTATTGCCCGAAGCGATGGCCGGTGCGACTTTGTGCAGCGCCAGGTTGAGAGGGAAGTTGAACGGCGAGATACCCGCGATCGGTCCGATCGGGAAGCGACGGGTGATGCCGAAGCGACCTGCCGACGACGCCATCAGGTCCAATGGAATGAGCTCGCCGCCGATGCGCTTGGCCTCCTCAATGGCGATCTGCAGCGTGAAGACACCGCGCGCCGATTCTACGCGTGCATCGCGAATCGGCTTGCCCGCCTCTTGTGCGATGATCTGAGCGATCTCTTCCTGTCGCTCAGCCATGCCGTCGGCCATGCGCTGCAAGATTTGCACGCGTTCGAAGGTTCCCAGCTTCCTGGTCTCCTCAAATGCGCTCTCGGCGGCAATGACTGCGTCTTCGTAGTCCTGGTCGGTGGCGTACCAGGTGAGGCCCACGGTTTCGTCGTTGTACGGATTGGTGATCTCGAGCGGCTGATCCGACGTCCGCCATTCGCCAGCACAGTAGAATGGAAATTCCTTGGCCATGGCACTCCCTCCAGACGTTGTGAGAGCGGCTCGAAAGATGGGCCGCGCTTCGATCTTACAGCAATGCTGAGGGCTCGCCAGTCATGGCGCGCCGAGATCGACCATCGGATTGAATACAAGTGGGGGGCTGTGCGACAAAAAGAGTGAGGGGCCGCGCCGGCCCCCTTATAGAAGTTCAGAGTTTATGATCGATTCAGTCGGTCTCTTCGAACGTCGTGTGCTCTGAATCTGAGCCGGCATCCCACCAGGTCTCGTTCTGCGCGCCGATGGCCGCCAGTTCGGTTTTGGTGTAGATCAGACCGTCGCGCTCCATGGTTGCCAGCTCAAACTCACCACTCATGGTGATGGCGTCGACCGGGCAGACCTGAGCGCAGAAACCACAAAAGAGGCAGCGACCCGAGCGGAGGATGAACTCGCCCAGCTCACGATCGCCTTCTTCCGACGGGATGACGTTCATCTCCAGACAGCTGGTGGGGCAGATGCGGGCGCACAGCCCGCACGCGACGCACAGGGCTTCGCCAGTTTCCGGATCCGCTCGCAACGAGGGGAGGCCACGGAACCGAGGCGACATAATGCGCTTCTCATCCGGATACTGAACCGTTCGATTCGGCACCGTCACGCGCTTCAGCGTGACGAGAAAACCTTTGACTTCATCGAGCATGTGGGCAAACCCTTCGGTTGCTACGGTGCGTTGTTCTCACGCCCTCTATGCCATTCAGTCTGCGACGAAACGAACGGAATCTGGTGCGAGCCCGGAATCGACACTGAGAAAAGCCTTCTGTCCCACGCCAAATGGCTGAGTTGGCCACTGCATCGGTCCGCGCTCGAGCCGCGGGAAGGACGTTCCCTGATAGATCGGGACGAGCTTGGCGATCTCCTCGAGAATCGTGGCTGGATGTCGATGATTCAAGTTGTAGCCGAGCCGTTGAGCGATCTCCTGCACGTACCACCAACCGGCATGAGCATCACCCGGCGCGCTAAGCGTCAGGCGCACCCGCTGGATGGTTCGGTCGGCGTTGGTGAACGATCCGTCCTTCTCCAGGAACATCGATCCAGGCAGGACCACGTGGGCGATCTCGCTCAGTTCGCTTGGGAAGGTATCTTCGACGACCAAGAATTCGAGCTTGGAGAGGGCAGCGATGAGCCGCGGGTCATAACCGTAGCTGCTCGGGAAGCTGCTATTTGCGACATACATGGCCTTGATCTGACCGGCCTCAATCGCATCGATCATCTCGTCTGCGGATCGCCCGAGTGACGTGGGCAATGAGCGAACCGACTTGAATCCATTTTGCGGCACGGTCGAATCGTTCCAACGTGGCAGCCAGGCCGCCTCGAAGGAACGAAGCACATCAGTATCTCCGAGGCCACGGTGGCCCGGAAGAGAATCGGGAGCGCAGCCAACGTCGGTCGCTCCCTGAAAATTGCTCGGCCCACGGAAGGCGATGACGCCTCCACCGGGCCGCCCGATGTTGCCGGTCAGCAGCGCCAGATTGTTCAGCGCGACGGACGCGCCATAGGCCACGCCGGCGGAGTCGTTTGCCAGCGTCTGATAGATGGCGCTCGGACGTCCGCCTGCTTCATGGCCGCCCGTGGCGTATAAGACGGCCGCTTTCCGAATATCGTCGACGTCGATGCCCGCATCGTTTGCAACGATTTCAGGGGTGAAGTTCTCGAGAGATTTCACCCAGTTATCGAATCCGGCATCGAGTCCGGCCTCAGGTTCGGCCAGCTTCCGCGAGATGATTTCCTGTGCGATGGCGTTGATGATGGCCGTTTCGGAACCCTCGGGTGGTTTGATCCAGACTTCGGCGCGATCGCACATCGGGAAGTGGTCGCGACTGATGACCACCGTCTTGCTTTCACGGTAGGTGCGAGCCCAGTTGATCCAGTAGCTCCCCACGGGAGCCTTGTCGACGATGCTCGGTCCCACCACCATGGCGCAACCGGTGCTGTCGAACATTTCCTGCATTGAGTTCGTACTTGACGGTCGCCCGAGCGAATCGCGCAGCGCGCGGTCGACAGCGTTCATTCCCGGCGTCATCATGCGGTCAATGTTGTTGGTGCCCATGACGGCGCGCGTGAACTGCTGCAGCAGATAATTCTCTTCATTGGTGTTGTTGGGAGAGGCCAGTGCGGCGAATTGGTCGCCCTGGTAGTGACGCAGCTTCTGGGCGACAAGATCCAGCGCCTCATCGAGTTCGACATCACGAACCGATTCACCGTCGCGGATCTGCGCTGCGGTCAAGCGGTCCGGATGCTGCACTTCTTCGTAGCCCCACTTGCCTCGCTCGCAGGTGTAGCCATGATTGACTCCGCGGTCCCACAGGTGTGAAACACGTCGCACAAGACCGCGGTTATGCTCGACGTTCAGCGTGCAACCGACGTCGCACATGCCACAGATCGTCTCGGTGGCGTCGAGCTCCCACGGGTGACTACCGAATTTGCGATCGGTCAAGGCGCCCACCGGGCAGACCGCGATGCACATCCCGCAGTTGATGCAGGTCGTGTCGCGCAGGTCCATACCGTAGGCCGGACCGATCGAGGCTTCGAGTCCGCGCGACAACACTTCGATCGCGGTGACGCCAATCACTTCGTCGCAGACGCGCGTGCAGCGCGCACAAATAATGCAACGGTCCCATTTGTAGTCGATCAAATTGCTGAGGTGTACATAGGGCTGAGCCAGCTTGGGACGGTTGTACGGACTGATCTGCACGTTGTGGAGGTACGTGTTGTCCTGCAGGTAGCACTCGCCCGATTTGTCGCAGGTTGGACAGTCAAGGGCGTGGTCGATCAAATACATCTGAAGCACGAACTGACGTGACTCAAGCGCCGCTGGAGAGTGCGTAAGCACCTCCATGCCTTCACGCACCTGTGCAGCGCACGACTCGATCAGGCCACCGCGCCGTCCCAAAATCTCGACGGTGCAGATACGACACGAGCCCCACGGCCTCAAGAGCGGCTGAAAACAGAGGTTCGGAATCTCCAGCCCAACGTTCTGGCAGGCTTCGAGGATCGTCGTTCCGTCGGGGACGGTCACGTCCTCGCCATTGATTTTGAGGGTAACGAGCTTGGTTTCAGCCTGTGCCGTCATGATCTCGGTCCGGCCTCCTCGCTGGTCGCCACCACGGAAGCCCCGGCCACGTTCGTCGTTGCGTGACTGAGGTCTCCCGGACCACCTTGCCTTGCATACCTTCATAGGGAAGAAATGCCGCCCGGTGTATAACGCTGGAATGTGCTCATCGTGCTCACACGTCGGGCGCGCGTTTCGACCGGTCCAGACAGGAAAATCCCCCCGACTGAACCGCCTGATCTTATCACAGGATTTTTTGGGTTTCATAAGCGTTTCGTTGCCAAATATCGGGACGTACGAGCGACCTAGCCCAAAAGCATTGTGGCTCGTGACCGCGATGGTACCGAAGTCGCATGGTCCGAATCATTGCCTCGCACTACGCTTCAGCCATGATTATGACGGAGCAGTGGCAACCAGCGGGCGCGAATAAAGTCATCTTCCGGCGGCTGAAGTTGGAGCCGATCAACGGCGGCGCATCGACGCTCCGCCAGGCAATCTACCAGCCTCTGCCACAGATCAATGGCGAGCGTGTCGCCAAACTGGCCGGGAAGTCACTTCCAATCCCCAACTGGGCGGTGGCGATCTCGTGCGCAGCTGCGCTGGGGCTCTCGGTCGCGTTGTCGGCCGGGATCATCAATTCTCCGGCAACTGCCGCGTCATCCTATGTGCAGAGCAATGTGAGCGGAGATTCGTCTCGGCTCGTCTGGTCGGGATCGATGGCGTTGGCTCAGACAACTTCGCCCGTCGACACAACCAAGTTTGGCCAGATTGCCTCGCTGCAGAGTCAGGTTCAGTCGATGAACTTGCAACTTGAGCAACTGCAGCAGGACAACGGTGCCCTGCGAAACTTGAATCAGCAACAGACCAGGGATCTGACCAATGCTCGTTCCGATCTCGCGGGTTCGCAGGACGCGCTCACTGGGCAGTCACAGGACATGGACGCACGGCTCAACGACATTCAGAAGAATCTCGACAGCAGGGTAACGACTCTTCAGGGTGATATCTCGTCGGCTGACGACGCGATCAATGCCATTCGAGCGCTCCTGGGAATGCCGGCCATCGCCATGTCGTCCGGAAACTGACGCTCCCGAATTTCTGTCGCTATGCCACGTTCGACACGACCCCTAACGGAGCCGCGCTTAACTGTGCAAGAGTTCGCCATCCTGTCATGAGCTTCTTCACGTTCTCAGTCGCGCGGCACCGTCCCGCCACGATCATCCCCACGGCACGTGCTTGACCTGCGCAACTTCACATACGATTGTGATGAGATGCACAGAAGACATGGAAACCAAGCCACGAGTTGTAGATGGCAGCGCTGTTTTTCGCCCCTCGAAACTACCTGCGCGAATGACAAATCGTGAATATTGACAGCCGAAACACCGTGCTATAATCGCGAGAGGCCCCTTCGGAGGGGGGCCGGAGCACGGGGTGAAATCGTGGAATTCGAAACAGTCATCGGGCTTGAAGTCCATGCACAGCTGCTGACGCGTTCAAAGATGTACTGCGGCTGCTCCGCCGCGTATGCGTCAGCGGAACCGAATTCCCACGTTTGTCCGGTCTGTCTGGGGCTACCGGGCGCTCTGCCGGTCATCAATCGTGAGGCGCTTGACTACACCATTATGACCGGTCTCTCACTCGGTTGTTCCACCCCCGACTACAGCAAATTCGACCGCAAAAACTACATTTACCCCGATTTGATGAAGGGGTACCAAATTTCACAATACGACCTGCCGCTTTGCCTCGATGGCCACCTCGACGTTGAGGTCGGTGAGGAGACTCGGCGCGTTGGAATTCGGCGTGTCCATCTCGAAGAAGATACGGCGCGTCTGGTTCATCGTTCGGCAGGTGGCGAGACGTATAGTCTCGTCGATGTCAACCGCTCCGGCGTGCCACTGATGGAGATCGTCAGCGATCCCGATCTACGATCGCCGGAAGAAGCGCGGCTGTATCTGGTCGCATTGCGACAGATTCTGCGCTACATCGGAGTCTCGACCGCCAATATGGAAGAAGGAGCCTTCCGTTGCGACGCAAACATCTCGCAGCGGAGCACCGACGGGTCGGTCGTGGGCGCCAAGGTCGAGATCAAAAACATGAACAGCTTCCGCGCTGTCGAGCGCGCGCTGCTGTTTGAGGTCGATCGCCAACGAGAGGCCTTGAGAAACGGGGAAACGATCGAGCAAGAAACCCGAGGATGGGTTGAAGACCGCGGAGTCACCGTTTCGCAGCGAACGAAGGAGTTCGCGCACGACTACCGCTACTTCCCCGAGCCTGACTTGCCGCCGCTCGTGCTCGATCCGGCTGACACGACCCAGATCCGTGAGCGGATGCCCGAGCTTCCTGTGGCCCGGGTGTCTCGATTCGTGGATTCGTTCGGGCTCAGCCGTGAAGACGCCGCGCTGCTGACGGTCGAAAAGCCGGTCGCCGATTACTTCGAAGCGGCGGCCGATGGCACCGATCGCTACGCGCGCCAGCTTTCCAATTGGATCACTGGTGAAGTCTTCGCGCTCATGCGCGATCGAGGGCTCGAGATCGAACAGGTCAACGTATCACCGCGACAGCTGAACCAGCTCGTCGAGCTCGTTGAAGCCGGCGAGGTCAACCAGCGCACGGCCAAAGAAGTTCTGATCGCCGTCCATGAGACGGGGGCGGACCCGAGGTCGGTCGTCGCGGAGCGCGGTCTGGCTCAGGTGAGCGATGAAGCTCTGCTCGAAGCCGTAGCTCAAACCGTGATCGAAGAGAACCCAGTCGCGGTCGCCGACTATCAGAGCGGCAAGACGGCGACAATCGGTTTCCTGATCGGTCAGGTGATGAGGCAGATGCGAGGAACCGCGAATCCCGCTATCGTCAGGCAAATCCTGGTCGCGGCACTCGAAGACACTGAGAAGAGTTGAATGGGAGGACGTCACCAACGACCTCCCATTCTTGTGCGCTGAAGCGAATTTAGCACGTCCTCGGTCGATGTCGTCATTCGACCGCGCGAAGTGAAGACGCTTCGGCATTTGGAGGGATCCGGTAATGGCAGTAGAGACTCCCACGAAGGACAAGCATCAGCAGAGCTTGTTCGACATCGCCGTGGAGCAGTTCAACATCGCCGCCGACGTCGTCGGACTCGATGACGACATGAGGCGCATGCTCAGCGTGTGCAAGCGCGAGCTCTCAGTCAATTTCCCGGTCGAGATGGATGACGGCTCGGTTCAGGTCTTCCGCGGACATCGCGTGCAGCACAACCTCGGCCCCGGCCCATCGAAGGGCGGAATTCGCTATCACCAGAATGTGACTCTCGACGAGGTCAAAGCACTGGCGATGTGGATGACCTGGAAATGCGCGGTTGTCGGACTGCCGTATGGTGGTGGCAAGGGTGGCGTCGCCGTGAACCCGAAGCTCCTCTCGCAGGGCGAGCTTCAGAATCTGACCCGCCGCTACACCACGGAGATCTCGGTCATCATCGGCCCTCATAGCGACATCCCTGCGCCGGACGTGAACACCAATCCGCAGGTCATGGCGTGGATCCTCGATACTTACAGCATGCACCACGGGGGCGTTTCGGTTCCGGCCGTCGTGACCGGCAAGCCACTGCTTCTGGGCGGCTCGGCGGGTCGCTTCGAAGCGACTGCTCGCGGGTGCGTCTTCGCCATTGAAGAGGCCTGCAAGACACATAGCCTCGATCTGTTGAAGTCTCGTGTGGTCGTTCAGGGCTTCGGCAACGCCGGCTCCATCGCCGCGCAGTTGCTGCACGAGCTGGGCTGCAAGGTCGTCGGTGTCAGCGATTCGCAGGGAGGCATCTACAACGCCAACGGCCTCGACATTCCGGCCGTCATGGAGCACAAGCGACAACACGTGTCGGTCGTCGGGTTCCCGGGTTCCGATTCGGTGTCGAATGAGGAGCTCCTCGAGCTCGATTGCGACATCCTCATTCCGGCGGCGCTGGAAGAGCAGATCACTGAAGACAACGCACCACGGATCAAAGCAAAGCTGATCGCTGAGGCGGCCAACGGTCCAACAACGCCGGAAGCCGACCGCATCCTCTACGATCGCGGAGTGATCGTGCTCCCCGACATCTTCGCCAACGCCGGTGGAGTGACGGTCTCTTACTTCGAGTGGGTGCAGGGCATTCAGGCCTTCCCGTGGACCGAAGAAGAGGTGAATGGCAAGCTGAAGCGCATGATGGTCGACGCATACGCCGCGATCAACGCGATGTCGCAGCAGTATCACGTTCACATGCGTACCGCCGCACTGGCCCGCGCGATTCAGCGTGTGGCCGAGTTCACCCGTGTCCGCGGTATCTACCCATAATCGAAACGTCCGATAACGAGGAACGTCGAAGGGCCGGCTCAATGCCGGCCCTTCGACGTTATTCAGCACGTTGTTCTTCGTTGCGAAGTGGTGCAGCTCGCGCTAAATCCCCAAGAGTTGCTGTAGCGCGTCTTCCCGCTCACGCTTGGTGACGCAGATGAGCTCGTCGCCCGCGCGAATGACGGTTTGTCCGGTCGGGATGATGAGATCACCATGTCGCAGGATAGCCGACACCAGCACTTGCGGTGGGAACTCAATGCGTTCGATCGGCAGATCCAGCACCGGCGATTGCTCAGACACTTTCGCTTCGACGATGGCTAGGTCCGCGTGTCGCAAGCTCATAAGATGGACGAACGGCAGATTCGGGATCTGTTGTTCGATCAGGCTGAGGATCACATTCGTCTGGCTGACCGTCACGTCGATACCGAGACGTCGGAAGAGTTCCTCGTTTTTGGGATTGTTGACACGAGCGATCGTGCGACCAACCCGGAACTTCTCCTTGGCCATCTGGCAGATAACCAGGTTGTCTTCGTCCTCACCGGTAACGGCGATGACAACGTCGGCCCGCGCCGCACCTGCGGCGGCCAGTGTCCCAGCCTCGGCGCCGTCACCTTGCATGATGACCGACCCGAACCGTTCGCTATAGGTGTTGCACTTGATGGGGTTCTTCTCGATCAGGAAGACCTCGTAGCCTTCGTTGATCAACGTTTTCGTGAGGTAATAGCCGACTTTGCCGCCGCCGACCAGGATGATGTACATCGAATAGACTCCCGAAACCTACGACAGCCGCACTCCGGCCGAACTCGTCCGCAATACTTCGCCTTCGATCATTCCGGCGACCGTCGTCGTGGGACAGATGACCGTCAGGCCAAGCTGTCGGTAGACCTCGGCGCGCGCCTGGTCGTAGATGCGGATCACGACCCGATCGATGTGAAAGACCTTGCGAGCAATCTGAGCCGCCATGATGTTGGTGTTGTCGTCGTGGGTGACGGCGACGAAGACATCCGCTTGCTCAACCCCCGCGGTCCGCAGCACATCTTCGTCGATGCCGGTGCCGAGCACGACTCTCCCTGGAAACCGCTCCGGCAAGCGCCGGAAAGAGCGAGAGTCGCCGTCGACCACCGAAACGTCGTGTCCTTCGCCGGATAGATTCCCGGCCAGCAGTCCGCCGACTCGGCCGCATCCGACTATCAGGACTCTCATCAGAATTCACCATCCTCGGGCAGCGAGCGGATCATGATGACCTCGCACGGTGCATTCTTCAATACGTACGGAACGGTCTCCCCTTGCGTAATCACGCCATGCTCGCGGTGGTTCTCGACGGCAAGCACCACGGCGTCAGCGCCACGCTCGATGGCTTCGTCGACGATAGCGGCGGATGCCGATCTCGCCTGAAGCAGTTCAGTCGTCACGCGTTGCCAATCTACGTCGCTGCCTGAACGGGCGTAATTTGAGGTGCGCTCGAGGATTGATTCCCCACGGCCGACCTCGTCCGGGAGATCCGCATCGAGCGGAAGGTCCTGCGGCACTTCGGCGACGTAGACAAGCGTGAGTTCACAACCACCAAAACGACCAGCGACGGCCGTTGCCAGATCGATCGCTCGTGTGTCCAGATTGCTTCCCTGAACCGGAACCACAATTCTCCGGTACACCGACTCTACTTCCTCCAAGATTGTCAAATCAAAATCGCGCGGTTAACCCGAGTAAGTATGCCGTCACTGCCAAGGGCGGGCAACGATCTCACTTCATTTGCGCGAGGATAATCGAGGATCAGATTCCGTGAGCCAGTCGATTGATGAGCGAATCAGGCAACCCCTTGTCGCGCATCTGCTCTTGCGTGTCTTCGACCGCGTAGGCGATTCGCCTGAACGTCAGACGGAACTCCTCGGGTTCGAAGATAGCGAAGGCGGCTCGGCTGTCCCCGTCTCTCGGCTGTCCGACCGATCCTGGATTGATCATAAACCGTCCTTCGGAGAGATCAATCGTTTCGCCGTCGACTGTATGTCGCGGGGTGACGTTGGCCATCGCTTCTTCTTCGCGAATATAGAGCTGCACGTGGGTATGCCCTACGAAGCAGAGGCGAGTATCGAAGAGGGGGAAATTCAAGGCGGCGATGCGCGCGTTGTAAACGTATTCCCAAATGGGATGACGCGGACTGCCGTGCACCACCGTCCAGTTTTGGTCGATCATGCGGTTGGGGAGGGACTCGAGATAGCGCAGATGATCGGCGCCCAGCTGCATGGTGGTCCAATAGCTGGCAAACCTGGCCACTGGGTTGAAATCTTCCAACGACAGGCGCCCGATGGCGGCCCAATCGTGGTTGCCGATAATGCTGATATTGGGCGATATCGCCCTCACCACTTCGACGCATTCGCGTGGGTTTGGGCCATACCCGACGATGTCGCCAAGCGACCAAACGTCGTCGACTTCACCCACTTCCGCAAGGACACGCTCCAGAGCGGGCATGTTTGCATGCACGTCGGAGAGGATGAGAATGCGCATGTCGCCCCCTTCATCGCGATTGCGTCGTGAGTCTACGCGATTGAGTTGGCGCTCGACACGCGCTCCAGGTGAACCATAAGTACTGCAATATCCCCGGGCGTCACTCCGGCAATGCGACTGGCCTGGCCAAGAGTTGTCGGTTGAAAGACGGCCAGTTTCTCGCGCGCTTCATTGCGCAGACTGGGCAATGCGCTGTAGTCAACCCCTCGCGGAATCGCACGGTGTTCTAGCTTGCGTGCACGCTCGACTTGCTTGAGTTCCTTGGCGATGTAGGCGCCATAGCGAACTTCAACCTGGACACGTTCGGCGTGCTCTCGGTCTAAAGTCCACTGCGGAAGAGGGTCGCTGGAAAATTCGCCGTTGCTTAGCGCCGCCGCAAGCTGGGTGTAGGACGTGTCTGGTCGGCGCAGGTATTCGAGCGCGGTGAGGCTTCGGGATGAGGGCTCGAGCGACTGTGCGCGGAGCAGCGAGCGGATGCGCTCGTTGTCCGTCAGGTAGTGGTGCGACAATGCGTCAATCGCGTTTCGAATCGTCTCGTGCTCGCGCTGGATTTGCTCGAGCCGCGATCGAGATATGAGGCCGTACCGATAACCGATTTCGCTCAGACGCGACTCTGCATTGTCAGATCGCAACAGCAGTCGATATTCCGCGCGCGACGTCAACATGCGGTATGGCTCGATGAATTCCTGCGTCGTGAGATCGTCGATCATGACGCCAATGTAGGACTGGTCACGCCGCAGGATGAGCGGCTCTGCGCTCTGTGCAAAGCAGCTGGCGTTGATGCCCGCCACGATTCCTTGACCGGCGGCTTCTTCGTAGCCGGAGGTTCCGCACACCTGACCCGCCAGAAACAGCCCCTGAACCTTCTTGGCTTCCATGGTGAGTGTCAGCTCAGAGGAGTCGATCGCGTCATATTCGACCGCGTAGCCGTAGCGTGTGATCGAGACGTCCCGCATGGCCGGGATCGTTCGGAGGAAATCGAGCTGAACGTCATGCGGCAGGCTGGTATTGGCGCCTTGAACGTAGAGTTCCGTGGTTCGCCAGCCCTCCGGTTCGAGGAAGAGCCCGTGAGATGGCTTGTCGCGGAACCGAACGATCTTGTCCTCAATAGACGGACAGTAGCGCGGACCGGTGCCGGTAATCGATCCGTTGTACATCGGGGCACGATCGATGTTGTTCGCGATGATCTGGTGCGTTGCTGGGTTCGTGTGGACCAGATAGCAGGGCATCTGCGCGCGCCAGCCGTCGAGGTCGACGTCTGGATAGATCGAAAGCGGCGGCAGTGCCAACCGGTCAATCTGTCCGTGTTGACCGTCGAAGCTGAACCAGAGTGGCTCGTCGCTGCCCGATTGCAGTTTGGTCTCGGAAAAATCGACGGTGCGCGCATCAACGCGGGGCGGCGTTCCGGTCTTCAATCGTCGCAACTGAATGTTGATTTCGCGTAATGACGTCGAGAGCTCGACCGACGCGACATCGCCCGCACGACCCCCGGCGGCGCGCCACTCTCCGGCGATCATATTGCCTCTGAAGAACGTGCCGGCGGTGACGACGACCGCACCACACAGATAGCGATTGCCATGGTCAGTCGTCACCGACACGACTTTCCGCGCGTGTCCGCGTATCTCGATCCCGACGTCCTTGACCAGTTCCTGGCGAAGAGTGAGCCGCGTCTGAAGCTCGAGGGACTCCTTCATGGCCATTTGGTAGAGCGACTTATCAGCCTGGGCGCGGAGCGCTTGCACGGCCGGGCCTTTGCTCGTGTTGAGTCGTCGAATCTGGATTGCCGTGCGGTCGATCGCCCGGCCCATCTCACCGCCGAGCGCGTCAAGGTCCCGCACGAGGTGGCCCTTTGCCGGCCCGCCAATCGAAGGGTTACATGGCATGAACCCAATGCGATCGAGGTTTGGAGTGAGAATGAGCGTCGTAGAGCCGGAGCGAGCGGCGGCAAGCGCCGCTTCGATTCCCGCGTGCCCAGCACCAATGACAACGACGTCGAAGCGATCCGCATAGGTGATCATAACCTCGAAAGTATAGGAAGAAGCGCTCGTCCACCGCAACCGTTTTTGACACTTCTGCGGATTCGCACATAATGTGCGAGGGGTGGACCCGTCGCACGTCTCTTGCGATGACGATGAAGAGTCATTTGCAGACTGGACGTGCTTCGGGCGCGAGCAACTGAAGCGCTCTCCTTGGAGCCGACGGGTAAGCCAGAGCTGGTTGGCCCCGGAATTGCATACCTGTGTTGGGCTATCCAGGCGAAGTAGCTGCCAGTTCTTTGATCGAGGAGACGCAGGACATTGCGATAGGTACCCCTGAAACGACCCGCTGGTAGGGGGGACCGATGCAACGAAGTAGATCGTCGGCACGAGTAAACCTAGCGAGCTTTGTGCTAACGCAGATGTTCGTGGTGGCGATGATAGGTGGAGCGACCATGGTTATCGGACGTTCAAAAGAAGCGAGGCGAGGACTCCGGATGTCCAGCGTTGTCAACAAGGGTACGGACGACCCACGTTGGAGCAACGCAGTTGACGCGGCTCAGCGCGCGCTCGAAGAGGCACGTCGGAATTTGGCGACGAGCCAGGGCAAGCGCTTTCAGGAGCAGCTTGCTCAACGGGCGCACAACCAGATTTCGCAGCGAGCGGAGAACGTCATCGACTCGACACGAGACACGATGCCGGCTTCGATGAAGGACGCCGGTGAGCTAGCCCGTGACCTCGCTGAGCGATTGCGCGTTGAAGGTCAGGCTCGTTCCGCGGAACTGAGCCAGCGCCTGCGTGACGACGTCGCGCCGAAGGCGAAAACCTACGCGCAGGAAGCCATCGAGGAAGCGGAGTCCCTCTTTTCGACCGCCCGCGATCGCGCCACTGAGCTGTCGAAGAATGCCCGTCGCGACTACGGGCCAGAGGTCAGCAACAAGGCCAATGCCATGGCAGGCTTGATCGCCGCCGGTTCGACGACCGGTATTCAGATGCTGCGGGACCGTGCCGAACAAATGAGCAAAGACGGCAAGGGTAAGCCGGGCGGAAAGATCGCGCGCACGGCAAACCGCAAGGCCTCCTCGGCACTGCAGACTGCTGGCAGCCAGGCAAAATACGTCGCCGGCGAGTCGATGATGCTCGGAGTGTGGGCGACGCTCCTTGGCGCGACGATCTACTTCGCGCTCCTGTCCAAGAAGCAGCGAGAGCGAGTGAAGGGGTTCTTCAGCAACGCCTTCTCGCAGATCCAGGATGTGATGGGCGACTTCCAGACGTCCGACGATGATTTCCCGCATTCGACCCGCTGATCGCATTCCGAGCTGAATGGCACAGAAAACCGGCCAGCCATTGATGGCTGGCCGGTTCAGTCTGTGACGACCGTTTCAACTGAGTTGCTAGAGCCTAGCGAGGAGCCCTGTCAGCAGCGCAGCTCGTTCACAGAACCCGTCCAGCGAAATGTACTCGTGCTCGGCGTGTGCCCCGTCGCCGGTGCAACCAAGCCCGTCGATCGTGGTGGCTCCAATTGCCGCGGTGAAATTGCCGTCGCTTCCGCCGCCAGTCGAGGCCTCGTCAAGATCAAGCCCAAGCTCGGCCCCGATGGACTTCACGTGTTGAAACGCGTTTGCAATCATCTCTGTGCGTTCCATCGGTGGTCGGTTTAGTCCGCCCTCTACCCGAACCTGGGATCCCGCGAGTCGAGGCTGTGCCCCCATAATCGCTTTGACGACACGATCCGCCTCACGCATGGTGGTCACACGCAGATCGATCAACGCGGTTGCCCCGGCGGCGACGACGTTGCGGGCGGTACCGCCAGAGACCACACCAACGTTCACGGTCGTCCCAAGCTCGAAGTCGGTCAAGCCGTGAAGATATTGGATCTGATTGGCAAGCTCGTGGATGGCACTGATGCCTTTCTCAGGATCGGCACCGGCATGGGCGGCCTTGCCCGTGATATGCATGGTGAACATGCCGACGCCCTTGCGCGCCGTTTTCAAGGCACCGGAAGGTGGAACTGGCGGCTCGAGCACAAGCACGAAGGCGCTCTCTTGCGCCAGCTTCTCGATCACGGGACGGGACACCGGACTGCCGATCTCCTCTTCGGTGTTGATGAGCCAGGTGATCGGCCGGTGTTCGGCGCGGCGCCCGTTAAGTAACGTCAACGCCTGGATCATCATGGCCAGGCTAGCCTTCATGTCATACACGCCTGGCCCGCGGGCCACGTCACCGTCTACGACAAATGGCTTCCGCTCAAGCGTTCCGATTGGCCAGACGGTGTCGATGTGCGTCATTACCAGAATTGGGTTGCCTGCCCGAGAGCCGGGCCACCGAACGACCGTCAAATCTCCGTACTCAGCTTGCTGGATCACTTCGACACTGCCGCCGAGTTGGTCGCATCGTTGGCGCAGATAGTCGCCCAAGCGGTCGACCGCATCCTTCTCGTGGCTCGGCGACTCGAGCGTCACGACACGTTCGAGTGTTTCCAGCATGGCATCGCGCTCGGCGCGCACGTCCTCCACGGAGATCATTTCTTGCCCCCTTGCTTCAGCCTGATCGTCTACCGAAATCGGCTCAACTTGAGCGACGCGGCTCGATGTCACTCGAGAGTGCTTCGGGCGACGGTTCGTGCACCATTTCATCCTCGTGGTTGCCACGTTCGAGCGCGAAGATTGAGAGATTGGACTCCAGATCGATGTAACGGTCGGCGATCTCCAACAGCTCGATAGCCGTGTATCGGGGCGTCGATGCGATCTCCACGCGCAGCCCAAGCCGTTGCGCTCGGTCAACCAGATAGGTGAAATCACCATCGCCACTAACGATGACCGCAACGTCGATGTAGGGGGCCTGGCTCAAGAGATCGACCGCGAGCTCCATATCGAGATCGCCTTTGGTCGTGCCATCGCTAAAGCGCTTGAGCGGTTTGGTGATCACCCGAAAACCGTTGCGGCGAAGCCAGGTGAGGAAGGGTATGGCCGTGTTCTCGTCAGGCGAGATGGCCATATAGGCGTAGGCGCGGTGGAGACGTCGACCATTGGAGAGGAATTCGAGTAAGCGAGCGTAATCGATGCGCACGCCAAGGTCTCGAGCCGCGAAATAGAGATTGGACATATCGAAAAAGACCGCGACTTTGTCATATTGATCGGGTCGAAGCATCATCTATTGCCCTATCAACTGCCACTGTCGCTGTGCAGCGGCGCTCGGTTAAACGGGAAAATCGGGCGGTGGAGCGCGACGCCGTGCACGTAGTTGCCCGGCGTCGCCCGGTGAATCGAACGGATCAGCGGCCCGCGATAACGAGTGGCAAGTCCTTCATCGTGACCAGGCCGGGAGCGTGATCGACAACGCGTGCCACGGCATTGACCGCGATGGCTGTCGTCGCGCGATCGCCTTGTAGTCCGCCGGGAATGATGAGCTCAAGCCGCGTCGGGCCGTCCAGCACGATCTTGTCGTGTGCGGGATCCGCGTCCAGGTACATGCGAAGATGGAGGACGATCTTCGCCTCGCCATTCACATAGCCGCGGCCGAACTGGTCGACTCCGCAGACGATCCCTGGTTGAACGTCGAAATAATCGGTCTTGATGTGGTGATCTGCGATGACGGGATCGGTCGTCTCTTCGTAGCCATCGAGGGTCCAGCCCAGCCCGGCCGCGACCATGTACACCGACTCCTGCAAACCAACGTGGCGGACCTTGCCAGCCGCGACCAGTTCGCTGAACTCTTCGACCGTCTTGCCCGATCCAATCTTGGCTTGCAGTGGCTGGCGGCGGGTCGATGCGTTCTGATTTCGCTCCACGTTTACCGAGGTCACCTGCTGAGAGATGCCGCTCAGCGCCAACGCCAGCGTGTCCATCACGAATCCTGGGTTGACTCCGGTACCGAGAACAGTGACGCCGTTGGCGCGTGCCATCTCGTCGAGCTTATCCGCCAGATCTGGAAATTGGGCCGCGGGAAACGAAAGTTCTTCGCAGGTCGAAACGACGTTCAACCCGGCGTTGATGATGCCCTCAAGCTGCGACCAAACCTGTTTGAGGTACGACCCGGTCGTGTGCAATACAGCGTCGGCAGCGGTCTCATTGAACAGGGCCTCAGCGTCACCTCTGACCTTGATTCCAAGCTCGTGGCCGAGTCCGATTACTTCACCGACGTCCTTGCCAATCTTCGCCGGATCGATGTCGACGGCACCGACGATCTCGATACTCTCGCGAGATGCCGCCAATCGTGCCAATTCCTGCCCGATCGGGCCAAGACCATAGTGAATTGTCCGGATCTTCTTCAACTTCCTGTCCTCGACTTTCATTATGTGGCACGGTATCGATCGACCGCGCCATACCCATCGAAATCGGTCGGGTCATGAACGATTTGCAGGATGAAAATTACCAACACCCGGAATTGGACGAGAGGACGGTTACTTCTTGCGATCCTCCTTCTCCCGCAGTGCGCGGTAGTATTTCTTCGACTTCGGCATCGGACGGCTCTCGACCGATTCGCGCTCGGCACTGGCGGCTGCACTCGCTTCAACGAGTTGATCCTCGAGGACGGCAAGATCGTCGTATACGCCAACGTTGGCGTTTGCCACCGGAGTCCGCATCAGCCGTCGGACCAGCTCAACCAGAGATCGTACCTGCGCTTGATCAGCACCGGGCCGGTTCGCCGTCTTTCGAATCGCATCGACAAGCTTGAGCGTTTCCGATCGGGCGTCATTCTCGACCAGTCGCTCTTCGATGCGCTCCAATCCATAGAGAAGGTTCATATATCTGCCTTCCTGACAAGCATGCACTGCAACTTTCTCACGCCGAGTATCGGCCATGGAGTGGCGTTTCGCAACCAAAAAAGGCGAATCAAAACAGGCGTTGATGGCGCTCGTGCTTTAATCAACATGGACTCAATCATGATCCCGATGACGCATGGCAATCACTTGGATTGGGAATCGCTCGATGGAGAGCGGACACAAAACCTCACTGAAAGACCGCTTTCTCGGTTGCTTGTTAGGGCAAGCGATCGGTGACGCACTTGGCATGCCTTTTGAAGGTTGGGAGCGACCGCAAATCGAAGCCGTTCATGGTTGGGTGGACCGCTACTTCCCAGCCGTAGCGGACGACGGCGTTGAGTCAATGCGCGCCGGTGAGGCGACCGGCGACACCGAAATGAGCCTGTGCCTACTCGAGGGCCTCATCTCGTCAGGCGGCTTCGTTGATCCGGAAGCAATTGGAATTCGGCTGATCAAGATGTTGGATGGACCCGCCGGGGAACGAATTGGCCCGACGACGCGGCTCGCAATCGCGCGAATGCTCGATTCGGACAACTATCAAGCAGGGGCGAGCGGCGATTGGCCCCCTGGAAACGGCGCCGCAACCAGAAGCGCTCCACTGGGGTTGCTGCATTCGGTCGGCGCGTTCAACCCAGAGGTATTCACCCGTGAGGTCATGCGAGCAGGTTTGATCACGCATCATGACCTGACCTCACTCAACGGCGCATTGGCGATAGCGTACGCGGTTCACCTCGTGACGACGGAGCGAATTCCGCCCGAAATGCTGGCTGACGAAGTTGCCGCGTTCGTTGACGAAGATGACGTGGCGCGTCGTGTCCGGCTCGCGGCACGCCTGATTCCACATGGCGGCGAGCGAAGCTCAGATCTCGCAAATCTCGAACAAATCGGTACGTCGTCCTTTGTCGCCGAGTCGGTTGCCGCTGCCATCTACTGCTTTGCCTGTCATCCCGACGATCTCGGCGCTGCCGTGTTGACAGCGGTTAACGCCGGTGGTGATACGGATACGATTGCGTCCATGACCGGTGCACTTGCAGGAGCGCATCTCGGTGCACGCCGGATCCCGTCAGAATTGGTGGACGGATTGGAATCCCGCATGTACATCCTGGTGGCGGCTCCAGGTCTGTATCGTATGGCCCAACGTCGAGCGGGCATGTTTCTAAAATTGATGGAGAGAGAGTGACAAAGCTGGACGTTCACGCGGTGGTGTTCGATCTCGACGGATTGCTGGTCGATAGTGAACCGGTTCAGATCGAAGCCTGGCGCGACTTTCTCGCCACGCATGACAAGACGTTGGACCAAGCGCTTCTGAATCGCTTGTACGGTCTTCGTGTTTGGGACACGGCGCGCGTCGTTATCGACGAGCTAGGACTCGACATGACGGTTGATCAGGTGGTGGAGCAACGCGACGCGAGATTTTTCGAATTGCTTCCGGGACGGCTCGTGGCAATGCCGGGAGCGACGGAGATCGTCAACACACTGTACGATCTGGGTGTCCGGCTCGCCCTGGCGACGTCGGGACATCGGCGCTATGTGGACGTGGCGCTCGAAGCGCTCAACTTGCAGGGGATGTTTGAGATTGAAGTGACCGGAGACATGGTAGAACGAGGTAAGCCGGCCCCCGATATCTATCTGGCCGCAGCAGAACGACTCACGCTGACACCAGGTTCTTGTGTAGCGCTGGAAGATGCGCCCAATGGCATCGCTTCCGCCAAGGCAGCCGGAATGTCGTGCCTCACCGTTCCGAACCACATGACGGCCGACATTGACGGGTTCAGCCAAGCAGACGCCGTATTGAAGAGTCTCAACGATGTCTTACCGTGGCTGGAATATCACGCCTCGCTGCACGCCAATCAGAGCAACGCGTGAGTGACTTGGCTGGTCGCGATTCTGTGTTAGCACTCGTTCATTACGAGTGCTAAAGGAGCTTGAACTGGCGAAACGAGATGTTATACTCAGCACAATGCAACGCCCGGGTGCCTACCCGGGCGAACTCACGTTCACGAGGCGCTGCCCTTTAATTGAGCGTAGCGTCGCTCTTTTCTGGTGAATTCATGAGCACAAAGCGCGATTACTATGAAGTTCTCGGCGTCGGTCGTTCCGCGTCCAGCGACGAAATCCGGCGCGCCTATAGGAAGATGGCCCGTCAATACCATCCTGACGTCAATAGGGATGATGGTGCCGAGGAACAGTTCAAAGAGGTCAATGAAGCGTACGAGGTCCTGAATGACGAGAACCGCAGGGCCGCGTACGATCGCTTTGGCCATGCCGGCGTCGGCGGCTTCAACGGCGGCGCGGGAGCGGGTGACCCCTTCGGATTTGGCGGGTCGCCATTCACCGACATATTCGAGACGTTCTTCGGTGGCGGCGGGACGACGCGCGGTGGTCGCGGACCAACACGCGGGGCGGACCTCGAAGCCGGAGTTGACCTCACCTTCGAAGAGGCGATCTTCGGTGCAGAGAAAGAAGTCGAAGTTAATCGGCTGGAGCTCTGCGACGACTGCCATGGCACGCGTATGAAGGACGGGGCAGAGCCACCAGTCTGTCCGGTCTGCTCTGGGGCCGGCGAAGTGCGACGTGTTCAGAACACGATTCTTGGCCAGTTTGTGACTGCGACCACGTGCGCGAATTGCAGCGGTGAAGGACGGGTTGTTTCCGACCCATGCCCGACGTGCCGCGGTCGCGGTCGTGTCTCGCGTCGGCGCACCATTGCGGTGTCCACTCCAGCTGGCGTTGACAGCGACTCCACGCTCCGGCTGAGCGGGCAGGGGGAGCAATCCGCCGGCGGACCGGCCGGCAATCTCTACGTCCGCATTCGCGTCAAGCCGCACGAATTCTTCGTGCGCCATGGGAAGCAGATCCACCTCGACATGCCGATCAATATGGTTCAGGCATCATTGGGCGCCGACATCGACGTGCCGACCGTTGACGGCGAAGTAACGCTCAAAATCCCGCACGGAACACAATCCGGACAACAGTTCCGGTTGCGAGAGCGAGGAGTTCCTGATCTGCGTGGCGGCTCTCGTGGCGACGAGATCGTGACCGTTCGGGTGGTCACGCCAACCGATCTCAATCCAGAGCAGCGCGAGCTTCTGGAGCGATTGGGCGCGACCTTGAAGGCACCCTCGATTCACGAGACGGCCCGGCGAGGATTCTTCGACAAGATAAAGGACGCGCTTGGCGTCTGACCCTCACGCATGAAATCTGAAACGAGATGACAGTCGCCGCACGTGCCTCGTGCGGCGATTTTCGCGCACAAAAGTGTAGCACCGTCGCGGTGTCTCGACGGTGCTACATGAGAGTGCTCAGGGTCTTGGTTATCTACGTCGGGAAGCTGTTTGAGACCTTTGTGATGAGCGTGACTACTCCAGGGCCCATCAAGGCCAGGGTACCGATAACGCTCAGGGCCACTAGCAACAATATGAGACTGTACTCGACTAGCCCCTGGCCCGACTGACTCTTTCGCCATCGACGTGTGCTCAACAGAGGCTCCTTTCGTCGATGAGCATCGACCGTGCAGCGACCCCGAGCACGCCCGGGGCCGCCACAGTTGAGTCGAAAGAGCCTAGCTGCCGAGGTTGCTGTTGACCTTCGTGAAGACGCCGGCGACCTTGCCACCCATCGTGGTCAGCACGAGAATCGCGGCGATCGAGACCAGAACGAGAATCAATGCGTACTCAACCATGCCCTGGCCTTCGAACTTCTCTTCGGGCATGTAGAGACCGTAGAGCGCTTGCATGTACTGAACCATTGTGGATTCCTCCAATAATAAAATATCGATGATTGCCGATAGATGACGATTGACACCGGACCGTTACGATTCGCGAGCCCCTGAGCATCCCTCCTTTCGAAACCCTTGGTTTCTGGCCCTTTTCCCTTCCCGTTCTCGTCTCCAAGAACCTCAGGTGTTATGTATGTATGGTATGCAGAGGGCTGCGTTCGCTCAATGAGTAAGAGGTCCAAGTTACGCAGTTCGCAGGTACCGAGAAACCGGTCATCCAAGAGGAACAACGACTGTCAATCGTGAGGTCTTTTGTCCCACTACTTCCGACTGGAGATCAGCGCCAATGCGCTCAAGACGTCTTCGTACCGTCTCGTCGGTGAGGAAGCGATGGATCTCCTGGCTGCGGTCCACGCCGTCTCCGTGAGCTTCAACTCGACCAATGACTTGCGCATCTTCGTAACGTACGTCGACGTCGATGCTGACCACGTCATCGTCTGCCGCCGCGGATGAGATCATCTGCTGAACGAGTCGATATAGTGCCAGTCTCAGAATTTCCGGAAGCTTCTCGTCGTTATCCGGTCCTACGACGTTAGCCTCAATACCACGCAGCCGAACCAGCTCGTTGACGTATCGACGAAGTGTCGGTACGACGCCAATCTCCTTGAGAACAACTGGTCGCAGCTCATAGAGTAGACGTCGGGTGTCGCGCAGAGCGGTCGACGCGATTCCCGTCAGATCGATCAGCTCAGATTGAGCCCGCTCCGGGTTGCGTTCCATACTCTTCTGGCAGATCTCGGCACGCAGTAGGACGTTGGCGAGGATCTGCGCGGGGCCATCGAGGACCTGACGCGAAACTCGCAATCGCTCATCTTCTTCTGCTTGCACGATGTCCTCGAAGGGAATGATTGGTCCGCCAGGCTTGGAGCGCTGCAGCAGCCGAGTTCGATTGTCTGGGGCCGATTGCTTGCGCTCTTCCGCCTTGAGCTGCGATTCAGACAGCTCCAGAAGGATGCGCAGCTTCTCCTGATATGAGCGGATACTCTTCTCACGCTCCTGAAGCTGCTCGACCTGACTGCGCATCATCATGAGTCGAAGCTCGACTTCGTGGGCAGCGTGGTACATATCGCGGATGTCTTTGCGCGTAAACGACTCGAGGTTTGCTTCCATCTCACGGACGCGATTGCCGAGTGACATCTCGCGCTGCGTGAGGCGGTCGACCTCGCTGTTCGATTGGCTGACCAGCAGACCAATCTCTTGCAGCGATTGCGACGCCTCGGCGAGGTCGCTGCGGCATTCGTCAGCGAGCGCCGCCAGACGGTCGACGAACTCTTTTGTTTGCGGAACCGGCAGGGCCATCAACTCGTCTCCTGAATTCTGTCGTACGAAATCCTGGTTAGGAGCGTAGAGTCTAGATTTCCCGGCGACAACGGTACCGTAGTCCCAAAGAGACGCTGGCACGTACGAGGCGAATGTTGTGGGTATTGGTTTGGAGCAGGAGACGGAGGCCTAGAAGCTTCCTCCCGCGCCGCCTCCGCCGGCCGAGGCGCCACCGCCTCCGGCAGAGCTGCCGCTGGACGACGGGGTTACGGCGGAGTGGAAGCCGATCCACCAGATGTAGGCGTTGCCCATATCACTCTGCCGATACATGGAAGGTCCAAGCCAGACTGGCACGTAGCCGTCTTCGGCAGCGATTTTCAGTCGTTTGTTGAGTGCTGATGTCACCCCTGCGGCAACCGCAAAGGGCATAGCCTCATCCAGCTCGAGATTAACATCGAGCGTTTTGTCCGATTTGGAGCGTTTGATTCCCTCAATATAAGAACTCCAGGTCGCCGCGAGCTCCGCCCCCGTCTGTGACGTTTCTGGATAAAAGCTGATCCAGATCATGGCCAGAAAGGCCACGATGGCAAGCAGCGAACCGCCGATGAATGCCCAGGCCTGACCGCCGATAATTCCAACAGCGAGTGCTGCCGCGCCAAGGATCATTCCCACAGTCCCCGCGATGTAGACGGGCCGCCTGCGGCGCGGAGCGGATGGATCGAACAGTCCCTGGTCCTGCAAGTCTTTGCGCAGCGCCGCGCGTGCATCTGACCAAGAGGAGCGAACGTCGGAAAGCCTTGTGCCTCGAACCACTTTTTCGTCGTCGGAGTGCGTCTCAAGAGAGTCCCATACGAGATGTTCAACATCGGTTTTCGGCACAGAACTGTCGAGAAGTCGCACCTGTGCCTGACGTTTGCGATCGCCGGACTCGACGACCAACGCTCCCCGGCGCGCGAGATCCAGAATCGTTGCGACGAGCTGATCGTCGGCGACGCGTCCGCGGATTACCGACCCCACGATCGCCGGGGGAGTGTCGCTGGGCGGTGACAACGTGGCCGCGATTGGGACCGACACCTGTGGCCGAGTGCGGATGACACGCACGGTGAACCAACCGAGCACGACCGACAGCAGCAGTGATAGCAGCGGCACAACAGTCAGTGGGCCATTGCTGACGTCTCGCGCAATCCGCTCGGCGTGGCTCGGTGGCGGTGGGGGAGGCGGACCATTTCGCAAACTAGATGCGGCGGCGTCCAGCCCTGCCGCGATGCCCTCTGCGAGATCTCCTTGAGCCATATCTGGTCGCATCACATCGCTAAAAATGCGCCGAAGCTCACGGTTCGGTAGGTTGCCGCCGTCGTAGTGCGTCTGCCCTGCATACAGTGCCGCCTGACCGTGGTGAAGGTCTCCGGGCTTGAGGTTCAGGAATATGACCAGGCCGTCTTTCGCTCCCGATGTCGATTCCACATCCCACTGATCCATCAGGTCTTTCGCGTCCTGCTCCGTCTGGTCGTAACTCGCGGACTTCGCTTGGAGGTAGACGACGACTGGAGCACCGGCCGCTACCACTTGCCGTGCGTGCTGTTCGAGAGTGTCGATCTGAGCAGGTGTGAGGACGTTCGCCGTGTCGTATATGTGTTGACCCACGACAGGTTGACCATAGCTAGGGGCCGCGGCTGACGTGTTCGCAAGGCTAAGGGCGACGAGGATCGTAAGTAGAAGGAGAGAGATGAGTGCCCGAGAGGTGCGCTGCATTCGTCTCATGCTGGATGTCCCATTTTGAGTCGTGACGTCCATCACGCACGCGAACATGCGATTTCGCATCGGATACGGATAGACAGTATGTCGCGTCCTGAGGTGTCCGTACAGACGGTCTTGACGAACCGCCGCGCTGGTTCACGAGACCGACTTTTCTTGACCGTTGACCACGTAATCAGTAAGATTCGTTCGCGCGTATCCCGATGGCGGGTGGTGAAATGGTATCACAAGGGTCTTTGGAACCTTTATTCCAGGTTCGAATCCTGGCCCGCCAGCCTGGTGCGGTGCCAGTTCCGATGTTCCCCCAGCGTATTTGAACGACGGGCGGCAGTGAGCTCCGACGAAACTTCAGCAGAATCCGACGGTGTCGCGGCGGTAATCCTGGCCGCAGGGCTGGGAACGCGCATGCGATCGCGTACGCCCAAGGAACTTCACCCGGTGTGTGGCCGTTCAATGCTGGAACACGTCATTCGGGCTGCCTCCGCCGCGAGCCCCTCTCAAATCATCGTCGTTCTCAGTCCCGCCAAAGCCGCGATTGCGGACTCACTACCAGAGAATTGCGTTGTTGCCTGGCAGACCGAACCCTTGGGAACAGGTCATGCCGCCGCACAGGCGCTGCCGCTCATCGATGATGCCGTGAACCGAGTGGCGATCCTCTTCGGCGATCATCCGCTCCTCACCGGCGAAGCGGTGTGCGGCCTGGTCGATTCGTCGCGCCGGTCGGGGTCGCTTATCACGTTGTTGACGGCGGTTCTGCCTGAGCCTGGTGCTTACGGCCGTCTCGTGTATGACGACGAACACATCGTCGGTATCGTCGAGGCCAAAGAAGACAAGCGACAGTACTCCGGGTCGGTGGAGATCAACAGTGGAATTTCCTGTTACGACCGTGAGTGGTTGCAACATCGGCTGAGTGACGTGCCTCGCAGCAGCGTCGGCGAGTACTACCTGACGTCACTGGTGGAGATGGCAGCCCGCGAGGGATCTTCGCAAGGGGCGGTGACGTCGGTCGTGCAGTCCGCTGAGACGGCCTATGGTGTCAACGATCGAGTTGAGTTGGCCATCGCAGAACACCTCATGCGCGTGCGAATCAACACCCGCTTCATGCGCGCTGGGGTCACCATCGTCGATCCTGCCAGCACGTTTATCGACGACACCGTCACGATCGAGCAAGACGTCCGCATCGAGCCGTTCACCATCATCTGTGGTACAAGCGCCATTGGCGAAGAGACGGTCATCGGTCCTCACGCATCGATATACGACACACGTATTGGCCGTGGATGCGTCGTCGATGCGTCCACGCTTGAGTCAGCCGAGGTAGAGGACCGCGTGCACGTCGGACCATATTCACATTTTCGGGCGGGCACTCGCATCCAAAGTGGAGCGCACGTCGGGAACTTCGTCGAAGTCAAGAACTCGACCATCGGCGAGGCGTCTCACGCCGGGCACTTCAGCTACGTCGGCGATGCCACCGTGGGAAAGAACGTCAACATCGGCGCGGGCACGATTACTGCCAACTACGATGGTGTGACCAAACACGAGACGATCATTGAAGACGACGCGTTCATCGGCAGCGACACGATCTTGCGGGCCCCAGTCACTGTGGGGAAAGGCGCTCGTACCGGTGCTGGGAGCGTCGTAACGCGCGATGTGTCCCCTGGATCGACCGTCGTCGGTCTGCCAGCACGACCGATTGCCTCCAAACGCGGCGCCAGCGGAAAACGGGAAGAGACAGAACGATAGATGGACGGACGACTGCAGGTCTTCGCCGGTAATGCCAATCCCGCCCTGGCGAACTCGATCGCGACCGCGCTTGAAATCCCGCTCGGACGCCGGTTCGTCGGCTCCTGGAGCGACGGTGAGACGCGGGTCGAACTCGAAGAGAACGTGCGTGGTTCCGACGTCTTCATCATTCAACCCATGTGCAATCCCGTGAATCAGAACATCGTCGAACTGCTCTTGATGCTCGATGCCGCCAAGCGCGCCTCCGCGACCCGAGTCACGGCCGTGGTTCCCTATTTTGCGTACGCTCGACAAGAGAAGAAGTCGCGCGGTCGCGAGCCCATCAGCGCCAAGCTGGTGGCCAATCTACTTGTCACTGCGGGAACCGACCGCGTGTTGGCGCTTGACATGCACGCGCCGGCCATCGAGGGATTTTTCGACATCCCGGTTGATCACCTTAGGTCTACGCCGATTTTGGCCTCACATTTTCATCGTATGCATATGAACGATCTGGTCGTGGTCAGTCCCGATTCGGGCGGAGTGAGCCGAGCTGATGAGTTTCGCATGCGGACCAATGGTTCGCTGGCGATCATCTCCAAGAAACATCCTGGACCAGAGCGGACCGAAATGTTCGAAATGGTCGGGGATGTGCAAGATCGCGAGGCATTGATTGTCGATGATGTGATCTCGACCGGGGTCACGCTCGTCAAGGCGGCTGAGACGTTGAAGGCCCGCGGTGCCAAGCTCGTCCGAGCCGCCGTGGTGCACGGCGCGTTTGCGGACGGCGCATTGCAGCAGATTCACGATTCAATTATCGATAAGATATATGTGACCGATAGCATACCGTTACCTGACGAAGGGCCGCGCGACAAGATTGAAGTGCTGACCGTGGCACCGCTGCTCGCTGAGGCGATTATGCGGATTCACAAAGATCTCAGTATCAGCGCTCTTTTCACGTAATTGGTCGCGCAAGAGCCATGGGGAGTACCTGGCGCCACGAGCGAAGTTGCTCGACAGTTCGGATCTGATGCCACAAGGTCCGCGGCGCGTAGGGATCCAGGAGTTTGGAGGATTTGAGTACCGACGGTTGGATACAAATCGGCACAGTCCTTGTGTCGTTCGTCATTCTCTCGATCGCAGCCACGGTTGAGGTCGGACTGGCCGTGGTCAACCGCGTCACCATCCGCGCACTGATCGAGGAGCGCGCCGCCTCGCATCGCGTGCACTCCCTCGTCGATCGCCCTCAAGCAATCCGATCTGCTGTGGTCCTGCTCGAGCTCGCGTCGGCAGTCGTCGCCGCGGCCGCCATCACCGGACTGCTAGCCCAACACATGACCCGCTACCACGTTCTGGTGTCGATTCTCGTCAGCGCGGTCGTCCTGCTGGTTGCGGGTCGCATCGTTCCCAGCGTCATCGTCGCTTCGCGTCGATCACCTGACACCCAACGCTTCGAACGCATTGGTGCTGTCATGGCGCTCGTCGTTCGCCCTGCCACCGTCTTGGTTGATGGTCTCACTCGCCTGTGTGTGCCGTCGTCGCGCGACGGAGAGCGGAGTGGCGACGAGGAGTTCATCGAGACTACGGACGAGAACGGTGACTCGAACGGCCACGAAAATGGCGACGAGATCGAGGAAGAGGAGCACGATATGATCTCGGGCATTCTTCATCTCGATGAAGCCGTTGCCCGTGAGATCATGGTTCCCCGCACCGATATTCGTGCTGTCTCCGTTGAATCTCCGATCATGGAAGTAGTCGACCTCGCACGTCAGATGGGTCACTCAAGAATTCCGGTCTACCGGGATTCGATCGACACCGTCATCGGTGTGGTGTACGCCAAGGACTTCCTGCGGTTCGTGCACGAGAATATCGCCGAAATCGAGTTGGTTGAACTGCTGCGCCCGGCCTATTTCGTGCCTGAGTCGAAGCGCGTCGGCGAGTTGTTGCAGGATCTGCGGCGCGAGAAGGTGCATCTGGCCGTGGTCGTTGACGAGTACGGCGGAACCGCCGGAATCGTGACGATCGAGGACATTCTCGAAGAGATCGTGGGCGAGATTCAGGACGAGTATGACCGCGAATTGCCGTTGGTGGAGCGAATTGGCCCCGACGAAGTGATCGTCGATGGGCGTATTCCCATGGATGAGCTTGCCGAGATCTTCGACACCGACTTCTCTGACGGAGACTACGATACGATCGGTGGCTTCGTCCAGAAACACCTCGGCCGCATCCCGGACGCTGGAGAGGTGGTCGAATCCGACGGCCTCTACATCGAGGTGAAAGCGGTCGAACATCGCCGCATCCGCAAGCTGCACATCATTCGTCGCACTGAAGTCCCGACATTGGCAGGCGACAATTCGTGACGTGGTCGACCTTCGGCGATATTGGCTGGCGTGTGATTCGTCATCATGAGGTCGAGTCGACCATGGACGAAGCCGCCAAACTGGCTCGCGAGGGCGCCCCTGCCGGCACGGTCGTCGTGGCCGACCATCAGATCGCCGGTCGAGGGCAACGCGGCCACGACTGGCTTGAGCCACCTGGGACCTGTTTGCTGACAACGATCCTGCTTTGCCCACCGCTCTCGGTCGCGGTCGCGCCAGATCTCTCGCGTTCGATTGCCGCGCGGGTGGCGGAAACACTCAACAACTTGGCGGGCATCGAGGCAATAGTCAAACACCCGAACGACGTCCTGGTGAATGGTCGCAAGATCTGCGGCATTCTCAGCCAGTCCAGCATTCGCGGAGACGTCCTCGATTACCTCTTGGTTGGAATTGGGATCAACGTCAATGTCGAGCAAGCAGACCTCCCGCTCGCTTCGGCCACGAGCTTGCTCGTCGAAACGGGACGCCGATTCGATCGCGACGACCTGTTGTGGGCGATCCTCAATGAGTTGACCATCATCCCCGGCCTGTGCGACGGATTTCCCGCGAAGACCCGAGCGCTCGATCTCCACTAAATCAGCTACCAACATTCATCAATGAATCGCTACGTCTTGGACCAAGTGTCTCGCGAGCTGTGAGACGCGATTTCCCGGCGCACTGCGATGCCGCGGCGTCGGGCCCGAATCCGCCGGAGAATGGCGGTTTGCTATACTCGGCTCGATGCGCGGAATCGGACTGCGAGCGTGGTTCCTGCGCACGCCACAGGTCAATGACAGCAGGAGGCGCGCATGGATTTCCAGTACACCGATGAGCAGATCCAGGTTCGGGACATGGTTCGAGATTTCGCCAATCGCGAAGTCGCTCCACACATTCAGGAGTGGGATTCGAGCGGCGAATACCACCCCGAAGTCCTCTACAGGATGGGTGAGGAGGGCATACTCGGACTGCCGATCCCGGAGCGATATGGCGGCGGCGGCTTTGACTACGTCAGTTTTGCGCTGGCGTGCGAAGAGCTCGAGGCAGTCGATACCTTCCTGCGCGTTGTGATGAGCGTGCACGTCGGTCTGAACAGCCTTACGTTGCACCAATGGGGGACCGAAGAGCAGAAACAACGCTGGCTGGTGCCACAGGCCAAGGGTGAGAAGCTGGCCACGTTCGGACTCACCGAGCCGGGAGCGGGCTCGGATGCCGGGAACATTCAGACCCGAGCGGTCCGTGACGGCGATCATTACGTCGTGAACGGCGAGAAGATGTGGATCTCGCTGGCCAACACCGCGGACCACTTTCTTGTCTTCGCGACCGTCGACCCATCAAAGAAACATCACGGGCTGGTGGCGTTCGTCCTCGAGCGCGGCATGGATGGCCTGACTACTGGTTCACTGCACGGCAAGCTGGGCGTACGGGCCGGCGATACTGGCTGGCTCAACTTCAACAACGTGCGCGTTCCGGTTGAAAACCGCATCGGTGACGAGGGCGAAGGATTCAAGATCGCCATGAGTGCGATCGATCAAGGGCGGTTCACCGTAGCGGCTGGCGCGGTGGGCTTGATTGCGGCGTCACGCGATGCCAGCCTCAAGTATTGCCACGAGCGCGAGGCGTTCGGGTCTGAGATCGGGCAGTTCGAACTGGTGCAGCAGATGATCGCGAAAATGGTCGCTGGCTATGAATCATCCCGGCTTCTCGTGCTCCAGGCCGCCGAACTGAAGAATCGCGGTATCCGCAACACCAAAGAGACGTCGCTGGCGAAGTGGGTCGCATGCGATCACGCCTTCAACGCCGCCAACGATGCCATCGAGATTCACGGTGCCTATGGCTACTCGAGTGAATACCCGGTTGAGCGTTACTTGCGCAACTCGCGCGGTGCGATGATCTACGAAGGGACGCGCGAGGTTCATCAGCTCGTCCAAGGTGGCTACGCGCTCGGCTATCGCGTCGATCGACCGCTGCGGTGCCCGCAACCTCCGGCTCAGGCGTGGGAGAAAGAGACAGCGGGAGCGTAGCGGGATGCGCGAACGCAATGGGTTGTCCCCGAACGTTCGATTTGATGTTCGTTCGGCCGCGCGATGGCGTTGATCATTCCGTTCGGCGGAAAGACGCCGTACGTCGCGGATGATGCCTTCGTGGCTCCGACTGCGGTATTGATCGGCGACGTGCGGATCGAGCCCGGTGCCAGCGTCTGGTTTGGTGTCGTGTTGCGCGGCGATGTGGCCGCGATCCGAATCGGACCTCGCTGCAATGTGCAGGACAACACCGTCGTTCACGTCGATCAGGACGCGCCAACCACGCTCGCGGCGGACGTCACCATTGGACACGCCGCCATCGTGCACGGATGCACCGTCGGTGAGGGATCCCAGGTCGGCATGGGAGCGATCGTGCTCTCACGCGCCGTGATCGGTTCCGGCAGCATGATCGCGGCCGGTGCCGTTGTTCCGGAAGGCATGCAGGTGCCGGACGGAGCGCTCGTGATGGGAATTCCAGGTCGCATCAAGCGAGACGTAACGGGCGACGAGCGTCGAGAACTGCTGCAACGAGCCCAGGCCTATTCGGAGCGCGGGTCGCTCTATCGCTCGATCATCAACAACGCGGAAGATCCCGGCTCCTAGCGAAAGTGGAGGCATATGCCCATCGATGTGGAACGATCCGGTCACGTTGCGACGATCACCCTCAACCGACCGGATGTACTCAACGCATTCAACACCGAGCATCTGACGGCATTGCGCACCGCGATCGACGAGCTTTCATCCGATCGCGACATCCGCGCGGTGATCTTGACCGGCGCGGGTGAGCGTGCATTCGCCGCGGGCGCGGATATTTCAGAGATGCGCACCAAATCTCCTTCTGAAGCGCTCCAATTCTCCGCGATGGGTCACACGGTCTGCAGAGCGATTGAGGCCGCTCCCCAGCCATATATAGCTGCCGTAAACGGCTACGCGCTTGGAGGCGGCTGCGAAATCTCACTCGCATGCGACATTCGCCTCGCCTCTGAGAATGCGGCACTGGGGCAACCCGAAGTGACGCTGGGAATACCCCCCGGATGGGGCGGGACGCAACGGCTGACCCGTCTGGTCGGCCCCGGAATCGCGCGCGAGCTGATCTATACCGGTAGGCGCGTCAAGGCGGATGAAGCTGTCCGCCTCGGCATTGTCAACGCGGTGTATCCACTGGCAGAGCTGATGGGCAAGGCGATGGAGATGGCCGAGCAGATCGCCGCCAATGCTCCGATGGCGGTCAGCCGCAGCAAAGACGCCATCTCTCGTGCCCTCGATGTCGCGCTCGACACCGGACTGGAATATGAAGCCAAGATCTTCGCGTTGTCGTTCGACACCAGCGATCAAAAAGAGGGCATGGGCGCGTTCGTCGAACGGCGCAAAGCTTCCTTCACCGGCGAATAGCGTGGTCAGCGACAGGACATTGGAGGACTTCGATTGAATATTGCGGTGCTGGTCAAGCAAGTGCCGGACCCGAATGCGGTTCGATTCGACGCGCGGGCAGGGGATATTCTTCCGGGAACCGCTCAGATTCCGAACGAGTACGACCTCGCGGCTGCCGAGGCCGCTGTCCGTCTGGCCGAGACGTTTGACGGCGTCGAGATCGTCGTGGCCAATGTTGGGAACGCGCGCGAGTCGCTCAACCGCTGCCTGGCTATGGGGATAGACCGGGCCGTGGCGATTGAGCCACCCGCCGAGAACCTCGACAGCCTTGCGACCGCGCGCGTGCTGGCATCCTGGTTAAAGACCGGCTCGTATGATCTGATTCTCACCGGCCAGGAAGCAAGTGACGGCGGCACCGGCAACACTGCCCCTCAACTGGCAGCACTTCTCGGTCTCCCTATTGTCAGCAACGTCATTGGACTCGAATACCAGAACAGTGAGCTGACGCTGAAACGGGAGATCGAAGACGGTCATCAAGTCGTCACGGTGCGCACGCCGGCCATTCTCTCCGTCCTCACGGCGCTCAACGAGCCGCGTCACCCCACGTTGAAGGGAATCATGGGCGCGCGACGCAAACCAACTGAAACCATCAAATCCGACGTTTCCGTTGAGGAGATCCGCCCTGTGCAGAGCTGGGGATCGCTCTTCGCTGAGGAGCAGACTATCGCCGGAGTCATGGTGCGAGACGAGGAGCCGGAGGCGGCGGTCGAAAAACTGCTTGCGTTCCTGGAAGAGCATAAGCTGATCGAACGGCAGTAGGCGCCAAGCTGAGGGGAGTCCGGACCGCCCGTGAGTAGCAATGTATTGATCTTTACCGAGCTTGGCGAACACGGCGACGTGAGAGCGTCGACGGCTGAGCTGTTCGAAATTGGCCGATCGTTGGCAGTCGAGCTCGATGGCTCATTGGTCGCCGCGGTCTTTGGTGCGCAAACGCAAACGCAGGAATCACACGTCGCGGAGCTTGGCGCCGATCGAGTTGTGTCCGCAAATGATCCGTCGCTGGCCGACATTACCGTAGATGGCTATTATCGCGCGCTCGACGCTGCCATCGACGCGGTTGACCCAGCGCTTGTGCTTCTTTCCGGCACGACTGCCGGACGAGATCTGGCTGCATTCACGGCAGCGAAGCGCGGTGCGGCGCACCTGGTCGACGCGGTTGACGTGTCCATCGCCGAGAACGAGATTGTGGTCCGACGCCCGGTGTTCCAAGGGAAACTGCAAACCGAGGCGCGCGCAGCTCGCGATCAGCTAGTGTTTATCACGGTGCGGTCTGGATCGTTTTCGGCGCCCGAGCGGCAGTCTGGGCGAGAAGTTCAAGCAGAACCGCTTTCGGTTCAAATCGATCCGGATGGTCTGCGCGTTCACGTAGTCGAGCTGTTGGAATCCAAAGCTGGTTCGGCGAATCTGGAAGCGGCGGATGTCGTTGTTATTGGTGGGCGCGGTCTCGGCGAGTCGGGGAATTTTCAACTGGCCGAGAAACTGGCAGAGGCGTTTGGTGGCGCGGTTGGCGCCACGCGCGCCGTCAGTGATCTGGGCTGGCGGCCGCACTCCGATCAGGTTGGACAGACGGGCCGAACGATAGCTCCCAAGCTGTATATCGGTGTGGGAGTCTCCGGAGCGGTCCAGCACACGGTCGGGATGCGCGGCTCTGAGCTCGTGGTAGCGATCAATCGCGATCCGGACGCGCCGATCTTCAAACTGGCCGACTTCGGAATTGTGGGCGATCTATTCGACGTAGTTCCGTTGCTCACCGAGCGCGTGCGGCAGGCTCGCTCGTGATCGACGATGCGCGAGCATATCGCCAGCGCCTGACAACCCTCAGGAGGTCACATGCAGGATGAACGCGTCGACGCGATCGTCGTCGGCGCTGGACCTGCGGGAGTGTCCACGGCCCTGACGCTGGCTCGCGCCGGACTGGAAGTGGTCGTCATCGAGCGAGGGGCCTACCCCGGTGCCAAGAACGTCATGGGCGGTATCCTCTATCGCCAGCCCACCGAGCTTTTGGTGCCAGATTTTGCCTCTAGCGCTCCGATCGAGAGAGCCATCATCGAGCAACGCTACATGCTCCTGACCGATGACAGCGCCTTCAGCGGAACCTACCGAACGCAGGCATTCGCAGAACCTCCGTATAACGCGTTCAGCGTCATGCGAGCCGATTGGGACCAGTGGTTCGCGCAGCAGGCTGAAGAGGCTGGAGCGTTCATTATTCCTCAGATGACCGTCGTCGACTTGATCTGGAGGGACGGCAAGGTTGACGGCGTTCGCACCGGCGACGAAGAAGGAGACCTGCGCGCCGACGTGGTTGTCATCGCTGACGGTGCCAATTCACTGCTGGCGCAGAAAGCGGGCATGCACCGCGAGTGGGAGCCGGAGGATCAGGCACTCATTGCCAAGGAGATCGTGCGCCTCTCCGAAGAGACCATAAACGAACGCTTCAACGTACCTGCCGGGCAAGGCGTCGCCATGGAGGTCTTCGGTAAGTCGACCGCGGGTTTGCTCGGATACGGGTTCATCTACACGAATCGGGAAAGCATCTCCATCGGCACTGGCGCGCTGCTGTCCGACCTGATCACGTCAGGACTAAACGTCAACGACATCCTGAACGATTTCAAGACGCATCCGGCCATCGCCCCGCTGGTGGCAGGTGGTGAAACGATCGAATACTCTGCCCATCTCATCCCTGAAAGCGGCTGGAATGCGTTGCCGGAACTGTACATCGACGGGGCGTTGTTAGTCGGAGACGCGGCCGGCATGGTAAACGCCATGAACCGCGAAGGCTCCAACTTTGCCATGGTGTCCGGCAAGTTGGCAGCACAGACGATCATCGAAGCCAAGGAGTCGGGTGACTTCTCCTCGATGACGTTGAGCCGTTATCGCGAGTTTCTCGAAGAGACGTTCGTTCTCAAAGACCTGCGCAAGATTCGCCACATCAAAACCTTCGCGCATGGTCGGCCACATCTGTTGAATGAGGTTCCCGAGCTTATGTCGCAGATTGCGCGCGAATACCTCACCGTCGATAGTTTGCCGCTTGCGACCAAACAGCGACATATCATCGAGATGCTGCGGTCCGGCCTTTCCGCTCGAACCGTCGTCAACGACATTACTGGGCTGATTCGCGCGGTGCGGTAGCCCGTCTATCCGACTTGGAAATGAAAAGAGCCGCGCCAACTTGGCGCGGCTCTCTGTTACGTCAAAGTTGTCGGCCTCAGTCGTCAGCGCCGGTGTTCTCGGTAGCGCCTTCGACGGCAGGCTTCCACTCTTCCGGCATCCCCGCATCAGTCACGCCATAGAAGACGCGAATGTCGCTGTTGTGCCGATGCGCAAGGTCGTAGCGGTACGAGCCATTCCGCTGTTTCTGAAGTCGAACGACGCCGAAATTGCCGTCCCATTTGATCTCATCGGAGGTCGGTTCGCCTGCCTCGCGCTGCTTGATGGCATAGCGCCATAGTCGTCGCGCGGAGTCATGCGTCACGTTCTCGACGAGCTTCTGGTTTCGCAGATCGCGCATGGTGTGATAGACCACGCCCTCTTTCTGCTCCGAAGAGACGATTTCGACGCCCGTCTTCGGGGTTGGACCCGCGGGATTTGACGGCGCCTTGCCATTCTTACTGACTGCCTCGGGCTTTGGCGCACGGGTTTCCGAAGGTGCTGGTGGGCTCTCTCGATCCGCAGTTTTTACGGGGCCGATTGAGCTGCGCACCATGTTTACGATCTGATCGCGCGTCGCGATGTTCGTGCTGGATCCGTCCCGAACATAGATCTCACCCGAGTTCAACGCATAGGGCTTTTCGCCGCCCGAACCGATCGTCAGGACCATCAGATCGCGGTCATGAGCGTTGAGCAATTCGATCGTTACCGGAGGCGGCGGCGTTATGAAGCGCTCGACGTCCTCCTTGATCTGCTCCATGGCCGTCTTGACCCGCGGAACGCCTGTAACTTCTGCCTTCGGGGAAGCGCTCAGGCCGACGAAGACTTCACCGCCGTCCGTATTTGCCAATGCGATGACGTCTTTGAAGATGGCGTTGGTACGACGCCGACTCTTGCTGAGCCGTTCGTGAAATACCTGCGTCTGAGTATCGCCTTCTTCGCGCGCGCTGAGCACCTGTGCCAGCTTGCTTTCGGTTGCCTGATACGGCCGGACTTTGTTGAAATCATTGCTTTCGAATACGGCTCTGATGGCGGCAAAGCTGACGTCCGGCAGCAGAATTTCGGTGATGCGATCACCAAGACCGAGGTCTTTCGATCGTTCCGACTCTCGAATGAGCCGGTGCGCGTCGGAGCCCTGAATGCAGAACATCCGCCGGGGATATTCGGGCTTGCTCCCATTGAAGAACCGCGCCGTCGTTCGTGGACCGGCATTCTCCAGATCGGTCGCCTCGAGCGCGTGCAAATTGGGACTCTGTGTGTAGGCGATCTTGGTTTGACCGCCAAAAGGGAATCCCTGCATCGCGATGCCATGCGTCGAATTCACGTGAGCACCGATAACGATGGCACCCGCGTCGTGCATCAGCTCGAACGCTTGCAGCACGTCCGTCGTGGCTCCCACTTCGCTCGTTCCCAGGTCGATCTTGTCATCCGGGATGTGGAGCGACAAAAGCGTATGCTCCAGTTTTCGGATCGACGAGTCTTCAGGGAAGATCGCGAGAATGTGGAAACCAAAGGTTGCGGTGAATTCGAACCCGGGGAGGAGAAGAATTCGATTTAGAAGGCGACGGTATTCGTTGAGGAGACGAGCCTCATCCGGTTGAATCCGGCCGAGGGCTTCGAGCAGTTCGAGGTCTTCAATCTCTCGCCACATCCGTACATAACCGCGGACGCTGTTGTGATCGGTGAACGCGAGGATGTCGATGCCACGCTCTTCGGCTCGTTGGAGAAGCTGGACAAAGCTAACTTCGCGCTGTTGGTAATCCGCCGAGGCGGGCGTGTGGATATGGAGGTCCATCTTCCGCCACTGCAACTGCGGTTGATCAGGTTGTTCCGCGGCACGTGAGCGAGAACGTCTACTCCTAACCAAGGGTGGTACTGGTCACCTCCTCTCCCAATCGAGAGTGTAGATACACATAAAGCCGCACGCGAGAAATGCCCGCGCAACGGCCTTTCCTCGTCGAAATATACCATAATTGCAGGGAAATTCCGATCTACTCGCCTGGCGACCGTTCCCCCACATGCTAGAATGAACTGGCTTTGGACCACCTTATCGCCAAGGAACTCATCGGCGTTGTACTCATGTTCCCGAACATCAATCAACCGACATAGTGGGCCGTCCCGGCTGGCAAAGGACGTACATTGAGCGTTTTCATTTTGCTGGACATCCTGCTTCTGATCCTGGTAGCCCTCTTCGTCCCGATTGGCTTCTGGCGTGGAGCGCATCGGGAAATACTGGTTTCTCTCGGAATCTTATTAGGTGCCTCGCTCGCGGAGTGGTGGGCACGTCCATGGGGCATGGATCTGGCTGACCTGACAAGCCTGCGCGACTCGGGCGGCGCGTTCATGGTCGCCGTCCTCTTCTTGATTGGCAGCACATTCTTGCTCGGATATGGAGCGGGAGCGGCATTGCCGGTGCCGCCACCCGGCCTGATCTCGCGCGCTTTTGGCGCGATCGTCGCCGCAGGTAACGGCGCCCTACTGTTGAGCTTCGCGCTACGCGACATCCGCGTCTATCTGTTGCCGAACTCCGATTCGGGCTTTCTGGATCGCGCGGTCGTGGCGCATTTCCTCTCGACCGGCGTGGGATGGATCCTGCTGGTTGCCGCGATCGGATTCCTGCCGATCATTCTCGTGATGGCGATTTTTGGCCAGAACGTCATCATCAACGAATACGCGGATGACAACCAGGACGATTACGAAGTGGAATACGCCACCTCTCAGCGCGCCTATCCGCCTCGCAGTCCGGGCTACCCGATGTCGAACGCGAACGAGCCGACCTACAAAGCAGAACCGCCGAGATCCTTCTTCCGCTCAGCCGCGGAGGAGACACGCCAAATGTCGGTTCAGTCAGGCTCTTCGTCCGGCGGAGAGTATCGCAACAGCTTGAGCGACATGCAGACCGTTGCCACCAGGATCCCCGAGAGCGCGGTCGAGTCGACTCAGACCATGCCGCTGCAGCAAATGTCGATGGACGCCGACGCGCTCAGCAACGGAAAATGCCCAAACTGCCATGCCGACGTACGCGATGCCCAAGTCTATTGCCCTCGTTGCGGACGAGTGCTCTAGCTCGGTTTGAATTCCTCACGTTGGGCCTCATAGTTCGAAGCCTTGTAGCGTTCGTCGAGTGGCTTGCGCATCATCACCTCGACCCGGTCCTCTCGAAACCCTTCGCGGTGATAGAAAGAATGCGGGATCGGGTTGGTGACGTCGACGCTCAGTTCGATGAACGAGCAACCGGCATCTCGCGCTCGTTGAGTGGCGGCATCCATCAAGACGCGCCCAATCCCCTGTGAGCGGTAGTCGCGATGGATGACGAACCGGCGAATCACCCCGAACTTGCCGTAGGTCGATTTCCAGGCCATGTACAGCTCGATCTTGCCGACGATCTTGCCGTCCATCTCGGCAACCAGAACGCTCGACGGCTCGTATGAGTCGTCATGATATTCGGCAACCATGTTCTCTTCGTCGTAGCACCACTCGACGTCATGATTCATCCCGGTTTCCTCCGGGATGTCGCCGATGCGCCCCGGTCGAACGGTGATCGTCGGTTCCGCCATCTATCCGTCCCTTTCCCATGTGAATCTCGATCGAACGATGCAGGATACCACGAGTGCACGTGGCCTCCTGAAGCTGAAATGTCGGCCAAACTACGGAACAGCGCTGGTCGCCGCATAGGTGGCGAGATTCGCCGTGAGATGATCAATTGGCAGGCGCAGTTCGCGCTTCGAGAGTCGTACCGTGATGCGCTGCCCGCCCATGATCTCTCCAACATACGACGACGTGGAGTCGGACAGTGTCGCATTGGTTTCTGCCCGAGGTTGCAGCATCACGTTGGCCGACAATTGGAGTGACGGGAATGTGCGCATCTCGACCAGAAGGTGAGTTCGCCCGATCTCGACGGAATCGCCGCTCATGGATTTGACACCGTCCTTGGAGGCATCGACGAACGTGATCGAACTGTCGTAATAATGCAGGGTGACGACGGCATATTCGGGGGTTACGTCTGACGTCGGCTGGGCGGCAAGGAGATCGAGCGAGATGTCGCTCGCGATCGAAACGGAGTTCTGTCCGGTTACGACCGTCAGCGGTATCGCTCGTTCGGCGGCGGCTTGCTGAAGGGCTCGAGCGATGGCGGAATCAGAGGGCGTTCCGAGGACCACGATCTGCTTGACATCGCCCCGTTCGATGAGGCCTAACGCGCCGATAGCCTGTTGATCGTCCCAACCCGGCACCACAAGCAAGTTGACGTGTCGTCTCCAGGGAACCGTCGATCTTCCAACCAGATCGGCCAGGTCGGTCCGCGCATTGCCACCGCCAATAACGACCACCGTGCCCTTGACCTGAATCACCGCGCTCAGCGTGCCGCCGGTATTCCCGACGACCATGCGATCGCCGCTGCCAGTGCTCGCCAGTACCTCGCCGGAGGTCACGCCGATGAGTGATGCCGCCAGGATCGTGATAAGGATCGGATTGGTGAGGTGCCGGCGCGCCGAGGCCCCAGCGATCCACGTGCGAATCGCGGAGAAGGCTCGCCGAGGCGTCACGGCTTTGAAGCGTCGTAGTAGGCGATGTCGATGACAGTTCCGCGTGGTACCCAGCTTTTCCACTGCTGCGTCGCGCTTACCACTCCGCCGTTGGCGAAACTGGCGCAATCGAATGTGGAGTCTTGTGACTTGATGTAGGTGCAACCCTGGGCGTTGCGAGAGCCGATGACCAACCCCGCATTCTCGAGCTGCGGCAGCGCCTGCTGATACGGCACGCCGAAGACGTCCGGAACCTGTACCTTGTCACCGACACTGACGTAGAGCGTCACCGTTCCACCATTTTTGACCTGTCCGGTTGGATCGGTTTTGATGACGTTTCCTTCAGGAACCGTCTTGCTGTTCTGCTCGACGACGTTGACGGTCAACCCCTTCGATTCCAGCAATCCACGGGCATCACCCACCGATTGACCGGTCATCGAGGGGAACGAAATGAACTCCGGACCGAGACTGACCGTGACGTTGATGGTCGAGCCCTTCTCTGCTTGCGCGGCGGGAGCGGGGCTCTGGTCGATGATCACCCCGGACGGCACGACGTCGTTGTACGCCTGTTTCTGTTGGATCTGGAAGTTGCCTGGAATGACAGCCGTTTGCGCTTGATCCAACGTGCTGTTGATCAGATTCGGGACATTCGCCAATTCTGGCGTCGGCGATGCGGT
Source organism: uncultured Chloroflexia bacterium (assembly GCA_963789565.1). Classification (GTDB taxonomy): domain Bacteria; phylum Chloroflexota; class Chloroflexia; order Thermomicrobiales; family Thermomicrobiaceae; genus CALAGB01. The sequence goes on along the minus strand of CAWBKX010000002.1, from coordinate 874,443 downwards.
CGGCGTCGGCGTCACCGACTCGGTGGGCGACGCTGAAATCGTCGGTGTGCCGGTCTTATTCGGAGTGGGAGTGGCCGTCCCCGTGGCGGTCTTGGTCGTCGACGGCGTCTCTGTGATGGTTGGGGTGCTCGACGGGCTCGGCAGCAGAACCGAGGTTGTAGCGGTTCCGGTGCTTCCAGTTCCTGACGAATCGAGAAATGAAAAGTCGCCGAGCTTGTATCCAAGAACGACCAACCCCAAAAGCCCAATCAAAATGGCGGAACCAATCAGCCAGGTGACGCATCCGACGTCGTCACGGAATGTCTGATCGCGTGCGGTCGTTCGCCCTGGTGGACGTCCACCGCCGCCTCGCGGCACGCGGGTGCCTGCGGGGACGCTGCGAGATCGAGAAGGGCGCATCGCCGTTGCCGCAGCTCCGCCTCCCGCTGCCATCATGCGCGTTTGTTGCGAGGAATATGGTCCCTCTTCCCAGTGGTCGAGAGCGTTTGCGAGCGCAGTCGCCGACGGAAAGCGGTCGGCAGGATCTTTGGCGAGCGCGCGCATGACGATCGCTTCGACTTCGACCGGGATTGATGGGTTGAACTCTAGAGGAGACGGAGGCGGAGCGCTCACGTGCTGCATCGCCACGCCAACGGGAGTGTCGGCGTCGAATGGCAGTTCCTTGGTGAGCATCTCGTAAAGGACGACGCCGGTGGAATAGATGTCGGACGCTGGGGTCGCTCTCTCGCCACGGGCCTGTTCCGGCGAGACGTAGTGGACCGTGCCCATGCCCGTTCCGGCTTCGGTCAGGTTGGCGTCGCTGAGCCCTTTGGCGATACCGAAGTCGACGACCTTCGCATTGCCTGTCTCGTCGACCAGGATGTTCTGCGGCTTGATGTCGCGGTGGACGAGACCATGCCGATGTGCGGCGTCCAGCGCCTCGGCAACCTGCCGTAGCACGAACGCGGCGCCCTCCACGGTGAAGGGTCCCTGACGACGGATGAGATCCTTCAGGTTGGGTCCGTTGACATACTCCATCACGATGAAATGTGTGTCGCCATCGTGCCCGACGTCGTAGACGTTGGCGATGTGTGGATGGGAGAGCTTGGCGGCTGATTGCGCCTCGCGCGTGAAGCGAAGGAGGAAGTTCTGATCGGAGCCGAATTGCTCGCGCAGAATCTTCACGGCCACGACTCGACCGAGCAGGAGATCGTAGCCGCGGTATACCACGGCCATCCCACCCTCGCCGATCATTTCGTCGAGGCGATAGCGCCCGTTCAGGGTCCTCGCTTGCACCGAATGGGTCCTCCTGGTCAGTGAGTCACAGCAATTCTAGTGAGCGCTGATTTCGGCTGTCAAACGCACTTCAGCTGACGTGGTTGTTTCGGCTGAGTTTGCCGGGGGGAAGTGCGTGACTGTCGACCGGGCATACGTAGTCCCCATACGTAAAGTTCACCGGTTGATCGCTCAGTTAGATAACCTCGCTACTTGAAACGAATCAGCCATCTTCTTGAGTACAGTCTCAGTAATCGACTCATTGAGCGTGCCAGACATACGGCACATCATCTCCGAGCAATGCCATTGCAGCACGATTTCGGTTCCGCCTCCGCCCGCGTTGGTCGTAGTCTCGGCGAACTGCATTCGCCCTTGACTGACAGTCGACACGTTGCCGGCTAACGAGGAGAGGGCCGGAGCCTCGACGATGAAGACGCTCGAGCCGTTGGCCGGGGCGCAGGTTGCATTGTCCGTCGCTGTCAGGGACATCTGCAGTGATTGCCCGGTGGAAGATGCCGAATCGTATTTCGTCGCAACGCTCGTCGGGTCGTAGGTGAGGCAATCGGGTTTGAAGGTCGGAAGCAAGATGATGTATCCCCATTGTTTCTCGATGGCGGCGATTGCCGGTGGCGCCTCCGGATATGTAACGGCAGACGACGTCAACACGAACTGGTTCAGCAGAAACGCGATGACGACAACTACTCCGACGATCAGAATCGCGACAACGATTCTGGCACGTGTCAATCGCAAGCTCTTGTGATCCCTCTGATGCAGGGCGACCGCTCGCCCTCCCCACATGCGCATCCATGTGATTCAACCAAATCCGCCGCCGATGTGGCAGGACGCGTACAGCCGGTTGCGGTGACGCGCGGGTTCCAGACCGGTTTCAAGTTCCGCTGTGTTAAGCTCGCCGTCGATTCGATAGGGAGAGACATGGCTGAAAACGAACTGGTGAATACCGCGACCGATCACGGTTGCTTCGGTTGCGGAGAGCAAAACCCAATCGGTTTACGACTGAAGTTCTTTCGGCGCGACGGCGCTGTTGTGGCGACATTTTCACCTCGCCAGACGCACGAAGGCTACATCCACATGATGCATGGCGGCATCGTCTCGACGCTCCTCGATGAAGCGATGAGCTGGGCAGTCATCGACGGCGGACACCTGGCAGTCACCGCCAAGATGGAGGTGCACTTCCGCAAGCCGGTACCGGTCGACGCACCGCTGACCGTCATTGGGCGCGTGGATCGCGATCGGCGCCGCGCGATTGAGGCGAGTGGTGAACTGCGCGACGCAACCGGGATATTGCTGGCGTCCGCAAACGGTATATTCATGCGTGTTTCTGCGGAGCAACAGCGAGCGTGGGAGTCGACCTATCTCGGTCGAGATGAACAGACAACGTCGGAATAAATGCCGCATCTCATAGGTCCTTGTTGTCACAAAGTCGGCAACGCGCCGAAATCAGCGCAGACGTCCTGAGTTTATGTTTGGCATGACGTTGGTGCAGGCGATGGCTCGGAAACCGGCATCTCGCAGACTTGCGGCGAGATCACGCGCGTCCTCCCACCGATCGAGCGTGGTGAACACGCTCGGACCTGCGCCACAGGGCAACACGAAGGGCGCGCCGCGATCGAGTGTTGACTTGCGCGCTCTGTCGACCTCTGGGATTTCGTAAAGGGCTCGCGAGAACGCGTTTCGCATTGTGCACGGGTCGAGTTGGTCTCCACGCTCGATGTCTCGAGCAACGGCCCGTGTCGAGGAACCGTCGCTGAAGTCAACGGGTTGCAGGCTGCCATACAGGCGGGCCGTCTTGTTCGGGATCTCAACATCGGGTGTAACGACTACGAACCAGCCCCGTACAGGAGGCGGAAGGGACATCAGGTCCGTCCCGGTGCTGGTCGCCAGCGCCGTCCCGCCTCTGACGAAGAAGGGAACGTCGCTGCCAAGTTCTGCGGCCACGCGCTCAACCGTGCCCAGTTCAATTCCGCCCAGTGTCCCGAGGGCGGCGAGCAGCGTCCCGGCGTCGGAACTACCTCCGCCCAATCCGCCTGCCAGCGGAATGCTCTTCTGGATGTGTACGTCGGCGATCAGGATAGCGTCAACTCGCTCCTCGAACAGCCGGATGGCGCGCAGCGCCAGATCTCGCATGTGTTCGATTCTCTGGTCACCGTGGAACGAAAAACGATCGGCTGGTACGAGATCGATCACGTCGAACAGGCTGACAGCCTGAAAGATCGTGACGATTTCGTGGTAGCCGTCGCTTCGGCGTCCGACGACTTCGAGTCCGAGGTTCAGCTTGGCCGGAGAGAAGAGCCTGATGGTTCGCTCGACGCGAATTTCGTTCACCGGTCTGACCCTGTCTCAAATTCTCCGAACACCCGGAGCCATTCATCGACGGTGAGTGTCTCCGCGCGCCGTCTGGGGTCGATCTCTGCCCGCTCCAGCGTTGCCGCAACCTCCGATTTGTCCTGTTCCAGTCCAGCCGCAATGGAGTTGAGGAGTTGCTTGCGACGCTGTCCGAACCCGGCGCGCACCAGATCGAAAAAGCGTGCGCGATCCGAACCACGGAGTGGTGGCTCATTTCCGACGTCAATGCGCAGCATGGCTGATTCGACCTTTGGGGCCGGCACGAAGGCACCGGCGCCGATGCGGAACAGGACGCGCGGCACACCGAAAAACTGGACCGACACGGCGAGAATACTCATGTTCGGTGGACTGGCGCAGATTCGCTCTGCGACCTCACGCTGCACCATCACGATGAGGCGACGCGGATTCGCCTCACTCTCCAGCAAATGAGCGATGGCCGCCGCCGCGATTGAGTAGGGCAGGTTTGCCACCACGATGTATGGCTCGCCTCCGGTGAGCGCGGCGAGATCGGCCTGCAATACGTCCATTTCGACGACATCGGTGTGCGGAAGGGCGAGACTTCGCACGTGCTCGGCGAGACGGTCATCCAGCTCGATCGCAACCACTCGGCCAGCCCGCCGCGCCAATTCCTTCGTAAGGACACCGAGGCCCGGGCCGATCTCCACAACGACATCGTCGGGTAGAAGGTCAGCGGAATCCGCAATACGGCGGACGATCGCGTCGTCGTGCAAGAAGTTTTGGCCGAGTGCCTTGCTTGGCCTAATGCCGAGCTGGTTCAGCGTGCTCCACCACGACGATTGTGACGAAGTCTTTTGGTGACGGTCTCCACTCAATCGGGCGTCACGATCAGACCGCTGCCGGGCTCGACGTCGCCGATGTGCCAGAGCGGCTCACGTGCGTCGGCGAAGGCAAATTCAAGTGCGCTGGCCCGCTCGGCGCCGACTGAGATGACCAGCCCACCAGAGGTTTCCGGGTCGAACATGAGATCGAGGATCGACTGCGGTACACCCGGCTCGATAGTGACGGTTGGGCTCTGGCGCGTGGTGTAGTACGCCACGTTGCGGCCAGCGCCTCCGGGCAGATACCCGTCGACCGCATACTGCTCGGCGCCATCCAGCAACGGCACGCTCGAGGCGTGAATTCGGATGCAGACGCCGCTGCGCTCGACCATTTCGAACGTGTGACCCACGAGTCCGTATCCGGTAATATCGGTGGCCGCGTTGACCCCCACCTCGCGCATCAGTCGCGAGGCCCGATTGCTCAGCCGCAGCATCGACGTGACTGCGCCGTCGACGTGATCCGCGCTTGCCGCCTGCGCTTTTAGCGCGGTCGTGATGACGCCGGTACCGATCGGCTTGGTCAGATACAGTCTGTCGCCAGGCTTGGCACCCGCCTTGGTCAGGATGCGATCCGGATGGATCGTGCCCGTGACCACCAGGCCGTACTTTGGCTCGTCGTCCGTGACGGTATGTCCACCTGCGATGACGATACCCGCCTCGGCCGCTTTGTCAGCGCCGCCCTCAAAGATGCGGGCGATGATGTGTTCGGGAAGATCCTCCGGGAAGGCGGCAATGTTCAGCGCCATCAGAACGTCGCCACCCATGGCGAAGACGTCGCTCATGGAATTAGCTGCCGCGATGGCCCCGTAGGTATAGGGATCGTCGACCACCGGCGTGAAGAAATCGACCGTCTGTACAAGTGCCTGCTCGTCATTCAGACGGTAGACGGCAGCGTCGTCGCTGGTCTGAAGTCCGACCAGAACGTTGGCGTCATGTCGTTGTGAGAGCGGCCGCAGCACCTGCGCCAGGGCCCCGGGGCCCATCTTAGATGCTCAGCCGGCGCAACTCGCGAGCGTGGTGAGTCGAATCTCGTCACGCGATTGCATCAGATCGTGCCTTTCTCGGTCCCGCGGCAATAGTGCGGGCCTTCAGATCTTATGGAACCCGGAATGACGCGTCAAATTTCCCGTGGTTCTCTGGCACGTTGCGTGCAGCGACCGACGACGAACGTCGTGCGCCGTTCAGCCTCTCCACGTTGAGCCTGCGCGCCGTGCCGCAAAACCTATCTGATTGCGAAAGGAAGGTCGATATGCGCGCCGTCATCACCGAGACCACCATCAAGACCGGAGAGCAGAAGGCCTGGGATCACGCCTTTGAGGAGAGATCCAAAGCGGCCGCTAACCAGCCGGGACTCGTCGGTATGTCACTGCTGATTCCGTTCGATGAGGAGCGGATGCGATTAGTCGTTGGTCTCTGGGAGAGCGAAGACGATTGGCATCGCTGGCACGAGACTGACGCGTTCAAACGCACCCGTGAAAAGCTCGACGCGGCAACCGAATCCGAAGGCAAGCCTCGCTGGCATCAGGTTGCAACGGAGCACTTCGCCTACATCGGTAAATAGCTGAAGCTCGCGTCATATTCCGGGCTCGCGCGCGGCAAGCCGCCGCCCAGCGAGCTCTTTGGCGTGCTCAGTTTCCGCATCCGTGCGAAGATACGAGGCGGCAAAACACGATTTTGAGAGCGACACATGTTGGACAGCCCGTTGGGAGGATCGATGCCTGGATTGGGAACCGACGAGATTATGGCCCTGGCGTTGGAGATGGCGGAAATGCACCGCGCTCCCGCGGACAGTGCCGTGTACGTCGAGGGCACCGAGCTCAAACGGGTCATGTTTGGCATCGACGTCGGTGCGGCCGAGTTATTGCTCGCGAAACAGCTGGGGTGTGACGGCGTGATCGCCCATCATCCAGCGGGCGGTTCAGCTCGACTCAATTTTCCAGAGGTACTCACGCGGCATGTCGAATTGATGGTCGAGCACGGGGTGCCTACTCCATCCGCCCGGGATGCGATACAGACGCTGATGACGCGCGCGATTCTGCTGTCTCAGGCGCAAAACTTCGATCACGTCCCGTCGGTCGCACGATTGTTGGAGATGCCCTTTCTGAACGTGCATCTTCCGCTCGACGAGGTCGGGCGACGCATGATGGTCGAAATGATTCACACCCATCTCGAAACGTTAGATCGCGATCCACTCGTTCAGGACGCCATCGACGCGCTCAATCAGATGCCGGAATTTGCCGAAGCACAGACGCGCATCATGGTGCCGGTCGGCGCTGTCGATCGCAAGCTGGGGCGGATCGCGGTGGTGCACGGTGCGGGAACAAATGGCGGCTATCCGGTCGCCAAAGCCTACTTCGACGCCGGCATCAACACCGTTCTCTACATCCACGTCAATCCGGAGGAGGCGACCCGCCTGCGCAACGACACCAAGGGGAACCTTATCGTCAGCGGACACATCTCCAGCGACATGATTGGCATCAACCCATTTGTTACCAAACTGGAAGAGAGTGGCGTCGAAGTCATTCGTATGAGCGGCCTGTAAGCGGAGGCGAGAAGTGCGGCCCTCATCCCCGGCCCTTCTCCCGTCCGAACAGGAAAAGGGAGACGACAGAGGCCCCTACCGTGCGGACGGGCCAGGGGCCAGGATGACGGCCGCTATGCTGTCGACTTACTCACGATTGTCCAAGCCTCAGGCAGAGAACGTACGACGAATCCGCTCGATTGATGATTCAATCGAGTCGTCGGAGTTCGCGAAGCTCAGGCGGATGTGGTTGCGCGTGACATCACCAAATGCGGCCCCAGGAGTGACGCCCACGCCCGCCTCATCGATAAGCCGCTTGGCGACGTCTCCGCCATCGAGTCCAGTCCCCGAGACGTCCGGCAGCGCGTAGAAGGCGCCCTCGGGAAGCGGGCAGCGGAACCCTGGAATGTGGTTCAGGCCGGAGGAGATCAAGTGCCGTCGCCGATCCCACGCCTCGACCATCGAGTCGATGAAGTCTTGCGGCCCCTCAAGCGCGGCCACCGCTCCAGCTTGCCCGAATGAACTGGCGCAGGTCACGGAATGGCTGTGAATCTTGGCGACCTGGCGCATGATGTCGAGCGGACCAGCGACGTAGCCGAGGCGCCACCCTGTCATCGCATATGCTTTCGAGAATCCGTTGACGGTGAGTGTGCGCTCCGCCATCCCTGGGAGCGATCCGATGCTGACGTGGACGTTACCGTCGTAGTTGATCTTCTCGTAGATCTCGTCGGAGATGACGATCATGTCGCGATCAATCGCGATTTCGGCGATGGCCGTCAGTTCGTCACGCGTCAGCATGCGGCCGGTCGGATTGTTGGGGGTGTTGACGATCATCAGGCGGCTGTTCGGGGTGAGATGCGGCTCGATTGCTGCCTTACTGATGCGGTAGTTTTCAGCAGGATCGAGCGAGATGCGCACGGTACCGGCACCAGCGACGCGAGCCATCGGCTCGTAGGAGACCCAGCCTGGGTCGAACATGACCACCTCATCCCCGGCCTCGACTAGCGCCAGGACCGATGAGAAGAGCGCTGACTTGGCACCTGGCGTCACGATGATCGAGTTGACATCCACATCGACCTGATTGTCCGTCTTCAGCTTGTTGGCGATGGCGGTACGCAGTGGGATCGTCCCCGCGCTGGCGACGTAATGGGTGTCGCCCGCCTGCAGCGCCTGGATGGCCGCGCGGCAGACGTGCTCCGGTGTGGGAAAATCGGGCTCGCCACCACCCAGGTCGATGACGTCCTTACCCTGTTGCCGCAACGTTCGAACGGCGTCCGAGACCGCCACGGTTGGTGACGGCTGCATTTCGAGCACGCGTCCCGCAAAATGACGATTCACTCATGCCCCCTTGGCTACTGGACGTAGCATAATCAGATTCGGAAGAAGAGCGCTCTGCACATTCTCGCCGGAATTATGCACGATGGGTCGCGAATCCCGGTCCATCGAATGCCTGTCTCTGCATGGCGCACTGTCCGACGTTCCGTGCACAAACTCAAATTTCGTGACGAACCTCTTGCAACTTGCGCACGCCTTGGCTAAGATACGCAGTGTTAGCACTCTCGATCTGAGAGTGCTAACTCAAGCCAGGTAGGCAAGTGGAAATGCAAGCAACGGGATCGCCCCGTTGCGTGTATCGAGGGAGGTTCCGACAGGATGGCATCCAGCAACGGCAAAATCAGGCCACTCAGCGATCGCGTGCTGGTCCGGCCAATGCAGCGGGAAGAGACGACCAAGAGTGGGATCGTCCTCCCGGATACGGCCAAAGAGAAGCCACAGCGCGGCGAAGTGATCGCGGTCGGCGCTGGCAAGCTCAATGAGGACGGCACCCGGCAGCCGATGGACGTCAAAGCCGGCGACACGGTCCTCTTCGCCAAGTACGCGGGCACCGAACTGAAGTTGGATGAGGACGAATTCTTGATCCTGAGCGAGAAAGACATTCTCGCGATCGTGAACGAGTAGCTTTTTCGTATTAGTCATATCAATTCTTGGCTGCCCATACGCACGCCAAGAGGAGGGTTGGAGAAGTGCCGAAGATTCTCGAATTCAACGAGGAAGCGCGAAGGTCCCTTAAAGAGGGGATTGATACGCTTGCCAACGCCGTCAAGACGACGCTCGGCCCCAAAGGTCGCAATGTCGCGCTCGACAAGAAGTTTGGCGCCCCGACGGTGACGCATGACGGCGTGACCGTGGCCAAGGAGATTGAGCTCGAAGACCCGTTCGCCAACATGGGCGCTCAGCTCCTCAAGGAAGCCGCCACAAAGACCAACGACGTTGCCGGTGACGGCACGACCACAGCGACCGTACTGGCGCAGGCCGTCGTGCACGAGGGATTGCGCAACGTCGCGGCGGGCGCGAACCCGATGCTTCTTAAGCAGGGGATTGACCTCGGAAGCGAAAAGGTCGTCGAGAAGCTCAAGAGCATGGCCAAGGAGATTCAGGGCAAAGAGGACATCGCGCAGGTCGCGTCGATCTCTGCCGCGGATCGCGAGATCGGCAATCTGATCGCCGACGTCATGGAGAAGGTTGGCAAGGACGGCGTCATCACCGTCGAGGAGTCTCGAGGTCTGGCCTTCGAAACTGAGTTCACGGAAGGTATGCAGATCGACCGAGGCTACATCTCAGCTTATTTCGTGACCAATCCAGACCGCATGGAAGCCGAACTCGACGAGCCGTACATCCTTATCACCGATAAGAAGGTCTCGGCGGTCGCGGACATCCTGCCGGTGTTGGAGAAGGTTTTGCAGGTCACGAAGAACCTCGTGATCGTCGCCGAGGATGTCGATGGTGAAGCGCTGGCGACATTGGTCGTCAACAAGCTCCGCGGCACCATCAACGTCGTGGGCGTGAAGGCGCCGGGATTTGGCGATCGCCGCAAGGAAATGCTGCGGGACATCGCCATCCTGACCGGCGGCCAGGTGATCTCAGAAGAGGTCGGCCGCAAGCTGGACAGCGCGACTGTGCAGGACCTTGGCCGCGCCCGCCGCATCGTCTCGACCAAGGACGAGACGACGATCGTCGAAGGCTATGGCAAGGACGATGAGATCAAGGGCCGCATCGAGCAGATCAAGGCCCAGGTCGAGCAGACCACGAGCGACTTCGATCGTGAGAAGCTGCAGGAGCGTCTGGCCAAGCTCTCCGGTGGTGTGGCCGTGATCAAGGTTGGCGCCGCGACCGAGACCGAGCTCAAGGAGAAGAAGCACCGCGTCGAAGACGCCCTGAGCGCGACCCGTGCCGCCGTCGAAGAGGGCATCGTCCCTGGTGGCGGAGTCTCATTGATCAATGCCATCGACGCGCTTGACGATGTCGACGCCGAGGGCGACGTTCTGACCGGCGTCCGGATCCTGCGCCGAGCGCTGGAGGAGCCGCTTCGCGGTATCGCCGCCAACGCTGGAATGGACGGCGCGGTCGTGGTCGAGACGATTCGCCGCCTGCAGAAGGAGCGAAACGATCCGGCGATTGGTTACGACGTCATCCGACAGGACTATGGCAACATGGTCGAGTGGGGCGTCACTGACCCGGTCAAGGTGACCCGGTCCGCCGTCGCGAATGCGACGTCGATCGCTGGAATGATCCTGACCACTGAGGCGCTCATCACGGACAAGCCGGAGGAAAACAAGATGCCTCCGATGCCGGGTGGGATGGACTACTAGTCCGTCGCTAAATCACGACAGATCCAAGGGGCGCGGTCATTCGACCGCGCCCCTCTCCATTGCCGCTCCAATTTGTCATCGGTTCACGCTTCGAGTGGTCCTTCGCGGCTCTGACTTCCGGCACTGAACCTGCGTTTATGAATCAGGTAGTCAACGGCCGAATCTGGTCCCCACCCATGGCCGTAAAACCTACCGCGGATTGATCCAATCGAGACCGGCATATCCGACAACAACAGACGAACTGATTCTTGCCATTGCCGATGGCTCACGAAACGAACAGGACTGAGCGATGGAGAAGGAATTCGAACGAATCAATGATGTCGGTCGAGAGCCGCTGGACATCACCGGAGCCGAATTGGCCAGGCTGCTCGATGCCGGGCTTGACCCAACCGAAATCGATCGTTTGCGCTTCACGCGCTGGCGCCTCCGCACGAATCAGCTTCAAGGTGACGGCTGGCCCCACTATGGACGAGGGAAGCGATCCAAACCGCGCATGCGCTCAACAGGACGAAGTGACGCGAGCTAATCACTGAGCATCTCCGTCGAAGATGACATTCCACCCACGAACTGAATCGCACCAGTTCGGGCGCGCGGCGTGATCCTCGTATAATCTCCGAGATGGAACGACTCGGGGGACGAGGATCTTCGGTGCAACGACCGAAACGCATCCTGTACATCGGCACCTACGAACGAGATTATCCGCGCAACGTCATCGTGATCGCGGCGATGCGTCGCGCTGGCCACGACGTCTGCGAAATCCACCGAGCTGTGTGGACCAGCGGCGGCGATAAATCGGCGTTGATCGCTTCCCCGGCAAAGCTCGCGATGCTCGCCCTGCGATTGTGCTCGGCCTACCTCTCGTTGTCCTGGCAGTTGATTCGAGCGCGCGATGGTGTTGATCTGGTCGTCTTCGGCTATATCGGTCAGCTTGATGCGTTGGTCCTTGGACCTCTCGCTCGACTTTTCGGCAAGCCAATCCTCTTCAACCCACTCGTCACCCTGACCGATACGGTTATTGAAGATCGGCGCCGCGTCCAGCCCGGAAGCATGTTGGGGCGTGCGATTCGCCTCGTTGATCGTCTCTCGCTCAGGGTCGGCAACGCTGTGTTGGTCGACACGGCCGAGAATGGGCATTTTCTCGTGTCTCACTTCGGGGTATCAGAGTCAAGACTGCATCTCGTTCCGGTTGGCGCGGACAACTCGGTCTTTCGGCCTCGGGGTATTGTCCCTGTTGAGCGGCACATTGATTCGAGTCTTCGGGTCTTGTTCTATGGCAACATGATTCCGCTGCAAGGCGTCGACACCATCGTGCGCGCGGCGCACCTGCTGCATGCAGACCAGGACGTCACGATCGAGATTGTGGGCACCGGTCAGGTTCTGGATGCCGTGAAATCGCTGGCGGATGAACTGCACCTCGAGAATGTCACTTTCACGCCAAACCTGCCGTATCGACAACTGCCATTTGAGATTGCGCGAGCAGACGTCGTGCTTGGCATTTTTGGCGAGACCGCCAAAGCGGGTCGGGTCGTTCCCAACAAGGTATTCCAAGCCATGGTCATGGGCGCGGCCATCGTTACGCGCGATTCCGCCGCAGCACGCGAACTGCTGCGCGACGGCGAATCTGCTCTGTTGATCCCACCAGCCGATCCGGAGGCGTTGGCAGATGCCATTCGTCGATTGCGAGATCCAGTGCTGAGGGATCGACTCGGATCCGCGGCCCGCGCGCGCTACATGGGTACAGCATCAATCGACGTTCAAGCCGCTCGACTTGCACGTGTCGTCGATGGCCTCATCGGCGAGCCAGTGCCCGATACGGGCGAGGTGACGGCATGACTGCCGACAACGCTGCCACGAGTCGACGTCCACTCGGAGCGCGGCGTTTGATGCCGCTGATCGTATGGATCTCGGTTGCCCTCGGGGTGCTTGCCCTCGTCCTGACGGGCGAGATGGGCAACATGATCGACGCCTTCTCCGGCGCCGACTGGTGGCTGGCGGGTCCGCTCCTGGCGGTTGGATGTGCGTTACCGATCGTGCACGCCCGACGTTGGCAGATCATGCTGCGATCGCTGGATCACGAACTGTCCCTGGAATCGGCCCTCGATCTGACCATTACTTCGACCATGATCAACTACGCGGCGCCCGGTTATCTCTGGTCGCCGGCCAAAGGCTTACTGGCGCGCCAGATGTACGGCATTGGTCTGGGGCGCTCGGTCCCAACCCTCGCCGTCGAGCAGGTCGTGGATGCGTTGGCTCTGCTCATCGGGACGGTTGCCGGACTGATCCTGGCTGGGCCGGTCATCAGCCGGGAGATCTTCGACCGTCTCGACGCGCCTTCGGTCGGCGTGCTGGCAGTCGCGGTGCTCTCCGTATTCATCGTCGCCGCAGGTAGTCTGTTTGTCGTATGGCGCTTCGGTCGACGGTTTGCGGTGAATCTGATGGAGGCCGCCCGGCTGTTGGCGCGGGATCGCTCGTTACGCGTCCCCGTTATCGGGTTCACGGCCGCGCGCTGGGTTCTCGACACACTGGCCATCTGGCTGGCGGCCAAGGCGCTCGGCGTATCTCTCGGACTGTCGGCCCTGATCCTGATCAGCAACCTGCCGCTCCTCATCGGGCTGATCTCTCCGATGCCCGGCGGCATCGGATTCCGCGAGGGCGCCATGGCCGGAGTCGCCGGAGTTCTCGCGTTGCCTGTCGCCGCCATTCTGGCGGCGGCCATCCTGCATCGGGCGGCATTGCTCGTAGCGCTTCCAATCGTTCTTGCCGCCATTCGCCTGCGGCGATGGGCGCTCGCGTGACCACGACGACCGCGGACGTGACCGTGAAACCAACGTCGCGTTTCTCCTGGCTGCGCTCGGCAGTTACATCAAATCTGGCTCCCGTCTGGATTGCCGGTATTCTCATCCGCCTTGTGCTCATTCCCTTCACGGTCCATTCAGATATCTACTCGATCTATTCGCGTTCCTACGACGCGGTCTCGACCGGACACTGGTTCTCATTCAGTAGTCAGATCGTCATTCAGTTGGCGCATAACGCCTGGTTTGCGCTGATTCAGCCGTTGTTGCCCAATTCACATGGGATATGGTCCCCGACGGCTGGGGACATTGGCGTGGGCGTGCAGCCGGACGACCTGACTCGCTTCCTGGCGTATCCGCACCTGGCACGAGCGCTCTTTCTCATGAAGCTGCCGTATCTGGCGGCCGATCTGTGCACCGGCTACGTGATGACAAAGCTGGTCGAGCCACTCTGGCGGCGACGAATCCTCGCCCTCTGGCTGCTCAACCCGATCGTGATCTTCGTAAGCGCCGTCTTCGGTCGCCACGATTCAATCTCGATCGCGATCGTCATGCTCTCGACACTGTTCGCTTTGCAAGGGCGCCGTTACCTCGGCGTGGCATTGCTCGGATTGGGCTCCGCCGCGCGCTTCTTTCCGGCGTTCCTGGCGCCGTTTTATGCCTTCGCCTTTCGACGAACGAGGCGCGAGCTCTACCTCCTGCTTGGTGGCTTGATCGGATTCTGGCTGGTGATCGAGGTCTCGGTCATCGCGGCCACCGGTACCAGTCCGACATTCGCGCTGATCAATCGCTACCCGCACATCGAATATCTCTTCGATATGAGTGTCGACGTAGGCGGTGGCGACAGCCTCTTCATCTTCCCCTTCGCCTACTCCATGCTCTTCCTGTGGTTCGTTCACTTCGCGGACGGGCAAATGAGCGCCTATGTACCGATCGCATCAGCCGTCATGCTTGTCCTGTTTGCCTTCACCTATTTCAATCCGCAATACGCTATCTGGGTCGTGCCGTTTCTCATTCTGGCCATCTATCAGGACAGTCGACTAATCCTCACCCACGCGGTTCAAATTCTGTTGCTGGGATTGCTGGCGCTGCAGTGGGGCGCAGCGCTCTCCTGGGACCTCTTTCAGCCGGTTCTTGGTGAACACGCCAACACGTTGCCTGGTCCGATGAACGTGGTGGGTGCCTTCATCTCAGCCGACGTCTTTATCGGCGTGGTGCGAACACTGTTCACGGCAGTGTCCCTTTGGCTCGGATACCAGGTGTTGCGAAACTGGCGCAACTCGAGTTCCGGCTTGCCATCGAGAGACGTGCTCGATGCGGTTGAGTAGCGGCATTCGATCCAGATTGGTCGCGTGTCTGGCCGTGTTTGCGCTTCTCATGTTCAGCGTGGGTTGTGGCGTGCCTCAGGTGCTCAATGCGAGCTTGCCCGAGACCGCGGGCGACGCCTATGCCGCCAGAAGCATCAGCCAGCCGTTTCTTTCCACCACAGATGGCGTCGATGGCTTGACAGTCGCCGTGAGCCCACCAACCAATGACTCCGGTGCGCTCTTTCCGGATCCGACGGGCGGCGCCACGGTGACTCTCCGATATGCGCCTGACGTTGACAACCGCTTTCCGGAGAGTGCCTTTCACGATTGGCCCGCGCAGACCCAGTGGCTCGGCGAACTTACCGGAGATCGGACCATAAGCCAGACGTTTTATTCTCGTTATCCGAACTTGAATGGGATCACGCTGCGCGTGGCCACATTCGGTGCGGACACGGGCACCGGTGATGGGACACTCAAGTCCGGACCCGATATCGACGCGCTCACGCTCCCCGTCGATGGGAAGCTAGTCGAAAAGGTCGCCGGTGGGACGAAGGTAAAGGTTTCAGGCGCGGCTGAGGGCTGGGCCGAGGTCCAATTGCCTGATGGTCAGGGCGGCTATATCGCACTCGACCAATTCGCAGCGCTGCCTCCGCCATCGCGAGACAA
Source organism: uncultured Chloroflexia bacterium (assembly GCA_963789565.1). Taxonomy (GTDB): domain Bacteria; phylum Chloroflexota; class Chloroflexia; order Thermomicrobiales; family Thermomicrobiaceae; genus CALAGB01. The sequence continues at coordinate 859,050 of CAWBKX010000002.1, read as the reverse complement.
CACGCACGACGTTGTGTTGACTCTGTATGGTGAGTCGAGCGGAAAGCAGTTACGCCAGTCCACGATCAACGCATCGCAGATGCACGACAACAGTCATGTCACATTCCAGTTTGACCCGATTCAGGATTCGGACGGTGCGGAATATCGCTTCACCCTCTCTTCGCCGGAGTCGACGCCCGGAAGTGCCGTGACGTTCCGCTACGATCCAGAGTCCAACTACTCGGAAGGGTCGCGCTTTGAGTCGGGAAATCCGGCGGACGGATCGATGGTCTTTCGCCCGACGTTCGCGGCGGGAACGCCGATATACCAGGGGAACGTGGACGACTTCGAATGGTCGTCCCTCACGCGGGCGTTCGTGGGATCATTCCCGGCCAAGTCTGGAACGGCGGATCGATACCTGAGTGTCGACTTGACGCCCGGTACCCGCGCACTGAACGTCGGTTGGTCGCTCATACGCCCCGCAGGGGGTCAGCCAATCGTCGTCGACGGCAACGCTCAGAGCCCAGGCGGCGGACTGGTCTTCAACGTTCGCTATCGTGGCAACGTCGCGCTGGAAAGCGTCATCTCCGACGCGGCTCACGCCGCTGCACACGACGTCCGCGTCGATCCGGTCTTCTTCACGTTCTATCTGCTGGCGCTGGTCGCCATGCTGGCATGGGGCGCAGTGATCGGCGTGCGAAGGTGGATGCATGGTCGTTGATCGTTCCGAGCGCGCCTGCCTTCTGTGCGGAAAGCACTTTCGCGGCCGAACGTTCCTCTGCCGCGAATGCGCCGATCGATACCGTGGAAAACCGGTTCCAACCGAGGTACGCCAGCGCTTTTATGAGCAAATCGACCACGTTTACCCGGAATGGTCGAACACCTACGGCGAATACAATCCGTCGCGTGGTCTGATGACGTTCATCGAGGAACTCCCAAGGACGACGCGTATTCTTGAGATCGGTGCGGGAGGCGGATTCACCCTCGAGGCGCTAAATCGCCTGGGATTCACGCGGCTGACAGGATCGGACCTGACCGGAACGACGTTGGCCGAGATGCGTCACCGGCTCCCGGAAATCAGCTTGATTGGTGCAGATGCTGAGTTGTTGCCGTTCGCTGACGGCTCGTTCGATCTGCTCCTCTCCAGCGACGTCGTCGAACATTTGCCCGATTTAGAACGTCACATCGCCGAGGCGTCTCGAGTCCTCGCGCCCGGCGGTCGCTATTTAATCAAGACGCCGAACCGATTGGCAGCGACGCCCTACTACCGGTTACGTGGACTGTACGACAGCTACTTCTGGCATCCGTCCATGTCGTCACCAGGGGAGATGCGCCAGCGGCTCAATGGTCACGGTTTCGACGTCCGCTTCCTGCCGGCGCCAACGCTCACCGACGCGCAGGCTCGCAAGATACCGGTCAAGCGATTGCAGTCGTTGGCTCGGCGCGTGCCCCTCTGTTGGCTGCCGGTCTGGTTCCGACCGCACCTGGAAGTGGTCGCGACCAAGCGCACGAGTGGATGAAATCAGTTAGACTCGTTGTTGAGACATTCACTGTACATGAAGGTTCAGTAGAGAGGGTATCGAGCTGTGGTAAGAAACGGCACGACGGTTCGCGCGCTCGCCATGAGCAGAGATGGAATGGTGGCGACAGGGCATCCGCTGGCCACGGCGGCCGGGCTCTATGCCCTGCGGCGAGGCGGAAACGCCATGGATGCCGCTATTGCCGCGGCCTGGACCACCGGTGTGGTCATTCCAGCCATGAATGGACTTGGCGGCGACGCCTTCATCCTCTACCACGAAGCGAAGACCGGCAAAGTCACGGCCATCAATGGCTCCGGCATCGCTCCGCGCAAGGCGGACCTCGAGTATTTCCTGGAGCGCAATTACGAGAAGATGCCTTTCTTTGGCCCGCTTTCGATCGCCGTTCCGGGTGCCGTCGACGCCTATTTCACGGCGATGAATCGCTTCTGCCGCCTGGATCGTGAAGACCTCTTCCGCAATGCCATCCGCTACGCGGACCAGGGCTTTCCGATGACTCATGGAGGGAGCCGAATCATAGCGGGTAGCGCCGACCGGCTGTCTGAGTACGACGCGTCGAAGGCAGTTTTCCTCAATGGCGGAAAGGCACCGGCGCCGGGGTCGGTCTTCCGGCAGTCCAACCTGGCCAAAACGCTCAACACGGTCAAGGAAGGCGGACCGGACGTCTTCTATCGAGGTGAAATCGCGGAGCGCATGGCTGCCTACGTTCAGAAGATCGGTGGCCTGCTCACCAAAGAGGACTTTGCCGATCACGCCTCCGAGGTGTACGAGCCGATCAACGTCGACTATCGTGGCTTCACCGTCTATCAGACGACGATTCCGTCGCAAGGTCACATCGTTCTGGAAGAGCTCAACATCATCTCCAACGCGGACGTGCAGGCCATGGGCCCGAACAGTGCCGACGCCATCCACCTGATGGTGGAGGCCAAGAAGCTTGCGTTTGCTGACCGGCTCGCGTACTCGGGAGATCCGCGCTTCGTCGACGTTCCCCTCGACAAGATGCTGGGACAGGAGTTCGCCAAGGAACGGTTCCGTGAGATCGACATGCGCCGATCCAAGGAGCAGGTCAACGCTGGTTTGATTCCAGAGCACGTCGGCGACACCACCTATCTCTGCACCATGGATGGTGAAGGCAACGCCGTGTCGCTCATCACCAGCCTCTCTGCTGGCTTCGGCAGCCAGGTTGTGGCGGGCGACACCGGTGTGACGCTCAACAACCGCGCCGGACGTGGCTTCGTCCTGGAAGAAGGTCATCCGAACGTCATCGCCAGCGGCAAGCGAACCATGCACACGCTCAACTGCTACCTGATCACACAGGGTGGTGGAATTCGTTGGGTCGGCGGCACGCCGGGCGGCGACGGCCAGCCACAGTGGAACATGCAGGTGATCACCAATTTGGTCGACTTCGGCATGAACGAGCAGGAAGCGGTGGAGGCGCCTCGCTGGATGAGCTTCCCCGGAACTGATCCGATCAACCTGCCGAACGATTACTCGCTGCGTATCGAGGGCCGTGTCGGCGACGGCGTGATCGAGGAGCTTGGCGCGCGCGGACATCGCGTGTCGGTTCTCGGCGACTGGTCGAACGGCGGCGACGCACAGCTCATCGGCATGAATCCTGAGACCGGCGTCATTTCCGGCGGAAGTGACGCGCGTGGTGAGGGACTCGCTCTGGGCATTTGACGCGATTTCGCTCTGCCTCACAAGCAAACAAAACGCCCGGCAGAAATGCCGGGCGTTTGTGTTGGTAGCGCATATGGGATTCGAACCCATGATCTCCGCCTTGAGAGGGCGGTGTCCTAGGCCGCTAGACGAATGCGCCTCGCGATCAGGCAGGAAGAATACCAATCTATGGCTGACACTGTCAAGAATTCGTGCCCTTCGTGCGTTCAGTCAGAGGCATCGCTTCGCCGCGCGATCACGCGGATTCGGCCGGATCTACGTCGCAGCGCGGACGCTGTTGCAATCGGAGTAAACGCGAGCGTCAGGAGCGGATGAACTCGCGCCAGGACCGCGTCGAGAGTTCCATTTCTCACGCGTTCACGTGCCATCAGACGGAGCGCCCAGGACCACTCCAGCCCGATCCACTCGTGGCGCACGGCCTGAATCCGGAATCCACGGTGGGCGAGCATCTGACCTAGCGTTTTCGGCGTGAAGTCGTGAAAATGCCGCGGAGCGTCGTACCCGATCCACCATGCTCCAAGGAGATGAGCCGCGGTTGAGGCGGCGTTCGGCAGCCACAGGATGAGCGTGCCGCCGGTGGAGAGCACACGGCGGATCTCGGCGAGCGTGCCGGAAGGCGAAGGCAGATGCTCGATGGTGTGCGACATCAGCAAGACGTCCACAGATCCGGCTGCCAGTCGCGCGTCTTCGAGCGTCCCGGTGATGGTCTCGATCCCAGCGTTCTCGCGAGCCAGACGAGCGGCGTATTGGCTCGGTTCGACGCCCAGGACGTTGGGGTTGCCGCGCTCCCGAACTGCCTTCAACAGATCGCCGGTCGCGCTCCCCACGTCGACCACGCGTGCTGGTGGTTGGAGAATCGTCCAGAGGTCGTCAACTTCGCGGGCGGTGCTCCAGCGCTTGACCCGTCCCGAGATGCCTGAGCGTGCAAACGGCGCGTAGTCCGCGGCGTAGTAACGCTCTAGATGGGCAACGTCCGGACGCGGATTCAGATAGAGGTGCCCGCAGCGGCGGCAGCGCACCAGGTGAAAGACCTCATTCGTCGTATGGAACATGAGGTCCGACAGGTCGAGAACCGCCACTGCATCGTCGCCGCCGCACAGATCGCAGGAGACGAAAACGAGAGGCTCTGAATGGCGCTCAGTCATCAACCGAGAGGTCTTGCTGCCGCTCCTCCGACTCGAGGGGCGAGTGCTGCAAGGTGCGGCGCACGCTGTAATCCCTCTCGGTCTTGGTGCTGGCAATCATCTCGGCGAGCAATCCGAAGACGACGAACTGTGCGCCAATGATCATCAGCAAGACGCCGAGGGTCAGCAGCGGACGGGTACCGATCGGATGCCCGAAAACCCAGATCGCGGCCAGATACGCGTTGATGATAAGTCCCAGCATCAACGCGCCGATGCCAAACCAGCCGAAGAAATGCAGCGGCCGCCGCGTGTACTGTGCCAAAAAGAGAACCGTGAGGAGATCGAAGAATCCGCGGGCGAAGCGGCCGGTGCCGAATTTGGAGTGGCCGTAGCGCCGCGCGCGGTGACTGACCTTGACCTCGACCACGCGGAATCCCCGAAAATGCGCCAGCACCGGGATATAGCGATGCAGTTCGCCGTAGATCCTGATCTCTTTCACGACGTCCCGACGGTATGCTTTCAGACCGCAATTGAAGTCGTGCAGATCGACTCCGCTGAACATGCGGACGACATTGTTGAAGACTGTCGACGGCAGGGTCTTGGTGACCGGATCGTGCCGCGGAAACTTCCAACCGCTGACGAGATCGGCACCAGAATTCAGCTGCTCGATCAAACGAGGTATCTCGCTGGGAGAGTCCTGCAAATCGGCGTCCATGGTGACGACTGCGTCTCCCGCGGCCATTTCGAAGCCTGCGGCAAGCGCCGCGGATTTGCCAAAATTGCGCCGAAACTCGATGATCCGTAAGCGGGGATCCCGCTGGAAGAGGCGGCGTAGTTCCGCGGCAGTGCCGTCGGTGCTGCCGTCGTCGATGAAAATCAGTTCCCATGGCAGATTGAGTGGGGTGACGCCGTCGACGATCTCGCGATAGAGCTCGGGGATGCTCTCGACCTCGTTGAGCACCGGGATCACGATTGAGAGCGATCCGATGCAATCCTTGACGTATGCGAAGTCGTCGTTGACATCGGCCCGAACCGTGGCGGACGACACATCGACGACCGCGACTGGCGCGTCGATGAGTTGGCTGGGAGGCGAACTGGAGCCGCTTTCGGACATGCTTGGTCTCATTTCGGAGGACCCGCTGACGTTGAAGAATCATTGGCGAGAGCGTCTGGCAGAGTGTAACATGCGCGATTCCACGCGGCTTTTAGGGGCGGCCGCATGAGTGCGCCGATGCCGTCAGGCAACTTGGGCCGCGGTTGTCGTCAACTTCAATTCAAGCGCCTTCCTACAGAGCTGCCTGGCTGCCCTGTATGCGAACTCGAGACCTCCAACTGAAGTAGTGGTGGTCGACAACGCCTCGACCGATGACTCGTTGCGCGAACTCGCGGCCTGGCCGCAGGTGATCGTTGAACAGAGCCCCGTCAACCTGGGTTTCGCCGGTGGGGCCAACCGCGGAATTTCTCGCACCGAAGCGCCGTACGTTGTGATTCTCAATCCGGACGTCGAGGTCGAGCGAGACTTCGGAGCCGCGCTCATCCGCGTGTTCGAAGCGCACTCCGACGACCGGCGTGGCTGGGGCCAAGCTCCGCTACCCCGAGAGCAACTTGCTGCAGCATGCAGGAGGCGAGCTCCTCTGGCCCTTGCTGACGACAGCCCATCGCGGCTACCGATCACCTGACGAAGAGAAATGGAACGAACCGGCTGCCGTGGACTTCGTCACGGGTGGAGCGATGGCTCTTCGTAGAGAAGCGTTCGAACAAGTCAACGGTTTCGACGAACGCTTCTGGCCCGCGTACTACGAGGACGTTGATATCTGTCTGAGGTTGCGTGATGCCGGTTGGGGCGTTCGCTACCAACCGGAGCTTCAGGCGGTGCACGTCGAGAGCGTCACGTTGGGTCAGTCGCTCGACTATTACCGGGCATTTCATCGCAACCGCCTGCGACTGGCACTCAAACGACTGTCGCCGACCGGGTGGTGGTCGGAGTTCATCCCGGCCGAAATCAAACGTCTGCAAGGTGAATTGAGCGTGGTCTCCGATGGTAACTGGCCGCTCACGTCCGGCGCCGCGGCGCTGGAAGAGATGGCCCGTGCGACCGTTCCGCCATATGACGTGACCGAGCCAATCCTTCGCGGAGAGCCCCTGGCCGATATGATCGCGGCGCTGGCGGAGCTTCAGGAACGGCGCGAAGTCGTGGCCGCCGCTGGTACCGAGAACGGCGACGGTTTTCGCGCGAACCTGATGCGGCGCCTATTCGGTAGACAACAGGTCTTCAATGACGCGATCATGCGTGCGTTTGAGACTCAGGACCGAGTCAATCGAGAACTGACGGCTCAGATTCTGTTGACGATGTTGGATCTCGCCTGGCGCGATGCTCATCTGCAAGCGCCCAAGCCACACACTTCGACCGAATTTTCCAACCACGATTCCTGAACCGGAGCCAATTCGCTTACCTGACGCGCCAGCGCTGACACGCGCACGGCTCGCGCTGGCGACCTCGATTCACGTCGCGATGACGGTTGACAGTTCAAGGTACAAGTGACTATTATTCATGTGGCCGATGGAGGGCCAACCATGCGCAGAGAGCTGATCCTCACCGTCGATATTGCCTGCTTCGCCCTGACAGATCGCCGACTCCACGTTCTGCTCGTGCGGCGACGCGAAGAACCGTTCGCCGGCACGTGGTCCTTGCCGAGTGGCGAAGTTGGTTCCGACGAGCCGCTGGATGACGCGGCGCAACGCGTCTTGAGCGAGACGACCGGACTCTGGGGTCTGTATCTGGAGCAGTTGTATACGTTCGGTGATCCGGGGCGAGACGCGCGGGGGCGTGCAATCTCGATCGCGTATTACGCCATTTTGCCCGCTGGAGTGCCGTCGACTCGTCACCGCGCAGAAACGAAGCTCGGTCGAAGTGTGGAAGACGCCACCTGGTTTGCCCTGGACGAGTTGCCAGGTCCGCTTGCGTTCGACCATGGCCGCATCGCCACCTATGCGCGCTGGCGGTTGGCCCAAAAGATCCTCTACACACCGCTGGCGTTTTATCTCCTGCCGGACAGCTTCACCATGGCAGATCTGCGTGCGGTGCACGAGGCCGTCAGCGGCGAACGCTATGACCCCAGCAACTTCTCGCGCCAGATGATGACACGCTGGGATCTCGCTCCAGTCCCTGGTAGCCGTGACCGCCGCACCAGGCGGCCGGCCCGCCTGTTTCATTACATCGGACCGCGGGAAATCCCCGGCGGACCGGAGGACGTGGAAGAGGCGCCCGCGGTCCCTTCTCATGAGTGACGCCGATATGGCGTTGAGATAGCCCTGTGTGGGGCAAACGCGTCCGCACGTCGTCGGGTGACCGTGCGGCTGAAAGGAACGGCAATGTCCGTCGGTTCGTCAATGTCGACGATGGCGCGAAACGAGATCAGAGCAGATTCTCGCCTGGCACGAAACGATCTCATCGCAGAGATCCAGCGGCTGCGTGCCGAACGAAGCGCGGTTATTCTGGCGCACTCTTACCAGATTCCAGAGATCCAGGACATCGCGGATTTTGTCGGTGATTCGTTGGGCCTCTCGCGTCAGGCCGCTCAAACCGATGCGGACGTCATTGTCTTCTGCGGCGTCCACTTCATGGCGGAGACCGCTGCGATCCTCTGCCCGGAGAAGACCGTCCTCATCCCCGATCTGGATGCGGGGTGTTCGCTGGCGTCGAGCATCACAGCCGATCAGCTGCGAGACTGGAAGCGCGAGCATCCTGGCGCCGTCGTCGTTTCCTACGTCAACACGACTGCTGAGGTCAAAGCGGAATCCGACTACTGCTGCACGTCAGCCAATGCCGTCGACATTGTGCGATCGATCTCCGAGGACCAGGAGATCCTCTTCTTGCCGGATCTCTTCCTTGGTGAGTACGTGCGCCGGGAGACTGGCCGGACCAACATGCAGCTCTGGATGGGTGAGTGTCACGTTCACGCGGGAATCATGGCGCAGGATGTCGAGCGAGCGCGGAGGGACGACCCACTGGCTGAACTCCTGGTTCATCCGGAGTGCGCCTGCGGCTCACGCTGTTTGCTCGACATTCAGTCAGGCCGGCTCTCCGCTGAGCGCACGCACGTCCTCTCGACCGAGGGGATGGTGCGACGCGCGGTCTCTTCAGACTCAACCAGTTTCATCGTGGCGACCGAGACTGGAGTCTTGCACCGGCTCCAGTTGATGGCGCCCGGCAAGAGTTTCAAACCGGTGCGTGAGAGTGCGGTCTGTGGCTACATGAAGATGATTACGTTGGAGAAGGTGAAGCGGTCTCTGGAAACATTGACGCATCAGGTGACCGTGCCAGCGGACGTCGCCGATCGAGCGCGACTTGCCATCGACCGGATGCTCTCGACTGGCGGCTAGTCCGAAACTTTGGACTGGATTCGTATACTTGCGTGAAGCGTTCCAGGTGGTGGCACGCCGCGCACAACAAGAGATTGAGAGACGCGATGGTTCAGCCGAACGTGCAGGTTTCGCCGCACGACCGAATCGACGTCCACATGCACACGCGGTCGAGCGACGGCGGTTGGACCCCGGCCGAGTTGGTCGATTACCTGGTCGCGCATGACTTCAAAGTGGTCGCCGTTTGCGATCACGACACGATGCGATCGGTTCCCGAGTTCATGGAGCGTGGGAGAGAGAAGGGCTTAATTGTCATTCCGGGCGTCGAGTTCACCACGTGGTGGGACAATCGGCAGTGGCACGTATTGGTCTATGGCATCCATCCAGAACAGTTGAGCTCGACGGAGTTTGGTCGCCTTCTCGCGGCGCAGCAAGACAATTTACGCGCCCGTGCCGAACATGCCGCTGAAGTGCTCGAGCAGAATGGACACAAGCTCCCGTCGCTAGACGAGGTGGTCGATGGCCGCCCGCTGCTTCCCACGTATGTGCTGCAGACCGCGATCAAGGATGGCCACGCCACCAACTTGATGACTGCGCATCAACTCACGACGAAGCTCGGCGAAGACATACGGGTCGACACGCCGCTCGAGCACGTCATTGACGCCGCGCATGAGGCGGGTGGCACGTGCGTCGTGGCACACCCGGGCCGAAACGACGGTGCGGGCATCATGTCGTCTGATCGTCTCGAGCGCATGCTGACCGCCATTTCAATCGACGGCCTTGAGGGTCATTACCGTTCGTATACTACCTACGACACCCAGAAGTATCGCGGATTGGCGCTCGAACATGGGCTTCTGATCAGCAGCGGATCAGATTCGCACGCCCCCGGAGTTCCGGTCGATCCACGCCCGCACATGGCGCGCTGGGTTGTGCCGTTCCTGGAGCGAATGGGCATCTCGGTGGGTCATTTCGAGGGCGAACCGTGGACCCCTGAGATGGCGGTGGACGTTCAGAAAGAGGCTGTTGCGGCGCAGAATTCGGCCGCGTCAAGCTAGATGAGCGCGTCTGGCATCCTCAGAAGGTCTTGAGTATAGTATGTCCGGTACGTTGCCCACGTAGCTCAGTTGGCAGAGCACATTCTTGGTAAGAATGAGGTCCTGGGTTCGAATCCCAGCGTGGGCTCCCGCGGCGAACGCCAAGCTCCACTCTTGCAATTCCCAATTTGATTCACGCCCCGCATAGATGCGCGATCAACCTTCCCGCGGTTGTTCAATTGCACGGCTTCTGTCATGATCTCCCAGTTGATGACGAGAGAAATGAGCGGTGCGAGCACCAAATTGGTGCTGTCGGTGTCGTGAAGACGGAAGAGACGGGGTTTCATGGCTGAGATCGAATTCATTCGTCCGCCACAGCCGGACGAAAAGCGACCTTTTGCCCGTGCCACGAAGGCGGCCGGGCTTGTTTTTGTGTCTGGCATCTCGGGAGGCGTATCAGGCACTGCCACTGAAGAGGCGCGAGCCGCTCTCAACAGCATGAAGGACGTGCTGGAAGAGGCTGGATCGTCGATGGATCGCGTCGTTCAGGTCACGTTCCTGATCACGAACTCGGCCGACTACGACGAGATCAACGTTGAATACAAAAAGCACTTCCCGGCGGGTCTCCCGGCGCGCCACACCGTTCGTTTTGGGGTGCCGACGCAGGCCAAGTGCGGGTTTGCTTGCATCGCCCTGGCGTGATTCGTCCGCGAGCACGGTAATTTTGAGACGCTTGACGCGTTGTGGCCGACTTCCAGAGAGTCACGATGTGGTCGGCGGTCATCGCTAGGTGGTCGGCAAAGCGACGAGCGCCTACGGCTTCACCACGTGCTCCACGACCGGAACGTCAAGCATGTCTTCTGACGCCATCTCGACGTGCGGCGTGCCGTAGGTGTGGAAGCTTTCCGGAATCTTCAGTCCCCATGCCTGGCCCCTGGAGCGCTCTGTCTGCGTCCACACCACTGGTTCCCAATCCGGCGCGAAGATGAGGTAGCCGCCGCTGAAGACCTCGAAGCGGTTGCCGCCCGGCTCGTAGCCATACAGGAAGAATGCCTGCGTAATGGCGTGCTTCGACGGACCTGTCTCGATGAAGACATCGTTCTCCAGTAGCACGTCGGCGGCACGCAGGACGTCCTCCCGATTGTCGACCCAGAACGCGACGTGATGCAGTCGGCCGCGCGATCGCGTGGCGTCCAGCGTGTAGGCGATGTCATGTACAAGTGGTGTCACGCTGATCCAGGCGGCGGCTTCTGTGCCGTCGTCGAGAATCACGTGCTCGCGCAGTCGAAACCCGAGCATCTCCTGCATGAATTCGCGATTGGGCGTCACAGACTGGCACAGCAGGTTGACGTGATCCAGTCGTCGCACGCCGACGCCGACGTGTGAATAGCGCTGTGGCTGGTTCTTGAGTCGCGAGCGCTGATCGTCGGTCGCCTTGTAGCGATCTGCACCGTAGTAGATCTCCATCAGATGGCCGTCCGGATCGACGAAACGGTATGCCGGTCCGTGTCCGAAATCACCCTCGATCCAGCGTTTGCCGTGGCCGCTGGCTTCGAGCGCCGCGACGCGTCGTCTGAGGGCCTGAGGGCTCACGGCGCGCCAGCCAATATGCCCGATGCCTGCCTGGCGGCTTTCGGTCAGCTTCAACGTGTGCCGTTCGTAGTCACCGGCTCCGCGCAGATAGACCGACTGCCCGGCGCGCTGAGTCTCGCTCATTCCCAAAACGTTGGTGAAGAAATTTAGGCTCTCTTCGGGTTTCGGCGTCAGAAGCTCGACGTGACCCAGATGGGCGACGTCTTGAATGGGCTCATCAGGATCGCGGATTGCATCAGGCATCGCTCTATCCTTCGCTGGCCTCGCGCTCGACGATCTCTTGAATGATTTGGGCGCCGAGGTTGGCCGCTGGTAGTCCTCGGAAGAGGAAAGCCAGCCCAACTACACTGCTCAATTCCTCCCAGGTCGCGCCGGCCCGTCGCGCGGCGATGGCGTGCAGTCGCGTGGCATCGGAAAGCAATACGAGGAGCATGCCGAAGAGCATCAACTGCGAGGTCTTGACGTCAAACGCTTCCGGATACATCGCGTGCTTGCGGATCTGCTCTTGAAGGGAAAGGAGTTCCGGATCGACGCGTGACAGCAGGTCCGTTCGCGCCATGATGCGTGGCGGCACAAAGCCGATGAGTTCGTCATAGATCGCGCGATATTCCTCGACCTGCGCGTCCTCTATTTGCCGATCGGGTAGCGGTTGTCGATCCATGGTCCCTCCAGCATGTGGCACGCGGATTGGCTGATTTCACAGACTCACGCTAGCAATCGGATGCGGGAGTGTCAACGGCGTTCCGACACCTCACTGAGCAATGGAGATCGCGTTGACGAGGATCGGACACGCTTCTACGATGTCAGCGTCGATAGAACTTCGACTCAGTCGTAGGTGCGCGTGGAAGGATGGCCGGTGAGGACCCAGGTCGCGATCGTCGGAGCCGGCCCCGCTGGACTCGTCCTGGCTCACTTACTCGCGCGTGAAGGCATTGAGTCGGTCGTGCTGGAGTCGCGCGATCGCGACTACGTCGAGCGCCGCATTCGGGCGGGCGTCCTCGAACAAGGGACCGTCGATTTGCTGGGCGAGCTCGGTCTAGACGAACGACTGCGCCGCGAGGGGATGATTCACCGCGGCATCGAGCTTCGATTTGACCGCGAGCAACACCGGATCCCGTTGAGCGATCTTACCGGCGGTCGGGCGATCACCGTGTATGGCCAACAAGAGGTCGTGAAGGACTTGATTCAAGCGCGGTTAAATTCGGGCGGCGTAATCCATTTTGAAGCGGAAGCCCTCTCCGTCGAACACCCGACGTCCTCGCATCCGATAGTCCGGTTCCGACAGAATGGTGAAATTCGCGAGTTGGAGTGCGACTTCGTGGCGGGCTGCGATGGCTCACACGGCGTCTGTCGTGAGGCCATTCCGGCCGACAAACTCACGGTGTATCAGAAGGACTATCCAGTCGCCTGGCTGGGCATACTGGCGGCTGTCGCGCCTTCTACTGAGGAATTGATTTACGCCTATCACGAGCGAGGTTTCGCGCTGCACAGCATGCGCACTCCGCAACTGAGTCGACTCTACCTTCAGTGCAAGCCCGACGAGCAGATCGAGGAGTGGCCCGATCAACGCATCTGGGACGAGTTGCAGCGCAGGTTCGCGCTGGACGGATGGACGCTCACCGAAGGGCCGATCATCGATCGCGGCATCACGCCCATGCGCAGTGTGATCCATGAGCCGATGCAGTACGGCCGACTTTTTTTTGCTGGGGACGCGGCCCATATCGTGCCGGCCACCGGCGCCAAAGGGCTGAATCTGGCCGTGGCGGATGTCGTGGTCCTCTCCGACGCGCTCACAAGCTGGTATCGGACGGGTGAAACCCGAGCACTGGAGGCCTATTCGCGCACCTGCTTGCGCCGTGTCTGGCGAGTGGAGCACTTCTCCTGGTGGATGACGTCGCTGGTTCATCGCTTCGACGACGATGGCCCATTCGAGCATCAGTTGCACCTCTCGCAGTTGCGCTACGTGTGCAGCTCAGTCGCCGCCGCGACGTCACTCGCGGAAAACTACGTTGGACTGGAAATGATCTAATCGAGCGAGCCGCTCGACCACTGGCTGAGCCGATCGAGTCAATCATGGAGGCATGAATGTTTCGCAGTGACGTCGTTGGAAGCCTTCTCCGTCCGGACTACCTGATGCGTGCCCGTAACGACCATGAATCGGGCGAGATGAACGCGGTCGAGTTCAAAGCGATTGAGGATCGCGCGGTCAATGAGGCGATTCGTTTGCAGGAGCAGGCCGGCCTTGAAGTGCTGACCGACGGCGAGCAACGACGATATGCCTTCTTCGGCCACCTGGTGGAATCGCTGGACGGCTTTGACAAACTCGGCGGGTGGGCGATCCCATTTCATGATGAGGAAGGTCACGAAATCGTCTATCGACGCCCGGTAGTCGTGGAAAGGCTGCAATGGCGCCACTCGATGTGCGCAGAAGAATTCACCTATCTGCGGGCGCAAACGACCCGTCAGGCCAAGGTGACGCTGCTCAGCACGCAGCAGGCGGCGGCCTACTACGATCCCAAGCGCTCGGCTGGCGCTTACCCGACGCTGGATGCCTATCTGGCGGACCTCGTCGATCTGACCCGGCGTGAAATTCAGGAGCTGATTCGGCTCGGTTGCAGCTACATCCAGATTGACGCGCCGCAATATGGTGCACTGCTCGATCCGCAGATGCGCAAGGGCTATGAAGAGCGTGGCAGCAACGTCGATGAGATGATCGATCGTACGATCGAGCTCGACAACGCCGTGATCGAGGGTTTTGACAAGCAGGGTGTCATGTTCGGTGTCCATATCTGCCGGGGCAACAACCAGAGCATGTTCTACGCGAGTGGCGGCTACGATCCCATCGCCGAGCGCGTCTTCAGCAAGACCAATTTTAAGCGTTTCTTGCTTGAGTACGACGACGACCGGTCCGGCACGTTCGCGCCGTTGCGGTTCGTGGCAGAAGATCGCGAGATTGTCCTTGGCCTCGTCAGTAGCAAGAAGCCGCGACTCGAGACACAGGACGAGCTCGAACGACGCATCGCGGACGCGGCTCAAATCGTGCCGCCGGAGCGCCTGGCGTTGAGCACACAATGCGGTTTTGCTTCGACCTGGGAGGGCAACCACATCACGCCTGAAGTCCAGCAACAGAAGCTCGAACTCGTTGCTCGCACGGCGAAAGCCGTCTGGGGCGACTAGAGGAGTATGACTCGACGTAATCGACCGCGAGCGGGCAAGTGGCCACGGTTCGGCAGGAGAACGCTGGTCGGCGCGGGACTTTGAGTCAACAATCGGGTGTGCTAGAATCGGGCACGTCGAATCACGTGATCCGCCGGTTGGTGGGGGCGTTGATTACGCGCCGATGTAGCTCAGTTGGTAGAGCAGCTGTTTCGTAAACAGCAGGTCGTGAGTTCGAGTCTCACCATCGGCTCCCCCGAAAACCGCATGCAGTCAATGAAATGAAGAGCCCGCTCGATTGCGAGCGGGCTTTTATTCGCGATCGCCGTGCTACATCACAAGTGATGTCACGGCAGGCTCTCGCACGCGACTCCATCGTGGTTGCTGTCGAGTCCGTCGAAGTTGTTAGTTGGGTGATCCACCATGGCTGACGAAGTACTGCTGCGCTTCTGCGTGCGTGGCGAAATCGCTGCAATTCATGTCGACGTGCGGTCCGGTGTCATTATTGCCGTTGCCTGTTTGGTCCCCACTGCCGTTGTTCGACGGTGAAGCTGGCGGAGACCACGCGCCTGGCGAGTTCGGATCGGCCGTGACTGTTTTCCCGAGCTGCGTGTAACGCCAGGTGTAATAGTGCTGTCCGACGTTGCCCGCTTCGACTTGCCAACCCTGGTCAGTGCTCGGCGTGTAGGTCAGCACGCGGCGTTCGAAGACCTGCACCAACACTTGCTTCTGGACTCCGCCGACCAATACGTTCGTCCAATAGGCTTCCGTCAACGGATAGCCGGTGGCATAGAACGGGTTGTCGAACAGGCTGCCCGTTGTATATGACCCGTTGTCGTAGATCGATCCGCTACTGTTCACGAAGTCCCAGAAAACCGATGCAACAGTATGTTGTGTTGGAGCGCTGACGTCGACCGCGGTCACGTTGTAGCTTGTGAGACCGGTATCCGCGCCAACGGTTCCTGCTCGATCGATCGTCTCGGTGATGACCCAGCCGTTGGGAATGGCCCCGTAGGTCATGAGCGGGTTGAACGTGGCGTACGTGGGGCCGTTTGGGTCGTTGGCGTCGCCCGCGACATTGACGTTTGCTGGATCGTGATTCTCGAACGTGTTTTCGCCGAGCTGCAATCGACCGGTGATGAGCTCTTCGGCCAGCAAACCGTTGGTCACGTACCAGATCGACGATTGGTCGCCACCCGGCTGGGTGATCTCCATGCGCGTCTTATCAAAGTATTGGACCTCACGCTGACCGTTCGGAGATTCGATGTACGGCTCGAGAAGCGACGGAGAGTCCGCTTCCGGGCCTCACATCCAGGTGCGATTCACTTGACCAGCCACCACTGGCAGATCCGTCCGTGACCAAGTCTTTCCGAAGTGGTCTCCGGCTATGGGTTCGGCAGCTGTGGGCATCGCCACAGCGAGCCACAATCCGATGATCGTGGCGACGCTCACGATGCGTGTGCATCGAGACATATATGTTCCCCCTACTTTCCCATACCAACGTCTGTGTCGCGCGGCTTCATGTTCGTTCATACTGCCGCGATCAGTCAATCAAAGTCCTCGGACCATTGCTGACGCCATTTGGGTGGTGAAACCTCGGCGTTTCGGCGACTTCGTTTCCTCTCTTCTTCTCGACTTCACGAAGTCTCGCAACGACCTCTTGCGCGGCGACATGTAAGCCCGCGATAATCGCAACCGATGTCCAAACGATCATTTTGCCTAAAGGCAACGCCTATGAATGCGGCTGTCGCCATGGGGTGTTGTGCGCTGCTTGAGCAGCGGCTGTGGAGTTTGGCGGCGCATTCGCCCGAAAGACTGGGCGGATTCGTTGGAAACATCCTTCGCCTGGTGTGGAGATTGGAAATCGAAAGTGGGGAACGAGATGGTTTCGGTTCGACGTTGGTTGGCAGTTCCCATGTTGTTGGTGCTGCTGCTCGCGGCAACGTCTCCGGCGGTCGCGGAGCCGATCGGCAACACGAATTTCCAAAACGTGTGGGCGCGCACGGATCAGCCCGTCGTGAGCGGCCAGGCTCATCGCACGTGGATGTGGGGGCCGACGGCCAACACGCCCTCGTTGTGGGAGCAGTACTTCGAGTCGCCCGGTGGGCAGCGTGAGGTTCAATACTTCGACAAAACGCGCATGGAGATCACACAACCGAGTGGCGACCAATCGTCGATCTGGTACGTGACCAACGGTTTGCTCGCCGAAGAGCTCATCACCGGTCGATTGCAGCTCGGTGACGGCTCATTCGTAAAGCATGATCCGGCTCAGGTGAACGTGGCCGGTGACGCGAACGATCCAAATGGACCAACCTATGCGACGTTCAACACGTTGATGGGCAAGTCCGCAATCCCGAACAACCAGCAGATCACTCAGACCGTCGATCGCGCCGGAAATGTCGGATCCAATCAAAGTTTCGGCAGCTACAACGTGGTTGCTAAGGACGTCGGCGCGCCGACTCAGCACAACGTGGCATCCGTCTTCTGGGACTTCATGACTAGCACTGGCACGGTATACAAGAATGGCTCGAACGTGAATGACAAACTGTTCGACAACCCGTTCTATGCCACCGGCTACCCATTGACGGAAGCCTATTGGACTAACGTGCTGGTCGGCGGAGTCCAGAAGCAGGTGTTGGTGCAAGTCTTCGAGCGCCGCGTGCTGACCTACACGCCAAGCAACGACCAGGGCTGGCAGGTCGAAGCGGGCAACGTCGGACAGCACTATTACACCTGGCGTTACACGCAGCTCGGCAATTCTGCGGTGGCGGCGTCTTCATCCAAACCGGTTACGAACACGTCGGTCCCGAGCTTCGATCACGTCTACGTCATCATGATGGAGAACAAGGAGATTTCCTCGGTCGTCGGGAGCCCGGACGCTCCGTACATCAATCAGCTCGTCCAGCAAAACGGAGTCGCGACTGACTACACAGGCATTAGCCATCCATCGGAGCCGAACTACCTGGCGTTGTGGTCTGGTTCGACCAATGGGGTCAGCGACGACAACGTGCACGATCTGAGCGCACCGACGATTGCCGACCAACTCGAAGCCGCCGGCAAGAGTTGGATGGTCTATGCCGAGAACTATCCGGTCTCGCAAGCTGGAGACACGTGCTATACGGACGCGACGGCACAGAATGGCGAGGACGGTACCGGCAATTACGTTCGTCGTCATAATCCCGCCATGAGCTTCACCAGCTTGAGCAGTAACGCGCAACGTTGCGCACAGCACGTGACCGACTTCACGCACTTCGACGCGTCGACCGCTGACTTCAACTTCATCGTGCCGAACCTCTGCAACGACATGCACGACTGTCCGGTCGCCAGCGGAGACAGCTGGCTGCAAAGCTGGCTGGGCGCCAACATCCTCAACACCAGTACCTGGGCGAACACGAACAGCGCGGTGATCATCACCTGGGACGAAGGTTCGACCAACACCGGCGGCGGCGGAGTGATCCCAACCATCATCATCACGAAGCACACGACGAAGGGATTCTCATCGCCATCTCCGGCGAACCACTACACGCTGTTGCGGACGATTCAAGAGGCCTTCGGGTTGGGTTGTCTGAGCGCAAGCTGCAACAACGGCGACCTGGCGCAGTTCTTCGCAGGAACGAATTAGAGTGATCAGTGCCTCAATCCGGCCAAGTTAGCCGGCGCTGAACTGTTTGGTTGATGAGATAGAGCAGGTTGCATCCGTGTCGCTCAGTGGGCAGACAGAGGGATCTGCCCACTGAGCAGACAGCCGCAAGGCAAATTCGATTAGACAACGAGCCCGCTCAGCCTTGAGCGGGCTCGTTCGTTGTTTCAAGCATGTCTTTCAAGCGTCATGGCCGGCGAGTCGATCGTCCGGCCGAAACGGTCCGGTCAGACTCCAATCCGCGTCCACGTTCCGCAATTGTCTGATGAGAATCCGGTGTCTGAAGCCGAGATTTGCACGATCGGTTGATCAGTGCTCAACCCGTTCGCAATAATGTCGTCGACCGAGCCGCCAAACCCGCTCAATCGCTGCCAATAGCAGGTCTGCGAGGAGTCAGAGTTGCGCGGCTAGCCGCATCGCTCCACCAATATGCGTCGAACACGATGGGGGTGCTTTACCTCCAGCGCTTCGGTCTCTAGAATATGGAGGAAATGTTAAAGTGGCTCAAAACCTGGACGAACAAGTCCGATACATTAGAGCAGAGCGATACGAACCTCGGCGCTCAAGACATTGAATCGCTCGAAGACCCTGGCGGGGAAGACATCGCCTCGAATCCAGACGGCGACCGCTCCTACGGATTCCTCGCTCTCTTCTTGTTCGTCGCGTATATGTCGATCGCGGTCATCCTCTACGTCTGGCGTGGCGCCTATTTCACGCCGGACCGCTGGGCAATCCTGCTCTTCATCACGGCCATCGCTCTCGGGCAGTGGAAGGCGTTTCTGCGCGATTGGATTCCGGTCGTACTGCTGATCTTCGGCTATGAATTCATGCGCGGGATCGCGTATCAGTTCATTCAGGACCGCCACAGCAATATCCACCTCACCGAGTTGATCGCGGCTGACCGCTTCATGTTCTTCGGTCATCTGCCAACTCTGTGGCTGCAGCAAAAGCTCTACGTCCCCGGTGTGATCCATTGGTACGACGTCCTGGCGATGGTCATGTACATCATGCACTTCGTCTTCCCGCTGATCTTTGCGTTCATCCTGTGGATCGGCAGCAAGGAGCGCTTCTGGTACTTCACCATCACTTTCCTGCTGATGACCTATCTGGGATTCACCATCTATCTGCTTTACCCGGCGGCGCCACCCTGGATGGCCGATCAATGGGGTGTGATTCATGGGGTGCAATTGCCGTTCGACCAGGTGTTTCATGTGCTGGTGCCGCATCAGTACAACAACCTCAACATGGTCCAGATCTGGAACGAAGCCAGCGGCGACCCTGTCGCGGCGATGCCCTCATTGCACGCGGCGTATCCGTGGTTGACCATGCTCTTCGCGGTGAAATTCTTCGGGAAAAAGGGACTGGTGTTCGTTCCGTATAACGTCGCGCTCTGGTTCACGGTGATCTATCTGGGTCAGCACTGGGTGATCGACATCATCGGCGGCATCACGCTCTCCACCGTGACGTACGTCGCCATGTACTTCGTCTGGCCGCGTCTCCAACAATCTCAGCTGCATCTAATCCCGGTGAAGACATCGCTGTGGGGCCGACGCGCCGTGGAGGCATTGCGCCCATCCGTTGACCGCTAGCCCATCAGCATCTCCGCGGTTCCTGACACGTTGAAACACCCTGATATACCCGGTACACTCGTGACTACGTGACAGAACACGCGTTCGATCATTTCGGCCGATCCTCTTCAGCAATGGTCGCGGGAGGTCCATCGTCGAGTCTAGCGACCTACTCGTCGCTCGGCTATCTGGACTTCGAATTGCGAAGCGATACGTGCAGGGCGCGGCCATTTCCGCTTCGCACTGCCGAGCCAAGAACGCGAGGACTACGCGGATTCGGCGCGATTGTCGGCACGGGAGGGTTGCTCATCCATGTCGATTGAGACCTACGAGTTTCGGGAATTCCTGCAACAGGTGATCTCGCCGGTTGCTCTGTCGGTCATCGATCGAATGTCTTCGCAGATCAGCGAGATCTATAGCCTGCCCGAAATCCTCACGGCTCAACTGCCCGTCGATCAGCGCGAGGCGCATCAAGACCGCTTCACCGAGCGGTTGACGCGCATCGTCAGCATGCTGCCACCCGACGTAAGTCCGATGGCCAACGAGATTTTCACCGCCATTGAGTTTCTGATCTACGAGATCCATGGCGAGCCGGTGAAGGTCGGCGTCGCGCTGGCCCGACTGGAAGAACTGGGGGATGAGATCCGTTCCGATCCGCTTTTGCACGACCTCATTACCGGACGCGCCAACTGACTCACTCGAAAAGCGATAACTCCAGCCCGCTTGCGCGATCGTCGTCGAAGGCGAGCGTGATCGTCTCGTGCTGGCGACCGATTTCGCTCGCTGGGAACACATTCTGCGCGAAATGCACGTATTCTTCCGGTTCCATCATTGACGGACTGAAATGTGTCAGGATCAAGCGGCGAGCGCCGGAGTCGCGCGCGATTTCCGCCGCCTGGTCGAAGACCATATGGCCTCGGCTTCTCGCGCGTTCGCGCAGATTCGGATCGCCGTAGGTCCCCTCGCAAACGAGCAGATCGGCGCCGCGTACGAAGTCAGGCATGGCAGATGTCGGACGCGTGTCCGTGACATAGGCCACCTTCAACCCGCGGCGCGGCGGACCAAGCACCTGGTCGGGAGTGAAGTGTTGACCCTCATGTTCCACACTCTCACCGGTTTGCAGCTTGCTCCACAGTGTCACCGGGATGTCGAGTGCATTTGCTTTTTCAGGCTCAAACCTGGGAGCGCGATGGCGGGAGAAGGTGTAGCAGAGGCAGGGGATGCGATGGTCCGCGTCGAGCGTGTTTATCTCGAGTCCTCCCGGCAACTTGTAGGATTCGCCGCCATCCAACTCCACAATTTGAACTGGATACGGCAGAGCCGGAACGACGACCGTCAACGCCTGAACGATCTCGTAGGTCCCCTTTGGACCGAGGATCACCAACGGCTCGGTCCGTCCGGAATGGGCGATCATGAAGAGGACACCCGCGATGCCGCCGACGTGGTCGGCGTGGAAGTGGGTGAGGACGATCGCGTTGACCGGTCGGAAGCTCCACTTCGCATAACGCCAGGAGATTTGTGTTCCCTCGCCGCAGTCGACCAACACCACGTCGGAGTCGGAGCGCAGCAGCATCGAGGACAGCCAGCGTTGAGGCAGTGGCATCATTCCTCCCAGGCCGAGCATGCAGATATCGATCACGCGGCGCTCCACATCATTGATAGACGTTACTGGTCTCAAACGGCACAGCGAAGGGGTCCGATATTCGGACCCCTGAGTCTACGCCCTGTTCATCGCCATGGGCGAAAACTACGCTTGCGCGACGGCAATCTAGCTCTGTCGACGCTGAGTACCGCTGGCCTCGAATTCGGTGCGGCGATCTCGCGTCTCGCCGATGAGTTCGCTCGGAATCGGTTTGGCGCCGCCGACGGCATCCGCGAGTATGATCATCTCGGCGGCTTCTTCGAGAATGAAGATGGAATGCACGACCTTTTCGATGTTCTCATCGAAGGCGAGCAGTCCGTGATTCTCCAACAAGACAGCCTTCGTATGCGGTCCGACCACGTCCACGATGTTGGCGACCGAACGGGCTGAGCCGCGCGGACCATACTTGGCAACCGGGATCGCCTCGGTGAAGTCGAATCGCACCAGCGCTTCGTAGGCCGGCTCGATCGGTTTGCTGGCCAGCGCAAATGCGGTGATGTGCGGCGAGTGGGTGTGGATGACGCTGCCAAGATCGGGGCGCTTCTTGTAGACGGCGGCGTGCATGTGGATGATCTCGTTCGAGGCCGGCCCGATCTGCCCGTCAACCAGGTTGCCGGCGAGATCGAGTACCGCAAGATCTTCCGGCGCCAGATTGTCAAGCGTTCCGCCGCCCGTCAGGACGAAGTGATTGCCGTCCGACAATCGCACACTGATGTTGCCGTGCAGCGAGCGTGAGAGGACGCCACCTTCAACCAGCCGCTTGCCTCCCGCAATGATCTGTTTTCCAGCCGCTTCGACCTCTGGAGCCATCTTGGTGTCGAGCATGATTGGAGTCTCCTCTGCCTTGATAATCGAACGTCATGACCAGGAATATGTATCCATAGTAGCGCGGATGACTCTGGCTGCAAGTGTTGATCGAAGAGTGCGCGAGTCTGTCCCGCCGACCGGCATGCGGCTATAGTGTCGCTGACAGGGAACGAACCGCGAACGTGACCAAGCAAGAGGGGGAATTGGTGCAGGGACGACCAACGACGCTGGCGACCGAAGGGATGGTCGCGACGCCACACTATCTTGCAAGTATGGCTGGTGTACAGGTGCTGAAGGACGGCGGGAACGCGCTTGACGCGGCCATCGCCGCCAACGCTGTCTTGACCGTGGTCTATCCACACATGTGCTCGGTGGGTGGCGACGCCTTCATGCAAATTTGGGATCCGGGCCAGAAGCGGCTGTTCGGTCTGAATGGTGCCGGGCGCTCTGCCGGCAAAGCTTCCATCGAGGTGCTGAACGGTCTTGGACATACGGCGATGCCGGAGCGTGGCGCGCACGCCGTCACCGTTCCGGGAGCAGTTCACGCCTGGCACAGCGCTCACCAGCGCTTCGGGTTGAAGACGTTTGGATCGCTCTTCGCCCAGGCGATTCACTACGCCGAGCGTGGGTTCCCGTTGTCGCCGGTTCTCTGTAATTCGATTGCCATCGCCCGACCGCTCCTGGAACGACAGTCTGAAGCGCTCAATCAATACGTTCCGAGCGGAGCGCTTCCCAAACCAGGAGACATGCTCCGACTGCCGAATCTCGCCAGCTCGCTGCGCTTGATCGCGGAGCAGGGCGAGGAAGCCTTTTACGGAGGCCCGATCGGCCGTGCGATCGCGCGCACGATTCAAGCGGAGGGCGGCCTGCTCAGCGAGGAAGATATCGCCGGACATGAATCGAGGTGGGTCGAGACGCTCTCGACGTCGTATCGCGGGCACGATCTGCACGAGTTGCCGCCACCGACCCAGGGCGTAATCGCGCTCGAGCTTGTCAATCTGGCGGAAGGCTTCGACGTCTCAGCCATGGGCCTCAACTCCGCCGAACAGATTCATACGCTCGTCGAAGCCAAGAAACTGGCGTTCGTCGATCGCGACCGATACGTCACCGACCCGGACTCGCTCGACGTTCCGCTCGATCACCTGATCTCCAAGTCTTATGCGGACGAGCAGCGAAAGAGGATCGATCCACAGCGCGCCGTAAACGACGAACCGGATCGACCCGGTCTCGGCGACACAATTTATCTGTGTGTGGTGGATCGCGACGGCATGTGCGTCTCGCTGATCGAATCTCTTTTCAATGGCTTTGGCAGCGGACTGGTTGCTGAAGGAACAGGGATCGTACTGCACAACCGTGGCGCGTCGTTCACACTCGACCCCGAAGCCGCGAATCGGCTCGGACCCGGCAAACAGCCGATGCACACGCTGATCCCGGGCATGCTGATGCAACATGGCTCACCTGAGGTCGTGATCGGCACGATGGGCGGGCATGCCCAGGCGCAGATCCATCTTCAGCTGCTCTGCAATCTCGTGGATTTCGATCTGGAGCCGCAAGCCGCCATCGAGTCGCCGCGCTGGGTGGCAGGTCGAGGCGTCGCTGGCGATCCGGCGCACGTCCTCTTCATGGAAGAGCCGATTGGCACCGACGTGCAAGTGCAGCTTCGGTCTATGGGGCACGACGCACGCATGACCCGGGCATTCTCGTCGCTGATGGGGCACGCCCACATGATTCGCATTGACCGCGAACGTGGAGTGCTGATGGGGGGCTCGGATCCGCGTTCAGACGGAGCAGCCCTGGGCTGGTGACAGGAATCCGCAGGTGTCAGCGTGAGCGCGTTGGGCTTAGTTTCCCGTCCAGGGGAGGTGGCCGTTGTCGTGCGGGCAGACGTGACCTTCTGGTCCAATCGGTGCCCCACAACGCGGGCAGCGTGGACGGCCCGCGGCAACGACTTCGGCGATCTTCTCGGCGAGTCCTTTGGCTGACTCGAGGGACGCCCGAGCGGAAAAGATCGCATCGTCATCGTCCTCTTGCTCGATGTGGTGGGCAAAGACGGCAACGACGCGACGTTCTTCGTCGTAGCCGATCATGATCTTACTAATGACGTATTCGGGCGCGGTCGGGAGGATCGGATTCGGAGCCGCGGCGAGGGTCGATGTGACGTCATCTTTGACTAGCCCGGAGTCGGAGAGTTGTTCGAGAAGCTGTTCGATTGCCTGACCCAGCGCGTTCAGCTGCTCTTTCTCCATCCAGAGTGAGACGACGTCGGCCCCGATGCCTCCGATCAAACGAAAGCGCCGCTGTCCGGGAACTCCGATCGCTTCCGCGTCCAAAACGGTTGCCAGATCATAATCATGATGTTCGAATGCCACCGAGCTCTTTACTCCTCACACCGCCATTTTCGAATCTCGTTGGAGGATACTATACCCGAGGAGCGCCACGCATTTTGACCGTTGAGTCAGTGCGATGGCGGCGGGACCACGGACGTACTTGTTCGTCTAATCAGGGGAAGTTTCATGGAGCAGCATTCGCTCCCCAGCGCCAGTAATCACGCATGGAAAGGTGAATCGGATTTGATGAGACGGATTTCGATCTTCTTCGTCGCGATCCTCGTGCTCGGAGCGCTCGCCGCATGTGGCGGCGGATCGAGCAAGAGCACGTCGACGACGTCCTCCAGCAGAGTCGCCACGTCGACCTCAGCTACCTCGGCGTCCGCAACAACGCAGACGACTGCGGCGAGCACTGCGGCCGCAACCCCGACCGAGACCTCGGCCGCAACGTCCAGCCCGACCTCGGAGACGACCGCCACTGGAACGGCTGATACGGGCGCAAGCGGGGCTTTCGGCTACGGCTTCAACATCTACGCTCGCGGTGACGCTGATGGCGCCGACTTCAACTCGAAGACGATCGACGCGGTGAAGGGGGCTGGATTCAATTGGGTACGGATCCAGATTCAGTGGAAGTCCGTCGAACCGGGCAAGGATCAGTACGATCCACTTCCGCTCGATCGCGTGGTGCAGCAATACCAGGCGTCCGGCGTCAAGATTCTCGCTTCGGTCGTCAAGGCACCGGACTGGGCAACTGATCCGACCGGCAAACAGCTCCTGGCCAACTATTCCGACTGGGAAGGCTTCATGCACTTCCTGGCCGTACGCTACAAGGGCAAGATCGCGGCGTACGAGATCTGGAACGAGGAGAATCTGGCGTCCGAGATGGGCGGCACCGTTCGAGTCGAGGACTACGCGCATTTGCTGCAAGGTGGCTATGCCGGAGTCAAGATGGCTGATCCAGACGCCGTCATCGTCTTTGGGGGACTCACTCCGACCGGCGTAATGGATCCCAGCGTCGCGATTGACGATCAGCAGTACCTGCAGCAGTTCTATCAGTACGATAACGGGTCGTACACCAAGTATTTTGACGTCCTCGGTATGCACGTGAGCGCCACCAACAACCCGCCAGATACCATGTATCCGGACAACCCTGGCCCTGACGGATGGTCGGATGACCCGAGCTTCTATTTCCGCCGCGCGGAGCAGCTGCATCAGGTGCAGGTGCAGAACGGCGATCGCCGTCCCGTCTGGATCACTGAGTTTGGTTGGTCGACGAAGAATGAGGCGAAAGGATACGAGTATGGCGCGGACATCACGCCGCAGAATCAGGCCGATTATTTGGTGGGAGCGTTCGATTGGGCCAAGAAGAACTGGCCGTGGACGACCGCGATGTTCGTCTGGAATCTGAACTACTCCGTCGTCTCGGACCCGAGCGACGAGAAGTATCCGTGGGCAGTAGTCAACTCCGATTGGTCGCCGCGTCCGGCCTACACCGCCTTGAAGAACATGCCCAAGAGCTGAGCAGCTAAGGGATCAACCGGGTCGCGAGTTCATCTCGCGGCCCAGTTTCCGTGTCCGGTGTCATATCGTCGCGAAGAGGCGCGCGATCTCGTCGACGGCGAAGATCGGCAAATCTGCGTCCCCACCGTTGGCGCTCATGCGCACGACCGAAGTGTCCTCAACCAACCTGCCAATTTGACTCGCCGCGATACCCTCACGTTCAAGCGTGGCAAGCGCGTCACCAGCGCGCGAAGCCTCAACGGCGGCAAGGAGAGCACCTGAAGCGATCAAACCCAGTGGATCGAGTTCGAGTAGTTCGCAGATGGCGCGCGTCTCCGGATAGATCGTGATTTGCTCGTAGTCCACCATCACACCTGTTCCGGCGGCGATAGCGATCTCGCGGATACCGGTGGCCAAACCTCCCTCGGTTGGGTCATGCAGCGCGTGAAGATCGGCACCGAGGCGACGGCGCAGCGCCGTCGCGGCGCGCACCACGCTGATCCCAGGCTCATGCAAGAAATTGCGCGCGCGCTCAATCAGATCCGGATCGAGGGTGGCGGAAAGACGATCATGCATCTCCCGCGCGATCAGCGACGTCCCCTCAATAGCGATGCCGCGAGCCAGTAGCAGCGCATCACCCGGCGATGCCCGACGTGGATCGATGAGGTCCTCCTCGCGCGCTTCACCCACCATCATTCCGGTCAGGATGACGCGGTCAAGACCCGTGGTGATCTCGGTGTGCCCTCCAACCAGGGAAATCTCGAGTGCCGCACATGCGTCGCGTAACGTTCCAAACACGTGCTCGACCAGTTCGGGCGTCGTCGACCCTTCGGGAAGGAGTGCGGTCACCAGCATCCAGCGTGGTGTGGCACCCATGCAGGCGATGTCGTTGGCGTTGACGTTGGGTGCATACCAGCCGATCTCGTCGGTCGCGAATGTAATCGGATCGGTCTTGAGGACCAGGACACCGACTCCGTGGCGCACCGCCGCGGCGTCTCGCCCGAGGCCCGCGCCGATGACGACTGACGGATCGGCGGGGATACGGGCGAGCAGGCTCGCAAGCAACTCCGGCGGCAGCTTGCCGGCTGGAAGAATGTTGCTCATGTGTTTCCCCCACCGTTTGAACCTGCATCCGGCGCTGTTGGCCGCGGTGGCCAGACTGGAGCTGTCGCTGCCATAGATTTCCTTTTGCGTCGATCAATGGAGAACATCCGCGCTCACCTGGTTGGGATCGCGTCACCGGAATTCTCGTGGCTACTGCTATAATCGGAATCCATTCGCGCGCTGGATTTCATCGCTCCGGCGCGGCTTCTCGCATTCTACACGCTCGTTTTCGACTCGCAGCGCAATGATGAAGTACCTGTCTCGGCCCCAATCGCCGGGGAGCATGACGTGAGATTTTGGTTCGACGGATTTGGTCGCGGCGGACTTCCCGCACCTTCTGGTCAGCGCTCGGAGTAATCGGCCCCCATTTGGGTAACCGTTCCCGACGCTGACGTTGCCATATCCACGTTTTGGAGTGAGATGATCAGGCACAGGAGGCATGAGTGAACGCCGACCGTAAGTTCGTCGAGGATCTCGGCGACATCGAGGACGATTTCGATCGCTGGTACGTAGAAGTGGTGCGCAAGGCCGAGTTGGCTGACGAGGCACCGATCCGCGGCATGCGCGTGGTGATGCCGTACGGCTTTGGCATCTGGGAAAACATGCAGGCACAGCTGGATCGCCGCATTAAGGCTACCGGCGTGCAGAACGCCTACTTCCCGATGTTCATCCCGCAAAGCATGTTCGCGCGCGAAGCCGAGCATCTTGAAGGCTTCGCGCCGGAAGTTGCCATGGTCACGACTGCCGGAAACAAAGACCTGGAAGATCCACTCATCGTCAGACCGTCCTCAGAATCGATCATTTGTCCGATGTTCGCCCGCTGGGTGCAGTCCTATCGCGATCTGCCGATTCTGATCAACCAGTGGTGCAGCGTGGTGCGCTGGGAGAATCGGCCGCGCGCATTCCTGCGGACCTCGGAATTTCTGTGGCAAGAGGGGCACACGGCGCATGCGACCCTGGACGAGGCCCAAGAGCGGACGCTGCTGATGCTCGAGGTGTATCGCGACTTTGTCGAGACCGAGTTGGCTCTTCCAGTAATTCCGGGTGAGAAGTCCGAGTCGGAGAAGTTCGCCGGCGCGCTGCGCACCTACACCATCGAATCGATGATGGGTGGCAAGAAGTGGGCGTTGCAATCGGGGACCTCCCACAACCTGGGGGACCACTTCGGTAAGGTCTTCGACATCGAATATCTCAACTCGGACGGGCAGCGTGAGTTCGCCTACAACACGAGTTGGGGGCTGAGCTTTCGCACCCTCGGCGCGATCATCATGGTGCACGGCGACGAGCGTGGTTTGAAGCTGCCGCCGCGGGTTGCGCCGATCCAGGCCGTCATCGTGCCGATCTGGCGTAAAGACGCCGAGCGGGAGAACGTCGAGGCAGCGGTCGACAGCGTGCGCGATTCCCTGAGAGACGTGGCGCGGATCTTCGTCGATGGTCGCGACGACAAGACACCAGGCTGGAAGTACAATGAGTGGGAAATGAAGGGCGTGCCGCTGCGGCTCGAGATCGGGCCGCGAGACGTAGCCGCGGGACATGTCGTGGTCGTGCGGCGCGACACGCATGAGAAGCAGACCGTGCCGTTCGACCAGCTTGCCGAGCGCATCCCGCAGTTGCTGGAGGAGATTCAGGCTAACCTCTTCGCGGCCGCGAAGAAGATGCTCGACGAGAACACCGTGCGCGTCGACAGCTATGAGGTGCTGAAGGAGCGGGCGGCGGACAACGCTGGATTCTCACGAGTCTGGTGGTGCGGTGGTGAGGCCTGTGAGGCACAGGTGAAGGCGGAGACCAAGGCGACGATTCGCTGCATCCCGTTCGACCAACCGGGAGGTTCCGGCGAATGTATCGTCTGCGGCGGCCAGGCTGACACAGAAGTCATCATGGCGCGAGCGTATTAGGGCGATTTTTCGAGCCAGTACAAGAGACACAAATGAGAAGCGGGAGCCTTCATGGGGCTCCCGCTTCTTTTCCTCAAACTCGCGGCGATTCTTTACGGCGTACAGATCTTGCATGACGTGAACTGAGCGAATGGGCTGACATGCGTTCGTGCCCACGCCCGAAGCTCCCCTTCGTCAGTTAAACAAACCTTGATGTATTGGTCGGTCCAGTGACGATAGCCCGTTCGCAGCTTATTCACGGTCCAACAGGATCCTCGATGGAGAACGAGATAGTTCGGCTTAGGATCGCGAGCGCAATTCACGATGTAGCCGTGCTGATGAGCGTCTCGCCACGCGACGTATCCCGCGTCATCGTCTTTGAAGATCTGCATTCGTTGCTCCGATCACACTCCGAATGAAACCAACACCGTAGAGTCCCAATGAAGATTCAAATTGTCATTCGTTGCTGTTCATCGGCGCATGAGGGAATTGTCCTAGGCTTTCATCTCGTCGGGTGGCTAGGATGTACCGAAACGCACACGTATCGATCGGCTCGCGATTCATTAAACAGAGGCTTTGATCTCGCTGGATTGACCATCACTGATCTATGTGTCAATATGCAATTGATACTTGCAACGATGTGAATGCTGGACGGAGTACGTCGATGCACCAGGTTCTTCACGCGTTCAGAACTCCCGGGGCATTGGCCCTGATCTATCTCTTGCCACCGGTCGTAATTCAGGCGGCACATTGGGCCGTGACTGGCAACTCTGCGCCCTTTCCAGGCCAGTTCCTCTACGTGCTCTTCGGAATCTTCCTCGTTCATTCACTAGTGAGACGCCGTCTGAATCGCCCCGAGGATTTGCCGCTGTAAATCTCCTACTCACCCGTTATGTGGGGATGGCCCGTCATCGGGCACGTCATGAGAAACTCCCGGTGATCGGCTGCGCCGTCGAAACCGGTCCCACACCCATGCGACTGCCCCTCCGGTTGCGAGAGGCACAAGCAAAATGACAAAAACGGGGACCATGATGATGGCGACCCCTGCTCCGGCGGCATTGACTTGGTTGGTCTTTGATGGGGAAGCAGCGAACGCGATCGTCCAGAGAAACACATAACCGCCGATGATGACGCACGTCCCAGCCGCGGCTGACGCCAGCGTCCCTTTCCAACTCCAGTTGCGCCAGGCAGTGCAGCCCCACCATATGGTTCCGAGAAGCATGAACACCAGGAGTGGTATCGAAACGTAAATCAACGCTGTAACCTGGCTGTGGCTCATTTGTTTGTTTGGTGTCGATTCCGCAACGAGGAACAGGCTAGCTCCGAGCGCAGCTGGAATGTTGAGCGCCAAAAACCAGATGAGTCCTGCGAAAAACACCTGGAACTGCGACAACGGGGACAGCATATGATCCGCTGCATTTAACGCCCCTGGGTTAGCCGCATCACGTTCCACGTTCGTAAGCTTCAGTTGAGGTATTCAGGAAGTGCGAATAGAGCGAACGGAATGACGAATCCTCCAAGTATCAACGTCATCCACGCGTTGAACTCAAGATTCGCAACGTGCTGGCGCGCTGCCCCGCGCTTGGGGTCCGGACGCTCATCATATCTCAGCCGCATCGGATGGAACCCATCTTCGAACGTCCGGTTCATTAGGTATGTCTTTGGATGTCGTAGTGTGTTGTCACGCCACCCCGGATCAAGTGGCCAACCAGCCAGCGGCATTTACGGATCCTTGTAGTCTGGATCCAAGCACTGGCGGCACAGGCGAATGTAGTCAACCCATGCGTTGTGCGCGATCAAGAGCTTTCAAAACCCGAGGCTCATACCTGCGATCGCCGCCGCGAAAGGCAGGACATGCAAGATGTTCAATCGGCATCCGAATCTCAATGAACACGGGAAAGCCTAGCATCGCTGCCTCGGAGGATAAGTCTTGAAAGACATGAATTACTGAAGAAATGGAACTAACCCGAGAAGGCCATTCGTGTGTCTGAGGTTGGCTAATGAGTTGGGGGCGGAAGGGGAGGGATTCGAACCCTCGAGGCGCTCATCACGCCTACGCGATTTCCAGTCGCGCGCACTCGGCCAAACTATGCGACCCTTCCAGACGGGGCGGAGAGGGTGGGATTCGAACCCACGGAGGCTATTAACCTCACCGCTTTTCGAGAGCGGCACCTTCAACCACTCGGACACCTCTCCACGTATTCACTTTTTGGCGACTCCGGAGTGCATCACCCGCTGAGACCGGCGTTTGATGCGGCAAACCCAAGATAATTCGCCGCCTCAAACGAAATAGTGCAGGGCGCGTACTACTTGCCCTGCACCCTGATCTGGTACGCCCGGAGGGACTTGAACCCCCGACCTTTTGGTCCGCAACCAAACGCTCTATCCGCTGAGCTACGGGCGCATACACTGCCCATGTTCTTCGCCACGTTCAGCACCGTGTAGCATAGCATAGTCCTGAGGATCGCTTCAACAATCGGCGACCGTCGTTTGACGTTGCAACTCCCACCATCCTCAACCTCGAATTCACCATCAATTCTCGCTGGTTCCAGCGCTCTTCGCGGACGCGGACCGGTCATTGCGAGGTGAAATAGCGGAAAAGTATGGACGTTCTACCTAAAATGCGGTAGGCTGACGGTGACGAGGACGGACAGGTACTGCGTTGACCGATAACAACCGACACGACGACCACACGGATAGTGTGAGATCCATGGCCCTTTCTGCGGAGGCGGACACCACGCCGCCCGATCGTACTCGTTGGTTCGGCCTGGCGCTGCTGAGCGTCGGCGTGGCTATGATCATCGTCGACTCCACTATCGTCAACGTTGCTATACCCTCGATTATCGATCAGCTTCACATCAACCTGGCCAAGGCTGAGTGGGTCAATTCGATCTACTCCCTCGTCTTCGCCGCCTTGCTGGTCACCGTTGGACGTCTCGGGGACCGGTATGGTCGTCGAAAGCTGTACTTGATCGGCCTCTGTGTCTTCGTCGGCGGCAGTATCTTCGCGGGAGTCTCGCCCACGGGGAACATCTTGATTCTGGCGCGATTGGTTCAGGGCGTCGGTGCGGCCATGATCCTCCCGTCGACACTCTCGAGTGTCAACGCCACATTTCAGGGTCGCGAGCGAGCTATCGCATTCGGCATCTGGGGATCCGTGATCGGTGGGATGGCTGCGTTCGGACCGTTGCTCGGCGGCTGGCTCACGACCGATTACACCTGGCGTTGGGCGTTCTTCATCAACGTGCCAATTGGTATCGCCGCCTTCGTAGGCTCAATCTTTTTCGTGCGTGAGACGCGCGACGAGAACGTCAGAACAGGTTGGGACATTCCGGGTTTTCTCACCGTCACGATCGGTTTGACGAGTCTCGTATTCGGCTTGATCGAAGGACAACGCTACGGTTGGTGGCGTCCGGATCAGCCCTTTTCCCTTTTCGGCTGGAAGTGGCCGTTTAGTTCGTTCTCGATCGTCCCGGTCACGTTTGCACTGGGCGTGATCTGTCTGGTCGCATTCGTCTACGTTGAATGGAGACGGACGCGTCGCGACGCAATCGTTCTCGCAGATTTGCGATTGTTCAAGCTGCGAAGCTTTGGGTTCGGCAACGTCACGGCCGTGGTGGTGAGCCTCGGCGAATTCGGCATGGTGTTTATCCTGCCCCTCTTCGTGCAATCGGTTCTGGGATATTCCGCGCTGCAGACTGGATACTTGCTGCTTGGGTTGGCCGCGGGAGCGTTCCTGGGCGGTCCGACGGCGGCAGCACTGGCCGGCAAAATCGGCCCTCGCAGAGTCGTCACGACAGGCATGGCCCTGGAAGCGACCGGCATTCTGTTGCTCGGAGTCCTCATTTCTCCGTCCGACCATGGGTACATGCTGGCGCCATGCCTCTTCATCTATGGAATCGGCGTTGGCCTGGCGACGGCCCAGTTGACAAGCGTCATTCTTGCGGATGTCCCACGTGCACAGTCGGGTCAGGCGAGCGGCATGCAGAGCACGTTTCGACAGGTTGGTTCAGCAATTGGTATCGCGCTGCTCGGATCGCTGCTGGCGACGGGACTGGCAAGTGGCACAACTGATCGCCTATCCAAGCTGGACCTTCCGCCGCAGCAGGTGTCGGGAATCGCCGAGAGCGTCAAGGCGTCTGCCGGACAGAGTCTCGTTCAGATTCGGCAACAGGCGAACAGCGGCCCAGTCGTCACGGCGATCGAAGATTCGTTCGCGCATTCGGCACGCATCGTCTCTTTTGTAGCGGCCGGATTCGTCATTTTCGGCTTTGCTCTGAGCTGGTTTCTGCCGGCAGGGAGTGAGGACGAGGACGCTGAGCGAGAGAAGGCAGCTGCGCGTTCTGCACGTGTGCCCAGGAGCCAACCGAGCGACTGACATCCGACGGAAGCCATTTTGGTGCGCTTCAAGTTTGCCGCCAAACACGACCATTTTCTCATCGCGATCGATCCGCGATCCCCCGCGGTTGTGTGTTATGATGAGCCTGCAACGGAAAACCCAGAATAGTCAGACCGTAGCGATGTAGCAACGGGAGGTCGGCGATGTCAGGCCGGACTTTGGCGCAGCATGTTCCGAACCGTTCGGATGTGGACGATCGGATGGCTGGTGCTCGGTTTCAGATCGAGACGTTGAAAGGGCTCCTCGAAGCGAGCGATACGTCTCGGCCGCAGGCGGAATCGTGTGCGAACGCCGCGGTGGATCAGTTGCTTCAATCGATCACCGCCGCACTCAACGGATTGAACTCGATGCTTCCGGATCCACTTCCGGCCCAGCGTGTGAGCCGCAGGAATCTTCGCGACCAGTTCTATGCGGTCGGCTCGGAAAGCGCCGTGCTGCAGGATCTCGACGCCGCTGCGCATGCTGGAGACGGCTGGCTCTGGTTCCTGGAGCAGAAACACGACGGCGCTCCGTTCGGTCACCTGTTGGTGAAGTCCGATCCGGAAGACGATGGCACAATGTCGATGGTCAAGGATCCTGTGAACGCAACGGGCGGCAACGAGGCGGGCTCGCCTGTCGATTATCTCAATAATGCACTCGATCAGGTTGTCGAAATCTTGTCACAAATCGGCGAAAAGGCGAACGACGACGTGATGCACTACCGCGAGGCGCAGCGTCGTCAGGCACGACGGCTGATCTGAGCGCGGAGAGATAGGGAAATCGTCCTCATCAGACGATTGATCCGGGCTTGGGCGGCTGCGATTCGAGCTTGCATGTTGACAGGCGAAAATACGCAAAGTATGATCCGGATCGTGCAGCAACCCAGTTCTGTGGTATCGGAGACCGTGCAGCGTGATGACTGAAGCAACCAACTCGTCACGATCTGAATCTGGCGCGAGGCTTTCGCTCTCGCACCTGCCTCTGCGCGCGGCATCGGACCTTCTTAGCCTCATTATTATCGTAGGCCTTATTGTAGGCCTAATTGCGATGCGGGGCGAAGCGAGGCGATAGCACAGAACGACCAAGAACGAAATCGCTCGCGAGCCCCCGAAGAGGGGGCTCGTTTCATTTTCGGCGATCGGGTGACGTGAGGTTCCGGTGGCGACCGGGAACGTGAGAGGGACACACGATGACCGTGGAGACGAAACAGACGTCGAGGGCGGCGGAAACTCAGAGGGCGCGCCCGTCGACGGGGGCACGAGTGCTGTGTCAGGCGCTGCAACGTGAAGGGGTGGAGGTCGTCTTCGGATATCCGGGTGGCGCCGTGATTCCCTTGTACGACGTGCTGCCCGAGTTCGATCTGCATCACGTGCTCGTGCGCCACGAGCAGGGTGCGGCGCACGCGGCAGATGGCTACGCGCGTGCAACCGGACGGGTCGG
This sequence comes from uncultured Chloroflexia bacterium, assembly GCA_963789565.1. Taxonomy (GTDB): domain Bacteria; phylum Chloroflexota; class Chloroflexia; order Thermomicrobiales; family Thermomicrobiaceae; genus CALAGB01. The sequence continues at coordinate 824,304 of CAWBKX010000002.1, read as the reverse complement.
CGTCTGCCTCGCCACGTCAGGCCCGGGTGCCACGAACCTTGTTACCGGCATCGCCACGGCCATGCTCGACTCGGTTCCCATGGTCGCGCTGACCGGCCAGGTTTCTCTGCCGGTCATTGGCAGTGACGCCTTTCAAGAGATCGACATCACCGGAATCACCCTCCCGATCACCAAGCACAATTTCGTGGTCCGCTCGGTGGCCGAAATTGGTCCGACCATTCAGAAAGCCTTTCACCTGGCATCAACTGGTCGACCGGGCCCGGTCCTCGTCGACATCCCCAAAGACGTGCAGCTCGCTCGCGGTGAGCTGACTCCTGCTGAGCCGCTGAATCTGCCTGGGTACAAGCCGACCTTCGTGCCGCACCGTCGACAGGTGCGCCGCGCCGCCGAACTGCTGCGCACAGCGGAGCGACCGCTGATCCTTTCCGGACACGGCATCTTGATTTCAGGAGCAACCGATGAGCTCGTCCGCTTCGCTGAGCGAGCGCAGGTTCCAGTGGGTCTCACGCTCTTGGGCATTGGCGGGTTTCCGGCCTCCCATCCGCTCTGCCTGGGTATGGTCGGCATGCACGGCTTTACGCATGGCAACCACGCCATCAATGAGTGCGACGTGCTGATCGGCATCGGGATGCGCTTCGATGACCGCGTCACCGGCCGACTGAGCGAGTTCGCGCCCAACGCCAAGGTGATTCACATCGACGTCGACCCGGCCGAGATCGGCAAAAATGTGCCAACCAACGTTCCAGTGGTGGGCGACGCGCGTGAAACCTTGAAGGTGCTCAATGAAGTGCTCGAGCCGCAGAACCACGATGAGTGGGTCGAGCAGATTGCGGCGTGGCGTCGACAGCCGCCGTCTCGCGAAGTGCACGACAACGGCGCACTCCTGCCGCAGCACGTGATCGAGCGCTTGCACGCGTGCACCGGCGGACAAGCGGTGGTGACGACCGACGTCGGACAGCACCAGATGTGGGCCGCTCAGTACTATCGCTGTGAGGTTCCCAACCAGTGGCTGACATCCGGCGGTCTCGGAACAATGGGCTACGGAGTTCCGGCAGCGCTCGGCGCGGCGATGGGACGGCCCGACCAGGTTGTCTGGTCGATCGTCGGCGACGGCGGCGTGCAGATGACCCTGTTCGAGTTCGCCACGCTGGTGCAGGAGAACGCCAACGTCAAGGTGGCCATCGTCAACAACGGCTATCTCGGCATGGTGCGGCAATGGCAGCAGTTGTTCCATAACCGCAACTATTCGGAAACGCCGATAAGCAGCCCGGACTTCATGCTGCTGGCGCAGGCCTACGGTATTCCGGCTCGTCGCGTGCTGCAGCCATGCGATGTGGACGACACCATCGGCTGGGCGCAGTCCTTCCACGGACCGGCGATCGTCGAGTTCGTGGTCAACCAGGAAGAGAACGTCTATCCGATGATCCCGTCTGGCGGTTCAGTCGGCGAGATGATCGAAGAAGATCTGGAGTGGTGATCGTGGGAGCACATACCTTAGTCGTCCTGGTTGAAGACCATCCTGGAGTCATGAACCGCATCATGAGCCTGTTCAGGCAGCGCGGATTCAACGTCGACAGCATCGCCGTCGGCCATAGCGAGATACCGGGACTCTCGCGCATCACGCTGGGCGTGATGGGCGATGACCCGGAAATCGAGCAACTGTCGAAGCAGCTCTACAAGCTGCTGGAGGTGATCAAGGTCACCGACGTCTCGGGCGAGAACCTGATCCATCGTGAGCTGGCACTGGTCAAGGTAACCGCGTCCGAGCGTACCCGCGGTGATATCATGCGTCTGGTTTCAGAAGTCTATCGGGCACGAATCGTCGATGCCGCCACTGATTCGCTGGTCATCGAGGTGACCGGCCCCAGCGAGAAGATCGAGAGCTTGATCTCTTTGGTTCGCCCCTACGGCATCAAGGAGATCGCGCGCACTGGCTCGGTCGCGATGGTTCGAGGGAGCGGCACGGTGGCCGTGGCGCGAGAAGAAGCAATCGCCTGAGGGCGAAAATGACGATCAGATGGGTGAGAGGAGACTAGCTCGTGGCGCAGGTCTATTACGATAAGGACGCGGATCTTTCTGTGCTTGAAGGCAAGAAGGTCGCGATTCTTGGATACGGTAGTCAAGGACACGCACACGCGCTCAACCTGCATGACAGCGGTGTTGACGTTGTGGTCGGTTTGTATGAAGGCAGCAAGAGCTGGGAATTGGTCAAGTCCGACGGGCTGCCCGTGACGACGGTGCGTGAAGCGGCTCATCAGGCGGACATCATCATGATGCTGATGCCGGACCATACCCAGAAGAGCGTCTACGACGAGAGCGTCGCGCCAGAGCTTTCGGCCGGCAAAACGCTCATGTTCGCCCACGGCTTCAACATCCATTTTGGGCGCGTCGTCCCGCCGGACAACGTTGACGTATCGATGATCGCACCAAAAAGCCCAGGACATATCCTGCGAGACATGTATAAAGAAGAGATCGGCGTTCCAGCCCTCCTCGCGGTTCAGCAGGATGCAAGCGGCAAAGCCAAGGAGACCGCGCTGGCGTATGGGCGGGCGCTCGGGTGCACGCGCGCCGGTGTTCTCGAGACCACGTTTAAGGAAGAGACCGAGACCGACCTCTTCGGCGAGCAAGCGGTGCTGTGTGGTGGCGTGAGCGCGCTGGTTCTGGCTGGGTTCGAGACGCTGGTCGATGCCGGTTACCAGCCGGAGCTGGCCTATTTCGAGGTTCTCAACGAGCTCAAGCTCATCGTCGACCTGATGTTCCAGGGTGGTCTGAAGTATATGCGCTACTCGATCAGCGACACGGCCGAGTACGGTGACTACGTCAGCGGCCCACGGTTGATCGACGAGCGCGTCCGTGAGTCGATGCATCAAATCCTGCAGGACATTCAGAGCGGCAAGTTCGCGGACCAGTGGATGTCCGAGAACGACGAGGGACGCGAGAACTTCCTGCGGATGCGCTCGGAAGCACAGGGCCACATGATCGAAGAGGTTGGCGATCAGCTGCGCGGCATGATGCCGTGGCTCAAGGCGCGTAGCATTCCGACCAGCGGATCATAAGCGATTGAATTGCGTTCCGCCGGGCTGGATCACCGAAGCCTGTGATCCGGCCCGGTGTCATTGTGTTTACTTCCACATGCACAAAAGTCCGCTCTTGCGCACGCGGGTCGGTTGGTTACGGCCGGAATGTGCGATTGATCAAGTAAAGCTACGCTGGTATACTGATATGGTGTTATCGTAGGGGATTAGGGCAAAACCGAGAGGGAGGCGCCACGCGTATGGCGTTGTACAAGGCGCAAAAAGAAGAGATCATCTCCAGTTTCAGGACGCACGAAGAGGACACCGGATCGCCGGAGGTCCAGATTGCGCTTCTGACGGAGCGGATCAACGGCCTGGTCGAGCATTTGCGAGAGCACTCGCACGATAACCACTCGCGCCGGGGTCTGTTGAAGCTTGTTGGTCGACGGCGTCGACTCCTGGCTTATTTGAGCGAGAAGGATGCTGCACGTTACCGCGCAACCATCGAGCGGCTCGGTCTTCGTCGGTAAGATCAGGCAGATCGCTCACTCCTCGACCCTGTTGTCTCTTCTCCGGATGTGGCTTGTCTCGTCCGAAGCCCAGACGTGACTCATTTGTCGGCCCAGGGATTTCCCTGGGCTACTTGTTTATTGAACGCCTCGCCGAACGCGCGACGAGGTTTGGTTCGGTAGACGTCGTTGTTTATCGTACGTGATTGTGGGGAAGGAGTTAGGAATTGGGGCCCGGTGACGGCCGCGCACGCTGTCATCGAACGCCAGTCCCTAACACCTCCCACGACGCAGTTAGCAGAAGGTAGCCTCGAAATGAATCGAGTCTGCCCAGATGTGGGAGTTTATCTATGCCCCCTACTATCCATGAGCGATCGGTAGAGATCGGCGGGCGCGTCCTGACGATCGAGACCGGTAGGTTAGCGCAACAAGCCGGAGGCGCCGTCACGGTGCGCTTCGGCGATACCATGGTGCTCTGTACCGCGACCGGCGAGAAGTCCGTTCGTGAAGGACTCGACTTCTTTCCGCTCACCGTCGAGTTTGAAGAGAAGATGTACGCCGCCGGCAAGATCCCGGGTGGCTTCATCAAACGCGAGGGCCGTCCGACAGAGACGGCTGTTTTGTCGGCGCGACTCACCGATCGACCGGTACGCCCGCTCTTTCCGAAGGGCTACCGCAGCGAGGTGCAGCTCGTCAGCACGGTCATCTCGGCCGATCAAGAGAACCTGCCGGACATCATGTCGATCAACGGAGCGTCGACCGCGTTGATGCTCTCCGACATTCCGTGGGCGGGGCCGGTCGGTGCCGTCCGCATTGGCGATATCGATGGCGAGCTCGTCGTCAATCCCACAAGTCATCAACTGATCGACAGCAAACTCGACATGGTGGTGGCTGGAACGGCCGACGCCGTGATGATGGTCGAAGGTGAAGCGCGAGAGATCAGCGAAGAGCGCATGCTCGCTGCCGTCCAACTTGCGCACGACCAGATTCGCCGCATCGTCAAGATTCAGCTTGAACTGCAGGAGCTCGCTGGCAAGCCCAAGCGAGAGTTCGTCGCTCCTGCGGAGAACGTCGATCTGAAGACCAAGATCACCGAGTTCGTTGGCGATCGTTTGCACGGAGCGGTCTTCCACGCCGAAAAAGAGCAGCGCCTCAGTGAGACATCCAAGCTCAAGGAAGAGGTCGTCGCGAAGTTCACGACGGCTGCAGACGGCGCCGAGGCACCGACCGCCAAAGAGGTCTCGAGCATCTTCGACGCATTGGTCAAGTCGGCAGTGCGCGGAAGCATTCTTGAGCGTGGTGAGCGACCTGATGGGCGCAAGACCGATGAGATTCGCGAAATCTGGATGCAAGTCGGTTACCTGCCTCGAGCGCACGGGTCCGCCATCTTCACCCGCGGTCAGACCCAGGCCATGACTGTGGCGACGATGGGCGCCACGTCCGAGAACCAGATGCTCGACGGTCTCGGTATCGAGGAATCGAAGCGCTACATCCACCACTACAACTTCCCGCCCTACAGCGTCGGAGAAGTTCGCTTCATGCGCGGTCCCAGCCGTCGCGACATTGGTCACGGTGCGCTCGCCGAGCGCGCGTTGCTTGCCGTGCTTCCGGATGAGGACGTCTTCCCATACACCATGCGCGTCGTCTCCGAGGTCGTGAGCTCCAACGGCTCCACGTCAATGGCGAGCGTCTGCGGAAGCACGCTGGCCTTGATGGATGCCGGGGTCCCGATCACCAAGCCAGTGGCCGGTATCGCCATGGGTCTGATCACCGATGGCGGAACGGACAAGTTCTCGATTCTGACCGACATTCAGGGCCTCGAGGACGCACTTGGCGATATGGACTTCAAGGTTGCCGGAACGCGCGACGGCGTGACCGCCATTCAGATGGACATCAAGGTCCAGGGCATCACCGCCGAGATCATGCGGCAGGCACTCGAGCAGGCCAAGACCGGTCGACTCTTCATTCTGGAGAAGATGCACGAGTGCATCCAGACTCCGCGTGCTGAGATGTCGGCCTACGCGCCGCGCATCTACCGCATCCAAATTCAGCAGAAGCAGATCGGCGAGGTCATTGGCCCAGGCGGCAAAGTCATTCGCGGCATTCAGGACGCCACTGGCGCCAAGCTGGATATCGAAGACGACGGCTCCGTCTTTATCAGTGCCGTCAACGAAGAAAGCGCACGTCGCGCGGTCGACATGGTCGAGCGCATCACGCGTGTGCCGGAAGTGGGCGACATCTTCTTCGGACGGGTCAAGACGATCATCCAGTCGGGTGCTTTCGTCGAGATCCTGCCCGGCAAAGACGGGTTCGTGCACATCTCTGAGCTCGAGCCACACCGCGTCAACGCGGTTGAGGACGTGGTTTCGGTCGGCCAGGAGGTCAACGTCGTCGTGACGGCCATCCGACCCGACGGAAAGATCAACCTGTCGCGCAAGGCACTCCTGACCGGCGACATGCCTGAGCCGGGAAGTGGCGGATCTGCCGGCGGCGGCGGAGGCCGTGGTGGAGATCGCCGAGGCGGCGGTGGCGGTGACAATCGCCCACGTGGCGGGGACGACCGGCGCGGACCGGATCGCCGCGGCGACGATCGACCGCGTTCAACGGGCGGCTCCAACGAACAACAAGGCAGTCGACCGCCTGCAGATGTGCAGCCAGCCGCTTCAAGCGAACCGCGTCCGAGCCAGCCTGCTCGTCAGGAGCAATCGGACGGCGAGCAGTCGGAGGGGTTGCTCCGGCGCCCGCGAGATAGCCGCACGTTGCCGGGACGCAGCGACAGCGAGGGATAATCCCCGCTCAAGGCGAACGAATTGAAGACCGAGGGGCGCATCGCACCCCTCGGTCTTTTCATGCGCGCTTCTTCGGGATAGTCAGATCGTTTCGACGGTAGTCTCCGCGTTGCCGATTCGGGCCAAATACCACTCGCTGATGAGGAGCGCGGCAAGACCGAGCAAGATCCCGAACCAGAAGGTGGCGAAGCGGATCAGCAAGGTAGCGGTTGCCGCCGTTTCATGATTGATGGTGGCGCTCCCCATGAAGAGGATCAGCAGGCCGGTCACGCTCAATTCGGCCGCACCGAGGCCGCCCGGCAAGAGTGTCACGGCGCCGATGAGCGTCGCAATGGCCAGAGTCGACGTCGCCACGAAGAGCAGATGCCAGTCGGCACTGAACCCCAGTCCCTTCAGCACGAAGAAGAAGGCCGCGCACTCTCCCGCCCAGGAGAGTGTGCTGATGACCACCGCGAAGAGCAGACGGCCTGGCCTGAACATGCGCCACGTGCTGTCGTAAAGGGTCTCAAGTGTTTCAATGCGCTTGCCGATGAACGCGATTCCTTCAAACCGGTGCATGATCGAGCGCACCAGACGCTGCCGCTGCAAAAGCACGGCAAAGAGGACGAAGATGAAACCCAAAGCGACCAGGACGATCCATCCGTGGTGGACCTGGAGCAGGCCGAGCGACGCGAGAACGAGCATCGCGACCCCGTCAGTGATGCGTTCGGAGACCACGATCGGAGCCGTAACCGCCAGCGGCGTCCCGTTGACGCGACGCACCAGATACGGCTTCAGAAACTCGCCAACTTTTCCCGGCGTGATCGCCATCGAGAGGCCGGAAAAGAAGATGACGAGGCTGGTCGTCTTGGCAAGTGGAGCTGCCTCGACCCAGCGAAGATACAGGTGCCACTTCATGAAGCGCAGCAAGTAGTTGCTCAGCGACAGCGCCAGAATGAGCGGCACGAGTCCCCATTCGAATCCGTGCAACGTGTGTGCGACCTGTTTCCCGTCGCTGAAGAAGACGAACGCGGCCGTGACAAGGATGCCGAAGGCAACGCCCAGGACGAATCTGCGGCGCAGAAAGCTTCCAATGCCTTCAAAGCGGCTCTTGGCGGTCGTTTCGGTTCGATCGGGGGCAGACGTGTCGCCGGTCATCGATGGGAACGCGGGTCGAACGCGTCACGCAATCCGTTTCCAACAAGGTTGATGGCAAGAAAAGTGACGAAAATCGTGGCGCCAGGGCTAACTGTCAATGTCCATGAATGGCCGATGCATTGGTGTGCGTCGTTGAGCATGTTTCCCCATTGCGGCAGTGGCATCTGAACGCCAACACCGACGATATGCCTGCGCGAGCGGGCCTCGCAGGTCCGCGGAAATTCTACCCAGTAGTGGCGAACGGGGCCATTTCCCTGTCACGAACGATCCACGAGCGCCCGCTCAATTGGCTGTCGTCACAACCGGTGCAGCTAGTCGCGGCCCAAAGCGGGCCGCGACGTATCGTAGGGGAAGCAAGATGACGACCGCCAACGGGGAAACAGTCGCGACTCCAACGCAACGGAATCAGTTCGCGCGGCGGCGAGGTCCGCGAGACGTTGGAACTCGTTATCGTCAGTTGTGATGACTAGGCATCGACCCACCACTCTTGCGAGTTCCAGCGATCGTCGACGGCGTTCGGGAAAAGGTTGTGAACGCGCGTGTTATGAGCCGCGATCGACTTCGGGAAATCGATGATGGCACTTGGCAGGTCATCGACGATGATGTTCTGCATCTGCGTGTAGATCTGTTTGCGTGTCGGTATAGACGTTTCGGTGAGCCCCTGCTGCAGCAGGTCATCGACTTGCGGATTCGAATACTTGTTGACGTTGAATCCCCCGCCGTACGCAGCGGTCGACCACATGCTGCTCTGGTCGGGGTCGACGCCCCATGAGAACGCGATCAGGAACATGTCGAAGTCGAACGTACTCGTGATTCGCTGTAGGAACGCGTTCCACTCCTCCTGATTTGGTGTGCAGTCGACACCAATGGCCTTCCAGGCTTGCTGCATCACGGCCATATACTGGGCGTGGACGTCGTTTCCGGTGTTGGTGTAGAGCTTGAAGGAGAGCTTCACGCCATCCTTGGCGCGAACGCTGTCGCTTCCCTTCACCCAGCCTGCGTCGTCGAGCATCTGATTGGCCTTGTTCGGATCATAGGGATACTTCAGCGTGATGTTGCCCGGATCATACGCCCAGGAATCCACGCCCATGGTGCCAACCGCAACGCGTCCCAATCCAAACCTGAGCGCGTCCACCATCTGCTGTCGATCGAGCGCATACAGCAGCGCCTGCCGTACTGCTTTCTCCTGAAAGAGCTTCGACTTGGTCTCGTCAAGCTGATAGCCGTAATAGGTGAAGTCGAACGAGTCGTAGGTGACGACGTTGATCGATGATTTCTGCTGGAGTTCCTTGGGGCTCGACTCGTCGACTCCGTCTCGGCCGCTGTAGTCGACTTCGCCCGTCAAGAGTTGCTGCACGAGCGAAGAGAGATCCGGAACGACCTTGAAGAAGAAGGTATCCAGATTCGGTGCGCCACGCCAATAGGTCAGGTTCTTGGTCAGCGTCATGTGATCGTCCTTGACCCAGTCGTCAAAGACGAAAGGGCCGGTGCCGATTGTCGTCCCCTTCTTGCCGGTCGAGAACGGATGCTGCGCGAGGTCCTTGGCGGCCACATCTTGCAGGATGTGTTGGGGGACAATGCCGTAGACCATGTTGCTGACCAGAAATGGTGACGCTGCGGCCGCCAGTGTGAAGACCGCCGTTGACGAATCGGGCGCATCGACCGATGCAATGCGCTCAGCGAGCTCTGAGGTGTGGGGAGAACCAGAGTCCTGGTTCAGGTGCAACCCGTAGGTGAACTTGACGTCGTCGGCGGTGAGTGACTGTCCGTCTTGCCATTTGACGCCGTCGTTCAACGCGAAAGTGTAGGTCAGCCCGTCGGGAGAAATGTCCCAGGACTTGGCAAGGTCGCCGCGCGGCTCGGTGCTGGCCGGATCGACTCGCATGACCGCATTGAACATCAGAGCGACGACGTCACTGGAGGCCGTGTCCGCTGAGAGGATCGGGTTGACGGTGGTCGCGTCCGCGGTTGCTGCCTGCACCAGCGTGCCGCCAATATTCTTGGCGGGAACCGACGTCCCAATTGGAGCTGTCGTGGCGGCAGCTTGAACGGTGGGTGTCGCCGCGGGTATCGGTGTTGCGGTTGACGCTGTCGTCTGGGTTGCCGGTACCTGCGTGGAAGCTGAGCTTTGACCCACACCGCTTGCTGGCGTCGAATCCGGGCTGCCACAGGCACTGAGAAGCAGGCCGGCCGCCGATGACGCGACACCGAAAGCGGCGCCACGTTTGATGAACCCGCGGCGAGACAAAGAAAACGTGAGAATGCGTCGTGCGTTGTTGGGGTTGACGTGCAGTGGTGCGTCCAAGGTTCCTCCGGGGGGCATAATGGATGTTCAGTCCGAGCACCGGACTTGTCGCCGCGGGGCACGCCAGGCATGCTCCTGCGCGGTGGGCCTCGTTTCCCAACTGCGCGAACTCCCCCGTGGCGCAGTGGTTCGTGGACCTACGGTTAGATTCTTTGCTAGACTGCCATCGGCGGACATCCCACTTTCGTGCCAGATTCCGGGTATACAGAGGTGAAATGAATGAAACCAACGACGCAACAAAAACTTGATGAACTTCGAGATGTCTTCGGGCAGTTCGATTCGGTTGTGGTGGCCTACAGTGCGGGCGTCGACAGCACGCTCGTATTGCGCGTGGCGCACGACGTTCTGGGTGACCGAGTTCTGGCCGCCACGGGTCTGTCTGACACCTATCCCGAAGAAGAGATGGCCGAGGCGCGCGCGCTGGCACAGGAAATCGGTGTCGAGCACGTGATGATGCGAACCGAGGAGCTGACCGATCCTCGATACGCCATGAACTCGCATCAGCGCTGCTTCTTTTGCAAGAACGAGCTGTACGGCAAGCTGCGTGAGCTAGCCGATGAGCGTGGGATCACCCACATCGTGGATGGGACCAATGCGGACGACGTCGGTGACCACCGGCCCGGACTGCGCGCGGCCCGCGAGATCGGCGTGAGAAGTCCCTTGCAAGAGGTCGGGATGACCAAGGATGAGATCCGCGAGATTTCAAATGATCTTGGTCTGCGCACCTGGGACAAGCCGGCCTTTGCCTGCCTCTCGTCGCGCTTCCCCTATGGCACGCCGATTACGGTCGAGAAGCTGAAGCAGGTGGCCACCGCCGAACGGGCGATCCGCGAACTTGGCTTTCGCGGCTTCCGCGTGCGGCACCACGACACTATGGCGCGGCTCGAAGTCGACCCTGACGACTTTCCGCGTGTGGTGGAGTTGCACAGTGAGATCGTGACCAAGCTGCGCGCGGCCGGTTACCGCTTCGTGACGCTTGACTTGCAGGGCTACCGCTCCGGTAGTCTGAACGAGGGCCTCAGCTTAACCCTGCGCAACACCACCAAGAGCACGGCCGAACGTGCAGCATCGGTAACGGATTGATCTCCGAACGCCGTCGTCAACAAATTGTTGTGGAGGTGGGTACCCGCTAGCGTCACCCGCCTTCGTCTAGGTGGTCCACAAGCTCATTGGCCGGCCGCAGACCCGGTCCTCGCTCGTAGTGGCGGGCGCTCTGTCCCGCCTTTGTGATTCATTTCCGAACGTAATTCTGCAGGTAATCACCTGACAATTGGCACCGCACGATGATGCTGATCACCGCTGAGACGAAGGCGTTGCCGCAGAGTCGCTTCGGGCTTCGCCACTACATTGCTGGATCAGCGCCCATTTGGCAGACTGCGGGCCGATAAGCCGGTGGGCGACGCATGCATCGCCCGTACGGACGTCGAATCAGGCAATCATCCCCTTGGCGTGGAACAACTCCGCATTGAGAATCGACGCCCCTGCGGCTCCGCGAATGGTGTTATGCCCCAGCACCACGAACTTGACGTCGAAAATCGGACATTGCCGCACGCGTCCGACAACCGACGACATGCCACGCTCGACGTTGCGGTCCAGGATCGGCTGCGGCCGGTCAGCTTCGCGCCGCACCACGATCGGGTGCTTCGGAGCAGATGGCAGCCCCAGTCGTTGCGGCTCTCCGCGATAGGACTCGAGAATTTCGATGATTTCCGCCGGTTCGGCAGGACGACGAAGCGCGAGGTTCACCGTCTCCGTATGGCCGTCACGCACCGGCACGCGATTGCACTGCGCGCTTACCGCCACGTCCGCCAGCTCGAACGCTGAACCGCTCCAGGACCCGAGCAGCTTCCTGGTCTCGATCTCCATCTTCTCTTCTTCGCCGCCGATATAGGGGACGACGTTGTCGATAAGATCCAACGACGACACCCCTGGATAGCCGGCGCCAGACGCCGCTTGCATGGTTGAGACCAGCACCTTCTCGATACCTATCGCATCCCAGATTGGCTTGAGCGCAAGTACGAGATGTATCGTTGAGCAGTTTGGGTTGGTTACGACAAACCCGTCTCTCCAGCCGCGATTCTGCTGCTGTTGCCGAATAGCGGCGGCGTGCTCGGCGTTGACTTCCGGGATCATCAACGGCGTGTCAGCCTCCATGCGGTTGTCGCGTGCGTTGCTGAAGACGCGCTTCCCTTCAGATGCCAGCTGCGTCTCGACCTCGCGGGCCAGCCCTCCCGGAAGGGCGGAAAAGACCAGCGGGCTGTTCACCGGCTCTTCATGGTGCTGTACGCGGATTCCGGCGACGTCCTCCGGCGGCATGGCGCTGACTCTCCAATCGCACACCTCAGCGTAGCGTTTGCCCGCCGACCGCTCGCTGGCGATGAGCTCCTTGACTCTGAACCAGGGATGGTCTTCGAGCAGCTGTACGAAGCGCTGTCCTACGCTGCCGGTGGCGCCCAGGATGGCGACGTCGATCTTCTCAGTCACGGTACCCACCTCTCTCGAGCGCAGCACGCTCGACCTCAAAAATGCAAACAAAAAAGCAGAGGCTCAAAACCTCTGCCGGATGCCACTCGATCGGGAACGCGATGAACTACCTCATCGCACCCGCCCGTGTGCCGGCGGACGCGGTAGTAGTCTCGTTTCCACGTGTCTCGATCGCGCGAATCATCGCTGCCTTCTCGTACAATCGGGATCGAAGATCGTCTCGATCCGTCTGAACCTTTCGTGCTGACGGCACGATAGCAGTTGATGGGACCAGAGTCAAGCCGCCGATTTGCACGGTTGCGGCCGACCGCGAACGATTGAAATTGCCGGCGAGAGCGCCATGAATGAGGGGACAAGGGATGCGCAGGGTAGGAGTCGCGATTCTTGGATTGGGGACGATCGGCTCGGCGGTGGCCCAGGCACTTTCTGAGCAACATGATCTGATCGCCGAACGCACTGGACTGCAACTGGTTCTCCTTGGAGTGCTCGAGCGAACGGTAGAGCGGGCATCTCGCGCCAATCTAGCTCCTGACATCATCGCCACGGACCTCGCAACTATTCTCAGCGAGGATGGCCTGGATGTCGTGGTCGAGGTTCTGGGCCGAGAGCAGCCTGCAGCCGACTACATGCGCCGCTGTCTGGAAGCCGGACTTCACGTCGTCACGGCCAACAAAGAGGCGCTCTCCAAGCACTTTTCGGAACTGATTGAGGCTGCGACCGAGGCAGAGCGTGCGCTGATGTTCGAAGCCAGCGTGGGAGGCGGTATCCCCCTACTCACTTCCTATCGTCAGATACTCGCGACGAATCGCGTCATCCGTGTTCGCGGCATCGTCAATGGAACCACGAACTACATCCTGTCGCGCATGGCGAGCGGCGGAGTCCCGTATGACGAAGCACTGGGAGAGGCTCAGCAGCTTGGTTACGCCGAGCCCGACCCGACCGCCGATGTCGAAGGCTTCGACGCCGCCTATAAGTTGGCCATCCTGGCCTCGCTGATGACTGGTCGCCACGTTCATCCGGACGAAATCGACCGCACCGGTATTTCGGGACTCGCCCCACATGACATCGATAAGGCGCGCCATCAGAACGGCGTCTACAAGCTCATCGCACGAGCAGAGGCGGCAGAAGGCGGGGAACTCATCCTACGCGTCGCGCCAGAGATCGTGCCAAATGACCAACTTCTGGCTCACGTGAACGCAAACTACAACGCGATCGAGGTGGTGGGTGATCGAGTTGGTCCAGTTGTCCTGAGCGGGCAGGGAGCCGGGCCGCTTCCCACCTCGAGCGCGATCCTCTCTGACGTCGTCGAAGCCGTACGCACCGGAGCGGCCGCCAATCCGCCGTTTGGCCGCGCGTACGAGTAAGGCTAAGTTGCCCCTCATCCCCTATTGGCCCTCACGCGGCGCTGCGGCGCCACCCTCTCCCACAATTGGGAGAGGGCTTGCGTTTTGTGCGTGATTCCCCTTCTCCTCGGATCGGGAGAAGGAGTTAGGGGCTGAGGACGGTTAGAACCCACCCCCGGTGCTTCCTCACGCGACGGCGTGGACTTTCGCGCTGGTGGCCTTTGTCAGGGCTCGGTCAAGGTCATCGATGATGTCTTCGATGTCCTCGAGACCGATGGAGAGCCTGATGAGGTCCGGAGTGACACCCGCCGCCGCCTGCTGTTCTTCGTTGAGTTGCTCATGTGTGGTCGTTGCCGGATGGATGATCAACGATTTGGCGTCGCCGACATTGGCAAGCAACGAGAAGAGCTCGACGTTGTTGATCAACGTTCGACCAGCTTCCAGCCCGCCCTTGATGCCGAAGTTGACCACGCCGCCAAAGCCATGATCGAGCTGCTCCTTGGCATTGGCGTGGTACGGGTGGCTCTCAAGCCCTGGATAGGTGACCCAGGAGACGCGTGGATCGCTCTCCAGCCACTTGGCGACGGTGTGCGTATTCTCACAATGCCGCTCTACGCGGAGCGAGAGTGTCTCGACTCCTTGCAGGAACAGGAAGGAATTGAACGGGCTGAGCGCGGGGCCGAGATCGCGGTAAGGCTCGACCCGAGCACGCAGGATGAAAGCCAGATTACCGAAGCGATCGACGAAATCGACCATCGACGGGAACTTGCCGTTGGTCCAGTCGAACGTCCCAGCATCGACGATGATCCCGCCAATCGACGTTCCGTGGCCACCGATCCATTTGGTGGCGGAGTGCACGACGATGTCGGCACCATGCTCGATTGGGCGACACAGATACGGCGTCGCGAAGGTGTTGTCGACGATTAAAGGCAGGCCAGCGTCATGCGCGATGTCGGCCACGTCGCGGATTCGCACGACGTCGAGTTTCGGATTGCCGATGGTCTCCACGTACAGAGCTCGCGTGCGATCGGTTATGGCCGCCCTGAAATTGTCCACATTTGAAGGGTCAATAAACGTGGTCTTGATGCCATGGCGTGGCATCGTGACGGCGAAGAGGTTGTAAGTGCCGCCGTACAGACTGGAAGCGGAGACGATCTCGTCGCCCGCTTCCAGGAAGGTGAAGATGGCAATCGATTCGGCCGCCTGGCCGGAGCCGGTCGCCAATGCACCAACTCCCCCTTCGAGCGAGGCAAGGCGCTGCTCGAAGACGTCATGCGTCGGATTCATGATGCGGGTGTAGATGTTGCCGAACTCCTGCAAGCCGAAGAGATTGGCGGCGTGCTCGGCGTTGTGGAACACGAAGGAACTCGTTTGATATATCGGAACGGCGCGTGCAGTCGTAGTCGGATCCGGCTGCTGCCCGGCATGGATCTGTCGCGTATTGAATCCTGGAGATCGTCGGTGCCCATTCGATTCTGGCATGTCTCTTTCCTCCATCGGAACGGTTCAAATTCGTGTAGTCAGCCGTCCAGCGGGCGCAATCCAGCGTGAACGACGCAGTCGCATAGTCGGGAAATCGTCACCATTGATGTTCCTGCGAACATCAGCGGCCGGGCGCCCAGCCGCTGAGCTATTCGGACAGGAAGCTTTCGATGTGGCGTCCCATGACGTCGACGTCGTTGAGGAACGCGTCGTGCCCATTGGGTGAATCCAGCTCGACGTAACGTCCGTCACGACCAACGCGCTGCAGCACGTCGGCCACCTCACGGACTTGATAGGCTGGGAACAGAATGTCCGAGCGAATGCCGATCATCAGCGTCGGCGCCTCGATACGCCGGATGCCCTCTTCATAGCTCTCACGATCCCGGCCGAGATCGTGAGAGTCCATGGCGCGAGTCAGGTACAGATAGCAGTTGGGATCGAAGCGACGCACCAGCTTGTCGCCCTGGTAGTGCAGGTATCCCTCGACGTCGTAGCGGCGCAGGAAAGCGGGCCAGCTGGTGTAGCGTGCTTCCGGGTTGCGTCCAAAGCGCGCCGCCATGAGTTCGTCGCTCTGATAGGTGATCACGCCGACCATGCGTGCGATGGCCAGACCGGCGGCTGGGATCGCGTCTTCTTCGTAGTCGCCGTCCTTCCAGGCGGGGTCGAGCATGATGACGCGCCGCTGCACTTCGTTGTAGGCGATCCCTTGCGGCGCGAACCGTCCGGAAGCGGCAACTGGTATGGCACGGCGCACGATGCCGGGGAACATAGCGGCCCATTCGAGGACCTGCATACCGCCGAGAGATCCGCCGGCAACGGCGTGGAGGGATTGAATGCCGAGATGATCGATAAGTCTGGCCTGAATCGCCACGAGATCACGCACGGTGAGCATGGGGAAGGTCAGTCGATAGCGCTGCCCGGTGGCGTGGTCAATCGAGCACGGTCCGGTTGAGCCATAGCAGCTTCCGAGATTGTTCGGGCAAATGACGTAATAGCGATTGGTGTCGATCGCCTTGCCAGGACCAATAAGGGGCTCCCACCAACCGGCTGGGTCGTCTGCTCCGTGCGACGCAGCGTGGCTGTCGCCTGTCAATGCGTGAATGACGAGGACAGCGTTGTCGCCCGCTGCGTTGAGCGTTCCCCACGATTCGAAGCTCAGCTCGACGTGTGAGAGGACGTCGCGGTGCTCGGTGATGAATGGACGATCTGGACTCGCGACAATGGCGATCTGCCGAACGTTTGGTGGCGAGATGATTGCTGCCATGAACCCCTCCAGCATTGGCTGCTCATGCCGGAGACGGGTTAAACGAAGACCCGTCCCCATCTGCGGGGACGGGTTTGACTGCCCGTGGTACCACCCCGGTTTGCCTGAGTCTCGCGACTCGGGCCTCGGTGAGTGCGTGCGCACTCTGACCTTGATAACGGAGGTCAATCCGGCAGCGCCTACTTACGCATCAAAGCGGTTCAGCGCGCGGCTCGGAGGCCATCTTCCACGAGTGCTCGTGCGCCGCCTTGCACCGTCGCGGCTCGCTAGGGCCGTAGCGACTCGTGTACTCTCCTCGTCATCGCCTTGGATTTCAGGGAATAAAAAAATCCCCCGAAAATAGGTGGAGGATCATAAACACCTCGCTCATCTTGCGGAATTTCATCCGCCGGAATTGGCACCTGGTGCGTTCACACTGGTTGCCGGGCTTCTAAGGGCCGTGTCCCTCCACCTCTCTGGATGAGCGCAGGCTCTATTCAGTTGTTGACGGCCATATTACAAACAAGTCGCGCCGCTGTCAACCGCCCAATCAGATCTTCACAGATCGATCCGTTCATGGGCTACTGAGATTTGACGCGTATCCGGTCAGCTCGATGTAACCCTGACCATTGATTGAGGAGCCGTTCTCGGTCCCTGTGACAGAAACGTCACCCTCCCAATAGATCACACCGGTTGATGCACGTGTGTCAAGTTCCTGATTCGTTACCAGTGGTGAAATCGTGAGCGTGAGATTCTTTGAAGGAATCTTGATCTGCCATCCTGATGGATAGGTGACGCCAGATTTCGGACTCTTCCACGTTCCGGTGGGCGTGATATCAAAGTCGTTCAGATTCAGCTGTTCGGTGCTGCCATCGGGATTCACGAACGTACCAAGAGCGAAGATGACGTTGTTCTGCCCATCGCGGCTGTGCCACAGCATGATCTGCTCATTGTTGCTCAACTGAATCGAGTACCAGTCCCAACCTCCAGCGTCGAAGAGGAGGAAATTTCCCCATTGGTGGTCCATCCAGGCTTGTCCGGACACGGTTTGGCTCGATCCGTCTACGGACAATGTTCCGTCGACGGTCAAGTCGGTGCGCGAGTAGTAGTAGGAACCGGTGGCCGGCGCCCAATCGAAATAGCCGTCGCCATTGTGCAATGCAGGCGGTTTGGTGCTGGAGAGCGAGAGATGCATGGCGTAACCGTCCACGCTGGCCGAAATCCGGTCGTTAGCTCCGTCGCCTTCGAGAGTCCAGTCTCCGAGTGCCAGGTCGATCGTCTGGGGTGACCCCGGCTGTCCGTCGCTCTGCGTACGTTGATCGTAGTAGAACTGCCCCTTGGCCACGTCCGTGATGGCGAAGTGCGCCGCATACGTCAGCGGAAAACCGGCGCGGTCGCCCTGAAAAATGACGAACTCGAAGCCATAGTCCTTTCCGTCCGCGGTCTTGAGGTGGCCCGTGTAGTACCACCACTCAGTCAGATCATTGTGCGGGCCGTCGTCGAGCGGGAAATTCACCGGTCCCGGCGTGGCGCGTGGCGTCAGGAAGCTCGCGGCGGGTCGTTCTGTGCCACCAGCAGTCGCAACCTCGAGCTGTGCGCTCGATGATCCACAGGCGGCCAGGATGAACAGTATCGCAAGTAACGTAATCACCGTCCGGCAATGGCGGGCGTGGTGATGAGAATCGCTCATCACTTCACGATCTTTCTTCTGTCTGAGCGCCTGGTCCAACTTGGCGCCCACCAGTTGAGGTGGCCCAGCAGACGCATGCTTGCGGGCACCAACAACGCGCGCACGATGGTGGCGTCGAGCGCAACCGCGATGGCGATTCCGAGCCCCAGTGCTTTGATCAGGACGACGTCGGCGGTGGCAAACGACGCCGCGACGACGACCAGGATCAGCGCGGCGCCGGTGATGATGCGTCCGCTGCGCGCCAATCCGGTCGAGACGGCCAGCCTGTTGTCTCCGGTTTCGTCCCACACTTCACGCATGCGGCTCAGCAGAAAGACCTCATAGTCCATGCTCAATCCAAACAGGAGACTGAACATCACCACTGGCAGAGACGCCTCGACGAAGCCGAGTGGAGCGAAATTCAGCACGCCGCTCAAATGCCCCTCCTGGAAGATCCAGACCAACGCGCCGTAGCTCGCCATGATGCTCAGGGCATTCATCAACACGGCTTTGATCGGAAGGATCAGCGAGCGAAACTGCAAGAACAGGGTGAAGTAGGTTGCGAGAGCCACGATGAGCACAGCAAACGGGAAGGCGGAATATATCGAATGGACCACGTCGACGATTTCGCCCGTTCCTCCACCTACCTGCATGGTCAATCCAGGCCCCGGATCGGTGTTGCGTAGCGCCGCAAGTAGGGATTTCGCCTGACCGCTGCTCGGGAGTGGTTGCATATAGACATAAATCACAGTGGCGTCGGAACCAGCGAGGTGCCTGTAGGCGGCGCTTACGAGCGGGTCATTGAGGTACGTGGGATCGGAATACATGAGCTGATACTGCTGGAGAGTAATTCGGGGATCGAGCGTGACGATGCTATCGATCTGCCAGACGCGCGGGTCGAGCGCGATCTTTCGCGTCAGATCGTAGAGGGACGCGACGTGATCGGGCGTATTGATCGGTCCTTCTGATTGGACTGCCACCACGATCGGGGAGATTGCTCCATCGCCAAATTGACTTCGCAGGAGCTCGAATCCCTGTCGAGATCCTGTCGATAATGGCAATATTGTCGCGTCCGGCGAACTGAGATTCACCCTGAGAAACGGAGTCCCCAGCAGCAGGAGAAACGCCACCACCGGGATCATCACCGCCCAAGGATGCGCCATGACTCGTTCAGCTAGTCCGTGCCAGAATCTCCCCGAGTCGTGACCGCGCCGATACACGGAGAGCCGGTCAACGCGCGCGCCAATGACGCTGAGGACGGCGGGAAGAAGTGTCAGCGCTCCCAGGGCCGCGAAGAGGACCACCAAGGCCCCCGCAACTCCTACCGAACGCAGAAACATGATGTTGAAGACAGCCAGACCGCTCAGGCCGATCAAAACAGTCAACCCGGAGAAGAAGACCGCCCTGCCCGCGCTGGCGACGGTGACCGCAATGGCGTCGGGAACGTCGCGGACGACCAATTCCTCCCTGAATCGACTGGTCATGAAGAGGGAGTAGTCGATCGATAACCCAAGTCCCAGCAGCGTCGCCAGATTGAGCACAAAGATCGACAGATCGACGACGTGTGCGGTCAAGAAGATGGCGCCGAGCACGCAGGCGACACTGATCCCTCCCACGACGATCGGTATTCCCGCGGTTACGAGGCTGCCAAAGACGAGTACGAGTGCCAACAGCGCAAAGGGGATGGCAATCATCTCGGCACGCCTGAGGTCGTGCTCGGTTTCGGTCTCTATGTCGGCATAGAATGCCGGTCCGCCCGCGACGCGGACCTCGAGCGAGGTGGGATGCAACAGGTCGCGTACGTTGGCGACGAGGCGTTGTGCCTGCTCGGATGGAAGATCTAGGTGAACCAGGTTGTATGCCGTATGCCCATCGCTCGAAATCTGTCGTGGATTTTGCAGATAGGTCGTCTCACCGGTGACATGCGGCAGGGTGAGGACATCCGAGAGTGCGGCCTGCGCCTGAGCTTTGAACTGCGGAGAGTTTGCGTCGAGTGACGGATCGTGGAAGATGATGACCAGATCAGATGGACTGTAGCCCGGAATCTGCGTCTCGAGGATCTGTTGGGCTCGATCGGTCTCAGTGCCGCGACTGGAGAAGCCACCCACCGCGAGAACGCCGGTCACTCGAGGAAGAATTGGTATTGAGGCGACGAAGAAAACGAGCCACGCAACGATGATTCGCCAGCGATGGCGATACGAAAACCGTCCGAGTTGAAGGAACATAGAGCCGGGCGACTCCCACCGGCCGGAATACGCACCGGCAGCAAAGAAACGTTATCATCGACATGGGATCGAATCCAAGGTCGTGCATGGGCTGAATGGGCACGGACGCGAAGGAAGATATCATATGACGGCGCAAGAAATTCAACGCAAGGCTCGTGAGCAATTCGGAGCGGCTGGGGATGCGTATGTCCGCAGCGAGACGCACCGACTGGGGAAAGATCTGGCCCGACTTGTCGAAGTGGCCGGACCGCGCTCGGATATGCGGGTACTCGACATCGCCACCGGCGGCGGTCACACAGCCATCGCTCTCGCCCCGCTGGTTCGTGACGTCTCCATGCTCGACCTGACCCCGCAGATGTTGATTCATGCGCGCAATTTCGCACGCGAGAGCGACGTCGAACCGGTTGGAGTGATCGCCGCGGCGGCGGAATCCATCCCATTCGCGGACGCATCGTTCGATCTCGTCACCTGCCGCATCGCGCCACATCACTTCGCCGACGTGCAGTCATTCGTGGACGAGGTGGCGCGCGTTCTGGTTCCTGGCGGCGCGTTCGTGCTCATAGACAGCCTCTCTCCTGACAACAAGAACTACGACACGTTCATCAACAAAGTCGAGAAGTGGCGTGACCCAAGCCATGTACGCGCCTACTCGATGTCTGAGTGGACCTCGTTCCTGACGAATGCTGGATTGTCGCTGGAGATGTCGGAAGTCATCGTCAAGCGACATGAATTCGCCTCCTGGACCGAGCGCTCGCGCATGGCCGAAGGTGAGCCGCAGGCGCTGTCCGACTGGATCCTCTCCACGGATGAAGCGTGTCGCGAGCACTTTTCGGTTGAGGAGGACGACGGTCGTGTTGTCTCGTTCAATGACTTCAAGGTGTTACTGAGAGCCAGGAAGTAGCGAGCAGCAGAGCGGCTAGCCCTCTCCACGGGCGAAGCGCCGGGCGCGAGCGATGCGCTCGGCGATCGGCGGATGGCTGTACATCGTGTATTTCACGAACGCCGAAGGCTTCGGGTCGGCGAGGTTCATTTCTCCCAGCAGATACATGGCCGATTCGAACGACTTCGGATCGTCAGTCAGTCTCAACGCGTACGTGTCGGCGCGTCGTTCGATGACGCGTGACAGCACGTTCTGAATTGGCGCCAGCGCAAATGCCACGACACTCAGCAACCAGCCAAGCAGGGGCAACGCAGACACATGAGAGATCGACTGGAGCTTGAACTGCTCACCGAAATCATCCACGATGCGTTTGGCAACCCGGTCGACGGTCCATGATATGCCAGCGGTGAAGACGGTCCCCAGCCCGATGAGCCACCACAGGTCACGATGCGCCTGGTGCGCGATTTCGTGCGCTACTACGACCTCGATCTCTTCCGGCGTAAATCGGTCGAGCATGGTGTCAGCCAACACGATGCGACGGGTACGCCCCATCCCGGCAAAGAAGGCGTTGGCCTTGTTCGTCTGGCGGCTCATGTCCATCTGCATCACCGACGCAACGTTGACTCCCGATTCCCGCGCCAGCGTCTTCAAGCGCTCGGCGAGCTCCGTGTTTTTCAGGGGCTCGAACCTGTTGAAGATCGGCATGAGCAAAATCGGCGCGAGCTGGGAGAGCAGGACCGTGAACGGAAGCGCCAGTGATGTTGCGATCGCCCACCAGCGTTTCGGCCAGCGTTCAATGAGCTCGAGGATCAGGTTGGTACCGATAGCGGCGAACGGCAGCGAGACCGCCATCCCTTTGAGCTGTTCGATCAACCACTGCAGTCGTGATTGGTTGCTGAGCCCGTAGCGATGCTCGATCACGTAGCCGCTGAGATATCCAAGTGGCAAGCCGACCAGCAATTCACCGACCGTCAGGATGCCCGCGAAGATGCCGCGGCGCGCCCACTTATTTGAGCTGAGGCGGTCGACGCGCTCGCTGATCCGCATTGGCAGACCGCTGAGAGCGAAGATGGCGCCACCGACGAGCGAAACCGCGAGCCCAACGAGCATCAAGCGCTGCTTGGTTCGGTTGTACTCTTTCGCGCGTGATCCTTTAGGCGTCGAGGAAAGCCCGTCCGCTGGGATCGCGCTCATCCCGCGTGCAATCTTCATGATGAGCCGTGCTACCGTCATGTGCTGTACCTCATGTTCATTCCACCGTATTCGTCTTAAACCTGAAGAGCTTGTGACGCTGGTTCTCGCATTCATCTCGCACGGAGCGAGCCAATCTCCCTGCTGGAAGAGTCGAAGGCTGCCGCAAGAAATGGCGGATTCCGCGGCAGCGTAGGCTATCATAGCGTGCGTTCGTTGACCGTTGCATCTTCGTGCCAGCCTATTTGGCGTGTGACCCAATTACCAGTATCGGAGCAGATATGACCGCACCTAATTCGCGCCCACGCGCGCGAGACGTCGGATTGCGCCTCGGCACGATGCCACCCGGGCCTCACAACGCCATCACCGACGTGGAAGGCGTCCTGGTTGGGCACAGCACATTGATCGAAGGTTCTGGACCGTTGAAACCGGGTCAAGGGCCGATCCGAACTGGGGTGACTATGGTTCTGCCGCACGGAGGCAATCTCTTTCGTGAGAAGGTTCCAGCCGCCGTCTTCGTCCTCAATGGCTTCGGCAAATGCTTTGGTCAGGAGCAAATCGACGAGCTTGGAGTCCTCGAGAGCCCGATCGCGATGACCGGTACGATGAACGTCGGTCGCGTCGTTGACGCGCTGGCGCAGTACTCGATCAGTGTCAACCCCGACGTCGCAATCACCACATCGACGGTCAATACGGTGGTGACCGAATGCGCCGACAACTATCTCAACGACATGCAGGGGCGCCACGTCGGGTACGAGCACGTGCTGGCGGCGATTCAATCGGCGAAGTCCGGACCTGTCGACGAAGGGACCATCGGCGCAGGGACGGGCATGTCGCTCTTCGGCTTCAAAGGGGGAATCGGCACGTCGTCGCGCAGGCTGCCCGAGGAGCTTGGTGGCTACACGGTCGGCGCCATCGTTCTCGGCAATTTTGGACGACGCGATCAACTGACCATTGCCGGAGTTTCGATCGGCAGATTGCTTCTCGATTGGAATGCGCCGGAAGTTGTTCCGGAGACCGGGTCGATCATCGTGATCGTCGGTACTGACGCCCCCATGCTCGACCGGGCGCTTCGACGGATTGCTCGCCGAGCGTCTCTCGGCCTGGCCAGACTCGGGTCAATCTCGGGCAACGTCAGCGGCGACTACATCGTTGCGTTCTCGAACGCGCTTCGAATTCCGCATGAGCCCACCCGCAACACACTCAGCTTCGACCATGTCGTCGAGAGCGGTGCGCTGATCGACGCTCTGTTCCAGGCAACAGTGGAATCGACCGAGGAAGCGGTCGTCAACGCGCTCTTCCGTGCGACGACCGTCGTTGGCCGAGACGACCACGTGCGGCATGCGTTGCCGCTCGAGCCGACGATTGCGGCTTTGCGAGCGGCTGGCGTGCTCGACTGATTCAGTTCGGAGAGATCAACTCACCGATTCCGGCAGTTGTGCCAGATCTTCGAGTTGCGCGTATATCCAGGCGCGGATGTTCTCACGGCGCACGAGCGCGCGGAGATCGCGAGCCCACCCGGCCCGTTGCTCTTTGCCCATGGTGAGCGCGGTATGGATCGCCGCCGCAGTTCCTTCCACGTCGGTCGGCGAGACAGTGAGCGAGTAGGGACCGAGTTGCTGATAGGCTCCCGCGGCCTCCGACAGGATCATCACGCCGTCTCGCTGATTGAGGAGCGCGCCCTCTTTGGCCACGAGATTCATGCCGTCAAAGATGGCATTGACCAACAGCACGTCGTAGTGCTTCATGGCCGCCAGCGCTCTCGGGTAATCGTCCCCGATGAAGACCTGAATCGGTTGCCAGGCGACGCCGTCATTCTCAGCGGCATTGGCGTATTTGGTGTTTATGCGACCGACAATGGTGTTGATGTCGTCGAGATAGTCGATGTACTCAAGAACTTCGAGCCGCGACGGCACGAGATAGGCCAGGAAGTTAACACGGCCGATGAAATCGGGAAATTCTTCCAGAAAACGGTCGTAGGCCAGAAAACCACGCACAATGTTCTTACTGGGCTCCGCCCGATCGACGCGAACAATCGTGTGCTCGTTGAGGAAGTTCTCGAGGTGTTCCTCATGCTTCAGTGCATCGTCGCTGGCCGCGACCGCTTCGACCGCATCGCAATCGATTGAAATTGGATAGGCCGCGACGCGCGTCGTGCGGCCGCGATAGTGGATCTGGCGGCCGCGATAGTCGAGATCGACCCCATCGAGATTGGCTTCGCACGTATTCATGAAGCTACGGGCGTGCGCGGTCGTCTGGAATCCGACGATGTCGTTGCCCAGGAGGCTGGCGCAGATGCTCGAGCGCATATCACGCGGAAGCAGCTGCCAGTAATCGGGGTCGGGCCACGGAATGTGGATGAAATGCTGCATCATGACGTCCGGCATCATCTCGCGAATGAGTCCAGGTACGAGATAGAGGTGGTAGTCCTGAAGCATCACCAACGGAGGAGTGTCGCTGGCTTTCGCGACCTCGACGATCTCATGAGCGAACTGCTGATTGACCGTCACGTAACCATTGTGCCAGGCGTGCCACGTCTCCTCGTTAATATCGGGAGCGCGCGGCGTGTCCCATAGGTAGTGCTGTAGGAACCAGAGAAGCGGATTTGAGATCCGATTGTAATAGCCGTCATATGCGTCAGAATCGGCCAGGACGAATCTCAGGCTGACGTCTGAGTCTGGAGGCGTAATCATCGTTTCACCGGCGTCGCGTGCCTCCGCGGCGCGCTGACGGTCGCCATCAGTCATGGCACTGGCGACCCAGATGAGCTCGCTGTAGCGACTTACCGCGCCAACCGCGGTGACGACCCCGCCACTTCCTCGCTTGGTGCTATACGACCCATCCTCTTCAATCTGGTATTCGAACGGCCCGCGGTTCGAGGCGATGATGAGACGCCTGCGTTCAAGGAGGTCACGCGCGCTTCCCGGTAATCCGTCGGATGACATTCCGCCATCGCCGTTCTTGTGGTGTGCTTGTTGGACCACGCTCTACCTCCCTCTGGACGGACTCGAAGTTAGCGTTCGATCGGCTCGCAGATGAACAGGGGCGATGCGCGACGACGATGCATCATGCCGAGCGACTCGAGTTCATCGATGCGGACTGCGGACATCTCAGACGTCTTCTGAATCGTCGTGCTGCGGAATTTTCCACGGTCAGACGTTCATGAAATTGGGGAGCGAGTACCCTCTGCCATCGACCAGCCAAGGCGACTGATCCACAGGCGAACGACTGTGCACTCGCTGCTGATGGGCACTGCACAACAGGGCCAGTATGCCATGATCACCACTTCAACGGCTAAATAGCACCTCACATGCAAGTAGATTTGGAGATGCTAACGAGACCTGGAGATGGATGCTTCGAGTCATCCAACCGGTCGTACAGGTCGAGGTCACGTTGCTGTCACAGGAAGAGTTGCGAAATGCGCTAGTCTATGGTATTCGGTTTTCAGTGCTGCCATACAACTTGGTTGCTGACAGAACTCGCCGTAGAGCCTTGGGGTTCGGGACACATTCAAGGAGGACGAGCACAAGGTGAGCACGTCCGAACAACGGACATGTCCCGATTGCGGAAGCAGTCGTACCATGCTGGTCCAGCGCGGACTTGCCGGTCCGACCGACGAGGCGGATCAGTATTTCCGTTGCCTGCAATGCGGACGCGTGACCTACGAAATCGTCTCCAGAACGGAACGGGAAGTTCGTGCGGCGCGCATCACTCCGGGTCGCTCCTTGCGCGAACGCGGCTGCCTCTACACCGTGAGACGAGTCCTGAAAGTCGGCATGAACGAATACCTCGTTTACTTGCGCCCTGAGCAAGAGCCCGGTCGTGACCGGGAGCCATCTCTCCCCACTCGCTGAGTCTCGCGAATACTGCCGCCGCAATCGAGTTCCAACGCAAACGAAAACGAGCGAGGCGTCAGCCCCGCCCGTTGACTGATGCAGGTGAGAAGCCGCATTCTATGAGACGGCCGCCTTATGCAGCGCTTCCGGCACCGGCTTCGATCGCCTTGCCGGCTTGACGATTTGGTCGATCTGCTCGGCGCTGTTGACGACGTTGAGCCGCTTGAAGATCAGGTCGAACTTCTCTTCGAGTTCGCCGCTGATTTCGTTGCGAATCGACGCTGGCATGTCCCAGATCTGCTGCTTGAAGGGACCGAAACCTCGCTTGCGGGTCGTGTAATAGAACTGCGCGTCAGTCATGTTGGGCTTGCGCTCGCTGGCCCGATTTTCCGCCAGCCAGGCATAGATCTGGTCCCGCAAGTCCGACGGGAACGATTGGCTGTCGTAGATGATGTTCTGGAACCCCGTCGCCAGATGCACTTCGCAAGCGTTCGCTTCTGAGAACCGGTTGAACGCGACTTCCGGAAGTGTCGACGCGCCGTGCTGCACCGCGCCGCCGATTTTGTACTGCTCGCGTGCCTCTTTCGAGAGCGCTCCGAGCGTATCGAAGTCGACGCTCACGTCGGCAATGCTGCCGTCAGGCAACACCACGCCGCCATGACTGGTTCCGGTCTGCACGCTGATCTTGCTGATCCCGACCACATTGCCACCCATGTCGTCGATGGTCTTGTTATATCCGGTCATGAAGGCTTCGAGGTCTTCCACAGTGCTGTTCTTGCCGCCGACCTCGCCGATCTCGCCGCCGACGGAGACCATGACACCGGCCGGCTGGTGCTCGCGGATGTAGGCAGTGAGCTCAGCGCAACGCTCGTAATTGAGCTCTTGTTGCTCCGCGACAGTCTCCCGTGAGAGATCGACGATGGTTGAGCTGTCGATGTCGATGTTATAAAAGCCGGCGTCGAGCGCCTCATCGATCAGCTCGCGCAGGCCACTGAGTTCTTTCTCTGCGTCGGAGCCATAGTCCTTGGCGCTAATCTGGAAATGGTCGCCCTGGATGAAGAGGGGTCCACGATGACCTTGCTTCAACGCGGCAGCGAGAATAACGGTGGCATATTCTTCGGGTCTTTGACCTGTGTAGCCCATTTCGGAGCGAGCGATCTCGAAGATGAACTGCTTTGCGTTGTTCTTTTGCGCGGCTCGAATGACTGCCTGAGCCGTGTCGTACACCATGCCGCGCACGTTGATGGCGGGCGTCGTCTGATTGCGCCACTCGTCGCGGCCTCCCGCGATGTAGAAATCGTGGATCGATGCCGGGAACGTTCCCAGTTCCTGGCCCGCCTGCCAGATGATCCAGCGCGCCGCAGCCTTGACACTCTCGTCGCCAAAGACAGCGCTGTAAACCAGCCGGTCGAGCACGTCACCCGTGAACGCCTGCTCGTCGCTGATGGCAATCGAACCGTTTCGCAGTTCCGCCGCGGGCTTGAGATGCTCGAGTAGCTCGCTGATCGTGGAATAGCTGTTCACTGGTTGGCCTCCCTCGCCTTGGAGCGGCGCACTATGCAAAATGAGCCCCGCGTCTGTTTTCTCTATCTTAGCGCGAACCGCGCCAGACAGGGAATTCGCGGGGCAAACCTTGCAGGAATGAGGCCGTCAGCCGACTACTGAACCGTGATCGTGCCGAACATTCCCGCCGCCTTGTGTCCTGGTTGTGAGCAGTAGAAATTGATCGTCCCGGCCGTGCTTGGGGCGGCGAGCGAGAATGTCGTGCTCTTACCCGGATCGAGCGGCTTCGAGATCTGCTGACCGTTGAGGTCGTCGATCGTGAAGTCGTGCATGACGATGCCATTGTTGACGAGTTTGATGTTGACGGTCTGGCCAGCTTGAACGGTGATATTGTTCGGCGTGAACGTCATCTCGGTCTCTTTGATAGTGATTGCGTCGCCAGCCGTTCCAGCCGTTCCGTTGTCCCCATTACTGCTCGCGCCGCACCCGGCAAGAAGTAGGATCAGCGTGGCGGCAAATGCCAGGTTGGCTCCAACGCGCTTGAACATATTCTCTCCTCGAGACTCACCCGGCACAGCAGACTGATCCCTCGAATTGAGGGATCCGACACTTGACGACAACCCCATTTGATTCCTCGTCAGCCGTTCGGCGAACCGCAAACGGGACTGAGTTTGGTCTATAACCGCATGAGTTCCGAGCGATTTGCGGCGAGTGTCGGAAAACTTCCGACACTCAATCCACCGCCAGCTTACAGGTAACGGTCGAACCAATCTGCCGCGCGCTCCAGGCGCTCAACTCGATGGTCTGGACGTCCAGTGCGTGAGAGCCCGTGACTCTCGTTTGGGAACCGGATGTATTCGGTCGTCTTTCCGTGCAACTTCAATGCGACGAACAGTTGTTCCGACTGCTCCACTGGGCAGCGAAAGTCATTCTCGCTGTGCATGATGAGGACCGGCGCGGTGACATTCTTGATGTGGGTCAACGGCGATCGCTCGAGATAGAAATCGGGTCGCTCGTAAGCGGAGCCGCTAAATTCCCAGCTCGCGTAGGACCAGACAAGATCACTTGTGCCATAGAGATTGTGACGATTGACGGTACTCCGCTGCGTGACTGCAGCCTTGAATCGATCGGTTTGAGTGATGATCCAGTTGGTCATGTAGCCGCCGTATGAACCACCAGTTACGCCCATACGATTCCCGTCGACGAACCGGAAGTCGGTGACGTGAGCTACGACGTCCATAATGTCCGCGTAGTCGCACCCACCCCAGTCGCCCGCCGCGGCATTGACAAATTGCTGGCCCGCGCCTGTGCTGCCGCGTGGGTTGCAATAAAGGACCAAGTAGCCGCGCGCCGCGTAGACCTGAAGTTCGTGATAGAAGGTGTTGCCGTACATCGCGTGCGGGCCGCCGTGGATTTCCAGAATCAGTGGGTATTTCTTCGACTCGTCGAAGTCCGGTGGCGGCAGCAACCAGGTGTCGATCTCGATGCCATCCGCGTTAGTCACGATCATCGATTCTGGCTCGGGAATCGTGACTTCCGCCAGGAAGTCGTCGTTCGCGTGACTCACCCGCCGCTCGTTCGAGCCGTCCTCAGCGCACACGAAGACCTCGAATGGATGCGTCGCGTCCGAGATGAGCAACGCGAGCGTCCCATCCTTGGCGCGGCTGAAGTTCAAGACCTCGCGCGTCCCTTCAACGACGCGAGATGCCGTGCCGTCGAGTTGGAAGCGTCCCACCGGCACATTGCCGCGGTCTGCGAAGATGGCGAAGACTGCCTGACCATCGTCGGACCAGGTCGGGAACTGCGCCGGTGCGACATAATGCGCGTCGCTGATTGCCGTACCGGAAATGTCGCGATCGATACGTGCCGCGACGTTGCGGGGCTCGCCATCGGGCAAGGTCTTGATCCAGAGACTACTGATTGTGTTGGGCCCGAACTGACCGCTGAAGGGATATCCGACATAGGCAATACTGCGGCCATTGGGAGCGAACGCGGGCGTGCCGTACTGTCCATCAGCCGCGGTGACTGGCGTTGTCGAGCGATCTCCCACGTCCACAATCCAAATGTCGGATTTGCGATTGAACTCTCGGTCGTCGGTGCGATTCGAGGAGAACGCGATCCGCGACCCGTCTGGCGACCAGGACGGCTGAGCGTCGTCCCAATCGCCCTCGGTCAATGCAGTGATGTCGCCGCTATCTACTCCGACGAGGAAGATATGGCGTTTGAGGTCGCCAAGAAACCCTTCGCCGTCGAGCTTGAAGCGCAAGGTGCGGATGACTTTGACATCGCTCTTCTCTTCGACGTTCTTACGATCATCCGCCGTCTGCTGGGAGAGCCGAATCATCCCTTCGGGCCCAACCTTGCTCGTGACGACGATGCTTGAGCCGTCGGGCGACCAGACCGGTTCAGACACTCCATTCGTGAGATCGGTCAGGCGCTGCGCCTCTCCGCCGTTGACTGGCATGAGATAGAGCTGGGTCTTTTCCGACCGGTCGGACAGGAATGCCAGTGTCGCACCGTCGGGCGACCAACGAGGGGCGGAGTCTTTGGCGTTGCTGTGCGTGAACTTGCGGTTCCACGAGCCGTCAGCGGCCGCCAGCCAGATGGACGAGTGGTAGGTCTTTTCTGGAATGTCAGCCTCCGTCACCACGTAGGCAACGCACTTTCCGTCCGGCGAAATCTGAGGGTCTCCAACGTATTTGATTTTGCCGAGATCGTCAATCTCGATAGGTCGCGGCATGTCAGTCCCCTTCTTGGCGGTGTATCAGCGCAAGTCACACAGTTGTTTGCGAGAACAGAGTCCAGATGGTCGCGGCGTATTTGATGCCGTTGATGTAGTGATCCAACGTCATGAATTCGTTGGACGCGTGTCCGTGCCAATCCGGCGGCCCGACGGCTGTTCCGGCGCCGGGAATGCCGAGCTTGCCGGCCAACCACACGCCCTGACGTCCGGAGGCGTCACCCGTCGGACGAACGGTAGGCTCACGTTGATAAACCTGACGGGCTGCCGCCGCCACGATCTTGGCGAACGGTGAATCAGCGTTGGTACGCGAAGGTTCGATGCCACTCTCGCTGCTGATCTCAATGTCGTTGAAGCCATGTGCGTCGAGGTGCCTGCGCACTTTGGCGTAGATGTCTTCGGGGTTCTGATCCGCGACCAGACGGAAATCCACGTTTACCGCCGCAGTCGATGGCAGCAGCGTCTTGTTGCCTTCACCGACGTACCCAGAAGCGAATCCCGCGATATTGCACGTCGGGGTGAAGAGAAGCTGCTGCAGCGCGTCGACGCCTGCAACGCCGCCCAGGAACTCATCGACGCCGAGATCTCGCTTCTGCGCTTCGTCGTTCCAACCGGATTGCTCCAACAATTGGCGCTCCAGCGCGCTCGGCGGGCGAATGTCGTCGTAGAAACCGTCGATCAGGATGCGCCCATCCGGCCCCTTCATCGACGCCAGCGCCCAGACCAGCTTCCAGGCCGGGTTCGGTACCAGGCGGGCGCGTGCTGAGTGCAGGTCCTTCGTGCCACCCTTAGCCCGCATCTGAATGAACAGGAGACCGCTGCTTCCCAGGTTGATCCGTGGCACATCGCCAGCGTCGAATCCGCCGTCGAACGAAAGGGAAGCATCAGCCTTGAGCGTATCGAGGTGCTTTTCGACGAATCCAGGCAGACTTGGGCTTCCCGACTCCTCTTCACCATCGAATACGAATTTGACATTGATCGGCATGCCGGTCGTGGCACGCAGCGCTTCAACCGCTTTGAGGTGCGCCAACAGATTGCCCTTGGCGTCGGTCGCTCCGCGACCAATGATCCGGTCTCCGACGATGCGCGCCTCGAATGGCGGCGACTCCCAGTCCGATTCAGGAGCCGGTTGTACGTCGTAGTGGTTATAGATAACCAGGGTATGAGCGCCCGGCCCGGCCTCGTTGATCTCACCGTAGACGACCGGCAGCCCTTCCGTCTCGATCGCACGAGCATCGATGTCCAACTTGCTCATCATCTCCACCAAAAGGGCCGCGCATTCACGCACGCCGACATTCGCGGATGAGATCGATGGTTGTTGAATGACGCGTTGGAGGTCGGCGATCATCGAGTCGGAGTGGTCGTCGATGTACTGATAAACCTGCTGAAGATCTGGCACGTGCGTTCCCTCTCTGTCCGCTTGCGCGTATCCCGGTTGCAATCGACGCGACCGGTTCGGAGTGAGCGAGCTCGACCTACCTCCCAACCATCTGCTTTACCGTCACGAATGAATAGCCATTGTCTTTGAGCCGTTTGATGATCTGAGGTAGGGCGGACGTGTCTTCTGAGTTGGCGCCCATGTTCATGACGACGATGGCTCCGGGAGCCACGCCGTCAACGGTTCGCTTGACGATGTCGTCCGCCGTCATGCCGCTCCACCCAAGCGTATCGACCGACCACGTGACATTGACCGAGTAGCCGGCGTCCGCGACGTCCTGCAAGACCGAGCCGTCCACGTCGCCGTATGGCGCACGAAAATAGGGCTTTACGTCGTAGTTCGCCTCGTTGAGAACGATATCCCGCATTTTTTGAAGTTCGTCGTTGCGTTCTTGTGTGGTCAACGATTTGTCGCCGGTCGAAAAGCCGGTGAAGGACTTGTGGTCGTACGTCTCGTTGATGATCTGATGCCCTTCGTTGACCATGCGTTTGACCAGATCCGGATTCTGTTGAGCCCAGACCCCGGTAAGGCCGAACGACGCCTTGATCCCGTTCTGCTTCAGAATGTCCAGAATCTGCGCGGCGTATCCGGTATCGACGTTGGCGTCGAAGGTCAGAGCCACGACCTTTTTGGTCGTATCCGCCTGGGTAACCGTGATAGCGGGTGCCGACGGAATCGCCGTGGGCGTCGCTGGTTCTGTTGGCGTTGGAGTCGGCGACGGAGTCGGCGTCGCTGTCGGCTCAGGAGTGGCCGTTGGTGATGGCGTTGGACTGGGTGTCGGTGAAGGCGTCGGCGTTGGGGACGGCGTCTCCGTCGCCAGCGTTTGTGAGACCTGTTCCGGCGTTGGGGAAGGGAGAGCGGCTGGGGTGTTGGAATCCCCTGGATCCGACGGTCCACGACACGAAGCTACCAGGATGAGAATGAGCAGCATGGCAACGATTCGCCCCTGGCGAGACACAGTTGAGACCCTCCTTGCCCGTCTGGACGCTCGAGTGATCGGCACCCTCCGGGACGTCTACTCCGGGTGCCCAGGATAGACGAGGATGTGCCAGTGAGACAAGACGCCCGCTCCGGTTCCGAAGCGGGCGTCACATTTTCAATGTCGGTTTCGAGCTACCAGATGCCCAGTTCGTCGCGGGCTTCCTCGCTCATCATGTCCGGCGTCCACGGCGGACTCCAGACGATATTCACGCCAACCTCGCCGATATCAGGCAAGCCGCCGAGGGCACCGTTGACCTCTTGCATGATGATTGGACCCAACGGACAACCCATCGAGGTCAGGGTCATCGTCACGATGACACCGGTCTTGTCGGATTGGTCTTCCAAATCGACGTCGTAGATCAGTCCAAGATCGACTACGTTGATGCCGATCTCCGGGTCATAGACAGTCTTCAGGTTTTCACGCACATCTTCTGCGGTGAATTTGGCCAATTTGCCCTCCAGTCTTCCCTGGCAGCGTGGCAGCCAAGGTGGTCGTCACTCCTGATGCGGCCAGTCGGTCAATCCATAAGCGCCAGATTTGAGCACCTTGAGCCCGAGGAGCGCGCACTTCACACGGGCCGGACTGATGTCGATGCCGAGCTCGTCGATCATATCCTGAGCGGATATCTCTTTCACCTCGTTCAGCTCGTGTCCCTTGACCATTTCGGTCAGGATCGATGCGGCGGCCTGGCTGATGGCGCAGCCGCGTCCCGAGAACTTGATGTCGGATATTATGCCGTCGGCGACTTTCACGTCGATGCGGACTCGGTCGCCGCAGAGCGGATTGCTGTCTTCACAGGTGATGTCGGCGTTCTCGATCTCGCCGAAATTTCGCGGGTGCCGCGAGTGATCGAGAATCTGCTCGCGATAGAGGTCAGCCACGGGTCACGCTCCAAGGCCAAAAATCTTGCGCACGGTCATGATGCCGTCGATCAATCGGTCGACATCCTGCTCGTCATTGTAGAGGTAAACGCTCGCTCGCGTCGTGGCAACGACACCAAGTCGATTCATCAACGGCTGAGTGCAATGGTGGCCCGCGCGCACGGCGATGCCTTCGCCATCCAAAATGCTGGCGATGTCGTGCGGATGGACGTCGCCAACGGCGAAGCTGATAACTCCAGCTCGGTCGTTCCCTTCGGGTCCGAAGAGTTGGATGTCGGGAACTTCACGCATGCTGGCGAGCGCATAACGCACGATGTCCTTTTCGTGCTGGCGCATTTCGACCAACCCGACGCCGTTGAGGTAGTCAATCGCGGACCCAAGCCCAACAGCGTCCGCCACGCTTGGCGTTCCCGCTTCGAATTTCTCCGGCAAGTCGGCGTACGTCGATTGTTCCAGCTCGACCGTGCGGATCATGTCGCCGCCGCCCATGTAGGGCGGCATCGCTTCCAGAAGCGCGCGACGGCCGTAAAGGACGCCGATCCCCATGGGACCGAGCATCTTGTGACCGGAAAATGCCAGGAAGTCGGCTCCCAACGCCTGCACGTCGACCGGCATGTGCGGCACGCTCTGGGCCCCGTCGATTAGCACTAACGCTCCGGCCGCGTGCACCTTTTGCGCGATCTCCTCGACCGGGTTGATCGTTCCGAGGGAGTTCGAGACCTGGGTAACCGCAACGAGCTTGACGCGTCCCGACGCCAGGCAGTCATCAAGCTGATCGAGCTTGAGGCGTCCGTCATCGTCGATGTCGATAAAGCGCAATTTGGCACCACGCTCGGCGGCGATGATCTGCCACGGGACCAGGTTGCTGTGGTGTTCGAGGATGGTGAGGAGGATCTCATCTCCCGGCTGCAGGTTGGCGCGGCCCCACGAGCTGGCGACGAGGTTGATCCCCTCGGTGGTGTTGCGCACGAAGATGCACTCGCGCGGTGAAGAGGCATTGATGAGCGCGGCAACTTTCGCGCGTGCCTCGTCATAGACCTGCGTCGACTTCTCGCTCAGCTCATAGACGCCGCGATGGATGTTGGCGTTGGTCGTCCGATAGTAATCGGACAACGCTTCGATGACCTTCTCGGGCTTTTGCGAGCTCGCGGCGCTGTCAAGGTAGACGAGTGGCTTGCCGCGAGCCGTCTGCCGCAGAATCGGAAAGTCGGCTCGCAGGCGATCGACGTCGAGCTTGCCTGCAGGGATCTTGGGAGACGTGCTCATAGTCCAATCTTTCGAGCGATGGCCGCCCGAACTTCTTCCTGGACCTCCGGAACCGGCACGCGCTCGATGACTTCGTCGAAGAAACCATCGACGATCAGCTTGACCGCTTCGGTGCGATTGATGCCGCGGCTCATGAGGTAGAAGATGTACTCCTCTTCGACCTGCCCAACCGTCGCGCCGTGCGTGCAGCGCACGTCATTGGCGCCGATCTCAAGATTCGGGATGGTGTCCGCGCGAGCGGTGCGACTCAAAACCAGATTGCGGTTTGCCTGGTAGGCATCGGTGCGCTGCGCGTTCGGGAAGACCTTGATCAGCCCAGAATAAACTGTTCGCGCGCGATCCTTCAGCGCTCCCTTGAAAAGGAGGTCGCTGGTGGCATACGGCGAGACGTGCATCTGGCGAGTCTGGTGATCGATGTGCTGGTTCTCGTCCGCGAAGAAGAGCCCGAGCATTTCTGCTTGTCCCCCAGCACCGATGAGGTTGTCGGAGATGAGCGATTTGCTCAGACGCGATCCGAGCGCGACGTTGAGGGAGTTGACCTGCGCATCCTGTTCGATCATGGCGCGCTGCGTCGTGAAGTTCCAGACGTTGCGTCCCCAGTTCTGGAACTGGACGTAACGTACCTGAGAGGTCTCACCAGCGAAGATCTCGACTACACCCGAGGCGATGATCGGCTCGTCGGTGGTGGGGCAGGACCAGGAATCAACCACGACCGCCGAAGCACCTTCCTCAACCACGATCAACGTGTGCGGGAAAATGGCGCTGCCGGGAGTACGTGCGTAAATGTGGGTGCGCAGCGGTACTTCGGCATGAACGTTCTTGGGGACGTACACGAAAGTGCCGCCGCTCCAGAACGCGCCGTTTAGAGCCGCAAATTTGTTGTCGCTGGCCGGTACGCAATCGGTCATGAAGTATTTCTTGACCAGATCCGGGTGCTGCTCGATAGCGGTGGCAATGTCGCTGAAAATAACGCCCTGATCGGACAGGTCCTGACTCAGCTCGGAGTAGACGGTTCCGGCGTCGGTCTGAACGTTGATTCCGGATCGCAGCGCGGGATCTCCGAGGGTGGAGGTGATGTCGTCTGGCAGTTCGGACAGATTGCTGACTTTGCCGTCAAGTCCCGCGAACGGCGCCACGTCGTTGATAGGCAGCCGGCGGATGTCGGTGCGTCGCCACTCCTCGTCAGTGCGAGTTGGCATGGGAAGTGACTCATAGGCCGCCCATGCTTCGAGCCGCTTCTCACGAACCCAGTCAGGTTCCTGACGCTGTCGCGACAAGTCCTCGACCGCGTCCCGTGAAAACCCTTTCGTTACTTCCTGAACCGATGCTTCCATGCTCTCCCTCACGCTGAAGGGCGGGTGCTGGCGTTGCTGGTCAACCGCCAGGGCCGCCCCGCCCCTCGTTTCGACGCTCAAATCGATCGCTCGTCGCGATGTGATGTCGTGGTAGCGCCAGCTCTGGAGCTACCACCTGACCGCTCGACGGTTACCCGACAGAGCCTTCCATCTCGAGCTGGATCAGCCGGTTGAGTTCGACGGCATATTCGAGCGGCAGTTCCTTCGCGATTGGCTCGATGAAACCGCTGACGATCATGCTCATGGCGTCGACTTCGCTGATTCCACGGCTCTGAAGATAGAACAGCTGCTCGTCCGCGACCTTACTTACCGTTGCCTCGTGCCCGACGGAAACGGCCTCTTCTTCGATCTCCATGTACGGGTAGGTGTCAGTTCGGCTCTGCTCATCGAGCAGCAGCGCGTCACAAACGACGTTTGCGCGCACATCGTGAGCACCCTTGTGGACCTTCACAAGTCCGCGATAGCTCGAACGTCCGGTCCCTTTGGAGATTGACTTCGAGGTGATCTGTGACGATGTGAAGGGCGCGACGTGAACCATCTTGGCTCCGGCGTCCAGATGCTGGTCATCCGACGCCACGGCCACCGACAGCACTTCGCCATGCGCACCTGGCTCCATTAGCCAGACAGCCGGGTACTTCATCGTTACCTTCGAGCCCAGGTTGCCATCGACCCACTCCATAGTGGCGTTCTTGTAGGCGGCGGCTCGCTTGGTCACGAGGTTGTAAACGTTCTTGGACCAGTTCTGAATCGTCGTATAGCGGCAGCGTCCGCCCTCTTTGACGACGATTTCAACCACCGCGCTGTGGAGCGAGTTGCTCGAATAGGTTGGCGCGGTGCAGCCCTCAACGTAGTGAGCGTAGGCGTCCTTCTCGATGATGATCAGGGTTCGCTCGAACTGCCCCATGTTCTCGGCATTGATGCGGAAATACGCCTGAAGGGGAACGTCAACTTTGACGCCTTCGGGAACGTAGACGAAGGACCCTCCCGACCAGACCGCTGAGTTGAGGGCAGCGAACTTGTTGTCGTTCGGCGGAATGATCGTGCCGAAGTACTGCTTGACGATGTCTGGGTACTCGATGAGCGCCTGATCCATGCTCAGGAAGATGACGCCGAGCTTCTCGAGATCCGCGCGCAGAGAATGGTAGACGACCTCAGACTCATACTGAGCTCCAACGCCTGCCAGGAACTTGCGTTCTGCGTCCGGAATCCCGAGCTTGTCGAACGTGTTCTTGATGTACTCGGGAACGTCATCCCAGCTTTTTTCGTTCTGCGTTGACGCTCTGACGAAATAGAAGATGTCGTTGAAGTCGATATCGCTGAGATCCGCGCCCCAATTCGGCATCGCTCGCTTCTGGAAATAGTCGAGCGCCTTGAGCCGGAAATCTCGCATCCACTCGGGCTCGCCCTTCATCAACGAGATCTCTTCGACGATCTCCCTGTTGAGCCCCTTCTTCGACTTGAAGACGTAGTTTTCGGGGTCGGCGAACCCATACTTATACTCTTCGACTCGGATTTCTGGCTTCGTTACCATCTTTGTGCTCCTCTACGAGAAAGCCAGCGCCTAGGCGTTGACGGCTTCCTCTGATTCGGTCTTTAGCCAGTCGTAGCCCTTCTCTTCGAGTTCAAGGGCCAGGTCCGCTCCACCCGACTCCACCACGCGGCCATTGAGCATCACGTGGACGAAGTGTGGCTTGATGTAGTTCAGCAGTCGCTGGTAGTGCGTGATCACCAGCATCGACATGTTCTCATTGAAGATCGAATTGACGCCGTCCGAAACGATCCGCAGCGCATCAATGTCCAGCCCGGAGTCGGTCTCGTCGAGGATAGCCAAGTCGGGCTCGAGAAGCGCCATTTGCAGAATCTCGGCGCGCTTCTTCTCACCACCGGAGAATCCCTCATTGAGGTAGCGCGTGGCAAAGGCTTCCGGCATCTTCAGCATCGCCATCTTTTCGCGCATCAGGCGACGAAACTCGCGCGGCGATAGGGCGGGTTTGCCCTCTTCGTCGGTGCCGCGAACCGAGTTGACCGCCAAACGCAGGAAGTTCGCCATACTGACGCCCGGGATGACCGTCGGATATTGAAAGGCGAGGAACATTCCGAGTCGCGCTCGCTCATCGGCGCTCATCTCGAGGACGTTCTCTCCCTTGAAGAGGACGCGTCCCTCGAGGACCTCGTAATTGGGGTGGCCGGCGACGACGTAGGCCAGCGTGCTCTTGCCGGATCCGTTTGGACCCATCAACGCGTGGATTTCGCCCCGGTTGATCACCAGGTCGACGCCGCGCAGGATCTCGCTTCCTTCGATCCCGGCATGCAAGTTTTCAATTTGGAACAGTGGCGTATTGTCGCTCATAAGCGCGCCCGCTACCTCCGCTTCCTATATTCCCACCCGAGAGTGTGTCGACTAATTATACCCTTTGGTTGATAAACTCGCTACGCCATCAGACGTCGCACGACCGATTCCGCGCGATCGTTAATGCAGCCGCCCGTCTCTGTCCTTCACCTGTACCTGTTGGCATTTCGGGCAGACACCAGAAAAGACGGTTTGATGTTCCTGAATGGCATATCCCGTCTGATCGGCCGCGACTTGACGAGCCAAAATCGCGATGGGAACGTCGACATCGGTCAGTTCACCGCAGATAGTGCAGTGGACGTGATCGTGCCGATCGGTTCGCTTATCAAAACGACTGGCCTGGTCGCCGAAGGGGAATTCCTGGATAAGTCCACGCTCCGCCAGCAAATGCAGCGTGCGGTAGACGGTGCCGTAGGCGATCGTCGGATACTTTCGTCTGACGCGCTCGAAAAGCTCGCCAGCGGTCAAATGTTTTTCGGCGCTTTGCACCTCGGTGAGTATCGCGGCGCGTTGCGTCGTCATCCGGATCGCGTTATCGGAGGACAATTGAGAGTCACTCCTAGCTGAGAATGATTCCTGACTCCAACCGTGTTATACCTTACTATGGAGGTCGGGTTTCGTCAACGACTCTTCACCTCGTTGCGAGGACCATCTTTAACCTCTGGTTGCGATCATGGCATGGAATATCAACCGCCCGCTTCGTGGTTAGGCAATTGCGGCCCCCAATGAGTCGCGATGAGCGCGTCGAACCAGGTGCAACAAGACATCAGAAGTGTTGGCTATGGAAGGGAGAACTGCCTTGACCGATCGAACCGCGACGCAGAATCCATCGGTCTCGGAGCGCGGGTACGTCAATCCGGACCTGCTCGTTTCAACACAGTGGGTTGCCGATCATCTTGATGAGGGACGGATCCGCATCGTTGAATCCGATGAAGATGTGCTCCT
The DNA here is from genome assembly GCA_963789565.1 of uncultured Chloroflexia bacterium. Lineage (GTDB taxonomy): Bacteria > Chloroflexota > Chloroflexia > Thermomicrobiales > Thermomicrobiaceae > CALAGB01. Next base: position 784,737 of record CAWBKX010000002.1, on the reverse strand, counting down.
CTACGACATCGGCCACATCCCAGGAGCCGTAAAGATCGACTGGACCGAGGATCTTCAAGATCAAACGGTGCGTGACTTCATCGATTCCGACCGTTTCGCATCGCTCATGCAGCGCTTCGGGATCGACAACGAAACGACCGTCGTCTTTTACGGTGACAAGAACAATTGGTGGGCCGCCTATGCCTACTGGTTCTTCGCCTACATGGGCCATACCAACATGCGCATCATGGACGGCGGACGCAAGAAGTGGGAAGCCGAAAGTCGACCGCTGACGCGTGACGTGCCGAAATACCCACACACGAGCTATGCAGCGCGCCCGATGCGGCCGGAACTGCGTGCGTTCCGGTCTGACGTGCTCGACCACATTGGGTACAAGGCCCGCCAAAAGGTCGGCGACGGCAAGCCACTGGTCGACGTGCGCTCCCCTGGCGAATACAGCGGTGAGCTGCTCCACATGCCGGACTACCCGCAGGAAGGTGCGTTGCGCGGTGGGCATATCCCAGGCGCGAAAAATATCCCCTGGGGCAAGGCCGTGAACGATGACGGCACGTTCAAAGCTGGCGACGAGCTTCGCGAACTCTATGGAAGCCAGGGCGTTACCGGCGACAAGGACATCGTGACGTACTGCCGCATCGGTGAGCGTTCGGCACATACCTGGTTCGTGCTCCACGAGCTGTTGGGCTACCCGTCGGTGCGCAACTACGACGGTTCCTGGACCGAGTGGGGCAACGTCATCGGAGTTCCGATCGAGCGCTAGTTCCGTTCATTTTGTCGCCACAAAGCACGAAGTACGCGCACAACCGTAACTTGGAGGACCGATGGATCGACAGGAGCAGATCGAGATTCTGCTCGACCACTACGAGCACCCACGCCGGCGCCACGCTCTGCCGGACGCGGACGTCGTCATGCCAGGCGGCAACCCCGGATGTGGCGACGTCATCACCGTGTACCTTGACGTTGGCGACGATGAGAAGAGCGTGAAGGACTTCTCTTTCGAGGGCGAAGGCTGCACCATCAGCCAGGCTGCGGCCTCGATCCTGATGGAGTTGATGGAAGACGAGAAGTGGAGTCTGGACGACATCGTCGAGTCCGACTACAACACCATGATCGAGATTCTCGGCAAAGAAGCGGTCCAGATGCGACCCCGCTGCGCCACCCTGGCACTGGGGACGCTCAAGGCGGCGGTCAAGAAGTACCGGCGCGACAAGATGCGTCAAGCAGCTGGGCTAACCGATGACGCGGAAATGGACGAGGACGCCGAAAAATACGGCATCGTCACAGGTGAGGCCGCGCTCGAACGCACCGACGAATAGTCATCTCACGTCAGTTGACATTGCGCGAATGCCGGTCCCTCAGGGCCGGCATTTCTCTCTGTGTCCGGCGCTCGAACCCCTCCAGCGGCCGAGACGCTCCCTTGTGGCCGTCAAACGCCGCGACCGTACGCGGGTTGTCGATTCGTACTATAATTCCACCCAATTCACGACATCGGGCGTCGCTGGAATTTGGGAGGCGCTGTTCTCCCCAACAGGGAAGCAGAGAGGGATAGCGCGTGCGTTCCGACCTCATCAAGAAGGGATTCGAACGGGCGCCCCATCGCAGTCTGCTGCGTGCCACTGGAGTGGTGCGTTCAGAAGAGGACTTCCGCAAGCCCTTCATTGCGGTGGTGAACTCCTACGTCGACATCATTCCGGGTCACGTGCATCTCCAGCGCTTCGGCAAAGTCGTCAAAGAAGCGGTCCGTGAGGCGGGCGGCGTTCCGTTTGAGTTCAACACCATCGGCGTGGACGATGGAATTGCCATGGGGCACATCGGCATGAAGTTCTCCCTGCCGAGCCGCGAAATCATCGCTGACTCGGTCGAGACCGTGATTCGGGCCCATCAGTTCGACGGCATGGTCTGCATCCCCAACTGCGACAAGATCGTTCCCGGCATGCTGATGGCCGCCATGCGTCTTGACATCCCGACCATCTTCATCAGCGGTGGTCCAATGGCAGCCGGCACGATGCCGGACGGCCAGAAGGTCGACCTCATTTCGGTGTTCGAAGGCGTCGGGGCGTACCAGGCGGGCAAGATCGACGAGAAGCGTCTGCAGATGCTGGAGCAATATGGTTGCCCATCCTGCGGCTCGTGTTCGGGCATGTTTACCGCCAACTCGATGAACTGCCTCATGGAGGCGCTGGGTCTCGCGCTCCCGGGCAACGGCACCATTCTGGCCGACACTGAAGAGCGCAACGTGCTGGCACAGCAAGCGGCGTCGCAACTGCTCAAGCTGGTCGACGCCGATCTGACGCCGCGGAAGATCGTCACGCACGCTGCCTTAGACAACGCGTACGCGCTCGACATGGCCATGGGTGGGTCGACAAACACCGTCCTGCACGGACTGGCATTGGCGATCGAAGGTGGCTTGGATTATCCGCTCGAGCGCATCAACGAGGTTGCGTCGCGCGTGCCGCACATCTGCAAAGTCAGTCCGTCTTCCCACTGGCACATCGAGGATGTCCACCGGGCGGGCGGAATCAGCGCGATCCTAAAGGAGATTTCACGCAAGCCGGGCGTGCTTGATCTCGGCCAAACGACCGTAACCATGAAGACCCTTGGCGAGAATATCGAAGGCGCCGGCATTCAGGATCACGAGGTAATTCGACCGCTTGAGAATGCCTACGATCAACGTGGCGGACTCGCCATCTTGACCGGCAACCTGGCGCCGGATGGTGCCGTTATCAAGACGGCTGGAGTCGAGCCGGAGATGCGGGTGCATCGTGGACCAGCGCGCGTGTTCGATTCCATGGAAGCGGCATCCAGCGCCATCCTCTCCAGGCAGATCAATCCCGGTGACGTGATCGTGATCCGCTACGAAGGCCCTAAGGGCGGTCCGGGCATGCAGGAGATGCTGGCGCCGACCGCCAATCTGATGGGTATGGGGCTGGGCAACAGCGTGGCGTTGATCACCGACGGCCGCTTCTCCGGCGGGACGCGCGGTGCATGCATTGGGCACGTGTCACCGGAGGCCGCATCAGGTGGCCCGATCGCGCTCGTGCGTGAGGGGGACTTCATCTCGATCGATATCCCCAATAACAGGCTCGACGTCGAACTGGACGAGTTGGACATGAGCGTGCGTCGGCGGACACTGAAGCCGTTCCGGCAGACGATCGACAGCAAGTATTTGCGGCGCTACGCCCATCTGGTGACGTCGGCTAATACGGGCGCGGTGTTGCGCGATCCGGAGGAAACGCCGGTCGAGTCGGCGGTCCCGTTCGCCGACGACTGACGGTCGGCACATTCACGGGTCAGCTTCGGGAGAGGTGGTACCGGAGCATCGAATGGCCCGCGACATAATCAGTCAATTTGGCTATTCTCGGCCGTCGGGTTCGGTTGAACAGTTGAACTGTTGACACCGGCGCACGACAAATCTGGTGGCAGCCCTGCGCGAAAACCACGCGTGGCTATCCGCAAACGGGCTGAGACAAAGTTGGGGCGAGAGCAAGCGTATGAATCGTTATCTGTGCGTTCATGGCCATTTCTATCAACCGCCACGCGAAGACCCTGAGACAGGGCGGGTCCCCTTGGAGCGCGGTGCGCAGCCCTTTCACGACTTCAACGAGAAGATCCTATCGGAGTGCTATCGGCCCAATGCGGAGCTGGGTAACTTCGACCAGATGAGCTTCGATATCGGTCCGACGCTCGCCCTTTGGATGCAGCGACATCACCCGTCCGTACTCGACCAAATCGCTGAATCCGACCGCAGAGCAGTGCGGCTGACAGGCTTTGGCAATGCCATTGCCCAGAGCTTTCACCACACGATTCTTCCGCTCGCCACTGAACGTGACCGGAGGACGGAGCTTCGCTGGGGTATTCGCTGGTTCGAGCAAACGTTCGGTCGTCGTCCACACGGTATCTGGCTGCCAGAGACGGCGGTCGACATCGCGACGCTCGAGTCCTGCGTGGCCGAGGGATTGACCTTCACCATTTTTAGCCCGGATCAGGCGGCTGAGCGGATCGATACCCGACGTCCGTATCAGGTCGATCTTCCGTCTGGCGCCAGCATCGACGTGCTGTTCTACGAAGGACCACTGTCGGGTACGGTTTCGTTCAATCCGCACGATACGGATTCCGCCGATGAGTTCGTTGAGCGATTCGTTGTGCCGCGATTCGACGCGATGACGAGCGCTTCAGCGTTCAATCCCGCTGTAGTGATCGCCAGTGACGGCGAGGTCTACGGGCACCATCATCGCTTCAAGGACCATTTCCTTCAGGATTTGCTCTCGGTTCGGGCGGCGTCGCGGGATATCGAAGTCGTCTCGCTCGAGCGCTACCTCTCCCTCGAGCCTTCGCGCGAACCGGTGCGAATCAAGGAGCAGTCCTCTTGGGGGTGCGGACACGCGTTGCTGCGCTGGAACGGTGACTGTCCCTGCACGCCGGGCGATGGAACCTGGAAACGGGGACTGCGCGCGGCATTCGATCGCTTGGCGGATCGCGTCGACATGGTTACGGAAGAGACGGCGACGAGGTTCGGCGTCGATCCGTGGACCTGGCGTGATGAGTATGTCGATGTGGTGATCGGCGCGACGATCATTGACGGATTGGCTCTCGGCACGTAGTGAATCACCTGACAGCGAGCGTGCGCAGACGCTGGCGACGTTGATGGAAGCCCAGCGCTTTCGGCTAGCGATGTACGCCAGTTGCGCGTTCTATTGGGACGATTTGACTCGACTTGAAGCCGGCTACGGGGTGCAATCCGCGCTGTACTCAGCCAGGCTGCTCGATCGGCGATTCGGCACGGAGCTTCGTAGCGGTTTCGAACACGATCTCGAACGAGTCAACGGCTGGAAGTCCGACAAGAGCGCCGCGGAGCTCTACGCACGGAAAAGTGCGTAGCGGTTGCGCGTGCGCTCAACGACGAACTGGTTGTAGGGGAGCATCTTGTATGCCCCCGTCTTGCGTTGGCGAAAATAGCCTTTGGTGATGCGTTGCCGGCAAGACTTCAACCCAGTTCGCATCGGAATATCGCGTTCGAATGCGGGAACACAATACCCGCTTCGCGGGTACCTGGCTCGCCTACAAAAGACTTGCGCGTGGGGTCCTGCAAGGCACCAAAAGCGTGCCTACTCGCTGCGCCGCTGCTCGCGGAGATGAGCGACATAATCCTTCAGATGGCCGCTCAGTTCGACGCCGAATCCACTGACTGTCAGCATCGTGACCTTGGCCTTGCCGACGTTCCCCTGTGCCAGAATCTCCGCGTTTACCCGCGGTAGCATTCCCTCGCGACCGCCCATGACGAAGATCTGATTGGGCCTGCCGGTGCGACCACTGCGATAGCCACGCTCCTTGAAGAAGGCAACAGCGTCGTCCAGCGTCTCGCCGACCGGTCGACGCGAGACTGCTTTGCGCTGGAACGCGGTACGGCTCATTTCGGCCGTGACTGCCGCCCGCTGCTCCTGTTTCTGCTGTGTGGTGTCGTCGGCGCTCATGGACGGGAAATCGTCAACAATCTAGTCGACATCGAAGCTTTGGCCCGGATCGAGAACCTCGACCTTCACTCCGGCGTGCTCTTCAGCGGCTTCTGCGAACTTATGCGGATCCTGTTTGAGTGGCGGGAATGTGTTGTAGTGGCAGGGGATGGCGACCTTCGGTTTAAGCAGCTTCAGCGACCGAACCGCATCGTCTGGTCCCATCGTGAAATGGTCGCCGATCGGGAGCACGGCCACGTCAAGGCCTTCCTCGCCGATGAAGGACATGTCCCCGAACAGGCATGTGTCACCCGCGAAGTAGATTGTCTTGCCGCCGAACTTGACGATGAGTCCCGCCGGGACGCCGGGCGCGACTACCTGGCCGTCGTCAGTTGTGAACGAAGACGTGTGCCAGGCTGGTGTGATCTTGGCGCTGCCGCCGTCGAACTTCAGCGTCCCGCCGTGGTTCCCGTAATTCGCATTCAGCCCGAGCCCCTCAAGATACTCGCCGAGTTCGAAGGTACTGATTACCATGGCGCCACTGCGCCGCGCGATGCTCACGGTGTCGCCGACATGGTCGTTGTGCGCGTGTGTCAGCAGGATGGCCACCGGGTTGAACTCGTCGGCTGATGCGGCGCCGAGTGGGTTTCCCGTGAGAAACGGATCAACCAATACCTCGCGCTCGCCGTCGTTGAGGGAAAATGCTGAGTGTCCGAGGTAGCGCACAGTGACCATATGAAACCTCCTGAATACTGTGAATCGAACAACTGTTCGTACGTGCTTCTACGAGACCGATCTCGTCGTTCGAATACGAATTGACCATCGTTCACGGTCAGCTAGCTTTCGATGATGCGAAGTTGAGTCGGTTCTACAGTTCGCGCATCGTGATCGACTGATTGGTCTACGCCGCTCCGCGCGCATAAACGATGTCGCCTTCGCGGATCGTGAGATCGACCGAGACTTTTCCGAGCTCACGCGGATCGACCCGTCGTAGGTCGGTCTCCAGCACGGTCAGATCGGCCAATTTGCCAGGCTCGATCGTCCCCTTGATTCCTTCCTCGAATGAAGCGTATGCGCCGTTGTAGGTGTAGGCTCGAACTGCCTGCTCAAGCGAAATGCGTTCTTCCGGCCAGATCTCGTCCCCTTCTTCGCTGCGGCGCGTCACCATGGTTTGAATGCCGATCATGGCGCTGGTGGATACGACCGGGGCGTCGGTGCTGGCGGAGGCGATGATGCCACGCTGGAAAAAGGTGTTCATGGCATAGGCGTAGCGGATGCGGTCCATGCCAAGGTTTTGCACGTAGGCATTCTTGAAGGCGTAGAGAAAGCTTGTGCCTGGCACGGGAATGGCGCCGATGCGCTGGATGCGGTCGAGCAGATCCGGCCGCAGGATGCTGCTGTGCTCGATGCGGTGGCGACTATTGGGCCGCGGTGCTTCCTGTAGACCTTCTTCGAATGATTGGATTAGGAGCTCGATGGCGGCGTCGCCGATGGCGTGAGCGCAGCACTGGAACCCAGCCTTGTGCGCGGCTTTCAGCTTGTTCTTCATCACCTGCGGATCTTGCATCCACAGCCCCAGGTTGTCGTCTTCATCTTCGTAGGGCTGCGACATGCGTGCCGTGCGCCCGCCTATGCTGCCGTCCAGGAAGATCTTGGCCGGCCCGATGCGCAGTCGGGCGTCGCCGAATCCGGTGCGGATGCCAAGCTGACTGAGTGACTCGAGCGTCTCGTCGATCATCATCATCAAGTAGGTGCGCACACGCAGTTCACCCGATCCAGCCAAATCCTGATAGGCGTGCATCTCGGTATCGCTGCGGATGCCTGCTTCGGCCACGCTGGTCACGCCCATCGAGAGGAATTCATCGCCCGAGAGGATCAGCGCCGCTTTTATCTGCTCCGTGGTTGGATCGTCGATTGTCGCACGCACTAGATGCTGTGCCGCCTCGCGAACCACGCCGGTTGGCTCGCCGTGCTCATCTCGGTCGATCGTGCCACCCTCGGGATCGGGCGTGTCACGCGTGATTCCGGCGAGGGCCAGCGCGCGACTGTTGACGGCCGCGATGTGGCCGCAGGCCCGCACCACGATGACCGGATTATTTGGGGCGACTGCGTCGAGGTCCTGCCGGTTTGGGTGCCGGTTCTCCGCCAAACGAGCCTGGTCGTAGCCTCGCGCCATGATCCATTCGCCCGCCTGCAGCTCGCGGGCGCGAGCAGCGATGCGCCGGGTGATGTCGTCAATGCTGACGTTCGGAGGGGAGCTGGCGTTGACCTGCTGCAAGCTGAACCCGACAAACATTGGGTGACAATGCGAATCGTTGAATCCCGGTGTAATGGTTCGTCCAGCCAGATCGATAACTTCAGTTGATGGGCCGCTCCACGCTTTGACGTCAGCGTCAGAACCAACGGCGACGATGCGTCCCTCGCAAACGGCGACCGCGCTGGCAGGACGCTGATTCAGTTCACCGGTCATGACGTGACCGTTGACGAAGAGATAGTTGCCGCTCATGTTCCTCCTGCATAAATCGCGATTTCGTGGAGCGGGCGCGCCGCTCGTGTCGCCGATTGTAGATCAAACCGTCATAAGTCGGCCTGTGAGATCGGCGCCTTCGAGGTGGGTCAGGATTCAGCTGGCTGCTGCGAAAGGCGATCGATCCACCAGCTGGCAACGTGATCCGCTCGTGCGATCCAGACGTCTCCGAGGCTCACGACATAGTCGAGAAACATGGAGAGCGCCCGCGATGGTGCCGGACGCCCTGTCACCCAGGGATGGAACGTCAGGCACATCAGTTTGCCCTCGGCTCGCAAGACGTCGATGTCGTCTCGCCACATCTCGAAGGCATGACGGGGAGGCACGATTGGATCGACGAAATAACTGTAATCGTCCCACAAGCGGGAGGGGGGCAACTGCACGATTGGTTCGTGCCTCTCATCCGAGGACATGAGGAATGGGACGTCGTTGGATGCATAGTCCATGTTCCAACGGAAGCCGAGCTCTTGCAGCAGTGGGACGGTCCGCTCGTTGAATCTCCATCCCGGTGTCTTGTGACCCATCGGACGCTCGCCAGTGATCTGGTGCAACAAAGTTCGCGTGCGAACGAGATCGTCCCGCTGTTCGTCGTCCGTCATATCACTGAAATAGCGATGATCCCAGCCGTGCGTCGAGATCTCATGGCCGGCATCAAACGCCGTCTTCACGATGTCCGGCCGTTCCTCGGCGACCTTCCCGACCCAGCAAAATGTGGCCGAAACGTCAAAGTCGTCCAGGAGCCGAAGAACACGCCATATCCCGGCGGACTGATCGTACTGCGCATTCGAACGCCAATACCAATCATCCGGGCCTCGATGATTGACCTCACCATACTCACCGTCGACGTCGAACGATAGAACCACGGCGGCGCGATGCCCGGCGGGCCAAACGTTGGTTGTCAATTGCTGCATGGCCCCTTCTCTTCGAATGGCCGGGGGCCGCGACTGACAGCAGCCCCCATGGCGCTCGCCGGCGTTCAGTGTCTAAACAGGGTTGGACGCGATTAGCTCGTCACAAAACTCGGAGAAATTCGCCAGCGCGCTCTCGATCATTTCATGTCCGAACTGTGGAGAGGCTTTGCGAGCGTCGCCAAGCGCCCCATTGCGAGTGAGCTGATCGAACCGATACGGAATGCTTACGTTGTAGCGCCGGGCCAGTTGTCCAAATTCCATTTGGAGGTCGGTGATCTCCCCAGCCGCCAGGGAATCCGTTTTGACGATTTCAGGGACAAGCTCCATGGCCCACGACGTTTCAACCTCGCACGCGTGCCCCGTAATTGGCGAAGTAACGAATTTGTCCGCAATTGATTTATCACCAAACGAGAAGTAGGAGCAGGCCCCAACGAACGGAACTTGCAGTTCTTCGGCGGCGCGGACGGAGGCGACGTTCATGGCCGCGATGTTGCCGCCATGACCGTTGACGATCAAGAAGCGCTCGAACCCGTGATGCTGTAGTGACGCCATGATCTCGACCAACACTTGAATGAACGTCTCCGTCGTTAAGGTAATCGTGCCGGGAAAATTCATGTGGTGAAACGAGACGCCCCACGGAACGGCTGGAGCCACCGCCACTTTCGGATACATTCGGGCTGATGCTCGACGACAGAACTCCGCGCTTGCGGCGATGTCCATCTTCACTGCCAGATTTGGACCGTGTTGCTCGTTTGAGCCGACCGGCAACAACACCAGTTCGACCTGGTCGCGGATGTCGCGGATCTCGGGCCATGACAGGTCGGATAGCAGTAGTCCCTTTTGGTCTTCAGACATGAGTAGTCTCTTTCACTCAACTACAGTTCGACGAAATCGCGCAAAAATGGGCGACCATAGCCGCTCATCGGTGTCTACGAAGTCGATGCTAGCGGTCAAGGCGGATATCGCGAATCGCGTCCGCCAGACGATCGATATCCTGCTCATTGTTGTAGAAACCAGTGGATACACGTGCAGCCATCGGGCTGCCGATGTAGCGGATGATGATGCCCCGCTCGGCCAGCTTCTCCGACAACGCGGGCGGCTCATGCCCTTCAAGGGTGAACGTGACGAGACCGGCCATCTGGTCGTGTGGTGTCACCATGCTCACACCGTCGATCTCCGCCAGCTTGTTCCAGCAGTATTGGCCCAGCGACTTGATGCGCTCGTAGGCCCATTCCTGGCCGGCGGTTTCGCGGATGAACTTGAGGCTGGTGACGTTGCCCAGGATGGCGGGGGTGAAGACGCCGCCGACTTCGTGGCGATCCGCACCGTGTCGCGGCGTGAAATGTCCGCCGGAATGCTCCCACGCGGCCACCGACATATACCCGACCACGGTCTGGTTGATTTGCTGCAGCGCCTGGTCTGAGACGTAAGTGGCGCCGGTTCCTTCGGGTCCGCAGAGCCACTTTTGTCCGGGGCCACCGTAAACGTCCACGCCCATGTCGACCACGTCCAGCGGAATCGATCCGAGCGATTGCGCGGCGTCGGCGACGACCAGCACGTTGTGCCGGTGCGCCATATCGACGATGTCTTTGAGCGGCAAAACCGTACCGGTGTTCCACGTCAGGTGTGACGTCAGCAGCATGCGCGTGCGAGGCGAGATTGCTCGCTCCAACGCTCCCACGACGTCCCCAGTGCCGTCGCCCACGTTCACGGTACGAACAACGACGCCGTAGCGGCGGGCCACGTTATAGACCGGGCCCTGTCCACCGGGATGCTCCATGTCGGTGAGGATGATCTCGTCTCCGGCATGCCAATTGATGCCGTTGACGCCGATGTTCATGCCGTCGGTGGTGTGGCGCGTAAGGGCGACGTTCTCCGGCGGGCATCCCAGGAATTTGGCGAACTCGGCACGTGCTTCGGCCTTGATCTCGCCGGAGCGCATGTAGTTCTCCATGGTGATGCGACCGTTCTCCAGTTCGCTGCGGAGGAGCTCGGTCAGTGCCTCGACGGTGGGCGTCGGCAGCGGCCCGAACGTGCCGGTATTCAGATAGGCATTCTTCAGAACCGCAGGCATCTGCTCGCGGATCATGTCACTCTTGGAACTTGCTTGCGTTGTAGCCAACACTGCCTCCCCACGATGAATTCGGAATGCCGCCACCCAACCTAGATGGCGTCGAGCGCACGCTCGAGATCGTTGATAATGTCGACCGGGTCTTCAATCCCGACCGAAAGACGAACCAATCCCTCACCGATTCCGACCTGGGCGCGCTGCTCAGGTGTCAGCGCTCGGTGGGATGACATCACCGGATAGAGAACCAGCGAATAGACGTCACCCAGCGTCGTTGCCGGGGCGATCATCTCCAATGCACGCAGGAATCGAAAGACCTTTTCTCGATCCCCGTCTCGAATCTCGAACGAGATCATTCCCCCATAAAGGCCCGCCGGGAATTGGGCTTTAGCTGAAAAATGGCTCTCGTGGCCGGGCAATCCCGGGTAGAAAACCCATTCGAGCTTGGGATGGTGGAACAACCAATCAGCGACGATAGCCGCGGTGCGACACTGACGCTCCATGCGCAAGGGCAGCGTCTTGATCCCGCGCAGTACGAGCCATGCGTCGAACGGGCTCACCACACCGCCGGTCGATTTGTTGAGGTCGTTGAGTTCGGCCCGTCGTTCACTCGACGCCGCAACCACTCCGGAGGTGACATCGCCATGTCCGCCTAAGTACTTCGTTGTGCTGTGGACGACGTAATCCGCCCCGAGCGTGCCCGGGCACAGGAGCACCGGGGTTGCAAAGGTGTTGTCGACGATCAACCGAGCGCCAATTGAGTGTGCCCGCTCAGCTACCGCGGCGATATCCGTTACGCGCAGCAATGGATTGGAAATCGATTCGGCGATGACGGCTCGCACGTCGCCATGACTCAACGCCGCTTCCAGCGCCTCCAGATCGCGGATGTCGACGAACTCGGTTTCGACGCCCAACGTGCGATATATGACGTCGAGGAGCTTTACCGAGGCTCCGTACAGGTCGCGCGAGGCGACGATGCGCGTTCCGGATTTGGCGCACGCCAGGAGGGCAAGATTCACGGCGGACATGCCCGAACTGACACCGAGTGCGGCGTCCTGCTCTTCCAATGCGGCCACCGCGGATTCCAGCGCTTCGACGGTTGGGTTGCCGTAGCGGCTGTAGACGAATACGCCGTCAGCACCGCCGAGAGCCGCATCCATCTGATCCAGGTCGTCATAGACGAAGCTGGACGACGCATAGATCGGCGTCGCGATGGGGACGAAATCCCGCGGCGTCGGACGCTCGCCCGCGTGCACGGCGCGACTGGCAAACTTGAGGTTCATCTTGCGGTTATCGGGCATTTCGCGCGTTCTCCAGTTCCGTTCTCGATCGTCCCGAACGGATCGGGGCACTATAGAAGCGCGAGTCGAGGAATGTCAACGTCGGCGCTATGCTTGACCTGCTCATTGGTTGATTGAACTTCGGTAAGACAGCAAACGACTTTGAGGCGACTGGCGCCTCGTGTTATTCTTCTATGAAACGGTTGCCAGGGGTGCGCGTGGCGCTGAGAGTGTGAGCTTGCTCACCAACCCTCCGAACCTGATCTGGTTAATACCAGCGAAGGGACGGCAACAGGGGCAGATTGCCACCATGGTACCGCCGGACCGTATTGGGGTCGGCGGCTTTTGTTGTATGCCGCGTCACCCGAGACCCGAGAGGGGCAAGATGTTCAGCGGCTCAGCAATTCCAAAGGCCTTGACGATCGCCGGTTCCGATTCCGGAGGCGGTGCAGGCATCCAGGCCGACCTCAAGACGTTCGCCGCCCTTGGTGTCTACGGCTCGAGCGTCATTACCGCGATCACCGCGCAGAATACGGTCGGTGTGACGGCAGTGCATGAAGTACCGAGCGAGGTCGTGCGGGCGCAAATTGATGCCGTCATGAGCGACATTGGCGCGGACGCGGTCAAGACCGGGATGCTCTTTTCTTCAGCCATCATCCGTGAGGTCGCGGAAGCCGTTCGCCGGTACGGGATTGACCGATTGGTGGTCGATCCAGTCATGGTGGCGAAGAGTGGCGATCGCCTGCTGCGTGAGGACGCGATCGGGGCCGTTGTCGAAGACTTGCTTCCGCTGACGTACATCGTGACCCCCAACATCCCTGAAGCCGAAGTGCTCGCCGGTCTGGCCATCAAGGGCGAGCAGGGCATGATCGAAGCCGCCCGGGCAATCCACGCACGCGGCGCGACGCACGTGGTGGTCAAGGGCGGTCATCTGGATGGCGAAGCGGTCGATATCGTCTTCGACGGCCACTCCGTCGAGCGACTCAGTTCTCCACGGGTTGACACACGGCACACACATGGGACCGGTTGTACCTTCTCCGCGGCGATCGCGGCGAATCTGGCATTGGGTCATGATGCGATCGATGCGATCTCCGAGGCCAAACGCTACTTGCATGGCGCGTTGGTCGACGCGTACGGGATCGGCGCCGGACATTCACCCGTTCATCACTTTTACCGATTGTGGCGCCCTGAGGGCGCGAATCCGTCGACGGAGGTCGATTGATGCAGATGTCAGAAAATGGACACGCAGAAGCGCCATTGCGGATCGCTGGGAAAGAATTCTCCTCCCGGCTGATTCTCGGCACCGGAAAATATCGCAACTCGGGCGAGATGCTGGCGGCCTTCGAGGCTTCCGGCGCGCAGATGATCACGGTTGCTTTGCGCCGGATCGACTTTGATGATCCGAAGAGCCGCAGCATCCTGGAAGACGTCGACTGGACCAAGTACACCATCCTGCCGAATACGGCCGGTTGCCAGACGGCGGATGAAGCCATTCGCGTGGCGCGACTCGCTCGCTCGATGGGCCTTTCCGACTGGATCAAGCTCGAAGTGATTCCGGACGCGAAGTACCTGTTGCCGGATCCGATCGGAACGCTCGAGGCGGCCGAGAAGCTGGTCAAAGAGGGTTTCACCGTCCTCCCGTACATCAATGCGGATCCGGTTCTGGCTCGCCGACTGGAAGAGGTCGGCACCGCGACGGTGATGCCACTGGCCTCGCCCATTGGCTCCGGACAGGGACTGCCGGATTACCGCCAGATCGAGATCATCATCGAGCAGGCCAATGTTCCCGTGGTGGTCGATGCGGGCATCGGTGCGCCTTCGGACGCGTCTCTGGCAATGGAGCTGGGTGCTGACGCCTGTCTGGTGAACACTGCTATCGCTAAGGCCGCCAGCCCGGCGGCGATGGCTCGTGCGATGCGCCTCGGCGTGGACGCGGGTCGTCTGGCCTATCTGGCGGGGCGGATCCCGAAGCTTCCCTATGCCTCAGCCAGCAGTCCGGTCGAAGGCGTGGTGCGGTAGGCGCCATGGCGACGGGGTCATCCTTTTCGGGAGAGTGGCTGCGGCAAGCGCTGGCGGTATACGTTCTTACCGACCGAGGCTTGTCGCGTGGACGCTCCGAGCAGGAGGTCGTTCGCGAGGCGATCGCGGGTGGGGCAACCGCCATTCAGCTCCGCTGGAAGACGGGCTCGTTGCATGACGCGATGTCTGTTGGTCGGGAGCTACGCGACATGTGCCGTCAGACAGGAGTCATGTTCGTGGTCAACGACCGGGTCGATCTGGCTCTGGCGCTCGAGGCGGACGCGGTCCATCTCGGAGACGAGGATTTGCCGGTTCCGGACGCTCGCCGGATCGTCGGTGATGCCATGGTGATCGGCTATTCCCCCGCCACGTTGGTCGACGCCGTTCACGCACCGCGTCTCGGAGCCGACTACCTGGGTGTTGGACCGGTCTATGGAACAACGACCAAGTCGGACGCCGGAGAGGCAGTCGGCATACGGCGCATCAAAGAAGTCCGCGATGCTGTCGCGATCCCAGTGGTCGGCATCGGTGGGATCAATGCGGATAACGCGGCGGACGTCATTCGGGCCGGAGCGGTTGGGGTAGCAGTTATTTCTGCCGTGGTGGCGCAAGAGGATGTCCGCGATGCCACGCTGCGGCTGAAGCGGGCGGTCGAGTCGGCGCGAACTGGCGCTCTGTGAGAGCAAGCGCGATCCCTCGTCTGCACCTGATCAGCGACCGTCGGTTGTGCGAAGTCACACGGTTCGTCGAGATCGCCTGTGTGGTGGCAAAAGTGGGCGTGGATGCGGTTCACCTGCGCGAGAAGACGTTGTCAGCGAGCGAACTGCTTCGGGTTGCGTGTCAACTTCGCGAACAGATCGACAGTCGAACCACGATCATCATCAACGATCGGGTCGACGTGGTCATGATCGCGGGCGCGGGCGGAGTGGAACTGGGTGAGGCTTCGCTGCCGGTTGCCGACGTGCGGCGCATCGCTGGTGAGGCCCTTCTGATTGGCCGATCGGTCCATGACGTTGAAGGAGCCAGCGCTGCTGCTCGAGATGGCGCCGATTTCGTGATTGCTGGACACGTTTACGAAACGGCCAGTAAACCTGGTCAATCTCCGAGAGGGCCCGAGTTCATCGCCGAGATCGTGGCGAACTGTCCTGTCCCGGTGATCGCCATTGGTGGCATCACGCCGGAACGCGTGTCCGAGGTCTTGCGCGCTGGCGCTCATGGCGTCGCGGTCTTGTCCGGAATCCTGTCCGCGCCCGATCCTCGCTCAGCGGCGCGATCCTACTCAGACGCACTCCGACAAGGAGGATTGAGATGAACGTGACGATCAATGGGAAAGCAACGCAACTGAGCGACGTTCGCACGATCGCCGATTTGGTCCGCATGCGTGGTCTCAAGACGTCACTGGTGGCGGTGGAGCAAAACGGCAATATCGTGCCGCGTTCGGATTTCGAATCCAAACCGGTTGAAGAAGGCGACGAACTGGAGATTGTCCATTTCGTCGGAGGCGGCTAGCTCAGGGTTCTTCGGCCTCGTCAAGTTCAGGTTCCCAGACGTGTTTGGGCAGATCGACCTGATATTCGTCGACGAACGTGATGCCTTCCTCCACCAGCAGCGCTTTCATGATGTCTGGGTGCCCCCACGACCATCCACCTGTCAGCTCTCCATTGCGATTGATCACCCGATGAGCAATCTCTGACACGTCGTCAGGAGAGTTGTGCATCGCCCATCCGACCATGCGCGCCGACCGTGGCGCTCCAACCGCGTGAGCTATTCGACCGTACGTGGTCACGCGGCCGCGCGGGATCCGTCGAACGATGTCGTGCACCCGATCCACGAATCGCGGTCGTTCATCGGCGGGGGTTGAGTCTGGTGGGTTGGTCTCGTCAGACGTGGACTTAGAGGACACCTGGAGCCCTTCACTGATGCGTGGAAACGTACCGACAAGACTGTATCAAGTTTCGTTGATCGTCATGAGATTCGCGCTCGGTTTGAACGAACGCAATGCATTTCCTATACTTGGCCTGTTGCGCGTCGAGCGCTTCACACTTCCGTTACCGTCGTGGGTGCGACACGACGTGCCTCCCTGGAGAAGCACTTGATCAACTAGCCACCTCAACAGACGCCGAAAAGTCACGTCAAACGAGGAATGGCTACAGATCATGTTGCAAGTCAAACAGCTCACCAAATATTTTGGGGCGGAAATCGTCCTCGACAACGTATCACTTGTGCTCAGCGATGCTGAGCACGTCGGTCTCATCGGGCCTAACGGCTGCGGAAAGACAACGCTGCTCCGTTGCATCGCGAGTCTCGACCAACCCGATTCCGGTGAAATCGTGCGCTCGCCCTCCGAGGTCACGGTGGGATACCTTCCTCAGGTTCTCGACCAGATAGGGTCCATGACCGTGGCGGAGGCGATCGCCAGCGCACTGGCGGACTGGCATGACGCTGAACACGATCTGCAGCTTGCCATGCAACATGTGTCGCAACGCGCTGAGGATCCCACGACACTCGACGAATACGATGCCGCGCTGGCCCGTTTCGAAACCCTGGGCGGATACGAACGGGAGGCGCGTAGCGTCGCTATCCTCGATGGACTCGGACTCGATGAATCGCGATTGGACCAGACGGTCGAATCGTTGAGCGGGGGCCAGAAGACGCGCCTCGGGCTATCCATGCTCCTGCTGCAGGAGCCCGGCATCTTGCTGCTGGACGAACCCACCAACCATCTCGACATCGAAGCGTTGGTGTGGCTGGAGGACTTCGTTTCGTCCTTCCGCGGGTCGGTGTTGGTCGTCTCGCACGATCGTGAATTTCTGGATCGAACAGTAAGCCGCGTCCTGTATCTCGATCCGCGCAACCGCCAGTTGACAAGCTACGCCGGAAATTACGGCGATTTCCTGGATGCCCGTGAACGTGAAGCTGAGATCCAGCAGGCGACCTGGGTGCAGCAAGAAAAATATGTGTCGAAGGTGGCATCGGATGTGGCAAGGCTCAAAGGTGAAGCCCTCGATATCGAGCTTTCGACCACGCCACGACAACCAGGCGTGCGCCGCTTGGCGCGCAAAAAGGCTGGACTGGCCAAATCACGCGAGAAGAAGCTCAACCGCTTTATGGATTCGGACGAACGGGTCGAGAAGCCGCAGCTCGAGTGGTCACTGAACCTGGATTTCGGAGACGCGCCGCCGGCTGGGCGCGCCGTACTTCGGGTTGACGATCTCAGTTTCGCCTATGCGGGTGAACCGATGCTCTTTGAGCACGTCCGTTTTGATCTTCGGTACGGCGAACGCATCTCGATCGTCGGTCCGAACGGATCGGGGAAGACGACGCTCGTTCAGCTTATTACAGGCGAACTACAGCCCAACAGTGGAACGGTAGAGGTTGGCACCGGGGTGCGAATCGGCCTCCTGGCGCAGGAGCAGGAGACGCTCGACATGGATTCGACCGTGCTCGACACGGCGCTTCACGAGCGGGCGATGACTCAAACTGACGCTCGCAGCTTCCTGCATTTCTTCCTGTTCTCCGGTAACGACGTGTTTCGCAGGGTCGGAGATTGCTCACCTGGTGAACGATCGCGACTTCAACTTGCGCTGCTTATGCTTCGGGGCTGTAACCTGCTTGTGCTGGACGAGCCGCTGAATCATCTCGATATCGAAGGGCGAGACCAATTCCAGCGCAGCCTGGAGGCGTTTGCCGGTTCGGTCATTTCAGTCGTTCATGACCGCGCATTCTTACGCGATTTCGATGCGCCCATCCTATGGCTCGCCGATGGACACGCGATCAAGTACCCGGATTACGACATGTTTCGCGCGAGTGCACGCTCCCGATCTCGACTGTAGTCGCGGTCGATTCGACTAGGTTGGGGGCGGAAAGTACACTTATGCGTGGTGCGGCCTGAAAACTTCAGACCACGATCTAAACAGACTACGGGAGATCCCCAGCATGCGAAACCTATTGACGAAGATTCTTGGCAATCCCAATGACAAGGTGTTGAAGGATCTCCAGGAAGTCGTCGACGAGATCAATGAACTCGAGCCTCAATTCGAGCGACTGACGGATGACGAGCTCCGCGCCAAGACGGCGGAGTTTCGCCAGCGCATCGACGAAGAGGAGGGGGACGAGGAACTCGACGACATTCTGCCTGAGGCCTACGCCGCGGTTCGAGAGGCCGCAAAGCGCTCGATCGGACAACGTCCGTTCGACGTCCAATTGATGGGTGGAATCGTCCTTCATCAAGGCAAGATCGCCGAGATGAAGACCGGTGAGGGTAAGACCCAGGTCGCGACCTTGCCTCTCTACCTCAACTCACTCGAGGGCAAGGGCGCGCATCTCATCACCCCAAACGATTATCTCTCTCGCATCGGCGGCGGCTGGATGGGCCCTCTTTACCATCGCCTTGGAATATCGGTTGGCGTTATCACGCATGAAACCGCGGCCATCTACGATCCGGAATTTGTCGACGAGGATGTTAGTCCAGACGATCGCTTGAATCACTGGCGGCCTGCCACGCGGCAAGAGGCCTACCTGGCCGACATCACCTACGGCACGAACCACGAGTTCGGGTTCGACTACCTGCGCGACAACCTTGCCCTCGTCAAAGAGGCGCAGGTGCAGCGTCCGCTGCACTACGCTATCGTCGATGAAGTGGACAACATTCTCATCGATGAAGCTCGTACGCCGTTGATCATCTCCGGCAACGCCGAGGAGACGATAGATCGTTACTATCAGTTTGCGCAGCTTGTGCGACAACTGCGAGAGAACGTCCACTACGAGATCGACCTTAAGCAGAAGAGCTCCATTTTGACCGATGACGGTGTCGACAAGATGGAACGCCTCCTGCAGATCCCGGAAGGACAAAGCCTCTACGACGACCGCTACTCGGAGTTGACGCACTACCTCGAGCAGGCGCTCAAGGCGCAGGCGCTCTTCCACCGCGACAAGGACTACATCGTCCGTGATGGCGAAGTCATCATCGTGGACGAGTTCACCGGTCGCATGATGCTCGGACGTCGATACAGCGAAGGTCTCCATCAGGCCATCGAAGCCAAAGAGAACGTCCGGGTGCAACAGGAGACGGTCACTCAGGCCACCATCACGTTCCAGAATTACTTCCGCATGTACAACAAGTTGGCTGGAATGACCGGCACGGCCGAGACCGAGGCCGAAGAGTTCGCTACGATCTACAACCTGGAGGTCGTGGTCATCCCGACCAACCAAGTGATGGTGCGCGAAGACTTCCCCGACCAGGTCTATCGCTCCGAGATGGCGAAGTTCAACGCGGTCGCCAGGGAGATCGACACGATGGCCTCCGAAGGGCGTCCCGTGCTCGTCGGCACGACTTCAGTCGAAAAGAGCGAATTGCTGAGCGATCTGCTGCAGCGCCGCGGCGTCAAACATGAGGTGCTCAACGCGAAGTTCCACGAGCGTGAAGCGGCCATCGTGGCGCAGGCAGGACAACCACGTTCCGTGACCATTGCCACGAACATGGCCGGTCGTGGCACCGACATCACCTTGGGTGCGGGCGTCACGGATAAGGGCGGCCTGCACATCATCGGCACTGAGCGTCATGAGTCGCGCCGCATCGATAACCAGCTGCGAGGCCGTGCCGGTCGTCAAGGTGACCCGGGTTCGAGTCGATTCTTCCTTTCTCTTGAAGACGAGCTCCTGCGTCGGTTTGGTTCCAATCGCATCAGCGGTCTCATGGACAAGCTGGGCATGGACGATGAGACGCCGATCGAGCACGGACTGATCTCGAAGACGATTGAGAATGCCCAGACCAAAGTCGAGGGCCACAACTTCGACCTGCGCAAGCACCTTGTCGAATACGACGACGTCATGAATCGGCATCGCGAAGTGATCTATGCCGAGCGGCGAAAGCTGCTCGACGGCGAGAATCTGAAGCAGCACATGCTCGATCTGGTCGAGCATCAGGTGGAGGTGCTGGTCGAGGCAAATATGCCAGTCGACAAGCATGAGTCCCCCGATTACGACGAGATACTGCGCGCGTTCGGCGGTGTGGTTGGTGATCCGAACATGTCGGTTCGGGACATTCAGGATCGATCGAGCGACGAGATCGTCGAAATTCTCTCGGCGGGTGCCGCAGATATCTACAACAAGCGCGAAGAAGAGATGGGCGAGGAGCAGATGCGGACGCTCGAGCGTCTGGTCATGCTCCAGGTTATCGACAAGCTGTGGGTCGAGCACCTGACGTCGATGGATCACATGCGTCAGGGAATCGGGCTGCAGGCCTACGGGCAGCGTGATCCGTTGGTCGAGTACAAGACCGAAGGCTTCCGCATGTTCCAGGCGCTGCTGCAGAACATCGAGTACGACGTCGCGCACATGATCTTCAACGTGCGCCTGGCGCCGATCATGGCCCGCCCTGCGCAGCAGATCGGGCAGACCAACCATCCACAAGAAGCCGGTCCGGTTCAGCGCAGAGCCAAAGGGAAAGTCGGACGAAACGATCCGTGCCCGTGCGGCAGTGGCAAGAAATTCAAGAATTGCCACGGGGCGTCGTCCGCGGTGCGGCGAGGGCTGTAGTCCTCGCACAATTCCACGAACCACGAGCAAAAAAACGGCCCGAGTGAAATCACCCGGGCCGTTTCTTATTGGCGCTGCCGTTCAAAGAGCTGATTCTTCGCCCCCAAACGGTGGCTACCGTCCGCGGTGCACAGGACCGTTTGAATAGTTTGCGAATAATCTCTCTAACGCTGGTATTTCCATGGCCCGATCGAGCACTATGAGACGTCGGTCGATCTGACAGGAGTGGCCGAAAGCTCATTCTTCGACGGCAGGATGCTCCGGGTCGATGCGGTGCATGGTTGCGGTTCCGCCCAAAATCCGAGGCGCCAACTCTGTCAGACGCTCAGCAGCGCCATACACCGCGCTTGCTGTCTGTGGCGTGAACCCGTCGATCGGGAAGAGGATGTTCGTGGCGTCCTGACTGAGCAGCCCGGTGCGGCTCTGTCGCCACACCCAGCGCCGCGTGCGCACGTCATGCTGGTGGACGTATACGATCTCGCCATCGTTGGGCGCTTCGTCCGGAGTGTCACCCATGGGTCGAAAGCGGTCATCTGGCCGTGTCAGACGCACCTCAATGCCATGCGGCGCTGTGTCGAGATCGTGAGCTCCGATCGGGACGAGGTAGGAAAGCGACACGCTGTTGGCAAGGTCGACCGCGGCATTGATGCGCGGCATATCGCCACCTTTGGCCAGTCGACGAACCAGCGCTTCGATCGAGCTCAGATACTTACTTGGCGTCCATCCTCTGGCGGAGAAGGTTTCGCGCCAAACCGCGATATTGGCGAGCGACTTTGGGTCCACGCCCGAGAACTGCGCTTGCACTCGCGCGGCCGCGTCGTCGAGCAACTGCTCGATCTCTGGGTTCGTACCCGTGTTCGACGCTCCTCGCAGCGCGACCGCGGCGAAGCGCGCATTGGGAAACAGCTCGAAGACCGACTGATCGACGCGGAATACAGGCACACGCTCCCCCTCAAACCGACACGCGACTAATGACACGTAGTCTAGCGTTTGACGGGTGTTGTCTGCGCGCACGGAAGGACCGCCGCGATGACATTAGGAGACGCTGGCAAATCCGGGAGCGGAGTGGCTTGACTGCTCGAGAGACATCGCACGCTCATAGACGCGCAACATCGACGAGGTAATGGTTTGCCAGGAGTAGCGGACTGCTGCCTGACGTGCCCCAACCTGCATTTGTGAGCGGAGATTGTGATCCGTCAGCAGCCGATGGAGGGCCGACGCCAACTCTTTCGGTTCGGAATGCGGGACGAGAAGACCAGAGACGCCATCGTCGATGGTGAAGCGGAGCCCACCCACACTGGACGCCACAATCGGTGTGCCGCATGCCATAGCTTCGACCGCGACCAAACCGAACGACTCGTAGCGCGACGGTACGGCACATACGTCGACAGCGTTGTAATAGAGCGGCAACAGTTGTCGAGGTTGCGAGCCGCGGAAGAGGACCGAATCAGACAACCCAAGCTCTTCGGCGCGACGCGCCAGGCGCTGAAGGTCGGCATCCATGGTCGAGCCAGTGCCCTCGATGCGGATGAGACCCCCAACAAAGACCAAACGCGGCGGTTGCCCCGCCCAGTTATGGCTGCGCAGGAGGTCGTGAAAACCCTCGAAGAGTGTGTCGATGCCCTTGACCGGGTCGATGCGCCCGACGAAGAGAACCAGCGGACCGAGCGGCAGATCAAGGGCGCGGCGCGCGGCAGCGGAGTCGCTCGGCTGAAACAGATCCAGATCAATGCCGGGTGGCACGAGTGAAACGCGCTTCTCGTCGGCGTTCAACCGACGGATGAGTTCGTCTTGCTCGTCCGGATTCGCGGTGATGATGGCGTCAGATATCTCCATCAACTGGCTCTCGATTTGCAGCCGCAGCAACGTCTCTTTGTCGCCCTGTCCCGCGACGGCGTTCTTGAGGTGGGCCAGGGTGTGGAACATCATCACCAAAGGGACGTCCCAGTAAGCCTTGAGGAGATTGGCGGCCCAGCCAGAAAGCCAGTAATGCGCGTGCACGACGTCGTAGCGATGGCCTTCCTGAATCGCCAAGTACGCCATTTCGCTGGCGAATTCCGGCAGCGAGCAGAAGAGCGTGTCTTTACCGACCGGCTCCGGCGGCCCCGCCTCGACGTTGATCAGGCGCACGCCGTCGATGACGTCCGTGATGTGGGGCGTTTGTCGGTCAGTTCGGCGCGTGAAGATATCGACTTTGATGCCCCGGTCAGAAAGGTTGCGGCTGAGCTCTCGCACATAGACGTTCATGCCGCCGGTGTCACGTCCGCCAAGCTGGGCAAACGGCGAAGTGTGGACGGATATCATGGCCACGCGGTTGGCGATCGGGGGCACGATGAGTGGCATATCGGGTGATTTCAGTGTGTCCAAAGTATGATTGCGCCCCTTCGTCAATGACCGGAATTGAGCACGTCAGGCTGAATGCGTGGAATTGCGACCGGTTGTTACGTCGTAGATCGCAGAATAGACACCGAACCGCACAGCGTGTGAAACGACGATGCGGTCATCAGTATTCCCCGAAGCGACATAAAACACGGACCGTGCCGTCCACGTTCGGCATTGCGTCCTTCGCACACAGTATCGCGCTTCGATTGGATAGTCTTCCAAACGTAATGATACCGCCGATGTCGAGCCAACGGACTCATTTTGATTGTGAGACTGTCTCAGAATATTCGGCTCGGGCGGACATTGGTATTGAACTTGTCTCGAGGGGCTCGCGACTATCTTGCGAAGAGGCGATCGAGGTACCCATCAATGGCGGCCAGAGCCTGCTCATACGAGTAGTGGCCGAGAAGCACGTGGGACACGAGTCCGTCCGAGAGCGAAAGCACTTGCATCGCTTCGAGCTCGGCCTCAAAGTCCTCGGCAATCACGCCCTCGCTCTGTGCGAGGCGAATTTCGCCGGCGATAAACGCGTGACCGCCGATCCACGCATTTCGCAAGAACGCGGCGAGACCGGGTTCAACGACCGCACGAGCAAGGAATGCAATCCACACACGGCTCGCGTCGGCGCGAGGCTCATCGAGCGGAACGATTGCCGACATGATGATGCGCATTCTGGCGCGCGCGTCCACGTCGTCACCAAGCGCAATGATCTGCGCACTGATCTCTTCGCGCGTCTGCTGCAATAGGTAGTCGCAGGCGAACTGTAGCATCTGGTCCTTGCTGCGAAAGTAGTGTTGCACCATCCCCATCGAGACTTCGGCGTCGGCCGCGACATCGCGCAGACTGACCGCTTCAAGGCCGCGCGATGCCATAACGCGCAGCACCCCCTCGGCGATCAACTGACGCCGTTCCTCATGGTCCACCAGTTTCGGCATTCGTGCGACTCCTTGTTAATGCGACTGCATTGACACCGCTCCCGACGGCTATTACAATGCAGTTGTATTGTAAAGGATATGCTGGAAAGCTGGGAGAATGCAACTGACAAATCTGGTCTTACGTCACCGAGCCATGTGCGGTCGTGAGGTGGTGGACAGAGGTAGGTTGGTTCGGCTAACCGCGGCTACAGCGGCCGCAGCGGCCGTCGTCAACGGAGCGATTTATTTCATCGCGAAAGCAGCTGGGGCCGTATCTCCGGATGTGACCACGATGAGTTCGTCGCCACTTAGCCTCGCACAGGTCGTCATCGCGTCGGTAATTGCAGTGGGGCTCGCGGCAACTGCATTGATGATCATCGGGCGAATCATGGCGCATCCGGCGCGGATGTTCCAGGCGCTGGCCGCTGCGATGTTCGCTATATCACTCTCGGGGCCGATCGGGCTCAAAGGAGTCACATTCGCGATGGCTATCTCGCTGATAGCTATGCATCTCGTGACGTTCCTAATGTGCAACCTGGTTCTGCTAAACGCGCTGCGACCGGCCAATGAGAAGTAGTAGTTGAGATCAAACGTTGCGATAACGCGCCGGTCGGATTTGTCCGACCGGCGCTTCTTCGTTCAAGCGAGGACGGGCAGGATGAGCCCGTATTGCCCGTCACGTCGTCGATAGAGGATGTTGACCTGTGCTTCGTCCGGGTTGAAAAAGACGAAGAAATCGTGTCCGAGGAGCTCCATTTGCTCGATGGCTTCGTCCTCATTCATCGGCTGAATCTTGAAGCGCTTGCGGCGCACCAGGTCCTCGATCGAGAGCTCGTCATCCTCCGCCGGAACCCCGAGCGCATCGTCGGTCGCCAACGGCATAACCTCGACTGGCTCAGTCTGTGCGGCCTTCTTGCGGCGACGTGAGAAGACTTTTTTGTCGTGAAAGCGACGGATCTGCCGCGCCATTCGATCGACCGCGAGATCGATGGCGGTGTGCAGGTCGTGGTTCTTCTCCTCGGAGCGCAAAATGGAGTTCTTGGTAGCGATGGTGAGCTGCGCTACATACTGTTCGCCTCCCGAGCGATTGCGCTCGGTACGCACTTCCAGCTTGGCGTCGATGACATTTTCGTTGACTTTGTCGAGCTTCTGGAGGCGGCCCTGAATGTACTCTTCGAGGGAGTCAGTGAGGCGGATATTCTTGGTCTTGATCTGAACGTCCATGATTGCGTCCTCCCGGGTTACGCGCCGTGCGGATCGTCCGTCTCTGGGCAGCAATAGTGTTGCCACATGGTGCCCGCGGAGGGACTCGAACCCCCGGCCACAGGGCTTAGGACGCCCCGGCTCTATCCCCTGAGCTACGCGGGCAGGTGCGCACCGGACCGAGGACTGTGGCCCGTAATGAAAGTCTAACATGCGTCAAGCGGCGCGAGCGAAGCGCTAGTTTCCTGCCTCTGTGCCTTTGTCAGCGTTCGCGGAGCTATGGTATAGTGCCGAGAAACGGGGAGTGGCGCAGCCCGGTTAGCGCGCCGCGTTCGGGACGCGGAGGTCGGAGGTTCAAATCCTCTCTCCCCGACCTTCGACGGGTGGCATTGCCACCCGTTTTTGTGTGCCCGAAACCCGTGACTTCCTGCCAAAATCGGCGAGAAATCTCCACTTCAAAATGGATCGAATGCAGGCATACATCCTATCGCTGCTATGATGGTGCGCGTCAGACTGTGGCTGATTCGATGCATCATGAGGAGCCCAACGCCATGCGGGTCTCAATCGAGGATCTCAAGGCATTCAAGCGGCGCGGCGAGCGATTTCCCATGCTCACGGTTTACGACTTTGCCACCGCGAAGATCCTCGACGCTGCCGGCATTCCGATCATGCTGGTGGGCGACTCGCTGGGTATGGTGGTCCTGGGTCATGAGACGACGCTTCCTGTCACTCTCGACGACATTTTGCACCACACCAAGGCGGTCGTTCGGGGAACCGAGCGAGCCCACATCGTTGCGGACATGCCATTTCTGACCTACCACGTCGGTGCCGACGAAGCCGTGCGCAACGCAGGCCGATTGATCCAGGAGGGTGGTGCGCAGTCAGTCAAGCTCGAAGGGGGTGCCGAGGTCGGGCCCGTCGTCGAACGCATTGTGCAAGCCGGCATACCCGTCATGGGGCATCTCGGTTTGACCCCACAGTCGGTCAATCAGCTTGGCGGATTCCGCGTGCAGGCGAAGACTAACGAGACAATCCAAAAACTGCTTGACGACGCCAGAGCGCTGGAAGCCGCGGGCGCGTACTCCCTCGTGCTGGAATGTGTACCGGCGGTGGTGGGCAAACTGGTGACGCAAGCAGTCGGTATCCCCACCATCGGTATCGGGGCCGGACTCGACTGCGACGGACAGGTGCAAATCATCAGCGATCTGCTGCATCTGATTCCCGGATCGATCCCCAAACACGCCCACAGCTACGTCGACGTCAGCGAGCTCGTTAGAGATGGCGTCGAGCGATTCGCGACGGATGTGCGCAACGGCGAGTTCCCCACCAAGGCACAGACGTTCTCGTTGCCCAAGGGCATCGATGAGGCGGCGCTGACGGCCATGTTCGAGGCGGATGAATAGCGCGCCGGCGACGAGCAGTCGAGCGATGACGAACCCAGTGGAATGAGGGTAGGGTTGGATCCGAACGACCGGTCGATTACGTCCCGCGCGGACGCGTTGCGTGCCATCCCGTCGATCTCGGCGATCCTGGCCGACGAGCGCGTGCGCGACCGATCCCGTGGACTGCGTGAAGATCTTGTCACGTCGGTAGTACGACGCGTGGTAGACAGCCGTCGGTCAGCAATCCTGTCAGGTTCTGACGGGCGCGCACCTGACGACATTATTGATCACGTGCTGTGGACGCTCGATGAGTTGTCGCGCCCCAAGCTGCACGAAGTGATCAACGGCACCGGCGTGATCGTCCATACCAACCTCGGACGCTCACCAGTGAGTGAAGAGACGTCGCGGGCCATGGTAGAGGCCGCCGCTCATTACGTGCCGCTGGAGATCGAGTTGGAGGCAGGTAGGCGCGGCGGCCGCATGGCCGAGGTGACGCGTCTCATGTCGTTGCTGACGGGCGCCGAAGCAACACTCGTCGTCAACAACAATGCAGCGGCGGTGCTGCTGACGCTGAGCGCGCTCTGCTTCGGAGGCGAAGTCATCCTGTCTCGAAGCCAGGCGGTGGAGATCGGTGGCGGATTCCGTGTTCCCGACGTCATGCGCCAGAGTGGAGCACGACTCGTCGAGATTGGGACGACGAACCGCACCTATGCGCGAGACTACGAGGCGGCCATCACCAACGAAACGGCTGCGCTGCTCGCGGTGCATTGGAGTAATTTCCGCATCATCGGGTTCACGGCACAGCCCTCGCTGGCAGAGCTGAGCGAGCTTGCCCGCGCGCGCGGAATTCACTTTATCGAGGATCTGGGCAGCGGATCGATCGCCGACACGGCGCCATTCGGGCTGATCCACGAGCCAACTGTTGGCGAGAGCCTGGCCGAGGGGGTCGATGTCGTCTGTTTCTCTGGAGACAAGCTCCTCGGCGGTCCGCAGGCTGGCATCATCAGCGGATCTGCGGAACTGGTCCGTACGATCGCGGCGCATCCACTGGCGCGGGCGGTCCGGGCCGACAAGACCGCGCTAGCCGGTGTGGCGGCGACGCTACGCCACTATCTTCGCGACGACTTCACGGCCGAGATTCCGATCTGGCGCATGATCTCGAGCTCAGTTGACGTGTTGGAGCGACGCTGCCGGGAATGGCTCGATCAACTGCCAGGCTCCGGCGCCGAAGTGGCGTCGAGCAGTTCGACGGTCGGTGGCGGCTCGCTGCCGGGAGAGACGCTGGAGAGCCGGGCGCTCGTCTTTGCGGAGGAGTCGTTGCAGCGCCATGGACTCTCACTCGATGACGCCGCTCACCGACTGCGCAATGGCAAACCATCGCTCGTTCCTCACGTCGAAAGTGGCCGCCTGATCATCGACGCCCGCACGATACTGCCCGACCAGGGCGATGCCGTGGTGGAAGCCGTTCGGCGCATGCTGAGCGGCAATGATCCGGTGACCCGTCTGTAGAGAAGACGGGTGTCCATGAACCGGGTGATCTCCCGCGTGCGGCCAGATACTCGACGACAGGAGGAGACAAGCCCCCCACGACATAACGCAAACGCGTTTTGCAGCGTCAGGACGCGTTGTCGCGCACGTCGCGGAAGTAGGGACTCGGTTCGGGGTAGAACTCTGGGTAGCGCGCCTTGATCTGGTCGATGAGCACGAGGTTGTGGCGCAGCGTCTCCTGGTCGTCCTCACGCTCCGCCGTGCTGAGGTCCGCCAGAAGCTGCTGCATTTGATAATCGTGGTGATCTTTTCTCAGCCGCCTCAGCGCAAAATCCGCTTCGCGTCGTACGTGTCCAGATTGCGAGAGGGGCCGATCGGCAATGAGCGCCAGCAGCGCGTTGGCGTGCTCGCGTGTTGGTCCTTCGAATAGCTCGAGGGCGGCTTCGGCCGTCTCCGGCGCGGCGCTCTTCAGGGCCCGCAAGATCTCGACACGTCGCGCGTCGACGATCTCGTGCTCCGGAATCGTCGCGATGATCGGAGTCAATATGAGCGGGTGTCGCAACAGCAACGCGAAGAGTATCTCTTCGGAGGAAGGCAGGTTGCGCGGTCGCTGCATGACCTCCGGCTGACGTCGCCGAGTTGGGAACGAACGACGCTCCGGCGACGTCGCCAGAATCAAGCTCTCGTTCACCTGCAGTCGCCGAGCAACCTCCGACACATAATGCGCCTGGACGATGCGGTCACCGATCTCGCGCAGCACGGGTGCAAGCTTCTGCACCATCTCGCTCTTCTGGCGCGGTTCGATCGAACGCAACGATCCAACGACGGTGTCGATGTAGTAATCGACGAACGGAACCGGAGACCCGACCGCCTGTCGCCACGATTCGACGTCTTTGCGGATCAGTTCGTCTGGATCCTTACCGGACGGGAGCTTGACGATGCGGATGTCGGTCTTGAGCGTCCGCTCGAACCGAACGATTCCGGCCGCATCGGCCGTCGGGCGGTCCGCCTCCGCCAAGCCTTCGCGCAACACGTCGAGGCCTCGCAGAGTCGCCATCTGACCGGCCGAGTCGGAATCGAGCGCCAGCAAGATGCGATCGACTGACCGGCGCACGAGGCGCACCTGATCGGCGGTCAGCGCCGTACCCATGGAGGCGACCACGTTGTCGAAACCGAACTGATGGGCCGCGATAGCGTCCATATAACCCTCGACAACTACCACTTCACGGGTGCGTCGAACGGAGTCCTGCGCTAGATGCAATGCGTAGAGATTGGCTCCCTTATCGAAGATCGGGGTTTGGGGGGTGTTCAGATACTTGGGCTGAACGTCGCCAATGGCTCGTCCGCCAAAACCGATAACTCGACCGTCCTTGTCCTGAATAGGGAAGATGAGTCTGTCGCGGAAACGGTCGTAGCATCCGCCGCCCTCACGCTCGATGGCCAACCCCGCCGCCACTGTCTCAGCCTCGCTCACACCTCGGTCGCGGAAGTGGTTGAGCAGCGCGTCCCAGGAGTCGGGCGCGAAACCAAGCTGGAACCGCTCGGCGGTGGCTCGGTCGACGCCGCGACGCTCCAGCACCTCACGTCCGACGGCGCCGAAACGTGTTTGCCACAACACGTGCGAAAACCAGTTCGTGGCGCGCGCGTTGATCTCGAACAGGCGTTGGTGCCGCTCAATCTCTTCGGGCGCCGGTGGCGGACCAGGCGGTTTGAGCTCAACGCCGGTGCGTGCCGCGAGCTGCTCGAGCGCGCCGCGAAAGTCGAGATGCTCAAGCTGCATGACGAAGTTGAACCCGTCGCCGCCCGCACCGCACCCGAAGCAGTGGAACGTCTGACTGTCCGGAAATACGATGAATGATGGCGTCTTTTCCTGGTGAAAGGGGCAGATGCCTTTGTAATTGCGTCCGGCTTTTCGAAGATTGACGGTCTGCCCGATCAGATCGACGATATCGAGACGTTCACGAACCTGATCAACACTGTCGGTGGCCACGCTTGCCTGCCTTACGCCGACCAAAAGTGCGGCACGTAGAGAGATTCAAATCTGGAGATTGCATAGCGGTCGGTCATACTCGCCACGTAATCGATGGCCACTCGTTCGACGCCGTCGGCCGCCAACGCCCGGGAGAATTCTTGCGGAACTTCCGACGGTGTAGTGGCGTAGTGCTCGAATAGCCACTGCAGCATGCGTTGCGCTCGATGCGTCGACTCGGCCGCGTTGATAGGCGTGTAGACACGTTCGAAGAGAAAATCGCGCAAGCAATCGGTCGCGCGGCGTACATCTTCTGACATCAGGACAAACTGCGATCCTGAGGCTTTGTCATCCAACGTCGGATCCGACTGCGCGATGATGTCGCACACCAGCGTGTTGATCCGCCCAGCATGTTGTGCACCGAGTTGTTCGATTATTTCGTGTGGTATCTCATCATGCGAAACCATTCCCGCTCGGATCGCATCGTCGAGATCGTGATTCACATAAGCAACGCCGTCGCTGATCTTCACGATCTGAGCCTCTGGCGTCGTCGGCTGACCGCTTACACTGCCGGTGATGTCCCCTTCAGGCTTTGAGTGGCGCAGGATGCCGTCTCGCACCTCTTCGGTCAAATTAAGCCCCTGGCCATCGTGCTCGATGCGATCCACCACGCGCAGGCTCTGCTCGTTGTGCCGGAATCCAGGATAGACGGCGGATAGAGCGCGCTCACCAGCGTGCCCAAATGGCGTGTGACCGAGATCGTGCGCCAGCCCAATGGCCTCAATCAGGTCTTCATTGAGCCGCAACGCGCGGCCGATCGTCCTCGCGATCTGCGTGACCTCGAGTGTGTGCGTCAGGCGCGTGCGGAAATGATCGCCGTCGGGCGAGATGAACACCTGTGTCTTGTGCATGAGACGGCGAAAGGCTTTGGAGTGCGTGACGCGGTCCCGATCTCGCTGAAAGGCTGTACGTACGTACTGCTCCGGTTCGGGGACAGGGCGGCTTGCAGTCGACGAGCGCGTGGCCGCCGGTCTGAGAAACGCGTCTTCTCGCTCGTTGAGTGCGCGCTGGATGTGGCTGAAATCCACGCCGATGCCTCCGTCGAGTCCAGAACGACGTAATTCTATCGCACTTCGGGTGCTTATGTACGTACGCGGATTTGGACGTGCCATTCATCAGTAAATTCACACGCAGAGGTGGCTTCACGTGGCGCCAGTCACGACCCGGGCCACGTCCGTATGCGGACTCGAACTCTTGCTGACTGCAAGGCAATATCGCCTTTGCCGGAGTGTTAAAATTCATGTATGAACCAGTCGATCAAAAGCCGGTTGGGTGCTCTGGCGTCCGATCCCGGCGTCTATCTCATGAAGAATGACAAGGGTGACGTGATCTACGTCGGGAAAGCAGTTTCCCTGCGTAATCGTGTGCGCTCCTATTTCGGCTCGATGCGGGGCAAAGACGGTAAGACAATCGAGTTGGTCCACGACATCGCCGATTTCGACGTCATCCGCACCGACACCGCTTCCGAAGCGCTCATTCTCGAAAACGAGCTGATCAAGCGCTACAAGCCCAAGTACAACATCATGCTGCGGGACGACAAAAGCTATCCATTCATACGGATCACAAACGAGCCGTTCCCGCGTGTCATCAGCACGCGAAACGTCGTCCGCGACGGCAGCCGCTACTTTGGTCCCTTCACCAGCGCCGGATCCGTTCATCGAACATTGTCACTGCTCAAACGTCTCTTCCCGTATCGCTTGTGCGACATCGAGATTACCGGCGACGCTCCGCGGCCGTGCCTCTACTTCCACATTGGTCGCTGTGCCGGTCCGTGCATTTCGGCCGTCGATCAGGAGGAATACGGCCGTATCGTCGAGAACGTGACGATGTTTCTGGAAGGACGCGGCGAAGAGCTTCTCCCCGAGATGCATCGACAGATGGAGCGAGCCGCCGAAAATCTTGATTTCGAACACGCGGCCAATCTGCGCGACGAGATCAAAGCCATCGAGCACGTTCTCGAACATCAGAAGATTGTCTCCGGCAAGGGCAAAACGTTCGACGTTCTGGCGCTGGCGAAGGGAGCTGGAGGGGACGCGGGAGTGCAGGTCGCCTTCGTACGCAACGGCAAGATCATCGGGTCCGAGCCGTTCATGCTGCGCGGCGTGCGCGTCGACGATACACCCGCTTCGATCCTCTCGTCGTTTGTGACGCAGTTCTACGAGCACGCGGCGCTCGTGCCGCGCGAGATCGTATTGCAAGTGCCGATCGAGGACCAGGACATGGTGCAGGAGTGGCTTGCCGTGCGACGTGATGGACCGGTCACCGTCACCATTCCACAACGCGGCGAGCGCAAGCACCTGGTTGAGATGGTGTCGAAGAGCGCCGAGGAGAACCTTGAGCAGAGCCGGCTGCGCTGGCTCAACGATCAGCAGCGCATGACTGCCGCGATGAGCGAATTGGCGGACGCACTGGGTCTTGAAGGCATGCCGAGACGCATCGAGTGCTTCGACATCTCAAACCTCCAGGGCACCAATCCGGTTGCCAGTATGGTGGTTTTCGAGGATGGCAAGCCCAAGAAGAGTGACTATCGCCGCTTCAAGATCAAGACCGTTGAGGGTCCGAACGACTTCGCCATGATGCAGGAGGCGGTAGGTCGACGCTTCCGGCGCGCCGCGCGTGAGGACGTGACCGAGGACTGGCGCACCATGCCCGATCTAGTGATCGTCGACGGAGGCAAGGGGCAGCTCAGTGCCGCTCTCGAAACGTTGCGAGAACTCGAAGTCGACGTCCCGATTGTTGGATTGGCCAAAGAAAACGAAGAGATCTTCATGCCTGGACGCAGGGATCCAGTCATCCTGCCGCGTGATGCGCAGGCACTCTTCCTTGTGCAGCGCATCCGAGACGAAGCCCATCGCTTTGCCGTCACTTTTCACCGGCAACGTCGCACCAAGACGGAATTCCGCTCAGCCCTAGACGAGCTCTCGGGCGTTGGGCCGCGACGCAAAAAGGCGCTGTTGAAGACATTCGGTTCACTTAAACGCATCCGCGAAGCCTCGATCGACGAGCTGTGTGGGGTGGAGGGGATCGGACCCGCGCTCGCGCAGCATATCAAGACCGAGCTCGAAGCCTCGTGAGTGAACCCCGCGCCAGACTGATCGCCGCTCATGACTCGCGGGCGCTCAAGCTGGCCTCGGAGGCGCTCAGCAAGGGCGAGTTGGTGGTATTCCCCACCGACACCGTCTATGGCATCGGCGCCGCTGTCGGTCGTCCGGTGGCCGTCGCCAATCTCTACGTCGCCAAGGGACGTCCGCTCGACAAGCCCATCCCCGTCTTGATTTCCGACGTCGTTCAACTCTCACGCCTGGCGATCAATTTCGATGTGCGCGCGGAGCGGGTCGCACGGTCTTTCTGGCCTGGCGGGCTGACCGTCGTGTTGGACGCCGTTGCTTGGCTGCCAAAGGAGATCGTAGGGGAGACAGGTCGCGTCGGGTTGCGTATGCCCGATCATCCTTTTGCGCTCCAACTCATCGAACAGGCCGGCGGTGCGTTGGCCGTCACGAGTGCGAATCGATCCGGTGAACCGGCCGCGACCAACGCCAGAGACGCGTTCAATGCGCTTGGTCAACGCGCCACAGTCATCGTGGACGGCGGAGAGTCTCCGGGCGGGACCAGTTCTACGGTCATCTCCATCGAGGGTGACACGCTGAAGGTGCTACGAGAAGGCGCGATCCCGCTCGACGAGATCGCGCCAGTCTTCAATGGTCGATAGTCCGGTTTAGGACGGCGGCTGGATCGATTGCACCTGGCCGACTTGCGTGACGTTGAGCGTCACTTCGGCGCTGCCGCTTGCGCTCGGCGTGCTGCTCATGGGCGTCCCCATCATCGCGCTGCCGGCTGGTGATGAGGCGTTGCCGTTCGCGCTGATGGTGAAGTCACCCTTCAACAGATATGCGCCATCTTGCGCCACCCAGATCTTGGCGTTGACATTGGCGTCGCCGTTGCTCGAGAAGAACATCGACTGGTTGTTAGCTTGTGTCATTTGATATTGCGCCGTCTCGACGTTGGCCTGGGTTCCATTCACCGTATCCGTGCCGCTCGCCTGGTAGCTCGCGTCCTGCGACTCCAGGGAGTTCACGATCTGCTGATCGGCGCTCACCATGGCAAGGAACTGCGCCACCATGGAATTGCTCTGTGACACCTTCACCGGACCGGAGCCGATGTCGGCCCAAACCTGGTCGCCCACCTGCCACACCTGGAAGACGATATTCCCATCGTTAGACGTGATGGTGAGATGCTGATCGTTACCTGATCGCTCGATCTTGATCGTCGATTGCTCGGTAACGCCCGGAATGCTGGCAATCGAGCCCTGCAGGTTCGACAACTTGGCGGTCATCACGTACGAATTCTGGCTCTTCAGATTGCTGAACGCCGTCGTAAGATTGACCGTCTGCCCGCTTGTCGTCGATGGTGAGGCCATCGGCGTGCCGAAGCCGGAGCCTGTATCTCCGACGATCGGCGTACCATTCGCGTTTGTCGTCCCGTTTGAAGTTGATGTACTCGTAGCCTGATTATTGCCGGTTGAAGACCCGGTCGACGTCGTCGCGGTGCCAGCCGACGTGGAACAGGCCGCGAGAACGAAGACGAGACTTATGAAGGCTCCTAAGAGCCCAAGTCGTCGCTTGTTCATGAGTAACTCCCAAAGACTATTTGCGATGCGATCGAGTCCCGCGAGATCGATGTCAGTTACGTTCGCGCCCCGGTGAACGAATTTGGTTGGTGATTCCGGGACGACATTGCAACGCATCGTTGCGCGACTCTTACGCGTTCGTACCAACGTTTTGTGACCGAGCAAGCTGGCCAGACCCGGTCGGCCACGCAGAACCATCTCGCAATGACGTTGCCATGCCGGACGCTGGCACGCGCAAAACCCGTACGTTACGATTCGCGTGACATTCGGTAGCATCGTAAAGAGGGCGAATGCAGCGCATGATGTTGGATGATCGAGCCGCGTACGTGCGATCGGTGCTGGCTAGCCTCGTCGTAGCGGTCGGGCTCGTCCCATTGGGGCTGTGGGCCAGGCACGTCCACATCGGTCCTGGAACAGTGCCGCTGTTCGATGCGACCGGTCGCTCGTACTGGGTTATTGGGCTCCTTTTCGCTGGATTTGCAGCCATTTTGTTTCAGGTTCTCGACCGCGACGCCGCGTACGCCATGGCCACCGCGGCGGAGCGAGGCGTTCGATACGAGCCAATTTCAGAGCTTCCGACTGCCTGGGTCATTCCAATTGTCTCGACCATCACCGCGGTGATGCTGCTGGCCATCTATCATTCACAAGCCGCCATCGTCTGCGTCGCGTTGGGATTCTTCTTCCTCGTGACAGCCAGCACGGTCGTGCGAAGACACCTCTTCGACCCGAACGAATGGACGCGCGGTCGCGCGCGTGGTGCGTACACGATTCTGATCCACGTGGTGGCGTTCTTCGCTCTTTCGATGATCTACATCAACAAAGTGCGCAGCATCTTTTCAGCGACCGCGGTCCTCATCGTCACGGTCCTCCTGTTGGTGCAGCTGACAGAGGGTGAGGACGAGCTTTTCGGCCGGCGACTGGTCTATGGGATCGTTGGCGGCGTCATGCTGGGTCAGATCACCTGGGTGTTGAATTACTGGAAGGCGACCGGATGGACTGGCGGCGCCGCGCTCCTCGTCTTCTTCTACCTCTCGGCGGGACTGATTTTGAGCCAGGTGCGCGAGGGAGCGAAGACGCGGGACGTACTCGAGTACGGCGGAGTCAGCATGGTGGCTTTCGGAATCGTCATGTATTCGCTGTTCGGATAGGTCACACATGCCCATCAAGGCTCAGGACAAAGAGACCAATTTGCATCACCTCTTGATGCAACTCGATCGACTCGAGGAGCTGAAAGAGGAGCTTGACGAGCTTGGACTGCGAACGATCGATGAGATTGGCGAGCGAATCGAGTCGGTGAGTCGCGAAGTTGAAGCGCTCGAAGAGGACAACGACGGCTCCGATCACTCGGACCCCGAGAGCTAGCGGGCTGCGTGGACCTGTTTGACGCACGTCGTCAGGAATTGCTGCGCAAACGTGCACCTCTGGCCGACCGCATGCGTCCGCGCACGCTCGACGAGTTGGTCGGTCAGGAAGCGATCGTCGGTCCAGGAACGCTGCTTCGGCAGGCGATCGAGCAAGACCGCCTCAGTTCGCTGATCCTGTGGGGGCCGCCAGGAAGTGGCAAGACCACCCTCGCTCGCGTGGTGGCCGGGGTAACCAAATCGCATTTCGTGCAAATGTCGGCGGTGATGGCTGGCGTCGCTGATCTCCGGCGAGAGGTGAAGGACGCCAAGGACCGTCTCGGCATGCACGGAGCGCGCACGATCCTGTTCATCGACGAAATCCACCGCTTCAATCGCGCGCAGCAGGACGCCATCTTGCCCCACGTGGAAGACGGCACCGTCACGATGATTGGTGCCACGACTGAAAATCCTTCCTTTGAGGTCAATTCGCCGCTGCTGTCTCGATCACGCGTCATCGTGCTGCATGCATTGGGCGACGACGCCATCCGCATCGTCATAGAGCGTTCGTTGGTAGATATCGAACGCGGGCTCGGCGCCGAGCAACTGAAACTCGACGACGAGGCGCTCGACCTGTTGGTGAACCTGTCCAATGGCGATGCACGATTCGCGTTGAACACGCTTGAACTAGCTTCGGTTGGCGCGGTCAATAAGGTCATCGGCCGCGAGCAAGTACTCGAAGCGACCTCTCAACGCGCCGGATCATACGATCGGGCCGGAGACGCCCACTTCGACACGATTTCGGCGCTGCACAAGTCGATTCGGGGATCAGACCCCGACGCGTCCCTCTATTGGCTGGCCAGGATGCTCGAGCGAGGCGACGATCCGCTCTACGTGGCACGTCGGTTGGTCCGTGCCGCTTCCGAAGACGTTGGTCTGGCGGACCCTCAGGCGTTGGTAGTTACCATGGCTGCGCAACAGGCCGTGCATTTTCTCGGTATGCCGGAGGGGGCCCTGGCGCTGGCGGAAGCCGCGGTCTATCTGGCGACGGCGCCCAAGAGCAACTCGATCTATACGGCGTATGGCAAGGCACGTGACGACGTGGACAAGTCTCGCAACGATCCAATTCCGATCCACCTGCGCAACGCGCCAACCCAACTGATGAAGGACCTCGGATATGGCGAGCGCTATCGCTATGCGCATGATTTCGAAGATGCCATCGTCGAGCAGCAGCATCTCCCTGACAACTTGATCGGGCGCATCTACTACGAACCGGTTGAGCGTGGGTTCGAACGTGAGATCCGTGCGCGACTGGCATACTGGAAGAAAGTGCTGACGCGGCGCAAGCGCGACGACGATGCTGATGAGGAAGGGTCCTGACCTACGTGGCTGCAACTTTCAACCGCAAACGTCCGGCTGGACGATCGAACAACGAGCTTCGCGAGATCGAAATCGTCCCTGGTTTCGCTCCCTACGCCGAGGGATCGGCATTGATCAGCGCGGGGAACACGCACGTCCTGTGTACGGCGACCATCGAGGAGCGAGTTCCTGGCTTTCTGCAGAATACCGGCAAAGGCTGGGTGACTGCGGAGTACGGCATGTTGCCGCGAAGCTCCCCGCAACGCATCTCGCGTGAGCGATCGTTGTCATCCGGCCGAACACACGAGATTCAGCGGCTCATCGGGCGCTCGCTGCGCGCCGTCACCAAATTGGAAGCGCTCGGCGAGCGGATGATCATCATCGATTGCGACGTGCTGCGTGCGGACGGTGGCACCCGCACCGCCGCGATCACCGGTAGCTATGTTGCCCTCCACCAGGCGCTACAGGTCCTGCTGCGCACGGAGCGGGTCAAAGCGATTCCGGTCTCTGGAATGGTCGCGGCGGTAAGCGTCGGAATGGTCTACGGTGAGGAACGTTTGGACCTCGAATACGCCGAGGATTCGGTTGCCGATGTCGACTTCAACGTCGTCATGACCGACCGAGGCGAGTTCATCGAAGTCCAGGGAACAGCGGAGGGAAAGCCCTTTTCGCGCGAGCGTCTGGACGCGCTCATCGAACTCGCGCATGAGGGGATCGTGCGGTTGTTTGAACGCCAGCGTGCCGCGCTGGGTCTAGCGCAGAGCTAGCGATCCACCAGTCACACTTCGATGTGTTCCTTGGTGGACGGGATCCGATCTCCAACGCGCGGATCGAGCGATACTGCCGCGCTCAACGCTCTCGCTGTCGCCTTGAAAACCGCTTCGACCTGGTGATGGGCATTCTGGCCGTACAACGTCACGATATGCAGGTTGATGCGGGCCTCGAACGCGAAGGTTTCGAAAAAGTGGCGGAAGAGGTCGACGTCGATTTGGCCGACCGAACTGCCCACAAACGGCGCTCGCTGAACGTAATAGCCTCGGCCCGAGCAATCGATGGCCACGTGCGCCAACGCCTCATCCATGGGAACCGCGACATCGGACATGCGGCGAATGCCACGACGATCGCCAAGTGCGTGACGAAGTGCCTGCCCGAGGCAGATCGCGACGTCCTCGGTCGTGTGGTGTGGATCGACGTGTAGATCGCCCGTCGCTGAGACGTTGAGAGTGAACTGACTGTGTCGCGCGAAGAGTGTCAAGAAGTGATCCAGCGCGCCGAGGCCCGTGCCAACCGACGAACTGCCGTCGCCATCCAGATCGAGGCTCAGCTCGACGGTCGTCTCGCTGGTGGAGCGTTGGACGGTGGCACGTCGCTCGGTCGGCATCAGAGATCCTCCACGATGTCATAGAGCGCGGCGAGCAGCGCGTCGGTCTCTTCCGGTTTCCCCACGGTGACGCGCAAGTAATCGCGCAGATCGGGACTGCCGTAATGGCGCACCAGGATTCCGCGCCGAGCCAGCCGCCTTCGGACGTCATGGGCGTCGCCACGAGTGATGCGACACAGGATGTAGTTGCCATGCGAAGGAAACGGCTGCAAAAAGTTCAGCTTGCGGAGTGAGCGGTAGAGCCGACCACGCTCGACGCGAATGCGTCGCACCGATTCCTGGAGGTACGTGGCATCGTCTAGCACTGCTTCGACGGCTTTGAGTGCGGCGACACTTACGTTGAACGGTTGCTTGACCTTCCAGATCTGTTCCGCCAGTGCCGTCGGGAAAATGCCATATCCGACACGCAAACCTGCCAGGCCCGACCACTTGCTGAACGTCCGAAGCACAACCATGTTGTCGAACTCGGTGGTGTAGGGAAGCAAGGTCTTGGTCGAGAACTCGAAATAGGCCTCATCTACCACCACCAGGATGCCGGTATGGAGCAG
This sequence comes from uncultured Chloroflexia bacterium, assembly GCA_963789565.1. Lineage (GTDB taxonomy): Bacteria > Chloroflexota > Chloroflexia > Thermomicrobiales > Thermomicrobiaceae > CALAGB01. The sequence continues at coordinate 745,295 of CAWBKX010000002.1, read as the reverse complement.
ATGAACGAGTTGCTGCTGTGTCACCATGTTGCCGGTCGGATTGTTGGGTGACGTCACGAAAATGACTTTGGTGCGGTCGGTTATGGCCGCGTCGATGGCATCAAGGTCCAACTCGAAGTCGGGTTTGCGCTCCACCAGTCGACTGACGCCATTCATGAGCGGAGGGCGCTGTGCGTAGACTCCGAACGTAGGAATCGGGATAATGACCTCGTCGCCAGGATCGATCGTCGCCAATAGGACAAGGTCGATCAGTTCGTCGGCGCCATTTCCCATGATGATTCGCTCGAATGGAGCGCCCGTGTATTCAGATATTCGCTCTCGTGCCACCCGCTGGTCGTTGTCAGGGTAGCGATGGTAACGATCGAGACTGGCAAGCGCCTCCTGAACTCGAATCGTGGTTCCGTACGGGTTCTCGTTCGTGTCGAGCTTGATGACGTCGTCAATTGAGCAATTGAGCGACGCGGCAACCGACTCAATTGAGTCAGATGGGGTGTACGTTTCGAGATCGAGTACGGTTGGACGGATGATGTTGCGAAGAACTTTAGGGATCGCCAAGAATGCCTGCCTATTCGACTAGCGACGGATCGCAATCCGATCTGAATCCCCTACTGGGCGCCGCCATACTATCACGAACGCCACGATGAGCCAGAAGACTCCACACGCACGCAATCAACCGGCGTCGATGCAAACAAGTCCGGCCGCGAGCAGGCACCGCAAGCGCCGTCGGCTCTGGCGTGAATCCGTGTTACTCGCGATTATAGCCCTCGTCGCCTGCGCCTTCGTGCTGCCATGGCACTCGAACGTTCACGCAACGAAGGCGATCTTCACTCCAACGAGCGCGGCCCGATTTGCGGCGGCCCCGTCGAACACGGTGACGACCGTGCCATCGACCCCCGCGGCAACACCGGTCTCCACCGCAACGCCGGCACCAATCCTCCTCAGCGCTCAAGCCGCCTACGCCGTCGACGTATCCAACGACTCGGAGCTCTACGCGCTGAACGCCGACACGCCCCTCGCTCCCGCCAGCACCACTAAAATCGTCACCGCGATCGTGGTGATGATGCACGTCTCCCCTGACGACACCGTTACCATCCAGCAAGATGACCAGGTCGACTGGACCGTCTACTCGCATATGGGAATACTGGCTGGCGATGTCGTCTCTGTGCGGGATCTGCTCGCCGGAATGCTTCTCAACTCTGGTGGTGATGCGGCCATGGCGCTTTCACGCTACGTTGGTGAGAAGCTCCCCAGTCAGTCGACCGCGGACCCGCGTCAGCGCTTCGTCGACGAGATGAATCGAGTTGCCGCACAGATTGGCATGGCGCACTCTCACTTCAATGACCCGGACGGGCGCGACACGCCGGGCCACGTCTCGACGGCGCATGATCTCGCGCTGGCTGCCGCGAATTTGTTCAACTATCAATTACTTCAGACGCTGGTGGGAACCGCGACCAAGGCCGTCTTGATCCAGGGACCGAACAAACGCGACATAACACTTGTCAATACCAATGAGTTTCTGGGCAATCCTGACGTTCACGGTGTTAAGACCGGAACCACTGACAATGCGGGCGAATGCCTGGTTCTGGCCGTCTCGCGCGGCGATGATCGCGTCATCACGGTAGTGTTGGGAAGCACTGATCGCTATGGCGACACGTCTACTCTACTGAATTACCTCGATAGCCAATTCAAATGGGTGACGCTGGGGAGAGGCGGGGAGCTGCCTGACCTCAATACGGAGCTACAGAACAAGGGATTCACCCTCGCGGTCAGCAAGACCTTCTTGTTCAGTGCTGTCGACGCATCACACCTGCATTACGTCCTCAATGCAAAGCCCAATGCCGATACGTCACCGTTCGCGTCGCAGGGCGACGTAGTATTCTTGATAGGTTCACGGCCGTTCTGGCGGCTGTCGCTCTATTCTGGGGATCCGTTCAATCCGAGCGACTGACGGCCTGAACCCGACCATATTCCATCACTTCGGGAGCAACTCTTTGGAACGACTGCAACGCGTCATTGCGTCATACGGAATCACGTCTCGACGCAAGGCTGAACGCATGATCCTCGAAGGTCGAATCAGCGTCGACGGGGCGGTCGTGCAGGAGCTTGGCGTGCGGGTCGATCCGACACGGCAAGAGATCCGTGTCGATGGCAAACTGATGCACTGGGAACGGCGTCGCTATCTCCTCCTGAACAAACCTTCCGGGTACATCACGACCGCTGCCGATGAGCGCGGGCGCCGTACCGTGCTCGATTTAGTTAACGTGTCGGAGCGAGTCGTTCCTGTCGGCCGGCTGGATCGCAAAACCTCGGGTCTGTTGATGCTGACCAACGACGGCGAGCTCCTCTATCGCATCACCCATCCTAAGTTTGAACTCGAAAAAGAGTACGAAGTTCAGCTCGACGGATTTCCTCCGCCAGACGCTCTTGAGCGGCTGCGCACGGGGGTAATCGTCGATGGAACCAAGGTCGTTCCGTCGCAGATACGCCCGCTGCGCAATGAAGAGGGCGGCACGGTGCTGCGCGTCGTGATTCATGAGGGGCGTAACCGCATCGTTCGCCGCATGCTGGAACGCATCGGCTATCCTGTGCTGAAGCTGGAACGAACGCGTGTTGGTCCACTGCAAATCCGCGGTTTGCCATCCGGCGTGTGGCGCGATTTGACCGGCGGCGAGCTCTCCCAAATCCGAGAATCGGTGGGACTGGGCGACGAGGACGTGAGCGGCGAGGCCGCCTCCGGCGCGCGCCGACCGCCATCGACCGGACCTCGCCCCGCTGATCGAGGAGGGCGACCTGAGCCGCGCGGACGAGGACCGAATACAGACACTGGGAGGCGAGCAGATAGGACCGGAAGTGGAAGACCCCCAGCGCGACAGCAAGGACCTGGCCGGGGAACTGGTGATCGCCGTGGACGGCCCGGCAGCGGCCGGCAAAACGACGGTCGCCAGTGAGGTTGCCCGACGGCTCCATGCCATCTTCTTCGATACGGGCGTTATTTATCGCGCGTTGGCGCTGGTAGCGTTGAGGCACAACATCAGTCCGACCGACGCAGAATCACTCTCTCGTGAAGCCGCCTCGCTCGATCTCCGCATCGAACCGGCGAGCATCGACGACGGCCGTATGGCCGACGTGGTGGTCAACGGGCGAGATGAGACGTGGGCTATCCGCACGCCAGAGGTCGACCGTACCGTCTCGGCCGTGTCGGCGCATCCGGCCGTTCGAGCCGCGCTTCTCGAGAAGCAACGCGCGATTGGACGACAGGGACGCGTCGTGATGGTCGGTCGCGACATTGGCACGGTTGTGATGCCCAATGCCGACCTGAAGCTCTGGCTGGAAGCCTCGCTCGATGAGCGAGCGCGGCGTCGCGTGTTGGATCTCGACCGCCAGGGAATCAGGCAAACATTCGACGACGTGCGTGCGGAGATGGGGCGTCGAGACGAGATCGACGCCAGGCGTGCGGCGTCACCGATGAAACCTGCCGTCGACGCCAAAGTCATCAAGACCGATGGGCTGACGATCGACGAAGTGATCGAGTTGATCGTGTCGCTCGTCAACAGGAACGCTGGCACTGGAGAGCGGAGATGAGGAAGAAGTCGTTTCGAGAGAAACTGTGGCGTACCTTTCGCTTGTGTCTCTATCTCTTCGCCCGCCCATTTGTATTGACCGCCTTTCGCTTCTTGATCGGCTTCAAGATCGAAGGGATCGAGAACGTGCCGAAGCACGGACCCGCGCTGGTCATCAGCAATCATTTGCACAATTCCGACCCCGTCCTGCTCGTCGCCGCCTTTCCTCGGCCGCTGCTGTGGATGTCGAAAAAGGAAGTATTTGACGTCCCATTTGTTGGCTGGGTGGCGGACTCTGCCGGCGCATTTCCGGTTGACCGCGGGCAAGCCGATCGTTCGGCGCTACGCAATGCCGAGCGGCTCCTCAGTGAGGGTTTCATTGTCGGAGTGTTTCCAGAAGGAACTCGCAGCGTGACTGGTGGGCTCAAAGACGTCTATCCAGGAGTGGCAATCATCGCGGCGCGCAGCGGCGTCCCTATCATCCCGACTGCCATCTTCGGCACTGAGGTGCTGCCGCTTAACGGCGCCAAGGGGAGCAAACGGGGTCACGGCCGACCGCAGGTAACGGTTCGCATGGGTAAGCCGTTTTACCTCCCGAAGCGAGAGGCTGGTGGCAAGCGCCAGTCAATGGCTGATCTGACCGACCTGATGATGTTGCACCTCGCGGAGCTTCTCCCGCCTGAATATCGCGGCATCTATGCGGAACAACTTGAGACGCAGCGAGCAGCCGCGTCCGTATCTTCCTGACTCAGATTTGACGAAAAGAGAAACCGCGGATCGAACGAATCGGTCCGCGGTTTTCGTTGCTCGCGCAAATTCGGATTTGTTCGAAGCTCAGTCCTGTAGGAGCCGTTTGGCAGCCACGGCGGCTCCGCCGATTAGCGCCGCGGCGCCGAGCGCCGCGACCGCGGTCGCTCCCGGCTCGGGACCTGGCAGAACCACTTTGCCGTCGTCATAGCTCTTGAAGAGCTGGCCCCATTTGGTGTCCAGAGCGTCAATGACGCGCTTGCGTCCGACGAATGGATACCAATAGACGTTGTGGTAGAAGTTTGATGCGAAGTATGACCACGGCACGATTGGCGAGCGCAGCAAGGCATTTTCGAAGCGCTTCAGCGGACCGTGATAGATCAGGTCCTGCCCCTTACTGGCGAACGTGTCCTCTTTGATGAAGCCCCAGTCCTCGGCAGAGACGTCGTAGCCGACGATCTCTATGTCCTTCGGATCGCCGATTCCGAGACCCTTCTCGTGTGCCAGTCTGATGAAATCCAGGGACATCGGGTCGAATCCCTGCATCTTGGCGCTGATGGCGTCGATGGCAACCTGATCGGCGCTCGCGAGGATGATGTCCTTCTCATGTGGACGCATGGCGCGCGGGCCTGCGCCGTCTCCAGCGAAGGTACCGTCCATCACGGCGAAGAGCCCAGGGTGGATCTCACGTTGGATCGTCAGGAGGTCGACCAACGTTTCGTGGATGACCGCGTGGGTCCAGTGACGTCGCTCGCTCAGCAATCCACCGAACGCATTCTTCATGGCTCCAGTGATCGTAGTGAAGACATGCGTCTTCACGGTCGGCAGCTGAATGATGTTCTTGCCGATGAACATCTTGGGGATCTTGATGCCTTCCGGGAAGATGTCGTGCAGCACGAGCATCTCGTCCTTCGGCTCGTAGACGCCCCACTCGATCTCGGGCTCGTACAGATGAACATTGTCGACGTCGTACTTGTCGACCACGTACTTGTGCTTGTTGTTCTTTTCGCCGACGTAGGCATCGACCACGACGGTCTTGTTGTGAGCGCCAATCAGGTGCTGGTAGCCGTCGCTTTGCAGTCGCCGAATCACACCCTCGAGCTGCCATGGCGTGGTTGAGCAGGCTGGATACCAGGTCTGCCATGAGATATTGATCTTGAGAATGGTGTCCAGGTCCTTCGGGAGTGCGGACTGGTAATCCGCCATCTCCATAACCTGGCCAATGTCGTCCAGAATTGTCTCCGGACGGGTTTTGAGAACGGCAACCTTGCCCTTCCCAGGGAAGTCGTAATTCATTCTTGTGTCATCCTTCATCGTCTAATTCAACGTTCGTGGCCGACGCCATCGTAAATCCTAGCATCTGAGGGACCACTTCATCATTATATTCCTCCCGTCCTTGGCGATATGGGAGAACGACCGGCCACGCAATTCACAACCTGGCGATCACCGCGAAGTTGCTTTACCTACTTGTACGTACAGTCGCAGGCTGTTATCATGTTGTCTGCAAGTCAACGCGGGATGAGCGCTCTGCCGTCGCGCAACGCGCATAGCGGCAATCGCTGGGTTTGGGGATTCCCAGTGAGATCGATTGAACGCTCCGCCGCCGAAAGCCCGAAAGGTGCCTGGGGAGGTCTTTGGTGTTTCGAGGCGCGCTTCGCGTGGTCATTTCGTCATGTCGTTTGGCCGCCGTAATCACCCTTCTCGGTCTGATTGCCACCTCGTCGGTGGCCGCGGCCGGTGAGCCGACCATCACTGGGCAGTATGCGGTTGTCGTGGACGCCGACACCGGCGCGGTTCTCTACGACAAGAATATGAACACTGCCACGGCTCCCGCCAGCCTGACCAAACTCTTCACAACCGCCTATGCACTCCAGGCCGCTCCGCTGGACAAGAAGCTGACTGTTGACCAGGCCGATCTCGTCGGCGAATCGTCCATGGGTTTGCAGACGGGCGAAACCGTCACGCTCAAAACTGCCCTCTACGGAATGCTCCTTCCATCCGGCAACGACGCGGCCATGACCGTGGCCCAAAACTTGGGAGCAGAGACTGGAGACTCTCCGCAACAGTCCGTTGACCGCTTTGTTGGATGGGTCAACGATATGGATGCGCGCTTGGGACTATCCAGCACTCGTCTGGTCAATCCTCACGGGTTGGATCAGAGTGGTCACGTCACCACCGCTCGCGACGTCGCGGCAATCACCATGTACGCCCTCAAGAGTCCCGAGTTTCGACAGATCATTGCCACGCCGTATTACAACGGCGATGGGCACGATCTGTACCAAGCCAATCGGCTGCTGGGCGAATACCCTGGACTGATCGGCGGCAAAACCGGCATCACGGACAATGCTGGTTATTGCTTGGTCGAAATCGCCCAGCGTGATGGGCACACGGTCATCGCCGTGGTCATGAAGAGCACCGACGCGGCCTGGTATCAGGATGGCTCGTCACTCCTCGATTTCGGATTCAGCGCAATTGCTGCGGCCCAGACGGCACCAAACACGTCACCGATCACGCTCTCTCCGGTGGTTGTTCAACCCGGAGTTCAGGGCCAGACGGTCGCCGTCCAAGCGACCACCACCGCGCCACTCGCGGCGTCGGCGAACAAGCTCTCGGTTCATCAGGTGAGTGACAACGTCGCTGTCGTCAGCCATAACCTTCTCGGCGCGGGTTCGTCGGGCTTCTCGTGGAAGTGGCCGATGGCCTCCTTCTTCGCCATGCTGGCGGTGCTGGCGATCGTGGTGAACTATCCCATCGTCATTGGCGCGGGAAGCCTGCTCTGGCGCTATGGAGTCCCGACCGGTCGCGCCATGACGATGCGCATGATCCCTCATCGGGAGACAGTGTCGAGCCGCTCGCGCCGTTCATCTGGCGAGCGACGCTCCCAATCGAAACGCCGGACAAACAAGACGCGACCAAATGCGGCCATGCCGATGTCCACCGCGATCGGGGCTTGGACGAGTTCCGAACAGACACCGCAGCCCGCGGCATGGGAGAACGTCGTTTCGCTGAACGCGGCAGAGACCATTGGTACGCGGGGAGTTCGGTTGGCGTTGCGCGGCGACTACCATGCCGCCTCGAGCGAGTTTTCGCGGGCGTTGCGGACGGACTCCACATTCGATCTCAGCCGGTGCACAGGCTTCTGGGGGATGCAGCCCGCTGGATATGTGGCCGCGGCTCGAGCCTATGCACTCTGCGACCGCACCACAGACGCGAAATCACTGCTGACCGTCATCAAGCTTGGCTGCGGCTCGCACCGTGAGCTCGAAAAGCTGTTGCAGCAGGTCGTCGTTCCCGTCGCGAACTAGCACCCAACTCGTCGCCGAAGAACAAGCCCGGTCGGTGTTTTCCGAACCGGGCTTGCTGCGTTATTTGATCGAGCACTCTTGCTCCGCGACGTTCGGAAAGTTGATATAAGACATGTAAGGTGTTATAATCCTCACGTATTAGGCATTGGTGCGCTGGGAGGAAGCATGCGTAACAACGAGCCACTCTATGTGATCAGCGTCGCGGCACGGCTGCTCGAGCTCCATCCGCAGACGCTTCGCAAGTACGAGCGTGAGGGATTCGTATCACCGTCGAGAACGACCGGAAACCTCCGCCTCTATTCCAGCGAGGATCTCGAGCGTCTACGTCAGGTCAAATACCTGGTGGAAGATCGGGGCATCAATCTCGCCGGTGTTCAGCTCTCGATGGAGTTGACGGCCAGGCTCAAGCGCCTCCAGCGCGAATGCTCGGCACTCTCCAAGCGCAATGAAGGGCGTCTCGATCCCATGGTTCGAGAGATCGAGTCGCTTCTCAGTATGCTCGGGATCGAGTCGGTCTAGCCCTCCCACCTAGCATTCCGACACGTACCGATGCCTGGCAATAACGGCCCATTTAACTCGATTGATAGGTTCCGAAAGCATGAACGTAAACCGATTTACAGAAAAGGCACAGCAAGCGCTCCTCGAGGGCCAGCGCGTCACGGAAGACCGGCGTCACTCGCAGTTCGACGTCGATCAACTGATGTATGCGCTCGTATCTCAGCAAGACGGCGTGGTGCCGCAGGTGCTGCTGCGCAGCCAAATCGAGCCTCGCGCGGCGGTTGCCGAACTCGATCGAGTGTTGCAAGCCGCGCCCACGCTCCAGATCAGCGCTCAGCCGGTTCTGGGTAACCCGCTGCGGAAAGTGCTCGAACGGGCCGAGGACGAGGCCAAGTCGTTCGGCGACGAGTACGTGAGCACAGAGCATCTGCTGCTCGCTGCATTCGATGCGGCGCCAAATTCGGCATCGATCAAATCGCTGACCAAGCTCGGCTTGACGCGAGATCGCGTCATGAGCGCGCTCACCGCCATTCGCGGGTCGCAGCGTGTCACGAGCCCGAACCCCGAAGGGACGTACAGCGCGCTGGAGAAGTACGGCCGCGACCTCACCGAGCAAGCTCGCAAGGGGAAGCTCGACCCAGTGATCGGACGAGACGAAGAGATTCGCCGTGTGATCCAGGTGCTGTCGCGCCGTACCAAGAACAATCCTGTTCTCATCGGAGAGCCGGGGGTCGGTAAGACAGCCATCGTCGAGGGGCTGGCGCAGCGCATCATTCGCGGGGACGTCCCCGAAGGGCTCCAAGACAAGCTGATCATGCAGCTCGACCTGGGCGCCATGGTCGCGGGGGCAAAGTTCCGCGGCGAGTTCGAGGAGCGTCTCAAGGCGGCTCTGAAAGAGATCCAGGAGTCCGAAGGGCAGATCATCGTCTTCATCGATGAGTTGCATACCGTCGTTGGGGCCGGTGCGGCCGAAGGAGCCATGGACGCCTCCAACATGCTCAAGCCGATGTTGGCGCGTGGTGAACTGCACGCCATCGGCGCGACGACACTCGACGAGTACCGCAAGCACATCGAAAAGGACGCCGCGCTCGAACGCCGCTTCCAGCCGGTATTGGTCAGCGAGCCGACAGTCGAGGACACGATCAGCATTCTGCGTGGTCTTCGCGAGCGCTATGAGCTGCACCACAAGGTGCGCATCATCGATTCGGCGTTGGTCGCGGCGGCGGTACTTTCGAACCGTTACATCACGAATCGATTCCTGCCCGATAAGGCGATCGACCTGGTCGATGAGGCGGCGGCGCGACTGCGCATGGAGATCACCAGCATGCCGGTCGAGCTCGACGAGCTCCACCGTCGCAGCATGCAGCTGGAGATCGAGCGAGAAGCGCTGCGCAAGGAGAAGGACGACGCATCGCGTCAGCGACTCTCGGAGCTTGAACGCGAGCTTGCAAATGTACGCGAGCAAGAGGGCGCGCTGCAGTCCCAGTGGGAGCAGCAGCGCGGGGCCATCAGCCGCGTGAGCGAGTTGAAGTCGTTGATCGAGGAGACTCGCCTCGAGATCGAGCAAGCTCAGCGTGCCGCGGATTACGGTAGGGCCTCGGAACTGCAATACGGCAAGCTTGTCCAGCAGGAGCAGCAGCTCAAAGAGGAAGAGCGCCGACTCAGCGAGACGCAATCGACCAGCAAACTGCTCAAGGAAGAAGTCGACGCCGACGACATCGCCGAGGTCGTGAGCAAGTGGACAGGCATCCCGGTAAAGCGCCTGGTAGAGGGCGAGATCGAAAAGCTGGTCCACATGGAGGAGCGCCTGCATCAGCGAGTGGTCGGGCAGAACGAAGCCATCGTGGCTGTCAGCAACGCAATTCGCCGAGCTCGCGCCGGGCTGCAGGATCCGAATCGACCGCTGGGTAGCTTCATCTTCCTCGGACCAACCGGTGTCGGCAAGACGGAGCTTGCACGAGCCCTAGCAGAGTTCCTGTTCGACGACGAACATGCCATGATCCGCATCGACATGTCGGAGTACCAAGAGCGCCATACAGTCGCGAGATTGATTGGGGCGCCACCAGGTTATGTTGGCTACGAAGAAGGTGGCCAGTTGACCGAAACGGTGCGACGTCGTCCTTATGCGGTGATCCTGTTTGACGAGATCGAAAAGGCGCATCCGGAGGTCTTCAACGTTCTGCTGCAGGTACTCGACGATGGGCGTCTAACCGACGGACAGGGGCGGACGGTCGATTTCCGCAACTCGGTCATCATCATGACGAGCAATCTGGGGTCCTCTTACATCCAGGCCGCTGCAGGCAACGCCGAAGGGGACATGCGCCAGCGCGTGTTTGATGCGCTACAGGCACATTTCCGCCCTGAGTTCTTGAACCGCATCGATGAGATCGTTATCTTCCAGGCTCTCACGTTGCAGGATTTGGAGCGGATCGTCGACATTCAGCTCGAATTCGTGCGGGATCGCTTGGCGCAACGGAACATAACGTTGCAGGTTGTGTCGCAGGCAAAGCAGCTACTGGCTCGCCGAGGCTATGACCCAGTGTTCGGTGCACGACCGCTCAAGCGGGTGATCCAGCGAGAGCTGCTCGATCGACTTGCGAAGGAGATCTTGAACGGCACCATCCGTGACGGTGAAACAGTGACCGTTGAGGTTGCGCCAGACGATTCTCTCGTCTTCAGAGGTGCGATGAGTGGCGCTGAAGTCGTAGCGTAAGAGTTGCAATGGCCCGGGCAATCGTCCGGGCCATTTCTCTGTCAACAGGCGACGATCTTCATCCGCACGTTGTCATATACTTGGATTAGGGAGTAAGAACGAGGCTGAGGGAAGGCCGGAAGGTAACCATCGATGAATGTGCTGGAACAGATCATCAAACTGATCATCATCCCGCTGGTGCTGGTGGGAATTCCAATTCTCTTCATTCTGGTCTTCGACATCGCCGCACACCTCAGCGAGCTCTTCGGCCGCAAATAGCTGCCCATCCTTCGATCACCTTGGGTCTCGCTCGACCGATGGTCAATGGCAGGACACCCCTCGTAGACCGCGCTCGCCCCTAGTCGCATCGTCAATGTCGACGTCTGACCCCTGACCACAGCGTATCGTGTCGGCGTTGGTTGGCGCTTATCCTCAGGCAGCCTGCGCGTCAGTCTCCCTGTCGGATCCTGGGAGAAACGCAGCGATCGGAATCGCCAGCAGCGCGAAGGCTGGCACGATCCAGAAGGCTTTCTCGATGCCGATTGCATCCGCCAGCGCACCAAATCCGAACGCCGTGGCACTCTGCGACACGAATTGAAAGGCCAGCAGCACGCCGGAGGATGGACCTCGAGCCTCTGGCAGCATGTCTTGCATCACGGCCAGTTGAATGGGCCGTGCCGAGCGCATGAGAATGCCAGCGGCGATCAGAAGCGGTATGGCCGCCCAGCGGTGGTTGTCTTCTAACAGGTACAAATAGAGCAACGGCACGCCACCGAGCGTTACCAGCACCATGACGACACGCCGGCCGAAGCGATCCGACAGCATTCCTCCGACGAATCCACCGATCACGCCCGCTCCGAACAACGCCGACAGCGACAGCCCCGCGTACCAACTGCTGTAACCCTTTGACTCGAGCATCTTCACCAGAAAGATCGAAAATGGCACGACCCCAAGCCCAAAAAGCGCGACGAAACTGAGCAGCGCCGCGATCCAACGCAGCTTGGATTTGAGCAACGGAATTACCGCAACACGTTTCTTATCCCGCTGGCGTGAATCGCTTTCAGTGGTGTCCAACGTAAAGACGAGGATGACCGACGCGATGAGCCCGAAGACCATCACCACCCACGATCCTTCGAGCGTGAACCAGGATATGGCAGCGGTGATGAATAGCGGTCCGACCGTTCGCGCCAGTTCGCCCCCGGCCAGGAAGAAGGCCATCGACAGGCCGGTCTTCGATCCGCCTCGCTCGCCCGCAAGCGCGACCGCGGGTGTATGAAAGGATGCTGATGCGAGCCCGGCTGTGAACAAGAGCAGTAGGACGAGCGCGAAGTGAGGTGCGAGGCCGATGGACGATATCGACATAGCCGCTATCGATGGAGCAAGGACAACGAACCACTTCTTGCCCTTGCGATCGGCGATGACTCCGATGAAAGGCTGCAGCACGCTGGGCATTTGTTGCGCCGGAACCATGAGCGAGGCCACCGCCAGCGGCACACCGAGCTTATCCTGCACCGGCGGGATCAGAACCGCGGTGAACGAGCCATACAAGTCGTGAGCGAAGTGAGCAAAGCTGATGGGAAGTGTGGCTTTCAGCGCCGAAAGTTTGCCTTCGCCTCTCTCGTCGACGAATTCGTCGATGTCCGGCGTCGGTGCCGGATCCAGCGAAGCCGGCTCCGACAGCTGCACCAGATCTTCGATTTTCGTGTCCGGTTGGTCGGTCAATACGTGCGTCTTCTTCCGTGAATACATCCGACTGGCCGTGACGGATCCGCGAGGACAGGCTGTCGCTCAACGTCTTTCGTAGACCGTGACGGCCAGTTTTTACGTGCCACATCAAGCATGAGACGTCGCCCGTCGTTTTATCGGCCTCCGGCTACCCTAGCACACGCCCTGCCTCTGGACCATCGACTCCTGCCGACCGAATTCGATGCGTTGCTGCGTGGAACAAACTCAACATGTTCGTCGTCATCTGGACAGAAAGAACATTGGAGATCGCGCGACATTTCGAGATTGACGCGAGTTGGAGGCGGTCATGATGGGGCCAAGAACCCGGTTGGTCACAATGTTGGTGATGTCGTTGGCGCTGGTTGGGCTGCTCGCCTCCTGTGGCGGAGGCGTCACAAAGAGCGCGCAGACATCGAATTCAGACGGCGCTGCGGCGCCACAATCTTTCGTTGGTCAGACGTCGACTGCCTCTGGAGGGCAATCGATAGCCGCCGCGACGTCGGCCTCCAGTTCGGGCTCGCCGTCGGACACCACCAGCAACTGGGACCGCAAAATCATCCGCACCGCCGATCTGTCACTTCAGGTGACTGACGTGGAGTCGATTCTCGCCAACGTTCGCTCGGTGGTCGATGGCGTGGGCGGAGTCGTGTTTGCGTCCTCCACGTCGTATGCCGGTGACAATCAGTCCGCGACCATGACGTTGGATGTCCCGTCTGACCAGTTCGATCAGGTCGTGACGAATCTGCGCTCACTGTCGGGCGTGCAAAAAGTCGTCAGTGAATCGGTCAGCAGCCAGGACGTCACCGACGAATACGTCGATCTTCAGTCGCAGCTGACGAACTTGAAGGCGACACAGTCGCGATTGTCCGTGTTGATGGACAAGGCGACCGATCTTCAGGACATCTTGACGGTCGAGGAGGAGCTCTCGAAGGTCGAGGGCCAGATCGAGCAGACGACCGGACGCATCAACTATCTCGACAAGAAATCCAACTACTCACGCATCACGCTCACATTGAGCCCGGTCGGTGCGCCCGCCGAGCCGAAGAGCACCAACGGATTCGATCTTGGCAAGGCTGTGCGGGATGCCTGGAATTCATCGCTGGACTTCACCGGTGGCGTGCTCACCGCGCTGGTCAAGGTGGGTGTCTTCCTGTGGTGGTTCTGGCCTATGGCAATAATCGCTGGGTTGGTGGCGCTGGTTCGTCGACAACGAAGACGTGAGGTTGCTTCCGCGATCGAAACGGGCGCCTAAGAACAGGGCTGGCCGCCGTCCTCTGGGTACCGGCGGCCATGCTGCGTCGTGTTAGCTTCCGAGGAACGAGAGCGCCGCCAATGCATAAGCCTTGGCGGCATCCATCACTTCGTCGACACCGACCCACTCGTCCGGTTGGTGCGCCAGCGCCGGGTCGCCAGGCCCGTAGATGATGGTCGGCACGCCCCGCTCGGCGAAATGCCTGCCATCGGTGCCCATGCTGAATCCCGCAAGCGTGGTGTCGAAGCCGAGAAGCTCGTTGGCTCGGAGCATGCCTTGCACGATTTCGCTGTCCGGCTCATTGAGGATTGCCTCGCGCCCACCGAAGTGGGCGAAGTCGACCTCAACGCGCATTCCCGGCGTGTCCTTCACCGCGCGCTCAGCGACCTCGCGAATCTCGCTGACGACATCCTCCGGCTTTTCACCGGGGATGATGCGTCGATCAACGAAGATCGTGCATTGGTCCGGGACGACGTTTGTCTTCACTCCACCCTCAATGATGCTGATGGTCGCCGAGGAGTGATGGAAGTACGGATGAGTGCGCTGCTCCAGAATGGGCCAAAGCTCGGTCTGCAGCGCCGTGATGACTTTGGCCATGCCCTCGATGGCGTTGACACCCTCCCAGGGGAGCGCGCCGTGTGCGGCTCGGCCATGCACAGTCACACGGGTTCCGGCGCCGCCCTTTTCGCCAATGCAGATGCGGTTGAACGTCTGCTCGCCGACGATCACAAAATCCGGTTTGATCGTCTCCGATTTGGCGATGAGCTGAGCACCGAGAGCGCCGCCGATCTCTTCGTCGGCCACCTCGTTGACGATCAGCCGTCCATTGATTGGTACGCCTGATCGGGCGACCGCAATGGCTCCCATGACCTGTGCGGTCACACTGGCCTTGTCGTCGCCCGCTCCACGGCCGTAGACCTTGCCGTCGGCGAGGTCGGCAGAGAATGGCGGGTGGGACCAGGCTGACTCCTGACCGGTCGGTACGACGTCCAAGTGCGCGTTGAAGAGGAGCGTTGGGCCGTCTCCACGTTTGAACTCGGCCACCATGTTGGGCTTGGAATCCTCTTCGGTGATGAAGCTCACGTCGAAACCCTCGGCGGTCAGTTTGTCGGCGCACACCTTCATCGCCTCGCGCACGTCGCCCGGTGGGTTGACGGATGGAATGCGGACGAGCTGCCGAAGAAAGTCGACGACCTCGTCTTCTTTGATCTGATCGAGGATACGCTGTGCCGCTTCAGCGTCCAGTTTGCCGTTTGCCTGAGACAAGATTTCCCCTCCCAATCGCATTCAACTGTGTAATTCGCTGGGGCAGTATAGCACGGGTTTCGGCGCTCTCCGCTCAGTCCCAGGCCGACGCCGGGCTATGGTATCCTCGCCAACGTCGCAGTTTTCGTCTGACCGCGGCAACCAGGATGACGCAAAGACAAGGGAGAACGTTGAACGCTACGCTCGCTACCGATTCTGAGCTTGCGTCCGTGCTCGAACGAGTGCGGGCCTTCGCCATCGACATGGACGGGGTGCTGTATCGCGGCGATACGGTCCTGCCACACGTGAACGACTTCCTGGACGTGTTGAACCAACGAGGATTTCCATACGTGTTAGCAACGAACAATTCAACGCGACTTCCCGAGCAATACGTGCAGAAACTCGCCGCCATGGGTGTTGAGGTGACGTCCGACCGGATTCAGACATCCGGACAGGCAACAGCGGCGTGGCTAAAGGATCGCTATCCGCATGGGACGACCGTCTATGTCCTCGGCATGACGGCCCTCGAGGCGGCGATATACGGAGATGGCTATTTTGTCCAGGCTGGCAAGGACGCTCAGGTGGTGGTTTGCGGTGCCGATTTCGCCGTGACCTACGAAAAATTGCGCATAGCGACTCTTGCGATTCGACGTGGCGCCGCGTTCGTTGCCACCAATGCCGACACGACATTTCCGACTGAAGAAGGACTTATTCCGGGAGCCGGTGCGATTCTGGCGGCACTCGTCGCAGCCACGAGCGTTGAACCTGACGTCGTTGGCAAGCCGTCGACCGGCATGTTGCTGCAAGGCGCGGCTCTGCTGGGATCCGAGCCGGCACACACCGTCATGCTGGGCGATCGCCTCGATACGGACATCCTGGCCGGAAAGCGGGCGAATTTCATCACCATCATGGTGCTCACCGGCGTGTCGACCATGGACGAAGTGAAGTCCTCCGACATCCAGCCTGACGTGCTGCTGCCAGATCTTGCGCCGTTGGTTGAGTACTATCGGTCCCACTCATGAAGCAATTCGGCAACTACGACATCGAGGACCCCACTAAGATCCAGGGGCGAGACGAAGTCGACGCGGGCGACCGAAGTCTCGCCGGTCTGCGGCTACGCGATGCGCTCGAAGCGCTAGGTGATACGTATGGTCGAATTCTTTTGTTGGGTTGTGGGGCGGGCCGCTATCTGCGCGCCATGAGCCGCGCACGACAGGACCTCGCGATCCACGGTGGCGATCTGAGTTTGGTCGCGCTGCACGAAGCGCAGGAGATGGATCCTTCGGCAGACTACGTCGCCCTGGACGCGGCCCGTCTTCCGTACCAGGATGACACGTTCTCAGCGGTCCTTTTCTTCGATCTGATGGAGCACGTGCCGGACTACGTCGGTCTGATACAGGAGGCGTACCGGACGCTCGACGGCGGCGGTATTCTTCATTTCTTCGTGCCGTTGGAAGCGCAGCCGGGCAGCATCTATCATGCGCTGCGCCATTCCGAGCGTCTCCCGATCCATCGCTGGAAGCGCGATCACGTCGGTCACGTCAACAGCTTCACCTCCGAAGTGGTGATCCGGACCGTCTGGGAGGCGGGCTTCACCGTCGAGTCGGTCCACTTTGGCTTTCACCCCACAGGGCAGGTACACGACATCGTGGACTACTGGCAGCGAGAGCGTGCATCCGGCACGAATGGCGTCCTCCCACAGGTCGCGGTCGATGCCATTACGCGCGGCGTGTTCCTCTTCACCTGGCGTCTGCAATACCTTGAGGACCGGCTTTACTCAGGCCCTGCGCTGGCTTCTGGACTGCATCTGACTGCGCGAAAACCCAAGTAAAGGCGCGACGCTGCTGAGCGTGCCCCTTGTCCAAACGCGCGGCAACGTCGATGATCGTCCCACAACGTCTAGATGCTGACGGAAGGGATGATACATGTCCGCAGATTCATTGCGATCGATTCCGATTATTGACGGACACACCGACTACCTGCTCTCGCTGACCAACACTGGTCGAAGCTTCCTCGAGGAGACCTCCGAGGGACACGTCGACCTGCCACGCGCTCGCAAGGGCAACATCGGCGCCATGATCAGCGCCGTCTTCATCCGCAACGAGTTTCTTCCGACCCACGCCCTGATCCAGACGTTGCGCGCCGTGGATCTGCTGAAGCGCACCGTCGAGGCGTCGGACGGCCAGATGGAGATGATCACATCGCACGATCAGCTCGTGCGCTGCTTGAACGAGGGCGTGTTTGGCGCGATTTTGCACTATGAGGGAGCAGAGGCAATCGACCCGGAGTTCGTGGTGCTGCGTCTCTCATACGAGATGGGGTTGCGCTCGCTCGGGCTCGTCTGGAGTCGCCCCACCATCTTTGCCGAGGGAGTAGGTCCGGAGAACCACGGAAAGGGATTGACCGGCCTCGGTCGAGAACTGATACGCCACTGCAATGAAATGGGCATCCTGATCGACGTCTCGCATCTCAACGAGCCGGGCTTCTGGGACGTCATCGATGCCAGTGCGAAGCCGTTTGTCGCCAGCCACTCCAACGCGCGTGCCATTTGCGATCACGAGCGCAACCTGACCGACCGGCAGATCAAGGCCCTTGCTGAAAAGGGCGGCTTGATGGGTATCAACTATGCCGTCGGCTTTCTAGTGGAAGGCGCGCGCAAGGGCTCAGACGTGGCGTTGAGCGTACTGGTCGATCACATCGACCACATCGTCAACCTGGTCGGCATCGACCACGTCGCGTTGGGATCCGACTACGACGGAGCGGGCGTCCCAGAATCCCTCAAGGACGCCGCGCACGATTGGGCCATCGTCGAGGAGCTCGATCGTCGCGGATACGACCACGAGTCCATCGCCAAGATCTGCCGCGACAACTGGCTTCGAGTGCTGAACGAGGTGTGGGTGTAGGCGGGCGAAAGCCTTTATTGCAGAACGGCCCTCGCCCCCGACCCCTCTCCCGCAAGCAGGAGAGGGGAGACGATTTGGTGAAGGTGGAACTGTTCCCTATGGTCCCCCTTCTCCCGTTCGGACGGGAGAAGGGCAGGTGATGGGGGCCCTCTTCGGCTGCCGCTAAACCTGCAGATCCATCGACTTGCTCTTGCTGATCTGAGACACCATCGAGACGAAATCGTCCAACGGCACAGCGCCGAGATTCTCGTTGCTGCGCAGGCGCACCGCGACCGCGTGATTCTCGGACTCTTTATCCCCAACGACCAGCATGTACGGGACATGCTGCATCTGCGACCGGCGGATCTTGGCCTGCATGCGATCGCTGGCCACGTCGACCTCAACGCGAATACCTGCGTCCTCGAGCGTCTTGCGCACTTGCTCGGCATAGTCGTTGTGGCGGTCGGCGATCGGAATGATCACAGCCTGCACCGGCGCGAGCCAGACGGGGAAAACGCCCGCGAAGTGCTCGATGAGGACACCCAGGAAGCGCTCCGTCGATCCCGTCACGGCTCTGTGAATCACCACTGGCGTGTGCGGCTGACCGTCTTCGCCGATGTACTCGCATCCCAAACGAGCCGGTTGGATGAAGTCGACCTGGATCGTCGAGAGCTGCCATTCGCGCCCGAGCGCGTCTCTGGCCATGAAGTCGGCCTTCGGGCCGTAGAAGGCCGCTTCTCCCTCCACGGCGTCGTACGCTACGCACTCAGCGTCTAACGCTCCGCGGAGCGCCGACACCGCCTTGGACCACTTTTCGTCGTCGCGAACGTATTTGCCTTCCGTGCCCGGCAGTGACAGCTGCACGCGGTAGTCCGTCATTCCGTACATCGTCAGCACTTCTCGGATCAGCCCGAGGCAGCGACTGAATTCCTCCTGGATTTGCGCTTCCGTACAGAAGACGTGACAGTCGTCCTGCGTGAGCGCCCGCACGCGCGTCAGACCCGACAGTGCGCCACTGATCTCGTAACGGTAGAGTGTGGCGATCTCCGCGAAGCGCATCGGCAAGTCACGATAGGAGTGGATGCCCATTTCGTTGTAGAGCGTCATGTGCGAAGGGCAGTTCATGGGCTTGAGGCGATACACCATGTCGCCGTCGACCATGGGCGGGAACATCACGTCCGCGTAGTTATCATAATGTCCAGATTTGCGATACAGGTCCTCGCGCACGAGATGACCCGTCCAGACGTGATCGTAACCGAAGCGCGTCTCCGTTTCCCGGACGTACTCCTCCATAAGATGGCGCAGCATCTCGCCCTTTGGTGTGAAGAGAGGAACACCGGGGCCGACTCCCTCGGCAAACACGAAGAGACCGAGCTCACGGCCGAGCTTGCGGTGGTCACGCTTGCGTGCCTCTTCTTGTTGCTCGAGATAGGCGTCCAGTTCCTCACGAGAACGCCAGGACGTGCCGTAAATGCGCTGCAGCATTGGGCGCTTCTCGTCGCCGCGCCAATAAGCCCCAGCCACGTTCAACAGCTTGAAGTCCCCGATCTGAGATGAGTTGTCGACGTGTGGGCCCCGGCAGAGATCCGTGAACGTGTCCTGCGTGTAGCGCGAGATGACCGAGTCTTCGGGCAGATCGTTGATGAGCTCCACTTTGTAGGGTTGATCCGCGAAATAAGCGAGCGCATCTTCACGCGAGAGCTCGTCGCGCTTGAAGGGGAAGGCTCCCTGCTTGATCTTGAGCATGCGCCCTTCGATCTCCTCGAGATCTTCAGGCGTCAATGATCGCGGCAGGTCGAAGTCGTAATAGAACCCGTTCTCGATAGCCGGTCCGATCGCCAGTTTTGCGTCCGGGAACATCCCTAGAACGGCCTCCGCCATCACATGAGCAGCGGAGTGCCTCATCGTGGCCAGTTCGAGCTCGTCTTGGTCCGCGATGTCGAGTTGGATATCCATTTCTTCAGATACTTGTGACATGTCATGTCTCCATTCTGCGGTTGATGGTTTGCCTCATCATTTTCGCCGCCCCCCGAGAAGAGGGACGGCGCAGGTAGTACCGGTCATGTCGACGCCTCCCTCGCGGAGCAAAACAAAAACCCGCCGCCCATAGGGACGGCAGGCCTGGCCTGTCGTGGTTCCACCCAATTTCCGTCGCGATGCAAACCGCGACGCTCAATTGCGCTCTATAACGGGAGCCCCCGGGACCGGCTACTGGCTCTCGCGTTCGCCTGCCTGCTCGCGGGTGGTTTTCTCCGATCCGCGCTCGAGTGGGGCTTTCAGCCGATGACCCCACATCTCTAGCGGCTCGACTCGGATACTCGTCCCGGTCAACGCAGCATCGATGTTATGTGTGGAATCTTAGTGCTGGAAGCACGCTGCGTCAATGACACGTGACTGTTGCATCGATTTCAGCCGTCTTGGGAAAGAAAGCGAAGACAATTTCGGAAGGGTTCTATTCGCCGAATTGCGCTCGCAGGAGACGCAACCAGTTGCCATACATGATGCGTTCGACATCGTCGTGGTTATAGCCTTGGTGACTCAGCGCATCGGCCAACAAATACAGGTCTGCGACCGTGTCGAGTTCGCTAGGTACACCCTCGGCGCCCTGACCGCCGTCGAAATCGCTGCCGATCCCAACGTGTTCGGAGTCACCCACGATATCACAGACGATGTCGATGGCGTCAACGACGGCATCGAGCGTTACGCATGACTTGTCGCTGCCACGCCCCCAGTTCGGAACCAATGCCCAGTTGAGCGGCAGCACACCAACGATGCCGTCATGGTCCACTACCCCGCGTATGACGTCGTCCGAAAGGAGCCGAGCGTAGTCGACGGTGCGGCGCGCGTGGGCATGGGATGCGACGACCGTGCCGTCATAGGTCGTCAACGCTTCGTGGCAGGCGGCTTCTGACATATGCGTGAGATCGAGGGTGAACCCGAGTTTCCCCATTTCCTTCAGGAGGTCTCGACCGAGCCGTGTGAGTGGATCTCCAGACTTAGTGTCGCCCGTGAATCGATTGGAATGCCAGGCAGGGCCGATCATGCGGACGCCGCGCTCGAACCAGAACTCGAGTTCGCCAGGGTCGCGGATGGGATCGGCGTTTTCCATGAGTAGCACAAAGCCGACGCGACGTTCGGAAAGCGGAAGCACGTCGTCGAGCCACTCGGCGGCGATGGCGTCGAGCGTCATACGCTCTCGCACGATCTCGATCTGAGGATGCGTCGCTTCCCAACGTTGATAAACGTCGAGGTGGGCAAGCGCTTGTTGCCGCGCTCCGTCGACGGTCGGATAGCTAAGCTCGCCGGGATTTGCGTGGGATCGGGGTATGGTGGCGATTGTGGTCACAACGATGCCAAGTTGCCCTTTGAGCCAGTCTTCAAGCCCCAACATGCACACGCCATTGGGATTCTCGAAGCCCGCCAGGCGTTCGGTTTCGCGGATGGCGCGCGCAGACGTCAGGTAATCGCGGCCTTCGGGCAACGCGTTCATCGAGATGTCTTCATGTCCGTCGATGATCAGTCTCGGCCTGGCCACCCGCCGCTGCTCGTTTCGATCAGGTCATGCGATACAAAAAACCGCCGGTGTTGGCACGATGGCCACCGACGGTGCGTCTGCTTTGTTCGCTCGGTGGGCGGTACTAGACTCGAACTAGTGACCTCCACGATGTCAACGTGGCGCTCTAACCAACTGAGCTAACCGCCCGGTAATTAACGTGCGGAGTATAGCATAGGCCCCTGGCCGTCGCAATCGCGATCTCCGCGCTCATTGCTGTACTCAAGTCCACACAGAATCGACGATGTTCGTATGCTTTTTCGTCTTCTGTAGTGGTAAATGAGCCAGCAAATGTTGTTGAGGTCCGAGCGCTCACACAGCCACTTGATCGCCGCGACACTCGTGGCGATCTGCTGACGCCGTCGAGCGTTCACCGCTCGGCGGCGTCGTGCGGGATTAGCTTCGAACTACACCCATGCGGGTTACCGCCTCGGTCAGGATCTCGGGCGAGGTCGCGAGGTTCAGGCGAACATGACCCGCTCCGCCGTCGCCGAAGGTCAGGCCGGAATTGAGCGCCACGCGGCTCTTCTCGAGGAAGACGGCCGCCGGGTCATCGCCCAAACCGAGCGCACTGCAATCAATCCACGCAAGATAGGTGCTCTCCGGCATCTGGTACTTCGTATCCGGAAGGTAGGTTTCGAGAAGGTCCCCGAGCAGGCGTCGGTTCTCATCGATCCCAGAGATCGCCGCGTCCAGCCAATCGCGGGCTTCGTTGAGGGCGGTTGCGTGCGCGATGATTCCGATATGACCGGCGTGACCCGCCCCTCGAAAACTTGGGGCCTCGAGGTCGCTCGCCGCCTCGCTACCTGGCACGACCAGAGCTGCCTTGAAACCCGCCAGATTCCAGCCCTTGGAGGCTGATGCGACGGCGAAATCCGGCGCGGTGTTAGTCACACTCAGATATGGTGTATATGTCGAGGTCGGCATGATCAATGGTGAGTGGATCTCGTCTGAGACGACTCGCACGCCGTATTGGCGAGATAAACGGGCAACCGCCTCCAGTTCCTCGCGGCTGTGGACCGTCCCGGTTGGATTGTGCGGGTTCGACAGAAGCAAGACGGCATTGCCGTCGCCTGAGGTTGCCTCACGAAATGCCGCTTCCAGAGTGGCGGGATCGATTCGACCCTCGGCGGTAAGATGCGCAAGGACAATCGGCAGACCGAGCGTCTTTGCCACGCCATAGAACGGAGGATAAACCGGCGGCGTCAGCACGACGGACGTTGAGTCATTGCTGACGGCGCGGACGATCTCGCGGACACCGGACATGACATCGGGCACTGATGCGGCCACCGCTGGGTCGAACGACCAGCCCCAGCGATCGCTGGCGAATGATGCCAACGCCTCAGGATAGGACCGCCCCATTGGGTAGCCAGTGTCACCCAGATCCAGCGCTTCCTTGACCGCCGCCGCGACCGGCTCGGCGATGATCGCATCCATCTCAGCCACCCACAGAGGCAGCACATCTTCGGGGAAGTAGTTCCACTTGGCGCTGGTTCGACGTCGCAAGTGTTCCAGGCTAAGATCCGCAAACGGGTTGGCGACTTCTGCGCGACGTGCGCTCATCAACTGCTCCTCACTCCGACCGCGCCATTCTCATTGGCGGACGGTTCAAGCCATAACCTTCGGTTTACCCAACGAGCCGTTGCCATCGGCGACTGACCGAGCAACGGCGTCAACATCCTCACTAGTTTCGCCTGTTATCCGAGTTGAGTCCAGAGAGCTGTGTTGTCGACGTCAATGTCCCAGCAGCTTGACGGACTCAGCGCGCGGATGCCAGGTGAGATCGGTCTTTCCAAATCGCGCCAGTAGCTCGCGCGCTCGGCGGCACAACGGCTGGAGATCCGGGTGCTTCACTTTCCAGCGGCCGTTAACCTGCTCGACGACGAGTTTGCTGTCGGTCTTGACAGAGATCGACTGGCTCATCGTGTTCGATTGCGTCGATTCGGCACGCGACAGAGCGGCCTCTATTCCGGCGATGAAGGTGCGGTATTCCGCCTGGTTGTTGGTGACATGGTCCCCGAACTCGAGGCGTTCGAGGATCTCATAGCCGTCGCTCCCCGAAAGGTGGAAGCTGCCGTAACCCTTTCCCGGGTTACCGAGCGAGCCGCCGTCGAAGACCAATGTCAGGTCGAATGTCTTGGTTGAACCGGTCAATGGAACTCCTTGGTATTGAACACACCGTCGAATTCGTTTGGGGAACCGCACGCGACTCGGTTGAGGTGGCGCGAGACTTCGGCGCGGCGCGGCAAAGTTGCGCTTGGAACCGTACCTCACAGCACGTGTTTGCCCACTCTTGTCATCCTGATGGATCTTCCCCTCCAGTGAAGGGGTCGGTCGGACCATTGCGGTAGAGGATCTCTCTGTATTTGACGTGGTGTCCCGGGCCACCTAATGAGAGATTCTTCGCTGAGGCTCAGAATGACACATGTGCACTGACGAAATTCGTTAGATTGGTGATAACGCCTGCTGTTCCGACGATGGTAGCGTGGAAGGGTTGACTCTCCTAACCTTCCCGTGACGGACGCACAAAGTGACCGGGCGACTGTCTCGCCCGGTCGATCGATCATCTTACTCTGGGATCAAACGCCGGCGTGATCCTCCGCCTTCGCCTTAGCGCTGGCGATGATGGTGTCCGTCAGATGCGCGGGCACCGGCTGATAGTGGCTGAAGCTGGTCGTGAACGACCCCCGTCCCTGGGTGATCGAACGCAGGTCGGTCGCGTAGCGCTGAATCTCAGCCTCAGGCGCGATCGCTTCGATGGTGGTCATGCCCTCGTCGCCCGGGACCATACCCTGCACATGCGCGCGCTTGCCGTTCAAGTCACTCATGACGTCGCCCATGTAGGCCTCAGGCACTGTCACCTTGAGATGCATGATTGGCTCGAGAATGATCGGTTTGGCGACCGCGGCGCCCTTCTTGAACGCCTGCGAAGCCGCGATCTTGAACGCCATTTCGGACGAGTCGACGTTGTGATATGAGCCATCCGTGAGTGTCACGCGCAGTTTGGAGACCGGAAAACCAGCCAGGATGCCCTCATCGAGGGCCTCTCGCACGCCTTTCTCCACGGCCGCAATGTAGCCTTTCGGCACGACACCGCCGACAACCCTGTCAGCGAACTCGAAATCACCCTCTTCGAGCGGCTCGAGATCCAGGAATACGTGTCCATACTGGCCGTGACCGCCGGTCTGCTTCTTGTGCTTGTATTCGACCCCTTTGACCGGCATCGAGATCGTCTCTCGGTACGCAACGGTTGGGAGGCCGGTGTCGACAGTCACGCCGAATTTGCGCGCCATGCGTTCGAGGCCGATTTGCACATGCGACTCACCGAGGCCGGACACAAGCGTCTCGCCGGTCTCTTCGTCGCGTCGTATGTGGAGCGTTGGATCCTCTTCCAGCAGCCGCTGGATTGCACTTCCCATTTTATCGAGATCGCTCTTGGTCTTCGGGTAGACAGCCGCGGAGAAGGCGGCCATCGGAAACGCAATGCCATCGAGTGTGAGCGGCTTAGCCGTGTCGCACAGAGTGTCGCCGGTTGCCACTGTTTGCAGCTTGGCCACGGCGCCGATATCCCCGGCCGGGATCTCGGGCACGGCAATCTGCTCTTTGCCGCGCACGACGTAGAGTTGTCCGATGCGCTCCTCGTGGCCCTGCTGAATGTCATAGGCGTGGCTGTCGGATTTGACGGTCCCCGAGTAGACGCGGAAGTAGGAAAGCTTGCCGACGTATGGATCCGCGACAGTCTTGAAGACAAGAGCGGCAAGAGGTCCGTTCGCCTTTGGTTCGAGTGCCACTGCTTTGCCGGATGCATCTTTGGCCGCAGTACCGCTCGGACTCGGGAAGTAGGCGACCATGGCATCCAGAAGCTGGGTCACACCCCGACACATGGTAGCGGAGCCCGCGAAAACCGGGACAAGCTGACCGCTTGCCATGGCCGTGCGCAGTCCCTGCTGCAACTCTTCGGCACCAATTTGCTCGTCTTCGAGGTAGCGCATCATCAAGTCTTCGTCGCTCTCGCAGATCGACTCGACTAGCTGGGTACGGAGTTCTTCAACCGTGGACTCAATCTCTGCCGGGATGTCCGCATCCGACGTGGCGCCGTCCTTCCCGTCGCCGAAGAGGTACGCCTTACGCGCCAGGACGTCGACGATGCCGCTGAAGCTCTTCTCGGCGCCGATCGGGACGAACACGGGAACGACGGATGAACCAAATGTGTCGCGTGCCGCGCTGAACGTGGCGTTGAAGTTCGCGTTTTCGCGATCCATCTTGTTGATGAACAATGCCTTGACTCGGCCAACTTCATCGGCCGCTTTCCAGGCCTGTTCGGTGCCAACTTCAACACCCGCGGATGCATCCAACAGGATCAGGGCCACGTCGCAGGTGCGCATGGCGCCCTTCACTTCGCCGAGAAAGTCCGCGTAGCCAGGGGCGTCGATGATGTTGATCTTGGTCTGTTTCCACTCGACCGGAGCGACGCTGGCGCTGATGGAGATACCGCGTTTGACCTCGTCCGGGTCCCAGTCCGAAGTAGTATTGCCGTCTTCAATCCGTCCGAGGCGGCTGATGCTGTGGCTCAAATAGAGAAGAGCTTCGGTCAAAGACGTCTTGCCCGCACTGCCGTGGGAAAACAGGCCAACGTTTCTGAGTTTGTCGACGGGGAAGGTATTCACCGCTCTCCTCCACCTACCAAGATGAGCGATAGAGCAAGCTTCCAGCCCCATGGATGGGGCCGGCTAGCGAACGTCTATCACTCCACTGATCCAATCTATGGCCCTGTTTGAGGCGCCAAGGGAAACGAATTGGTGTTCTCGTATTATAGTCCCGTTATTAAGGTCGACAAGTGAGGCAGTGCGGCGCTCTCGTGGCCAACCTGCACGGAAGGGAAATGGGATTGTCCAACAACGATAGGAACGAGACGGAGCGGTTGAAGCAGCTTCTCGGAGAGCTTGCCGCCATCGACGGTGTCGCGGGTCACGAACAGGCGGTGGTGGCCCGGCTGAAAGAGTTGTTCGACCCATTGTGTGACCAGCTCGAGATCGATAGCTACGGCAACATCTTCGCCACGGTGAATGGACCGGATGGAAGCCCCTCGCTGATGATCTCGGCCCACTCGGATGAGATTGGTGCAATCGTCAAGTCGATCGAGCCCAACGGGATGATTCGCTTCGAGCGCTTGGGCGGCATCGTCGAGACCTTGACCATCGGACGACACATCCGCATTCGGGGGCATCGGGGCGTCGTGGGAGTCAAAGCGGGACATATCCAGACGCCGGAAGAGCGGGGCCGTGCGCCAGGCATGCGCGAACTGTACATCGATATGGGCTTCGAAACAGCCGACGACGTCCGTGCGCTCGGTATCGGCGTCGGCGACGCCATCGCCTATGACGAGCCGATGGTTGAGCTCGCCAACAGCGATCGCGTGGCCGGCAAGGCGCTCGACAACCGGGTCGGCTGTGCCATCCTCGTGCATCTCGCGCAACGTTTGCGCGGCGCTTCGCTGGGCTGCACGATTCACCTGGTCGTGTCGGTACAAGAGGAGGTTGGACTGCGTGGCGCTCAAATGGCGACGCACCGCCTCAATCCGACGGCGGCCATCGTGGTCGACACCGTTCCCTCGGGCGGCACTCCCGACGTCGATTTCTATCGGGATCTGAGCATGCGTATTGGACTTGGCCCCGTGATCCCGGTTTCGAGCGGTGGTGGAGGCAGAGGCTTCCTGGCTAACCCGGCGATGCGGGACTTCCTGATTGATTCAGCCGAAAGAGCGGGCGTAGCCGTTCAGCAGGCGGTCTTCATCGGCGGAAACTCCGATGCCGCGGCCGTGCATCTGGTGCGCGACGGCATTCCAACCGGAGTGGTGAACATCGCGCGTCGCTATTCCCACTCGCCAGTCGAAATGCTCGATATTCGAGACGCGATGGGAGCAGTCGATCTACTCGAGACCGCGGCCAAGACGTTCAACGCGGACACCAATCTCGGATTTCTCTCGTCCCGCTGGTAACGATCGAATGGGTCAGTCGCTCGCGCGTGAGCGGCTGACTCGCTCGAAAATGATGCGTAGACCTACCAATGTGAGATCGGGTTCATACGTGTCGATCGCATCCGTGTGAGGGGCGATAACACCCCCGAGTCCTCCAGTGGCGATCACGAACGGACGCGCGCCGAGCTCCGACGTGATGCGCGCCAACAGGCCCTCGATGAGCCCGATATAGCCCAACACCGTGCCCGACTGCACGCTCTCGAACGTGTTGCGCCCGATAGCATGGTCGGGCACGGCCAGTTCCACCGCTGAAAGACGCGCGGCTCGACTGGTGAGCGCTTCGAGCGCCAGCGCCACTCCAGGAGCGATGGCGCCGCCGACATAGTCCCCGTCAGCCGAAACCACATCGAAGTTGGTGCCCGTCCCGAAGTCGACCACGACCGCGGGGCCGCCATGGCGTGCAAAGGCGGCCACTGTGTTTGCCAGACGGTCCGCGCCGACTTCAGTTGGGTTGTCGATTAGTATCTTGATGCCAAAATCGAGCGTCGAATTGAGGATGATTGGATCGCGGTTCAGACGACCATGCAACATCTCGCTGAACGCGGGAGTCAAGCGTGGCACAACGCTCGAGAGAATTGCTCCGTCAAGTTCACGGAGATCGACGGCGTCAGTTGCGGCGAGAGTGGAGAAGATGGACCACCACTCGTCGGGCATGCGAGCCCGTTCCGTAGCCAAGCGCCAGGATGCGACCAGCGATTCTCCCTCGAAGATTCCGACGACGACGTTGGTGTTGCCGATGTCGATGGTCAGCAGCATCTATCCCCCGATGAATCCAACCGGATGAGATTTACCCACGCGTCACCACGCCCAATGAGTCGCGCTCAGGCAGTATACGACGCCCTATTGCGGCTGCATGTTGAGTGCGAACGATATCTCGTCGTGTACCGATGGCTCGGGCTCCAGGGTTAAGCGCTTCAGCAGGAACGGACGTGCGGAACTGGCGTCGATGCGAGCCATAGCCCAGGCGGCGTGACCACGAACGAGAGCCAGGTCGTGTTCGCAGACCACCTGCTCAAGCAAGCTCAATTCGTCGAGCGTCCCGGTGTTTCCGAGTGCGATGGCGGCGTTACGTGCAAGTCCTGCGCGCTTCGCTCGAAGTACGGCCGTGCCGCGATAGGTGGCGCGAAATTCTGCTTCGGTCATCGTGAGCAGCCAGCGAAGCGAGGGGAACGCATTCTCGAGTGACTGTGGCCGAAACGCTTCGTCGTCGTCGGTGGAAGCGGCTCCCGTGTAGGGGCAGACCTCCTGACACTCGTCGCAGCCGAATACCCAATCTCCCATCAGCGGTCGAAGATCGCGTGGTATCGCTCCGCGTAGCTCGATTGTCAGGAACGAGAGGCAACGGGGGGTTTCGATGACGTAGCCGGGTTTGATGGCACCCGTGGGACAGCGATCGATGCACAAACTGCAACGGCCACATTTCGACTTGAGTGGCTCGTCTGGTGTCAGATCGATGTCGACAAGCAAATCTCCCAGCATGACCCAGGAACCGTGTCCTCGCACCAGGATCATGGTGTTCTTTCCGTACCAACCCAGCCCCGATCGCGCGGCGACGGCACGATCGACGATGCGGGCAGTGTCGACCAGGAAGCGCGCTTCAATCGGCCTGCCGAGTTCGCGTTCGAGCGCGAGGTGCAGAGTTTTCATGCGCGACTTGAGCGTGCGATGGTAGTCGTGCCCCCAGGCGTAGCGCGCAATCCGACCGCGTGGCACGTCGTCCGGCCGATTGACAACAGCCAGTCGATACGGAACAGCGACCGAGATGATCGACCGTGCGGAGTCGTGGAGATTGCGGGGCGCGGCCGAGAAGCGGGCGCGCTCTTCCGTGAACCAATCCAGCCCACCGAGGTGGCCGGCATCGATGCGCCTGGTCAGCAGATCGCCGAGTCCGTCAAACTCATCCGCGGTCGTGACGCCAACCGCCGGAATTCCGCAATCGGCCGCCAGTTCCGCCAGTCGATTGCGATCGACTGCGATCACGAGTTGGATTTCACATCCGACGTCACGGCCGAAATCAACCGGTCGACTTCACCTCGAGTCGGGAGTGAGGTTCGCGCTCCGAGCGCTCGAATGCTCAGTCCTCCCATGGCATTGGCGAGCAACCCGATCTCGCGCAAGGATTTCCGTTCCAGGATTCCAAGCGCGACGCCGGCCGCAAACGCGTCTCCCGCGCCAGTCGAGTCGACCACGTCGACGTGGAAGGCAGGCACTGTCTCGATTTTCTCCTCGGTTGCCACGATGCATCCGCGTGGCCCCATGCTGATGGCGATCATGCGTGTGTCCGCATGGCTCATCTTCGACTGGAAGCGACGCACCGCCTCATAGGGGTCTGTGTCGCCGGTCAAGTAGCACAACTCGCGCTGATTCCCGCACAGATAGTCGTGGCGAAGTGCTACGTCGAGCCCCTCCTCTGGTGAGACCTCAACCAGATAGACCAAGGATCCCAGAATCAACGTGCGAGGCGAGACATGGATTGGCAGGTCGACGATGAAGCGGCGCAGACGTGGGTCATCGACGTCGAGATAGACCAGGTCGTAGCTGAATAGCTCGTTGAGTGGCAGCGCATCTCCGTGCTTGAGCCGGGCGCCCTGATGCCAGTAGATGGTGCGATCAACGGTGTCTTCTCCGCCGGAAACGACGATGATCGCAGAGTCCGATTTCTCCCCAGTTCGCACCTTGACGTAACGACAATCGCAACCTGCGGATTCGAGAACGTTGCACAGTTCTCGTCCTTCATCGTCGTTGCCGACCATGGCCGCGAGCGAGACTGACGCCCCAAGCTTGGCCAGCGCGTGCGCGGTATTCGCAGTTGTGCCGCCGGATTGCTCGAGTGTTTGACGCACGATGGCGTAAGAACCAGCGGGAGGGTAGAAGTCGGTAACGACAAACCGATCCCAAGATGCCAGTCCGATCGCTGCGACTCGAGGTGCGTTCATTTCGTCGAGGTCTCTCGTTCGAGCACGACACGGCACGGGGCGCCATCCATCTGACCGAGGCGAAGTGGCAAGCAGATCAGTCGATACATCCCAGGCTCGACGTACCTCAGGTCGAGCCCTTCCACGATCACCATCTCGGCACCGAGCAAAATCAGATGGGTTTCGCCGTCGCCCGCAAATGGCTCGATCGACAGGTAGTCGATTCCGATCAGGTCGATTCCATGACCGACGAGCCAGCGCGCGCCGGACGGGTTGACCCCGATGAATTCCGTGTTGAACGGGTGCGTGGATTTCTGCCACAGCGCGGAGTTCCTGGTACGCAGCAAAAGCCGCGTCGTCGCATCCGGGATACCCGCAGCCTCGAGGTCCGTTGCCTCGATGTTTGCCTCCAAAGACGTGAAGTCGCGCACGACGCATTCTCCGATGAGACGGTCGAGCAGGATGGTGTCGAGTTTCTTGCCTTCGTCGATGAAGTGCCAGGGGGCGTCGAGATGCGTGCCCGTATGAGACGTGTGCCGCAGGTTGGTGACGTTGGAGTGGTCACCTGTGGCGATGCGAGAAGCTGGATGCGTCGCAACCTCATCGTCGCCGGGCCAGACCGGCATTCCAGGAATCAGCTCTACTGAGATGTCCAGGAAATGGTCGCTCATCAATTCACCTGCGTCCTTGAATTCCAACGTCCGTCTTCGATCGCTGATTGTACGTTGGGGGACAAAGAACGGGCAGGAGCGTTGCGCTCCTGCCCGGCCGAATGACCCGGATTGTGACGCTACGAGATCAGACGGGTACCTTCCGCTCCTCGATGATCTGATTGATCTCTTCCTTCAGCGCCGAGACGATTTCGTTCTCTTCAACCTTGCGTACGATCTTGCCCTTGCGGAAGATGACGCCCTTGCCACGCCCGGCAGCTACACCAACGTCGGAATCGCGCGCCTCTCCCGGGCCATTGACCACGCATCCCATGACCGCCACCTTGATCGGTGAACTGATAGTCTTGAGATAGTCGTCAACCTCGTTGGCTAATTTGAAGAGATCGACCTCGACCCGTCCGCAGGTGGGGCAGGCAACCAATGTCGCTCCGCGCTGGCGTAGTCCGAGAGTCTTGAGAATCTCGAACCCGACGTAGACTTCTTCGACGGGATCGGTGGTCAGCGACACACGGATGGTGTCGCCGATGCCCTCTTCGAGCAACGTTCCGATGCCGATCGCCGAGCGGATAGAACCGGACTTCGGCGTTCCCGCCTCGGTGACTCCGAGGTGAAGAGGGTAATCGTTCAGCTTGGCCATGCGACGATAGGCCTCGAGCATAATCGGGACTTCAAACGCCTTCAGCGAGATCTTGATATCGCCAAAGTCGAGATCCTCGAGGATCTTGATGTGACCGAGCGCCGTGCGAACCATATGCTCGGAGACCAGCTCGATTTGGGTCGCATTGCTTTGTGCCATCTCATCGACGAAGTCCTTCGACATCGGGGGAACCGAGCCGAAGTTGACGCCGATGCGAATCGGGATACTACGCTCTTTTGCCTTGCGGACGACCTCGCGCACGTCTTCAGGCTTGCGGATATTGCCGGGATTCAGGCGCAGGCCATGAATTCCCGCGTCGATTGCCTTGAGTGCAAGAGTGTGCTCAAAGTGGATGTCCGCAATCAGTGGGACGGCAGCGAACGGGACGATGTCGGGCAATGCCGCGGCAGCGACGCGGTCTGGAACCGCGATGCGCACGATTTCGCAACCGGCATCAGCCAATTCTTGAACTTGTGCCAGGGTCGCTTTTGGATCACGTGTGTCCGCGGTGGCCATCGATTGAACGACGATGGGTGCGCCGCCGCCGATCTGAACATTGCCAACGTGAATTGCTCGAGTTTTGCGACGCGATGCAACCATTCGGGGATAACCTCCTACGTCGGGCTGCGAATTTCACTGTGAAGCCTAGAACGAAACGAAAAGATTGCCAAGTGGTGGCGTCGTGGATCACGATCGACTCAACACCGACCTAATGGAGGAAGGATTGACCGCTCACGATGCGGTTGACATCCGCGAAGGCAACCACCAACATGAAGACGAGCAATATTACCAGCCCCACGAAGTGAACCATGCCCTCTTTTTCCGGTGGAACCCGCTTCCCTCGCACGCTCTCGATGAGCACGAACAACAATCGCCCGCCGTCCAACGCGGGAAACGGAAGCAAGTTCAGCACCGCGAGATTGAGCGATAGAAGAATCATGATGTTCGTCAGCGTGGCCCAGACCGGGGCACTGCTGGCGTGGATCACCTCGGATGTGAGCTGCCCCATGCCAATTGGGCCGGCGATGCCCTGAACGGGAACCTGGCCACGTACCAGTAGAACAAGACCGTGGAACATTTGATTCAAGGTCGTGAACGTTTGCTTGATCCCGAGTGGCACGATCTTCCACCACGCCACTGACGTCATAACGAAGTCTTGATTGGCGCTGATTCCGGTTTGTAGCTGCTCCTCGCTTGGCACGTTTGGAACGTTGTATTGCAGGGTCACGTCACTGCCACCACGAGAGACGACGATCGGGATGGTTTGTCCAGCGTGATTTGCAATGGCGTAGTGGTAGCTGATCGCGTCACTGATCCGAATGCCCGCGATCGACTTGATCACATCTCCCGATTGCAGACCCGCACTTGCCGCAGCCGACCCCGTATCAACAGACGCGACCTTGATCGTTGCAACCTGCGTGTCGTCCAGCAGGATGCCGACTTTGCCTTGACCGGCAGGCGGGTTCACACGTGGTGTGACCGTGGAGACGATGCGCTGGTCCCCACGCTGCAAGACCATCTGCACGGGCTCGCCAAGTTTGCCGTTGATCTGATTGATGACCTGCGAGACTGATGAGATCGATGTACCGTCGATCGACACGATCTGGTCTCCGGCCTGCATTTGCGTTTGAGCGGCCGGAGAGTTGTCCTGAACGCCCGTCACATAGGCGCGATTCGTCGTTTCGCCACGTGTGCCCACAAGCACGATCATCAAGACGATCGCCAGTAGGAAGTTCATCATCGAACCGGCCGCCAGGAAGACGGCGCGCTGCAGCTTCGTTTTCGATTGCATACTGTCCGGAGCGAAGGATTTGCCGTCTTCACCGAGGACGCGGACGAATCCGCCAATGGGAAGAAGGTTGATCGACCAGAGTACGTCGCCCCGCTTCTTGCCCCAGATTCGCGGCGGGATTCCAATGCCAAACTCTTCGACACGAATGCCGAAGGCCTTTGCTGAAACGAAGTGACCAACTTCGTGAATGAGGATGAGGATTGCCAGAATCGGGATGATGTAGAGTGCGTCGCTCAAATGTCGGCCTCAGTTACCCATAAAATTCAAACCGCGGCGCGTGTTGTGAACGCGATCGCAGCGAGCCGGACCTAATCGTACTTACCTGCTTTATGACACGTCAATTAAGTTTCGGGTCCCAGGACTGAAATAGTACTATCAGCCCGACGACCTAGTACATCATATGGACATGTTAGAATGTTCCGGCCGTTCGCTCGGCCGGTACGTGGGCGGCTTTTCTCGCGACAACTACTGTGGGGAAGGCGAAGTAGCGGAGGGTTGTACACGCTCATGCTCATCGGTGTGCCGAAAGAGATCAAGGACAACGAGAATCGTGTTTCCACCACACCCGGTGGTGTGGCGGAGTATGTTCATCACGGTCATGAGGTGATCGTGGAGCGTTCCGCGGGAGTCGGGAGTGGCTTCGCTGACGAGGAATACGCGGACGCAGGGGCAACGATCATCGACACCCACGAAGAAGTCTTCGCGCGCGCTGAGATGATCATCAAGGTCAAGGAGCCGATTGCCAGTGAGTATCCATTGCTGCGCAACGACCAGATTCTCTACACCTATCTGCATCTCGCGGCCGAAGCTGAACTCACCCAAGCGTTGGTGAACCAGGGCGTTGCCGCCGTTGCATACGAAACGGTGCAGCCTGCTGATCGTTCATTGCCGCTGCTGGCGCCGATGAGCGAGGTCGCCGGCCGCATGTCGATCCAGGTCGGCGCTCAGTACCTGATGAAGACCTATGGCGGTCGCGGCCTGCTCCTTGGTGGCGTGGTTGGCGTTCCACCCGCGAAGGTCGTGGTCATCGGCGGTGGCATCGTCGGCACGAACGCCGCTCAGATCGCGCTTGGCATGGGTGCCGAGGTCACGATCATCGATCTCAACGTTGACCGTCTGCGCTTTCTCGAGCATGTGCTGCATGGTCGACTGACGACGCTGGCATCCAATCGTCGCAATGTGTCGGATGCCGTGGCCGACGCCGATCTCGTCGTCGGAGCAGTCCTGATTCCAGGCGCCAAAGCCCCGAAGCTTGTCACTGAGGAGATGGTCCTCCGCATGCGGACCGGTTCGGTCATCGTCGACGTCGCCATCGATCAGGGCGGTTGCATTGAGACGATGAAACCGACCAAACACAGCGACCCGACATTCGAGGTTGACGGTGTGGTCCATTATGGTGTCACCAACATGCCCGGTGCCGTGCCGCGAACAAGCACGCTCGCGCTGAGCAATGTGACGCTTCCGTATGGATTGAAGCTTGCCGATCAGGGGCTGCAGAAGGCGGTCAGCAGCGATGCCGCGCTGGCGAAAGGGGTCAACGTTTACCGCGGAAAAATCACATATCAGTCTGTTGCGGATGCCTTCGGGTTGACATACACTCCGCTGGCGGACCTGCTATAGTGTTACAATCCGGCGTACGAATGAACTGGCATTAGCAGTGGCGTCTGGCTGGCGGAGACGTCGAAAGTCTTGCGATTGAGCGTGTGTCGAACATTCTGAACCAGTCGGTGATTGGCGCGACACGTGTGCCCCGACGGTCGGTATGACGACAGCTGAGAGCGCTCGTTGGGATGGAGGGGCGAATACATGGAGGAACTCATCGGGCGTTTCTTGGAAGGGCTCGAGGGTGACAAGGGCTTCTCTCCAAATACGGTGTCGGCATACCGCAACGATCTTGGTCAGTTCACCGATTTTCTGCAATCTACGTACTCGCTCAGGTCGTGGCCGGAGCTGACTGACAGCCATTTGACCGGATTCGTCCTGTTCCTCCGCGAACGTCGTTATGCCAATTCAACCGTGGCCCGAAAAGTGGCTGCGGTTCGCTCGTTTTGCCATTTTCTGATCGACGAACAGCTCTTGCGCCACGACCCGTCGGCGTCGCTCCCGTCCCCGCGCGTTGACAAGTTCGTCCCCCGAGCAATCACACACGACGAGATGAATGCATTGCTGGCTCATGCCTCGTCAGAGCGAACTCCAGAGGGCCTGCGCGACTGCGCGATGCTCGAAACGTTGTATGCCACCGGCATGCGCGTCAGTGAGTTGACATCCCTTGACACATTCGACATCGATCTGAGTTCCAAAGAACTGTCATGCGGTAAGAAGCCGGATCGCAGCAGGACGGTTCCGCTGTCTGACTCGGCGACACAAGCGCTGAACACGTACCTGGAGACGGGAAGACCACTCCTTCGACAGGATGGCGAAGAGTCGGCGGTCTTCCTCAACCACCGTGGTTCGCGTCTCACCCGGCAGGGCTTCTGGCTAATCCTCAAGGCACACGCTGAGGCGGCCAATGTTGGGGACATTACACCGCATACGATTCGACACACGTTTGCGGCGCACGCACTATATGACGGCCAGGAGCTGCGAGACATTCAGCGCATCCTGGGACACATGTCGATCTCGACCACCCAGGTCTACCAGCAGTTGGCGACTCAGATCGCGCCCGCTCAGAAGACCGCCGTCCTCGTCGGCAATGGGAGTGCATGCTACGATTCGAGTGGAGAAGAGTAGCGGATCGTCGTTGTTCAGGCGTACGACATGTCTGAGGCTTTCCACTCACCTCATCGCGAATAGATAGACGTCACCCCTCGTCTCTTCCGCGGCGAGGGGTCTTTGCGAGTATGACCAGAATCTCGAGCTGGAGGCAAACAGGCCATGAGCGAATCTCAGAAGTCAATCGTCACCATGGAGAAGATTGTTTCGTTGGCCCGTCGGAGGGGCTTTGTCTTTCCTGGTAGCGAGATCTATGGTGGCCTGGCAAATACGTGGGATTTCGGCCCACTTGGCGTCGAGCTCAAGCGCAACATCAAGAACGCGTGGTGGGAATTCTTCGTGCATGGCCGCGAAGACATCGTCGGCATTGACGGGGGAATCATCCTGCACCCACGTACCTGGGAGGCATCCGGGCATGTTCAGGAGTTCCACGATCCATTAGTCGACTGCCGCAACTGTCACTCTCGATATCGGGCCGATTCGCTCATCGAGGAAAAGCTTGGCCGCTCCGTCGAGGGACAAACACCGGCTGAACTGACGGAGATCATCAAGTCCAGCAACATCGCTTGTCCATTTTGTGGGGTGCGCGATTGGACCGAAGTGCGGCAGTTCAACCTCATGTTCCAGACGGTTCTGGGGCCCGTTGAAGAGTCCGGAACACGGGTCTACCTTCGCCCGGAGACCGCACAGGCCATCTTCCTCGACTACCGCAGCGTCTTGCAGACGAGCCGCGCCAAGATCCCGTTGGGCATCGCGCAGGTCGGTAAGGCGTTTCGCAACGAGATCACTCCGGGCAACTTCATCTTCCGATTGCTCGAGTTCGAGATCATGGAGATCGAATACTTCTTCCGCGAGAACGATTGGGAATCCAACTTCGACCTATGGTTGCAGTTGATCGACGAGTTCTATCGCACCATCGGGCTGAAGCCAGATCGTGTCCGCACGCGAGAGCACAGCGAAGAGGAGATGTCGCATTACTCGAAGCGGACGGTCGATTACGAGTACCAGTTCCCATTCGGCTGGAAGGAACTCTGCGGTCTGGCCTATCGCACTGACTTTGATCTGAGTCACCACACAGAGTTCAGCGGCGTCGATCTAAGCTACTTCGATCAGCAATCGGGCGAGCGCTTTACGCCTCATGTCATCGAGCCGGCCATGGGCGTTGAACGACTGCTGCTCACACTGCTCCTGGATGCCTATGACGAAGAGGAGACTGAGGACGTCAACGGCAAGGCCTACACCCGGGTCGTGCTTCGGTTGCACCCGAAAATCGCGCCTTACCAGGTCGCAGTGCTGCCATTGATGCGCAAGCCGGAGCTGGTTGAAAAAGCGGGTGAGATTCAGGCGCTGCTGCGCAAGTCGTTTTCAGTCGAATATGACGAGACGCAGAGCATCGGCCGTCGCTATCGCCGGCAGGACGAAATCGGTACCCCATTCTGCGTGACAATCGACTATGAGACGCTCGAGGATCATGCCGTGACGATTCGAGAGCGGGAGACGATGGCGCAGCAGAGAATCGCGATTGGCGAATTGCCGCGCGTGCTGGCGGAGAAGATTTCGAACTGGGGCTAGAGTGGGCGGGCTACAGATCGTCCTCGCCGACGATGCGCTTGTAGAGACCGTCTAACTCCTCGTCGGAGTAGTAGTGGATCACAATCCGGCCGCCCTTGCGACCATGCTGGAGCTCGACCTTGGTTCCCAGCGCGGTACGAAATCGATCCACGACGTGCTGATCGACCGGGTCCGG
This sequence comes from uncultured Chloroflexia bacterium, assembly GCA_963789565.1. GTDB lineage: Bacteria > Chloroflexota > Chloroflexia > Thermomicrobiales > Thermomicrobiaceae > CALAGB01. The sequence continues at coordinate 707,325 of CAWBKX010000002.1, read as the reverse complement.
GTTTGCCTTCGTGGGTGACGGTGACGGTCGCGCTGAATGCCACTGTCGAACGAGGAGCTCCGTCTGACGCACGTTCAGACCACGCGTCGTCACGACCTGCAATGCCGCAAGCTGATCGACCTTGAGCTCAAGACCGAGCAGTGCTCTCGCATGTCCCTCGCTGATCTTGCGCGATAGGACAGCCACCTTGATTTCGTCAGGCGCCTGCAGGATGCGGAGCGCGTTGGTTACGGCGACGCGACTCTTGCCGACGCGATTGGCGACTTCTGCCTGGGTCAGCCCAAACTCGTCTGTCAGCTGCCGATAGGCGCTCGCTTCTTCGATGACGGAGAGGTCGGCTCGCTGAACGTTCTCGATGAGCGCCATCTCCAGCATTTCGCGCGGGCTCGAATCGCGAATGATGGCTGGGACGGTTCGAAGTCCCGCCGTTCTGGCCGCACGCCAGCGCCGCTCACCTGCCACGATTTGGTATGGAGCGTCATTCGAGGCTCGTGAGACGATGATGGGCTGCAAGATGCCGTGCTCACGAATCGACCCGGCCAGTTCCTCGAGCGCTGAAGAGTCAAATGTTTCGCGTGGTTGAAAGGGGTTGGGGGTAACGGCGTCGATGTCGAGTTCCTGCACACCTCCAGCCACATCGGAATGGGACTGAATCAGCGCATCAAGCCCACGTCCAAGTCCGCCTCTTCGCTGGGCCATTCTTTCCCCCCGTAGATGTGTATGCCGCTGCCGACTGAGTGTAACACGGGGCATGGACGACATCGGTCTATAATCAGCCGTGGTCCCGCACTCGGACCACCGCTTGAAGGGCAGCTTGATTGGCCGTAGTTCTAGAGTTCGCGTTTCTGGTTGCGATTGTCGCCGGTGTGTCGGCTTGGGCACACGCGGCAGAGCGCATCAAAGAGCTCCGGGTGGCACTCCTCATCGTAGCTGGTTTGGTCAGTGGAATTACCATTCTCGTGGCCGTGACGTCGATGGTCGTCAATCTCAACGGCGATCGCGGATCGATCGCGTCCAACAACGTCATCGGTGCCGCGACTGGTATGGCAATCGGAATCCCCTTGATCCCCCCGGTGCGCAGGTTCCTCTCGCGGTTCATGCCGTTCGATCCAGCGTCACCCGCCGACATGATCGGCCTCTCAACCCTGCTTGCAACGGCTGTTTATTCGGGCGGGATCTCGTTGAGGTCCGATGCCAACCTCGATATCGGATCGGTGAGCGGCACCGAGCTCGTATCCCAAGCTGTTGCCCTGATCTTCATCGCATACTTCGGTGTTGGCTTCTTGATGAACCGGCGTTTTCGCGACGCGACTGATCGCCTGGGGCTCAAATCGCTCACCCGCCAACAGTTGGGCCGCGCCGTCGCGATGGTCGTGGTCCTGTTCACGGTGACGTTCATCACCGGAATCCTCACCTACTATCTTGAACCGAACCTCGACAAGCAGATCTCGAACAACCTAACCAACATGACGGCGAACCTATCATCGATCGGCGGCGCGGTCTTGCTTGGTATATCCGCGGGGGCGGGGGAGGAGATCCTGTTTCGTGGGGCGATTCAGCCGCGTTATGGGATCGTGTTCACGTCGATCGTATTCGCGTCATTGCACATCCAATATGGCATCAGCTTCACGATAGTTGGCATCTTCCTCGTCGGCGTCCTACTTGGTCTGGAGCGCAAACGCGTGAACACGACGGCGTCGATGGTGACGCACGTAATCTACGATGTGCTCGCCGTGATCTTCGGCAATCTCTGATGTCGGGTGAGTGCTCCGCGACGTGAAGCTCAGGTTAGCAAGAGTCCGCGCTTTATGGCTGCGATGCGCCAGTTGTATCGGTGGGCGTGTCAGTCGGCGTGGCGGTTGCCGGCGTTCCGGTTGAATCGGGTATCGGTGTCGGGGTCAGCAGGTCGCCGTGTCCCGACGTGTCCGGGTAGAGCGCCCAGGTGCCGTCGTCATATACGACGTAGACAAAGCCCTGATCGCTGTAGAGCATGATGCCGTGGGCGAACGGCTGGACACTGCCGCCACCATTGTCCATCAAGTGAGCGTCTTGATCCACGGCGTACCCAATGGTGGCCGCACGATTTGGATCGCTGCTCCAGACCTTCCAGAACGCTTTCTTCGGAATCCACAACCCAGCGTCGGGCCCGGCTCCGCCGCCTTCGCCATCCGCGGGCGTCCAGTTGTCGACGGCAGGGCTCCACTGATTGCTGGAGAAGAACACGTAAATCTCGCCCGTGTCGTAGCGCTCATACATAGTGCCGCGTTGGAACCCGAGCTCCGAGGCGTTCATGGCGGCCTCGACATCGGTCGGCGCACCCAGTTTATTCTGAACGTCCTGGTGAGCCCAATAGACGCTTCCAAATGCTCCGTTTACCGCGATGACGTCGGCCGTGGGCGATGCGTCCGCGACTTGGGTTTCGGTAGGCGTTGCCGCAGGCGTTGCAACCGGTGTTGCAGGAGTCTCAGTTGGAGTGCTGGCTACCGTGGGCGTCGCAGGCGGCGGTGTGACAGTCGGCGTAGGCTGCGTCGTGGCGGTGCTTGTCGCGGTCGCAGTCTTGGTTGGCGTGGCTGTCGGTGTCGGAGCAGTGCTCTGAGTTGCCGTCGGAGTGGATGCCGGAGCGGTTGGCGTCGCTTGTCCAGTCGAGCCCTGATCGCTCCCGGTGCCTCCAGAAGTGGCTGTCGATTGCGCGCCGTCATTCGAAGTCTTGGTCGGGGTCGGAGAGACAGCGGCGATTGCAGGTTCATGCGTCGGCTGTGTCGTCGGATTCTCCGTCGAGGTTGCCGTTGGAGTGGGAGTCTGGCTCTGTGCCACCGTACTGGTGGTGAACGAAATCGACCAGGTCTGGCCAAGAGCATGCCCATAGGCATCCTGCGCCGTCCCTAAAACCACGACTTGATAGGCCGTATCAGGCAGAAAAAGCGTGCTTTGTGATGAGCTTGATCCCAATACCAATGTGTTTCCTTGCCAGCTCATCGGGATGCGATCGCGCTCGCCGGGCGGCCAGATCTGCAGATTGTCTTCCACGGACTGATGGTTCATCGGCTTGTTGAACACGATCTTGACGGGCTGGTAGACCGGCCAATTTTGAGAGGTGGTGGGCTCGGAGCTTGCGATCGATGGGGTTATACCCTGGTTGTAGCCTCGAACGACGAGGAATGCACTGATGACCGCCAGGATAGCCAGGGCAGCCACCGTCGACAAGCCGACCTTAGCAGTCGTCGCGCCAAAGAACCGGCGTATACCGGTCGGCCGCGGACGCTTGACCGTTTCGGACCAAACGGTGTTGGCGAGGTTGTCGGGGGGAGTGTTCTGCGGCAATTCCCGAATATCCGAGCGGATGCGCTGATATTCATCAACGATCGCCCGACATTCCGTGCAGTCCGCAAGGTGTTTGTGAAGGATGGTGCTTTCCGACGGGGTAAGGTCCCCATCGAAAAAAGCCGAGATCAGTGGTCGGATAGACTCACATTCTCGCCGGAACATGCCGACTCGTCATCCTCCATGGTCCGATACACTTTTCGGAACTCTTCACGGCCCCTGAAAAGGACGGACTTTACCGCGGAACGTGACAGCCCCATGATCTCGCCGATGTCTTCGCAAGACATCCCCTCGTATTCGCGCAAAACGAGGGCCATGCGGTTGCGTGGACTCATGAGGTTCAGCACACCCTGGACAATGACCTGGGTCTCGTTGCTGATGGCATTGCGCTCTGGATCGTCCAGAGGCTTGCCGTGCAGCAAGTGCTCATGCTTATGCGATTCCCAGGGCAGCCAGCGAATGCGCTGACGGCGGCGGAGGACATCAAGACATGCGTTGGAAGCAATTCGATGTAGCCAGGCCGACACGTTCAAATCCAGCGACGTCTGCGGGAGCGCTTTGTAAGCTCGAATGAAGCATTCTTGCGTCAGATCATTCGCGTCTTCCGGATTCCCCATCATGCGATAAATGAACCCGTAGATCTGTCGCTCGTAGCGCTGGAATATGATTTCGAACGCTGCCTGGTCACCTTCTTTCGCTCGGCTTACCCAAGTGGCCTCGTCAACTGGAACAGCCACATAGCCACTCATGCGAGGTCCTCCGTACCCTAACCCTTAAACGTACGCACTGCGTCGCGGTTGTGGAGCAAAAAGAGACATAGTTGAGAGTGGCATGCGCTCCGGTCCGCTGCTGATTGGATTGTATATAGACACCATACCCAATTCACGTTCGGAGCGCAATCCGACGATCCCATTTTGAAACGCAATTGAGATGCGAATTCGACTGAAGATTTACGATGCTACAATTCTCGTGAGTAATCACGCGATTTCAAGAGCCCGCGAGTCCTGGATTGGATAGAACTCATGGCAAATCCGTTCCTCGATCGCCTGGGACGTGGCGTCATCCTGTGTGACGGCGCCATGGGAACGCTCCTCTACGAGCGCGGCATCCCCTTCGACACGTGTTTCGATGAAGTTAACCTCAGTCATCCCGCGTTGGTCGTCGATATTCACCGGGAGTACATTGCCGCCGGGTCCGAGGTCATCGAAACCAACTCCTTCGGAGCCAACCGATTCAAGCTCGAGCAGTTCGGACTCTCCGCCCACGTGCGCGAGATCAACCGAAAAGCTGCTCGAAACTCGCGTGAGGCGCGCGAAATATCGGGACAACCGGTTCTGGTTGCCGGTTCTGTTGGACCGACCGGTCGCACTCTCCCACCGATCGGAACCGCGAACCCGGACCAAGTTCGCGCCGCATTTCGCGAGCAAATAGCGGCACTTCTCGAGGGAGGCGTCGATCTTCTCATCATCGAGACCATCCCCTCTCTGGCGGAAATGACCGAGGCCATCCTGGCAGCTCGAGAGGTTTCGGATTTGCCGATCGTGGCCCAGATGACGTTCACGCGTGATGGCCGCACCATCGGCGGGAGCTCGCCACGCGAGGTGGTGACGACGCTGAGCGAGTTGGGTCCGAACGTCATCGGTGTCAACTGCAGTGTTGGTCCACGGCATACGATGGACGTGCTTACGGCATTTCGGCGAATGGCGGGTCCAGGGGTACACATTTCAGGTCAGCCGAACGCGGGCTGGCCGATGGACGTAGGTGGCCGCGTCATCTACCCATCTTCTCCCGAGTATTTCGCTCAGTACGCGCGCGAGGCGGCCGACGAGGGGCTGGCGATCGTGGGTGGTTGTTGCGGCACGACGCCAACGCATATCCGTGCCATGCGCGATGCGCTCGATTCCTTGCGCATCGTTCATCCCGAACGAGACCAAGATCGCATCGAGATTGGACAATCCCGCCAGCGAGAACTCCTCGCGCCGGACGGCCCCACTCAGTTCGCTCAAAAGTTGGGCAATGAATTCGTCGTCAGCGTCGAAATCGATCCACCCAAGGGACTCAATCCGCGGAAATCTCTCGCGGGAGCCCAGCTTCTGAAGGATTCAGGCGTCGACTTTATCAACATCGCCGACAGCCCCATGGCGCGGGTTCGCATGAGCGCTTTGACGCTGTGTTACTTGATCCAAGACCAAGTTGGCGTCGAGACAATTCTGCACTTCACCACGCGCGACCGAAATCTAATGGGACTGCAATCGGATCTCATCGGCGCACACGCGCTCGGAGTGCGCAACATCATCGCGCTAACAGGTGACCCGCCGAGTCTGGGTGACTACCCGAACGCCACGCCCGTATATGACGTCGATTCCATCGGTCTGGTGCGTGTCATTAAATCGTTCAACCGGGGTGTGGATGCAGCGGGAGCCTCGATCGGTCAGATGGCCAGCTTCACGGTTGCGGTCGCGGCCGATCCCACTCGGCCCGATCTCGAGGAGGAAGCCCGGCGACTCAATCGCAAACTGGAAGCGGGCGCCGATCTGGTCATGACGCAGCCGGTCTTCGACATCTCGACGTGGAATACGTTCCTGAACACGTATACGTCGATCTTCGGTGAGATAGGAGTGCCGATCTTGCTCGGTGTTCTTCCTCTGCAGAGTCATCGCCATGCCGAGTTTCTACACAACGAGGTACCAGGTATTACGCTGACTGAAGAAGCGCGCGACCGCATGCGCTCGGCAGGGAGCGAAGGACGAAAAGAAGGGGTCAAACTCGCGCAGGAATTGGTGCTCTCAGCTCGCGACGTCGTCCACGGCATCTATATCATGCCGTCGTTCGGGCGGTACGAGGTGGCCGCTGAGGTACTCGATGTGATTGACGATCGCAGCCTTTCCGCGCGTTTGCTCGCCTGACGGCTCGGCTGCTATACTCCGCAGGTCCCGCGTTGGGCGGGGTAGGTGTGCCTTCGAACAACGCGAACACGGAGCTGAGGGGTCATGGTAGACGTAATCAGGAGCATTGAGCGCGAGCAATTAAGAGATGACGTTCCACATTTTGGGGCCGGCGACACCGTTCGCGTGCACGTCAAAGTCGTCGAAGGAACCCGGGAGCGCGTCCAGCCATTTGAGGGCGTCGTCATTCGGCGTCGAGGCGGCGGGATCAACGAGAATTTCACCGTTCGCCGTATTGCCTCGCACGGCATCGGAGTCGAGCGAACATTCCCGATTCATGCACCGCGAGTTGACCGCATCGAAGTGTTGCGTAACGGTCGCGTCCGTCGCGCGCGCCTGTACTTCCTCCGTGGTCGAACGGGACGCGCCGCGCGTATCCGAGAGCGACGTCGTCCGGCGGGCAGCTACATTCGCTAGACTTTGAAGCATCACCGAGATTGAGTCACGAAACGCGGCGCCCGGTGCGCCGCGTCGTCATATGCGGGAGATCGTGTGCCTGAGATGCGGATGCCGGACACGACGCTCGAAGCGGCACATTGGAGCCGCGGCCTCACGCTCGTCGCTGGTGTTGATGAGGTGGGTCGTGGGTGTTTGGCTGGGCCGGTTGTCGCCGCTGCCTGCATTCTGCCATCCGATGTCATTGAACTCCCTGGCGTGCGTGATTCAAAGACACTGTCAGCCTCTCGTCGGCGTGAGCTGGCGATGGAAATTCACGGATATGCTGTTGCCACTGCCGTCGCGGCAGCATCACGTCGAGAGATCGACCAGTTCAATATCCGTGTCGCCACGATGCTGGCCATGCGGCGGGCGCTCGATCGGCTCGGCGCATGGCAGCATGCCATCATCGACGGTCCATTAATGCCCGAGTTCAGGGACGGTCCATTCAGTGGTGTCATCGACGGCGACGCCATCTGCCTTTCGGTGGCGTGCGCATCGATCCTGGCCAAGGAGGCTCGCGACGCCCTCATGCGTCGCCTGGCGTGTCGACACCCGGAATATGACTGGGATCACAACGTGGGCTATGGAACGGCGAGTCATCTCGACGCGTTGCGTCGTTGCGGTCCGACTCCGCATCATCGACGGTCGTTTCGGCCGGTGCGCGAGCTCGTCGAACGCGACTCGCTCCTAATCGACTCGGACGCGTGAGCACCCGCAAACAAACACTCGGTGACTCGGGTGAGAGGTATGCGGAGCGTCGCCTCGGGGACCTCGGCTGGATTCTCGTCGAACGCAAGTGGCGCGTACGGGGCGGCGAGCTCGATCTTGTCGCGCTGGATGGCGATGTGCTGGTCTTCGTCGAGGTCAAGACGCGTCGCGGTGCCCGGCGCGGCGCCGCTGAGGAGGCGATCGATGACGCCAAGGCGGAGCGGCTCCTGATGCTGGGGGAGCAATACGTCGCCGAACACCCGGAACACCTGGATCGAATGTGGCGCGTGGATTTGATCGCCATAACGATCGGGCCGTCCGGAGAAGTGCAGCGAGTGACACATGTGCGGAATGCATGCAGTACCGGATGATGAAAGGGGCCACTCATGAGTGCGTCGGTTGAAGAGCATCGTTCGCAAGCGCCGGATCACGTGCGCTGTGCGGTCATAACCGTGAGTGACACCCGAACCGAGGAGACTGACCGCAGCGGACAGTTGATCAAGCAACGGCTTTCCGAGAGTGGGCACGAGATCGTGCACTACCGCATCGTCAAGGATGAGCCGGACCAGATCGACGACATTCTCACCGATCTGGTCGACCGTGGGGATTGCGATGCCGTGATTTTCAATGGAGGCACTGGCATCGCGCGTCGCGACACCACGTTTGACACCGTCAGCCGCCGACTTGAAAAGCAGCTCGATGGCTTTGGCGAGATATTTCGCATGTTGAGCTTTGACGAGATTGGTGCCGCGGCGATGCTGAGTCGCGCCACGGCTGGAGTCATCGGCGACACCGTCGTATTCCTGACGCCGGGCTCCTCCAACGCGGTGGGACTCGCCATGGAGAAATTGATCCTCCCGGAAATCGCTCACGTTGTCTTCGAAATGCGAAAATAGCTGCTCGATCAGCTCGATTCCTCAATTCAAATACGCAAGCAGGCCCAATCGATGCGCGGCTGAGATCGGCAGACCCTTTGGTATCATGGGCTGCGCTCTGGACGATGACGTCGCGATGAAGGGACGATTCTCATGCCGAACCGGGATGGCGGAAACCGAATACGCAAACCGCAGGTGCTCAAAGGGATGCGAGATTTCCTGCCCGATCAGATGCTCCTCCGCCGGCACATCATCGACGCGTTTGAAGCCGTCTTCCAACGATATGGATTTGAGCCGATTGACACTCCGGAACTCGAATACATCGAGGCATTGACCGGTAAATACGGTGAAGACGAGAAGCTGATCTACCACTTCGAAGATCATGGCGGACGTGAGATCGGGTTGCGCTACGACCTGACCGTTCCGCTGGCCCGATTCGTCGCGACTCATCGACACGAGCTGACCTTCCCGTTCAAGCGCTATCACATCGCGCCGGTCTTCCGTGCTGATAGGCCGCAACGTGGACGCTACCGCGAATTCTGGCAATGTGACGTCGATACCGTCGGAACTTCGTCGATGCTGGCCGACGCCGAAGTGCTGATGGTCTGGATGGATTGCCTCAAAGCGGTGAACATGCCCAACTACGTCGTGCAAATCAACCACCGCAAGTTGCTTCAAAGTCTGGCCGCCTTTGCCGGTGTCCCAGCCGATCAGACACCAACCATCCACCGAGCCATCGACAAGCTCGACAAGATCGGTCGTGACGGCGTTAAAGAAGAAATGCAGCGACACGATGTGCCCGCCGATGCGGCGGACAAGGTTCTCGATCTGGTCGCGCTGACTGGTGACCCATCTGAGGTACTGTCGGAGCTCCGAGCACGACTTGGCGACATCGACTCCGCGCGCGAAGGCATCGACGAACTGGAATCGCTCTTCACGTATTTGGCTGAGATGTCAGCCGATCCACGGCACTACATGTTGAACCTGGCCCTGGCTCGCGGCCTCGACTACTACACGGGGCCGGTGTTTGAAGCGACAGTGGCGGAAGCTAACATCGGTTCGCTGGGTGGTGCAGGTCGCTATGACGGGTTGATCGGCATGTTTTTGGGAGAGGACATCCCGGCCACAGGGGCGTCACTTGGGCTGGAGCGCATCGTCGACGTCATCCAGGAGCTCAATTTGATGCCGCCTCGAACTACGGTCTCCGAAGTGATGGTCACCGTGTTCAACGAGGAGATGCTGGCTCCGTCGCTGAACCTTGTGAGCCTGCTGCGTCGCGACGGCGTGGCCGCCGAGATCTACCTCGAACCTCAGCGCGATCTGCGGCGTCAGGTTCAATACGCCAACAAGAGAGGCATCCCAGTCGTCGCGTTTCTGGGTCCGGACGAATCATCCAAGGGCGAGGTCAACCTACGCGTGATGGAGTCCGGCGAGCAGACGATGGTCAAGCAGAGCGAGGCAGCGGCGGCGATTTCGCGCTTGGCTGGAGCCTGACCGATTGATCATCCGACTCGGAAACAGTGGATCACCACGATGGTATGACGCGCCGCATCGAGGTTTTGCCGCGTACCTCGACCGTCTGGTCGAGTGGGGTGCGACGTCGGCGGAAGTGGTGCTTCACCATGGCCCGTACGATGAACGTACCGCTCGCGTGCATGTTGTCGACCCGCATTGGCGGGCGACGGTTCGTTCCTATCAAGAGCGAGGCATTGCGGTGCAGATCCACGTCTCGCTCGACCCCCGTTTCGCGACGGCGCGGTGGCGAGTCGATCAGGTTGGGCTGAAGCGCGAATTCGAACCGATCGTTGGTTTGGCATGCGAGATCGCCGACCTTCAGGAGCGGCTCGCAATCGTGATTCATGGTGCCGCCGACCCGAACGCCACTACCGCTGAGAATGAGGACGCGACGGTTGGTTTGCTCGAATGGCTTGCCACTGAAATCACGAGGCGAGAACTGCCGGCGTATGCCGCGGTTGAGTTGGGCGCGGCCAAACCTGGCCGCGAAACCGCCGCTGCTCGCTCACGTTCGTCAGTGCTAGACGTCGTCCAGAAGGTCCGGTCAAGCCGTGCTGGGATCTGTTGGGACCTGGCGCATGATATCGAGAACTCCGCAAGCGAACGGGTCTGGAGTGTTGACCCAGGGACGGAGTTCCTGCGGCACGTCGTACACGTTCATCTCCACGACCTCGGCGATGAAGGATTGGCGCACTACCCGCTGCTGCTCGGCACTGTCCCGTATGCGGAGCAACTGGGTTGCCTTGCCAGAGTTGCTGCGCTGCCGTCAATGACGATGGAAGTTCGCTGGTATTGTGCCAGCCGCCTCGGCGATCCCTGGGAGATGCTGGGCGAGAGCTACTCTGCCGCGTGGTCTACCATTGAAGCGCTCACGAGTAACAAAGAGATACGACCGGACTAGCGAACCCCACGTGAGCGTGGTGCGCCACGACGGTCGAATGCTCTAGTTTCGGTCCGCCGGGGCAGCATTTACGACGCCCGGGTTGACGACCGGCCGAAGCTTTGGGGCCATGAACGTTGTCCGTTTCGGAAACGACGAAACGAGCTGAACTTCACGTGTCCCGCTGCAATCAATCGTCAGACGGTTCGATGACGTTCTCGACCGAGCGCGCCTGTCGACCAGTCACCTCCACCTTTGCATCCGCCGTCGCCCACCCGAGCGCTTCGTGGTAGACGTCGACGAGCTCTTCGACGCGATCTGACCAGGACATCTCGCGCACCGCGCGGAGTCGTAGACTGGCTGACAAGTCGGTCGCGAAATCTGGACGCCCGAGCACATCGACAACGTTGCGCGCCAGATCGTCTGCATCTCCCAGTTGAGCGTAGACGCCCAGGTCACCGAGGATTTCTCGATTCGAAGGGGCGTCGAATGCCACAACCGGTAGCCCCATCGACATGTAGTTGTAGATCTTCCCGTTTCCCTCGGTGAGGGACATCTTGGGTGCCACGGCCACGTCACCAAGCGCGAGATAGCGATGGGCCTCGGTGTATGGAATGCGGCCCGGGAAGCTGACATGTCCGGCCAACTCGAGCTCTTCCGCCATACGCTGGTACCGTTCGACTCCTGGAAAACCCATCAGCAAGAAGAACGCATTCGGCACCTCGTGGCGAATGCGCTGTGCCGCGCGCAGCATCAGGTCAGTCCCCTGATACGGGGCCAACAAACCCAGATAGACCACGACACTGCTCGATTGCGGTATTCCCAGCCGATTCTTAAGCGCCTGTCTCTCGTCCGCAGTGATCGCGTCAGGAGAGAAACGATTTGTGTCCACGGCATCGAAAACGGTGCGGACGCGCGATGTCGAGGAGGAGGCGAGGAGCCGTTGATGGGCGTTCTCGCTGCTGGTCACGATCACGTCCGGCAGCCGGTCGAGCCGTCGCTCAAGGCGTTTGAGCCATGGGAGCACGCGACCGTCTTCGTGAACGAAGCCATGATCGAGCATCTCTTCAGTCAGGCTGCCTTGATAGTCGAACACCAGCGGTTTGCGCAACAGACGAGCGATGGCACCGCCGATCAGCGCGCCTTCGTGGAGATGGGCGTGGATGAGATCCGGTTTGAAGGTCCGCGCCGTGCGCAATGTGGTGATGGAGAGCGCTCCGTCGAGATAGAGCTTGTGCCGTGATGATCCTACGATGACGCGTTTGCGCCAGGGAACGTCGATCGATCGGCGAATAAAAAGGCCAGCTACATCGTTACCATTGTGATAGGTGCATATCGCCACCTCGTGATGGCGTGCCGTGAGCGCCCGGACCTCTTCGAGGATCCGCACGTGGCAGCCGTAATCGGCAAAGAACGAGGTCGGAGCGACCATCAGGATTCGAAGTCGCCGATCTTTCGTCTGCGAATTGTTCGTTGCGCGCTCGATATCTCGTTCCTTCCCTGCACAGGATTGTACGCCGGGAGGATCACAAAGGCAGAACGAACAACGTGTTTGCCGATTGCGTCGAACAAGGCGTGGATCTTGACTGATCTCGGCGTCTGGTCAATATTCGCTTCGGGAATTGTTTTGTCGTGTTTTGAGAGAGGGAGACTCGGTCATCGGTATGGAGAACGAAGAATTTCAAACGATCATGCTTGTCGTCGCACACCCGGACGACATGGAGTTCAGCTCGGCGGGAACGGTGGCGAAGTTCTCGAAAGAGGGACGCAAGGTCATTCTGGTGCAGTCGACGTCCGGCGACAAAGGAACTGCCAGGCGTGACATCAGTTCCAAGGATCTTGCCTCACTGCGTGAGAGTGAAGAGCAGGAAGCCTGTCGTCGTCTCGGCATCTCGGACATCGTCTTCTTGCGGATGGGTGACGGCGAGCTTATGCCGGATCTCAATTTCCGTGAGAAGGTCGTACGGCAGATTCGCACGTTCCGCCCGGACGTCGTGATCACCCATGATCCGTTTCGGCCATATTCGCTGCATCCTGATCATCGAGCGGTAGGGATTACGGCCGTCGACTCGGTCTATCCGACCGCCCGTGACCCGCTCTACTTCCCGGAACATCTGCAGGCAGGTCTCGAGCCGCACAAGGTTGCCGAGCTCTGGCTGTTCGGGTCGGAATATCCAGACACGTTCATCGACATCACTGACACCTTTGCTGACAAGATCAACGCCTTGAAGGCGCACGAGAGTCAGGTCGGTACCGCCGAGACGCTCGAGGAGCGACTGCGCGAACGAGCGCATTCCGTCGGTGAGCCGCAGAACATCGAGCTGGCAGAGGCCTTCAAAGTCATCAAGATGCGCCGCTGAGGTTCTTGATTGACGCCGCGAGATGCGAGTTTGACAGTGCTTTCCAGATATTGGACAGCCGAGATCCAGTACCTTTTCGCGGCGTCGATACTCAACCTTTTGGTTGCCGAATTGCCCAAGATTTGCTAAGGTTTTTCGAATGAATCCGCCGGTCCCAGAAGTCACTTGAACGCACGTCCACTGGACCGAGCTTCAGCTTGCGAGAGGCCGACGAAGGGAATTACATGATCGCACTGCCGGTCACCGCTCAACCGATATTCGACGAACGATCGATCCCGATCGCCGGTGAAAAGAAGACGCGCGACGCCTACGGGCGTCCGATGACCTACTTGCGTATCTCTCTCACCGATCGATGCAATTTGCGCTGCGTGTACTGCATGCCGGCGCTCGGAGCCAAATTCGCCCCACGTGACGAACTATTGACCGACGACGAGATCCTGTCAGTCGTTCGCGCGGCGGCCAAGATCGGCTTCAGCAAGATGCGCCTGACCGGCGGCGAGCCGACCATTCGTCCACACATCGTCGATCTGGTGCGCGAGATCGCACACACTCCCGGTGTTGACGACGTCGCCATGACCACCAATGGGCTTTTGCTTGGTCGGTTGGCACAGGGCCTCCAGGACGCCGGTCTCAACCGCGTCAACGTGAGCATCGATTCGCTCAAACCGGACCGCTTCACCGCCATCACGCGCGGCGGCAAGATTGAGAAGGTTTGGGCCGGAATCCAGGCCGCGGAAGATGCCGGACTTTCCCCTATCAAGCTCAACGCGGTTGTCGTGCGCGGTCAGAACGAAGATGAAGTCGCAGACCTCGCCGGGCTCACGCTCACGCACGACTGGCAGGTTCGGTTCATCGAGGTTATGCCGCTCGAAGGCGTCGGCGACGTTCACGACGCGGGGCTCGTAACCACAGCCGAAACGATCGATCTGATCGAGGAAGTACACGGCGAACTCGCGCCACTTGACGCTCCGCTGGGTGACCCCGCACGCGTCTACCGAATGCCGGGATCAGTTGGCACGATCGGGTTTATCAGCCCGGTTAGCCAACCGTTTTGCTCCTTTTGCAACCGCATCCGCCTCACGGCCGATGGCAAACTGCGTCTCTGCCTGCTGAGGAACGATGAGGTCGACGTTCGCGACATCCTGCGAGGCGGGGGCGACGAAGACGCGTTGATTGAGCAGATCCGCTTTGGCGTCTGGCGCAAACCGTGGGGCCACGGTCTGGCGGAAGGTGACCGGGACACCGGTCGAGGGATGAGCCAGATCGGCGGGTAATCCAAGCAGCAAACCTCACGGGCGGCCCCAACGGGTCGCCCGTTCTTTATTTGGGCTGGTCAACTCTGCGCAACTGAACGGGTCTCGCGACTCGTGCGATACTGGCGCCGGGATCATTGTGGCGATCCCTGAAGCACACAAAAATTTGGAATGGGAGCGACTCTCGTGCTCGACAAGGTATTGGCTGACATTAACCAGCATTTCGACGACCACCTCGATCGGACCCGCGCGCTGCTGCGCCAACCGTCTATCAGCGCGGACGGAACCGGCATGGAAGAGACGGCCGACATGCTGGTGAGCTGGATCGAAGAGTTGGGCGGCACGGCACGGAAAGTCAAGACACCCATGCATCCGGCCGTCGTCGGTCATCTCGACGCTGGGAAGCCGCATACCATGCTCTTCTATGGCATGTACGACGTGCAGCCGGTACTCGGAGAGACGTGGATCGTCGATCCGTTTGGCGGAGAAATCGTTGGCTTGCCGCAGATGGGACCGTGCATCGTCAACCGCGGCGCCATGAATCAGAAGGGGCCACTGGCCAGCCTTTTCAATGTGCTCCACTCGATGAAGGACGCCACCGGGACGTTGCCGGTGAACGTCTCGTTCCTGATCGAAGGCGAAGAAGAGCTCGGCAGTCGCAACCTACCGGAGGTCGTCGAGACGTGCCGGGATGAGCTCAAGGCGGATGCCTGCTTCTTCCCCTTTCTGGCCCAGACTCAAAGCGGCAAGGTCATCACCTACCTGGGAGTCAAGGGCATCCTGTTCATGGAGTTCGTGATTCGGGGAGGGGAATGGGGCGGAGCAACCGATCGAGCCGTTCACGGCAGCAACGCCGTTTGGTTCCACAGCGCCACCTGGCGGTTGATTCATGCGCTCGGCAGCATGATCACTCCCGACCAAAAGCACATCCTGGTCGATGGCTTCTACGACGACATCATCCCGCCTTCGCAGGAGGACGAAGATCTGCTGGCGAAGCTCGTCCAGACCTTCGATCCGCGGGACGATCTGCTCAAGAATGACGTCAAGCGCTTCAAGTACGATCTGACCGGCGTTGACCTGGTGCGCAAATACCTCTATCAGCCGACACTCAACATCGATGGCATGATCTCGGGCCATACGGCGGAGGGGACCAAGACGATCATTCCCTACGAGGCCAGAGCGAAAGTCGACGTGCGCATGGTCCCAAACATGACGCCTGAACGAGTCGTGCGGCTGCTGCGGGAGCATCTCGATCGTCACGGATTCTCGGATGTCGAGATTCATGTCGAAGATGCGTATAAATGGAGCAAAACGAGCGTCAACTCGGCACCGGCACGTGCCATCATGGCCACATATCGGGAGCTGGGATACGAACCCGAAATCTGGCCACATTTAGCGGGATCGGCTCCGTTCTACCTCTTCACCGACGTGCTGAACATTCCGGTCGTGCTGGGAGGCCTTGGCCACGGCGGACGAGTTCACAGCCCGAACGAATATGCCACCGTCGCCGGATTGAAAGACCACGAGAAATCGATTGCCGTCTTCATGTATCGGCTGGCACAAGAGCTCGATGCTGATCAGGCACGGGCGTAAGAGCGATCTCGACAAAAGGAGTGATGCGTGCCGTCAACATTGGTGCAAGAAAAACTGGCTCAGGCCACAGGCGTTCTCAATGAGCTCGACGTCGACGTGTGGATGATTGTCGCCCGGGAAAGTGACGTGCTCGGAGATCCGAGCCTCCCGCTGATCCTGGGAACGAGTGTCACCTGGGAGTCTTTTTTCCTGGTGACGAAATCAGGACAACATGTGGCGGTGGTCGGCACCGGAGACGTCGAAAACGTCAAACAGACGGGCGCCTGGGAGAATGTCAGAAGCTACGTGCAAGGCCCAGGCGAACGATTGCGGGAGGCAATCGAACGGATCAATCCGCGGCAGATCGCGCTCAATTTCGCCCCGGACAATGTAATGGCCGACGGTCTCACCCACGGTATGTTCCTCCGCTTGCAAGCGATGCTCGAGGGCACGCCGTACATGGGACGCGTCGTCTCGGGCGAGCCGATTGTTTCACGCATGCGGAGTCGCAAGTCCGCGGAAGAGCAACGACGGATCCGTGCCGCCGTAGCCACGACCAACGAGATTTGGGAGCGGCTGGCGGAGTGGATTCGGCCAGGAGCGAGCGAGATCGAGATCGCGGAATTCATGCATGCTCAGCTCGAGCGGCATGGAGTGGGCGCTGCCTGGGACTGGCATTACTGTCCGGGCGTGACCGCGGGTCCCGATTCACCGATCGGGCACGTCGGTCCGACTGACGTCACAATTGAGCGGGGGCAACTGCTGACGCTCGACTTTGGTGTGAAGCAGGACGACTACACGTCTGACATGCAACGAACCTTTTACTTGCTGGCCGACGGAGAAACCGATGCGCCCGAGCCTGTCAAACATGCCTTTAGCGTCATCTCGGGCGTCATTCAAAACGCCTCCAAGGTGCTCAAGCCAGGTGTGGCCGGCTGGGAAGTCGATCATGTCGCGCGCGAAACCTTCGAGCGCGAAGGGCTGGAAGAGTGGGGCTACGCACTCGGGCATCAGATCGGTCGTGCGGTGCACGACGGCGGCTGCTTGCTGGGGCCGCGGTGGGAGCGCTATGGTCAGCGGCCATTTGATCTCGTCGAGAAAGATCAGGTCTTCACACTGGAGATCGCGGTCAATGTCCCTGGATATGGTCGCGTGAGTCTGGAAGAGGATGTGGTTGTGACAGTTGACGGATGCGAGTTCATCTCGCCTCCGCAGACTGAGCCGATCCTCATCGGGTAGAGTCTCGATGATATGTTGGACGTGGGATTTCAACGCGCGGAGCGAGGACGGGCGAATTGACGACGAAATGGTTTGACGTTCGGGAATGCGGAGACGGCGTCATTGGCATCGGAGAGCCCAGGCACGACGAGGACGTGAAGTCCTATCTCGTTCGAGGGAGCACGCTCGCCCTCCTCTTCGATACCGGCACGGGGATCGGCGACATCAAGTCAGTGGTCGACCAGCACGTTTCAACGCCGGTGTTGGTCGTAAACAGCCACGCGCACTGGGACCACGTTGGCGACGATTGGCGCTTCGATCGTATCTGGGTGCATGAGGCCGAGGCCGACGACCTGCGCCGGGGCGTTCCAAATTCCCGCACTCGACGGTTCCTGGCACCGGACCGATTCGTTGGCGAGCCGCCGGGCTGGATTGACGTCGAGAGCTTCGCCATCCCGGGTGTTGAAGTCGAGCGCACGCTTTCCGGTGGTGAGCGCATCAATTTGGGAGATCGAGAGTTCTTGGTCGTGCTGACGCCGGGACACTCGCCTGGGGGCATCACGTTGGTCGAAGAGCGAACCGGGATCGCGCTCGTCGGTGACGCGGTCTACGCCGGTGCCCTCTACGTGCATCTCGATCACAGCGACCCGTTCGTCTACCGCGATACGCTCAGGACCCTGGCTGAGCTCGCACCGAGCCTCTCGGCCGTCTACCCGTGCCACAACGCTTATCCCCTCGATCCTGGCTTCCTGGTCGAATCCCACGAAGGCTACGAATCGATCTTTGGTGGACGTCAGCCCGACGAGATCACTGGAGGGGTCGAGCGTTATGTCTTCGAGCGCTTCTCGGTTTTGTTGAATCACGGTTGGCGAGACTGACGTGCGCAAGAGACAGGCGGCGGAGACAGTGCCAAGCGCCTCAAGTGGCGGCTCCTTCGCCATCGGTTGGCGACGGATGACAACCCAACGGTGGTCGTCATTCGAGGTGGCAAGTGCGCAGTGGCGGCCCATTGCGGTAGACAACAGAGCGTTCGTACGCTTCACCACTATGTTCAAACTCCGTGTGCGATTCCCGCGGGTTAATCAATTCAATCGCTCGCATGACTGCTGAGGGTACGCCGCGACCACCTCGCGCTCGAGGCTTCACGCTTCCCGCGTTTCCGCACTCGCGGTCCGTGGCGATTTCGCCGCTTGTCCTGGTCGTGTCTTCGGTTATCGTCGCCGCAGGCGGCGGCTATTTGCTCGGTCACGTAACACCATCGCGCGGGCTCATCCCGACGCTGGCGCTCGTGCTCGGTGCCGCGGGAGCCATCGTGATGCTCGCCGACGTGCGCGCCTCACTATGGGCGACCGTCGGAGTCATTGCGCTGCTTCCCTTCGCCACCGTCCCGCTCCATCTCGGTCTGACGTTGACGTTGCTTGAGGCGGCCTCGCTCATCACATTGGCGACCTGGTTCGCGACCATGATGCTGCGTCGTGATCTGCGGCTCGCATCAGGCACACAGGCACTCCTCATCATCCTCTTCGTGGCCGAGACGGGGTTCGCCTTCCTCATCGGCGTGACTAACGGCTATACCACGGCTACTTTCCATGACTACGGCAAGTTTCTGCTCTCGCTCCTTCTCGTCTTCGTCGTCTGGAACGTGGCCACCAATTTCGACGACGCACGCAGGCTGATCGCGGTGGTCTTGACCGCGGGAGCGTCGGCGGCATTCGTGGGACTGGCGCTCTACGCCGGTGGGGCCTCACTGACTATTCGTGTGCTCGCACGCCTCATCCCATACGGCTATCCGTCCTCGCGAATCGTGCGCTACATCGAGGACAATCCGTCCAAAGCAATGCGGCTTACCTCGACTTCGGTCGACCCCAATTCCTTCGGCGGTTTGTTGGCTGTGATCGTCGTTCTGGCCTGCGCCATGGCGATCGCACGACACCGCTCGATTTCGCGCTGGATTAGCGTTCCGGCATTTGGACTGTGTGGACTGGCCACACTGCTGACGTACTCGCGCGGCGCGTGGGTTGGGATCGCGGCGGGTCTGGCTGTACTGGCACTGCTGCGCTACCGCTGGCTCATCCTGCCGGGAATCTTGGCCGCGCTGCCGGTCGCGTTTCTCGGGCTCGGGTCGAACTTCGTGCATCGTATGTGGCTCGGGCTGACCTTGCAGGATCCGGCCACCAAGCTGAGGTTGCGCGAGTATCAGAACGCGCTGACGATCATCAAACAACACCCGATCTTCGGCGTCGGGTTCGGCAATGCGCCATCGATCAACGAGCAGACGGGTGTCTCGAGTATTTACCTGACATTGGGAGAACGCGTGGGTCTGGTTGGGCTGGCGCTCTTCCTCATCACGGTCGGATCGATTGCTCTTCTCGGATTGAAACAGTGGCGAGCGAACATCGACACGGAACGCGGAGACATGGTTCTGGGTCTGCTTGCCGCGCTCGCGACCGCATTGACTGTCGGGGTCTTCGACCACTACTTTTTCAATATCACGTTCCCCCACATGACCGCGCTCTTCTGGATCGTGTGTGGCATCATCCTGGCGCTCTGTTCGCCCGTGGCTGGCGAGAAAGACTCGAATCGTGTTGCTCGTTGGGCGAGTCTGCACGAAGTGGATTCAGGAGCACGAGGGTAGCGTGGAGGAATCGCAAGGAGGCAATCACTGCTGACGAGACTGATCCTCTATCTCATCGCGAATGGTGTGACGCTCGTCATCATGGCGGCGATCCTGCCGCATCAGGTGACCTATGACAACTACACCACGGTCGCCATCTTCGCCGTCGTTTTGACAGTCCTCAACGCCTTGGTGCGACCGATCCTCAAACTCATCACCCTGCCGTTGACGTGCCTGACATTTGGTCTCTTTGCTCTGGTCGTGAACGGCGTTGTGTTCTATGTTGGAGCACGACTGGTGAGCGGGATCACCATCACTTATTTGGGCGCATTAATTGGCGCCATCATTGCGGGGTTGATAAACGGAGCGCTCACGAGAGCATTTGAGACGCGTCACTAAAGTTGGAAGGAACATGGCTATGGCACGTACACATCCAGTCGGCGTCTTCGCACCGGTGGCCACGACGTTTGGAGCGGACGGCGAGCTGGACCTCGAACACTACGCGTCGAATTTGAACCGGTACGCGGAGTCGGCGCTGGACGGCGTCGCCATCATGGGCTCCAACGGCGAGTACGTCAGCCTCTCACTCGACGAGAAGGTGCGTCTTATCGAGACGGGCGTGAAGGCGATTCGCGGACGCAAGAAGGTCGTCGCCGGAACTGGCATGGAATCGACACGCGGCACCATTGAGTTGACCAAGAAGGCGGCCGATCTTGGCGTCGACTTCGCGCTTGTGGTGACGCCGCACTACTACAAGCCGCGCTACGACAAGACGGCTTACGTACGCCACTATCATGCGATCGCTGATGCATCGCCGATCCCCGTGGTGATCTACGTCATGGCCGCTTACACCGGCGTCGACCTGGCGGTAGACACCGTGGTCGAAATCGCCCAACATGACAACATCGTCGGGATCAAGGACAGTGGTGGCAACGCACCCAAGGTCGCGGAGCTTGTCGCGCGCACCCCCGACGACTTTTCGGTACTCGCGGGTTCGGCCAACTTCCTCTACCCGGCGCTCTGTCTGGGTGGCAAGGGTG
Organism: uncultured Chloroflexia bacterium; assembly: GCA_963789565.1. GTDB lineage: Bacteria > Chloroflexota > Chloroflexia > Thermomicrobiales > Thermomicrobiaceae > CALAGB01. The sequence goes on along the minus strand of CAWBKX010000002.1, from coordinate 686,586 downwards.
GCATCCTCGCGCTCGGCAACGTCGCTCCAAGCGAATGTCAGCAGATCGTTCGGCTGGTCGACCAGGGCGACCACGCCGAGGCACTGCGTCTGCAGCAGCGTGTGCTCGAGCCGAACGCCGCGGTGACTTCGCGCTTCGGAATTGCCGGGCTAAAGGCGGCCATGGATATGGTCGGCCTGTTCGGCGGCGATCCGCGGCCGCCACTGCTTCCGGCGACCGAGTCGGAACGATCGGCGATTCGGGACATCATGGAGCGAGCCGGGATTCTTGAGCGAGCTCGAACCGTTTGAGGTCTTCGCGACTCCGATAACGATCGCGGTCATCGCTGACACACACTTCAGCGATCGGCCGCGACCGCTTCCTGGCGAAGTCGTCGACGTGCTGCGCTCGGCTGATCTGATTTTGCACGCGGGCGATTTCTGCAGTGTTGAAGCCTATGACTTGATTCGTGACTTGGGTGAATTACGCGGCGTTGTCGGGAACAACGATGCGTTACCACTCCTGCGCACGTTGCCGATGCGTCGATCGTTTCGTTTCGGCGAATTCACGGCCGCCATGATTCACGGCCACGGGTTCGGACGCCTCACCGCGCGTCAGGCGGCTGAGCAGGAACTCGCAGGCACGGTCGATCTTGCCATCTTCGGACACAGCCATCAGAGCTATCAGCAGAGCCACGCCGGTACTCTGTTCTTCAACCCAGGATCTCCGACGCAGAAGCGCTGGGAACCGAGACACTCGTACGGTGTCATCCGCATTGACAATGAGATCGACGCGCAGTTGTATTTCCTTCCACACTAATTTTGCCGACCGCCAACAGCGCATCCATCGAGGACTTGAGACCAGATGACGCGTGCTCGACAGATTCCCACCGGCGATCGGTGGCAGACGCGGTCTGTCCATTCGTAGACGTTCGTCCTGTCAACCACGGTCGTCATTCCGGGTGTGAGAAGGAATATCGCGCCGAAATATCGTGTTGTGGGAAGGGTGGCGTCAGGCCATTCAACGGTGGTCAAGGGGCGAGACAGTCCCGGCTCGCGTGTGGTTCCGGAATGGCGGACGACACGCTACCATCGAAGAGGCACTACATCGACGTATTGCCCGGGGTGCTGAGGCGACAACCGCTGCTCGATCAACGCACGGTTGACCACGTCGCAGGCGCCAGCGATTGCGAGACACAGAAGCTCAACGATCGAGCATGACAGACGTCGATGGGTTGATTTGAAGAGAGGACACACTGCCATGACTGCCACTGACCTGCGCATCCCGGGGCCAACGCCTCTTCCTCCACAAGTGTTGCAAGCCATGCAGCACGAAATGATTCCGCATCGAACCGATGAGTTTCGAGCACTCTTTTCGGAGCTCCTGAGTCAGTTGCGCCGCTATCACGGCACGTCAAACACCGCGTTGGTGCTGCCGGGGAGCGGATCTGCCGGATTTGAATTCGCCATCGTCAATTCGCTGTCTCCAGGCGACAAAGTGCTCGGATTCGTCAGCGGCAGCTTTGGCGAGCGCTTCTGCGTCGTCGCGGCACAGTTGGGTCTTGATGTCACCAAGGTCGAGCTACCCTGGGGCAAGGCGGCCACCGCGTCGGTCGTGAAGAAAGCGCTCGACGAGAACCCGGACGTCAAGGCGGTCCTGTACACCTACAACGAAACCTCGACCGGGCTGGCCAATCCGCTGTATGAAGTCGCACCGCTGGTTCGGGATCGAGGTCCGCTGATGTTGGTGGACGCTGTGAGTGCCGCGGGCGGAATGCCGATGGAGATGGACGCCTGGGGCGTCGACCTCATATTCAGCGGATCGCAGAAAGCCTGGATGTGCCCTCCTGGATTGGTGATTCTGGGCGTTGGCGATCGCGTATTCGAAGCCAATGAATCAGCCAGGTACCCTCGTTTCTTTTGGGATCTCAAGACGGCCGCGGATCGTGCTCGCGAGGGCCTGACTCCAACCACCTCGCCACTGACGCTGATCTTCGCGCTGAAAGCCGCGTGCGACATGATCGACGCAGAAGGGCTCGAGAACGTCTATGCGCGACACGCCAAGCTGGGCGCGTTCGTGCGGCGGGGAGTCAGCGAGCTTGGTTACCGGATGATCGCCGACGAGGAGTACGTTTCCGACACCGTCACTGCGCTCACGCCACCCGAGGGCGTACAGGCAAATGACGTGATGGCGCGCATGAAGTCGGACTACGGTATCGATATCGGTGGAGGACTGGGCAAGCTGCAGGGTAAGGCGATCCGTATCGGGCACATGGGTTGGGTGCACCAGCCGGAGCTCGAGCGCACACTCGAGGCGCTCTCGAACGTGACGCAGGCGCTGCGGTCATGATTTGCATGCGGTCAGGCGCGCGGCGAGTGTTCGCCTTGCTTCGCCCTTTGGCCGCGTACTATAATCACAGCCAACGTCGTGCCCAGGTTTCAGAAACGGATCAAAGCGCGGTTTCTTGAGAGCCGGGCCGGCGAATCTGCGACACAAGGAAGGTGTATGAATCGGACGGATATCAACGTGAGTAGTGAGGAAGCAACGTCGGCCGCATCAGTTGCGGACGATGATCGCTCTCCGATGTCGCTCATGGAAGAGTTACTGAGCGATCCCAGCCATGACTACCGGGTGCTGAACTACGGTGACGTCATGGAAGGTCAACTGATGCACGTCGACCGCGACGAGCTGCTGGTCGACATCGGTTCGAAGTCGGAAGGCATTATCCCAGCACGCGAGTTCTCATCTCTTTCCGATGAAGAACGCGGACGTTTGACTGTGGGGGACCGCGTCCTTGTGTTCGTGGTTCAACCAGAAAATCAAGAAGGACAGGCCGTCCTCTCGATCGACCGGGCGCTTGCGGAAAAGAGCTGGCGTCGATTGCAGGAGATCTACGAGGCCGGCGACATGATCGACGCCGAGGTCACCAACTACAACAAGGGCGGATTACTCGTAAACCTCGACGGCGTTCGTGGCTTCGTTCCTGCGTCTCAGGTCACAGAGATTCGTGGCGGAGACGACGGGAGCAAGCAAGCCGATATGGCGCGTTTGATCGGGACGAAGCTGCCGCTCAAGATCATCGAGATCAATCGGCATCGCAATCGTCTGATCCTCTCGGAGCGCCAGGCGATCCAGGAGAAGCGAGATGTTATGAAGGAGCGCCTTATCGAGGAGCTCCACGAGGGCGAAACTCGCCGTGGCCGGGTCACGAGCATCACCGATTTCGGTGCGTTCGTCGACATCGGCGGGGCGGACGGTCTCGTTCACCTATCCGAGCTATCCTGGAGCCGCGTGAAGCACCCGAGCGAAGTACTGAGCGTCGGTGATGAAATCGATGTCTATGTACTGGGGATCAACGCGCAAGAGAAGAAAATCGCGCTCAGCATCAAGCGTACGCAACCCGAGCCATGGAGCCGTGTTGCGGCAATCTATGAAGTGGGCCAGCTCGTCATGGGAACCGTGACACAGCTCGCGAACTTCGGCGCGTTCGCCCGGATCGAAGATGGAATCGAGGGATTGATCCACGTCTCCGAGCTTTCGGAGCAGCGGATCGGCCATCCGAGGCAAGTGGTCTCGGAGGGGCAGGACTTGATCTTGCGCATCATCCGTATCGATCCTGCTCGGCGGCGCATGGGGCTCAGTCTTCGCCGGGCGCTGGAGGCAACCGACGAAGAGGTCGCGAGTGCCCTGGGAGAAGATGCAGTTGCGCTGAAACAAGAGCTGCTCGCTCGCGAGATTGAGCCTGACGAAGAGGAATTAACTGAAAACGAGCCTGACGGTGGCGAAGAATCGCAACCTGATGAAGGGGTCGCGGCAAGCGCAGAGACCACGGAGGAATCCCCGCAGGCCGATGATGGTGAGGATGACGCGGAAGAATAACCGCGTCACAAATCCCGCCAGACTGTTGCACATCAAGAATCAAAACTGCTGGACCACATCGTGGTTTGGTCAGTGCATGGTGAAGCCCCCAACCATCGCAGGTGTTCGGGGGCTCGGCATTTCCGCTATTTCCACTGGTGGAGCGGGCAAACCGATCAACAGTTCGCACGCGGCCATGGCACCACTGGAGGCCTTGGGAGAACACGATGGCAGACAAATTCGAGAAATTTACCGAGCGTGCGCGCAAAGTCCTGACGTTAGCTCAGGAGGAGGCGCACCGCTTCAATCACAACTACATCGGGACCGAGCACCTTCTCCTTGGCCTCGTTCGGGAGGGTGACGGAGTCGCCGCCCGCGTTCTTGCGAACATGGGCGTGCAGCTTCCGAAAGTTCGCAGCGCCGTTGAGTTCATCATCGGGCGCGGCGATTCGATGATCGTTGGCGAGATTGGCCTCACGCCTCGGGCGAAGAAGGTCATCGAGTTGGCGGTAGATGAGGCGCGTCGACTCAACCACCACTACATCGGGACCGAGCACCTGCTGCTTGGTCTTGTCCGAGAGGGCGAAGGCATCGCGGCGGGCGTGCTGGAGAGCCTTGGTGTGAACCTGGAGAAGGTTCGACAGCAAGTGCTGCAAGTGGTCAGCCAGAACAGCGGCTACCAGCAGAAGCAGCAGCAGACGAAGACACCATACATGGATGCGCTCGGATTCGACCTCACCGAGGCCGCACGTCAGAGCAAGCTCGACCCGGTCATCGGACGTCAAGCCGAGATCGAGCGAGTGATGCAAATCCTTTCTCGACGAACCAAGAACAATCCCGCGCTCATCGGCGAGCCTGGCGTTGGCAAGACAGCCATCGTCGAGGGGTTGGCACAGCGTATCGTCAATGGTGACGTGCCCGAACCGCTACAGAACAAGCGAGTGGTGGCACTCGACATCGGCGCGCTGGTTGCCGGCACGAAGTATCGTGGTGAGTTCGAAGAGCGTTTGAAGAAGATCGTGGCGGAGGTCAAAGAGACCGGCAGCATCCTCTTCATCGACGAGCTGCACACGTTGGTCGGAGCCGGTGCCGCGGAAGGCGCCGTCGACGCTGCCAACATCCTCAAGCCCGCTCTTTCGCGCGGCGAGGTGCAGACCATTGGCGCCACCACGCTTGACGAGTATCGCAAGTACATTGAACGTGACGCGGCGCTGGAGCGTCGTTTCCAACCGGTGCACGTTGACGAGCCGACCGTCGAAGAGACGATCGACATCCTCAAGGGCATTCGCGCCGGCTACGAAGAGCACCACAAACTGAAGATCAGCGACGAGGCACTCTCCTCAGCAGCCATCTTGGCGTCACGTTACGTGACCGATCGGTTCCTGCCAGACAAAGCAATCGACCTGATCGACGAGGCCGCCTCACGAGTTCGCATGTATCGATCAGCCTCTCCGCCAAGCCTCAAAGAGGCGAAGCGCGGACTCGAGTCACTGCGCAACGAGCTCGACGCCGCGGTTAGCGGCCAGGAGTTTGAGCTTGCGGCTGACCTGCGCGATCGCGAGCGCAAGCTGCTGAACCGAATCGGCGATCTCGAGCAGCACTGGCGTGAGGAACAGGACGAGGCAGAGCCGCAAGTCACCGATGAAGATATCGCCCAGGTGGTCTCGATGTGGACGGGGATCCCGCTGATGCGGCTGGCCACTGAAGAGAGCGAGCGCTTGCTCCATATGGAGGAGGCGCTGCACGAGCGGATCATCGGCCAGGACGAGTCGATCTCGACCATGGCAAAAGCCGTCCGCCGCGCGCGCGCGGGCCTCAAGGATCCGCGACGACCAATCGGCAGCTTCATCTTCCTCGGCCCGACGGGCGTGGGAAAGACGTTGCTGGCCCGAGCGCTGGCCGAGTTCATGTTCGGCAGCGAGGACGCGCTCATCAAGATCGACATGAGTGAGTTCATGGAGCGTCACAACGTCTCGCGCTTGGTCGGTGCGCCTCCTGGTTACGTCGGCTACGAAGAAGGCGGACAGCTAACTGAGGCAGTTCGGCGAAAGAGTTACTCGGTGATCCTGCTCGACGAGATCGAGAAGGCACACCCGGAAGCATTCAACATGCTGCTGCAGATCCTCGAAGACGGCAACCTTTCCGACGCCAAGGGGCGGCGGGTGGACTTCCGCAACACGATCCTGATCATGACGTCCAATATCGCGGCGGACATGATTCAGCGCGAGGGACCACTCGGGTTCGCTGTGGCGGCGGACGAAACGAAGAAGGCACAGCAGAACTACCAGGTTATGAAAGACCGAGTGCTGGGTCAGCTGAAGCAGACCTTCCGACCGGAGTTCCTGAATCGCATCGATGGCATGATCGTCTTCCATCCGCTTTCGGCGGAAGAGATCCGTCGGATCGTGGAGCTCGAACTCAAGCGCGTTCGCACGCAGTTGATCGAGAAAGAGATCACGCTGCAGGTGACCGAGGCCGCCATGGATCTGCTCGGCGAGCGGGGGTACGACCGACAATTCGGTGCGCGACCGCTGCGCCGCATCATCCAGAACCTCATTGAGGATCCACTCGCGGAGGGCTTGCTGGAGAACAAGTACGTCCCAGGCTCGACCGTCGTGGTCGACGTGCGCGAGGATCTCCTCACACTGGAGAAGGTCGAAGACCTGGTACCCGTCTCCTAGTCGTCAATAGTTCCGAATGACAGGACCGCCGTGGGAAACCGCGGCGGTCTTTTCATCTTCGGGCTACAATCATGCCCGTCTCTTTGCTATACTTCGAACAAATGTTCGTTAATTGTTGATTCCACGCGTGCGAATTATCGGATCGACTGAGAGTAGGTAGGGGAGCCGGGTACCCATGAAATGGGTGTTGTGCTCCCGATCATTTCAGTTGGCGCCCTATGCTGGGAGCACACAAGGTGTTCCCCGATAGCAACTAATTTGAGCGTAGTGGCCGTGCGAACCCGTGCAAACTGAATCGGGACGAGAGGATCACATGCCCAAGACGCGAACGAAATACGTCTGTCAAAGCTGTGGGCTGGAGAGTCCTGCGTCCTACGGGCGATGCCCGGCGTGTGGCGAGTGGAACAGCATGGTGGAGACGATCGACTCGTCGACCGCGCCCCGAGGTGATTCGCGACCGCGTTTGAGCGTGACGGCTCCGCGCGTCTCGTCGCTTGATTCAGTTGTAAGCGCGGAAGAAGACCGGCATGTCATCCCGATCGACGAGTTCAACCGTGTCCTGGGCGGCGGGCTGGTGCCAGGGTCACTGGTCTTGGTTGGCGGCGATCCGGGCATCGGCAAGTCGACCTTGTTGCTGCAGGCCGCGTCGCTGTTGGCCCAATCTTCGCCGCCGGTCCTGTACGTCTCGGCGGAGGAATCCACGCAACAAGTTCGCCTGCGCGCAGATCGGTTGGGATTGAGCACCAAGGGCGTCTTCGTGCTGTCGGAGACTCGGCTCGACGACATCTTGCTGGCAGCCGAACAGCTCAACCCGCAACTCCTCATCATCGATTCCATTCAGACGGTCTACCTCGACGATCTCACCTCGGCGGCGGGGAGTGTGGCGCAGGTTCGGGAGTGCACGTCCCGCTTGATGCAATTCGCCAAGCCCAAGCAGCTTCCAGTTTTTCTCGTGGGTCACGTCACCAAGGAAGGGGCGATCGCTGGGCCTCGGGTGTTGGAGCACATGGTCGATGCCGTGATCTATCTCGAAGGGGAGCGCTTTCACCAGTATCGCATCCTGCGCGCGGTGAAGAACCGCTTCGGATCGACGGATGAAGTCGGTGTCTTCGAGATGGCCGATTCTGGGATGCGCGAGGTGCGCAACCCGTCTGAGGTCTTCTTGCAGGAACGGGCGGGGAACGCCGCGGGGTCAGCCATCGCGGTGACGCTGGAGGGATCGCGTCCGATTCTGCTGGAAGTGCAGGCGCTTACCGCTTCAAGCTCGCTCGGCATGCCGAGGCGCACCGCGAATGGGTTTGACAGCAACCGACTTCAGATGCTGGTGGCTGTGCTCACGAAGCGCGTCGGTTTGGGACTGGGCGGGCAAGACATTTACGTCAATATTGTGGGTGGATTGCGGGTCATCGAGCCTGCAATCGACCTCGCGGTCGCCGTCGCGATGACGTCGAGCTTTCGCGAGCGAATGGTGGATCACACGACGGTCGCGATTGGCGAGGTGGGCCTGTCTGGCGAACTACGCAGCGTCAACCAGCTAGAACGTCGATTAGCTGAGGCTTCCCGGCTTGGGTTCAAGCGAGCGGTCGTGCCGGCATCCCGTTCGATCGTCAATTCCGCACGTTCCGAAGGGCTCACACTGTTGCGCGCTTCGTCCCTCAATGAGGCCATCGATATGGCTATCGGGGACTGACGACAGCTCCGTCTCCGGCAGCGAGAATTGCCTATCCGCCTGCCAGGTTCACAATCACCGACGCCAGACTGTCGGCCGCGTCTGTCTTGCCGATTGGCTTCGAAGCGACGGACATCCGCGCGAACATGGCCGGCTCAAGCAGCCGCTTGATTTCCTCAATCAGTCGCTCTGGAGTGAGTTGATCCTGTGGTAGAAGAACTGACGCCCCAGCGTCCGACAGGATGCGCGCGTTGAGTGTCTGTTCATCACTACCGGTTCCCGGCAACGGGATGAGGAGCGATGGTTTGCCCAGCGCCGCAAGTTCGGCCACGGTACCGGCGCCAGCCCGGCCCACCACCACCGACGCGGCGGCATAGACGTCCGCGAGCTCAGCGCCGATCCGTTCGCGAACCGCATAGCGCGGCTTCAGCTCGTCGGGGAGATCGGCACAGGCTTTCTCGAGAAGCGGTAGATCCCCGTTGACGCTGGCGGGACCGCATTGATGCAGAATGACGGCTCGCTGTAACAGCGTCGGTAGGGCCTGAAGTACCGCCTGGTTGATGGCCTGCGCTCCCAGTGCTCCGCCCGTGACGTAGATCAGTGGCAAACCGTCCGACAGCGAAAAGTGCTTCCGCGCCGCACCCGCCGAACCGTTGAACAGAGACGCCCTTACGGGATTGCCGGTTACGATGATGCGCGCTTTCGACCCGGCCAATTGCGTTTTGCTCTGTTCAAAGGAGAGTGCGACCACGTTGGCAAATTTCGCGTTGATCTTGGTCGCCAATCCCACGGTCGCTGTCTGTTCGTGTGTGATCGACGGGATCTTGAGCAGCCGCCCGGCGACGACCGTCGGAACACTGACGAATCCGCCCGTGCTGAAGATCAAATCCGGCTTGAATCGCCGCAAGGTCTTGAACGATTGCAGCATTCCAACCGGGATCCGTGCGGCGTCGATTGGCGTCTGAAGAGAGAAATAGCGACGGAACTTGCCGGTTTGAATGGCGCGAAATGATACGCCATTATCCTGCGCGATTGTTCCTTCGATCCCGTCGCGGGACCCAATCCAAAGCGCATCGACGTCGACTCGGAGGCGCAACGATTGAAGAACCGCCAGCGCGGGTTGTACGTGACCGCCGGTTCCTCCACCGGCGATGACCAGTCGAATTGATCGGGACAATCCCAGCCTCTCGCTTCCAAGGTGATGGACATGAACTTGCGTCCTGCTGACAAATCTTAGGCGCCCTTCGGAAAGGCGACAAGGAGTCGTGCGGCGATGAGAAATCGTCGCGCTGAAACATTGGTCATGCCATCTGATAGAATGATCCACTCGTGGAACAATCGTGATGGCGGTATAGTGATTGAGGATGGGTAACATGGTCGTAAGTGAGGACCAGGTTAACCGTGTTCGTGAGCGACTCGACAAGCAGCTCGAAGACACCCGGAATGACATTCGTGAAATAGATGAGCAGGTTCGCACGTTCGGGGCGGACCATGAGTCGGCCGAAGGCGTCGACAATCATCTGGGTGACGACTCGGACATCGTGTACGAGCAAGAGCGGCTACTGACGGTTCGCGAGGAACTGACGAACCGGCGCCATCGAATAGAGCTGGCACTGAAGAAAATGGACAAAGGAACCTGGGGGATCTGCGAGAACTGCGGAGAACCGATCGCGCAAGAACGCCTTGACGCGCTCCCGTTCGTCACGCTGTGCATTACCTGCCAGGAAGAGCAAGATAGACGTGGAGACGGACGTCGGTGAATTCCGAAGACGACCAGCGCAACCACGATCTGACTCGCAATTTCGCACTGGTGGCGCTAGTAATGGGTCTGGTTGTAATCGTTGACCAGATCACCAAGGCGATCATTCTCAACCGGCTCGGGCCGGACGGTGATCTCAATCAAGTAAAGATCATCCCGGGATTTCTGCGGTTGATCTTTGTCGAGAATACCGGGGCAGCGTTCGGTCTGTTTCAGGGCAAGAGTCCTGTGCTGACGGTGCTTGCTCTGGTCGTCATCGGGTTCCTGCTCGTCTACTTTCGCCGGTCGATCGCGAGTAGCATGTGGCTGACAGTCGCGCTAGGCCTCCAATTGGGTGGCGCGCTCGGAAACGTGATCGACCGGTTTCGACATGGCTTCGTGGTCGATTTCATCAACGTTCCCAAGTGGCCGACGTTTAACGTGGCGGACAGCGCCATCACCGTGGGCGTGATTATGCTGGGCTTCTTCCTTCTGACCCGAGACTTGGCGTCCTCAGACGCAGATGAATCAGGATCACGGGCTGGACACAAGCCGGCAGCTGACGTCTCGTCCGCGGAAAAGCGAGCCCAGTAAGGGTCGTCGAGGACCATCGCATAGCCACTGGATTGATTCGAACAGATAGGCTCCATGGCGTCGATGCGTCACGGAGCCGTCTCATTTCTGGCAGAACTTCATTTGATCCCGGTACGATTGAGGAATGGAGGCCATGTCCAACGCCGTTCGTGTGGTTCTCGATGTGACCGATGCCGAAGACGGTGAGCGACTCGACCGGTTCATCGCCCAGCGCGCCGCCGATGTCAGTCGCTCGTACGCGCAAGACCTGATCAAGGACGGCAAAGTGCGCGTCGACGAGACCGTGGCTCGGCCGGCCCTCCGCGTTCATACGGGCGACGTCGTTGAGCTGTCGCTGCCCGCAATCGAGCAGCCCTCTGGTCTTACCCCTGCCTACGTTCCCGTTCCGATCGTCTTTGAAGACGACGACGTCATCGTGTTCGACAAACCGGCCGGCCTTGTGACGCATCCCGCGCCAGGTCACGAACACGGCACGCTCGTGAACGTCGTGCGTGCGCTGCGTCCCGACCTGGAGTTGCGAGATTCCGCCCGTCCTGGCGTTGTGCACCGCCTCGACAAGGACACGTCTGGATTGATCGTGATCGCCAAGAACGAAGCAACGCGGCAATATCTGTTGAAGCAATGGCAGCGCAGAACGGTCGTGAAACGATACACCGCCTTGGTCCATGGCGTGATCGAAGAGAACGAAGGCACGATCGACGCACCGATCAGCCGCGATCCCAACAATCGCAAGCGGATGTGGGTGGTCGCAGCAGGCCGACCTGCACTTTCGCACTTCGAGGTCAGCGAGCGCTTTCGTGACGTGACACTGGTCTCCGTGATCATTGAGACCGGACGCACCCACCAGATTCGGGTGCATTTCGCCTACATCAAGCATCCTCTGGTCGGTGATAAGACGTACAGCGGTCGTCAGTTTCGCTACAAGCTCGACCGCCAGTTTCTCCACGCAACCGCGCTGACCTTCGAGTTGCCAGGCGGCCGTCAGATCGAAGTCGAGACTCCGCTCCCGCAGGACCTGACCGCTGTCCTCGAAGAGCTCAGGTCTGAGGAATCGCGATCCATGGAGCACCGCGCTTGAATGCTGAGGGGGCACGCCGAGACATCGACGCGATCTTTCGTCACGTGCTGGACGAGGTCGATCCCGAGCGTTTGACCAGAAACGCACTGGAGTTCGATGGCGACGCGGTCGTGGTTGCCGGAGTGCGTCATGAACTCGACGCAGGGGGCCGGATCGTTCTGCTCGGTGTCGGCAAATCGTCTATCGGCATGGCCTGTGGAGTTGAGGTCGTACTCGGAAATCGGCTCGACAGCGGTCTGGTGGTGACGAAGCGGGGACTCGCCGGGCAGGTTCAACCACACCAGCGTACCGAAGTCATCGAGTCCAGTCACCCAATACCCGATCGGTCAAGCGTCGAGGCGGGCAATCGACTGCTCGATTTCGCGAGTGGACTGTCGGCGGACGACCTTGCCATCGTTGTGGTGTCGGGCGGTGGATCGTCGTTGGTCGAAGCTCCGATCGAAGGCGTTTCCCTGGAAGCATTTCAGCAGACGACGGGAGCGCTCCTGCGGGCGGGGGCGGACATCTGGACGTTGAACGCGGTGCGCCGCCGGATCAGTCGTATCAAAGCCGGCGGCCTGGCTCGAACGATCGCTCCGGCGCGTGTCGTCAACCTGATTCTTTCCGACGTGCTCGGCAACCCTCTGCCGGTGATCGCAAGCGGACTCTCGGTCGACGTGCGCGACGACGACTCTGATCGAATCGCCGCGGTCAGAAGAAGCGCCGTATGGCGAGACCTCCCCGAGACCGTCAGGGAGCGATTGTTGATGCCGATGGATGTCGCAAGTAACGACTCTAACGTCGTGCAGAACGTTGTCATTGGAGATGCCGCGCTGGCGGCGCGGGCAGCGGCAGTTGCGGCTGAGCGGCTTGGATATCGGCCACGCATTGCGGGTACGTTGTTTGCCGGTGAGGCACGAGAGTTCGCACGATTCTGGGCGCAGATGGCCATTTCCGCATCTCATGGCACGAGTTCGATCACTCCGCCGTGTTGCGTCATCGGAGCGGGCGAGATGACTGTCACCGTGCGTGGAGACGGCGAGGGTGGGCGCAATACGGAGATGACCGCGGCCGCTGCGCTCGAAATCGCGGGCGAACAGAATGTCGTCATCGCCAGCCTTGCTAGCGATGGTGACGACGGCTCGAGCAAATCGGCTGGCGGCATCGTCAACGGGGAGTCGGTAAAACGTCTATTGAATCAAAGCCTGGACCCGGGCGAACTGCTGGAGCAGAACAACACGCGGCGCTTTCTCGAAGCATGTGATGGATTAGTCGTTACGGGCCAGACCGGAACCAACGTAAACGACCTTTACCTGGCATTGATCGGGGAGCCATAGACAGCTTTGCAAAACAGACATCGCACGGTCATACTCAGAGGTCTGCCCCAATGGTAGACGGCGCAACTACGATGACAACCGCCCTAGGGCGTCAGTTGCGTGGTATCGACGGTGGGCATGGGCAGTAGTCCCAACCGCTCGAGAGCTTCTTGACCAAGCAACCCCAACGTGACGTTGGCTCCGTCGCTATTTGAGTTCGGGTTGTATTCGAACCGCGCTCGTTGGAAATACTGCACGGTCCGGCCGTTCTCGGTGAATTCTTCACTGATCGGATACCCGAAGGCCGCCAACCCGCCATTCGCTTCCCAGAAGTCCTTGAACCCGAGCGAGATGGTATGGCCGGTCTCCGGGAAGTAGCGCCGGTTGTCATTGTCCTGCACCGGGTCTACCTTCGGGAAGCTTCGGTCGGCGGTGAGGGTCAACCCGAGCAGCGCTACGGTGATCCGCTGACCTTCTGGAGCACTGGGCCGGTACTCCAGCTTGGCCCGCTGAAAGTACTGAACCGTCATCTGCTCGCCTGTCGACGAGTCCTTCTCTGAGAATTCCTCGGTGAGCGGGTATCCCAAGATCTCCGCTCCTCCGTGCCCCTGCCAAAACGTCTTGAACCCAGACGACATGAAATGCTGGGTCTGCGCGAAATAGACGTTGTCAGCCGACGGGACCGCGGGTGGATCTTGCGGGTCGGTAGGCAGTCTCTGCACCAGCGAGACGACCTGAACTCTCCCGTGCGCGACATCCGATCGACTAATCCACGCAATATAGTGCTCTGAGACGGCGGGATCGTAGGCTTGCTGCGAGCGCGCCACCGCGTACGTCACCTTGGCTGCGATGTCGTACGCGTAGACGTCGGGGAGTCCGCTACGCCAGTCCTCCCAAACGACGACGCCATTGCTGATCGATGGCTGCATCACGATGTGGTCCGAAACGATTACCTGCTCTTGCCCAGTCGATAGGTCCCGAACGATCAACTGCGCCGTACCGCCAGTTTGGGCTTGACGCAGGAAGACGAGTTCAGTGCCCTCGATCTGCGGATCGGTTTCGTCCGCGGTCGAAGTTGTGATGACGGATCGCTTCTGGCTCTGCAAATCGTATTGAATGAGCGACCAGTGCCCGTCGCCGTACGCCTGCCAGACAACCGTCGATCCCGAAATCACGGGATGTGCGATGTTGGCGGATTGTGTTGAGAGCATCGTCGTGTTGTTGGTCGTGATGTTTTTCGCCTGAATATGCCATCCACTGGCGTCCCGCACGCGCCAAACGACGACGTCGCCGGAAATGGTGGGGTCAGCCACTTCACCGGCCACAGTTGTTACCGTGAAAGGACCACCCTCGGATAAATCGAACCCCTGGATTGTGCGCTGTGCGGGATCAGCACCTTCGGCCCAAACGATACGAGTGCCGTCAACAGCTGGTTCGGTGCGCACGTTGCCGGTGCGAGCGACGCGGAACTCACGACCGTCGACCAAATCGTATGCGTAGATGTCCGGTGTTCCGCCTCGCTCGTCTTGCCACACGATCATGGTACCGCTCGCTGCCAGGGAGCGAACGCCTGGCTCCGAAGAGGCAGTGGTAGCTGGTTCGACGTGGTAGGGAAGCGCTGCAGCCGCGGAGGCGGGTGACGGAGGTGCCGGCGCGAGGATCGTCAACGTCGACCCTACCAGCAACAGCGCCGCTGAGAGTCTGAGCGAAAGTTTGCGACGAACGTTCATGGGTGACGAGTATACCAGAGGGTCTCGCGTCCAATTTCATTGCCGCCGCCTCGATGTTATAGTGCGAGGCACACATCAATATGCAGCGTGATGAACGACGGCGGAGGAGAGAACCGTGACCGGAGGATCACCTATCCCGACAATCATTGACGTCGATACCGGGGTCGATGATGCGGCGGCCATCGCGCTGGCAGTGAGTCTGCCGGACATCGATCTCATCGGCGTAACGAGTGTGGCTGGCAACGTCAATGTCGACAAGACGACCGAGAACTCGCTGCAGGTGCTGGCGGCGCTGGGGCGATCCGAAGTCCCAGTGTATCGAGGAATGAGCCGTCCCCTGAGCCGCGCGTACAACGATGCCTCTCTCTATCACGGAGAGAGCGGCGTCGGCGACGCGGTACTGGATCCGTCTCCTGTCGCAACCTCGACTCAGACGGCCCCGGACTACCTCGTGCAGACGGTGCGCGCGCGACCAGGGGAGATAACGCTCGTGTGCGTGGCACCACTGACCAACATTGCTGTGGCGCTCGCGCTCGAGCCCAGCTTGCCAAAGTTGGTCAAGAACGTCGTGATCATGGGCGGGGCATTCCTCACCGCGGGTAACACGACGCCGTATGCCGAATACAATATCTGGGCCGACCCAGAAGCGGCCGCGATCGTTGCCAACAGCGATCTTCCCATCACCTATATCGGACTTGACGTAACCCACAAAGTGCCGCTCAGTCGGGCGCACTGGGAGGTGTTGGGAGATCGGCCGGACCAACCGGCCAACCTGATCTATTCGATTTTCCGACACACATTCGTGCATCGTGGTCGGCCTGGATTTCCGCTGCATGATCCGTTGGCTGTGGGAGTGGCCGCGTTCCCAGACCTGGTGACTACGGAGGATTGGGGAGTGACCGTCGAGACGGGAACTGGCGATCAAGTTGGACGGACCTGCCTCGTCAGACAGGAGAGCGCGCCAAAGCACAAGGTGGCGGTCGACGTTCGCAGCGACAATTTCATCGCGCTGTTTCGCGAGACGCTCTCATTGGTCTGAGCGTTCAGAGCCGTGTTTGGCGCGATCACGATCAGGTCTACATCTCCCGAGTGTGTCTCCGGAATGCTACGGAAGGACTGAACCATGATAGTGCGTCGCGATGGGCGAGATGCGCTTCCGCTGCAAGACCTCGACCTCTTTTCGCGGATGACGCAGTACTTCGATGCGATCGATCTGCATCTTCGCGCTGGAACGGGATGGTTCATCTTCAACGCATCTGGAGCGCGAGCCACACGAGTCACGTCCTTCATTGCTGCTCGGCTGCGCGAGATCGGCCCGTTCGTGTCGACCTATCTGATCCCCTGGCGCGAGTTCTCGCTCAACTCATACATGGTCGGCATCGAGCTGCAGTCGATCGGCGAACCCGATGCGCTGGTGGGAAAAGCAAAGACGGAATTCGATATCGCCTCGCGTGTTTCCCGAGATCACATGGTGAAGCTGGTTGCGTCCGACCTTCTGATTTTGACCGGGATACAGCCGACGCAGCCGCACGAGTTGGAGTTCCTCGATGAAACGATTACACGACGGTACACGCAACGGCTGGCGACCATCCTGATTTCACCGCGGCTGCCGCAGGACTTACGTGCTTCATTTGAGGAGATCGATCCGGGAGCGCAATTGTGGGATCGACTGTTCACGCGCATGTATGAGCGCAGTTTGATTGCGATGTGAGTGAACCTGTGTGGTGTGGGGCGGGCTCAGTGTGAGCGGTTGAGCGCAAGATCGGCAAGCGATTCGAGCATGTCCCGTGTTTCGCCGCGTGAGATAGAGCAAAGCTCTTCCTTGGCGTCGTCGACGTAGCGGGCGGCCACAACCAACGAACGCTCGAGGGCTCCTGATTCACGAATCACCGCGGTAGCCATGACATAGTCATCATCAGTTGCGCCATTCCCGCCAACGGCACGACGCACAACTTCAGTCTTATCCCCGTCATTTCCGTCGTGCTCGAAGAAGAGCATGGTCGGCAACGTGATCGTTCCCTGGCGCAGATCAAGCCCGGCCGGCTTGCCGATTTGATTGGTCGACTCACGCAGATCGAGCACGTCATCGACGATCTGAAATGCCATCCCGAC
This sequence comes from uncultured Chloroflexia bacterium, assembly GCA_963789565.1. Lineage (GTDB taxonomy): Bacteria > Chloroflexota > Chloroflexia > Thermomicrobiales > Thermomicrobiaceae > CALAGB01. Next base: position 669,852 of record CAWBKX010000002.1, on the reverse strand, counting down.
GTTTTTGCCGAACCGGCGCATGGCGGCAATCGCCTCGTCGCTGGCGCCGCCAAGAATCGCGCCCATCTCGGCAGATCCGGCAAAGAGGGCGGCGGTCTTTCCGTAGATGCGACGTTTGTAATCTTCTAGCGACTGACCAAGTTCACGCGCTGTGAAGATCTCACGCAACTCCCCGTCACAGATGTCACCCAGCGTGCTGGCAAACACTCCCACCACTTTGGGACTCATCGTTTCGGCAGCCAACATCGCTGCACGGGCAAAGATGTAGTCGCCGAATAGAATAACCGCCTCGGTGCTGATGAGCGTGTTGAGCGTCGGTCTGCCTCGTCGCACATCGGCGTGATCGACCGTGTCATCGTGGATGAGGGAAGCGGTGTGGAGAAGCTCGACTCCGGCCGCGGCTGGGACAAGACGCTCAAGGTTGTAATCGAAAGGGCGGGCCGCGAGGAGGAGCATAAGAGGTCGAAGACGTTTACCACCCGCCGCGATCAGTCCGTCGAGAACTTCACCGATGAATGGATAATCGACATCTACTTCTCGCCGAAGGCGCTGCTCGACCTCCTGGAGATCGACGCGCATCGTCGCGAGGACATCGGTGAAATCCAATGCAACCAACCTATCACTTTGCCGCGCGGAGATGTGTCATCGGAGCGGAAGTGGCCCGCTTCACGCACGGGCATTATACGGGTGCGCATTGCGCAGGGTCAATTGCAACTTGGCTGGCACTAGCCGCGCCGCGAGCCTCGCGAACTCGACGATGCGGTTGACCGTCAACCGGGAAATCGGAGTCGATATGGCATACTCGGCCCGATGCTTTGATCACGATACGACGCCAAAATTGACGCCGAGACCGTCGACCATCTCGCGATTCGAATGCCGGTTGGAGATTCAAGTCGGACGCGAGCTTACTTGCCTCTGCTTGGATCCGATCCCTGTTCTGGAGGAGATGATTGTCCGGAGACGAGTCACCGGTCTCGCGACCGCGTCGGCGGCAGCGAGGGGTGAGCTGGTGGTTCAGCGCGGTTCTAGTCGTCGCGGTTGCCGCGTTGCTGGGGACCGTCGTCTACGAAACGCTCCTGAACCACCACACATTCAACGGCATCGTCGTCGACTCTTATACGTTGACACCGCTGGCAGGCGCGACCATCGTTGTAGGCGAAAAGACCGCCGTCACCGATGCCAACGGTCACTTCAGCATTCAGGGCAAACCGGACTCGGTGGAGGTAAGCAAACAGGGCTACGACACTGCACAGTCTCATGTCGCCGGGTCAAGCGGGGACGTACGACTCGAGCTGCGCCCGAACGTGGTGACAGGCACGGTCACCAACGCAGTTGACCACAAGCCGATTTCTGGTGTCCAAATCGCGGTGATCGTCCACGCGAGGACCGTGATATCGACGTCAACTGACCCATCAGGACACTATGTGTTGAATGGCGTTCCGGAAGGCGCATCGGTCCAGTACACCTCCGACGACTACACCGACGTCACCCGCGAGCTCGACCACGATACGCAACTTGATCTCGCGCTGCAGCCGGATGTGCTGAGTGGGACGGTCACCGACGACAAGGGGCAGCCGATCGCTGGTGCCACCGTGGCGACAGGATCTTCCTTTGCCGCGACGGGCGTCGACGGGACCTATCGTCTAAAGGGCGTCCCAGCTTCCGGGGCCGTCTACTTCAAGGCGCCCGGTTACAGCGCCGCTTCAATGCCGCTCACGCCGGCACTCAAGCTGGACGCCTCCCTTTCACCGATTCAGGTCAAGGCGATATATGCATCCGCGAAGACTGCGGGTGACCAACAGTCGTTGAGTTCACTCATCAACATCGCCGACACGACTGCGGTGAACGCCATCGTGGTTGACCTCAAAGACAACACCGGGCACGTTTATTACGACTCCAACGTTCCGCTTGCGAGCGAGATCGGCGCGGTTTCGCCGCTGCTCGATCCATCCGCACTCGTTGTCGAACTTCATGAGCACCACATATACGCGATTGCTCGGATCGTCGTCTTCGAAGACCCGATTCTGGCCGAGGCGCGACCTGATCTGGCGATTCATGATTCGTCAACGGGCGGACTTTGGCGAACGTGGGACGGTTTGGCGTGGGTCAACGCGCACGACAAAGCGGTGTGGGATTACGATGTTGCCATTGCCAAGGAGGCGGCAGCCTTCGGGTTCGATGAGATTCAGCTCGATTACGTTCGCTTCCCGACAGACGGGCCGCTTGCAACCGCCGACTATGGCGTTCCCCACGACGATCAGACGCGGCCAAAGGCGATTGACGACTTCTTGAGCGAGATGTACGCGGCCATAGCTCCGACGCACGCGTACCTTGCCGCCGACATTGACGGCCTCGCGATGTGGGAGACTGCCGACGGAAACATCGGTCAGAACCTGGACGATATCGCGCTGCGCGTGGACTACGTCGATCCACAAATCTATCCATCGAGTTTTTCGGCCGGCTCGATGGGATTCGACATTCCCAATGACCATCCGTACGAAGTGGTACTTTGGAGTCTGGAGAACGGGATGGAACGCGTCCCACAATTCAAAGTCAAACTGCGCCCCTGGCTGCAAGATTTCTCTCTAGGCGAGGGGATTGCGTACGGACCAACCGAGGTGAAACGCCAAATCGACGCGTCCAATGATTTTGGTGCGTCGGGTTGGATGTTCTGGAACGCGGCTAATACGTATGATTCGAGCGCATTCGACTCGAATGGATCGACGTAGCGCACCCTATTGCTCGCCGGAGGCAATCGCATGATCGGCGCAGAATCGACGGCCCAGTCTCAACGGAGCATCGCGGCCTCAACGCGAGCGCTTGTTGAGGCGTTGCGGCCAAAGCAGTGGACGAAGAACGCCGTCGTCTTCGCTCCAGTGGTCTTCGACAACAAGCTCTTCAACCTCACGAACCTGGTGAACGTCACCCTGGCGGCTTTGCTCTTTTGTCTTACAAGTGGCGTGGTCTACATCTGCAATGACCTTCTTGATGTGGAGGCCGACCGCGTCCACCCGAAAAAACGTATGCGGCCGATCGCTTCGGGTCGCCTCGGTCAGCGGACGGCGATCGGGTTTGCCGGGTTCTTTGCCGTCTTTGTTGTGGCTGCGTCGCTTCTCATTACGCCATGGCTGACGCTCGTCCTGGCCGGTTACATGGCCATGATGTTCTCCTACACTCTCGTACTCAAGCACATGGTCATCATCGACGTCTTCGTGATCGCCGCGGGCTTCTTGCTCAGGACGGCGGCCGGCGCGGTCGTGATCAATGTGCCACTATCACCATGGCTCTACGTTTGCTTGGTGCTATTGGCACTCTTCATCGGGTTCGCGAAGCGGCGTCACGAGATCGAGCTATTGGAAACGTCCGCAGGAACGCATCGCAAGAATCTCGAGCTCTATTCGAAGCCGCTCCTTGATGAACTGATTATGATCGTGGCTGCCGCCACCATAATGGCGTATTCCCTCTACACGTTCTCAGCGCCAAATCTGCCGCAGTCTCATGCCATGATGCTGACGATCCCGTTCGTTCTGTATGGAGTATTTCGTTATCTCTACCTCGTGCATCGCGAGAATGGCGGTGGCGCGCCCGAGCAGATCTTGATTGAGGACCGACCGCTCCTCCTCACCGTATTCCTGTGGGGCGTCACCGCGGTCACGATCCTCTACTACGCTCACCATTGATATAGTCCGAGTCAACTTAGCTCCGGATCTTATTGCAGATCAGTTTCCATCAGTGATATACTAGCCGAGGTCGTTGTACGCCCAAACCATCGGCACGTATCATGCTCGACTGGGTTCGGCAGCGATCATCGTCACGAATCCGGCCACACGCGGCAAACCCGCTCACGAGGCGGGCGCCGACAGCGGCAAACTCGGAGGAACATATATGCTGATCGTGCGCAGGCGTGGCGGCCGGGAGACCGGACGCATCCAGCAAGACATGGAACAGGTATTCCGCTCGCTGGTCATCGGGGTCCGCCCAATTTCACGATCAAACATTGGCGTCTGGCGGCCACCGGTCGAGGTCTTCGAATGTGAAGACTGTCTGGTGGTGACGGTCGAAATCGCCGGAGTACAGGAAGAGGAAATTGGCGTCGTCGTTGATGAGACGTTGCTGCGCGTTTCAGGTGTTCGCAACAACCCGTCAGTGACGCAGAAGCGCACCTATCATGAGATGGGCATCGCGTATGGCCCATTCGAAGCGCAAGTTTTTCTTCCATTCTCAGTCGTCTTGGATCAGGTGGAGGCTTCCTATGAGGGAGGTTTCCTCAGGGTTTCATTACCTCGCGCGCAGGCCACTCGAATTGTGCCACGTGCCTCAGAGACGCCTGAACCAGCGCAGGAGGGGTAACCACTAATGGTTGAACAGTTTAGACATGACGAGCCCGACTACGAAGCCCCTGAGGACGAGTCGGAAGAGCGAGACGAAGAGGCCACACCGAGCATCCTGCCGGTGCTCCCGCTGCGCGGGACGGTCGTCTTCCCGTTGACCTTGGTACCGCTTGCCGCAGGACAGCCTCGCTCGCTGCGCCTGATCGACGAAGTGGTTTCCGGCAATCGAATGGTCGCGTTGGTTCTGCAGAAGGACTCCGATCAGGAAGCGGCCGGACCGGGAGAGACGTACGAAATTGGCACGGCGGCCAACATCCATCAGATGATGCGTGTGCCGGATGGAACCGTGCGGCTCGCGGTTCAGGGACTCCGACGCATTCGTGTCCTGGAGTGGCTCAGCGAGGAGCCGTATCTGACCGCGCGCGTCGAGGAAATCAAAGAAGAGACCGACGACTCAGTCGAGGTCAAAGCGTTAATGCGCAACACGCTGGAGCTGTTTCAGCGGCTTGTCTCCGTCGTTTCCAATCTTCCCGACGAGCTCGTTACCGCGGCGCTCAACATCGATGATCCAATTCATTTGGTCTACCTCATCGCCAGCAATGTGCGCATGGAGGCGGACGAGCGTCAGAATCTACTCGAGCTCGAAGGGGCGCGTGCCAAGCTGCAGAAGCTGAGCGCGTTCCTGAGCAAAGAGCTCGACCTGCTCGAACTGGGCAAAAAGATCCAGGGAGAGGTGCAGGAGGAAGTCGGCAAGACGCAGCGCGAATTCTATTTGCGCGAACAGATGAAAGCCATCCAGAAGGAACTTGGCGAGACCAACGAGCAAGAGGTCGAGATCAACGAGCTGCGCGCCAAGATCGACGAGGTCGGCATGCCGGAAGAAGCGGAGCGAGAAGCGCGACGCGAGCTCGATCGACTGAGCAAGCTGCCACCGGCGGCAGCTGAATACGGCATGATCCGGACCTATCTCGACTGGATGACGAGCATGCCGTGGAACCACAGCACCGAGGGCGAGATCGACGTTTCGCATGCTCGTCAAGTGCTGGATGAGGACCACTACGATCTGGAACAACTCAAGGAGCGCATCCTCGAGTATCTGGCCGTGCGGCGGCTGCGCAAAGAGCAGCTCAAGGACGGCGAGATGTCGGAGGAGGACAACCGCGAGCCGATCTTGTGCTTCGTCGGACCTCCAGGCGTCGGTAAGACGAGTCTGGCGCAATCGATTGCGCGAGCGCTTGGACGCGAGTTCACTCGTATGTCATTGGGTGGCGTTCGCGACGAGGCTGAGATTCGCGGGCACCGACGCACATACATCGGTGCCATGCCAGGTCGCATCGTTCAGGCGATTCGACGTGCTGGAGCAAATGACCCAGTCTTCGTTCTAGACGAGATCGACAAGCTCGGCAACGACTGGCGGGGCGATCCATCCTCCGCGCTGCTCGAAGTGCTGGATCCGGAACAGAACAACACGTTCCGCGATCACTATCTCGATGTGGCGTTCGACCTCTCCAAAGTGATGTTCATTGCGACGGCCAACCTGCTGGACACGATCCCAGCGCCACTGCGTGACCGCATGGAGATCTTGAACCTCACCGGATACACAGATGAGGAAAAGCTGCACATCGCGCGGCGCTTCCTCATGCCGAAACAGCTCAAACGGCATGCGCTCGGAACTGATCGCTTCAACATGACGGATGACGCGATCATGACGATCATCCAGCATCACACGCGCGAAGCAGGCGTACGCAACCTGGAACGGGAGATCGCCAATGTGTCTCGCAAGATCGCCACGCGAGTGGCGGAAGGAAAGGACGTTCCGACCGAGATTGGCGTCGATGAAGTTCGTGAGTTCCTGGGCAAACCTCGTTACTTCTACGAAATGCTCGAGGAGCGGACCGCCGAGCCGGGAGTCGCGGTGGGCGTGGGAGTTACCGCTGTTGGTGGCGACATCATGTTCATCGAGGCGACCAAAATGCCAGGCAAAGGTAGCCTGAGCGTCACCGGACAGCTCGGTGATGTGATGCGCGAGTCGGCGCAGGCGGCGCTGAGTTTCGTGCGATCGCGCGCGGAGGACCTCGGAATCGATCCCAACTTCTTCAAGGAGACGGATCTGCACATCCACGTACCCGCGGGTGCGATCCCGAAGGATGGTCCGTCGGCCGGTATCACCATGACTACCGCGTTGATCTCGTTGCTCAGCGGTGTTCCGGTCAAGGATCGGGTCGCGATGACTGGTGAGATCACACTCCGTGGACAGGTGCTGCCGGTGGGCGGCATCAAAGAGAAGTCGCTGGCGGCGGGACGAGCTGGGATCACCACGTTCATCTTGCCAAAGCGCAATGAGCCGGATCTGGACGATCTGCCCGCGTCGCTGCGCGAGAATATGACCTTCGTGCTCGCCGAGAACATGGACGATGTGCTGAAGGCCGCGGTCCCCAAGGCAGTCTCGAATCGCATGGATGGCCGCAGCCACGACCGTGTCGATTCCGAGGAGCGTGAGGTCGCCGCGGCTGGAGTAGGCGGACGGCCGGAGTCCGGCGAGTAGCCGCGGCCCACAACGGACATGCAAACGGGCGGCGCTACTGCGCCGCCCGTTCTCGTTTGCTCTTGGTTCACCGTTAGTCGTGGACGGCGAGTTCTTCTCGAGCGGCCTTTTCGTGGTAGGCGGTTGCCGCCTTGACCAGACCCACAAACGGCCGCAGATGCTCGTCATGCGCCTTGAACATCATCTCCGGATGCCACTGAACCCCAAGCATGAACGTGCTGTCGGGGCGCTCCACCGATTCGACGATGCCATCCGGGGCGGTGCCAATGGCGCGCAGCTCTGGACTGATTTCTTTGAGTCCCTGATGGTGGAACGAATTGGTTTGGATCTGTTCCAACTCGTAGACGTCACCGAGGAGGGAATCGCGCTCTGCCGTCACCTCGTGGCTCGGCTCGCTTGGTTCGATTCCGTTCTCGTGCTGGCGGTGCTGGATCTCATCGCTGTATTGATCGCCAATATCCTGAATGAGCGTGCCGCCCAGGGCCACGTTCATCACCTGGATGCCGCGACAAATGCAGAGGACAGGGAGATCGCGCGCGACCGCACCCTTGGTCAGCTCGATTTCGAGCACGTCGCGCCCTTCATGGAGACCGTAGGTCTTTTCATGGACCTCTGTGTCGCCATAGCGTTGCGGATCGATGTCGCCGCCTCCACTCAAGAGGAGCCCGTCAACCATGTCGAGGATCTCGTCAATGTTGCCGTGCTGCGGCGGGATGATGATGGGCACTCCGCCAGCGGCTTCGACGGCCTCGGTGTAATTAGAAGAGAGGGCGTATCGATAGAAAAGGCCGTGCGAAAACTGGTCCTCCGAGGGTGATGGCGTGATACCGATAATTGGCTTCATGCTCAGGATCCGTTCCCTTCGAGTTGTTGATTTCGTGAAGTCTCTGCTCGTCAAGTATTGATCCATCCGGCGAAGTGGTCAAGCAGCGACGTCGACCCACAGTGCGTGATCTTATTCAGACGAACGACCATGAGCCACCAGCCATTTCCGCCAGCGGTCACGCATTTGCGTCATGAAGCTGGCGCTCACTTTCGGCGAGCATGAGCGCGAGCGAAACGGCCCGGTCAATACCCATTAGTTGGCCGCGAGTCGTCGCCGCCGCCTGCTCTCCGGGGGAGAGTGAGCAGCGAGCGGACTCCATCACAACTCTGAATCCATACAGCGCATGACCTATTGTTGGCTCACGCGTCGTGGCGCTGATGCGCTCGGCAGCGGAAGCCAGTGACAGCGCGATGGCGGCCTTGCCATCGACCGCAGCGAGATAGGCCAGACCCTCGAGCCCCGTCACGACATCCTGAAGTGCTCGATATTGGTGAGCTGATTCGATTGCTTGTGCGAATAGTTGACGAGCATGATTTGGATTGTTGCGTTCTATCGCTGCGCGCGCGAGGTACATCAGGCACTCAATGGTGTGAAGCCGGTTTTCAACGAGCAGCAATTCATCCATCCCGTCCTCGAGCAGCGTCTCCGCCTCTGACAACCGGCCGAGATCCAGAGATACGCTGCCGCGACGATAGAGAGAAAACGCGGCGTTTTCGGCGTCGCCGGCTTCGAGAAAGATCGAACGAGCCTCATCATAGAGTTCGGCCGCACGCTGAAGGTCGCCGTCAGCGTGCGCGAGCCTGGCCAAGCTCATCAGCGAGATTCCAACGCCCCAATCGTCCCCGGAGTCGCGGCGTACCGAGAGCGCGTCTTCGTATGATCTCTTCGCCATTTCGAGCTCGCCATGTCGCAGGCTTATGTGACCCAGAACGGTCAAGGCTCCGGAAACGTTGTATGTGTCCCCAATTCTTTCCGCAGCAGATAGGCACTGGCTTGCCAGCTCACGTGCCTTGGAATCGTCGCTCTGCAACATATTAAAGCGCGCGGCCGTGAACAGGACCCCAACTCGCGCCGCCACGTCGCAGGGCTCATATTGTAGGGCAAGGAAGCTCGTCATCCAGCCCCGTCCCTCATCCAGGTACCCGCGCGCGTTCCAAAAGCGCCACATACCCCAGCACAATCGAAGCCCGATGCCGGCATTCGCAACCTCGCGCGCCCACGCTAGCGCGGCGCGGACATTGTCGATCTCAACGTCGAACGTCTCCAGCCAGGCAGCCTGATCGGGGCCATGAAGCGCAGCCTCAGCCGTATCCGACAGCGACGCATAATGTCGGGCGTGTCGCTGTCGTAGGATACCTGCTTCGCCCCTCTGTTGGAGCTGTTCCATCGCATACTGACGGACGGTATCCAGAAGGTGATAGCGTGATTCGCCATTGAGCTCGAGAGCCTGCACGAGCGAACGGTCAGTCAAGTTGGACAGCAGGTTCATGACGTCCTCACGTGCCGCGTGCTCGTCGACAACTACCGCCTCCGCGGCCTCCAGTGACCAGCTGCCCGCGAAGATCGCCAGGCGGCGCAACGTCTTTTGCTCCGACTCGCATAGCAGCCCGTAGCTCCAGCCCAGAGCTGCACGCAATGTCTGATGTCGCTCGGATCGTCCTCGATCATTTGCGACTAGTAGATGCAACGCCTCGTCCAGTCGCGAAGCGATCTCTTCGGGCGACAGCACGTTAACTCGCGCCGCCGCGAGTTCGATCGCGAGCGGAAGCCCGTCAAGGCGACGAGCGATCTCGACGACCGCTTCCACATTGCGGTCATTCAGGTCGAAATCCGGGCGGTGGCGGACGGCGCGATCCATGAACAGTTGAACCGCCTCGCTTTGCAGGGCTTGGTCAATGCTTGGCTCCGAGTTGTCCTGAGGAGTTGAGAGCGAACGTACCCTCCACGTGAATTCGCCGTCGATTCGGAGACGCTGCTGGCTCGTGGCCAGGATGTGAAGGTTAGAACACTCGGCGAGCAATTCAGCAACAAATGCCGCGCAGGCATCAATAAGATGTTCGCAGTTGTCCAGCACGATCAGCGCACGGTGTGTCCGAAGGGATTCGGCAACCGTTTTTGCGGAAGAACGCCGCGTGCCGCTGTCGATCTCGAGCGCCGCGGCGACTGTCTGCGGAACGAGCTTCGGATCACTAACCGCGGCAAGTTCAATAAATCCGACGCCGTCAGAGAACTCTGATCTGAGCTTCGTTGCCACTTCCAACGCCAGGCGCGACTTGCCGCAACCTCCTGCACCGGTCAATGTCACCAAGCGCTCGGTTCGAACGTGCTCGGACACCTGAGTCACGTCAGCGTTGCGGCCGATGAAGCTCGTCATCGATTTTGGGAGTGACGAGTGTAACGGAATGATTTTGGGAGTGTTGTCGTTGGCGACCTGCCCAGTAGCAATATCGTCGAACAACTGTCGAGTTGAGACGCTTGGCTCAGCATCGAGATGTGACAGCAGCGCTTGCTGAAGAAGCGAGTACTGTCTTTTCGCCAGGCTCGGTCTGCCGGTGGACACGAACAAACGCATGAGCCCGACATGTGCGACTTCGTGAGCGGGTTCCAATTCGACGAGTCGCTGAAGTGTCTCTATGGCTTCGGTGACGTTCCCGCGAGCTTCCTGTATTTCCGCCAACCTATTGAGCAACCACATTGCGGTTTCGTGCAGCGCGACGCGCCGATCCCACAGCCATTCCTCATAGGGATTCGCCGGCAGCAGTTCCGCACTCCAGAGTTTGAGGGCCGCGTGAATATCGGACGGGTTACGCGAGCTACGTGCTTCGGCAGCCGCGTCTGCATAGGCATCAACGTCGATCCACATAGAACCGTGTGATTTGAGTGTGACGGTTCCGCCGCGCACCAGCAGCATCGGCTCATGGTCGATCCCGTCGTCTGATGTGTCGCGTAGCGCTCGTCGTGCCGCGTGCACCACTTGTCGATAGTTGTCGGCAGCGACTCGCGGATCAGCGTCGGGCCAGAGCGCTTCCATGACCTGTTCACGGTGTAGCGTGCGCCCAGGCGCCAATGCCAACATCTGGATCAGGCTTCGCGCCTTGCCCAGTCGCCATGCAGTCGGCGGAACAGCCCTGCCATTGATTTCTACCCGGAATTCGCCGAGCAGGAAGATGCGGAGGAAGCACTCCTCTGATGGAGGTTTCTCACCACTGCTCGGGACACTTCCGCACGTCGACGTCGCTCCTGTGTGCACAACCGCTCCTGCAAACGTTTTGCAAACGTTGGCCGCGTATGGTTGGTGACAGGGCCACCGAGAAAATCGCCGCGCCAGATGGCAGCGGAACGAACTTCGTTCGTTAAGCAGACCTTGGTCGGTCGGATCGCGCGCGCACCGACTGAAGCGCCGATTGTTCGCCGTGCGCGTGAGCCCTTAAGTTCGAGCCGTCATCGGTGTAAATCGCGCTGTCTTTACAAGTATTGACGTCCATTGTAGTCCTGTTCGTCGACGAGGTCACGCCTTGGTGCGACACCGAAATGGGGAGGGTAGATGCGGCTGTTCAGATTGTTAACAGGGAAGCTCCGTGTGGTACTGGTGCTTGGCACCTTTGTTCTCGGAACGGTCGTCGGAGCGGGGACGCTGGCGATGGCTCACGAACGAGACACGGTCTACTACGCTTGCGTCAATAACGACAGTGGAACAATTCACATCTTGGGCGACCATGACTCGTGCAGGCGCAACGAGACTCGAATTTCGTGGAACCAGCAAGGGCCTGTTGGTCCACAGGGTCCGCAGGGCGACACGGGTGTGCAAGGTCCCGCAGGACCACAAGGCGCTCAGGGGGATGCCGGAACCCAGGGCCTAGCAGGTCCTCAGGGTGCCCAGGGAGACGTCGGTCCGCAGGGACCTGCGGGTGCGGGCGGCCAAGATGGCAGATGGGGCTGACGGCAGCTTCTCTGGTACGTTCGCCAGTCCAAATGGTCTCTTTGAGCTCACCGTTGACGACTCAGGAATCAAGATGAAGGACACCGTTACTGGGGCCCACATTGAACTTTCCACTGGTCACGTCTTCATATCAGCAAACGTGGTGACCGTGGAGGGTGTAGGCAGTGTGACGGTGAGTAGCACCGGAACTACGACGATCTCCGGCACGGTGCTGACGTTGAATGGAACGCCGCAGTAGAGGTGCGTACGCAGAGTCTGATCGGTGTCACGGCGTCGCTCATACGAATTGATGCTGCTGGTTCGTGGTCTGAAACGACACTGTTCCAAGAATTGCCAGAGCGCTGTGACGGTTTGATTGAAGTGCTCAAGGGGATCTTGGCTGATCTGATACTTGGCACTGTGCCTCAGGAAATCCGGCGTGGCGGTCGCGATGATATCAACGTGTCACTCGAGGTCGATCTTTGAGGCGAAACGGCTCGCGTTCAGTCCCAACGACCGCTAACGCGATCAAGGCGGCTTGGGCGTGCAACCGATAGGCACTGGCGTCGACCGAAGCAATTCACCGACACGGTCTGTTGAGGCAGTGTGTGTCAGTCGTGCGCTGTTCGGATTCGAGGCGTGACGCCGACGGTATGAAGAGGACTTGTACCGGCTTGACTTTAGACAGGAGAGGACGGCCGATCGTGAAGTATGCCCGGTTTCTCATTCTTACTCTAACACTGCTGGTCCCGTACCTGCCACGTGCGATTGGCCCAGTTGCCGCATATGGCTTGCATGAGAATTTTGGTTCGAATGGCGTGGGTGCGGTTTGTGCTGGAACCCCCGAGCAAGGTAGTCAGTATAGCCAAGCGCTACCACCTCTTGTTCCCGTTTCAGACTGGACCGGGAGGGCTGCGGTCACTGGAGCTTTGGCGGACTTGCATTTCCAAAAGGCGTTTGACGACGGATACGTCGCTATCTCGGGTTACGGGAGCGCCCATGGCGGCATTGGCGGACGGTACGGAGGCTTACCGTGTAAGGCGGGGGCTGAATATGATGTGACCATCGATGTTACCGATGGCCCGGCTATCGTCACGTGGACAGGGGAGTGGGGCTGGAGTGGTTGTGGCGGAAATGCCGCGGTTGCCGCGACTCCTATGATCGGCGGCGCGCCCGGAACTGCGATCAGTATGGGTGTACCAACGAGGGTAGAAGAAGGCGAGGTTGCGTTCACATCAATTGCGCAAGCGGACGGTTGTGTGGGGAGCGAGGCGCATTTCAGTTTCTCCTTATCCGTTTCGAGCGCGTCCGATGTCACGGTCAGCATCGGAGACGTATCAGATGTCGAAGGCAACAGCGGCATGACAGCCTTCGAATTTCCGGTAACGCTATCTGAAACATCGACCGACACGGTCACGGTCGGTTATGAGACGCAAGACGACTCAGCAACTGCCGGCTCGGACTACGTTGGTTCCAGTGGCTCGTTGTCGTTTGCTCCTGGCGAACAGAGTAAGACGATTTCAATCCAGGTGGTGGGCGACACGAGTAATGAGCCGGATGAAATGTTCAACGTCGTGCTCAGCAGTCCGGTCAACGCCACCATCTCGAACGGAACCGGAATAGGTTCTATCCTCAATGACGACGACACGGTCGAATTTGACTGGACGGTGCCCGATCGCTTTGACGGTCAGGATCATAATGGCGATGGTCTGGCGGATTATTTTGCCCCGGATGGTCCGCTCGAGATCGATCCTGGCAAGTGGGAGGTCGATTTCACGTATAAAGATGACGGTTCCTGCGATAGCGGCTTGGATCAACACTGGTACATCGATGGAATCGAAATCGCCGCTGGGGATTCACACACGATTGCCCAGAATGCGGATACCTGCACCTTCAGTTACGGGTTCACTGACGAAGGCAAATATTCGGTCGAGCTAGAATTGCGGGAGCCGGACGGAACGGTCGTTGGTTCGCAGCAACAAGACGTAGTGGTGCAGGATTGGCTCATCGTGTCAATTGGGGACTCGGTTGCTTCGGGCGAGGGGAATCCGGATATCCCTGGGGCACGCGGTGCTCAATGGGAGAACAATCAGTGCCATCGCTCTGCGACGGCCGGGCCGGCTCAAGCAGCCGCGGACATCGAATTGGCCGATCCCAAGACTTCAGTTACGTTCATTCATCTCGCGTGCTCGGGAGCAACGATCTTCAAGGGCGTTCTCGGCTCGTACGACGGCATCACCGGAGGCAGACCATTGCCGCCTCAGTTGCAGGCCCTAAAGGCATTCGTTGGTGACCGAGAAATCGATGCCGTGCTGGTATCAATCGGCGCAAACGATGTGCATTTCTCGGACGTCGTGCAAGGGTGTTTGCTGCAAAGAGGGTGTGATCAGGCTCGCGTCGGGACGGCCAGAACGCGTTTCGAGCGTGATCTGACGAGATTACCGAGTGCCTATGATCAACTCGCGACGGCGCTAAATCTGTTGCCGCTAGACCCCCAGCGCGTCTATATCACGCAGTACTACGACCCGATGCACGACGACACGGGCCAGATTTGCGCGGATTCGGTACTTGGAGACATTCCAGTATTGCCCAGACTTGGGTTTAGTATCACCGGCGATGAAGCGACGTGGGCGTCGACCAACATGCTGCCGAGTTTGAACGCCGCGGTGGCATCGTCAGCGCTGAACCACGGTTGGAATTTCGTGGACGGGATTCTGCCGCAGTTTATTGCACACGGCTACTGCGCCAACGATCACTGGGTGGTCCGTTTTCGAGAGTCGCTCGCGCACCAAGGAGATACCAACGGAACGATCCATCCGAACGCAAGTGGCCATCAGGTGTATGGAAACGCGATTGACGGTGCACTCACTGCTGCGTTCTATGCGAATGGCGATCTATCACAACCAAGGCTCCCAGCATCTGCGACGCCGTAGTCGTAGACAAGCGCAACATGTCCGCACCGCGTTGGGAATTCCGACTCGAATCCGTCTCCCGATTCGACCAGTTGGGTAGACGGTCAGCGGATCATGCTGCGGTGCCTGACTGGCAAGCCAAATATTAAATTGGTTGGACACCTCCTATGGCCTGTGCTATACTACGCGATGCCGCTGGAGGGCGGGATCGAGAAATTCGAACCACTCCCGAATCAAACAAGGCGGAGCCCACAATGGGTGGGCGAAGCTTTCGTTGCGGTGACCACTTCGATGACAGTCCGGCAGGAACGGTCGAAGAGCGGTCAATGCCATCGGCACCTTGACAATTGAAGCGTGATCGAGTGCCCCCAAGTACGAGTCAATCGTATGAGGGATAGCTTGGGTCGACAAACCAGAAACAACGCTCACTTCGGTGAGCAAACTTGATGGAGAGTTTGATCCTGGCTCAGGAACAACGCTGGCGGCGTGCCTAATGCATGCAAGTCGAACGGGAGCCTCTTCGGAGGTCGACCGTGGCGGACGGGTGAGGAACACGTGGGGAACCCATCCAAGCGTGGGGGATAACCGCGGGAAACCGCGGGTAATACCGCATGAGCTTGGTGACTGGATGAGGTCATCAAGCAAAGGAGCAATCCGCGCTTGGCGGGGCCTGCGGCCTATCAGCTAGATGGCGGGGTAACGGCCCACCATGGCGATGACGGGTAGCTGGTCTGAGAGGACGATCAGCCACACGGGGACTGAGACACGGCCCCGACTCCTACGGGAGGCAGCAGCAAGGAATTTTCCGCAATGGGCGCAAGCCTGACGGAGCGACGCCGCGTGGGGGAAGACGCTTTTCGGAGTGTAAACCCCTTTTCTGGGGGATGAAGACAGTGACAGTACCCCAGGAAGAAGGACCGGCTAACTACGTGCCAGCAGCCGCGGTAAGACGTAGGGTCCGAGCGTTGTCCGGAGTTACTGGGCGTAAAGGGCGCGTAGGCGGCTTCTTGCGTCACACGTGAAAGCCCCCGGCTCAACCGGGGAGGGTCGTGTGAAACGGGGGAGCTGGAGGCAGCGAGAGGCTGGTGGAATTCCCGGAGTAGTGGTGAAATGCGTAGAGATCGGGAGGAACACCGGTGGCGAAGGCGGCCAGCTGGCGCTGACCTGACGCTGAGGCGCGAAGGCGTGGGGAGCGAACGGGATTAGATACCCCGGTAGTCCACGCAGTAAACGATGTGGACTAGGTGTGGGGGGAGTTGACCCCCTCCGTGCCGGCGCAAACGCAGTAAGTCCACCGCCTGGGGAGTACGGCCGCAAGGCTAAAACTCAAAGGAATTGACGGGGGCCCGCACAAGCAGCGGAGCGTGTGGTTTAATTCGACGCAACGCGCAGAACCTTACCAGGGCTTGACATCCTCGGGATCTGTCTGAAAGGGCGGAGTGCCTTCGGGAGCCGAGAGACAGGTGCTGCATGGCTGTCGTCAGCTCGTGTCGTGAGATGTTGGGTTAAGTCCCGCAACGAGCGCAACCCTCGTGCTTAGTTATGGTATGTCTAGGCAGACTGCCGGGCACAACCCGGAGGAAGGGGGGGATGATGTCAAGTCAGCATGGCCCTTACGCCCTGGGCGACACACACGCTACAATGGCCGGGACAGCGGGCAGCCAAGCGGCAACGCGGAGCCAATCCCTGTAAACCCGGTCTCAGTTCGGATTGCGGGCTGCAACTCGCCCGCATGAAGTCGGAGTTGCTAGTAACCGCCGGTCAGCCATACGGCGGTGAATATGTTCCCGGGCCTTGTACACACCGCCCGTCACGTCATGAAAGCCGGCAACACCTGAAGCCGGTGGGCCAACCCGCAAGGGAGGCAGCCGTCGAGGGTGGGGCTGGTGATTGGGACGAAGTCGTAACAAGGTAGCCGTAGCGGAAGCTGCGGCTGGATCACCTCCTTTCTAGGGAGCTCGTCCTGGGTGACCAGGGCTACTTCCAGGTCAGCCGTCGAACGCGCCGTGTCCAAGCGACACGAAAGGGTTGGAAGTTCAGTGGACCTCTCGCCTGTGGACGCTCATCGTCAGATGAGTCGAGGGCCAGAGAGCTGGGTATTCCAATTCCGATGTGCTCGACGTTTATCACGATCCAAGCAAGCACTCGATCACGCTTCAGCGGCCAAGGGCCGAATGGGCGTTTAGCTCAGTTGGTGAGAGCACACCCCTGATAAGGGTGAGGCCCGTGGTTCGAGTCCACGAACGCCCACCAGGCGGTCTTTTTCACGATGGGGCTGTAGCTTAGTCGGGAGAGCGCCGCCTTTGCACGGCGGAGGTCAGGGGTTCGAATCCCCTCAGCTCCACCGTTTCCCCATCCCCGAAAACGGGATTGCGGGAAAGCACCTTAACAAGGGAGCGCATGGGAGCACCATGCGAAGGAAGCAGAACGACACCGAAGAAGTCGAGCATCTGTGTTGGTGCGAGTGACGATGACTCGGAGCGTCGGACTGGGCGTGCCGTTGACGGCATCTGTCGGGGAACCGGGAGGTGGGTGTGACGGGATGTTGACGTCTGATGCACCGCAAGACGAGCGCACGGTGGATGCCTCGGCGTCTGGAGCCGATGAAGGACGTGGCCAGGCGACGAAACGCCTCGGGGAGTTGCGGGCGAGCGCTGATCCGAGGATATCCGAATGGGGCAACCCCACCGGGGTGATACCCGGTGACCCTCCCGTGAACACATAGCGGGAGTGGAGGTAAGTGGGGGAACTGAAACATCTCAGTACCCCGAGGAAGAGAAAGTATTCCCGGAGTAGCGGCGAGCGAAACGGGAGGAGCC
>CAWBKX010000002.1:0-650000 GCA_963789565.1 uncultured Chloroflexia bacterium | reverse complement strand
CGAACCGCTGGTGTGCCAGTTGTCGTGCTAACGGCAGTGCTGGGTAGCCACGTTCGGCAGGGATAACCGCTGACAGCATCTAAGTGGGAAGCCTGCCCCAAGATGAACCTTCTCACTCGAGAGAGGTAAGACCCCGGGAAGACGACCCGGTTGCGAGGCGGCACGTGGACGGCCAGTAATGGACCGGAGCGAAGCCGTGCTCATGGTCGAGGGGGGTGTAGCATGACGTCCCCGCCACCTCCGATCCGGACGCCGGAGAGGTGACGTGAGCGGCATGCGCAGGCGACGGTCCGAGCAGACCGATCCGCGCCACCACAGATGCGGGACTCTTCAGTGTCAAGTGCTTCCAACGGTGCTCCCAATCAGGGGACTGACGCGTGAGGGTCCCTGACATGTGCGCGTGGCCGAGAGCGGCGTCGAACCACCCCGTCCCATCCCGAACCGGGTCGTGCCCGGCGCCAGCGCCGGAGAGTACTGCGCGGGCGACCGCGTGGGAGGCGAGGCCGTCGCGCGCACATGTCAGGGACGACTCACTCCGTCACCTCCCCTGGCTCCCAGTATCGCGGGGTGGAGCAGTGGCAGCTCGTTGGGCTCATAACCCAAAGGTCGCGGGTTCGAATCCCGCCCCCGCTACCCCAGCCGAACCCTGGTCGATTCCTCGACCAGGGTTCTTTGTGTTTAACGGATCAGTCGAACAGCGAGAGTTGCTGCGTCGGCTGCTGCTGCCGGATTGCTTCGATGTCGGTTCGCCACGTGAGTTTCGGAAAGACGTAATCGAACGAGAGATCGCCGGTGAAAAGTGGCTCGAAACGACGCCCCATGTCGTTCAGGCGGCGTAGAAGATAGTCCACGTCCTCATCGTGATCGTATTCATCCAATCGAGCCAGGTTTCCGCCGGCTCGCTGATAGACGGGCACCCGCTCGCCGATTCGTTCTCCTTCGGCCGCTACCGCCACGCGCTTATTCGACTCACTGGTGAACGTCTTCTCCGTGATCGTCTCCCACCGAGCGATGTCTTCAGGCTCGAGTCTTCGCTGCTGAATGGCGAGCGCCGTATCGAGATACAGATCGCGAACCTGCGTCGATGATCCCTCGATTAACGCGCGCGCCGCGTCCTCCAAGAATCTGCGCAGCACGCGCTCTTCTCGTCGACTGCGGAGCCCGCTCCCCTTGAGGATCATGCGGCTGTCGTGTCCGAGAAGTGCGTAATTCTTCGTTCGAAGTGACGCCATACCGACATAACTGCCATCGAACGCGAGGTTGATTCCCTGTGGCAGTTTGCTGGAGATCGCGGCGACATATTCCTCTTCAGTCTCTTCCGTCGAGATCGAAGTGGGCGGTTTAAAATAGACTCCATCGGTATCGATTTCGATGGCTTCGGAGCCTGTTGCCTCAAGCTCCCGAACCACGCGCTGGATCAAGTCCTGCCCTCGTAACGTAATACGTGATGCGGCCTCGAAATCGTTGAATAGCGCGCGGTTGTAGCCAAGGTATCCTGAAAACGAATTGATCAGCACCTTGAAGCTCGATTGCAGCCCATTCCATCTGGCCCGCTCTTCGCCATTCGAATGACGAGCGGCGTTCTTGGCCGTAAGGCGGCGGGAAGTCAAGACGTCGAGCAGAGGCAAATAGACGTCGAGGACGTCACTCGCGGGCTTGATGCGGTCAACGAGCATGATTGCCGGATACAGACTCTCTACGTCACACTTCACTACTGGCTTGAATACCCCGACCCGCCGTACCTCAGTGTATCCGCCCGGATATCCACGCGACGGGCTCGGGAGAGGCATGCTGTGGTTCTCGGAGAGATAGACCCGTGACATCAGAAGATTGATCTTTTCGCCTGGCCCGCCGGTGGCAACGCGTTGAAAGCTGCGAGGCAGGATCTGCGTCTGATAGAACTCGGTCGGCGTCGCGAGATCGCTGAGAAGAGCAACGTCCCGAACATCGTCAAGCGCATAGGCGATGATGCGTTTGCGATCAGTCTCCCACAGCGACGCGATCAGGTGGCCTGGTACGAAGACGCGGTCCGTCTTGGTCAGCCCCAACGCATCCACCGACTCCTTCAGCCCATAGCTTTGCATCTCACCCGAGTAGTCGTAGCGCTGTATCTGCTGATACGTGTCGACGATGTGGCGACCGTGGATGGCGATGAACTGAAACGGAATCGAGCGCGGACCCGATTTGAAACGGCGAGTTCCCGCTTCTCTCGGAGAACTGCCGTCTCGTCCCCAACTGAGCGTGATGCCATGCTCTTCAGCCCGACGCATCAGGAACGGGAGATCGAAGTTGTAGATGTTGTGACCCTCGATGACATCGGGGTCGACTCGTTCGATCCAGGCCGTCAACGACTGCAACGCCTCGGCTTCGCTCATATCTCCCGTTGCGATAACGGTCGACTCACCACGGTTGGTCGACAACGCGATGGCCAGAATGCGGGCAGCGGAATCCGACGGATCGAGTCCGACAGTTTCGATATCGATCTGCATCCGCACCAGATCGTCAAAGGACAGTCCCTTGAAAAGCGTCTTTCCACTGTCGATCAGAAACTGGTCGGTCGGCTGATTGAAACGGTGCGCGGCCTGCTTTTCGTTGACGACTCGTTCGAGATCATCCCGATAATTGGACCACGAAGGAAAGGAAAGCCGCTGGTTGAGAGGCAAGTCGCCCTGCAACTGATCGACCTTCGCGGTCTTCGCGGCATGCGATCCGTCGGTCGTGGTAATGAACCAGGGCGTGAACGGCACGAACTCCGACGAGACTGCCCCATCCTCGGCGCGACGAAACAGCTCCATCGTGCCGTTGCGCGCGTATTCGACCGAAACGATGCGCTCGTCTGGGTCGTGACCGTAGAGCAATTCCTGGATTTGATGTGCGGCCATGCTTGGGAAAGTCCAACCTTGGGATCGGGTGAAAACAAAGATCGACGTTGTCGCTCGGTACTGTGAGGGGACGTGCTCGTTACCAACGTACTATGGTGAGCCCATGGGGCGATTCCTAGACTTCCTGTGTAAGCGTCGCACGATCTCTCGATTGGATTGTAGCGCTTTCAACCGCCGAAGTGCGGTGGTTTGGCTCTTCGACGCTGTGCCAGAGAGGACTCGTTGATGCGTAGGGGTGGTCGCCTCTTCATCTTATTGGGGGTCGGGCTCGCCCTTGTGGCCGTCTTGCTGGCTGTCATGTCTCTTAAAGGAGGCAGTAGCAACAAGCCGACGCCAGTCGCTACTCAGACGGAAACAGTATCCGTCATTCAGGCGACAAGGGACATTCCGGCTAACACGGTCATCAAACAGGATGACATCTCCATCGTAAAGGTTCAGAGAAGCTCCGCCGCCTCAGGCGCTGCCGCGGACTCGTCGCAGGTTGTTGGACTCGCCACCAACGGCAATGTAGTCAAGGGCCAGCAGATCTTGATGGCGAACCTCGTTACGCCTGGGCTTACGAATCTGCTTACCGATGGCAAACGAGCCGCCGCTCTGCCGGTCGATCGCGTGAGCGCGCTTGGCGGACTCATTCGCGCCGACGACTACGTCGACATTATTTACTCGGTTCGGGTCAATCTTACCGGGGTTCTTCCGACGAACGTTGTCGAAGCGAAGCAAGGCGACACGACGTACACATTCAAAGACGGAGAGCTACAGGTTCCAACGGCGGATCAGCCAGCTCCAACTGACTATCCGTATCCGGGTGAGGCTGGTTCTCGATTCCTAGTGACCGACGACGGCAACGGCAATCCGATCACCAAAGTTATCGTGCAGAATGTTCGAGTTCTTCGAGTCATCGCCGGTGATCAGTCGGTCAACGATCAAACCGCCAGTCCAACTCCGACCCCGAGCGGGACGCCGAGTGGTAACACGGCTTCGAATGCGACCACGTCGCTGCCGAACGCGGACATGCTTGTCCTCGAGGTTGATCCGCAGCAGGCGGAACTGATCAAGTTTCTTCAGGACAACTCCGGCACGTATCAAGTCGTGCTGCGCGCACCGGACGACCACTCCGTGAGCGACACAACGGGTGTTACCTACGATCAGCTGATGAGCAACTACGGTCTGCCGGCGCCGAAGACAGTCAGACTGCCAGGCGGAGGTCAATAGTGAGCGTGCGGACGATTCGGGTTCTTATCGTCGACGACGTTCCCGAAAGCAGAGACAACGTCGAGAAACTCCTGCGATTTGAATCCGATATTGAGGTGATCGGAAAAGCAGCCCGAGGGCAAGAAGGCATCGACCTCGCGCTGAAGCTGCTTCCGGACGTCGTTCTGATGGACATCAACATGCCCGACATGGATGGCATCACGGCGACCACGGAGATCACCTCACGTCTGCCATCGGCCGGTGTCATCATGATGTCGGTCGAAGATGAACCGGATCTGTTGCGTCGCGCGATGCTTGCCGGAGCGCGCGAGTTCCTCTCCAAGCCCTTCAGCCTCGAGGAGCTCATCACCGCAGTTCGACACGTATCGCGATTGGCTCAGCAGGTCCAGCGTCCCGTCGCCGCTCCTGCGACGAATGGAACGGGTCCAAGACCCGTTGAATCTGGTGGCTCAAAGGTCTTCGCAGTGGTGAGCAACAAAGGCGGTGTCGGACGGTCCGTCCTGGCCACCAACCTGGCGATAGCAATTCGTCAGCTGACGAACAAGCAGGTCGCGCTCATCGATGCGTCGCTTAACTTTGGCGACATCGGCGTCATGATGAACGTGGTCAAGAGCAAGACGTTCAGTGACATCGCGGTTCAGCCGCATCTGCTCGATCGAGAGCTTTTGGATGATGTGCTCGTGACGCATTCGTCTGGAGTGCGACTCCTGCTGGCACCACCGACTCCGCAAGAGTCGGAGACGGTGTCGTCGGAGCATCTGCGGGCTGCGGTTTCGGTGCTGTCCAAGACGTGCGACTACGTCGTAATCGACACGCGACCAGGGTTCGACGACACGATGCTGGCCTTGATGGATCAGTCCGACAAGCTTCTCCTGGTGCTGACAATGGAAATGACGGCGATCAAGGACACACGTCAGTTCCTCGAGATCGCCGAGTTGCTCGGATATCCAGAGGAGAAAATCACACTGGTTCTCAACCGATTCAACAACTACTCGGGCATTCCGGTCACGGATATCGCGGAGAACCTCAAGCGCGAGGTTGAGTTCAAGATTCCAGAGGACCATCAAGCTGTGCTCCGCAGCATCAACGAGGGATCACCGTTGGTCGGCAGTCAGCCCGATCATCGCCTTTCAATGGAGATCAACCGATTCTGCTCGACTTTGGTTCAAGAGGATCTGGAAGATCAAGAAGTTGTGGCGGCCGGCTCAAGACGCTCAGGTAGTCTTGTCTTCCGACTGCGTACGGCATTGGGTCATGGATAAGCAACCGTCGACGAAAACTCCGCCTGCAACGTACAACGATGAGTGGCAGTTACGGGGAGCCTCGCAGCAGGGTTCAGGCGATGACATGTGTGATCAGTCGCCGCGCTCGCTGACAGTTCTTGGAGGGCGAAAACCATGTCTTTGCTGAAACGGCTCGGCACCGTTCCTGAGGAACCAGCACAACAGGGACAGTCTCCGACGTCTCCCGCCAACACAACGTCGAGGCTCGGCGCTGCGGACAATGGACCAGGGTCGGGACCGCCTCGCGGCACGACTTCGGAACTCGGCGCGTTGCGACGTCCGGCGATTGCCAACGCGACCTCGTCGGCGCCGCGCTCCGATTCGTTTATCGAGCTAAAGACTCGGGTGCAGAACCGCCTGATTTCCGAGCTCGATCCACGCATGGACCTCGCCAACCACGAAGAGGTGCGGCGGACGGTTGAAGAGACCTTCCAGTCGGTCCTTGAAGCGGAGAATATCGTACTCACTCGTGTCGAGCGGTTGCGCTTGTATGAAGCGATTTCCGCCGAAATTCTCGGCTACGGTCCAATCGAGCCGCTGCTCAAGGATGACTCCGTCTCTGAAATCATGGTCAACGGTCCGCGACAGGTCTACGTCGAGCGCTCGGGGAAGCTCGTGCTGAGTGACGTCGTCTTTCAGGATGATGACCATGTGATGCGTGTCATCGACCGAATCGTTTCACCTCTTGGCCGCCGAATCGACGAGAGTTCGCCGATGGTCGACGCACGTCTTCCGGATGGGTCTCGTATCAACGCGGTCATTCCGCCGATATCGCTCGTTGGGCCAACACTGACAATTCGTAAATTCGCCAAGGATCCGCTCACTTCAGAGGATCTGATCCGATTCGGGACAGTCAGCCGCGAGATGGTGACCTTCCTGAAGGCCTGCGTCGAAGCGCGGCTCAACGTGGTGGTCTCGGGAGGTACTGGCTCCGGTAAGACGACCACGCTCAACGTACTCTCGTCATTCATCCCAGATGATGAACGCATCATTACGATCGAGAACGCCGCGGAGCTTCAGCTTCGCCAGGATCATGTAGTGACGCTCGAGTCGCGCCCGTCAAACATTGAAGGGCGTGGCGAAATCACGATTCGCGATCTCGTGGTCAACTCCCTTCGTATGCGTCCCGATCGCATCGTCGTAGGTGAGTGCCGTTCGGGCGAGGCTCTGGACATGCTCCAGGCCATGAATACCGGCCACGACGGCTCTATGACCACGGCACACGCGAATACTCCTCGTGACGCGCTCTCTCGTCTCGAGACCATGTGTTTGATGGCTGGCGTTGAGCTACCAGTTCGTGCCATCCGAGAGCAGATATCCGCTGCGGTGGACTTAATCATTCAGCAGGCGCGTCTCAAGGACGGTACCCGCAGAGTTGTTGCCGTGACCGAGGTGCAGGGTATGGAGGGTGATGTCATCGTCCTCCAAGACGTCTTCATCTTCGAGCAAACTGGCATGGAGAACGGCAAGATCGTCGGGCGCATGAAGCCAACCGGCATTCGGCCAAAGTTTGTGGAGAAGTTCGAACAGGCAAATATCTTCTTGCCGCCGACCATTTTCGGTGCCGGGTATGATCGCCTGTTCTAATCGCAGCGGCTCATTGCCGCGGCATCGGCAGATCTGGAGATCTCAATGCTGAGCATAGCGTTGCTCATTTTGGCCGGAGCAATTGGGTTAACCGGGTTTGGGCTTGCGAACTGGCGCGAACGCGCTGCGTCGCCTGAGCTCGAAGAACGGCTGCAGCAGTTCGGCTCCATTGAGCAGTTGCCGACCGACACTCCGTCTTCGATGCGGTCGCCAGGTCCCGTTGCGAAAGCGATGGACCGAGCCGTCGAGGGTAGTTCATTCGGTGCCGGTGTAGCGGCGCTGCTGGCGCGGGCCAATTTCCGTATGACGGTTGGTGAATTCGTCGTTCTTCGCATCGCCTCAGCGGCGGGCACCGCGCTGATCGGGTTCGTGCTGGGACGAGGTCTCTCGAACCCCGTCATCGGGCTTCTGGTGGCGCTGTTCGCGTCCGCGATCGGTTGGATGCTTCCACATTGGTACATGGGGTATCGGGCGAAACAACGCACCAATGCGTTCGTCAATCAATTGGGCGATGCGATCATCTTGATGGCCAATTCGCTTCGAGCCGGTTACAGCCTCATGCAGACGATGGAACTCGTGTCGCGCGAGTCGTTGCCGCCCATGAACGAGGAGTTTACCCGTGTCGTGCGCGAAGTGGGCCTTGGCATCACTCCGCAACAAGCGATGGACCATCTCCTCCGACGAGTCACCAGTGAAGATCTCGACCTATTAGTGACGGCGATCAACATTCAGCACGAGGTTGGTGGGAATCTGGCTCAGATTCTCGACGTCATCGGAGACACGATTCGCGAACGTGTACGCATCAAAGGCGAGATCCGAGTCTTGACCGCACAAGGCAGCCTCTCCGGGTACATCATCAGCGCGCTGCCGATCGGACTCGCCGGCGTCATGTTTGTTATGAATCCATCGTATATCTCCGCGCTCTTTACGTTTCCTTGGGTATGCCTTCCGATTGCCGGAGTTGTCCTGATCGTCATCGGATTCTTCGCCATGCGGAAGATCGTCCAGATTGAAGTCTAGACGGACATCGTCAGTGAGGAACTGGTCGTGAGCCCTCTCATGTTAGTTGTCATAATCGTCGTGATGGTTGTTGCCATCGCCGCGGTGTACTTTGGGCTGCGGCGACCTGGTCAAGCGGTCATCATCGAAGAGCGATTGGCTCAATTCGGGAACCGCGTTCCTTCTCTTGAAGAAGTCGAGATGCAACTCCCGTTTCAGGATCGCGTGCTGGTTCCCCTGGTGACGACACTCTCAAAGCGGATCGGTCGATTCGCCCCCAGCCAAAACGTCGTCAGACTACGGCAGCAGTTGCTCGAGGCGGGCGCTCCCAAGGGGCTGGGTCCGACGGAATTCACGGGCCTTCGATTCCTCCTCTTCGCCGCATTTGGTGGTTTGCTATTCCTGCTGATGCTCCCGACATCAGGCGGACTCATGCTCAAAGTTGGTGGCCCCTTCGTCGTGGCGATACTCGGGTACGTCATGCCAGGAATTTGGCTGAGCTCACGGATCAAACGTCGCAAGACTGAGATCACGCGCGGATTGCCAGATGCCATCGATCTTCTCACAATCAGCGTGGAGGCGGGGCTCGGATTTGATCCTGCGTTGGCCCGCGTGGTCGAGAAGTGGGACAACGCCCTCACACGCGAACTTGGACGAATGCTCTCTGAGATCCGCATGGGATCGTCGCGCCGCGACGCCATGCGCGAAATGGCCAATCGCGTTAACGTCGATGACCTGAACACGTTTATTTCGGCCGTGATTCAGGCCGACCAACTTGGCGTGAGTATCAGCCAGGTACTTCGCATCCAGTCGAAGCAGATGCGACAGAAGCGCCGTCAGCGAGCGGAAGAAAAGGCCCAGAAAGCACCGTTGAAGATGCTTTTCCCGATGATCTTCCTGATCTTCCCGTCTATTTACATCGTGATCTTGGGTCCGGCTATCCCGCACGTCATCTCTGCGTTCAGATAGGTTCGAGTCGATTGTGATTCACGTGGCGAACAGTTGATGACGTTCAGAGGAGACATGACATGGCTTCAGACGATCTGAAGGGAATTTCGACAGTGCGGATCGTCAACCGGACCAAAGACACGGAGCTCGGCGGAGCACGTGGACGTGGCTCGCTCGTTTTGGAAACGCGGCATCGGACTGATGCTTCGTTCCGGTCTGTCCAAGGGCACCGGGCTTGTTATTGACCCGTGCTCATCCATCCATACAATGTGGATGCGATTTCCGATCGACGTGCTCTACGTCGACCAGGATGGGACGATAAAGCGAGTGGACGAAGGAATGAAGCCCTGGCGCTTTGGCCCGCTCTTTGTTCGCGGCAAATACGTTATCGAACTCCCGCCAGGGACGATTCGCTCGACGGGAACCGAGCAAGGCGACCAGATCCAATTGCAGTCTGCCTGAAGATCAACAACCTCGAAGGGAATTCGGGATCCAACACATTCGGCACGTGGCTGGATTACTTGAAGACGTTGTATTCCCGCCAATTTGTGGTGGCTGCCGGAAACGGGGCACCTGGCTTTGTGATCGGTGCCGATCCCACCTCATATTGATCCCACGCCCAATCTGTCACCGATGCGGCCAACCTTCCAATGAGCCTTGCATGACTTGTGAGTCCTGTGCCCGATGGCCAACACAAATTGGGTCACTTCGCGCCGCGTTCGCGTTCGACGGACCGATTCGAGAGTCCATCCACCGATTCAAATACCAGGGAGAGTCTGCGCGTGCCAGTTCGCTGTCTACATTGATGTTCCACGGCATATTTCGTCCTGAGTTCGTGGAATCACCAGCTTGGGACGGCCTCTCGTTCGTTCCGTTGCACGCACGACGAAGGCGTCAGCGCGGGTTCGATCAGTCGGAACTATTGTCGCGCCACCTCGCCAAACACCTGGATCTGCCGCGTATACCCGGATTAGTTCGACGAGTTGACACGCCGTCGCAGGTGGGACGAGGCGACGACGAACGGCGCGAAAACGTGCGCGGAGCGTTTGACTGGGACGGTGAGCCGCTTTCCGGCCAACACGTTTTGTTGATCGATGATGTGCTGACCACGGGATCCACGATGGTTGCGGCGGCGCAAGTGCTGATCTCAGCAGGTGCCAGACGTATTGACGGGTTCGCGATTGCTCGTGAACTCCTCGCATAGGAGCACGAGGGATCTACGTCGCCGAACCAGTGATAATGCGTCTGGCCACGATCCGCGTCCATGAGTCGGCTTCAGCGACGCGGTCCAGATCAAGGTCACCGGATGGCGGTACGTGCCGCTCCAACACCTCTTCAACGACATCGGCAATACGCGTAAACGCGATTTCGCCCGCGAGAAACGCCTCAACGGCGATTTCGTCGGCACCGCTCAACACGGTTGTATACGTGCCACCGGCAATGCCAGCCTCACGCGCCAGGTGCAATGCGCGAAATCGTTCTAAATCCGGTGGACGGAACTCAAGCGTTCCAAGTTGCGCGATGTCGAGCGCGTGCTGCGGTGCAGCGATCCGGCGCGGGTATGTGAGAGCGTGCTGGATGGGCACGCGCATGTCGTGGACTGCCATTTGTGCGAGAACAGATCCGTCGGTAAAGCTCACAAGTGAATGGACGATGCTCTGAGGGTGGATCACGACGTCGATCTGTTCGTACGGGACATCGAATAGCCAGTGTGCCTCAATCACCTCGAGCCCTTTGTTCATTAGGGTGGCTGAATCGATGGTGATCTTACTCCCCATGTTCCAGTTTGGGTGCCGGAGAGCTTGATCCACGCTAACGCCGCGCAGACTTTCTATGGGAAGATCGAGAAACGGCCCGCCGGACGCTGTGAGCGTGACTTTTGAAACGTCATCCGTGATCTTCGATGAGTGCAAGCACTGCCAAACGGCACTGTGTTCGCTATCGACGGGCCGAATTTCAACGCCGCGGCGTCGCGCTTCGGGAACGATTACGCCGCCTGCACAAACGATTACCTCTTTATTGGCGAGCGCGATGATTTTGCGCGCCTCAATGGCGCGTAACGTCGGCAGAATGGCGGCGTGTCCGGAGGTCGCCACGACGACGATGTCCACGTCGGCAAGCGTCGCCGCGGTTATCAGCCCATCGATCCCGGAAGAGAACTCGACGTCTGGAAAGTGAGCGGTATCAATTTGGCATTCACACGAGACGAAGTCTGGCTTGAATTGTTCGATTTGCTCGCACAGGAGTTGGTGATTGTTCCCAGCAGCCAGCGCAACAATCTCGAATTCGTTCGGCAAGCTCGCGACGACGTCGAGCGTTTGCCGGCCGATTGAACCGGTGCTGCCGAGGAGAGCGAGCCTGCGAGTCACATCCATCCGATCCGTTGAAACAGCAAAATCAAGACATAGGTCGTCGGAAACGTGAAGAGTAGGGCATCAATGCGATCAAGCATACCGCCATGCCCAGGGATGAGTTCGCCCATATCTTTCACGTTCAATGAACGCTTAATTGCGCTCTCGACGAGATCACCGACCTGTCCTGAGAGAGCGAGCACGAACCCGACAACGCAAGCCAGAGTGACGCTGATTGGTGCGCCGAAGATCCACGCCGCGGCGGCTCCGGTAGCCGTTCCCGCAACGACTCCACTGATCGCCCCGACGCGCGTCTTACCCGGGCTCAGACGCGGGGCGAGCTTCGTCTTGCCAAACTGACGACCAACCAGGTATGCCGCCGTGTCATTGAGCCACGTGACGGAGAAGACGATGCCGATCCAAGCCAGTCCTTCACCGGGCGAGTCGAGCCATCCCGCGACCTGGTTTGACCAGTTCCGCGTCGAGTCGCCGCCAAGATCTCGTAACGCGATCGCGAAAAACAGCGGGACCGCCACGTAGAAGACCGTCGCGAGGGTGAGCGCCCAATCAACGAGGATGCCCGACTGACTCTCCCGGCCCAGCGTCGCAGCGGAGACGCCCAGAATGCCGACAATAATCAACCAGCTCAGAGAAGCCTGCGGGGACTCGAACGCGGCAACAACCAAAAACAGCGCGCCGACGGCCAGTCCGGTCAACTTGAACGGTTGGTAGCCGGCTTTCTGGTAGACGGTCGTCATCTCACGAAGGCCGACGAGCGCAACGATCAACATCGCCGCGGCGAACACGTAGCTCCCAAGAAAGGCCGGTATCGCCGCAAAAAGAACGATTCCGATGGCGCTGATCGATCGTTGTCGCAACACGCTCCGCGGGACCTCCGTTCAGCTGGAAGTCCGACCCGGGGCTGCTGACTTGATTCCCCCGAACCGCCGATCGCGGTTGCGATATTCGTTGACGGCTTCCTCGAGGTCGTCTGGTCCGAAGTCCGGCCAGAGAACAGGGGTGAAGTAATACTCGGCGTAGGCGGCCTGCCAGAGGAGAAAATTGCTCGTTCGATATTCTCCGGAGGTACGGATAATGAGATCCGGGTCTGGCATATCGTGTGTGTAGAGATAGCGGCTGATCAGGTCCTCGTTCACCTCGTTCGCCGGCACTCCGTCGTCGATGATGCGCCGAATCGCTTGAATCAGCTCCGCACGCCCCCCGTAATTGAACGCCAGGGTCAGGACTATCTGATCGTTGTCGCGCGTCAGCGCGATCGAATCCTTGATCGCGTCCTGGAGTTCGGGTTCGAGACCGTCAAGAGATCCGATATGCCGTAACTGAGCGCCACGGTTGTTCAAGTCTTCGGTCTCGCTGCTGATCGCGTCCGCCAGAATTCGCAGAATCCCCTCGACCTCGTCGCGAGGGCGTCGCCAATTCTCGGTCGAGAATGCCCAGAGTGTCAGGTAGCCAATGCCGATTTCACCTGCCTTGTTGGTGATGCGACGGATGTTCTCGGTCCCTGCCTCATGGCCTGAAATGCGCGGCTTGCCGCGCTTGGTCGCCCAGCGGCCGTTGCCGTCCATAATGATGGCAACGTGCCGCGGGACTCGTCGGCTTCCACCGGCCGAGCCGTTCTCCGCCTCCGCAGAGGGTTCCTCTCCCGGAGACGCCGATGCTGCCGCTGAGCGATCAGACTTCGAGGACTTCATCCTCTTTTTGCTTTCCTATCTTGTCCGCTTCACTGACAAATCGGTCGGTGAGATCCTGAATCTGCTGCTCGCCTCGGCGCTCGTCGTCCTCCCCGATCTGCTTGTCTTTCATCAGATCTTTGATCTGCGCTACGGCGTCGCGACGAATGTTGCGCAGCGCTACGCGGTCTTCTTCGACCTTGGCGCGTACTACGCGTACGAGTGACTTGCGGCGCTCCTCGGTCAAAGCTGGAATGGCAATGCGAATGAGCTGACCATCGTTGGTGGGGTTCAAACCGAGGTCAGATCCTCGGATAGCCTTCTCGATAATTCCCAACGATCCACGGTCCCACGGTTGCACGACCAGAAGTCGCGGCTCAGGCGCGCTGATACCGGCAAGCTGATTGAGCGGTGTCGCGGTTCCATAGTATTCGACGTCGAGATGTTCGATGAGTCCCGGCGCGGCCCGACCTGTTCGAATTCCGGAGAGCTCGCGCCTGAGCGCGACAATCGTCTTCTCCATTCGATCTTCTGCGTCGAGGAGTATGTCATCAACCATCGGTCATCCCTCCTCGTTGTCGCTCGGTGTCCGGTGACGATCTGCACTCTCATCGGGTTGGATGAGGCGCGTTATGACACGAGCGTTCCAACGTCTTCGCCAAGCGCCGCCCGCTCAATATTGCCGGGAGTCAACAGATCGAAGACTACGATTGGCAGATTGTTTTCACGGCAGAGCGCCAGTGCCGATTGATCCATTACTCGCAGATTGCGTTCGAGAGCTTCCTGGTGCGAAACGGTTTTGTAGAGCGTGGCCGTGGGGTTCAGCTTGGGATCGTCGTCGTAAACACCATCCACGTGATTCTTGCCCATCAAAATCACTTCCGCGCCGATCTCGAGCGCGCGCAATGCCGCCGCGGTATCAGTTGTGAAATAGGGATTGCCGGTGCCTCCAGCGAGGATCACGACGCGGCCCTTTTCCATGTGACGGATGGCGCGACGGCGGATATACGGTTCGGCGACCTGGTGCATTTCGACGGCGGTTTGTACGCGCGTCTGAACTCCCTGATGTTCGAGAGCGTCTTGCAGTGCCAGCGCGTTGATCACGGTCGCCAACATCCCCATATAGTCGGCCGTGGCGCGGTCCATGCCGCGTGAGCTTGCGGCCAACCCACGCCAGATGTTTCCGCCACCGACGACGATGGCGAGTTCGATGCCTTCGGATACGACCCGCGAAATCTCATCCGCGAGCGCCGTTACGACGACCGGGTCGACGCCGTAGCCAAACTGACCCATCAGCGCCTCGCCTGAAAGCTTCAAGACGACGCGTGAATAGCGCAGTTCGCGACGGTCGGTTTGGCTACGGTCGCCAGGTTCTGACACGATTCCAGTTACTCCTGAGCCGAGTCGTCGACGCTGGCTCCGAGCTCAAACCGAACGAATCGCCGCACGACGATGTTCTCTCCCAGCTTGCCGATCTGCTCCTTGACCAAGTCCTGGATATTGCGTTTCGGATCCTTGATGAACGGCTGCGACAGGAGTGCCGCCGCCTCCAGGAACTTTTCCCGATCCCCGAATTCCTTCTCGCCCGCGGCGAGCGCGTCCTCGGGAACGTCGCCTTCCGAAACGTACCTCGGATTGGACGCCGCGACCTGCATCGCGATGTCACGCACGAGCGACCGGAAGTCCTCGGTTCGGGCCACAAAGTCGGTCTCACAGTTGACTTCGACGAGCGTTCCGATGCGACCGCCGCTTTGCCCCGGCTGTCCGCCGTGGATGTATGACCATACGAGGCCCTCGGAGGCATCACGGTCGGATTTCCGCTCGGCTCGCTTCAGTCCCTGCTGCTGAAGAATCTGAGTTGCCTTGGTGAAGTCTCCGTCCGCGGACTCAAGTGCTCGCTTGGCGTCCATGATTCCGGCGCCCGTTTGCTCACGGAGATCCTTCACCATCTGCGTGGTGATTTGCACGTTTCCTCCCTCGGTGTCTGTATTGAGAGATATGCTGAGGCCGGCGTTGGAGCCGGCCTCGAACGATGAGCGTCAAAACTTAGCGGCGAGTGGTGCCCCGAGCGACTTTACTCGAGTCATCTTCTTCCTCGTCCTCTTCGCTCTCGTCCTCATCGGAGAACTCGTAGGACGACTTGTCGCCAGCTGCGTCGACACCCGGCTCGCCGGCCATGGTGCTCTCAGCTTCGGTGCGTCCCTCGACAACCGCATCGGCGATCCGCGAGGTGATCAAGCGAACGGCTCGAATGGCATCGTCATTGGACGGTATGACGTAGTCGACCAGATCAGGGTCGCAATTCGTGTCGACCATCGCGATGATCGGAATTCCGAGCCGTCGTGCCTCAGCGACTGCGATCGTTTCCCGCTTCGGATCAACGATGAAAATAGCCGAAGGAAGCTGGGTCAAGTCGCGCAGACCACCCAATGACTCCTGAAGTTTCTCGAGCTCACGATGCGTCTTGACTTGCTCCTGCTTGGGAAGGTTCTCGATTTCTCCGCCGTATACGCGGCGCTCGAGCTCCCGCAGGTACCGCAACCGGGATCGAATTGTGACGAAGTTGGTGAGGGTTCCGCCGAGCCAACGCCGATCCACGAAAGGCATGCCGCAACGACCGGCTTCGTTTCGCATCGTGTCCTGGGCCTGCTTCTTGGTGCCCACGAAGATGATGCGACCACCGTTCAGGGCAATGTCGCGGGCGACATCCTGGGCTTCCTCAAGCAGACGCGCGGTCTGCTGCAAATCGATGACGTGGATGCCGTGACGATCGGAGAAGATGTAGGGCCGCATCTTGGGGTTCCAGCGCTTCGTCTGGTGCCCAAAATGCACACCCGCTTCGAGAAGCGTCTTCATTGTGACGCGAGTGGCTTCGCTCTCGGAGACGGTGACCAAAGACGTGTCCTTCCTGGTGTTTCATCGACCGTGCCGTTCACCCCAATCCAGGACCGCAGCTCGCACGGCACACCAGGATCAGTCCGGGCACGTGGAAATTTGGCCACGAATGCGGCCGCAAATCAGTATAGCATAGGGCTATTCTTATCGGCTATCGGCCGTCAGGACGATGGTTCAAGATAGTCGGCGACGATGTAGCCAGTTTCACCGCTGCTCGTCTTGACGGGCCACCAGGTGTACCCGTCGGCGTCGGTCGAGTCCCCGGTGATCGTCACGGCCGTCCCCTCCGACAGGGTGTCAACCACGTTTCCGCCGGTCGATGCAGTGTCACGCATGTTCACGCCAGTCCCGCCGGTGTTGGCGACTACCGCGGACGCACCTGAAGCGAGCGTCCCAGACGCGGCAGTCGTTGGAGACCCTGATGCCGTCGAGCCGGTTGCGGTTGCCACCACTCGTGGAGTGCCTGTGACCGACGACGGTGTAGGACTTCCAGAAATGATGACCTGAGAGCTCGAAGTTGGAGTGGTTCCCGGGGTAGTTGCTGCGCCGTTCCCACCGCCAATGAGATGACTCAACCAGAACCAGGCAAGCCCGAGAAGGACGATGACACCCAGCACCGGCGCGGCAATGCGCAAGTAATCCGTCCAATAGCGCTCTTCCGGATAGTAGGTGAACTGCCGATCGTTCCCCCCTGGCCCGTTCGGATCTGACGGCGAGGAAGAGGGATGTCCGGTATCCT
This sequence comes from uncultured Chloroflexia bacterium, assembly GCA_963789565.1. Taxonomy (GTDB): domain Bacteria; phylum Chloroflexota; class Chloroflexia; order Thermomicrobiales; family Thermomicrobiaceae; genus CALAGB01. The sequence continues at coordinate 633,413 of CAWBKX010000002.1, read as the reverse complement.
CATCGTCATCGAAATCATCAACATTACGGCGGGGACCCGACGGCGGGTACTGGTTCATTTCACCTCCTCGGTCGTCAGTCGTCCGACTCGTGGTGGCCCGGGGACCAGAACTACTAGTCATCGCTGAAAGCGACAGATCATCGGGCTGGGAAACCCGCGCTCGCTGTTCAGGACGCTCTTCGGTGGCTTGCGCGTTCCTCGCGGCGGCTCCGACGGTGGGACCCTCGATCGGCTCCCAATAATTGCCCATGCCGCGGTCGCAATCCAGATCGTCCTCGCCAACGAGGTGGCTTTGTTGGGGCGAGTAAAGGAGCGGGTTCCGGCACCATCCCTTCCGCCAGATGGGAGCCGGTTCGTAGTGCTTACACGTACTACATTTGCGGACAGTCACGCAGTTCCCTCTCTGCCGCGTTTCTGATCATCGGGGAAGAGGCTGAGATCATCAGAGCGCACAGCAGACGCGGGACATCAAATAGTCCCTTGCCGGAACACGCGACTCGTTTTTTGCCCCAGCCGTCGTCGACATTATAGCATGCACTCTGCTGGAGCTGGCTACGAGCCATCCTGGATTTATGGGTCGTGGTGGACTATTCGTCCGACTCTTTGCGCGTCCGCGTGCCTGAGAGAGTCTCGTCTTCATCAGATCCGAATCTGCGCAAGACGCTCTGCGCGTTATCATTTGATTCGGTTGGCGAAGACTTCGTTCCAGTCATCATCGACGGGGCTTCCATGCGAAGCTCGCCTTCGAGGATTGCGCCCTCATTGATGACCAGGCTCTCCGTCACCACAGTGGCATAGACTCGGCCGGTCGGCATGAGCTGGAGCTTGCCGCGGCACGTTACCGTACCGCGAAGTTGACCGGCGACGGCAATACTGGACGCTTCGACCGAGGCGTCAATGTCCGCGCCCTCGGCAATGTAGAGTAGGCCTTGGCACTTCACATTTCCACGGAGTACGCCTTCGATGCGCAGATCGCGATCGGTCGTGAAGGTGCCCTCCACGTTCGAGTGGCGGTCCACCAGGCTATAGGCCTCGGTTGACTGAGCCGAGCTCTCACCATACGAGCCACTTGGACCCGACGGTCGATACGACATCTGCGTCCCTCCACAATGCTGTCAGTACAGCCTACCGCGAGGATCGTCTCCCCGTCGTCGTCCCCGCATCCGTTGAATATGTGGTCGCCGTTCCACTGGATTCCATCTTGAGCTGTCCAGAGAGCTGTGCCCCCTCGTGAACGATCAGTCTTGGCGCATTGACGTCACCTGAGACGTGCCCTTGGGCCAGCAGCTCAAGGCGCCCACGGGCCTCGACTTTGCCTCGCACCGTACCGGCAACGACGACGTTATCGGCGAAGATGTGCGCATCCACCTCGGCACCCTCGGCTACGAAGACGTCGTTGGCAGCGTGCAGCTCACCCTCGGCACGTCCATGCACGTTGATGGAGCCCTCGGTGCGCAGTACACCGTTCCAGTTCGAATTGGACGAAACGACGCTGGTTGACGCGTCGGAAGTCTGCCAACTGGGACGATAGGCGGGCTGCGCCTGCGCGATTGATTGCGTCTGAGTCAGGTCTTCAGCCGAAGAACGACTCGCGGCGAAGTCTTCGTCACGCTGTGCTGCTGCCGCCGTGGCGAACTGTGAGGTGTCCTGCGGCTCATCATATCGATACTCGTCGGTTCCGAGATCTTCGTCGGTCTGCGCCTGCTTGCGTAGGCTGGTGACCTGACGTTGAAATGAGTCGCTCCGCGGGTTGTTGTCCTTGCGGAACATCATGAGCATTCCTCCCGCTCGAGTCTGTTCAGTTGCTGGCAAGGTGGCGGGCTGGTTGATCTCGTTCTGGACGTCAGCGTGTGCATGCCCGCTGAACGAAAGGATCCCACTGCGCCACTCAGCAAGCAACGATGGTCGCCATCTCCAGGTGCGGGCGAGCCAGTCGGTAAGACTCCCGGGCCGCCAAACGCTGCTGCCAAATGAGCTCATCGCTCCCCGCCAGAATGCTGGAATTGGCTTAGCACTCATCGTGTACTCGCTCCTAGCGATTTTACTATGGACGGTCTAGTGGCGCACCAGAGCCGAGAAATCCCCACGTACCTTCGGCTCCGACGGTGTAAGTATATAGTGTACGTACATAGTTGTCTAGGGATGCGGACCGGGAAAATGCCTCCGCGGCCATCGTTTTCGCCGACTTTGCTGCTTGGGTGATGCTTTGCAACAGGGTAGACTTTAGCCATGGAAGAGGCAGAGCGCAGCGCCCTGTACGCCTACATCGGGATTTTGCTGGGGTTCAAGATCTTTACCCTGGTGGTCATTCTCTGGCTGACTTCATCGTGGGACACCGTCATATTCGTGCTCGCCGGCCACGTTCTGTGGATAGCTGCCATTGTGGTCCTCGTGTCCGGACCGGCCGCCTTTTGGATGCGCCTCGTTCGCATGCGACGCAAGCGCCACATTCTTCAGTACGCGGAATGGCATATTGACGAGCCTCTGGGTAGTGTGAGAACCGACAACGCCTCAGACGCCTAGCCTCGCTCCACCGCACATCGCCGGCGACACAGTTTCGCCAGCTCCATGACAAAAAATATGGCTGGTTTTGGAGAGTGCTCAGGCGCTCGTAGACGCAGGGGGCGAACGCCCTCACAGGAGTCGGCGCGCCGCCGCCAGTTTCCGCTCACCCGAACCGGCGTTCGTTCGACTGCGGACCTTCGATCAGAATTTGAATGAGACCATGAGAAGAACTGTTGGGGTACGCCCGGCAGGATTCGAACCTGCGGCCTTTTGCTCCGGAGGCAAACGCTCTATCCACTGAGCTACGGGCGCATGCGAGGCCAAGCACCACTATACCATTGGCCTGAATCGGCCGACAATCGGCCTTGGCTCCAGTTCTTCTCAGTTCGCTATTCGAGAGTTGACTTTGCCTGACACGTCGCTCTCGACCAACTTGGCAATGTCGTTGCCGAGGCGGACGCTGTAATTGGTGCCGCGATCCTCGGGGTAGATCTGCGATGTGTTTGCCAGATACAGACCAGGCAAAGGCGTTCGCAGGTCCGGGATGCGGTCTGAATAGTGCATTGTGATGATTGGCTGCGCCGCGCGCTCTCGAAACACCCAGTAATTTTCAACCCAACTGCGATCGAATTCTGGATTGATCCGTTGAAGGTATGGCACGTACTCCTCGAACAGTTCCTCATCCGACATCGTCAGGTATGGGTGGTCCTGATCCACATATTTGCCGGCATAGATCAAGTGCCAGCCGTGGTAGTGCTCTGGACTGATCAAGTTGGTGTGCTCGATCACTCCCGTGAACGGTACCGACGGATCACCAATGTTGAGCCAGTAGATCTCCGAGAGCGGGCGACGCGATTGAAGAACCATGGTGATGGCTGCCTGGTAGATCGCGCCAGTCAACTTGCGGCGGTAATCTTCAGGTAGGTCCGGGACGAGACGCAGAAGGATCGGAGATGGAACAGTAGCAACAATGATGTCGCGCTCCACATCTTCACCTTCAGTCGTCTTCACGAGCCAACCGTTGTCGGTCTTGGTGAGCGCATCCGTGCCAACACCTGCCTTGATGACTCCGCCTTTTTCGCCGATTGCCTCGCCAAGGCGATCGATCAGTACGTTGAAGCTCCCGAGGATATAGCCCAGATGCTCTTTCTCGAGCGGAGATCGCCGCGACTGAGTGCGCAAGAAGATTTTGTTCCAGAACCAAACCATGGCGACTTCATCGTAGCGAGCGCCGAACTTGGCCCGAAGCTGCGCTCCCCACACGCGGTCAAACGCCCGATCGCCGACCGCCCTTCTAAGCCAACGAGCAGTCGTGACGCGTTCGAACTTTCTCCATGACTTCGTCTTCTGCAAGTAAAGCGTCACCACGCCGATTCGAATGCGATCGACCAGTGGAATGAAATCGAGCTTCAGTAGATCGGTCGCGCTCGACAGCGGGTAAATTCGACCGTCTTGAAAGAAGCCGACCTTCGAGGTCGGCCAGATGAGGTGATCCGAGATGCCGAGTTCCTCGATCAGATCGACGATCGAGCGGTCACTGGTGAAAAGGTGGTGATAGAAGTACTCCAGTGCCGTATCGAGAACGGGAAACGCGGCCGCCTGGCCACCGATACGTTCGGCGCGCTCCCACAGGACCACGTCGTGGCCTGCCGCGGCAAAACGATAGGCGGCGGTCAATCCCGCGATCCCGCCGCCGATCACGCCGATTCGAAGTCGTTCTGTCATTGCTGCTCCCCAGCGTGCCGAGTGTTAGGTCGTGGCTTGTCGCTGGAGGCCGCCACGGAGTCGCGCGAAGAATCGATGAACCTCTTTGTTTTCCCAAACGACCAGCACCTGACTCGCGTTGAAGATCGACGAATAGGTTCCGCTGACGATGCCGATGAGAAGGGCAAAGACAAACCAGTGCGTCGACGCACCACCGAAGAGGTACAAAGCAATCAACGTGAAGATGACGGTGAGTGACGTGTTGAGCGACCGAACCAAGGTTTGCACGACGCTGTAGTTCACGACCTCTTCGAACGAACGACCGGCTCGCCGGTTCAGATTCTCGCGGATTCGGTCGAACACCACGATGGTGTCATGCACAGAGAAACCGATCACAGTGAGCAAGGCTGTGACGAAGAGGGAGTCCACTTCCACACCAGAGACCCAACCCAGAATCGAGAAGATTCCAATAACCACAGCGACATCATGCAACATGGCAATGATGGCCGCGATGCCGTAGAGGAATGGGTTCTGGGTATTGCGGAACGCGTAGGCGATATAGATCAACACGCCGATCGACGCGAGGAATACGGCGACAATGGCGCGATTGCGTATCGCCACCCCCAGCGACGGACCAACCGATTCGAAGTCGAGCTCTTTGTACGTGCCGAATTGGTCAGTCAGCGCTTTCGAGATGTTGGACTTCGTATCCGAGCCCTCTTTGAGCTCCTTCATGCGAATGATGATGCCGGTGTCGCCAGAAGTCTGAACGAGTGCGTCGCCGTAGCCATATTGGGCCAAGACGGCGGATACGGCCGTTGGCTCGACTTTGTGGTCGAGCTGAATCTCCCAAATAGTGCCACCGGTGAAATCGATCCCCAGCTTCAGTCCGTGAGTCACCAGCGAAAAGAGGCCCGGAAGAATGACGAGCAGCGAGAGCCCGAACCACCAATATCGCTTACCGACGATGTTGAGTTTCACGCACACATCCCTTGACTACGAACGGCACAGAGCTCATGAAGTTGGTGGAACATTCAGTCTCCCACCGCGCGCTGACCGGGTGGCATCGCCGTCGATTCGACGCCGAACCACCACTGGTTATGAATCCATCGCTGCGACAGGAGCAGTCGAAGGAAGGTACGTGTCACCACGATCGCGGTGAACATGCTGACCGAGACACCAATGAAGAGTGTGAGCGCGAAGCCCTGGATGATGCTGGCGCCAGTGTATTTGCCGAACCAGAACAGAATCGCGGACGTGATCATCGTTGAGATGTTGGAGTCGCGAATCGACGGCCACGCGTGATCGAATCCGGCATCGACGGCTCTCCTCACCGGATGGCCGAGACGCAACTCTTCCTTGAGTCTCGCAAATATGAGCACATTGGCATCTACGGCCATGCCAATCGACAGAATGAAGCCAGCAATGCCGGCCAATGTCAGCGTCACCGGTATGAGCTCGAAGAGCGCAAAGACGACTAATGTGTAGATCACCAATGCCACTACAGACAGGAACCCTGGAAGTCGATAGAAGAGAATCATGAAGAGCGCCACAATCGTGAGGCCTGACAGACCCGCGATCAGGCTCTTGTGAATTGAGTCCTGGCCAAGCGTCGGTCCAACGACCTGACTCTGGATGACTTCCAATGGAACCGCGAGTGCACCAGATTTGAGCTGCAGCGAGAGATCGCGGACTTCAGATGCGTTCATTCCGCTGATCTGACCAGTATCCGAGATTGCCCCCTGAATGGTCGCGGAGTTGATGACCTTCTTATCGACGACGATCGACATCGGCTGCCCAATGTGCGTGCTGGTGAACTGATAGAACTTTTGTGCAGCGTCTGACTTCAGCGTAAATCCAACGACCAGCGACCCGACCTGGTCCGTCGTCGGGTAGGCGTCCTTGAGGTCGGCGCCCGTGATGATCGTCTGATACGTGGGACCTGTCGGCGTACTCGTATTGTCGCCGGTCGAACCCGCGACGGGAGTCGCTCCAGGTGTTGCCTCGGCGCCTGCCGCCGGACTGCCCTCTGGTGTGGCGCCGGGCGTTCCGGCCCCTGGGGTTCCAGTCGCGCCATTTACCTGTTCGGGGCCGCCGAGCGAGGTCGTCACGGTCGTCCCGACCGGCAAGAAGCTGCCCTGAGGATCGATGATCTCGAGCAAAGCGGTCTGCTGCAGAACGCGAACCGCGTTTTCGGGATTGTCGACGCCCGGCAGTTCGATCACGATTTGGTCGCTGCCACGCGTCTGAATCAGCGGCTCGCTAACACCGAGTCCGTTGACGCGGCGTTTGATCGTATCCATGGTGCCGAGTAACGAATCGTGACTGACGCTCTGACCTGCCGGTGGATTTGCCTGCAAGACAACTTGAAGACCACCTTGGAGGTCCAGCCCCTTGTGGATGAAGACGCGATTCTGTTTCCAACTGAAGGGATCCAGGGTGCGACCTGGAAGATCAACCCACACTGAGCCGATCGTGAGCAAGACGATGAAACCGAGGGTGAACCATGGGGTCCAACGGAATCTGCGCAATGTGGGAACTCCTCAAGGCTGGCTCGTTCCGACGGATCGGAGTACCAGCGCCGACCAAGACACTGTTCCGCCAATGGGCGACAAACAAAAGGGGATTATAGTCGTGAGGATACCGGTCGTCAAAACGATGATGCCGGATGACCGCGCAATCAACGTTCTCGATACAGACTCCGACGCAAGATATGCTCTTCAACTGGCTTCGGAACGTGGTAGGTGATCGGTTCACCGGCGCGAACTCGGCGGCGGATTTCTCGTGACGAGATCTGAATGAGCGGCACGGGAACGAGCTCGACTCGGTCCCGCGCGTCTGGAACAACGGAGACGATGGCATCCAGATCAACGTTGACTCCGGGTCGCAGCGCCACCCCGAGACGCGCGCTCCGCGCAATCCTGTTTGGGTCGTGCCAGGTGGGAAGATCGCGCAGCGAGTCCTGGCCCATCAAGAAATAGAGTTCTGAGTCGGAATATCGTTCACCGAGTATCTCAAGGCTGTCGGCCGTATAGGACAAACCTGCACGTTCCATGTCCACCATCGATATCTCGAACCGTGGGTTGCCTTCCAGCGCGGCGCGCAACATGACCATGCGATCGTCATTCGGTCCGACAGATTGACCGGTCTTGTGTGGTGGGAGATTTGATGGCAAGAAGAGGACGCGATCGAGCGAGAGCCGGAACCGCAGTTCTTCGGCGACGAGCAGGTGCCCAAGGTGTATCGGGTCGAACGTACCCCCGAATATCCCGAGTCGATTTGCCCGGCTCAGCTGTGCACCTCTCTCGTCGTGACGACCGCTCCCGTGACCATTCGTACGGGTGTGCGTATCGTAACATCCACAACAGAAATCACGAGTCCCAGCCGGTCCCATGTCGCGGCTGTCGGCCAAGAAGTATCATTCAGACCTCATGATGTTCGCGACTTCGATCACCACGATGCGGTCCCGCCCCATTGCCAGGACCAGCCACCGCGTTGCGAGAGAGTGTCACCATACGTTTGATCGCAAGGAGTTGTAGTGGAACGGTGGGAGCCACCGGTCGCATCTGAGCCGACGACAACTACACGGACACGATCGCCGTTGAGCTTCATTCGTGGCCAGGACGCCGTTCCCGAGACGGTCGAGATTCTCGTCCCACGTATCGCTATTGCGTTCATGCTGCTGTTGCCGTCATCGGGCAGAGTCCCCGCCACATGGTTGTCGATTTCCGGACCGTCGCTGGTCCTGCTCCTGCTGGCGGGCGGAACGCTCCAATCGAGATTGGGTAGCCCGCTAAGCCGCTCTTCCTGGCTGATGGATGGTCTTATCCTCGGGATTCTGACGCCCATTCTGGTGGTCAATGCGTTCGCTGCCACCGGAACTGGTCCCCTTCGTCACGCTGAGTCGTCGGTCTATCAACAGACGATCGTGGCCGCCACCATCGTCCTGATCGGCTTGATCCTCTACGGTTCACGCTTGAGGGGCCGTCAGGCCCTCTCTTGGGGTGTCCTCTTCCTGCCCGCCCCTCTAACGGCGATCGCTCTCGTGTCGGCATATGCCGATTTCAAGACCACGTCGATCGTTTTGGCTTTGGCGATCGCGTGGTTCGTCGCGGTCATAGTGACGGCCACCGCCCAGGTTGTCGCAGGCGGATTTGCCGTCGTGTTTCCAGCGATCAGCTATGCGGTCTACGTCTTCCTCGCTGCGCTGATAACTGGATGCGGCTTCGCGTTTGGTGGACGGCCAGCACCGGTTTCGGTCGTCCATCCGGTCTTTATCATCGTCCTGGGTATCGCGCTGTTGGCGCCGCTCATCCCCAGTGGCGAAGGCTTCTTTGGTGACTCCTTTCCGCCCCGAGGCGGTACCAGAGCCAGTCGTTCGCTCCGGCGCTCACGTCAGCGCCACCCCCAACGGCGATCGAGGTCAACCGATGAAACGGTCGACCTCGATGATCTCGAAGACTTTCGTACGTAGTCGTTCCGATCAGCCGTTCTCTTCGGGGTCTTCCTTACCGTTCGGAACCTGCATCGCTGGCTCTGCGCCGTTCGGGCCGATTTCGCTGTCGGCGATCTCTTGCTCTTCTTCGGCATTGATCGGCGTAATCGATGCGACGCGGTCCCCGCCAGCCAGACGCATCACGCTGACGCCCTGAGTGGCACGCCCGATTCGTGAAATTTGATGTGCCGGCACGTGGATCACCATGCCCCGTTCAGTGACGAGCATCACGCTGTCGGTCTCGTCAACCACACGGGCGGCCGCCAATGGTCCATTACGCTGCGACAGCTTCATGGCCGAAACGCCGTTGCCGCCTCGACGTTGGACGCGGAACTCATCCAGCGAGGTCCGCTTTCCAAAGCCATGCTCGGAGATGACAAGGAGATCGGCGTCGGGCAGTACGACTTCCGCTGCAACGACCTGCTCTCCATCGGCCATTCGAATACCGATGACGCCCGCAGCGGTGCGACCCATCGGACGGGCGTCGCTCTCATGGAATCGAATGGCGCGGCCGCCGCTGGACACCAGGATGAGGTCGTCGTCGCTACTCGTCATGCGCACCCAGGCCAACGAATCGTCGTCATCCAGGCCGATTGCGATCAAGCCTGACGAACGAACCGCCGAGAATTGCTCGAGCGTCGTCCGTTTGATGCGCCCGTTGCGTGTGCACATAAAGAGATATGAGGCTGCGCTGAAATCGGCAACCGGCAACAGCGTCGTGATTGTCTCGTTGGGATGCAACCCGATCAAGTTGACGACCGGGAGGCCCTTGCTCGTGCGGCTCGACTCCGGAATGTCATAGACCTTCAAGTGGTATACGCGGCCCTGATCCGTAAAGAAGAGCAGACTATCGTGCGTATTTGCCGCGACGATGTGCTGCACGCCGTCTTCGTCGCGCAATGTGACACCGGTGACGCCCTTTCCACCACGACGTTGCACTCGATAGGTCTCGTGCAGCAGGCGCTTGATGTAGCCACGATTGGTGATCGTGACCAGCACGTCCTCTTCGGGAATGAGATCCTCATCGGTGATCTCACCGGAGATGTCCTGAATCTGAGTGCGCCGGTCATCGCCGAAGCGCTCGCGCAGGTCGATCAATTCTTCGCGAATGACGGCTAGAATCTTGGCTGGGTCAGCCAACAGTTCCTCGAGAGCGGCAATCTCTTTCAGCAGGTCGCGATATTCATCTTCAATCCGACGTCGTTCCAACGCAGCCAGTCGTCGAAGCTGCATTTCCAGAATGGCGTCTGCCTGCGGGTCGGAAAGTCCGAACAGCGCGATCAACTTCTGGCGCGCCTCGTCCGACGTCCGTGACGCGCGGATGGTGCTGATCACCTCATCGAGATGATCCAGGGCGATCTTGAGCCCTTCCATCAGGTGCGCACGACGTCGGGCCCGTGTCAGCTCGTATTCCGTGCGACGCCGAACGACTTCTTGCCGGTGATCGAGATAGAGCTGCAAGACCCGTCTCAGGGTCAGAACGCGCGGCTGCGTGCCGTTCTCGACGAGCGCCAGCATATTCACACCGAACGACTGCTGAAGCGCGGTGTGCTTATAGAGTGCGTTGAGCACTTTGCCGGGCTGAGCATCACGCTTGAGCTCGATGACGATGCGCATGCCGGTGCGGTCCGACTCGTCTCGCAAGTCGTGAATGCCATCCAGGCGACCTAATTTGACGTAATCAGCGATGCGCTCGATCAACACCGACTTGTTTACCTGATAAGGGAGCTCAGTGACGATAATGTCGAATCGATTATTGCGCGAGCTCTCCTCGATCATGGCGCGTGCACGAACCACAACGCGACCTTTGCCAGTGGCGTAGGCAGCGCGGATGCCTTCGCGACCGAGGATGATGCCTCCGGTCGGGAAGTCAGGTCCCGTCACGATCTCGACCAGGTCCTCAATCGTTGCATCGGGGTTGTCGATCAAGCAGATCAATCCGTCGCAGACCTCGGTGAGATTGTGTGGTGGGATATTGGTGGCCATTCCGACTGCGATGCCGGTTGCCCCGTTGATCAACAGATTGGGGAGCTTGGCGGGCAACACCGACGGCTCAAATGCCTCGCCGTCGTAATTCGGGCGAAACTCGACTGTACGCTTGTCGATGTCCCGCAACATCTCTTCAGTGATTGCGGCCAGCTTTGCCTCGGTGTATCGCATGGCCGCCGGTGCGTCGCCGTCGACGGAACCATAGTTCCCCTGGCCATCGACCAGCGGGTACCGCAGTGAGAATGGCTGAACCATGCGGGCGAGTGCGTCGTAAACCGCGGTATCACTGTGCGGGTGATACGATTTCAAGACCTCGCCGACAATACCAGCACTCTTGCGGTATCTCGTGTTGTAACGAAGCCCCATTTCGTGCATCGCGTAGAGGATGCGACGCTGAACTGGCTTCATCCCGTCACGCACATCCGGAAGGGCGCGTTGGACGATCACGCTCATTGCGTAATCGAGATACGAACGACGCATCTCCGAGTCGATGTCGATGGGACGGACTGAGCCGATGTCCACGGATCTGGGCCTCCAGACGAGGTAATTTCGAATCGCTATCCAACGAATTTTACCATTTTTCGCCCTTCATCGACTGATTCAGGTACGTGCAGAGAGCGTGAAGCGGGACCGCGGAATTGCGCAAAGCGCGGTGATTCTCACGAGTTTGCGGCGATTTGTCGTGGAAGGGTTCAATGCCGAAGCTACATGGCTGGCGCGCACGTCTCGGCGAGGTATCGAGCGTGCTGGTGAACGCTCAATTCAGCGCTCCCTAACGGGCCGAAAGGTGTACGAACACTTCGAACAAACCGGCCACGTTGGACTCAGGCGGGAAACAGTTTGCGTTCCACTGCCGCTTGTCGTAGCTCCGATCGAAAGTCAGGATGGGCGACGCCAATGAGGAGATCCGCACGCTCGCGCAGCGAGCGTCCTCGCAGGTTCACGGCCCCATGCTCGGTGACGATACACTGAACGTGGCCTCGAGTCGTGACCACTCCGGCGCCAGGCTTGAGACGCGGAACGATGCGGCTTGTCGTTCCACCTTGTGCCGTCGATGGCAGCGCGATGATGGCGCGACCGTCTCGGGCACGGATGGCTCCTTGAATGAAGTCCATCTGACCACCAATGCCACTGAAGATGCGCTCTCCGATCGAATCGGCACATACCTGACCAGTTAGGTCGATTTCGATGGCTGAGTTGAGTGCGACCATCGCGTGCTGCAGTCGAATCTCGGCCGGATCGTTCACGATGTTCGACGGATGAAACTCCACGAATGGATTGTCGTTGACGAAATCGAACAGACGCTGTGTTCCGCTGGCGAAAGACGTGACGATGCGCCCCTGAAACCGCGTCTTGAGTCGATTGGTTACAACTCCCGACTCAACCAGATCGATCAGTTCGTCGGTGAACATCTCAGTGTGCACACCAAGGTCCTCATGACCCGACAGCGCATGCAGCACTGCCGCGGGAATGGACCCGATGCCCACCTGCAGCGTAGAGCCATTGGGAATGATCGACGCGACGTTTTCGCCGATCCGTTGTTCAGTCTCCGAGATGTTCGGTGGCTCGTGCACGGGAAGCGGACGATCGACCTCAACGGCGGCGGTTATGCGACTGATATGGACCGCCGAGTTCCCCATCGTGCGGGGCACTCGCGGATTGAGCTCGGCAATGACGATCTTCGCTCGGTCGACCGCGGCGCGAGCGCAGGCAATCGACGTCCCCAACCGGCAGTAGCCGTGGCTGTCCGGCGGAGAAAGCTGCACCAACGCGACATCCACGTTGAGCGGTCCGTCAGCGATGAGCGACGGTATCTCTGAGAGGAAGACAGGCGTGTAATCAGCGTCACCGGCGTTGACGGCATTGCGGACGTTTCCGCCGACGAAGAGCGCATTCAGCCGCAAATGCCCGGCGAACTGGGAAGACGCGTAGGGAGCCGGAACTTCGGTATGCAGGTGCATGATCTCGACATCGTCGAGTTGTAGGGCGCGATGAACAAGGGCATCGAGCAGCGAGACCGGAGCCATGGCCGCCTCATGCACGTATACGCGGTCGCCGTTGCTTACGAGCTTGAGGGCCGAATCCGCATCGACGATCTTCATACGTTCTCCAAGTCTCTCTGCGACGAGTTCCCTACCGCCCCCACGATACTCTAGATTACTGTAATCACCGTTCGTGCGCCGATCACGCAGCCAAATTGATCGCGGCGAACGTGTATCATCCACGATTCGACGACGATGTTTTCAGGCGACTGATGTGGTGGTTCAATGCGGCGCAGCGAACGAGCGCTGGTTTTTCAAAACGATCATTCGATTCTGCTGATGGCAGAGGCGAAGGGATTTGACGCAGCACGAGATGTGCTACGCACGTTTGCCGAGCTTCAACAGGCTGCCGGACCCTACCATGTCTATCGGGTCAGCGACCTGTCTCTCTGGTCCGCCGCGGCTTCCGGACAACAATCCGGCCGGATCGTCGCCTGGTTGATGGAATCAGGACAGAACGAGCCGCCACCGAGCCTGCTGGCGCACATCCAACGAGCCATGAATGCCTACGGTGTGCTGCGACTGACGGGCGATTCCACGACGCTCAGGCTCGAATCGGACGATATCGCCCTCTTGCGACGAATCGCCGAGGAGCATGAGCTCGAATTTGACGGGGTGACCGCACTCGTCGAACCTGACAAGCGTGGTTCGATCAAGACGCGTTTAGCTGACCGTGGCTACCCGGTTCTCGATAGCGCCAGCATTCCCGCCGCTCCAACGGTGGAGTTCTATCTCGATCCGAGCGTAACTTTGCGGCCATATCAGGATCAAGCGATTGGTCGCTTTGTGAAACAGGCGACCTCCGGTGGCGTAATCCTTCTTCCGTGTGGGGCCGGCAAGACCGTGGTCGGGGTTGCGATCGCCGCGAAACTGAGTGCCCGAACGTTGATCATCACACCAAGTCGCACGATTGGTGATCAATGGATTGAGCACTTTCGATCGATGACGACGTTGGATCGGCGTTCGATCGTTACCTATCGGCGAGGAGTGCAACCCGGACCGGTTACGATCGCGACCTATCAGGCGCTCACTTCGACGGTGAACGGCTCAGGTGCAGGACTGGCCGAGGTGCTCGATCATCAGTGGGGATTGATCATCTACGATGAAGTGCATTCACTGCCTGCCGATGTCTTCCGCAAGAGTGCGACAGTGCAATCGATCAGGCGTCTGGGTCTGACTGCGACACTCGTCCGGGAAGACGGGCGCGAGCGGGAGGTCTTCTCGCTGGTAGGGCCAACGGTCTATTCGACTCCGTGGCGCGACCTCGAACGCCACGGTTGGATCGCTCCGGTAGACTGCGTGGAGCTACGCGTTCACCTGACTGGCAAAAAAGAAGTGACCGCTGACCGTATGCTCGCGGCCAAGCTCAGAGTGGTGCGACGCATTCTGGCACGGCACCCTGATGAGCAAACGCTCATCGTCGCGCACCGCCTCACAGAAGTGGCTGCCGCCGCGCGCGTCGCTGATGCGGAGATGGTCACCGGTCAGACCACCGCCCAGATGCGTCGCCACAGCTACGAACAATTCCGATCGGGCGAAATCCGACGGCTCGCGGTTTCTCGCGTGGCGAATGTCGGCGTGGACCTCCCATCAGCATCGGTACTCGTTCAGGTTTCGGGAGCGTTTGGCTCACGACAGGAAGAGGCGCAACGAGTCGGTCGCGTTCTCAGGCCGAAGGCTGTCGGTTCCAGGGCGACCTTTTACACACTCGTAGTTGCGGGAACGCGAGAAGTGGAGTTCGCCGCGCGTCGTCAGCGTTTCCTGATCGATCAGGGATATCGTTACCGCGTCGTCGACGTCGATTCTGCGTGACGCTCGTCATCCAATGGTACCGACAACTTTGGAACGTCGCTATGCTCCGGAATGTGTGTCGGAACCGGTCCGATGCCCTCACCGCGCTGTTGAATAGTGTCGGGGGGTGCGCCCCAGACACGCTGCAGCACACCCCATTGAGTGGGATCGTGCGCGATCATCTCTTCGAGCGCATGGGCCATCAGGCGAAGGTTACGACGCAGGTCCGCCTCTCGGTCATGTGTGCGTACCAGCTCGAGTGGCGGGAGAATATAAACGGCCGAGCGACGCGTGGATGTTCGAATGGTGTAGGCCGGGATAAGCGCGGCGCCGGTGCGCATGGCGAGCAACGCTGGTCCGGCCGGCAGTGACGCAGTCTTTCCAAAGAATTCCACGTCCATGCCCTGATGCGAGACGTCCCGATCTCCCGCCACCAGAAGTACCCCATTGGATCGGAGCAGGCGAAGTATTGGAGGAATCGACTCGCGCCCGGGAGGGAAAATGTCGACTCCGGTGGTGCTGCGCAGTCGAACCATGTAGTTGAACAGTCCCGACGGCTGCACCCGTTCGGCGATGATGGCCGATCGGATTCCGATTGAAGCGGGGTATTTCCCCACAACGCCGAAATTGCCGAGGTGCGCTGACAGGATGACGGCCCCTTTTCCTTCGTTCAGCGCGCGATCGAGATATTCTTGACCGTGAACGTCCAGAAGATCGAGGAAAATTTCGCGGTCGACGCTTTGCAGCCGCAGCATGTCGTAATAGTTGGCGTTGACCGTGACGAAGACTTTGAAGGCGTCGTAGTGATAGCGAATCCAGGATCGCCCGGGTTCAACCCGTCTGAGATTCTCGACCACCTGTGCCCGCGTCGGAATCTTCACCAGGAAAAAGATGGCCGCCACGAACCGGCAAAGACCGTATCCGAACCATGCCGGAACAATGGGAGTTAGGAAGGCTCCGATCCGCAATGCTCTCAACGTCCACATTTAGTCTCCCCTACCACCACGTCCTGCAATCTCAAACTCCGGAAGCGTCAATTCGGCCGGTTGGCTCCACAATGATCGGTCACAATCCCACTGCAAAACAAACTCACGAATCGTCTTCTCGATCAGCGCTTGGGAGCCGCCCCACCCCGAATGGCCCGCGTCGATCTGCACAGCGACGCGTGCGAGCGGCTCGAATCGCAACTGAATCGACTCGTTACCTGGACGCAGTATCGCCGCCGCAAAGTAATCGGAGGATTCGCCAGTTGGTGCGTCAGGGGGCAGGCAAAGATCGGCCATACCGCGAAACAGACTGCGCGATGTCGTCTGCCCGTCAGCCGCATCGACGAACGTCGTCGACATTTCCGAACTCCTCAACGCGGGACTCATTGCGAATAGCACGGCATCGAGCATGCTCCAGGTGCCAACTCTGACCGACAGGATACGAAGGCGAGATTGGTCTGCCCTTGGAACATCGCCCTCAAGAATGACTCGACGACCTAACTCGACCGAAGTGAAGCGACGGAGTCGAGACACTTCTCGTTCCCGTCCGTGGCGTTGCTGTTCGATCTCTTTTGCATATCGCGCGACGACCGGTGAATCGGACGGCTCATGCAGGACGAAAGAAAGGTTGATTGCGATGGCCGAGGCTTGTCTGGTCATCTCAATCCTCTACGCGAGCGCAAAAGCGATCCACCCATCATCCCTGACCCAAGGCACGAGAGACAATCCGCGGACGTGAAACGGCGACCGAGATGTGCCCGGCCGCCGCTTCCATACTCACGGTCACACGCGCGCCAGGCTAGTCGTCGGTGGGAATCTCAACGGCCGCACGCTGTGCCGAGGTCTCCCGGATGAAGCTCTCCAGCATTTCGCGAGCTTCATCGTCATGATACTGGATCGGCGGCGATTTCATGAAATAGGCCGAAGGGGCCAGGAGCGCTCCGCCGATGTTGTTGTCCATGGCCAGCTTGACGCAACGCAACGCGTCGATGACGACGCCCGCCGAGTTCGGCGAATCCCAAACCTCGAGCTTCATCTCGACGGTAAGCGGCACGTCCCCAAACGTCGTGCCTTCGACGCGGATGTGTGCCCACTTGCGGTCTTTCAACCACGGAACATAGTCGCTCGGACCAACATGCACGTTCTCGGCGTCCAGCGGGTAGTCAATTTGGCTCGTGACGGCGTTGGTCTTCGAGATCTTCTTGGATTCGAGCCGCTCGCGCTCCAGCATGTTGAGGAAGTCGGTGTTGCCACCGAAGTTGAGCTGGTAGGTTCGATCAATGCGCACACCCCGATCGGCAAACAGACGTGTCAACATGCGATGTGTGATCGTTGCGCCAACTTGGCTCTTGATGTCGTCGCCAATGATCGGAAGACCGCGGTCTCGGAAGCGCTTCTGCCAGTACTCCTCGCGAGCGATGAAGACCGGGATGCAGTTGACAAACGCGCAACCCGCCTCAAGAACCTGCTCGACGTACCACTTGGTCGCCATCTCGCTGCCGACCGGAAGGTAGTTGATGACCACATCGGTCTTGGTGTCGCGCAGGATGCGGATGATATCCGCCGTTGGGCCGGGCGCTTTGGTGATGATTTCCGAGAGGTATTTTCCGAGACTGTCATGCGTCATGCCGCGATAGACGGGCACCCCCAGGTGCGGAACGTCGGCAAAGCGATACGTGTTGTTTGGCTCGGCATAAATCGCCTCGGACAGATCCTTGCCGACCTTGTTCACATCGACGTCGAATGCGGCGCTGAACTCGATATCTCGGATGTGGTAGCCGCCCAGATCGACGTGCATCAGACCTGGAACGAACTCACCTTGCTTGGCGTCTTTGTAGTATTGGACGCCCTGAACAAGCGACGAGGCGCAGTTTCCAACGCCAACAATGGCAACTCTAATCTTCGTATCATTCATTAAATCTTGGACCTCCACTCACGGTCAATGCTATCCGGCTGCGCTTTTAAGCCCGCGGGTCACGGGTTCACCCACAACGCCAGCGTCAACTGCCCGGCGCGTGCTGAGATCGATCAGGTGGCAATCGTGACTGCACCGCTCATCTAACACCGACGTTGGAGAGAATGCCAGCGAGGTCGACGCTCAGCGTGCGGATTCATGATCCCGATTTCGAGTCAACAGTTCAGTTGCGACTTGAGCAACCAAATCGGCGGTCACATCAGTTAGGCAGGTTCGTAGAGCGCATCCGTCGCGTCGACCAAGGGTGAAGCCCGTGTAGAAGCAGGGCGAACACGGAATGCCGGAGCGCACGAGAACGGCCCGAGACGCGGTCGGATCTCTCCTGAACTCTTCGAGAGAGACCGCGCCAAAGGGAGACCACGCGGCTTGGTTCGACGGTCCAAATATGGCAATCGTCGGCACGTCGAGCGCGGCAGCGAGATGCGCGACACCACTGTCGGCGCCGATGACGAGGCGCGCGCGCTGCATGAGTGCCGCGAGTTGGGCGATGCTCGTTCGTCCGACTAGATTGATGGACAATGAATCTTGCGCAATTTGTTCCGCGGCCGGTGATGCATCGTCTGCTCCCACGAGTACGATCGAAAGGCCGATATTCTGTCGGATCGATTGAGCGACCGACGCGAATCGATCAGGAAACCAATTTCGCGCAGTGGCATATCCGCCAACCGACGGATGAATAGCGACAAAGTCTGCTTCGACGCCGGCAGAGCTCAGCAACTGGTCGACCTGTCGGCTGGCATCAGTGGGAATCGAAATGAGCGGTTTCGCATCGTGGATGTCGGCGTCAAGAGTCGCGACGACCGCCAGTCCATAGTCGTGCACGGATCTGGCGCCGAAGCCGTAGTCTGTCACGCGATGCGTCATGAAGGCGCCTCGGCCGTTGTCGAGGCCAGCCCGCACCGGCGCCCCGATGGCCGCGCAGAGCCATCGAAACTTTCGTGCCCCAAACGGTGTCGTCAGGTGGTGCAAGAGCGCGATCGCGTCGTAGCGGCGACTGCGAAGCCTCTTCATTAGCGCCATCAGCGATGCACCGGCGCGCGGATTCAGCAGACCGGTGGGACGGTCGAATGCTTGCTTGTCCAGCGTGAACACCTGATCGACCGCGTCGCACAAATGGAAAATGGCCGCGCCCGCACCAGCCGTCAAGACGTCGATGCGCGCTCGAGGATGGGCTCGGCGCAAGGCGCCGATTGCGGACGTCGCCAGAATCGCGTCGCCCATGTCAGCGAGCTTGACGACGAGAATGCGATCGAGCGATTTATCCCGGCGATCTGGCTGAGCTGACATGCCATCAGCCTCGATCACAGAGCGCGGCGTGGATTACTTCGATCGTCGATTCCCCACACCGTGTCCATGTGAACTCTCTGGCTCGGGCGAGCCCCGCATCCACGCGAGCAGATCGTTCTTGGTCCGGCATGAGTTTGGAGATACCCGCCGCGATCGCGGTAACGTCCAGCGGGTCGACCACCACAGCGGCGTCGCCCGCGATCTCTGGCAACGATCCACGGTTGGAGATGACACATGGAGTGCCGCATGCCATGGCCTCGATGACCGGCATGCCAAACCCCTCATAGAGTGACGGCAAAATGAAGACCGACGCGGCCGAGTAAAGGGCGGGCAGCAGGTCGTCGGGAACGTGCCCGGGCATCAATATCCTGTTCGCGTACTCCGATTTCCTCGCCGATTCGGTGATCTCTTCTGTTTTCCAGCCCAACTTCCCCGCGAGGATCAGACAGAGATCGGATCGCTGCTCGGCGATGCGCTCGAAGGCTCCGATCAAACGCGTCAAGTTCTTGCGTGGCTGGATCGTACCGACATACAGGATGAACGGTCCGTCGACGCCTAACCACGCTCGAGCGCGTTCAATCTGCGCTTGATTGGCCGGACGAAACCACTCGTCCACCCCGTGATAGACGACCGCGATTTTCTCCTCCGACAGGCCATAATGCGTCATCAGATCCTGTTTGGTCGCCTCGGAAATAGCGATGACACGCCGCGCCGCCGTGACACTCCAGCGCGTCGACCACTCCAGATAGCGTCTGGATGCGTCGGTGTGCGCTTGCGGCTCGTGGAGATAGCCAAGGTCGTGAATCGTGACGACGGTCGCCCGCGGATGAACCGGAGGTACCACGTGGGAAGGAATGAAGAGCGCATCGACTGGATGGCGCAGCAGCTCCGCCGACAACCGAAGATGAGTCCAGAGACGGGGAAACGGGATCAAACGTTGACCAACATTGGCACGCTGCCGGAACGGGATCGGTACGCTCTTGTTGACGTAGAGTCGCACCTGTTCATCGAACGTAAGATCGAGCAGTTCCTGGATGATGCGTTGGGAATAGCGCTCAGTGCCGGTCTGCTGAGCAATCGTGGCCCGGCTGGCATCGATGCCGATGGTCAGGACCGACGGGTCAGACACGGTTCAGTCGCAACTCTCGAATCGTTTCGATCACCGTGTCGGAGGCGACCGCGACCATACAGCCGGCTCCCTCGAGACGAGAGACGCTGAGATCGCCACAACGCGGGCAGGAAAGCCCCGCAGTGACGACTCGATGTCGACCGGAGGCGCCCCATGGTCCGTAGGCAGCAACGTCGCTTGGTCCGTAAACATGGACGGTCGGCGCATCGACTGCCACCGCGAGGTGCATCGGCCCGCTGTCGACACCTGCGACAACGGCAGCCTGCGCGAAAATCGCGGCCAGCGTTCGTAAAGTCGTCTTTCCAACCAGTGACATTGGATTTGATTTGGTCGCGTCTGCGATGCGAGCAATCAGAGGTTCTTCGGCCTCGGTGCCGGTCAACAGGACAGACAGACCATCTTCGGCAAGCGCATCCGCGACCTGGGCCCAGCGATCCGCGGGCCATAACTTGACCGGTGCTCCGCTTCCCGGGTGAATCGCCGCGAATGGGCCACCGATCCTGACAGACTTCAGCAACTCGACGCCTGCGACACGATCCGACTCGGTCACGTTCCAGATGAGAGGGTCTGATGCCGGGCTCGAGATCTGTCGCTGGAATTCTCCACCGAGGATCTGTGCGGCGCCATCCAGAATCTCGATGTCGCGCGCTACCCAATGCTCACATTTCAGCGGAACAGAATCAGTCAACAATCCATCCATGCTGGAATGATCCGCACCGATGATAACCGGTGTTCCGGCGACTCGCGCCATGAGCGCCGCCCACCAGTGGTCATCGCGTACTGTCACGACGGCCGCCGGTCGGTCGGCACGCATGTGATCGGCCTCATCAAACAGCTGCCGATATGGCTGCCATGGCGGGACATGGTTCGCACGCGTGAATCCTGGGAAGGGGATGGTCACGACCTGGTCGACGCTCTCATCATCCGCGACGATAACTTGCGACCACGGACCGACAACGAGCGTGATGTGCCAATCGGGCAGTGCCGCTCGGAAACGCTTCAGCGCCGGACGCAAGAAAAGGACGTCTCCCAGGTGATCTGGACGGATTATCCAGACTCGTCGCGCAACCGCTTCATAGGATGGTCGCGCGCGAGAGGACACTGACGCACGCGCGGCCGAACGGACGAGATCTCGCATTATGAAACCGTGGTTCGTTCGGCGGTCGCCAGTAGCCGTTCACACGTTTGCAGTACATCTGAGACTGACACCATGCTGATGTCGGTGTTCTCGTCGGTGTTGGGATTGGGGCGACGCAAGTCGCGCGCACCGTCAGACGGCGTCCGGAAGCCAGAGGAGCAGACCTCGCTATCGGGTCCGAGTGGACGGTACATGTCGGGATCGGTCGGGCCAAAAATCGTTACCGTCGGCGTTCCAACCGCGCTGGCCAAATGCGACATGCCGCTGTCATTGCCGACATAGAGTTGCGCTTTCTCGCAAACCGCGGCGAGTTCGGGAATGGTAAGACGCGCCGACAGGTCGATAACGTCGCCGTCAGTCAGATCGATGGTGCCCTGCGTCGCGGATTCGTCACTCTTCGCGCCGACGATCACGACGCTGGCAGCGTGGCGTTGGATGAGCTCCGACGCCAGCTCACCAAACATCTCAGGGGGCCAACGCTTCGAGAGATAGCTCGAACCAGGGTTCACCGCACCGCCGGGGTGCACAACAACGATGGGCCGTGCCAATCCCTCCAGGAGCCGGTCCGCGGTTTTTCTTGCGTCCGGTTGAGCGCAATACTCGGGCTTCGGGTCGTCGCTTCCTGCCCCGATGGCCTTCGCCACCCGCAAGTAGAGATCGGTTTCGTGTTCGCCGACTCGAGGTGAAACCCGGCGAGTGAGCCCGACACCGCGTCCTGAGCTGTCGATACCCACGCGCTCCGGGATGCCTGACACGAAGAGTAGGCTGTTCACAATCGGAGATCGATCCAGACTGACTCCGAGATCATAGCGACCCTGCCGGATCCGTCGTGCAAGCCTGAGGAATCCGACTATCGTGAGTGCGTCGGGATAGCGATAGACCGACCGTACGTGCGGGTTGTTGCGCAGCGCTTCGGCACACCAGGGGGTTGTCAACACGTCAATGAGCGCGTGCGGAAAGCGTAAACCAAGCGCCCGAATCGCGGGCGTGGCCATCATCACATCTCCAAAGCAGCAGGGCTTGACTACCAGAATGCGCCGAATCGCGTCAGGTGAAGGCAGCTCGGCGTTGGCCGGTCGTTGTGACCGGTCGAGAGCGCGGGCCAGCAGACCGACCACCTGGTCACGCATCGGTCGATCAGGACCCGGACGTGTCGTCGACGACGGCGAACATGAGCTGTCCACGAGCGGCGAGTTGACCGTCAACGGACGCTTCAGCGTTGCCAATGCCGACACCGCGGCGCATCTTTCCAACTTCGACCTGGAGACGTAACACATCGCCAGGTATGACCTGCCGCTTGAATCGCACGCCATCAATCCCCGCGAAGAGCGCCAGCTTTCCGCGATTCTCTTCCATGCCAAGGAGCGCGACCGCCCCGACCTGGGCCAGCGCTTCCACGATCAAAACGCCGGGCATGACGGGATGATCCGGAAAATGGCCCTGAAAGAAGGGATCGCCCATTGTCACGTTCTTGATGCCAACGGCCCGCTTGCCGTATTCGATCTCGATGATGCGATCGACGAGCAAAAAGGGATAGCGGTGCGGGATGATCGCCTGAATTTGCTTGGCATCAAGCAATGAGCACTCCTTTGTCGGGGTAACCGGCGGCGAATCCGAGGAATCGTTCGGAGTCTATGACGCCGCAAACTGCGCGTCAACCATTGGAAATCGGGATTTCGAACCGTCAGTCGATGAGATCGGCTCGACGCCAAAGAAGCTGTTCTCGAGATGGACCGAGACCGACCATCGAGACGGGCACTCCGAGAAGCCCCTCGAGCCGATCGATGTAGCGAACGGCATTTGTCGGAAGCTGATCGTAATCAGTCAGTTCGGATGTATCCGATTGCCAGCCGGGCATCGACTCGAAGATCGGCGTGAATTGTCCGTAAACGTCGGCGATGGCATGAGGAGCGTTGAGTCGCTTTCCGTTGAACTCGTAGCCAACGCAGATGCGAATTTCTTCGAGTGGATCAAGGATGTCGAGCTTGGTGATGGCTGCGTGGGTGACGCCGTTGAGGCGCACTGAGTAGCGCGCGGCGATCGCGTCGAACCAACCGGTCCGTCTCGGACGACCGGTTGTGGTGCCGAATTCTCGCCCGCGCTCTCGAATTTGCTCGCCAGTCTCGTCCGTCAGTTCGCTCGGATATGGGCCAGCGCCGACGCGGGTAGTGTAGGCCTTGTAAACGGAGACGACCGAGGTTACCTGGGTCGGTCCGACGCCCGCGCCCTGGCACGCGCCTGCGGCGGTCGGTGAAGTCGACGTAACGTACGGGTACGTTCCATAGTCGATGTCGAGCAGCGCGGCCTGTGCTCCCTCAATGAGGATCGAGCGGCCAGCTTCGATGGCATCTTGCACCATCATCTCTGACGCGACGACTCGTGGCGCAAGCCTTTCGCCAAAGGCGGCGAACTGTTCCAGCATCTCCTGCATATCAAGCGGTTCTGCCCCGTAAAGGCTAGATAGGAGGATGTTCTTTTCCGGCACGACCAGGTTCAGGCGCTCCACGAGCGCTTTTTCGTCGAGCAGATCGGCTACGCGCACGCCGCGTCGACCGGCTTTGTCGGCATAAACCGGACCGTTTCCCTTCAAGGTGGTCCCGATGCTGTGCGTGCCCCGGCGTTCCTCCTCGAGCTGATCGAGCAGCGGATGGAACGGCATGATGATGTTGGCGCGGTCGCTGATAAAGAGGCGTGACAAATCGATGCCGCGACTCGTCAGGTCGTCTATTTCGTTGAAGAGATCGGCCGGAGGGATGGCCACCCCAGCCCCGATGATGCAGTCGCAACCGGGATGAAGCACCCCAGACGGCACCAGGTGGAACTTGAAGATTCCGTCCTTGGTCTGAACTGTATGGCCGGCATTCGTACTGCCATTGGGGCGAATGACCATGCTGGCACGCGCTGCCAGCGCATCGGTGATCTTGCCCTTGCCTTCGTCGCCCCACTGACCGCCGATGATGATGGTAACCGCCACGCCGAACCCCCTGTCAGGCACACCCAACGGCCCGCGAGCAGGACTCTCGTGGACCATCGAGTACTATAACACGCGCTCGGCGAAGGGCGGGATGATCTCCTCGGAGCGACTAGACCTTCACGATTCGTGAATCGCGCAGCTGCTCAAAGAGCTCGAGCTCATGCTCGTTGAGATCGGTCGGCAATCGCACTTTGAGGCGCGCCAGCAGGTCACCACGTGGCTTGCCGTTGAGCGACGCCATCCCCTTGCCGCGCAGACGGAACAGTTGGCCGTTCTGCGTCCCCTTGGGAATCCGTAGCTCGACCGGACCGTCCATTGTCGGGACGCGCACTTCACCGCCAAGAATCGCAGTGTAGAGCGGAACGTCGACTTCGGTTCTGATGTTGTCGCCTTCGAGCTCGAAACGAGGATCTGGCTTGATCGTGATGTTGAGATAGATATCCCCGTTTGGACCGCCCGAAACTCCTGGCGAACCCTGGCCGGCAATGCGGACCTTCGAGCCGGTGCGGACACCTGCCGGCACCTTGACCTCAAGTGTCTTGGTGCGACGGATGTACCCGTCTGCATTACAGACCGGACAGACGCTTGACCCGCTCAGCCCTGTGCCGTGACAGGTTTCACATTGCTCCTGCACCTGAACGTCGAAGCGCCGCGTCGTGCCGGAATAGGCGTCCGCCACGCTGATGTCCAGCGCATACTCGAAGTCCTGCCCACGTTGTGGCTGAGGGCGTGGACGCCGCCTGGTCGTGGTGCGGCCGAACGTATCGCCGAACAACGTTTCAAAGAAGTCCGAGAACCCTGATGAGTCGCCGGTCTGCTGCTCGTATCGCGTTCCTCGGCCGGTTGAGCGCCCGCCGGAAAACCAATCGGAGAAATCGCCTGGCGAAGTCGTAGGGCCGCTTGACGTGGTCTGCTGATAGCGCTCCCAGTCGGATCCATAGCGATCGTAACGGGCACGCTTCTCGGGATCCTTCAGGACCTCATGAGCCTCGTTGATCTCTTTGAACTTCTCTTCGGCGGAGGCGTCGGTCTTGTTGACGTCCGGGTGATACTGGCGTGCCTTTTTACGATAGGCGGTTTTGATCGCCTTCTCGTCGGCGTCTCGAGGTACTTCCAGTATCTGGTAATAATCTTTGAACTGCATCGACCCCTCGGATCAATCAACACGCAAAACCCGAACGCCTCTATTGTACAATCTTGAGTCGTATAGTGTCAAACTTCTTGTGTTGGATTGAGCTAACATCATGCGGTGCTCAGCCAGTCCCGCGACCATGGGTTGAACGTGCGACGCTCGTGCGGCAGGTTGCGACATCGGACGGCTGCGATCCGCCGAACAACGAACCCGAGGCGACCACACGTTCGCCTCGGGTGTCGGATGTCGAGGTAGTGGACGGTCGGATCGAACCTAGATGCTTGGCCCAGGGACGATCGAACCAGTATTGACTGGAGCGTAGCTTCCCATCTGGCGCCAGAACTGGCCATAGAGATGGCTCAACATGACAATAGAAAGGAACCCAGTGAACAGAACTCCCACACCGCAGAGAATAATGCCGAAGCTGGCAGCGAAGCGCAGTACAAGGGTCATCCCGACGATCATCAAGAGCGGCACCGCGTTGGCTCGCGCCGTAGCGATGATCCCCGCGAAATCGAAGGCCGCTGAGACGCTGTTTTGCATCACGACGCGTCCAACAACTACGGGTGCAATGAAGGCGATGGCCAATCCGAGAATCACGTCGACGCCCCAGACTCCAACGAACAGGAGTCCGCCGAAGGCCGATAGCGCCCCGTTGGATGAATTACTGACAGCTGCGAGCGGAACCACCGCGCAGAATGCCAGGACGATCAGCGGAAGTGCCCAGACGACCAACGCCAGCCAGGCTTTGAACCCGCGAATGAAGTCACCACCGAAGTCGTTCCATTCCGGAAGTGGGAGCTCGTAACCGTTAGCCACATTCAACGAGGTGCGAATCCAATATCCCAGAACGACGGCCCAACCAAAGATCGGAATGATCGACAAGAGTCCGCCAATCAAGATCTTGCTGAGCCATGACTTGTCTTCGAACACGTACGAAATCGAGCGTCCGATGTCCATCTAACGTCCCCCTCCAGCGAAGTGATGGCGTCTGAACTCTGACCACTGCTCGGTTGTCGGCGTACGAACAGGATCGTAACAGGCTATGTGCGATACGTAAAGCAGAGGGCGTTAGTTTGTGCAAGATGCGCGAACGTTCGGGTGGCGGTTAATCAACTCGTGTCCTATTCGCACCGATGTCAAGAGCGAGGAGCCAGTTGGCTTTCCAGAGCATGCTCGTAGGCCCGTGCAACGGTCGGAACAATCTGCTCCCAAAGAAACTGGTTCGCAACGCGACGCTGGGCAGCGTCCCCCATGACACATGATCGGGTGCGATCGCGGAGGAGCTCGACGGCATATCGGATCATTGCTTCGCCGCTGCCTGGAGCCGCGAGGATCCCGGAAACTCCGTCCTCGATCATCGAGGCATTTTCACCAACGCTGTTCGTGACGACGGGGATTCCCGACGCCATGAGTTCGAGCAGTTTGACCGAGCACTTGGAGCGGTTCACGACACTGTCGTCAAATGGGTGCACGGCGACCTCCGCGAGCTGCAACAATGCCGGAATTGTGGCTGGTTCTGACCATCCGGTGAAGATCACTGAGTCAGTCGCACCGGACTGCCGCAGCAACACACGAAGCTCTTCTTCGGCGCGCCCTTCCGCTGATGCTCCCACAATCAACATGACAGCGTCCGGGAGCTGCTCGCGAACTCCGACGATGATTTTGGCCGCCATCGTGGGTGGGAATTCGACAAAGCGCGTGTACAGCAGCAGGACGCGTCGATCTTTCACTGTGGAGCGAATTGGATCTGGGACGTCGTCGCGGCTCGCGTCGTGAAGCAGTCTGAAGTGGTCGCGGGTCAGTCCATTGGGAACGTAAAACACGGCGTCATCCGACGCGCCGAGATCGAGCGCGCGACGTTGTAGTGCCCGGCTCGCGACTGTGACCGATGCCGCCTTTCGCGGCCAAGTCCGTTCCTGCCAATCGAACAGATGTCGCTCTAGCGGACCGTAACCACCAATGTCGTTCCAGCCACCGTTGCCCTCCCAATCGTCCATGTCGACCACGACCGGGAGTTGGCGCACCAATCGACGCGCGGCCAGATCTCCAAAGCCTTTGGGTTTGAACAGGTGAACGATCTTCGCGTTGTGCCGCTGGGTTTCGCGAATCATTTCGCGAATCGCGAGCGGGAAGATGAGTGGATGGACTGAGCGGGTATTGAGCACCGGAACCCCCTGTTCGACCGTACGCTTTCCTCGGTCAGCTGGGCGGTCCCACGGCGTGGTGGTTAGTGAGAACTCGAATTGTTGCGAAAGGGCCGCGGCGATGCCGAGGGCGCGAGCCCGCAACGTTGCCTTCGGGCGAAGACCAAACGTGCCGAGCATCATGACGGATGGTCGGCGCAGGGTTTTGAGGCTCACAGACGCGGCACCCCAGCGTTAGCTCGTACTGACGACGTATCGATCGCGCTCAACCGAGCGGGCGACACGCAGTTCTAGCATGGCCGGCAATCGAGCGCGACGTCTCGATCGGCGAAACGCTGATCTCATCTCTAATTGAGGTATGGCCGAACGACGGTGACGAGTTTGCCCTGAATCTCGACGTTGTCCGCCGACGTGTAGATCGGATCCATCGACGCATTGGCCGGCTGCAGCCGCACCCGGTCGCCCTCGGTATAAAACCGCTTGAGCGTGGTCTCTTTTTCGCTGCGCAGCCACACGGCAACCGTCTCGCCATTTTCGCAGGTGTCCTGATGGCGCAAGATCACGATATCCCCGTCGTTGATCAGCGCGTCAATCATCGACAAACCCTTGACCCGCAGAGCGAACAGACCGTGTTCTCGGCTCCCGACCAAATCAGTACTAATCTCCAATTGTTCGGTCAATTCGTCCTGTACAAAATCATCGAGGACGGGTATCGGCAGACCAGCCGCGATCTGCCCAACGAGCGGAACGCGAACGATGTTGTGGCTCGCCGGAATCCGGCCAATAACCTCGATACCGCGCGAGATGTTGCGGTTGCGACGGATCAGGTTGCGCTGCTCAAGGATATTAAGGTTGTAGTCGACAACACTGGTCGACGAGATGCTCAGATCGCGCTGGATCTCGCGAATGGTGGGTGGGTAGTTGCTCTCATCGAGGAACTGCTCGATGTATTCCAGCATCGCCTGTTGTCTTCGCGAAAGGTTTCGTGCCATAACCTGCCCTGCCTTCGCCCTGTGTAACCATAAAGTCTGGTTACCTACCGGCATTATAGGTGCGAACAGATGTTCGTGTCAACGATTGCGTACGTGCGAATTCGTTTCGCTGACGGGGAGCATGGCCGCGCCGACCCGATTCGGCAGCAAGGGAGCGTGTCATGAACACGGTTGATTTTATCGTCGTCGTGGTCTTCCTCGGTGTCTTCACCGCAGCATTCTTCGCTGGGATTGGCCGCTCCGTGGTGGGGTTGCTGTCTCTCGTCTTCTCCACGTTGTTCGCCGCGTTCTTCTACAAACCGCTTGGACAGGTGATGTCGCACGTCTTCATCCCCATCGATCGCAACATCGCCGATTTCGGAGCTTTCTTGCTTCTGATGCTCGCGGCCGGAGTCGGAGCGGACTATCTTTTGCTCCGCTCCTTCCGCATTGCTCGACTGCAGAGCCACATTTCGATGGAGTTCCGTGGCGGCGTGGTTGGAGTGATTGGGCTCATTTTGCTGTCTGCCGTCCTGTCGTCGGCCATGCTGACGGTTCTCACCCAGGTTTCCAACAACACGGTCCACAAGCTGCCAGATGGCTGGGGAACGTCCTGGCTGGTCAGCGAATATGACGGCTCGATCCTGGTCGACCAGTTAGTGCGGCTTTCGCCCTATCTGTATGACACGGTCGATACGGCAACTCCGGGGATTGTTCCAGCGATCCTGCAACCTGTAGCGACGCCCTGACGATTTGTCAGTCTGAAAATTCGGACAATTCCTTTGACTCGCGGCGCCGGAATCACTGCCGTCGTGCGGTCGTTCCATCTGATTTTTGATTCAATTCAAGGAGCTTGAGTTCGGCGGCCGGTTCGCGTGTCGCCGTCTTCAGCATCTCACTCACGCTCAATCGATGAAGGACGCCACAGTGTCGCTCGACTCCGCTCGCGTACTTGAGTTTCCCAGACTACTTGAAATGTTGTCGCAGCGCTGCCAGTTTTCGGTGGCGGCCGAGCGTGCCCTTGAAATCGGTCCCACCAGCGACGTCACTCAGGTTCGCTACCTATTGTCGGTCACGCGTGAGGCCGTCGACCTTGCCAGCCGGAACCCGTCGTTCACCGTTGGCGGAGTGCGAGACATCCGGGATACGGTGGAGCGGGCGCGACTCGGTTTCATCCTGCAGCCAACCGATCTCCGTGAGGTGCTCGACACGGTTCAGTCGTCGGGTTCACTGCGCAGGACCTACTATCAAAACAAATGGGACGAGAGCTATCCACTGCTCGCCGAGTTCGTCGAGGCGATTGGCAATTTTACAAGTCTGGATGCCGATCTCGCGCGGACGGTCGGCTCGCGTGGCGAAATCCTGGACAGCGCCTCGCCACAGCTCGGTGACATTCGTCGCGACGTACGAGTCGCGCATCGGCGGCTGCTTGATCGACTGAATCGCATGATTGCGGATACAGGCCCGAACAGCGCGATCCAGGAACCAATTGTGACGATGCGCGAGGGACGCTACGTGATCCCTGTGCGGGCCGATCGACGAACTCAGGTTCCAGGCGTCGTTCACGGTACGTCCGCCAGCGGCCAGACGCTTTTCGTCGAACCGATGGACGTCGTGCAGCTCAACAATCAGTGGCGCGAGCTGCAGATGGCCGAAGAGCATGAGATCGAGCGCATTCTTCGCGTGCGATCGGAACAGATCAGCGCTGCGTCGCCGGAGCTGAGTCAAACCGTGGAGGCGGTCGCGGCGATCGACATGGCGCTCGCAAAGGCGCGCCTGTCTTTCGACATGCGCGCTCGCGAGCCGGAGGTGCTCGATGGGGAAAGCGATGGAGCGCAGTCAGTCGATCTTCGGCAGGCACGTCACCCGCTCTTACCGTCCGAGACCGTCGTGCCAGTCGATATTCGACTTGGCGATGGGCAGCGGATTCTGGTCGTCACCGGACCGAACACCGGTGGCAAGACGGTCGCGATCAAGAACGTTGGTCTGCTCGCAATGATGATGCAGTCCGGCATGTTTATACCGGCGGCCGACGGATCCGGGATGAGCGTCTTCGACGGAATCTTTGCCGACATTGGCGACGAGCAGAGTATCGAGCAGAGCTTGTCGACCTTTTCGAGCCACATGACCAAGATCATCGCCATGTTGCGGGCAGCCGGACCACGCAGTCTGGTGCTGATTGATGAGATCGCCGCTGGGACTGATCCGCAGGAGGGCTCCGCGTTGGCGCGGGCGATCATCACGGCGCTCTTGGATCGTGGGACGCTGGCCATCGTGACGACGCATTACTCAGAACTGAAGACGTTCGCCTATGCGACCGAAGGCGTTGAGAACGCCAGCGCGGAATTCGACCTCGCGACGCTGAGACCAACCTACCGTCTCATCACCGGCGTGCCAGGAAGGTCAAACGCGCTGGCCATCGCGCAACGGCTGGGACTGCCGTCGGCGATCGCTGACGACGCGCGAGGTTATCTTGATCCTGGAGCCGAGCACGTCGATGATCTGCTCGCTCACATCATGGCACGTCGCAACGAAGCAGAGGCGGCGCTGATGCAGGCAAGTGCCGAACTCGACGATGCCAAGCGCTTGCGTGCCGAAGCGGACTCCGCCCTCCGAGAAGCAGAGTTGGCTCGCTCCAACGCGCGGCAAGACGCGATCGCCGAGCTCGAACAGGAAGTAGGTGAGGCGCGCGAACTCGTGCGTCGAGCACGACGTCAAGCGGAGCGGCCGATCCCCACCTCGGACGAACCAGAAGCTGCTCCAAAACCGGAAGAGGTGAAACAGGTCGAGGAGACGCTTCGTCGTGCCGCGCGTCGCAGACGTCCGGCACAAGTACGACCTGAGCCAATTCGGATTGGCGACTGGGTGAATTTGCCGACCGTGGGGATCAGTGGAGAGGTCGTGGGCATCTCCGAAGACGGGGAGAGCGTCGAAGTTGCCACTGGTTCGTTCAGGCTGACCCAGCCGGTAACCGCGGTTCGACGTGAGTCGCGTCCGGAACCGCAACGACGAACCATTCGCACGACCACGTTGCCCGCCGCACCACCAGTCGACCCGGAGATTCACCTGCTCGGCATGCGGGTACATGAAGTTGGGGATACGCTCGATCGCTATCTCGACTCGGCTGCGCGGGCAGGATTGCCCTCGGTGCGCATCATTCACGGCAAGGGGACCGGAGCACTGCGGTCGGAGGTTCACGAACTATTGCGCTCACACCCGGTCGTCGATCGGTTTCAGCTAGCCGAGCGAAACGAGGGCGGAGAGGGCGCAACCATCGCGTATCTGCGCGACTGATTCGGTTCAGCTCGCGGTTGCCAGCACCGTCGCATCGCAATTCTCGACGGCCTCAATGACCGTGACGACCGCTCTCCATATGTCGACCGACAGACGAGAGGACGTCATGCGCACCTGATTGGGTGTGATGTAAACCCCGTCGCCGATTTCGTCACGTAGCTCGGTCTGGTTCATCCTCGACCCGATCACCGGCCGGATGTAGATCTCGCCCTCGCGTTCAATGATTGACGTGATTCCAAGCTGACCTGCTCGCACGCGCAGCCTCGCAAGTTCCGTCAGACGCACCACGGATTCAGGCATCGGTCCAAAGCGATCGATCAATTCCTCCTGCAAGTCACGCAGCTCGCCGTAGCTGCGCACCGATGCGAACTTCTTGTAGAGATCGACGCGAACCTCTTCGTTGCCGGCATAATTCTCCGGAATAATCGCCTCGATTGGCAGATCGATAGAGACCGGTTCCGGCTCTTCGATTGGATGTCCCAGCCGAACCTCCTCAACTGCGGTTGCCAGCATTCGAGTGTAGAGGTCGAAACCGACGGCCGCGATATGACCGCTCTGTTCGGCACCGAGGATGTTGCCCGCGCCACGTATCTCGAGGTCACGCAGTGCGATCTGGAATCCGGCACCAAGCTCGGTCGCCTCCTGGATTGCTTCGAGGCGGGCGACGGCTTCCTGGCTCAAGGCGCGCTTGTCGTCGTACAGCAGATAGGCATAGGCGCGGTGGTTGCTGCGCCCGACGCGTCCACGCAGTTGATACAGCTGAGTGAGTCCGAAATTGTTGGATTGGTCGATGATGACCGTGTTCACGTTCGGAATGTCCACTCCGGACTCAATGATCGTGGTGCAGATCAACACGTCGAACTCGTTCTCAACGAACGCGAGCATCACGCGCTCGAGCTCGTGTTCGTCCATCTGTCCATGTCCGACACCGAATTTCGCCTCGGGCACCAAATGCTCGAGGTGTTGCAGGACGTGATGGATGCTCTGAACGCGATTATGGACGAAGTAGATCTGTCCACCGCGACTCAGCTCGCGCAAGATTGCTTCGCGCACCAGGCGGTCACCGGCGGGTGTGACGAAGGTGCGAATGGGCGTGCGATCGCGCGGTGGCGTGTTAATCACCGACAGATCTCGGATGCCCGAAAGCGCCATGTAGAGCGTACGTGGAATCGGCGTGGCGGTCATCGTCAAGACGTGGACGTCGGTGCGCGCTCGCTTGAGCATCTCCTTGTGCGCCACGCCAAAACGCTGTTCTTCGTCGATGATGAGCAGCCCGAGTCTTCGAAAGCGCACGTCCGTCTGCAGCAATCGGTGCGTGCCGATGACAATGTCAACTCGGCCATCCTCCAGATCGTCGAGGATGTGCTTCTGTTCCTGACGCGTTCGCAATCTGGAGAGCATCTCGATGCGGACGGGAAATGGCGCCAACCGCGACTGGAAGCTGCGCGTGTGCTGGAGCGCCAAAACCGTGGTCGGTACAAGGATCGCCACCTGGAAACCGGAATTGACCGCTTTGAACGCCGCACGGAGCGCCACCTCGGTCTTGCCATAGCCCACGTCGCCGCAGACGAGCCGGTCCATCGGACGAACCTGTTCGAGATCCAGCTTCACGTCCTGGATGGCTTTGAGCTGATCAGGCGTCTCTTTGTACGGGAATGACTCCTGAAGCTCGTGATCCCAAATCGAGTCGGTGCCCATGGGAGCACCCTGCGCTGACTCGCGCGCGGCATAGAGCTGCAGGAGGTCGAACGCCATCTCGCGCACGGCACGGCGAACTCGCTGTTTGATGCGAGCCCATTCAGGCGATCCCAGCCGTGTGAGTTTGGGAGATAGCCCGCCGCCTTCGTACGGGGTGATGCGGTCGATCTGATCGATGGGCAAGTAGAGGCGATCGTTGTCCGCGTATTCGAGCAGGAGATATTCGCGTTCGACGTCGTTGAGCGTCAGTCGCACGATGCCGGCATAGCGCGCGATGCCGTGTTCCGTATGTACGACGTACGAGCCCGCCTCAAGTCGTTCGAGAACCAGCGGATTGGTCGTCGATCGGCGTTGCGGCGTGGGTCTGACGACGTGCCGATAGCCGAAGATCTCCCGGTCACTCAGCAGAATCAGCTTGATCTCGTCGTTGCTCCAGCCACCATTCAGTCGTGCATGTACGACTTCGACTGTGCCTGGGGAAGGGGGATGAACGACGCTGGGTGCGCCAGCGTTTCCCTTTCTGACGCGCGGGAAGATCTCTTGCTCTTCGAGCACCTCACGCAACCGTTGTGCTTGCTCCGTGGCGATCACGATGGACCATTCATCCGCGATTAGCTCACGAATGCGCTCCATCATGCGATCGAGACGTCCACCGTATGACGTCATCTCGGTCGCGAACATCGACATCTCGCCGATCGGCCGAGCCACCGACGGCGTCCAGCCGATGGGTATGTTGCCGAACGCGAGCTGCCGGGTCTCACGCAGGCGGTCGGAGATTGCTGACCAATCGTGGTAGGTCGACTTCAGACCGTACGGAAGCTCCCCGGCGCTCTCCAGCGCTTCACGAAGCTCTTCAGACTGAGCCTCGAGCTGCTCTATTGCCAACCGAATTGACGAGGGTTCTATGAAGACAAGCAGATGATCGTCTGGCAAGTAGTCAAGGATTGAACCTGCCGATTGGAGAAGATAGCGTGCGACCAATTCGATGCCGGTCTTGATGTCGCGCTGCTCGACTCGATGAAGAAGCCGTTGCCACTCTTCTTCCACTTCGGGACGCAATGTGTGTGTTTCGAGGCCGCCCAGTTCAGCGGCGGCGCGCGAAGCATCGGCTAGCGACACCTCGATCGGCGGCAGCAACTCGATCTGCTCGATACGTTGAACCGAGCGTTGAGTCTCGGTGTCGAAATAGCGGATAGATTCGATCTCATCGCCGAACAGATCGATGCGGATGGCGTGATCCGACGACGGTGGAAAGACATCGACGATGCCGCCGCGCTGGCTGATCTGTCCAGGTTCGGTCACCATCGGTACGAGGTCGTACCCCTGTGCGAGCGACGCCAAAATGAATTGGTCCAGTCGCAGCCTTTGTCCGGTTGCAAGGCTCAATCGCTCATGGTCGAGCTGCTCAGGTGGGCTCACGATCTGCGCGAGACCATTTGCCGGGACGATGACCACGTTGGTGCTGCCGTCGGCCAGCCCGGCAAGGATTTCGACGCGCCGCGCACTTGTGGTTCGATCGAGTGGGAGTTGCTCGTACGGCAATGCCTCAGTCGCGGGCCAGACCAGAGGCTGCTCGCCGAGATATGCGGCGACCAGGCCGGCCAGTTCCTCCGCCGAGTCCTGGCGGCTCGTGACAATCACAATTGGTCGATTGTGTGCCGCAACGAGTCCCGCCAGGCAGGCAGCTCGTGCCGCGACCGGAAGATCGTCGACTTCGAGAGCCCGCGAACGGGGGAGTTGATCCACCGACGCCCGGAAGGCCGTGAACCACGTGTCGCGCATTAGGAGTGGGATAACGCCGCCGAGCGACACCGATCACCGTCCTTTCGAGCAGGCCGAACCGGGCCACAACCAAGGTTGGGCCCTGCCGCTGAAGAGGATAAGTATAGCAATTTTGGCGCGTCACGCAGTAACTCAAGGGCTTGATTTGCGCGGTTTCCCGTTTATAGTGTTGGGAGTCTCCGCGAGAAAATTATCGGAAAGAACCTGGTGGATCGACATCATCTGCGGTTGGTGACAATCGGTGGAATCATCGCGCTGGCCATAGCGGTGGTCATTGTCGTTGTGCGCGGCGATCGTTCAAAGGATCTCGTGCTGCGCGTCGAGCCAATATCTGGCAATGACGCGATAACCGTGTACGCCGGTGGCGCGGTATCGGTGCCGGGCCTCTACACGTTGCCGCGAGGCTCCCGGCTGGCAATGCTTCTAGATCAGGCCGGGCTGGCGGACACCGCCGACGTCGCAAGCTTGCAGATGGCGACTGAACTGCGAGACGGTCAACAAATCATCGTACCAACGCAGACAGCCGTGGCTGAGTCCATTGCCAGCATCGCCACGACGGCATCGTCCCCAACAGCGCTTGCTGGACCGATCAACATCAACACGGCCGGCGCTTCGGAGCTCGAGCTCCTCCCGGGCATTGGTCCATCGATTGCCCAACGGATCGTCGACTACCGCGACGCACACGGGCCATATTCCAAGGTGGACGATTTGGCCAACGTCCAGGGCATTTCACAGCGCATGGTCGACGACTTCAGGGACCAGGTTACGGTCGGGCCCTAACGTTGGCCGGATTGGCGCTTTCCCTCGGATTTCTTGGTGGCGTTCTCTTACATGACAGCGGAATCGGGTGGATCGCCGCTGTGCCGGTCCTTTTCGGAGCGTTGCTTTCGCTATTTCTCGTCGACGGCTGGCCATCGCGGATCGTGGTTGGTCTGACACTTCTGTTCATCGCTGCCGGTAGCTTGCGTGCAGGGAATTCGTCGACGTCCGCGCAATCGCCGGTCATCGCGATGGTCGGGAGTGACCGCGCAATCGATGTCACGGTCGTTGGCGTCCCGCGAGCCTCAACCTCACGCACAAAAGTCGCGGCCAACCTTGTCAACGATCCCAAAACGACGATCGCGGTGTCATTGCCAGCATTTCCAGATGTACGGGATGGGGATGTCATCGAGTTTTGGGCGCCTGACTCATGGAGTACCGGGAATCCGGGCGAAGTGCGGTTGCCGATTTCCCCGGACAGTGGCGACGTATTTGTTCCCGCGTTCGCGGTGGTTGGAACAAGCGGAGCGCGCTCCGAGAAGGTGCGTCGCAGAGTCAACGACTTCGTCACGCGGGCTATAACCCGACATGTTGCGGAACCTTCCGGATCGCTGACGCTCGGAATCCTGACCGGTGACGACTCAGGAATGACCGACTCCACTCGTACGTCGTTTCGCTCGGCGGGCATGTCTCAGATCACGGCCGTCAGCGGCTGGAATGTCGCGATCGTCGCTGGGCTGATCGCATTGATCGCGAGGCGACTCGCGTTCAACAGGTCGCTTACGGTACTCGGTGGACTCATGATGATCTGGGCGTACGCCTTCGTTGTGGGGATGGAGCCTTCCGTTCTACGCGCGGGCGGAATGGCTTCAGTTTTTCTGCTGGCCCAATGGCGAGGACGTCCCGGCGACGTGCTGACAGCGCTGATGTTGACCACTTCAGCCATCGTCGCCATCAGTCCGTCGATTAGGTTCGACATCGGATTCCAGCTGTCGGTAGCGGCGACGCTTGGAATCGTGCTGCTGCTCGAGACCGGCTACAGCCGGCCGTGGTGGCACTCGGCTTTAACCGTCCCGTTTGTCGCGCAAATCGCGGTCGCTCCCATCCTGCTCCATCACCTGGGCACATATTCCATCGTGTCGCCACTGGCGAACCTGGTGACAGCGCCACTGGTGGAATTGGTCATGGTTGGAGGGGTCGCGACGCTCGTGGCATCCGCGATCCATCCGTTTCTCGGCGATCTCGCGGGCGCCTTCACCTGGGTTCCAGCGAGGCTCATCGTGGCCGTGGCCGAACGAACGTCATCGTTGACGTGGTCCTCGAGCACAACGATGACACTCAGCTGGTCTTCGACACTCGTCTGCTACACAATGATCCTGGCTGGTTATCTGGGATGGGCTCGGATCTGGAGTGTTTCCCGCGTCAGGAGAGTG
Organism: uncultured Chloroflexia bacterium; assembly: GCA_963789565.1. Lineage (GTDB taxonomy): Bacteria > Chloroflexota > Chloroflexia > Thermomicrobiales > Thermomicrobiaceae > CALAGB01. The sequence goes on along the minus strand of CAWBKX010000002.1, from coordinate 596,182 downwards.
CCTGCAGCACCCAGTGACCCGATTTGACAACAGATTTCGTCAGCCTGTAACCTTAGCCGGTTATGCGAGATGCCCCCTTCGTCTAGAGGCCTAGGACACCACCCTTTCAAGGTGGAGACCGCGGGTTCGAATCCCGCAGGGGGTACCCTCTAACCTCGCAGCACCCCTTCCGATACGACCATCGGTTGACCCAGAGACCGTGCTACTGGCTGACGAACGCGATGTCGCCGACCATGGCGTACATCTCAACCTTTGCCGGTGGTGCGGCCGTTGTCAGTCCCACCTCCGTGGACGCCTCGCCATTGGCCCCGACGAAGTTCAGGAACGTGAGTCCGCCACCAACGATGTTTCCTGACGCATCGTAGGCAACCACCGAAACGAGCACGAGGCTGATGTCGGCGTTGAACGGGCTCTTCACGTTGCCGACCACCTTCGGGAAGTACGGATCATCGACGAACGTGACGTTGTTGGTTGTCAGATCCGCAATCTGGTTGAACGCTTGAGTGCTGCCGGGAATGAACTGAACGTCAATGTGATCCAGCTGCTGCCCCTGGTCGAGAAAGAGGTGGTTGCCGATGCCGATTTGCTCACTGGGGAAGATCACGGGCATGACGTTGGTATCGGTTTTGAAAATGGAACCATCCGCGCCATAGGCAACGACGCTGTATTGCCAACCGACCAATGCCTGGTCAGCCTTCGTGTTCTTCAGGATGAATCCGTACGACGCTTGCCCCGCTGAATCTTGTCCAAATCCTTTCGAAACCAGCTGGATCGCGTCAGAAGCGACGATTGCCGTTGCCTCAGCCGTCACCTCGGGCGTCGCCACCTCGGTGTCAGCCACCGTCACGGCCTCGGTCGCGATGGGGGACGTTTCAGCAGTCGCAGTCGGTGTTGGCGACGGCTGCGCGCTCGTCGCGGTGGACACGACGGCAGTCGTCGGCTGCACCGCGGTTGTTGCAGTGGGCGTGGGGGACTTGCTGGAGGATCTTCCAGGTACGCTGCAGGCGCTGAAGAGCCCCAGCGCCAGGACCGCGATCGCGCATCGCGTGAAGATGTCAACTCTCATTGCCCTTCTCCATCTGAAGAACGACTTGCATGATCAAGTCTCGTTGCTCGTCGGTGAGGACCGTGCTGTGTTCGAGCATGAATCGAACGAACGGATCGTCACGGTACTTGCTGGTCTTCCGCTCGATTCGCGGGAATTGGGTAGTCGAGAGCCGGTAGTCAGCGCTGACTGGCGGCTTCCCTGCACGCGCCAGAACTTCATCAACGTCGAGGTCGAGAACGCGGGCCATTGACGTGAGGAGTCGACGACGTGGACGTTGAAGGTCGTTTACCCAGCCACTGACCGTTTGCCGGACGACTCCCACCGAATCGCCGAACTCAGCCTGGCTCCATCCACGTGATCTGAGCTGATCGTCGAGCCATTCCCCAAACGTCAAATTTCCGGTCATCGGCGAAGAATAGCAATCGCCATGATGCTCCCCTGACATGCCGTGTTTTGCAGATTTTAGGTTAGGTATACGTCCTGAATTCAACAGGTACGGTTGACGAATTGTCGGCGAGTTGACCTGAACCTGCCAATCGTGCCTGCGCAGACGTGGTACGCGGACGGGCCGCGGTGCTCGTTCGCGACGTTTCATTGCGGCTGATTCTCCGGTCAGCGATGCGCGGGTTCACGCATGCATCCACGTACTCCGCGCTCGTTGCGGGATCCAACTTGCGGCGCTATGCTGGCTCGACGTCATTTGGAACTTGAATGAAAGACTCGCACGCTGGGAGGGCTGAATGGCAGCTGGTGGAGCGGATCGTCCGCTTATCGTGCATGCCGACGGCAACGTTGTGACGCTGACGCTCAATCGACCGCAGGCGCGCAACGCCGTGAATATCGATCTGTTATTCGAGCTCGAAAGGACACTCGACGATCTGTATCGAGATCCGCCACGCGTCATCGTTCTTGCCGCAACTCCACCGGGATTCTGTGCTGGTATCGATCTCAAAGAGTCGCGTGAAGCTACGGCCGATTTTGCCCGTCATCGGGTCTCCACCATGCATCGCGTCCTGCGAAAGCTGCGACTCATCCCGGTTCCGGTGATATCGGCTGTCGACGGCGTCACCGCGGGATTGGGAACGGAGCTGATGATTTCCGGTGATTTGCGCCTGGCCACTCGCTCATCTCGCTTCAGTTATCCCGAGCCGCGAGTTGCCGTTCCTTCGCCCGCCCACCGGCTCGTGTGGCTGGTCGGACTCACTCGCGCTCAGGATTTGTTGCTCACGGCGCGCTGGGTCGACGCTGACGAAGGCGAGCGCATGGGGCTGATTACTCGGGTGGTAGACGATCTCGACGCCGCCGTGAGCGAGACGATCGAAACCCTTCGCGGTCTGTCGTCACTCGCGCTTGCCATGACCAAAGAGAATTTGTGGGCCAGCGTGCAGGCTGGGTCTGAAGGTGCTTCGGCGCACCATATCGCAGGTGTGACTCTTTCGGCAACGACGGATGATCGGCACGAGGCACTTGCCGCATTCCTGGAAAAACGGCCCCCGAAGTTCGACCGCTAGAGAAGCTTGCGCGATTCGGAGTCAGTAGTGTCGGAGGACGTCTCATTGAACGGTCCTTTGGATGGGATCAAGGTAGTCGACCTTAGTCGACATCTGGCGGGACCCTTCGCCGCCATGACGCTGGGGGACCTCGGCGCTGAGGTGATCAAAATCGAGGCGCCCGGTCGCGGCGACGATACGCGCGGGTATCCGCCCTTCTGGAACGGCATCAGCTGCTATTTCCTCAGCGCCAACCGCAACAAGCAAAGTGTCACTGTCAATCTTCAGTCACCAAAAGGACAGCAGATCATCAAAGATCTGGTGGCGCGGTCGGACGTGCTCATCGAAAACTTCCGGGCGGGCGCCACTGAACGCTGGGGGCTGGGTTACGAGGATCTTAGGAAGATCAATCCTCGGTTGATCTATTGCGCGGTCTCCGCCGTTGGCCGCGACGGGCCCGATCGAAATCGCGCTGGCGTCGATCTGCTCATGCAGGCGTATGGCGGACTCATGAGCATTACTGGTGAGTCCGGACGACCACCGGTACGTGTTGGGACGTCGGTCGTCGACTTGACCGCGGGAGCCAACGCCGTGCAGGCCATTCTGGCCGCGCTCTTCGTTCGCGAGCGAACGGGCCGTGGTCAGCTGGTCGAGTCGTCCCTGCTCGAAGGCCAGGTATCGTGGCTGACCTATCACGCCGTCTCCTTCTTCGCGAATGATCAGGTGCCGGAACGCATTGGATCCTCACACGCCAGCGTTGCCCCCTATGGTGCTTACCCGACCAAATCCGGGTTTCTCGTCGTTGCGGTGGCGTCTGACGCGCTCTGGCGCCGCTTTTGTGGCGCGATAAGGCGGCCTGATCTGAGCAACGATGCACTGTTTGCCACGAACGCGTCACGCTGTGAGCATCGGGATGTACTTGACGAGATCATCATTTCGGTCTTGTCTGGCGCCGATAGCCAGGAGTGGGCACGTCGCATGGACGTCGCTGGCGTGCCCTGCAGCCCGGTGAACACGCTTGACACCGTGCTGACGCTGCCTCAGGTGTTGCATCGTGACATGGTCGTCGATGTGCCGCGAGACGAGATCCCGAATCTGCGGCTTCCCGGCATCGCCGTCAAACTGACTGGCACGCCTGGTTCGATTCGGCGGCCACCGCCGTTGTTGGGCGAACATACAGACGGCGTTCTGACTGATTTGGGTTACGATATCGAGCACATCAAACAATTGCGCTCAAATGGAGTGGTCTGAGCGACGAGGTGAGGAGGAGTCGGGAGGCAAACGACGCTGGGTGGTTGGTTGTCGGTGGAAATTGAGCCGGCAACACAAGAGGGAAGGTTTCGCAGAATGCCCAATCTAGATACGATCCGGGAGATGGTTCCGGGAGTCCTCGACACCGTGTATATGAACACCGGCACCTGCGGTCCGCTGCCGCGAGTGGCACATGAGGCGATTGTCGAGGAAATCAACCACGATTTGACCAAGGCACGCATTTCGAGCGAACATTTTCCGCACATCGGCGAGCTGCGTAACGGCGTACGTCAAGTCGTCGCATCCGCCATTGGCGCGAATCCCGAAGAAATCGCCATCACCAGCAGCACGACAGACGGGATGTACAGCTCGATTATCGGCTACCGCTGGCAGGTCGGCGATGAGCTCATCCTCTCCAACATCGAACATCCTGGCGGTCTGATCCCTTCCTTCCTGGCCAAGCGTCGCTTCGGTATCCGCGTTCGCGTCGCTGATATCGGCCTCGGTGGAGGGGACGTGGCCGGGATTGTCGCGGAATTCGAGAAGCTCATCACACCTCGGACGCGCATGATTGCCATCTCTCACGTCTCCTACACCACCGGCGCGCGATTACCGGTCAAAGAGATCGTCGACATGGCGCACAGCCATGACGTACTTGTATCGGTGGATGCCGCACAGTCTTACGGCGCTCTGCATCTCGACATGCATGATCTCGGTGTGGATTTCTACGCCTGCTCGGGACAGAAGTGGATGTGCGGGCCGGACGGTACCGGCGCATTCTACGTCAAGGCGTCGAGCCTGGGAGAGCTCGAGCAAACCCTCGGCTCAGGCGGCATGGTGCGCGGCACACTCGACTACTACGGAGGGACGTATTCCCCCGCGGTCGGCGCCGCCCGATTCGACACGGCCGGACGCAACACCGCCCTCCTTGCAGGACAAAAGGCGGCCACCGAGTGGATTCTCGAGGATGTCGGCGTAGAGTGGGCGTCCAAGCACATCGATGATCTGGCGCACGCGACGTACGATCAACTTGCGGCAATCAACGGCATCACGATGGTGACGCCGCGCGAGGCGCTGGCCGGTCTGATCGCGTTCAACGTCGAGGGCATCGAGCCTCCGGAACTCTCCGCGCGACTCGCCGCAGAGCACAACGTGACCATTCGGTTCGTCAACAAGTACATCAATAATCCGGATGCGGCGCGCGTCTCAGTCGGCTTCTACAACAGCGACGATGATGTGGCGAAGCTGATGGCTGGGATCAAGGCGGTCCAGAAGACGCTCTGATCTGGCAATTCCATCCAATTCGATGATCGAGATGCCCGGTGAATGCCGGGCATCTCTGCGTCTGTGAGTTTTCTCCTTTGGGACTGGTACTTCGGAACTGTGCGTACGTATGACCTTTGACGGCAGACGCTCGCTGCCTGCGGCTGTAAAGTCAGAGTGACAAGAGATTTACGAAGGGGTACGCATTAAATGCAGCACACGTCAGGCAAAGTCAGAATTCGGGTGGTGCCGCTTGGCGGAGTCTACACCTATGCCGATTCACAAAGCGACGCTCGCCGTGCACGGGTGCAAACCGTCGAGCATGCTCCGGCATCGGAACACAATTGGACGCGGTTATTCCGATCGGGGCTTCGTCGGCACTTCACTGCCGACAGCTAGCCGCTCTTCACCGCCTATTTACCGGAACCGCGCACTCGGTTCCGACTACGAGTTGCCGCACGTCCCTCTCGGACCATGGATCAGCACTCTCCCACTGGCATAGTACGCAAACGACTTCACCCCCATTTAGCCTCATCATTCGGTTTTCGCGAGTTCACTACCGTCGGCGCCGTCTCCGTCGACGCGATCGTCAGTTCGATTCAGATTCGAACCGGGTATATGCTTGCCAGTACAATCTGAGCCGAACGGGGCGACCCGAACATTGAAGACTTCCTAACGATACCGCGGTCACGATATTTCCCCGGATCCTGATTGGACCGATTGGTTGATCCAGGACTCCTCCAATTCGGATAAAATCCCGTATGCAATTGAAAGCTGGAAACCGACGATGCATAGCGTGAACTGGGTTGACGTCTTGCTGATCGTGATCGTGGGCTTCGGTGCACTCGCCGGTCTGCGCCGCGGATTTCTGCGTGGCGCGATCGACCTTGTGACGATCGTGGCATCGATTCTCGCGGCCGCGTACGCGTATCACTGGGTTGCCGATTTCATTTCGGGGCGCTTTCACACATCCACCGTTGTCGCGAGCGTCATCGGGTTCGGATTGATTGCACTCATCATCCAGACCGCGGTCTCGATTTTGATTGTCACGCCCCTGACGCCGTTGATCTTTGCGGCCAGGCACACGCCCGTGAGCAAGCAGATGGATACCGTGCTTGGCCTCTTGCCCGGCGCGATCAAAGGCATCGCCATTGCCATGGCGGTAGTGATGGTGCTCGTGCTCACGCCGTTCGGCACCGGTGCAGATGCGAACCTTGGCCGGTCTGCGATGGCGCAGCATCTTCTTTCCGGCGCGAACCAGATAACGAGCGGCGCCGAGGGTCAGGTTGGACTCGACCTCACCGATTTCATGATCGTCACCGAACCTTCGTCGGACAAAGGCATGAGCCTGCCGTTTACCGTGACGTCCGGGCTGAAGGAGAGCGCGACCGACGAGGACGCGATGCTCAAGCTCGTCAATCAAGCCAGATCCGAGAACGGACTCGCGCCCTTACAAAGCGATCCGCAGCTCCAGCAGGTGGCACTTGCTCATAGTCAGGAGATGTTGGAGCTTGGGTATTTCGCCCACACGTCGCCGTTGCATGGGAGTCCGACTGATCGGATGGACGCGGCCGGGGTCGATTACTCTGTCGCCGGAGAGAACATCGCGTACGCGCCAACGGTCGACGTTGCCGAGCGCGGGCTAATGCGCAGTCCCGGCCATCGCGCGAACATTCTTTCGAGCGATTTCACGCGAATTGGGATCGGCGTAATGGTGACTCCCTTCGGGACCAGAATGTTCACACAGGACTTTGCCGGACCGTAACAATCCTTGGGTCAGGTACTATTAGTCCGATCACGTTCCGTCGTCTCAGAACGATTTCGCGCCCTTCGACTGCCGAACGATGACCTGAATATTGACCCAATATGTTGAGCTGAAGGAGTGAGCATTGGTCAACGTCATCATCCCAGTGGCTGGTCTGGGAACCAGACTCCGACCGCAGACCTGGAGCAAACCGAAACCGCTGGTCAGTGTCGCGGGTAAGCCAGTCCTCGGTCACGTGCTGGATCGCCTCACTGTCCTCGACCTCAACAAGGTCGTCTTCGTAACCGGGTACCTCGGCGATCAAATTCAGGAATATGTGGAGAGCACGTACGACTTCGACGCCGCTTTCGTTCAGCAGCGCGAGCAGCTTGGCCAATCGCATGCGGTGATCATGGCGCGCGACGAGGTGACCGGTCCCACAGTCATCCTCTTCCCCGATATGTTGTTTGAGGCCGATCTGACTCAGCTCCCCACGCTCGACGCTGACGGCGCCATCTTCTCCAAAGAGGTGGACGACCCGCGCCGGTTCGGTGTGATCGTCACGGACAACGGGCGTATTCGTGAGCTCGTCGAGAAGCCGGCGGAGCCGGTTTCGAACCGGGCGGTCGTGGGGATCTACTACTTCAAAGAGATTCAGCAGCTTTTTGACGCCATCGATTTTCAAATGGAACACAATCTCCAGCAAGGGAACGAATACTACCTTGCCGCGGCACTGCAACACATGATCGACGAAGGCGCTTTCTTGACGCATTTGCCGGTTCAAGTTTGGGAGGATTGCGGAAAACCAGAAGCATTGCTGAGTACCAATCGATTCTTGCTCGATCAGCGCTCTCAAACGCCGGACATCCCTGGATCCGTCATCGTTCCACCGGTCGTGATCGACCCGTCGGCTACCATCAACAATTCCGTTATCGGTCCATACGCGAGCGTGGGCAAGGGCGTCTCGATCCAAAACTCGATCGTTCGGGATTCCATCGTCGACGACGGCGCTCAGATCGAAACCATGCTCCTGCGTGACTCGATCGTCGGCCGTCAGGCACTGGTTCGCGGTGACTTCATGCGTATGAACGTCGGCGACTCGTCGGACATCGTTCTTGCGGCCAACAGCGAGAATCACGGCGCTTCTCGTGGCTGATAGTCCTGGAAATCCTCAGGTCGACTGGCTCGAGGTTGCGGTCGATGCCGATGCTGAATCAGTCGACGCAGTGGCTGATCTGTTCAGCCGCTATGTCTATGGCCGTGGCGTCGTGGTTAACGAGCCCTTCAGACAAGACGGCGACGGCGACAACCTCGAACTCGATCCAACGCGACCGGTTCGTGTTTCAGGCTATCTCCCATGTGACGACTCGCTGGACGTCACGGTCTCCAAACTCGACGAGGGGCTGTGGCACCTACGCATGCTCGGCACGGTCAGCGATCTTCAACGGTCGGTGCAAAAGGAAGAGGATTGGGCGAACGCCTGGAAGGACCACTTTCAGGTCACCCGCATTGGGAAGCACTTCGTCATTCGTCCAACCTGGCGCGAATATGAGCCAACGCCGGAAGACGTGATGATCGATCTTGACCCCGGCATGGCGTTCGGCACTGGACTGCATCCAACCACGTCACTCTGCATGCAGTGGCTCGAAGATCTCGAGTTGGATGGCAGTCGGGTTCTCGATGCTGGAGCAGGGTCGGGCATTCTCTCGATTAGCGCAATCAAGCGAGGAGCGGCTTCCAGTCTTTCGCTGGAAGTTGATCCAGTGGCGGTCTCGGCCCTCAAGCACAACATCGAACTCAATGGCCTGCAGGATCGCATTGAGGCAAGAGTTGCCGACGTGACCAAGCCACTGCCGGTCGACGGCCAATTCGACCTTATCCTGGCCAACATCATTTCTCGCATCCTGATCGAAGCCGTTGAATCGCTCACTGCCGCGGCCCACGAGGGCACCAGGCTTATTCTGAGTGGCGTCATTGAAGCGCACGAGCAGAACCTCGTCGACACCTATGTTTCGCACGGATTTCGACAGACGGGACGTCGCCAGATTGGCGACTGGGTGTCGCTCTTGATGGTTCGGGGCCCAGGCAAATGAGTCGCCACGGCCACCGATTCTTCGTCTCCCGTTCACTTTCCAGCGGCCTCACGCTCTCCCTCGACTCGACACAGTCCAAACAGATCATTCACGTGCTGAGATTGCGCGAAGGAGACCGAATCGGTCTCTTCAACGGCGATGGCCGTAACTACGAAGCCGTCATCCGATCAGCGACGCGCACCGCCGTCGAGGTCGACATTGCCCAGTCAGACAGCGGCCCACGTCTCGCTTTTCCGCCAATCTGGATTGCCGTTGCGTTGATCAAATCAGAGCGTTTCGAGTGGGCCTTGCAGAAGGTAACCGAGCTCGGAGTCGAACGTATTTTTCCGATGGATAGCGAACAGAGCGTGATATCATTGCGGGTCGACCGCGTCGAGCGGCGTCTCGAGCGGTGGCGACGAATCGTGGTTGAAGCGTCTGAGCAGTCGGGCCGCTGCACGATTCCGGAGGTTGATGCGCCGGTCAAATTCGCCGACGTCATCGCCGTGGGGAACGAGTGTCAACCAGTTCTGTTGTGGGAGAACGAAGCCGCCACACCGTTGAGTGCGATCGAATTCGATGACCGGCCGATCCTCTTGATCGTTGGTCCTGAAGGCGGATTCTCCCTGGAAGAGGTTGAAGCGGCGAGTGCGACCGGCATACAGACGGCGTCGCTGGGGCCGTTGACGCTCCGAGCGGAAACCGCCGCCGTCGCAGGAGTTGCCATGCTGGTCGGCCGTCATCTGGTGGCCAGGTCATCCCGCAGCGCATTGAGGTAGGGTCGAGGAATGGTTTCGAAGACGCGTCGAAGAGTAGCGCTGGTGCCGGAGTCAAGTGGCGTTGTGGGCGCCGTGGCCCCGGGGTCGCTTGCCGCCGAGCTCGGGATTGAACCGGGTCATCGCGTCGTGTCGATCAATGGCGCCCCGCTCAACGACGCGATCGACTTTCAGTTCGAGGCCTCAGCCGAAGAAGTCACGCTCGAAATCGACACTGGCGATGATGTGGTCGAGATCAGCGTTGAACGAGATTTGGACGAGACCTGGGGTATCACCTTTGCCGATCCCACTTTCGACGGCATCCACATCTGCGAGAACACCTGCCCGTTCTGTTTCATCAAACAGCTCCCGAAGGGTATGCGCAAGAGCCTCTACGTCATGGACGATGACTACCGCTACTCGATGCTCTACGGCAACTTCGTGACGCTCACAAATCTGACTGACGATGACTGGCGACGCATCGAGGATCAGCACATCAGCCCCATCAATGTGTCGGTCCACGCCACCAATCCAGATTTGCGCGTGGCGCTGGTTGGCAATCCGGCTGGTGCACTGATTCTGGAGCATCTGGCGCGGCTGGAGCGCGCGGGCATCGAATACAACACTCAGGTTGTGCTCTGTCCCGGCATCAACGACGGAGTCGAGCTCGAACGCACCATTCGAGAGCTGTCGGAGTGCGGTCCGCACGTGCGGTCTATCGCCGTGGTGCCGGTTGGACTGTCGAAGTTCGGCATCGAACGGCAGAGTCGTCGCGTGCGACTCTCGCGCACCTGTATGCGCACGCTCCCGGGCGCCACGCTCGATATCCGACGGTTCGAGCAGGATGAAGCTGAAGCCGTCATCGAACAAGTCGAGGGCTGGCAGCGAAGATTTCGTCACGAGCGCTCGAAGACGTTCGTCTATCTCGGCGACGAGTTCTACCTGATGACCGGCCGTGAAATACCGGCAGCCTATGGTTATGATGGATTTCCTCAGGTGGAAGACGGGATCGGCATCACGCGCCTCTTCATCGACGACGCGGAGAGGGTCATCAGGCGAACGGCACCTGGTTCGGCCAAGGGCGCGAGCGGCACGATCGCGTGCGGTACCCTCATTGCCGACACGATGCGTGGCCTCGTTGACCGCGTAAACGCGCACACTGGTTCTGGATTGCGCGTCGTTCCCATCGTCAACGCGTTCTTCGGTGAACAGATCAACGTCTCGGGTCTGCTGACTGGTGGGTTAGTGCGAGACGCTCTATCGAGCGAGAAGCGCCACGATCCGGTCTTCATATCGCAGCACATGCTGTCCAAGCGCACGCAGACGTTCCTGGACGACATGCACGTTGACGAGCTCGAAGCGGCGCTCGGCCGCGCGGTCATTCCCGCTGAGTATCTGAGCCAAACGCTCAAATTCGCGTCCCAAGCGATGAAGATTAGCTGAACCGCTGCATGGTCCAGTCACGAGACGATGGAGTCATGCTTTCCATCCGCGTGACCCCACGATCATCGCGCAATGAGGTTCTCGGGATGGTCGATGGGTTGCTACGGGTGCGACTTACCGCGCCGCCGGTTGACAATGCCGCGAACGACGCGTTGGTGAAAGCGCTGTCCGACTATTTCGATGTTCCCAAATCGAGCGTCACGATCGTGTCGGGTGGTACCAGCAAGATGAAACGCGTGGTGATTGCTGGAACAACCGCGAGCGACGTTGAAAAGCGGATTAGCTCCACCTGAGGTAATGTTGGAACGCGGACTTCTTCAGTCGCGTCGACGGCGCACCGCGCGCGCCGTCGCCGTAGCCAGGGCTCCGACGGCCAGCGCCGCGCCCACCACGAGCGCTCCTACCTTGGTCCGATCGCGTGCTTGGCCGTTCCCTTGTGTTTGGGGAACGTAGGTTCGCATGCGCACCCACAACAGGATCGTCTCTCGCATCGCTCGGAACACGACCTTGGGACTGCCGCCGGAGGACTCTCCGCGTTTGCGCGGATAGTGGTGGACGCCGACTTCGACGTGGCTGGCGTGCGCCTTGGCGGCCTTAGCAAGGATCTCAGTGTTGATCAGGGCACCTGGAGACTCAAGGCTCATTGACTTGAGCATGTCGGCGCGGAAGATCTTGAAGGCGCAGTCGATGTCACGCAACCGCACGTGAAAGAGCGCACGAACCGCGAGTTTGAAAATGTTCGCGTAGAGGATCCGATAACCGGCATCCTGCCGATTGATGCGATAGCCAGCCACGATGTCGTAGCGACCGACAAACGGAGCGAGGTGGGAAAGGTCGGCGATGTCGAACTGCAAATCGGAATCCATAAACATGATGTGATCGCCGGTCGCGGCGGCAAACCCGGACGTGAGGGCGGCGCCGTAGCCCCGATTTTTGGCGTGGTGCACCGGCTTGATCTCGGGTTGCTCCACGGCGAGCTGGTCCAATAGGGCGCCGGTCCCGTCCTTGCTGCCGTCGTCGACCACAACGATCTCGAACTCCTCGGCCAGTTCCGGCAGCACGTCGAGCGCGCGCCGAACGACCTCAGGAATGTTCTCGACCTCGTTGTAGGCAGGCAGCACCAGGGACAGCTTCCCCTGGATCATCTCACCTCCAGACGGAGACAGCCCGGCCACGCCATCGTGGCCGGGTTGTTTGTCTCGCAAAACACCGGTTGAAGTATAGCCAGAATCGACCGGATGGGTTATTTCGGCATCTCCTTCAGCGCGGTGAACGATGGTCTCGGGCTCCAATCGGAGTTGATCACCGACCACGGGTACTTCTCGTCGGTCGAGCTCGAAATCACGCTGTAATTCAAGTTCCAGACTTCCATGACGCCGATCCACGGCCATTCATCCTTCGCAATTTGAAAAGCGCGAACGAGATAGTTGGCCTGATCCTGGTCACTCACCTGCGCCCCGTATTCATATCCGGGCGCCTGGTTCACGGTCGTCCAACCGAACTCGGTAAGCCAGATCTGTTTGGCGGAGTCGCCATAGTCGATCATGACCTGTCGGAGCTGTTCGATCCGTCTGAAATAGAACGACGGATCGTTCTGCCATCCGGGACCCGGCCCAGGATTACTCGGCCACATTGTATCGGGTGGATTATTGTTGCTTCCCGGATGGGCTCCCAGGTTATCAAAGTAGGATTTGATCTCTCCATTGTTGTACTGATACGCCTGACGAAGGTACTGTACGTCGTCGATGGCGATGGATGGATCGTTCACTCCGGTCGGCGTCAAACCTCCGAAGAGGACGATGGCATTTTGGTTGCCCGCTTTCACGCCGGTGTAGCCGGCCTTGAGAAGATTGACGTAACGGCCAACGTCGACCTTTCCGCCCGTCTCGGTGGCGAGATTTTCCTCGTTCCAGATTTCCCAGGCTTGGACCTTATTACCGTATCTGCTCGCAAGCTGCTGCATCAACGCACCATAGGGCGCCGGATCAGTTGGTATTCCTCCCGACGCATCGGACCATGTTGGCGCCTTGACGACGCTGACGATGATGTGAATGCCGTCGCGCGATGCCGCATTGATCTGGTTGTCGAGCGAGAGGAAGTCGTACTGCCCCTGGTTCGGCTCAAGGGACCGCCACTGCGCCTGGATGCGAATCCAGGAGAATCCAGCGTCCATTACCGTTGAGAGCGTCTGCTGCGTGAATGAATCGCCTCCCGCGTCACCCCGGAGATAGACGTTGAATCCGTAGCCGACGTGTGGTCCCCAAAGATGACCGGTGGTGAAATCCATCGGCGGCATCTGCGGGTCTTCTTTGGCGAGGGCATCGGCTGGCGCGCCCTTTTCAGCGAGATACTCACGGCCCAGAAGCCCGAGCAGCACTTCGTACTTGGTCCCCTTGTATTCGGGGTGATACTCGAACCGAGCCCGCTCAAAGTATTGGACCGTATGTGTCTGTCCGTCACCCGCCGGAGGTGACTGGTTTTGCTCGTCGAACTCCTCGGAGAGGGGATAACCGAAGTTCTGCAACCCTCCGTTGTCGTTCCAGAACGTCTTGAAGCCGTAATTCAGCGAGTGTTGCGTGGCGTCGTAATAGACATGATCCTGCGAGTTGTCGAAGGCGGGAATCGGCTGGAACGGTGTCTCCGACGTGCGCGACTGTGTCAGGTCCGCACCGACCCGAACGAGCTCGACGACGTACGGCGTACCAGCGAATTCGGGATGATATTCGAAGACTGCGCGCTCGAAGTATTGGCGGTAGTAGCCGTCCTGTTTGAAGACGCCGGTGATCGGATAGCCCTGGACGTAGAGCCCGCCGTGGGTTTCCCAATATTGCCGAAACAGACCCTGAACCCAGAATCCGGTCTGAGGGAAGTAGTGCGGCATCAACAAATCGTCAGGAGTCGACGGCGCCGCGGCTACCTGCCCCGCGGGAATGGTCATCATGAGAGCCAGGGCCAAGAGCGGCAAAAATCGTAGAAATTTCAAGGAGTCCCCCTTGTTTCTGCACCAGTCGGTAATGACGAACCGACCGGCGAGACCGGTTTATGTGGGATTCGCGGCGACTGCATCCCCGCAGCGCTCGCCGCGTTTCCGAGGGCGTTTTGCCCGCCTGATGGCGCTGATCGTCGTCCTGACTCGAGCACTGGCGCCGACAAAAGAGGCTCGTACCACAGGCGTTCAGCTATTCAACGAGCTAACGCCGCGGGTGGCACCGCGCAATTGGGTGACTACGGGGCGAACTGGAGTTGCACGTCGCCGATACCGATGACATCCCCGTAGCGCAGTCCTGTCGGAACTGTGACCGGTTGTTGATTGAGCATCGTGCCATTGGTGCTGTTCAGGTCAGTGAGCCACCAACGGCCGTCTCTCCAGGTAATTTGCACGTGTTCGCTCGAAACAAACGTGTCATCGAGCATGATCGTGGCACGTGGATGCCGTCCAATGACGGTAACCGGTTCCAGATCGAGTCGCATGCCGGAACGAAGACCAGATCCGCCACTCTGCTGCACGATGAGGTGCGCTGATGCAGCCTCTTCCGCCTCCTCATGACCCATGGACGTGAAGACGCTCATCTCTCTCAGAATGACCCGAACCACCTGGAACAAGAAAAAATAGAGCAGGAAAATAAAAATGACCCTGAGAAGCAGGACGAACCATTCAAATGGGAGCTGATTGATCATACTGGCAGGCGGCCCTACATCCCCGGCGCGCCGCTACCGCGGTACGGAAGCAGCTCGAGTCGAGCCGTGCCAACGATAACGTTGTCACCCTGTTGGATGGCGCTCCGCGTGATCTGGGCGCCGTTGACCGACGTTCCGTTGGTTGAGTCGAGGTCCACGATTTCGAGATGACCGTTCACGTATTCGATACGGGCGTGATAGCGCGAGACTTCTGGCTCAGGAATCACGACGTCGTTGTCGAGCGAGCGCCCAATGGTCGTCACCTGGCGGCGGATCGGGAAGACCTCCTCGGGCCGAGCGGAGCTCGCCACCCGGAGCAGTTGCGGTGGAACGTTTCCGGTCCGCTCTACCACGCGATAGACCTCGGTCCGCTGAACGGCTTCTTGCTGCACAGGGTCGTAGCCGGGCAATTCGGCGATGTGCGCGTCGACACTGATGTTGCGGACTGGGATGCGATCGTCGCCAAACATCTGCACGCGGACCTGATCGATGAATCCGTAGTTGCGTTCGTCCGCCAGGTCGATCAGCCAGTCCTCCATTTGACGGCAGAGACTGGTCACGAAATCGGTATAGACAACCATGTCCTGCGGATTCAGATAGACAGAGTAGTCGTTCGGCACGACGATGCCGTCCACCGTGGCGAGTTGGTTGCCTTCCATCGCGCGCTCGAGGCGGCGGCCGATTTCGGCCGGCTGAATCGGACTGCGAAAAATCCGCCCGACGGAACCTTCCATCAGGCGTTCAAAGAATCGTTCGAATTTCTGAAGGCTATTGACCACAGGTGTTGTGCCATCCTGAGCGGAGCGGTGTGGCGACTCTGAACGCGCGAAATTATAGGTGTCTGGGCAGGTCCGGTCAAACGCAGACGGTTGGTGGCGCCAAAGTCAGAAGTCGAGGACGCCCCCAAATTGTGCGTAATGCGGGGTGTCGCGCCAAGAAGTAGGTGATTTCGCGATAATTCGGGTCAATGTTTGCCGTGTGCGTTCACTTACGAGTTGTACGTTCGGCGCTGCGTGTCGCGATCACCGTGGTCTCCGTGCAACTGACGATCGCGTATTGCTGAGGCTTCCGAAACAGAAGCAGGAAGACCAGCGCGAACATCGAGAAGACTTCGAGGCCAAAGGGCAGGTAACCCGAATAGCCCAGTACGGGCATTTCGAAGAGGTGTGCGAAGCCGACGAACGGAACGGAATATGTCCACTTGGGCATCGAATAGAAGTTCCACATTTCCCAGAAAAAGCCGGTCGCGAGAGCTGCGATCATCAGATTCCATAGTGCAGGCCAGTCTCCCATGCGCACGAAGTACCCAATCGAACGCTGACCAGCGAGAGCATTTATGGGTTCGACAATGAAGAAGATTGAAAGCCAGGTGAGCGGAAACGCATAGCGAGGAAAGAGGATAACCAGGGCAACCATGATCCAACCCAGGACATGAAATGCGATGATGCCTCGGACTTCGAGCTTCCAGGCTGGCAGGCGTGGAAGCCGCTCACCAAGGCCCAGACTTGCGATGAGCTCGGTCATTTCGAGAACGGCAGGCACTACGGTAGAGAATGAGATCGACGCGAGTAGCGCGTAGCGAACGGTTGTGTACGTCGTTGGCGCGACATAATGCCAGTCGTGCAGGTAGCCGTTCATCCACTCGAAGATCCACCAAAATGGGATCGAACAGACGAACAGCAGCAAAAACCGAGATCGGCTACGGGACCAGAGAGACGTCCGCGTTCGTATTGCGACAACTCCGTCGATCGTCAGGATGTATCCGAGCCACAGGGGGAAGAAGTAGTAGTCTGAAAAAGGGCGAATGTGCGTCCAGGAGATTGGCCACCAGACGGCTACGAGGAGAAGCCCGAGTATGATTTGTGAAGATCGTCCGATGCGCGCTGAGATCAGCGGCTTTACCGACACGCGGTGCCCTCGAATGATGCTGACTATCAAGTCCATCTCAGCCATGGCTGACACAGCAGAGTAGGAGCGTTCACACAGTATGCCAGAATCGCGGAACCGTGCCCGCCCACTGCTGGCGCCATCCATTCTGACGGCCGATCTTCGGAATCTTGCTCGCGAGATCCATGGCGCCGAATTGGCTGGAGTCGATTACATCCACCTCGACGTCATGGACGGTCGATTCGTTCCGAACATCAGCATCGGACTGCCGATCATCGCCGCGGTGAGAGAGGCGACTTCGTTGCCGCTCGACGTACATCTGATGATCGTGGAGCCCGAACGCTACATCACGCAGTTCGCGCAGGCAGGCGCCGATATTCTGACCGTGCATCTCGAGGCCTGTCCCCATGTCCACCGTACTCTGCAACACATTCGCGAGTCTGGATGTCAGGCGGGATTGGCAGTCAATCCGGGAACGCCGATCGACGCGCTGGAATACCTTGCGGAGGTTGTGGACCTGGTTCTCATCATGAGCGTCAATCCCGGATTTGGCGGGCAATCCTTCATTCCAGCGGTGCTGCCGAAACTACAGCGATCTCGTGAGATCCTCGAATCGGCCGAGTCGAAGGCACTCCTCGAGATCGATGGGGGAATCAAGCCGGGAAACGCACGTGAGGTGTGGGACGCGGGAGCCGATGTACTCGTGGCCGGGTCTGCAATCTATCGCCCAGACGTCTCCATCGAGGAAGCAGTTGGGCAATTTCGGTCAGTCTTCGAGGATTAGAGAAATTCATCGCTCTTGGCCCGCCCCAAGAAGAGCGCGGGAATGATCGCGATAAGGCAGATGACGGCTGCGACCGTGAACGTGTCGCGAATGATCGAGAGCGTGAGCGGAATGGCCTTGTCGGTGGCATAGGTCTGTTGGCGAGCCAGGTAATCGCCAAGCGTCTCACCAGTCTTCTGCGGAAGCGTTGGCAGATTGATCAAGGCATGGTTGAGGCGACTCACGGCCCACCCAGTCAGTGCCGATATGCCGATGGTCATCCCAAGAAGACGCATCACGATGACGATGCCGGATGCAATCCCAAGATCGCGTGCCCGCGCGGCATTGATGGCCGCAGCTCCCACGGGCGCAATCACCAACCCGAAGCCAAAGCCGCCCAACGCAAGATCGCGCGCCATGCGCATCACCTGAAGATCATTGGGCCAGCCGCTCATAAGCCTCAACCCACCACTCGCCAACACAAGACCGACCAACACCACGATGCGATAGCCCATCTTGGTGGTGAGTCGACCGCCGGCCAGCGCTCCGAGCGCCATCGCCGAGCAGAATGCACCCAAAAGCTCGGCGCTGACGATCTCGCTGCGGTGCTCGGTCACAGCGATGAGCGCGACCTGAAGAGGTACGTTGACCATGGCGGCCATGAGCGCGGCTCCGACCAGGGCGTTGGTGGCGTTCGCCGATGAGAACAGCCGATTCTTGAATAGTGTCAGTGGTATCAACGGGTGCTTGACACGCAACTCGACAAATACGAGCCCTATCAGGGCGAGAATGCCGAGCGCGATCAACGGGATCTGGTAATTCGACAGGGGGTTGGCCGTTGAACCGAGCGGATGTTGGCCGTTGGGACCAGTCGATCCCGAACCTGCCGAAACGCCAAGATTGATGAACAAGAGCGCCATCGAGAGGAGCGCCGCACCTGGGAGATCGATTGGCCGTCGTTCCTGTGATGTAGGAATGCCCTTTCGCCAGACACGCAGCAGAATGACTCCAACGATGAGCCCAATCGGAATATTGAGCCAAAAGACACCGCGCCACGTGCCGAAGACCTGAGTAAACCCGGCGCCCCAGATCGGACCCAGTACCCAGCCCAGCGTATCCACCGCCGCGACGATGCCGAGTGCCGCGGCTCTCCGATCGCGCGGGAGGATGTCTCCCACGAGGGCCATGGAGATCGGGACCATCGCGCCGCCGCCGAAACCCTGGATAGAGCGGGCCGCGATAAGCATCGGCAATGTGTGGGCGGAGGCACACATCCCTGATCCGAGTAGGAAGACGCCCAGCGCGAGCAAGAAAGCGTTACGCCGTCCAAAGATGTCGGAGAATCGTCCGAGGAGCGGGATTGTCAGCGTATAGGCAACCAGGTAGCCGGTAACGACCCACACGTAGCGGTCGGCCTCAGCCGTGTTCACGTCCAGATCGGACAGCATGCGCGGAAGGATCGGCGCGATGACCGTGAGGTCGAGCGCCGCCACCAGCACCACAACCAGTGCTGGCGCGACGACCGACAAGGGACGCGAGACGGGCGATTGGTCCAAGCCTGGAACTAGACGTTGGGCTTGTCGATCGTCACTGACTCGTTCTGTTTGGTCAGTAGAAGCGTCCACGTCGTCTCAGAGTTCCCCCCGCTGCCGCTGGAATCGTGCAATACCAGCTTGACAACATCGTTGGTCTGCTTGTCGACCCAGAGATCCACGGGAAGCGAATCGCTCTGGAGCGCGCCGCCCGTGATCGCTTCCGCGTCGGACTTCTGCACGGTACCGCTGATGTGGTACGCGTCCTTACCGTTGACTGTATCCGAACCCACCATCTTCGGTTCCTGCAGATTGCGAATCACGTGCGATATGCCCTGGTTCTTATCAAAGAGGACCGCTGGATCGTATCCGAGATCCGAAGGCGCCTTCTCCCATGAACCGGAAATCGGGTTGGTCATGTACTCATCAGTCCCGATCGACACGAGATTGATCGAGAGATTCGCCCCGAGGAACGTCACATTTGCCTTGGCCTGAGCACTGTCCGGACGCTTCAAATCACCGTTCGCGGAGTGGAGTTTGATCGTGCCATTCTGATCAAGCGCCACTGTACCGTCGACAGTGAGATCAAAGTGGAGCGAATTCGTCTGGTCAAAGCGATCCGCCGTCGAATTCAGGATGTCCTTAACCGAAACCGCGGTTGGCGACGGGGTCGCTGTTGGCGTTTTCGAGCCTCCGCAGTCAACCAGGGAAAAAATCCCTATAATGGCTGACATCATGAGGACCGCGTGGTGAAATCTCATCGGCGATTAACTCCAATTTGTCAGTTGATCGGCGAAAACCAATGCTATCACAGTGCTTTACGCATCAATCGGTCCAGCTTTTGCGGATGTACGGTCACCATGGTACGATTTTGCGGCCAAAGCGCGAACGACTGTCCCCCTGGCATTGAGTAGTCCGGCACGTCTTGCTGAAGGAGTGAAGGCACGACAGCGGTGGATGAGCTACGCGTTATCGTAGGAGCCGGAACCGATACCGGGTCCGTTCGCGAGCAAAATGAAGACGCCGTGTTCGTCAGTGACGCTCAGACGGACGACGTCAAAGATAATGGCATGCTCGTCGCTCTGGCAGACGGAATGGGCGGCTATCAAGGCGGCGAGGTCGCGGCTCGTATCGCCATCGACACATTGCGCGCCGAATACTTCGGCGCGGAGGCAGACTCCACCGACATTCCGCTTCGGCTCAAACAGGCGTTTCGCAAGGCGAACGAGCAGATCTTCGACAACGGGTCGGCCAAAGGCGAGCAGTACATGATGGGTACGACACTCGTTGCCGGCGTCATTCGGGGACCAGATCTGACCGTTGCCAACGTGGGCGACAGCCGCGCATATCTCGTACGTGCCGACCGTCTAACGCAGGTCACGCGCGACCACTCCCTGGTCGCCGAACAGGTCGCGGCAGGCGCCATGACCGAGCAGGAAGCTCGAGAGAGCCAGCATCGCAACATCGTCACGCGTGCGCTTGGTCACCGGCAACGCGTGGATGTTGACGTCTTCGAGATCCGACTCCTCCCAGAAGATCGACTTGTCTTGACGAGCGACGGTGTGCACGACTACGTCGATGAAGAAGAAATGGTCTCGGTGACGCTCAGCCGCCACCCTGAGGACGCCGCTCGGGAGCTCGTCAATCTGGCGATCGAGCACGGATCGAACGATAACGTCACTGCCGTGGTAGTCTGGGCGGCTCCGGCGGATGTCTCCACCGATCGCGCCTCCGAGCAGGATGTTGAAGACGAGCGAGCCAGCTATCTCATTCCGATGTTGGTCGTGCTGGGTCTTCTGGTCTTTGTCGCGATCGTCGTGCTCATTCTCTACCTCGGGTAGTGTCCGCATTCACCAACCTCCAAGATTATCTCAGGACAGCCATTCGATGCGAGATTCCACTTGGTCCGGACGTGATGTGATAAAGCGACGAGTCATCGTCGATGCTCACACGCACATTTTCCCGCCAGAGTTCGCGCGAGATCGCGCCACTGTCGGCTCACGCGACGAGTGGTTTGCCGACCTCTACCAGAGCCCGAAATCTCTCCTCGCGAGTGAAGAAGACATTCTGGCAAGCATGGACGAGGCAGGATTCACCTGCTCGATCGTCTGTGGGTTCCCCTGGAAAGATGCCGGACTTTGCCGAGAGCACAACGACTATCTCCTGGAAGTCGCGGCGCGCAACCCGGGACGCATCGCGGTCGTGGCAACGGTTTCGCCGATGCAAGCGGGTGCTGCCCAAGAGGCGCAACGCTGCCTCCAAGCGGGAGCGGTCGGGATCGGTGAACTCAACGCCGATGCGCAAGGATTCGACTGGATGGATCCAGCGCCGTTGGCGATGCTGGCCGAGGCCTGCCGAGAGCACGGCAAACCGCTTCTCTTCCACGTCAGCGAGCCCGTGGGCCACATCTATCCAGGAAAGGGCTCGTCGACTCCCGAGCGCCTCTTGCGATTCTTGTTGGAATTCCCCGAGGTCACTGTCGTGGCGGCGCATTGGGGCGGTGGCTTGCCCTTTTACGAATTGATGCCTGAAGTCGCGGAGCAGACGCGCAACGTTTACTATGATTCAGCCGCATCGACCTATCTCTATCGGTCACACGTCTTCCCGACCGTGATCGATTTGGTCGGCCACAACCGGGTAATGATGGGAACGGACTATCCCGTGCTGAGGCAAGATCGATTTGTGAGGCATATTGACAAGCATGGACTGTCCGACGACGTGATGGATGCCATCCTGTGGCGCAATGCGGCGCGTGTGTATGGTTTGCGGCTCGAAGGGGTGGAGCAGTGATCAGCGGTGTTCGCGGGCGAATTGCATCCAAGGTTCCTGGCGCGGTGTTGGTCGATCTGCATGGTCTGATTCTCAAGATTTTGACGTCTCAAACGACGATCAGCGACGTAGGCGCACCCGGCGACGAGATCGACCTGTTGACGCACCTTTACGTGCGCGAAGACCAACTCACGCTCTTTGGATTCGCTTCGCAGGAAGAACTCGATCTTTTCGAGTTGTTGCTCACCGTCAGCGGGGTTGGGCCCCGAGTCGCGCTCAGCGTCCTCTCGACGGCACGCCCAATCGAGATTCACGGCGCGATCGAGACCGAGGACGTCAATCTGTTGAGCCGAGTGCCCGGAATCGGAAAGAAGACGGCAAGCCGCATCATATTCGACCTGCGCGGGAAGCTTCCTGAACGAACGGGCGAAGGCGTCGTCTCGATTGGTGTACAGGATCAAGAGGCGCTGGATGCGCTGCAGTCGCTCGGCTATTCGCTGGCTGAGGCGCGATCCGCGCTTGCAGGCGTCGAGCGGTTCGAGGGACAAACCTCCGAGGAACGCGTCTACGCGGCGCTGCAGACTCTGGCGCGCAACTGAGCTGTACGCGCATTTAGCGCTTGTCGAGCCGCCGCTCGACGGCACGTGCATGCGCCGTCAATCCCTCGGCTCGCGCCAGTTTGGCCGCCGCGGGGCCGAGCTTCGACAGACCACTCTCGTTGATTCCGATCACACTGATCACCTTGATGAATTCCTCGACGTTGATTGGCGAGGAGAATCTGGCCGTCCGGCCGGTCGGCATGACGTGGCTTGGCCCCGCCGTATAGTCTCCCAGCACCTCGGGAGACGCCTCACCGACGAAAATGCCACCAGCGTGCTTCACGTTGTCCAGCTGCGACCAGGCGTCCTGTATCAGCAAGCAAAGGTGCTCCGGGGCGTAGTCATTGGCGATCTCGAATGCAGTTGAGAGGTCCGGCACGACCACAATCGCGCCGTTTCTCCGGAGTGAGTCAGTTGCAATCTCAGCGCGCTCAAGTAGCGGAAGCTGTTCGCCGAGTTGCTCCTTGACCATTTCTGCCAGATCAGCCGACGTGGTGAGCAAGATGGCACTAGCGAGCGGGTCGTGCTCGGCTTGCGCCAGCAAATCGGCGGCGCAGAGGTCCGGTCGCGCAGATCCGTCTGCAATCAACAGTGTCTCGGTAGGTCCAGGAAGCTGATCGATGTCGACGTCTCCGAAGACACGCTTTTTCGCCAATACGACAAAGATGTTTCCCGGCCCCACGATCTTGTCGACGGCCGGAATGCTCTCCGTGCCGTAGGCCATGGCGGCGATGGCCTGAGCCCCGCCGACCTTGAAGACCTGATCGATCCCGGCGATGCGAGCGGCGGCCAGAATGAGCGGAGAGATCGAACCATCCCGATTCGGCGGAGCGCACGCGATGATGTGGCGCACACCGGCGACGCGAGCGGGAACCGCCGACATCAGCAATGAGGACGGGTACGGTGCCCGCCCAGAGGGCGTATAGACTCCGACGCGCTCCAGCGGACGCAGAATCTGACCCAGTGTGCCAGCGTCATCGACGTGAATCCAGGACGAGCGCAGCTGGCGCCGGTGGAAGCTCTCGATGCGGTCGTGTGCCAAGCGAAGAGCGTCGAGCACGTCCTTCGGGACAACCTGCAGGGCATCGTCGATCTCGTCATCGGAGACTTCGATGGTTTCCACGCGCGCGCCGTCAATTTCCGACGTGTAGTGACCCACCGCCGCATCGCCATCTCGGCGCACGTCCGCCAGAATGCGGTCGACCACCTGCGCAGCCGTCAAATCCTCTCCGAAGACCCGTCGCACGCCTGCCTGCACCGCGGGTGGCAGATCGGTCGATTCCAGCCGGCGACTGCGCAACACGAAGGTGCGTGCTTCGTCGACATCGCGGAAGACGCGCACGACTTGGTCTGCTGTCATGATTATCCCTTTGCTGCTTCAACCAGATTGAGAAATGCTGGAGACTCCGCATCGAAGACGTAGTCCGGAGAGGTTACCGTGATTCCACTGCTGCCGCCGCGACGCAAATGGTCGACTGCCGTCAAAAGTCGGTCCGCGGGCACGATGATCGTCACCGCGAACCACTTCTCCTGCCCGTTTTCTCCATTGGGGAAAACACTGGCGATCGTGGGGCCCTGGCGTCCAGCAGTCTCAACCTGTGACGTGACATGCCGCGCCACCGATTCAGGCGAGTCGCCCGCAACGTTCGCCGTGATCAACCTGAATTGGCGCGTACGCAGTCGAGCTTCGGCCAACTCGACGATCGATCGCGCGATCTCGAGCTTTTCGAAGTCACGTTTGAAGCCACGCCGAGACGCGATAAGGCATGCCTGCGCGCGCAAGATGACCCCGCCGCTCAGCACGCGCAAGCGATTGTCTCGCAGGGTCACCCCGGTTTCGGAGAGGTCGGTGATGATGTCGGCGTACCCAAGGACCGGTGCGGCTTCCAGGGCTCCGTGTGCGTCGACGACCGTGAAGTAATTGATGCCGTGACGGTAGAGGAAATCCCTCGTCAAGTTCGGGAACTTGGTGGCTACTCGCAACGTTCGTCCGGTGCGCTTGAAGTCAATTGAGAGATCAGCTAAGTCGGAAACCGTCGTGACGTCAAGCCAGCCTTCCGGGATGGCGATGACGAGTTCACAACGTCGAAATCCGAGATCTTCTATCACCACGATCAAATTTGGATCGTCGCGGCCAGACTCAGCCACGAGATCGAGTCCAGTGATGCCGAGATCGGCGCTGCCTTCGGATACCTTACGGACGATGTCTTCAGTCCGTTGAAAGAGGACTTCGACGCTGGGAATCCCGCTCAACCGACCCACGTATTGGCGTGGATTTGGTCGCCAGACCGGCATCCCGCAACGCTCCAGGAATTGTGTGGTGGCCTGCTCGTACCCACCTTTTGACGAGATCGCCATGCGCAGAGGTTCAGCCATCGATCACGGTCCGAACTGTTTCACTGTGCTCCACGTCGTCGAACCGTTCGAGGATGGATTTGCCATCGTGATCGACCACCAGCAGCGCGTTGATGCCATTGCGTTGCGCGAATCGGCGACTGGCCGCAACGGAACGTCCGCGAACGTCCAGCTCAACGACTTCGCCGCGTGCGCGCATTCCTTCAGCGGCACGAATGGCCGAGGCATGCGCGCGATCGTCCGCTGGAACTACAAGAGTTCTGGCAGTGTGCGGTGCGTCAGGCAGCTCGGCGACCTCCGCGATGCGCTCGAGACCATAGGTGAAGCCGGATGCTTCAAGTGGCTGACGGGATCCGAGCGTCTGTGCCAGGTCGTCATAACGACCGCCGCCGCAGAGTTGAACCTGCTGAGAACCGTCGGCGTAGATCTCAAAGAGCATGCCGGTGTAGTAGTGCAGCCCACGGCCCAAACCGGGGCTCAGTTCGATCTGGCTGGTGTCGTGACCGTAGATTGCCAAAATTTCGAGCACCTGTTCGATTCGTTCAATCGGCTCTTCGTTCAAATCATGAGCACGTACCAATGCCCGTAGCTCCGGCAGAACGTACTCTGGAGCACCGCGTAGTCCCGCAAGCTGTTCAACGAATTCGAATGCCTGGCGCACATGACCTTCGTCGCTGTGGCTGTTCATCTTGTCGACCACGCCCGCGACGATCTCCTGCGGCGTGCGCGAGCCGCCTTCAGTCTGGACACCGACTTCGTTGAGCACGGCCAGTACCCAGCCCTCCAGTTGTTCAGATGGTACCTGACCGAGCGCGCCGCTCATCTGGTCGAACAGATCGGCCAGTCGGTCGCCGCTCGTCAACCCGGCAATCTCGGTTTCGAGATCCACGGGACGACCCTTACGAAGCCGCTCCATGCTCCAGAGGAGCCAATCTCGTGCTCGATGTCTCAATGGCAGGCGCTCGAGGTATTCCAGAACCAGACCGACGTGGCCAAGCACGAGGACACCGCTGACGCCTACTGACGCGAGCCCGTCGAGTGCCAGATGTATGACCTCAGCGTCTGCCAGCGGCCCGCTGGCGCCGAGCAGCTCGCAGCCCACTTCGGTGAACTGCCTCGTACGACTGGCCTGTGGCTTCTCGTAGCGGAAAACGGGTCCAGCATAGCAAAGCCGCAGTGGTAGTGGTTGCGATTGCATCGAATCGACGTACATGCGGAGGATCGAGGCGGTGTGCTCCGGTCGGAGCGCAATATCCCGCTCGCGGTAGTGGAACGCGTACATTTGCGCAACACGTTCGCCGCCGGATTTGCGCAGGAAGAGCTCGGTCGGTTCCACGATCGGAGTGTCGACTTGCCGGTATCCGTGGCGACGGATCACGTTGAGCAATTGTTGTCGAACTTTATCGACCTGCTGGAATTGCTCGGCGTCGAGATCGGCCATCCCTCGCAGCCGCTCGAGCTGAGGCAGGCGGTCTCGAGGTCTATCCGGTCCGGTGCGGTCGGACAACGATTCGTTCCTTGCTAGTTTCGTTCTATGAATCTGACCCGGAGCGCGGCCGGATCACGGTCGTTCAGTCTATCACGCTGTCGGTTCCAAGGCGCTTCATAACGTTGAGAAATTGCTAAGGGCCACATCGCTTGGATTCGCGACAACGTGCGAGCAGTCGCGCATCGATTCAACGAAATTGTGATGCGAATGTGACGCCCTCGTAACGCTTCCACGTCTATGCTGGTGATGGGGAGGAATGCTCGATTTGAGCATGCAAGCCCGTTAGGAGGCGAGTTGAGATGGAACAGGAGAAACCTGGTTCACGACTGGGTCAGTTGTTTGAGCCATCAGATTCGTCGTTGCACGATACGATTCACCGTCGTCTGTGCCGCAGCAAGAACGACCAGGTAATCGCTGGGGTATGTGGCGGACTTGGCCACTACTTCGGCATAGACCCGGTACTGGTTCGCATCGGATTCGTGGCGCTGGCGTTTGCCGGTGGCGCCGGAATCCTTATCTACATCCTGGCGGCGATCATCATGCCGGAAGCGACGCCTGAGGAAGACATTCCTCGTTCGGACGTGATTCGAACGAGTCAGGGCAAGATGATTTTCGGGAGCCTACTCGTGGCGATCGGAGCGATCCTGCTGCTGCGCGAAGTGTTCCCCTGGTTCAGCGACCAGATCATCTGGGCGGTGATCCTCATCGTGCTCGGCCTCGGAGTGATCTTCAAAGGGACAGAGCGATGAGTGCACAGCAACTTGAGCCGCAACCGACCTACACGGGCCCGCGGCTTCCGCAATCGCTTGGGAGCCTTGCCGTTGGAGCGATTCTGATCCTGGCCGGGCTGGCCTGGATGCTCGATGTTCTCGACGTCGTCAGTTTCACCGTTGGTTTCGTTCTCTCGGCTGCACTGGTCGCGGTCGGGGTCTTATTAGTCGCTGGATCGGTGAACGGTTGGCACGGAGGACTTACCACGCTCGGCATCCTCCTGACCGTGTTGCTGACCGTATCTACCGCCGTAGACGTCCCACTGAGTGGCGGAATCGGTGATCACCACTACGCAACCAATCAATTGACTGAGGTTCAGAATCGATATCAGTTGGCCATCGGCAACTTGGATGTCGATCTGTCCGGCGTTCAGTTTCCAGAGGGCGTAACGACCGTGCAGGCACGCGTAGGGATCGGCGAGCTCGTAATCCACGTTCCGCATGATGTCTCGGTGCAAGTGCATTGGAAGGTTGCCGGGGGCAACGTTGATGTTCTCGGTTTTTCTCAGAACGGAACGTCGCTGGACGACCGGACTGAAACGCATGACTTCGCCCACGCATCCAGACAGCTCGTCATAGAGGCGAGCATGGGTTTCGGCGACATCAAAGTGAGGGCGCAATGAACAGACATTTCAGTCCTGGGGCCGCGTTGATTGGGCTGGTGTTCATCGCGTTGGGACTCATGTTCCTCATGGATGAACAGAACGTGATTCGCATACGACCGATGCTCGTCATTCCGATCGTCCTGATCGCGTTGGGTCTGGGTGTGCTCGCTGGGATCGCTCAACCAGAGCGCGAGAGCTAGCACCATTCGTCCGGAACAACCGTCAAATATCACCGAAACGCCGCTCCCTGACCCGCAGGGAGCGGCGTTCTGCTCTCGGTGGAACGAGGGAGGTTTGGAAAGCGTTCAGCGCGTCATGCGCGTAGCTTTCCGCCTACCTGTCGTTTGATTTGTGACTCGATACGTCCACGCAACCGCTCGACCTCGTGCTCCTGCAATTGCCGGTCCGGGGCCGCCAACGTCACGCGGTACGCCAGGCTCTTCGTGCCTGCCTCGATGGCTGGGCCGCGATAGATGTCGAACAACTCGATGCTACCCAGCAACGCACCCGCTCCCGCGACAAGCGCGCTGCGCACCCGCTCGGCAGGAATTTCCTCGTCGACCACGATCGCGAAATCTTGCTCCACTGGCGGGAAGCGGGTGACGTTTCTCGCGTGAACGTCATTGAGACCAGTCTCTCGCAGCGCCACCAGATCGATTTCGGAAAGTGCAATCCGCCCGCCGTCCGATATGCCGAGCTGTTGTGCAACCAACGGATGGACTTCGCCCAGAACTCCGACCGGAACCTCGCCGATCCTGATCTCCGCGGCTCGGCCAGGATGAAAGCTCGGATGAACGATCGGCTCGTAGAAGACCTCGGAAGTCCCGACCCGAACCAGAAGCTCGTCGACGACTCCCTTGAGGTCGAAGAAGTCGGTTTCGCGCTCCTGTCCGTAAAGTCCAGCGCTTTGCTGAATTCCAGCCATGACACACACAAGCGTCTGACGTTCGTCGGGAAGCTCGTCGACTCCCCGAGGTTGATAGACTCGCGCGGTCTCGAACACGTTGACTCTGGACGAGAACTTGAGGTTTTCACCGACGTTCTTGAGTACCGATGGAACCAGTGTGGGCCGCATCTGCTCCCAGTCGGAGCGCAATGGGTTGATCACGCTGACCAATGGCAAGTGTGGCGTGGGATAGTATCCGAGACGGACTGGGCATTTGGCCGCACCTGGGCTTAGAGCCGCTAGATCCGCTTCGTTGATCATGGAATAGGTCATGATTTCCTGCAGTCCCGCACTGAGGAGTGTGTCCTGCACAGATTGCACGAGCCGACGCATCGGGTCGATCTCAATTGCGACCATTCCACCGACCGGCAGTGTCTCGGGAAGGTTCTCGTACCCGGCGATGCGCGCTACTTCTTCGACAATGTCCGCTTTGAGGTTCACGTCGGAGCGCCAGGTTGGGACCTGGACAACGACAGTCTTCTGTCCGTCACGAACCTCGATGCGCGGGTCGAACTCGAGTCTCCCGAGGATGCTCAGGATCGTCTCGTCCGGGAAATCAACTCCGAGCAGCCGCTTGATCTCGCCGCGCGGCATGGTCAGTTCGAATGGCTTGCGCGTTTCGGCGTACACGTCGTCGATGCGCGTGACCCGTGCCTCGGGCAACATTTCCTGAATTAACGCGACCGAGCGTTCGACGGCAATCCCGGCAAGGTTCGGGTCGATGCCGCGCTCGAAACGCGCCGAGGCTTCGGTTCGCAGCTTCTGATTGCGAGCTGTGCGTCGCACGTTGGACATCTCAAAGTTGGCAGCTTCGAGCAGTACCGCCGTCGTGTCCTCGCGAATCTCGCTATTCACGCCGCCCATTACTCCAGCCAAGCCGACGGCTCGATCGTCGTCAGCGATGACCAATGTGTCCGTGTCCAGGTCGCGTTTGACGTGATCGAGCGTTTCGATCTGTTCACCGGGTCGCGCTCGGCGCACGATAATGCGTCCCTCGTGCAAGAAGCCGAGGTCGAACGCGTGAAGCGCTTGTCCCCACTCCAACATGACGTAGTTGGTGATGTCGACGAGGTTGTTGATCGGGCGCACTCCCGCCGCGGCTAGCCGTTGCTGCATCCAAGACGGGGAGTCCTCGACTGTCACATTCTCGATGATTGCCGCGACGTACCTCAGGCAGAGATCCGGCGCCTCAACGCGAACCAGCGTCTCGTCTCGTGGAATGGAAGACAGGTCGGCGAGTGGTGGGAACGTCGGACGAACGTCCGCGATGGCGCCCAACTCACGAGCGATGCCGATCATGGAGAACGCATGGACCAGATTGGGCGTGATTTCGAACTCGATGACCTCGTCGCCCATGTATTCTCGTAGCGGCATTCCGACAGGCGCATCCTCGTCGAGGACCATGATGCCCTCGTGCTCGTCGGAGATGCCCAGCTCTTTCTCGGAACAGACCATGCCCTCCGACCGCACACCACGCAGATTGCTCGGTTTGAGAGTGATCATGCGGAATTCGTCGGAGTGCCCGTCGATTAGGCGCGCGCCAGCCAGCGCCAGCGCGACCTTCTGGTCCTGTGCGATGTTCGGCGCACCTGTCACCACCGTCAGATGGTGCTCGCCTGCCGAAACAGTCGCCAGGACCAGGCGATCGGCATTGGGATGTGGTTCGACGCGATCAACGTGACCGACGTAAACCTTGTCCCACATAGAGCCGATCTCGGTGATGCTTTCTGCTTCCAGCCCGGCCATGGTCATGCGTCGGGCGATCTCTGTGGCGCTCCAGTCGACATCCACGAGATCGCGCAGCCAACGAACAGGGGCTTTCATCGGTTGTTCTCTTCCTCTCTGTGCATTGTGCGGTCTACACGGACGCCCGATTGAACTGCGACAAGAACCGAATATCGCTGGCGTAGAAAGCGCGAATGTCCTGAATGCCGTACTTCAGCATGGCCAATCGCTCGATGCCACAGCCGAATGCGAACCCAGAATAGCGGTCGGGATCATAGCCGACGCCCGCAAGGACGTTGGGGTGCACCATCCCGGCTCCCAGAATTTCGATCCAACCGGTTCCCTTGCAAACGCGACAGCCATCTCCATGACAAATCATGCAGTCGATGGCAAAGTCGACACCCGGCTCGACGAAGGGGAAGAAGTCGCAACGGAATCGGACCTTACGTTCCTGGCCGAAGAGTTGTCTGGCGAACTCGGCCAACGTTCCCTTCAGGTCCGTCATGGTGATGTGCTCGTCGACCGCCAGTCCCTCGATCTGCTGGAAATGCCACTCATGCGTTGCGTCGAGCGCCTCGTAGCGGTAGCAGCGTCCTGGGACGATCACCCTCACCGGTGGATCGAGTCGCTCCATGGTTCGCACCTGCATCGGTGACGTGTGGGGGCGAAGCACGATCTCGCGCGACTTCGATTCGACGAAGATCGTGTCCCATACGTCGCGCGCCGGATGGTCCTTCGGGATGTTGAGCGAGTCGAAGGCGTAGTAGGCATCCTCGACCTCTGGTCCCTCGATGGTCTGGAACCCGAGGTGGCTGAAGATCTCGGACGCTTCCCGGATCAACTGCGTGATCGGGTGCAATGTTCCGATTTGAACGGCACGTCCTGGCAGCGTCACGTCGATCGACTCGGATTCCAGTCGTGACGTGAGCTCATCCGCGCGTACGGCGGCTTGGCGCAGTTCGAAGTCGGTCGCCAGAAGCTCTTTGAGCTCGTTGACCGCTTTGCCGAATGCTGGTCGTTCCTCAGCCGGTAGTGCCCCAAGCTCACGCATCACGGCGGTCAGCGCTCCCTTGCGACCCAGGTAATTCGCATACCACTCCGAGAGCCCCTCACTGTCATTGGCGCTTCTTAGAGCGGATTCCGCTGTGTCTTTGAGCTCGTTCAGCCGGTCGATCGCCATCACTCCTCCTGTCTATCTCGGTTGTCACGAAGTCATTTCTTCAGACAACAAAAAACCCCGTCGCCTCAGGGGCGAGGGGTTCCACGCGGTACCACCCTGGTTTGCCGGCGCATGGCCGACCTCAGTGCTCAAACGTCGTCATGACGACGTTTTGAGTCGGCTCCGCTAATGGGGAGCAGCCAGGAGCGACTAGTTGGCGCGTAGCGTCGTTCACCGCCCGGCTCGAGAGCGAACTTCGTCGGCGTTTCACACGAGAGAGATCTCAGTCGACGTCTCTCTCTCCCTGTTTGGTTCCCGCCGAGTACTTTTCTCCGTCATTGCCGTTTGCACGTCTCAATTTGCGCAGAGTATAGCAGAGGCACGAATACGTCGAGGCTCATGTAACCGGAAGCGGGAGCGGGTGCGTCTATAATCGCCTGAAAGAAGATGGAGGCGATCCGAGCCGATGGGTGAGAGAGGATAGTCACGGTGAGTAGGACAGATATTCAACAGATTCACGCGCGCGAGATTCTCGATTCTCGAGGAAACCCGACGGTTGAGGTCGACGTCCATTTGGCCGGTGGCGCGATTGGTCGAGCAGCGGTGCCGTCGGGCGCGTCCACGGGCGAGCATGAGGCGGTCGAGCTTCGAGACGGTGGAAAACGCTACGGTGGCAAGGGTGTGGTGCACGCCGTCGAAAACGTGAACGGCGAGATCTTGCGCGCGCTCGTCGGAACCGACGCGCTCGATCAACGACGGGTCGACCAGATCATGATTGAACTTGACGGCACGCCGAACAAGGGTCGGCTGGGCGCCAATGCGATTCTGGGTGTATCGCTGGCAACCGCGCGCGCCGCCGCGGACGCGGTGGGTCTCCCGCTCTACGCGTACCTCGGCGGACCCTCGGCACACGTCCTCCCCGTTCCGATGATGAACATCCTCAATGGCGGCAAACACGCCGAAGGCTCGAGTGTTGACATGCAGGAATTCATGGTCATGCCGGTCGGAGCGTCGAGCTTCGCCGAGTGTCTGCGCTGGGGCGCGGAGATCTTTCACACGTTGAAGAAGGTGCTTACAGCAGAAGGCTACGTGACATCCGTTGGCGACGAAGGCGGGTATGCTCCAAGCCTCAAGAGCAACGACGAAGCCCTCAGACTGATCGAGCACGCGATCGACCAGGCGGGCTATCACCTGGGTGACGACGTCGTGCTGGCGATCGATCCGGCGTCGTCGGAGTTTTACAACGATGGCAAGTATGTGTTGGCGGGTGAGGGACGCGAGCTGGATAGCGCCGGAATGGTGGCGTTTCTGGCGGACTGGGTGGAACGGTTTCCAATCATCTCGATCGAAGACGGACTGGCCGAAGATGACTGGGATGGCTGGGCGCTACTGACCGAGCGCATCGGCGACCGTGTTCAATTGGTTGGCGACGACCTCTTCGTCACCAATACCGAACGACTGAAGCGTGGAATCGACGAGAAGACTGCCAACTCGATTCTTGTAAAGCTGAACCAGATCGGCACGTTGAGCGAAACCTTCGCTGCCATCGAGATGGCGCATCGTGCTGGTTACACCGCCGTGATCTCGCATCGTAGCGGCGAGACTGCCGATTCGTTTGTCGCGGATCTCGTGGTGGCAACCAACGCTGGCCAAATCAAGACTGGCGCTCCGTCGCGCATAGATCGAGTTGAGAAGTACAACCAGTTGCTGCGCATCGAAGAGGCACTGGGATCGCAAGCCACGTTCGCGGGCCGGCCGAGGTAGACGCGTTCGTCCCACTCCGCGTGTCTCGTTGGCGGGCACCTTGTGTGCTCGCGCGTTCACGCATTTCTCGCCAAATGTCTCGCACGGGCTCAATCAACCTTCACGAGAATCTTTCAACGCAGACGGATCGCGACGTAGCGGGAACACACAACGTGCTCATGTACGATTCTCCGGAAGATTCGAGAGTCAATCCTCGATCAACGACTCGCCGGTCATCACTTTCGGCTGTGGAATTCCGAGGAGTCGCAGCACCGTCGGAGCCACATCTGCCAGCCGTCCTCCGTCACGGAGATGTGTGTGGCGTAGTGGACTGTCGTCGGGAGCAACGAGGACAACCGGAACCGGATTGGTCGTGTGCGCGGTCCAGACTTCGTTCGTGCCGGGCACCAACATCTCTTCGGCATTGCCGTGGTCGGCGGTGACGATGGCGACTCCCTCATGCCGCTGAAGATGCTCCAACACTCTCGCCAGACAAAGATCGACCGTCTCGATGGCTTCTACCGCCGCGGAGAAGACTCCTGTGTGGCCAACCATGTCGCCGTTGGCGTAATTCACCATGATGAAATCGAATTTTTCGCTGTCGATTGCTCCGACAACCGCGTCAGTCAGCGGGTAGGCGCTCATTTCGGGCTGAAGGTCGTAGGTGGCGACTTTCGGCGACGGGATGAGCGTACGTTCCTCGCCGGCGAATGGTTGTTCAGTCCCGCCATTCAAAAAATAGGTGACGTGCGCGTACTTCTCCGTTTCGGCCGAGTGAAATTGGGTCTTACCAGCCTCCGAGATGACTCGCGCCAGCGGTAGCTCGACATTTTCCGGGGGAAAAGCGATGTGAACGGGGAGTCCCTGCTGATACTCGGTCATGGTCACCACGAAGAGGTCGTGGCGGATGACACCCCGGTCAAATTCATCGAATTCAGGATCCGCGATCGCGTGAACGATCTGTCGCGGCCGGTCCGAGCGAAAGTTGAAAACGATGACGGAGTCTTCGTCGTTCACCGTCGCCACGGGAGAGCCGTCCGCGTCGCACATCACGATTGGATCGATGAACTCGTCGGTCACACCCGTGTCATAGGAAGCCTGGATCGCTGCCAGCGGATCGGTGGCCTTGACACCTTCTCCTTTGACGATTGCGTCGTAGGCCTTTTCGGTTCGCTCCCAGCGACGATCGCGATCCATGGCGTAGTAGCGCCCTGAGATCGACGCAACTCGGCCCGTCCCGATGTCTGCCATGGAAGCGAGTAATTTCTGCATGTACTCGTGCCCGGAGTGAGGCGGCGTGTCGCGTCCGTCCATGAACGCGTGGATGAAGACGCGCGGCACTTGATGTGTATGGGCCAGACGAAGCAGCGCGATTAAATGCTCTTGTGAAGCGTGGACGCCGCCGCTGCCGATCAATCCCACCAAGTGCAACGCGCTGCCACAGGTTTTTGCGTGTTCGATCGCGTCCAAGAGCGCCTTGTTCTCGAAGAACGTGCCATCCTCGATCGCCGCATCGATGCGAGTGATCCACTGAAAGACAACGAAACCGGCCCCGAGATTGAGATGGCCCACTTCGGAGTTGCCCATCTGGCCCTCTGGGAGACCGACGTCGCGTCCGGAACAACGCAGCGACGAATTCGGGTAACTCGAAAGCAGACGATCCATTGTGGGAGTGTCGGCGGCCAGAATCGCGTTGCCTGGGTCATTTGGGCCGATTCCCCAGCCGTCAAGAACCATCAGCATCACGGGGCGATATGGCATGTTGCTCCTCAATTCAAGACCGAACGAGTCCGTTTGTGATGGTAACAGAGCCATCGTGAAACGAATGGGAGATCTCGGGTCGAGTCGGATCAGGCCGACGCCATGGCCCGTTTTCGTCGTACGCGACGCAGGCGATGCAGCAAATCCTCGCGGAGGCCATGCAGGTTTCGCAGCTCGACGATCCGCAGCGCGCGCTCGATTATCGCCTCGGCCTTTTCATAGTCATGAGCCGAGTGCTCGAAGAATTTGGCGAGCTCGATGAAAGGGAAGAGATCGACCGGGTCTGTGCGAACGGTTTCGTTGCACATGTCTTCGAGCATAGCGACTCCGTCTGGCATCAGTCCACGTCGTTTCATGAGCCGCCACAACTCGATTTCGGCACGTCGTCGCACAGCCCACGGGAGCGTGCCACCGGCGAGCGCAGTGGAAAGCGCCTGATAGCCACGAACGTCGTCACCTGCCGCGACCAACGACAGCCCCAATCCCGCGAGATCTTCGTCGTGATGCAGCCCAGCTTCAGGCGATTCCTCTGCCTGTAGGAGGATCTCAAGTAGGCGGACCAGAGTCACGATATCTTCCCGATTGTGATGAAAGACGGGTCGCAATCGACTGGCATCGCCGTCCCGTAGGTAATCGAAATAAAGATGCGGGATCAAATAGCCCGGAACGTCTCCTTCACGCCAAATGTCGAACACCCCTTGCTCAAGAGACGTCAAGGAACAGCTCGCAAGCCGGTGTTTCCAAATGCGTCGAGACGGATGCAGTAGATCGAGATGATCGAATCCGAACTCGAGGCGGTAGCCGTGCAGGACGAAGCGGGTGTCGATGAGCGGCCAATCGAACGATTTCCCATTGAAGGTCACGAGGAGTCGAAAGCGGGTGAAGAGCTCGCGAAGCTCTTCAAGAAGCGCGATTTCCTCGGCGGGAGAACGCATGAAATATTGCCGCAATACGAGTGACCCATCTTCGATGTAGCCGATTCCCACGAGGAAGGCGTGGGTACCGGTTCCGCCGGCGAGCCCGGTTGTTTCGGTGTCGAGAAAGAGGAGGTCGCTCGGCGCGAGCGACTCATGACGAATGTGGCTGAGAAAAAGCGGAGAGCGCAGCTCGGTTCGGCCCATGAGTTGGAAAACATGCGGATCGGCGCGTCGATTTTCTGCCACGAAGATCGAACCCGAGTCGTTTCTCAGCAGGAACCCTGTTTCAAGCGCCTCAATCGGGATCACCGTCGCACGATGATCGTCGTGGCGTTCGACCTCTCGATTCAATGCGGCGTAGCGTTCGCGAAAGCTTCGCACGCTCAGTAGCCCCCCGCGTGAAGTGTTTGCCGCGCCATTCGTGACCGAATTGTACGCGCGCTGCCGCGGTTCCGGGCTGAAGAAATGCGTCTGAAGCGCGGGCAGACGCGTTTGACACTCGTTTTTCCGCCAACCTACAATGCCTGGAGTGTGCGGAAAACTGCTTCTGAATTTCAGACATGGGAGAGGTACGGCAAGCGGATGGCCTATCAGGTAACACTGATCCCGGGCGACGGAATTGGACCTGAAGTTTCCGGCGCGGCGCGGCGTGTGCTCGAGGCGACCGGAATCGGATTCGACTGGGACGTCCAGGAAGCGGGCGTTACGGCTCTCGAAAAGCACGGCGACGTCCTCCCGGGTGCGGTGATCGAGTCTATTCGCAAGAATGGAACGGCTCTCAAGGGGCCACTGACGACGCCAATTGGCGGCGGTTTCCGCAGCGTGAACGTGGCGTTGCGGCACGCGCTCGAGCTGTATGCCAATCTGCGACCTGCTCGAACCTATGAGGGTGTCCAGAGCGCGTTCGAATCCATCGATCTGATCGTTGTCCGCGAGAACATGGAAGACCTCTACGCAGGGGTTGAGTTTGACACCGGGACAGCAGAGGCGCAGGAGATCATCGCCGAGATCAACCGACTCAGCACCAAAAAGGTCCCGGCGTCTTCAGCCATTTCGATCAAGACGATCACTCCGGAGAACTCGCGACGCATCGTTAGATTTGCATTCGACTATGCCGCCACCAATAATCGCAAGCTCGTCACGGCCGTGCACAAGGCGAACATCATGAAGTTCTCCGACGGGCTCTTTCTCAAGGTCGCGGAAGAAGTCGCCAAGGAGTACCCGGCGATCGAGTTCAACGATCGCATCGTCGACAACATGTGCATGCAGTTGATGCAGAAGCCGGATCTCTACGACGTTCTGGTGATGCCCAACCTGTACGGTGACATCCTGAGCGATCTGACCGCGGGCATGATCGGTGGGCTGGGCGTCGCACCCAGCGCCAACATCGGCGACAACGCCGCGGTCTTCGAGGCCATTCACGGCAGCGCTCCATCACATGCGGGCCGTAATGAGGCCAACCCCACTGCTATGATTCTCAGCGGCGTGATGTTGCTGCGGCATCTCGGCGAACAGGACGCGGCCAAAGCGGTCGACGACGCGGTTGCCAGCGTGATCAAGGCGGGCGAACGGGTCACATACGACTTGCGGCCGGACCGCAGTCGCGAACGCGCCGCGGGAACGACTGACATGGCGGATGCCGTGATCGCGGAGATGGGTCGCTAAAAGGGTTCGGCCTCCACGGTCAACGCCAGCAGACGAGCATTGATTCGCTGGCTCCGATCGACGTGGGATAGCTTCGAGTTTTCTTGACACGTCGCGGAATGCCACCTATAATCTCGTCCCTGGCTGGCACCTCATATAGGGGTGCCATGCCGACGTAGCTCAATTGGCAGAGCAGCTGTTTTGTAAACAGCAGGTTGCGGGTTCGATTCCCACCGTCGGCTCTAGCGGGGAGGTTCCCGAGCGGCCAAAGGGGCCTGGCTGTAAACCAGGTGCGCAATGCTTCGGGGGTTCGAATCCCTCCCTCCCCACCAGGCCCGTCAGTTCGATGGGCTTTTTTGCGTGCGACGCCAGGAATTGCCTGGAAAGCGCCGTGCGATAGGTTTCTTTGGATCACTTCATTTCGCGTTACAGCCGAGTCCAGGGTTCGCCGACCGGTGCGACTCTGGGGTAACCTGAAGGGTATTGTGCAGTGGGGAAGCAGCGGTTTGAGCGGACGAAGCCGCACATCAATATTGGAACCATCGGGCACGTCGACCACGGCAAGACGACGCTGACGGCCGCCATCACCAAGACCTTGGGGTTGAGTGGTGCGGCCAAGTTCCGCTCGTTCGACTCGATCGACAACGCGCCGGAAGAGCGGGAGCGTGGCATCACCATCGCCATTGCGCACGTCGAGTACGAGACCGCGAAGCGGCACTACGCGCACGTCGACTGCCCCGGTCATGCCGACTACATCAAGAACATGATCACCGGAGCGGCGCAGATGGACGGGGCCATTCTGGTGGTGAGTGCGCCCGACGGACCGATGCCGCAGACGCGTGAGCACATCCTCTTGGCTCGCCAGGTGGAAGTGCCGGCCATGGTCGTGTTCCTCAACAAAGTGGACATGATGGACGACCCGGAGCTGTTGGAGCTGGTTGAGCTGGAAGTGCGTGAGCTCCTCTCGACCTATGGGTTCCCCGGCGACGAGATCCCGATCATCCGGGGGTCGGCGTTGGCGGCCCTGGAGTCGGAGTCGACCGATCC
Organism: uncultured Chloroflexia bacterium; assembly: GCA_963789565.1. Lineage (GTDB taxonomy): Bacteria > Chloroflexota > Chloroflexia > Thermomicrobiales > Thermomicrobiaceae > CALAGB01. The sequence continues at coordinate 557,727 of CAWBKX010000002.1, read as the reverse complement.
GAGCAGTCCGGAGTATGCGCCGATCCTGGAGCTGATGCAGGCGGTGGACGACTACATTCCGACGCCGGAGCGCGCCGTGGATCAGCCGTTCTTGATGCCGATCGAAGACGTCTTCGGGATCAAGGGTCGTGGCACGGTGGTGACGGGACGGGTGGAACGCGGCAAGGTCAAGACGGGTGAGACGGTAGAACTGGTGGGGATCGCGCCGACCCGTTCGATCGTGGTGACCGGCGTCGAGATGTTCCAGAAGACGTTGGACGAAGGAGTGGCCGGGGACAACGTCGGGTGTCTGTTGCGCGGCATCGAGCGGGATGACGTGCAGCGGGGACAGGTGCTGGCGCAGCCCAAGTCGATCACGCCGCACACCAAGTTCGCGGCACAGGTGTATGTGTTGTCGAAAGAAGAAGGTGGACGACACACGCCCTTCTTCCCCGGCTATCAGCCGCAGTTCTACATCCGGACGACGGATGTGACGGGTTCGATTCAGTTGCCGGAAGGGGTAGAGATGGTGATGCCGGGAGACAACATCGAGATGCAGGTGGAGTTGATCCAGCCGGTGGCCATCGAAGAGGGGCTGCGCTTCGCGATTCGCGAAGGTGGCCGAACGGTCGGGGCAGGCGCCGTGACCAAAGTCGTGCAGTAGACGACCCACTGACGGAGTCGTCCGGGCGACCATTTGAGTCGCAACGTCCAATAAGGATGTGATATCATGGCGAAAAGATCGAAGGCCGATCGGCAAGTGATTACGCTTGAGTGCACTGAGTGTCGCGAGCGAAATTACACCACCGAAAAGAACCGGCGGAATGATCCGTCGCGCCTGGAGCTTCGAAAATTCTGTCCACGTTGCCGCTGTCAGCGAACCCATCGAGAGACGCGGTAATTCAGAGGCGCGCTGATCATCAGAGTTTAGGGTCGTAGCTCAATTGGTAGAGCAGCGGTCTCCAAAACCGCAGGTTGCGGGTTCGATTCCTGCCGGCCCTGCCATTTCTCCACAAGTTAGAGAAGTGGCATCTGCAGAGAGCGTAAAGCGTTCCGGGGCGGAGCCGATGGCCCGCCCCGTTCATTTGTCAGCAGTCGCTCTCCAGATCTGAACGCACGTACGAAGGATCTGCGGATTGCTCAACCCGAGGAAAGGGGCCATGGCAACGAAGACGAGACCCAGAACCACGAGGACGAAGTCGAGCGAGCGGCACTCAAATCCAAACCCGCGGTTCGCACGACTGGCCGGGTTGCAGCGCCTGTTCAAAGACACCGTTTCCGAGATGAAGAAGATCAGTTGGCCCGATCGTGACGCCACACGAAATCTCACGGTTGTGGTGATCGCCATCTCGGTCGCGCTCGGCCTGGCGCTGGGCGGTGTTGATGCCGCGTTCGTTCGGCTATGGCAAGCAATTCCCTAGTTTCCCTCGGAAGAGGAGGTGCCTGTGGCGCGATCACTGCGTGAACGCCTTGCCCAACGTCGTGAAGAGCTTTCTGAAGGCGAAAGTGGCGAGCAGCAGGGGCGCTGGTATGTCGTCCACACATATTCGGGCTATGAGAACAAGGTTCGTCAGAACCTCCTCCATCGTATCGACACGATGGACGTAGCCGACAAGATTTTCGAAGTCGTCGTGCCGACCCAGGAAGAGGTCGAGATCAGCGGCGGTCAGCGTCGCAGCGTGCAGCGCAAGGTGTTTCCCGGCTACGTGCTGGTGCGCATGGCGATGGACGATGACTCCTGGTACGTAGTGCGAAACACACCGGGCGTCACCAGTTTCGTTGGCATGGGGAACAAGCCTGCCGCGCTCGAGGGCAACGAAGTCGAATTGATCCTCAAGGGAATGACGGCCAAGCCGACCAAGGTGAAGGTTTCGCTCGCCCTTGGTGACACTGTACGGATCGTAGACGGTCCGTTCAGCGATTTCCGTGGTTCCGTCGATGAGATCGACCAAGAAAAGGGCAAGGTCAAGGTGCTCGTGTCTTTCTTTGGACGTGAGACACCGGTCACGCTCGATTTCTTGCAGGTCGAGCGCGAAGGATAAAGGATAGCGTTTGCCGGACGCTCTCAATCGGCGGACGCGATGTGGATTTCTTGAGAGCTGTGGGAGGGTTTTCCCCGTTCGTACCACCAGGAGGTTTGTCTAACCGTGGCGAAGAAAATTCGCGCTTACATCAAGCTCCAGATCCCCGCGGGCAAAGCAACGCCCGCCCCGCCGATTGGTCCGGCGCTCGGCCAGCACGGTGTTGCCATCATGAACTTCTGCAAGGAGTACAACGAGCGAACCGCGAATATGGCTGGGCAGATCATCCCGGTCGTGATCACGGTGTTCGAAGATCGCTCCTTCACGTTCGTCACCAAGACTCCGCCCGCTGCTGACCTATTGCGGCGCGCGGCTGGGGTCGACAAGGGCGCTGGCGATGTGACGCACTCGGTCGCCGGTCACGTGACCCGTGACCAGGTTCGGGAGATCGCCGAGCTGAAGATGCCTGACCTGAATGCCGTCGACATTGAAGGCGCCATGCGCCAGGTCGAAGGCACCGCTCGCAGTATGGGCATCGAGGTTGAAGGCTAAATCCACCGTCCGTCGCTATGTGGGAGGGGTGAGAACCCCGCACGCACCACGAGGAGTTGACTCATGCCAAGACATGGCAAGAAGTTTCGCGCAGCGATTGAACTCGTCGAACTCGGCAAGCTATACGAGCCTCTGGAAGGCATCGAGCTCGTCAAGAAAGCCGCGTTCGCCAATTTCGACGAGACCTTCGAAACGCACATCCGACTTGGCATCGATCCGCGCCAGGCCGATCAGATCGTCCGCAGCACCGTCGTTTTGCCGAATGGCACGGGCAAAGAGCCGCGTGTGCTCGTCTTCGCCGCTGGCGAGGCCGTGAGAGCCGCTGAGGACGCGGGCGCCGACTACGTTGGCAGCGACGACATGGTTCAGCAGATCCAGAGCGGATGGCTCGAATTCGACGCGGCGATTGCCATGGCGGACCAGATGGGCCGCGTTGGCGGTCTGGGTCGAATCCTCGGCCGCCGCGGATTGATGCCAAACCCGCGCAGTGGAACGGTGGTTCGCGCGGTGGAGGATCTCCCCGGCGTCATCCAGGAACTGAAACGCGGTCGAGTTGAGTTCCGCAATGACCGTACCGGACTGGTGCATGTCGCAGTCGGCAAGCTCAGCTTCGACGCCGAGAAGCTCAGAGAGAATCTGTACGCCCTGATTGACGCCATCATGCGGGTGAAGCCGTCGGCCTCGAAGGGTGTTTATTGCCGATCAATCACCATAACGAGTACAATGGGTCCCGCCGTGCCGCTTGACGTGACACGAACGTTGGAATTGGCCGCAGAGCAGACTGCTTAGCGGCAACCGCAACAATCGAATACCACTCCGGCGCTCGAGACAGTTGGGGCACGATGTGCTTAATCATCCAACCGAGGCGCGGGACAACGCGGACCCCGTCATACGATTGACGTCGTCTTTCAACGCTTTGCCCCTGCGCTGTGTCAGTGCAGGGGTTTTTGATTGTCTCGAGGCGTTGGAAGGAGGTGAATAGCTTGCCTACACCAAAGAAAGTGGAACAAGTCGAGGAGATCACCGCGCTGTTGAGTGGATCAAATCTTTCGATTCTCACCGACTACCGTGGGCTGTCCGTGGCGGATCTGCAGAGGCTTCGCTCCCAGTTGCGGCCGCACGAGGCCGGTATTCGGGTGGTGAAGAACTCATTGGCGGCCATCGCGGCGGATAACGTTGGTCTCGGTGGAATCCGGCCGTCGTTGACGGGCCCCACCGCACTGGTGACCTCCACGGCCGATCCAGTCGCGCCGTCCAAGGTCATCAGCGATTTCGCGAAGGCGACACGCATTCTTCAGATCAAGCTTGCGGTGCTCGAAGGTCAGATCATCTCGGCGGAAGAGATCGAGAACCTGGCCGGGCTCCCGAGCCGCGAAGTGCTCTTGTCGCGGGTCGTCGGCGGCGTCCAGGCGCCGATCTCCGGATTCGTTGGAGTGCTCGCCGCAACTATCCGCTCGCTGGCGTATGTGCTTCAGAGCCGCGCCGATCAGCTGCAGAACGATGAGCAGCCAGCAGCGTAAGTTCGCTGCTCGTGAAGTTTCGAATCGTTGTTGTTACATAACCAGGAGAAGTGAACATGGCTGTTGGCCAAGAGAAGATGGAAGAGCTCATTCAGACGATCGAAGAGATGACCGTGCTCGAGCTGTCGAAGCTCGTCAAGGCGCTCGAAGATCGCTTCGGTGTTAGCGCCGCGGCCCCGGTCGCGGTCGCTGCCGGCCCGGCCGGCGGTGGCGCTGCTGCAGAGGCTGTCGAGGAGAAGGACACGTTCGACGTCGTTCTCGCGGACGTTGGACCGAACAAGATCCAGGTGATCAAGGCGGTCCGTGAGCTCGCTGCCGGACTTGGTCTGAAAGAGGCCAAGGATCTGGTGGAGTCCGCTCCGAAGGCGATCAAAGAAGGCGTCAACAAGGAAGAAGCCGACGCGGCAAAGGCCAAGCTCGAAGAGGCCGGTGCGAAGGTCGAAATCAAGTAGACACGTTTCCAGTCATCAACTGGAATCGACCGAGGAGCCGTGTGCTGTGCGCGCGGCTCCTCGGTCTCAAGAACGCGTTATGCTATACTCGCCAATACAGATCGGGGCGTAGCGCAGCCCGGTAGCGCACCGGTATGGGGTACCGGCGGTCGGAGGTTCGAATCCTCTCGCCCCGACCATCCTCTCGACGATCCGCATCCGCTGGGTCGCAATGACTGGCCTGACGCCTGCAAGGAACATCCACCATGGAGAGCTCAAGCGGCCCGGTACGGGTTGTCATCGCGGACGATGAGTCAATCATCCGCATGGATCTGCGCGAAATGCTGGCGCATCTGGAATACGACGTCGTCGGCGAGGCGGCCGACGGTCAAACGGCGCTCGATCTCACGGAGAAGCTGCGACCAGACCTCGTCATCCTCGACATCAAGATGCCGGCAATGGACGGCATCGAGGCCGCGGAGCATATTTCAGAACGGCGCCTGGCACCGGTCGTCCTCCTGACTGCCTACAGCGAACGCCATCTCGTGGAGCGCGCCAAGACTGCCGGGGTGTCCGGGTACCTGGTCAAGCCGTTTCGCGAGAGTGAGCTAACGCCCGTCATCGAACTGGCGCTGGCCCGATTCAACGATGTGCAGCAGTTGAAAAACGAAGTCGTGCAGCTCAAGGAAGCGCTCGAAACCCGTAAGCTCATCGAACGCGCCAAGGGCATCCTCATGGAAGTTCACGGGCTGAAGGAAGCCGATGCGTTCAGCCGTATGCGGCGCACGAGCATGGACAACCGCAAATCCATGCGAGAAGTGGCTGAAGCCATTCTCTTGACGCATCAGGTCGAGACCCGCACTCCATAATCCAAGTCGTTTCAAACTTGACCCGGCGGAGGTTCACTCTCGCGGGCGCACTCTACGATGTGCGCTATGGCGTGGGCGTCGGTGCGGCCGTTTCCGTTGGGCTGGGAACTGGTGTCGGCGTTGGTGTCACTTCGGAGACGGTTACGCTGACGACTTGTGGATCGACCTGCTTGTACTGCACGCCCGCGGGCAGAATGACCCGAGGTTGCAGTTGATAGCTCCCAGGCCCCGCGCCATTCAGATCGACGACGACAGAGATGTCGTTTTGGGTCAGTCCCTGCACGACGAGTTGCGAGCCTTCCAGCGTGACGGTGGCCGTCGATGGTGACAGCGTTGCCGTTGTCCCCGGCTTACTGTTGACGACTTTGATCGGGATGCTGTTCACCTGCTGCTGCGAGGACTGCTTCTGAATTTGGATCGAGACGGTAACGGTTTCATGGTCGACCGTCACGCCATCAGGCAGCTTGGACGTGTCGATCTTCACCTCTGACACGTCTTTCGATTCGCTCCAGCCAGTGATGTCGATTGGCTCGGTTGTAAGATACAAGACTTTCGCGATCTGATCCGTGGGACCATCGATGATGACCTGATCGCTCGGAACGACCGTGGGCGGTCTGACTAATTCATAGCCTGGAGCCAGCGCGTCAGTTCCGCTCACCTCAGGAATGACACGGCGAACCTGTCCGCTCACTTGCAGATCAACTTTCAATGAGACTTGGGCGGGGTCGAGCGTCACGTTTGGAACTGGACTACCGTTGGAATCAACCGGAACGGGAGTCACGAGCTCGGTGTAGCTTGACGTCCGGCCGGAGACCGATACGTCGACCCGTGCTGCCGTCACCATATTGACGTTCTCTTGCGGACCGTTGACCGTCACCACGTCCGGCGTGGTCGACATAGACTTGACCACGTAGTTAGACGGCAGGTCGATCGGCTGGGTAGTCTCGACCTTGATACCTTGTTTCGAGGCGATGCTGTCAACCTGCACCGAGACTTCACCAGGTGAGACATTCTTCACCCGGATGCGGCTTGGCGTAGTCACGTCAACATCGAGGCTCACCTGGCCAGGCTGCTTGACCGAACTCAGGTCGATCGTGGCTTGTATCTGGCCCGTCTCGAGTCCCTGGATTTTGCTTTGCGGCCCTTCGAGACTGATTTCGACGTGCGGGAGGTCGCCCACAACCTGGAGCGTTTTCGGGACGTGCTGGGCCGTCACCTGCACCGACGGAATCGTGCGTGTGATCTCCGGGTCTTGCTCAGCCGTGACCCATGCCCACAGCGAGAAGGCCAGGATCAGCGCAACAATCGCCCGGACCAGATTGCCGGCGTCAAAGAACCGGCGTATTTTGTTCAGCACCAGCCGTAGTCTTCGCGGCATCTTCGGTTACTGTTTCTCCTCCCGAGGGTCGTTCAGGCGACTCCTTTGGCTCTTTACGATTACGTGGACCACCCTGTGATCGGTCGCGTGCGCGGTCACCTCTATCGAGTCGCAAGAGCATGCGGAGAATTCGCCGCAGGCGCTCTTGATCGAGATCTCGCACGAGTCGACCGTTGTGCGCCACGGAGATGCGCCCCGTCTCTTCAGAGACGATCACGGCGATCGCGTCGGACTCTTCCGAAATGCCGATTCCCGCGCGGTGTCGAGTGCCGAGTTGACCACCCGTGACGTTGTCGCTCAGCGGCAGCACACACCCAGCCGATAGGATGCGATCGTTCCGCACGATCACTGCGCCATCGTGCAACGGTGAGTTGGGATAAAAGATGTTGATCAGCAGGTGTCGCGTGAGAGTGGCATCGAGCGGGACGCCGCGGTCCGCATAATCTTGAAGACCGGTCTCGCGTTCGATGACGATCAAGGCGCCGTAGCGACGGCGAGCGAGTTGCCCGGTGGCGCGCATGATCTCGTCGACGCTTTTTTCCATCTGGGTTTCATTCTGCGATGTGAAAGGCGGCCGTAGCCAGGAGCTCGTGTGTCCCAACTGTTCGAGGGCGCGTCGTAGCTCAGGCTGAAAGACGATCGGGACGGCCACGATCAGTGCTGGGAGCGTTCGGGTCAACAGCCAGTTCAATGCGGTGAGGTGGAAGATATTGGCCGCGCCGACGACGGCGATGATGAGGATGGCTAGTCCACGAATGAGCTGTGTCGCACGCGTTCCCTGTGCAACCCACAATAACCAAAAAAATATTAGTGCAACTGAAACAATATCAATAACGGCACGAAAATCGAGCCGCGTAAAGATCCATGGGAGTTCGGGCATGCTCTCACCGTGACGCTCTTCGATTCGCCCTCGCTGGCAGCCTGAATTGTATCACGCGCATTTGTTCTTACCGGTCGGCGCGTTGTTGAGAGAGGGCGTTATTCGGGGCCGTTTGCCATAGCAGCAAGGGCCGATTGCTTTGCCTGTATCGCTGGGTCGTCCGGCACGAGAGTCGAAAGCCGTCGGTAGACGCGTTCCGCTTGCGCATACTCACCCACGGCAGCGAGCACTTCGCCGAGCTTGTGATATGCGTCAATCTGTTGCGGTCCGAGAGCGATGATCTGATGCAGCGCCGCGATCGCTTCGTCAGGATCGTCGAGCGTATTTGCGATGCCGACTGCGGCCCAGAGTTGCTCGATTGCCAGTTGAATTTGCCCATATTCGATGAATTTCGTCGCGGCCGAATGGCGAACATCCAGGTCGTCGGGCCGGATGCGGATCATCATTCGCACGACATTCTCGAGCTTTTTCCAATCCCCGAGCATCGACGCGACGTCGAGCGCACGGCGCAGTTGATCGATGGCGTCGTCGTTGCGACCAGCTCGCTCCAGAATCTGTGCCTGTGTCCACCGTTCCTGAACCGCCTCCTGCAGCAAGCCCCGCTTCATGAACTCATCAATCAGTCGGCCTCGGAGTCGAAGGTTACCAGGGGAGATTTGCAGGATAGACTGAATGGTGAGGAGAACGCCTGCCGAATTGCCGCGCTTCTCATGAGTCTGCAGCATCTCTTCGAGGCGGGCGACGGCTATCTCACGTTTGCCGCTCTTAGCCAGCGCATCAGCGTAGGCCCGTGACAGGTCTTCGCGATTCGGAGCCAATTCGGAAAGTCGCTCGAGGAGCGTCGCTGCGAGAGCAGCGTCTCCTTGCTGTTGCAGTGCACCAGCAACGGTCTTGCCTATGGAGAACATGTCGTGCGGGACGCGAAGGACAGGACACTTGTCCGCGAACTCCGCGATTTCAGGTTTTTCGTAGAGCTCCATCGCGCGCTGCAGCGACTCAACGCCTGCGTGTGAGTCTCCGGCCGCGAGCGCCGCCCTGGCGCAGGCAACAGTTGCAATGTAATAGGCAAGCGGATCGGATGGCCGCACCGAACCGAGCAACTGAAACGCTGCTTCAGGGTTGCCCGAGTTGATTTCGAGCACTCCACTGTGGACCAGCAATGACTCGTTCGCGGGCTGAACAGCGATCATCTCTCGCATCAAGCCCTGAACGCGCGACGATTCGATCTGTTTCAACTCGATGGCGCTCAGCAGCCTGGCCGTGACGTCCCACTGATCTGAATTCTGATCGGCACATTCAATCACCATTTGGATGACGAGCGCGCGCGGGTCGTTTCCCGCGGATGGAAGCTGGGCTGACACTCGTTCCCAGTCGAGCTTCTCACCTGCTCGAAGCGCTTCGCGTGTGACGGCGAACGCCGCGTCCAGACTCTCAGGTCGGATTTCGCGCCAATGTTGCGCGAGATCGAGCGTGAGGCCCGGATCATCCTGCAGTGTGGCCGCTTCGATGGCGATAGGGAGATAGCGGTCGATGAGGTCGGTTCGTCCGGCGTCGAGCAATGTGTGAGCAAGATGCAAGATGTTTGCGTCCGTCGGATCGGCGTGCGTCAGGATGCGCTCCATATCGACGTCGACCGATGGTCCTTCCAGAATCTCTCGAGATTTGCCAATGGCGCAGACGACATTTTCGGCCGACTCCGGTCGATTAGTGGCGAGCAAGAGCTCTGCTTGTCGCACGTAAAGTCCCAGGCAGTCCGGCCGTTCCGATTGAGCAGCGAGTGTGAGATCCAGTGCGCTTTCGAACCGTCCGCGTGCAATATCGCGATCAGCGTCAAGCACCAGTCGTGTGATCTCGCTTGGAACGGGATAGTGTCGAGACAGTGGCTGGTCAACCGCGAATTCACCGATCGCGACGCGCGGTGGTCGCGAAATAATGGTGACGGGGATGGCCACTTCATCTTGGATGGTGGTTTGGATCGCTACGGGCTCAGGTTTTGCCGCGGGAGCGTACAAGGCTTTGGTGGCTTCACTTGAGACATCGTTGCCTCGTCCAACCGGGTTCGTCTGCTCCGCCACGCCGATCTCCCCAATTCCAGCTGTGGTCGAACCTCTTCGATTCAACCGCTGGGCGTTCGCTCTGGTACGTCCGTTGTTGCGAGCGATTGCTCAATCACGAACGGATCCGCGAGTGCTCGGTATCACCCGTTCGTCCTCGCTCAGTATACGAATGTGTGATCGGGGATCGGATAGTACCAAAGTGCGGAACTTGGAGTCTCGCGGTCAATGAGCGCCGCTAGCGGCCTCTCGCCACGCGCCCTCGTCGCTCGCGGAAGTCTCTCGCGTCCATGAAGATGTGCGTGCAGATGGCCGTGTCTTTGATGCGTGAAGCGATGCGCGGATCCATGCGATCGAAATCACGATTGGTGGTGATGATAGTTGGGCGTCGCTGGTTGTAGCGGTAGTTGATGATCTGGAACAGTTTCTCGGTGGCCCACGGCGTCGCGTTTTCGGTTCCGAGATCGTCAAGCACAAGCAAACTCGCATTGCGAACGTCATTGAACCGGCTGTCATAGCTCTCGCCCCGATCGGGAGCGAACGCTGCGCGCAGATAATCGAGCAGGTCCGGAACGACCGTGAAGAGGGGCAACATCACCTGAGACTGAGCGACGTAATTGGCGACCGCTGCCGCCAGATGCGTTTTTCCGCAGCCGAACGAACCGGTCAGCAGTAACCATCCGTCGGGATTCTGCGCGTACGATAGACAGACGTCGAACGCGTTCGAAACGCCGCGCACGTTGCGATCGAAACTCTCAAACGTCCAGTCTTCGAGAACGCCGAGACCGCTGATTTCGCCATAGTCCTGGCTGCGCCGGGAGTCGATCCTCGTTTGCTGGCATTGACACACGACCGGCTTGCCGAACAGTGGATGACCGATTGGCACGTCGACGCGATAGTAACCGGCGCCGCCGCAGATCGGGCAGCTATCGGTCTCGCTTGAAGAGGGCGGAGTATTTGCCGCGGAGGTATTTCTCCGGGTCGACGAATCCGGCAGGACCCTGATTTCGCCGATACGTCTCATCTCCACGTCCTTCGGTACCCCATCGCTCAAGAATACGCTGGATATAGCGCCAGTTCCGTCGGTTCAAGCTTACCGCTTCACCGATCGCGTCTTCAATCCAGTGCTCCGGATAAAGTTCGATAGCTTCGATGAGCTGATCTGCGATCAGCGGTGTGAGCACGCCAATGTTCTGCTCGTAAAGCCGAAAAACGTTTGGACGCTCCACGGCAACGCGCGTGGTCGCTGACGAGCGGCTGGCCCGATATGGAAACGGTCGCTCACCACGCACGTATTCCGCAAGTCGCTGCATATTCGCCGAGTCCTTCGGCATCAGCCAATACGATTCCTCGTCATCTTCCTCAACGCACAGGCGCGCGATCGCGTCATGTGCCATCAAAATCTCGATGCCGCGTCGGATTTCGTCAGTCGGCTCGCGGTTCGACCCCGCCAGACGGACACCTTGAATAAGCGATCGATCCGAGAACATCTCTTCTTCAGAGACAAATGGCGCGTCCGCGTTGAGCGTGTCCACGACCCGATATACCGTCAGAAGGATCTTGAGCGCGACAATGTCGCGAATGCGCGGCATAAAGCGCTCGAAAAAGGACGAAGGGATCGGAATCGGCCGATCCCGGTCGTTCGATGCGGGGTCCATCTCTCCTCAAATCGGATCTGACGGCACTATCCAGGTGGTTCGAGATAGAGCTCGAGATCGGCGAAGCGAGCGGTTCGCTCGAAGAATCGAAGGTTGACCGTGTCGGTTGGACCGTTGCGGTGCTTGGCCACGATGACCTCGGCGATGCCCTTCTTTTCGGTCTCGCGGTCATACATCTCTTCGCGGTAAATGAACATGACGATGTCCGCGTCCTGCTCAATGCTACCGCTCTCTCGAAGGTCGGAGAGGACAGGCCGATGGTCGGTGCGGGTCTCGACCGCGCGTGAGAGCTGCGCCAGAGCCAGGACCGGGATGTTTAGTTCGCGCGCCAGACCCTTGAGGCTACGCGAAATCTCAGAGACCTCTTGAACGCGATTTTCCGAGCGCCGCCCCTGCATGAGCTGGAGATAGTCGACGATGACGAGATCGAGCCCGCGCTCAGCCATGAGTCTTCGCGACTTGCTGCGCAGTTCCATGGATGAGATGCCGGGCGTATCGTCAATGAAGATGTTGGCTTCGGCGAGCCGACCGAAGGCTCGGGAGATCTGATCCCATTCGCTGTCGTCAATGAGACCAAGGCGCAGCCGGTGAGAGTCTACTCCGGTTTCCATCGCAAGAAGACGCTGGACGAGCTGCTCGGACGACATCTCGAGACTGAAGATTCCGATGGTCTTACCGTGTCGTACCGCGGCGTTGTGGGCGATTCCGAGCTGAAGTGACGACTTGCCTACCGACGGGCGAGCGGCCAGGATCACGAGGTCCGATCGCTGCAAACCACCGGTCAACTTGTCGAGGTCGACGAATCCGGTCGGAACCCCGACGACTTCTCCTCGGTGCTGCTGGATCGTGTCAAGCTTGTCGAAATACGTCTCGAGCACTTCACCGATGCCGACGAAGTCACGCACGGTCCGATGCTGCGAGACGTCGAAGATGGCGCGTTCCGAGCGATCTAGCGCGTCTTCGACCTCAATTGAGTCGTCATAACCAATACCCACGATCGTCGCACCCGCGTCGATCAGCCTGCGAAGCGTCGCGGTGCGCTCGACGATGTGACCGTAGAACTCGATGTGCACGGCGGTGGGGACGGCGTTGATCAGCTCAGTGAGATACGCGATTCCACCCACGTCTTGCAGCCGATCGCGCCGCGTGAGCTCATCGACGATCGTGACGAAGTCAGGCGGGACACGTCGATTGTACAGATCGAGGATGGCTTCGTAGATGAGGCCGTTCCCAGAGCTGTAGAAATCCATCGGTTTGAGAAAGGACGCAATGCGGATGACGGCATCGCGATCGATCAGCAGGCTTCCGAGGACTGATTGCTCAGCTTCCATGTTGTGCGGCGGAAGCTTTTCAACTGTCTCGACCACGATGTTGCCGTCCCTTGGAGAGCGAGAAACTATTCCTCTTCGATGCCGCGCATTTCGTCTTCGAGTTCAGCGGCCGGTCCGGCCTGAGCGCTCGACGCCTCGTCCTCGTTGGCCGGCGTGGTTTCGACGTTGCCAAACGCACCGCCGACGCCCTCTTCAGGCGTGACCACTACGGTCACTACCGGGCGAAGCTTGCCGACAAGATGCACCGTCACCTGATGCTCGCCGATCGTGCGCACCGGATCATTTAGCAGCACCTTGCGTCGATCGATATCCTCGTGAACCTCCGCTGAGACTTTCTCGGCAATGTCGGAAGCCGTGATCGAGCCATACAGTCGGCCTTGCTCGCCGACGCGGGCGACGATCTGAATGCGCAGTCCGTCAATCTTATTGGAGAGTGCGCGCTGCGCTTCCTCTTCCTTCTCGACCTTGCGCTGAGCCGAGCGCATTCGCTGCTCCGCCTCTTTAACGCGGCCGGACGTCGCCTCGGCGGCCAGACCCTGCGGAAATAAGTAGTTGCGGGCGAACCCATCTTTGACGCTTTGAATGCTGCCGGCGTCCCCGACCTTGGGGACATCCTGTAATAGGACGACCTTCATGCTGTGATTGCCTTTCTTCCATTTGCTCGCCGGCCGTCACAGACAGAATCCACCGGCGCCAAAATTGGCGTTCGCAGTCGCGAACGCCGATTCCACCATTACTACTATACCGAGCGGAACCCACGAATACAATTTGCTCGCCGAGAGAGTAGGCGTACGCACTCATTCGCAGGACACCTGACGGCGTCTCAACAGCTCGTAGAGCGCGATCGAGCCTGCCACGGCCGCATTGAGCGATTCGATTCGTCCCGCCATGGGGATGTCGACCACGAGATCCGCGTTCCGCAACAGTGCCGGACCGACTCCCTTCCCTTCAGATCCAATCAGCAATACGATGGGCTCAGGAATCGATTCGACGAAGATCGATCGAGCGTGTTCTTGATGCTCGAGCGCCAGTACCCAGTAGCCCGCTTCCTTACACGACTCAAGCGCGCGAGCCAGGTTGGTCACGCGCGTGACACTCAGTAGTTCGACCGCCCCTGCCGATGCGTTGACGACTGCGGGCGTGATGCTCGCGGAGCGACGGTCGGGGAACACGACTCCCGCAACGCCGGTTGCTTCCGCGGTCCGCAGTAGCGATCCAAGATTCTGTGGATCCTGAACATGGTCGAGCACAAGAATGGGTGCGCGGCGCTCGTCCGCCAGGATTTGTTCGAGGTCCACGTACGGGAACGGGCTAGTCTCGAGCGCCACTCCCTGGTGATTGACGTCGCCGACGAACTGATCCAACTCCCGAACGTGAATCCGGGAGACTGGCAGGTTGAGTTCGCGAGCGCGCGTCAGGAGCTCCGCAACCCGCTCCTGACGCTCTGCCCCATGAGCGACATGCAATCTACGATGGGTGCGACGTCCCCGCAGCGCCTCAATGACGGCGTTACGTCCGTAGAGTATCTCGGCGCGGCGGTCGGGAACCGATCTCATCAGCGTCGCCAGACCGTCCCGGATGGCGTATCTTCCAGGCGAACGTCAAGCTCTTCGAGCCTTGCTCGAATCGAATCGGCAAGATCCCATTGCTTACGCGCGCGCAGCTCTTGTCGGATGTCGAGGAGCATCGCGACGAATGGTTCGACATCGACGCTTGCATCGCGCCGCGAAGCGCTCAGCGTCAGCCCGAGTACACCCGCCAACCGCTTGAGACGTGCTTGTGCGTGGGCGATCGCCTGCCTCGGGGCTCCTGCATCCTCCTCACGATTGATGGTCCTGGCCAACTCGAACAGAGCCGAAAGAGCCACCGGAGTCGTGAAATCGTCATCCATGGCTTCGCGGAACTGGGCTTCGGCACGATCCGCTGCTTCGGCGAGAAGATGCGCGGGCGGAGCGTCCGGAACTTCACCCGGCTCGAAGTCGCGCACAGCGGACGACATGCGTGCCAATCCTCGTCGTGCGGATTCGAGTGTCTCGTCGTTGAAGACAAGCGGGTTGCGATAGTGGGAATTGAGCACCAGGAAACGGAATGCCTGACCATCGCCGTCCTCGAGCAGTTTGTGGATGCTGACGAGATTGCCTACCGACTTGCTCATTTTCTCGCCACCGAGCTGGAGCAAACCGTTATGAACCCAGAAATTAGCCATCGGCGCGGCGTGGGTGAACGCTTCGGATTGCGCGATCTCATTCTCGTGATGCGGGAAGATGAGGTCGGATCCACCACCGTGGATATCGATGCGCTCGCCCAACAGGTGATAGATCATGGCGCTGCACTCGATGTGCCACCCTGGTCGGCCAGGCCCCCATGGACTGTCCCAGGCGGGCTCGCCCGGTTTGGCCGACTTCCATAGGACGAAGTCCATCGCGTCTTCTTTGTTCGGATCCACGTCGATGCGTGCTCCAGGCATCATCTGCTCGAGGTCGCGGTGAGACAGCTTGCCATAGCCTTCGAACGAGTTCACCCGGTAGAAGACGTCGCCGTTGGCCGCCGCGTAGGCATTGCCGTCTTCACTGAGCTCCTGGACCATCTTGATGATGGTGTCGACCTCTTGCGTTGCGCGCGGATAGGCCGAGGCTGGGAGTATGTTGAGCTCCGCGGTTTCGTTGTGCCAGTCGTCAATCATGCGCTGCGCGAGGGCGTCGGGCTCAATGCCGAGTGTGGCCGCTCGCTGAATGACTTTGTCGTCGATGTCGGTGAAGTTCTGCACGTGCTGCACCTGCAAACCGGAGTATTCGAGGTAGCGGCGAATGACGTCAAAGACGATCGCCGACATGGCGTGCCCGATGTGCGCGTCGGAATAGACGGTCGGTCCGCAGACATACATGCGAACGTGGCCGGGCTCGATCGGCTCGAAGGTCCGCTTTTCTCCAGTCAAGGTGTCTGATATTCGGAGCGACATTCAGCTCTCCTTGTTGGTCGTTGTGACGGTCGAGAGGCCGGTACGTGGAATCACCAGCGACGAACGTGCGCGACGCAGCCAGATCACCAACCCATTGCAAATGGAATCAGGATTGATGTCGATGTTCGGCAGCGTGTCCGGCGTCTCGGCAAACGGAGAGGAGGAAGGAACCGCAGCGACATAGGTCGCCGCGACCAGGCTCTTAAGCCTGACTGCGCGCTCGAATCGTCGAAATAGGTTGATGCGGCGTCGCAACGCGAGCTTCCAATCTCCGGTCGTTCCACGTCATGGGAAGATCATTCCCCGATGATGCGTTCGGAGGGGACACCGTATCGACCGGTATCCCCTTCAGACAGGAGCAAAACACTCGCGTATTCGACTCGAAAGAGGCGTCAATATCAATCACTTTGAATCCGTTGTCGGGCTGACAGTCTCCGGCTTCGATTTCGATTCGCTCGACGGTCCGCTCTCGCTTTTCGTCTCGGTCGTCGTTGTCGGCGCAGCCGGTGTCGTGGACGTCGAGCTGGAGCCGTTACTGTCGCTCTTGCTTCCGTTGCCCCGGCTGTCATTGATGTAGAAGCCGGAGCCCTTGAAGATGATTCCGGCCGGATGGAGAACGCGACGTACCGTCTGACCGCACTCCGGGCACTTGGTTATGGGATCATCAGTGAATTTCTGTTTCGCCTCGAAATGGTGGCCGCACGATCCACACGCGTACTCGTAGATGGGCATCCTGCCCAACCTCCTTGAATGGACAACCAAACCGTATCCTTGGGAATTCTACGCGAACGGATCAAGTCGTTCAAATGGATATCATCAAGGTTGAGCTAGATCGGCTCTAGTTGATCCCAATTCGGACCGACTGACTGCTCGACCCCGAGCGGCACGCTGAGCTCAACTACGTTCTCCATGATCTGCTTCACGAGCGTTGCCAGCGTCTCGACTTCGGATCGGGGCAGCTCAAACAAAAGCTCATCGTGCACTTGCAGCAGCATGCGACTTCGCAGTTTCTTCTCGGCAAGTGCCGAGTGCACTTGGATCATTGCCAGCTTCATGATGTCGGCCGCGGAGCCTTGCAACGGCATGTTTATGGCCATGCGCTCTGCACCGAGGCGAATGTTGAAGTTGGATGACGTGATTTCAGGCAGGTATCGGCGCCGTCCGAACATGCTCTGGACGTAGCCCTGATTGGCCGCCTGCTGCTTGGTTCGCTCCAGAAACTCTCGCACGCCCGGCAAACGAGACATGTAGCGATCGATGAACTGCTGCGCCTCGTCGCGACTCATGCCGGTGTCTCGAGACAACCCGAACGCCTGCATGCCGTACATGATGCCGAAGTTGACTGTTTTGGCGACTCGGCGCATGTCCGAGGTCACGTCCTTGAGGTCGACTCCGAAGACGTCGGCTGCGGTGGCGGAATGGATGTCCTGTCCCTCGTTGAAGGCGGTGAGCAGGGTTTCGTCCTGGCTCATATGTGCCATGAGGCGCAGCTCGATCTGGCTGTAATCGGCTGAGAGGAAGACAGCTTCTTCGTCCCACACTTGGCGATTGGGTCGATTGTCCGCGATGAATGCCCGGCGAACGCTTCGGCCGATTCCTGTTCGCACCGGAATGTTCTGCAAATTGGGGTCTGTCGAGCTTAGCCGTCCAGTGGCGGCAATCGTCTGGTTGTAGGAGGTGTGGACGCGACCCGTCTTCGGATTGACCTGCGCCGGCAGTGCATCGACGTAGGTCGACTTAAGCTTGAGTAGCTGTCGGTACTCGAGAATCGAATCGACGATGGGGTGTTCCGTGCGCAGCCCCTCGAGCACATCCTGGCTGACCGAAAACCCGGTCTTGGTTCGGCGGCCGGTCGGTAAACCCATATCCTCGAAGAGGATCTTGCCGAGCTGTCGGGTGGAGTTGATGTTGAACGCTTCTCCCGCCAAACGATAGATCTCGGTCTCCAACTCGGAAATTTGTCCGGCAAGCTGGGTCGACAGTTGTTCGAGAAACTGGACGTCTACGGCAATGCCGGTCTCTTCCATGTCGATCAGGACGTCGATGAGGGGAAGCTCGATGGTGTTGAAGAGCTCGGTTTGTTGTCGTTCTTCCAACTCCGGCCGCAGCTGATTGACCAGCAAATACGTTGACTCAACGTCGGCGCAGGCGTAATCGGCCGCTTTCTTGACTTCAGTCTGATCCATGGTGATCTGTGTCTTGCCACGCCCGATCAGCTCGGTGATCTCGGTCATCTCGATCCCGAGGCGCGTGAACGCGAGCTGTTTGAGCCCGACCGAGCTGTCGCCCAGCAGGTACGCCGCCACCATGGAATCAAAATCAACGCGCGGGCGCTTGAACCCAGCTTGCTCCATGACCAGCGCGTCGTACTTTCCGTTGTGAGCATAGATGGCGGGCCTGGATTGCGAAAAGATTGGAGAAAAGGCGGCACGAAGGTCGTCTTCGTCGATCTGTCCGTCGTGATCCACATGACGCACTGGAATGTAATAGCTGCGTTCCGGAGAGGTTGCCAGTGCGATTCCGACGAGATCCGCGCGCATCGGATCGGTGTCGGTCGTCTCCACGTCAAACGCGACGGCATCCGATTTGTTCATCTCGGCGATGAGCTGATCGAGCTGCTCCTTGTCGACCACCACGCTGCGGGTCGCCTCGACGATCTGGGGTGGTGAGACGTGCGCGTCTTCCTCCATGTCGGGCAACTTATTGACGAGCGTTCGGAACTCCAGTTCTCTGAAAAGCTCGATTACATCCGCCCGGTCGAAGTCTTTCAAAAGGCAGCCGTCGAGCTCGATATCGAGCTCGACGTTGCGGACGATCGTCGCCAGCTCACGTC
Source organism: uncultured Chloroflexia bacterium (assembly GCA_963789565.1). Classification (GTDB taxonomy): domain Bacteria; phylum Chloroflexota; class Chloroflexia; order Thermomicrobiales; family Thermomicrobiaceae; genus CALAGB01. The sequence continues at coordinate 539,262 of CAWBKX010000002.1, read as the reverse complement.
CGGCAAGCGCTTGTTCGTAGTTCTCACTGAATGAATTGCGGGCGCGCGTTGGCGTGATCTCGTCTCCATGCTCGTGCATGGCTTCGAGCGAGGGATATTTCTGAATGAGTGTGGTGGCCGTCTTGGCGCCGATTCCGGGCACCCCCGGGATGTTGTCCGACGTGTCACCGACCAGCGCTTTGTACTCCGGGATGCGTTCTGGATCGAACTTGTACCGGTCGATGACCGCCGATCGGTCGTAAACGCGGTAATCGCCAAAGCGCTGTCTGCCCGGAAGGATGATGTGAACGTCGCCGTCCACCAGCTGCAGCAGGTCGCTATCTCCAGTCACGATTAGCACGCGCATCTTCTCGGCGTCCGCCTCACGAGCGATCGTGCCGATGACGTCGTCTGCCTCGAAACCCTCCTTGGTGTAAACGGGGATGTTGAGCGCCTCGAGGACGGCGAAAATACGATGCATCTGACCCCTCATGGAGTCAGGCATCGGTGCGCGCTGCGCCTTATAGCCCTCAAAGGCGTCGTGACGGAACGTCTTTCCCACGTCGAAGCTGACGACCACAAAGTCAGGATCGTGCTCGCGTATTGCATCGAGGAGCATCGAGGTGAAGCCGAAGACCGCGTTCACGATCTCGCCGGAAGACGTGGTGAGGGTCTCGGGAAGGGCGTGGAATGCACGGAAGGCCAGCCCGTAACCGTCCACCAGCATGATGGACCGGCCGGCAGGATCCGCGGATGATTTCATCGTCATGAGGCTCCTCTCTGTGCCATCGAATTATAGCCGTGCAGCGGTAACCTGGTCGCGCTTATCTGCGTCGTCCATCTTGGAGAGGAATGCGCTGCCGGACTTGAAAACGCATCGTGCTAAACTTGGTGAACATAATCGTGAAATATTGAGCAATATTGCCCGCCGACCAGAAAAAACACATCCAAACCGGAGAAACCCGCGTATGGTGGGTATAGGATGCCTAACCGAGATGCCGAGATTGATATAATCCGGGCGACGTCAACTTGGTACTAATTGGGGATGCTGGGTGCATTCACGCCGTTGTTCTCCAACACACATTCAGTGCGATTTCATTAATGGTAGGTGACGGACCGATCCGGCCGATACCGTACACGCTGACAGCCGCAGTGGACGCTCCGCTCGACGGGTCGAGTGGCTGTTCCTTCCACGGCGGGAAGGGAGCATCATGGACACCGCCGAGGCCCTCGCAGAACGCATTGTTCGCAACGTCGAGAAAGTCATCGTTGGCAAGCGCCAGGAAGTTCAGTTAGTCCTCGTCGCTCTCCTGTGCAAGGGTCACGTCCTCGTTGAGGACGTTCCTGGCGTCGGAAAGACGATGTTGGCCAAAGCGATTGCGCGCAGTATCGGCTGCAGCTTCAAACGCATTCAATTCACTCCGGACCTATTGCCGAGCGACGTGACTGGCGTCAGCGTTTTCAATCAGCAAACCAGTCAGTTCGAGTATCGACCCGGTCCCGTTGTGGCGCAGATCGTGCTGGCGGATGAAATCAATCGTGCCACCCCCAAGACCCAATCCTCACTGCTGGAGGCGATGGAGGAGAGCCAGGTCACTGTTGACGGCATCACCCACATACTTCCCAATCCATTCATCGTCCTGGCAACCGAGAACCCAATCGAATACGAGGGAACGTTCCCGCTCCCTGAAGCGCAGCTCGACCGCTTTCTCATCCGCATCTCGCTTGGCTATCCCGGTCATCGCGGCGAGGTGGAGATCCTCAACCGGCAACACTTCCACCATCCGATCGACAGCCTGGTTCAAGAGGCCGACGCCGAAGAGTTGATCGCGGCTCAGGAAGCGGTTCGGCAGGTGCACGTCGATGACACGCTGAAGGAGTACATCGTCTCGATCGTCGAAGCCACGCGTGAGCATGACGACGTCTATCTTGGTGCCGGCCCGCGTGGATCGCTCGCGCTCTACAACACGTCGCGCGCATGGGCTGCGATGTCGGGACGCGATTACGTGATCCCGGACGACATCAAAGCGCTGGCCGGGCCAACATTGTCACACCGCGTCATCGTCAGCCCCGGTGCCCGCATGAAGAACGTTGACGGCCGCATGGTGATTCGCGAAATCCTGATGTCGACTGGCGTGCCCGGATCGCGACCCGTCGCTCGTGAATCTGAACGATCTCGCGGTTGGCGCGGGGTTGGTTCGTCGTCGTGAACGGAATCAAGCTTCTCGTTCTGGTTTTGGTCGTTCTACTGCTTGCGCAGCTCAACCAGTGGGACGTGCTCGAGAAGATCTTCTTCGTGCTGAGCGCCCTACTGGTCGGGACGTTCGCGTGGAGCCGCCTGAGTTTGCGAGGACTGGTCGTGACGCGCGAGACGCGCGCCGACCGCGCTCAAGTCGGTCAGACCTTGATCGAGCGCATTCGCGTCGAGAACCGCAGCCGCATCGCCAAACTCTGGCTCGAGATCGCCGATCACTCTGACCTACCGGGCCACCACATGAGCCGAGTCGTCCATCTTGGTCCGCACGACGCCAATCGCTGGCGAGTCGAGACCTGGTGTTCGCGACGTGGCCGCTTCCACATCGGGCCACTAACCCTGCGCTCGGGCGATCCGTTCGATCTGTTCCCAGCGCACCGTCTTGTCCCGCACGTGCAGGAGCTCCTGGTTTACCCGGCAACAGTCGACTTGGGCGGATTTCGGCTGCCGGTGGGTGACCTCGCCGGTGGCAACTCGCTGCAACGCCGCACGCCATTTGTCACTCCGAACGCGTCGGGAGTGCGCCAGTATTCGCCTGGCGACAGTTACAACCGCATTTCATGGTCGGCGACCGCGCGTACTGGTCAGCTGATGGTCAAGGAGTTCGAGCTCGATCCGACCGCGGACGTCTGGATCGTGCTCGACCTTGAAGCACGTCATCACGTGCGTGCGCGTGGTATGAGCCCGGACTTCAACGATTCGTTCACCTCGATGCGCGAGATCCCGCTCTCGTTCTGGCTCGACTCAACTGAAGAGTACGCCGTCACCATTTCCGCGTCGCTTGCGCATCACTTTCTCGATCAAAACCGCACCGTTGGCATGATTGTGAACAACAGCCAGCCGACGGTGATCCCAACCGATCGCGGCGCACGACAAATGGTGAAGATCCTCGAACTGCTGACCGTTGTGCATGCGGACGGCTCGCAACCGATCGAGGAGACCCTCATGGCCGAGGGCTCGCTCTTCTCACGCAACAGCACGGTCGTCATCGTGACACCGTCTACCGACGAGCGCTGGTCGTCCGCGGTAATGGAGCTCGTCGCCCGTCATGCTCGTGTCGTTTCGATTGTCGTCGAGCCGAGTACATTCGGCGGACGCGACAGCAGTCTCCTCGTAGTTAGCGATCTTGCCGCCATTGGTGTGCCGAGCTACCTCGTCAAGTACGGAGACGACATTGGCCGCGCGCTTACTACGCAGGGCCAATCAATGCCGTTCAAGCGCGTCGTCTGATTCGGTTCAATTCAAGCGCCGCTCTCAGTCGATCGTCCATTGAATCGTACGAAGCCGTTATCACAAGCCAGGGATGAAACATGCAACGCTTCGCAATCCGAGAAGGTTGGACCTCGTTTTTCCTCGTGGCGCTGGTCGTATTCACCGCAACATGGTCGACCCAGGCAGCTGACTGGACCGATGGCCTCGGGATTCTAACCACTGTCACAATCGTCGGACTGTTGACGGGATTGATCCTGTCGCAAATCGACCGTATCCCGTCATTGCTCGGGCATGTGATCGCATTGCTCGTAGGGTTTGTGATCGTCATGTTCGAGATGACGAACTTCCTCAGTGACAACATCGGCGGTCGTGAAGCGAAGCTCCACTACTTGTGGGGTCGCTGGGCACAGTGGTACACGGCGATATCGCACGGACAGCACGCCGAGGATCTGTATCTCTTCGTCTTGATGATGGCAGCCCTCATATTCATCTTGAGCTACACCTCAGTTTGGTTCATCTTTCGGTCTCGATGGATCTGGCTCTCCCTCCTCCTCCCCGCTGTCATGCTCTTTATGAACCTGGGCTATTCACAGCACGTTCCAAACGCCCTGGTGGTGATTTACCTCATCGGTGCCATTCTGTTGATGATGCGCTTCAGCTTCTCTCGCAAAATCGATGAGTGGCGGCACTCGGGAACGCCGTTCCCTGATTCCCTGGTCTGGCGTGGTCTCTGGACGGCGAGCTACACGTCGCTGGCTGTAATCATTATCGGGTGGGCCATGCCCGTCTCCGCGCAGAATCAGGCGATTCATGGCGCGTGGGAATCGATCAACGGACCATGGGTTCACGTCGAGAGTACGTTCAACGGTTGGTTCGGATCCCTCCGTGGACCGGGTGCATCCGGCGGCATCAGTGGGTTCGCCAGCTTTGGAGATTCGTTCGAGGTCGGCGGACCGCTTCACCTGAGTGATCAGCCCGTCGCACTTGTCAAGGGCGGATCCGCCCCGTATCTCGCCGCACATCGGTACGACGTCTTTGACGGTCGAGGCTGGTCATCCGATATCACCAGCACCTACCAATCGAACTCGGGTTCGGGCGGTTCGTCGCCGCTCATCCCGATTCCATCAAGCCAGAACATTCCAATTCCATCTTCGACGACCGCGGGCACATCAGACCAGCAATACACGGTCAAGATCATCAGCCCGCGAGGTGCGGTGATTTATTCGCCAGGGCAACTGCAGTCGGTCTCGGAGCCGACGCAGATACAGGTAGCCTGGTACAAGTACACCAACCAAGGACTGGACATAACGCAAGCGAACCAATCGAACACACCGCCGCTTCTGTGGCCATTGGTGAAGGAACTGCAGCAAGCGAAGTTCTCTGCGCCGCCTCCTCAGGTGACGGCCACGCCGACTCCGAGCGCCGAGGGGAGTGAGGCTGCAACCCCGACGGAAACACCGACTCCCGCGCCGACGGCAACCGTCACTCCAACGCTCACGGTTCAGATCGGCCCGGGCACGACGGTCAGCGTGGATCCGGCGGACTGGGCGACCATCAACAGCATGCGGAACGATCTCAGTTCTCGTTCGATCCAGACAGAATTCACGCTTGATTCGAATTACACGGTGACGACGCTCACTTTTAGCGGAGAGCTCCCCGTCTATTCGGACGTCGAAGCCGTGTTTGCGCAAAACGGCGTCGGATCGGGTGATACGTATGACATCAACTCCGTCGTGACAAATGCCACAGCTGAACAGCTGCGAACGGCCGGAAGCAGCTATCCAGTCGAGATCACAAGCCGCTATCTTCAGCTTCCGCAGGTAACCGATCGCACGAAACAGTTGGCGGAACAGCTTGCGGCCGGAAAGAGCAATCCATATGACGTAGCCTCCAACATCGAGGCCTACTTGCGGCAATACAAGTACAACGAGAATGTCGGGGTTCCGCCCAAAGGCGAAGATGCCGTCGACTGGTTCCTGTTCGAATCGAAGCAAGGATATTGCACCTTCTACGCATCCGCGATGATCGAAATGCTGCGCGTGCTGAACATCCCGAGCCGCATCGCCGTCGGTTTCTACCCGGCTCAATATGACGACGCCTCCGCTGGGTATTTGTACCGAGATCTGAACGCGCATGCCTGGGTCGAGGTCTACTTTCCGCAGTATGGATGGGTTCCCTTCGAGCCTACCGCGGCCAGAGCGGCAATCAACCGCGAACCTGCGGCAGCGTCAACGTCGTCAAACTCCGGCTCCCAACCGGCCAACACTGGTGACTCCCAAAATCTTCGCGACGAGCAGTTCCTGGATCAGAACGACATCGCCGGCGGCGGCGGGGGAATCATCGCACCGCGGACTACCCAGACCACGACGTTCGACTGGGTCGTGCGAGCGATGATCGTTGTTCTCCTGGCTGTCATCGCTTTCACGAGCTATCTCTGGCTGCGAGGCACGCGCGGGCTCACTCCGGCCACGCAGTTCTTCACGAAAGCGCAGCGCAGCGCGAGTTGGGGCGGGGTGCCGGTGAGCTCGGCCATGACACCCTATGAATACGCTCAGATGATCGGTGATCGTGTGCCCGGCACGCGTCAACACGTTCGATTCCTGGCCGACGTCTACGTTCGTGAGCGCTACGGAGGGCAGCCACCTGACTCGCAAGACGTCGGGCACGCAAGAAAAGCGTGGTTGCGGCTGCGTGGTCTGATGTTGCGTTACATGCTCCTCGGTCGCTGGAGACACCCAAACAGCCACGATCTTTCGGTTGACGATGAGTGAGGTCATTACGGTCGGGAGTATCAACACCGACTTTGTGGTGCGGACGCGCAGATTCCCGCAACCCGGCGAGACGATTGCTGGGGAATCCTTCGCCATCTATGGCGGCGGTAAAGGCGCGAATCAGGCCATCGCCGCCGCTCGACTTGGCGCCAACGTCACCTTCTTCGGCGCCGCTGGCTCCGATGCCAACAGCGATCAGCGTGTGTTTGATTTGGAGCATGAAGGTATCGACGTCACCCATATCCAGAGAACCGAAGGTTATGGCGGCGTCGCCGTGGTCCAGGTCGATTCTCTCAGCGGCGAGAACTCGATCGTTCTGGTGCCCGGAGCGAATGCTCACGTGGTCCCTGACCTCGTGGAGCAGGATCTCATCAATACCTGCCGCTCAGGTGACGTGATGAACCTGCAGCTTGAGATTCCCATGGAAACGGTCCTCATGACGATGATGGTGTGTCGAAGACATGCCAAATCAATTAACGTGTTGAATGCCGCGCCGTATTCGCCGCTTGTGAGCGGCATGCTCGACCTCGTTGACGTGCTCATCGTGAACGAGGTTGAAGCGGGACAGCTGCTGGATTCAGCGCGAGTCACGGTCGATGGCGCGAGCGGCGTAGCTCAGCGCATTAGGTCGTTCGGAGTTCGCGCTGCGGTTGTCATCACCCTCGGCGAACACGGGGCCTGGTTACTCGATGATTCCGTGGACGAACTCATTCCCTCGCTCAGAGTTGACGTCGTTGACACGACCGGTGCGGGAGACGCGTTCTGTGGGGCAGTCTGTGCTTGGCTGGCCCGGCGTGAGTCGCATCTGGCTGCCGTCCGAGCTGGAGTCACGGCGGGAGCATTGTCGGTGCAGCGAGAGGGTGCCCAGCCTTCTCTTCCGGCACTTGAAGAAGTCAATTCTCTTCTGACGAACTAATTGCCTCTAGTCGTTCGAGCGTTCGATCTCTCCCAGGAGATCGTCCAGATCGAGCGGATCCATGGCGCTGCGCCACATCCCTTCTTCGTACTGCCACATGGAGGATGGTCGCTCCCAATAGATCTCGACCATGTTTTCGTCCGGGTCGAGGCAGTAGATCGACTCGCCGATGTGATGGTCGTCTGCTTCGACGATCTGCACGCCGTGAACGAGCAATCTTCGTGCGGCAGTCGCAAGCGCTTTTCGAGTTGGGTAATGAATGGCGATGTGGTCGAGACCAGTGCTGCCGGGGGACGCCGGTGAGCCGTTCTTGCTCGAGGACTCGTCGAGACCCAATTGAAACGCGGCGCCTCCGACGCCGAGAAACGCCAGCGGGCTGCCTGGGCGGTGACGTTTAACTTCGAATCCAAACACATCACAGTAGAAGCGGATTGAGCGTTCGACGTCCGACACACGCAGGTTGACGTGACCCATCCACATCTGTGGAGTTCCAGACTCTGTTGAGTTCATGTTGTCCCTCCACATCGCCATCATCGAGCCAGATCCCGAGTTGCCGGTGCTGGATAGATCCTAGACGCATCGATTGGCCGGCGCATCCGAAAAACTTTGCAGATCATAGGGTTTGACCGGGCCATTTCGTCCGAAGAACCACAGCAACGGAAAACGGCCGTGGAAAAAATTTCCTCGGCCGTTTCGCTGACTCGTTTGAATTTGGAGCCGGGCTTCTACCAGCTCAAGGCCACTACGAGCAGCAGCGCCACGATATTGACGATCTTGATCATTGGGTTGATGGCCGGTCCAGCTGTGTCCTTGTAGGGGTCGCCGACGGTGTCACCCGTGACTGACGCCTGATGTGCGAAGCTGCCCTTGCCGCCATAAGCACCGGCTTCGATGCTCTTCTTGGCGTTGTCCCAGGCAGCACCACCGGTCGTCATCGAGACTGCCACGAAGAGCCCAGTGACGATCGAGCCGATCAGCAGCCCGCCAACGGCCTCTTTGCCAAGCGTAATACCGATGACGATCGGCGTCAGGACCGGAAGCAGCGCGGGCACCATCATTTCGCGCAGTGCGCGCCGTGTGACGATGTCGACTGCACGTCCGTATTCGGGTTTGGCGGTGCCTTCGAGAATGCCCGGGATCTCTTTGAACTGGCGTCGAACTTCCTGAACCACCGAGCTCCCCGCGCGTCCGACAGCGTCCATCAACATCGAACCGAAGAAGTAGGGGAGCAGTCCCCCAACGAGGAGACCGATCACCACGTTCGGGTTTCGTAGGTCGAAGCTGACATTCCCCGAGATCTCGAGGAAGTAAGACGCGAAGAGGACCAACGCGGCCAGACCGGCAGAGCCGATGGCGTAGGCCTTGGTGATCGCCTTGGTCGTGTTCCCGACGGCGTCGAGTTCGTCAGTGACGTCGCGGACTTCCTCCGGGAGCTCGGCCATCTCGGCGATGCCACCGGCGTTGTCCGTGATCGGACCAAAGGAGTCGATGGCGACGATGATGCCGGTCATGGAGAGCATGGCCATGGCTGCCACGGCTATTCCGTACAACCCGGTACTGGCGTCGCCCAGCTGCGAGGTCAGGTTGTAGGCCGTGTAGATCGCGGCGGAGATGAGAATGATCGGCAGAGCCGTGGAGCGCATCGAAACGCCCAGGCCAGCGATGATGTTGGTGCCGTGACCAGACTCGGACGCATCGGCGATCTGTTTGACCGGTGAGTATTTCATCGAGGTGTAATACTCGGTGATGATCACGAAGCCGAGCGTGACGCCGATTCCGATCAGAGCCGCGAAGAAGAGCTTGAGCGAGCCTGAGAGTGCGAAGCTCGCCTTGTACATGGTAATCGTCGCGCCGTTGATCTTGCCATTGTCGTTCATGATCCAGTAAGTGAGCGGATAGAACGCGGCGGCTGCCAACACGATGGCTGCGATCAACCCCTTGTACAGTGCCCGCATGATGGACCCACTGGAGTCCATGCGCACGAAGAATGTACCAATGATCGACGAGACGATCGAAGCAGCGCCGATGACGAGCGGAAAGACGACCGCGAGCTCGTTGTTGAAGACGAGATGTCCGAGGAGCATGGCCGCGACCGAAGTGACCGCGTAGGTCTCGAACAGGTCGGCGGCCATTCCGGCGCAGTCACCCACGTTGTCGCCGACGTTGTCAGCGATGACGCCTGGGTTGCGAGGATCGTCTTCTGGAATGCCGGCTTCGACCTTTCCGACAAGATCGGTACCGACGTCGGCCGCCTTCGTGTAGATGCCACCACCGATTCGAGCAAAGACCGAGATCAGGCTTCCGCCAAATCCCAAGCCAACCAACGGGGCGGTGTCACGGACGATCGCGTAGAAAACGGAAACCGAGAGAAGTCCAAGCCCGACGACGAAGAGCCCGGTGACGCTCCCGCCGCGGAACGCGACCGAGAGTGCGGGCCCTAGACCCTTGCGTGCTGCTTCAGCGGTGCGGATGTTCGAGCGAACAGCCACGCTCATGCCGACAAATCCTGCAGTGGCAGAGGCCGTTGCTCCGACTAGAAACCCGATTGCCGTACTGACATCGAGTGCGAGGGCGAGAATAATCGCGACCACAACAGCGACGACCGCGACCAGTTGATACTGGCGCTTCATATATGCGCTGGCGCCCTCTTGAATGGCGGATGCGATCTCCTTCATACGGTCGTTACCATTGGGCTGGGATACAACCCAACGCACCAGGAGCGCGCCGTAAATCAGCGCAAGAGCACCGGCGGCAATCGCCACTGTCAGCGCAACTGCTACCGTGTTGGAATCGGACACAGACCCTCCACTCCCCGAACAACCGCCGCGGCTCAGCCAGCCTCGTCGGGATTACTTCGCAAATGCCGCCGTTATATAGCTTCCGTAACACACAAAGATGCGCGGAACCCTGTTCTCGATGGGTCGGCGCTCCGCGCGAAGAATATTACCTTGTTTTGAACTCTCGATCGTGTTCCGGCTAATCGCGATTCAACGTCGCTCGTCTGGCTGTCGGTGAAAATACACCACTATGCGATTTGCCGGCGTTTCTTATTGACCGCAACTAGTAATTGCCGAAGAGCGCGATCATCACGAGCATCAGTGAAAGGGCAACCGTCAAACCTCCGGCAAAGACGAACGTCAAGAGCCGCGAATCGAACTTGAGGTGCATGTAATACCCGACCACCAGTGCGAACTTTACGGTCATCAAGAAGACGAGGACGAGTGTGATCATGAGGACCGGTGCGTTTACGTAATAGGTGGCGACCTCAATGAGCGTGAAGATGGCCAGAATAACGGCCAACTTGACGTAGGTTGATGGCTCTGGATAGGCGTGGACGACTTCTGAACCCGATTCTGAACTCATGCTTGCCCGTTCCTCTCTCTCACGAATTCGGATGCGCTGCCGCGACGCGTTCAACGTCGCGGCACCCATGAGCTACGGCTTGTACGGGATCAGGTAGACCACTGCGAAGATGATGATCCAGACGATGTCTACAAAGTGCCAGTAGAGTGCCACGATTTCCGGCATCTCTCCGCGAGACGGCGGAATCTGCCCGCGCTTCGACATCACCCAGAGTGTCAGAAGCCAGATGACGCCAATACCGACGTGCGTTCCGTGGAAGCCAGTGAGCACGAAGAAGGTCGAACCGAAGAGGCTGCTATGGAGCGTTAGACCCTCTCGGTAAAAGGTCGTGAACTCGTAGAACTGACCTCCGAGAAAGAGGAGTCCCAATCCGGCCGTCGCCAACAACCAGATGCGAAAGGCTCGCTCGTTGCCGCGGTGCAAATAGGTGAGTGCGAGCACGATCGAGAGACTACTCAGGAGGAGTTCCGCTGCACTGACCGACGTATACGGGATGTTCCACAAACTCTGCGGAGTGGGACCGCCCGTCGCGTGACCGCGATAGACCATATAGGTCATGATGAGCGATCCAAAGAACATGCAGTCGGATGCAAGGAACGCCCACATCATGAGCTTATTGTGGGAGATCCCGGTCGAAGTCGCGTGCGTTTCGGCGGGATGCTCCCCGACGTGCACTGCCTGACTCAAGCGCTCATTCCTTCCTTGCTAGACGTCCGCATCAGTGGTTCGGCTCGAACGACCAGCCAAACAGGCTGAACGTCAGCACGAGGACTCCGGCGCCAGTGACGTACCAGCTTGCGCCCGTACCTTGTCCGTGCAGGACCATTCCAATTGCCATCACAACCAGACCAGCAGCGGCCGTGAGCGGGAAGTAGGACGCTGGCGGAAGATGAATTCCGCGCGCTCGGACCGGATCCGGATAGAGATTTTCCTGGCCAACCTGCTGTGCCTCTTCGGATCCGCCATATTTCTGCTCCCAGAACGCGTCACGCGAGCGGACGGTCGGCACAACGGCGAAGTTGTAAACCGGAGGTGGCGACGGGATCGACCACTCGAGCGTTCGGCCGTCCCATGGATCTGCTGGCGCGATCTGTCCAAAGCGCATCGACTTGATGATGTTGAACGCGAAGAGCAGCACGCTGACACCCAGGATGTACGCGCCGGCTGTTTCGAACGCGTTCCAGAAGTTCCAACCCATGTTGCTCTGGTACGTGTAGATGCGTCGCGGCATTCCGTCGATGCCCAGGAAGTGCATGGGGAAGAACGTCATATTGAAGGCGATCAGCGTGATCCAGAAGTGGATCTGGCCTAACCGATCGTCGAGCATGCGCCCGAAGATCTTCGGGAACCAGTAGTAGATGGCTCCGAAGATAGCCATGATCGAGCCGCCGAATAGGACGTAATGGAAGTGGGCGACGACGAAGTAGCTGTCGGTTTGCCAGTAGTCGACCGGAACCGACGCGTGCATGACACCACTGATTCCACCGATGGTGAACATCCCGACGAATCCGGCGGCGTAGAGAAGCGGCGTCTTGATTGCGATCGACCCGCCCCACAACGTTCCTAGCCAGTTGAAGATCTTCACGCCGGTCGGGATGGCAATGAGCATCGTCGTGGTTGCGAACACCGAGTTCGGAACCGGACCGAGACCCACCGCGAACATGTGGTGCGCCCACACCCCGAACGAAAGGAACCCGATTGCCACGCCCGAATAGACCACGAACGGATAGCCGAACAGTGGCTTGCGCGCAAAGGTCGGAAGAATCTCCGAGACCATGCCCATAGGCGGCAGGATGAGGATGTAAACCTCCGGATGCCCGAAGATCCAGAAGAGATGCTGCCAGAGGACGACCGACGCGCCCGCGGTCGGCTCGAAGAAGAGCGTTCCGAAGTAGCGATCGAACATCAACTCGATCAGGCCCACCGTCAGGGATGGGAAGGCGAGGAGCAACAGAACCGACGTCACGAATGTCATCCAGGTGAACACCGGCATGCGCATCAGACGCATTCCCGGTGCACGCATGTTCACGATCGTGACGAAGAAGTTCAGCGCCGACGCCAGCGACGCTATGCCAAGAACCTGTAGACCAAAGATCCAGAAGTCGACGTTGAGCCCTGGGGAATACGTCAACGTCGTGAGGTTGGCGTAGCCGAACCAGCCTGCATCTGGAGCTGCTCCAAAGAGGAAGCTACTCAGCAGCAGCAACGCACCGAACAGGAACGCCCAGTAGCTGAACGCATTCAGTCGCGGGAATGCGACGTCTCGAGCGCCGATCTGCAGAGGGATCAAAAAGTTGAAGAAGGCGGCGTTCATCGGCATGACCACGAGGAAGATCATGATCGTGCCGTGCATGGTAAAGACCTGGTTATAGGTGTCCGGACCAAGCAGCGTGTTGTTCGGCACCGCGAGCTGCGTGCGAATCAACAACGCAAGCAGACCGCCGATCAGGAAGAAGGTCAGCGACGTCATCATATAGAGGATGCCGATGCGCTTGTGGTCGACCGTAGTGAGCCATTCCCACAGGACTGAGCGCTCGTACTGTATTTCGCGTTGAGTGATTGCGACTTGTGCTTGCGCCTGCGCCACTACCGACCCCCTATCCCCATGCACCAAATCACGACGTTCGCCGTCCGATCATCACGATTCGAAGCCGTCATTTGAGCGTCTCCAGGTAATGTGCGACCGCGTTCGCCTCGGATTGCGTCAATCCCAGGTTGGGCATCTTGGTACCGGGTTTGACGCCTGGCGGATTACTCACCCACTTGGCGATGTTCGCTTCAGTCTGTGTCAGCACACCACCGGCGATGATGCCGCGACTGCCAACGTGCGTCAGATTTGGCCCGATCGTGCCATTCGCCGTCTGACCGTTGACCTGCGGGCCGTTGATCGTGTGGCATCCAACACAACCGGCGCTGAAGAAGACTTGCTGCCCCTGGAGGGCGAGTTGATCGTTGCCGACGTCTGCGGCAGGTTTCTGCATTTGTGCGACCCAGGCGTCGAAATCGGCTTGCGATTCTACAACGACGTCGAACTTCATGTTTGCATGTTGAGCGCCACAGAACTCCGCGCATTGCCCGCTGAAGGTTCCGATCTCGTTGGCCGTGAACGACAGGTGATTGTGCTGATTCGGAACAACGTCCTGCTTGCCGGCAAGCTTCGGAATCCAGAAGCTGTGAATTACGTCCGCGCTGGCGAGATCGACTTCGATGGCGGTGCCGACCGGGATGTGCATCTGATCGGCTACCACGACCTTCTGACCGGGATAGTCAAACTCCCACCACCATTGGTGGCCGACGACCTGAACGTCAAGAGACCCAGGACCGGGCTTCTTGGCGAAATCCGCGATCGTAGTGAGCGTCGGGACCGCGATAACGGCCAGAATGATGGCCGGCATAATGGTCCACGCGATTTCGAGTTTCGTATTGCCGTGTGTAGGAACGGGAGCAGGTTGATTGGGACGACGTCGGAATCGGATGACGGCGTAGATTAGAACGCCCTGGACGATCGCAAAAACGACGACCGACGCCCAGAAGATCGGAACAAACAGGTTCCAAATCCTCTGCATATTATCGCCCGCGGGGCTATTAACGGACTGCGGCCCGCCGCCGTATAACCTGCACCCACCGAGGACGAAGACGAGCAACCCTGCAACTGCGACCATCAGGGCGCGCTTGAACTGGCCAGACCCTCTCGCCATGATCCTCCCTGCTCATCTCGTCGTGTGAACGAGGCTCCCCCTGCCTCAATTCAGGCCACAACAAAAATACCGGCGACTATACTTCTACGGGATGCCGGGGCTGTCACGAGTTTGTTATACCATCCCATCCGGCGTTGACAATCCCGGCAAGGGAGTAATCCTGTCGGGAGTTTTCCGGCATTCTCCCTCATATCGGCTGTGCGCGAAAGGGGCCAGTACATGCGGCTCCATGACGCGTCAGGGTTTTTCGTTCAGCCAATGTCGATTACTATTGAAGAGAATAGCAGGGAGCGGGCAGGCGGATTTCCGTGATTTGATGGGCTCCGCGTTGCCGGAGGGCGCACCTCGCACCGCAACACCTATGATTTCAGGAAGGAGCCTGTGATGTCGGTTGATCCGACCGGAATGATCGAGGGCCTACTTACAGAATCCCGCAGATACCCGCCGCCACCCGATTTCGCCGCCAAAGCCAACGTTAACGATCCCGAAATTTACCAACGCGCACTGGACGATCCGGAAGGGTTCTGGGCATCGGTTGCGGAAAACCTTGATTGGGACAAGAAGTGGGACACGGTCCTGGAATGGGATCCGCCCAAGGTCTCCTGGTTCACCGGAGGCAGGCTGAACGTCTCCTATAACTGCGTCGATCGCCACGTCAAGACCTGGCGCAAAACCAAGGCGGCGCTGATCTGGGAGGGCGAGTCGGGTGACGAGCGCATTCTCACCTATCAGGATCTCTATCGCGAAGTGAACCGGACCGCCCTGATGCTCAAGTCACTGGGCGTGCAAAAGGGCGATCGTGTCGCCGTCTATCTCCCTATGATTCCGGAATTGGCAATCATCCTTCTCGCATGCGCTCGCATCGGAGCGCCGCACTCCGTCGTCTTTGGCGGCTTCAGCCCCGATTCGCTCGCTGACCGCATCAACGACTGTGGGGCCAAGGTGTTGATCACCGCGGACGGTGGCTACCGACGCGGAAACGTTGTGGCGCTGAAGGATAACGCGGACAAGGCACTTGAGAGCGCCCCAATCGTCGAGCATGTTGTCGTGGTCGAACGTGTCGGCAGGCACGTCCATCCCGTTCATATGCATAGCGGACGCGACATTTGGTGGCACGAAGCGGTCGATCAGATCAAGGAAACGTATTGCCCTCCGGAGATGGTCGACTCGGAACATCCACTCTACATCCTGTACACGTCGGGAACGACCGGCAAACCAAAGGGCGTGCTCCACACGACTGCCGGATATCTGGTCGGCGCCTACGCGACGAGCAAGTGGGTTCTTGACCTGAAGGATGACGATGTCTACTGGTGTTCGGCCGACATCGGCTGGGTGACCGGACACAGTTACATCGTCTATGGCCCGTTGGCTAATGGCGCCACGTCCGTCATGTACGAGGGCACACCGGATTATCCGGACCGCGATCGATTCTGGGACATCATCGAGCGACGGGCCGTTTCGGTCTTTTACACCGCGCCGACGGCGATTCGTGGGTTCATGCGTTGGGGTACTGAGTACTCAGAGAAGCACGACCTCTCGAGTCTGCGCCTCCTCGGAACCGTTGGCGAACCGATCAATCCTGAAGCGTGGATCTGGTATCACGAGCACATCGGTGGCGAGAAGTGCCCGATCGTCGACACATGGTGGCAGACCGAGACCGGCGCAATGATGATTTCCGGACTTCCCGGCATCACAACCATGAAGCCGGGGTCGGCGACCACTCCGTTACCGGGAATCGTGCCAGATATCGTCGACGAAAAGGGCAATTCGGTGCCGGATGGTCAGGGTGGTTATCTGGTGATGCGGCGTCCTTGGCCCTCCATGTTCCGCACCATCTGGGGCGACTGGGATCGCTACGTCAACACCTACTTCGGCAAATACGGACCGGCAGTGTACATCACCGGTGACGGAGCCAAACGTGACGATGACGGCTATTTCTGGCTGCTCGGACGCGTCGACGACGTATTGAACGTGGCGGGACACCGTCTCGGTACGATGGAGTTAGAAAGCGCCCTCGTAAGCCATCCTGCGGTGGCTGAAGCCGCGGTCATCGGCGTCACGCACGAGCTCAAGGGTCAGGCGGTAGCGGCGTTCGTCACACCGCGCGGTGGCGTGGAGCCGGGACCGGAGCTAGCCGAAGAGCTTCGCCAGCACGTCGCGGACAAGATCGGTCCAATCGCTCGACCGGATCGCATCTATTTCACGGCTGAACTGCCCAAAACACGCAGTGCCAAGATCATGCGTCGCTTGTTGCGCGACGTCGCAGAAGGTCGCGTCATGGGTGACACGACCACCCTCACCGATCCCGCCGTTCTCGAGGAGATCAAGCGACAGTACGACGAATCTGATTCGAGCGACTGACGTTGGTCGGTTGAGTCCGCCAACGTCGCGATACCAAAGAGCCCGGCCAACAATGGCCGGGCTCTCTTTTGTGTGCAGATCTCAGAGTAGCGCCCATGCAGAGACGTCTACTCGGGCGCTTCCTGCCAGGCGGGGGATCCGACGTTGGTGATGCTGGCGTGGGTCATTGAGTGCCCCGGAGCAGCGCCATGCCAGTGCCGCTCGCCGGGTTCCGCGTAGACCACGTCACCTGGGCCGATCTCGAACGATTCGGTTTCGGTTCCGACCCGGCCCTTACCCTCGAGTACGATCAACACTTGCTCGCCTGGATGAATGTGCCAGTGCGTCAGTGCGCCTTCGTCGAAGTGGACGATCGAGACGCTCATGCCATCTTCTCGCTGCCGAGTTATTGCTCGATCCAGGGTCGTTGGTCCAGTGAACGTCTTGCTCTGTTCGGTGGGTGCTTCTCCCTTGTGTACGATCTTCATGCCCGTTCCACTCCTGCCTGTTCGCGATCCGCGTCGATCTCGACAAGCTATCATGCAGCAACATCGCTGCCGTACCTCCGCCATCAAAGCATGACGTCGCCCCCGTTGGGGCAGAGGGTTTGTCCAACATAGTAACTTGCGGCGTCGGAGGCGAGGAAGACCGCGGTCGGGGCCACCTCCTCTGTCTGCCCCTCACGATGGATCGGCAGCAGGTCCACGTAGCTCTTGGTTGGCGCTCCGTCCGTCTTGGGAACGATGCCGGTCTCAATCGGCCCTGGGGCAATGCAATTGACCAGGACGCCACGCTCCGCGACTTCACGCGACAATGCCTTCGTGAAGCCGATGATGCCGGCCTTGGCGGCCGTATAGTGGGCGAACCATTCCCGTCCGATCTGACCGAGCTGCGACGAGACGTTGATGATGCGGCCGTATCGCCGCTCCAGCATTCCTGGAAGCACCATGCGCGTAACCAGAAACGTGCCGCGCAAGTGCGTCGCGATCATTTCGTCCCACGTGGCGATTTCCATTGATTCGACGGGCGCGAGCGTCACGAATCCGGCGTTGTTCACGAGAATGTCTATGTGTCCGAACTCGTCCATAACGCGATCGACCATCTGCCGTACTGGTTCCTCGAGCGACACGTCTGCCTGCACGCTGAATGCTTTTCGACCGAGGTCTCGGATGCGCCGGACCACATCCTCGGCTTCGGTTGCCTGGCTCCGGTAGTTGACGGCCACGTCGGCCCCTTCGTCCGCATAAGCGAGCGCGATCGCCCGTCCGATGCCACGGCTAGCCCCGGTAACGAGTGCGGTCCGTCCGTCGAGTACTCCCACGTTACATCCTTCTCTTTCGTTCCTAGTATCAGGCTAACTCGAGAAATGTCAGTCCCCAACCGTCGCGCCTTCAGCGTGCAAAATCCGGCTTCGGCATCGGCGGATAGGGCATCACCGAAGCGCCACGTGGCTCGGGATCATGCAAGATCTTTTGTCGCAAGAAGCGGTCGATCCGTTCAGTCGAATCGATAATATTCTGAATCTGGCGGAATCCGTGTCCTTCGCCATCGTAGATCTTGTACTCAAAATCACGGTTCAAACGCTCGAGTTCAAGTGCGAAGGTGTCGGATTGGGAAGGGTTGACGACCGGGTCTGAACCGCCCTGCAGGATGAGCATCGGGGAACGTACACGCTGCACGAAGTTGATCGGCGAACGCTCCCACCAGTCGGCGTAACTCTCGTCGCTCGGCCCCATGATGCTCTGAATGTAGTAGCGCTCGTAGCGGTGCGTTTCCCAGCCGAACGGATAGATGTCGGTGAGCCCGAAGAGCGCCACTCCGCCGGCAAACACGTCTGGAGCCTGCGTCATACACACGAACGTTGAGTAGCCTCCAGCGCTGCCGCCCCAGGCGACGACACGATCGCGCCGAATCAGTCCGCGGCTGGCGCAGAGATCTATCCCGCCGAGATTGTCGCGCAGATCTCCGTTGCCCCATGCACCAAATAGCGCCTCACGATATTTCCGCCCGTAGCCCAGCGACCCGCGATAGTTGGGCTGGATGACGACCCAACCGCGCTGCACGAAGTATTGGATCTGTGCGTTCCAGTTCATGCGAGATTGGTTGTTCGGTCCGCCATGGATCTGAACAAGGCAACCATGTTCGCCTGGGCGCCTGCACAGCGGAACGAAGAGGTTTCCGTGTACTTCAAATCCTCCCGCGGAGGCCCAGACAACGGTCTCGGGCATGACCAGATCGCTCGAATCGATACCGCCGAGCGCCGAATGAGTGAGCTGGCGCGTCGTTCGATCGTCGACGTTCACGGACCAAACGTCGGCCGGAGCGACCGGGCTGTCGTGCAGAAATACAATGTCGCGACCATCCGGCGACCACGCGGGATTGGTCGAGTGGCCCCGAATCATGGTGAGCTGCCTCGGCTCACCCCCGCCACTTGGAACGGTCCAGATCGAATATTCCGCCTCCACGTTACGGGTGTAGATGATTGAACGCCCGTCGGGTGAATAACTTGGTTCGCCGTGCTCCCAATTATCCGAATGAAGAATCGCTTCGCCTGACCCATCCGCACTCATTTCAGCGACGTTGAGCCATCCGCCACGATCGCAGACGCAGACGACGCGTGTGCCGTCAGGAGAAAACGAGGCCTGTGCATACGCGACGCGCGGCTCACTCTTCAGAACGCTGGGGGCATTGCCGTCAAATGCATCGGCGGTCATGAGCGCGCTCTGATCCCACGGCATGAGATTGAACTGATAGGCGTGCCAGATCAGTCGCCGGCCGTCGGGTGACCAAGATGGTGCCATGGGAATGTCGCTTCCACGACTGATCTGTCTCAACTCGTATCCGTCGATGGAGACGACCATCAGGTCGACTGATTCTGGACAGAGATTCAAAAACGCGACATAACGCCCATCCGGCGAGATGCGTGGAGTGTGATGGGTCCCTTCGATTCGCGTCAATCGGCGTGCTCGACCACCTGAAGCGGGAATGATCCAGAGTTTGCCGTCCGTGGCTGATGTGAAGAGGATTTCGGATGAATCGGGTGTCCAGGTGAATGAGCCACTCCCGATTGCATGATCGACGCTGATCTGGCGTGTGTGTCCACTGTTGTCGAGGGTGAACAGATCGGTACGCGCGTCCAATGCGGACAGGTAGGCAATTCGAGATCCGTCCGGCGATTGCCATGGTGCAGACAACGTAGGTTGCCGCGCGATCGTTGCCGGGGTCAACGGCGTTGACCAGGTTCCAGGTATCCCGTCCGTATACACGTCGAGTCCCTTCTCATAGCGATGCGGTGGTTTTCATTTGAATCGAGACCGCGAATTCACCTCGTTAATGGCACTTCACTTCCAGCACGTCAACCGGTGCCGTCCGCTTGCGCCCTGATTCGAACATCGCAGATTCTTCATACGAGTTGATCAGAATGTTGACATCGGCTGAGCGCGAACATAGGATGAGCCCACAATACACAGAATTTGGAGTCGACTAGGGGCATCTTCGGGCCATGTGTCTCTACCATGGGATGAATTCGGCCAAAACTTGATCTCGCGCTGATGGCGCTGACAAACGAGACGTCTGCAAGATTCGCAACGCTCGTGAGCCAAGGGATCGGGTTTGCGCGGACGACTCAGAGCACATATGTGGTCAAGGTGCTCAAGAGGAGGAGGACAATTCAGGTCGGTATGGGCTCGGTGTAGGTTGGACGCAACACTCGTGTTGGTCGCGGGCCAATCGACCCCGACGCCGTTCGCTGGACAATGTCTCCGGCGAGAATTGCGAGTGGTAAATGGCGGGCTCGCGTGAGCTTGAGATGTCGCCATGAAATCCACACGTATGAGGGGGAGTTCGATGCCAGAATCCACAGAGTTTCATGATCGCCAATCAGATGACGGCGGCAATCGGTTGTCGCTTGGAAGTCTTGTGCCGTTTGGATCTCGTCTGACGCGCCGCTCGCTTCTTGGTCGTGGTGCAGCACTTGGACTGGGTGCTTCGTTCGCCGCGACGCTGCTGGCAGCTTGCGGTGGATCGAAGAACACTCCGGCCGCCACATCTGCTTCGACGACGTCAGCGAGTACCGCAACGAGTTCGACCAGTGGCGGCACAACCGCGACATCGGCGGCAACGTCCAGCTCAACACAGGCGTCAGGCGGAGAATCCTATCAACTGGCCTCTGATCAGTCGATTCGTCTTCCACTGTCTGAGCCGTCCACTATGGATCCTGAAGTGACGTCCGGAGGGACCGAGCTCGGAGTAATGTTCAACATCTTTGATGGACTCGTGGGCGTGAACCAGGACACTGGGAAGGTCGAGCCTCATCTGGCGGATAAATACGACGCAAATGCGGACGCGTCTCAGTACACCTTCACCATCAAGAGTGGCCTCAAGTGGTCGGATGGTACAGCCATCAACGCGAACGACTTTGTCTGGAGTTGGAAGCGCGTGTTGGATCCCGCGACGAAGTCGGCGTACGTCCCGGCACTGTATCCGATTAAGGGTGTTACCGACGCGGTCAACAACGGTGCGTCAGTTGACACAATAGGCGTGACGGCGGTCGATGATCAAACGCTGCAGGTCACACTTGAGGCGCCAACTCCGTACTTCCCCTTGCTGGCTACAACGTGGACGTATTACCCGGTTCCCAAACACGTTATCGACAAAGTTGCGGAGAAGTGGACCGAGGCGTCCAATATCGTTTGCTCCGGACCATACAAGATGACCGATTGGACACACAACTCGACCATCACGCTTGAACAGAACCCGAACTATTGGGGCCAGAAGCCGACCATCACCAAGGTTGCATACTCCCTATATCAGGACGAGTTGGCGCAGGGAATTGTTGCTTTTGAGAACAACGAGATCGATTTCTGCCAGGTGCCGTCTTCTGACTTCCAGCGCGTCAAGGCTGACGCGACCGAGAGTCAGCAGATGATCAGCCTGACTGCGTCGTACACGCGGTTCGTGATCTGCGACTGCACCAACACACCGACGGATAAAGTCAGCTTCCGCCAGGCTCTGTCGATGTCCGCGGATCGCGCAACACTCGCCAACGATGTGCGCCACGGGCAGGTTCTCCCTGCGCCGACGCTGCTCCCGCCCGATATGCCAGGCTATAACGAGAAGGCAACCATCGGCGAGGACCTGACCAAGGCCAAGTCTTTGTTGACGGATGCAGGCATCACGGACCCGAGTTCGGTCAAGCTAAGCATGGTCTACATCAGCACCGACGATTACAAGCTTGACGCCGAGTATCTCCAGCAAACCTGGAACAAGAACCTCGGAATCACGATTACCCTCGAACCGATTGAGCAGACGGCGTATAACGCCTGGCGTCAGTCGAAAAAGAACGCTCCATACAATATCTACATTGGAAACTGGGGATCGGACTTCGAGGACCCGTCAAACTGGTACAACCAGAACTTCACCCACGCCAGCGACCATTATGTCAGCCACTGGAACGATTCCGACTTCGACGCGGCCGTCGAGAAGGCTCGAACTGACACCGACGAAGCCAACCGTGTTAAGGAATATCAGGACGCCAGCGTGATCATCGCGACACAATCTCCGGTGATTCCACTGTACCACGATGTCAACTACTATCTGGTGAAGCCGTATGTCAAGAAGCTGCATCTGCAGGCGCTTTTGACGTCGGTTCACGCGAGCCAGATTGAGATCGCTCAGCACTAGGCTGTCATTGTCGTCGAATCGAGTCGAATGTTATAGAGTCGCTTCGCCGCGCCGGTTTGCCTGATAGGCTGAACCGGCAGGCGATTGCTGATCAGGTGAACAAGGGCTGTTACTATGAACCGACGGGCTATCATCCTCCGACGCGTGCTGCTATTAGTCCCGACTATGCTTGCGATCTATACAATCACCTTCGTCTTGATGCACGCGACGCCCGGCGGCCCCTGGTCGAATAAGGGCGATAAACCGATTCCGCCCATCGTGCTCGAGCGGCTCAACAAAGCGTACGGTCTCGACAAGCCGCTCTGGCAACAGTACGTAAATTACCTCGATCACGTCTTACACGGCGATTTCGGACCATCGTATTCGTCCTCGTCGCGGTCGGTCTCCGACATTATCAAACAGGCATTTCCGGTATCTTTGAAGCTCGGGCTGGTTGCCATGGCCATTGCGGTCCTGGCGGGTATCTCGCTTGGAGTAGTGGGCGCGATGCGCCACAATTCGTGGATCGACTACGTCACGAGCTTTACCGCCATCATAGGCATATCAACGCCACCTTACGTCGTGGTCTCCGTGTTCGTGCTGATCCTCGCCAGCGACCTACATCTACTCGCCACCGGCGGGTGGAGTGGCGTCTTCAGCACCAAGATCATCATTCCAGCTATCGCACTCTCACTCTATCCGGCGGCGGTACTGGCACGCTATACACGATCGAGCATGCTCGATGTCTTGAAGATGGATTTCGTCCGAACCGCGCGCGCGAAGGGCTTGCGGGAGACGCGTGTCATCGTTCGCCACTGCATTCAGAACGCGCTGCTCCCGGTGATCACAGTGACTGGACTCATCCTGGCCGAGGTCGTGACGGGCTCATTCTTCATTGAGTCGATTTACTCGGTGCCCGGTCTTGGCCGCTACTTTGTAAACAGCATTACCACACGCGATTACCCGGTCATTCTCGGGACTGTCCTCCTATTTGGAGCGATGATTTCCGTGATGAACCTCTTCGTCGATATCATGTATCAATTTCTGGATCCGCGCATAGAGATGTCGTAAAGAACGAATCAGGAGATTCACTAATGGAACAGGCGACTGCTTCCCCAACCGCTACGGTTGAAAAGCGTGGTTGGGATCGCTCGACTCACCAGAGCAGCATGTGGCTCGATGCGCTTCGCAGATTCCGCGGCAACCGCCTGGCAGTCGCGGCGGCCGTCTTCATCATCCTGCTGACACTACTCGCGATCTTCGCTCCGATGGTTATTCCGTACACCTACAGATCCCAGAACTACACCGCGATCAACGTTTCGCCCAGTCTGTCGCATCCGCTCGGGACCGACCAGCTCGGGCGCGACATGTTCAGCCGTCTCGTATTCGGTGCACGCATCTCGCTCTCGGTTGGCGTCGTTGTCCAAATCGTCATCGTTCTCATCGGAGTTCCCGTCGGTCTCGCGGCAGGGTTTTACGGCGGTATCATCGACAACGCTCTGATGCGCGTGGTGGACGTGATGTATGCCATGCCGAGTCTCCTCTTCGTGATCATCATCATGACGTTCTTGCGTGGAGAGCTAAACCAACCGGGGAACGGAGTAATAAAGTCGATTGCGGAGCTTGATACGAAGCTGGGCGGGTTGCTCGGCGTTTTCATTGGTTTAGGTCTCATTAGTTGGCTAACGGTATCGCGCATTGTCCGGGCGCAGACACTGTCCCTGAAACAGAAAGAATTCGTCGAAGCGGCCCATGGATCCGGCGCCACAAGCGCACGGATCATGTTTCGACACATTCTGCCCAACACGATGGCACCAATCATCGTCACAGTCACACTCGGCATCCCACGCGCAATTCTGTATGAAGCGGGTATCAGTTTTCTGGGACTCGGGGTGACACCTCCGACGCCGAGTTGGGGCCTGATGATCAGCGAAGCGATTCGCTATCTGCGCTCGTACCCGTACATGCTCCTCTTCCCGGCCATAGCCCTGTCTGTCACGGTCCTCGCATTCAACTTTCTCGGCGACGGACTGCGCGACGCGCTCGACCCCTGGTCGCAGCGTTGATAGGCTGAAAGCGGCGCCGATCGCCATTCGGCGCCGCAGGTTTCCCGCAATGTCCGGATTGGATTGTCCCGATGACAAACGATCACGATCGTATCGAGCGGCAGTTGCTGGCGCTCGAAGATCGGGGTTGGTCAGCGCTGTCCTCCACCGGCGGTGCCGACTTCTACGATGAGCATCTCACCGACGACGCGCGCATGGTCTTCCCGTTCGGAGTGATGACGCGCGCGGACTCGGTTGAGGCGATGCGGGCGGCGCCTCCATGGTCGCGTTATCAGATTGATGATCCAACCGTCGTGCAGCTCACGCCGGATTCGGCCGTGCTGACCTATCGTGCGATCGCGCAACGAGAAGGCCAGCCGGAGTATCGGGCCTGGGTGTCGTCAACCTATGTTCGCCGCGACGGTCGCTGGAAGATGGCGCTGCACCAGCAAACACCGCTGCAGGACGCCTGATCTCTGTTGCCAATCAGTGCGTGTGATCAACCGGGATGTGATGCTCGCCCGGCAACTCCGCACGCCCCGCCTCAGACTCCCGCGCGAGCAATCGCTTGAACTCGTGAATCGACTCGTCGCAATTGTGATGGTCGATCAGAAGTCGAACCTGGCGTTCGGAGTCCGGTCGCACGGTGAGTTCGACAAAGCCCTTGGCGTTCTCGAAGCGCTGTCGCGTCGGTTCGTCGATCGTCACCGACATACCGAGTCCGAATTTTCCAAAGAACTCGATTGCTTGCCTGCGGATCTCGTCTGCCGGTAGACGCACTGGATGTGTCTCTGCCATTGTGCCCTCCTATGTGGCGCCCCTTGGACACTCACTCGTTCGGTCGTCAGGGGCCACTAACATCAGTCTGCATGACGCGCGTTTCAGGTTCGTGAAGATTCGTCCGCGATGATTGCAGATTGGCACCAATGCTGGATTCGGGGGCGGATCTGGTTTGTTGAGGAGAGTCTGGCGACAAAATCACCCAGCAGAGTTCGGAATGAAAAAGCCCGTTCAGATCTGAACGGGCTTCGGTTTCAATGATGTTGGGACGTATGTGGGTGCCGAGGGCCGGGATCGAACCGGCGACACCAGCATTTTCAGTGCTGTGCTCTACCGACTGAGCTACCTCGGCAGATCGCTGAACGGCGACCCACGTTCGTGGGCGATAGAGGACTCGAACCTCTGACATCCACGGTGTAAACGTGGCGCTCTTCCAGCTGAGCTAATCGCCCATACCTGAGCTTGTTCGGTGCCGAGGAAGGGACTTGAACCCCCACGCCCTAAACGGGCACTAGCCCCTCAAGCTAGCGCGTCTGCCTATTCCGCCACCTCGGCATAGCCTGAACATTGGTCAAGCGGATGGGATTATAGTCGTTGATTCAAACGTGTGTCAAGAATTCAACGGTGAACCCAATTGTCCGTTTGCGGCGTCCGGTCGCCGATTCTGGTTGCTGCGCGCCGTTATTCGTATGCTACTGTTGAACCGAATCGTCGACGTCAGACGGTGATTGGAGAATTGTGAGCGGTCGTCCTGGAAGGCGTCCACCCACCCGTCCGCGATCAAGGATCGGCTACCTGCTGCCACTGCTGAGCGCAATCGGCATTGGAGCGATCCTGCTCGGCTTGCTTGTCGTCATCATTCCGCCGACGATCGGCGGTGGCAGCAGCAACGATAATTCCAGCAATACGATTCAGGTGACCCCCGGCGCCGAAGAGGCACAAATGCGGGCGCGGCTGAAAGACAACCCCAATGACGTCAACGCGATGGTGATCCTGGCCAGCTTGCTCGCCAACAACGGGCAGGGCACTGAAGCGATTCAGTGGTATGGCAAGGCGGTCGATATTAAGCCTGACGATGAGTCTTTGCGGGTCGCGTTCGGATCGGTGCTGATGCAATACAACTTTTACCTGGATGCCGAAATTCAGCTGCAGAAGGCGAACGACGTGACTCCGTCCGATCCACAGCCGATGTACCTCCTCGGTCAGCTCTATGAGAACAAATCTCCCTCGGATCCAGAAATGGCCCTGCAGTTCTATCAGCAGGCGGCTTCCGTGGCGCCGGACTCGGTTTACGCGCAGCTTGCGAACGATCGGATTGCCGCGATCAAAGCCACGCCGGGCGCCACTCCCGACGCCACGCCAGGCGGCACACCATGAGCGACGATCGTGCACGCTATTTGCACTTGATTCAACGCTACTATCCATTCCGCGGAGGCTCGGAGCGCTATTTTCAAGCGTTCTCGGAGCGGTTTGCCGCCAATGGCGCAGGCGTGCAAGTCCTGACCAGCGACGCATGGGATCTGGAATATTTCTGGGATCCACGTGCGGGCCGGGTCGACGGGCCGGAAACCGAACACAACGGCGTGGCTATCCGTCGTGTGCCGGTCCGACATTTGCCGCTTGCCACGCTGTCGCATCGCGCCATTCGTCGTCTGATGGCTGAGAGTGGTCGCTTGCGTCTTCCCGGTCGCGATTTGTTTCTCGCACAGGGATCGCGGTTTGGACCCTGGATGCCAGATCTCGCCGCCGAACTCGAACGTGTCGACGTGCCTGAGTTGGTCAACTCGGCGAACATCGCCTTCGAGTCGATGATCGCCTGTGCTGAGCGCTACACCAGACGTCACGGGGTGCCTCACGTGATCACGCCGTTCCTGCACGTTGGCGAAGCTGATGACTCGCGTGTCGTGCGTTACTACACCATGCCCCACCAAATTGAGCTTCTCCGCTGTGCGGACGCCGTCATGCTCTTGACCGAAGTCGAGCGGAAGACGCTGCTCCGATACGGACTGGACGAACGACGGCTTCACGTCGTGGGCGCGGGAATCGACGTCGAGTCGGTGACGGGTGGGAACGCGAGCGCCATGAGAGAGCGGTTGAACATCGATGGGGCAATCGTGCTGGCGCTCGGCGCCGCGGCATACGACAAGGGCACGATACATCTCATTGAGGCAGTCGAGTCCATTCGTGAAAAAGGAAATAACGTCAACCTCGTGCTTGCCGGCCCGATGATGGGCGATGTACGCCGGATGATCGACGCGCTCGACGACAAACGGCGGCGAGGGATGCATGCACTGGGGTTCGTGAGCGACGCGGAGCGGCGCGACTTGCTCGCGGCTGCGGACGTGTTGGCACTCCCATCACGCACCGAATCGTTCGGATTGGTCTTTATGGAGGCCTGGGCCAACTCTAAACCGGTGATCGGTGCTCGCGCGGGAGCAATCACGGCGGTGGTGAGTGACGGGGAGGATGGTCTGTTAGTGCCATTCGCTGACGTTCCGGCGCTGGCCAATGCCATCCAGACGCTCACGAATTCTGAGAGCCTGGCGCGCGAAATTGGGGCGCGGGGCCAGGCCAAAGTCGTTACGGAAGATCAGTGGTACGAGCGCGTTCGGGACGTCTATGCGGCCGTCAGTGGCGCGACAACCGCACCAGAATCGATTGGAGCTTGATGCATGAAGGAGGGAGACGCGGCACTCCGGTCGGACTCGCGTGACGTGGCGGCCGCACTTGAAGCGATTCGCTCTGCCGTGCGGCGCAAGGCCGGATACTCGACCGAGTCCGACGTCCCCGATTCGACCTCCACGTCGACGATGGTCTCGGAACTGGCCGACCTCGCAGTGGTCTCGGCCCATCTGCCGGTCACGTGGAGCACACCTGTGATCGGTCGAGCAATCTCGCTTGCGAAGCGGGGCACACGCATTTTGCTTCGCTGGTACATCAACCCGATCGTCGAGCAACAGAACACCTTCAATGAGGCATTGGTGAAGGCCGTCGCGGCGCTGGACGAACACCAGCGTGACCTCGAGCGCCGTCTTGAATCGAACGATTCGGACGCATGAACATCATCATCTGCGCCACGCAGGTGCCGTTCGTACGAGGAGGCGCTGAGAACCACGTAGATGGTTTGCGCGACGCAATTCGTGAAAACGGTCATTTGGTCGACGTGGTCGCCCTTCCATTCAAATGGTATCCGAAGGAAGAGATCCTCAAGTCAGCACTCGCCTGGAGATTGCTCGATCTCACCGAGGCGAATGGTGTTCCGGTGGACCTGGTGATCTGCACCAAATTCCCGACCTGGGCCGTGCGCCATCCTCGCAAGATCGCCTGGATCATCCACCAGCACCGGCAGGCATATGACTGGTTCGGAACGCCGCTGAGCGACTTCACGAATGCTCCGGAAGACACCGAAATTCGCCAGCGAATCAAGGCAATCGATCGACGGGGCCTGGGAGAGTGCCTGGCACGCTACGCCAACTCCGCGAACGTCGCCCGACGGCTCGAACGCTCGATCGGTCTGACTGCCAGCCCTTTGCACGTTCCGATCAATCTGCGAGGGCTGCATCCCGAGGCATACGACGACTACATCCTCAGTGTTTCGCGCCTGGATAGAGCTAAGCGCGTCGATCTGCTGCTGCGCGCGCTTGCGCTGACCAATCACGGAGTGCGCGCCATCGTTGCGGGAGACGGTCCCGAGCGTGAGGCGTTGATCAGCCTGGCGCGAGACCTCTCGATCGCGGATCGCGTGGAGTTTGTTGGGCGCGTGCCGGACGATGAGCTGGTTCGACTCTACAACGCTGCAAGAGTGGTGTACTACAGCCCAGTCGACGAGGACTTTGGACTGGTGACGGTCGAGGCGTTTGCGGCCGCGAAACCAGTGATCACGGCGGCGGACTCTGGGGGCGTTCTGGAGCTCGTCGAGCACGAACGGAGCGGATTGATCGTCGACCATGCGACTCCTGAGGCGTTAGCGGTAGCGATCAGTCGACTTATGTCCGATCCGGCGCTTGCCCGCACGTTTGGCGAGCATGGTCATGCTCGAGTTGCTGCGATTCGCTGGGATCGAATCGTGGAACAGCTGACGGCACATGTCTGATCTCGCGGAGCGGCGAATCGCCTGGTTTACGCCACTCAGCCCGGTGGCGTCCGGAATCGCACTCTACAATGAAGAACTTCTGGACGTCCTGGGTCAGGTATGGCCGATTGACGTCTTCGTCGATGGCTACACACCGACGGTGCTGGCGCCTACTAGTCGATTGCGGATCTTCCCAGCAAGGCAATTCGGCCGACTCGATCGCCGCCAGCGTTATGCCAGTGTCGTTTATCAGTTTGGAAACAGCCCGGCACACGCCTACATGTACGACGTGGCGCTGCGAAGGCCGGGTGTCGTCGTCCTGCATGACACCGTCGTGCACCACCTGCGACTCTCGATGGTGTCACGGCGTGGCGGCGCGGCTCGTTATCTGGCGGAAATGACCGCCGAATACGGCGAACGGGGCGCTGAAGTGGCGACCCACGTCCTGCACGGTCGTCTGCCGCATGCGCTCTTCGAATTTCCACTCTCTGAGGCGCTGATTCGATCGGCCGAACGTGTCGTGGTACACAGCCAGTTCGCCTCTGACCAGGTTCAGCGTTGGGTTCCGAGCGTACGCGTCTCGGTCGTGCCGATGGGAGTGAAGCTGCCACCGCTGATCGACCGCGATGAAGCCCGCTCGCTGATGGATCTTCCGCGAGACGTCTTTGTCCTCTCTTCGATCACGGCGGTAAACCCATACAAGCGCATCGACGTGGTTCTGCGGGCCGTCAGTCGCCTTCGAAAGCGGATGCCAGTTCTCATGCTGCTGGCGGGCAACGTTTCTTCTCACGTGCCTCTGGACCGTTGGATCAACGTTTACGGCCTGGATGGCGCCGTTGAACGATTTGGTTTCGTCGACGATCGGACGGCGCGTCTGCTCGCTGCCGCATCCGACGCACTCGTCAACCTGCGCTATCCAACGGCGGGAGAGACGTCTGCCAGCTTGCTGCGACTGATGGCTGCCCGACGACCCGTGCTGGTGAGCGACGCCGGCACGTTCAAGGAGATTCCGGACGACGCCGTGGCAAAAGTGCCAGTAGACGCGCTCGAAGAGGAGACCGTCGAGGCCATGCTAGAGGCGTTCGCCACTCGTCCACAGTTCGCGTATCAAGTCGGTTCAAACGCGCGTCGCTTCGTGGAAGACCACCACAGCATTCATCACATGGTTGCCGCGTATCACCGGGTGCTGCAACCCATCGTCGAGAATCTAGCTGAGCCGCCCCATTCGGACACGAATGAGTCGATCGGCCTGACCGCCGTCGAGTCCAAGCGGCGCCACGACGTATTGACTGACCAGGTCGCGCTGGCGATGGTCGAGTTGGGTCTTGCCTCGCACGCAAAGCTGTCCAAATCTGTCGCTCGCTCAATGGTCGAACTCGGACTCGGCCCTGATAAGATGTGACCGATGTGTAGAAGCCTGTTGATAGCCGGGAGGATAGGATGAGCAGTTCGGAGACGAAACCGATCAGTGACGAGCTTCTCGAGATTCTTGCGTGTCCGGTCTGCAAGACTGCCGTGCGACTCGAGGAGAGCAAGCTCGTGTGTGACAACTGCGGGCGACGCTATCGCATCGAGGATGGCATCCCGATCATGCTGATCGACGAAGCCGAGATGCCTGATTCAAAGTAGCGCACTGACCCGCAAAAGCAAACAAATGTTCTACTCTAGTTGGTATACTTCAAGGGCGAAAACGTTCATTCGACGATTCACGAGGGATGATGGCTGCGCGCGTGGTATCCGGTCGAGAGCGAGATGAAGACAGCCCTGCTGAGCGGGGCCTACGGCCACGCCGTCTCGATGAGTACATTGGCCAGGGTAAGGTCAAAGAAGCGCTCAGTATAAGCATCCAGGCCGCACAGGCCCGCGGAGAGTCGCTGGATCATGTGCTTCTCTACGG
Organism: uncultured Chloroflexia bacterium; assembly: GCA_963789565.1. GTDB lineage: Bacteria > Chloroflexota > Chloroflexia > Thermomicrobiales > Thermomicrobiaceae > CALAGB01. The sequence continues at coordinate 508,274 of CAWBKX010000002.1, read as the reverse complement.
TCCTCCCGGGCTGGGCAAGACCACACTGGCGTCCATCGTCGCCGCCGAGATGGGGGTCAACCTGCGTGTCACCGCCGGACCAGCCATTGAACGAGCGGGCGACCTGGTTTCGATTCTGACCAATCTCAAGGCTGGCGACATCCTCTTCATCGACGAAATTCACCGCCTGAACCGCGTGGTGGAAGAAGTCCTGTACCCGGCCATGGAGGACTACGCCGTCGACATCGTGCTGGGCAAGGGTCCCGCGGCCAGAACGATGCGCTTGAACCTTCCGCGCTTCACGCTCGCGGGCGCCACCACACGCCTGGCCCTGATGACGTCGCCTCTTCGCGATCGCTTCGGTTCGATACACCGGCTCGATTTCTACGATCAAGGAGCGATGGAACAGATCGTGACGCGCTCCGCCGGAATTCTCGACGTGCCAATCGACCGCATAGCGTCCACTGAGATCGCTCGTCGCTCACGCGGAACGCCGAGAGTGGCGAATCGCCTGTTGCGTCGTGTGCGAGACTTCGCTCAAGTGAGGGCAGAGGGCGACATAACCATCAAAGTTGCTCGTCAAGCCCTCGACCTGCTGGAAATCGATGAGCTGGGCCTCGACGACGTTGATCGACGCATCCTTCTCACGATCATCGAGAAATTTGACGGTGGACCGGTCGGAATCGACACGCTGTCCGCCGCAACTAGCGAAGAGACTGACACCATCATGGACGTCTACGAGCCGTACTTGATTCAACTCGGTTTTTTGCAGCGAACACCTCGAGGCCGCATCGTGACCCGCCGCGGTTATGGCCATCTCTCTATTCCGTTCACCGAACGGCCTGACGATTCCCAGACGAGCTTCTTCGACATCGACGAGCGTTGAGCGATGCCGAAGGACCCAGTCAATCCTTCCGATGCACCGATCCTCATCAGCGACTATGACTACGACCTTCCTCAGGAGTTGATCGCACAGACTCCGGTTGAGCCGCGAGACAGCTCGCGACTCCTCGTTCTCGATCGACATCGCGGTTTCATCGAGCATCGCATCTTTCGCGACGTCGCCGACTATCTGACTCCGTCCGATCTCCTGGTCATCAACGACTCGCGGGTGCTTCCCGCTCGGCTGCACGGTCGTCGTCCAACGGGAGGACAAGTCGAAATCCTGTTGCTGAGTCGAGTAGGTGACAGGGTCTGGCAGGCGCTGGTTCGACCTGGTCGGCGACTCAAGCCGGGGAGCCGGGTTGAACTCTTTCGGTCAGACGGTTCGCCGTCGGAATCGGAAGCGGTCGTGCTCAAACGTGACGAAGAGGGCCAGGCGACCGTCGAATTGCCGGAGGTGGTGGAAGAGCGGTTGCACGAGTTCGGCGAGATGCCGCTGCCCCCGTACATCCATCAACCACTGCAGGATCAAGAGCGCTACCAGACGGTGTACGCGAATCTGGCGGGGTCGGCGGCGGCTCCGACAGCCGGTCTACATTTCACCCCCGAACTGATGGATTCGCTGAGGCAACAGGGGGCTCGGTTCGCGCACGTCACGTTGCACGTCGGCATCGGAACTTTTCTCCCCGTCAAGGTCGAGGACGCGCGCCAGCACCACATGCATGCTGAATGGTTTCACGTGCCTCCGGAAACGATCGAAGCGATACATGCGACGCGATCGCGTGGTGGTCGGGTCGTGGCGGTGGGGACCACCAGCGTTCGAACACTTGAGTCAATCAACGTGGATGAGGCTGGATGCGACGGAGCAGCTGACTGGACGCGGCTGTTCATTTCACCGGGGTTCGAGTTTCAAAATGTCGACGCCATGATCACCAATTTTCATCTTCCCAAGTCGACCCTCATGCTCCTCGTCAGCGCTCTGGCCGGACGCGAACGGATCCTCGCGGCGTACCGAGAGGCCATTGAGCATCGCTACCGCTTCTTCAGCTTCGGCGACGCCATGCTCATCATCTGATCCAACGATCCTCCTCGCTGACCTCATGTGAATTGACGAATTTACCTCAGTTTGCTGATATAGTCGTGGTAGGCGGGCCACACTCCTGGCCAGCGCATTGCGCTTGAATCACCGCCTAACGAGGCCCGACGTCAATGTGGATTGCCGGGTTGTGTGAGCCGTTGTAGCATCGTCGGATGCTGCTCCACGCGGCACACGCAGGCGCTGAGTGTGCCGTGAGGATCTCGATTCAACCCAGGTATGGACGAGCCGACGGTGAGGGAGAAGACAAGCGAATACCGATGCACGCGGTCACCCACCACGTGCGAAGTAATTTGGAGGCGATATGAATACCACGGAAGTTGCCAGGTCGGACGCGCACCAACGATTGGCGAGTCTCGGCATTCATGACGCGGGCGAGGTCTTTTGGAACCCACCCACGTCTATTCTGTACGAGCACGCGGTCCGACGACAGGAAGGCGAAATCGCCCACCTTGGCCCTCTGGTTGTTTCCACAGGCCGCTTCACTGGAAGAACCCCGAAAGACAAGTTCATCGTCCGACAACCATCCTCCGAGGGCAATATTTGGTGGGATGGAAACAAGGACTTCACGCCCGAGAAATTTGACGCGTTGCAAGAGCGCGTGGCCGACTATTTTTCCGGTCGCGACGTGTATGTGCAGGACTGCTACGCGGGAGCTGACGACACGCATCGACTTCCGGTTCGCGTCATCACCGAATATGCCTGGCACAGCCTCTTCGTGCGAAACATGTTCATCCAGATGCGTGCGGGCGCACATTTTGACGGTGACCCTGGTTTCACGGTGATGTCCGCTCCCGGCTTTCATTCCGATCCAGAACGAGACGGAACCCGCTCGGACGCCTTTATCGTTCTCAACTTCGACAAACGATTGATCATCATTGGTGGTACCGAGTACGCGGGCGAGATCAAGAAGTCGATCTTCACCGTTATGCACTACCTCCTGCCCCTCAAGGGCGTCCTCTCGATGCACTGCTCCGCCAACACGGGACCGCAGAACGACACGGCGCTCTATTTCGGACTTTCAGGCACCGGAAAGACCACCCTTTCTACCGATCCAGATCGCCAGCTCATTGGTGACGACGAGCACGGCTGGACCGAACACGGCATCTTCAACTTCGAGGGGGGATGCTATGCAAAGGTGATTCGTCTCTCGTCTGACTCAGAGCCGGAGATCTACCGCACCACTCGCGAGTTCGGCACGATTCTCGAGAACGTGGTGATGGATCCGGTTTCGCGGCGTGTCGATTTGAACGATGACTCCATGACCGAAAACACACGGGCGGCGTACCCGCTGACGCATATTCCCAACCACACGATCAGCGGCACCGGCGGTCATCCGAAGAATGTCTTCTTCCTCACCGCCGATGCCTTCGGGGTCTTGCCGCCGATCTCTCGACTCACCCCGGAACAAGCCATGTATCACTTCATCTCTGGCTACACCGCGAAAGTGGCTGGAACCGAAGTTGGTCTCACCGAGCCGGAAGCGACATTCAGCACCTGTTTCGGCGCGCCGTTCCTGGCGCTGCCGCCGAATGTGTACGCGAAGCTGTTAGGCGAATTGGTTGTGAAGCACGACACGAACGTATGGCTGGTGAACACCGGTTGGATCGGTGGAACGGCCTCGAATTCGGACCGCGTGCCAATTGCCTTCACTCGTGCAATGATTCACGCGGCGCTGAGTGGCGCCCTGCTCGACGTTCCGGCCGAGCCAGACCCGGTGTTTGGCGTGATGGTACCGGAGCGATGCCCAGGCGTTCCGCAGAACGTACTGCATCCGCGCCGAGCCTGGTCTGATCCTGCCGCGTACGACGCGCAGGCTCGCAAGCTGGCCGGGATGTTCGAGAAGAATTTCGCCAAGTTTGCGTCATCGCTGCCGGCAGAGGTTCAGGCGGCCGGTCCGACGGCAGAGTAGTCGAACCCGGAGAGTGGCGTCATCGGTGGGGCCGCGTATATCTCAAGAGGAGTAAGCAGCAGCATTGCGCAACAAACACAACGGGTGGATTCGCAGTCCGTTCGGCGCCGTCGCGCGCCTACTTGCTCTCGGATCGCTCGTAACGATCGTGATCGCCTGTGGCTCGAACGCATCGACGCCAACGGCGTCATCAGGGAGTGCTGGTTCAGCCCCGACGGCAACCAGTAACGCATCGAACGGAGAGGTATCGCCTGTGTCAACCAGCGGACAATCAAAGCAGTGGTCGTCGCCGCCAGCGATGTCGATCGACAAGAACAAAAAGTACGAGGCTACGATCCACACAACCGACGGCGACATTGTCGTAGATCTGTTGGCGTCGGAAGACCCGATCACGGTCAACAATTTCGTTTTTCTGGCGCAGCAGGGTTTCTACACCAATGTACCGTTCCATCGCATCATCAAGAACTTCATGATCCAGACCGGTGACCCGACCGGAACTGGCAGCGGTGGACCCGGCTACAAGTTCCAGGACGAGTCGGTGACGCGCGATTACACGCGTGGAACTGTGGCGATGGCGAACGCGGGGCCGAATACGAACGGTAGTCAGTTCTTCATCGTTCAGGCGGATATGACCGGTAAGTTGCAGAAGAACTACACCATCTTCGGTGAAGTTGTTCAGGGCATGGATGTGGTCGATAAAATCGCAAACACGCCGGTGACTAACAATGCCTTTGGCGAGCCTTCTCAGCCGACTCAGAAGGTGGAGATCACGAGCGTCGACATCTCCGTCAAATAGCTCTCGTCCACGCAATTCGCAAAAAGAACAGGGCCGGAATGGCTTCCGGCCCTGTTCGCGTCCTGGCGTTGGCATCACCTTTGGTGCCAGCAAACCGCGCAAAGTTCGACGTTTCTCCGTGTGGCGATTGCGTTTGTACGGGCGACGCATGTGTCGACCAGACTGCACGGGGGCAATTACAGTCATTGTCGTCGGGCGGGGAGTGGTTGGAGTGGATGGGTATGTTCCGAATCGCGAGACGATGCGTGGCGACGCATGCGTCGCCCGAACGGCGTGATCGCTCAACCAAGCAGAGCGTTAGGGGCTAACAATAGGCTCAATGACGCGGTGGGCGACGCATGCGTCGCCCGTACAGACTGAGAGCATGTTCGGAGGAATCGAGTTGGTCCGGCTATCCTCGGCGAACCTTCCGCAGGCCATTGAAAAGGGCATCAAGATCGGCCTCGCTGTTGAAGTACGCGCAGGAGACGCGAATACCGTTTGGAACCTGAACGCGCCGCTGGATAAGGTTAAAGTCGTTCCATAAGCGCTGGCTCAGCTCAACGCCGTTCCAGTCTTCATATCCGAATGCCACGAGACTCGAACTTTCGCTCCACTCGAGGGACGAATACAGCGTCACGCCAGGTTCGTTGGCAAGACGACGTTTCAATTCGTCGCTCAGTGCCGCGCAGTGTGCCTCCACATTGCTCCAACCGAGCGATTCTAGATACCCAATTGATTCAGGTAGCGCCGCGTACGTATGCCAGTTTCGCGTGCCGAACTCAAACTTTGACGCAGTCTCGGCGAATCCCCAATCGGCTGAACCGGGGTGATCTCCGAGCGCGACTCGGTCGAAGCGGGGCGAGACTGAACCGTCTCCGACGTGAATCGGATCCACGAGCGGAAGGGCGTCCGGGGCGACATACAAGAATCCGGTCCCTTTTGGTCCGGACAGCCATTTGTGCCCGTTGCCGGTCATGAAGTCGCAGCCGATGCTTGACACATCGATCGGGAACTGCCCAAGCGACTGAGCGCCGTCGACCATGCTGAGGATGCCCCGCTCTCGACAGATGCGGCAGATCTCTGCCGCTGGCAGACGCTGTCCAGTTTCGCAAGAGACGTGGGAGATGATCACGATACCGGTCGAAGGCTTGAGTGCTCTTTTGAACGCTTCGAGCGTCTCGTCGGGAGTCGACCCAATCGCGAATAACTCGAGCTTTGCGCCTCCGCGGCGTTCGGCTGCCGCCCACGGCAGGATGACTGCAGGGTGCTCCTGATCGGTGGTCAAGGCGATCGCTGATGGGTCAAGCTTCAGGCCCGCCGCGACCAGATTCACGCCGTCGGTCGCATTGCGCGTCAGCGCCAGCGATTCGGGCGTGCAACCGATCAGATTGGCGAGCGCACGGCGAGCCTTCTCGTATCCCTCCTGCGCCTCCGGTTGAGCAACATGCCCGCCGATCTCGTAGTTCGTTATTGCGGCGAGATGCTTCTCTAGAACTGGCACCGGCATGATGCCGACTGTGCCCGTGTTGAGATAGGTCACGTCCTGGAGAATCGGCAATGAAGCGCGAAGAAATTCGAGATCGAGCGACGCGGCAGAATCCATCGAAAGCTCCCCTCGCAGCCACCAGCGGCCGCTGATGAGTTGAAATCAGGGCAACAGTGTACGACGGGCCGTTCCCACCGTGTCAACATGTGCAATGGGACATCCGCTGATGTTTCGTTAAAGGAAACGCGGCCGGGTTCCGGCCGCGTGTTTCGGAGCGTGCTGTTGTCGCTGCTAGGAAATCGACAGGAGGTCACAAACCTCTTCATATTCGCGCAGCAGCCTCTTCCAGAGATCGTCCCATTTGGTGACGTCCTGTCCATCGGCCAGCCCGCGCTCGATCCGGTCGTAACCGTCTTCAAGTCGCAGATAGAGAACGCTTGCGCGTTTCTCCAACCGCGAGCGATCCTTCGCGGTTCGGATCGGTTGAGTTACTACTCGAGCAGTAGCGGCCATGATGCTTACACCAATCCCATCATCTCAGGTCCGCCGTTACGAAACGGCGTGCGCGGCTTCGCGTCGCTGCTGCAGACGCTCGATCAATGCTGAGGCATCTCGCCGACGCAGCTTGTCGACAGCTTCTCCGAACATCTCCTGTGATTCTTCGTTCAGCTCTTCGTCCGAGAGCCCAACTTCGCGCGCGATGGCGAAGAGGAACTTAACCTGTCGCTCGGTTGCCGGCATCTGCTCCGGACTGGTCTTGCCGCGGCGCGAGCGTGTTCGATTCAGATCGATTGGCGAATCGACCACTCGGCTGTCGGCTGCGCCAAACTCGAAATCGGGACAGAACTGCGTCCCGTATCCGAGCGCCGCCAAAGCCCGTCCCAGCGCCTTGGTCTCTGCTTTTTCAATGTAATCACCGAAGTCGTTTGCTTCCTCGCTGCCCCATCCGGTGGCGCTGCCGCCGTCCGGAATCTCGACAGTCGCGCGGAAGACCGCGGTGTCATCGAGGTGCGAAACGAGCTCAGTCTGAATTCGTCCGTTCGGGTTCTCGTTGCGGAACCAGACGAGCCGCCACTTCACTTCCAGATAGTCGGCTCCGCTGATGCGCGTCAGGTAGTTCTTGGGTTCGAACGCGGTCTGCTCAGCCATCCAAACGTCTCCTCGTCTTCCAAACGTCGACCGCAAATAGAACATCAGTTCTATATCTATTCTATCAATCCTGGGACGAATGTCAACTCAAAATTGCCGTACCTGGGTACTGATCGTGGCAGAATAGCGTCGGTCGATCGAGACAGACAACGGAGAATGAGGGCGGGCGGTCAATCAGGTTTCGTATGCTATAATGCGCAGACGATTGACTGTACGAACACAGAAGGGGAAGCACTGGTGCGGCTCTCCTGCCAGCAAGAAGATCTACAACGAGCCCTTGGTCATGTGTCGCGAGCGGTCGCGAAGAAATCGACGTTGCCGGTGCTTGGGAACGTCCTGTTCGCGACAGAAGATGGAAAGCTGCGTCTTTCCGCCACGAACCTCGAAATCGCGGTGACCGCCTGGATCGAGGCCGAGGTTGAGAGCGAAGGGACTATCACGCTACGCTCCGACCTGCTGACTGATTTTATTTCCAGCTTGCCGAATGAGAAGGTTTCTCTGGACCTCGATCCGAAGACGCTCAGCGTCGCGCTGGAATGTGCTCGCTCGAAGGCGCACATCAAGGGCATTCCCGCCGAAGACTTTCCGTCGCTACCCAGCATCGAAGAGATGAGTCCGACCGGGCGTATCGACCCGGCGACGTTCCGTGAGATGATCGCGCAGGTCGCGTTTGCGGCTGCGACAGACGATAGCAGGCCTGTCCTCGCGGGTGTGCAGGCCGAGTTTGCAGGCCCAAATCTGACCCTGGCCGCCGCGGATGGATTCAGGCTGTCGGTGCGACAGGCGGAGTTGAGCGAACCGGCGGGTGAGGACGTATCCGTCATCATTCCGGCTCGTGCTCTGCAGGAGTTGGCCCGCGTCATCTCCGATCAATCTGAGCCGATTTCACTGTCGGTGACGCCCAATCACAGCCAGTTGCTGGTGAAGTCGGGACAGATCGAGTTTCTCAGTCGTCTCATCGATGGCCATTTCCCGGACTATCGGCAGATCGTGCCTCGCCAGTACGGTACGCGTCTCATCGTGGATCGGGATCAGTTCTTGTCTGCCGCGCGTCGCGCCAAGCTCTTTGCCCAGTCGAGCAACGATGTGGTGCGCCTGCAGATGAAGCCCGGTGACAGCGAGCTGGACCCGGGGCTCGTCAACATCTCCGCACAAGCTGCTGAAACGGGTGACAACGAGGACGTCATCGACGGTCGAGTTGAAGGCCCGGAATCGCAGATCGCGTTCAATGGCCGCTATCTGACTGACGTACTCGGGGTAATGCGCGCGGGCGACGTCGCTGTCGAAATGACTGGACCCAACGCCGCTGGTGTGCTGCGATCGGCCGGAAACGAAGAATTCACCCACGTGATCATGCCTATGGTCATCGGGAACAATTAGTCATTTTGCGGCTCGCGCCACCTGCCAACATCCCAGCACTCGATGACGGGTGGCTCGATAGTGTGATCGCCGCGGAACATCAATCGGGGCAATATCGCCTCGATTTTCGGACGTTGTCAAAATGAGACTGGTCCGTCTCGATCTCGACGAATTCCGCGTGTATCGCCACGCTCGACTCGACATCCCTCCGCTCGGGCTGCGGCTCGCGGGGGCGAACGCCAGCGGCAAGACGAGTCTCCTCGAATCGATCTACCTGCTGGCCACAACGCGCTCGCCGCGCGCTTCCCTGGAACGAGAGTTGATCAACTGGGAGAGCAACGCCGAATACGGCCTGGCACCGTTCGCGCGCGTCTCCGCGGAAACAATGTCCGAAAGCGGCGCTGAATGGACGCTTGAGCTGACGCTCTCGGCCGATACCGCGCGCCCCAACACCATACGCAAGCGCGCGAAAGTCGACGGCCGCGCCATTCGCATCTCAGACGTGGTTGGACGTCTCAAGGTCGTGCTCTTTTCGCCCGAAGACCTGAGTCTCGTGCTCGGCTCTCCATCGGTCAGACGGCGGTTCCTCGACATCACCATAAGCCAACTCGATCGTGCGTACCTGCGCTCCTTGAGCCGCTACGGTAAGCTGGTGGAACGTCGCAATAGCCTGCTCAAGGATCTTAGCGCGCATGGTTCCAGCCGTTCAGCGGACGAAGAGCTTGCCTATTGGGACGAGGAATTCACCACCTACGCGGCCTATTTGTTGGCGGCACGGCATCGCTATCTCGCGGGGCTGAGCGGCGAGATTACGCGCTCGTTTGCCGAATTGAACGATGCGGATCTGCGGCTCAGCGTCGTCTATGCTGGGACCGTGGATGTTCCGCCTCAACAGATCGAGCGCGCGCTCTCTGGCTCCATCGCGGACGCACAGCCGCTTTTCGCGCGGGCGATTGAGACGCAGCTTAGACGGCGACGCGCTGAAGAGTTGCGCCGAGGGTCGACCGTGCTTGGGCCCCACCGCGACGATTTCACCTATCTGATCAACGATCGAGATCTTTCCGCGTTTGGTTCGAGGGGCCAGCAACGGCTGGCGGTGGTGGCTACCAAGCTGGCGGAATTGGCTCGCATCGTTGATTTGACCGGGGAGCCACCGGTGCTGCTGCTCGACGACGTCTTATCTGAGCTCGATCCGGTACATCAGGAACGCCTGCTCGGCGTACTGGGGCATGCGGGTTGTCAGATCATCGTAACGGCAACGGCGCGAGAGTTGCTCGAACACCCATCTCTTGCGGGACTTCCGCAGTCACAAGTGGTCGATGGAACGATCGACAGTGCTCGTGAGCAGGACGATTCGCTCCACGGCGCGAATTGAACCAACCGAAGACGGTCTGCTATAATCGCTGGTGCTGAGCCAACGGTTCAGCAGCGAATTGGGGAGTCGTCTAACGGTAGGACAGCTGATTCTGGATCAGCCGGTTGGGGTTCGAATCCCTGCTCCCCAGCCCCAATTCATGTGAGTTGAGACACCGGCAGGCCCGTAAGGCTGCCGGTTTTGTGTACGTCACGCGACTCGCAGACGTCCCTCCATCCTGAACTCTCGCCAGCGACGTTTCACCTGACAGCGACACTGAACAAATATACACTTGGGGTTGCCATGACTCTGCAGCGCGCTATCATGTTCGCAACACTGATGATGGCTGAAATGTGCAACCCCGGCGTCATATAGGCTCCGTCCTTTCTCCGCACTCGACTCTCGCCGTCGCCCAGTTGCATGCAAAAAGGAGCGCATAGTGTCGACTACCGAGAGCAGGTCGCTCACTGGTGACGCGCTGTACGAGACCGTGAAGGACGTCTCTTGCGAGCTTTACAAGCGCTCGTTGACGGATCTTCCACCTGATGTGCGCGGCGCGCTCGACCGCGCCGTCGAAAATGAGGACGGGCGGCACGCGACGATGATGCTCAAGATCATGCAACACGCCGTGAGCACCTCCGATCGCACAGGTCTCATCGTCTGCCAGGACACCGGGATTCCGGTCTACTTCGTGGGTATTGGGACCGAGGTTCCGGTCAACGGCGCCAAACTGCTGGAGGCGCTGCGGGATGGGATCGAGCTCGCCACAAAGAAATACTCGTTGCGCTCGAGCATCGTGCACCCCATCACGCGTGAGAATCGACAGACGAGCACCGGGCGCGAGATTCCCGTGATGCACATCGAGTTTCTCGATGGCGCGGGCTATTTGGAATTTGAGCTCGTGCCCAAGGGCTCGGGCTCCGAGAACATGTCCTTCGTGAAGATGCTCACTCCGGCCGACGGACTCAATGGCGTCAAGCGCTTCATCATCGACTGCGTGGTGGAAGCGGGCGCCAATCCATGCCCGCCGACAATCGTGGGGGTCGGAATCGGCGGAAGTTTCGACAAATGCGCCGAGCTCGCCAAGCGGGCCATCAAGCGTCCGGTTGGTGATCCACATCCAGAACCTGAGATCGCTCAGCTGGAGGGAGACTTGCTGGAGGCGATCAACATGACCGGTATTGGTCCGCAAGGGCTTGGCGGCAAAACGACCTCGCTCGCGGTGCACATCGAATACGCCTGGACGCATATCACCATGAACCCGGTGGCCGTCAACATCCAGTGCTGGCGCGGTGAGCGGGCTCGCGCGCGGGTGTATGCGAGCGGGGAGGTCGAGTATGGTTTCTGATTCAAACGGACCAGAATTCGAAGGAGCGGCGCGACTGACCACGCCGTTGAGCGAAGAGACCGCGCGTGGGCTTCAGGCCGGCGATCTGGTCGTGCTCGACGGCATCATCTGGGGTATTCGCGATGCCACGCTCATTCACATTTTCGATCGAGATCGCGAGCCGGCGGCCGACCTTCGCGGGAGTGTGCTGCTGCACGTGGCGCCGAGCGTGCGCAAGCGGCCAGATGGTGGCTATGATCCGGTTTCGGTGGGCACCACCACCTCGACGCGTATGGATCGCTTTACACGCGGCTGCATCGAAGAACTGGGTGCGCGGGCCATCATCGGCAAGGGCGGACTCAGTTCCAAGTCGCTGGGTGACCTTCATGAGCTTGGCGGCGTGTATCTGACTGTCACCGGCGGTGCGGCCAGCGTGGAAACGCTGCAGGTCGAGGAAATCGAAGAGGTCATCTTTGAAGATCTGATGCCCGAATGCTTGTGGAAGTTTCGGGTGAAGGATTTCGGCCCGCTGGTGGTCACGATGGATTCGCACGGCAACTCGCTCTATCAGGACGTTCGTCAGCAAGCCGAACGAAACGTCAAGGATGCGTATGCCCGCCTCAACCTCAGTGAGTAGACAACACACGGTGGTGGCGACGCCGACCGTTCGTGTGTCGATTGCCAGGAGCGATCCCGCGAGTCCCTCGGTATTCGACGTGCCTCGCATTGAGCCCATGATGGTCCTCGACCTCCTGCTTGCCATCCAACGCGATCACGATGCCTCGCTAGGGTTTCGCTTCTCGTGCCGCGTGGGCATGTGTGGCACCTGCACCGTCCGCATGGACGGTCGCTCGGTGCTGGCCTGCCAGGTCAGAGTGGGATCAGACATCAACGAAGTCCGGCTCGATCCGCTTTCAGGACTTCCCGTCGTGCGTGACCTGATCGTCGACATGACGCCGTTCTTTCAGGAATGGGCGCGCGTTACTCCGTATCTGGTGCCACGCGCTGACCTGGGCCAACCGGCCGTCGTTCGCCCTGACAGCGCGGAGCGAGAGACGATTGATCCGCAACTTGACTGCATCAATTGTGGAGCGTGTTATTCCGGTTGTGGCATTGCCGATGCCCGTCGCGATTTCATCGGCCCGGCCGCACTCAACAGGGCGCTAACGTTGATCGCGGACTCCCGAGATGCAGCTCGCACCGAGCGGCTGAAAGCAGTGACCGGCGATGACGGGGCCTGGCGCTGCCGCTACATCCACGCCTGTACCGCCATGTGTCCCAAGGGTCTCGACCCGGCTGGAGCCATTCGCACGTTGCGCAGAATGGCGCTGGAGGGGATTCCCGGTGCCCAGAGCTAAAGAAGTGGACATAATTCAAACAGATGTTGCCATCATCGGAAGCGGCGGCGCCGGGTTGATGTGCGCGCTTCATGTGGCCGATCGTGCGCCCGACTTGAAGATTGCGATCGTCAGCAAAGGTGCGGTTGGACGCTCCGGCTGCACACGGATGGTTCAGGGCGGCTACAACGCGGTGCTCGACCCACACGATTCGGTTGACCTCCACTTCTACGACACGCTCAAGGGGGGAGCGTTCCTCAACGATCAGGAGCTGGCCTGGACTCTCGTCAATGACGCGCCACGTGTAATCCATGAACTCGAGACACGCGTCGGCTGCTTTTTCGATCGGCGCGAGGACGGGCACATCCACCAGAAGGCTTTTGCTGGTCAATCGTTCGATCGTACCGTGCACCGCGGGGATTTGACCGGCATCGAGATCATGGGTCGCCTGCGCGATCAGATGTTCCGCATTCTGCCGAGCGAATTCGAGGACGTTCGCGCGCTCGATCTCTTGCTCGACACGAATGGCGAGTTGGCCGGAGTCTCCCTGCTCGACATCCGCACCGGCTCCGTGGCCGTGCTACAGGCGCGGATCGTCGTGATGGCAACCGGCGGATCTGCGACCATGTTTCGTATCGCTGCACCGGCCCGTGAAAAGACGGGTGATGGAGTGGCCATGTGCCTGCGGGCGGGCCTGCCGGTTCGCGAAATGGAGATGTTGCAGTTTCACCCAACCGGATTGCTGGCGGGAGATTCGCGGCTGACTGGATCGGTGCTGGAAGAAGGGCTGCGCGGAGCGGGTGCCTATTTGCTGAATGGCCTCGGTGAGCGCTATATGCAGGAATACGACCCGATCAACCTGGAGCGCGCCACGCGAGACGTCGTCTCGCGTTCCAGCTATCTCGAAATCATGGCGGGCAGAGGCACCAAGGCTGGCGGAGTACGCATCGACATCTCGCATCTTGGCGCCGATGAGGTTGAGCGACGGTTTCCTGGCATGGTCGCCAGGACCAGACTTATCGGCCGAGACCTTGCGCGCGAGCCGATCGATGTGTCGCCCACGGCACACTTTCACATGGGAGGCGTCGTCATCGACGTCGATTGCCGCACGGAGCTGCACGGTTTGTTGGTAGCCGGAGAGGACTCCGGTGGTGTGCATGGCGCCAACCGTCTGGGCGGCAACGGCGTGGCAGAGTCGACGGTTTTCGGCGCTCGCGCGGGCGACGTGGCGTCTGTGATGGCGAGTGAGCGGCCACTGATGACGCCGGATACTGAGTCAATTCAAGCGTCCATCAACCGAGCGTATCGTCCGCTGCAGTGCGCGGGCGGCCCCTCCCCATTTGCATTGACTCGTGAGCTCAAAGAATTGATGTGGGAAGACTGCGGTGTCGTGCGCACACGTGAAGGGCTCCAAAGAGCGCGAGAACGGCTGGAGGATCTGAGCGAGCGGGCAACGCGTGCGTCGGTGCCTGGACCCGTTGAGGTCAATTTTGGCTGGCAGGAAGCGCTGGATGTGGTGAATCAGATCGAGGTGGCACGCACCATCGTCGAGTCGGCTCTTCTGCGTGAGGAATCTCGCGGGGCGCATTATCGGTCCGATTTTCCAGAGTCGAATGATAGCTGGCTCAAGAGCATTCTTCTGCGACGATCAGGCGAGCATGAATTCTCCGTATCGTATCAACCGATCGAGTTGAATCGGATGACGCCCGAGGACGCTGCCGAGCTCGGGGCACGGCTGTGACCGTCGCTCAGGCTGCCTTTTTGGCAGGACTGACGTTGGTTATGGGTGCGATCGTGGTTTATTCGGCTGTCGTCGTTGTCGGAGCGGTGCGCACAGGAAAAGGCGTGGCGATCAATGGGCGCCTGGTGGGACGGATGCTGTCCGGCCGGGTGGAGCAACGATCCGAGATCGATCGCTGGGTCTTCTATGCTCATCGGGTAAGCGGCTTCGCGATCTTCGCGTTTCTGTGCTTGCATGTGCTCGACGTCAGCCTCTATGCGGCATCGGATCGACTCTTCAATCAGGTGCACAGTATCTACGGCAACGGAATAATGCGCCTGTTCGAGTGCGGACTGCTCCTGGCGATTCTGTTCCACACGCTTAACGGCCTGCGAATTCTGGCCATCGACCTTGGCGACCTCAGCATCAACACGTCGCGACGAGTCCTGGTCGTCAGCGCCGCGGCGACCGTTCTGCTGGGCGTCGCCGGAAGCGTGGTCATTCTGAAGCCGGTGTTCGCATGACGGCGCCATCGCTGGGTGAGGGACGTTTCCGCCAACCGGTGGTTTACGACCGACAGCCTCGCGCTGTGGCGACACGAGGCCGGTTGGTCGCATGGGTCTTGGTTCGTGTTACCGGCGTGCTGCTTTCAGTCCTCGTTCTTGGGCACTTCGCCATGACTCACATCATCTCCGACGTGTCTGACACTGGCACCAGCTTCATCGCTCGACGATGGGCGTCGACGGTCTGGTTGGTGTGGGATGGATTGCTTCTGCTTAGCGCATTGGCGCACGGAGCCAGCGGTGTGTGGGTCGCGATCGAGGATTATGCGAGCTCAGCAGCGCGTCGACGACTGGCGCAGCGAGGTTTGGTCGTCGTCACCTCAGTTGTCTTCCTCATCGGCGCGGCCGCGATCGTCGTGGTCGGACGCCACTAGAGTTCGAACGGGTCGCACCTTCGTCGCAGACATCATCCTTTAGCGTAGCTGCGTACGTACGCCGTTGTTCGTGCTCAGGATCATCCGCCGGATGGCACGCGTCCAACGCCCCTGCGGACGTTGCATCGTGATGGTTTATTGTTCTGATGCCACCAATACCCGCACGGGCGAAACGAACCAATTTTCCGTTGCCATAGTGTACGGACTATTCGTCCGTACACTCTTGCAACGCCAGGGCCGGTTGTATTTGGCCTGGTAGCGCTGTCGTGGAGAAGGTCGTCGCGTCGCGAAGGCAGACCACTGCCCTACAGAGCGCGCTCATTTACCGCTGATTCATGTCTGGTCGGCGCCATCGCAGTCAGGGGCGGCGAAAACGCTGCGGACCGCGTGAGCGACGTCGAAAGTAGAGGAGACTCAGGGCAGAGAGGACATATCCACCGATGAAGAGCGGAGTCGGCGACGAGAGATGCACGAAGCGCGCGGTCATCAGCGCGAGCATGGTCGGGTAAATGAGCAAGCCCAGCGCCGCAAAGAGAGAGGCTTCAATAAACGCCCCTCTCCATTCGGAGCCGGTGAGCTTGCTGACGGCGAAGGGCACAACCGTCGCCGTCGGCAGCCAGATGAAGAATGCGGCGGCAACGTCAGACACTGGCGCAGTACTTTGGTGGCGTCAGACATATTATTGGAACGACGCACGTTGCTGGCATCGTGCTTCCCGCGGCGTCGTTTTCGGACTTAGAAAAGTCCGATGATGTTGCCCTCGTCGTCAATATCGACATTGAGACCGCCTGGTTTACTCCCCAATCCGGGCATGGTCCGCATCTCTCCCAGAATCGGATAGATGAATCCCGCGCCGGCAGACAACCGCACTTCGCGCACAGTCAGTTCAAAGCCCTCTGGACGGGCTAGCAACGAAGGATCGGCACTGAGCGAAAGATGCGTCTTGGCCACGCAGACCGGCAAGTTGTCGTATCCCAAACGCGTGTACAAGCGGATCGATCGCTCCGCGGCCGGAAGATAGACGATGTTGCCGGCTCCGTACACTTCGCGAGCTATCGTTTCAATCTTCGCCTTGATGGGGATATCGAGTCCGTAGAGCGGATGGTAATTCGATGGCTGTTCGGTCGCCTTCACCACCGCACGAGCCAGATCGACGCCGCCTTTGCCGCCCTCGGCGAAGATATTGGTAGGCACGGCGTCCAGCGCACCCGCCTTCAGCGCGGTCTGGCGGACCAGTTCGATCTCGGCTGGAGTGTCGGTCGGGAACAGGTTGATCGAAACAACAACTGGGACACCAAACTTGCGCACATTCTCGATCTGCTTCTCGAGATTGGGGATTCCCTCGCGTAGCGCCTCGATGTTCTCCTCAGTCAATCCGGGGTCGAGGGGGCGACCAGGGACGATCTTATAGCGACCGCTGTGTGCCTTGAGCGCGCGAATCGTCGCAACGAGGACAGCCGCGTCCGGCTTCAATCCGCTCACCCGACACTTGATGTCGAAGAATTTCTCCGCGCCCAGGTCCGCCCCGAAGCCAGACTCGGTTACGAGGATGTCAGCCAGCTTCAGGCCAATGCGATCCGCCAGAATCGAGCTGTTTCCGTGAGCGATGTTGCCGAAAGGCCCGGCGTGGACCAGCGCTGCCGAATGTTCCAGTGTCTGCAGCAAATTTGGTTTCAGTGCATCGACCAGGAGCGCAGCCATGGCTCCGGCCGCTCCCACGTCTTCCGCCGTGACCGGTTTCTTGTCCCGATTCTGCGCGACGACGATGCGACCGAGACGCTCTCGCAGGTCACGATAGGAGGTCGCAAGAGCCAGGATCGCCATCACTTCCGACGCCGCGGTGATGTCGAAGCGCGTCTCACGCGGCACGCCGTTTCCAGCCCCGAGCCCAATCACGATGTCGCGAAGCGAGCGATCATTCATATCCAGCACGCGGCCCCATTCGACGGTCTTCAAATCGATGTCGAGCGGATTGCCGTGAAAGATGGAGTTGTCCAAAAAGGCGGAAAGGAGATTGTGAGCCGCGGTGACCGCGTGGGAATCGCCGGTGAGATGAAGGTTGAGATCCGACATTGGAATGATCTGAGAGTAGCCACCGCCTGCGGCGCCACCCTTGATGCCGAAGACCGGGCCGAGCGATGGCTGCCGCACTGCAACGAGCGACTTCATGCCGATCTCCGCCAGCGCCTGTCCAAGACCAACCGTGACCGTGGTTTTTCCTTCGCCAAGTGGCGTGGGCGTGATGGCTGTCACGTCGACGTATTTGCCGTTGGGTTTGTCCTTGAGTCGCTGCAACGCGCTCAGATTGATCTTGGCCTTGTAGGGGCCGTGCAGTTCGACCTCGTTCGGCGTCAGACCCAGTTCGGCGGCGATTTCAGCAATCGGCGTCGGTTCAACACTCGCGGCGATCTCACTATCGCTCAGCACCGGATAACGCTCCTCTCCCTCGCGTCGTCAATCTATCAGTCTGGTTGGTTCGTTCAGTTGCGGACAACTAATTCAGGATCGATTTGATGGCCGTCAGCGTGTTGCGCATGAGCACTGCGTTCGTGACCACGCCGGTCCCTCCGGGCACCGGAGTCAAGGCCCCGACCACGCTCTGGATGGCGGGATCGGCGTCTCCGACCATCACGCCATCATGAACGTTCACCCCGAAATCGAGGATGGTCGCGTCAGGGTTGATCATCTCCGAAGTGAGCAGTCCAGCCCGTCCGACTGCCAGCGCAACGATGTCCGCCAACTTCGTGTACGTACTCAGGTCGGGCGTGCGACTGTGGCAAATGGTCACCGTTGCGTCCAACCTGAGTAACATCGTCGCCAATGGTTTTCCCACCACCGGGCTGCGTCCGACCACCACGGCGTGACGACCTGAAATCGGAATGTCGTAGTGGTTGAGGATCTCGATGCCACCCTGCGGTGTGCTCGGAACGAGGCAGGCCGTTCCGGCTTCGAGCCGACCGACGTTGGTCAAGGTGACTCCATCGACGTCTTTGAGTGGATCGACGACCTCAGCGGTGAGGCTTTTCGGGATGTGCCGAGGGAGAGGTTGAAGCACCATGATCCCGGCAACTTCAGGGTCGCTGTTGAGCCGCTCCACGGTCGAGCGACAATCTCCGGCGCCCATATCTTGCGGCAGTTCAAGCAGCGTGAATGGAATGTGCACGCTCTTCGCTGACCGTCGAATAGCGCGTGCATACGCGATAGAGCCGGGATCGCTTCCGATCTGCACGACGGTGAGTCCGGGAACCTGTCCGTGTCGCGTGACGAGTTGCTCGATTTCGTCACGCACGCAATCCAGTATCTCACGCGCGACCGGTTTGCCCTCAAGAAGTCTGGCCACCGATCAGCTCTCTTTCGTCCGTTGAGTGATCGTCTCCTGAGCGCGCGCGACGACGCGCTCGGCCAACCCCGCAGCTTCCACCTGGATCGCAGCCGCCTTGCGTTTCAGCTCTGCGCCCCCGCCATCCTCGACGTAGGCGAGATTCGCTCGCACGGTGAGGAGCGCGGCGTCTATCGCACCACGCGCGAGAGCCGCGGCGGCTCCCAGGTCGCTAATCGTAAATCGTGACGCGAACTCTAGGCTCACCTCCACGGCGCGCATGAACGCCAGGCCCTCTTCGGCAAACCCCAACGGAACACTCGCCGCATGTACGTACGCATGCTGAAGTGATTTTGCGGCGGCTTCGGGTTGTGGCTCCTTGAGACCTTTGGCGTCTCGTTGCGCTTCGACCAGACGACTGAAGGCAGCCACATCTCTATCGGCGGCCTCTTCAAAAGAAGCGCGGTGGGCGGCGATCGATGACAGCAGCGGGTCGATGCGCGGACGTTCAGCAGCCAGCGACTTCCTGCGAGAGGCGAGCTTCAAAACCAGCTCGGCGGACGCCGCGGCCGCGGCAAGCGTCAGTCCGGCGGCAACTCCACCACCTGAATTATGGGAAGGGTCAGCGACCTGAGCGATGAGTGTTCGAGCGGGAAGGTCGACGAGGGGTACCTGTCTGTCGGATTTGACCGCTTCGTCGGGCACTGATAGGGGCTCCAATTCCGCTTTTGCGGTGTCGCCATGCGGCAACTCAACTCAACGAGTATAGCACCGTTTCCCAGCAGTACCGCACCGCAATCATGTTCTGGCGCCTTTTAGTCAGTTACCTGTCGCGATCATGCTATGTTGACAACTGAATGTGGATAACGTGGATAACGCTTGACAGATTGGCACGCTGTACGTATACTGGTGCCAATGAGGAAGAGTGTTCGTTCGCTACTGGCGAACGGCGTGTTGTGGAGGCGCACATGGACGTCACCGACGGGTTCACTGATCTGGGGTTCGCTCAACTTCTCAAGCAGTATCGCGAGGGCGCGCGGATTTCGCAGAGCCGACTTGCCGAATCATCCGGCTTTGATCACAGCTACGTGAGTCGACTTGAGAGTGGCCATCGCATGCCAACGCGCGACGCGGTCGTCAAGTTCGCCGACGCGCTGGGTCTGGTGGCCGCCGAGCGAGATAATCTGTTGGCGTCAGCTGGCTTCATGCCTCAGCGCGTTGAGAGTTTGCTTGCTGAAGAGCCGATCCTCACCGAGGTCTTTCGGCTGCTGCAGAGTCGCGACGTTCCGGAAGCCGTGCGGCACGATGTTCGACAGATGCTGCAGCTCGTCGTCCGCCAAGCGCGTCTGGCCGCTCAGGGGTGGCCGACCGGCCCGGGAACGACACCAGACTCCATCGCGGCCGACTGACGCGATTATTCTTCTAAGTGCCTGCACCGGTGTGAGAGCGCACCGTGGCATGGGCATTGACCGGATTCGACGAACCGGTTAATAATGGTGGGCGCTGTACGGACACCGTAGTACGCGGTCGCTGACAGTCGCTGACGAGGTCTTGACCGAAGTTAATGGGAGGAGTGGCGTGCCGTGCGTCAATTCGCGCACTTGCACCTTCACACCGAGTTTTCGTTGCTCGACGGCATGGGACGCATTGACGATTACATGACGCGAGCGCGCGAATACGGGATGAAGCATTTGGCCATCACCGACCACGGCGTCATGTACGGAGTCGTTGATTGGTTCAAAGCGGCCAAGGCCAACGATCTGCATCCGATCCTTGGTATCGAGGCCTATCTCGCGCCCAACACCATCTCCGATCGTGACAAGAGCTCGTACCACTTGTTGCTGCTCGCAGAGAATGAGCGCGGCTATAACAACTTGCTCAAGCTTGCCAGCCGAGCCAGCCTCGACGGGTTCTATTACAAGCCCCGCGTTGACCTGGACATCCTCAACGAGCTTCGCGACGGCGTGATCGCAACGTCCGCCTGTCTCGGCGGTCCGGTGGCCAACAACTTCCTGAACGGCAAAGATGAAGAGGCCGTGCGCATGGCCACGGCGTTGCGCGACATGTTCGGGCCGAAGCACTTCTACATTGAAATTCAGGATCATGGGATCGACGGGCAACGTCAGACCAACCCGCAGTTGATCGAAGTGGCGCGCAAGCTAGAGCTGCCTCTCGTCGCGACCAACGACGTCCACTACGTCAATCGTGAGGATGCCGCGGCGCAAGAGCTGCTCGTCTGCGTGCAAACCAACACCACGCTGGACGATCCAAAGCGCTTGAGAATGGAATCCGATCAGCTCTACTTCAAGAGTCCAGATGAGATGTGGCGCATCTTCGGCGACGTCCCGGAAGCGCTTGAAAATACCATTGCCATTGCCGAGCGCTGCAACGTCGACATGGAGTTCGGTCGTCTGCACCTGCCCGATCCAGGCATCCCTGACGGCGTCACGGCGCACGAGCACCTGGTCAACTTGTGTTGGACGGGGGTCAAGCAACGCTATGCCGAGCTGACGGACGAAGTTCGGGATCGCCTGAACTACGAGCTCGACGTCATCGAGAAGACCGGTTTCTCCAGCTACATGCTCATCGTGCGAGATTTTGCCCAATTCGCGCGCGACAGCCGGATCCCCTTCGGAGTGCGCGGCAGCGCAGCGGCGAGCATCGTCCTCTACTGTCTCGAGATCACCGATATCGATCCGCTTGCTAACCGGCTGGTATTCGAGCGCTTCCTCAACCTCGAGCGCCGTGAGATGCCTGACATCGACATGGACTTCGCCGACAACCGGCGCGGTGAAGTCATCGATTACGTGGCTAAGAAGTACGGCCACGACCGTGTGGCGCAGATCATCACCTTCGGGACGATGGGCGCGAAAGCGTCGCTGCGTGATGTCGGGCGCGCCATGGGCTGGGCCTACGGCGACGTTGACCGCATCGCGCGGCTGATTCCGCAGACGCTCAACATGTCGATCGATCGCGCATTGACTGAGAGTAACGAGCTTCGTGCCCTCTACGAGCAGGATGATCGATCGCGCGGGCTGATTGACAACGCCAAGCAGCTCGAAGGCATTTCGCGCCACGCCGGAACGCACGCGGCGGGTGTGGTGATCTCGGCCGATCCGCTTGTCGATCACTTGCCTCTGCAGCGTCCGTCGCGTCAGGAAGAGGGGGCTCTTCCCACCACGCAATTCACCATGGAGACGGTCGCCGAAATCGGCTTGCTCAAAATGGACTTCCTGGGGCTGGCCAATTTGACCATCCTTGGTGAAGCCGTCGAGATTATTCGTGAGCGGCACGGCGTAGAGATCGATCCGAAGCGGTTGCCGGAGGAGGACGCCAAAACCTTCGAGATGCTCTCCAATGGCGAGACGTTTGGTGTCTTCCAGCTGGAGAGCGCGGGTATGCGTCGCTACATTCGCGAGCTCCGCCCCGGTTCGATCGCCGAGCTTGCCGCCATGGTCGCACTCTACCGGCCTGGTCCGATGCAGCACATCCCGACCTATTGCCGTGCCAAGCATGGCGAGGAGCCGATCCGCTATCCCCATCAGGATCTGGCGTCAATTCTTGACGAGACGTACGGCGTCATCGTCTATCAAGATCAGGTGCTCCTGATTGCGCAGAAGTTTGCCGGTTACACGCTCGGCCAAGCCGACATCATGCGTAAGGCTATGGGCAAGAAGATCCCAGAGAAGATGGCGGCGGAGCGTGAGAATTTCTTCGCCGGGGCGGAGTCAAAAGGCTACACAAAAGAAGATGCCGAGATCATCTTCAATTTAATTGAGCCGTTTGCAGGCTATGCCTTCAATAAAGCACACGCCACCTGTTACGGATTGATCTCCTATCAAACGGCCTATCTCAAGGCGAACTACGCACCGGAGTACATGACCGCGGTCTTCCGATTGGCGTCGAGCCATCCGTCGGGAACTGCCAGTCGGGTCGCGGCGGCGGCTTCCGAATGTGCCAAGCTTGGGATCCGTGTGCTGCCACCAGACATCAACCGCAGCCACGTCGATTTCGTGGTTGAAGACCTGGATGTCGATGCGTCCGGAATTCGTTTCGGACTCTCCACAGTCAAGAACGTGGGCGAAGGCGCGGTTCAGTCCATCATCGAAGCGCGCGATTCCCTGCCGAGCAAGCAGTTCGCCAACTTCGAGGAATTTTGTGACACCGTCGATTGGTCGCAGGTCAATCGGCGCGTGGCGGAGAGCCTGATCAAATGCGGAGCACTCGACTGTTTGGGAAATCGCGGCGCATTGCTGGAGGCGCTGGAGCCCGCTATCAATGCCGCGCAATCCCGCCAAAAGGCGGCTAAACGCGGTCAGGTCGACATGTTCTCGTCGTTGCAGGTCGAGAGCCCGGCCATCGCGATGCCTGCTCTTGCGGACGTCAATCTTCCGCCCAAGACTCTCTTGACGTGGGAGAAGGAGCTGCTGGGCTTTTACCTCAGCTCCCATCCGTTGAACGATCTAATGCGCATGATCCGTGACGGCGGGTTCGTGCAGCTGGCTGAGATTGATGACGATACGGTCGGCGAGCAGATCGATTGCATCGTGCTCATCTCGAGTGTGCGACGCATCACGACCAAGAAGAACCGACAGATGGCCATCTGCGAACTCGAGGATCAGTCGGGCTCAATCGAAGCCGTTCTCTTCCCGGATGTGTTCGAAGCGTCATCAGAACTGGTCGCCGAAGATTCCGTTGTGCGGGTGACCGCGCGCGTCGACAACCGCAACGACCGCGTCCAGCTCATCGCGACCAAAGTGCAGCGTATGTCGACCGAAAAGCCAGTTCCGGTCCGCGTGCGTGAGATTCATCTGCATCTCCTTGCGTCTCCGGACTTCGATCGCGATATTCAGACGATGCACCGATTGCGTGAGCTGTTCGACGAATTTCCCGGAGACGATCGGGTGATTTTGCACGTCAGCGCGGGGGCGATGAAGGCGGACTTGACGGCGGGATTCGGCGTCGATTGGTGCGACGACGTGTTTGCCGCGCTGGCGGACTTGATCGGTGCTGAAGCCGTAGACATCAGCGAGCGCGAGGAGTTTCGTCAACCGTCGGAACAGCGCCTAACGGCTTAGCCACTCAAGAAGCTGCTTGAGCGGGCGCGTGTTGATCACTTCTTTGGGACCAATCGCCGCCCTTCGAGCGAGCCCGATCCCATATCGCATTAGGTGAAGCGAGTTCACGTCGTGGGCATCGGTGTCGATCGAGATCGTCACCCCGGCAAGTCGTGCCTCGCGGGCTACCTCGTCGCTCATATCCAATCGCGCTGGATTGGCGTTGATTTCGATCGCCGTTCCCGTCTCCCGCGCGGCTTTGAAGACGGTCTCCCAGTGATACGTGCCGCCCGGTCGTCGTTCGATGATGCGTCCGGTCGGATGGGCGATGATATCGACGTGGGGGTTGCGGATCACCTTCACAATGCGCTCGGTCAACTCGTCGGTGGTGCGACTGAGTGCCGAGTGAAGTGACGCGACCACCAGATCGAGCTCGGCGAGGACCTCGTCAGGAAAATCGAGCGACCCGTCGGGATGAACTTCGACTTCACTGGCCCGCAGGAGTCGAACCTCAGGCACGAGCTCGTTTACGCGCTCAATCTCCGTACGCTGCTCACGCAGGCGCTCGGCATTGAGTCCGCGAGCGATGGCAAGTCCACCCGAGTGGTCTGCGATGCTCAGGTATTCGTAGCCGAGCAAACGTGCCTCGGTCGCCATCTGCTCGATGGTGCCGTGGCCGTCGCTCCAATCGGAGTGCAGGTGCAGATCGCCTCGTATGTCGGCAAGCGATATGAGTTCCGGCAGCTCGTGGGCACGAGCCAAACAGATGATATCTGGATCCTCACGAAGCTCCGGAGGTATGAAGTCGACTCCCAGCTTGGCGAACAATTCTTCTTCGGATTCCGCTGCCGGAAGCTCACCGTTAGCTTCACTGATCAGAGCATCGACAAACGCGCGCGACCCAGTCCATCGCGCCAATTCTGTGCCGAACCGTTCCGGCGACGACACCATTATTCGGATGTCGACTCCGCAATCGTGCTCGCCAATCACGACATCCCCGCCGGTCATGGACACGTCTGGGACGAAGGGCTTAACCGCATGGGCAACCGATTCGGCATCGTCGGTGGCGGCAACGAGGTCGATGTTGCCGACCGTCTCGCACATGCGCCGTGTGCTGCCAGCCACTGACACGTTGCAGCCGCAGGCATCCGAGATGATCCGGGCCGCCAACTCCGCCGCGGGCAGCGCCGTTCCGATCGACAAGCGGCCTGTGCGCTTGTTCAGGAACGCGATCCCCTTCACGATGCGCTCTTCCTGGCGCGCTCCGAATCCCTTGAGTGCCCGAATGTCACCTCGCTGCGCGGCGGCGTCGAGTTGCATCAAGTCGGTGATCCCCAGCTCACGGTAAAAGCGGGCCACGGTCTTCGGGCCGACCCCCGGGATGTCGAGCATGGTGAGCAGCGTGCTGGGAACAACGTCCATGACTTCGTCCATGGCCGCGAACTGGCCGGTTTCGACCATTTCGGTTAGGGCAGCCGCGATACCCGGACCGATGCCTTGAACGTCGGTCAGCGTTCCCTCGGAGACCAGTTCGGCGACTGGTCGTTCGAGATCTTCGACCAGGTCTCCGGCTCTGCGGAACGCGCTGACGCGAAAGCTATTCTCACCTTTGATCTCGATGAGATTGGCGAAGGTCTTGAGCCGCTCGGCGAGCTCGGCATTATTCATCGTCACCGACCCTCCGATAGATCATCTCGCTCAACTAGTCTCGACTGTGCTCCAGGACTTATGCGTGCCGCGAACACTTCGATCAGTCTGGTTGCGGGCCGATCAACGGTTCATCGTCCCGCACCGCCAACGACGCCAACGATTGGCCGCGATATTTCGCGATTCCGTTGCTCCAGCCGATGATCCAACCGTCGGCTTTGGCCACGATTTCGCCACCTTCGATCGGACGACCGTAAATGTCCACCATGCGAGCCAGCAAATCTCCGGCGCTGAACGGCTGCCCGGAGCGGATGGCCGACTGGAGGATGCCCGAAACCGGCGCTCGTGCCGAGTCATCGCGGCGTACCGGAAAACCGAGGTCGATGACCGGCACCTCTGCGATTGGGTCCGGTTCGCCGTCGAGCATGCCGTAGCCGCGCAGCACGTTGATGATGCCTTTGGCGCCCGCCTTTACCGCGGCATGATCGATTGCCATTCCCATGCCAAGCTCCAGCGTCAGTGAGGGGATGCCGGCGGTATTCACCATGCTACCCGCGACCGAGCGATGTAACGCAAGATCGACGTACTTGGCGGAGGGTGACTCGTTGACGAGTGACAGTCCAAACGTTCGCGCAAGCCAGTCGAGCCGATCGGCGAGGTCGCTTGCCGCCGCTTTGCCCGATTCATCCGCGTCAGGAGCGTGAAGCACTCGGTCTCGAATGGTGAATGGAATGGAGTCGATGGACGCGTTATGCAGGTCGAGCAGGCAATCCGGTTTGGTTGCCATGACGGCATCGAAGATCTGCTGGGCCACCTGCTGGTAGATCGCCGGTGGAATGCTGGCCGTATCGCTCTTTTTGAAGCCTGGCCAGACCCGATTTGGATCTTTCGCTTCGTAATATGGGTAGCGCTGCATGACCTGAAGGCCCGCCGGGTTAATGGTGGGGAGTGCGATGAACGTCCCGCGCAACCGCCTGGGCAGATCGTCAGTCAGGACCGTATGCAAGCTGGCGATGCCGGTCAGTTCGCCCCCGTGAATGTTGGCCGTCACCCAGACAGTCGGGCCGTCGTCGAGGCCCTGTGCGATGACTACTGGGATCTCTTCGTGTCCACCGGTTGGCAGGTCCAGAACGCGAATCGACCCATATGAGTAGTCTCCACGCCGGCTGACCGCCGAACCGACCTCGATTTCGCGATTGGCCATAGCCACCTCCCTCTGTTCGACGCGCTGAGTATTCAGCACGTGTCATCTACGCGGCTCGGGTGCGCACGAGCCGCTCTCACAGGCAATGATAAGTCGCGTATGTGGTCGAGTGTTGAGCGATCAGCGCTGACGTTGCACAGCGGATACAGCCTGATCAATGTCGTCGGTCACGAGAAGACACAGGCTTCCGTCGCCGATCATGCGCATGGCATGCGAAATGGCCTCTTGCTCATCAGGCATTGAGAGGACGAGAGGAGGAATCTCATTCTGTGCGATGCCGTCAATCATCAGGTCGATATTTGCGCGGTGGATTTCTTCCGCGTGCAGGATGACCGCTCCGCCCAATCGACCCAGCAAGCGCCCGGCTTCGATGACCTGGTAGTCCGGGAGGTGCGGAAAACAGCCCGCAACCGTAATCATGCGACGGTGGTGTTGATGACGGATGCCGCGCGTCAATGAACGCAGGGTCCAGACCTGGCGAGCTGAATCTATCACGATGGTGGCATTTCCGACCTGGAAGATGTTGCAGCTGCCTGGCAAGCGAATGGGATCAGGTGAGAATCGTCTCAGCGCCTCGCGAATTGCGGTATCGGGGATGTCGAGCCCAACCGCCAGCGCGACGGCACAGAGAAGATTCTGCACCTGAAACGTCAGTGCACCGTCAAGGGTGAAGTGCGCTTCAGTGACGTCCAATACGTGCCGGTTGATGGAGCGCGTGCCGACAACGACATGTCCATCTCGCACCCAGACGGCGGCACCACCGCTATTCAAATGCCGTTTGAGAGCGGGGTTGCCGTGATGCAGGGCGAAGAGGACGACTTCGGCGGAAGTATGTTCCGCAGCTTCCAGGACCGCGTGGTCATCCCCGTTCAATATGAGCAGGCCATCAGGCCGAACGGCGCGAGCGACGATGGATTGTGCCACGGCGCCTTGACTCGCTTCGGGGCTGATCAAGCATTCTTCATTGTTGCCGCAGAGTGTCGAGATGGCCGCCAGCGGATAGATGTGTTCTGGTAGTCCGACGCCGGTGACGAGCGGTGTTTCGAGCTCCTGAACGGCCACGTCGAGCTCGCCAGACTGAGCCGAGCTGAGGACGTGACTCCATGGTCCAAGCTCGCCGGGTTGCCGCGCTCCATTAACGTAGACACCGGTGCTCGACCAGACGCCGACTGATCGACCGGCGGCGCTCAACATTTCGTTCAACAGCCAAACGATCGTTGACTTGCCGCGCACACCGGCCACTGCCACGAGCGGGAGTGATGTAGTGCGGGCGGTCTTTCGCGTGATTCTTGCTGCTTCGAGGGACTGAACGTCGGTCATTGTTTTCACCCTGGTGTTCATTTGGAGTCGCTGACCCCAGCACGTTGATTCGATTGATATTCCTCGAGGAATGCCACGAGTCGACCAGCTATGTTGTGAAATGCTTTCCCACGATGACTTATTTCATTCTTCTGGTCAAGAGTGAGTTCCGCGAACGTTCGCTCTAGTCCGTGCGGAAGAAAGAGTGGATCGTAGCCGAATCCTTCGGAGCCTCGAGGTCCGGCGAGGATTTGGCCCTCGGCCGCGCCCTCGTCGTGGAGCTCAGCGCCGCCTGGAGCCACCGCGGCCACAACGGACCGGAACCGCGCCGTGCGCCGGTCTGGCTGGACATCCCGCAGCAGCGCGAGCAGAAGCGCATTGTTTTCGGCATCGCTCGCATTCTCGTCGGCGAAACGAGCCGATCGCACTCCAGGCCTGCCGTCGAGCGCGTCGACTTCGAGTCCCGAATCGTCGGCGATGGCGACCAGACCTGACTGACTCGCGGCTGCTTTCGCTTTGAGCAGGGCGTTGTCGAGAAACGTTTCACCGGTCTCGTCCGGCAAGGTGACGTCGGCGTCGTCTGCGGTGACGATTTCGACCCAATCTGGGAGCATCCGTTGCAGTTCGCGCACTTTGCCGCGGTTGCTCGACGCCAGCACGACTCGCATCAGGCGACCTCGGCACCAAGACGAGATTCCAGTGCGGGGAGTCTGAACAGATCCAGCGCATTCTTCGTCGTCGCGTTAGCGATCTCAGCAACCGAGACTTTACGAAGATCGGCAATTCGCTCGACGATGAACGTGAGGTAGCTTGGCTCGTTGCGCTCGCCTCGGTGCGGGCTCGGAGTCATGAATGGAGCATCGGTTTCAAGCAAGATGCGGTCGAGCGGAGCAACCCGCACCGATTCATGCAGGTCTTTGAGCTTGCGGAACGTGACCGCTCCACCGAGGCCGATATGCAGCCCGAGATCGAGGCAGTCGTGAAGATACGTCGTACCTGAGGTGAAGCAGTGCATGACACCCCGATGCGGTGGTCCGGACGCCCGAAGCACATCAAGCGCGTCTGCACCGGCATCGCGCTGATGCACGACGAAGGGGATGTCGAGTTCCTTGGCCAACGCGATTTGCCGCGCAAAGGCTTCCTTCTGGACAGCGGCGCTATCTGCTTTCCAGTGGTAGTCGAGGCCGGTCTCACCGATCGCCACGGCGTCGTGCTCTTTCGCCGCGGCGCGGATCCGCGACTCGAGCTCGTCACTGTATCGTTCGGCTTCGGTGGGATGAAGTCCAACAGCGAGATGGAGTCCGGCGTACCTGTCGCACAGGTTGGCGCCGGACTCCCAGCGATCTGGATCGAATCCAATGACGATCATCGTCTCAACACCCGCGGCCCAGGCTCGTTTGATGACCTCGTCCAGATCGGGTTCGAACCGATCGAGATCGAGGTGGCAATGGGTATCGAGAAGTCTCGTCACGTCTACTTCACCGTCACGCTCTTGGCGAGATTGCGAGGCTTGTCCGGGTCGTACCCACGCAGTAGCGCCAGCTGGTATCCAAGTAATTGCGCCGGAACCACGTTGAGGATCGGCGATGCGTCTCCGACGTCGGCCACGGGTACATGTACGTCAAAGATGTGATCCGTTTCCGGCGATACACCGATGATGTAACCGCCGCGGCTACGCATCTCCATGGCGCCGGAGAGGATGTCGTCGCGAGTCTCGTCGAGTGGCGAGAAGACGATTGAAGGCATGCCCTTGTCGACGAGCGCGATGACTCCATGCTTCAGTTCCCCGCCGGCGAACCCTTCGGCGTGCATGTAGCTTACTTCCTTAATCTTCAACGCGGCTTCGAGAGCCGTGGGGTACGAGAGTCCGCGACCGATGATGAAGCAATGCTCGCGTTCAACGATCGATGTAGCGATTGCACTGATGCGGTCCACGGACAACGGTGCGATCGCTTGCTCGACTCCATCCACGGCCCGCCACAGGAGCTCTCGGGCAACATGCATGCTGCCATTCAGCTCGTGTGCCACCATGAGCAAGATTGCGAGCTTTGCGGTATAGGCTTTCGTGGACAGAACACACTGCTCAGGTCCGGCACCAAGGGGGATGCTGAAGTCGGCAAGCCGGTCGAGCGTCGAGCCTGATACATTCACCAACGCCGCAATTTTGGCACCACGTTTCTTGGCGGCCAGCACGCTCTCGATGACGTCGGCGGTCTCTCCGCTTTGAGAAAGTGCAATCACCAAACTGCGATCGGTAATGAAATGCTCCTGGTATTTGAACTCGGAACCGACCGTGAAGTTGACGTGCCGTCGAGCGATTCGGGAGAAGAGGTAGGAGCCCGACAGGGCCGCGTAGCTGGCGGTGCCGCTACCGACCAGGAAGGAACCATATGACTCGCGGATGAGCGCGGCGAGCTCTTTAGCAGGCTCCGCGTATTCCATGCCGATGCGGCGCAGCACTCCCGGTTGCTCGTGGATCTCTTTAATCATGAAGTGTGGGTAGCCGCCAAGGGAGGTATCCGCCTCGCTGAGCGTCAACGGTTGAAAGTCGGGCTCTTGCCGCTCACCGGTGGCTGCCGACCAAAGCGTGACACCATCGGACGACAAACAAGCAACTTGACCGTCTTCGAGATAGTGAATGGCTGTCGCGTGACCAACCAACGCGATCGCGTCGGACGCGAGATAGAACGAATCTTCTCCTCGCCCCAGAACAAGCGGTGAGACGTTCTTGGCTGCCACGAGCTTGTGGGTCACGTTGTCCATGACGATGATGGCGTTGAGACCGCGAAGCTGGCCGAAGACCTGCCGAACCGTATCGACCAGGTCTTCTCGTGGATTCGCGTTGAATTGCTCCTCCACCAGGTGTGCCACGATCTCCGTATCGGTCTCGCTGTGAAATTGGTGACCGGCCGCAACCAGTCGATCCTTGGTTGTCTTGTAGTTTTCGATGATTCCGTTGTGGATGACCGCGAAGCGACCGGTGCAATCAAGATGTGGATGGGCGTTTGCGTCGGTCACGCCGCCGTGGGTTGCCCAGCGCGTGTGCCCAAAGCCGATCTGCGCGTCCGGCAGCGACGCCGTCGCGTCACCAATGCGACCGGCGCGCTTGGCGACGTCGATGTGCCCATTGGCACCGACGGCTACTCCCCATGAGTCATAGCCGCGATATTCAAGCTTGCGCAGCGCATCCAGAATCATGGCGCCGCCCGGCTGATTCACGCCGACATATCCAAAGATCCCACACATAGGAAATCCCTTTCCCGCACAGCCGAGCACGTAGCAACGTTCTGCGTCGCGGTGCAGACACCGCGAAGGCAAGGTTTATGCCCGGCACAAATCTGTGTCGACTCATTCTTTAGCTTGGCGGGAAATCAGTGAGAGGTTTCGCACGTCGATCACCGCTTGTCCCGTCGATTACTCGACGTCTTTAGGATGATCGTTACGACCGTGCCAGCCGGGAGACTACCCGCCGAATGGTTCGCTCAGTCTCCTCCGCGTCAACTTGCCGCCCCCAACGACAAGCCCGGGCGCTCATTAATTCGAATTCGCCTTTTCCCGCCGAGTCAGTCCAACTGACTCCGGTGTCACTATAGCCCCGCGAGTGCTCTGTTTCAACCTTCAAAAGTACTTTTCACGTCCCGCGTGTCCGGTTGCATCCCGACGTACGGACAATGGATATGAGCAGTGTCAGACTTGGCCGGACATGTATAATTAGCGTGTTGGCGAACCTGCTTGCGCGATTGGGACAATGAAAGCACCAAATCGTCTGATCGAGCGCTCCGATTCCTCGCGGCCTCGGCCGCGGTTCGCCATATGTACCCTCGGATGCAAACTCAACCAAAACGATGAAGAAGAGATCAGGAGAGATCTGCGCAACGCAGGTCTGTCTGAGGTGGGGCTCGCCGATCAGGCGGACGTCGCAGACGTGCAGCGCGCCGTTGACAATGGTTGCCGCGAAGTCGTGATGACTGGCACACAGGTGGGCAGCTACAAATGGCCGCGTGGCGATCAAACTCTTCGGTTGGCGGATCTTTTGGCGTGCATTTTCGATCGACTGGCCGTTGAACGGCGGAGTGTGACGTCGGTCGGTCCGCATGAAATCGACGAACGATTCATTTCCATTTTGAAGCGGCCGCGCATGGCGCCGTATCTTCACATGGCGCTGCAAAGCGGAAGCTCGGCGGTGCTGCGCCGCATGAAGCGCTGCTACAACCTGCAGCCGATTCGCCGCTCAGTTCGCCACTTGCGGCACGAGATTCCAGACATCGCAATCACCACTGACGTCATTGTCGGGTTTACCGGAGAGACCGACAAGGAATTCAGTGAAACCTGTGAATTCGTGCGCGAGATGGCGCTCTCGAAGAATCACGTCTTTCCGTTTTCGGCCCGCCGTGACACGGTAACCGCAACCGTGCCGGATCAGGTGCTTCGCCGGGTGAGTGCGCGGCGTTCGGCGCGGCTGCGCGAGATCGCCGATGAACTGCGGAGCGAGTCCATTTCGACTCAGCTTGGTCATAAGACCGAAGCGCGGCGAGAGCAGGCGCACAACGACATCCTGTTCGGTGAAACCGTGTGGGGTCGTTTGACCCGTAACTACTTGCGGGTCTCCGCGCCGTCTTCCCGTGATCCGCAGAATTGCATGGCCGCGGCGGTGCCGATATCCGCGATTCGCGAGGGCGCACAAGCGGGCGCGCCCGTTTTGGTGAGCTAGGAGTTGTTGCGTGATTGATCGCTATACACGCCCGGAGATGGGACGCATTTGGAGTGAGCGCAACAAGATCGATCTCTGGGTGAAGGTCGAGATCGCAGTAGCAGAAGCATGGGCCAAACGGGGCACCATCCCAGCGGATGCGATGACCAAGATTCGCGGAGCGAGTTGCAATCTCGAACGTATGAAAGAGATCGAGAAAGAGACTGACCACGACGTCATCGCCTTCCTGCGGGCGATGGGTGAGACGGTTGGAGAAGACGCCCGCTTCATTCATCTCGGCCTGACGAGCTCCGACGTGATCGACACCGCGATGGCGATGCAAATTGTTCAGGGTCTCGATCTGCTGGTTGACGACGTTGATCACTTCATCGATGCGGTCGGAAAAGAAGCGGTGGCGCACAAAGGGACCGTGATGATCGGGCGCACGCATGGCGTGCATGCCGAACCGATCACCTTTGGGTTCAAGCTTTCGGTCTGGTACGACGAGCTGCGACGACATCGCGTTCGGCTCGAGGCGGCCCGCGAGGACATTCGCGTCGGCAAGATCTCGGGCGCGGTCGGGACACATGCCAACGTGCCGCCGGACCTTGAGGAGGACGTTTGCGCTGGTCTCGATCTCAACGTCGACGCCGTATCGACACAAATCATTCAGCGCGATCGGCATGCACACGTTATCGGGGAGTTGGCATTGCTGGCGTCGTCGCTGGATAAGTTCGCGACGGAGATCCGCCATCTGCAGCGGACTGAAGTTCGCGAGTTGGAAGAGCCGTTCGATCCAGGCAATCAGGGCTCCTCGGCCATGCCACATAAGCGGAATCCGCACGAGAGCGAGCGAGTAAGCGGACTGGCTCGCCTGGTCCGCGGGTATGCCGTGACCGCGCTCGAGAATGTCACCTTGTGGCACGAACGCGACATCAGCAACAGCTCGGCCGAACGCGTGACTTTCCCGGACGCATTCATCCTGCTCGACTATATGCTCGGTCTCATGACAGAGATCGTGAGTGGCTGGACGGTCTACCCTGAGCGCATGCTGGCCAACCTGAACGCGACATATGGCGCCATCTTCTCGCAGCGGCTGCTCCTGGCCTTGGTCGAATCTGGAATGGACCGCCAACAGGCGTACCGCGTGGTGCAGCACTCGGCGCACGAGGCGTGGGACAGCGGAACGCACTTGCGAGAGCTGTTGCGCGAAAACTCCGAGGTCCGCTCGCGGCTCAGCGACGAGCAGATTGAGGACGCGTTCGACGTCAGCCACCACCTGAAACACATTGATGCCACGTTCAAGCGACTGGGCCTGGACGTGCCAGCGCCGGTTTCGGCGGGATAAGAGGTCCGCATGCCAGTTCTGACCGACCACATCGATATTCCAGGGCTGCCGCTGTTCAGTCGCGGCAAGGTCCGGGAGACATTCGATCTCGGTGACCGGCTGCTTATGATCGCGACTGATCGCGTTTCGGCCTACGACTCAATTCTCCCGACAGGTATCCCGAACAAGGGGATCGTGCTGACTCAACTATCGCGCTTCTGGTTTGGGAAGTTGGGCGACATCGTTCCGAATCACCTGATTTCGACCGACGTGAACAGTCTGCCGCAGCAGTTGAGATCGAAGCTTGACTCGTTTCAGGGGCGATCGATGATCGTGCGCAAAGCTGAGCGAGTCGACATCGAGTGCGTGGCGCGCGGCTATCTCTCCGGTTCCGCCTGGGCCGAGTACCGAAATTCCGGCGAAGTAGCGGGACTCAAGTTGCCCTCCGGCTTAGTCGAAAGCGCTAAATTGCCGCATCCGATCTTCACACCGGCCACGAAATCGAGCTCCGGACATGACATAAACATCTCGTTCGAGCAGATGTGCAGCACGGTCGGGGTCGAACTCGCCACCACGTTGAAAGACCGCACCATCGCGCTCTATTCAGAGGCCGAATCCCATGCGGTTGGCAAGGGCGTCATCATCGCCGACACCAAGTTTGAGTTTGGCTTGATCGGTGGCGAAGTCACGCTGATCGACGAAGCACTGACGCCGGACAGTTCGCGATTCTGGGACGCTGAGCGATTTTCGCCGGGGTCGGCACAGCCGTCGTTCGACAAGCAGTTCGTGCGCGATTGGCTTACATCGTCCGGCTGGGATCGCGAGCCACCCGCGCCGGCGCTGCCGGATGAGGTCGCCGAGGCGACGTCGCGGAAGTACATGGATGCGTACGAACGCATCACGGGGCAACCATTGTTCCCGCTTTTATAAGTTGGAGGAGATGGCCGTTGTCGAGTTCACCTGGAAACGGAACCAAGCGCTGGCGAGCAGATGTCTACGTGACGCTCAAGCCGGTGGTAAATGACCCGCAGGGCCTGGCTATCCGTGACGGGCTCCATATGCTCGGGTACGACGAGGTCGATGCAGTGCGTGCCGGAAAATTCATTCAGGTGTGGGTGGACGGCGCCGATTCGGCCGCTGCGGAAGAGCGCGTGACCCAGATGTGTGACAAACTTCTGGCGAACCCGGTCATCGAACAATATCGCTTCACGCTCGAGGCCGACGCGGCCGATCGATTGGAGTGAGGTGCGCATGCGATTCGCGGTGATTACGTTTCCCGGAAGCAATGGCGACCATGACGCGCTGAAGGGCATCGAGATGGGGCTGGGTCAGCCAGTTGAGGCGGTCTGGTATCGCGAGACGGACTTGAGCCGCTTTGACTGCCTGCTGATCCCCGGGGGATTTTCGTACGGCGACTACTTGCGAGCGGGTGCCATCGCGCGTTTCGCGCCGGTAATGGAATCGGTAGCCGAATTTGCCAAAAAGGGCGGGCCGATTCTTGGTATGTGTAACGGTTTTCAAGTGCTAACCGAGGCTGGTCTGCTGCCCGGCGCGCTGCTGCCGAACGGTTCGCTCCAGTTTCGGTCAATGTGGGTGCACACCCGGGTAGAGCGCAGCGACACGCCCTGGACGTCTAAGATCGACGATGGCACCGTGCTCACGTTGCCGATTGCACACGGCGAGGGGCGCTATTTCGCGGATGACGAAACGCTCGAGCGGCTCGAAGCCAACGGTCAAGTCGTATTCCGTTACACCGATCCACAAGGACATCGTGACCCTGAATTCAACCCCAACGGATCGGCGAATGCGATCGCCGGGATCTGCAATGAGGCCCGCAACGTGGTCGGTCTCATGCCGCATCCAGAACGGGCGTTCGACGCACTCATCGGTAGTGACGACGGGTTGAAAGTACTCTCCTCGGTTCTCGAAGCAGGACTGGCTGCTGCCGCGGGCTAGACGCCTAACGTTCATATGAGGATTGCGAAATTGGTGGAGATCACGCCCGAGGTTCTGGCAGAAGTCGCGTTGACGAGAGACGAATACGATCTCGTGGTCGAAAAGCTTGGCCGCGCACCCAATGAAGTCGAGCTCGGCATGTTCGGGGCGATGTGGAGCGAGCACTGCGGCTACAAGAACTCGCGTCCGTTGTTGCGGCTCCTTCCAACCGAAGGACCGCGCATAGCTCAGGGGCCGGGAGAGAACGCTGGTGCGGTCGACATCGGCGACGGGCTCGTCGCCGTCTTCAAGATCGAGTCACACAATCACCCATCAGCGGTCGAACCGTACGAAGGTGCGGCCACAGGTGTCGGCGGAATCGTGCGAGACATTTTCACCATGGGTGCGCGCCCGGTGGCGATTCTCGATTCGCTGCGCTTCGGCCCATTGACCGAGCAGCGCAATCGTTACCTCTTCAGCGGCGTGGTCGGCGGGATCGGTGGATACGGCAACTGTCTCGGCATCCCGACCGTGGCGGGCGACATCTTTTTTGACCGGTCGTATTCCGGGAACCCGCTCGTCAACGCCATGTGCGTCGGCGTCGCCAAGCGCGACGATTTGATGCGTGCCATAGCTTCCGGCGTTGGAAATTTGGTGCTGCTGGTTGGCGCTGACACCGGCCGTGACGGCATTCATGGCGCCACGTTCGCATCGGTTGACGATCCGGAAAAGTCGCACCGCGGTGTCGTTCAAGTTGGCAACCCGTTTCTCGAGAAGCTCTTGCTTGAGGCGTGCCTCGAAGTGCTCAATTCCGAACACGTCGTCGCCATGCAGGACCTGGGAGCGGCCGGGCTGACGAGTTCGACGGTCGAGAGCGCCAGCCGCGGCGGGCTCGGCATCGAGATCGACGTGGCGCACGTCTCGCGGCGCGAGTCGGGCATGACCCCGTACGAAATCATGCTCTCCGAGAGCCAGGAACGCATGCTCGTCATCGTCACGCAGGAGGGCCTCGATGAGGTTCGAGCGGTATTCGACCACTGGGATCTGCATTCGGACGTCATCGGACGCGTAACCGACGACGGCATCGTGCGCGTTCTCGACGACGGACAGGTCGTCGCCGAGATTCCCGCGACGTTGCTGACCGACGAATGCCCGACGTACGTTCGCGACGGCATTGAGTCCGGATTGATCGCGGAACTACGTGCGTTCGATCCAACGTCGCTTCCAGACCTCGGTTCGTCGGGTGCGACATCCGCAGAAGATGCGTTGAAGCGACTCCTCTCCTCACCGAATATCGGCAGCCGCCTGCCGGTCACGCGGACCTATGACTCGACCATTATGACCAACACCGTGGTCGGACCCGGGAAGGGGGACGCCGCGGTGATTCGAATCAAGGGGACCAATCGCGGGTTGGCGATGAAGACCGATTGCAATCCGCGCTATTGCTATCTCGATCCGTATCTCGGCGGTCTACATGCGGTGGTCGAAGCGGCGCGCAACATCGCCTGTGTGGGAGGTGAGACGGTCGCCTTTACCAACTGCCTGAACTTCGGCAATCCGGAGCGCGCCGAGGTCTACTATCAGCTTCAAAACGCGGTCGAAGGAATGGCGGCGGGCTGCCGCGCGTTGGAAGCGCCGGTGGTTAGCGGCAACGTCAGTCTCTACAACCAGACCGGTTCAGACGCGATCCTGCCGACTCCGACGATTGGTGGCGTGGGTGTGCTTGATGATGTCAGCCTCCACACCGGTTCGGCGTTCCACTCCGATGGCCCGGTCTATCTCATTGGCTCCATGACGGCAGTGCTGGGAGGCAGCGAATACCTGTCCCGAATTCATGACAAGACTGCCGGTGCGCCGCCCGCTGTCGAGCTCGACCTCGAGCTCAACGTGCAGGACACGACGCGTCGAGCGATCCGCGAGCGCCTGGTGGTCGCGGCCCATGATTGCTCCGAAGGTGGCGTCGCCGTGGCCCTGGCTGAGAGCTGCATTGGCGGTTCGATCGGCGGCAGCTTCGATCTGAGCGACCTATTCGAGGTCAATGGCAACCGGTTCGATCAGACATTGTTCGGAGAGTCGGCGTCCCGGGTTCTGCTGCAGCCAGCGTCCGGCAAAGACGCTGACCTCGAGGAGCTATTTGAGCAAAACAAAGTGCCGTATGCGCGACTTGGGGACGTCGGCGGATCAACCTTCGTCATAGCCGGTGCAGTCGATCTCTCATTGGAGAGCCTTCGCGAATCATGGAACTCCGCTCTCGACGTCAAGGAGAGCCCGCCGAACACGTGATCGAGGCGTGATAGACTTGGTTTGGAAACGAATTGATTAAGGAAGGGCAGCCCCTGATGCCGTTCGACGAACCTCGCGAAGAGTGTGGCGTCTTTGGGGTCTACGCGCCGCATGAGGACGTTGCCCGACTGACCTTCTTTGGCCTCTACGCCCTCCAGCATCGTGGCCAGGAGAGCGCGGGAATCGCCACAGCCGACGGTCAGCGTCTCCGAATCCACACGCGCATGGGCCTCGTCAACACCGCCTTCTCCGAAGATGACCTCTCACGACTCACCGGACACATCGCCGTTGGACACACCCGCTATTCCACGACCGGCTCGAGCCAGGCCAAGAATGCAGGACCGTTTCTGGTCGAAGGTGATTCTGGTGCGGTCGCGGTTGCCCACAACGGCAACCTGGTGAACAGCGCCATCTTGCGCCGCGATCTGATCGAGCATGGCGTCGTTTTCGAAGGATCGACCGACACCGAAGCACTCACGTGGGCCATCGCACAGAGTCATGGTGCCAATCTCGCGGCGCGCGTGCGCTCCGCCATGGCTCGGTTTCTCGGCGCCTATAGCCTGGCGATCTTGACGAAGGACGCGTTGGTTGGCGTGCGCGACCCCAAGGGCATTCGTCCCCTCTCGATTGGCCGCATCGGAGAGGACGGCTGGGTCATCGCCTCCGAGACCTGCGCGCTGGCGACTATCGGGGCGACGTTTGAACGCGACATCGACCCGGGCGAAATCGTGGTCGTCGACTCCGACGGTCTTCACAGTTACAAGATGGAAGACTGGGACGGCAAACAGGCCACCTGCATCTTCGAATTCATTTATTTTGCTCGACCAGATAGTGAATTGATGGGACGGCGCCTTCATCTGGCTCGCCAACGAATGGGGGCCGAACTCTGGCGCGAGGATCCTTTTGACGCGGACGTCGTCATTCCTGTTCCGGATTCAGGTGTCCCAGCCGCCATCGGTTATTCGCAGGCGTCCGGTATCCCCTATGCTGAAGGCTTGATCAAGAATCGCTACATCGGTCGCACCTTCATTCAGCCCGACCAGCGTTTGCGCGAACAGGGTGTCAAGCTCAAGCTCAACGCGTTGCCGGAAGTGCTGGAAGGCAAACGGGTGATTCTTGTCGACGACACGATCGTTCGTGGCACGACGAGCCGCCCGATCGTCGACCTCCTGCGCCAGAACGGCGCGCGCGAGGTGCACATGCGGGTGCACGCTCCACCGATCATGTGGCCTTGTTACCTTGGCGTCGACATGGCTCGCCGAGACGAGCTCATCGCGGCCAACAAATCTGTCGAGGAGATAGGCCAGGTTATCGGCGCTGATTCGATCAAATATCTCAGCCTCGAGGGCCTGTTACGCGCCATCGATTTGCCCAGCAATCGCTTCTGCACCGCCTGCTTGACAGGCGTCTATCCGGTTCCCGTGCAGATGGAGATGGACAAGCTTTCCTTCGAGCGCGTCGGAACAGCATAATCCGAGGTTGACGAGTTGACCGGCCGATCCTTACAATCGGTCGGTTTGATCGCGACTTCGGGAAGGAGATCGGCGCGTGTCTGATCCAAAGAGGACACCGCTTTCTGAGAGACACGAAGAGCTCGGTGGACGCATGGTGGAGTTTGCCGGTTGGTATATGCCGGTTCAATTCACCGGCATCATCGACGAGCACAACACGGTGCGTCACAAGGCTGGACTGTTCGATTTAGGTCACATGGGGCAAGTCGACATTCGTGGCGACGACGCTCTGTCATTCCTGCAATACATCACAACCAATGACGTTTCCAAGCTTGAACCGGGCCAGGCGCAGTACTCTATGCTGCTTCTGCCGACTGGGTGCCCCATCGACGACATCATCGTCTACCGTCGACCGGACGGAGACGGTTACTTCGTCGTGGTCAATGCATCCAATGCAGAACGAGACATCGCCTGGATGCAGGAACAGCGCAAGAACCGCTCTGAGCTGGACGTCTCGGTGGAGGATGTTTCCGGTGTAACCGGGATGATCGCCATTCAGGGCCCGCTCGCCGAGGAAATCCTGCAGCGTATCACGGACGGCGAGCTCGCTGATGTCGAGTACTTCAGCGCCATCGAAACGACCGTGAATCAGGTGCCGTGCATGATCGCGCGAACCGGATATACCGGTGAGGACGGCTTCGAAATCTATTGCCCAATCGAGCAGGTCCTCGGAATCTGGAACAAGCTGCTCGAAGTAGGCGAAGAGGACGGAATCAAGCCGATCGGCCTGGGTGCCCGCGACACGCTGCGCCTCGAAGCCAAAATGGCACTGTACGGCAATGAACTTTCCGAGTCGATTACCCCGCTCGAAGCCGGCCTGTCCTGGGCGGTGAAGCTGGACAAAGGCGATTTTATCGGCCGCGATGCGCTCGCAAAGCAAAAGGATGAGGGCGTCTCCCGTCGCCTCGTCGGCTTCAAGATGGTCGCTCGCGGCGGGGTTCCCCGCGCTCACTATGATGTGCAAGTTGATGGAAAGAACGTCGGGTTCGTTACCAGCGGAACATCGTCTCCGACGCTCGGCGAGAATATTGGTCTGGCGCTGATCGACAAGTCATATGCCGGTGTCGGGAAGCCGCTACAGATCATGATTCGCGGCAAGGCGGTTGAGGCGGAACAAATCCGCACTCCATTTTACAAACGGTAATTGCCGGCAGTTCAGCCGGGTGAAGAGGAGGCCAAATACAATGACGGAGATTCCTGACGGACTGTATTTCACGAAGAGCCACGAGTGGGCCAAGGTTGACGGCGGTGAGGCAGTCATCGGCGTTAGTGACTTTGCTCAGAACGAGCTCGGTGACATTACCTATCTCGAGCTACCCGAGCCCGGTTCAAGCATCACGCAGGGTGAACCGCTGGGCGTCATCGAGTCGGTGAAGGCAGCATCTGACATTTACACGCCGCTGAGTGGTGAGGTACTGGAGGCCAACCAGCAAGTGGTTGACTCCCCCGAGCTCGTGAATTCATCACCGTACGATAAGGCGTGGCTCGTCAAGATCAAGTTGAGCGACCCGTCTGAAGTCGGCAATTTGATGGATTCCAAAGTCTACACTGCATTCGCCGAAGAACAGGGCGGCCACTAGACCGCGCAAATTCCGCAAGCACGTCGCGAGTCTGCCTGAGGTTGGTCAAACCTTGCTGGATGCGGAACAATTGATTGAAAGCCGGAGAGCGGGCTGCGAGCCCGCTCCATTTGTCTTAACCGGCTGGACGTTGACGTGCGACATTTGATGAGTTGAGACGGCCGCGCTGCAAACCGCCGCTTCTGGGCCAATTGACGCCATACTATGAATCGCATTGAATTTGCACTTGCATCACGACTTGATTGAGAGATTCTGAACATGCGCAAACCGCTGGTTGCAATTATTGGGCGGCCGAATGTCGGCAAGTCCACACTCTTTAACCGCATCATTGAAGAACGCCGTGCCATCGTCGAGGACGTCGCGGGAACGACGCGCGACCGCATGTACGCAGAGGCGGACTGGAACGGCGTTCCGTTCGATGTAGTCGACACCGGTGGCCTTCAGGCCGAGCAGGAGATCGCCAACTCAAGCTCGTCCGAAATCTCAATGGCGACTCAACGCCAGGCACTCTTCGCGCTAGAAGAGGCGGATCTGTTGTTGTTGTTGGTCGACGGCGAGGTTGGCGTTACGGCCGGAGACTACGAGGTCGCGGACCTGGTTCGACGCAGCAACTTGCCCGTCCTGGTGGTCGCAAATAAGAGTGAATCTCGTGTGCGCCAGGATGCGGCGGTCGATTTCTACGAACTTGGCCTCGGGGAGCCGCTGCCGGTCTCCGCGCTGCACGGCGTCGGAGTGGGTGATCTGCTCGACCGCTTGGTTGACGCACTGCCTCCTTACGAGGGTGCTGCAAATGAACCTGAACTACCGAGCATTGCCATTGTCGGCCGGCCAAACGTCGGAAAATCTGCCATTCTCAACTCGCTTCTGGGCGACTCGCGCCACATCGTGTCGGACGAGCCTGGAACCACCCGTGATGCGATCGACACGGAAATCACCTGGGCCGGTCAGCGACTGAAGATGATCGACACCGCGGGAATTCGGCGACGTGGCCGCATCGATCAAGGCATTGAGAAATTCAGCGTGCTCCGTTCGTTTCGCGCCATCGAGCGTTGCGATGTAGCCGTCCTGGTGCTCGATGCGACCGAACCGTTTACCGCCCAGGACCAGCATGTGGCGGGATACATCGTGGAGCGGAGCAAAGGCGTCATCCTGGTGGTGAACAAATGGGATCTCGTCGAGAAGAACGACAAAACCATGAACGAATTCATCGAAAAGGCTCAGGAGGAGTTCGAATTCGTTCCGTATGCACCCATCGTCTTTACATCGGCGTTGACGGGCCAACGTGTTGGTCAAATCATGGATCTCGCGTTAAGCGTCTTGACCGAACGCAGCAAGCGAATCCCAACCGGAGATCTGAACCGTCTGTTACGTGACGTCATCATTCGGCACGCGCCGCCGACCAAACCCAACAAATGGGTGAAGATCTATTACGTGACTCAGGCCGCGACCGAACCGCCCACGTTCATCTTCTTCTGCAATGCGCCACAGAACGTCCACTTCTCGTATCGCCGGTATCTCGAGAATACCCTGCGTAGGGAATATGGCTTCACGGGCACACCGATCGTGATCCGGCTCAAGGGGCGAAATCCGCGCGAGTAGACCACGGAATTGGCTATGTTACACTCGCTGCGAACATGCTCAAGCAATGCGAACCAGACCTTGGAAAGGAACGCCCTATGGATCTTCTCCGGTCTTCGGACCCCGACGTGGCGCGGATCATTGAGTGCGAGCAGGACCGACAGGTCAACACTATTGAACTCATCGCATCTGAGAATTTCACGAGCGCCGCTGTCATGCAGGCCGTCGGCTCAGTTCTGACCAACAAATACGCCGAAGGCTATCCGGGGAAGCGCTATTATGGCGGATGTGGCTGCGTCGATCAGGTTGAAACCCTGGCGATTGAGCGCGCGAAACAGCTCTTTGGCGCCGAGCACGTCAACGTACAGCCGCATTCCGGCGCACAGGCGAATATGGCCGCCATGTTCTCGGTGTTGGATCCCGGCGATCGCATTCTCGGGTTGAGCCTGAACCAAGGTGGGCACTTAACACACGGACTCAAAGTCAATTTCTCAGGAAGATTCTTCGACGCACACTTCTATGAGCTCAATCCAGAGACTGAGCAGATCGACTTCGACCGCGTGCGTTCGGCGGCTCATGAAGTTCGTCCCAAGATGATCATTGCCGGCGCCAGTGCCTACTCTCGGTTGATCGATTTCGCCAAGTTCCGCGAGATCGCGGACGAGGTCGGCGCCGTTCTGATGGCCGATATCGCGCACATCGCCGGCATGGTGGCGGTCGGGCTTCACCCGACGTCGATCGGCAATGCGCACATCACGACCACCACGACCCACAAGACATTGCGTGGGCCGCGCGGCGGCATGATCATGTCGGACGCTGAGCATGGCAAGGGGATCGATAAGACGCTCTTCCCTGGAATGCAGGGTGGCCCGCTGATGCACGTCATTGCCGGTAAGGCTGTAGCGCTCGGTGAGGCACTCACTCCCGCGTATCGAACCTATATCGAGCGTGTTCTGGAAAATGCCCAAGCGCTGGCTGAGACGATCCAGGCTGAGGGATTGAGAATCGTCTCCGGTGGAACCGACAACCATCTAATGCTTGTCGACCTTACGACCCTCGATATGAGTGGTCGAAAAGCGGAGCGAGTGCTCGATGAAGTGGGCATCACGGCCAACAAGAATGCGATCCCAGGAGACCAGCGTCCTCCAACCCAGACGACGGGTGTTCGCCTCGGGTCTCCCGCAATGACGACACGCGGCTTTGGCCCCGACGACATGCGCGCGACCGGACGCCTCATCGCGAAAGTGCTGCGATCGCCGGACGACGACAACGTCAAAGAATCGGCGCGTGCGGAAGTTGCGGAGCTGGTTTCGAGTTTGCCGCTACCGGGCGTGCGTCCCGCCGCGGCCGCGATGGGCGATGACTGAATGATCATTGGAGCTCAACAGTCGTGCTGACTCACGCGGTCATCGCCATTCTCATCGCGTGTCTGGCGGCGATCGTCACGAGTTCGCTGCTCCCGACCCTGATTCGACTGGCACATCAGCTGGGTTTGGTGTCAGAGCCGACT
Source organism: uncultured Chloroflexia bacterium (assembly GCA_963789565.1). Taxonomy (GTDB): domain Bacteria; phylum Chloroflexota; class Chloroflexia; order Thermomicrobiales; family Thermomicrobiaceae; genus CALAGB01. Next base: position 464,018 of record CAWBKX010000002.1, on the reverse strand, counting down.
GAAGAACGCCACGTCCACACGACGCCTTTGCCGCGCATCGGCGGGCTGGCGATGTTCATCGCGTTCGTTTCGGCCGTGGGGCTGAGCTTCTGGCTTCCGGTTGAGCGCTATCCAATCGAGGTCGAACGCATCACCTTGCTGCTCGTCGGCGCGGTGCTGATCGTTGCGGTCATGCTGGTCGACGACATCGTAGGCGTCTCACCGAAGGTCAAGCTCATCTGGCAGATCGCAGCAGCCGCGATCATCATCGTGCCGAGACTTCGCGGCGAGAGTCATGGGCTGGTTATCGATCAGTTCAATAACCCGTTTGGCGGAATCATTCATCTTCCGCTCCTGATCGCGATCGGGTTTACCCTATTCTGGATCGTCGGGGCGATGAACACGCTCAATTGGATCGATGGTCTCGACGGCCTGGCCGGCAGCGTGACGCTCGTGGCCGCCGCCGTATTGTTCTTCCACACCTTCTTTCGTCCGGCCGGTGATCCACAATTCACGATTTCAATTCTTCCGGCCGCGCTTGGAGGGGCAGTGATCGGCTTTCTGCCCTACAACTGGCATCCCGCCAAGATAATTATGGGGGATGTTGGCGCGATGTTCCTCGGATTCACTCTGGCCGTAATATCCATCATTGGAGGCGCCAAGATCGCTACCGCGCTGCTCGCACTGTGGATCCCGATTCTCGACGTTGCCTGGGTGATCGTCTATCGCGTCCTCAACGGACGTTCACCGCTCAAGGCAGATCGCGGACACCTGCATCATCGCCTGCTCGATCTGGGCTGGACTCAACGGCAGATCGTGCTGTTGTTTACCGGTCTGTCTGCGTTGCTGGGCGGGGCCTCACTCTTCATACCGAAACCTGAGCTGAAATTCTTCGCATTGGTTGGTGCCGGGATCGTTGGGGTCGTGTTACTGGCGCTGCTGGCGCGGATCAACCGGAGACACCTCGAGGCTCCAATCACCGAACTTTCAAGGAGACCATGACGTGCCAATCTATGAGTATCGTTGCGATGATTGCCGCAAGAAGGTCAGCGTCTTTTTCCGCTCGTATTCGACAGTCACCGAACCAAAATGCCCGATTTGCGGCGGAACGAACCTGGAGCGACTTTTTTCGCGCGTGGTGGTGCGCCGCGGTGGCAGTCGTACCGAGCCGGAGCCAGATACCGCGGGAATGGGCGAATTCGGCGACATGGGCGACCCAATGGGAATGGGTATGGGCATGGGCGGCGACCCGTACGGCGATCCCTATGGAGAAGATCTCGACTCAAACCCGTTTGGATTCGATGACGACACCGATCCGCGCGAGATCGCTCGCTGGACGCGTCAGATGAGCGCACAGATGGGTGAGCCGCTCGACCCGGATCTCGACCTTGCGCTCTCGGACCTCGAACGCGGCGCGGATCCTGAAGAAGTGATCGAGCGACTGGAGGAAAGCCCGCCACCGCCCATGGAAGAGTGACAGCGGGCGAATTCGACACTACTGCAAAAGCAGGTCGAACGGCGGTTCCTGATCGGTGTCATGCCCGAAGAGTGACCAAAGATCAAGCATTGCCGTGAAGAGCCGGTGGCCGAGAAGGGCCCCCAGTGTCACTCCACCGATCACTCCGAACGCAGTTCCGATGGTGAAAGGAAGGACGAAGCCAGATTTCGATTGTGCGGTCACAACGCTCCTCCTCGTGCCAAACTCGAGAAACGTCTCGCTACTGAATTACCAGCAACCGCTGGGCGTCGGTCCACAGATCCTCGAGCCGGTAGTGCTCACGTTGCTCTTCCGTAAACAGGTGAACAATCACGGAGCCATAATCGAGAACGATCCAACCGGTCTCTGGAACGCCTTCGCGTCGGTCAGGCCGAACGCCTTCCTCGCGCAGTTCCCGGGCGATCGTTTCTCCCATTGCTCTCAACTGACGCACATTGTCGGCCGAGGCGATCACGAAGCAATCCGCGATCGTCGTTAGCTCCCGAATGTCCAGTACCTGAATGTCGGTCGCCAGCGCGTCAGAGGCGATGGCGGCGATACGTCGCGCGATATCTGTGGGTTCAATCACCAAGCATTGTCCGTTCAATGCGTACGTACATAGTCTAACATGCTCTCCTCATCGCGGCAATGGGTATCGATCAAGGTGGGCCTGGTAGGATTCGAACCTACGACCTTGAGGTTATGAGCCCCTTGCTCTGCCGCTGAGCTACAGGCCCGCCTGGTCAGGATCGGCCATGATTCTAAAGGATTCGGCCGCGAACGACCAATCGAGACGGGTTGAAGCTGTTGTCGTCGGCCAGGCCAACGCCTTAATTGTCTCGAACCAACAGACCAACCGGGAACGTTCCGAGCGTTTCACCCACGTTCATTCTGAGCTGCGTGGAGCGCTTGTCTGCTTCGAATCGTTCGTTGGTAAACACGTTCATCCAGATCCCGTCATCGTCATTGGGAAGCGCCAACTCCGTTTGATCGAACATGCAGCCGAGCGTGAGGCCATCTTTTGGTGCGAGCGAACGGCCGACCAACCGAGGAACGACCACCAGGGCTTGCTCCGTTCCAAGTTGACGAGCGAAGGCGACGACCGCCTCGCTTGATGGGCCACTGACTTCGAGTGGTGCGTACGTTCCCGCTGCGAAGAGTTTTGCGTGCGCGTTTCGCCATTGCAGCGCACGGTGGGTCACCCACATCTTGATGCGACCGTCGCGCCAGTTTCGCGCCAATTCCCGAGCGAATTCAACGGTGTCGGATGGATGGGCGGTCATGTCGTTCAGAAGCTTCTGAAACAGCCCATAGTCGACGGGACGCCGATTGTCCGGATCGACCAGGCTGTAATCCCACATCTCCGTTCCTCGATAGATGTCAGGGATGCCCGGAGCAGTGAGTTTCAATACCAGTTGGGTGAGCGAGTTGACGGCTCCGGCCGGAGCGACGCGTTGCTGAAAGACCTCAAAATCGTTCAAAAACTCCTCTGACGACGACATATCGAGGATGCCCTCGACGAAGTTCAGCACTGCTGTCTCGTACACAGAGTCCACGGCCACCCAGCTCGTGTGGTTTTTCGCCTCACGCATGGCCTTGGTGACATATCCCTGGAGACGGTCTATTAGGTCGGGCGTCACGCCATCGTCATTGGGCCAGACGCCAACCAAATTCTGGTAGATCAGCCACTCGATGTTGGCGTCCGGAACGGGAATGCCGTTGCGCACCGTCTTCTTGTCGGCATTCAACTCTTGCCAGCCACGTACCGCTTCAATCCAGTCGTCCGCGAACTCACTCAGAACCGCGATTCGCGCGCGAACGTCTTCGCTCCGTTTCGTATCGTGGGTCGAAGTGGCGTTCAACGTCTGGGGCCACAGCTGCTGATTGTGTTGGTTGTAGCGGTGCCATTCCTCGATCGAAACGCCTTCTGAGTCCGGCTTTCCGCCGACCTCGTTGAGAGACACGAGTCGGTTGAACTGATAGAGAGCCGTGTCTTCGTCACCTTTGGCCATGGCGGGACCGGTCATTTGTTGCCAGCGCATGACGAACAACAGCCAGTCGCCTCGTGCATCGGGATCGATTGTCGCCGGTATGTCGAGGAGGAGGACTCGTCGCAGGAAAACGAGCGAATGGCGCAAATCCGGGCGGCGGGTCGTAGCCAGGGCGATCGCCTTCTCGATCCACTCGTGGTCGGACTCCTGAACGTCGAAGCTATTGACGTACGTGCGATATACGGGGAGAGTCGCGGTCACTTCAATGAGCGATGCGCGCAGCGACTCGAACGTGAGATCACGACCGTGGCGATCGCTGTCCGCGATTCGTCCCAGAAGTTGGCTCAGCGATTCGACATTAGCCGCGAACGACTCGTCCAATACACGGAGCTTGGCGCGATGGACGAGCTCTGAGAACGACTCAGTGACATCGCTAAAGTCCCGATAAGCTCGCTCTATTTGGGCCAGACCCGCCGGTTCCACCATCAAGCCATTGAGTACGTTCATGAAGTCGTAGCCCGTGGTTCCACTGATTGGCCACTGCGCGAGTAGGCTCTCGCCTTCTGCGAGGATCTTCTCCACGACGACATAGCGTCCGCTGGAGTCTGAGCGGTCACGGGGAAGCGCGCGCTGAAGCCGATCGAGATAGCCATGAGGATCCCACAAGCCATCCAGATGGTCGACGCGCAGCGCGCTGACGTGTCCTTGGTCAACCAGTTGGATGATGCGCCGGTGCATGGCGTCGAAAACATCTTGGTTCTCGACGCGCATCGAGATCAGATCGTTGATGTCGAAAAATCGGCGATAGTTGATCTGTTCTCGCGCCAGTTGCCAGAACGAGAGCCGGTATGCCTGGCTCGACACGATACGGTCGAGGGTATCGAAGCTTTCGGGAACGCCCGGAGTGCCATTTATGGCCGCAATGACGGAATTGAGTTCTTCTCGAACTGTAGGAACGGCGCGCAGTCTGGGAAGTTCGGATTCTAGATACTGCCTGATTTCTCTCCGTCGCTCGACGAGAGGCGGGTCATCGGCCGCACGTGGGGGCGTGCTTTCGACTTCGCGGGCCAACTTGGCATAGTCTTGCCAATCACGACTGCCGGACCCGAGCCTGCGCTCAATCTCGGCCGCCCTGGCCTCAAGTATCGGGAGATATGATACGGTCGCGAGCGGCAGGTTCGTTTCATAGAAACGCAGGTGGTAGCCGGTGTCGTCCTCTTCGATCTGGAGTTCGCCATTTTCAAGCGTCTCGCCGTATGGACTGCCAAGAATTGGCAAGAGCACGCGGTTTTCGAGACCGCCAGGTAACGCTGGATCCCATTCGATGTCGAAGTAACTGGCATACGGCGAGCTCGGACCGTTCTCCAGCACATCGAGCCACCACGGGTTTTCCACGCTGGCTGCCATATGGTTGGGTACGATGTCGAGCAGCAGCCCCATTTCGTGTTCTTTGAGTGCCGTGCTCAGCTCCAAGAACGCTTCTTCACCGCCGAGTTCGGGGTTCAAATGCAGCGGATCGACGACGTCGTACCCGTGCGTGCTCCCTGGCCGTGCGGTCAGGAACGGAGAACAGTACAGGTCACTGATTCCCAAAAGCCTCAGATATGGCACGATCGCTCGGGCCTCAGCGAATCCGAACGACGGCGTTAGCTGCACGCGGTAGGTTGACCGCGGTGCCGGCGAAAAGCGGTGATCGCGCGAAGTCATCGAACGTTCTCCGACTCAGAACTGACAAACAAGACTGCTGACACACGTGCGAGTGGCACCAGCTCACCGGGAGAAAACACCTGATTCAGGCGTGTTTCGCTGCGTGCTCCGCCCCATTTGGCATCGGTCGAGTCGAGCACCAACTTCCAGTGGCTGTCCGCGTCGGGCAGGCGCGTCTCGTCGTCATCGCCGAAGTTGAGCAACAGCACCGATCTGTCTTCCACATTCCAGCGTTCCAGTACGATGGTCGACCGAGACTCTCCACTGATGTCTACGTCCTGGTTCGCGAACGACGGCGCACGAAACGAGCTCAATTCACGTCTTAATCGCGCTAGCTCCCGGTAAAAGGCTTCGACTCTGCGTCCGCGGTCCGCCTCACGCTGGGTGAGATCGAGTTTGGAGAGCCGGTACGTGTCTTCATCTTGCGGGTCTGGTACATCGCCAGTCCACGCGAATGCATTGAACTCCTCGGCGCGTCCGCGACGCACGCTCTGGATGAGGTCTGGGTCGCTATGGCCGGTGAAGTACTGAAAGGGAGCTGACTCACCATATTCTTCTCCCATGAAGAGCATCGGCGTGAAGGGCGAGAGGAGCACGGCGGCGGCTGCCAACTTGAGCTCGTCTAGGTCGAGCGTAGCGGTGAGGCGATCGCCAATTGCGCGGTTGCCAACCTGATCGTGGTTTTGAGAGCAAACGACGAACCGCGTGGGCGAGATGTTGCCGGGTGGAGCGCCGTGAGGCCGATGGCGGCTCTGCGCATATTGTCCTGTGTAGACATAACCATATTCGATGGCTCGCTTGATGTCGTCGACTCCGCCGAAGTCGGCGTAGTAACCGCAGCGCTCGCCAGTGAGGCGGGCATGAAGGGAATGGTGTAGATCGTCGCTCCACTGCGCGTCGAAGCCACACCCGCCGAGCTCGGGTGGTTCAATCATGCGCGGATCGTTGAGATCGCTCTCGGCAATAAGATAGGTGCTACGGCCAAGACGGCGCGCCTCACGATGAATTTCTTCAGTGAATTGTTGTAGAAATGGGTAGGCGCTCTGGTCGAAAATCGCATGGACCGCGTCCAGGCGAAACGAGTCGACGTGCAGATCCCTCATCCAGTAACGGGCGCTCTCGATGAAATACCGCCGTACCTCGGCCGAGTCCGGCCCGTCAAAATTTACCGCGGCGCCCCACGGCGTGCGGTATTTTTCGGTGAAGTAGTGTCCGATCGCGCCTTGATAGGCTCCCTCGGGCCCGAAGTGGTTGTAGACGACGTCGAGTATTACTGCGAGTCCGCGATCGTGGCAGGCATCGACCAGGCGAGCGAGGCCGAGTGGCCCACCGTAGCTCGATTGCGCGGCGAACGGAAAGGCCCCGTCGTAGCCCCAGTTGCGATCGCCCGGAAACTCAGCCACCGGCATGATCTCCATGGCTGTCACACCAAGGTCAACCAAACGATCGAGCTGATCGATTGCTTCGTCGAAGGATCCAGACTCGGTGAACGTGCCGATATGCAGCTCGTAGATCACATAATCTTCGATGGCTGGCGCGTACCAGGTCTCTTTTGACCAGCGCAACGCTGTGGTGTCTAGGACCTGCGATGCGCCGTGTACGCCGTTCGGCTGTGAGCGAGAAGCCGGGTCGGGCCAGTCATTCACTCCATCGTGACGAAAGAAATAGCGACTCCCGTCCACGGCGTCATCGAGCTCGACCCACCAGTAGCCGCGCTCGTCCCGCTCCATCGGGATGACGCGGTCTGATGGTGCGATCAGACGCAGTTCGACCGTGGTCGACTTCGGTGCCCAAATCAGAAAAGACGTCGAACCATCCGGGCGCTTCACAGCGCCCAGCTCCAAACTGGTTGATTTCATAGTGCTCACTCTGAGTGGCGAAGAAAGACCGCGCCAAGGGGCGGCAAACTCAATTTGAGTGACCGGGGCTGTCCGTGCCACGGAACCGGAGTCGTCTCCACCTCGCCATAGTTGCCGACGCCGCTGCCACCATAGAGCTCGGCATCACTGTTCAACACCTCTTGCCAGGTTCCCATTTGGGGCACACCGATGCGATATCCGTGCCGCGGAACCGGCGTTCCGTTGAAGATGGCAACGACGGCGTCGTCGGAGTCTCGTGCCTTGCGCGTGAAGCTCAACACGCTGTTTTCTGAGTCGTTCGGGTCGAGCCAGGAGAAGCCTGCATGGTCGAAATCCAGCTGATGCATGGCCGGGTCTTCTCGATAGATCCGGTTGAGATCTTCAAGCCAGCGACGCACACCCTCGTGTAACGGGTTCTGCAGCAGATCCCACTCGATGCTTCCGTCGTGGTTCCACTCATGCCACTGACCGATCTCATCCCCCATGAAGAGGAGCTTCTTGCCCGGCTGCGCGAACATCATGGCGTAGAGCAGACGCAGGTTGGCAAATTTCTGCCAATCGTCGCCCGGCATCTTGTTGATCAGCGAGCCCTTTCCATGCACGACCTCGTCGTGCGACAGCGGCAGCACAAAGTTCTCGTTGAAGGCGTAGATCAGCCGAAAGGTCAATTCGTTGTGATGGTAGCGCCGACGAATTGGGTCCTTGCTGAAGTAATCGAGCGTGTCGTGCATCCAGCCCATATCCCACTTCATGCCGAACCCGAGCCCCCCGACGTAAATTGGTCGAGAGACCATTGGCCACGCGGTAGACTCCTCGGCATAGGTTTGCACGTCGGGATACTGGCCGAAGACTTCCTGGTTCAATTGCTGGAGAAAGCTGATCGCATCGAGATTTTCGCGCCCACCGAACTTGTTGGGGATCCACTCCCCCTGCTTGCGTGAGTAGTCCAGGTAGAGCATTGATGCGACTGCATCGACGCGCAGCCCATCCGCATGGTAGGTGTCGAGCCAGTACAATGCGCTGCTGAGCAAGAAGCTGCGCACTTCATCACGTCCGTAATTGAAGATGTAGCTGTTCCAGTCAGGATGGTAGCCCTGGCGGGGATCGGAGTGCTCGAACAGATGCGTGCCGTCAAAGTAGGACAAACCGTGTTCGTCGCTGGGAAAATGGGACGGCACCCAGTCGAGAATTACGCCGATTTCGTGCTGGTGCAGGTAGTCCACCAGATACATGAAGTCTTGCGGCGTTCCGAAGCGACTGCTCGGCGCGAAGTATCCAGTCGTCTGGTAGCCCCACGATCCGAAGAAGGGATGCTCCATGATCGGGAGAAATTCGACGTGGGTGAACCCGGTTCGCTTGATGTGCTCAACCAACTTGGGAGCGATCTCACGATAGCTCATGGAGCGAAAACCATCTTCGGGCACGCGCATCCACGAGCCCAGGTGGATCTCGTAGATCGAAATTGGCGCGTCTAGCGCATTGCGGCCACCTCTTGTCGTCATCCATTCGTCGTCCGACCAGTCATAGTCCAGATCCCATACAATCGACCCGGTCTTCGGTGGCGTTTCGGCGTGGATTGCGAAAGGATCGGCCTTGTCAACTTCGTAACCGTTCTGATGCGACTTGATGTGATACTTGTAGATCGTTCCTTTGCCGACACCCTCGATGAAGCCCTCCCAGATGCCAGAATTGCCGTGCATGCTCAGTTGGTCGGCAGAGCGGCTCCAGCCATTGAAGTCTCCAACAACGGATACCTCGCGGGCGTTTGGTGCCCACACGGCGAATTGAGTCCCCTCAACGCCGTTCACCGAGGTGAGGTGTGAACCGAGGTGGCGATATAGGCGCAAATGGTTACCTTCGTTGAACAGGTAGACGTCGTCACTCGTCAATAAACTGTTGGCAATGATCACGTGGGCACATCTCCTTCGGATTGTGAACTGGGGCCTCGCGGCGTGCGAACGGATTGATCGATTGTCATGTTGTCGAGAGCATCGGAACCATGTCTGGTGCTGAGCGCCGCTGCCTGCCCAACCAAGCTGCGTCGATTCGGCGCATCAAAATGGCACGCAAAGCATGGCCTCGTTCGCACAATTGGCGATGCCCGGTTCTCTCCTCTTTCAGGGCAGGATTCGCGCCAGGGAGCGGATCGTTCGGCTCAGACTCCGTCGCCGACGATCTGCAGAATCCCATTGAGCGGAATTGCGACCCACTCCGGTCGGCTATTTATCTCATAGCCAAGCTCATAGACGGCTTTCTCGAGGACGAAGGCATCGAGCATCGTTTCCAGATCGCCCTGGTTGTCCGGAAGAATGGAGTCAATACCGGCCTCACTTAGGTACCCCTTGAGGTAATACGTACTCACCCAGAGGTTCCAGAAGCGCGCCCATGAATCCAGCGATGGTGCATCCTCGGGACGAATCAGACCGCTGCGTTGCGCCTCGAAGAACGTTGCGTAGGCGGCATAGTGGAACGAGCGGAGCATCCCCGCCACGTCGGTGAGTGGCGATCGCTTGAGGCGGCGTTCTCCGAGAGCTCGGGCGGGTTCTCCCTCGAAGTCGATGATCGAGAAGTCTCGTCCAGTGTGAAGAACCTGACCGAGGTGGAAATCGCCATGGCAGCGAGTGCGAACGCCGCCAATCTTGTGATCGATCACCATGCGGAAGCGCCGCACAACCTCTTGCTCCGAGTCCGCAACCAGCGTCGCGACATCCTTGACGTCCTCAGGCAGACGAGGAATCTTGCGCCGAAGCGCGGGGAAGATATTGCCGGAAAGGCCGCGCATACGTTGATAAATCGAGCGCTGATACAGCGTCGTGAACGGCTCTGGCACGAATGCCGGCCCCGACCCATTTGCCAGCATCAGATGCATTTGTGCGGTTCTCTCGCCGAGAAGTCGCGCGTCTTCGAGATACGTCTCGAAGAGGTCGTCGAGTTCCTCTGGGGGGCGACTTTCCGATCGGCTGAGCATCTCGGCGGCGTTGACGTGGGCTGGCAGGTCCGCCTCCAGCGGCGAAGCGGCGGTGCGCTCGTAATAGCGTCGCAGTACGTCACCGGTGTACGCCCAGACGTCCCCTTCATTGGGCACGTACCCATGCAGGATACCCATGGTGGACGATTCGCCGTTTCTTCCGCGGTACTCGAGCCAACCACAGACCGGCGGTGTGTATTCGAAGTTCTTCTCGGTAAGGTAGAGCCCAATCTCCAGATCCGGGTTCACACCCGGCTCAACGCGGCGGTAGAGCTTCAGGATGAGCTTTTCGTCGAACGTCAACGATGAATTTGATTGTTCCGCGCGGATGTTGCTCGGTTTAAGTGCGCCGCCATCGTGATTGCCGTTCGGCAGGACCGTTCTCAATGCGCGAGTCGTATTCGTGCGGACTTCGCCTCCACCACGCAACCGTCGACGACCGCGGACGGCGTCGAGCAGCGCGACCGCGAAGCTCGGTTCATAGGATGCGTCAACCAGCGCGCCGTGTGCGCCGGAAATGCGTGAACTCAGGTTGGCGATGATGGCCTGCGGTGTCCATTGGCGCAGGTCGTCGGCCCGCTCCTGCGAGACATAGGTGATCGGAAGCAGATACGTCTCTGAGTCACCTTCGACAAAGTCGATCTGGACGAAGGCAATGTGCGCCACGCCTTCCGGATAGGGCATCGACACCGTGTCGACGATGCGCATCCCCTTTTGCTTTCGTGACTTGCTGCCGAACCAGCGTCGTGCACTGACGTAGTCAGGCAGAATCGCTTCGAGTTTGCCCTTGCCTTGTCCAACCAGAAAGTGCTCCCACTCGCCGGTCGTCGCCAGCGTCGGAACGGTTTCTTCTGGCTGGTTCGGTCCGCGGCCGTCGACGCGCGGATGCTCCAGCGAGAACCAGTAGAACGCGTGTGGTCCGAGGGTGATGAAGTATGGCAGTTCACCAATCGACGGAAACTCGGTCTGACCGAAGATCTCGACTGGAACCATGCCCTTGCAGTGCGAAAGATCAAGCTCGGCCGCCTGCACGAATCGCGACAGGTTGGCGATGACGAGGATGCGCTCGTTTTCGAACTCGCGTACGAACGCCAGAATCTTGCGGTTGTCGGGATGCAGAAAGGTCAGCGTACCGCGGCCAAATGCCTGGTAGCGCTTGCGCAGCGCGATGAGGCGTTTCATCCACCACAGTAGCGAGTGTGGGTTGTTGTTCTGGGCTTCGACGTTGACGGTCTCGTAGTGATATTCAGCGTCTGCGACGATGGGTAGGTAGAGACGCTGTCGACTGGCCGTGGAGAACCCAGCGTTGCGGTCTGCGCTCCATTGCATGGGCGTACGTACGCTATTTCTATCGCCAAGATAGATATTGTCACCCATTCCGATCTCGTCGCCGTAGTAGATCACTGGTGTGCCCGGAAGGGAAAACAACAGCCCGTTCATGAGCTCGATGCGTCGTCGGTTGTTTCCAAGAAGCGGAGCGAGTCGTCGACGAATCCCGAGGTTGATGCGCATTTGCGGATCATGCGCGTAGACGCGATACATGTAGTCCCGTTCTTCGTCGGTGACCATCTCCAGCGTCAACTCGTCGTGATTGCGCAGAAAGAGCGACCACTGCGCCGTCGGCGGAATATCGGGCGTCTGCGCCATGATGTCGACGATCGGGTAGCGGTCCTCCATGCGCAGCGCCATAAACATGCGCGGCATCAATGGGAAATGAAATGACATGTGGCATTCGTCGCCATCACCAAAGTAGGCGACCGCATCTTCCGGCCACTGGTTGGCTTCCGCGAGAAGCATGCGATCATCGAACCCGTCGTCGATGTGTCGACGGAGTTCCTTAAGAACCACGTGCGTTTCCGGAAGGTTCTCGCAGTTGGTCCCTTCTCGCTCGACGAGGTAGGGAATGGCGTCCAGCCGTAAACCATCGACGCCCATCCGCAGCCAGAAATCCATGACGGATAGGATCGAACTGCGAACACGTGGGTTGTCGAAGTTTAGGTCCGGCTGGTGGTGGTAGAAGCGGTGCCAATAATAAGCTTCAGCGACCGGGTCCCAGGTCCAGTTCGAGCTTTCGAAATCCTTGAAGATGATTCGCGCTTCGGAGTATTTCTCCGGGTCGTCGCTCCAGACATAGTAGTTGCGTGCCGCGCTACCCGGAGCCGCGTGCCGCGCACGCTGGAACCAGGGGTGCTGGTCCGATGTGTGGTTGCACACCAGTTCGGTAATGACGCGCAGGCCGCGGTGGTGCGCCTCTCGCACGAACCGGCGTACGTCGGTGATGGTGCCGTAGTCTGGGTGAACGCTGGTGTAATCGGCGATATCGTAGCCGTCATCGCGTAGGGGCGACGGGTAGAACGGAAGAATCCAGATCGCGGTGACGCCGAGATCCTGAATGTAGTCGAGCCTGCGTGTCACGCCTCGAAAGTCGCCGATGCCGTCCCCGTTGCTGTCAAAGAAAGCGCGAGGATGAAGCTGATAGATGATGGCATCCTTGTACCACAGGGGGTTCGGCTCGAATGACGCGGACTCAGTTCCAGAACTCGGCATGGCGCTCGCAACGCTCCCTTCCTCGGTCCCCATCGATGACTACATGAAGTAATCGAAGTCTTGTTCGGTGCGCACGTGGTGGCGAATCTTCAGGATGTGAGCTGGGATGTCGTTCGGGCTCAACCTGACGAACGCATGATAGCCGTTCCACCTGTAGCGTTCGTCCGTCAACAAGTCGTGAACCTGAAACGGATGTGAGTCGTTGACTCCGAGCGCTTCAAGATCCAGATCTATCCAGCCTGAATGCTCGTTGTAGGCATCCACGTTCACCACAGTCAGGATTGTCTGTCCAGATTTCGGATCGGACTTGCTGTACGCGATGAGGGCTGGACTATCGACATTGTGAAAACGCAAATTGCGGTTGGTTTGTAGCTCCGCATTTTCTCGTCGGATCTCGTTGACGCGCGCGATCAGATCGCGAATCGAATCACTGCGGTCCAGATCCCAATCTCGAATCTGGTATTTCTCGGAGTTGAGATACTCTTCGCGTCCGGGCTCGATCGGCAGATGCTCGAGAAGCTCGAACACGGGGCCGTATATGCCGTAGCTCGCGCCGAGCGTCGCTGCAAGGATGAGCCGGACGACGAACGCCGAACGCTGTCCGGACTGCAAATATTCGCTCAGGATGTCCGGCGTGTTTGGCCACAGATTGGGCCGAAAGATATCGCTCACCGGCGGGTTGGTCACCTCGGTCAGGTAGTCACGCAGTTCCCATGTCGCGTTGCGCCACGTGAAATACGTGTAGGACTGATTGAATCCGGATTTGGCGAGCCGATACATCACCTTTGGGCGCGTAAAGGCTTCCGAGAGGAATATCAGATCTGGGTGGTCGTCTTTGAGCGTGTTGATGACCCACTCCCAAAAGACGAACGGCTTCGTGTGTGGGTTGTCCACGCGAAAGATGCGGATTCCCTGGTCAATCCAAAACTCGAAGATGCTGCGAAGCTCCGACCAGAGCTCGTGCCAGGCGTCTGTCTCGAACTCGAACGGATAGATATCCTGATACTTCTTGGGAGGGTTCTCGGCGTATTGAATCGTCCCATCCGGTCGCTTGCGATACCACTCCTCGTGGTCCGACACATACGGATGATCGGGCGAGGTTTGAAAAGCGGCGTCCATCGCGATCTCAAGGCCCGCGCCGGCCGCCGTGGTCACCAGATGCCTGAAATCGTCGAGCGTCCCGAGATTGGGATGAATGCTTTTGTGACCGCCGTCTTTGCCGCCGATGGCCCAAGGGCTGCCGGTGTCATCCGCCTGAGCGTCCATGACGTTGTTCTTTCCCTTGCGAAAGCTCTGGCCGATTGGATGAATGGGCGGCAGATACAGGACGTCGAACCCCATGCCGGCGACGTACGGCAGCACCTTTTCCACGTCCTTGAACGTTCCATGAATATCGTCCGAACCTGTCGAGCGCGGAAACAGCTCATACCAGCTGCTGAACTCGGCCCGTTTGCGATCCACGACGACTTTCAGCACGAGCGGATACTGAGTGGCGAAGCGGAGGTCGGGGTATTCCAGCGCGAGATCCATGAGCCGATTGTCGAGCGCGTGCTGGGTGGCAACCGCGAGGTCGTCCGCCTCGATTATTTCACGCGCCCAGACCTGCAGAACATTCTGATCGGCTGCGTTGGCGCGTTCGGACGCTTCGAGAATGAGCCCAGCGCCAATTTCTAGATCGACCTGGTTATGCTGCGCGGCGTCTACTTTTTTGACGATGTCACGACGCCAGGACTTGAGATGGTTGACCCATCCCACGAGTGTGTATTCGTAGCGACCAAGTTCTTCGACCGTGAACTCCGCGGTCCAGCGATCGTTCACTAGTGGCTCGAACGCCACTTCCTGCCACTCATCTTGACCGGCTTTTCGATACTTCAGTATTCCCGAGACGACGTCGTGTCCGTCCGCGAAGATATCGGCCTCGACGACGACCTGGTCTCCGACGACACGCTTGATGGGGAAGCGGCCACCGTCGATCTCCGGCGTCACACCTTCGATGGCGGTGCGGTTGCGCCCGTGCTTGGGAAACTCGATTGCTCTCTGGTGCTGTGCGGCGGTTGTCTTTGGATCTTTCATGGTCTCCAGTCTACAGGTTAGTCGGCTCGTATCGTCAAGAATTGTGCGTTAAGTTGTTCGTCGCGGCGCGATTGTCGCTTGACCGTCAGCATTGCGTCGGATTCTCGCTCCTATGAGAATGCTGGTGTTTTGGGCTTGGTCACCCCCTCGGCTTGGCGTCGGAGCAAGACGAGCGTTCTTGGCTCGACCAGGTAGGTGGGTGACTCGACGGAGCGCGCGCGAGGTGTCGGTTGTTCGGCCAGCTTGGTGTCGATCATCACCTGCCACGGACGACCCGCGTCTCCAGTCGGCAGCGTGAACTCCACCTGGGTTGTGGCCGCGTTCAGAATCACCAGGAAGGTTTCGTCCGTGACCGGATCTCCGTTGTCGTCCACATCTCCAATCGGGCCGCCACCCAGCCGCATGCCGAGACAATGGACCCAGTTGGAATTCCACTGTTCCTCGTCCATCTCCGAACCCTCCGGGCTGAACCAGGTGACGTCGCGCACGTCGGCGCCCCGAATGCGACGCCCCTGGAAGAATTTGCGGCGTCTGAACGTCGGATGGTCGCGTCGGATCTGAATGAGGCGACGGGTGAAATCGAACAGCGACTGCTGCTCGTCGCTAAGCGACCAATTAAGCCAGCTGATTTCGTCGTCCTGGCAGTAGGCGTTGTTATTGCCGAATTGCGATCGGCCGAACTCATCCCCGGCATTTATCATGGGGACGCCTTGCGACAGGAGGAGTGTTGCCAAGAAGTTGCGCATCTGTCGCTGACGAACGTCGTTGATTTCCTCGTTGTCCGTTGGGCCTTCGGCTCCGTAGTTTGCCGAAATGTTGTCGTCAGTGCCGTCGCGGTTATCTTCGCCGTTGGCGTCATTGTGCTTCTCGTTGTAGGAGACGAGGTCGTGCAGGGTGAAGCCATCGTGCGCCGTGACGAAATTGATGCTGGCATGCGGTCGTCGACCGTCCGGTTGGTAGAGGTCGCTACTACCAGTGATGCGGTAGCCAAGCTCCGCGACATGACCTTCATCGCCGCGCCAATAGTGGCGGATAGTGTCGCGATACTTGCCATTCCACTCGGTCCATAGGACCGGGAAGTTCCCGACCTGGTAGCCTCCGATTCCGACGTCCCAGGGCTCAGCGATGAGTTTCGCCTGCGAGATGACCGGGTCCTGATGGATGATGTCGAAAAAGGCTGAGAGCCGATCGACGTCGTGCAACTCGCGGGCAAGCGTCGCCGCCAGATCGAAGCGGAAGCCGTCGACGTGCATCTCCTCGATCCAATAGCGCAGGCTGTCCATAATCATCTGCAGCACTTGCGGGTGACGCACGTTGAGGCTGTTGCCGGTGCCGGTATAGTCCATGTAATAGCGTGGGCTCTCGGGCGATAGCCGGTAATACGAGGGATTGTCGATGCCGCGGAAACTCAGCGTTGGACCGAGCTCGCTCCCCTCGGCCGTGTGGTTGTAGACCACGTCCAGGATGACCTCGATGCCGGCGCGGTGCAATGCACGGACCATCGACTTGAATTCGGCAATCGGGGCGCCTTTCAGGGGGTTGCTGGCGTAGCGGTTGTCCGGAGAGAAATAGTTGATCGTGTTGTAGCCCCAGTAGTTCCGGAGGCCGCGGTCGATGAGATGCTTGTCATCCAGGAATTTGTGCACCGGAAGCAGTTCGACCGCCGTGACGCCCAAGCGGCGCAGATAGTCGATCACTGGACCGCTGCTCAGTCCGGCGTAAGTGCCCCTGAGGTCATCAGGAACAAACGGACTCAACTCGGTGAAACCCTTCACATGCAGTTCGTAGATGATTGACTCGTGCCATGGCGTATGAGGGTGCCGATCGTCATCCCAATCGAACCATGGATTGGTCACTACGCTCTTTGGCATACCCCAGGCACTGTCCTCTTCGTCCACTGAGAGATCCAACGCTTCATCGCCGATGCGATATCCGAACACAGGCGCGTCCCAGTTGACGTTTCCCTGAACCGCCTTCGCATATGGGTCAATGAGCAACTTGTTGGGATTGAAGCGAGCTCCCGACTCAGGATCGAATGGTCCGTCGACGCGGTAGCCGTAGAGCTGGCCGGGCTCAACTGAGCTCAGATACCCATGCCAGACGTGTGCGGTCACCTCTGGGAGGCGAACACGACGAACTTCTTTCTCGCCTTCCGCATCAAACAGGCACAACTCAACCGAGGTCGCGTTCTCGGAGAAGATCGAAAAGTTTGTCCCGGAGCCGTCCCACGTCGCTCCGAGTGGGTACGGTTTGCCAGGCAGGATGTTGCGCGCCAATGTTCCCTCTTACCGAATGAGCGGTGACTACCCCCGTGTGGGGACCGCGATGCACTCCAGTGGCACGTAGTGTTGCGGACAGTCGCGCGTCAAGGCGTCACCAATATGATGACGGTCGCCATCGCGTGCTGCGAAACTCGTTGCCCGGTCCGTGCAACGCAGGATGCTTGCCCGAACCTGGCGAGACACGACCTGAATTGAGTGGCCGCAGAATTCTAGGGTAACAGACTGGAGAGATCGGTCAACCTGCGTTCGAGAGCCTGCGGCTCGTCACCTCGCAGCGTGACGTGGCCCAGCTTGCGGCCAGGTCGGGGCGATTTGCCGTAGTTGTGGAGGTGCGCACCGTCAATGGACAAGACGATTTCTGTTGCCGCTGGCTCACCGATGATGTTGACCATGATCGAATGGCCGCGTGCAGCCGTGGAACCGAGCGGCAGTCCGGCTACCGCGCGCAGATGGTTTTCAAACTGACTTGTTTCGGCACCCTCTATCGTCCAATGCCCTGAGTTGTGGACTCGTGGAGCCATCTCGTTCGCCAGGAGCGTGTCGCCGATATTGAAGAACTCGATTGCGAGCACGCCGACGTAGTTCATCGCCGCCATAGCGTGCCCGGCGTACTCCTGAGCGAGCAACTGAAGGCGTGGTGACACGTCGGGCGCAGGTGCCCGTGAGACGCGTAAGATGCCCTCGTGGTGACGGTTATGGGCCAACGGATAGAAACGCGTCGATCCATCGATGCCGCTCACCGAAACGATCGACAACTCGCGCTGAAATGAAACGAAGGCCTCGGCAATGAGTGGCACGCCGCCCAGCTCGTTCCAGGCTGAGTCGACGCTTGAGTCGTCCCGGATGACGACTTGTCCCTTGCCGTCGTATCCCATGCGTCGCGTCTTCAGGACGAGCGGCAAACCGAAATCATTCACGGCCGCGCGCAGATCTTCACGCGAGCCGATGTCGCGAAACTCTGCGGTTGGAACGCCCTGACTGCGGAAGAAGGTTTTCTCGGTGAGGCGATCCTGTGCGATTTCGAGTGCAATCGGAGGAGGATAGACGGGCAGCGATCGCTCTAAATAGCGTGCCGATTCAACCGGAACGTTCTCAAACTCATACGTGACGACGTCCAGACCTTCGGCGAAGCGGTCGAGAGCCGAGAAGTTCAAATATTCGCCAACGGTCAACTCGGTCACCTGGCCGCCGCAGGCATCGGGTGTCGATTCAAAGAGCCGAATCGGAATGCTGAGTGGGTACGCGGAGAGCGCGATCATGCGGCCGAGCTGTCCGCCGCCTAAGATTCCAACCTTCACGACTCTTCCTTGGGATCTGGGTGGTCGAGGACGTTTTGCGTTTGCGAGGCGCGGAATCGTTCAACTGCCGCACGATGTTCCGGGTACTTGTTTCCCAGAATGGACGCCGCCAGCAAAGCCGCGTTGACGGCACCAGATCGTCCGATGGCGAGCGTGCCGACCGGAATTCCTGCGGGCATTTGCACGATGGACAGCAGCGAATCCATCCCGTTCAAGGCTCGGGATTGGACGGGCACGCCGAGCACCGGAACAGACGTCTTGGAAGCAACCATACCAGGCAGATGCGCCGCGCCCCCCGCACCAGCAATGATTACCTCAATGCCGCGCTGAGCCGCTGTGGTGGCGTAGTCAAACATCTGATCGGGGGTGCGATGCGCCGATACCACGCGCGTCTCGAACGGTATGTCCAACGCTTCCAACGTGTTGGCCGCATTCGACATTGTCTCCCAATCTGAGCGCGATCCCATGATTATCCCGACCAGCGGGCTGGATTTCATTGCTTTTCCGGCCCCCAAATTCGCGGCAACTACATTGAGCGGACGATGTGACGGGTCGCTACCAGCAAAAGAGGCTGCTAAGCCATGCGATGTGTGATCTTGTCGTCCTGGTGCACCGGCTCCCGCATCGTGACGTAGCCCCATACCGAGCACAGGAAGATCAGTCCTCCCACGATGATGTTGTTTGTCAGTGCAGAGGAAACATCGCTAAAGCTGAATACAAATGGTGCGGCGATGGCCGCAAGTCCAAGCATTCCGGTGAATAGGAACATCCAACGAGATTCGTCCGACGGGATGCTTCGATGCATTGAGAGGAAGACGGTAAAAAAGCCGATGATGACATCGCTCACCTTGGACGGAACGTTTCCGAATCCAAGCATGAACGAACTGAGAATGAGCCAGAGTGCCAGAAGACCAGTGAAAATCCCAGGCAACCGCATGCCTACCGCCCTACCCATTCGACTCTTCCTCCTACCGGTGTTTGAACGACTCAATGCGATAACGTCGGCGCATATCGCTGCCGCGACCGTGTTTGATCTTAATCTCTCGACGGCCTCACGTAAAGTCGCACGCGCTTGTCAGGACACCTCCGAACCGATCATGACATGGTCGATGACCTCATATCCCGTGATTTCGGGCGCCTCCGCCAGAAGATCTCCCATCTGACCGACGATCGTCGGCAGAACCTGCTCGCCGCCGGCTGATGCGCACGTGGCGTCGTCCCAAAAGGTCAGCGTCAGGCCCTTGCGCGAGCTCGGCATCAGCATGAAGCTGTAGCCCCTGAAGCCTTCGATGCGTCGAAACTCGCTGACCATGTTTTGGTAGAGAGCGTGCGCTTCATCATGCGAAACGGACTGTTTGAAGGTGAGGTTGATGAGGCGTGCATACATTTGGACGCTCGATCCAATCTGTCTGGGGCGGCCACTCAACGTAGGGCGAAATCGTCTGATCTTGCCTCGAATGTACCATGACTGAACACGGAAAGTTGGCCTCTTTGGTCTGGTAAACGTGACAAGGTGGAGAGATGATTTCAGCGTAAGTGCCAAACGGCGACAGTGCGCCGTCACGCTGGAGGAGATTCCTCATGCTGCAGCTCGTTGATGTTGCGACGGCGTCGATCGATGACTACGCTCCCATCGTGGGGAGCGACGTGATTAGCCGACTGCGTCGCCTTGCTCGCGACTTGAGTGGCGCACGCATCCTTCACGTGAATGCCACCGCGTATGGTGGCGGCGTGTCGGAGCTGTTGCGTTCGTCCGTCGCTATCCAACGAGGCCTCGGACTTGACGTCGAATGGCGGGTTATCAGCGGTAGCCCGAGCTTCTTCGAAGTGACAAAGTGCATCCATAACGCGCTTCAAGGAACGAATTACGACTTTACAGCCGAGGCACGCGAAACCTACCTCCTTCAGAACAGCTACAACGCACAGCAATTGGAAGGGGTCTATGACTTCATCGTGGTTCATGACCCGCAACCTGCCGCTATCCTTCATTTCCGCGGTCACGACAAACACAAATGGGTTTGGCGCTGCCACATCGACACATCATCACCCGATCCCGACGTTCTCAAAGCCCTTCTGCCCTACATCGACGATTACGACGCGCTGGTCTTCACACTCGAGCAGTTCGTTCCACAAGCCCTGCGCGACCGCAATGTCCATCTGATCGCTCCAGGAATCGATCCGCTCAGTCCGAAGAACTTCGATATCCCGGACGATCAATGTCGCCGCATTCTGGCATGGGTCGGAGTTCATCCCGACGAGCCAATCATGACGCAGGTCTCACGGTTCGATCCATGGAAGGACCCGATGGGCGTGATTCGCGTCTACCGGAAAGTGCGGGAACACCTGCCGAAGCTGCAGCTGGCACTGCTTGGATCGCTGGCGCTCGACGACCCACAGGCTTGGGAACTGCTACGCGACGTTCAAAAGGAGTCAAGCGGAGAC
Organism: uncultured Chloroflexia bacterium; assembly: GCA_963789565.1. Lineage (GTDB taxonomy): Bacteria > Chloroflexota > Chloroflexia > Thermomicrobiales > Thermomicrobiaceae > CALAGB01. The sequence continues at coordinate 443,395 of CAWBKX010000002.1, read as the reverse complement.
CCCAGAATTCTGGTGGCGACCAACCTAACGGGCATTGGGAATACCGAGGTCAACGTCTTCCAACGTGCTTCTGACGTGGTGCTTCAGAAGTCGATTCGAGAGGGCTTCGGCTTGATCGTTTCGGAGACGCTGTGGAAAGGCACGCCCATGGTCGCGGGGAATACCGGCGGCATTCCGATGCAGATGCCTGAGGGCGCGGCTGATTTCCTCGTCGATCCGCTGGATGAAGATGAAATGGCCACCAAGGCGCTGCGTCTGCTACAAGACGGCAAACGCGCCGCTGAGCTTGGACTGCGGGCAAAAGAGCACATCCGCGAGCATTTCCTGATTACTCGCATGATCGAACAAGAGCTCGAGCTATTGAGTTCGCTGAAAGGTTGACGGGCGAATCCGGCGGCGAGTTGCCGCCGCCGGTTCGCTATATGCCGTCGCTCAGGCTGACTTGGGCGGATTGACTCCAAGCAGTTTCATTGCGTTGCGGGCGAAGATCTTCTCCTTGACATCCTGGCTAACTGGAAGTTCATCGATCACGATCGAGCACTTGCGCAGATCGCCGACCTGATGCGGATGGTCGCTGCCCAGCAGTATTCGGTCTTCTCCGGCGAAGGATAATCCGAGCTTCAGGGCCTCGACGTCAAAGAGCACAGTGTCGAGGTACATCTCGTGAAAGTAGTCCATGGGCTCTCGCTGGAGCTTGCCGGCGATCTCGGGATAGACGTTGTACCCACGCTGCACCCGCTCGGCCATGTACGGCAGAACTCCGCCGAGATGCGTCTGAATCAGCGTCAGCTTCGGAAAACGATCCAGGACTCCGGCGAGGACCATGCGTACCGCGGCCATCGTCGTGTCATAGGCGAAACCCAGAAGCGCGACCAGACGGTAGTCGTTCATGTAGGACGCGAACGCCGGAGCGGTCGGATGCACGACGATGGGAACGCCAAGGGATTCGGCCGCTTCGTAGATTGGCCAGAACTTCTCCTGCTCGAGGGTATCCCCATTGATATTGGAGAAGATCATGCCACCTACCAGTCCCAAGTCGGTGACGGCTCTCTGCAGTTCTTTGGCCGCTGCGTCCGGCGCCTGTGCCGGTAGGGTGGCGAAGAATTGGAATCGATCTGGGTGCTGTTTGACCATGTCCGCGTATTCGTCGTTCGCGATTTGAGCCAGTCGAATGCCCGTGTCCGGGTTCTCGACGTGCACCCCAGGTGTCGTGAGTGACATGACTGACATGTCGATGCCGAAGTTGTCCATGTCTCGAAGTCGAACGTCGACGTCACGATGCGCGCCTTCTACGACATTGTAGTCGCCCGCATAGTTGATAAGCATGCGACCGCGATCGTCGTATGTGATCGTCGCGTGGTCGCTATGGGCGGCAACCGCCTTCAGGTAGGCGGCTGGATAGAAGTGCGTGTGCACGTCGATCCTCATGCAGGTCCCCTCTTCCTTTCGGAACAAAACGGATTCGGACTTCCTGTTCGCGCAGGCGCAAACGTAGCAGATCGTTGCCGATTCGGATAGGTCCGCGAGTTAGGGACGAGTTTGCGACAAAACACTCCATGATTCGACGTGCGATCATCGCGGGATTGACGATACGGAGCGAGCTTTTACACTGATACCGATCCGTTGAAATGTGCCGGTAATTTGGCCAATGGGAAGGTTGGGAATTGTGCGGCTCGAAGCAACACTCGGTGACGTCCCCTGGTCGGACATCGGCAGCACATCGGCAAAAATCGAAGAATTGGGATTCGACGGCATCGCGGCGCCCGAACTGAAGCGTGACCCGTTCCTGCCGCTGGTTTTGGCCGCGACGTCGACGATGAGAGTGAAACTGGCCACATCGGTGGCAATCGCCTTTCCGCGCAGCCCAACCATCGTTGCGTACATGTCGCGCAACCTACAGGATATGTCCAATGGTCGTTTCGCCATCGGTCTCGGCACACAGGTGAAGGGGCATATTGAACGACGGTTTTCGACTGAATGGGGATCGCCGGGGCCGCGACTGCGAGAGTACATTCTGGCGATGCGCGCCATTTGGAACACGTGGGATACGGGCGAGCCGCTGCGATACCAGGGCAAGTTCTACAATTTGTCCTTGATGACTCCGGAGTTTAGTCCTCCGGCTTCGGAATTTGGCCCGATCAATGTGCAAATTGCGGCGGTCAACGAGTACAACATCCGCCTCTCGGGCGAGATTTGTGACGGGTTGCGAGTGCATCCTTTCTCGACGCCGTCATACACGCGCGAGGTAATCTGGCCAAACGTGGAGCACGGCGCGCGGCGAGCGGGGCGCTCGTTGGATGCGTTCGATTTGATCGGTACCGGTTTCATCGCGACAGGACCCGATGATGAGCGCGTGGCTGAAGCCCGCGAGAACGCACGCTATCGCATCGCGTTTTACGCCTCAACACGCACGTATCTCCCCGTGCTGGAGCACCACGGTTGGGGGGATCTGAACCCGAAGCTGCGCGAATTAGTGGCGCAGAACAAATGGGACGATCTTCCGACCGTCGTTCCGGACGACGTTCTAGACGAATTCTGCATATCTGGCACGTATGAGGACATCGGCAGACTGATCGGGGATCGCATTGGCGGCTTGGTAGACACGATCGGGTTCCCGCTGCCAGAGAACCTGGATCGGCCGAGCGACCGGTACATGTCAGCGATCGAGCAAATCCGGCAGGTGCCAGGGGCAAAGCGGGCGATTTAGCGAATAATAGTACGTACGCTGGGCTGGCTTGAAGCGACGGAGTGTACGTACGTCACACGTGATACCACGACCTGAACTCCACGACAGTGCGAATCGCGCTGGAAACTGTGTGCGTACATGCGTACGTACGGATAGGACTAACTGATGTCGACCTTGCTGTAGCACGTGCCGAGGCACTCGTCAGCAGGGATAACGATCGTAGAGGACGGCCACCAACGGCCATCCTCCTCAAGTGCGTACGTACGTATATTCGTTGCCGTCATTTGGACGTCAGCCGTCAATGCGTTCGCCTTGAGAGCGTTTTGAATCGATGGACTCATCCAGGATATGGCCCTCGGGCCGCTTCCCGGTGGCGCGCGACGCGAACCAATAAATCACGACTGCGAGCGCAATAATCACTGCGATTCCGAGCAATACGAGTGTCAGCAACTGTTACTCCTTCTGTAACGTCACGCCAATCTTCTCGTGCTATCGAGATTGCAAGAGTGATACCGGAGCGCAGTGAATTGACGAGCTCCATGAAGATTTCAGCCAAATTGACTCGAAGCTCACCAGGGCCGGGTCGCGACGCTTGAGTTGACCGGTGGAGTCATCACCGCTTAGCGTCGCGACCGGAATGAAGGAGGCGACCCGAAGGTCGCCTCAACGCGTATCTGGTTGCGAAATCTGGTCTACGCGGGTTTGAACTTCGGAAGCGTGACTTCGTCGGTTACGTCGTCGTAGACCAGTTCGACTGGCATGCCGATCTTGACGTGCTCTGGATCGGCGTCGATGTCGATGAGATTCGACATCATGCGCGGGCCTTCTTCGAGTTCGATCATCGCCACGACGTACGGGAGTTCGTCCGAGAACCCCGGCGCTCGGTTCAAGTGCACGATAGTGAAGGCGTGCACCGTGCCTTTGCCGGTGACAGGCTCCCACGAGATATTGCTCGACAGGGTGAACGGACTCATCCCGCGAGGGTAGAAGAAGTATTTTCCAGTGTCGTTGCAGCGCTGGATTTTCATTTCGTGCGCCTTGACGCTCTCCCAGAAGACAGCCGTCACCGGATCGGACTGAGGCAGTGGTTTCTTGTATTCGGCCATGTCTATCCCCTCGCTAGAACAGCGGTACCGGCCGACGACAGGACGCCGCCCGTTCCATGAACAACGGCCAGTTCCGCATCGTTGACCTGCCGTATGCCTTGATCGGCATAGTCATGACGCAGTTGCCGGACGGTCTCGATGACGGCGAACATGCCGTACATTCCGGAATGCGTATACGAGAGTCCGCCACCGTTGGTGTTCATTGGGAATTCACCGCCGGGCGCGGTGCGCTGACCGCTGACGAAGTCGCCCCCTTCGCCCTTCTTGCAGAAGCCCAGTTCTTCCAGTGAGAGGAGTACGGTGTACGTGAATGAGTCGTAGATCAGGGCCAGGTCGATGTCGTCATGTTTGACGCCCGCCATCTCGAACGCGCGTTTGCCTGAATATCGCGCGGCGAAGTTCGTGTAGCTCGGCATCTGCGAGATCATCGCGTGGTCGTGGCCCTCGCCCACTCCCATCACCATGACCGGCTTTTGCTTGAGCCCCTTGGCCCGCTCGGCTGTGGTCATGACATAGGCACCGCCCGCGTCAGTCACCAGACAGCAATCCAACAAATTGAATGGATAGGAGATGGGCCGCGAGTTCAGCACGTCGTCGATCGTGATGGGGTCTCGCATCATCGCCTTCGGATTGAGGGATGCCCATTTGCGGGTCGCGACCGCGATCTCGGCAAGTTGTTCGTGCGTGGTGCCGTACTCGTGCATGTGCCGCGTGCAGGCCATGGCGTATGCGCCGACCGGTTGTGGCAGACCGTAGGGGGCCTCGAACTGCCCACGCAGCGAATCTGGATCGTTGGCTCGTCGCGGCATACCGACGCGCGAGCGCCCGCTCTCGCCGTGCGTGACAAGCGCCACTTCACACCGGCCGGTGGCGATGGCAGTGGCCGCGTGCGCGATATGAATGACGAACGACGATCCACCGACCGACGTGTTGTCGGTCACCTTTGGCTCGATGCCGAGGTATTCTCCGAGCTCGAGCGTGGAGACACCGGCAGTAAACAGACCGTCGACGTCGTCCTTCGTCAACCCCGCCTCGGCCAGCGCCGAGCGCGCTGCCTCGGCGTGCAACATCAGCGCGGGCTTGTCCGGCACTTTACCGATCTCGTCAGATTCCGCCACACCTACGATGGCGGTCTTTCCCGATATACTCACGCGTTCACGTGCCCTTCCCTGTCGTTGCGCCTGAGCGCGTCCACGATTTCTCGACTCATGCAGTCGTTACCAGACAAGCTCTCCGTAGGGTTCGAGTTTGGTTCCCCAGAACCGCAGCCCGTCGCCGACCTCGACCCACTCACCGTCGGGAATTGCGTCGATCTTGCTTCCGAAGCCGCTCTCATTCTTTAGTGACTCAATCTCCGGACCGAACGCCTTGGGAATGATCTCTGAAAGCTCATCGACGGACCAGCGATGATTCGAGCGCAGCGTCTTGACAATCTTGGGCTGTGACATCAGCGCCACGTTGTATCCGAACGACCCGAAAATGTGCCCATTGACCGATTGGGCCGCGTCACTCGCCAGGAAGGTGATTAACGGCGCCACGTTGGCTGGATCTCGCTCGGTTCCGAGCGCCAATTCGCTCGGAAGCTTGCCAGTATCCGCTACCGCTTCACGGGCGCGCGGAATCGAATCGATCATGCGCGTGTGGCCGGTCGGCAGGATCGCGTTGGCCGTTACGTTGTAGCGAGAGAGCCCACCGGCACAACTCAATGTCAGGCCGATAATCCCAGCCTTGGCCGCGGCGTAGTTTGGCTGTCCTGGCGCGCCGAATGCCGACGTGGAAGAGAAGTTGATCATGCGGCCCGAGCGCTGCTCGCGAAAGCGAACCGACGCCCAGCGACACACGTTGAATGTTCCTTTCAAGTGCACGTTGAGGACCGCTCTCCACTCTTCTTCGCTCATGTTGAAGACCATGCGATCGCGCAGGATTCCGGCGACGTTCACGACGATGTCGATTTTGCCGAAATTATCAACCGCTTGCTGAATCATGCCTTCGGCGGCTTGCCAATCGCTCACCGAATCGGTGTTGGCCACTGCGTTTCCGCCAGAATCGTTGATCTCTTTGGCAACCGAAGCGGCCGGTCCCGTGTCGACTCCCTCACCGTCGAGGCTGGCGCCAAGATCGTTCACCACGACCGACGCGCCCTCCTTTGCCAGCAATAGTGCGACACCTCTGCCGATGCCACGGCCCGAACCCGTTACCAGGGCGACTTTTCCCTCAAGGACACCCATCGCACTCTCCCTCACTTCTTCGCATCAAAGTAGACGGAACGCTCCCAAAGATCGATTCCCGGAGCGACCGACGACCAGGAGTTTGGATCGGCTTGCATGGCTGTCGTGCCGCGAACCGGTCGATCTGAGCCGGCGACTGTCACCGGATCGGGGATGGTCGCGTATTTGCCGAGCGTTTCCGGATAGAGGTTGACGAGTTCCTGGGGAGTCCAGGTTCGGTTGGCTTGCAGCACCCCGGCCATCTCCCAGTGGGAATAGATGGCGATGGTGGTACCGCGCACGCCGAAGAAGTGCCCATTGATGTGCTGCGCCTCATCGGTCGCCAGGTAGGTCACCATGGGCGAGACGTTGCTTGGGTCTCCCTCGGTCCCATCGGCCATCTCACTCGGCGGTTTTCCGTGCTCCTTGAGAAACTCCTGACCGCGCGGCGTCGAATCGATCATGCGCGTGGTGGCAAAGGGGAGGATGGCATTGGCCGTCACGTTGTATTTGCTGAGGCTGTTGGCCAGAACAGCTGTGAAGCCGAGAATGCCGTACTTGGCGGCACCGTAGTTCGGCTGGCCCGGACTCCCCCAGGCGGAGACGCTGGAGAAGTTGATAATGCGGCCGCCACGCTGCTCGCGCATCAGCGCGGAGGCGTGGCGCACCGTGTTGAACGTGCCGTTGAGGTGGACATCGGTGACGATGTCGAATTCGTCTTCCGACATGTTGAAGATCATGCGATCGCGCAGGATCCCTGCGACGTTCACGACGATATCGATCTTGCCGAAATTATCAACTGCCTGCTGGACCATCTCACCGGCGGCATCGTAGTCGGTGATCGAGTTGGTATTTGCTACCGCGTGGCCGCCCGCGGCGATGATCTCGTTGGCGACCTGTTGCGCAAATGACTGATCGGTTCCCTCGCCGCCGAGGCTTGTGCCGAGGTCATTGACGACGACCGACGCCCCTTCGGATGCCAATTGCATGGCCACTGCTCGCCCGATTCCTCGTCCGGCGCCGGTTACCAGTGCGGCTCTTCCATCCAGCTTCCCCATAAGTCCTCCTGTTAGCTTTCGACCTGATCGAAGAGAATGACCTGTGCTTCTCTGTCCCAGATCGCATATTGTCCCGTGGCGAGCGCACCTGGATTGATCAGGTAACGTCGTCGCTGGTTGATCGTGAGCCGCCCGCGTGCGATGTCGATCGGGCCGTGCTCGTCGCGTGCGTGCCGGAAATGCGTGTGCCCGGCGAAGGTGATGTGGGCCCGCGACTCATGCCCATTCGGCTTCACGCGGTGAAATAAATGGTCCAAAGGGTCGAGACGGCCCCAGTGCTCCACCTCGTGCAGCAGACAGACATCGTCGATGACCACCCGCTCCTTGAGCCTGCCGAGCAGCTCCAGCGTTTCGGCACGCAACTCATCGCGGAGCTGATCAGCGGCGAGTGCGATTTCTCGCTCGTGATTGCCATACACCCCGATGACGTCCCAACCCATAAGCGCTGCAGCGCAGGCATTGGCCTGTTCGGTTCGATCAATTAAGTCTCCGAGCAACGCGATGGTTGAGACTCCTGCTTCGTGGCAGCGCTCCAGAGCATTGGCCAGCGTCTGATGCGCGCCGTGGATATCGGCAAACAACGCCACCTTGTTTCCCAGTGTCATTTCGCCCCGTTCGCGTCCGGAACGATGAGGCAGTCGACGACCCGCGCTCCATGGCCCTCATCGAAGACCAGTAGTGGGTTGATATCGATCTCGCTGACGTCTTCGCGTAGGTCGAGACACAGTTGCGAGAATTTGCCGAGGATGTCGACGATCGCATCAACGTCGGCCGGTCCGGCACCGCGGGTTCCATCCAGGATGGCTTTGCCGCGGAGTCGTGAGAGCATTGAACGGCTGTCGCGTTCCGCGAGCGGCGGGACACCGAGCGCGACGTCCTTGAGGACTTCGACGAAAATGCCGCCCAGGCCAACGGCCACGGCGGGGCCGAATTCTGGGTCTTGCGACATGCCCAGGATCATTTCGCGACCGCCTGAAACCATCTCTTGAACCAGGACGCCTGCGATGTCAGCGTTCGCGTCGTACGAGTGAGCGTTCCGTATCACTTGCTCGAAACCCGCTCGAACGGCGGACTCGTCCTTGAGCCCTAGCAGCACGCCGCCTGCTTCCGTCTTGTGGGCGATGTCCGGCGACTCAATCTTCAGCACGACAGGATACCCGATCTGCCCCGCAGCAGTGGCAGCTTCGTCGGGCGTCGTGACGAGGGTCTCACGCGTCACCGGGATGCCGTAGAGCGCAAGAAGCTCTTTTGCGGCTCGCTCGACCAACGGCTTTCCATCGGCCGCGCGAACCAACTCGCGAGCCTTTGCGGCCACGGCGCTCGTGATCGACGACGGCGCACCGGATTCTTTCCAGGCTCGGTGGAATTCACCGTAGCGGATGAGCGATCGCACCGCGCGCAGGCTGTTCTCGGCACCCTGCAGGAATGGAACCCCGTCCCAGTCCATCACCGGTTCGACAGGGTCCTCGTCGCGTCGGCGACCGTCGGCGACCTTACCGGCAACCAGTGAAATGATGAAGAAGACCTTGTCGGGGTAGCGCTCCGGCATGGCCCGCAACACTTCCCCAACCGGCGTGGCGAGATCAACGCGGCTGGGATAGGCCTGTCCGTAGATGACGGTATGAATGTTGGGATCCTCGGCCATGCTGGTGAGTGACCCCTCGGTGATCTCAGGTTGGGTGGCGGCCTGACCGGTCGTATCGAGCGGATTGCCGACCGTCCCATATTCCGGGATGACGCCGCTCAGCTTGGTGACGGTCTCCGGAGAAAGCTGAGGCAATGAGATGCCCAGATCATGAGAGAGGTCGGAAATGAGACCGCCCGCGCCGCCAGAGACGAAGATCGTCCCAACGCCCGGCCCAGTTGGCAGGCGCTTTGAATGGAACGCGGCCAGAGTCTCGGTCATCTCGTCCAGGCTGTAAACGCGCACGATCCCGTATTGGCGCATGACTGCGTCGGCAATCGCGTCAGATCCGACCAGCGAGCCCGTGTGAGCACGCGCGGCGCGACGTCCAGCCTCTGACCGACCGACTTTGAGCACCACGATGGGCTTCTGTTTTTCCGCCGCCATTGCGGCCACGCGTAGGAGTTTTGCCGGATCGCGGAACTGCTCGATGAAGCAGCCGATGACGCGCGTCTCGTCATCTTCAACCATGTAGCGGATGAAATCGGTCGCGTCGAGGTCGGCTTCGTTCCCGGTCGTCACGACGTAGCTGTAGCCAAAATCGCGGTCTTGCTGCGGGATCACGATGCTGTAGGCCAATAGACCGCTCTGAAAGACGATGCCGATCGGGCCACGGTTGACGTGCGTATAGCCACCGGACTTGGCGATCATCTTGGCAGGTGTACTGATGATGCCGAGACAATTCGGCCCAACGATGCGGATACCGGTGCGCCGCGCGAAGTCACGGATGGCCAGTTGACGCTCGCGGGCAGCGTCGTCATTCTGCTCGCCGAACCCACTGGTGATGATATTGAGCGCTTTGGTTCCGGCCCGTTCCGACTGCTCCAGAACGTCCATCACGATACCGCTTGGCACGACCACGATTGCCTTGTCGACGCCGCCAGGAATTGCATCTAGCGTCGGATAGCAGTGGCACCCAAGCACTTCCTGATGACGTGGCGTGACGCCGAAGACCTCGCCCTCGTAGCCTCCTGCCAGGATTCGACTATGAATCGTGTTGGCAAATCCTGGGCGAGGAGTCGCTCCGACGATGGCGATGCGCTTCGGATGAAAGAGCGCCTTCATGGCGGTCGTGAAGGCTTCAGCCTCGGCGTGATTGCCATTCGACGTCGTCTTCTGTTCCACGTCTTGCCCAGAGGTTCCGGTGGCAAATGCTTGCGGTCCGCTCATCCGCACATCCTCATCCACGCGCTCGCGTCGACAGGGATCCCGCCGAAAACGAACGCGAACTCAATCTGATGCCAGAGAGAGCGCGGCAACGCGCTCGGCGCCTGAAATCGCTTCGCTCATTGAAGCGTGGAGGCGAGTTGAACGCCTTGGAAGCTGGACCATGAACTACGCACCGGGGAGTTCTAGAAGTAGGTGCGCCCAACCGTCTCTGCGACGCAGGCCGGCTTCTCTTCTCCCTCGATCTCCACTGTCTGCTGATTGACCGTCTGAATGGCCCGATCGCCAATCTCCTCTACCGAAATCAGTTTCGTGCGCACGCGAATACGTTTGCCTACACGAACCGGTGCAGGAAAGCGCACGCGATTCACCCCGTAATTCACGCCCATCTTGCCGCCCAAACTGATCTTGACCCCTTTGCGGCTCGCTCCAAGCATAGGCAAGAGCGACAATGTCAGGTAGCCGTGTGCGACCGTACCGCCAAAGAATGTCTGCGCGGCGCGCTCGGGATCAACGTGGATGTACTGATGATCGCCAGTGGCGTCCGCGAACTGATTCACGCGCTCCTGGGTGATCTCGAACCAATCGCCGACCCCAAGTTCCTGACCGACCAGTTCCTTGAGTTCCGCGACCGTAGTTACGACGCGCTCTTCGACCTCAGCAGAGTCGCTCATCCCAACACCTCCTATCGTCGTTTCGCCTCATCCGTGTTAGCCCGCGATGCCTGCGACGTGCCCGCTCAGCACGTTCCGCAGCACGCGTTCGCGATGGAATTCGGTGTTGCCATAGAGCGGCTCAAGATGCTTGGCGCGCTTGAAGTAGAGGTGAAGATCGTACTCCCAGGTGAATCCGATACCCCCATGAACCTGGATCGCCTCGCCGCACACTTTGCGCGATGCCTCGTTCAGCGCCGACTTAGCCACTGAGGCGGCGAGATCGGCGTCTGGCGCGTTGGCATCGAGCGCCCAGGCGGCGTAGTAGGCCGCGCCATGTGAGTTCTCGACCTGTTCGAGCATCTCCGCCAACTTGTGCTTCACGGCCTGGAACTGACCGATGAATTGCCCAAACTGTTTGCGGACCTTGGCATAGTCGACCGACATCTCGAGCGATTTCCGCGAGGCGCCCAGCATCTCGGCGGCTGCGCCCACGGCGGCCGTCCGAATTGTCGCCTCCAGGATTGGCCAGGCTTCGCCCTCGAGCCCGATCAGGTTCTCTATCGGTATGCGCACGTCGGAGAATTGCAGCGTAGCCGTTCGCGTGGTCAGGTCCATCATGATTTCGCGCGTTGCAGTGAGACCGGTCGAATCCTTCGGAACCGCCACGACCGAGATACCCTCCGCGCCGGAGCCGCCCGACCTCGCCGCGACGAGGATCACGTCTGCCGAGTCGCCGTATGGTACGAAGCGCTTGGTCCCGCTCAGCCGGAAGAATCCGCCCTCTTTGACCATCGACATGTTGACGGCTCCTGGATCCCAGCCAATGGAATCCTCCAGGAAGGCGAGCGTCATGGTCAGGGCACCGTTGCAGACGTCGGGCAGATAGCGCGATTTGGCGTTGTCGTCGTTGGAGTGCATGATGGCTGACCCTGCCAACACAACCGTGGCGAAAAATGGACCCGGATAGGGAATGCGGCCCATCTCCTCGAGCAGGATCGATTGCTCGATCATGCCAAGTCCGCCTCCCCCATACTCTTCTGGGAACGGGAGCATTCCGAGCTGGATCAGGTTGCGATAAATGCTTGGGTCATAGCCACGCTCGTCGTCCATCATGGCGCGCACGTGACTGACCGGGCACTGCTCCGTGAGGAACTCGCGCGCAAGATTCCTCAGCATGATTTGATCTTCGCTGAAGTCGAAATCCATCTCAGTTATCCCCCTCCGCACCGGCGCCGGCCTTCTGCGCGGCGGCGATCCGGTCGGCTCGAACCTCTTTCGGAAGACCAAGGACCCGCTCGCCGAGGATGTTTTTCTGGATTTCGGACGATCCGGCGTAAATCGTCCCTGCGCGCGAATAGAGGAACGTGTGCGCCCAGGTGCCGGCTTCACCGTATCCGTCGGCTTCCTGGTCGAACATGAAGTCCTTCGGCGCGCCGCCGATCTGCTGGCCATACGGCCCGAGAATGTCCAGAACCATCTCCTGCACATGCTTGTCGAGCTCGGAATAGTGGAGCTTGGCGATAGAGGACTCCGGACCGGGCCGTTGCCCCTTTTCCAGCGTGCTCAGGATCCGAAGCGACGCGTAGCGCAGCACTTCGATCTCGGAGTAGATCTGTCCCATCTTCTGCCGGATGATCGGATCGTCGATCGCCTTGGTGCCATCGACGCGCAACGTGTGTGCGACTTCCGTCAACCGCTCGAATGAGTGCTGCAATCGCGAGACGCGACTCAGCGCGTTGCCCCCTCGCTCGTAGCCAAGGGTCGTTTGTGCGATGCGCCAGCCGGAGTTCATCTCGCCTACCAGATTGTCGGCGGGCACGCGCACGTTGGTGAAGAAGACCTCGCAGAACTCCTGGCTCCCGCTGATTTGCTTCAGCGGGCGAACTTCGACGCCAGGAGCATTCATGTCGATCATGATGCAGGAGATGCCCTGGTGCTTCGGAGCGTTACGATCGGTGCGAGCCAACATCATTCCCCAGTCCGACTGGTAGGCGCCGCTCGTCCAGATCTTCTGCCCGTTGATAACGAATTCGTCACCGTCCACATCGGCTCGACACTGAAGGCTGGCGAGGTCGGATCCGGAGTTTGGCTCCGAGTAGAGCTGACACCAGATCTCCTCGGCCGTCAGGATGTTCTTGACGTGCTCCTGTTTTTGGTGCTCTGTGCCATGATGGATGAGAGTGGGGGCCATGATCGATATGCCGAGGCCGTTAAGAGAAGCCGGAGCTCCGGCGCGTGCCAGTTCTTCGCCAACGATAGCCTGCTCCATGGGCCGAGCCTCCTGGCCACCGTACTCTTTCGGCCAGCCCATACCGAGGTAGCCCGCTTCATAGAGTTTGGTGTGCCAGGCTCGCTTTTCGTCAAGTGTGTCTGGCCTCTTTTGGGGCATGTTTTCGCGTAGCCATTGGCGGACTGTGAGTCGAAATGCCTGGTCCTCCGCCGTGTAATTCAGGTCCATACGGGGAACCTCCCTGATCGAGCTCCCGTCGCGAAGGCGGGAACTATTCTCGGCACCATGCTCGGTCGCGGTAATCTGGTCGCCCAGCGAATCCGGTTCAAAGGTTATAGGCGAAGTCTCCGGCCCGAGCCGGTCGTTGCGGTTCTCTCGTCTCGTCCTTTCTGTCTGAGAATACGCTACCCCGTTCCGCGAAACGCGTCAACACGAATTGGCAGAACTGGACCGTCATATGCACAAAGGATGAAGTGGACCATGGGAGCTGTTTGTTGAAAACTTGAAGAGGGTTACTATATGATCGCCCAAAAGCTCACAATCTCCGCATTCCGATTGGGGAATCGGCACGGAATGACGGAGTCACGACGCTCAGCGCGATGTCTCGTCACAAGCAATACGCTCTCATATCTGCTTCCGCGTCGAAACGGAGCAATCGGAAGGACTACCTCACTCGTATGAAAATCTGTGTCTGCGTCAAGCACATCCCAGATCCAAACATGCCGATGACGGTCAGCCCAGAAACTCGGCGGCTGATTCGTGGCCAGGGGCAATCGATACTTGATCCCTCGGATGAATTCAGCGTTGAAACCGCTTTGCGACTGGTGGAAGAGCACGGCGGCGAAACGGTCGCTGTCACAATGGGTCCCGATGTCGCCGATGAAGCTCTGCGTCGCGCCATGGCGATGGGCATCGACCGCTCGATACTGATCTCGGACGACGGACTCGCAGGAAGTGATGTGACGGGAACCGTCCGTGCGTTGGCTGCCGCGGTTAAGAAGGAAGCACCGGACCTGGTGATCTGTGCCACAGAGAGCACAGACGCGTATACGGGCATGGTTCCAGGTGCGCTGGCCGAACAGCTCGATCTGCCCATGGTGGCGTTCGCCCGATCGGTGACCGTCGAAGGTTCGACCATCTCTGCGCAGCAGGACACGGAACTCGGATATCGCACCATTCAAGCGGAGATGCCCGCGCTCCTGACCGTGACAGCCAGCATTGGTGAACCACGCTACCCGTCGTTCAAAGGGATGATGCAGGCGAAGAAGAAGCAAGTCGATCGGGTAGATCTTCAGTCGCTCGGAATCGATGGTGACTCAGTAGGCGAAGCAGGGGCGCGCGAACGAGTCGTATCCATCGATCAGACGCATCAGGAAAAGCACGTGCGCAAGATCGTCGACGATGGCAGCGGCGATAGCGTCAGCGAGATCGTGGCCTATCTCAAGAGCTTACAGATCGTCTAGTTCGTCGGCCGATTGGGAGACATTGCCACGTTAGAATCGCAACCACTCACAACGTCGACAACCGAATTGCGTTTTCAACAGATGCTCGAGTCCCATTCCAGCAAGGTGAATTCTGTATCGGTCACTGACGCGTGCCGAGTGTTCAAAGAATTTGCAGGGCTTCCAGTCGGAGATGCTCCTGATTTAGAGTTATTGTTCGAGTGGGGTGTTTATCAATTTGCACATCTGTCCGATCATCCGATGTTCATGCTTGATCTTGTTCGCCAGTTCTCGATTGAGATCGACGGAGAGTACGACCATATGGAACAGCTTCGACTGCAATTCACGTGTGAGCCGACTGAGGAGCTTCGAGCGCTCAAAGGGTCCTACTGGTCGATGAATATGGGCGGCGCAAACGAGGCTGAAAATCTTGACGCCTTCTTCCGCGCGGTGGAGGACCATCCAGCCGTTCAATATGTCAGCAACGGTGGTTGTTCCGTGCGAGTTACCGTTACTCAAGAAGAAATATAGACCGGCGCAAGACAATTCGAAACGAACAGGAGAAACCAATGGCCTCACCGCGAATTTGGGTCTGGACCGATCTCTCTCAGGGCATGCCGCATCGCCTCACGCTCGAGCTTCTCGTCCCCGCGCGGTCACTGGGTTCCGCCGAGGCGATTCTGCTTGGCCCGGCCTCGGACGAAGCGATCTCGCAGCTCGGGGAGCATGGAGCGGGCGTTGTCTTCCACGGTGACGACGCGGCCTACGAAGAATATGTGGCGGAGCCGCAGGCCGCGACGCTGGCACAGCTCGTTGAAGCGGAGCACCCGGACCTGATCCTCTTTCCGAGCACGTTCGCTGCTCGCGACGTGCAGGCGCGCCTGGTGGGTAAGCTGGGGGTTGGTGTCATCGCCAATGCGACCAACATCGCGTTCGACGGCGACAGTATGCGGGTGAGCGTTCCGTACGGAGCCGAAAGCATTGGCACCGTGACGTTAGATGGCGATGGCCCGGCCATCGTGCAGGTGCGGCCCAAGTCCTTTACGGCCGAGGCGGTGGGCGGATCGGCGGAAGTGCGCAAGATCGACATCGCAGTCGATCAGGCCGCCTGCCGAGTGAAGATTCTGGAGACGGTCGAGCAGTCGGCCGAAGGTCCCAATCTCGAGGAAGCGTCAATCATCGTTTCAGGCGGCCGTGGACTCGGCAAGGCCGAGAATTTCGCCGTCGTCGAGGCATTGGCCAAAGAACTCGGCGCCGCCGTGGGCGCGAGTCGGGCGGTCGTTGATGCGGGTTGGATCCCGTATAGCCATCAGGTTGGGCAGACCGGCAAGACGGTCAAGCCGGAACTGTACGTTGCATGCGGCATCTCGGGAGCCATTCAGCACATCGCCGGAATGGGGAGCAGCAAGCACATCATCGCCGTCAATACCGACCCCGATGCGCCCATCTTCGAGCACGCTGATCTTGGCGTGGTGGGCGACGCGCTGACGGTCATCCCAAAGCTGACAGAAGCGCTACGCGGTTAGCTTGACGGCTGAGGCCGGCTAACTCTGTCATCGCAGTGAATTTCGATACGACCTGGAGCTGAATTGTCGTATTTGAGCGGGATCTGGTCGGGTGAGCAGACGAAAGTGCGCCAGACGGCGATTGCTGGTGGCGTTGTCGTGCTGTGCGGGATCGCGCTCATCATCCTCGGCGTTGTCGAGAACTGGGGCCAAACGAGGCTTCCGGGAGCCGTACTCATCACCATCGGGGCAGCGGCGGGCGGAGCAGCGGTCGGGTTTTCGCAGCCGGCCCGCAGTGGAGTTTGGGCCAGGCTGAGTTCTTGGCGCACCTGGATCGCCCTTGTTTGTGCGGTGGTGATCGCCACTCCCGCGTTGCTGGCAATGGGTAGCGCGACGCTTGGACCCGTCGTCGGTGGCGGGGACGCAAAGGATACGGCGCTGGTTGCGCTCGGGGTCTTCTTTGGACTCATTTTCACAGTGGGAACCGCGCTCGCCGCAATTCTGTCAGTGCATGCCACGCGCGATCGCGTTGCCCGACCGTCCTCATCGGCGAATGGACATTCCAATGCGGAGGAGTCCGCGTGATCCCCACTCGTGAGATTCTCTGGAACGTCGACTCAGCGGGCCGTGCCGCGATCTACGCGTTGCTGGTTATCCCTGTCGCGTTTCTCACTTGGGGACTGGCCCGGCGCGTTGGCATGTGGCGAATCGGGCAGCCCGAAGACCGCTTCAACCAGTGGTGGACCCGCGCTCGAAGCGCGTTCACGCAAAGCATCATGCATGGGCGCATTACACGCCGAAAGAACGTGTATGGCGGGGTGATGCACCTGCTGATCTTCTGGGGCTTCGTTACCCTGCTGATCGGCACGATCATCGTGATGATCGAAGACGACATTACCGTTCCACTCTTCAATTTCAGCTTTTATCACGGCGATTTCTATCTTGGCTACAAGCTCGCCATGAACCTTGCTGGCCTGATGCTCATCGTCGGCGTGCTGATGGCCTTCTACAAGCGACTGATCGAGCCCTCGCGCGTCAAGGACACCAGTGCCGACGACATCGTTCTGTTGTCCTTCTTGCTGGTCCTCGCCGTTCAGGGATTCACGTTGCAAGCGTTACGACTGGCCGTGGTGCGCGATCCATGGGGGCCATGGTCATTCGTTTCGTATCCGCTATCACTATCACTGCGAGGCGTGCCCAGCGGGTGGCTGGAAGCCGTTCACCAGGCCAACTGGTGGGTGCACTTCGCCACGACGTTCGCGTTCCTGAGCTATTTCGCCTACAGCAAGATGATCCACCCCTTCACCAGTTTGGCAAATGTCTTCTTCCGACGCCTCAAACCGCTGGGTGAGCTCGAACCCATCGTGAACATCGAAGAGGCCGAGACGTTCGGCGTCGCCAAGCTCGAGGATTTCACCTGGGCACAGCTGATGAACGTTGATGCGTGCATGCACTGCGGGCGATGCCTCGAATATTGTCCAACGTTCAACACCGGCAAGGCGCTTCGACCGCGTGACCTTGTGCTCGAGCTGACAGGTTACCTGGCCGACCGCGGGGGGGTCTTCTCCGGTGAGCTCGGTGAAGGAGCCAACTCAGCACGTTATCGCTGGGGCGCCGGCCCGGACCGCGATCTACTTGGCGGCGTGGTCTCGACCGAAGAGATCTGGGACTGCACGACCTGCGGCGCCTGCATGCAGCAGTGCCCCGTCTACATCGAGCACGTGCCGCTCATTGTCGGCATGCGGCGCAATCTCGTCCTTGAGCAGAGCGATTTCCCGAGCGAGCTCGTCAACGTCTTCAACAATCTGGAACGTGTCGCCAGCCCATACCAGATGCCGCCCAACCAGCGGGCGCAATGGACTCGACGCCTCGATCAGCCGGTGCCCGAGATGGCCGAGCTGGAAACCGATCAGGAAGTCGAGGTCCTGTTCTTCGTCGGATGTCTGGGATCATTCGATTCACGCAATCAACGCACGACGGTGGCGCTCGCACGTATTCTCCAGCACGCTGGGATCAACTTCGCCATTTTGGGCAAAGAAGAGACCTGCACCGGAGATCCGGCACGTCGCGTCGGAAACGAATATCTGGCGCAAATGATGGCGCAGCAGACTGTCGAGACGTTGAACTCATATTCGGTCAAGAAGATCGTCACGGCGTGTCCGCACTGTTTCAACGCCATCAAGAACGAGTTTCCGCAGATTGGCGGCAACTACGAAGTCGTGCACCATAGCCAACTGATCAGTCAGCTGATCGACGAAGGGCGCATCAAACTCGATCCTCAGTCTGCCGTTGCGCGAGGAAAGGTGACGTATCACGACCCATGCTATCTGGGCCGCTACAACAAGGTGTTCGACGATCCGCGCAACGTCGTGACGTCACTCCCGGGAGTCGAGCTCACCGAAATGCGTCGCAACCGCAACACGTCCTTCTGCTGTGGCGGCGGTGGCGGGCGCATGTTCATGGAAGAGCGCACCGGCCAGCGCATCAATCAAGCGCGAGTCCGCGAAGCCATCGAGACCGGAGCGGAGATGTTGGCCGCGGCCTGTCCGTTCTGCATGACCATGTTCGAAGACGGCATTCGCGGAGTTGGTGCCGAGGAGACGTTCGCTGTGCGAGACATCGCGGAGTTGATCGCCGATGCGATGATTGTGCCCGCCACGGCGACCGGCACTCCGGACTCACAGGTCGAATCAGATGAGGGTCCTGCGACCGAGCAGGAGTGAAACACGTTGTTTGAATCTCACCTGCGACCAATGACGTCAGGTGAGAATGGGTAAAGGCAGGCAATTGACAGCAAGCTTGAAAATCGACGTCGTGGAAGTGCCGAATTCGGGCTTTATGAGCGATCAGCCGACCAACGGCTGCATCGTCGGAACCAACGAAGCGCTGATCATCGATCCTGGCGATGCCGAGGGCGCCGAAATCTTCCTCAAAGCGCTGTCCGAGCGCGGCAATCCGCGCGTCAAGGCTATCGTGCTCACCCACAGCCATCCAGATCACGCCGTCGCCGCCGCGGCACTGAAAGATGCGTTGAGCTGCCCAGTGATGCTCAATCCCAAGGAGCGCCCGATTCTGGAGCAGTTCAAGGGCCTGTCGTGGGATCAGGTCGACGAAGAGCTGCATGGAGGGATGTCGGTCGAGATCGACGGCGGCCGTCTTGAGGTCTTTGACACACCTGGTCACTCACCTGGGCACGTCTCATTGATCGAGCCAGAATCGCGTATGATGATCGCGGGCGATCTGGTGTCGGGGCATGGCACCGTGGGCATCTTCCCACCACACGGACGGATGAGCGAATACTTCGAATCTCTGCGTTTGGCCAAGTCTTTGCGTCCTTCGGCGGTTATTCCGGGGCACGGACCGACCCTGACCGATCCTGAAGGGCTGTTCGATCAGTACATCGAGCGGCGTTCGAACCGTGAGCGGGAAATCTTCGAGGTCGTCGAGCAAGGACCCGCCAGCATCGAAGAGATGGTGACACAGCTCTACCCGGATGTGCTGCCCCATTTTCGGCGCGCGGCGGGGGCAACCGTGCTGGCCCACTTGATCAAGCTGGAATCTGAGGGCCGCGTGAAGTGCGACGGAGGCGACCAGTTTGCTAGCACCTGGTCGGCTGCCTGACACCGTCTGAATTGCGCGGCACCTGACTACTTGCCGGGAACGGCCAACCCGGATGCCTCTCCCTCCAACGGAGGGAGAGCGCTTTTTCTGTTGGCTCTGGCCTCGTCCTCGGCGATGCGCGCAGGCGCTTTCTGCGTGGCTGGGTCGAGCCGACGAGTGACGACCACGGCCATGCAGGCGAAGACACAGGCGATCAAAAACGGCACCTGATACCCAACGAAATTGAGGATGAAGCCGGTGGTGATCGGAACCACGATCGCCGCGGCGTGCTGCAGGCTGACCCCCATTGCCAACGACGGGGCCACGTCATCGGATGCCGCCACCTTTCGCAGGTAGGTCGCCGATCCCACAGATGACAGGGGCATGATGAAGGTGTAGATCGCGTAGCACAGTCCGGCAAAATAGACGTTCTGAACGAGCGCGTACCCACCCAGAGCCACGATATAGGCGACGTTGATAATGCCGATGATGCGCTTTTCGCCATAGGCGTCGATCATGCGGCCGATGCGTCGACCTGAGAGCATCGCGGTCAGGTTCACCGCAATGAGGAGTCCGCTGATCTTCGGTACATCTAACCCGTAGTGGTTGACCAGCACCCACAGTCCGAACGAGAAGAAGATCTGCTGGCGCGCCCCGTCGAGCAGCGAAAGGTAATAGTAGAGACGATACGGACGGCGTACGACGAACTTCTCGCGTTTGGTCTGCAGCAAGACCTCTTCGCCGTCTCGCAGATTCGGGAAACTGAAGACCGCGACGCTGGCCACCAGCGCCAGACCACCGGCGATGATGAAGGTCGGACGATAGCTCACGATGTGAAAATGGAACGCCAATAAGACCAGGATCATGGCGGCGAGACCGCCGCCAAAATTGACGGCCGACATGGTTCCGAGAATGCTGCCACTCTTGTTTTCGGTGGTCAGGCTCAGGCCGAGGGCGTACTGCGTCTGCAGCACGGTGTGGTAGCCCATGGAAGAGATGATGACCCAGGGCGCGACAGTCCAAAATGACGTGGACGCGCCGAAGAGCACGTATCCGATCGCCAGGAGAACAAATGCCAGTGCAGTCAACCGCGGAATTGACAGGCGATAGAAAAGCGCGGTGATGAAGATGAGGAGGAATCCAGGTACCTCGCGGATGGCCGTGATGTAGCCGAACTGCGGCCCCTGAAGCTTGAGAACGTCCTCGAAGTAGTTGGTGACGATGTTTTGCTGGGTCGCCATGGCCATGCCGAATGCCGCGGTCATGATCGCGAGCAGAATGAACCCACGACGAACGGCGGGGGTGGTATCTTCAGCTACCGCTCTCACCAGAAATTGTCTCCACACGATTTCGATCGAAGGTTGGATCGGATGCTCGCGCAGGCGGTATTCTCTCATATCGGGGCCGCGAGTGGCACGGCGATGCCGCGGACCGAACGCCAGCACCGGCTCGTGTCAGAACGACCGGCCAACCGACAACTATGACCGCGCGATCAAGGAGAAGATGTGAGACAGAGAGAAAAGTCCGAGGCAAATTTGCCGGTCGAACGATACGGAGGCTTTTACGAGGCCCAGGGACTGACGGCTCGCGACGTCACACCGGGAGACGTGGTCATCGAGCTGAACGATCCGCGCGACGACCAACGAGGCGGGGGTGGCACGGCCGCGCTGAACGGCGGCGTGATCGCCTACATGTTCGACGGCGCGATGGGAGCAGCCATTGCCTCACTCGTGATCGATCGCTTTGGAATCGATGCTGAGGATGAATCCGCCTTTGGAGAAGCGACCATCAGCCTGACGATCAACTACGTCCAACCTGCCATGGGCAATCACTTCGAGGCGCATGGACACGCGGTCCGCGCCGGTCGCACCACCGCCTTCGCCGAAGGCCGCCTTCTCGACGAAAACGGCAGCGTTTGCGCCACGGCTACTGGAGTCTGGCGACTCTTTCTCAAACGTTAGCGCTCAATCGTTTACGGGTTGACGAAACAGGACTGCGCAGTTCGAACAAGGTCTTGGGCCTCCCGAACCATGCGGTCGAGCAGGTCCTTGACCGTTGGAACGTCATGGATTAACCCGGCGACCTGTCCGGCCCAAACCCATCCACCATCGAGATCGCCATCGATCGCGCCGAGTTGATTGACCCTGCCGCTGATGGCGGCGATCACGTCGTCGCGTTCGCCGCGTTCTTCGAGCGCGATGATGTGTTCTGCCATCGGGTTGCGCAGCACGCGACCGGGAGTACCCAGCGAGCGTTCGATGATGGTCGTTTCCGTTTCTTTGGCCGCGACCAGCGCTTGTTTGTAGCCGTCATGAGCCATGCACTCGGCCGTGGCCACGAATCGGGTGCCCATCTCAATACCGGCGGCCCCCATCGCCAGCGCCGAGGCTAGTCCACGTCCATTGCCGATTCCTCCGCTGGCGAGGACCGGAATCGAAACCGACTCCAGGATGCGAGGCACGAGGACCATCGTGCCGATGTCGTCGCGCCCAAGATGTCCGCCGCCGTCATACCCGACCGCGATCACCGCGGACCCGCCGAGTTGCTCCACTTTCTGCGCCTGTCGTACTCCCGCGACAAGCACCAGGGTGCGGACTCCGGTTCCCGCCAATCTCGTGAGAAACGGCTCGGGATTGCCGGCCGTGAAGGACATGGCTGTGACACCTTCATCGAGCGCCGTCTCGACCATCGGCATGATGTCGCGGTGCGCACTGATGGCGAAATTCACGGCAAATGGCTGATTGGTGAGCTCACGGACCTTTCGGATCTCGCTTCGTAGTGCGTCGACTCCGCCCGGCACCGTTGCGGCGCTGATCTGCCCGAGACCGCCTGCGTTCGAGACCGCTGCGCACAGCCTGGCGAACGCCAGGTGAGCCAGTCCACCTTGAACGATCGGGTACTGGATCTCCAGCATCTCGGTGAGCGACGTCGTGACTCGCATATGTTCTCCTTCAAGGCAGATCGACGTTCATATGTATCGCAGCGACAGAATAACCTGAGTACTCACAAGCTGAATTCGCGGTTCGATCGAGCCGGTTTCGTTGTGGACATAAACCCTCGCGAGGATTGCCGATTCGGCGATCCGGTGCAATGCTATAGGCATCCTGAAATGATGGCTAGATGCCCGGAATCGCTGGGTTCTTGCCGGATGACAACTGAGATCAAACCTTCAATTCGCTGGTACACGTGGCAGGGAGTTCTCAGGAATGCGGATTCGAAAAGTTGGGGTTGTCGGCGCGGGAACGATGGGCGCGGCAATAGCGGCATTGGCCGCTTCGGCCGGATTACCTGTCCTCCTACTCGATATGCCGGGCAGTCCGGACCGAAACGCAGTCGCCAAGAGCGGACTCGATCGCGCCATGAAGTCGCGGCCCGCATCCTTTATGGACCCGGCACGAGCGTATCTCATCGAACTGGGGAATACCGAGGACGATCTGGGTCGGTTGAGTCAGTGCGATTGGGTCGTCGAAGCCATCATCGAGCAAGCGGCCCCGAAGCGAGCCTTGTTCGAGAAGCTCGATGGACTACTGCCCGAATCAACCATCATCACCACCAACACGTCGGGTATCCCGATTGCCAGTCTGGTTCGCGAACGGTCGACGAGCTTTCGAAAACGGTTCTTCGGCACGCACTTTTTCAATCCACCTCGATACCTGCATCTGCTCGAAATCATCCCGACGGCGGAGACTGACCCGCGCCACATCGAAACGCTTGAATCGTTCGGACGGGAGGTGCTGGGCAAGGGAACCGTTCGAGCCAAGGACGTTCCTGGCTTCATCGCCAACCGGCTGGGTGTCTTCGGAATGGTTCGCGCGATTCGCTTGATGCAGCAGCACGATCTCAGCATTGCAGAAGTGGACGCCCTCACCGGACCACTGATCGGTCGACCACGGTCAGCGATATTTCGCACGGCGGATCTGACCGGCATCGACGTGTTGACTCACGTTGCCGCCGGCCTGGCCGAGTCGACCGGCGAGGATTTCGAGCTTCCGGACTGGGTTCACCAGCTCATGTCAGACGGACGCCTGGGCGAAAAGACCGGCGCGGGGTTCTACAAACGCCAGGACAGCGCGATCTTAGCGCTCGACTGGAAGACGAATGAGTATGTGCCGCGCGAAGATTTGCGCCTATCTGAGATCGGCGCCGTCAAGGATCGACCGCTTGCCGAGCGCCTGGCCGCGGTTCTCGATTTTCCGGGCAAGTTCGGCGATTTCATGCGAGGGCTCTTCGCTGACAACACGGCATACACACTGAAATCAGCGGCATCGATCGCATACGATGTCGTCGACATCGATCGCGCCATGGAGTGGGGCTTCGGCTGGGAGATGGGACCGTTCAAGCAGATCGATGCACTCGGTGCTGACCGTGTCGCCGCGTTGATCGACGGGACTGCTGCGGATTCCTCCGCGCTCCTCACCGGTGCGTCAAAGGGCTTCTACCAACAAACTGAAACTGGCAACCAGCAGCTGAATTTTGCTGGCGGATATTCACCGGTTCAACCCATCCCGCGGATGCTTTCGCTGGCTGATCTGAGGCGCTCCGGCAAGGTCGTCAAAGAGTCTGCAGACGCCGCATTGTTCGACCTCGGCGATGGAGTCGCGCTGGTTGAGTTTCACACCAAGATGAATACCGTCGGCGACGGGGTGCTGCGCATGATCGCAGACGCGCTCAAGTGGGTGGAGCAGAACGACTACGCGGGTCTTGTGATTGGAAACGAGCACGACCGCGCGTTTTCCAGCGGCGCCAACGTAGCGCTCATGCTCGCACTGGCGCAAGAAGGTGCTTGGGATGACCTTGAGTTGGCGGCGCGGACATTCCAGCGTGCAACCACCAGTCTACGTTACGCTCCGTTCCCGGTCGTCGTGGCACCGTTCGGGCTGACGTTAGGCGGAGGAGTCGAGTTCGCGTTGCATGCCGATCGGGTGAGGGCCAGCGCTGAGCTCTACATGGGCCTCGTTGAGACCGGTGTCGGCATCATCCCGGCCGGTGGCGGCACCAAGGAGATGCTCTACCGCTTCTCGAACGATCTGAGCGTGTATCCGGAGGCAGATCCGTTCGAGGCACTGCGGCGCGCGTTCATGTTGATCGCCATGGCTCAGACGAGTCAGAGCGCGCTGGAAGCACGCAATTTCGGATTTTTGCGACCGCAGGATCAGATCAGCATGAACCGCGACACACTCCTGGCAGATGCCAAGCGTGCCGTGCTGGACCTGGCCCCGGGCTACGTTGCGCCGGCCCCGGGACGTATTCGCGTCCTCGGCGGTGATGCTATCGGGAATCTGCGCTATGCCATCTGGTCGATGCATGAGGCCGGACAGATCACGGACCACGAAGTGCTGATTGCGAGCGAGTTAGCTTACGTGATGTGCGCCGGTGATGGTCTTCCGCACGAAGCGACCGAGGAGGAGATCCTCGGACTTGAGCGAGAGGCGTTCCTTAAGCTGATCGGCACACGCAAGACGCAAGAGCGCATGGCCCACATGCTGAAGACCGGTAAGCCGCTCCGCAACTGATTTTCCCGTGCGGCTAACCCATGAGAGGGATTTCGTATTTGAGGAGCGCAAGCTATGAATGACGCGGTTATCGTGAGTGCGGTGCGGAGCCCGGTCGGGCGCGGTAAATCAGACGGATCTCTGGCGCACGTCCATCCAATTGACGTCTCTGCCACGGTGATGAAATCGGCAGTCGAGCGGGCAGGCATCAGCGCCGAATTGTTGGATGACGTCCTTTGGGGGTGTGCTCTTCCGGAGGGCGGTCAGGGATTGAACGTCGCTCGACTTTCGCTTTTGCGAGCTGGATTCCCCGTGACCGTACCCGGAGCCACCGTGAACCGCTTCTGTAGCTCCGGATTGCAGACCATCGCTATGGGCGCTCAGGCCGTCATGAGCGGTATGGCGGACGCGGTCCTCGCCGGTGGCGTGGAATTGATGAGCCAGGTGCCGATGTCCGGCTTCCATACCCGCATTCACCCAGAGTTGATCGAGCCGTACATTGGCATGGGCTTTACCGCCGAGCGGGTGGCAGAGCGCTGGGGTATTCCGCGCGACGAGCAAGACCGCTTTGCCTTCGAAAGTCACCAGAAGGCGGCCAACGCCTGGACATCCGGCCGATTCGAGGATGAAGTGGTCTCGGTGGCGGTGGAACGGCAGGCACAGGACGGAGCTCCCGGAGAGACTGAAGCCCAGCCGTTCTCTCGCGACGAGACGATCCGCGCGGACACAACCGTGGAGCGACTGGCCAAGCTGCGGCCGGCCTTCAAGACGACCGGAACCGTGACCGCGGGCAATTCGAGCCCCTTTTCCGACGGTTCGGCGGCCGTTGTCATCATGTCGGCGTCCAAGGCTGAAGAACTCGGACTCAAACCGCTGGCGCGGTTCATCAGCTTTGCCGTTGCTGGAGTCGAGCCGGATGTCATGGGCATCGGCCCAGCCAAAGCCGTTCCGAAAGTGCTTGAACGTGCCGGAATCGACCTGGATGACGTGGATCTCATTGAGTTCAATGAAGCCTTCGCCGCACAGGTTCTGGCCGTTGTCAAAGAGCTTGGATTCCGCGCCGACATCATGAACGTCAACGGTGGCGCCATCGCGTTGGGACATCCTTTGGGTGCCACTGGCGCGAAACTCACCACCAGTCTGATCCACGAGCTGCGTCGAAGAGGTGGTGGAACCGGATTGGTAACGATGTGCATCGGCGGTGGCATGGGTGCGGCTGGATTGTTCGAAGTCTATGCCGCCTGAGGATCTGAAAGGATCGCACGATGGCAAGCGCCGCTGATATCGCCCGCAAGGGCGGCGGCTGGGTACTGGAACGCCCTGAATCGATTTTCACGCCCGAAGATTTCGACGCCGTGACGCGGGACCTTGCCAAAGTCACGCGCCAGTTCGCGGAGCGAGACGTCCTTCCCATGCTCGACCGCATGGAGCATGGCGAGCTGGAACTCAACGTCCCGTTGATGCAGCGCGCGGGCGAGCTCGGCCCGCTAGCCGTGGAGATTCCCGAAGCGTATGGCGGACTCGATTTGCCCAAGGTCATCGCCGCGGTTGTGACTGAAGAGATGGCCGTCACCGGTGGGTTTGCCGTTACGATGACGGCACACACATCGATCGGGACGCTGCCGTTGGTCTACTTTGGAACCGAGGAGCAGAAGCAAAAATATCTGCCAAGACTCGCGACCGGCGAGTGGATCGCGGCGTATGCCCTCACGGAGACGAATTCAGGGTCTGATGCGTTGGGTGCCCGAACGCGCGCCACGCTCTCTGATGACGGATCTCACTACGTTCTGAACGGCACGAAACAATTCATATCCAATTCGGGATTTGCGAACCTGTTTACCGTCTTCGCCAAGGTTGACGGCGAGGCATTCACCGCGTTTCTGGTCGAGCGTGACTTCCCAGGCGTCGAGTTTGGCGAAGAAGAGCGCAAGATGGGGATCAAGTCCTCTTCGACCCGCCAGCTCGTTCTGCGCAATGCCGAGGTCCCGGTCGAGAACCTGCTGGGAGAGCTCGGCAAGGGGCACCGCATCGCGTTCAACGTGCTGAACATTGGCCGCTTCAAGCTCGGAGCCAGCAGCGTTGGAGCCGCCAAGCGTGCGCTCAGCCAATGTGCAGCCTACTCCCAGGAACGCAAACAATTTGGAGAGGCGATCTCAAACTTCGGGATGATCCAGCAGAAGCTGGCGCGCATGGCCATGCGGCTTTTCGCCGCCGAGAGTGCCGTGTATCGCACGGTCGGTCTGATTGATGAATCCATTGGCGGGAGTACGGACGTTTCCGTGGCCCTGGACGCCATTCAGGAATACCTGATCGAGTGCTCGATCGTGAAGGTCCACGGCACGGAGATGCTTGATTTCGTCGTTGACGAAGGCGTCCAGATACATGGTGGCTACGGTTACCTTGCGGACTTTCCCATCGAACGTGCCTATCGAGATTCTCGCATTCAGCGCATCTTCGAGGGGACCAACGAAATCAACCGGCTGCTGATTCCGGACATGCTGCTGAGGCGCGCGATGAAAGGTGACCTCCCGCTCTTCGAAGCGGCGCAGCGGCTTCGCGGCGAGCTTATGGAGCCGAGTTTCGACCGTCCCGCGGGTGCCTGGGCTACCGAGCTCGAGCAGTCCGGCAATCTCAAGAAGCTGGCACTCATGGTCGCGGGTCTGGCGGTGGAGCGCTTCGGTACTGATTTGGTTCGCGAACAGGAAGTGGTCGCGTCGATCGCGGATTTGCTGATTCAAGCGTTTGCGGCGGAATCTGCCGTACTTCGAGCTCAACGGATCGATCGAGAGCCATCGACTGACATGGCACGGTTGTATCTGGATTACGCGCTGGATCGCGCTCGCGGCGCGGCTGAATATGCGTTGCCGCGCATAGCCGCGGGCGATGAGCTTCGCACCTACTCTTCGGTCGCCAGGCGGCTCACGCGGGTCGAACCGGTCGATACGGTGCAGCTCGAACGAAACGTCGCGGAACTGGTACTGAAGGCGAACGGGTATCCGCTGTCCGCTTGACTCTTCAATGTGTGGTTACGGCGTTGGGTGCAGGTGTTTCGCGTTCACTTTGCGGCAGGTGCGGGCGAGAAGGGAGACCGTCTTGAACGGTTTGATGATGGACTTTCAACTGACGCTCCCGGCTATCTTGCGCCGGGCCGAGAGCTACTATCAGCGGCGAGAGATCGTGACGCGTATGCCAGATCGCTCGCTGCACCGCTACACCTATAAGGAGATGGCAGAGCGGGCCAAGCGCCTCTCTGTGGCTCTTCACGAGCTTGGAGTCCAACCCGGTGAGCGCGTCGCCACCTTGGCTTGGAACAACTACCAACATCTCGAAGCCTATTTTGGTGTGCCGACGTCGGGCGCCGTGCTGCATACCCTTAACCTGCGACTCCATCCGGACGACCTCGCCTTCATCATGAATCAGGCGGATGACAAGGTTTTGTTGATCGACGAGGTGCTCTGGCCACTCTTTGAGCGGGTCAAGGGTGCGGTCCATCCAGATCACGTGGTTGTGATCTCGAAAACGGGCATGCCGCAGCCAGCGATGGACGGAGCCCTCGATTACGAGACGATGCTTCTCAACGCCGATATTTCAAAATTCATCTATCCCGAGTTCAACGAGAACCAGGCTGCGGCCATGTGCTACACCTCCGGAACCACGGGCCGGCCGAAGGGTGTCCTCTACTCGCACCGTGCCATCGTGCTGCATTCCTTGGGATCCGCACTCAGCAGCGACACAAGCATCCGAGAGTCTGACTCCGTGCTCCCGGTCGTGCCGATGTTTCACGTCAACGCGTGGGGCATGCCATTCACCGCGACGATGGTGGGCGCAAAACAGGTCTTTCCAGGTCCCTATCTCGACGGAGCAAGTTTGGCTGAATTGCTGGCGGTCGAAAGGGTGACGCTCACGTGCGGGGTTCCAACGCTGTGGCTCGGTCTGCTTCAAATTCTGGACAGTGACCCGAAGAAGTATGACCTCTCGCATCTGCGTTCAGTCCTCTCAGGAGGTCAGGCGGCGCCTGAATCTCTCATCCGAGGCTTCAAAGAGCGCCATGGCATCGATCTCTCGCAGGGCTGGGGTATGACCGAGACGACTCCAGTGGGCTCGGTCTGTCATCCTCCGGCTGAGCTCCTGCCACTCTCTGACGAGGACTACTACCACTACAAGACGAAATCCGGCCGACCTTTGCCATTCGTTGAGATGCGGCTGCGTTCCGGGGATCAGGATGTTCCATGGGACGGGCAGAGCCTGGGCGAGCTCGAGGTTCGTGGACCATGGGTGGCCGCGTCATATTTTGGAGCCGATGACGGCGCTGATCGCTTCACACCTGACGGTTGGTTCCGCACGGGCGACATCGCGACGATCGACGATCTCGGCTACATGGAGATTCGCGATCGACTCAAAGACGTGATCAAATCCGGCGGTGAGTGGATCAGCTCGGTCGCGCTCGAGAATGCGTTGATGGGGCATCCTGCAGTTGCGGAAGCGGCGGTCATTGCGGTTCCGGACCCACGTTGGCTTGAGCGTCCCGTCGCGGTGGTCGTGCTGAAGCCGGAGCAGATGGCTACGGAAGAGGATCTGATTAAGTACCTGGAGCCGAAGTTCGCCAAATGGTGGTTGCCGGAAGCGGTCGAGTTTCGCGAGTCAATTCCACGCACGTCGACCGGCAAATTCCAGAAGTCGACGCTACGCGATGAAATTGCACCCAGATATCAGCAGTCAGGCCGCAAACAGGACGCGGATTAGCCCGAGAAGCCAATCGAGGTTGACCAAGTTGAAGGGACGCCGTCGGTGTCCCTTTTCGTGACACTGGCGTCGGATCCGATCGCAATCTGCAGTCGATTTCGTGAACCGGCATCCAACTTGCTCTTGATGAACCGGACTCAACGTAGCCGCTCATTCATTGCAGGGAGGTTTCACGCCCGTGGCAGGATTCGACCAGTATCACGAACCAGCAACCGAACTCTCGCAGGAGACAAGAACCTTTGCACGGATGATTGCGTCGCTCGCAGAGGAGGCGGACGCGATCAACTGGTACGAGCAACGCATGTCGGTGGAGCAAAATGATGAGGCCAAGCGTGTCATGCGAGTTGCCCAGAAAGAAGAATTCAAGCACTTCGCCATGGATCTTGAACTTTTGATTCGTGCCAAGCCCGCCTGGAAAGCCGCGTTGCAGACTGTTCTATTCAGGCCGGGCGACATCCAGAAGCTCGGCGAGGGCGTCGAGGACGCGCAGAGCAAAGCGCTCGGTGGGTAACCAGCCTCGATTGTCACGTTGGTTTCCATATGGCGACGACTGCGCCGAATTCGGACGTCTGGCCCAAACCGTGTTCGGGGCCAGGCGTCCGTTTGGCTGCAATGGTGAGATGTGATCACGCGATTCAACGATCGCGCTATTCTGGCGCTTTCTCTTCTTCCGCGAGTCTGCGCAATCGTTCCAACGCGTCGGCCCAATAAGGCTCGTATTTGGCGATCCACGGAGTCAGCGCATCGGCCATTGCGTCGGCGTCGATACGGTAGACGCGGTTCCTGCCGTCCTTCGTCGCGGCGACCAGGCCGACTTCGCGCAGCACCATCAGATGCTTTGAGATCCCCGAATCAACCAGATCTGGAAATTCCGCGGCGAGCTCGCTGACCGTCATCGTCCTGCGCTCAGCGAGCAGATCCAGAATGTGCCGGCGCGTGGGATCAGCCAGTACGCGGAACAGGTTGTCGCTGGTGCTAGACACCGGACGAGACCAGCTCGGCGAGCGCTTGCAAGATTTGATGTCGGTCGGCCCCACGCTCATACGCTTGAACCGTCTGCGGCCAGGCTGCCTTGCCGATACCAGCGAACCCGTCGTGCACCAGGCAGACTCGCGTGCCAGTCGCCGTCGGGGTGAGTGTGACGAGCAGACGGGCGGGGTAGATCCAATCTCCGCCCTCTTCGAACCAGGACAGCACCAGTTGTCCCTCAGGCACGAGCTCCAGCACGCGACCACTGATGCTCGTTTCACCGTCCGATCCAAGCATGCGGTACTCACCACCGACCCTGAGGTCAATCTCCAGATTGGGACTGATCCAGCGACGGAGCGCCTCTGGAGTTGCGAGCCAACGCCACACCGCGCTCGGCGGGGCCTGAATCTCGATCGACCGTTCCACAGCAGGCACGAGAATCACCTCCGAAAACATTACCGAACAGTAAGGCGTTTCCATTACATTACTATATGGTAAGGTGTTGGGTCTGTCAAGTGGTTTGAGGACCAACCTCATTCGCAGGTAGGGGCGAGCTTGCCTTCGTCCTCGGGTCGGAGCGTCCAACTCGTCCACACACTTCCCACCGTACGGGCGACGCATGCGTCGCCCAAAGATGTCGTGCGTCTCAACGGTTATCGATACGCGCGGAGCGACGATGAAGCCATGCTCGAGCATTGCTTCTTCGATTAGGCTCGATGATGGCCGATAGGGAAGGTGTTGGCGCGAAAGAGGTGGGCGACGCATGGGTCGCCCGTACTATTGAAGCGCAAATGCGAGGGAAACAAAATGCCCGCCTTCGCGTGAAGGCGGGCTTTCGAGCGGGAGACGAGACTCGAACTCGCGACAACCTGCTTGGAAGGCAGGCACTCTACCAACTGAGTTACTCCCGCGGAGTCGGGGTGAGAGGACTTGAACCTCCGACCTCAGCGTCCCAAACGCCGCGCGCTGCCAACTGCGCCACACCCCGGCGATGCTGATCGCGCCACTTAGTATAGCACGATCGAAGCTCGGTTCTGGATGACTCGAAGGTCCTTATGAATCCGGAATCAGCCGTGCCCAGCGCAACGGTCCCACCTGCAGCACGGCCGATTTGTCGATCGTAATGGTCGCGTTCGGGTCAGTAATGCGCTCTCCGTCCAAGCGCACGGCTTTTCCTTCGATCAGCCTGCGCGCTTCGTTGCCTGAGTTGGCCATGCCGGCACTCAGGATGACCGAAATGATGCGCGATCCCGCCGCAACGCTGAACTCCTCAAGGTCCGACGGCATTTCATGCTGGCGGAAGACGCGATCGAATTCGTCGCGCGCTTCCTGTGCGGCCTGAGCGTCGTGAAGGTCGGTCACGATCCGCACGGCGAGCTTGTCTTTGATGTCGCGCGGATTCATCTCGCCGCGGTCAGCGGCCGAAAGCATCCGCTGGACTTCGTCAGTGGGAATGTCCGTCAACAGCCGAAAATACTCCGGCATAGCCACGTCGGAAATCGACATAATCTTCCCATACATCACGTTGGGTGCTTCGTTGACGCCAACGTAGTTGTCGAGGCTCTTGCTCATTTTCTGTGAGCCGTCGGTGCCTACCAGGAGAGGCCACGTCAGAATGTTCTGCGGCTCTTGATCCATGTCACGCTGAATGTCGCGGCCGACCAGGAGATTGAAGGTTTGATCCGTACCTCCGACTTCCACGTCAGCATGGACGGCAACCGAGTCGTAGGCCTGCAGCAACGGGTAGAGAAGCTCGGTGATGGCGATGGGAGAGCCCTGGGAGTAGCGACTGGCGAAGTCCTCCCGCTCCAGCATGCGCGCGACCGTGTACTTACTGGTCAAGTGAATGACGTCGGTAAGCGAGAAGTTCCCAAACCAGGTGCTCTGTCGAACGACCTCCGCGCGCTCGGTGTCCACCACCTTGGACATCTGGTCCAGATACGTCTGCGCATTGTGCTCGACTTCTTCGACCGTCAGCATCTGCCGTTGCGCCGAGCGACCCGACGGATCGCCGATGCGTGCGGTCCAATCGCCGATGATCACGACGACCCTGTGGCCCATGGCCTGAAACTCACGGAGCTTACGAAAACCGGCGTAGTGACCAAGGTGGATGTCCGGACGAGTCGGGTCGACACCGAACTTGACGCGCAGGGGCCGATCCCCGAGCAACTTCTTTTTCAAGTCGTCACGGACGATAACGTCCGCGACCGCGCGCGTCAGAAGTGCTTCGACTGCGGCTTCCCGATCCGCGGAACTACCTGTCACCGGTCAGTGCTCCTTTTCCAATTCCCAGAATTGCTTGCACGCCCTTGCCCGGCCAGTCGACGCCGATGTCAGCAACCAACTGTTCGGTCTTTTGCTGGTCGCGGAGCATCTGCGCGACCAGAGCATCGGCGGACTCAAATGTTTGGTCCCCACGCACTCGATCAACGAAGAGGACTGCAAGCTTTGAGTCATAGAGGTTACCGCTGTAGCCGATCAAGTTGACCTCAATCGCACGCGTGTGCTCCGAGAAAGTTGAGTTGGTTCCCACGTAAACCATCGATGGGATCAGATCGTCACCGGGCGAAGTCTGAGTCATGGCGGCATAGATACCGTCGGCCGGGACAATGACGTTGTCCAGCACCCTGAGGTTGGCGGTGGGAAAGCCAAGCTGTCGACCTCGTCGCTTTCCCTCGGTGACTGTGCCGCGCAAAAAGAACGGACGGCCGAGCAACGTTTCGGCGAACCTCACGTCCCCTTCGCTCAAACGCGCACGCACGAGGCTGCTACTGAAGTCGGCATCGCCGTCCCCAATTCGATCGATGATCCGCATGGAATAATTGTGCAGCGCTCCACGCTGAGCAAGGACGTCGGGGTTGCCAGAGCGGTTGTGACCGAAGACGAAGTCGGCGCCGACGATGATCTCGGTCGGGTGAAATGCGTCGACAACCTGCCTGATGAACTCTGTTGGCTCGAGCCCTGCGACATCGCGCGTGAACCGAATTGGAACGACCTCGTCGACGCCCAATGAACCGATCAAACTGAGTCGATCAGCAGTCGACGTCAATCTTGGAAGATGCACGTCTGGGCGCAAGACCTCTAGGGGCAATGGATCAAATGTCAGCACCGCTGAGCGCACGCCACGTTCGTGAGCGCTCGAGACAACCGCATCGATCAAATGCTGGTGACCGAGGTGGACCCCGTCAAAATTACCGATGGTGACGACGTGTCGCGCGCTAGCGCTCTGTTCGCGGTCAGGAAAAAGCTGCGGGCTCACCCGCGTCCTCCCATGATCATTCATGCACGACAATTCGAGGCTGATAACTCGCGTCAATTGGATTGAATTCGCCCGCGCCCAGCCACGATCCATCCGGACGGAACGCGTGCGCCGTCGCGCTTGCCACTGTGGGTTTCCTCGCGACCACCGGTCGCCCATCATACCATGCGCGAGTTCCGTCGGATTCAAGCAAGAGTGAACGTGCGTCCGCGGGAACTCGCGCCGGGTGCAACGCAAACGTGGCAAACGTGGCTGGTGATAATTCCTGCTGCAACTGGTTCAGCGACCACGCTTCCGAGATCTCAAATGTTCCAGATCTGACACGCAGCAAGTAGTGCAGGTACGCGCCGGTACAAAGACTCAGTCCAATGTCGCGCGCGAGAGATCGAATGTAGGTCCCCGCCGAACACTCGATATCCAGCACGAGATCTGGGTAAACGTATTCGGCGATGCTCAACGAACCGATCGTGACCGTGCGAGCTGGGACATCGACATCCACGCCGCGACGCGCCTGCTTGTAGAGACGCTCTCCCTTCACTTTCACCGCTGAATGTGCCGGAGGCACCTGAGTCTGTTGACCGACAAAGCTACGTACGACGTCTTTCACTTCATCAAGTGCCGGCGGAGAGTCGCGATGAATCGGCGATAGCGCCGGACCTTCGACGTCGCCACTGATCGACTCAATTCCGAGCACGACGTGGGCCGCATAGCGCTTACGTGAGTCGGAGAGGTGCGACAGAAGCTTGGTGGCACGACCCACCGCAATGACGAGGACGCCCTCAGCCGCGGGGTCGAGCGTGCCCGCATGACCAACTTTGCGAGTCTTCAGGACGCGTCGGAGGCGCGCTACGACGTCATGCGAGGTGATTCCACGGGGCTTGTCGACAATGAGCAGACCGTGGACATCAGCCATCAGGAGGACGTGGACGTGAAATCGCGGGCGGTAACGCGTCTGGAGATATCGCGTAAGAAGTTGTCGCGAGACTGGTCGCCTGGGGGTAGGCTGCAGCCCGCGGCGCGACTGTGACCGCCGCCACCGTACAGCTGAGCGAGCTTGGCCACGTCAACGTCGTCGGCAATGGCACGCAAGCTGGCTCGCCAGCCGCCAGGATTCTGGTAGAGGAGGATGCCGACAGTGGCTTCGCGCGTTCCGGCAATGAAATTGACGATCCCTTCGCCTTCCGACGAAAGCGCGCCACTCTCCACCAGCATATCGGGCGTGATCTCAGTCCAAACAATTGGTCCGAGCATCGAGGCGCGTCGCAACGCGTGTCCCCAGAGGCGCACCGTGGAGTAGGGTTTGACGCGAAAAAGGCTGTCGACGATCGCGACGATGTCGGCGTCGCAGTCGACCAGGTCCGCCGCGACGCGCAGTGTCCGGCTTGTGGTGCTGGGCGTTTTGAGCCCCAACGTGTCGCCGTAGATTCCGGCCGCCAGGCAGGTCGCCACGTCTCGACCGATCTTCACGTTCAGCTCTGTGAACATCATCGTGAGGATTTCGCAGGTCGCTGCGGCGCTCGGATCAACAACAGAGGCCACACCAAATCCGGCATTGGTGACATGATGGTCGACGCTCACCAGCGGCACACTGCCATCAAACCAGGCGTTGTGTTTGTAGTATAGCGGACCCATGCGATGCAAATCGGCGCAATCGACGACAAAAATGGCGTCAAACTCCGCGCGCTGGATTTCGCTGGGCTGCCTGAGACGCTCCGCTCCCGGAAGAAAGACCAGCGTATCGGGCAGGTCTCCATCGCCGACAACCGGAATGACATTCTTTCCCTTTGCCGCGAGCAGATCGGCTACCGCGAGCGCTGAGGCGACGGCATCGGCGTCAGGGTGTGCGTGTGTGGCAATCAGAAGGCTGTTGGCCTCGGAAACCACGTCCCAGATGTGAGCAAACGACGCAGCGACCGACTTCTGGTCGCTTGACGTTGCGTCGGTTGCGGAAACGGAATCAGTCACGTTCGATATCGTCCTCACCTTGCGCGGGTTTCTCGGCCGCCGCGTCGTGCTGGCGGATCTCATTGAGTGTTCGCGTCATCTGTTCCGCGCGTTGCATCGAGTGATCCGCGCGAAATGAGATATCCGGAATATTCCGCGTATGCATTCTCGGCTTGAGCTGGTGTCGAATGAAGCCCGATGCGCCGTTCAGAGCCGTCACCGCCGCTCCGAATTCCTCTTCCGTTCCAAGCACGGAGACGAACGCCTGGGCATGGCGCAAGTCTGGACTCACGTCAACGTGCGTGATGCTGACGAGACCCAATCTGGGATCCTTCAATTCGCGAAGCACGATTTCGCTGATCTCTTCGCGCAAGAATTCGGAAATCTGCAATTGTCGTCGAGAGCTCATCAGGCTGATTCCTTTCGCTCGACAGGATGAGCGCGCGGCGATCGAATAAAAAGACGAGCCCCGAGAATCTCGGAGCCCGTCTTTCGTTCGCTACAGCGTTCGAGCGACCTCTTCGGTGTGATAGAACTCGATTTGGTCGCTTACCTCAATATCGTTGAAGCCGTCGATGGTGATGCCGCATTCATAGCCGGCTTGCACTTCTCGGACGTCGTCCTTGAAGCGCTTCAGCGAAGCCACGACACCGTCGTGGAGCACGGTGCCGTTGCGCAACACACGCACCCGGGCGTTGCGGTTGGCCTTGCCGTCCAGCACGTAAAGCCCAGCAACCACGTCTCGTGTCGGTAGGCGGAACGTGTCGCGAACCTCGGCGTAGCCGTCGGTAACTTCCTTCTGCTCTGGTGCCAGCAGACCGGTCATGGCCGCGCGCATCTCGTCGACCAAGTTGTAAATGATGTTGTAGTAGCGAATGTCGACGCCCGCGTTGTCGGCCGCGCGTCTCGCGGCGGCGTCTGGTCGGACATTGAATCCGATGATGATCGCGCCCGAGGCGACGGCCAACATCACGTCCGATTCGGAGATCGCGCCAGTGCCGGTGTGGACCACCTTGACGCCAACGGTCGACGACTCCTCGTTCAACTTCATCAACGTGCCCTGGATGGCTTCTAGCGAACCCTGCACGTCCCCTTTGAGGACCACTCGCAGTTCCTGGGTTTCGCCTTCCTGGATGTGGGAGTAAATCTCGTCGAGCTTGATGACGCGCGTCTCCGTGAACGCCTCGGCTCGTCGTTGTCTGGAACGCTCTTCGGCCAATGCTCGTGCGCTCTTCTCATCTTCGACAACCTGGAGGATGTCTCCGGCTTCAGGGACCTCGAGCAGACCAAGAAGTTCGACCGGCATGGCCGGCTCGGCACGCCGTAGCTTGCGGTTTCGATCGTCATTCATGGCTTTGATGCGGCCCCAGGTGGCGCCGACCACGACGATGTCACGAATGCTGAGCGTTCCGGATTGAATGAGTGCGGTAGCCACCGGGCCACGGCTTCGGTCAACCTTGGCTTCGATGATAACTCCGATAGCCGGCTTGTGCGGGTTGGCCTTGAGATCCTGGAGATCGGCAACCAGCAAGATCATCTCGAGCAGTTCGTCAATTCCGAGCTTCTCTTTCGCGGAGATCTCGACGAACGGAACGTCGCCGCCATAGTTCTCAGGGATGACTCCAATATCGGACAACTGCTGCTTGACTCGGTCTGGATTTGCGGAGGGCAGGTCGATCTTGTTGACAGCTACGATGATCGGAACGTTCGCCGCGCGTGCGTGGTTGACAGCCTCACGCGTCTGCGGCATGACTCCGTCGTCGGCAGCCACGACCAGCACTGCGATGTCGGTCACCTGGGCGCCGCGAGCACGCATAGCGGTGAAGGCTTCGTGGCCAGGCGTATCGAGGAACGTGATTTTGCGCCCCTGAATGTCGACCTGATAGGCACCGATATGCTGGGTAATGCCACCCGCCTCACCCTCGGCAACGTTCGTCTCACGAATGGCGTCGAGGAGCTTTGTTTTACCGTGGTCGACGTGACCCATGATGGTGACGACCGGCGGCCGGGTGATGGCGTCCGGGTCGGTAGCGCCCTCGTCACGACGGTTTTCAACCGCCGCGTTTGCGTGTTGGACAACCTCTGGAACGTGCTCTTCAGTTTCAAAGCCGAGGTCCGCGGCGACACTGGAAGCCGTGTCGAAGTCGATCTGCTGATTGATGTTGGCCATGATGTTCCGGCCCATGAGGTTCTTGATGACCTCAACCGGATTGATGCCAAGCGCATCGGCAAGCTCGCCGACCGACATGGCTGAACCGATGACCACTGGACCGGATGGCGGAGCCGGCCTGCGGCCTTCCATCACCTGGGTCGAGCGTCCTCCTGGTTGCGAAGCTGGGTTATTACGATCTCGTGAGGAGCGATTACGTCCTCCGCCGCGACCACCTCTTCGACGATTTTGACTCACTAAGGCCTCCTTATGGCGCGGCTTCAGTCTTGTGTGGCGTCGTCCCTCCGGAAGTGCTCATCGGCATAATTGAGAAGCCGACTGCGAACATCCGAATCGATCTCAGTCTTGAGTGCCCGGTCGAGCGCGTTGCCGGATGCTGCTCGTTCCCAGCACGAGAACTTCGTGCATAGATAGGCACCTCGTCCGTTTCGTTTGCCGGACGGATCGATTTGGACTCCCTGATCAGGGGTCCGAACGACGCGCACGAACTGTCGCTTGGCGTCCTTTTCGCGACAAACCACACACGTTCGCAACGGAACGTGCTTTGGGCGAGGACCTTTGCGCCTCGCTCGCGCTCCGATGCTCTCTGACATCTTTCCACCTCCGGCGTCAGCGCTCGCGCGCGCCACCGGTAGTTAGCGATTGACGGGCGATTCAGTCTCTTCCGTGACCGGAACCTCGACGGTCGTCTCGAAATCGAAGCGTGCCCGCAGATCTCGGTTGTAGTAGACGTTGAGGATCCCGTCTTCGACCTCGACGTCGACGCTCATGTTGATGAGATCGTCAGACAGCGGACCGAAGTCCTTCTCACGAACGTTGATCATGGCGTCCGCTTTGACCAAGCGCGGCTGGCGACCGAGGCTCATCATGTCATCTGGCACGCCTGCCAAGGCCTCGCGTGCACGAATGAGGATATCCTCGTCATCGGTTCGGAGCGATTCCGGATCCTTGATGTCGATCCGCCAGCCGGTGAGCTTATACGCCAAGCGGGCGTTCTGGCCATCTTTGCCGATAGCCAGCGACATCTGATCGGTCGGCACGATGACCCGCGCGACCTTCTCATCTTCGTTCAAGGACACGCTGATCGGTTTGGCCGGGCTCAGCGCGTTGGAGATGAAGGAGGGCAGATCTGGCGACCACTCAATGACGTCGATCTTCTCGCCGTAGAGCTCGTTGACAATGTTTTGAATGCGTACACCGCGCACGCCCACGCAGGACCCGACTGGATCGACCTTTTCCTGCCGCGCCGCCACGGCAACCTTCGAACGCAGTCCCGGCTCGCGGGCGACCGCCATGATCTCGACAGCGCCGCTGAAAATCTCGGGAACTTCGAGCTCAAACAGCCGCTTGATCAAGTTGGCGTGCGTTCGCGAGACGATCAGCTGCGGACCGCGAGGATCTTTATTGACTTCAACGAGATAGACCTTGAGCCGCTGACCAGGGCGATATCGCTCGTTGGCCACCTGCTCGCGGGCGGGCATCACGGCTTCCGCTTTGCCAAGGTCAACAATCACCGCTTTCGGATCAGCTCGCTGCACGATGCCGTTCAGCACTTCGCCAACGCGATCGATGTATTCGGTGTAGACCCCTTCACGCTCGAAGTCGCGAATGCGCTGCAACACGACCTGTTTGGCCGTCTGCGCGGCGATGCGACCAAAATTCTGAGGCGTGCGGTCGAAACGAACAGTGTCGCCCACAACCGATTCGGGGTGCGTCTTGCGCGCTTCTTTAACAGTGATCTCGGTCTCAGGATCTTCGACCTCTTCGACAACCTGCTTCACAACGTAGATCCGAATTGTGCCCGTGGTCGGATCCATCTCGACCTGGACTTCTTCTTCCGTGCCCGCCATTTTTTTGTAGACAGTCTTCAGTGCGTGTTCCACCGACGAAAGAACCGCTTCCCGTGGAATGCCCCGCTCAGCGGCGATTTGCGCAATGGCGGTATAAAAATCGCTCTTCATGTTGAGGGAAACCTCCTTCGCCGACCTGTTCCTGAGTGCATTCGGTGACTCGGGGTGATGACGTTCCCGAAACGAGGATCGCCAGAGTCCAGGAAAAAACGAAAGTGGGCGCAGCCCACTTTGACCAGGGCAATGTCGATTCCTCGACGAAGTATATCAAATTGACTGGATTTGAAACGAGCGTATGAACGGGCCGAGAAAGCCTCCGTGCTATAATTCTGCGCGGCCAGTTACGGTCCGCGCGGGAGCAACAGGGGGATGAATGAAGCTCCGAACCTGGCTTCGTCCGGGGATGCTGATCAAGCGCTGGATCGCGCTTCTGATCGCCGGAATCGTCATGACGAGCCTTGCGCTGGCTATGGCGCTCGCGTGGATTTATCGCAATTACCACTTCCCGGATAGCGCCACCCACTTCGTACAGACTGTCACTTTGCAGTTCATTCCGCACCCATTTCGGGAGATCATCGTGCTTGTCGGCGGCACGTTGTTCGTCGGGCTTGGTGCGCTACAGCTGGGGCGGTCGCTTCTCGCGCCGTTCCTCGATCAGCGTCCGGGCGACCAGGGCCTGGCCGAGATTATCCACTCCCACCGCTTTGGTCCCGCCGAACCGGAACTGCGCGTCGTGGCTATCGGCGGAGGCACCGGGCTGTCTACGCTTCTGCGCGGTCTGAAGACGCACAACGTGGACATCACTGCCATCGTGACGGTGGGGGACGACGGTGGGAGTTCGGGACGTCTGCGCACCGAGTTCAACATGCCGCCCCCGGGAGATATCCGTAACTGCATTGTGGCCCTCGCCGACGCGGAACCGCTCATGGGTGAACTTTTTCAGTATCGCTTCGAGCAGGAGAATTCCTCGCTTGCCGGTCATAGCTTCGGCAACCTCTTCATTACGGCCATGACCCAGGTGGCCGGCAGCTTCGAGCGCGCGGTCGTCGAGTCGTCGCGCGTCCTCGCGGTGCGCGGCCA
The DNA here is from genome assembly GCA_963789565.1 of uncultured Chloroflexia bacterium. Lineage (GTDB taxonomy): Bacteria > Chloroflexota > Chloroflexia > Thermomicrobiales > Thermomicrobiaceae > CALAGB01. Next base: position 402,547 of record CAWBKX010000002.1, on the reverse strand, counting down.
GGTGTTGCCGTCATCGCTCGACAACATCGAGGTCTGCGCGGAAATGGTTGATGGCCGGGTCATAAGTGGCGAGTCGAACATCACGGGCGAACGCTCCAAGATTCGACGTGTGTTCCTGGAGCCTGGCCAGCCCGACCCATACGATCCCGCCATCATCGCTATTCTCTCCGCGGATCTCATCGTTTTAGGCCCTGGCAGCCTGTATACATCGGTCTTGCCAAATCTGTTGGTGCAGGGCATCGCGCATGCGGTGCGCTGCTCGCAGGCGACCAAGGTCTATGTCTGTAACGTGGCGACACAACGCGGCGAAACGGACAATTTTGGTGTAGTTGAGCATGTGGCCGCATTGCGCGATCATGTGGGTGGGCACGTTGTCGACTACGTGCTGGTCAACAGCAATTTCGATCCGGCAGCCGCGAAGATCAAACCAGAATGGTCCGTGAATGCCGTCGGTCTCGATGGAATCGAACGGCTTGGAGACGACGTGACCATCGTTTTGCGCGACGTGGTCAATCCGGAATTTCCGTTGCGACACGACCCAGAGAAGCTCTCAGCGGAGCTGCTCAAGCTTGGTCGCGCCCATCGCCTGGCGAATCCAGCCAAGACATCGGGTGCGAGCAACGGACGTTACCCGCTCGAGGTACGCGACCTCGCGACAAATATGAGTGGCAAATCAGACGGCTTGCGCCCGCAAGCGAATCAAAATAAGGGGGCATAGATGGCAGTTAGAGTAGGGATCAACGGCTTCGGCCGCATTGGCCGCCAGGTATTCAAGGCCATCGTCGGCGAATATGACGACGATATCGAGGTCGTCGGCGTCAACGATCTGATGGATACGCATACGCTGGCACACCTGCTTCGATATGACTCGACGTACGGAGTTTACGATTTCGATGTCGACTCGTCCGACAGCTCGCTGACGGTTGACGGCAATGAAGTCAAAGTCTTTTCCGAGCGCGACCCGGCCAACATTCCGTGGGGCGATAACGGCGTCGATCTCGTGATCGAGTCGACGGGATTCTTCACCGACGGAACCAAGGCCCGTGCTCATATCGACGGTGGCGCGAAAAAGGTCATCATTACGGCTCCGGCCAAGAATGAGGACATCACGATCGTGCTCGGCGTCAATGAAGAAATGTACGACCCAGACGTTCACAACATTGTGTCGAACGCCTCATGCACCACGAACTGCCTGGCCCCGGTCGCCAAGGTCGTGCAGGACAAGTACGGGATTCGCCGCGGATTCATGACGACTGTTCATTCATACACGAATGATCAGGTCACACTGGACGGACCACACAAAGACTTGCGCCGGGCCCGAGCGGCTGCCTTGAACATCATCCCGACGACGACCGGTGCGGCACGCGCGGTGGCGCTGGTTATTCCAGAGCTCAAAGGCAAATTTGACGGGTTCGCCTTGCGCGTCCCTACCCCCACGGTCTCGATCGTCGACTTCGTCGCGGAAATCGAGAACCCGACCACAGTTGAAGAGCTCAATGGCGTCTTCAAGACGATGTCGGAAGAGGATCTCGTCGGTATTCTGGGATATTCGGACGAGCCGTTGGTGTCGACCGACTACCGGGGCGATTCGCATTCGTCGATCGTCGACGGGTTGTCGACCATGGTCATGGACGGCAATCTGGTGAAGGTGATCGCCTGGTACGACAACGAGTGGGGCTACTCCTGCCGAGTCGCTGATCTCGCCAACATGATGGCCGAGATGGGGATCAGCTAGCTCGTCCGGTTGTCGGAGTTCGAACCGGTTACGACCGCCGAGCGAACGTTCGGAACGTGACTGAACATGTAGGGGCCGGACGCGGTTGCTTCGACCGGTCCGGCCTCTCTATATTGATTTCCCGTCGGTTGAGCGCAATGAGAAACACGTCCAACCAATGACTGAAGGAGCGTCCATGGAACTTCGCCATGTGCAGGACATGGAAGTGCGCGGCAGGCGCGTCTTCGTGCGAGTCGATTACAACGTACCGCTCGACAACGGCACGATCAGTGATGACACCCGAATCCGCGCGAGTTTGCCGACGATCAATCTGCTCCGCGAACGAGGGGCGCGACTGATCCTGGCGTCGCATCTGGGCCGGCCAAAAGGGCAGGTGCAGGATTCACTGCGTCTGGAACCGGTCGCTCGCGCGCTCGAAGCACTGGTCGGCAGCAAGGTCGCCTATGCGCGCGATGTGGTAGGGGAAGAGGCGCACCAGGTTTCGTCTCAACTTGAACACGGACAAATTGCGCTCCTGGAGAACCTGCGCTTTGACCCGCGAGAGGAAAAGAACGGACGAGACTTCGCTGAGGAGCTGTCGAAGCTGGCAGAGCTCTACGTCAACGATGCCTTTGGCGCGGCTCATCGGGCTCACGCCTCGACGGTCGGCATGACCGAATTTCTTCCATCTGCCGCCGGATTGTTGCTACAAGCGGAAGTTGAAGCGCTGTCACGCGTGGTCGAACGTCCTGAATCCCCATACGCGCTCATCCTGGGGGGCGCCAAAGTTTCGGACAAGATTGGCGTTATCGACCACTTACTGGCGAAGGTCGACAAAGTGTTGATCGGTGGCGGGATGGCGAACACCTTCCTCAAAGCGCAAGGGAAGGATGTTGGCAGGTCCCTCGTCGAGGAAGACAATGTCGACGTGGCGCGAGACGTCCTCGAACGCGCCCAGAGCGCCAGGGTTGAACTGCTGCTTCCAGTCGATGCAGTCGTGGCGGAGCGAATGGATGCGAATTCCGCGGCGCGCGAGGTGAGCGTCGATGAGGTTCCGCCGGACATGGCGATCTTCGACATCGGACCGGCTACGGTCACAAAGTTCGCCGAGGCATTGTCGTCCGCTCGAACGATCGTTTGGAACGGGCCGATGGGCGTGTTCGAGCTCCAACCGTTTGCCGGCGGGACGCGAGGAGTGGCGCAGTCTGTTGCCTCGTCGCACGGCTTCACGTTGGTTGGCGGAGGCGACTCCGTTGCTGCCATTGAGCAGATCGGTCTGGCCGATAAGATCTCGCACATCTCAACGGGCGGAGGCGCGTCACTCGAATTTCTCGAAGGAAAGAGCCTGCCCGGAATCGCGGCGCTCGAAGTGAAGGAGTAATACATCCGTGCGAACGCCAATCGTCGCAGGCAATTGGAAGATGAACACGTTGCTCGAGGAAGCCAAGTCCATCGTCTCGGAACTTGCCAACCTTCAACCTCGAGAGTCAATTACGGAGCGAGTGCTCATTCCGCCATTTCCCTGGATCGTGCCCATTCATGATCAGGCAACTGCAACCGGGTTTTCAATCGGCGCTCAGAGCTGCGCGACCCAGGACCGCGGCGCATTCACCGGCGAAGTTTCGGCTGAAATGCTTGCGCCGTATTGTCGCTACGTCATCGCCGGCCACAGCGAGCGCCGGCATATCCTCGGAGAGACAGACGACGTGGTCGCGGCGAAAGTCGGCGCAATCCTGCGCCATGGAATGAGGGCGATCCTATGCGTCGGAGAGTTGCTGGGCGAACGCGAAGCTGGCAATGCCCAAGAGGTCGTCAAACGTCAGTTGATCTCCGCGCTCGATGAAGTCTCAGGCGAACGATTCGTTGACATCGTCGTTGCCTACGAACCTGTTTGGGCGATTGGCACCGGTCGCGCTGCCACGCCCGACGACGCGCAGGAGATGGCCGCGTTCATACGGGCGACGCTCGCGGAGATTGCCGATACTTCCACGGCGGACGCCATTCGCATCCAGTATGGCGGCAGCGTGAACGCCGGGAATGCTGAGGAATTGCTCTCGTTGCCTGACGTCGATGGTGCACTGGTTGGAGGAGCGAGCCTCAAGCCGGGCGACTTCTCGCGGATCATCGACGCCGCGCGGTGAACGGCGTCGGTACGAGATGATATAGTTTCGGGCGTTGTTTTCCAGTCGTTAGGACTAAGGATTCGTTAATGACAACCGCTCTCAGCATCGCCATGATCCTGGTATCCGCCGTGCTGATTCTCGTCGTCCTCATGCAATCTAAAGGATCAGGGTTCAGTGGAGCGTTTGGTGGAAGCTCGTCTTCGATCTACCGTACTCGCCGCGGGCTCGAAAAGACGCTGTATCAGTTCACCATTGGCATCGCGATCGTGTTCGTGGTGATTGCTATCCTCGCCGACTTCCTCATGTAGTCCTTGATGAAGGACAGCGATTCTCGTGCCTGACCGAGGCAATATTCGCCGTCAAAGTCGCCGTTCCCAACCAGGCCGTTCACGGTCACTTGCACGAGTGGGGACGGCGATTCTCGTCGTGCTCGTCATCTCCACTGCCGGTTTCTTCGCACAACGGACGTTGACCGGCACGAAGACCCCGGTCTCTGACGTTCAAGCAACCGGATCTCCCACGGCAACCGTCGTGCCGAGCAAAGGAGGCACGCTCGTTGAAGGCGACGTGGGTGTGCCTGCGACATTCAATCCACTCCTTGCCAACAGTCAGACTGAACGCGATCTCGCAACGCTGTTATTTGATGGCCTGGCACGCGTCGATGGCAGTGGTATGGCGACGCCTGATCTCGCGCAATCCTGGGACATCAGCAAGGACGGGTTGACCTACACCGTGAAACTGCGTTCGGGGGTCACGTGGCAGGATGGTAAACCGTTCACGTCTCAGGACGTACGCTTCACCATTGGTCTGGTGCAATTGGCGGACTTTCCCGGTGATCCACAGCTATCCCGCTTCTGGCGGCCAATTGTCGTCGACACACCTGACGACGCCACGGTCGTGTTTCACTTGATGGGCCCGTTCTCTCCGTTTCTCAACAATCTCAATCTGCCAATTCTTCCGAAACACCTTCTCGGTGGAGTAACCGCAGAAGACCTCGACGTCGATCCCTTCAACCTCTCTCCGGTTGGCACAGGTCCCTTCAAATTCGAGTCATACGACAAGACCACTCAACAGCTCACACTCGAGCGATTCGATGGTTATGCGGGCGATCCAGTGAACCTGAACGCCATGACGATCAAATACTTCGGTGACACCGACAAGCTGCTCGCCGCGATCAAGAGCGGCGACGTTCAGGCCACTGGGTCTCTCACGGACGATCAGATGCTTCGGGCCGATTCGCTCCCCAAGTCCGACTCGATCTACGCTCCGCAACTGATGAGCTACACCGCACTCTTCTTCAACACACGCATCGCACCATTCTCGAATCAGGTCGTGCGACAGGCGCTCGCTATGGCCATCGATCCCACAACACTGACAGATGGACCGCTCAAATCACAGGCGCTGGCCGGATCGAGCCCAATTCCTTCGACGTCCTGGGCATATGCCGCGCAACAAATAACCTTCGATCCGCAAAAGGCGGGCGACATTCTCGATTCAGCCGGGTGGAAAGTTGCCGATGACGGGACTCGGGAGAATGGCGGGAATAGTCTTAGCTTTCAATTGCTGGTGAACGCGGACGATTCACAGCGGTTGTTGATGGCGCAGACCATCGCCCAGCAACTCGCGGAGATTCATGTACGGGTCGACGTCTCGCAGATGACCTCGAATGATGTGAACCAGGCCTTGGCTAACCGCCAATTTTCGGCGGCAATTTTTGGCGGTCACTTTGGTAATGGCGATCCAGATTGTCTCGACGTCTGGAATTCGAGTGAGGCGAGCGCGGGTTTGAACGTCACTGGCATCAATGACTCTGATATCGACAAAGCGCTCTCAGAGGCGCGTGCAACGACCGACATCGATACGCGTCGCCAACTTTACGCTCAATTTCAGCAGGATTTTGTCAACCAAGCTCCAGCGGTCGTGCTCTACTATCCTCGCTACCTTTTCGTGGTGTCGTCGGAAGTCCATGGGGTTAGCCCGCAGGCCATCGTCGACGCAAGCGATCGGTTCCAGCAGATCTCGTCCTGGTACATGACGGGGGAGACTAAGAGCGCGACGCCATAGCGATTATGCCAAGCTATATGGCATAGTTGTGGCTGTCTGGTGGAAAGCTACGGTATAATCGCGGCCCTAGCTACGGGCGCGACAACCGTCGAACGGAGGAACCCGATAATGGCCGGTTTGGGCTGGCAAGAGCTCGTGCTCATCTTGTTGATCGTCGTAATCATCTTCGGTGCGGGCAAGCTGCCGGAGATCGGTGGCGCTGTAGGACGTGGCATCAAGGAATTCCGGACGGCCACGACTGACGAACATTCTGCCAAGCTGGATGACGACGCCGCGGCGAAGCCGACCGGCGAGACCATGCGGGAGGATGCGTAGTCCCGCGTTCGACGTTCACCTAAGAGCCAAAAATGCGGAAACGGTCACCCAATGCGGTGACCGTTTTGTTTTGCCTCGCACAGACATCCGGGTGAACATCACATACGACCGACTCGGCCCTCTTCGCGGAAGAACCCGACGACGGAATCAGGCGCGTTGGTCTCGTCCAATACTTCGACGAATGAGATACGCGACCACGGATACATAAATGCCGTGGCACCGGTGGTGATGAACGTCAGTGCCTTGCCATCCCGTTTTCGCGGATGGCGAACCATAATGAAGTTGTCCTTCGGATCGGGAAGGTCGTCCACCTCTGCCAGAAATGGATCTTCATTGTGAATGTGAACGACGACTCGAATCGGCATTGACTGTTCCTCATCTCATGGATCGCGCGTGAACCATCGGTTCCGGCTTCTATCCCGCCGACCGTGACGCTCCGAAGTCGCGCAGAACTCTTTCATGCTCGGACGGCGTAGATTCTCCCGTTCATGGCCCCTACGAACAGCATCGACCCACTCTTGACTGGTGTTGACACAATCGGGCTGCCGAGCTTGTGGCTCCAGACGATCTCCCCCGATTCGAGATTCAGGCAGACAACGTACCCATCGACTGTGCCCACATAGCCTCGTCGACCATCAATGGTCACACTTGACGTAATCTGCGTCGCAATCTGATTGACCCAACGAACCGCACCATCATCCAACCCGACCGCGTGGACTTTGCCGTCGACAGACCCGACGATCACCGCGTCAGAGACGATACGGGGCGATGCAATCACCGGCCCTTCGGTTTTGACCGTCCAGATACGATTGCCGGTCTCGAGGTCGACTGCGTACAGTCCGCCGTCGTTGCAGCCGACGACGACAATGCCGTCACGAACGATGGGGGAGGAGAGGATTTCGCGGCCAAGCTGGTGTCGCCAAAGCTGGCGGCCGTCGACGGCTGAAAACGCGTGAAGCGCTCCATCGTCCGAACCGGTCACTATCACGTCGTCGGCGATCGCCGCGCTCGAGCGGATCGGTCCCCAGGCTCGCTGTCGCCAGAGCAGGTGTCCCTGTTCGATGTCAAGGCAGTAGCAGTAACCGTCGTCCGAGCCGATGATGACCGCATCGCCGTATTGCACAGCGGATGATCGAATCGGCATTGCTGTACGGAACGACCAGGCCGATCGGCCGGTGTGGCTGTGGATAGCGTAAACGCAATGGTCCTCGGAGCCGATGATGATTTTGCCGTCGACGGCGAGCGGTCGAGAGACGATTCCTCGCTGTGCCCGAAAACGCCAAGTGATCCCGCCATCGCCCGCTTTGAAGGCATACAGATGTTGGTCGTAGGAGCCGATATAGCCGAAATCGCCGACGATAGTGGCCGTGCCCCGCACCTCATCGCCGGTCTGGATGGTCCAAAGCACGCGCTCTTCAGGATCGACAACGGTGACGGCGTCGACATGCTTTTCAACATGAGGTGCGGCAGCGACACCGATTTGAAAATGCTCTTCCGCCGCGTCGTGCTGCTCATCACGAGGTGCCGTTGCAGTGCTGGCGCGTTCGCTCGTGATCTCACCGATGGAGCTAAGTGCTTGCTGCATCGCCGCGGCCGACGGAAACCGGTCGGCGGGCGAGTATGCGACCGCACGCAACACGACACTTTCGAATTCCGCGGTGAGGTGGGTGTTGATCTCTCTTGGCAGCCGTTGAGCGAACGTAAATGGAGGCTCTGTTCGTGGGTCGGAGCGCGTCGACAGGTGGTGGAGCGTAGCTCCCATGGCGTAGACATCGCCGCGTGGCTCGGAAATCCCGCGGTATTGCTCCGGCGGCGCGTAGCCCTCGGTGCCAATCATCGTTCCACGCTGAAGTGGCTGAAATGTTCGGGCGATACCGAAGTCGATCAGTGAGATCGATCCGTCGGAGCGGAGCATGATATTCGACGGTTTGAGATCACGAAACACGATAGGTTCCGGCTGATGTTCGTGGAGATATGAGAGCACATCCAGTATCTGATCCGACCATTCGATCAACGTCTCTTCGTCGATCGGTTCTTGTGCTCTCGAAATGACGTGTTCGAGGTCTTCACCATCGATGAACTCGAGCACGAGATAGATCAAACCGGAACGGGAGAAATAATCGTAGATCTTGGGGATAGCCGGATGACTGAGCGTCGCCAGAAGAGAGGCTTCACGTTCGAAGTTGGCAAGTCGCAGCATGCGCGTCTGATGGTCGCGCGCACGGTCCACCATCTCTTTGATGGCGCACAGACGCTCAACGTGGCTGAAGCGAAGGTCCCGAGCCGCGTAGACCGTGCTCATCCCGCCCTGACCACATACGCGCAGGATCTCGTACCGATCCTCGAGGACCGTTCCGGGGGCGAGAGTGTCCTGATCGCGCAGCTCGGGCTCAACCGTGGCCACTGGCTCCGGCAGCCGAACTGGCTTGGAGTCACGTTTCAGGCGCAGAGATAGCTCCTTATGCGACTGCGGCGTAGCTCAATCGTCTACAAATGGTAAGAGTCGGGTCCTGATCGGCACATCCCACAGTGGTCCCAATCGGGCATGAGGAGCAACGGTCGACATGTATAATCGCAGAGTGTCACGTCCCACAACGAGCGGGACCATGTATTCGGAGGACGAGTGGGAGAACTGAGATCCGGTGAGGATCTTCCCCTGGGAGCGCAAAAAATCGAGGGCCCAATGAGACCCGTCTCCCTCCGGCAAGAACCAACTGCACCAGATGATGCCGATCAGGATTCCATCCAAGATGAATCGAACCCCAGTCAATCAGAAGCTCGGAAACGACGAAAGTCAGCAATTCAAGAGATCATCGAAACGCTCCTACTCGCGGTTCTCATTTTCGTGGCCGTGCGGACCATCGTGCTCAACTTCCGAGTCGACGGCCAGAGCATGGAGCCGAATCTGCAGAACAGTGAGTTGTTGATTGTCAACCGACGTGCCTACGCCCACTTCAACGTGAGCTGGCTGCCGTGGGAATCAAGCACATCGAACGACTGGTATCCATTCGGCAAACCTTCTCGTGGCGACATCGTGGTCTTCAATCCGCCGGGTCAGCATTCAGAGCCATACATCAAACGCATCATCGGATTGCCGGGAGAGAAGATCTCAGTACATGACGGAGCCGTCTACATCAACGATCAGCGGCTGCAAGAAAGCTACTTGACATCGACGACTGAGTGGCGCGGCATCGCTACTGAGGATGTCACGATCCCGCAAGGATACGTCTTCGTCATGGGTGACAATCGCAATAACAGTAGTGACTCACGTGTGTTCGGCGCAGTGCCGATCTCATCGGTCATCGGCAAAGCCTGGGTCGCGTATTGGCCGCCATCACAAGCAAAAATCTTGTCCGACCCGTCATTCTCGCTCAGCAAATAGACGGTGGCCCGAGTATGGGACCGGTAGTAGAATCGATCGAGATGCACTCACCGCCCTATTCGCTCGGCAGCCAGCGCAGCAGAAATGACACACATGGATCGACAGGATGCGAGAGGAAGGTATCCTGAATGATCGAGACGGTTGTTGAAAGCATCCGTGTCAGTCTCGTGACACAGCATCGCGTTGTCATCTTGAAGGAAGTGTCTGGGGAACGTCACCTTCCGATTTGGATCGGTCCGTTCGAGGCAGAAGCGATCGCCATGGAGCTTCAGTCGATGTCCTCCGCGCGTCCGCTTCCCTATGACCTGATGAAGACGATCATCGGCGACATGGGTGGAATTGTTCGCCAGGTGCTGGTGACCGACCTGTCGCAGGATGTCTTCTACGCACGGATCGTTATCGATCAAAGTGGCAAGACTATTGAAATCGACAGCCGTCCGAGCGATGCCATCGCACTCGCCGTGCGCGTGAAGGTCCCGATCCTTGTTGACGAGACCGTGATGGACAAAGCTGGCGTGACGCTCGATCCAGAGAGTGAAGACGAGGAACCAGGGGTGCCAGATCGAGAGAGAACTGGTGACGATGTGCCAGCTGGCACGGACCTCTCGGTTTTCCGTGACTTCATCAATTCTCTCGACTTCGAGGACTTTGAGAAACGGCGCGACAACTGATCGATCATGATCCGAAGAGATGATATGGAATCCAATGAGTTTGACGTTCGACGGACCGTAGTCTCGGTTCTCGAACAATGTTCCAACTGCAAGCATCAGTACTCACTCGACGACGCGCGTGTCATCGAACGCCAGGGCGAACTGTGGGTGCTTTCCGTGCGCTGCTCGCACTGCGAAGCGCAGGCCTATGTCGCCGCGGTGGTGGATGGCGAAGGTGCCGAGATCGATGAGATGACGAAGCCGGATGAAACGGTTTCCGACGATAAGCACGAGGAATCTGTCACGGTTGACGATGTGCTCGATCTCCATGAATTTCTTGAATCGTTCGACGGAGACTTCGCTGCGCTCTTCACTCGGCGCCGCCACTGAGCCTCTGCCGATCCGCGCGATCTTCAAATTGCACAATTCCGTTGATCGATGGTTCAACCTGTGGAAGGCGCGAGCGGTCGTCGCCGAAAGCAGATCGCCTTCTCTGTGGCGCTCAACAGTAAGGGGCAAAGACTGGTGATACAAAACGGCCGACATCCCGAGCCGGTTCGAGAATCCTTGCAGCAGGAGGCGCTCAGCCACATCGATTCCCTCTATCGGACGGCCGTGCGGATGACACGCAACCCGGTTGATGCCGAAGATCTGGTGCAGGAAGCCTATCTCCGAGCGTTTCGTTCTATTGATCGATTCACGCCGGGCACAAATTTACGTGCTTGGTTGTTCAAGATCATGACGAACGCGTTCATCAACGAGTACCGCAAACGAACTCGTCATCCGCGGAGCACGTCGTTGGATGATGTCGAAGAGTATTATGTGTACGCACACCTGATAGATTCAGGCTTCCAGCCGGAGTCTCGTGGTCCCGAGGAAGAAGTACTCGCCGGGATCACTGACGACAACGTGGTCGCCGCACTGGAGTCACTATCCGACGAGTTCCGGCAGGTTGTACTGCTGGCGGATGTTGAGGGCTTCGCCTACCGTGAGATTGCGGACATTCTTGACATACCGATTGGCACCGTAATGTCTCGATTGCATAGAGCGCGTCGGCGGCTTCAGCGGATGTTGGTCGGATCGGTCGTTGACGTGAGGCATGCAGGAGAAGCGTCCCATGGGTGATTGTAGAGAAACCCTGGACAAACTGTACGAATATCTGGACCGCGAGCTGTCGCAGGAAGAGCTCGCTGAGGTGCAGCAACACCTCGACGACTGCCCGCCCTGCCGCGACCGCTTCCATTTCGAGGAGAACGTGCTTCGCGCCGTGCGGCGATGCTGCCGCGACGTGTCAGCTCCGCCGTCCTTAGTCGAGAAGGTCCGCAAGATCTGCAGTCAGTAGCCGAGACGTCGTCGCCTGATCAGATCCTCTTGAAAACGTGGAATCTCGAGTGTGATCGATGGGCACCGTAAATTGTGCTCGTCGATCTTCTTGTTTATCGCACGCGCGCATTCGGCGTAGCGCTCTTCCAATCGCACAAGAATCGCAGAGTCTCGCAGATCGAATGGGTCGCGGCGAGAACGCTCGTGATCGTATTCGTGGAGCGCGTCGAGCACCCGCGTACGCTCGGAGTGGATCTCTTTCCGGAGTTGCAGCCAAACCGGAAGCACTCCTGCCTGCCGTAACAGGTGGTTCGCCAGCCAGTCCTCACCGTTGGGTTCGCCGTCGTCCGGAAGCGGCCGTCCATGATTCTTGAGGTTGTCGAATGCTCCGGACTCCTGCGCCGTTTTGACTTTGTCGTCAATGACTCGGCCCCACCACCAGGCCATCGTGACTCCATAGTTTTCAGAGCACCAATCGCGGGCACGTCACGCGCATGCTCGCAAGCCAAATTCTAACAGCCTCAAAGAATCGACAACGCGAGGTGTTTGGGCTTATTTCATGCGGAATCATGCGTTGTTGACCCTATACCACCTTGTTATACTGCGAGGTGGGTTCCGACTCTGGGTCCATGCGTGGAGGACTCGCAGAAGCAGAGAGGCGGCGAGTTGGCTCATTTAGTCCAATCTGAAGAAGATATCGATCTCGAACCTCTTCGATCAATTCTCAAACGTGACTTCACTCCCGACGGATATCAAGAGGCACAAGAGCTTATTCTGGGGGCCTGCCAGGAGGCGCAAATCCTGTATGGTTGGGTTCCGCGAATCGCCGCACAGGCGATCGCTGATCACCTTGGTGTCACCATCAACCGCATCTTTGGATTGCTCACGTTCTATGCCGATTTCCGCACCGATCCGCCTGGCGAACATGCCATGCTTCTTTGCCACGGCGCGGCGTGCTACGTGATGGGCTCGGAGCGTCTGATCGAGGAAGTTCGCGATGGGCAAAAGATGGGCCTCGACGGCCGTACTCCCGACGGTCAGTTCTCGATTCAGGTCGTCAATGGCTGCCTGGGGGTCTGCAACCTTGCGCCCTGCGTGCAGATCGATCATCACACCTACGTTGGGCATCTGACACGGGAGCGACTCGCGGACGTTATGGACTCGATTCGCAAGGGCCAAGCTGCGGAGGAACTTGATGGCGTTGAATAGTCGAGACGATTTCAAAAAGTATTCCGCGGATGCCTCCGACCGTTGGTCGCGGCGGTTGGCCGGGGAACATTGGTCGGTGAGCGTCGGTATCAGTGAATGCAGTCTCGCGCGGGGCGCCGCCAAGACATTCGACCATCTCCGGTTGGGGCTGGAACAAGCCAACCTTGATGCTGAGCTGCGCGAAGTCGGATGTGCCGGCTGGTGTTGGGCCGAGCCGTTCGTGGAAGTCACGGGGCCGAACCATCCTCCCGTCGTCTACATGAACATCACCACGGAGCGCGTCCCGGAGCTTGTTGCGGCGATCAAGCGCGGCGATGTGCTGGCTGAGTGGGCCATGGGGGTGCGCTCCGATGAGGCATTCAATGGCATTCAACCGCTGAGCGAGCACCCCTTCATGAAGGGGCAGCGACGCCTCCTGTTCGAGCATGCGGGCTCGATTAACCCGGAGTCGGTCGAAGATTACATCGCAGTCGGGGGATATTCAGCCTGGATCAAAGCCCTGTTCGATATGACGCCGGACGAAGTGGTGGCGGAAGTGAAGACCGCCAACGTTCGTGGCCGTGGGGGTGCCGGGTTTCCTGCAGGAATCAAGTGGGAGAGCGGCCGCCGAACTCAGGCCTGGCCGAAGTACGTCGTGGCAAACAGCCACGAAGGGGAGCCGAACGTTTATAAGGACCGGCGCCTGATCGAAAGCAACCCGCACCTCGTGCTCGAAGGCATCATGATCGGCTGTTTCGCGCTCGAAACGACCAACGGCTACAACTACGTCGGTGGTGAGCACGTTTTGGCGATCAAGCGCTTTCGCAAAGCGGTCGAGGAAGCCTACGATCTCGGTTTGTTGGGTGAAAACATCCTCGGCACCGGGATCACCGTCCACGTCAAGACCCGCACCGGTGGCGGAGCCTATATTTGCGGTGAGGGCTCAGCGCTGATGTATTCGCTCATGGGCCTGCGCGGTCAGCCGCGCACCAAGCCACCGCGCTCGGTCGAGGAGGGCGTTTGGCGACGGCCGACAGTCCTCAACAACACCGAAACCTATGCGTGTGTTCCGAGCATCATCAACAACGGGGGCGAGTGGTACGCGTCACTCGGCACTGAAAAAAGCAAAGGGACCAAGCTCGTCACCGTACAAGGCCCCGTGGACCGAATCGGGCTTGCTGAAGTCGAGATGGGTCTGCCGCTGCGAGATCTGATCTTCGGAATCTGGGGCGGCATGAAGGAAGGCTACACCTTCAAGGGTGTGCAAACCGGTGGTGTTTCTGCCGGACCGCTCAAGGAAGACCAGCTCGATTTGACCGTCGATTTCGACTCTATGACCGAAGCGGGCGGCATGCTTGGCTCTGGCGGGTTCGTGGTCTTTGACGAGACGGTCTGCGCGGTCGATTTTGCTCGTTACTTGACCGCCTTCAATCGCTACGAATCGTGCGCCAAGTGCACGCCGTGCCGTTTGGGAAACCCGGCGCTCCTGGAAATTGTCGATCGCATCCGCAACGGCGAGGCGCGAGAAGGTGAGAACGACCTGATCGAGAACACGAGCCGGAATGTCATCGATCTTTCGCTTTGCGGTTTGGGCCAGGTAGCTCCGATGCCGTTGCTGGGGATGATGCACGCCTTCCCGGAGGAATTCGCCGCCCACACGGAAGAGGGCGAATGCCCCGCGGGAGTTTGCCCGATGGAGAGCAGACCGGCAGTCCTCTCGCTGACCGGCGCGATGTAGCACGAGATTCAAACTTCACGCTGAATGAAAGCGGCCCAGTCTAAGGGACTGGGCCGTTTCGGTTCGATACTGTGATGATGGATCACAACGCGATGTGTTGCCCGCGACCGTGCTTCTCGGCCATCGCGACCGCCTCGTGGCCCACAATAATGTCTTGCACCGCGTTGCCGACCGATTTGAAAAGCGTCACTTCGTTTTCGTCACGTCGGCCTTCTGACCCATTCACGATGTGTCCCAGTTCGAGCGCTACTCGGCTTCGCTCAACCTCGCCCGCGTTAACCGGGATGATGAGGTCTCCGGCCTCGGCCATCACGGCGTCGACGTTGTCGACTACGATGCGGGCACGCTTGACGGTCGCGACCGGTATCTCCTGCATTTCCGGTGTGAAGGCGCCGATCGCGTTGATGTGCACTCCGCGCTTGAGCGAGCTGTCGTCAAACACGGCTGTGCGTGAGGTGGTGGCGGTGCAGATAACGTCCGATTCTGACACGGCGCGGTCGAGGTCGGTCACCATTTCCACTCGTTCCGCGAGCTCCGGCGCGAATTCCCCGAGCCGCGCGGCGAAGGTGTTGGCGGATTGGGCGTTGATGTCAGCGACGTAAATGCGTTCGATCGGACGGACGGACGACACGGCCAATGCTTGCGTCACGCCCTGTGTCCCGGCGCCGATACACGTGAGTACGCGACTGTCACGACGCGCGAGAAGGTCAGTTGCCGCTCCGGAAACCGCGCCGGTTCGCAGTGCGGTCAGAAACGTCCCGTCCATGATCGCCAACGGCTCGCCAGTTTGAGCGCTGACGAGAGCAACGAGTGCGTGGATCGTGGGCTTGCCGACGTCTCTATTGTTCGGGAATACTGAGACGATCTTGAGTCCGAGCCCCTGCTGAGAAGGCACGGATGCGGGCATGAAGAGGGTGACCGCTGATTGATCGGGGACGTCGATGGGCGTGCGCAGTGGAGCGAACGCGCGTCCCGCTGAGAGCTCACCAAAGACTTCTTTCATCAATTCGATTGCGCGCGTCATTGGAACCAGAGCGCGAACATCGTCACCACTCAGCGCCAGCATAGGAACCTCCAGATTTCGCGAGAGAACGCATTGCTGGGCAGTGTAGCATGAGGACAGCCGACCACCGTTTTGCTTTCTCAAATGGGCTCGGCGACCAACCTGTCGCGTGCCGAACTCCGTCCGAGAGACGGCAATGGTGAGCAAATGTGACGTCGGCGGTGAAGAGAGTTGGTACTGGTGTCGATGTCAGCGGATCTCGCGTCTGGGTGACGGAAACTATAACAGCATCTCCGGAATGACTCCGTGATGCCTGTCAAGCTGGCTCCCCGAGTAGGACTCGAACCTACAACCTAGCGGTTAACAGCCGCCCGCTCTACCATTGAGCTATCGGGGAATAATCGCCCCAACGAGCAAGCGAGAGTCTAACATCCGCATTGCGTTGGATGCAAGCGTTGAACGGCCTCCGACGGCCGCTCACCAGCAGTTCGTGCATTTGCGCACAAACTCCAAACGCCGTGCTAGAATGACCTTTCTTGACCGCGGACAGCGTCGGCAGTGGGGGCCGATGTCCGCCGTCGAAGCACACTGGAGGCCACCTTGGAGCAAGTTCGATTGCCGGGTGGATGGAACACTCGAGTCGCCTCGAAAATCAATGTATGCGGAATCGAAATTGGTGGGCGTGGGCAACGCGTCGTCATCGCCGACGGCTCGGGCCGCATCGTTGGACAAGCTCGATCCATCGACAGCATGACTCCAGCGGCGGACGCTCTCGAGATTGTGCGAGGACTCGTCGACCAAGCGTGTCACTCCGCACGGATCGAAAGAGAAAGCATCATCAGAGTCGGCCTCGCCTTCGGTGGACCGGTCGACGTTACTCGTGGTATTACGCTCCTGTCCCATCGCGCCCCCGGCTTCGAGAACTTCCCTCTCGTCAACCTCATTGAAGACGATCTCAATATCCGCACGGTAATCGACAACAGCGCTCGGGCCGCCGCGCTTGGTGAGATCCTGTATGGTGCGGCGCGAGGCTCGGACGATGTGGTCTATGTTCACCTCGGCACCGGAGTAGGTGGAGGCATCATCGTCGACGGGCGGCTGTTGCATGGTGCCAGCAGCACGGCGGGTGAGATCGGCCACATGGTGGTATCGATCGGAGGTCCGATCTGTTCGTGCGGAAAGCCTGGACACCTCGAAGCCTACGCCGCGGCACCGTCAATCGTGGCGCGGTTCCGAGAACGCCTGGAAAGCAGTCCCGAAGCCGATCTCGGTCGCTGGTCGAACCCCAGCACTATCACCGTCAAGGCCATCTTTGATGCAGCGCGTCGCGGGGACTCCGTCGCGCTTGAGATCGTGACCGAGACCGTTCAGGTTCTCGGGTTGGCCGTCGCCAATCTCATCACGACGCTCAATCCATCCACGGTCATCATCGGAGGATCTGTTTCCGACGTGGGCTCGCTATTGATGGATCCGTTGAGCGCAAGAGTCAGGCAATACTCATTCCCTTCAGCTGCTCGTCGTGTCCGTCTGACCGCAAGCCAGCTCGGGCCGGACTCCACGGTATTGGGTGCGGTGGCCCTGGCGCTGCAAAGCGTGCGGAACGACGAGCCTGTCGCGCGATAAAATTGTCGGATTGAACGCGCCCGTGTAGACTTCAACGGTTAGATTGTAGATAGGGACCGCCATGGACAATATCCAGCTCAGCAGCGAACACATTACGTATTTGTTGACCGTTCTTAGAAATTCGAGCCAGCCGATGACAACGGCTGACCTCGTCAAGGCACTGCGTGATCGGGCGAGCTCGTCGAAATAGCAGTCCCGCCAGGCAGGCAAGAGGAGCGTGCGACGGGCATGCAGGCGACAGAGGTCACACCCACGCCCAGTTTCAAGGGCAAAAAAGCAGATCAAGAAATCGCGTTGGACGTGTTCAACGTGATGCGGGCTACGGCTCGGTTCTTCCCGAAGACGGCGCCAATTCGGGCGTCAATGTCGTCGTTGGGGGCATACCTGGCTGCCACAAAGGGCGAGCACTCGGCCGAAGAGTGGCAGGCGAGCGTCGAGAAGATCGTGCGGGCAAATGGTGCCGTGTTTGGCGTCGAGGAGATCGAAGAGAATCTCTACGCCACGACAACGATGCAGGGTACACCGCCTAGCCCACCGCGTATCGACAGCGAGCACGTTCTCGCTGAGCGCTTTACCGAACCCAAGCAAGTACCGGATCGACCAAAGCAACACCTGAAGCGCGCTAAAGTCGCTCACCTCCCAGAGGTTTCTGAGCCCGAGCTTGTTGGAGGTCCTTCAGTCTCCGAATCTGAGGAGATGGAGGCCGAAGACCTTGCCATGGAAGCACTGGAATCTGAAGAGGCAATCGAAGAGCCGGTTGAGCGCGTCGTTCCGGCTCGGCCCGAAACAATGGTCACCGACGTCAGTGAGGTCGATGACGATGCGCTTGCGAAATCGATCGCGGCGCAACTTCGCGATGAGATAAGTGTGGCGAGCTTCGGCGATCTTTGGATGGCCGAGGAAAAGGTCCCGCGCCTCAGCCGCGGAGATTTGCGTCGGCTTCGTGAGTATCTCGTCGAGCGGAACGAACCTCTTTCCGATGAAGTCTTGCTGCAGGACGTGCTTGGCGTTCGTCCGAACGCCCAAGAATACAATTTGATGCGTTTTGCGATTGACTTTCGCTTGTCCCGCGAGCAGCGAGAGTTCGAATACGTCGGAACGTCGATGCAACGTTACTGGTCAACGAGTGGACTGCCCGTCATTGGCACAGGCAAGCGGAAACCGAGCGAAATCGGAACTGACTACCGATTCCTGACGGACGAAGCTCCCGCCGAGCTACCACCGGGTGAAACGGTCGTCGAGCACGTGCTGACCTTCTACGAGTACCAGTATGGCGTGCTGCCGCTCAATGGACTGTTTACGTCGCTGTTTCCGAAACCGGAACTTCCCGATCAGCGTGCCGCTGTACTCGTTTTCGAGTCTCCACAGAACTACGAAACGTTCTTTGTCGAGCTTCACTTTCCGTCGGGAAACCGAGGAGGCTACGTCGCCGGCCTGGAGCGTTTCTTCCTTGAGAACCTGGTGCCTGGCGCGCTCTTCACCGTTGAGCGAAGCGAGCAGGACGGGCGCTTCCTGATCGAGTATCTCGCGGTCTCGGGCGAAGACCGTAAGCTTCTGCAGGTTGACGAGAAGCGCGCCCGCTATGTGTTCCGCCCGATGACGTTCTACTGCGCTACGCAGGAAGATATGGTTGTCTCCGAGAACCGGTTCCCGCAGCTCGCGAACCTGCCGCTGCTCGAGGAACGCATTCGACGGCGCCCAGAACTGACGCTTGCGGCTGTGATGGAGCGAGTTGGCGAACAGGTCGGCTCATCTGACAATCCGAAATTCATGACGATGCTGGATGACCTCGTGCCCGCCTGCAATGTCGAGCGTCCGATGAGTGCGGAACTGATTCGATCCATTGTGACTGCCAACGAGAGTTCGTCATTCAGTACAGATCCAGACGTGGAAGATGTTTTTTACTACGAACCCGCCAAGTCCTGAAGACCTCGACCCCGAGCTGATTCAGGCAATCTCCGAACTCACCAGCGGTAAGCGGAACGCGAGCGATGTTCTGAAACTGTCAGACATCGATCGCGGTACCGCGGCCGCGATCATGCCGACACTGCGCTCTCTCCCAGTCGAGGCGCGGCGTTTCGTCGTGCGACAAATGCTCGAGCAGTCCGAAACAAACGTGGAACTGAGCTTCGCACGCGTCCAGGGTCAATTCGTCGAGGACCCTGACGCGGAAGTTCGGGTCCTGGCGATTCAGGGTCTCTGGGAAGACGAGAACCCTCGCCTGGCGGATTTGTTGCTTGGCATGCTCGACACTGAGTTTGACGCGGCTGTGCGCGAGGCAATCGTTGATGGGCTTGGTCGATTCGCCTATTTGGCGTCAGTTGGCAGACTAGACAACGAGCGAGCGTCGCGTATCCACGACAGGTTGATTGAGATCTTTCAGTCGGAGGAGCTCGTGGCTGTTCGGCGCCGCGCGCTCGAGTCGGCGGCGTACTTTGAGGATGACGAAGTCGAGGAAGCCATTTCAGAAGCATTCGACTCGATCATTCATGACCTCCACATCTCCAGCATCTTTGCCATGGGGCGCAATCTATCCGAGCGCTGGTTTTCAACCGTGCTGGTCGAAATGCAAGATCCCGACGCAGAGATTCGATTCGAAGCGGTGCGTGCAATCGGGGAGTTCGGTGACGAGCGTGCCGTAAACCTGTTGCTCGATCTCGTCGATGACGAGGATGCTGAGGTACGCATGGCGGCCGTAACCGCGTTGGGTCAGATTGGCGGCAAAGTCTCAGTCGGGGCTCTGCGACGCTTGGCGCGCGACGGCGATGCCGCAACTCGTGAGACTGCCCAGGAAGCCCTCAACCAAGCGACGGTTTCGATCGATCCGATGCGCCTCTCGCCGTGACCATCGTGACTTCACCAAGTACCCGCAATGAGACATCGAGCGTTAGTGCAGTAGATGACGCCACGACGTGGGATGCGGCCGTGTCTGCATTGCAGGGGCATCTTCTGCAGTCCTGGACATGGGGCGAGTTCAAATCGCTGCATGGCTGGCTTCCGGTGCGCTTACTGCTCGTCGTTGATGACGAGCCGCGCATTGCTGCGCAGCTTCTCTACCGTAAGGTTGGTCCGTTCAGCGTCGCCTATGTGCCTCGCGGCCCGATTGCTGGTGACCTGTCCGTTGGCGAGCTGGCCGCATTTACTCAGGCCGTCGACGTCGAATGTCGCGCTCGCAGGTCGATCGCAGTCTTGATTGAGCCGGAGACAGTTGACCTTCCGTTGCGACTGGGGCGCTCGGCTTTGTGGACGTCCAATGACGTCCTCGTTCAACCGAGACGAACGATCAAGGTCATGGTTGATAAATCGGACGATGAACTCCTGGCGGCGATGAAGACCAAGACGCGTTACAACGTGCGTTTGGCGGAACGCAGGGGTGTGACGGTGCGGCGCGGCGGCGTACGTGACGTCCCAATCTTTTATCAGCTGCTGGCGGAGACTGCTGAACGTGACGAATTTGGTATCCATGCGATTGAATACTTTGACGATATGATGCGAGTGTTCGGCGATGATGCGGCACTGTTTCTGGCCGAGTACGACGGCGCTCCAGCAGCCGGTTTGCTGGCCTTCAAGACGCCCGAAGAGGCGATCTACATGTATGGCGCCACGCGCACTGAATTCCAACGACACATGCCTGCATATTCCATTCAGTACGCGGCCATGCAGTGGGCCAGGGATTCTGGATGCGAATCCTACGACCTGTGGGGAATACCAACCGACGACAGGCCTCCAGATGGCACATCCGGCGAACATGGGTCGGTGAACGTGAGAGATGGGATGTGGGGCGTCTATCGTTTCAAGCAAGGCTTTGGCGGTGCCGTCGTCACCTATCCCGGAATGTTCGAGCGCATATATGCCAAGCCGCTGATGCGTGCGTGGCGCACGGTGAGGCCGAGCCTCCTGTGAATAGCTTTGCCTGCCGCTTCAAGGACCTGCTCGCACGTGAGACGACGTTGCATGTGGCGGGACCGAGCGACACCCTCATTACCTCCGTATGCTATGACTCCCGCCAAGCGGCGCCAGGGACGCTATTCGTGGCGATGCGAGGGGGCTACGTCGACGGGCATGCGTTCTTGCGCGACGCTTGGTCGCGTGGCGCCGTCGCCGCACTGGTGGAGCAGTGGTCCCCCGATGTCGATGCATTTGAGGCCGCCGCGCAAGTGGCGGACACTCGGGCCAGCCTGGCTCGCATCGCGGAGCGATTCTTGGAGAGCCCGGGAGCGTCCATGGGAGTCATCGGCGTGACCGGAACTGATGGTAAGACGACGACGACGTTTCTCATTGACGCCATTCTGCGTCATGCGGGACTGCGAACCGGGATGATCGGCACCGTATCGGTTCGTATAGCGGACGAGATCACCGAGCACGACACGCGCCAAACCACTCCGGAATCGCTCGAGATCCAAGGTCTTCTGAGTCAGATGAGAGAAGCGCACGTCGATTGGTCAATTCTCGAAGCGACGTCTCATGGTTTGGAGCTACATCGACTCGATACGTGCCCATTCGATATCGGAGTCGTGACCAACATTACCCATGAGCACCTCGATTTTCACGGCACTGTCGAAGCCTACCGACGGGCCAAGGCGCGCTTGTTGGAAGCCGTCGCGACCCGCGAGAACCGATCATTTCCTCACGGAGTGGTTTTGAATCGCGACGATCCTGGCGCGCGCTCCGTCGCTGATTACGCTGGAAGCGAGCCAGTCCTGTGGTTTAGCGCCACTGACAAAAGCAGTGATCTTTTTGCATCCAACGTTCAGGTGAGCCGCGACGGAACGGCATTTGACGTCACAATCAATGGGGAAACTCGTCCGGTTCGCCTGAAACTCATTGGCGACTACAACGTCGCGAATGCTCTGGCTGCGGCGGGAGCGGCCACACTCGCGGGGTTGGACGTTGCAACCGTCGTTGGCGGGTTGGAGTCGCTTGCGGCGGTTCCCGGTCGCCTGGCGCGCGTCGATGAGGGACAACCATTCAACGTGTTCGTCGACTATGCGCATACCCCCGACTCGATCGAGAAGACGATTCACCTGCTTCGTTCGTTAAACGATGGACGCGTGATCGTCGTCTTCGGAAGCGCGGGAGAACGAGATATCGCCAAACGAGGCACCCAAGGCGCAGTGGCCGCCAAACATGCGGACTTTGCGGTTTTCACCTCTGAGGACCCACGCTTTGAAGACCCAGATGTCATAATCGATGAAATCGCTCGGGGTGCCACAGGGGCCGGGGCGAGTGAGGGCCGCGATTTCGTTCGGCGCGAAAATCGCCAGGAGGCCATCGAAGCAGCCTTTGCGGCAGCCAATCCTGGAGACGTCGTGCTTTTGGCCGGCAAGGGCCATGAACAATGCATAATCTACGGTTCAGAGCGGCGGCCATGGGATGAAGCGTCGGCCGCTCGAGCGGCACTCCATGCTCACGGGTATTCGGGTGCCGGCAGGATGGAACGCAGATGACCGTCGTCAAAGATCGGCTGATTCGAACAAGCCACCTGTTTTTGATGGCCCTACTGATCCTCGCGGCGCTAAGCGCGTGCGGCACTCCCGACCCGAGCTTGACGCGCAACGCTCAGGCTGATGCGAAGCCCTCAGGTAAGATCCTCTTCGCACAAAATGGTGATATCTATATGTGGGACGGCAGCGTCCATCAGATCACTCATGTCGGCGACGCATCCTTTCCGACATGGTCGAGCGACGGAAATCGCTTCGCGTTCATCCGCACCGGCGATGCCTTTTCGGATCTCTATTCGTACAACATTTCGACCAACGATATGGCGCAGCTGACGAAGAACCAACCGCAGGGCCAGGAAGGGACCAAGAACTACGTCGACAACGCCGTGTGGGCACTCGATCCGAACTGGGCACCCTCGGGCGACACAATCGCCTATGTGAGTGATCTCCAGACCGCCAAGGATTTCCTGTGGATCATGACCGGGTTGGGGAACCCGCCGCATCAGATCGCGGCATCCACGGTTAACGGCGACAACGTTGAGAACCCGTCCTTCTCGCCTGATGGAACTCAACTGGTGTTCACTCAGCGGACGACGATGCAAAACGACACTCAGCGAACGACTGGTTTATGGGTGGTGGATGTCAGTACCGGAAAGCTCACCTCGCTGGTCACCGCGGATTCTGGGGCGTTTGATGGCGTTTGGTCGCCAGACGGCAAATGGATCGCCTTCATCCAGCGTGACGGTGCCGCGAACGATCTGTGGGTCGTGCCTGCATCCGGCGGACCACCGACTCAGCTGACGCACGGTAAGATGTTGGCGTCTCCCGTGTGGTCACCGGACGGCAGCCAGATCGCGTTCTTCGAAGAGGACGGCGATACCTTCAAAGTGTCGTACGTGAGCTTCAGCGTCGACGGCAGCGGTACACCATCCGCTTCGTCAGTCTCGAAACTTTTCTCGGACGGCAACATCGACGCGACCTCGTCGATGTCCTGGGTTCCATAAGGAATTCTGGTTCGAATTCAAGCGCGAGACTTCAAGGTCGTCCGACGTGATCACCGTATCGGGAAGAGGTGAACCGGGAGTTTGGTGCCCGGTTCAGCGGTTCGGATCGGCAGATCTCACAATTGCTAGTGCGGACTTGAGAGCAGCGATGAGCCTATCCAGGTCCTCGAGCTGCATTCCCACTTCGATATCACCATCGCCGCGCAACGACAGACCGAGCATCACCAAATCGTCCTCGGCGCGCACAAACGCATGCGCTTCATCACCCGAATCCGCGTCAACAAACTGAATCGCGGCGACCGGTCGTTCGTTTCCGACGTTGCGACCCAGGTCGCGCTTGACTTGCTGTTGATTTTCGGCCTGCGGTTGTGCGAGCGCTGACACGTCGACAGGCAATTCCACGCCAGTCCCGACTCGCTCAACTGTTGAGTTTGCTGGACGGGAGGCGGCGACGGCCATGCGCTCGGACTCCTATTTCTTCTGATCGGCCTTCGGCTGAACGACGCGAATATGCAACTCATCCAGTTGCTTGTCGTCGATCGTTGACGGAGCGCCCATCATCAGATCCTGGGCACCCTGGTTCTTGGGGAAGGCGATCACCTCGCGAATGTTCTCTTCGCCCGCGAGAATCATGACCGTGCGGTCGATGCCGGGAGCCATGCCGCCATGCGGCGGTGCCCCGTATTCGAAAGCGCGAAGCAAGTGTCCGAAGCGGTGTTCGATCTCTGGGGCGTCATATCCCATAATCTCAAAGATCTTGTTCTGCACTTCACGCCGGTGGATACGGATGCTGCCGCTGCCGAGCTCGAGTCCGTCAAGGACCAGATCATACGCTTTGGCCCGCACGGTGCCGGGATCGCTGTCCAGAAGCTCAATGTCTTCGTCCATGGGCGAGGTGAAGGGGTGGTGCATAGCTTCCCACCGGTCATTCTCGTCGTCCCATTCGTACATGGGGAAGTCGAGTACCCAGCAGAAGGCATGCACGCTATCGTCAATGAGACCGAGTTCGCGTCCCAGATGACTGCGCAATCGACCCAGAACGTTGGCGGCCACCGGCTCTGTGTCGGCGACAAGAAGCAGCATGTCGCCTGGCTGCGCACCAAGTCGCTCCACCATCTGGTCGACTTCAACCGCGCTAAGGAATTTGGCGATCGGAGAGCGCAGTGTGACGTCGGTCTCATCGCCCGGTTGCAGACCGATCCAGACCAGCCCCTTGGCGCCGAATGACTTGGCAATGTCGGTGAGTTGATCGATCTGACCGCGTGTCATGTCGGCCTGGCCGGGTGCCACAACGCACCGTACCACGCCGCCGGATTTTGCCGAGTTGGCAAAGACGCCGAATTCGCTCTCGGCGACAATGTCGGTGACCTCCCGAATCTCCATGCCGAATCGTAGATCGGGCTTGTCATTGCCATAGCGTCGCATCGACTCCGCGTACGTCAATCGAGGGAAGGGCTTTTCCAGAATCGGCTTGCTGGAAAGTGTTTCGAACAGGCCGGTATAGAGCCCTTCCATCAACCGCAACACATCCTCGCGGTCGACGAATGACATCTCGAGATCGAGCTGCGTGAACTCGGGCTGTCGATCGGCGCGCTGGTCTTCATCGCGGAAGCAGCGGACGATTTGATAGTAGCGATCCATCCCGGAAACCATCAGGAGCTGTTTGAGCTGCTGGGGCGATTGCGGGAGTGCGTAGAATTCTCCGGGATAAAGTCTGCTCGGAACGACATAATCGCGAGCGCCCTCGGGCGTGCTCTTCATCAGGGCGGGCGTCTCAATCTCCACGAAACTGCGTGCATCGAGATAGTCACGAATGAATTTGACTGCTCGATGGCGCAGCATCAGATTCTGCTGCATGTGCGGTCGCCGCAGATCCAGATAGCGATATTCGAGGCGCAGCGACTCATCCACCTGCCCCTCGTCGGCGATGTAGATGGGCGGCGTCTTGGAGGGGTTGAGAATCTCGATCGCGGACGCGTGGACTTCAATCTCGCCCGTCGAGAGCGTTTCATTTGCCGTTCCGGCGGGTCGTTTTTCGACTGTTCCAGTAACTGAAAGGACGAATTCGCTGCGAACCGACTCGGCAATATGATGAGCTGCCGGCGATTCCTCGGGGTTGGCGACGACCTGAGTCATGCCATAGCGATCGCGCAGATCGAGGAAGATGAGACCACCGTGATCGCGACGTCGATTGACCCAGCCCTTGACCGTCACGATCTTGCCGACGTCGGACAGCCTCAGTTCGCCGCAGTCCGAATAGCGACGCTGGCCCGGCCGGAGAACCTTCTGAGTCGACTCATCGATCATGCGGGGAACGCTCTCTTTCTGTCTGCATCAACGTTTTCGTTTCCACCATCACGTTGTTCGCGATTGAATTGCCTTCTCTAACGATTCGACGAGCGCATTCGTCCAGCGGCGCAAAGCCTGTTCCGCGTCAACTCCCTCGGCATCTGCCTGCGCGGCAATCGCCGCCAGACTGGTTGCGATCTCGTCGATTGCGCCGACCGGGGCTCGTAGCTGACCTTCTGTGGAGACCTCTACGCCCAGCGAACGCGCACGCCGCATGACGGTTTGTGCGCGAGTGAGTGCGGGCAAGGATGCTGGGATGGATGCGAACGGTGACGGTGATTTCTCTACCTGCCCCGATCGCTCCTCTTGCTTGATCTGATCCCATGCCTTCACCACGTCACCCGACGTTGAGATTTGGCGATCGCCAAAGACGTGCGGGTGGCGGCGCACCAGCTTGCTCGAGAGAGTCTCGACCACATCCTCGAGCGCGAAATCGCCCGCTTCCTCCGCGATTTGCGCGTGCAAGTAAACCTGCAAAAGCACGTCGCCGAGCTCTTCCTGAAGATCATCCTGAGCGTCTCGCTCGACGGCGTCGATCACCTCGTAGGCTTCTTCGAGCATATGGCGCGTGAGAGACTCGTGCGTTTGTTCTCGATCCCACGGACATCCGCCGGGCGCTCTAAGACGCGCCACGATGCGCTGTAGACCCTCGCTCACCCGATTCACGTCGAGTGGATCGATCGCGGGAACGTAGAGGCTGCTGAGATGATCCACGTCCTGCTGGTCCAATTCGTGAAGCGGAATCGTCACGGCGGTTTCAACGGCGGACCCGGTGGCGGTCACCAGCGTCACTTCGAGGTCATCAGGATAGACCTGCGACATCGCCAGCTTGACAGCCGAGGCAACGCGATCGGAATAAATTTGAGCGATTACCGCGGGTCGCAACGGCGATATCGGCAGGAGCCCACCTGCATACGGCTGCGCTTCGGACGCCGCTGCAATGTCCAATGCGTCGACGATCTGCAGGTCTTCGTTGAGCGGATCGATCCGCAGAGTTGTCGCGACCGTGTCGAGAAAGCTGACAGCAGGAAAGACATCCACGCTCACACCGCATTCGACAGCCCGGTTTATCAAACGGCGGACGGTAGCCTCTCCGAACAGTGGGTGACCGGGAACGGCATAGACGATCGGCTCGTTTAGCGCGGCTTTCAGCAGTTCCGCGACGATCGAAGTGTAGACGTCTTCGAACGTGGTGCCCGATTCATACAGGTGATCGAACGACTGCCACCCTTCAGATTCGGACATAGCTTCCAGCGTGGGGTGAATGCGTGTTCTGAGGAAGACGTTTCCCCGCTGTAACAACTCACTGGTCTGCCGCGTCAGGAGACCAGGATCACCGGGACCCAGCCCAACCACCGTGATGTGTGGCGTGGCGCCGCTCATTCGCGCCCTGCTCCGCGACCGTCGCCTCCCATGCTCAGTACGGCGAGGAAGGCTTCCTGAGGAATTTCGACGCTGCCGACCATCTTCATGCGCGCCTTGCCCTCTTTCTGCTTTTCGAGGAGCTTGCGCTTGCGCGTGACGTCGCCGCCATAGCACTTCGCCAGCACGTTCTTGCGCTGAGCGCGAATGGTTTCCCGCGCGATGATGCGGCTGCCAATGGATGCCTGAATTGGGATATCGAACATCTGTCGGGGGATGAGGCCACGCAGCTGTTGCACGAGATCACGACCGCGTTCATAGGCGGTGTCACGGTGTGTGATCATCGAGAGTGCGTCGACCGGCGAACCATTGACCAGGACGTCCAGTTTGACGAGCTGAGAGGGTCGATGTTCGCCCAACTGATAGTCGAGACTGGCGTAACCCTGGGTGCGCGATTTCAGCTGATCGTAGAAGTCGACGATCAGCTCACCGAGCGGGATCCCGAACGTCATGCGCGTGCGGTCCTCGTCGAGATATTCCATCTCGGCTAACTCGCCACGTCGGCTCGTCACCAGGTCCATGATGGTGCCAATGTAACGGGATGGGGACATGATGGTCGCCTTCACCCACGGCTCGCGGATCTCTTCGATCTCACCGCCATTCGGCATCTCCGACGGGTTGTCGACCAGAAAGGTCGAGCCGTCACGCTTGAGGACTTCATATTCGACACTCGGCGCGGTCGCCAGCAGGTCAATCTTGTACTCGCGCTCGAGGCGCTCCTGCACGATCTCCATGTGAAGCAAGCCAAGAAATCCGCAGCGGAATCCAAACCCGAGCGCGTCAGAAGACTCTGGTTCATAGATCAGCGACGCATCGTTCAGCTTGAGTCGCTCAAGCGCGTCCCTCAGTTCAGGATATTCCTCGCCATTCACCGGATAAAAACCGGCAAAGACCATTGGCTTGACCGGTCGATAGCCTGGGAGAGGCTTCTTCGTCGGCGCGCTCGCCAGCGTGACGGTGTCACCAACTTGGCAATCGTGAACGTTCTTGAACCCGGTGGCGATGTACCCGACTTCGCCTGCTGACAACTGATCGACTGATTTCATCGCCGGCCTGAACGTCCCCAGGTCGATCATCTCGGTCTGCTTTCCGGTCGCGATCATGCGGACCGTGTCGCCCGCTTTCAGCGTGCCGTCCACGATCTTGATATACGCAATCACGCCACGGTAGGCATCGTAATGAGAGTCGAATATCAATGCCCTCAACGCCGCGTTTGGATCCCCATCCGGGGGCGGAATCTTAGTGACAATGGCTTCAAGCGTCTCGTCGACTCCCACTCCGGATTTGGCTGACGCGAAGATGATCTCGTCATCGAGTAGCCCGATGAATTTCCCGATATCGCGTCCGACGCGCTCAGGTTCAGCATTTGGGAGGTCGATCTTATTGACTACCGCGACGAGGGCGAGGTTGCCGTCGATTGCCAGGTGGACGTTGGCCATGGTCTGCGCTTCGATCCCCTGCGCCGCGTCGACGACCAGCACGGCACCCTCGCACGCGGCCAGGCTGCGGCTGACTTCATAGGAAAAATCGACGTGCCCGGGCGTATCGATCAGGTTGAGAATGTACGTCTTCCCGTCGGCCGCTGGGTACTCCATGCGAACCGTACGCGCCTTGATGGTGATCCCTTTTTCGCGCTCGAGGTCCATCGAGTCGAGGATCTGTTCCATCATTTCGCGTTCCGAAATCGTATGGGTACGCTCGAGCAA
This sequence comes from uncultured Chloroflexia bacterium, assembly GCA_963789565.1. Lineage (GTDB taxonomy): Bacteria > Chloroflexota > Chloroflexia > Thermomicrobiales > Thermomicrobiaceae > CALAGB01. Next base: position 373,502 of record CAWBKX010000002.1, on the reverse strand, counting down.
CCGATCGGCAAGCGTCGATTTGCCGTGGTCAATGTGCGCAATGATGCTGAAATTTCGAATGAGTGATTGATCGGTCATGATTTGTTCGCGCAGGCCTCTCCCAGAAGGTGTCCGACCCACAAGTATACCCAAGGACGCTCAATTCGGCTGTCGGTCCTGGAACCTGACAATGCGTGACCGAGCGCGACGCATCAACTGCTGGAACGCGCTGATCCGCAGGTAGTAGGCGGCGACCATATAAGTGCAGGTGACGGTCCCCAGTGTGAAGGCGAATGCCACGTACATCGTCAGACTGTGGCCGTGAATCGGGTCGGTGGCCCGAGCGAGTGACGGCGCCAACAGCCGACACGAGCCGTAGAGGATCGCCCCAGCGAGCAGCATTTTGCCGATCTGCGCGTACAACTGCGGTTCGAAGTTGCCGTTCCGCCGTATCAAGACCGTCAGCAGGATGACCATTTCGAGCGTCGTTGTGATCGAAATGCTGAGCGCGAGCCCGCCTATTCCCAAACGAGGCGAGAGAAGCCAACTCAAGAATATGTTTGCCGCGATGGTGATGACCGAGGCAATGACCGGCGTTCGAGTGTCATGCATCGCGTAGAAAGCCCGAGTCACGGACTCGACCACAGCGAACGCGATCAAACCCACGGCGAAGAATTCCAGCGCATGGGCAACGAGCGCGGTAGAGCTGGATGAAAATGAGCCGAACTGTAGCAACACCTGAATGATGCTCACGCGGAACATGAACAGTCCGATGGAGGCGGGAATCGTAAGAAAGAGGAGCGGTGCCAGCGCGCTCGAAAGCGTGTGTCGTAGCTCGCGCGTTTGCCCGAGCTCAAATTGCCTGGCCATCGCCGGGAAGATGACGGTGGAGATGCTGAGCGCCAGAATGCCGTGAGGGAGCATGAAAAGCTGATTGGCGTAGTTGATGGCCGAAACACGACCCTGTCCCAGTCGTGACGCAAAATTGGTCATCACGATGAAGTTCACCTGGAATGCCGCCTGGCCGACCAGACGAGGCAGCATCAATCTGCCCACCTCTTTGAGTCCCTCGACGTGCCGCGACAGCGACGGGTTGAAGCGCAACCCGCGCCGAGCCAACGTCACGAGTTGAATACTTGCGTGACCAGCCGCACCGGCAACGACGCCGACCGCCAATCCATACACGCCCATGTGTGGCGCGAGGAAGACCGCCCCGAAGATGATGCCGACGTTGTAGAGGATGGGTGCGATCGCGGGCACGGTGAACGCGTCCTGCGCCTCGAGCATCCCTTTTCCTGCCGCACCAAGCCCGAGCAACAACGGCGAGAGAAGCAACAGCCGCGTGAGATTCGTTGCCAGGTGCTGTTGCTCGGGCGCCATCTTTGGTGCAACCACGACGCTCATGAGCGGTCCGGCGAAGAGGAAGACGAGAACCCCGCCTCCCAGCAACACCGCGATGGTGTAGGTCAGCACCGAACTCGCGAGTCGCCAGGCTTTCTCGCGCTCACCGCGGCCCAGATATCCGCCGAAGACAGGAATGAAGGCGGATCCAAAGGCGCCGCTCATAACCACGAGAAAGAGGAGGTCAGGGATTTTGAATGCGGCCACATAGGCGTCGTAATTGGGGCTCGTTCCGAACTGGCGGGCGATGAGGACCTCTCGCAATAGTCCGAGGAAGCGGCTGACGACGTAGGCTCCGGCCACGATCGTCGCATTGGCGGCGACCGAACGCTGCGAGATGACGGCGGTGGTGTTGATGCGCCGAGGGCGCCGCTGTGCCGTGTTCATCGGGCGAATTCTACGTGACTTCGAGGAAATACGCTTGTTCAAACAGCAAAAGCTTGTTATGATTTGCGGGTGGCAGCCGGCAGTGCTGCCGATTTTGTGTGGATCAAATCGCCTGGAGGTAATGGGAGCTTGACCAATTCGAAATCAGCGGAGAAACGCGTGCGAGTGTCTGAACGTCGCAACAAGCGGAACCGTGTGTTTCGGTCGGCCGCTCGGACTTACGTTCGCACCGCGGAGCGGATGATCGCTGACGGGGACGCTGAGGGAGCCGCTTTGGCGGTTGGGAACGCGATGAGCACGCTCGATCGCGCTGCCGTCAAGGGCATCATTCACAAGAACAACGCCGCGCGGCATAAGTCGCGTTTGATGGCGCGATTCAACGCCCTCGTTCGTCCGCAGCCCGAATCCTAAGTTCTCCAGTATTTGAATGAGATCGCACGGCCGGGGTAGCTCTTTGCCCCGGCTCTTGGCATGCTCAGCGACGCGTGATCACAGGTGAAGTGGACGCCAGCATGGCGATCAACGGCACGAGCGCATCCTCGATCTCGACTGTGCCGCTTTTAACTCCAGCATCGAGATCCCGCAGCGCATCCAATGCCGCCGCGATCCGTTCAGCGGGAAACGCGTGCGAGCTGCGCGACGTTTGACGCAATCTGCCTTCTGACAATCCGGAAATAATCGACAGATCCCCGAGCGAGACGCCACGGCTGGCCAGTGACGCCACCGAAAGAGCCTCGAATTGGCTCGTCAATTGCCCAAGGATCGCTTCCGGCGCCGATCCCAGAGCATAGGCGCGCTCGGTCTCGACGACGGCCTTACCCGGGTTGCTGTCCATGATCGCGTTGGTTATGCCCCAGAAATCCTCCGCCTCAGCCCCGGGAACAAGCCGCGCGATCGACGCGCTCGTGATGCTTTCGTCTTCTCCTGCCGCTGTGGCGAGTTTGGCAATCTCCGTGTCGAGACGGTAAAGATCGGGCGGAACGTCATCGCGTCGTGATTCGGCGGGCCAATTGCCGGGGAAGAGCGCTTCCAACAGCTGCCGAGCCTCGTTTTGACCGCAGATGGCCTCGTAGCGCCGTGCCCGCTGGCACGTCCACTCCACCAAACGCAGACCCCTGGGCACTTCATGGCGCTGAACTTCGAGATTCTGTACGGCTTTGCGTATCTCGCGCTCTGTTCGGGGATCGAGAGATTGCTCGACGACCAATAAGGTCGTCTCGTTCGGCACCCCGGCAAGAACCGATACCGCCGAATCGCCCTCCTCGTCGCCCGACGTTTTGCGCCCGCGACGCTTGGCAATTGAAAGGAGATCGCGAGCTACAACGAATCTGCCGGATCCGAAGAAGCCAAGAGCGCCGCACGCCGACCGCACCGCGCCCAGATCGCTTGAAGCGTTGTCGATAATGGTCGTGGAAATGCCGGATGGGTCGACCTCAGTGCGAACTGACGTGACCAACTCATCGATCGACAGTCGATCTGATCCATACAAAATTGTGATCATCGGCGACTTCTCTCGATGTCCAGTTTTAGAGGCAAAAGGAAGGGCTTGACCACTGCACCGCCGTTAGTGACTTAGCTTTGAACCTGCAAACGCAGGTGGGCATCGCAACCACCAGCCCCACGAGGCTGGCTTAGCAATTCCCGTTGATTTCTAACGTTGGCTCAAAACGTAACATCACATCACGAACGGTGCCGGCCAAGGCCCAAAGTAATAATACCATTCGCCCCTTTTGCCGCTACAACACGTCGTTCTCGCAACGATTTTGCGATGGACGTCGCCAGACCGTTAGAATCCTCAGGTATGGAAGGAGTGGTGTGTGCGGGTTGCCGTTACGCGAAAGATTCCGGAATCGGGCCTCGAACTTTTGAGGTCGTTTGGCGACGTCAACGTCTGGCCGGGGCAGCTGCCGCCTGGTCGCGATGAATTGCTTGAGTTCGCGCGTGGCAGTGACGGGCTGTTGAGCTTGTTGACCGAACCGGTCGATGGCGAACTGCTGGACAAACTTCCAACGGTGAAGGTGGTCAGCAATTTTGCTGTCGGGTTCGACAACATCGACGTTCCTGCCTGCACCGAACGCGGAGTTGCGGTCTGCACCACTCCCGATGTGTTGACCGACACCACGGCGGACTTCGCGTTCGCGCTCTTGATGGCCGCCGCACGGCAGGTGGTGGCGTCAGCAGAATCGGTCAAACGTGGAGAATGGCGCACCTGGGAACCGCTCGGATACCTTGGCAAGGACCTCGTTGGAGCGACTCTGGGTTTGATTGGAATGGGACGGATCGGAGCGGCGGTCGCCAAACGGGCGTCCGGATTTGATATGAACGTTATCTACACGGATACCATCGACCGACATGATGTCGAGCGGGACTTCGGCGCTCGCCGCGTCGACTTGGACGAGCTCCTGAAATCGAGTGACTTCATCAGCATCCACGTACCTTTGACGCCAGAGACCACGGGCATGATCTCCGCCGCGCAGCTTGCGGCAATGAAGCGCAGAGCGGTCCTGGTCAATACGTCGCGTGGTCCCGTCGTCGACAACGACGCGCTGGCTGATGCACTTGAATCTGGCGAAATCTGGGCCGCCGCGCTCGATGTCACCGACCCCGAGCCGCTCCCGGCCGATCATCGCCTGATTCGTCTGCCCAACAGCATCATCACGCCCCATGTCGCCAGCGCCACTGAGGCGACGCGGTCGAAGATGTCAGAACTTGCTGCTCTCAACCTGATCGCGGTCCTCAGCAACGAAGAGCCGCCACGCTGCCTCAACCCAGAAGTGTTGCAGCGTGGTTGATCGAAGTGCGCAGCGACCTCCAAGGGAGCGCGTGGCCATCACCGGAATGGGCGTGGTATCGCCGATCGGGAACAACGTTGCTGAGTTCTGGACGTCGCTCATCGAGGGCCGTACTGGAACGAGTCTGATCTCCCTCTTCGATCCGGACGGTTTCGACTCACGCGTCGCCGGAGAGGTGAAGGATTTCGATCCGCGTGATTACCTGGACGCCAAAGACGCTCGACGCACCGATCGCTTCATTCAATTCGCGGTAGCCGCTACGCGCGCGGCGCTGGCGGATGCCTGCCTCACGATCGACGATCAAAATCGCGGCCGAATTGGCGTGCTGATCGGATCCGCGCTGGGCGGCATCGGCACTGCCGAACGGGAGCTCAACGTCCTGGCAACGCGTGGTCCCAAACGGGTAAGCCCCTTCTTCATTCCCATGTACCTGGCGGATATGGCATCAGGTTTTGTGGGCATTGATATTGGCGCTCAGGGGCCAAACCTTGCGACGCTGTCCGCGTGCGCGAGCTCAGCTCACGCAATCGGCGAAGCCGCCGAAATGATCCGCCGTGGGTCGGCCGACGTCATGCTGGCGGGAGGCTCTGAGGCGGCGGTGACACCAGGATCGGTCGCGGGATTTTGCGCGCTGCAGGCGCTGTCGACCAACAACGACGAGCCCGAGACGGCCAGTCGACCGTTTGACGCGACACGAGACGGTTTCGTCGTGGCCGAGGGTGCCGCGGTCCTGGTACTTGAGCGCTTGGATCTCGCCCTAGAACGCGGAGCCACGATTCTGGCCGAAGTTAGGGGCTACGGCATGTCCGGCGACGCCTATCACATCGTGCAGCCGACGCCCGACGGTTCAGGCGCGGCGGCAGCCATGCGCCTGGCAGTCAGCTCCGCGGGTATCGGTGCCGGAGACATTCAGTACATCAATGCCCACGGAACGTCGACGCCTCTCAACGACCGCATTGAATCGAGTGCTATCAAGACAGTCTTTGGCGGTGGAGACGTGCCGCCGGTCAGTTCGATCAAAGCATTGACCGGACACCTACTCGGCGCCGCTGGATCAGTCGAGGCAATCGCCTCCGTTCTGGCGTTGAGGAATCAGATCATCCCGCCCACCTGGCATCTGCGGACGCCCGACCCTGAGTGCGATCTGGATTACGTCCCCAACGCGCCGAGAGAGGCGCAACTGACCAACATCCTCAGCAATTCGCTTGGATTTGGTGGACATAACGTTTCTCTGATATTCGCGCGCTTCGTTGGATGAGGGCAATCGGTTTTCAACGGACATGAAACACGGGAGCCAATGGCTCCCGTTCAGTCAGACTGGTTTGTGAGAGTGGATCAGTCGAGGTAGCCCCGAAGCGTGCGGCTGTAGTTCGGATGCCGCAGCTTGCGCAGCGCCTTGGCTTCGATCTGCCTGATCCGCTCACGGGTGATACCGAATTCGCGACCGACTTCTTCGAGGGTGCGGAACTGCCCGTCGTCGAGTCCGAAGCGCAGGACGATGATGCGGCGCTCTCGTTCGGTCAAACGATCGAGCGCGTCCCCGATCTGCGACTTCAGCAGTTGATGGGATGCCAACTCCAGCGGAGCGGGCATCGTGTCATCCTCGATGAAGTCACCAAGGAACGCATCGCCCTCCTGGCCAACCGGAGCTTCGAGTGAGACGGGATGGCGCGAGGCATCGAGCACCTGACGCACTTTCTCCAGCGGAACGTCCATGGCGCGGGCGATCTCATCGTGCGACGGCTCGCGCTCGAAGATCTGCTGCAAGCGATGCCCAGTCTTTTTGACGCGATTGATCGTCTCACCTACGTGGACGGGAAGGCGGATCGTGCGACTCTGATCGGAGATCGCCCGCGTAATCGCCTGACGGATCCACCAGGTGGCATAGGTCGAGAACTTGAAGCCGCGCTTGTAATCGAACTTGTCGGTGGCCTTCATCAGTCCGATATTCCCTTCCTGAATAAGGTCCAGGAAGGAGAGGCCGCGGCCAACGTATTTCTTGGCAACGCTGACGACCAGGCGCAGGTTTGCCTGAATGAGATGAGAACGAGCACGTTCGCCGTCTTCACGATCGGCGATCAGTTCATGCTTTTCAGATTCGTTGGCATATTCGCAAAGGCGCAGGCGGTCGGCCGCCATCTCGCCACGCTCCATGCGCTTGGAAAGCCAGACTTCCTCCTGCATGGACAGAAGGTTGGTCTCACCGATTTCTTGCAGATAAAGTCGAACGGAGTCGTTGACTCCGCTGGCCATGGGGTCGATGATTTCGTTGGATCTGTGATGGTCGACGTTGCTGCCGCGGGACGGACTGGAGGGACGGTCAACCTCCGCTGGAGCACTGGAAGCGGGTTCCTGATCGAGGACCTCGATTCCCTGCTCATACAGCGTCACGTAAAATTCTTCGAGTGACTCAAGGTCATTCTCGGCGTGTGGAAAAACTGCGATGACTTCTTCGGATAGCAGGTATCCGCGATCCCTGCCTCTGGCGATCAAGCTCGCATCCATTGTCTAGCTCACCACCTTTTCTAGGTGTTCCTCACACCCCAGAACAAGCAGGTCAGACAAAAAAAGCCCTTGGCGTCAAGCGCGGGGCAGTTGATGAAAGTGAAATTGCGCGCAGAAAAAATGGCAGTGACGGACCAAGGTTACAACTTATCGAAATCATGTTGCGCCTTTTCCCACCTACGGACGTCAGTATAGCGAACAGTTGCGCTGATTTCAAGACGGGACGCGTTTAATTGCCGATCAGTACGTCCAAGCGCTTGCCGCCTGTCGCATGACGAGGCACGATAGGGTCCGCACCGCCGTTTCAATACATCGACCTCCCGCCGCTTGTTATAGGAGCCTGTCAAATGCGCAATGATGTGGTTGTGGGTTTTGACCCCGGCACGGCCAGACTGGGATTTGGCGTTGTTACCGGGGATGACGCGCCCTGGCCGCTCGATTACGGGGTCATCGAGACCGCCGCCGGGCAACCAATGGCCGAGCGACTCAAAGAATTGTACGAACACGTGGGTACGATCTTGCGAACCTATCACCCAGGCGTCTGCGCAGTCGAACAGCTCTTCTTTTCACGCAACGTCACGACCGCACTTTCGGTCGGACAGGCGCGTGGTATCGTCATGCTGGCGGCCGCGCAGGAAGGTATTCCGGTCGTTGAATACACTCCAGCTGAGGTGAAGCAGGCCGTATCAGGCTATGGAAAGGCAGACAAGTCTCAGATGCAGGAGATGGTTCGCTTGATTCTGGGACTTGAGGAAATTCCGTATCCCGACGACGCCGCTGACGCATTGGCAGTGGCGTTGTGTCACATTCAGTCAGCGCGTTTTCGAAGTGCCATCGGAGAATGAGGACCGGCGCGTTGGTGAGTCAAAAGCGTATGCGGGCAGACGAACTGATGGTCGAGCGCGGTCTGGCTCCGACCCGGAGCAAAGCGCGAGCGATCATCCTGGCGGGGCAACTTCGCAGCGGAACGCAAGTCATCGATAAAGCCGGTCACATGTTGACGGACGACGCCCAGCTTGACGTCGACGAGGGGCCGCGTTTCGCCAGTCGCGGCGGCGAGAAGCTGCAACACGCGCTCTCCGCCTTCAACATGCACGTCTCCGATCGCACGTGTGCGGACTTCGGCGCGTCAACGGGCGGCTTCACCGACGTCTTGTTGCAGGCAGGTGCGAAGCGGGTGTATGCAGTCGACGTCGGCTATGGCCAACTCGACTATCGACTGCGGACCGATGAACGCGTGGTCGTCATGGACCGCACCAACGCGAGATACCTCGAGTCGCTGCCGGAGCCGATTGATTTCGTCACGATCGACGTTTCTTTCATATCGCTAGCCCTCGTCCTCCCCGCCGCCAAACGCGTCTTGACGCCCAATGGGTCGTGTGTCGCGCTGATCAAACCGCAGTTCGAGGCGGGCAAGGAGCGGGTTGGCAAGGGGGGAGTGGTTCGTGACAGACGCGTGCACCAGGAAGTGCTTCGAAGTGTTCTGGAATCGGCGACGGAGATCGGATTCCACATTCGAGGACTGACCAGGTCTCCGATCAAAGGTCCGGCGGGCAACGTCGAGTTCCTTGCGCGCCTCGATCTCGAGTCTCGGCCAGAAACGGATATTGAACCGCTGATCAAAGATGTGATGGTAGAAGAACGGAGCGGTGTGGATGTCGACTGACCGGCCTTCGGATCGCGTGCTCGGCGACCTGGTGGAGGCCCTAACCAACGGCGCTCATACATCCTCTGCACGCGACGAACAACAAGTGGTGGCTGATCCGGGACGATCTCGTCGCAAAGGCATCCCGGAGGTCGTTTACGCCCCAAACAAGTCGCTTGCGCAGCTTGAGCACGCCGTGATCCAGTTGATCGGATCCAACGGACGCGTCGTCGTCAGTCGCATTACCGAGCCAGAGACCCGCGATCTCAGCGCCGTCCTCCCCGATTTGCAGGCAGTGCAATCGCCGGGCAGCTGGACCGCGGTCTTCTCGCGTCCGAATTCAGAACGTCCGTCGACTGGTGGCCGTGTGGCGATATTCGCTGCGGGAACGTCAGATTGGCCGGCGGCGCATGAGGCGCGCATTGTGGCGGAGGAAATGGGCTGCCACGTCGATCTGGTAATCGACGTCGGGGTGGCAGGTTTGCATCGCCTCTTTGGGCCGTTACGTGAAGTGCTCGATCGCGAAGTCGATTCGATTGTGGTGGCCGCGGGAATGGACGGAGCGCTTCCCTCAGTCATGGCGGGGCTGGTTCCGGTTCCCGTGATTGGTTTGCCGACGTCTGTTGGCTACGGCTATGGGGGAAACGGCCAGGCTGCCTTGATGAGCATGCTTCAGAGCTGCGCTCCGGGATTGACGGTCGTAAACATCGACAACTCCGTCGGTGCCGGTTCGTCAGCGGCCCTCATCGCCAACGCGGCGGCAAAGGCGCGTACAAAGTCCCTCTAGCCTCGGCGTTTTCCAGCAGCTCGTTCGCTGCGGAAGTCCTCGATCAGCTCTTCCATGACGCTGCCTGGGTCCGCCGTGCGCTGTGTCAGCGCGTCGATCGACGCGAGGTGTGACTCACTGGTGAGCCAGGCGTTCAACCAAAGGTCGAACTCTTCGCGGGCTAACAAGGAAACCTCCCGCTCGAGCCGCCGTCTGACGCGCGTGTTGGCCTCTCCACTGCCTGCCAGATGCTCGCGATGAGCGTCGATTTCGGCGATGAGTCGCTCGATCCCACCAGCTTCTGTCGCGATTGTTTGCACGATCGGGGGCATGCGATCGGAGTGGTCCCCAAGAAGGAGCATGTTGCGCAGGTCTCGAACGAGCTGACGGGCGTCGGGTCGATCCGCCTTATTCACCACCAGAATGTCGGCAATCTCCAGCACGCCGGCCTTGATGGTTTGAATGCTGTCGCCGAGACCCGGCACCTGCAGCACGATCGTTGTGTCGGCGGCGTCCGCCACGTCGACCTCGTCCTGTCCAACACCCACGGTTTCGATCAGAACCACGTCGAATCCGAATGCGTCGAAAAGGTGCACCGCACCACCCACCGCGAGCGAAAGTCCGCCGAGTTGCCCGCGCGTCGCCATGCTGCGAATGAATACGCCATCGTCGGCATAGTTCTCCATCATGCGGATGCGATCGCCCAGTGTGGCGCCGCCCGACAGGCTGCTCGACGGATCGATGGCGACGACCGCGACAGTTCGGCCCGAATCTCGATAAGAATGGATCAACGAATTCACCAGTGTACTCTTGCCTGCGCCGGGCGGACCGGTGATGCCGACGACATGTGCCTGACCGGTACGGCTGAAGACATCGCGTACGGCTCTTCGACCGAGGTCCGTGCGGTCCTCGACGTGCGAAAGAAGCCGCGCAAGTGCGCGGCGCTCGCCGTTTAGGAATCGCTCGATCAGACTCTGATTCAACGATCCTGCTCTCGCGAAGGGACGTTGTTGCGGATGAAATCGATCGCATCGGTGAGCGGCGTACCTGGCCCGAAGACGGCCGAGACTCCCATCTCCTTGAGCGCCTTGACGTCGTCAGCCGGGATTGTTCCACCCGCCACGAGCAGGACATCGTCAAGACCTGCCGTGCGCAGTTCCTCGATGATGCGGGGCATCAGAACGTTGTGGGCCCCGGAGAGGATGCTCACGCCCACGACGTCGACATCTTCATCCGATGCCGCGCGGGCGATCATCTCGGGCGTCTGGAAGAGGCCAGTGTAAATGACCTCCATCCCAGCGTCACGCAGCGCGCGCACGAGCACCTTGGCTCCGCGATCGTGCCCGTCGAGGCCGGGCTTGGCGATCAGTACCCGAATCGCCCGAGTTGTCGAGCTGGCTACCAATCGGGTCTCCTCTCTAAACGATCTGCAACGGCCGGTGAGCACCATACACAGCGCGCAAGCGATTCGTGACCTCACCCAGCGTCGCGTTGGCCTTGACGGCGTCGATTAGGTAGGGCATCAGATTTCGATCTTCTCTTGCTGCCTGCTCCAGATCGTCCATCGTCGCCTGCCATCGTTCCGCGTCGCGAGATTCTCGCAGTGCGCGCAGTCGGAGTCTCTGGCGCTCTTCGCCTTCCGGGTCCATCTGCAGAATGGGGATCGCCGGTGCTTCATTGCTGCGTAGCGCATTGACGCCCACCACGATCTTGTCCCGGTTCACCAGTGCTTGCTCGTAGCTGTACGACGAGTCGGCGATGCGCTTCTGAAAATAACCGGTCTCGATCGCCGGGATCACGCCGCCGATCTCGTCGATCTCGTCCAATATTTTGGTGACGCGATTTTCCATTTCGGACGTCATCGTCTCAACCATGTAGCTGCCGGCCAGCGGATCGGCGCTGTTGGTCACTCCGCTCTCGAAGGCGATGACTTGTTGTGTTCGCAGCGCGATGCGCACAGCCCAGTCAGATGGCAAAGCGAGTGCCTCGTCGAGCGAATTGGTGTGGAGCGATTGCGTTCCACCGAGGACCGCCGCCAGCGCTTGAATCGTGGTGCGCACTACGTTGTTCTCTGGCTCCTGAGCCGTGAGCGAACATCCAGCAGTCTGGGTATGGAATCGCATCCACCAGGAGCGCGGGTTCTTGGCGCCGTAGCGGTCTCGCATCAGCTTGGCCCACAGTCGACGACCAGCCCGGAACTTGGAAATCTCCTCGAAAAAGTCGTTGTGGCAGTTGAAGAAGAAGGAGAGTCGTGGGGCGAACTCGTCAATGTCTAGACCGCGTTTGAGTGCCGCGTCGACGTAGGCCACTCCATCGGCAATGGTGAAGGCCAGTTCCTCGGTCGCGGTCGCGCCAGCCTCGCGAATGTGATAGCCGGAGATGCTCACACTGTTCCAGCGCGGCATCTCTCGGGTGGCGAACTCGATCGTATCGACCACCAACTTCATGGATGGCTGAGGCGGGAAGATGTACTCGTTTTGTGCCGTGTATTCCTTGAGAATGTCGTTTTGCAGCGTACCGCCCAGTTGCGAGCGGTGGATGCCGCGATTCTCGGCGGTGGCGATATACATGGCCCAAATGATGGCCGCCGGACCGTTGATCGTCATTGAGGTGGTGATTTCATCCAGCGGGATCTTGTCCAGCAAAACGTTCATGTCATCGAGAGATGAAACCGACACGCCACATTTTCCGAACTCGCCCTCCGCCAGGGGATCGTCGGTGTCGCGACCGTAGAGAGTCGGGAGGTCGAACGCGATTGATAGACCGGTCTCACCATGTTCGAGGAGGTACCGGAATCGAGCGTTGGTCTCTTCCGCTGAACCAAATCCGGCGAACTGGCGCATTGTCCAGAGCCGCCCTCGATACATCGACTCGTGAATGCCTCGTGTGAAAGGGAATTCACCGGGACGCGCAAGATCGGTCCCAACGTCGAACCCGATGCGGTCCAAATCCTCCGCGGTGTAGTTCGGCTGCACGGGCTCGCCCGAAACGGTGGTGAAGTCACGTTGCGCCGGATCGGGTTGACTAGAGAAATTCCCATTTGACCCGTTGATGCCGTGATGATGCATGGACGTCCTCGTCCTTTCGCGGTGGGCGCCTAGTAATGGATGCCCGGGCGCAGCTCTGCGGTGCTTGCCTCGGTCTTGACGGTTTCCATGGTAGTCAGGCTGTTACAGGCGTCGTTGAGACCTTTGGAAGCCTTCGATCCGGTGGCGACGATGTCGAGCCATGGCGCGGCTTTGTTGAGCAGGTCGAGAATCTGCGACTCTTGAATGATCCCTTGCTCAATGAGCGAGAGCACACCTTCGAGGACCAAAATGTTCGTGACTCGACGGCCAACGTGTAGTTCCGCTTCCTTCAGGGCTTCCACGGCGCGTTCGGGTGAGATGCCGGGCCCGGCTGCGTCGTCAATGGACTGGTCTGCCTCGATTGTGCCGTACTGCGCAATGGAGACGCCGGTCAGAAATGAGGTTGCCACGACTTCGCCACGGTCGCGCCCCGTCTTCTGGAATTCAATAATGTGTACGCGCAGGTTGTGACCTGCACCACGCAATGCGATTCCGAGTGCGGCATCCGAAGTGGCGTTCTCGTCACCTACCAGCAGCATCAAATAACCGCGTGAAGTTTGCTGACTGTTGTCATTTTCCAATTGCTGAGGCATCTCTTCTCCTCGTGAATTCGTCGTCGATTCGCACGCAACAATACGCGCCCGAATCTGTCATTCGTAGCTATAAAACCCGTCGTTGGTTTTACGGCCCAGCTTCCCCGCCGCGACCATTCGACGCAGTAACGGGCAAGGCCGGTATTTGGGATCACCAAAGTCGCGCTGCAGAACCTCGAGGATGTCGAGACACACATCGAGTCCGATGAGATCCGCCAGTGTCAACGGACCCATTGGATGGTTCATTCCGAGCTTCATCACAGTGTCAATGTCTTCGCGGCTGGCGACGCCCTCTTCGAGGCAGAAGATTGCCTCGTTGATCATCGGCATCAAGACTCGGTTTGACACGAATCCGGGCGCGTCCTGAACGGTAACTGGACTCTTGCCGACACGCTTGGCGAGCTCGTAAACGGCTTCTACGCTCTCGTCAGACGAAACCAATCCACTCACAACCTCAACGAGTGTCATGAGTGGCACGGGGTTGAAGAAGTGCATCCCAACGACTTGCGCAGGTCGCTTTGTTTCGGCAGCCAATCGAGTGATCGAGATCGAAGAGGTGTTGGACGCGAGAATCGCGTGCTGAGGCGCTGCCTCGTCAATGGTTCGAAAGATCTGCGTCTTCAGTTCTAGGATTTCAGGCACAGCTTCGATGACGAGGTCGACGTCCTCGGTGGCTCGCAGGTCGGTGTCGGTCTCGATCAGGGAGAGGGCGATCGCAGCGTCCTCCTCCGAGATGCGGCCTCGTTCGACCGATCGGCTCAAGCCCATCTCGATCTTGGATTGTGCGCTGGAGATGATCTTCTTGTCGCGATCGATCATGGTGATCGGGATGGCTGCTTGCGCCATCACCTGCGCGATTCCCGCGCCCATGGTACCGGCTCCAATGACCGCGACTCGTGTGATCTCCATTCCCCTGAACACTCCCTATCGTTTCGTGACACTTCGCGAGTCGTCGCTGTGCCTCGACAGCCGTTCTGGCATCCTGTGTTGATTGTAGAGCGAAACGCGATTCGATGTCTCATTCGAGCCGCGTAAACGGGCGACACGATTGCGGTAAATCGATCGGCGCAAGTTTCCAGGGCAGATTCGTGACGAGTTAGCCTGCGCTCGTGTCGTCCGCGTCGACGCTGCGATTAAACTCATTCATCGCAACGTCGATTCCTTCGTGATGCCAGCGAAGAGCCGCTGACGCGCCGCGTGCAACGTATTCCTTCAATGCTTTCTCTTCGCCACGGCTGAAGCGCGCCAGCACGTGAGTAATGGCGCCACCGTGCTCGGATCTGCCGATTCCGAGCCTCAACCGAGGGAACTGATCCGTGCCCAGCGTCTTGATAATCGACGTGACGCCGTTGTGGCCGCCACTGCTTCCAGACGGGCGCATTCGGAGTCTGCCGAAGGGGAGATCGAGGTCGTCGTAGATGACCAGCACGTGATCCAACGGCACGTGATACCAACGCACGGCTGGTCCAACTGCGTTGCCGCTGACATTCATGAAGGTCTGGGGCTTGACGATCACGACGCGACCAAGGTTCGAACGCCGTTCGAGGATCTCGGCGTCAAAACGCCGCAGCTTTCCATCGCCGGATAGGCGCTTGGCGATTTCGTCCGCCACCATGAACCCGACGTTGTGGCGCGTACGCTCGTACTGCTTGCCGGGATTGCCGAGCCCGACGATGATCCAGGTCGCGAGGTTGCTCACGATTCGAGCACCTCACGATAGAGATCAGCGGTCATTGTGGCTGTCTGCTCCCAGCTAAATTGTCTCGCGCGGATCAATCCGCGTTCCGTCATGTCGCCTCGTCGCTCGCGATCGTTGATGAGTGACGTCATCGCACGCGACCAACCTTCGGCATCCTCGCTATCGCTCAACAGAGCCGCGTCCCCCACGACTTCCGGAAGCGCCCCACGGTTGGCTGCGATCACCGGAGTTCCCGCTGCCATTGCCTCCAGGGCCGGGAGTCCGAAGCCTTCATCGAACGACGGAACGACAACCAACGTTGACGCGCGGTAGAGTGCCGCCAATTGACGGTCACTCGCGTCGCGTAGCCAAATCACACTGCCGTGAATTGTCGCTGCTTCGATCTCACGCACGATCTCATCGCACTTCCATCCTGGCTGCCCCGCGATGATGAGAATCGCCCCACTTTCCGCGGTATCGCTCGCCATAAACTCCATCGCCCGCAGCATCAGCAGATGACGCTTGCGCGGCTCGATTGTACCGACCATCAGGATGATCGGTCGGTCGACAGCGATTGACTCGGCGGTCGAGCGGCCCAACGCGAGTTCGAGCATCGCGGTCCGCGTCTGGTGAGTATCGACGCTGTCGCGAGTATCAACGCCGTTGGGGATCACCGCGATTCGGCCGCGGTCGACTTCGAGCAGGTTCGCGAGCTGACCGGCCGTGTAGTTCGACACAGCGATGATCCGATCAACGGACCGCAGACTCCGGTAAAGCTGGCGGTAATAACGGACGGAATCCGGCGTGAGTTGCTCAGGATGGTTTACGAAATTCAGGTCGTGCACCGTCACGACTTGCTTGGCTCCCATAACTCGCGACGCGATGAAGTCGGGACTATGGACCAGCCGCGGGCGCCTCGCGCTCAATTCGAAGCCGAGCGTCAAGCGCTCGAACCGAAAGTGTGGCGGCGTAATGACCCTGAGCGTCGTCGTCCCCACATCCGTAGGGCGATTCACGACTGGGACGATATCCAGGTCAGGTGCCACTCGAGGCAGACAGGCAAGCAGAGACTCGACGTAACGGGCGATACCGCCGCGTCGGTAGGCCAGAAGCCGGGCATCAATCAAAATGTTGCAATCGCGAACGCGCATCCAACCTCGGCAAAATACTTGCGCGCAATCGAAAATGACCGACCTGCGCGAGGTCAGGACAGGACCGAATGGTATACTACGCGCTGCATCGACAGAGCACCGCATGGCTGAACCGAGCTGAACGGAGAGCTTGAATTGAATTTCTTCGGCATGGGGCCAATGGAGCTTGGGGTGATTCTGGTGATCGCCCTGATCATCTTTGGTCCGGGCAAGCTCCCCGAGATCGCTGGGCAAATCGGAAATGTCGTGCGTGACTTCCGCAACGCCACGGGAGACCTTACTGGCGAATTTCAGGATGCCATGAGCGATTTCAAGGGCGTGGCAAATGAGGTCAAACAGGCTGGCCAGGAAGTGCAGCAAACGACCCGCTCATTGACGAGACTCGATCAGCAGATCACGCCGGTGACGGCTCGCTCCAAGCCCCTACCGTCTGACGCGCGAACCGTTGCGAACGGTCCCGCTGAGCCAACCAAATCGGATCCACTCGCCGACTTGATGGGCTGATCCTCGAGTTCAAGCCCGTCGCGCAAGCCAGATCAGAACACGGTCCGGCCCATTCTCGATCCAACGCCATTCTCCCGGCAGGTCACAGTGATAGAGCAGGGAATCGCTCGGCAGTCGCTCGATCGAGCGAGCTCCATAGAAGATCTGCAGTAACAACCGTATTGGCCACCTCCACCAAACTCGCTCTGTCGTTTCACCACCCATCACCACCACAAAGCTGCCGCCGACTCTCAGCGCTCTGGCGACGTCCTCGAGCGTTTCGCGTGCCAGAATGAATCGCGCCGGAAATGTGCTGACGCACGCGCCAAGCGAGCCCGTCTGGATGGGCAGGCTGACGGCATCCGCCCGCACAAGGCGTCCGCGGGCGCCTTCACGGCGAGAAGCGCGGCCAAGCATCGAAGGCTCACGCTCGATTCCAAACACACCGAACCCGCGCTTAGCCATCTCCTCGACGAGCACGCCGGTGCCGCATCCCAAATCGAGAACAGGTCCCTTATCAACGTAGGCAAGCGCGGCGAGGCGCCATCGGTTCCACGCGTCACCAAAGATGAACTGGACAAAACGGTCGTAGATAGGTCCGCCGAACCGGTAGAGCGCGTTGAACGCATGGGATTGCACGCGGCGACGGAAATTTCGGTGGTATGGCGACTGATTGCCGGAATTGCTCTGCTTTGACACGGTTGGTCGGTGCTCCGTACCATTCGATCATGGAAGATGACGACGTTTCGACCGGAGAAACTCGGCCGGTAGCGCAAATCGGATTTCGGCTCAAGCAGAACGACGAGCAAACCTCAGCGCGTCTCGCAGCCCTGGTCACGAGGCGCGGAGTCGTGCAACTGCCGGCGTTCATGCCGGTGGGCACACAGGCCACCGTCAAGTCGCTGTCGCCGAACGACGTCGCGGCAACCGGCTCCGAAATTCTGCTCGCCAACACCTATCATCTCATGCTGCGGCCGGGAGTCGATCTCATCCGCGCCGCAGGCGGGCTCCATCAGTTCATGGCATGGCCGCGACCGATCCTCACGGACTCGGGCGGTTTTCAGGTTTACAGTCTGGCGCATCGTCGCAAAGTCAGCGAATCGGGCGTTGAATTCCGTTCGCACCTCGATGGAAGTCTCCACCAGTTGACGCCAGAACGGGCAATTGATCTGCAACTTGCGTTTGGTTCGGACGTCATCATGCCGCTTGACGTCGTGATCGGCTACGACAGCGAAGAGTCAGACCAGCAGGCCGCGATGGATCGTACACATCGCTGGTTGGAACGAGCCACCTACTATTTCGATGAACTCGTTGAGGTCCGAAGTGACAACGTCCGTCGCCCGCTCCTGTTTGGGATCGCCCAGGGAGGATTCGATCGCTCCCGGCGGCAAGAGAGTGCTCGACGAGTGAGTGACGCGACCGTTGACGGTTGCGCCGTTGGCGGCTTAAGCGTGGGTGAGCCCAAGGAGTTGATGCTCGAAATGCTGGCGCATTCCATCGAGGAACTGCCGGAGGATCGGCCCCGCTATCTCATGGGTGTCGGTTCGCCAGAGGATTTGTGGCAGTCGGTCGCGCTGGGAGTTGACATGTTTGACTGTGTCCACCCCACTCGCGTTGCCCGTCGCGGCGCGCTCTTTACATTCGACGGTCGGGTCAACGTGACGAGCGCCCGCTTCCGGCGACATTTCGATCCGGTCGACCACGCGTGCGACTGCGAGACATGCCAGACCTTCTCTGCTGCATACCTGCACCATCTGTTTCACGCGCACGAACTGCTCGCCTACAGGCTCGCCAGCATCCACAATCTCAGGTTCATGCAGCGAGTAATGGGAGCGATCCGTTCGTCAATCGAGTCAGGAACGTTCGAGAGCGAAATGAAGACGTTCCTTGAGCGCTATCGCGTCGCCGATATCGAGCGGGCCGCCGAACAGAAGCGGAAGTGGGCTGTCGCGCGCAGTCAATCACCAAACTGACCAACCGGAGGAGACTTGACCGAAACCCTGCACATTACCGTTCGCGGCCGCGTCCAAGGAGTGGGGTTCCGCGCATTCACCGTGGCCATTGCTCGAGAACATGGCATCGTGGGGTGGGTCATGAACGCACCCGACGGGCGATCAGTCGAGATGTATGCGCGGGGCGCGCCAGAGGAGATGCGAGCATTCGTTGAACGGGTGCGCCAGGGGCCACCCGCCAGCTACGTGGAACGGTGTGAAAGCCATCCGATTGACACTGATGAGGAGTTTGCTCGGTTCATCGTTCGACATTGAAGAAGACGAGAAAAGGTGAAGAGTGATGCCGACTGCCACTATTCAAACGTTTTAGTACCAAAGGATCGACGGTGTCGACGACGAATTCGTGTACAGTTTGGCGGGTTGATTAGTCCCGAACGTGCATTCGCCACCTTCACGCGTTCGTCGTGGAAAGGGAATCCAGGGGCATGGCAGTCATTACGATCATCGGCACTGGCTACGTCGGTCTCGTGACGGGCGCGGCATTCGCGGACCTCGGCAACACGGTGTACGGCGTCGATATCGACGCGAGCAAGATCGAACGTCTCACCGGCGGCGCTATCCCGATTTACGAGCCGGGTCTCGAAGAGGTAGTTGCGCGCAACGTCCGCTCGAAACGTCTCAAGTTCACCACCTGCTACGACGAATCGGTTCCGAACTCCGAATTCGTCTTTATTTGCGTGGACACCCCGTCATCGTTCGACGGCGACGCCGACATGCGAGCCGTGCGATCAGCGTCGACCATGGTTGGGCGCTCGATGTCCGGTCACACCATTGTGGTCAACAAGAGCACGATGCCGATCGGTTCCGGAGACCTGGTCTCGTCAATCTTGCAGGAGACGAAGTCCGAGGAAGCCACCTTCGCAGTGGTAAGCAATCCAGAATTCTTGCGCGAAGGATCGGCCGTCAGCGACGTCTTCAAGCCCAGTCGCGTCGTTCTCGGTGCCGAGGACCGGTCTGCGGCGGAGCGCGTGGCCGAGCTTTATCGCTCGCAAGGCGCGCCCATCGTGATTACCGACCGGCGTACGGCCGAGATGATCAAGTACGCTTCGAACGCCATTCTCGCCACGCGCATCAGCTTCATCAACGAGATGGCTCAGATTTGCGAACAGGTTGGCGCCGACGTGACGGTGGTGGCCCAGGGGATGGGGTACGACCCGCGTATCGGGCCGCTCTTCCTCGAGGCCGGTATCGGGTTCGGTGGTTCCTGTTTCCCGAAGGACGTGAAGGCTCTTGCTTTCATGGCCGAAGAGGTCGGCTGCCATCCACAGTTGCTACACGCCGTTCTTGAAATCAACAAGGATATGCGCCGTCGCTTTGTTTGGCGCCTGCAGAATCTGATTGGTGATCTCCATGGACGACGAGTGGCGTTGTGGGGACTTGCGTTCAAGCAGGATACGGATGACACGCGCGAGTCGCCTGGTCTTGACATCGCGCGAATCCTGCAGCAACGTGGTGCGAAGGTCGTGGCCTATGACCCCGCGGCTCTGGACAACGCGCGGCGTGAGCTTTCTGAAATTGAGTACGCTGACGATCCGTACTCGGCGGTGGATGGAGCAGATGCGCTGCTGGTTGCCACGCCGTGGAACGAGTTCAAGCAAGCCGACCTGCGGCGCGTACGGGAGTTGATGCGCACGCCGGTGCTGCTGGACGGACGCAATATCTACAATCGTGAGGAGATCGGAGATCTTGGATTCATCTACGCCGCGGTCGGACGCTGAGTACGTCCCCATCTGGGATCCGGAAGCTGCCGGGCCAGTCGAAGTTGGCGTAGACGCAATCGAGATCGATCGAATCAAAAGGGCGCTCGACCGATTCGGAGAGCGCTTCCTCAAGCGAATCTACACGGAACGTGAGGCGGAACGATACCGGACACGACCGGCCGAGCTCGCCGCACGTTTCGCCGCAAAAGAAGCGGTTATGAAGGCGCTCGGCACCGGTGTTCGTGGCATCCGCTGGCGAGACATCGAAGTCGTTTCCAACCGCCGAGGCAAGCCAATCATCGTCCTGCATGAAACCGCCGCCCGTCGAGCCCGCCACCTTGGGTTCACTCACTTTGCCGTGTCACTGACCCATTCACGCACCGAATCGATCGCCATGGTTGTGGCGACCAAATTTCCGACTTCGAACTGAGAGGGAGCAACCGGTGACCAAGCTGTGCACCGTCGAGGAGGTACGCGCCGCGGAAGAGCGGGCGGCCAAAGCCGGACTATCGGAACGAGAGTTGATACGAGCCGCCGCCGAGAGCTTCGCTCGCCTTGTTCAGGACGAACGGTGGGGCGATACCGGCAATGCCGTCTTTCTGATCGGACCTGGCAACAACGGCGGCGACGGACTGGTAGTGGCGTCGATCCTCGCCACCGAAGGGTGGACCTGCCAGGCGTGGACGTTTCACCGTGACACCGCCGGCGACCTCCCAACCGACGAGTCGGCCGACCGAATCGAAACGTTGACCTCGAAGGAACTGCCGCAGGCGATCGCCGCAGCGGATCTGGTCGTCGATGCCGTGTTTGGCGTCGGCGGAAGGGCCGATCTCCCAGACGAAGTCGCGGAGGTGTTCAAACTCGCCCAACAGGCGCGCATCGACCGCGGGACGCCGCTCTGGGCGGTCGACGTGCCCTCCGGTGTCGACTCTGACACAGGTGACGCATCCATTAACGCGTTCAACGCAGATGTCACCGTGTCGTTCGGTTTGCCCAAGATTGGTCTGTATAAGGCTCCGGCTTTGCGCCATGCAGGCACCATCAAAGTGACGGACATCGGCGTGAGCGCTCCCGTTGCGAGCAAAACGGACGTCACGCTGATTGACGGCGTCGCGGTTCGGCGCCTGATGCCGCGCCGTCGCCAAGACACACACAAGCATCAAGTCGGGTGGCTGATGGTCGTCGGAGGCGCGCCGAATTACTTCGGAGCTCCGCGAATGGCGGCCGAGGCCGCCGCCCGAGCGGGAGCCGGACTAGTCTGCCTCGCGGTGCCGCGTTCGTTGGTCGCGCCGATCTCTTCTGCCGTTCGTGAAGTGACCTTCTTGCCCCTGCCGGAGGCGGAGTTTGGCGGAGCGGGCGAGCGAATGGCGTCGCTGGTGCACGAAACACTCCCGAATTACGCCGCGATGTTAGTCGGTCCGGGGCTGGGGCTCGATGACCCGGTTCCAGAATTCCTGGCCGGGTTGTTTGGCATGCGATCATCCGCCAAATCGATTGGGTTCAGCGCTCCGACAACCGCGGCCGGAGACAGCGAGCGATTTTCCGGCAAGGCGGTCGTAGATGCCGATGGGCTCAACTGGCTCGCCAAACAGGACGGTTGGGAGACGTCGCTCAAGGGCACTGAGCTCGTCCTTACGCCACATCCCGGCGAGTTGTCTCGATTGACGGGCAAA
The DNA here is from genome assembly GCA_963789565.1 of uncultured Chloroflexia bacterium. Lineage (GTDB taxonomy): Bacteria > Chloroflexota > Chloroflexia > Thermomicrobiales > Thermomicrobiaceae > CALAGB01. Next base: position 351,669 of record CAWBKX010000002.1, on the reverse strand, counting down.
TCCGTCGATGAAATCACAGCCGATCCCTGGAAAGCGGCCCGAGAGGCTGCGGAGAGGTTCGGGCAGGTTGTCGTTCTGAAGCATGCGCACCCTGTCGTCGCAGCACCGGGACAACCGCTCGCGATCGGGCCGAATTCCGAACCGGCTCTGGCTTCGGCCGGTACTGGCGACGTACTTGCTGGCACAATCGCGGGGCTACTCGCGCAGGGACTCTCGGCTCGAGATGCTGCTATGGCGGGCGTCTACATTGGCGCGTTGGCCTCAGAACGGGCGGTGGCCGGCATGGGAACGCTCAGTCTCGTCGCCGGGGACGTCATTGAAACTCTCCCGTGGGCGGTTCGTTCGCTTTACGACAGAAGCTGGTAGGTAGCTCGGATGGCAATCGACTCGCGCGTGTCATTGATTATGACTGAAGATGTGATCTCGATCGACCCAAGCACCGAGGTCACAGAAGTGGCTCGCTTGATGTGGGAGAACGGCGTGAGCAGTCTTCCGGTGGTGCATGATGGGCGAGTTGTGGGCATGCTGACGGACTTCGATATGATCGCGCGCGAATCGCAGTACGATGCGCCGATGTATGTTCCGTTCCTCGATGCCTATTTCCGGATTCCTGGTTCGGGAGACCCTGAGCAGCTTCGTCGCATTTTGGCAACGACGGCAGCGGATCTCATGACCAAACCGGCTGTCACGATTACCGGGGATACAAGCGTGCAGCAGGCGGCGACGATCATGTACGACAAGCGGCTCAATGCGTTGCCGGTCGTCGATTCTGATCGCACATTGTTAGGGATTGTCTCTCGGGCCGATATCGTCCGGCTGATGGTGGCTGACGAAGACTTGTACGTCCGCACTCATCCTGACGAAGAGTAAGCGCGCGGCATCGCCGATTGCCAATGCGGACCAAAAAACGACCGGCCAATTTGGCCGGTCGTGGTCGTTCAAGTTGTGGGCGGTGTTTACGCAGACTAGGCCTCGGCCACCGTCTCGCCGACATCCTGCCGCAGGTTCTCGACATCCCGTCGCACGACGAATGTGCGCCCGGACATCTCATCTCGCACATAACCGAGCGTGCGATCGTCCATCCAACGGTAGATGGTCGGGCGCGTGACGCCGAGCTGCTGTGCCGCGTTGCCAATGCTGACCAGTTCGGCCGGCTCGTACGCGCGGAATTTGGCCATCGATAGCATGCGACCCAGTTCCGTCTCCCAGAAGCTTCTTGGAACAGTGTAATCTTCGGCACCTGGAGGCCAGAAAAGAATCTGCTGCACGGAATCGATCGCCTCAACGACGCGCTCCTTGGCTTCGCGGACTTCACCGCGTGCCAATGCAGCCAGGCGACCCAAGTCGCTGCCCAATGGACCAGAGCGCAATTGCTCAATGGTCAACGGTTGTACGGCATCCGGAAACAGCCGAGTCATCAGACGATGGTGCTGCGTGTAAATAAGGCGCAGCGCGTTATCGATCGTTTCCTGATAGTTCAACTTTTCGACATCCACGGCTACACCCTCTCCGCAAGCGACACGCCGATCCCCATCCCATCGACTGTACGTACCTATTCTACGCGGCCTGCACTTTGCGGTCAACAAGGATTTCAGTAAGGGAAGATTTCTTTCGGTACTGCACTCTGCTGGGACGAATTTGGCCCCGCGCCAGACCCGGAATAGTGCATTCAATCAGGGAATTACATGATATAGTTCCCTGATCACTCCGGGATGAGGGCGTTAGGAGCGTTTGTGCGGATTCTGATTCGAATACTGGGATATCTACGTCCTTACAAGCGCAGGGTCATCTTTGGCTACATTGCGCTCGCGATCGCGACGGGCATGCAGTTGCTCACGCCGCGGTTGGTGGAATACGTCATTGACAGTGGTCTTGTAACTCCAAATCATCGGGTAGTGGCCGTCGGATCGATTGCTGTCGTGCTCGTCGGCGCGTTCCTCGGCATCTTCACCTATGTGCGCAGCTATATCTTCCAATGGCTTGCTGAGCGCGTTTCCTATGACGTCCGCAACGATCTGTACCGGCACATGGAGGTGCTCTCGTTCAGTTTCTTCGATCGAGCGCACACCGGACAACTTATGTCGCGCGCCACCGAAGACGTCAACTCGATTCGTCGCTTCATGATGATGTCGCTGCGTTCCGTTGTGCAATCTGTCGGTATGCTGATCGTCATTTCGGTCATTCTCTTTACAACTGACTGGAAGTTGGCGGCACTTTCCCTTAGCGTCATGCCGGTTCTTATTGGGGCTGCGATCTACTTCGGACGCAGCATCCGTCCCAAATTCCTGGCAGTGCAGCAGCAGTTCGGTGTCATGACCAACGTGCTGCAGGAGAACCTGGCCGGCGCGCGTGTCGTGCGTGCGTTTGCCCGTGAAGACGACGAAGAGCGCAAGTTCGATGGTGAACTCCGCGGCCTATTCGACACGAATATGGCCGCCATCAAGCAATATTCATTCTATTTCCCGCTGATGACGTTGCTTTCCAGTGCCGGTATCGTCTTGATCCTGTGGTACGGCGGTCGCCAGGTCATACAGGGCGATCTGTCGATCGGCCGGCTAACTGCGTTCTACCTCTACCTGTCGATGCTCGCCCCATCGATTCGCATGTTGGGGTGGGTTGTGAACAGCATGGCACGCGCAATCGCATCCGGAGAGCGAATCTTCGAAGTTCTGGATACGAAGCCGAAGATTCAGAACCCCGAGAATCCGGTCAAGCCCGAGCGGATCGACGGTCGCGTCGAGTTCCAGAACGTGAGCTTCCGCTATATGGACATGACCGAGGACGCATTGTCAGATATCACCTTCACCGTAGAGCCCGGCAAACGAGTCGCCCTCATCGGCGGAACAGGATCGGGCAAAAGCACCATTACGTCGCTCATTCCGCGCTTCTACGACGTTTCGGATGGGACCGTGATGGTTGACGATGTCGACGTCCGGGAACTATCGCTGGAGGACTTGCGCCGAGAAATTGGCATGGTGCTGCAGGACACATTCCTCTTCTCCGACACCATCGGCGAGAACATCGCCTACGGCAGGCCGGAAGCAACTGAGGAAGCTATCATTGCCGCCGCCAAAGCCGCACGAATCCACGACTACATCGCGTCTTTGCCGGACGGCTACGATACCGTCGTTGGCGAACGCGGCGTCTCTCTCTCCGGCGGTCAGAAGCAGCGCGTGGCAATCGCCAGAGCGCTGGTCATGAATCCGAAGATTCTGATCCTGGATGACGCCACATCGAGCGTCGATACCGAGACGGAATTCGAGATTCAGCAGGCGCTGCAAGGGGCGATGGAGGGGCGAACGACGTTTGTGATCGCCCACCGGCTCCTGTCACTCAAAAACGCGGACGAAATTCTCGTCCTCGACCGGGGGCGCATCGTCGAGCGAGGCTCGCACCGCAAACTCCTCAGTTACGAGGGGGCCTACGCTCGCATCTACGAACTTCAGCTCAAGGATCAGGAAGAGTTCGCGGCAGTCGCGGACTAGACATCGTGGGGGTTCATGCAATACGCGAATCCAGATGACATTCTTGGAAAGGCTTACGACAGCCGCATCGCTCGACGGCTGGCGCGCCAGGCGTTGCCGTACCGCAAGGAACTAGTCCTAACGGCGTTCCTTATGATCTCGACGGCGGTATCTGATCTGGCGCTGCCGTTCCTCTTTGGTCTGGGGCTCGACGTCGTAATCTCGTCGTCCGGTAGAACGTTGTTCGGACGAACTGGGATGCCGGCTCTCAACATCCTGATCCCGGTGTTGATCGTCTCGATCGTGATCCGGTTCTTCTCCTATTACGGGCAGACCTATTTCACTTCCTGGATCGGTCAGCGTGTGGTGCTTGACATGCGCTCGTCTCTGTTTCGACACCTGCAGCGCCTGAGCATCCACTATATCGATCAGCGCGGCGTCGGTTCGATCATGTCGCGACTGCAAAACGATGTCAGCGTGATCAACGACTTGTTCTCCGACGGTCTCGTCGGCATTATGGCGGACTTCGCCATTTTGGTCGGAATCATCGTTGTCATGTTAGTCACCAACGCCAAGCTGGCGTTGCTGACGTTCGCCGTGATGCCGGTGATGGCTATCACCATGATCTGGTGGCGCAAACATGCTGTCGCGGCTTACCGAAGCATGCGAATCACCATCGCGCGCGTCAACGCGAACTTGGCGGAGAGCATCGCTGGTGTACGTGTAGTGCAGGCGTTCTCACGCGAGATGCGCAACATGCAGCGTTTTCGGCAAATCAACGGTGACAACCTCGACGCCAGCGTTACGGCGGCCAAGCTTTCCGCGATCCTGTTCCCGATTGTTCAGGTAATCGAGGCGGTCGCGACCGGTCTTGTCCTCTTCATCGGTGGACGGATAATCCTCGGAGGGGCAGCCTTCACCATCGGCGAGCTCTTCACCTTCGTTGCGTACATCTCTCGCTTCTACGAGCCAATTCGAGACCTGAGCCAGCGTTACAACACCATGCAGGCCGCCATGGTTGCGGGAGAGCGCATCTTCGGGCTCGAGGACGTTGAGCCGGAGATCGTCGACGCCCCGGGTGCCATCGAACTGCCTCGCGTCGAAGGCGCGGTCGACTACGACAATGTCGTCTTCGGCTATGAGTCTACCGAGGTGCTGCACGGCATCACGTTGCATATCAATCCCGGGGAGTCGGTCGCCTTCGTTGGTGAAACCGGGGCGGGCAAGTCGTCTATGATCAACCTGCTGTCACGTTTCTACGACATTTGGAGTGGGTCCATTCGGGTCGACGGCCATGACGTTCGTGATGTAACTCAGGCTTCGCTGCGGTCGCAATTTGGCATCGTATTGCAGGATACCTTCCTGTTTGCTGGCACAGTGCGCGAGAATATCGCCTACGGACGCCCCGACGCGACGATGGATCAGGTCATGGACGCGGCCAAGGCGGTTGGCGCGCACGGGTTTATCGACAAACTGCCGGACAAATACAACACTGAGGTGCACGAGCGCGGCGCGACGCTCTCCGTTGGACAACGCCAGTTGATCTCATTCGCACGAGCGCTCCTGTCGAACCCGCGCATTATTGTGCTCGACGAAGCCACTTCGAGCGTCGACACCGAAACCGAACTGTTGATCCAGGAAGCGTTGAGAACGTTGCTGCGAGGTCGGACGTCGTTCATCATCGCCCATCGGTTGTCGACGATCAAAACAGTCTCCAAAGTCGTGGTGATGGATCAGGGGCGAGTCATCGAGTCCGGTACTCACGATGAGTTGCTCAGCCGCCGCGGAGCGTACTTCAACCTCTACACCATGCAGTTCCGCGCGCAGGAGCTGCAGAATGTGGCCGACGACTAGTCGGTCTCCTCGTTTCCGAACAGCCCTGTGAGCTGTTTCACCGATTCCAACGCGTCACCAAACAGACTCTGCTGACGAGGTCGGTTCTCGACCTCGTCTGAATCCCACGTCATCGACGCGCCATAGCGCGGCAAGGTGGAGATCCTGATCTGCCGCCGCGAAGAACGCAGGCTTGCCTCAGACGTCGCTCGAGCAATTCGCGGCAGATTGTTCTTGTCTGACAGATGCGCCAGCCAAACGTCTCCGGTGCGATCGTCGACGTTATCGGCGAGAAGCGTGGCGCAGACGTCGTTCGCGAGGTGGCCAAGCGGTCCGCGAATGCGGTGTTTGAGGTGCGTCGGATACGGTCCGTTTTGAAGCATCACCTCGTCATAGTTCGACTCCAGCACGATCAGTGACGCTCCCCGGATGGCGTCTGAGATATTCGAACTTGGTTCACCCAGGTCGGTGAAGATCGCGACCTTTGTCGCGCTGTCCGTGATGACAAAGCCGACCGGCTCGTTGGCGTCGTGCGACACGGCGACAGGGGTAATCTCCAGCGACCCAATCGAAAAGCTGAGACCATCGGAGATCGACTTCCACTCGCAGCGGAGCGACCGCTCCAGAGCTCGGCGCGTCCCGTCGGTCCCGAAGTAGGGGACAGGGTGATATTTGGCGATCTGTGTCGCGGAACGAATGTGGTCGGAGTGTTCGTGTGAGATGAGAATGGCGTCTAGTCCACCATCAGCGACACCGGCCTGACGCAATGCAGCGCGAAGCGTACGGATTGGTACGCCGGAATCGAGGAGGATCGCGGTCGGGCCACTCTGAACGAGGAGCGAGTTACCGTTGCTGCCGCTCCCAAAACAGGTCAAACGCACGTGTTTGGGCCAATCACAACAGGATGGAAAAGAAAATCAGATGACATATCCCAGGAGATTTCACTCAACGAAAACAGCACGACCAATACGAACGAGCGTCGAGCCTTCTTCAATCGCAACTTGGTAATCATTCGTCATACCCATTGAAAGTTCGCTCAGATCGATGTCGGGGTGGGCCGTCTGTATTCGGTCCCGCAGTTCTCGGAGCCCGCGAAAGACTGGACGGGCATCTTCAGGCGTTGCGACGAGCGGAGCGATCGTCATCAGTCCGCGAACGTTGAGATGTTCGCATGAGTTCGCTGCCAGAACGAGCGCTTCTGCGTCCTCCATGCTGCAGCCGTGTTTCTGATCCTCCTCAGCCACGTTGACCTGGATCAGTACGCGCAGCCGCTTGTCAGCCTGTGCAGCCCGCTTCTCAACGGCTTCCACGATACTGGTCCGATCGACCGAATGGATCGACTCGAAGAGCGACACCGCGTCGCGAGCCTTGTTGGTCTGGAGATACCCGATCAGATGCAGGTGAGCGTCAGAGGGGAGGGGAGGGTCGAACTTTTCCAGCGCGTCTTGAACCCGATTTTCTCCGAAGTGTCGCAGCCCGGCGCCATAGGCACGATCGACCGCGTCGCGTCCGACAGTCTTCGAGACGCCGATGATCGTTACGGAGCCCTCAGGCCGACTCGCCCGACACTCGGCCTGACGAACTTGTTCGAGCACTCGACGATAGTTCTCCTCAATCGTCATGAGCATGGACGCCTTTCATGAAATTAGGTCTGAATCCGTCAACGGAGTGAGTGCGGCGATAGTGGCGAAGAGACCGCGATGTCCAACGCCGGCACGCCGTGAGAAATAGCGGTCAGATTGGCAGCGCGTGCAGACCTCGGACCGCTCGATTCGTTCGCGCACAACTCCGGACTCCTCAAATGCCAGCTCGTTGGCTCGCCAGAGATCGAGATGCAATCGATTTCCGTGCCGAACGACCGCCTCCTCGCCCCGATTCAGTCCCAAATCTCGCCAGCCGGCGATCACCTCGTCGCCCACCTCGTAGCAGCACGGACCGATGGAGGGGCCAATTCCGACGACCAGTTCGCCCGGATCTGACCCAAAAGCGTTGCTCATGGTTTCCACGAGCGCTCCAGCCACGTTGGAAACCGTCCCGCGCCATCCGGCGTGGGCGACACCGAGCGCATGATTCGCAGGGTCATAAACGACGATCGGCACGCAGTCGGCCGTGTAGACCAACAACGGCAGACCGACGGCGCGTGTGACGAGGGCATCGGTTGAAGGAATGGCCTCGCCGATGATGGATGCGCCACGCCCCGCATACGTCTCGTCCACGACCTGCACGCTGTTCCCATGTACCTGGCGGCCGGTCACTATGGCGCTCGCGTCGACTCCGATCTCGTCAGCCCAAACGACGCGGTTCGCAAACGCTTCGTGACGTTCTAGACGGCCGGCGATGTTGACGTCGCCTTCACCTGGAAGGGACGGGTGTCGTCCGGTAACCCCATGCAAGAGCGGGTGACGTGATAGGCTCTCGAATCTGAAAATCGGAAGTGTTGACCGCGCCGCCATCACATCATTCTCCTCGTGCCGCGTCGACGATAATCGAATCAATGACCCGCTCGACCGGCGCGTGGTCGTCGGTGAAGACCCATTTCGGATCGGTTGAGTTCCATTCTCGAATATTGCCACTCTGCAGACTAATCTGCCCGATCTGTTTGATCAAGCCCGGCTGCAATTGACCGATGTTCGCCGCGAAATTGCCGATCTCGGTTGGCGACTTGGTTCCAATGACGATCGAATTTTCGAACTGATCGGCGTCGATGATGTAGACGTTGGGAAAGACGGTCTTCATCGTGCTGGCCAGCACATCGACCAGCCGGTAGTCGTCGGCGGTACGGCCACAGTTCACGATCGCCACACCGTCGTCAGCCAGGTGGTTGTCGACTTCCTGAAAGAACTCCTTGGTCGTGAGATGAAACGGGATATAGGGCTGGTGGTAGGCGTCCACGCCAATGACGCTGTACTTGTTGTTGGTCGTTCGCAGGAAGTAGCGGCCGTCCTGCACGATCACGTGTAGATTCGGCTCATTCATGTTGAAGTATTTTCGTCCGACAGCCACGATCTGTGGATCGATTTCGACTCCGTCGATAGGGATCGGACCATAGGCCGCCGTCAGTTGTTGTGCCATCGTCCCGGCAGCCAGTCCGATCAACGCGACATTCTTGACGTCGGCCGGCGTCTCGCCCTTGTTGAAGAAGGAACCGACCGAGAAGTAATCCCAATAGCCGTAAAGCTCACGACCAGGCTGATAGATCGAATGAATGGCGTGCCCGTCGTTCAGGCTGAGAAGCGTGGCATCGCCGTCCCGGCTCACCTGAATGTAGTTGTACTGTGATTCGGTTTCGTAGATGAGCGTGCCGAATTCTGGGGGACGGATTTCCTCGCCGTTGGTCACGATCGCGAGGATGAGGACGCCAGCCAGCAGCACGGTCGCGATGGCTCCGAGCTTGTGCGCGTGCAGGATGAGGAGCCCCAACGCCGAAGAGACCAGCAGCGTGATCGAAATGAGGTAGAAGGTCCAGTAGGTACCGACCGTGGGAATGAGGAGCAGAACCGGCAAAAAGCTCCCCAGAATGCTGCCAACAGTCGAGAGGGCGTAGAGTGAACCGGCGGTGTTTCCAGCGGCGTTCACCCGGTTCAAGCTGAGACGAATGGCGTATGGCGACACGAACCCCAGGAGCGTGACTGGAATGGCGAAGAGCAGGATCACGCCCACCAGCGAGCCATAGAACGCACCCACCGAGTAGCTGGAAAAGGCGGTGAGCGACTTCTGCAGAATGGGCCGTGAAAGCTGCGGAATGGCGCCGGTGCCGATTCCAGCAATTGACGTAAAGACGAGCAGCAGAGTGGCATTTGGCCAGCGGTCGGCGATGCGCCCGCCAAAGTAATAGCCGATTGACAGATAAAGGAGCGTCAGGCCGATCAGATTGGCCCAAATGAACGTCGACGTTCCGAAATACGGACCCAGCAGGCGAGAAGCGGCGATTTCGATTGCGATGCTCGAGATACCGCCGACGAAGACGATGAACAACACGAGCCAGTGGAAAACGCGGCTGGACGCGGCGACCGATGCGCCAGCATCCGTCTCGGTCCGCGGTGATGCAATCGAAGTCACGGAAGTCCCTTGAATCGTCTATCTGACGACGAAGTTCCGAAAGCCTTCGTGATTATACGCCGCGCTCGGACGCGCGCCGCGGGATTACCGGTTGTCCTTCCTCGCGTGAACGATCCGTCACTGAGAAGTCGATCGACGTTGCTCGAGGTGACGCTTCACGCCTGAGGCGACATAACTCCGACACGGGCGCCATATGCACCATGACGATCGACACGGCTTCCTCGAACCTGGAGGCGTAGTGATGTCAGGATATGGCACAGACCCGCCGGGTACAAACGTCCAATCGGCGCCTTTGATGTGACCGATCGAAGCTGCACAATCCGACGACCCCATTGGATCACTGACTCAGCTGGAGTTGACATCTGTCACTGATTGCGTCCGCACAGTTCACGTGGATTTCGCGTGCTCAGCGGTCTTGATCCAATTACGGACCCCCGCTGACGCCGCAGTTTTCGCGTCCCCACGCGGAATCCCGGAACACGGAGAAATCGCATTGCGCATAAGTGCAGTTATGCGCAATGCGTGTGCTGGGATCGATGACCTTGTCACGACCCCAGCACCGGAGGGTCCGATGTTCATGAAGAGCACCGACCAGGCACCGAGACGCTGTGCCACTCGCGATCAGATCGGTGTCCTATACTGGGAGACCGAAGAGGCTCAATTCACGTGTTCTGCCCACCAAGTCTCACTCCGGCTCCAGCACGCAACCCGCGCCACCAATCTTCAGCGCGCATTGCTCGCTTGCCCTCCGGCTGAACTTGGCGCAACTCCAAACATCCGTCTCCGCATGCGACGACGACCCGTCGACCATCAAGAACAATAGTCCCTGTGTCCTGCGCGACTCTCTGAATTGAAACCGCCGCCGCATGAATGACGATCCTGAGGCCATCGAGCGTTGTCCAGGCCGTCGGCCAAGGAGCGTATGCGCGGACCTGCCGCTCGATTTCGATGGCGCCCTGCGTCCAGTCGATGCGGCCGTCTGCCTTAGTCAGTTCTCGCGTGAATGTGGCTGCATTTTCGTTTTGAGGACGTGGCTCTATCCAGCCGGAACACCATTGAGCCGCAACATCGGGCATCATCTCTGCCGCAAGCTTCGCCAGGTCAGTGCTCAACGTCCCACCGGTCTCGTCGCCACTGAGCTCGAACTCTTGTTGGGCCACGATCGGTCCCGCGTCCAGTTTTCGAACCATCTGGATGATCGAGACTCCCGTGGTGCGATCGCCGTTCGAGATGGCGGCTGAAATGGGCGACGATCCACGATATTTCGGCAACAGCGACGGGTGGACATTGAGGCAGCCGAACCGCGGCATCGCAAGCACCACGCGGCGAAAGATCTCGCCATACGCCACGACGACAAACAGGTCAGCCGCCGCGGATTGCAGTTGCTCCACGGTTTCGGGAGAGCGAAGCGTGTCGGGTTGCCACACCGGAATTGATCGCGATGTCGCCTCCGTCTTGACTGGGGGTGCAACGGGGCGCCTACCACGACCTGCTGTGCGATCGGGTTGCGTGACGACCGCGACGACGTCAAATCGATCGTCGTCCGCAAGCGAACACAGTGTTGGGACCGCAAATTCAGGTGAGCCGAAGAAGATCGTGCGGAAGGACACGCGGCCTAGCGCCGGGCGGCGGTCGCGTGCGTCACGGCCTCATTTGCGAGCATGGTGAAGGCCTGAACGACGTTCTCGCCACTCTTGGCCGACAAAAATCCGTGGCGGGCGTCGATGTTCTTGGCGAAGACCCGCCCCCAGGTCTGATGGAATGCCAGACCAAGGTCGACTTTGTTGCAAATGACGATGATCGGCGCGTCGCCCGCGTAGCGTCGACAGCGGTCGTGCCACTCGACCAATGCCTCGAGTGACGACGGTTCGGTGCCGTCATAGACCAGCATGGCTGCCTGGGCGCCGATGTAGAAGTTCGGACGATTCCCCGCCTGGCCCTCGATGTCCCAAATGGCCAGACGAACGGACTCACCCTCTATTTGAAATTCCTGCGTTGTTATGTCGATGCCAAGCGTGATATTGCGGGCTTCACTGAACTTGCCCTTCGCATACTGACGAATCAATGAGGTCTTCCCCACATTGCCTTCGCCTCCCACGATGACTTTGAGCGTTTTCATTCAGACGGCCCCGAGTCGAGATGGACAGCATAACTGCCCGTCGGCTTGACGTTCGATCTCTCCGAGTATATGGGCGGGGCCGCTTCAGGGTCAACATCCGATTGTCCTAAACAGGTCTGATTGCTATCATCTGCATCATCATGTGGACCGATTCGTCGCGCCGCGCCGCCTACTACCTCGGTGTATTCGCCACACTCGCTCTCGCACTCTTTCTGCGTTTGTACGGGCATAGTTGGGACGACGGCTGGTATCTGCAGCCTGACGCGCGCAATATCATCATGGTCCTTACCGAGCGTATCCACGGGCCAAGTCTTTCCCATTTAGGTGCACTCCTCCACCCAGCGCACAGTCCGCTCAATCCGCGGTCCGTCGACGCTGTCGGCCAACCCCAATCGTTCGCTTATGGCAGCTTGCCGCTGTATGTGACCGATTTCGTCGCCTGGCTGGCCGGTTTCGTCTCCGGCAGGGATCTCAACTCCTACGATCACGTCGGGCAGGTAGGACGCTACTTGACCGAGTTCCTCGATGTAGGCACGGTTGCTCTGGCGATGATCTTCAGCCGGCGAGCCTTTGGTCGCTCCACGTCACTGCTGGCCGGCGTGCTGCTGGCGGCCACAGTCACGATGGTGCAGTTGGCCCATTTCTTCACAGTCGACGCCTGGGTCACATTCTTCAGTATGGCATTGCTCCTTGCGTGCATGCGCTTGCGGACGCGAGCAACCTATCGGTGGACCGCACTCGCCGGAATCCTGTTCGGTTTGGCGCTATCAACCAAAGTGAGTGTGGTTGAGCTGGCTATCCCAATCGTCGTGACCGTCATAGCGACGTTCTGGAACCGGGGCTGGCCGCAAATCGTCGAACCGATCGTCAAACATCTCGCACTCGCGGCCAGTGCGACCGTTGCGACGTTTGCCCTCCTGGAGCCCTACGCACTTCTCCAACCAAAAGCATTCATCGACGACGCCAATCTACAATGGCGCATCGTCTCGGGAAGCTTCGACGTTCCCTTCACTCGACAGTTTGTGGGAGACATTCCCGTTCGCTATCAGCTCGGCAACCTCATTCACTGGGGACTGGGGCCATTCCTTGGAGTTGCGGCGTTAGCCGCCTTTGGCTACACACTCTGGCGCTGGCGTTCACGCGGATTCGTACATGTACTTCTGATCAGCTGGATCGTCCCCTACTTTGCACTGATCGCCACGGCGCAAGCGCAGTTTCTTCGTTACACCGAGCCGATCGTTCCGGCGCTGGTAATTCTTACAGCGGCATTCTTGATCGAGCTCCTCCCGTCTCGTCCGCGCGTCAACTTGCGCTCGGTGTCCGTGGCCATCGGAATTGCCGCGGTTCTGATCGGCACGCTCGGATGGGCAGCGGCATTCGAGTCGATTTACAGCCATCAGAACACCAGACTTGCTGCCTCCGAGTGGATCTATGACAACATTCCCAAAGGTTCGACGATCAGCGCCGAGTACTGGGATGACGCACTCCCGATTCCACTCGCCGGGCAGCCCTACCCCATTCCCTATTACCAGCGCGTGACGATGGACCTCTACGCTGATCGGCCCAACGAAGACGAATTCACGTACATCGCGGACTCTCTGCAAAGCACGGATTACATCATCCTCTCCAGCGATCGGTTGGCCCAATCCATCCCGAAACTGCCCTGGCGCTACCCAGTCGACTCCGAGTATTACCGTCTGCTCGAGAACGGACAGCTTGGCTACCAGGAAGTGTATGCGTCGGATGTGGTGCCCGAGATATTCGGCATCAAATTCAACGACCGCAGTGCGGACGAGAGCTTCACCGTCTATGACCATCCGCACGTACGCATCTTCAAGAAGGTGCAGTCGCTCTCCACAGATGAGTTACGTCAACGATTCGCCGCATCCATAGCTCAGCCGTGGGATCCAGCCCGCTCTCCGGCAAAATCGACGCTGCTGCTCAACCAACCCGTCGATCAGCGGCCCGTCGCGAACGATCTCGGCTGGTCGTCGTCTCTTACCCATTTCAGCCTGGCGGCCGCTGTAATCTGGTTCGTGGTGCTTGCGTTGATCGGAGTTAGTTGCCTCCCACTGACGCTGGTTCTCTTTGGGAAATTCAGTGACTTCGGTTGGGGGCTATCACGGATTGTCGGATTGATCGTGACCGGCTATGCGATTTGGATAGCCGTCAATCTACAGCTGATCCATTTCAGAATGCCCAATATCCTGATTCCTGTCCCGTTGGTGACAGCGGCTATCTGGCTCGCGTTTCGCAAACAGATGATAGAACTCTGGCCGCTCATGCGAGCACGCTGGCGAATCATCCTCGCAAGCGAGCTCGTCTTCATCGGGGCGTTTGCCATCTTCCTGTCGTTTCGCGCCATCAATCCCGATCTGTGGCAGACGTACTATGGCGGCGAGAAGCCGATGGAGATGTCCTTCATCAGTGCCATTGGACGCAGCGCGGTCTTTCCTCCATATGATCCATGGTTCGCCAACGGCGCCATGAACTACTACTATTACGGTTTCTATCTCGTCGCCTACCTGTGGAAGCTCACCGGAGTGCCGCCCGAGATCGGGTTTCAGCTCGGCATCGCCACCGTCAGCGGGACGCTCATCTCGTCGGTCTTCAGCCTGGCGTCGACATTTGGCTCCGATCTACTGCGTACCACCAAGATCCGCTGGGCCATTGCCGCGGGCGCAATCGGTGTGCTGCTTCATTCGATCATCGGTAACCTCGATGCCGTAGCCCAGTTGCTCTCAGCATCTCCGACCGGGTTCGATTTCTGGCAAAGCCGTTCAGTCGTCGAGTTCACGATCACCGAGTTCCCCTACTTTACCCAGGTTTGGGCCGATCTTCATCCACACGCCATCGATCTCCCAATCACGGTGCTGCTCATCGCGCTGGTCTACGCTCGGATCCGAGCGGGATGGGGACGGCTCGGCGAAGTGCTGATCTGGACGGCAATGTCCGGCCTCGTTTTGGGAACGATGGTGGTGACCAATTCCTGGGATATGCCGCTTGGCTTCTTGCTGGTCGGCGCGGCGTTGGTCACCGTGGCGCTGAGGTCCCGACCTATCAAGCTCAAATTTGCCGCGCTTGCGGTCGCCATCTGGCTCATCACCGGAGGACTCGCCTACGCGCTCTTCCTGCCATTCTTCAGTCGATTCGTGGCATTGGTTAGCGGTGTGTCGCGCACAAACAACGGGAGCGCACCCGCTCAATTCCTCGATCAGTTCGGCATCTTTGTCGGGATCCTGACATCTGGCGCGATCGTGGCTGCCATCGGCCGTGTGAATCCGCGAAGAAACGACGTCTTGGCTGGCGCGCTCGGCGCCGCGGCAGGCATGGCCGCCGCGCTGGTCGGCTCGGTCATTAGCCGGCACCTTGGCTTCACCCATTTCTTGGTCGCGATGCTCTTCGCCGGCGTTATCGGTGCACTCCTGCCGGTGCTGGTGCTGGCGGTAGTCGATGATGAATCGCCGCTGCAAAGTCTCGCGTTCCTCAGCCCGCTGGCCGCCGCGGCGATAGGGCTACTCACACCGATACGTCCCACTGCCGCCATGCTCTGCATTCCGCTCCTACTCGGGGCACTGCTCTGGTTGAGGTATTCGAACGAGCGGCCGAGTCTGTCCATGCTGGGTTTGCTGGTTGCAGCCGCATCGGGCGTGACCGCGGGAACCGACCTGATCTTCGTGGTGGACGATCTCGCTGGCTCGCCGTGGGAGCGGATGAACACCGTATTCAAATTCTTCATGGAAGGCTGGACACTCTTTGCCATCGCGTCCGCCGCAGTAGTTACTTGGCTCGTGTTCATTGTGTGGAACGAGGGTCAAGATGACGCTGTGGGTATCGTTACCAGCCAACATCATGACACGGAGGAGCGGTCTGGCGAGGTTCACTCGTCTCATCAACTAACAGCCGCACGTGTCGCGCTGGTGATCTGTGCGGCCCTTGTGGCTGGCGGGCTCCTCTACACTGCCATCGGAACACCCCAACGACTCGACCTGAGCATGCCCGGAAGCCCGTCGCAGTTGACGTTGAATGGGCTGACGTGGATGAAAGGTTCGTGGATCCTCAACGAGACGGGCCAGAAGATCGATTTCACGGGCGACTACTACGCTATTCTTTGGCTGCGGCAGCACGATACCAACAATGGCATCATCGCCGAAGCGAGTATCGGACCATATCGCGGGAACGGAGCGCGCATTTCAGCGGGAACTGGGTTACCGAGCGTGTTGGGCTGGGACAGGCACGAGCGCCAGCAACGCTATTCTCCTGGGATCGATCAGCGACTCGTGGATCTCAGAACGCTCTACGACACGACCAATGTCCAGCTCAAACAAGCGCTAATTCAGGAGTACGACATCAGCTACATCGTTGTTGGCGACGTCGAGCGTGAGTGGGAACCTGACCCAGGATTCGCTGGGATTCCGATCGGCGGGCTGCCGTACGCCAGTGCCGAAGGCTTGGCTGCGCTGCAGTCGATGGTCGGATCGCAACTTTCGGTGG
The DNA here is from genome assembly GCA_963789565.1 of uncultured Chloroflexia bacterium. GTDB lineage: Bacteria > Chloroflexota > Chloroflexia > Thermomicrobiales > Thermomicrobiaceae > CALAGB01. The sequence goes on along the minus strand of CAWBKX010000002.1, from coordinate 335,700 downwards.
CGTTCCAATCGGGCAACACGACGGTCTATCGAGTGACTGCATTCCCCAGCATTCCGCCTGCCGCATCGGTGAAGGCCAGCTCGTGACCGCTGGAAGCGTTCTATGGGAATCCGCTCGGTGGTACATCACCGTTAGTGCACTCGCCTGGTTGATGTACCCATTCATTTTCCGCGCCGTCGGCCACCTTCCTTCGCGCGGCATCCCATTCGTTCGCCCGCTTGGCTTGCTATTGGCAGCGCTCGTCCCCTGGTGGCTGAGCGCACTGGGATTGACACCCTACTCGACCACGCTCATCGTGGCCATCCCTGTGGTGCTGGCGCTCCTCGCCTGGGTATTCGAGGCGCGAACTGGGGAATTGTGGACCGCACTCAGCAACGCCCGAAATCAGATCCTGCTGATTGAACTCCTGACCGTTGTGCTCTTCGCGGGATATGTCGTGTTTCGTTGCTACAATCCAGCCATCCAGCATACCGAGAAACCGATGGAGCTGACGTTCCTTACGAGCCTGATCCACACCAGGTCGATGCCTCCGCCGGATCCATGGTTCCTTGGGAAATCGATCAACTATTACTATCTGGGCTACCTCCTGATGGCACTGCCGGCACGGCTCAGTTACATCGTTCCAGCACACGCGTTCAACCTGGCGCTTGCCACACTCTTCGCCACCGCCACGGTGGCCGCCGTCGGAGTCGCAACGGATCTGACTCGCTCTCATGAGCGGGCCTCGAGGGTGATCATCGTCGCATCCGGATTTCTTGCCGCGCTGTTCCTGGTTGGAATCGGTAACCTGGTGACGCCGATCGCTTTCATTCAACACCCTCTTCGCACGCTCCATGCAGACTGGTGGCAAGGTGTTGGCTGGAACGCGTCGCGAGTGATATCCGACGGTCCGAATCAGCAGACGATCAACGAGTTCCCGGCTTTTTCGTTCGTCCTTGGCGATCTTCATCCGCACGTCCTCGACTATCCGATGTTCATTTCATCGATCGGAATTGGCTTGGCACTGGCGCGCGCCAAGCAGGGACGACTGTGCTTGTATGGAGCGTCTGCTCTGGCCGGCATCCTTGCGGCCGCAATGTATGCCACCAACTCATGGGATATGCCGCCTGGAATGCTGCTGGCGATCGCGGGCATCCTGATCGCAACCGGCGGGCTCTCGTGGCGCGAACGCATCAAACCACTTGGAGTCCTCGCCGCGAGCGCGCTCGTCACCGTCTTTCCGTTCTGGTTGCACTATGTTCCGGCCGTCGGGCTGCCCGACGACAACATCCCAGTGTCGGTCCGCACGGCGCCTATCCTTGGAACTATCGTAAAGACACTTGGCGTGGTGACGTGGCCGCGCACGTCTACCGCGGAGCTGCTCAAGGTTCACGGGCTATTCCTGGCGATCGCGGTGCTGTTCCTGGTCACGATCACGATTCCGGCGATACGCACCGGTGTGATCGCGAGACGCGTCCTGGGTTGGACGACGCTCGGGCTGTTGGTCGCATCGTTCATCATTCGTTTTCCAGGGCTATTTTGGTTCATCGGCCCTGCGGTACTCTGTTCCGCTCTGCTCGTTCTGGTACAAACCTCGGCGCCGGAGCGTTACCATCTCGCGCTCTTCGCCCTGGCGTTCTCACTCCTGTCGATCACCGAGCTCGTTTTTCTCGAGGACGCGTTTGGTGACCGCATGAACACCGTCTTCAAGCTCTATTTCCAGGTCTGGGCCATTTTTGCGGTTGCCACGGCCGTCGCCCTCCCGTTCGGGCTCCGATGGTTGCACGGATACGCTGGAAAGCTTGGCTCCGGTGTGGCTGGGGCGGCGTTTGGGGTCGTCATCCTCGGAGCCACACTCTATCCTCCGATTTCGGCGTATCACTGGACGAATGGGTTCAAGCAATCGAACGGACTCGACGGAATCGCCTATATCCGGCAGTACGCACCGGATGAAATCTCAGCCATCGACTGGCTGGATTCAAACAGTGTTTCGACCGACCACCTTCTCGAGGCTCCTGGGTGTTCCTATGGAGAGGACGGGGCGTTTCCGGACAACGTCTTTTCGATGGCGACCGGCCTCTCGACACCACTGGGGTGGCAATTTCACGAATATCAGTGGCGTCTTGGAGATCCTGACATCTCGAACGAGATCAATCAGCGAAAAGCGGACGTGAAGACGATCTACGACACGCCGAACTCAACGTTGGCGCGGAGCTTGCTGGATACATACGACATCCGATTCATCATCGTCGGACCGATCGAACGCAACGGATATGCGGCGCAATGTGACGGCGGAGCGCCATATTCGCAGACCGGCCTCGATCAGTTGAGTCAGATCGGCTGGTTGCTCGCATATAAGAATCCGAGCGTCACGATTTACGAGCGGCCGTGACACCGAAATCACGCGTCCACTGGCGGAAAACGCAGTGTCGTTTCATTGACCCGAGTAGCCCATTATGCTAGCATTTGACGTCATAGCGATTCTTAGCCGCAGCAGACGCGGTAGTCGGTGCTGCGGCTCTGTATGTTCCACGGGAGGCTTCCATTAGCACATCAAGACCTGCACGCGTCAACGAACGAATTCGGGTTCCCGAAGTTCGACTCATCGACGAAGAGGGCAATCACGTTGGCATCGTTCGCACCCGAGACGCTACGGACATGGCGCGTGAACGTGGTCTGGACCTGGTAGAGGTTCAGCCGAACGCCGTCCCGCCGGTCTGCCGGTTGATGGATTACGGCAAATTCCGGTATGAGGAGAGTCGTCGCGAGCGCGAGTCCCGCAAGCGCCAGCGAACCGCGGATCTGAAAGAAATTCGTATTCGTCCGAAGATTGATGGACACGATCTGGAGACAAAAGGGCGGCAGGCCAGCAAGTTCCTTGAAGCGGGCGACAAAGTCAAACTGAGCGTCCTATTCCGTGGACGAGAGATGGCTCACCAGGAGATCGGCAAGGTCCTTCTCGACCGGCTAGCCCAGCAGTTGAGCGAGGTTGGAAACATCGATCAGAACCCGCACATTGAAGGTCGAACGATGGTGATGCTCATGAGCCCGTTGAAAGCCGTGCGGGAGCACGAGGAGAATACTGAGGAAGCCGCCGAGGCTTAGTCCGCGGCGATGCCGTGTCGAGGGGAAATACAATGCCTAAGATGAAGACGCGCAAGAGCGCGAAGCGTCGATTCAAGGTGACGGGTACCGGTAAAGTGATGCGCATGAAGGGCATGCGCAGTCACTTCCGTCGGCGTAAGTCGCCGCGCAACCGACGAGCGATGGACAAGATGTTCGAGGTCTCACCGTCCGACCGCAAGCGTTTCAAGCGCATGCTGCCTGGCGTCTAACGAGACGACGAAGGAGAAAGCGAAACAATGGCTCGAGTAAAGCGGGGTGTCGCGGCTCATCGTCGTCACACCAAGATGCTTCATCAGGCGAGCGGGTTCCGCGGAACGCGTCGCCGCCTGTTCAGGCGCGCCAATGAAGCCGTCATGCGCTCGCTGGTCTACCAGTATCGCGATCGCCGCACGCGTAAACGTGATATGCGCCGGTTGTGGATCGTGCGCATCAACGCGGCGGCCCGACAGAATGGACTGCCCTACGGCAAGTTCATGAATGGCCTTATGAAGGCTGGAGTTGAGATCGACCGCAAGGTGCTGGCGGACCTGGCAGTGCGCGACAGTTCGGCGTTCACGCAGCTCGTCGACGTGGCCAAGGCTCAGTTGTAGTCGGCCGCTCGTGCCGATCGCTGGTCCCGAACTCACCAGCATCCACAATCCACACGTCAAATTCGCCCGTTCGCTGCAGGCACGGAAACACCGGCAGCAGGAGCGGGCGTTTATCGTCGAGGGAGAGCGTCTTTTTCTTGATGCGATCGATGCGGGTGCAACGCCGTTGCGCGTCTTCGTCGACATCGAACGAGTCCATCTCGGTGTTCGCGACGCGCTCGAGACGCTTCCTCAAAACGTCCCGATCCATCCGTGCAATGAATCCGTCGTCAAAACGATCGCCGACACACAGACGCCACAAGGAATCGTGGCGATCTTCCCATTCCCAACAGTGGCGCCAATTGACGGTGACACCACCCCGCTCTTCGTCATCGCGGATGGCATCAAGGACCCGGGCAACCTCGGGACATTGATGCGCTCGGCGCTGGCGGCCGGTGTATTGGCTATCTTCACGTCACCTGAGACCGTTGACCCGTTTTCGCCGAAGGCCGTGCGATCCGGAATGGGTGCGCATTTCCGCCTTTCCTTGTCCTCGCTTGACTGGCTCACCCCCCCTGCTGAACTTGTGCAGTGCCAGCAGAAGGTCATCGCGGAGGCAAGTGCGCTTGTGAGTTACGACAAGCTGGACTGGACCGTGCCAGCGGTATTGATCGTCGGAAGCGAGACAGGCGGGATCTCGGCAGATGCGCGTAGGTTCGCGACGTCAAGCGCAGCTATACCGCTGCAGGGGCATGTCGAGTCGCTTAACGCGGCAGTCGCGGGTGCGGTAATATTGTTTGAGGTCGCAAGACAACGACGCACGCAATAATTGTGTCGGAATTCGGTACAATACGGGCGTACATACGCGGTCGATATTTGCTCATGGCCCGTCTCGTGCTATATAGTCTTGAAAACGCTTCGGGTCGCGGCCATTGTTTGAGTAAGAGCGGAAGGGAAATCGCATGAGAAAAAGTGATCTTGTGAAGTCCGTCTCACAACAGGTTAAGCAACCGGAGACTCAGGTTACTGCAGTCGTGAACGCGACTTTCAACGCCATCCAGGACGCGCTAGCCAATGGCGATGAGGTTGCCCTCACTGGTTTTGGAACGTTCCGCATCAGTGAGCGTGGCGCTCGCGAGGGCCGCAATCCACAGACCGGTGAGCGCATCACGATCCCGTCGAGGAAGAGCCCCAGTTTCAAGCCAGGCACGCAGCTCAAGCGCGCTGTCGCTGGCGAGGATTAATTATCCAAATCCAACATCCTTAGGCGATCAATCGGCCGGCCAGACGACCTCTTGCGCCCGACGCCGCGACTCCCATCTGGCCGGCCGTATCTCTTCCTCTGTTCCCGCCACGCGCTGAAGGTCGCCCTCCGGTGACTCAAATCTCCGCAGTTGGAGTTCCTTGCGCGACTTGAGCGGCTGCCAGAATCGCGTTGGCGATCGCATGGCGATCCGATCGCCCGTGAGCGATGATCACAGGCTTGTTGACTCCGAGCAGTGGCGCTCCGCCGTATTCGCGATAGTCGAGCGAACGCAGCGCTCGTCGAAACGCCGGCCTCAGCCCGGCCGCCAACACTTTTGTGTACCAGCGCGCCGACAGCTCACCCCGCAACGCCGCCTGAACCAACGAGGCAGTCCCCTCGGCTGTCTTTAAGAGCACGTTTCCACTGAAGCCATCGCAGACAACCGCGTCGACCTCGCCGTCCGGTACCGCGTTCGCCTCAATATTCCCCTGGAAGCTGAGATCGGGCTCGTTCGCCAGCAATTCATACGTCTCGCGTACGAGTGCGTTCCCCTTACCGGGCTCGCTCCCGTTGCTCAGCAACGCAATGCGCGGCTGCTGGATCCCTCGCGCTGTGCGCAGGTAGTCTCGAACGAGTCGCGCGAGCTGAACCAAATGCACCGGCCGAGGATCGACGACGGCGCCAGCATCGATCACGTAAATCGGTTTGCCGGTGATTGTGGGGAACGGAATGGCGATGCCGGGGCGTTCGACGCCAGATTGACGCCCTATCGCGAAGATGGCCGAAGCAACCACCGCGCCGGAGTTTCCGGCCGAGACCACTGCCGATGCGCGGCCGTCGGCCACTTCCTGACACGCGACGGTGATCGATGCGCGCGTCTTACGGCGCACGGCGGATACCGCATGCTCTTCCATCGTCACGACATCCGAGGCATCAATGACTGTGATCAAGCTGGCTTGATCCTCAGTGTGGGCGAGCAGCGGATCGATGAGAGTTTGACGACCGACCAGAACGACGGCGATGCCGTGCTCACGAGCCGCGATGATCGCGCCAGCCACGACTTCATCCGGCGCTCGATCACCGCCCATCGCATCCACGGCGATCGGCATTGGCGCACTCACACGCGGATTTGTTGGTCCAGGCGTCACACGACCTTCTCGATTCTGATCAGGTCCTTTTCGCGTTTGGCGTAGCTGGCTAGATGTCCAGGTTTTCGACCTCGCGCGCATGCGTCTGGATGAAGCGCTTGCGTGGAGGAACGGCGCTTCCCATGAGCATGTCGAAGGTCTCGTCGGCTCGAACAGCATCGTCTATGTTCACTTGCAGCATTGTGCGCTGTGCGGGATCCATAGTGGTATCCCAGAGTTGCTCCGCGTTCATCTCGCCGAGGCCCTTGAAGCGTTGAGTGTCCCATTTGCGGCCAGGATGCGACGAGATGATTTCGTCACGCTGAGCGTCTGAATAGACGTAGTGTGTGTCGCGACCGCTCTGCAAGCGATACAGCGGCGGCTGAGCGATGTAGAGACGTCCGTCGACGATCAACTCCTCCAGATGACGGAAGAAGAACGTCAGGAGCAGCGTCCGAATGTGAGCGCCGTCCACATCGGCATCGGTCATCAGAATGATGCGATGGTACCTGAGCTTGGATGCGTCGAACTGATCGCCGATCGACGTTCCGAGAGCAGTCACGAGGGCACGGATCTCCTCATTCTGGAGCATTTTGTCGAGTCGAGACTTCTCCACGTTCAAGATCTTGCCTCGAAGCGGCAAGACGGCCTGGAACCGTCGATCGCGCCCCTGCTTAGCCGAACCACCGGCGGAGTCGCCCTCAACGATGTAGAGCTCGGCGCGCGCCGGATCACGTTCGCTGCAGTCAGCCAGCTTGCCCGGCAAACTGAACGTGTCGAGACTCCCCTTGCGCTGCACAAGCTCACGCGCCTTACGCGCCGCCTCTCGCGCGCGGGATGCAAAGACGCACTTCTCGACGATGCGGCGAGACGCCGAGGGATTCTCGTTCAGGAACGCGGACAGACTGTCATTGAGCACAGTCTGAACCATACCGGCGATCTCGGCGTTACCCAGCTTCCCTTTGGTTTGACCTTCGAACTGAGGTTCCGGGAGCTTGACGCTCACGATAGCAGTGAGGCCCTCGCGCACGTCCTCACCGCTCAGGTTGTCGTCCGTCTCCTTGAGGAAGCCATTCCGACGCGCATAGTCGTTGATCGTGCGTGTCAGTGCCGTTTTGAAACCGGTCAGATGCGTTCCGCCGTCGACCGTGTTGATGTTGTTGGCGAACGAGAACGTCGATTCGGCATAGCCGGCGTTGTACTGCAAGGCGACCTCAACGAGGCAGTCATTCACCTCGCGGTAGACGTAGAAGGGTTTGGGGTGAATCGCCTGTTTGTTGCGGTTCAGCTGCCGGACATAGGAGACGATGCCGCCATCGAAGAAGAACGACATCTCGCGGTCGACCCGCTCATCCCGGAACGTGATTCCGAGGCCCTTGGTCAGATAGGCGGACTCGCGGAATCGTTGCAAAAGCACGTCGAAATCGTAGTCGATCGACCCGAAGATTTCGTAATCCGCCATAAAGGTCGTGGTCGTCCCGTGATCGTCCATTTCGGTCGTCCCAACTTGTTCGACGGGACCTTCCGGGATTCCTCGACGATATCTCTGCTTGTAGACGAGACCGTCTTTGCGAACTTCGACCTCAACCCATTCCGAAAGTGCGTTTACAACTGAAGCCCCGACGCCGTGAAGACCACCCGAGACTTTGTATCCGCCGCCGCCGAACTTTCCTCCCGCATGCAGCACCGTCATGATCACTTCGAGCGCGGACTTGCCTTGCTTCGAGTGCAGATCGACCGGGATTCCACGTCCATTATCGCGTACCCAGACGACGCCATCGGCGTGGATCTTGATGTCGACGTGGTCGCAGTAGCCCGCGATAGCTTCATCGACACTGTTGTCGACGATCTCGTACACGAGATGATGCAGACCACGCGTATCGGTGCTCCCGATATACATGCCCGGACGTCTGCGAACGGCTTCCAAACCCTCGAGGACCTGGATATCAGCGGCGGTGTAACGCGATGTGGTGATATCTGCCACGAATCGGAGACCTTTCAGTTGGAGCGATCGGTGGACCTGACGGCAGCCCTCGGAACGCGTATCGCCGATGCGCGATCGCGATAGAAGAGCAACGCCGCAAGAGCCAGGCCGGTCAGCACGTACGCCCGAATGAGAAATGCGAGCGGCATCCCCCAACTCGAACGAGTGAACACGTTCAATGCGAGTGGTGTCCCGATCTGAATGACCATCGAGACGACGATGAGGCCCAGGCAGGGCCAGAAATATGCGCGAACGACGTTGTAGCTCATGTACATCGCGCGAGCCGGTCCCGCATTTGAAATGACTATGGCGTCTTGAGCGAAATAGAGCAGCACAAATGACCACATAAAGGCAAGAACCAGCAAAGCCGTCGTAACTGGGATGATGCTGATTCCGACCGCCAGAAGCACGCCGGAGAGCAGCAACAGCGGAAAGAGGAGCAGCAATATGACGCCGATGACCATTACATTGAACCCGATGAACCGCAGCGAGTTCGCCAGGCTCGTGCGAACAAACTGCTTGGTCGAAATCGCCCCTCCGTGCGCGATACTGCCGAGAAACGTGAGATAGGCCATTCCGAAGGCGATCCCGACGACGATCAAACCGAGGACGACTGGTCCCAACAGCCACGCTGGGATGACTTCCCGCGCTCGGCTGGCACCGCTACCAACGATTCCGCTGCCCAGACGCGTCATCGTTGACGGCATTGATACGGTCAAGATCATGAAGAGATTGGAACTGGCGCCCAGTCGATCCAGTCGGTCGATGGTGGTCGCGTCCGTATTTGGCGCCGTGTTGAGCCATCGAATCAACAAATCAGTGAACGGCTTCAGTGAGAGTTGATAGCCGAGCCAGAGACAGACATCGAGGATGACGGGAGCGACCAGAATGTATGGTCGCTTATTCAAGAGCGCGAACGCGTTCCCGATTGTCTCGATTACACCCGGCGGAGCCGCCGAATTCTCTGTGTTACGCCCGGGCTTGGGCCACTGCATTAATCGACTACCTCGTTGTTCACGGGATCAATAAGCACCCAGTTCTCGTAGGCGCTCATCAGAAATCCCGAAGTGATGCGCTATTTCGTGAACCACCGTCCGCTGTACAAGCTGCTTGAGCGAATCCTCACCTCGAGCATGCCGGCGAATCGGTCCCTCGAAAATGGTGATCTTGTCCGGAGCCACGAAACTATATGCCGACGTTCGCCTCGTGCGTGGAACTCCCTCGTACAATCCCAGCAAGGTCGAACCGGGGGCCGCAAGTCGTCGCTGCTGTTCAGGGCTCGGCTCGGGTTCGATAACAACTTCGACGTTTTCGAGCGCGTGAAGAAAAGCTTCGGGGAGCTCATCCAGTGCCTGAGCGACGAGATCCTCAAACGTGGGCTGTACTGCGTTCATGACGATGCTCCACGCTGTCTCACGACTCGCAATTTTACCAAATTCCGCGTCCTGAGGCGAAAAATCGCGATTTAGGCGCGAATTCAGAGCAATCGGAGTCTCGCAATGCGGGGAATGTCAGTGAGTGATCGTACAGGCACTCAGGGATGGAGTTGTAAGCGTATCGTCGGGAGCAGTAGACGAGGCAGCCAGGCGCCATATTCGTGGGTCAACGCGTTGGCGCGAGAAGTCGATACATACGCCAATTGAACCACTACGGTTTGACCTGAAGCGCTGCCTGCAACATCTGTTGCCCGATCGGAAGCGCCACTTTACCCCCTTCGCCACCGTTCTCAACCACGACCGCGACGACATACTGAGGGTTGTCCTTGCCCGCGAAGCCGATGAACCAGGCGTTCGGCTGATTGTCGCCGCCAACTTCTGCCGTACCGGTCTTTCCGCCAACTACATAGCCCGGAATCTGAGCCGTTGAGGCATATCCGTTCTCCACGGACTTGACCATGATTTGCTCCATCTGGCTGGCAGTGGATGAATCGATCGCACTTCGCCAGACGGAGGGCGACGTAGTGGAGAGTGTTGAGCCCGACTGGTCCGTTATCTTGTTGACCATGTACGGAGTCATAATATTTCCGCCGTTGACGACTGCATCGGTGATGAGCGCCATTTGCATCGGCGTCACCTGAAGTTGCCCTTGTCCGAAGGCCGTGACGGCCAGTGCCGCCTGGCTCGAAAGGAAATTTGCGTCTGTTTCCAGTTCGCTTGTTGCCACCGGAAGATCGAATGGTATGTCGGATCCCAGCCCAAACTGCTGTGCGAACTGCGCTAGCCGGTCGGCGCCAACCTGCAAACCGACCTGAGCGAAGACGACGTTCAACGACCACCCGTACGCTTCGGTCAGCGTGTAATCGATGCGGTTGTTGTCTGGACGATTCTCTTCTGGGATAACACGTGACTCAACCGTCAGTGCTCCTTCGTCACGATAGACCGTGTCGGGCTGCGCGATGCCCGACTGAAGCGCCGTCGAAGCCGTCACGGTTTTGAAGATCGATCCAGGTATGTAGAGGCCCTGCGTCGGCCTTAGCAGCAACGGTGAGTTCCCGGCCGAATTCAGTTGCGCCCAATATTGCTTGGCTGCCTCGGCTTGTTGCACTGAATCCCCGCCAGCATTGACATAGAGCTTGTTGGGGTCGAAGTTGGGCGTGCTGGCCATGGCCACCACAGCACCGGTCTTGGCATCCATCAGTACCACGGCACCGCGCTGGTCGCCCAGCAACTCATTGGCTTTCTTCTGTAATTCGTCGTTGATTGTCAGTTGCAGATCGTAGCCACGCTTGTCACGGTGGAGCACGCCGTCGAGCCATTGCTTGATGGGGTTGCCGCCCTGCGTTCCCATCAGTTGTGCGTCGTAAGCCGCTTCGAGATTGCTGCTGCCGTACAGGAGCGGAGAGTAATACCCAGCGAGATACGCTGTGGCGGGGTCTGGGTACGTCCGAAGAAAGCTTCCGTCCGGATTCTGGGTCGTCTGAGCCACAATCTGTCCGTCGCTCGTGAGAATGCTGCCGCGAATAATTTCGGAGGCCGCGAGTCGCTTTCTCGGATCCTGAACGATGACGTCACCCGACTTAGACGCCGAGCGCGCACTGATTTCACTACTGTCAACTACCTGCATGCGAGCCAACTGTACTCCCAGAACCAGAAACCCGACCAGGAACAGCGAGGTCCCGCGAATGATGGTCCGTTCAATCGTCGCGGTCGTGCGCGGGATGCGCGGCCAGATGGCGATCGTGAGGAGCGCGGCGCCGATCGCCAGTATGATCAGCCAGGCCGTCGCCGACATGTGCTTGGTGATGATGAGGCCGTACGCCAGGACCATGGTTCCCGCGACGAAGGCTGAGGCGCGGACGAATCGGCTCATGTCTTGCCTACCCCGGATTCACTGATTCTTAATAGGAGCCCAACAATGATGAAGTTGGTGAGCAGCGAACTCCCGCCCGCGCTGATGAACGGCAGCGTGATGCCGGTGAGGGGAATGATGCGAAGTGTCCCCGCCAGAATGATCAGCGTCTGCAGAGCGAGAATGGTGGTCAGTCCGACCGCGAGGAGCTGCGGGAACCCTCCTTCCGCGCGCAGGGCGATGAGCGAACCGCGGGCAACGAGCAACAAATAGAGCGCGAGAATCGCGATCGTACCCAGGAGACCGAGCTCTTCACCCAGTGCGGCGAAAATGTAGTCGGTCTCAACTGCCGGAATGTATTGCGGATGCCCGTATCCGAGGCCGGTCCCGAAGATATGACCTGCCGCCAGACTGTATTCGGCCTGAATCTGCTGAAATCCGGCCACGAGCGGGTCGGACCAGGGGTTGATCCAGTTCTGCACCCGTACGGCAATGCGATCAAACAATTGGTACGCCACGTACACCGCAACCGCGAAACTGCTCAGACCTACGACAACGTAGAGCAGCTTGCCCGTGGCAACATAGATCATCACCAGAAAAATGCCGAAGAAGAGGAGCGCCGTCCCCAGGTCGTTCTGCAGGACCACGATCCCGAGCGACGCGACCCACATGATGATCATGGGTAACAGATAGGGGATCGGAGGCAGTTTCAACGGGCCAATTCGATACGATCCCGCGATCAAATCCCCGTAGTCGTCGAGATAGGCAGCGAGAAAGACCACCAGAAGCACTTTGACTAGTTCGCTTGGCTGAACAGTAACGATGCCAAGATTCAGCCACAACCGGGCGCCGTTGACGTTTTCACCCGCGACCATGGTGACCGCCATCATCGCGAGTCCCAGAAAGCCCCAGGTGTACTTGTAGCGTCGCAGCCAATCGAGCCGCTTCACAAAGACCATCATGCCCCACAGCAGGATCAATCCAAGCGCGAGGAAGAGCACCTGTCTTTGAGCGACATTAGCCCAACCGGGACCGCGCTCCTGCAATACTGGGTTGAGCCGTTGGATCTCGAGCAAGCCAACGCCGGCAAGCGTCGCCACGATTGGGAAGAGGACCTGGTCCCCTTTGAACCCGGTTGCGCTGAACCAGATGGTCATTCCGAAGAGAAGCGCGACGTAACCGAGGCTGACCGATATGTCGCTCAGGCTCCACTTGGATGATCCCGTGCGCGCCAGGAAGATCGTCAACAGCCCGACGACCGTCATTAGGGATGGAGCGACCAGGAGCTGGAATTCGGTGAAGCGGAATCGACGAATGATGGCGCCCATTACGCTTGGCTCACAGCCTTGAACTGTCGTGCGTGACGCGCCGGCGCATTGCGCCGAACATTTGGATGGAAGCAGTCACGCATGATGAAGTTGGAGTTCAATCCTGGTCCTTTGAGTTGTTAGGTGTTTGAGTCGCCAAGCAGGAGCCCAAGTCGTTCTCTGATCTGATTCGTAATCCCGTCAGGACCGGTTGCCACGGCGCCTTGAATGGCGGAGCCACATCCGCAGTCCCATTCGCCACAAAGCCGCGGAACTGCTGTTCGAATAACGTTCTGAGCGTTCGTTGCGTTACGCTTGAGGTTCTCGATAACCGCTTGGACGCTCACGCCTTCCTCAACTTCATGCCAGACGTCGTAGTCCGTGACCATCGCAAGTGTTACATAGCAGAGCCCCGCTTCGCGCGCGAGCCTTGCTTCCGGCATGGCCGTCATTCCAATGACGTCCACACCCCACGATCGATAGATTCGCGATTCCGCCTTCGTCGAGAACTGTGGTCCCTCGATGCAAACGTACGTCCCGGCGTCGTGGATGGCGACGTCCGTTTGTTTCACGGAGTCCACCACAATCCGCCGCGCATGCTCGCAGAATGGGTCGGCCAGCGACACGTGTACAACCATCTCGTCGAAGAACGTGCGAGCACGCAATGTGGTCCGGTCGAAGATTTGATCGGGTACCAGCATGTCTAGAGGATGAACGTCTTCTCTCATGCTTCCGACCGCACTGACCGAAACCAGTCGTTCGACGCCAAGCGACTTGAGCGCCCAGATATTGGCGCGGTATGGCACGTTCGTTGGAGAGAGGGCGTGATGCCGTCCATGTCGTGGCAAAAACGCGACATCGTGCCCCGCAATTTCGCCAATGGTGACGCGATCGCTCGGCGCTCCGAAGGGTGTGTCGATGTCAACGTGAGTCAGATTCGTCAACCCGGGCATGTCATAGAGGCCGCTTCCTCCGATGACTGCGAGACGTGCTTCGCGCTGCATGGATCCCCTCCTGCTCAATCTTCACCGCCGATCACCGCGGATCATGTGCGAGTCTAATGGCGATTTGTCGACTGCTATACTAGCCGCCATGCGATGCCATTTCGACTGCCAGCTTGCCAAATATGATGGCTTTCGACGACAACAGTGCGTCAGCATGCGACGCGACGCGGCGTCATCGAACGTCACGACTACAGTCGGCGGTCGGCCATGATCGAATCCACGCCGGAAGTACCGTTAAGCGCGCGGCGCTCGTCGCGCGTCAGGTCCGAACGCAGTCGGTCGGAAGTCCCTTTTTCCATTGTCGGATCTGTCTTCGGCGTCATCTTTATCTGGCTGGCATTGGTCTGGGTAATGAACCTCGAGGCAACGCTTCCGTCGATTCGGGTTGGAGACCGCCAAAATCCCGACGTCGCCGGGCAAACCCTGGAGCCGGGCGAATATTCCGCGGAGAATCGGGCCATCGCACTGACAGGCGACTGGTTTCAGCAGACGATTGGCACCAACGGCTCCTCAAGCGTCGCGTCATTGGTTGTAACCGCTTCGTCGGGCAGTGTCATGTCCTTCCGATTCTACGGAACGGACCTGGCAATTTCGGCCCGCATCGGACCAGAATCCGGAAAGGTGTACGTCTCAATCGACGGGAACCCGTCGAGAGACCTACCGGCCGACGCCAAGGGTAGCTACCTCGACCTTTTCGCGGAACAGGCGGAAGATCAGTCCGTGCTCATTGCCAGCGGTCTGTCGCACCGCGACCACGTCGTCACAATCACATCGGACGGTACCAACCAGGTGGCCATCGGCGGTTTCACAATTTCAGCCAATACACCGTTCCCGTGGGCGTTCGTTTTTCTCTACGTCGCGCTCGCCGCGGCGTTGTTCGTCCTCGTCCGAATATCGGTTGTAGGCGTCTGTCGTCAGCTCGGATGGATCGCATGATTCGCGAGCGCCAAGTCGCCACCAGTCCGAATCACTCCTGATGCGTAAACCACGAGAGGCGCCGACGTGGCGCTCGCTCAGCACCGATGTGAACCTGCCGTACGCACTCGGGATTCTCGCGACGATTTCCGTGACATTGCTGGCGCGCACGACCGTGGTGTCGTTGGTCGCGATCCTCGTGCTCATCGCAATTGCAGCTGTGCGCCCCGCGGCGTCCGTGATCGCAATCCCTGCGGTGATCGGGTTTGTCCTCAAACCGGTGCGCATTCGTGGGCTCGAATTTAGTCCCCAAGAGACGCTGTTAGTGACGACGGTCGCTGGAGTCGGACTCAACGTTGTCTGGGCTGGAATGCGTTGCGGTCCGATTCAACAACTGCGGGTGTTCCTGTCAAATATCCGGCAGCGTGTCGTGGCCGTTGACGCGGTCGCGATCCTGTTTCTGGTACTCGGTGTCATTTCACTCTTCACGCTCGCAATGCCCGCATATCGACACGAAAGTATTCGCGACTTTCGCTGGACTATGCTGGAGCCGATAGTCTTCTATGCGTTGGCACGGTGGTACCTTCGAGATCACGCCAATCTCAGACTCGCCGTGACGCTGTTCGTCGCTGGAGCGTCGCTCGTTGCGGTCGCTGGAATCGTCAGCTTGATCTCGGGACATGCGCTCTCGGTAGAAGGCGTACGTAGAGTGAGCGGCGTCTACGATCATCCCAATGCTCTGGCCCTGTTCCTCGAACGTCCACTCTTGCTGTGCGTAGGTCTCGCCGCGGCATATCGAAAACGGTTGCATTGGGCTTGGCTCGTTCCAGCAGCGGTCATCGGCGCGGTTCTCGTGATGACGTTTTCGCGAGGAGCCGTACTCGCCGCCGTGGTGAGCGTCATCGTATTGCTCCTACTCGGGCAGCGACGACGACTGGCGGGACTCGCAACGGGAGCAGGGGTGATATTAGGCGGCGCTCTTGCGGTGACCGCGTCCGCGCGTATTGATAACCTCTTTTCGGGCGGCAGCGGTTCGCTGCGTATTGACCTGTGGGAGTCATCGATCCAGATGATTCGCGATCACCCGATCTTCGGCATCGGGCCCGACCAATTTCTGTACGTTTACGCGCCACGCTACATCAAACCGCAAGCCTGGTCGGAGCGTTTCACGTCTCATCCACACGACATCGTCCTCGATATATGGTTACGCCTCGGTATAATGGGCGTCGTTCTTGCTCTGGCATACGTCATCCTTCTTGCTTGGATGACACTGAGCGTTGTGCGACGCCGAAGTACCTTGGGACTTGCCGCTGCCGGTGCATTGCTCGTCGGGACCCTGCACGGATTGGTCGATAATGGCTATTTCCTCCCCGATCTTGCGTTGCTATTTTGGTTTCTGACCGCGTTGGTCACGATAGAGGCGCAAGACGAGACGTCTGACACTGCGCTGCCCATATGAGGAGGTTGTCATTGCGTGTCCTGGTCGCGGGCGGAGCCGGATTTATTGGGTCGCATTTGTGCGACAGTCTCATTCAAGATGGTCACTCCGTCACCGCGGTTGACAACCTCATCACAGGTCGCCGCGAGAACATTGTCCACCTGTTCGAAAATCCCAAATTCACCTTCGTCGAGCACGACATCATTGAACCGATCGACCTCGAAGTGGATCGGATATTTCATCTCGCCAGCCCAGCCAGCCCTGAAGGCTATATGCGACACCCGATCGAGACCCACATGGTTAACTCGGTTGGCACGCTGAACTTGCTCAATCTTGCGAAGGCGCGCAATGCCCGCTTTCTCTACACGTCCACGTCGGAGGCATATGGTGATCCCCAGGTCCATCCACAAGACGAGTCGTACCGGGGGAACGTGAATCCGATTGGTCCACGCAGCTGCTACGACGAGAGTAAGCGCTTTGGCGAATCCATCACGATGGAGTTCGTGCGTCAGTTCGACCTCGACGCTCGCATCGTCCGCATCTTCAACACGTACGGACCACGCAACGATCCACAGGACGGACGAGTCGTTCCGAACTTCATCATGAAAGCGCTTCGGGGAGAGACGCTCCCAGTCTTTGGGGACGGGAGTCAGACGCGGTCACTCTGCTATGTCTCGGATCTGGTTGCAGGGCTGCGCAGCGTGATGGAAGCGCCCGACGCACGCGGCCAGGTCATCAACCTGGGGAATCCGGATGAGCGCACGATCAAGGATCTCGCCGAGCTCATCGCTCGACTATGCCATTCAAAGAGCGAACTCGAATATCTGCCTGAACGTCCTGACGACCCATACAAACGCTGCCCGGACATCACCAAGGCGACGTCGTTGCTTGGGTGGAAGCCGACGATCGACATAGAATCGGGCATGAAACAGACAATCGACTACTTCTCGGCATACGTGACTCGAGAGCCGAGTGCGGTCGTCGACTTTTAATCTGCCATCAACGCGCTCGTTTTGGCTGCTCCTTGGGCTCGTACTCGCCGCGGTGTCGGGCTGGGTCATCCTGCGCGCGCCCGCGCCCATCAATCTGGCGTTCTTTCCGGCAATCGCGTTTGGGTTGGTCGTCGTTTGCGTCCCATGGCTGGGACCACTCCTGCTGGCCGTTTCCGTCCCGGTGCAGCAGTTCGGCTCCATCAGCATGGGTGGAGTTGGACTCACAGCCACCAAATTAGCCATAGCGGCCTCGCTCGCGGCGCTCCTGATCCAGCTCGTATCCCGGCGAGAATCGCTACGCGGGTCGATCCTGCTCATTCCATACCTGGCCTGGTTCGGCGCCATGATCCTCTCGACACATGGCGCAATTGACATGCACGCGAGCCTCGCGGAGCTCTACCGCTGGAGCGTCACTCTCTTCGCACTGCTGGTGGCTCTTTATGGTATTCGTACAGGACGATCTGTTCTGTTCACGAGCATGGCAATGGGCTTTGGCGTCGTCTTCGAGGGGCTGCTAGGAGTCGTTCAGACTATCCGCGACATTGGTCCTTCCAGCTTTGCGGTCACGAATTCAGTGTCGCGCGCGTATGGCACGTTCGGCAAGCCAAACACCTTTGCGGCCTACTTCGAGCTCACCGGCCCATTGATGGCCGCGCTCGCCGTATGGAGCGTGATACGCGCCTACCGATCGTTGTCACGTTATCGGGTCGAACGACAGCGCGGAATGGCTCCGTCCGCGACGGAACGGCACGAGCTCATTTGGTACGCGGCACTGGCGCTATGGTTTGGCTTTTCGTCACTGATTAGCGTCGCGGCCATCGTCGCGAGCTTCTCTCGTGGAGCGTGGCTCGGTACGGCAGCGGCCATCGTAGTCATGCTGTTCATCAGCGATCGGCGCGGCGCCCTCGCCGTCGGTGCGCTGACGATCATTGTTGTTCTCGGAGGATTGGCGGGTGGCGCTTCGTACGCACCGGCCGCGCTCAAAGATCGATTTCAGCAGCTTGAAAGTCAGGTACGATTCTTCGACTCGCGCGATGTGCTGGTTACGGACGCCAATTTCGCGGCGGTAGAGCGCATGGCTCACTGGCAGACCGGAATCGCGATGTTCGATGCCCATCCATTCACCGGAGTGGGAATCGGCAACTTCAATGCTCGGTTCACACAGTTCGCGATCAACCCGAAGTTCACGGTTTCGGAAGGTCACGCGCATAACTACTACATCAACGCCGCGGCGGAGACGGGGATCGTCGGGCTCGTGGCGTACGTCTGGCTCATTCTCACAGGATTGTGGGTAAGCTTGCGTGCAGTGCGACGCTCCACGACTGACTTCGGCCGCGCGGTCGGAGTGGGTGCCGTTGGAGTGACGGTTGCCCTGATGGTCCACAATGTTGTCGAAAATTTGCACGTATTGAACTTGGGCGTTCAGCTTTCGATCGTCTGGTCGCTCGCGATCATTGTCACGAGATTTCTTCCAGACGAGCCCGTTACCATCGGTACACAAGAAATGGCCGGTACATGACAGGGTCCAGCATTGAGGAGCCGTTTTCTCTGACCGCTAAGATTGACAGCCCAGAGAACGACATTGACACGGAACTACTCGACTCCGAACGTAGTCTCGGCGGAGTGTCTCTCACCAAGAGATTGCTCAGACCACGCACGATCGTCTCATTCCTTCTCGCCATTGCGGTTGTCGGTTTTGCGCTCACGCGCTTCCACCTCGACCTCGGGGCTGTCTTCTCTCAGATGAGCCATGCGAATCCGTTGTACCTTCTACTGGCGTTTGTCACGTACTACGGAGGATTTGGCTTTCGCGCGGCGCGCTGGAGATCGCTTATGCAGAGCGCCGACTTGAAACCCGCGGAAGGCAAGGAACTCCCGAAGCTGCCGGAGCTTTCCGTTATGTACGTTCTTGGCTGGTTCGCGAACTGCATCGTGCCGGCCAAGCTGGGAGACGCGTACCGGGGCTACTTGCTCAAGCAGCGCAGCGGTACGTCGTTTGGTTCAGCGCTCGGGACGATCTTCGCCGAACGTCTGGCCGATATGATGACACTGGGTCTGATCCTGGTCGCAACCGGCTTCATCGTCTTTGGCCGCCACATTCCATCGGACGTTTCTGTATGGATGTACGTGGCGATTGGTCTGGCACTCGCGCTGATTGTTGGCGTTCTCGCAGTCTTCCGATTCCGGCACTTCTTCCGTGGATTCGTCCCTGAGCGCGTCCGTCACCACTACATCACACTGGAAGAGGGCGCGCTCGGTTCATTCGGCCGTATCCCAACCCTTCTGATCTTGACCGGGATAATCTGGGCATTCGAAGGCATCCGACTCTATTTCGTCACACTCTCTGTCGGAGGAGGCGTCACGTTCTCAGCGGCAATCTTCGTGGCGTTGCTCGCCAGCCTCTTGACGGTCATCCCACTGACTCCGGCTGGACTCGGATTCGTTGAGTTCGGCGTTGTTGGCATATTGACGGTCATCGGCGTTACGCAGCAGACCGCCGCGTCGATCGCACTCCTCGATCGAGTCATTGCCTACTGGAGCGTGATTCTGGTGGGAGCGATCGTCTATCTGATCGCAAGATGGGCGTGGCGTTAGGCGTGCGCGTTGCGATCGACTATACGTCCGCCATCCACCAACGTGCGGGCGTTGGACGCTACACGCGGAGCCTCGCGGAACATCTTGCGCCGATCCTCGATTCGGACGAAGAACTCCTGCTCTGGTACACGTCACGCGCTGACGAAGTAACCTCTTTACCCACATCCATGCGCTCGGGGAGAGTGAGCACCAAACGGATCCCAATTTCGCCGCGTTGGGCGGCCGCTGGCTGGCACCGCTTGAGAGTCCCGTTGCCGATTGATCGGTTTGTCGGTGACGTCGATCTGCATCATGAGCCCGACTTCGTCGCACCACCGAGCAGAAAGCCGATGGTCACGACGATTCACGACCTGAGCTACCTCATCGTCCCAGAGTATGCTCATCCCGATCTGCGTCGCTATTTGGAACGGTCCGTACCTCGCACCCTGAAGCGTGCCAGTCGCGTCATCGCGGTGTCGGAGACGACCAGGCGCGACGTGATCGAACGCTACGGAGTCGATGCCGACCGGGTGACGACCATCTACAATGGAGTGGATCGCTGGTTTCGGGCGCCGGAAGCGAACGCCGTCGAACGGGCCTTGGAGCAATTTGGCCTGCGTCAGCCCTACTTCGTGATGGTCGGCACCGTAGAGCCGCGCAAGAACCATGTGACGGCGCTGCGCGCGTTCGCTTCGTTCTATGAAAGACGTCGGGACGTCTCGCTCGCCATCATTGGTAATCCTGGGTGGCTGTCGGAACCGATCGTCGAAGAGATCGAGAAGGCTTCGAAGTCGATGGCGGTACGCTACTTACGATTCGTCGACGACACCTGGATGCCGGCGCTTTACGCAGGCAGCGTTGGGCTGTTGGCACCTTCATGGTACGAGGGCTTTGGACTGCCCGTGCTGGAGGCCATGGCCTGCGGCGCCGCGGTGATCACGAGTGATCGCGGCGCGCTGCCAGAAGTGACGGGCGACGCCGGGTTGATTGTGCCTCCAGGAAATGTTGACGAGTTGGCTTCAGCTATGGTTCGACTGGTCGACGACCGTCAACTGCGAGAGGATCTCTCAACCAAAGGCGTCTCTCGTGCCGAGAAATTCACCTGGGAAGCGGCGGCCAGCGCGCATCTCGATCTGTATCGTTCAACGGTTGAGGCAGAATGAGCGACCCCAGCGCAGAGACTAATTCGCCGGAGACAGAAGCAACGGCGGCGCCGACGCGGCAGGGAAAGATTGGGCTGGGAACCGTCTCGATTTTGGTGCTCTTCTTTGGCATTATCAGCGCGATGTGCATCGGCGCGGCATTGATCGTGGCCGTTATCGCGTTCCGATGACGGCTCAATAGATGACCATCCCCAGTCGAAATCCTCGCGGATTCTTTTTCGTTCCATGATCGACCGCATGACCCAATCCGATTTCACTGTAGCACTTGCGCTCCTCTTCGCGGCGGTCTCGTCGCTCGTCCTCCTCGCCGTCGCTCGCGTCGGCATTCCAACCATTGAGAAGATCGCGGGGAACACGGTGCGCCGGATTCTGACCAACAGCGCCGTTCCCATCGCCGCTCAATTGTTCAATCGCGCGATGGATCTCGTCTTCGCTGCGTTCGTCCTGCGCATTCTGGGAGCTGGTGGGAATGGGCAATACGTGGTGGCGACGACCGTCTGGCTGTATGCCAAGACGGTCTCCGACTTTGGTCTCGGCGTTCTCGTCACGCGCGAGGTTTCGACCGATCCGGAGAGGGCTGGGTCGCTTCTCGGATCGACCACGCTGCTGCGCCTGGTCGTCCTCGTTGCACTGATTCCGGTTGTGGGTCTCTACGTGCTGTGGGGTACGACGTGGTCGGATCTCTCGCGCAACAGCATGATCGCCATTGCTCTACTCTTCCTGGCGATTGCTCCGAGTAGCTACAGCGAGGCCGTCAACTCCGTTTTCAATGGCCGCGAACGCATGGAGTTTCCGGCGATCCTGAACATTCTCACCAATTTCTGCCGTGTTGGTTTCGGCCTGGCAGCGTTGTTTGGCGGACTGGGCGTTGTTGGTCTCGCCGGCGTCGCTTTCGTCTCGACCACGCTCTCGGCGCTCGCGTTTCACGTTTCGGCCAGACACGTGCGAGTCAAGCCGGTGTGGCGCCTGAGTCGCGTCGATGCTCGCCAGCTCGTACTCCTTTCCTGGCCGCTCTTGTTAAACGCGCTGCTTCTTAACCTCTTCTTCCGAGCGGATGTTTTCATCATTCAGGCCTCGAAGGGAGATTCAGCACTCGGCTCATATGACGCGGCATACAAGTTCATCAATATGCTGCCACTTATTCCAGCCTACTTCACGTTGGCCGTGTTCCCGCTCCTATCGCGCTACGCGACCACCAGCGCGGAGCGACTCATTGACAGTTACAAACTGGCGGCCAAGCTGCTTTTCATCATCGCCTGGCCCATCACGATCGGCACGATGATCCTGGCCCCAGATTTGATTCGCGTGCTCGCTGGGGAATCCTACTTACCCAATTCCGCAACGGCCCTGCGAATCCTGATTTGGTTTCTTCCTGTGAGTTATGTAAACGGTATCACCCAGTATGTGCTCATCGCGGTAAATCGACAGCGGACCATCACGGTTGCGTTTGGGGCGGCGGTGTCGTTCAACTTGATCGCGAACCTCATTCTGGTGCCTGTTTACGGTTACATGGCGGCCGCTGTGGTCACGATCGCTACCGAAGCGGTTCTCTTTGTCCCACTGTCGATTTCGGTGCGTCGATACGTGGGACGTTTCAATTGGATCGGCTTCGCCATGCGGCCCTTGCTTGCCGCAGGCGCTATGGGCCTGGTTGAAGTCGCCACGCTGAGATTTGGCGTCATCCCGTCTCTCGTGCTGGCAGTCCTGACCTACGCGTTGGCGTTGATTGGCACTGGAGCAATTGGCCGACGGGAGGCCGACATCGCACTCTCGGTCATTGGCAAAGGAAACGCGGTCGCCAGCAGCATGTGATAACCCATCACGGAGTCAACGCTTGAACGTGGACGGTCTTGTCGGATTCATTCCAGAACGCCACCACATCCGCACCAGGGCTTATCTCCCACTCACCTCCGAGCACTCGACCGTTGAGCGATGCGGACTTGACCGTGGAGTCCGACGCGACGTCGACCTCGTCCAACTGGTCGTTGCCGCCGGTTGTGGGTGCGAGGTGTAAGAACCATAGGCTGCTCGAGTCATTTGACCAGCGAAAGCCGCCTGATTCACTCAGATGCACCGAGTGTGACCCATCCACATCGGAAACCCAGACACCGTCCTGACTGGCGTCAGCGCTGAAGGTCACCAGGTACGCCATCTTTTTGCCGTCGGGTGAGACTCGAAGCGCTTGGAGATAGGTGCCTTGCACCACCACACTGTTGGTACCGTCATTGGTGTTGATACTCCAAATGCCGGGATGTGTCCCATCTTGCGCCCGGGCTATCGTCACAACGTGCACGTTGTCGGATGTCCACTGCAGCGACGAATCCTCGAACTCGAGGATCGACTTCTGACCTGATCCATCGATATTTGCCGTCACAAGCTTCACGATGCGCTTCACGAGCGAGCTGGTGTTCGCGATTCCTTGGTCGACGAGCCAGGCGACGCGCTGGCCGTTTGGAGCAATCCAGGCAGCCGATCCACCATTTTGGAGCGTTGCTGCCAGCGAGCTGTCTGACCGCCGGACCTCCGTCGCGCCGGTTTGCGAGTTCGGAAACGCGATCAGGCCCGAGGAGGACAGAGTTCCAAACACGGGACCAACGAGTGTCCTGCTCCCGTCGCGAACATTCACGAGGTAGCTGCCCTGCTGGGCTCCAGAAGGCGTATCGAACACCAGCAATCGATCTGTATCCAGCCAGTCAAATACGCCACAGCATTGCGCGACGACCGACGGCGAGACACTGGGGGTCGGAGTTGGAGAAGGACTCGGTGGCGGCGTAGTTGGCGGTGTTGGCGTCGGAGTCACAGTCGGCGTCCGGATGGTTGGCGGTGCTGACTGGCTGGTAGGAGTGGTGGTTTCGACCGCACCTACGGACGTGGCGACTGTCGTAGCGATGTGCGTGCCGACTGCTACTGTCGTTGGCGTCGATGACGTTGACCAAGGTGCCTTGCAGGCGACCACAGTCAGCGCTGTAGCGAGCGCCAGGACGAGTTTCAGTCGGGAGGCCATGCGGGACCCGTGCGATTCAGAATCGGACCTCCAAATTGAGTCTGCGGTTGGTCGTCATTCGTCATCCAGGTTCCGGGATCGTTGTAGAAAAGTTCAAAGTGCTGACCGTCAGTATCGGCGCCGATGGTCGCCGCGCGCCAATCGGCATCGATCAAGGGGACCGGATTGACGGCAGCTGACATTCCGTCGATGCGAATCTCAAGATGAAGATGAGACGACTGATCGCAGCTCTGGGTCGTCGGATCCCCACTCAGACCGATAACGTCCCCCTGTTTCACCGATTGTCCGACCGCAAGACTCGATCGTTGGTGCAAATGCCCGTACAACGAGAAATAGCCGTTTCCGTGGTTGATCACGACGTTGTGCGGTGCGGCGCCGTACGGTCCATCGATGGCGTACACGACACCGTCTCCGATAGCACGAACCGGTGTGTTGCACGGCGCGGCGAAGTCAACACCGAAATGGAGTCCTTGACCCTGGCTGTACCGGTCTTGCCAGTTTCGATAGGCCCACTGGGTGGATCCGTACCACTGCGCCACGTACCAGGTAGAGGGGCCTGGCGCGCCGGCGAAAGGCAGCCCGAAAATCGGCGGGGCAGCGTCCACACTCGCGTCAACCGAGAACAGCAGCAGCAGCAGCACCAGCGCCAACATGAACGCCCGGTACATGTGCGTTCGCCAGAGTCGAAATCCAAATTGTGTAGTTAACGCAGTAGTCAAACCCGTCGACCCGCATTCTTGGTGACGTTGATCCCTTCTCGAGAGCGTTTCGCCGAGGCTTGTTTAGCCACTCCCCTATGTTGACAGAGATTTCGCCACCGTGGTAGCATTCGCTCCGCCAAAGCACGGAGGCGTGGTGTAGTGGCCTAACATGCAGCCCTGTCAAGGCTGAGATCGCGGGTTCGAATCCCGTCGCTTCCGCCAAAGAGCATTGGATGAGATGACGGCCCTTCGGGGTCGTTTCTTATTGTCTCCGACCGTGCGCCACGCACTTGTCGTTCAATGCGCACTTCCGGAATCTGTCAATCAAGACCTCGAACATTCGGAATTCCTGTCAGCAAAATAGCTTCAGTGGTTCCACGGGCGGAGACAGCCCAACAGGGATTCCACAGTACTTTCCGCCCCGATCGACACAACAAGGCGGGCAAGCGGTGCTCTTTGCCGCTATAGCCTCGTTCATCTCGCTCTCCTTCAGCAGCGGCCAACTGTGACTGAAATCGCCCGTGATGTGCCATGGCACGAGTCCCACAACTGCTCAATACTTTCGTCCCGGCGCGCAAAAACGGACTTCTGAGTGACTGAACGACAACGACTAGGAGCAATCGCGAGGCGCGATCAATGGCATCTCGCAACCGAGCGTTGAGTCTATTCTTGTCCGATCTCTCCGGTTTTCAATTCATCCCGAACGTGCCGAGAGCCGGTACTCCACCCGGACGATCGTCTCAGACGTGCTTGCTAGCGCAGTAGGTACGAAAATGCTAAGAACGGCCGCGTTAATCTTGCCTGCTAAAGAGGTGAACCGGATCACTTGATGAGGCTTTATTACGAGTACAAGCGCGTACGGACGCGGACAAAATCAAGAAATCCTTGAAGTCGAACGCGCACTTCACGTCACCAGAGACTGTAAGAAATCATGATTGTGACCCGAATGCACAGAAATGACTGGAAGTATTAAAGTATTGCCGCTATGATGGTTGACAGTACCATCGGGCAGTGGGCGCTGTCCGGTCATACTCATAGAATGGGCCCAGTAGCGCACGTGGTACTGTGCGTCGCTGCGGCCGAAGTGGGGGAACCATGGAACTCCAGTCAATGGAGACCGTCGTCCGTCGGTTGGTCAGCGATGCCGAATTCCGAGCGGTCGCGATGGCGAATCCTGAGTCAGCGCTTGCCGAGTTCGATCTTGGTGCCGATGCTCAGGCGGCCGTATCCAAGCTGAGCGGACAGATCGCCGATGACAACGATTTTGGCGACGTTCACTTTGGGTCTTGGTACTAATACCGTCATCACGTCCGCTGACGTACAACCTATGTGAGGGTTGATGTCAGCAACAACGGCACAACAATTCGTGCTGAACGCGGTGGAGGGGGCGGGGTTTCCCGCCCCCTTCAAAGAACTGATCTACCTCGCCCTGTCTCAACCAGGGCGGATCCTCGATCGCGAACATCCCTCGCTCTTTCACGACATCATCGTTGCGTGTTGCCGCGCGGCTCACGGCCGCACCGATCTAGCCGAACGCACAGCGGCGGCATTCGAACTCTGTATTGCCGCGTCCGACATCCTTGATGAAATAGAAGACGGCGATGACTCCGTGGTGTCTTCTCACGGTGGGATGCCGCGCGCACTGAATGCCTCGACAACCCTGCTTGCGCTCGCGTATGCGAGTCTCAGTGAAATCGACATCGACATGCAGCACAAGCCGTTATTTCTCGATTTGGTTCAGGCACTGTCAGCGACAATCGTGGCCTCAACGATCGGTCAAGATGCTGATCTCACGTCGGTCGTCGATGGAGCCGCATCGACCAGCGTCGCACTCGACATTGCACGCGCCAAAAGCGGAAGCCTCGTGGCCGGTGCATCAGTCATGGGGGCCATGCTCGGCACAACGGATTCAACCATCTTGGATATGTACCGTGAATTCGGAACTCATCTTGGAACGGCATATCAACTGAACAACGACATGCGCGATGCACGCTCCGCAGGAAAGTCAGATGTGGGCGCGTCAAAAGGTACGATCCCACTGGTATTTCAGCGCTCCGGCGTCGGCGGACAACCAAAAGACCTGGACAATTCCGCGCTACGGGAATCTGGGGCGATTCAATTCACCTGGGTGCTGATGGAGACAGAGCGCAACGGCTGTCGACGCGTTCTCGAAGTGCTCCGCACTCACAACCAAGATGTATCCACCCTTGTACCATTGGTGGAGGATCGATGAGCCAGACGCCCATTCCATCCCTGGCCGGTACAGCCCTAGCCAAGAGCCACGTTCGGGGCCGACAAGCTGTCGCCGTTGCGGTGCTTATCGTTTTTTCTGTTTTGTTTGCGCTTGGCGTCCGTTCCGTGTATGCACCCGCGACGGTCGGCGTCCAAATCAGGTGGTCGGCTCCCGCACAGGCTTGGACAATTTCCAAGGTACATCCGCTGAGCTCCGCGTATGATTCCGGAGTCCGGGTCGGAGATGTCGTCACCTCGATCGACAATCATGCGCTGCCAACTGACCAAACAGTACGCCTTGGTGGAACGGACCTTGGGTCGCGTATCGACGTCGTGAGCCACTCCACGGGCAAGACGATATCGGTTGACGCGGGTGAATCCGATCCTGACTGGAAACTCGTTCTACTATGCAGTGTCGTTTTCGCCATTGTCGGAATTTCTGTACTGTTGCTCGGGGTCGGAAGCGCTCCGAGAGCGTTGTCACTCGCATGTACTGTTGGCGCTCTCGAATTAGCGATACTCCCCTCCGAATATCGGCTTCAATCCTGGTCGCTCCCGATTCATGCCGAGCTCCTGGCGTTGGCATTTGCAAGCTTTGCCTATTTGTTTCTCGTTTTCCCCATAAAGCGTGAATTTCGCATCTCGAGTCTGCGGTTCCCGGTCGTTGTAGTGCCATTCACATCGGTCCCGTTCGCCATTTTCTGGTACTACTCAGTTCAAATCGCACCGGGTAGCTATGCTCAATTGCGTTTGTGGGGCTTCCCATATCTCGTCGCGTGCCTGCTCGTCGGGTTGGGCTCGCTCATCTACGGTTGGCGAACCACCAGGGGCCAACGCGCTCACACTCAGATTCGAATCGTGGTTCTCAGCAGCATTATCGCCGTCTTCCCATTTGTCGTTCTCTCGGCCATTCCGGAAGCCGTCACGGGCGCGTACATTCTTCATCCGAAGTACTCGATGCTCGCGCTGGTCTTGCTGCCGCTATCGTTTGGCTATGCGATCCTGCGCTATCAGATCATGGATCTGCAGCTCTACGTGCGTCGTGGCATCGTCTACTCGGTGCTGGCGCTGACAGTCACTGGCATTTACGCGCTGATCCTCTTCGTTGGAACGACGATCGTTCAGCACCAGGTGGGCATGAATGACGCGTTCGTGCTCGCCGTTTCTGGAACGATCGTCGCCATCCTGTTCCAACGTCTGCGCGACGAACTGCAGCGTCAGGTAGATCGGGCGTTCGACCGCAGCCATTACGACTATCGCACGCAGCTTCTCGAATTCAGCCGGCGCATGACCGAACACCTCGAAAGCGAGGACCTCGGCAAGCTGACGGCAACCCTGATCTCGCAGACGTTGGAACCGACGCACGTACGAATGTATATGTTCGACTCCGCCGCACAGACATTTCGACTCAACGCGGGAGTCGGAGTCCCACCTACGGACAGCTGGCGTGAGCTCAGTATTCGGCACCCGATCGTGGTCGGCATTCAAGAGGTCGGGGGTCTTCGCCAACGGTTCGACGCTTCAGCCGATGATGCGGCACTCACGATCCTCCTGGAAAAAGAATCAGACGTCGTAGGTCTGCTGATTCTCGGTCCCAAGAAGGCCGACCTGCCCTATTCGAGTGAAGACATCTCGCTGCTGAAAACAGTCGCGAACCAACTCGCGGTTGCCGCGGAAAATTCCCGGCTCTACGAGCGCACCCGCGATCTGTATCTCTCAAGCATCCGCACGCTTGCGGCAACAGTCGATGCCAAGGATCCGTATACACACGGGCACTCAGAACGCGTCGCGGCGTACTCACGTTCGATTGCGGACTCGCTCGACCTGCGGCGCGAAGACGTGGAAGCGATCGAGCTCGCCGGCCTATTGCACGACATCGGCAAGATCGGCATTCCGGACTCTGTCCTGCAGAAGCCCGGGAGACTCGATCCAGACGAGCGCACTCTGATTATGGAACATGCCGCACTTGGTGCGAAGATCATCTCGGAGAACCCCTCGCTGATGCCACTTGCGCCGCTCGTGCGTCATCACCATGAGTGGTACAACGGGGGCGGCTATCCCGACGGGCTCGAGGGTCGCGAGATTCCGCTCGGTGCGGCGATCATCTCGGTAGCCGACACCTTCGACACCATGACGACCGACCGACCGTATCGTGCGGCTCCCGGACGCGAGAAGGCTCTTGCGGAGCTTCAGCGCTGTAGCGGAACCCAGTTCCATCCGGATGTGGTCGCTACGTTCCTCAAGATTCAAGGTTTCAGCGGCC
The DNA here is from genome assembly GCA_963789565.1 of uncultured Chloroflexia bacterium. Lineage (GTDB taxonomy): Bacteria > Chloroflexota > Chloroflexia > Thermomicrobiales > Thermomicrobiaceae > CALAGB01. The sequence goes on along the minus strand of CAWBKX010000002.1, from coordinate 306,788 downwards.
AGCCAGCGCCCGTCACTGAGCCAAGTCACCAAAGCTATACCGTCGCCGGTCGAATCTCGACGGTGGACACGCGCGCCATGCGCATCGTCTATCGCGTCGTGCAGATGATCGGTGAAGTGACCGAGATCGACGGGTTCATCGCTCGTGTAATCGATTTGATACAACGCGAGCTCGGTACCGGAACCGTGGATCTGTATCTGACGGATCCGCTTTCTGGAGACCTGATCAGTCAGACAAAGCCCACGTCCGAGGATGCCGTAAAGGAGACGCACGTCGAGAGCGGCAAAGGGTTGGTCGGATGGGTTGCCGATCACCGGGTGCCTGCTCGACTCGAAAACACGCAACACGACTCCCGCGGCAATCAGGGCCGACACCCGAAGACTCGATCGCATCTGGCCGTGCCGCTGGTGATCGAGGGAGAGACTATCGGTGTCATAGATGTGCAAGGGCGCCGGACCGGTTCGTTCACTTCGGACGACGAGGCTCTGTTGCTCATCGTGGCGCAACAACTGGCTCAGGTTGTTGAAGTTGCCCAACTCCACGATCAACTCAAGAAGAGCGCGACGCTCGACGGGTTGACCGGGGTATCAAACCACCGACACTTCTATCAGCGTCTCGAGGAAGAAATATCCCGCGCCGAACGTACCCACAGCGACGTTTCATTGATCCTGATAGACGTCGACGGACTGAAACTCGTCAACGACACGCACGGCCACATTGCTGGAGATACAGCATTGCGTGCCCTGTCCGCATTGCTCGAACGTGAGTCGCGCGCATCAGACATTGTCGCTCGCTATGGTGGCGACGAGTTCGCGGTGATTTTACCGGGAGTCGATGAGCCGGGAGCAATCGTCTATGCGCGGCGCATCGTGACTGTCATCAATGAGTCGACGTTCGACCTTCACGGGGAAAGCGTCCGGCTGCCGTCGATTTCGTGGGGCATGGCATCGCTTGCGACCGATGGGGACCGAGCCGTCTCGCTCGTGGCAGCAGCCGACGAACGCATGTATCGCGACAAATTCAACAGCGCCGAACCGGCTCAGCCACGGGAAATCGCGACAACCAGCCACGGTTGAACCGAATCCCTATCCTCGTGCCGATCAATGATCGGTCGCGTTGCCTCGTTGTTTGCTCGGTCCTATGGTTCCAAAATCTCAGCGTTGGCTCGCGATGGCGGCGCAACTGAAGTATTCTTGAGGTCAGCCATTCGTCGGTCTCACGCTCTTAATTTCTCGGCAGTACCTCTCACAACCTGGCTGATAGGGCAACCGCAATGCACGATCTGCAACCGAGCGAATCCAAACGCGTCCTACTCCTCGTCACACCATCTAGCTATCGCGGATCCGCGTTTTCATCCGCCGCGGAGCGCCTGGGCATCGACATCGTGCTCGGGGTCGATCTACCGAAAGCGTTGTCTGCTGAGTGGAACGTGCCGCTAGGCGTCGATTTCAGCCGTCCACGTGAGGCCGCACACGAAATCGCCGATTTCGCGCGGAAACAACCGATCGACGCGATCATTGCCGTGGACGACAGTGGCACCGTACTGGCAGCGCTCGCCAGTGACCTCCTCGGTCTACCAAGCAACTCGCCGGATGCCGCGCTCGCGGCAAGAGATAAGCACCTGATGAGGAACTTGCTGCACGCTGAGGGCGTGCCTGTTCCCGGATTCCGTGCCTATCCAGCCACGATCGACGGGGCCGTGTTGGCGAGCGAGGTTGACTTCCCTGTAGTGGTGAAGCCGACACATCTGTCTGGAAGCCGCGGTGTGATTCGGGCCGACAATGAGCAGGAGCTTTTCGTCGCACTGAGCCGTACCCGTCAGGTAATTGAAATGGACGGGCAAAGCCTGGATGAGACGACCATACTCGTCGAGGAGTTCGTTCCGGGTTTCGAGGTGGCATTGGAGGGGTTACTCGACGACGGCGACCTGAAGGTTCTGGCGCTGTTTGACAAACCCGATCCACTGGACGGCCCCTTCTTCGAGGAGACGATCTACGTTACGCCTTCGCGCTTGCCTGACGACGTGCAACAGGCAATCGCCGACTGTACCCGAGACGCGGCGCGTGCGTTGGGGCTCCAGCAGGGACCTGTCCACGCCGAGTTGCGAGTCAACGACCACGGACCATGGATCATCGAAGTAGCGGGACGCTCAATCGGCGGGCTCTGCTCGACGATTCTCGAATTCGGGACTGGGATGGCGCTTGAAGAGTTGATCTTACTGCAGGCGACCGGGGCGTCGGTCGAGGGGCTTCAACGCGGCGACGACGCAGTCGGTGTCATGATGATCCCGATTCCCAAGGGCGGAGTGCTTCGCAAGGTCGAGGGTGTCGACGCAGCACAGCAGGTCGACGGGGTAACCGGCGTAGAGATCACGGCACGTCTGAATCACCCCATCGTTCCCCTACCGGAAGGGGCCAGCTATCTTGGATTTATCTTCGCGAAAGGGAATTCGCCGGACGAGGTCGAATCGACGCTACGGCTCGCACACGAGCAACTCGAATTTCACATCACGCCTGAGATTCGATTGCGCGCTGTAACCCGCTAGTGCCTGCTCAGCATGAGCACCTGTCGGCATCATTTCTTCCGTGGTGCAGGCCCGCCACCACCCTTTGCTCCACCGGCTCCAGCGGGCATCCACCCTTCGGGCATTTGGGCGCCTTCGCCAAAGAAGAACTCTTCCATCTGCTGTCGGAGCAGTTTTCGGTCGTCAGGGTCGGCCGGGTTGAGCGCGTAATGGTTGATGAGGATGGTCTGATGCTCGCGCCACATCTCCCAGCCCTCTTCGGACACGTTGTTGAAGATACGCTCTCCCAGCGCACCGGGAAATGGAGGTTTCTCCATCCCGGGCATCTCCCGCCCGAACTTAACGCATTGAACCATCCTGGGCATGCTGCGACCTTCTCTCCGTACGGTGCCACCGGGCATCAAGCCTAATTGAGTACCCAGGGCATGTCAATCAACTCCGGTCTACATGCTGAGCGTTCGCAAGACCGAAGCCCCTTCACCATCGTCCTGTTTGGTCGACGCTGTGCTCAAACGATGACCAGCCTTCGCCGCATCTTGAACGAGAACCTCACAATCGCGGCGATCTTCATCCCATCACCACGTGATTTTGGCCCGCAAGTGAAGCGCATCCCAACGCGCACAACCATCCCTATCGCCCGAACGGCCGGTGTGAGCGGTTTCGACACGGTCGACAACCTGGCGAGCCCGCACGGCGTTCCCATCTATGAGATTCGCCAGCCCATATCGACAGAGGTCGAGCGGGCTCTGGCCGAGGTCGGCCCCGATCTTGTGGTCGTCTCGTGCTTTCCATGGCGGGTACCGCCACCGACCGTCTGCACTGCGCGTGAGGGCGCCATCAATCTGCATCCGTCGTTGCTTCCGTCCTACCGGGGTCCGGATCCACTCTTTTGGGCGCTGCGAACGGGAGCTGTCAAGTGGGGAGTTAGCGTTCACCGGGTGACCGGGCGATTCGACAGCGGACCGATCGTGCGGCAGCAAGAGTTCGAGCTGACCCAGGCGATCATTGAACCCTCGTTCGAGACCGCCGTCGGTGAAATCGGCGCTGACACGCTTGTCGCGGCGATCACCGACATTCGCACCGGAATCGAATTCTCAAGCACACAAGACGAGTCCTCGGCCACCTACTTCGGCTTTCCGACCGATGCCGATCTCACAATCGAACCACAATGGACGGTCGGGCGAGCGCTGAGATTCGTCCGGGGCATTGCGCAGCTTGGCTATCAGCCGACGGTAAAGACAGAGCGCGGAGTTTTCACCGTCAAGTCGGCGCAGTCTGCAATAAAAAAAGAAGACTATGAAAGGGCTGCCAGGCCGTCGCCTGATCGCGTCAACATGCAGTTGAGCGACGGTCTGATCGAGTTGACTTTGGAATCGGTGGATATGTCGCGGTCGGGGAATTGGCCTAGCTGAGTCGTCGGCGCCAGTCGTCGAGTGTGTCGCGCAACGATTGCTTCAGCGAAATTGATGGCGTCCATCCGGTGGCCTGATGCAACCGGTGCGCGTCGCCGATAAGCATCGGGATATCCGAGGGTCGCATACGCGAGGGATCTTGACGAACGTCAACCTCTGCTGTGGAGAGCCTCAGCAGCCCATCCAGTATCGCGCTGATGTGCTCACCTGTACCGCTGGCCACATTGAAGACGTTCCCTGAAAAGCCCGCCTTCGCGACACACAGGTACGCTCGAACGACGTCTCGCACGTCGAGAAAATCCCGCACCGAGTCGAGATTCCCCACGAGCAGGACGGGGTCAGCCAGACCGCGCTCGATCTCCGCGATCTGTCGCGCCAAACTCGAAACAACGAATCGATCGTTCTGTCCGGGGCCGATGTGATTGAAGGGCCGTACTCGCACGATTTTCATCTTGTAACTCAGGAAGTACTGCAACCCGAGCATGTCCTGCGTCACTTTGCTGACCGCGTATGGATTCCGAGGTTGAAAACGCTGATCTTCGGAAATCGGAATCTCGTTCGGCGACACCGCTCCGTAGACCTCAGCGGAGCTGACGACCACGACGACCGGATCGATGCCCGCCGCTCGACAGGATTCCAGGAGATTGACTTGTGAGACCGCATTGTTGACGAGGGTTTCGGCGGGATTCGCTACTGCTTTAGGTACATATGCCTGGGCCGCGAGATGGAAAATCACGTCCGGTCGGTGTCGCTCAATAACCCGTGATGTGAGGTCTGCGTCGAGCAAATCACAGACCAGCTGTTTCACGCCCGGCTCGCGAGGTCCCGGATGGCCCTGAACGCCGATGAGCGACCACTTTGTTTCCGACTGGAGTAGGTCGATGAGGTGGCGACCGACGAACCCACTGGCGCCGGTTACAAGCGCGGTGACATCGTGCGAGGACTGTTCGATCGCCACGATTGAATTCAGCGAGCCGCCGAGACCGGAATCTCGTTCAACCCAGCCGCATCACGCAGAATCTCTGCTTTGTCTACCTTCTCCCACGGCAAATCGAGGTCCGATCGTCCGAAGTGACCATAGGCCGCAACCTGCCGGTAAATCGGTCGCATCAGATCGAGATCGCGGATGATGGCACCCGGACGAAGATCGAAGTGCTCGTCAATGAGCTTGACGATCAAATCCTCGTCGACATGCTCGGTGCCGAACGTCTCGATGTGCATCGACACGGGGTGCGCCACGCCGATCGCGTATGAGATCTGAAGCTCGAACCGGTCGGCGAGTCCAGCCGCGACCACGTTCTTGGCCACGTAGCGTGCGGCGTAGGCGCCTGAGCGATCAACCTTCGTCGGATCTTTGCCGGAGAAAGCGCCGCCGCCGTGGCGCGCCATGCCGCCATAGGTGTCGACGATGATCTTGCGACCGGTCAAACCGGCGTCACCCATCGGACCGCCTACCGAAAAACCACCGCTCGGATTGATGAGGATGCGCGTCTTGCCGTCCAGAAATTCCGAGGGGATGATTTCCTGCACGACCCCTTCCGTCAGTTCATCGCGCAATCGTCGCTGTGTCACAGCGGGATCGTGTTGCGCGGAGATAACGACTGTCTGCACGCGAGCCGGTTTCCCATATCGGTACTCGACTGTCACCTGACTCTTGCCATCGGGACGCAGGTAGGAGATTTCTCCGGACTTACGCGCTTCGGCTAACCTGCGGGTCAGCTTGTGCGCCAACGAAATCGTCAGCGGCATCATTTCGGGAGTCTCGTCGCAGGCAAAACCGATCATCATGCCCTGGTCCCCGGCACCGATGAGGTCGAGCGGATCTTGACCGTCTGCCTCTCGAGTCTCTAAGGAGCGGCTGACGCCCTCATCGATCTCCTTGGACTGCTCTTTGATAGACGTGATCACGCCGGTCGTTTCTGCGTCGAACCCGTACTTGGCACGGGTGTAGCCGACCTCTTCGATCGTCCTGCGTGCAACCGCGGGAATGTCGACGTAGGTGTCGGTGGTGATCTCGCCAAAGACCAGAATCAGCCCCGTCGTCGCCGAAGTCTCGCAGGCAACCCGTGCATCCGGATCTTCGGCAATGATGGCGTCCAGCACCGCATCCGATATCTGATCGCAGAGCTTATCCGGATGCCCTTCAGTGACCGATTCCGACGTAAAAAGTGTCTGTGCCGAACGCGTGAAACTCGTGCTCACGAACCACCTTCCCTAAACTTCACCCGCGCCGCATCGAGAACGTGCTTTAGGTCCCCGACTGCCAGGAATTGAGATAGCGCTCCTGCTCAGGAGTGAGCGTGTCGATCTTGATCTTCATGCTATGCAGTTTGAGCGCCGCGATCTCTTCGTCAATGTCACGGGGAACCGAGTGAACGATATTGTCGAGCTTTCCTTTTTCCTGAACGAGGTATGCGCACGACAAGGCCTGATTGGCAAAGCTCATATCCATGACGCTGGCAGGATGTCCTTCGGCGCTGGCCAAGTTGATCAAGCGTCCCTCACCCAGGACGACGATTCCGCGGCTCAACGTCAAGCGATACTCCTCGACGAACGGCCGCAGATGGCGTCGTCCTTCGGCCGCCATCTCGTCGAGAATGTGCAGGTTGATCTCCGAATTGAAGTGACCGGCATTGGCGACGATGGCGCCGTCATGCATGCGTTCGAAGTGAGCGCGATCGATCACGTTGATGTCACCGGTAGCCGTCACGAAGATGTCGCCGATACTGGATGCTTCTTCCATGGTCGTGACGACGAACCCGTCCATGACCGCTTCCAGTGCACGAACCGGGTTTACTTCGGTGACGATGACGTGGGAGCCCATGCCACGAGCGCGCATGGCAATGCCGCGACCGCACCAGCCGTAACCGGCGATGACCATGGTCTTGCCGGCCAGCAGAATGTTCGTCGCTCGAATGATTCCGTCGAGTGTGCTCTGCCCGGTGCCGTAGCGATTGTCGAAAAAGTGCTTGGTGTCGGCGTCGTTGACCGCGATGACCGGAAAGCTCAGAACGCCGTCGTTCTCCATCGCTCGCAAGCGAATAACGCCGGTCGTCGTCTCTTCGGTCGAGCCCAGCATGTCCTTGAGCAGGTCTTTACGGTCCTGGTGCAGATTAGTGACGACGTCCGCGCCGTCGTCTATGACGATGTTCGGTCGATGACGCAGCGCCTGCTGAATGTGTCGGTGGTAGGTCTCTCCGTCTTCGCCCTTGATCGCATAGACTTGGAATCCGTCCGAAACCAGCGCCGCCGCCACGTCATCCTGTGTCGAGAGCGGATTGCTGGCACATACGACGGCATCGGCGCCACCGGCCTTGAGTGCGTACGCGAGATTGGCAGTCTCGGAGGTGACGTGCACACACGCGACGATGCGCACGCCTTCGAGCGGCTTGTCGCGTTCAAATCGGTGCCGAATCAACTCGAGGACCGGCATCTCGCGGGCGGCCCAGGCGATACGACGCTTGCCATCCTCCGCGAGCCCAATGTCGCGAATATCGAATCTCGCTTCGGCGGTTTCGCTCACGGGCACCCCTTCTCAACTTTCGGACACCATGATTCCCAAAGAACCAGACGATCCGAGCGTTTGCTGCGAACAGCGCTAATCATTCAACGTTGGCACGAGGTAGGGATTTGGCGGCGTGCAGAGTGGGCGCTAATGTGTTTGATGGCACAAAAAAGACAGCACCTCGTGAGCGAGAAGCCGTCTGACTTCCTACTCACTCTCATCTGTCAGCGACGCCATCGCTGCCGGAATTGGCACCAAACAGTTACCTGCCGGTTGCCGGGCTTCCTCGGGCCGTTCCCTCCACCACTCGGGATAAGAGAGAGCAATATTCATTTTCCGCACTATAACACAGAGGTCTGGGTCGAACAATCCGTGCGAATCACCGACGCCGTGCGCCAAGCGACTCTGCCGCACGCTCAACGACATCGATCGGCACGTCCGTAACGACATCCACCGATCCGATCTCCCGCGTGGGCAAAATCCAGGTCAAACGACCATTCACGGCTTTCTTGTCCGATGCCAGCCTATCGATAACGTCGTCCAGATCGCCATCGAAACGGGAAGGAAGCCCGACTTTATCCAACAGACGCTTCTGCCGATCGGACACGTCTGGAGACGTGCGTCCAAGGTCGAGCGCAATGTTGACCGCCGCACGCATGCCGAGAGCAATGGCCTCCCCATGGTGATGGCGATAACCGGAGGCCTCCATGGCATGGCCCAACGTGTGGCCGTAATTCAAAACACGGCGCAGACCCATCTCTTTTTCGTCCGCCTGCACCACGCAGCGCTTGATAAGCACATTTCTTCGTACGACGTCGGTCAGGAAATCCGGGTTGCTCCATTCGTCAATCGGACTGCGTTCGAGCAGATCCAGCAGCGGGGCGCCATCACGTCCGGTGGTAGTCGTCTCGATCATTGCGTGCTTGATGATCTCGGCCCAACCACCACGAACTTCGCGCTCCGGCAGTGTTTCCAGTACGAGGGGATCGGCAAGAACCAGTTGAGGCTGGTAGAACGCACCGATGAGGTTTTTCCCTCGGGCGTGGTTCACGCCGGTCTTGCCACCAACACTGCTATCGACCATGGCAAGCAGCGATGTCGGAACCTGTACCAAGCCCACGCCGCGCAGCGCGATTGCTGCCACCAACCCAGCCAAATCGCCGATCACCCCGCCGCCGAGAGCGACGACAAGGTCTCGCCGGTCGATCCGCCCATTCAGCAATCGGTCCAACAGCGACGAAACGTGCGAAAAAGACTTGCTCGATTCACCTGCTGGGACCTGTACGCTCTCGACCGCGATATCCGACCGACGAAGTGCGTTGGTCACTTTCGGCGCCCAGTGCGGACCAACGTTGCTGTCCGTGATCACCCAGGCGCGACGTGACGTCGGAAAACGGCGTCGAATCAGGTCTCCTATCTCCTCCAGCATTCCCGAACCGACGAAGAGATCCGAGCGACCGCTCGGTGTAGTAATGGCCCCGATCGGCAGATGGAGTGATCCCTCTTCTACCGTCTGAGCAACAGCCAGAATCTCAGCCACGACGGCGTCCTGGTCCTTGCCGGTCGTATCGACACACACGTCGGCCTGATCGTAAAGAGGTCCTCGATCGCGCATCATCGTCTCGAGCGACTGAACTGGGTCGGTCGCCTGCAATAGTGGGCGACGGGCATCGGGATCCGCCTCAGATTGCCTCGATAGGCGTGCAAGAATCTCAGTCGGAGACGCTTGGAGCTGCACGATCAAACTGTCGGGCCGCATCGCGAGCCAATTGCGTTCGTCGAGAACGACGCCGCCGCCCGTCGCGATAACCCGTCGCTCTTCCGCGCACGCCGCCGCGAGGCAACCTCGCTCGAACGCGCGAAATACATCCTCGCCAAATCGTTCAAATATCGACGGGATAGGCATTCTGCAACGTCGAACGATCTCGTCGTCAACATCAAGCGGGGTGAAGCCCATCTTCGCCGCCAGTTCACGCGCGATAGATGACTTGCCGGTGCCGCTGAGCCCGATCAGAATGACTCGTTTCAATGCATGCCTCGCCAATTCGCGGACTCGTCTCGTTGAACGGAACGTCTCCAGACCAGCACCGATTATACGCGGGAGTCCAGACTTTCCCGTCGTACCAGCTACGCCTCATTCGCTTTCACGGCCGGATAGGATATTCGCGGTCCGGATGTTGCAGTAGTTTCAATTGACCGCGACTATTGCACATGGATTTGAACGGTCATCGCGGAGAGCGGCACGCGCTGATTCGTGGTCGACTGTAGGGATGTCGCAATCCTGAGATGACAGGACACGGCTGAGAGGTTGCGTTTTGATCGCAGTCAAATCAGCCGTGAACCTAACTTTTCAGCGACATACGCCTCAACAAGGGTTGCTTCGCTCAAAATGCCACGAGGCTGAACCTAATTGCGATCTGCCGCTATAATATAGTAGGTGGGCGTCATCAAGTCAGTCCTACCTAGACACCCGCCAACCTCTGCCAACACGAACGAGAATCGCACGGGAAGAGAGCAGATGGACCGTATCCTGATTGCTGATGACGACGCTGGGATCCGCGGAATGCTCCGCGATTTTCTCGAGGACGAAGGCTTCGACGTCGACGAAACCGACGATAGCGAGAACGTTGTCAAGGCTCTGAAAGCAGAAAACGCGCCAGCACTCGTGCTGATGGATGTGCGCATGCCGACAAAGAGCGGCATCGAGGTTCTCCGCGAAATCTCAGAAGAGCGTGGAGCGCAGCTCCCATTCATCATCATGACCGCATATGGGAGCGCCAGTCTCGCGATTGAAGCCATGCAGCTTGGCGCCTATGATTACATCACCAAACCGTTCGATCTTGACGACGTCCTCATCACAATCAAGCGCTACATCGAACATCAGAACCTGCTCAAGCGCCTCTCATCAACCGCGAATGGACGTGACGGATCCGACCCCAACGACTACATCATCGGCAACAGCGGTCCCATGCAAGACGTCTATAAGGTCATCGGTCGTGTGGCTCGTTCCGAGTCCACGGTCATGGTGTCTGGAGAGACGGGAACCGGCAAGGAGCTCGTGGCGACCGTGCTCCATCGCAATTCCGGCTATTCAGGCGGCCCACTCATCAAAGTCAATTGCGCGGCTCTCCCGGAGACGTTGCTCGAAAGCGAGTTGTTCGGACATGAGAAGGGCTCCTTCACCGGCGCGCTGAACCAGCGCAAAGGCCGCTTCGAAATGGCGAACAAGGGGACCATCTTCCTCGACGAAGTTGGCGAGATGACCCTGTCGACGCAGAAAAAACTGCTGCGCGTGCTTCAGGAACGCGAGTTCGAGCGCGTGGGCGGGTCGGTTTCGGTGAAGGTCGACACACGCGTTGTCGCGGCCACGAATAAGAATCTTTCGCAGGAAGTGCGAGAAGGCCGTTTTCGCGAGGACCTCTTCTATCGGCTCAACGTCATCTCGATCTACCTACCGCCGTTGCGCGACCGCAAGGAGGACATCCCGCTGCTCGTCGAGCACTTCCTCCACAAGCATCGCTATTCCTCGAGTTCCGCACCGGCGCGGGTCTCGACATCGGCCATGCAAGCACTCGTCGAGCACGAGTGGCCGGGTAATGTGCGCGAGCTCGAAAACATCATCGAACGCGCAGTGGTATTGGCTCAGGGCACGGTGATCACAGACGAGCATCTCAGCTTTTCCAGCGCTGAGCAGGGCCACATCATCGATATTGCCCAGCGCATTCGCTCGGGAGCCAGCCTGCGGGACGTACAGCAGGAGGTCGAAAAGCAGATGCTGATGGAGGCGCTAAAACAATCGGACGGCGACCAGGTTGCGGCAGCCTCCGCAGTCGGCATGGAACTGCGCGAATTCCAGCAGCGACTCCTCGACTACGGTTGGCGTGGAGAGCGAGAGCGCGAGACTGTCTCCTAGTTTCGAAACAGAGTATCTTGACACAAGAACCGGCTGGCGACGCCAGCCGGTTCTGTCTGTTCATGTTTGTTGCCGTGCTATCCCGTCGCCTCCGCCTCTTCAGGTTGCCCGTCTGTGTTGCGACGGCCCGGTCGTAGCGCTCGAAGATTCGGACGTTTGATGGGGTTCTTCCGCAACGTTTCAAGAGCCTGCGAGTAGAGCTCTCGCATCTGTTCCCGATTCAGCCGTTCGCCACGTTCGTAATAAACCTGCGCCGATTCACCGATGACCCATGTCCCCGCAAAGGCGATCGCCACCTTGGGCACGGTTCCCATTGCCAGCGGCAAGAGTGTCACTACCTCGCGCGCAACCGTTCTCCAGGCTAGCCCTGCCCCAACCACTGGGATCATCTCGGAATAGATTCGCCAGCGACTGTCGAGGTCGCGCCCGTTGACGGCGGCCAGCTTGAAGATCAACATCAGCTGGTTCTTCGTCAACACGATGAAGTCCGCTCCCACGGAGAAGGCCGTGCCAATGATGGGCACGACGGACGGAATGTTCGAAACGAGGGCGAACTCTGCGTTCACGGTCGCTGTCTCAGAGATTAACTGTCGGGCGCATGCCGATTTCATGACTGGAATATAGCGTCCGATCGCCGTCGAGCGGTCGTCGGCGCAGTCGGCGATTCGTCGCCGCAGCGAGTCTATGTCTTTCTCCGTGTCAGCATGCGGAAGATGCTCAACCATTCTCATAGGCTCTTTGACGCGCCGGAATAGATCGCGCCACTCGCGCGCGACGCCCGCGTCCAGGGGGCCGACCGAAACAATCACGTCGTAATGCAGCGGATCCAGGTCGCGTTCGCTGAAGGAACGTACGTGAACGAACTCGTCCATATCAGATCCGAAGACCGCCGAAGCCGTCTCGGCCGCGAGTTCGGACCGGCTCGCAATGACGAGAATACGCGGAGCAATGCGTGCTTCTCTTTCGAGATCGTCGAAGCTAATCTCGCGCAACACGCTGACGAAGTCGCGAATACCCACCGATTTGTACCTTTCTCGAATGTGATGCTGAAGCGTGGATCGACTGAGACTCGGGTTAGATGTCAGGCCATTCTGATTGAGCACCGTCCCGTACTGAGCAGGCTACGGAATTCGCTCCTCCTCGAACAGCTCCACGTCAACCGGAGAACCAAGGAGTAAATGTTCGAGGTTTTCGTCGCACACGATGTAGCAGTTCGCACGTGCGAGTCCTAACAGAGCGCCGCTCCCCTGCTGTGGAACCGGAGTAACCCTCAACTCGCCCTTGACGCGCCTGACGTTTCCGCGAACGAAGTTACGTCGTCCGCCGTGATTCCAAACATCCGCATCGAGCCGTGCCTCGAGTCTCCTGTCCGATGCATGCTGCGTTCCAAGCATCCGCTGGACCATCGGCCGGCCGAACTGCGAAAACGTAACCGCGGCGGCGACTGGATTGCCTGGTAGCCCGAGCAGCGGGGTATCGCCGATGAATCCAAACGCCATCGGCTTGCCAGGCTTGATGCCCACCTGCCAGAGCTCGATCTCGCCCCGCTGCTGGAGAACGTCTTTGACCATGTCGAAGTCCCCGACCGATACTCCGCCACAGGTCACGATCAAATCGGCACCTTCAGCCTGTTGAATGGTTCGTCTTATGTCATCTTCTGAGTCGCCTGCGATTCCGAGAAGACGCGGAACGCCACCCGCCTGACGGACCATGGCCGCGATGAGATAGCTGTTGCTGTCGCGGATTTGACCAGGTCGAAGCTCAGGTCCGAGGTCAACGAGCTCGTCACCCGTGGATAGGATGGCCACGAGCGGCCGTCGGATCACCGAAATCAGCGAAATGTTGAGTGCGGCGAGAAGTCCGATCTGGTGCGGCCCAATCAACGTTCCGGCGGTCAACACGCGTGATCCAGATGTGACGTCTTCGCCCGCGCGCCGCACGTTTTGCCACTCTTCACACGGCGAGCAGAATTCAACGATCTCCGCGGAATGGTCAACGGGGGCCGGTGCGTCAGATGGAGTCAGGATCCGCACCGCTTCGAATTGCACAACTGCGTTAGCGCCGCGTGGAATGAGTGCTCCAGTCATGATGCGCACGGTTTCGCCGGTATTCACTTCTAACTGAATGGGATGACCTGCGGCCGATTCGCCACAAACCATAAGTCGAACCGGTGCTGAAGGAGACGCATGCAGCGTGTCTTCCCACCGGAGCGCGTAGCCATCCATGGCCGAGTTGTCAAATGGTGGGAGATCGACTCTGGCGATGATGTCCTCCGCGAGAACGAGGCCGAGTGCGTCCAGCAGTGCCGCAGCTACGGGTTCCAGCGGAGAAATGTGCGAGAGGATTCGATCGCGAGCCTCGTCAACGCTCAGCACAGGATGCGATCCTTTCGACAGAGCAGGTACGCGACGAGGCCCGCGTGAACAATCTTAGGATTCCTGCTTGAGTCGCTCCATGACGGAAACGAGCTCCTGCACCGCACCGGCCGACTTCTGCAGAGCGGCGCGCTCGTCTTCAGTGAGCTCAATCTCCAGGACGCCTTTGACGCCGCCGGCACCGAGCTTTGCAGGAACTCCAACGTACAGGTCATTCAGGCCGTACTCTCCGGTGAGATACGCGCTGCAGGCGACGACTCGGTTCTCGTCGAGCAGCACTGCTTCCACCATGTCAACCACCGATGCAGCCGGAGCATAGTAGGCGCTGGTACCGAGCAGCTTCACGATCTCACCGCCGCCGTCACGCGTGCGCTGAACGATCGAGTCGATGCGCTCAGCCGATATGAGCTGCGAAATCGGGATTCCAGCCACGGACGAGTAGCGTGTCAGCGGCACCATGGTATCCCCATGTCCGCCAAGCACGAAGGCATTCACATCTTTCGGCGAAACTCCCAGTTCCATCGCGATGAATGTACGGAAGCGAGCGGAATCGAGCACCCCGGCTTGGCCAAGCACGCGTTTGGAATCGAATTTGGAAGTCTCGAGCGCGACGTGGCACATCGCATCCAGCGGGTTGGTGACGACGATGATCACGGCGTCAGGCGAGTACTTGGCGGCCTGCTCGGTGACGCTGCGCACGATATTCATGTTGACGCGCAGAAGATCGTCACGGCTCATGCCCGGCTTGCGCGGCGATCCGGACGTGATGACCACGACATCGGAGCCAGCAGTGGCCGAGTAGTCGTTGGAGCCGGTGACCGCGACGTCATAGCCAATAACCGGGCCCGCTTCCGCCAGGTCGAGTGCCTTGCCCTGCGGCAGATTTTCGACGATGTCGACCAGGACAACGTCGGCAATGTTTCGCTGAGCCAAATACTGGGCAGTTGTGGCTCCGACCATTCCGGCCCCGATGACGGTTACTTTCGAGCGCATCTCGTCTCCACTTCCCGTTCGCGATTCGAACGTCCCTGCAATTTCTTGGGCGATCAGATCTCCTGCGGATAGGCGCCGGATCAATCGATCATGACCTGTAGACACGACCAGCGACGGCGCTCAGCAGGCGGTTTTCAATCCGTCTTGCATCATAGCACAGCGTCGGCTTTGGTCCTGACACAGCGTGAAATATCAACGCAATACGCGCTCCTTCGACGGCTCAAATGCTGCCTAATTCGCGGGTTGGGGCGAAGCATTTTCCAGCGAACATGGTTCTTGTCCGCCGGTCAGAGGCTGTGCTATACTGCGAGACGCTTGCGCACCATCAAGCCGAGACGATAACTGCGATTTCGACGGCAGATTTCCGGCGATGGGTGCGAGGGACAAGCAAAATGAATAGGCCGAAGTGGCGGAATCGGCAGACGCGCTACGTTCAGGGCGTAGTGGGCTTTAGCCCGTGGGAGTTCAAATCTCCCCTTCGGCACCACCGGCCGGCTGCTCGTTCATGACGAGTGGCCGAACTTAACAACTGAGTGATGTTGGGCAGGACGGCCGCTGGCGCCAAGCCAGAGGAAAGTCCGAGCTGCACAGAGTGAGGGTGCCTGACGAAAGTCAGGGAAACGTCAGCCGGTGGCGTTGACAGTCCAGATTGGCGCGCGCAAGCGCGAGAGCAACAGAGACGATTGCCGGGCTTACATGGTCCGGAGTGAAAAGGGCAATCCTCCCCGCAGCAATCTCCGGCTGAGCCGTTTGCAGGTTACTCGCCGAGGCTCGAAGTCGAGAGCAGCCACGTTCGGCGACGACGTGGCCGGTCGTGCGAGTATTCGCCGACCGAGACAGATGGCCGTCAAAAACAGAACTCGGCTTACTCGCCTGACGTCATTCGGTGCATGGTGCCTCTAGCTCAATAGGTAGAGCACTGGTCTGTGGAACCAGTGGTTGCGGGTTCGAGCCCCGCGAGGCACCCCATCTAGATCATGACGAACCCGCTCCAACTGGAGCGGGCTTTTCGTTTTTAGATGGTAGCAATCAACCCATGCCAACCAGGAACCCAACGGCGTACGTCACGACGCCCACGATCACGCCGATCATCGTCATTTCGAGCCCGCTGGACCACCACGACCGAATCGTTACGAGACTCTTGGCGGCCCCAACCGCGAAATGCCCGATCAGACTCACAACGGCGGCCGCGATGATGGCCGGGTTACCGGCAACAAAGAAGAACGGAAGAACGGGAATGATGGCGCCGATGCCGGTCGAGATCATAGCTGACGCCGCGGAGGTCGTTGGCTTGGGCAGGCGCTCTTCCGACAAGCCAAGTTCCTCTGACGCAAGAACTTTCAGAAACTGCTCTTCATCT
Source organism: uncultured Chloroflexia bacterium (assembly GCA_963789565.1). GTDB lineage: Bacteria > Chloroflexota > Chloroflexia > Thermomicrobiales > Thermomicrobiaceae > CALAGB01. The sequence continues at coordinate 290,706 of CAWBKX010000002.1, read as the reverse complement.
TGAGAGATGCGCTCGGCCAGCATGTTGGCCTCGGCCTCAGTGAGCCCTTTGAGTTGATAGAAGAGTGAAAGTTCCTCTCGCTCCTCTTCTGGGTCTGCGATGATTTCGCGGCGTTCGCGTGCCATCTCGGCTTCATGCACTTCGCGTTCCGATTTGGCTGCTAGGTATGCGCCAGATCCCATCGACACGGCACTGGCGACCGCGCCTGCGATGCCTGCCAACAGGATGAAATGGCTTGATGCGGCGCCGCCAGCCACGCCTGCCACTAGACCGAACACGGCGCCGAGCCCGTCGTTCGCCCCGTAGATCGCGTCGGCGATCCACGTACCCGAGCTGACGTGCCGCTCGCCCTTGAGCAACGAGTCGAGGCGAGACCGTGGAGCCGTGTCACGCGGCGCAATTGATGTGAGTCCCCGCAATGTGGAGGCGTGTTTGGCTTCTTCTTGCGCGATGTCCCTCATACTCTGAGCTGACCCCGGGTCGTTGAGCGAGACAGCCTCCGCCTCGTAATGGCGCAGATGATCGTTTTCGATCGTCTCGGCTTCGCGCAGCGCCGCGGTGAGGTCCGTCTTGGCGCGCATGCGCACGACGCGCGGAATTGTGATCGGTTCCTCGGGTGGTTTGACACCGAGCTCTCGCAGCCGCTCGCGCCACTTCTCGGCATGTCGATCCTCGGCATCCGCCAGGCGACCGAGGATCTGCTTGCGGTGTGGATCCGGTTCACAATCGGCGAAGAATCGGTACGTCGCGGCGCTGCGTCGTTCAGCGTTCAGATTTTCTGTGAGCGCGGAGATGAGCTTGGCTTGACGGTCATCGCCGGCGTTCTCGGTGGGGTTGCTCATGTGCGTCCTTCGGCTGGAAGGTCGGATACCGCTAATGGTGCACGCAGTCAGCCTACCCGCGGATTCGCGAAATGGCGATAGTCTCGAGCCACTGACCGTAGCCATTCCAGCAATGCCGATGCCAGTCTTCGCCGCGGTTGACAGCCAGACACACAGTTGCGATACTGTACGTACACGCTCGGCGTCGGGTGGTCCATTCGTTGCGCCCATCGGTAGAATCAATGGCTACTATTCTGCGCGCCGATTTATGTGGGGATCAATCTGATCATGAAGAGTGACGATATTCGCCGCACATTCAGAGAGTACTTTGCCGAGCGTGGGCACCTTTCTGTCCCCAGCACGTCGTTGATTCCTGCGAACGATCCAACCGTCCTCTTGACGACCGCGGGCATGCAGCAGATGACGCCCTATTTCCTTGGCTTGGAGACTCCGCCGAGATCGCGAATGACGTCGATCCAGAAATGCTTCCGCACCGTCGACATCGACGAGGTGGGCGACGTCTCTCATCTGACCTTCTTCGAGATGTTGGGTAACTTCTCGGTCGGAGACTACTTCAAGGACGACGCCATCACCTGGGCATGGGAGCTCCTCACCGAGGGATTCGGCACCGATCCGAGCCGCTGGTACCCGACTGTGCACGACATTGACCAATATGCCTATGACTACTGGCACGAAAGCATCGGACTTCCGATCGAGCGCATCCGCAAGCTGGGTGACGAGGAAAACTGGTGGGGCCCGGTTGGCGAAACCGGTCCAGACGGCCCCGACTCGGAGATCTATTTCGATCGCGGTCCTGAATATGGCTGTGGCCGACCAGACTGCGGTCCCGCCTGCGCGCATTGCGATCGGTTCCTCGAAACCTGGAATCTCGTCTTCATGGAGTTCTATAAAGAGAAGGACGGCTCTCAGCGTCCGCTGCCCCGCAAGAATATCGATACGGGGATGGGTCTCGAGCGCATCTCAATGATCCTCCAGGGCAAGCCGTCCGTATTCGAGACCGACCTCTACTTCCCGATCGTTGAGCGGGCGGCACAGCTTGCCGGTGTTCATTACCAGGAATCGCAAAGTGTCGACCGTTCGTTGCGCGTCATTGCCGACCACACACGTGCCGTCACCTTCCTTGTCAGCGACGGCGTACTTCCCGGCAATGAGGGCCGCAGCTACGTCTTGCGCCGCGTCCTTCGTCGTGCCATCCGGCATGGGCGACTACTCGGCCTCGATCGCCCTTTCCTGGTGCAACTCGTCGACGTGGTCATCGAGATGTTCGGCGCGCACTACCCGGATCTCGTATCGTCCAAAGAGCGCATTGAGTCCATTCTCCGTCACGAAGAGGAGCATTTCGGGCGCACGCTGGCTGCCGGGATCACGCGCTTCGAGACGCTTGCGGCCGAGTTGCGCAATCGCGGAGAGTCGGTCGTCCCGGGAGTCGATGCGTTTCGACTCTACGACACCTTCGGGTTCCCACTCGAGTTGACCAATGAACTGGCAACGGACGAGGGTCTGACCGTCGATCAAAGTGGATTCGATCGAGCCATGGAAGGGCAACGCGATCAAAGTCGCGCGGCGGCTGGGAAATTTGCCGCGACCTCCGCGGAACGAACCGGAATGTACGCGGAACTCGCCGAGCCGCCGGTCGTCTTCGTTGGTTACGACGTCACCAAGCATGACGGATCAATCACGGGGATCATCGGAGAGGCAAGCCGCATCCAGACCCTCGAGCCAGGCCAGCCCGCCGAGGTCGTCCTTAACGTGACGCCATTCTATGGCGAGTCCGGCGGTCAGGTTGGAGACTCCGGCACGCTGCGCAGCTCCACCGGCCTCTTTCGCGTCGATGACACCCAGCGACCAACGCTGGGGCTGACCGTCCATCGCGGGGAAGTAGTTGAGGGATTCATTCAAGAGGGACAAGCCGTCGACGCAGCCGTCGACGCGAAACGTCGAGATGACATCCGCCGCAACCACACGGCGACACACTTGCTGCATGCCGCGCTGCGCTCGAGGCTTGGTGACCATGCCCGACAGGCCGGTTCGTTGGTCGCTCCAGATCGGCTCCGCTTCGACTTCACCAATCTCGATGCTGTCAGCGCTGAGCAAATCGAAGCCATCGAGCGGTTGGTCAATGAAGAGGTGATTGCCAACAAACCGATTGAGACCAACGTGATGAGTTTCGACGAAGCGACGCAAACCGGGGCGATGGCCTTGTTCGGTGAGAAATACGGGGACACCGTGCGCGTCGTGTCCGTGCCGGGATACAGCAAGGAGCTTTGCGGCGGCACCCACGTGCATCGAACGGGCGATATCGGACTGTTTCTGATCGCTTCCGAATCCAGTGTAGCCAGCGGCATTCGCCGCATTGAGGCAGTCACGGGTCACGCAAGCATCGACCAGGCGCTTCGTCTGAAGTATCAGAGCGACTCGCTCGCTCGCAGCCTGCATGTAGGCCAGGATCAGATCGTGTCCAGCGTCGGCGATCAACTTGAGCGTCTACGAGTTGCCGAACGCGAGGTCGAGCGGCTCAAGATCGAGCTCGCCAGCGCCGGTGCAGGCAACGATACACAGAGTGCTATCTCAATCGATGGGACCCAGGTGCTCATAACTCGTATTGAGGCGCCGAACCGCGGAGCCATGCGGCAGGTCGGTGACCGGCTGCGCGACAAGCTTGGGTCGGGAATCGTCGTTCTCGGAGCGCTAATTGACGGCGATCCAGCGCTGCTGGCGATGGTGACCAAGGATCAGGTCGAACGCGGCCACGACGCCCGAGCGTTGATCAGCGCCATGTCGAGTGTGGTTGGCGGTCGAGGCGGCGGGAGGCCCGACACGGCCCAAGGCGGCGGTACCGATGCGTCAAAGCTCGACGAGGCGCTGGCCGCGGCCCGAACAGCGATAGAACAGCATTCCACCGGCTAGCAAACACATCGCGGGGCAGCGAATCCGCCGTTGAGGCGGGAGGGGACACAGTATGAGCACGCAGGAATCGACTGCCGTTCACATCTCCAGCAATGAGGACGTCCTCTCGCTGATCGAACGCCTGCCTCACATGAAAGACGAACGTGTCCTTGTCACTGTGTCGGACGACTGCGACGAACTGCTGACCGCGGCCGAGTTTCACCGTGTACTCAACACGGCGCGCGCGCACAACGTGACGTTGGCGATCTCGACCGGCGATCGATTGCGCCAGGAACTGGCGCGCATGCTGGGTTGGATCGTGATCGACATCGACGTCGGCAGCGGCTCGCGCGGCAACACCAAGAACCTACCTTCTCGCGGTGGTGACACAGAGAATATCGACGGCGCTTGGACCCAACTGCATACGACCGCTGACCTGGCTACGTATCGCCCCAAACCGGTCCCGTCTTCGAGTGACAACGGGAATGGCCAGAAAAAGGCGATCACCGGCACGGTCATCATGGATCCTGAGGTCGCGGCCAGACTCGCCGAGCGGCCCCAGACCGTTGTCCGTCCGCCGGTGCAGCGAGAACAGGCGATCGCACCGCGGATCGAGGACGACTCCGAGCCGGAAAATGAACGCCGGCGGCGGCGATTCCCGCGACCCACGAAACGCGCGTTCATGCTGTTTGGCGCCATTGGCGCGCCGTTGGTCGTGTTGGTCATCGTCGCCGGTCTCCTCATGTACATCCTGCCAACGGCTACCGTGACCGTCGTGCCGGTCGAAAAATCGATCAGCGCGGATCTCGTCTACGGTTTGGCGGGTACGGGGCAAAATTACGACGTCACCATTCAGCCGCAGCCAGTAACGAGCACGTCAACCTTCGACAAACAAATCCCGACGACCGGCGAGCGGTTCGAACCGGATGGAACAGCCGACGGGAATGTGTTGCTGACGAACCCTCTGCTGCAAGTCGTGACGGTTCCAAGCGGGACGGCGTTGGCCGGGAAGAACGGCATGAATTACATCACCCAGAAAGACGTCTCCGTCCCGGCGGCCGATCCGTACGGCTCGCTCTCGTTCGGCTCCGCGACGGTTGCCGTGGCGGCAGCGTCGGCTGGTGATTCCGGCAACACGGACGCGGGCACGATCGTCGGCCAGTTGGACAGCGGCGTCTTTTTCACTAATCGCGATGCTATTGGCGGTGGCACGATGAAGCGCATCGCCGTGGTCAGCCAGGACGACATCAATGCGCTTCAAGCGGCCGCGCAGACGGATCTCGCTGGGAAGGTGGACCAGGAGTTTCAGTCGTCGATCTCGACGGGCATGCAGATGGTTCCGAATTCGGAGACCAAGTCTGATCCGACGTACCAGTATTCGCTGGCTGCCGGCCAGGATGGCGACCAGGTTTCGGTGCATGCCACGCAGACCATCACCGGCCAAGTTTTCGACCCCGGAAAGCTTAATGCGCTAGCCAAGGATGAGGCCGCTCGCCAACTCGCGGCCAAGGCTGGCTCGGACGACATCATCTTGGGTGACACGGTAACGATCGGGGACCCGGTCGCGCTTCCCGACGGGGTATCCTTCAGCCGACACGCGACGGTACGCACTCGTTCCGTCATCAGTGCGGATGAGCAGCAGATGCTCGAGAAACAGATCGTCGGGAAGAGTCCGGCGGAGGTTCGAACGATACTCGAATCGATGAGCGACGTGGCCTCATTCAACATTGTCATTCAGCCGAGTTGGTTGCCGCAGCACATGCCGCAACTGAACTCGCACATCAAGATTGTCGTTTCGAACGCCAATGCAACAAGCACTTCACCGTAGAATCCTCGCGCTCGACCCGGGTGGACGACGGGTTGGCGTGGCTGTGAGCGATGAACTGCACATGATTGCCAGCCCCGTGAAAACCGTGGATCTCCGACACGGCGGCTGGGAGGAATTGATCGCGATCGTCAATCAGTACGATCCTGGGCTGATCATTATCGGTCTGCCAACCGGGATGAATGGTCGAGAGGGGCCGCAGGCCGCCGAAGCCCGGCGCTTCGCTGAGAAGATTCAAGAGGAGACCGGGCGCACCATTCGCTTCCACGACGAACGTTTGACGTCGTTTATGGCGGAACAGGCACTCTTGCATTCCGGACGAAAAGCCAAACAGCGCAAGCAGCAGATCGACGCTGTGGCGGCCGCCCTCATACTGCAAAGTTTCCTGGATGCAAGCCGCGGTTGACGTTGATTCGTTAGCCAACCTATAATCGCGCAGCGGCCCCCTAACCGTTATAGGGAGAGGGATTCATGAAGCTGATTATCGCGGTCGTCCAGAACGAGGACGCCGACAATGTGATCGACGCGCTTCTCGAGAGCGATTTCCGGGCAACCCGCTTGGCGAGTACCGGAGGGTTCCTCCGTCGCGGAAATACGACCGTTATGATCGGCGTTCAGGATCATCAGGTAGATCAGGTGCTGGATCTGATTCGCGCCGAGGCCAGAGCCAGAGCCCAGCAAGAGCAGACTGGTGAGATTCAGACCGCCGCCGCCACGGTCTTTGTGCTTGACCTGGAAGATTATCAGCGTCTCTAGCACGCACAGCGGCATCTGCATCTTCTCGACGCTGATCGCGCGACACGTCAGCGTTTCAATTCTGGATTCGACAGATGCTCGCTCAACGACCCGGACCAGAATTAAGCATCTGTGGACGAGTTTTCACGGTCCGCGTCCCGTGGTTCGTCGCCACGCTCGGCGCGTTGGCACTAACCGCGGTTGAGCTTGCACCACGAGACGAGATCACCGCGCACACCATCCTCTGGTGCCTGAACGGATTGGTTCTCGCGGCGGCAGCCGTTGGCTCAATTCTCCTGCATGAAGTGGCCCACGCGGTCGTTGGACAGCGTCTCGGTCGCGCTCCAGAGCGCATCTCCATCTACCCGCTCGGCGGCGCCTCGGACGATTTCAATGAGCCAGGAACTCCGCAAGAGGAAACAGCCATCGCCATCGCGGGACCGTTGTTCAGCGGCGCGGTCAGCGGAATTTTCGCGCTTCTATGGTGGCTGGCCCCGGGCAACTCCACCTCTTTACGTCACGATCTGCTCTTTCTCACACTGGTCAACGGGGTGCTTTCGGTCGTCAACCTACTTCCGGGATATCCATTGGACGGTGGGCGAATCTTTCGCGCACTCGTCTGGTACCTGCACGACGACTTCACGTCTGGAACGCGCGCGGCGGTGGCATATGGACAGATTATCAGCACGTTTGCGTTGGCTAGCGCGCTGGTCCTGCTGGGCAGTCGCGGATCCTGGTCGCTTCTCGGAATCTGGGTGATGTTGGCGGCATGGTCGGTGGCGCGCGTCGGACGGCAGGAGATGACGCGCTCGGCGCTTCTCGCCCTCGGCGGATCCCTGACCGCGGGCGAGGCGGTACGCGGACTCAATCCGCACGTTCGGGCGGACCAGCCGCTGGACGCTGCCCTTGAAGCGCTGCTGGCAGAGATGCATTCGGGTCCTGGATTGGTGATGCGTGGCGGCGACGTGATCGGCATTCTCTCGCTCCAAGAATTGCGTCACTTCCGCCGGAACGAGTGGCCCACGACGACGTCCGAGCAAGCCATGGTGCCGATTTCGCACTTGACGACGCTAGATCAGTCCATTTCGGTTCGCAGGTTGCTCAACGAGCTGACCGAGGGGCGCACCGACACGTTGTTGATCGTTGGTGACGAGGGAGTGGTCGGAGCGCTCAACCGGCAGATTGCCGTGGAGAAGCTTGTCGACCGTGTACAAGCGGCCAGAACGAGACGTTGAAAGCACCCCCGAGGCGTTTGTCAAATCTCGGTGCGGTATTGGTGCAAATTGCGGACATGTTGCAAGCGCGACTCGTCGTCCGTAGGGGAACACCTGGTGTGCTCCCGCCAGCATTCCGGCATTGGCACAACGGGAGCACGCCAGGTGCTCTCCGACAATAGTTGGCGCGACTTCAGTGAATTCCGCTCCAGGCGCGTGGTATCATTTCGACGTATGCAAAGATCGAATCAATCAAGGTGAGCCAAGCCGAGCATCCTCGGCCTAACTCTGTTTGAAGTCAGGGAGCGTCAGATCGTTCAAACAATCAGCGTAACTCCGCAGCGCGAACGCGCGATTCTGGTCGCGGTCGACTGGCAGCGAAACGGATGGGACATCGAGTCTTCGCTCGAAGAGTTGGCCCGCCTGGCTGAAACCGCGGGAATCGACGTCGTTGACGTTGTCACTCAGCACCTCTCGCACCCGAATTCAACCCATTACGTCGGATCCGGAAAGCTGCAGGAGATCAAGGATCTCGCGCAAGGCGTCGACTTCGACATGGTGTTGGCGAATGACGAGCTCTCGCCGGGGCAACTTCGCAATCTTGAAGAAGAACTCAACAAAAAGGTCATCGATCGGACAGCGCTCATCCTGGACATCTTCGCCGGCCGAGCGCGGACTCATGAGGGCCGATTGCAGGTTGAGCTGGCGCAGCTGGAGTACCGGTTGCCAAGACTCACGCGAATGTGGACGCACCTGTCTCGTCAGGCAGTGGGCGGTGTCGGCGTTCGCGGTCCCGGTGAGACGCAGCTTGAAGTGGACCGCCGTGAGGCGCGCCGCCGCATCGCCTGGATCAAGAGCCAGCTTGACGAGGTTCATCGTCATAGGCAGCTTTATCGGGATCGACGCCGCCGAGCGGGGGTACCGGTCGTTGGTCTTGTTGGGTACACCAACGCTGGAAAGTCGACGCTTCTGAATTCACTTACTGGCGCGGGCGTCTTGGCTGAAGACAAACTCTTCGCCACGCTCGACCCCACCACACGACGCGTCGAGCTTCCCAATGGACGCGAGGCACTCTTCACCGATACGGTCGGGTTCATTCAGAACCTTCCCACGTTTTTGATCGCCGCCTTCCGCGCCACGCTCGAAGAGATTCGGGAGGCCGCGGTGCTCATCCACGTTCTCGATATCACACATCCCAAGTCCGCGGAGCAGGCGGCGACGGTCCATCAGGTTCTGGAGGAACTCGGCGCCGACGATCGACCCATCATCACAGTCCTCAACAAGATCGATCGACTTGGAGAGAGCGCCGTCCCAGAACTGCTCGCCGGCAATCTCACAGACGCTCGTCTGGTGATTCCGGTTTCGGCTCAGACCAGCGAAGGTCTCGACACCCTACTCTTCCGCGTGGCTGAGGTACTCGACGAGCGCAAGAAACTGGTCGACGTGCAGCTCATGATTCCCTTTGCTGAGGCCAAACTGCTCGACTTGTTTCATCGGGTCGGCGAAGTGGAAGATCAGCGCTTCAATGACCGTGGCACCGAAGTGACAGGTCGACTCCCCGAACGTCTTCTGCCACGGTTCGAGCGTTTCCAGCGATCCCCAGGCTGAGGGACACTCCCCGAGCCCGAGTTGTCATCCACAACGCCGACTGCCGGATATGAGGCTAGTACTTAGGTCTGATTCCACGGTCTGTGAGTCCGCGCGCGCTAGTGATGGGTCAGGGCGACCGCTATAATCCTGAAGCGGGATAGTTGCGGCAAGCGAGAGGTACGAGCATGTCGGGTGATCTGTCACAAACGTTGCATAACCTTCGGGAAGCTGGCGGTCTCGACCTCGTTGCCGTGGTTGGCTCCGATGGTCTCCTGATCGATTCGGCTCAGGCTCCGGATGTCGATGCGGAGTCCTTCTCCGCGGTAGCGGCTAGTGGGCTCCTGATGATGGACGCCATGGGTCGAGAGCTCGATCAAGGCGCCGCGAAGCAAGCGATTCTCGAGTATGACCACAGCGTGGCCATTTTGACTCCACTGGCCGACGAGCTCGTGCTCATCGCGCTTGCGCGGGGCGACTCCAACCTTGGTCGAGTTCGTCTCGTACTGCGCCGCTCTATGGACGACGTGGTGGGCGCTGTCTCGGCCATCTAGCTTTCATCGGATCGAAATCGGTCTGGAGGATCGACCAGGTGACTTCCCGTGGAGGAACGTACCGGTCGGCCGGCGTCGACATCGACGCCGCTGACGTGGCCAAGGATCGCATCGCGGCGCGAGTCGCGGCGACACATGGACTGTCGGTCCTCCGTGGCGTCGGTCTCTTTGGCGGATTCTATCGGGCTCCTGTTAGCAGCGGTGAAGTCGTGCTGGTATCCAGCGCCGACAGTGTTGGCACGAAGGTGCTGCTCGCCGGCCTACTCGGAGATCATCGCGGCATTGGCATCGATCTCGTCAATCACTGCATCAACGACATTCTGGCGTGTGGCGCCCGTCCACTGTTCTTCCTGGACTACTACGCTACCCCGGCCCTCAACCAGCATGATCTCGAACAAATCATCGATGGGATGTCAGAAGCCTGCCTGGTGGCAAATTGTGCGCTAGTAGGGGGCGAGACAGCCCAATTGCCCGGAATATACCGCCAAGATGCGTACGATTTGGCTGGGTTCATTGTGGGCCAGGTAGTGGAGAATAAGATCGTGGATGGGTCGGGAGTGCACGAGGGCGACGTCGTCGTCGGGCTCCCAAGCGATGGGCTGCATACCAATGGGTTCACGCTGGCTCGAACGGCGCTGGGGTTGAATGGCGAGATAGATCTCGCTCGAGAGCGATTGAACGTGACTCCCGCGTGGAGCACCCAGTCCCTCGGGCAGATGTTGCTCAGGCCACATCGTTCCTATCTCGACGACGTGACTCCGCTTCTCGACATCGATGTCGTGCGTGGAATGGCTCACATCACCGGTGGCGGCATCGAGGGCAATTTGGGCCGGATCATCCCAAACGGGCTGCAAGCTGTGATCGACGTCGAATCTTGGTCGTCCGCCCCGCTCTTCACTCAGATACAGCGAGAGGGCGAGGTCCCGGATTCGGAAATGTTTCGAGTGTTCAATATGGGCATCGGATTCGTCCTGGTGGTCGATCAGGTCGACGCTCGGACAGTGCTCGATCGCGTCGACGGAGCGTGCAGGATGGGAAAAGTGGAAACGTCCACAGGTCCGGAACGTGTTCGGCTTATTGGACTACGAAACGATTCGGACGCGTCATGAGCCACCCGAACTCGCCGCGCCAGGAGGACTGATGTCGAAGTTCGATCCCGACATCTCGAGTCTCATAGTCAGCGAGGAAGACCAGGTGCAGATCGCGGCCTGCCTCCAGCGACTAATGGCCGACTCCGGTGCGAGCTACAGCATGGTGATCGACCGCAGCGGACAGATCCTCTCGGAAGAGAGTGACGAGATACGTCCGGAGATGATCCATCTCGGCGCGCTGATCGCCGCAACGTACGCGTCCACGCAGGAAATGGCGCGAATCCTGAAAGAAGACGGATTCAAGACGCTCTTTCAGGAAGGTCTGAAGGAGAAGATTTTTACCGAGACGGTTCGAGGTCGTTGGCTACTCGTTGTGATCTTTAATCATCAGGCGCAGGTCGGGATGGTTAAAGTATTGGCGCGTCGGTCTAGCGCGGTACTGGCCAACATTCTCGATCTCGTCGAGCGGCGGAGCATTGAAGTCGGCACGACTCGGTTCCGTCACGTCGGCAAAGCGACGATTGACACAATTGACCTAATCTTTAAAGACGATGGTCGTTCCGACGATGAGTAGGATGTAGTAATCCCTATGGCGCTCATAAATGTCGCAGCCCGAGAGATTCATGGAAAGATCGTCTACTATGGCCCCGGCTTGTCCGGCAAGACGACGAATCTCCAGTACATTCATTCACGCATTCCGAGCAACACCAAGGGTGAGCTCCTTTCGATCGAGACGGAGACGGAGCGCACACTCTTCTTCGATTTCTTGCCACTCGACTTGGGCAAAGTGCATGGGTTCACCATTCGGTTCCACCTGTACACCGTCCCCGGTCAAGTGCTGTACGAGCGGACGCGTGTGGCGGTTCTCAACGGTGCCGACGGTGTGGTCTTCGTTGCTGACGGCTCGCGAGATCGCCTGCCGGACAACCTGCAGAGCTTGCGGGAGCTGGCGCAGAACCTGACAGCGCAGGGAAAGCGATTTATCGACTACCCGCTGGTGATGCAGTACAACAAGATGGACCTGCCGCAGGCGCTACCGACGCCGGTTCTCGACCGCTATATCAATACAGTCAAAGTGCCGCGATTCGAAGCGGTCGCGATCAACGGTCGCGGAGTCTTCGAAACTCTGCGTGCCATTTCCAAGCTGGTCGTCAACAAGCTGTAACCGGGGTCGATTCGTCTATTCTTTCGGCTCCGGATACAGCGACTTGTCAATCGTACGTTGGATCTTGTCCCCCCGCGTGGTTCCTCGACCACCCGGACCGAAAAAATTCCCTAGCACAACTCATGAACTCTTCCAGGTCCGGCACACATGCGGCATTATCATTGAATGACCGTCGCCCCCTGAATGAATCCGATCATCCTCCATGTGCGCGCGCACAGACGTTCCAATGCTGTGGCATCATGCGAATGGGACGGCCCTCGTGGCCGCCTGGTCAAACACGCATGTTGAGTAAAGGACGATCAAACGATGCGCGCACTCTTGAGTGTCTGGGACAAGACGGGAATCGCTGAACTCGCCAAACGCTTGCACGACTCAGGGTTCGAACTCGTCTCAACGGGCCAGACCAAAGCGGCCATCGAGTCCAGCGGGGTTCCAGTAACTTCAGTCGCCGAAGTCACCGGATTTTCAGAGATTCTCGAGGGCCGGGTCAAGACGCTTCATCCGCGGATTCATGGCGCGCTTCTGGCTCGGCGTGACAAGCCCGAGCACGTCGAAGAGATCGCGAAACACGAGATTACGCCGATCGATCTGGTCGTGTCGAACCTCTACCCCTTCTCGTCTGCCGTTTCGAAGCCCGACGCGACGTTGATCGACGCACTCGAAAACATCGACATTGGTGGACCAGCCATGATTCGGGCGGCCGCAAAGAATTTCCCGAGCATTATCGTGATCGTGGACCCATCTGACTACAGCGCCATCGCAGCTCAGATTGAGTCGGGCGGTCTGGCGAGCGTCTCAATCGAGCAGCGGCGGGCCTTCGCAGCCAAAGCCTTCGGTCATGTATCCGCGTACGACGCCGTGATACGGGATTATCTCCATGAAAGCGATGAGTTTCCGGCCGAGTACACGTTGGCGGGAAAGAAGATTGCTGATCTGCGCTATGGCGAGAATCCACACCAGCGTTCCGCGGTCTACCGACAACTCAATCCGCCAAGCCAGGATGGCGTTGCGGAATGGCGGGTCTTGAGTGGACGAGAGATGTCCTTCCTCAACTATGTCGACGCCGATTCCGCCCAGCGCGCCGCGTCCGGTTTCGACCTGCCCGCCGTCGCCATCGTAAAGCACGCGTCACCATGCGGCATCGCGACCGCGACCTCTCTCTCGGCAGCCTATGAGGCGGCGCTGGCATCAGACCCGGTCTCGGCGTTCGGTGGCATCGTGGCGCTCAATCGTCCGGTCGACGACCAAACTGGAGAACTGGTCGCCAAGCATCACTTCGACGTGATCATCGCTCCGTCCTACTCGGACGTGGCCCACAAGGCACTGACACGACGCAAGAACGTGCGACTGATCACCGCACCGATGACTCAACAACCACCTTCCCGTGCCGTACGCCAGCTTCGCGGCGGATTCCTGGTGCAGGATGAAAATGGCGCCGCGGTGGACACGTCACGCTGGCGCACGGTCAGCAAACGCCAGCCGACTGCCGAAGAGTTGCATGGCCTCGAATTCGTTTGGCAAACGATTCGTCACGTTATGTCTAACGCGATCGTGTTGGGGATTGGAACGGCAACGGTGGGTATCGGCAGCGGGCAGCCCAACCGCGTTGATGCCGTGCGCATCGCAATTCAGAGAGCCGGCTTGCGAGCCAGCGGCAGCGTGCTCGCAAGCGACGCATACTTCCCGTTTGCGGACAACATCGAGGTCGCGGCGGCAGCCGGAATCACGGCAATTGTCGAGCCGGGTGGGTCAATTCGCGATCAGGATGTGATTGACGCAGCCGATTTGGCCGGTATCGCAATGGTCTTCACCGGCGAGCGTCACTTTCGGCACTGATTCGTCAGATAGCAGGCAGGCCTTGCGCGCCGAGCCCGGCTGCCGGATCGATGGCCCGCAAAATGGGGAGTAGCAAGTCATAGTCGCGCGCATAGATGCGTCCGAGGTCAGCGGCCGCTCGCTCGAGCCAATCGTAGTCCGAGCCACGTTCAGCGAAGGCTTCACGCACATGCGCGATGATGATCTGCTCCGCCGGGACGGGACCGGTTGCACGCGCCAGCGTCGACAGATAGTCGAGGCGATCCGTGAGCTCCCGTAACATCGAAGGCGTCGTCTGCTCCACTGAGTAGTGCAGTGGCGGCGGGACTGGCGGGGAAATGTAATAGAGGGAGCCGCCTCTCAGCACGGCGACTGGCAGCGCCTCGAACGTGCTGCGCAGCACGCGCGTCAGCTCTGGATGGCGACGATACACGTCCTCATCCCGAACGTCGTCCGAACCTCTGCGCACGGCTCGTCGGGTTGAATCGACCCCCGTCGTCTCACCGTATGAGACGACTGCCAGGATCGAATCACCGTCGAACGTGGCCATGCGTACCACCGACCCCAGACGCGGCAAACAATTGAGCTGATCGCATTCCGCCCAGATGCGGATCGTGCTGGTCTCAATGACTTCGCCGATCCGCCCGGTGACGGCGCCGTCAGATGAAGCGGCCACGTTTGCTCTCCGCCTTTCCGGACCGTCGATACGGAAGCAAATGCTCTGCCAACGCGCGCTCGACCAACTCTTCGACCGCCTGTCGTTCGTCCGGCCGAATGGCGGCAATTTCGTGGGCCTCCTGCAGAGCGGAAGGGTAGCCTCGTCCAAGAGTGCATTGTTCGAAGAGCGTCGCATGCACGAGATCGAGCTTGTCGCGATCTTCCGCCACCCATTTTGGGATCTCGACGCGCCCGATATCTGTTCCCGAATTAAGGTAAAAGAAATGCACGTTATGATCGTTGCCGTAACGCTCGAGAATCTTAGAACTGCTGGCGAAGATTTGTGACCGCTCACCAGGCTGCAGATGGGCGACGTGGTCGAAGATGAAGCCGTCATCAACGTCCGGGATGAAATCACAGGCCGGTGTGTGCTGCAGCATCAGATGGCGTGCATGGCAGTCGTCACAGTTGACCGGCACACCGCGCAACGGATAGTCGCAGGCCGCCACACGCATGCTGTGAACCACGTCGCGCGAGGCTGGAGCGCTGATATACGACGCCACCGGTACGTCGCGATCGCGGAGCAGATCGAGTGCACCCAGAAATTGCTGCAGCACCCAATCGATCACGGGATCGACCTGAGTGTCGAGGCCCCACAAGATCAGTGTGCCGTCCTGCAGGGCGACTGACGCACCGCGCTGTTCGACGGCGACTGAGGCGACGGCTGAGAGCTCCTCAGCGGCGCGCTTGAATCCGAGCACCGCGCCGGTCACCGGGACTCGACGCACTTCGTCCGGCACGTAGAGCTCTTCCTCCCGGAAGAACATGCTCGGTTCAGCGTCGATCTCGGCATATGGGTCCGTCCCGTAGCGCAGTATCACCTTGCCGATGTTGATGATGAAATACCGAGCTGGTGCGTGGCGATCAGGGAGGATGAACGATCCGTCGCTTGCCACCACTGAGTAGTCCGAGGGTGGCGATGGAGCCGGAACCGTTGTCTGAAACCGGCTCGACGGATGTGCCAGCAACCACGAGGTCTTGGCCGTTCTCAAACGCTCCACCAGGTCACTCGTGTCGACGGACGTGTACGCGGCGCCCAGTTCGTCGAGCGAAGTCCGCTCGGTACGACTTGCGGTCTCGGTGGCAAGCACCGTCAGATTTCCGGCGATCTTGGTGAGGTCGAGCGTCATCGGGATCGTTCCTCCGGCACACTCGCGACGTCTCGAGTTGAGCTGACCGCCGGATCGACCTGTGCATGCAAATCAGGCAACAGCTTCACATCTTTTCGATGCGCTTGATCCAGCTTTCCGGCGCCTTAATCTCATCGAGCGAGGGAAGATACTCAGGTCCGATCCAGACCTGCCGCACGAAATCGTGGCTGCGCTCCTTCACGACGGAGTTGATGAAGGCTTCGCCTTGTCGGTACTGCTCCATCTTGATGTCGAGACCCGTCAATCGGGCAAAGAGCTGCTCGGCCGTCGTACGCTGTCGTTGTCGTCGTTCGAAGCGGCGTGAAATGACCTCGTAGGTCGGGATAAGCTGCTTTCCAACCGCATTCATCACGTGATTACTGTAGCCCTCAATGACCGACATGGTCGCCTGCATCGAATTGAAGATCTCTTTCTGCTCGGGGGTCATAACAAGGTCGATCCAACGATCAGTTTCGCTGCGGTGCTCCTTGGCACGGTCCCAGAAGACCTTCAGGCCGGAGAACCCGCGCTTGAGGTGTTCGACGTCCTGATTCAAATAACCAAAGTAGGTTTCGAGCAAGCCGTTGACGTGCTGACGAACCCAGGGGTGAGCTTCGAACTCGAAGACGTGAGTCGTCTCATGCAGCGCGAGCCAAAGTCGGAAATCGTCCGACGGCAATCCGAGCATCTTCTCGACGCGAGCGATATTGGGTTGTACGAAATAGAGCTTGCCACGGCTCACTGGTTCGCGACCGAGGAGCGTGAGATCGTATTGACCGAGCACCCGACGAGCCAAATATCCAAGGAGAAAGCCGATTTCAGCGCTCAGTACCCGCTGGTTGAACGTTCCCCAGAGAAGGTTTATCGCATGGGGCGAATCCTGTCCGCTGAGCGGATTGAGGGTCTCCAGCGGCTCGAACATTTGGGCGAAGCTGTCGATGTTTGCGTTGACCCAGTCCACCCGGTCGAATGCATAGACGTGTTCGACATCGGTCAACACCTCGTCGCCAGTATATGCCGCTACGATGGGGATCGAGCGACTTGTGAGGGACTGGTAATAGGCGTTGAGTGACGCTCGCTCGCTCTCGGGAATGGAGGTCTGCTTGTTCATGTTCGCTGCGATCGAGCGCGCCTGATCCCAGTCGATCAACGACGGGGCCGGTTTATTTGCGGTGTATTCGCGTGCACGCGTTCCGACCCAGGCTCCGACGGCGACGCCCACCAGGACTCCGACCGACAGCAACCGCTTATCCGGGATATAGCGTTGTTTCAAGGGAATTGCACCTTTCAGCGGGATGTCTTTTCGCATCCCGGGCATCGATGCTCGGGTTTGACCAACAATCGTAGCGCCTGGTTGGGCTCAGGGTCAAACACGACTGGCCGCCCACGTCAGTCACGCAAGCGGCCATGACGCGTCAGAAGCCCGCGTCTACCCTGTACCCTGCAGCGTTACGTTGGCGGAAGGCACGTAGTGGCTCTTCATGCTCAGGTCGTCGATAACGGTTCCGTTTTTGTCGAGAACCTGACGATGCACGGTCACATCAAAGCCGTCCTCGGCATGCTCGACGAGGACTGTCGTTCCGGAGGGAAGCTGATCGCTCTGCTCGTACTGCATGGCGGTGTCGGCTTTGACGACATTCGTGACGACCGGATCGTCGACGTTGACCGTCCACCCTGGATCAGTGCCCCACAGCTCGAATCGGACTGTCGTACCGTCTGCCGTCGCGACGACTGCCAGCCAGTTGTCCGTCGTGTTCTTAAATTTGAGGTCGAGACCCACGTCAGTGTCGACGGTGGCGTCGAGACCAGTGATGCCGCTCGGCGCCTGGCCGTAGAGTGGAATCCAGTACAGATGCCAGCTGCGCTGTACTATTGGCATACCTGCCCAGAACGCGGCGTGGAAGAGCGTCGTCGCCACCTGGCAGATACCACCGCCAACTGATGGAACCGTCGAGACGCTCCCATTGCTCGTCGCCTCAATTCCGTATCCGAGCTTGAATCCATGCGCTGTGTCGACGTCGCCGACGGTGCCGTCGAAGGAGAATGTCGCTCCCGGTGGAATCAGTGCACCGTTGACGCGATCGATGGCCAACTCGACGTTGAACGCGCGATTGGCGACGGAGCCGCCATAGTAGGTTGCTCCACTGGAGAGCTTGTCGGGCAGCGAGATGGTGCTGGCCATGGCGGCCGTGACTTGCGGCTGCACCGGCGTCGTCGAGAGTGCCACGCTTTGATTGCCTGACGAAATCGCCGTTTCAATGACAGTCGCGGATGCATTGGCATCCAACGACGTGCCCGCTTGCTCCGGCGACTGCACGGTCACGGCGCCATTGAGGTAACGCAGGTCGGCGTTCTTGGCAGGCACTTCAACCTGAGAGCGAAGCGATTCGAGCAGCGAGGCGACGGCGTCATTGTTGACACTCACGGCGATCTTTGGCGTCTTGTCCGGCTGCGTCGTGAACGCCAGAATCGACGTCATCTGATCGGCCGTCAATTGTTGGCTGCCACCGTCCCAGGTGAGCGTCAGCGGCTGACTGACAATCTGTTGCGCGTGCGAGATCGCGTCCTGAGCGTCAGCGTCGACCACAGCGGCCGGCGATGATGTCAGCGCGACGTCGATTTCATGCCGCCCACTCTCGAGCGCCTGAACGGCATTGGCAGCGGTAGCGTGCGCGTCGAGTGATTCTCCATTGGCGCTCTTGTCAACCGTGAACTGACCGCCGTCGACCTTGACCCCGGCGTTCTGTCCGTTGGTGTGAACCTGATCCGCTATCTGGCTGATATACGCTTCCAGCGCGGAGCTCGAGATCTGCACCTGACCGTTGCTCGAAGCCGCATCGACCTGGAGCATCTCACGTAGCGTCTCGGGGGAAACCTCCCATTTGGTGCCATGGTTCGCCAAAACCAGTGGAGATGAAACCATGGCATTTGCAGCGGACAGCCCACGTTGCAGATCGGACGCCTGAATGTTCGGACTGATCTGCTTTGTGTGGATCGCAACCGGGTCCGACGAGAGCTGCGCTACGTTGCCGCGCATCGCGTTGATGGTAGCCGCCACGTCGATGGCGACGCCGGGCGTGCCGTCCGCAACAGTTAGCTTGCCGTCTGGATCAAACGCATAGTGCGCGTTCTGAGGAGCCGTGGTGACCGGACCCGCTAGCTTCTGAAGTGCGGCATAGGCTGACTGATCATTGAAGCTGAACTGGACGGCAACGTCATGCCCAGATGACAGGGTGGTTAACCAGTCGTGGCTCTGCTCCCACAAGCCGCCCGCGTGGCCCACTTGAAGCGCTTCCTGCGCGGTTGCGTTCGCATCGTAGGTAATTCCAAGCGAGGACGCTGGAACGGTCCATGTTTGCCCGTTATAGCTAAGAACGATCTGTTGAGGTGCCGTCGACTGGATTTGTTGGGCAATCCGATCGGTTGCCTGCTGCTGATTCAACCCACTTAAGTTCGCGCCAGCCGAGGTCACGCCCCGGAACACCGAATCGTCGTGAGTCCAGCCATAAAAGAGCAACAGACAGCTCCCAATGGCCACGAGTGCCGAAAAGACGAGAACGAGAATGAGCCCGAACCGCACAAACGCGGCAGGCACGCCACGTGAACGTCCGGGAGTCGAACGACCGGCGTCGTATCCGTAGGCAGCTTTTCCAACCACGCTCTCTACTGTTCCCTTCCCAATGAAATGTGGAGATTGCGTGTCGTCTTGGTTATGTAGTCTCGGGTATTCGTGCCAGAGCGGCACTGAAATCGCGTGACCAGATCATACACTTTGCATAAGGGTAACGAAAAGCGAGTCGTTTCGTTGCGAGGAGTGGGTTCAATCTTCCGAGTTGGCAAACCGGCCCGACAGACGCCGCAGTTCGGCGAGCTCGCGTGGAGACGGAGATTTCTGAATCCACGGTTCAAGATCGGCTCTCCGGGCGGTGACTCTACGTTGGATTTCGCGGCGTTCCGCAAGTCGCGGACGCAGGTCAGCGAATCCGTTGAGTCTTCCGGACAGGCTGGCCCCATCCCTGCGAGTCACAGCGCTGGCTCCAACCATCAAGTCATAGAGCGCGATGCGGCCTCCCTGTCGACGCCACAACCAACCGGGAAAGCACCGCACCATGTACCAAATCCGGTTGCGTGCGAGGAGTCGTCGCTTGAAGGGCGAGCCTTCAATTGAGGAGGCCGAATAGACGTGCTGGACTGTCGCACGCGTCGAAAGTCGAGATTCCCATCCGCGTAATCTCAGGCGCCAGGCAAGATCGACATCTTCAAGATACATGAAGAACGCCTCCGGAAAGAGACCCACGTCATCAAGCGCCTCGCGTCGGTAGATGGCAGCTCCAGCCGAAACGCCGAAGACGTCGGCGTGGTCCTCCAGCACATCTACGGGTTTCCCCATAGCGCGATCGAGCGCCAGACCGTTAGAAAAGACGTCGATCCCGGCGGACGAAACCACGTCAGGATGAGAGCGAAAGACCATTGCCGCGGCAGCCGAACCAATCTGAGGGGCGGCCGAAATCGTCTCTATCAAGGCGCTGACACTCCCCGGCTGAACGATGGCATCACTGTTGAGCAAAAGAACGAATTCACTCGCGGATCGGCTGATGGCCAGGTTATTGGCGGCGGCAAAGCCCAGATTGCGACCAGTCTCAACGACGTTGGCCCATTTGAAGTCACGACTCACCTGTGCAGGTGTGTCGTCGGACGACCCATTGTCGATCACCACCACGTCAATGCCGGGGCAACGTTCAACCTCGAGCGCCTCCAGGCATTGGCGGGTAATGGTCCATCCGTTGTACGTGACAATGATGATCGTGCAAGTCGACATTCAGCTTCAAATCGAACGTGCTCAGATAACGTTCGAGCACCATGAACACGGAACAGTATAGTCGGCGACGTCCTTGCCCTTCGTTTGACCGTCCAGTTTGACGATGCTAGAGTGACGCGATGATTTCTCCGCATCCCGCGGCTAGACAAGATGGGACGACACATGGCGAAGAGCGTAGTTTCGACCAACAACGCCCCTCAGGCGATTGGCCCCTATTCACAGGCAATTAAGCTCGGCAACGTGGTCTATACCGCGGGGCAGATTCCACTCGATCCAGCCACCGGAAAATTGGTTGAGGGCGGCATCGCCGAGCAGGCCGACCGAGTCATGAAGAACGTCGAGGGAGTGTTGGCTGCCGCGGGTTCGTCATTGGACCGCGCCGTTAAGACCACCTGCTTCCTGGCGAATTTAGATGACTTCGCCGCGTTCAACGAGGTGTATGCCCGCTATTTCATCAATATGCCACCCGCGCGCAGCACGGTGCAGGTTGCGAAACTCCCAGCGGGCGCTCTCGTCGAGGTCGAGTGCATCGCCGAGTGCGACTGACCGAATTCACAACCGAGCGATAGGCGCTGAGCAGACGTTACGACGTCTGCTCATTTTTGATTGACTGGGAAAAATCGGCTCCGAACGACGCGAGATCGCTCGGAACGTGCCAATTGTGAGGCCGATTTTTGCATGCTATACTCGCTCTGCTCACGGGTGAGTAGCTCAGCTGGTTAGAGCGCGCGGTTCACATCCGCGAGGTCAGGGGTTCAAGTCCCTTCTCACCCACCGAGTCTTTCATGATGAGTTTCGCGAGGCTCCACGCGGGTTTAAGCGTTGCGGATTGACCGTACGCGGTGTATAATTACCAACGTGCGAAATGCCGAGGACGTTGTGTCCTCGGCTCTTGACGTATCTGCGGGCTGAACTCAATTCGAGACCTCGCCCGGTTCCCCCCTGTGGCCGGGACTTTGACACTCCACAGTTCAGATTTCGGGCGTGCGGGCTCCACGTGAGCAGCGCGATTGTTGTTTGTCTCCAGGAAGTGCGAAAGAAGGGTAGCAATGCCCGGCGAACGTTCCGTGATCCTGACTGCTGACGGAAAGGTGGACCTCGAACAGGAGCTCAACTCGCTCCGCACCGTCAAGCTGCCCGCTGTTGCCCAACGCATTCAGGAGCTCACCATGGATGGTGACGTCTCCGACAACAGCGAGTACGAGGACACCAAAGAGGAACTCGTCATCATCGAGGCTCGCGTTCGCGAGATCGAGAATTTGCTGCGCCACGCTCGTGTCGCAACCAAGAGCGGCGCGATGGACGTGGTTCAGTTCGGGTCACACGTAACCCTGGTGGACGACAGCGGTGAACGAGAGGCCTGGACGCTGGTCAGTCCTGAAGAGGCAAACACCCTCCATGGTAAGATCTCGACGCAGTCGCCCGTCGGCGCGGCGGTTCTCGGTAAACGCGCGGGAGAAAAAGTGATCGTCCGCGCTCCAGGAGGCGAAACGACCTTCACGGTCGAACGGGTCGAGTAGCCGTCAACATCGAGTGAGAGCGAGCCGCGGACGGATCTTCGTACCGCGGCTTTTTTGTGGGCGCCGCCCCACGGGAGAGATCTGACCGCTCGTCGACGAATTGAGGTGCACCAAACATGAATTTGAACGAACAACAGCAGCAACGCCTTGACAAGGTCGAGGAACTCAGGCGACGGGGTGTCGAACCGTATCCGCCACGGTCTCATCGTACACATACGTCGGCCCAGGCGATTGAGCGCTTTGCCGAGGTTGAAGCGGACCTCGAGGGTGGTCCCGACACCGAGACGATCAGGGTGGCTGGGAGAGTCTCGTCTATTCGAAACATGGGCAAGTCGATTTTCGCGCACGTCAAGGACGGCGGCGGCTCGATTCAACTATACCTGCGCCGAGGAAATCTCAGCGACGAGGAGTTCGACGCATTTCGACGCCTCATCGATCTGGGTGATTTCGTGGAAGCAGGAGGAACCCTGTTCCGCACTCGGACGGGCGAAATATCGCTTCAGGTGGCGGACTTCACGTTTCTGAGTAAGGCCATCAACCCACCGCCAGAAAAGTGGCACGGGCTGAGCGACACTGAGACGCGCTACCGGCAGCGTTATGCCGATCTGATCTCGAGCGACGATGTTCGCAGAGTCTTCATGGTTCGCAGTTTGATGATCCGCGCGATGCGGCAGTTCTTCGACGAGCATGGATTCATCGAAGTAGAGACGCCGACGTTGCAGCCCCTCTACGGCGGCGCGGCGGCGCGGCCGTTCACGACCCATTACCACTCGCTTGATCAAGAGTTCTTCTTACGCATCGCTGATGAGCTCTATCTCAAGCGCCTGCTGGTGGGCGGATTCGAGCGCGTCTACGAGATCTGCAAGGATTTCCGCAATGAGGGTATCGACACACGCCACTCCCCTGAGTTCACCATGCTCGAGTTCTACATGGCCTATGCCGATTACACCGATGTGATGGAACTATGCGAGCAGATGATTCCGTTCGTGGCGCAACAGGCGTTGGGCACGCTGCAGATCACCTATGACGGAAACGACGTCGATCTGACTCCGCCTTGGCCACGCTTGAAGTTGCGGGATGCCCTACTCGACGCTACCGGCATCGACTTCCTGGAAATAACGGATCGCGCCGAACTCTACCAGCGGGCCAAGGACGTTGGCGCCGACGTGGAGCCGACCACTGTGTGGCCGCGCATTGTCGATGAATTGATGAAGACGTTCGTGCGACCAAAGCTGATTCAGCCAACGTTCTTGATCGATTATCCGGTCGAGCTCTCGCCGCTGGCCAAGCGCTCTCCCGACGATCCGCGACTTGTCGAACGCTTCCAGCCGTTCATCGCCGGACTGGAGATGGGCAACGCGTACACCGAGCTGAACGACCCGATGGATCAGCTGCAGCGTTTCCTGGAGCAGGCGCGAGACCGCGCGGCGGGAGACGCCGACGCGATGATGGTCGATGATGATTACGTCAATGCATTGATGTACGGCATGCCACCAACGGGAGGCTTTGGCCTGGGGATCGATCGTCTCGCGATGCTGCTGACCGACCAGCAGAACATCAGAGAAGTAATTCTCTTCCCGCATCTGCGCTCAAAGGCCGTGCTCGGGATCGCGGCCGACGGGTCCGAAGAGTAGCGACCATGGCGGTTTAGGCGCAGCCGAGATGCCGATTTAATCGATGGGACTCAGGGGACCGTTTAGACTTCCTCGAGTTCGGCTTCGGCTGGAGGCATATCGGTGCGACGGTAGAGGTACACGAACACGTCTCGCAGCGCCGCGGTGAGCGGCACGATAACGACCAGTCCAGGAAAGCCCCAGAGAGCCCCACCAATCACCAACAGCATCATGATGAACGCCGGGTTGATTCGTAGCGCATCCCCCTGAAGCTTGGGAACCAGAAACGTGTTCTCGAGCTGCTGTATGCAGATGAACGCGAGCGCCACGAAGAGGAATTTATCGGGGTCGGTCGCGAGTGTCACCAGCGCCGCTGCCGCAAACGCCAGCCAGGGACCGAGAACCGGCACCAGCTCGAAAAGCCCAGCCAGAAGCCCGAGAACGATGGCCTGTTTGATCCCGATCAACCACATGGCGACGCCGGTCGTCGTGCCAATTAGGACCGCGAGAAACAGCTGCACCCGTATGTAGGCGGCGAGAATGCGGTCGATGATGCTCACCACCTCACGCACGTCCGCGCGCCAACTTGGCGGCCAGAGATTGTAGAACCAGGCCATCCCACGCCGCTGGTCTTTCAACACGTAGAAAACCCACAATGGGAGGAGCGCCAGACCAGCGATGAAGCCAATCAGCGTGCTCACGGCCGTGAACGTCACTTTCATGGCGGCGCGAACGGTGTCCGAGACCTGAGTACCAACAGTATCGAGATTGTTCTGGATATTCGTTCGAACGACTTCAGGCACGTTGCTTTGATAGAACTCATTCAGTCGATTGAACTGCGTCTGCGCATCCGTGAAGTACGTCGGCACATTGTTGGCAAACTGATTGGTCTGATCAATCAAGGGCGGAATCAGGTAGTAACCGGCCGCCACCAGGACGGCCAGCACGCCGAGGTAGGTAATGATCACTGCCAGGGCGTTTGAGAGCCCGGAAAGCCTGCTCGGCATGTGTAGGTTGCGGTGTACGAGATCGACAATTGGCGCGAGCAGATATGCGACGACCGCGCCGATGATGAACGGTGTCAGCGCTCCGCGCGCATGCCACACGACCCATCCGACGACCACAGCCGCCGCCGCAACCAGCATCGCCCGCTTCGCTCGAGGAGTCGACAGGTCGGGCACCAGATCTCCGATCGTCGATCAGAAATTGCTCAATGAGGCCGAGCGCGGAATCATCGACGTATCTCGAGAGGTCACGAATTCGCGCCGCTGATTTCGCCCTTCGATCATCCCGCGCAACTCCACCTGTTTGAATCCGTCAATGATAAGAGATAACGCAACCGTCGTGTGCGTCAACAGGTGCAACTTGCAAGGCCAGTGGGCAACTATGTCTGGGCCGACGCTTCGCCGGATCGCGTCTGCGGCGCCGCTTCGTCCGCGGGCTCCTCGGCCGCTTCGGCCTCCGGCTCGTTCTCATCGTCTCCGAACGGAAGTAGATCACGCAGCGTGTCGAACGTTCCAGTCACCCGAGAGATCAGGTCGGTTGCCTCATGCGAGACCAATTCGCGCAGATAGGTGTTGTGCTGACCCATGCGCCGGAACTTGCGATAGCGGTCCCGCACGAGCTTCTCGCCCGACACGTCGATCAGATTCGACAGTGTGTCGGTTAGAGCATCTCGTAGTAGCGCCGCGGCGAAATCCGGATCGAGATGCGCGCCACCTTCTGGTTCCGGGACGACAGTGTCGATGACTCCCAGCTTGAGGCAATCTGCCGCGGTGATCTTCAGCGATTCAGCCACCTCAGGGGCCCGCGACGCGTCACGATAGAGGATAGCCGCGGCCCCTTCAGGAGCGATCACGCTGTAGACAGCATGGTCGAGCATCATGACGCGATCAGCGAGCCCGAGCGCGACGGCACCACCGCTGCCGCCTTCGCCGATGATAACGGCCACTATCGGAACGGGGAGCACGCTCATCAAGGCCAGGCTTTCGCTGAGCGCCATGGCGATGCCTCGCTCCTCAGAACCTTCCCCGAGATAGACCCCGGGCGTATCGATGAGAGTCACGACTGGGAGACGCAGCCGAGCCGCCAGTTGCATTAGACGCATCGCCTTGCGATAGCCCTCTGGCAGCGCCTGTCCGCCCCTCCGCTCGGCTTCTCCGTGGCCACGCTCGTGACCGACGAAGACGACGCCGTGTCCGGCGATTTCTCCTAATCCGCCAACCATGGCAGGATCTTCGCCAAAGCTCCGGTCGCCATGAAGCTCCACAAATTGCGGGCTGATGCGGCGTATGTAGTCGAGCGTCGTCGGTCGATCGGGGTGCCGCGCGACCTGCACGGTCTCCCAGGCAGGACGCTGGCTGCGTTCGAGCGGCGACGTGGAACGCGATTCTTCGCGATTGACCGGCCCGCGCGCATTCACGATGCGTAGGATCGTGGCGAGCGTGTCACGTAGCCGTGTCCGTTCCACGACCTGATCGACAAACCCATGCTGATAGAGAAACTCAGACGAATGGGACGTGACTTCCTCTCGCCCGGACGTTTCCCGAATCACCCGCGGTCCGGCAAATCCGATGAGCGCTTTGGGTTCCGCCAGGATGATGTCTCCCTGATTGGCAAAGCTCGCGTAGATCCCGCCCGTGGTCGGATGAGTGAGAACCGAAATGAAGGGAACGTGCGAATCATGCACACGCTTGGCCGCGGCGGCGGTTTTGGCCATCTGCACCAGGCTGAGCATGCCCTCCTGCATACGGGCGCCGCCGGATGCCGCGACCGTCACGATCGGCACCTTCTTGTCGATCGCTCGTTCGAAGGCGGCCGTTACCTTTTCTCCAACGACGGATCCCATGCTGCCCCCGAGAAAGCGAAAATCGAGCACCATCAATACGATCTGCTGTCCGCGCACACGTGCAGTGCCATCGACGGCAGCCTCGGTCAAACCGGTCTGCTCTCGAGCGTCGAGAACGCGCTTTCGGTATGGAAGCCGGTCGGAAAAGACGAGAGGGTCGACCGAGACGAGGTGACGACTGAACTCTTCAAAGGAATCATGGTCGGCAATGAGCTCGATCCACTGTTTGGCGGTTATGCGGTAATGTTGTCCGCAGCGCGAACAGACGCCGTATCTGGCGAACTGGCGGTCATCCGCGAGATCATTCTGGCAGACGGTGCAAAGCTGTGGTTCATGATCCGATGCAGCTTGCGGACTGGCGGGACGTTGTGAATCAGATAAGTTCATATGGTGTGTGTTCCTCACTGCAGGAAGCTCAAGAAGAATGAGCTTGCACGTGGATCTTATCAAACCAATTCGCCGTAATTGACCGCCGAAACGGCTGCCTTGAGTACCAAAACGTTGAAGTTGTCGGCGTGCCGCCACCGTTTACGACCGGTCCAAATTTGAGGAGTTCGTTTTGACGCGTATCGCGCTCGCCGTGGTTTTTCAACTGACAAACACATTCACTCGGCAGTCGACCGGGATCGACGACTTCTTTGAATTCAACGTTCGAGGTGCCGACAGCCTTCCCGCAAGCGACACCTATGGAACTCAGCGATTCGTCGATGCCTTCGCCGAGGCGGCTCACGCGCAAAATATCGTCGTCGCTTCTTCGCTCAACCTCGTCGCCCGCGCGAACGGTTCGGTACGTGCCGACACGATCGCCACCTTGAGCGATAAGCTCGTGAACGCCCTTGACCGAAGCAAGGGCACGTTCGACGCCGTCGTTTTGGTCTTGAGCGGAGCGATGACGAGCGCGGACTTCGCGTCGGCCGATCTTCCCCTGATCGAAGCGGCGAGAGCCGCCGTCGGCGCCAACACGCCGATCCTGGCCGCGTTCAGTCACTGGGCCAATTTGAGCGAAGAGATCGTGCGTTCGGTGGACCTGGCCATCGGCGTCGACTTCACCGACAACACAGCCGCCGAACGGAAGGCGACGGTGATGGCTGAATGTGCTTTGTCGTTGGTTGAGCGCGCGATTCACCCGGTGACCGAGATGCGTAAGCTGCGGATACTCACGCCGATGGGACCGAACAGGGCTGCCGAGGCCGTAGCATCGGCGAGGGAGATGGCCGTCGAATTCATCGGTCAACCTGCGGTGGTCGACGTCAGCATCTTTGAAGGATTTCCGTTCGCTGACGTTTCACACGCAGGCATGAGCGTCACCGTCACTACTGACGGAGATCGCGTACTTGCCGCGGGCTTTTCGGAGCGACTGCAGCGTTCAATTTGGGATCAGCGTGAGGCGTTTGGTTGGTCGCCACCAAATGTCGAAGTCGCCATCCATGACGCCATGCTCATCGGATCTGACAAGGTCGTCATCGCGGATGTGTCGGACGACCCCATGTTTGGAGCGACCGGTGATGGCACTGGGCTGCTGTGGGCCTTAATCGATCTCGGAGCGCCTGACGCCGCACTTGGACTGGTTGTCGATCCCGCGGGAGTCGCGGCGGCCATCGAATCCGGAGTGGGAACCGAAATCAAGATCGACATCGGCGGATCGTTCGATCGACGAGCAGGCTATCCGGTAAACGTCACCGCGCGGATCCGCCGGATCGCGAGCGGGCCTCTCATTACCGCGGACCAATCCACCTTCGATACGGGCCGCGCGGTCGTGCTCGATGTGCAGGGGCGACATGGAGGGCAGATCGACGTGATCCTGTCGGAGCGCGCTCCAGCCGAAATCAACGAGAAGTTGTTCGAGGCGCTCGGAGTCCAACTGGCGAAGAAGAAAATCGTCGGAGTCAAGCGGACTTCACGGCTGGGAGAATCCTTCCCAACAGCGGGCGAGATTCTCGTCACGTCGACTCCCGGCATCTCTACGCCGTTGTTTCACTACTTCAACTGGGAGCGCATTCCGCGTCCGATGCACCCGCTCGACGCGGTCTGAGCGCTGGCCGACCCACGAAGGTCACTCACCGCGTTGGCCGGGCGAGTGGGCGTAGAGTTCCACCACGTTTGCGAGCAATTCGCAGATCCCCTCGATGCCGGTGACAACGCGGTCTGATTCTTCGGTCACCTGATCAGGAGTCTCGGGACCGACGACACCGATCGATAGTCCGTTGATCTGCCCTGCGTCGCGGAGTTCCGTCACCGCGCGCATGGCATCCAGGTCCGTGACGTCGTCACCCATGAAGAGAATCGACTTCAGACCGAATTGCTCCACGACGCCGCGCAACGCGGTGCCTTTGTTGAGCGGCACCGGCGGCCGCAGCTCGACGACCATACGGCCCTGCGACAATCGCAGGCCCTCCCGTTGCACCAGCGGCTCAACGACTTCGACGATCTGCTGGTGTGCAACCGATGGCTCGGTCGTGTTGCGATAGTGGATCGATCCGCTCACACCTTTGTTTTCGAAATAGATGAGAGGATCGTCGAGCCGCGATCGAGCCTCATCCAGCACTCGCTTGAGCGGCTTCTCAAATGGCAGCGCCGCCGGTGAAGTGATGACCTCTCCGTTTTCGAACCGCTCCATACCGTGATTGCCAAGCCAGATCACGCCGTCAATATCGACCAGACGAGCGGCTTCGGACGCCGCGCGACCCGTAACTACTCCCAGGACATCGACATGGTGCACAAGCTGGAGGAGCGACGCCTTGATCACCGGGTCGACTTCGGCAGCGGCCGGATCGAGGGAGATTCGCGCCAGCGTCCCGTCAATGTCGGACAATAGCCCGGCGGGACGTGCCGTGAATAGTTCGTATATCTCTCTCGCCAGATTGTGGCTTTCCAAGTTCACCTCCGAAATGACTTACCGGTCCGGGCGTAGCCCGTTGATTCAGACTAGGTCACACAACAACACGTTAATTTTGACGAGCACGACAGCCGCGAATGCGCGTTATATAATGTGCCGCTCCCTGCTCGGGAAGTGCGACGCAGATGGGTCGCTTCAAGGGACCGAGGCGAGCTCAGGTCGTGGTCGTCGACTGCGCGAAGGGCAGTTTGGTGCATCGCTACATCGGCGGGATCGCGCGACTCTCGCGAGAGATGCGGCTATATCTCCTGTACACGCTGCTCGTCAACATTGGCGTGGGCGTATTCATCCTCATCTACAACCTGTACCTCGTCCAAATCTCGTTTAAAGAAGATTTCATCGGCACGTTCAATGCCGTGCAGACGGTTGCGATGGGCTTGTCGGCCCTCGTCATCGGCATCATCATCAATCGCTATGGTTCCTGGCGCTGCACCACCTACGGCACGATGTTCTTTCTCGCCACCTCAGCCTTGCTCGCGATCCTGGCTACATCGACGCCAATTCTGGCGGTTTCGGCGGTCAATGGCGCAGCGCTCGCCTTTATGTCGGTTCCGGTCATGCCATTCATCGTTGAGTGGACCACTCCAGCGCAGCGTACCATGGCGGCGGCTATCACTTTTTCCCTAAATTCAGTTGCCACGACATTCGGCAGCCTGGTCGGCGGCTGGTCACCGCGCGTCCTTTCGATCTTCTTCGCGATGCGCATCGAAAGTGTTTCGGCCTATCGCTTCACCTTGTTGATCGGCATCATTTTGGCCACATCGGGCATGATCCCGTTGTGGTTGATGCGACACATACGCGATCAGGAGAACTATGAAGTAGCGCAGACAGCGGTCTTCGTCGAAATGCCGACGGCGACCAAACGCACGCGACGAGACATGATGGTTTTTGTGATGATCGGTCTCATCATGAGCCTCGGATCTGGCGCGGTGGTGCCATTCGTCAACGTCTTCCTCGAATCGATCGGGTCGCGGCCGAGTCAGATAGGCATCGTCTTCTCGGTTGCCGGGGTCGTCGCAGCGCTTGTCGGACTCCTGGCACCAGCCATGTACAAAAGGCTCGGAGCACTGGTTGCCAGCATGATCGTGCGCATGGCGTCCGCGCC
Organism: uncultured Chloroflexia bacterium; assembly: GCA_963789565.1. GTDB lineage: Bacteria > Chloroflexota > Chloroflexia > Thermomicrobiales > Thermomicrobiaceae > CALAGB01. Next base: position 260,344 of record CAWBKX010000002.1, on the reverse strand, counting down.
ACTGTATCTGCTGCTTGCGTTCAACCCGCAAATGGGCTACGCCGTCGCCGCTCAGATCGTGCGGTCGACTTCGATCAGCATGGCTTGGCCGATCGATTCGAGCTTTATCTCCGACGTGCTCCCACCGAAAGCGCGTGCCAACGCCTTCAGTCTGCGCAGCGCCGCATGGAACCTGGGCTACGCGATGTCGAGTCTCGTTGCGGGTGAAGTCATTGTTGGTCGGGGCTATCAGCTGACGTTCGTGGTCTATGCCGTCACCATCGTGCTCGCTTCCGTGCTGAACGGCGTCTACTTCTGGAAGCATCCGGGTCACAAGCGTGTGCCGCGCAAGCCGCGGCACAGACAGGTAGTCAGCGAAGCGGCTGGTTGACGGCCGCGTTCGACACGTCAGCGACGAAATGTCCACTCGGGGTTGGCATAGCGTTCTCGCTCGAGATCTCGCGCCCGCGCCTCTTCGTAGGACGTCAATGGAGCTTCGACCACGTCCGATCGCAGCGCGTCAACCACCGCACTCCGGAAGCGCTCGACCACCTCCTCGGCTGAGACGTCGCGACCTGACGCGGTGTTCAAGTCGGTTGTTCGTTCGGCCAGGCGACGGGTTAACAGACCGCGGTTGTCCATGTCGCGAGTGACGAGTCGCGCCGAAAGCTCCGGTCGGTTGCGCAGATAGAGCATCCCCTGAAGCGCCGAAACGCTGCGACGACGTACCTGGGCCAAACCGACCAGCTTCTTGTCGCCAGTCACGACCTCAAACGGAGCCAACGACGAGAAGCAAATCCCGTCGAGTCCTTCCGGTGCACGATCGGCGCGCGCTTCTTCGATCGATGCCCATCGAGACGCTATTCCGAGTGATGCCAGCATCGAGACGACGATCTCAGCAATTCGTTGGTAGTTCACATGTATGTCGTCACTGAGGAATGGATGCCCTTCGGGAAGGACAAGCTGAAAGCTGACGGTGTTCCCGTCGTGAAAGACCGCAGTCCCTCCCGAGATGCGCCGTAAGACCTCGCAACCCACCTCGCGGCAGGCATCCAGGTCGAGCTGAGCGGCTGGCTGACCGACGCCCAGGATCACCGCATCGCGCGACCAGGAATACATGCGCAACGTCGCCGGAGCCTCGCCATCACCGACTGCGTCGATGACCGCCTCAGTCGCGGCAAGCTGATATGCGCCCGCAGCCCGATTGAAGGGGAGCACGCGCAATGTTCCGACATCCAGGTCGTCCACGATCAATACATACGCTGCTTGTCAAGCACGTTGTGCATGTCGTCGAATCGTCCCTCAAGGTAGCAACGAAGGTTGTGACAGAGCAGATCGGTGATCTTTTGGTTTTCACTGAAGGCCGTGCTCGCCGAATGCGGGTTGATCATAACGTTCGGCAAATCCCAGAACGGGCTGTCTGCGGGGAGAGGCTCCGTATCAAAGACATCCAGTCCAGCGAACGCGATTTTCCCCGACCGCAGGTGCTTGAGGAGTGCGGCGTGATCGACTACCTGCCCGCGCGAAATATTTACAAACATGACGCCATCCTTGAGCGCATCAAGTGCGGCGGCGTCCATCAATCCTTCCGTGTCTGGCGTGTGCGGACAGCTCAGCACCACCGCGTCTGCCTGACCGAGCATGTCATGCAAGCCCTCACGAGTGTAGACCTCGTCGACTCCGAGCAGCGCCGCTCGTTCCGGACCGCCCGATCGTCCCATCGCGAGGACACGCATATTGAAGCAACGCGCGATTTGGGCAACTTGTCGACCAATCCTACCCGGTCCCACGATCGCCAACGTCTTGCCGTCTAGCTCATCCGAACAGAACCGGTCCCAAACGTGCGCCTGCTGGTCGCGCTGCAGACGCGGCAGCAGCTTGACGTGAGACAGCAACGCCAGGAAGACGAACTCGGCCAGTGGACGCGCGTGGACGCCACTCGACGTGGTGATGATCAGTTCCGAATCCTGCAATCCGAGTTTGACGACCTGCTGCCCCACTCCGGCACTGGTCGTCTGAACCCACCGGAGGTTTGGCGAAACGTCCAAGATTTTTGCCCCCGGTGGAACTTGGAATGGGAAATCGAGCAGGAAATCGGCTTGGCGCAGACGATCGTAAAAGCGCTCTTCAGCGCCTCCTGTGAGCCGAAAACCAGACGGACCGTGGTGGTCGGCAACGTATCGAGTCGGCGGGTAGAGGTCTGGCTCGTAGACGACTTCCACTCGATCCGGATCGACGGCTCGTATCTGCTCGACGAATTCGGGTTCAATCGGGGACGAAATGAAGAGGTTGTATCGATCGGCTTGTTGGGACACAGATCCAGCCCTTCGCTATGCTCTGCCGTTTCTCCATTGACGCGCTTCAAGATCGCAGATTAGCACGAATCGTCGGCAACCGGTTGCCGAATCTGTGCGCACCAAAGCCCATGCTATACTCGCCAGACGCCGACGCATGCCAATTCTTCTCTCTCGGCGATCGGAAGACTTGAACCAACGAAAGGTGAGTCGACGTTGAAGCGCACCGCCGAAGTCGTGATCGTCGGCGCTGGGATCACCGGCTGCAGTATCGCCTACCACCTGGCCTCTCGCGGTATGCGCGACATCGTGATCATCGAGAAGGATGAGATTGGTCGCGGTGCGACCGCGGACGCCGCCGGAGGCATCCGACTCCAATTCTCGACCAAAGCCAATATCGAGCTTTCACGATACAGCCTGGACGTCTGGCAGAACTTCAAGGAACTCTTCGGAATCGACATCGCCTTTCATCAGCAGGGATACCTCTTTCTACTGACGTCGGAGTCCGAGATCGACGTCTTCCGAACCAATCTCGAATTTCAGCAAAGCATGGGCGTACCGGTTCGGCTCGTCAGCACGAGCGAGATCGCAGAACTCAACCCGGCGGTGAAGCTCGACGGCGTTCTTGCGGGCACGTTCTGCAGCAGCGATGGTTGGGCCGATCCGTATTCCTCAACCATGGGATTCGCTCAGCGGGCTCGCGCGCTTGGAGTAGAGATCGTCGAAGAGACTCCAGTCACCGGCCTGACGGTAGAGGCCGGAAGATTGACCGCCGTAGAAACATCTCAAGGGAGCATTTCGACCAACACGGTCGTCATCGCGGCCGGGGCGCAGGCCGGCGAAGTCGGAAAGATGGCAGGTCTCGACATTCCAGTCCTTCCCTATCGCCGCATGAGCTTCGTGACAGAACCGTTTCCGGCCGTGCCATCTCGCGTGCCCATGACGATCGAGTTTTCGACCGGCCTCTACTTTCATCCTGAGAGCGGTGGATTCCTCTTCGGCATGTCGAACCCAGACGAGCCAAGCAGCTTCAACCGCACTGTCGACGACGACTGGATGACGCGCACCGTCACGGAGCTCTGCCGTCTCGCCCCGATATTTGAAGATGCGCGCGTGCGTCGTGGATGGGCAGGACTCTACGAGATCACCCCCGACGACAATCCGGTCCTCGGATACGTATCAGGCGTCGGTGGTGTGGTGGTTGCGTCGGGGTTCAGTGGGCATGGCTATATGCAAGGCCCGGCAATCGGACGCTGCATCGCCGAAGTGGTTCTCGATGGCACAGCCACGACCGTCGACATCAGCGCATTTTCTCCCGATCGATTTGAATCGGGTGAGCTCGCGCAGGAGCACAATGTCATCTGATTCCGGCGGGCCAAGACGATGGGTATGATCCTGGGAATCGGGCAAGTCACGATCCATATACCGGAATCACACTCATTGAAGGACAAACGCCGGGTGGTGCGTTCGATGACCCAGCGCGTTCGCGCCCGCTTCGATGTTGCCATCGCCGAGGTCGACGACCAACAGTTCTGGCAATCGGCAACATTGGGGATCGTGGCAGTGTCGAATTCGGCCCAGCATTGCGACGAGGTCGTACAGCACGTTGTCAATTTCATCGAACAGAACTTGCAGTCAGGATTTCTGGCCGACATTCATACCGAAGTAATGCATCTTTAGCGAGTATTTTCGCAAACAGACGCGGATTCTCCTTATCGCGGCCGTGAACATAATCAACCTAACGTCTGTTTGAATTTGGCTGATCCGTGAGATAGGATCGTTCGAGGCTTTTGCGCCCGGAGGGCGTAAATATGGGGAGAGAACCTACGAACGGTAATGAGGATCGGCCGAACGACGAGCACTCGGACGGGTCACAGGAGCATCATCCTGCAACGGTGCGTGGGAAACGGCCGGGCGACCGTTACGTACGGTTAGTTCGTTCGAACGAGCTTCCCACAGCTCCCCAGAGTTCCTATTACTTCGTTGCCGAACCGACGATGCCTCAGACGAAGTTCGGCAGGCTCATGCGGCGCCTCCGACTTGTCCTCATCGGCAAGCCTCTCGAAACCTCAGAGGCTATCCATCAGCGATTGAGCAAGATCCAGGCGCTGGCGGTCTTCTCTTCCGATGCGCTGTCGTCCACCGCCTATGCGACCGAAGAGATCCTGCTGATTCTCGTTCTGGCGGGGTCGCTGGCCTATAACTACGTCATCCCTATCGGCATTGCTATTGCCGCACTGCTCGCCATCGTCGTCTTCTCATACCGGCAGACCGTTCATGCGTACCCACAAGGCGGCGGAGCATACATCGTTACCAAGGACAACCTTGGCAGAGCGCCGAGCTTGTTGGCTGCGTCGGCACTCTTAACCGACTACATTCTGACTGTTGCGGTGAGTATCTCGGCTGGTGTGGCCGCGATAACCTCGGCCGTCGAGCGTACCAGAGGGATTGCCGTCGAAATCGCGGTGGTCGCGATCATCCTCATCACGATTGCCAACCTGCGCGGACTGCGCGAGAGCGGTCGCATATTTGCCGTTCCGACCTACCTCTTCATCGCCGGCATGTCGATCCTGCTCGTGCTGGGCTTCGCGTCATGGATTGGCATCGGCATCACCCCGCACCGAATCGTCGACAAGATCCCGGCTGCGTCACAATCGCTGACGCTCTTCTTGATTCTGAAGGCATTCGCTTCCGGTTGCGCCGCGCTCACAGGTGTTGAGGCGATTTCTGACGGAGTACCAGCGTTTAAGGAACCGCAAGACGAGAACGCAGCCAAGACGTTGGTCGCGATGGGACTGATTCTAGGGTCACTGTTCCTCGGCATCACGTTCCTCGCACGCCACTACCACCTCGCTCCGGTGGCGGATCAAACGCTCGTTTCTCAGCTTGCTCGCGTCATCGCGGGAACGTCCCCCTTCTACTACTTCATTCAGGCGGCGACAGCAGGCATCTTGCTGCTGGCCGCCAACACAAGTTTCGCGGACTTCCCACGACTTTCGTATTTCCTGGCACGTGACCGGTTCTTGCCGCACCAATTCACGTTTCGTGGCGATCGCCTCGGCTACTCGACCGGAATCGTTGTTCTGGCGGTCGCATCGGCCATTTTGGTCGTCATCTTCAACGCCAACGTCTCACGCCTGATCCCGCTCTACGCTGTCGGAGTCTTCATCTCCTTCACGCTATCTCAGGCGAGTATGACGTTACGCTGGTGGAAAGCAGAGAAGGTAAAGCGAAACAACGTCGCCATGTTGATCAACGGCTTTGGCGCGCTAACCACCGGCGTGGTCGCTATTATCATCATCACGACCAAATTCCTCGGTGGCGCCTGGATCATCCTGATGCTGCTGCCAATCATCATCATGGCGCTGCTGGGCATTCGTAGGCACTATGACAGCGTCTCGGAACAGCTCAGATTGAACGCGCGGCAGATTCGCAATCGGCCAATAACCTGGACGCGAGATTCGGCTGTCGTGGTTGCGATCGACACGTTGAATCGGGCTGCGGTGCGCGCCATCGACTATGCACAGAACGTCTCGCGTGACGTCACGGTGGTACATATCTCCGACGACATCGAGGAAGCGAATGTTCTGAGGGCCAAGTGGGGTGAAGCCGGGTTCCAGTTGCCGCTCGTCATCATCGAGTCGCCGTATCGCGAGCTACTCGGACCGCTGGTCAACTACATTGAGCAACTACACCAGGAAAAAGGTGGGACGACGCTGACGGTAGTTCTCCCCGAATTCGTGCCGGTTCACCTTTACGAACTGTTCTTGCACAACCAAACGGCGTGGAGACTACGCACGGCGCTCTGGAGCCATCCGGGCATTGCCGTGACCAGCGTTCCCTACCATTTGAGCCGCTGAGCTATTTGGCGCATCCGTTCGACTCAGTAGACGATCGATGTATTAGGCGTCGGCGTGCGAGGCCTCATCCGCGGCGGCAATTTCATCGAGGTAGATTGACGCCAGCGAGCGCATCTCCGACCGCAGCGACCTGGAGACCGACGCGGCTCTCTGAAGCACCTCCGGCATTGGCTCGTCCGGAGTCGCCGGGATCTCACCCAGTTCCTCGAACACGCGGCGCCGATACGCCTGATCGAGCAGCGCACGCACCGTTCGCACTTTGCGGCGGTCGTCGCCGTATCCTGACGATTCCACCAGCTTGCGGATCTCACTCATGCGAACTGGCAACGACATGACCTCCGTCAAGGACTTGCGATTCCGGCTGACCTCATCGACGCTCTCATACCAGCTCGAAGCCACGTGGAACGCCGATTCAGCGCTGGGAGCCCTCTCCTCGACTTGTTGAAGAACGGCGGCGAAATCAGGTGATGGAGCGCCATTGTCGGAAAGCAGCGGAGTCCTCTCCTCCACCCACATCCAAACGCATGCACACGCGACGCGCAGGTAATACATCGCCGAAAGAAGGTGTTCACGCGGAGACGCCGGTAAGCGGTCAATACGGGCAAGCGGGCCGATCAGCCTGGCTTCGTCGAGACCTCCAAACAGCTTGCCTGGGTCGACGTCGACGAGCTCGATTTGCGAGCGCGCGACCTCCGTTCGTGTGTCGCTCAGCAGACGTGGCAAGAAGAAATCGGTATGCGGGCCGGTCGGGCTGATGAAGATACCGCGTATGACTGCCGCTGTCGCGACGTGATGGTCCTGAATGGTTTGCTCCAACGTGGCCCGGACCAAACCGTTTTCGACGTCGAGCAGCGCTTGCAGCGCGTCGGCGCTGACCTGGGCCGGCTTGATCGTATCCACCGAGAATTTGGAGTCGGCCGCCTGCAAGATCGGCTCGTTAGTTGAAGTTCGCCCGAAAAGGACAAAGTCGGGGTTGGTGAGCTTGTGCCGGCCCGCCTGAATGGCGATGCGATCATCGTCGTCCAACCGCACGATTGTCTCGAGCGTGAACGATTTGCCCTGCCCCGTGGGTCGCTCAGATCCGATCAAATGCGACAAATGACCCGCCACGAAGTTGGACCAGCAATCGCCATAGTGGCGGCTTGCCCCTCCGCGATCGCTCCAGGTCATCAACTCGCGATCGAGTACTGCGAGGATCAAATTCCCGCCCGGCAGTTTTTCAGAATAGATGTTTCCGGAAATTTCCTTGAGCGATGGACCTTTCCCGCGGCTTCGAAACAAACGCATCCTCCAACATGCCTGTCGCAAATCATTGCCCCGATTATGCCTGCTGTGCGCGAACCGCGCTCCGAGGGCCGGTTTGGTTCTCTACTCACTGTGGACTGAGTCGGCCGGGTGTATCGGTGTACGCCGGGAAACCAACAGGACCTTCGGTCCATACAAGCCAGTACTGCTCGCGGCAATACTCGAAAAGACGCTTGAATAGGGTGCTACATGAGACTCGAGGAGTGTGATGCGCCAGACTTTGAACATGCAGCGGATCGATCCGCTCGCCGACCCGCTCTGGACCGAACTCACCGAACGAAACAACGCCGGTCTCTTCCATTCGCCTTTGTGGATCCGCGTGCTGCAGCAGACATATGACATGCAGATTGCGGCTCACATCCTCATCGACGACGACGGCAAACCCGCCGCGGGAATGCATTTCTCTGAGATATCCGATATTCGCGGGGAACGCGTCGTGTCACTCCCGTTCTCCGATTATTGTGACCCCATCGCGTCCGACTGGGAACAATGGAGCGCGCTGCGCGGTCCGCTCCTCGATTCTGGTAACCCAATCAATATGCGCTGTCTGCACAATGATGTACCGCTTGGCGATTCCGAGTTTTCGCAGCCTAAGCGCGCCAAATGGCACGGGATTAGCCTCGACGGTAGCATCGACGATCACTGGGCGCGCATCGACGCCTCCGCCCGACGAGCCATCCGCAAGGCGGAAAAGCTCGGGCTGACCACGCGGTTGGCCGAGAACGAGGAGGACTTGCGCTCCTTCTTTAAGCTCCATCTCGGCATTCGCAAATACAAATACCGACTGCTCGCTCAACCGTATCGTTTCTTCCAGAACATCTGGAATATCTTCTCGGAAGCAGATCTCGCGGCGCTGATGTTGGCCGAAGCCGATGGTGAAGTCGTCGGCTCTGTGATGTACCTGATCTGGGGATCGACCCTCTATTACAAGTTCAGCGCCTCCTCGGCCGAGCATCTCGAATATAGACCGACCGATCTGCTGATCTGGGAAGGGATGAAGCTCGCCAAAGCGCGCGGGCTCAGCTTCCTGGATCTTGGTCTGAGCGACTGGGATCAGGAAGGACTGGTCCGCTACAAGCGCAAGTTCGCCACAGAAGAGGGAACTATCAGCTTCCTACAGCACGCGGTGGATCGGCCAGTTAGTAAGCAGGAGCGGGAGGTACCGCCGCTGCTCGGCACATTCACCGATCTGCTGACTGATCCTAGCGTTCCCGACGACATAACCGAAAAAGCGGGAGACGCGCTCTACCGCTATTTTGTCTGAATCGAGAGGCTGAGTTCAATCAGCTCGGCGATGAAACTCAAGATGACTACTGCCCGCCGGAGACGTTCAGTCCCCGGCGTCGCTCTTCCAACTGCCGGAGCACGCGACGACGGCGCAGTCGGAATGTCGCCAGCTCACGACGCAAACGGACCTCTTCAACACGCAGATATTGACGGAGGTCGGCCTCACCGCGACGCAGCAGGGTGCCGAGCGACGTCTTGCGTGATTGCGACAACTGCCGGCGCAGCTCGCCGATCTCGACGCGCAGTTGCGCGATGCGCGCCCGCATAGCATCGAGCTCCCGCGGACGTGGCCCATCCTCCGGACGCGCCCAGATAGCAAGCAATCTTCGCAACTGCTCCACGTCTCCGGCGTCACGCGCCGCGTTGGCCATACGCATCACCGTCTCGCGCCGGGCCTGATCGCGTGAATCTTCGGCCAAGTCGGGATGGACCAGCCGCGCCAGCGCCCGGTACAGCTGACGCAGGGTGATGTCATCATTCGTGCTGCGATTGACAACTTCACCTCGCATCTCCTGCTGAGTTGTGCGCCGGTGACGCCACTCGGCCCACCAGGCCGCTTCTTCGGCCCTACTCTTTTCTTCTTCTCGATCCAGCTCATCGTCGGAGAGCGAACGACCAACGAAGGAGAGGCGCTCTAGGCGCGCCTCCATGCGTTCGACCTCGGCCCGGAGACGGTCGGATTCGCCCCGAAGCGGGCCAAGCCGCTCATCGAGCTTGCGACGAAGGCCCTGCTGTTCGGTCTCTTCTTCAGCGAGAAGTTGTCGTAGTTGTGTGGAAGCTCGGGTTGCACGGAGGATTTCCAGCTCGAGCTGGACCCGTTCGAGCTCATCGATGCGTGCTGGCAGCACTGAGTCCCCACGGTCTGTCAAATCGAAACGACGCCCATCCGAGTAATTTTACTCTTCGCCCGCCGGACCGACCAACGACCGGCCGGATTCTCTTGGATCAGTGCACGAATCAAGTACCATAGGGCCAGCCTGAGAACGCCAATCGGTCACGCGAAAATAGTCGAAGATTCCCTGGGGAGGAGCAGCGTTCGCATGAAGATGAATGCCTGGGAAATGGTGGTCAAGGCCCTTGAGACAGAGGGAGTCCCGTTCGTCTTTGGACTACCTGGAAATCCGAAGCACCTCTACGACCAACTCTACGATTCGAAGAGTGTGCGCGCGATCCTCGTTCGGCATGAAACGTCCGGCGCGTTCATGGCGATGGCACACGCCCGGGTCAGCGGTGGAATTGGCTGCTGCTTTGGCTCGCCCGGTCCCGGAGTCGCCAATCTGGTTCCTGGAATCCTGGAGGCCTTTTCTGGTTGCACGCCGGTTCTTGCTCTCAGCGTTCGCGCGCCAACCACGACCGAAGGAATGGGAGCTTTTCAGGAGACCGATCAACTGGGCATGATGCGGCCAATCACCAAATGGGCGGTAACGCTCGAACGAGCAGATCGCATCGGTTGGACGATCCGTCGAGCAATCTCGATCGCGACATCCGGAAAGCCTGGCCCGGTTTACGTCGAGATTCCAGCTGACATTGCGCTCCAACCAGTCGAGATGCCCGACTATCAACCTGCGGATCGGTCCATTCGTCCGGCCGCCGATCCCGATAAGATCAACGAGGCCGTGGATCTGATCGAGCAGAGCGAGCGACCGGTACTGGTGTGTGGTGGAGGAGCCGTCCTCTCGGGCGCCTTCGCCGAAGTGGAAACTTTCGCCGACAGTCTCGGCATTCCGGTGCTCGCCACTCCGGCCGGGCGCGGCATCATCGCGGAATCTCATCCGATGTTCGCTGGATCGGTGGGACTCTACCGCACCCAGTACCCGCGCTCCGTATATCAGGAGGCTGATCTCCTGATTACCCTTGGCTCACGCATGGAGGAGTTTCAGTCCGGCGTCTTCCAATACTTCCCGGAGGGAGCCAAGTTCGTCCAGATCGACATCGATCCGTTTGAATTTGGGCGGAACTGGATCCCGGATGTCGCCATACAAGCAGACGCCGGCCTCGCTCTGAGCCAAATCGCCGGGGCCGCACAAGCTCGCGGGATCACGGCCAATACGAAACGCGTCGACGATCTGGTTGCACGCCGCAAGCGAGCGCTGAATGAGATGGCGGACGACGCGTCGATTGATTCCTCTCCCGTCATGGGCAAGCGAATCGTTCACGAGCTGAACGATGTTTTCGGGGACAACACCATTCTCGTTCTCGAAAACGGAGGACAGGACCTTTGGGCCTACTATTGGCCGTATTATCAGGTGTTGAATCCAGGATGTCTGGTTCCGCCCGCCGAGCAGACCGCGATGGGACTGGGGGTGTGTGGCGCCATCGCCGCGAAGCTGACCTGCCCCGACCGGCAGGTGATCTGCACGACAGGAGACGGTGCGTTTCAGATGGCGCTGCACGAACTGCCGACGGCCGTTCAGGAACAAGCGCCCGTGACCTGGGTGGTACTGAACGACGGCGCGTTAGGCTGGCCACAATGGACGCAACGCGAGGGACTCGACAACCGCATCATCGCGACTGAGTTCACCGCGCGGTTCGACTTCGTCAAATTGGCCGAGAGTGCCGGTTGCTGGGCACGTCGAGTCGAGGACAGTCACGACCTGCGGGCGGCGCTCGAGGGCGCCCGTGAGGCGAATGCGGCCGGTCAGCCAGCGGTCGTTGACGTGCGAGTCGACCCGAGCGACCACCATGAGGGCTTTTTCGAGTTCCACCGCATCAGATAGCGTGTCTGCGGCGGACTCAAGCGGCGGAACTCACCGGCTATACCCGAGAGAGGGGCGGCAGCATGCTTGACCACAGCGGTAAATCTCGCACGCGTTACGAGGACGCATTTCGCGCCGTCGGCAACTATCTCGATAGCAACGCCTTCACGCAGATCGTGGTAGTGGAAACGCCCGAAGGCTTCCTGATTAAGGGCCAGGTGGCGGGGGCGGAGACCGCGAACGGCGCCATCTATAGTTATCCGCAGACGTATCTCTTCACCAATGATGACGTCGACACGCTCATGGAAGCGGCCTACGAGCGGCGTCGCGACGCGAAGAACTAGAAGGCTGTTCGGGCAAGAAGCGCGCCGCAATCGATCGCGGGACCGGCTGAGGCGTAATGCCCTCGTCTGGTAAGGTGTTGTCTCGAATCTGTGGGGGCGGATCGGGCCCGGTGGCCTGTGCAGTCTTCAAAACTGTTGGGCGGGGTGACGAGCCTCGCCGGTGGGTTCGACTCCCATGCGCCCTCGCCACTACGTTCTCTTAGGCGAATTTGTATGAACTGGCCATTGTCGGGGAAAGAACCGAGTCAATCCGCGCCGGATTGGCCGATCAGGTCGTGAACCGCAACCAGAAGTTCCTCGACATCGAAGGGTTTCGCGATGAGCCGTTGGCCACCAAAACGACTCGACTGTTGCCCGGCAACGTCCAAGAGGTTTGGATCGGTCGAAAAAATGATGACGGGAATGTTCTTGGTCGACAACTGTCCCTTCAGCTTCTCCAACAGGTCCCACCCCTGCGTCTGCCCGACGGCCAGGTCGACCATGACCAAGTCGGGCTGCAGCGCGTCAATCTGATTCCAGGTTTGCGGCACAAAGTTGGTCGTCGTTACAGTGAACGCCTCTTCCTGAAGGAGTTCGCGGACCAGACCGAGCACCGCAACCGCGCCATTGATAACGAAGACGTGCTTGTTGGATGGCGCTTCGCATGTGGTTTCTGCGTTCATGGATGACTCCAAATTGCGCCTCCGTGACTCTCATTCACGTGTATCGTAGCACCCACACGCCGGACAGCAGTCATCCCGATTGCGCGCCAGTAGACTCCGCCGACAGCGGGTTCATCCGTTCGTCGATTTGCATTACTCGTCGTCCCACAACATGTTGCTACCCCACGACTAAGGCGCGGTCAGAGCGCGCTGCACAATGATGATCCACTGTTCTGACTTCAGTCGGTAGAGGCGCCATGAATGGCGCCCAACAAGGCCCGCCAATGGTCAACGCGAACGGCAGAAATGTCGCCCCACCGGCAACGACCAAACGAGTCATTCTCTATGCATCCCTCCAGAGGCGATCGCGGGCTCGTTGTGGGCCAAGCGTGGCTGGTGCGTGCCGCACCTGACGTTTGGCCGTGCGACTCCTGCACCGCGCGCCGACCGTCACGTAAGCGAAGCGTGGCCAGCGAGATTCCAGCGCACACCGCTTCCTCGCCCCCTCTTGACAGCTCAAACCGCCACTCCTATGATGCAAGTGTCGTTTGTCGACAATCGACTGGAAGGTACACCGTGGACCAAGCAGGTCTTCGAGAGCCGATTCAACGCTCGCCGATGCCCGATCGCGCGCTTCATAACGTCGTCTATGCCGAAATCGTGGATGCCGTTCACCGCGGAGATATGAAGCCCGGCGATCGCATCACCGAATGGGAGATCGCCCAACGACTCGGGATCAGCCGCTCGCCGGTGCGAGAAGCATTCGCTCGCCTCGCGTCCGATCATCTGATCGTGCGCCAGCCCCGACGCGGCAACTTCATCGCTCAACTTGACGTGGCCGACATTGAGCACATCCGCGTCGCGCGGCAGCTGCTCGAGGGTCACGCTGCTCGCGAGGCGGCGGTGCGATTCACGCCTGACGATCGGCTGCGCCTCGAGGAAATCGTTGATGAGATGGTCGAAGCTGCCAACCGCAAGGAGTGGATCCAGACCGTCTCTCTCAACGCGCGCTTTCATGCGGTGATGATCGAGATCGCGGGAAATCCGATCATCGGTCGCATGTGGTCGGCGGTTGACCCGCTCACCTGGCTCGCGGCGGCGGCATCCACGCCCGGCGCGCGCCACGATCCGGACGATCAACGTCGGCGCCATCAATATCTCATTGATGCGTTGGAGAGTGGCGACTCGGACCTCGCGGAGGAGGCTTTCAGGTATCACGTTGCCGAATCAGTGAGAAGCCAGCCAGCACTGTCGACGGACGGAATCGAACCGGTGCACTCAGCGCTGAGTGGCGGAATTCACGCGGAGGAGTAATCACGGTGCGGGACGTACATATCGGGAACACACGGTTTTCACGACGTCATTTCATCAGTCTGTCTTCGTTTGCCGCGGCCGGCGCGATCCTTGCCGCATGCGGCGGAAAATCATCCACACCGACGACCGCGCCAACAACAGCGTCGTCTGGTGGGAGCACAGCCACAACTTCAGCATCGCCGGCGACTGGTTCGAGCAGCACTCCAGCCGCGGTTGCAACCTCAACGTCGACAGAAGCGGCGGCGACCGGAACGTCAGTGGCTGGCAAGGCCGGTGGAACGCTGAACTACGCCGAGAGCGGTTCCTTCAACGACTTCAATCCGTGGACCGTTTCGGCGACGAATATGGGCGTATACAACCAGGCATTCTCGCGACTCACCTACAAGGACGGCGACGGCAAGGTTGTCGCGGACCTGGCCGAGACGTGGGAGATGGCGCAGGATGGGCTCTCGTACACGGTCAAGATGCAGCAGAACGCCAAGTGGCAGGACGGCAAACCGTGCACGGCCGACGACTTCGTGACCATGTACAAGTACACGAAGGACGACACTCTGCTGCAGAACGCCACTATCAAAAAGATGCAGGGATTACTGGCACCGATCACCAACGTCGAAGCCACGGACCAGTACACGCTGAAATTCACATTCGGCAATCCAGTTCCGTACTTCGCCGACATCCTCGACTACTGGTTCGCCATCCGCATCGATGATCCGACCGACGTGTCGTTCACCAAAAAACCGCCAGTCGCCACCGGACCGTTCATCATCAAGAAATGGGTCCAGAATCAGTACGTCCAACTGGACAAATTCAGCGACTTCTACCGTGACGGTGAGCCGCTGCTCGACGAATTCATGTTCAAACGCCTGGAGAAGGCCGAAACCTTGATGCCGAACCTGCAGTCGGGCACCATCGACGGCATTCAGGTGACGAGCATGAGCGACGTCGATCCCCTGAAGGCAGACAGCAAGTACCGGGTAGACATCATTGGCAGCGCTGGATCGATCTTCAACATGCTCGTCAATGTCATGAAGCCGCCGTTCGATAAGCAAGAGGTTCGGCAGGCGCTGTCGTATTCGCTCGACCGAGAAGGCATGATCAAGAGCGCGTTCTTCGGCGTCTCCGACCCGATCACGTCTCCGTTCTACGACCCGGCATCGCTCGCCTATCGTCAAGATCTGGTCATGGCGCACACGTTCGACCTGGACAAAGCCAAGCAACTCCTGCAGCAGGCGGGTGTCACTGACCTGTCAATGACGACCAACGTGACCCCGACCTGGCCGCAGATGAAGCTCTTCAGTCTGATCTGGCAGTCGGACCTGGCGAAAATTGGCGTCAAACTTACGGTGAACGAAGTCGAAATCGCCAAGTTCTACGATATCGGCGGCGATGCGCACCTTCTGGGCAACGACGTGCACCCATGGCTCAACGCACGCACCACTCGCGATCCGGCCATCTTCTGGAGCACCCAGACGAACTATCGGGGCGGGGACTCCAACAAGTTCGGCTACAAGAATGACCAACTTGAGCAGCTCGTGGCGCAAGGGGCCGTCGAGACGGACGAGGCGAAGCGCAAAGATATTTACCAGCAGACCAACCAGATCGTGGTCGATTCGTGCCACGTCATTCAGGTGGCGACGAACCCGCGCGTATGGGCGTTCAATACGAGCGTCGAGGGCGTGCACTACGATCTGAGCGGAAACCTCTTCATCGATACCGCCTGGCTCAACAAGTAGCCAGCGGCGGATACGCGGTCGACCGCAAGGCCTGAACGCGGAACGAGGCTCTCCGGCGTTTCCACGTCGTCGGAGAGCCCGCCGCCATCCCGAGGGTGAGTAATGCAACGGTTCCTGCTTCGGAGAATTCTGCTGCTCGTGCCGACCATCTTTCTGGCGTCTCTCGTCGTTTTCGCGATCATCTCGCTCGCCCCGGGCGATCCCGCCCGGATGATGTTGGGCAATGAGGCAACGGACGCACAGGTGGCGGCGGAACGGGCTCGGCTGGGATTGGACAAGCCAATTCCGGTGCGCTACGGCATCTGGCTCTCCGATACACTCCACTTCAATTTGGGCCGCTCGCAGGAGAGCGATCGACCGGTCACGACGCTGGTGGGCCAGGCGTTCCCCAACACGCTGAGATTGGCGCTGGTCTCCCTGGCGTTTTCAATCGGCATCGGGTTCCCGATGGGAATCTACGCGGCGATCCGCCAGAATCGCTTTGGTGATCTGGCCATCACCGGACTGAATTCCATTGGATTAGCGATCCCTAGCTTCTGGTTGGGAATCCTGCTGATTCTGCTGTTCAGCGTGCGTGTTCACTGGCTGCCACCGTCTGGAATCGGTCAGGGGAGCTCACTTCAGCCGTCAAACATGAAGTACCTGGTGATGCCAGTCATCACGATCGCGCTCTCGAACCTGTCGGTCTTCTCTCGGTTTGTGCGCTCATCGATGATCGACGTCCTCAGCATGGACTACGTTCGGACCGCCCGTTCGAAAGGTCTGATGGAGCGCAACGTCGTATTTCATCATGCGTTGCGCAACGCACTGCTCCCCGTTGTTACCGCGGTTGGGATCCAGTTCGGGCGACTTCTGGGCGGCGCCGTGGTCACCGAGGCAGTCTTTGCCTATCCCGGAATCGGCCGCCTCATCGTGACCTCGATCCTGAATCGCGACTACCCGGTCGTTCAAGCGACGTTGATGCTCGTCGTTATCATCTTTCTCGCGACCAACATCATCGTCGATATCTCGTATGCCTATCTCGATCCGGCTATCAAGTTTGAAGGTGCGCGATGATGAACTCCTTCGGATCGGGAGTCTAGATGTCGTTTTCATTACAAGAAAACAGCACTGACAAGACCGGGAACAGCGCGCGCACTACGACGATCGGGAGCCTGGCCGAATCTGAACGATTCGCGGTCGTTCGACGACTCATGCGCAACCGCAAGGGCATGTTCGGACTCATCATTTTGGTCGCGCTGATTCTGGTCGCAATCTTTGGGTCCCTCTTCACGCCCTACAATCCCAACGAGATCCACGTCATCGACCAACTGGCGCCGCCATCCAGCACCTACTGGTTCGGCACCGACGAGCTGGGCCGCGACATCTTCAGCCGCGTGATCGCCGGGACCCGAGTCGCGGTCGTGGCCGGGCTGCTCGCCGTGGCCATGGCTGGGACGGTCGGGACCATCAGCGGAATCTCGGCCGGATATCTCGGCGGCGCTGTTGACTCCATAACGATGCGTATCTGGGATGCTCTCCTGGCGTTTCCCGCGATCTTTCTGGCGATCGGTATCGTGAGCATCCTCGGACCCGGATGGGTCAATGCCGTGTTAGCGATTGCCGTGATCAACATGCCGGTCTTTGCGCGAGTCGTGCGTGCCGCCACGTTCGCCACCAAAGGACGAGACTTCGTCGAGGCCGCACGCGCCATCGGCTGCTCCCGCGTCCGCATCATGTGGTCGCACCTGTTGCCCAATACCATCATGCCCGCCATCATCCTCATGGCAATTGCCGTCCCCGAGGCGATTCTCGTAGAGGCGTCGCTCAGCTTCCTCGGTCTCGGAAGCCAACCGCCAAACGCCTCCTGGGGCAACATGTTGAGCGCGGCGCAGGGGTATCTGGCGCGATCGTCGACCTACGCCATCTTTCCCGGACTGGCGATCACCATCGCCGTGATCGGGATGAACTTTTTCGCCGACGGCTTGCAGGACGCCATCGATCCACGGCGCAATCGGGCCGCACGAGGCGCACGCTAGAGCGAGATCCGATCGACAGACGCGTGGAGGAGACCGGATGAGATGACCAGTGACCCATTTCGAATCGGGATTGTCGGATGCGGCGCTATGGGCGAAGAACATGCCGAAGCGCTCGCAAAGACGGCTTCTGTCGAGCTCGTTGCAGTCTCAGATCGCGATCCGTCGCGAGCGGACGCACTGGCAAGGAAGTTCGAGGCGCAATCAGTCCAGACCGTCGAGTCTCTCGTGGTACGAGACGACGTCGACGGGATAATCGTTGCGACACCCACGATGGATCATGTGACGACGGCGCGAACGTCTGCCGCGGCGGGCAAGCACGTATTGCTCGAAAAGCCGGCCGCACTCTCGCTCGACGACCTAGCTGCCATTGAGTCAGCGTGTGATGACGCCGGAGTGACGCTGATGGTCGGTCAAACAATGCGATTCGATGATGTCGTGAAATCGGCGCGCGACGCCTGCGTCGAGGGCAACATCGGCGATCCTGTCTACATCAATTGGGTTTCGAATACGTCCAGACGCTGGCCCGGTGGTTGGAGAGGTTGGCAAACAAGTTCCGTGCTTTCCGGCGGCATGGCGCTGCATCTGGCGATTCACAGCATCGATCTAGCACTCTGGATCCTCGACGACGTCCCCGATCAAGTCTTTGCCATGGGAAGCAACGTAGCTGCTCCGGGTCTCGATGTGCACGACTTCATGCAAATCGGCATCCGCTGTGGCGATGGCTCCAACGCGTTACTCGAGAGTCAGTCGACGCTGGCGGAGGCAGGTTCCGCTTACCTCGCGCTGCGCGTGATCGGGACTGAGGGCCAAATCCAGTGGGAGTCCAAAGATGACGGGGCGTATCTCGGTCAGTCGGGACCGCGGACCGCCTTTGCCGCTGCGAGCAAGCGGTTGGAACGGGAGATCTTGCATTTCGCCGACGTGTGTACCGGTAAAGTGGACCCCATCGTCACACGCGCACAAGCCTGGAACGCGCTCGCCGTCGCCATCGCTGCGACGGAGTCGGTGAAGACCGGGCGCGCAGTGCGCGTTACTGGCGCGCGAGACGGAGGGAGCGCCCGATGACTCAACGTGGATTGCTCCTGCTTAGCTCAGTTCGCCATCAGCGTTCCTATGCACCGCTCTTTCGAACCCGAGCGGCCATTAATATCGTCGGATTGGCGGATGACCCAGACCTGCCCGCATGGATGCGCCAGGCAAACGAGTCGTTCGCGGCAGAGTTTGACATCCCATTCTTCACCGACGTCGATTCAGCCCTTGCTCGCGCGGACGTAGACATCGTCAGCATCTGCAGCGAACCGACACGGCATGCCGCCCTAACTTTGAAATCTGTGCGCGCGGGAAAGCACGTCTGGGTGGACAAACCCATCGCTACCACGCTCCGAGATGCGGACGAGATCGTGAAAGCCGTCGATATTGCGGGCATCACATTGACCTATGTGCACAGACTCTTTTCGCCGACTATCGCCGCTGCTCGCAAATCCATCGATCGCGGAGACATCGGTCTGCCGTACGGGCTCGACATCACGTATCTGTCGGCAGGTGGCCTCACGTCTGGTGCCGTCGAGGACTTCCAGCTCGTCGTGGACACGAGCCTCAGCGGCGGCGGCGAGTTGATGAACTTTCTGGGATATCCAGTTGACGAAGCGCGATATCTGACGGGCCTCGACGTGCGCGAAATTTTTGTTAGCGCCGGTAACTATTTCTTCGAACCGCACCGTCAGCACGGAGTCGAAGACTTTGGCGTCGCGTTCATGAAACTGGAACGCGGAGTAACGGTCACCGCGACGGTTGGTCGCACTCAGACGCCGAATCATCCGACTGGAGGGGACTATACGTTGCGGGTCCATGGCTCCGCTGGCTCACTCTATTCCGACGAGAACAAACCCGTGCTCAACGTCCTGAGCAACAACGTTGCGAGTCGATCAAGGCTGACGCGCTCCGGCGGCGAAGCGATGATGCAGCCGCTGGTGAATGAATTTCTCAACTGTATCGAAGACGGGCGTGAGCCCACGCGAACCGCGCGCGATGGGCGAGCGCTCATCGCGGTCATCGAAGCGGCCTATAGATCTATGTCGACCGGCAATGTGGAAACGGTCGAACAATGAAAGAGGTGATCGAGTGAAGCTTGTTACCTACCTCGCACCCGCCGCAGGAGCGAGAGCCGGAATCCTGATCGACGACGATCAGATCCTCGATCTCGAGGGCGCCGCGAGCGGATTGGGGCTCGTCGCGCCTGCCAACGTGCTGGACCTGCTCGACCTTGGACAGACAGGACTCGAACTGGCAGCTACAGTCCTCCATCGAGCACAGCTTGCGGGATTCCCGACCGTCTCAGCCAGCAGCGTGCGACTCCTCGCTCCGCTCCCCCGCCCGCGCAAGGTTCTGGCAGTTGCCGGGAATTATGTCGATCACATCGAGGAAGGCGGCGGCAAGGCTCTGGCAAAATCGAGCACGACCATTCGTCCATTCATCAAGCCATCGAACTCGGTGATCGGCCCGGATGCACCAATTCGCTTCCCCACGCTCAGCAATCGGCTCGACTACGAAGGGGAGTTGGCCATCGTCATCGGGAGAACCGCCAAGGATGTCTCGCCTGACCAGGCCGAGCAGTACATCATGGGCTACAGCGTCTTCAACGACATTTCCGGCCGGTCTCTCATTATCGCTGAGGGTCGTGGAGAGCGTGAGGGAGATCGGTTTTTCGACTGGTTGGCCGGAAAATGGTTCGACACGTTCGCGGCTTTCGGACCGGCCATCGTGACGTCCGACGACATCGGCGATCCTCACAATCTGACGCTCACCCTCTCCCTCAACGGGGAGCAACGCCAGAACACGAATACGGGTCAGATGATTTACGACTGCTTCGAAACGGTCTCTTTCTTCTCACAACTGACGACCCTCGAACCAGGTGACATCATCGCGACCGGCACGCCGGCCGGGGTTGGTTCGACGACAGGGCGGTTCTTGCAACCCGGTGACGTGATCGAGGCGTCAATCGACGGCATCGGAACATTGAGAAACCCAGTTGAGCAGGAGCGCTCGAAAGCGTAAGAATCGTCCGGATGAATTGACATCAACTCGAATGGATGGAGAAGGATCATGCGCGCAAACACCGCCAAAGCAAAGATGCTGTCAGGCCAGACGGCCTTCGGTTATTCGCTTGGAATCGGATCGCCACTGGCGGCCGAGATTCTGGCATCATGCGGCATCGACTTCTTGCTCCTTGACACTCAGCATGGATCGTTCGGGCCCGATTCTGTCATCAGCAGCCTCATCGCCACGGCGGCCGGTAACGCCATTCCCATGGCTCGTGTGGCTCGCAACGACTTCACGATGATGGGGCGCCTGCTCGACGAGGGCGTGATGGGTATGGTCGTTCCGATGATCGACACTCGCGAAGACGCAATCGCGGCGTCAGAGGCGTGCCACTTCCCGCCACAGGGTAAACGCTCGTGGGGTTGGGGGCGAGCCTCCGCACTGGGAGACAATTACTCCGAAGAAATCAACGATCAGGTGTTCGTCGCCGTTCAGATTGAGAGCGTGACCGCGGTCGAGAACGCCGAGGCGATCCTCTCGGTCCCGGGAATCGACGGATGCTGGGTCGGTCCCGCTGATTTGGCGCTTTCAATTGGAATCCATCCTCAGCAACGATTCGACGACGATCGACACTTCAAAGCTACCGAGAAGGTCCTGGAAGCATGCCGAAACACCGGTACGATACCCGGGTATGCCGGGTCGAGCTTCGATGAAGCCCTATCGCTATCCGAACGCGGTTTCCGTTACATCACGTGCGGCAGCGATGCCGGGTTCATTCGTTCAGGCGCCATGGCCGGGATCAAAACCCTCGGGCTGTAGCCGCGAGTCGACGTCCACTCGCACATTCCCACCCGAAGCGGAGCGCGGGAGGTTCGCCTCCCGCGCTTCTTTGCTCGCGTTCGTACGCCCGGTTCGGATGGCCCGGCACTCGTCTTGCACTATAGGTCGTTGGCTGGAAGCCGTGCAGGACGGATTTTGGCCGCAAATCGCGTCTCGTTCAGTGATCATTGGTACAGACGAACACAATTGCCGAGAGCTATCAACTCGTTTGGCGTTGGCGGAGGGCTAGCGTCGCGAGTAAGATGATCTTGGGAAGGAACGACTCGCGCCGCTCAACGATCATCCTGGGGAGGATGAGCTTCCGGATGCCAGTGGGGCTGGCATCGAGCGGTCGTGATTCAGTGCCTGCGATGCAGCGTCGAGACTCGTGAGTCCCTGCGTTTTAGCCTGCTTTACTTGCGGCTGACGATGTCAGCAAGGACGGGGTATCGCAGACTGGCCGTGAGATCATTTTCGAATCACATCATGTTTGACGTGGGTCACGATCACGCAACAGTCGCTCTCGGTGGGGGTTGATCAACATCATGAAACAGCAGCAACAACAACAAAACCTCTTGTCGCGGTTGAGAGCCAAGCTTCGGCCAAAGTCACGTCGTCGCTCGGACCAACTTGCCAACGTTCGCATCGAGCTTCAACGTCGGGGCGTGAAGGTCGACCAACTTTCCGACCCTGATATTGAGGCAGCAATCACCAGCGGTCGCCGTGTGCTGGGCTCCGCCAGCGTGCGAGGGAGTGACGTCACCGGCGCTTTCGTGGTGCTGGTTCGATCCCAAGAAAAAATCTAACCAGAATCTATCTCAATTAAATTTCGAGCAAACGGCGGTCATTTATTATTCGATGAATGCGTGCGCCGTGCGACATTGCTGCGCGGATCCCGCTCGAACGAATTTGCGCGTTGGATCGGCCTGCAAAACAGATGTCGGTCGGCCAGTCCCTCTGTTTGTACTGGCCCCTGGACGACGACCATGAAAAATGCTTCAGGCCGCTCGACCTGGAGCGGCGCCCAGCGTGAGGTAGGTGTGTAAGAAAAATGGTGTGAGTCGACGATATTTCAGCGCTCGCGCCACGAGGTGGATCCCAAATTCGGGCGTCGGACCCACCAGATGCTGAGAGAAGCGCATTGCGTTGAACGATCTCCGATGCAGGTTGGAGACGGCCCGATATTCCGCGACGGCCATCTCGAGCGTCATTTCACGCTCGACCACCGATTTCATAATCCGTCCAGCAGAGTCTCCGAAGCCCAGTGCCATGCGAATTCCCTCGGCTGTCAACGGCAGGCAGTGTCCAGCCGAGTCTCCTGCCGCAAAGACATTTCCCACCACTGGTTCTCCGTTGAACCACGGAATCATCCCGCCACGTGCGGGACGACCCTCCAAACCCAAATAGCCCAGAAATCCCTGGAGCGACTGCTTTAGGTCGAGGCTTCGGTCATACGAACCCACACCGACTCGTAGTTCATCACCCGCTGGGAAGACCCACCCATAGCCTTTGTGCACGATCTCGGGCACGTAGTGGATGTGAAGCCCTTCACCGGATCCGGGCACATCCGCCTCGATGGCCACGGTCAAGCGTGCCTTACGATCGATCGCAGAACGTCCGGAAGTGCTCAAAACGCTGGGCCACCCGGTGGCATCGATGAAGAGCGACGCGCGGAATTCGTCGTTCAGGGTCAGGACCGAGGATCCGGCCATCGATCGAATTCGCCCTTTGACAAACCGCGCGTCCGATTGCTCCCATAGGAGTCGACAAAAGATGTGATGGTCGATGATGCAATATGGAGATTTGAGATCGAAACACAGCACGCCACGCGAGTCATGGAAATAGGCCGCGTTATAGCGCTGAATTACAGCGTCGCCTGCTCCGAACCGGTCGACGACAACCACGGGCACGGCGCACGCCGAGCGCTGCAGCGCGCCAATGTCGTGCTGATCGATCACCAACGCGCGAGCGCCGAGTTGAATCGCTGCGGCTAAACCGGCGTATCCCGCGCCCGCGATGATCACATCGGACTGCGGTTTCACAATCTCATACTCCTCGATGCGGTCGAACCAGCAATTTCGCTACAACCCTTCTGGTCACATGGGGTGGAGCGTGCCCGCGTCACGGAAACAAACACAACGGCGACCGAGAACGCTCTATTTAGTCACCACGTACGTCCCGGTTGTTCCGCCCTTGATATCCCCTGGATGTCGCGCATCACTACCCGCCCGATGTCCTCGTTGGACGGACCTTCAACCACGTCCACCAAATCGTAGTTGCCGCTCACGTTATCGCCCGATTCGACACCGGCCGCGTGGAGCAGTTCGTCCTGAACTTTCTCGGCCGTACCAACCTCAGTTCTCACCATGACGTATGCCGGCGCCACGCCGTACAGCCTCACGAGTGCTCGCATTCCTCAGTGAGCAAAGCCGTCGACGCGCCGATATGATGACGCAATACCGATTCCGGACGAAGCTGTCAAGCGTCGCAGCACGAAAGCACTTACCGATTGCTCTCAGAAGTCGCGGAAGTGGGATGTCGGGAGCGTCACCGTGCGGGTATGATCGGATTTGTTCTCTCATGTGCAGCAAAGATTCGCCTTCGAAGCGTTGGGACACACGATGCGATATGACTATGTGATTGTTGGAGCCGGTCCCGCGGGTTGCGTGCTGGCGTCGCGCCTCTCTGAGGAACCGAGTCGCCACGTGCTCTTGATCGATGCGGGGCCAGACTACGGCTCCGATCCCGCCAATTGGCCGCCTGAGCTTCTCGACACTTCTGGACCGGCCCTCGGGTCTCACTCCTGGAATATCTCTCATCGAGAGGACCCCCACGGGCGACGGCTGTCGCTTCCGCGCGGCAAGGTGTTTGGCGGTTGTTCCGCGGTCAACTCATGCATCTGGCTGCACGGATCGAGGGCCGACTACGACGGATGGGCAGCGCTCGGCAATCGCGGGTGGGACTTCAATACACTCCAGCCACTCTTCGCCGGCGCCGAAAGCGATTCGCTGCATGATCCAGTCTCTCGAGGAGATCATCTCGTTGATGTCTGGAGAACTCCACCAGAACGGCTCTCGCGCATCGACGTGGCCATACTCGAGTCGGCTGATGAGCTAGGGATCGCTCGCGTGGACGACTTGAACGGATCCGAGATCCAGTTTCCGTCCTGTGGTCCGACGCCCAAGAACGTCCGAGACGGCCTTCGCCTGAACGGCGCGCTCACCTACCTGGCCCAAGCACGCACAAGGGGAAACCTCCACATACTCCCGGCAACGCTCGTCGATCGTGTCATGTTGAATGAGCGCGCTGCGGTAGGGATCGTCACGAGCGACGGTGAGGAGATCAATTCCGCGGAAGTGATCCTCTGCTCTGGCGCATATGGATCCCCGGCGATTTTGCTGCGCACAGGTATCGGCCAGGCTACCCATTTGCGGGAAATGAACATCCCTGTTGCGATCGACCTCCCGGGTGTCGGAGAAAGTCTCATGGACCACCCCTATCTCGCGCCATACACGAGCGGCCGCACCAGCTTCATCATCGGCCAATCGGGACATCCCGACCATCCGAGCTTCATTCAGACGATGATCAAGGCGCGCAGTCGTCAGGTGGACGAAGAAATTGACCTGCATCTTTATCCTCGTGAGCAGCGAGACGAGCATGGTCGGTGGTTGCTCGGTTTTGGTGTGAGTCTGCAACGATCTCGATCCCGTGGCAGAGTGCGTCTGACGTCGGTGGATCCGAATGCGGAGCTCGACATCGACCATCGATACTTCAGCGATCCGATCGATCTGGAAGCTCTCACGGATGGAGTCGAGCTGCTCGACCGGCTCGTGCGAACCCGGCCTCTTGCGGACTTGATCGAAGGTCCGGCGCAAGACGATTCGACCGCGGATTCACGCACGGCAATACAAGAGGTCATCAAACGAGACGTTGGCACCACATTTCATCCGTCAAGCAGCTGCCGAATGGGACCCGATTCCGATCGTATGGCGGTAGTCGATGAACACGCTCGCGTTCGCGGAACGAGACACCTGCGCGTGGTCGACGCTTCTATCTTCCCCGCTGGTCCGCGCTGCAACTTGCACGCGCCGACCGTGGCTGTCGCGGAACGCGTGGCAAACCTCATGCTGACCGATTCTTGACCTGAATTTGAACGAAAAGACCGAATAATCACGGCGTGAAATCGTTCTGTTTGTGCCGACCGTAGCGACTTCGGAGACAAACGCGAAGCCCCGCGGCGCATTCCGTGGGGCTTCGTAATCATTCCTATCGCGAATCTGCTGAGGCTCAGACTAGTGAGCCAGGGCCCCCATTGGATCCCACGCCGGCAGCACGATCGGTTCAGAATCGAGTGCCTGCAGCAGCTCCACCGGCAACGCGCTCTTGCGTGCTGCGATCTCAAACGTGAATTCGCCGAACCAGGAGTCGTTCATTGTGTAATACCCGCGAACGCCGTTCTCGTCGCCCCAGCTGTTCTCGACGCGCCAGCGACGGGCATGTCCATCGACGACGTCGACGCCAGTGAAGAGCATGGCGTGCGTCATGAGTGTCTCGTGGTACGTGAGCCGGTCGGACTTGTCGAGATCGAACTCGGCGCCATAGAGCCCGGAATAGTCGAACAGGTCCTTGTCCCAGATGCCAAGGTCACGGCGCATCATCTTGCCAACGTCGCAGCCAAACCAGACCGGCTCGCCGCCGACGATCGCATCGCGCGCGATCGACTTCATCAACTCGACGTCGATATTGAGATACTTCACGATCGCGCCGCCCACGACGTTACCGAGATAGTCAACCGTGAAGGTGCGGCCGATTGGGCTGGTGGGTCGTGGATCGTGGACCAGGCAGACGTATTCGTCGATCGGCAGCGTGATGTACTTCTCGGCAAATTGCTGTGGGGTCATCTCGCCGTCACGATGGAAGACGCGATCCTTGTCGGTCCACTGCCAATCAAACCGTTCCGGCGGCGTGCCAAGGTGGATGCAGGCGATGCGGTAAACGTCCTCGAGGATCTGTTCCTTGCGAGCTCGCACGTCAGACGTCGATGCGCCGGCTTCGTGCAGCTCGCGCAATGACCTGGCGCCTTGACGCAGTTGAGTCTTGAGAATCTTGTTCATCTGCATCGTGCTGGAAGAACTCTCGGTCTCCGGCATCACTGACTTGGGCACAACGCCGTGCTTCTTGATGACGTTGACGAACATATTCCACTGCCCACCGTCGTCGATGGGCCGATCGAGCAACGTGGCCACGGTTCGATCGTCTGAATTCCGGTCGATGGTTTCGATGATCGCTTCGAGAAAGTAGTTGGCCCGCTCGACTTTGTCCCAGAACAACGTGTAGTTCTGACTGAACTCGAAATCCTTCAAGTTCATGGCTTTCATCGCGCCGACTCTGAAGAGGTTCAGCCCTGCGAACATCCAACAGCGACCCGAGCGCTTCTGATTCGTGACGGCCCAATCATCCAGCAGGTGCGAAAAGCTGGGTGTAATGCCAGTGGCGATCTCGTGGTCGAGCGCGATTTGCTCGATGCTGACCTGCGTGACCGCGTTCTGAGCCAGCTTGTTCGCGGCGCGAGACTCAAAGTCCTGTCGATAGCCGCGCAACAGATCTGGAGTCAGTACTCCGGATTCGACAGCGGCCCCTGGATCCGCGGAAAGAACGCGCGAAGCATTCATCGTGATCTCCTATCTCTGATGGCAGCACACTTCCTCGATACTACACCAGAGCGCAGAACCACGCACCAGGACTCACCGATTCGCTGTCGAACGCTCAACCGGCGAATTGCCGTAACGCTTCGTCGTTTGTTAGGTTTAGACTTCGCCTGGTTGGCCCTGTGGGGAACCATCCCGGAGTCGGGTTGGAAGTGTTCGCATGCGATTCCGACGCAATCCATTGGTGCATGTACTGATCATCGTGGTCGTGTCGGTGATCGCCATCATCGGATTGAAGACACATCACTTCGGCATCGGCGAACATCGTAAACCGCAGCGGTCGCTCACTGGCAGCGCCACGCCGGTTTCTGTCGATCGACAGAATCAGCTGATCGTTACCGCGCGTAAGCAGCGTCAGCAAGGACGCTACGAGGACGCCGTCAGTTCGTTGGAAGCCGTTATCGCCTCCAAGAATGGCGCGACTGTTGGTGCCGCGCTGCTCGAAAGTGCCAAAGACTACGTTGCGCTGGGAGACAATACTTCAGCCAATGAGGCGATCACGGAGCTTCGATCGCGCTATCCGAAGTCCGCGGAGGCGGACGAAGCGCAGTTCCAGCTTGGACAAGTGGAGGCGAGCGAAGGGAAGTTCAACAAGGCCGTCGACGATATACAGGCGTATGGCATCAGGCATCCCGAACTGAGTGCATACACCAACCTTTTGATCGCCAAATATCAGCAGCAACGCGGGAAATCGGCTGAGGCGCTCAAGCTCGCGTCTGTAGTTGCGTCCAGCGAAGTGGCCGATCGAACCAGGGTCGACGCGCTCGAGTTGATGCGAACGATACAGAAGTCAGGTGGCGACTGGCCCGCATATCTGGACGCGACGAACCGGCTGCTGGCGCTTGCAACCATTCCATCGTATCGAGCGGAGCTCATATACGAACGGTCCAGCGCCCAATTGAAGCTTGGACAACGGGATAATGCGCTCATCGGATTGCGCACGGTCGTCAGTCAGTTTCCGGACTCAGGCTACGCGTCCAACGCCGTCAGCGATCTGGCGAAGCTCTCGATCGACGACCCGATCGGACCGACAGATCTCGGCCTGATCCAGTATGACGAGGGCAACTATCAGCTCGCAATGCAAACCTTGAACGGTGCCCGTGCAGGCGACTCCAACGACGCAATGGCTTGGTACTATCGCGCGATGAGCAGACTCTATGCTGGCGACAGCTGGACCGCGGCGGTAGAGCTCAAGGAGATGACCCAGCGATATCCCAACTCTTCGTATACGCCCGAGGGCCTCTACACGTCGGGAAGAATCTACGAAGAGAACGGGGCGCTTGACCAGGCGCGAGCAGCATACGAGTCGCTCGTACAGGTTGCACCGTCGTCGGTCGAGGCGGTCAATGGACGACTGCGGTTGGGGATCATCCTCTTCGAACAGGGAGAATACCAAGGAGTCGTCACTGCGTTGGGGCCAATTCACGGCGGAGCGGAATCTCGAGCGCAGGCGAGCTTCTGGGCGGGAAAAGCCTACGAGAAGCTCGGCAATTTGAATAAGGCGACGCAGGCCTGGGACGACGCTCAGCAAGCCGACCCGTATGGATACTACGGGTTGCGAGCCGCACAGATGTTGTCCGGCGAGGAGCCAACGACCAACCAACATCCAACTACGAGCTTGTCAGCCGCAGCAAGCACGTCCGCAATTGCGGAAATCTCGAGCTGGTTCGAACTGAACGGGACGACTGAAGCAGCGGCGCGCTCTGCCATACAACAGAACCG
The DNA here is from genome assembly GCA_963789565.1 of uncultured Chloroflexia bacterium. Lineage (GTDB taxonomy): Bacteria > Chloroflexota > Chloroflexia > Thermomicrobiales > Thermomicrobiaceae > CALAGB01. The sequence continues at coordinate 231,585 of CAWBKX010000002.1, read as the reverse complement.
CGACTACCAACGCATGTCTGCACTGTACGAACTCGGGCTGGAAACGCAAGGCGACTGGGAAATGAGTGCGCTGGCTGACAAGTTGAACCGCGATCCCGCGTCGCTCGCCGCGCTGGGGGAACTGCTCGACGAAAGTGGTCAGTACAACGCTGCCTACCGCGTCGGAATCAAGCTGCAGATCGTCGCCGACAACGCGGGCACTCATTTGCCACTACTGCTGCAACGGCTCGCCTATCCCATTGCCTACCCCGAGCTGGTTCAGGGTCAGGCCAACATCCGCACTATCGACCCCTTCCTCTTTCTCGCACTGATACGTCAGGAAAGCGGTTATGATCCGACGGTGACGTCATCCGCCGACGCCCGTGGACTCGCCCAAGTCCTCCCCGATACCGCTGCCGGCATGGCAAAGTCGTTGAATGTCTCTGATTGGAGCGCAGACGAACTGTATCGGCCCGCCACTGCCGTACAGTTTGGAATGGTTTTTCTGTCCGACCGGCTCACAACCTACGACGGACAAATCTTGCCGGCTCTCGCTGGCTACAACGCCGGAGATGGAAACGTCGCAAACTGGCTGACGAATGGCCAGGTTGGTGACCCTGACCTCTTCGTGGAGCGCATCCCGTTCCCCGAAACGCATGATTACGTCAAGATAGTCTTCGCCAATTACCTCAACTATCTGCGTCTCTATCGCTAAGCGTGGCACAACATCGGCGACACAATAACCGGATGCCCATCTGGTATTCTGAAAACGAATTATTTGAACGAATCACGGACCGATTGAACGTAGTCACCATGGGAGGGAACAATGGCACAGCTTAGCGGTAAACGCGTCGCGATGGTGCTCGCTCGCAATTTTGAGGACGTCGAAGCCACTGACCCGAAGGAGTACCTCGAGAATCTCGGTGCAACGGTGACGATAATTGGTCTCGAGAAAGGCGAAATCACCGGTAAGAAGGGTGCGAGCCTCTCGGCTGACACAACCATCGAGCAGGTGTCCGTCGCAGATTTCGATGCCATGGTCATTCCTGGTGGCGGCTCTCCTGAACAACTACGCGTGCACGATGCGCCAGTCCGCTTCGCGCGCGAATTCGTGGCGTCAGGCAAGCCGGTGGCAGCCATCTGTCACGGGCCGCAGCTTCTCATTTCGGCTGATACACTCAAAGGCAAGACGATCACCTGCGTGAAGACGATCCGCGACGACGTCAAGAACGCCGGTGCGAACTACGTGGATGAGGCGCTGGTTGAGGACGGGAACCTGATCACGTCACGCGTGCCTGGGGACCTGCCCCAATTCGACGAAGCGGTTGCACGTCGCCTGGCGCAAGTCACGGCCAACGCCTAACCGCGTGATCGCGAAAACGCACAGACGGTGGCCAGATGGCCACCGTCTGCTCTACTTCTCCACCTCACGTGCGAAGCTCACTGATTGGGAATGACGAGGACCTGCCCGGTCGCGATATAGGTTCGGTCCGTCAACCCGTTGGCGGCCATGATGGCCTCGATGGTCACGCCATAGCGCTTGGCGATCGAATAGAGCGTGTCGTGCGCCTGAACCGTGTAGGTCGTCACGGGCGCCGGAGTGGGCGCGGGCGGTGCTGGAGGCGCGACATCTCCGCGTGGAATGACGAGGACTTGCCCCACTTGAATGTAGTTGGCGTCCGAAATCCCATTGGCATACATGAGATTCTGTGTGGTGACGCCGAAGCTCGAAGCGATCGACGACAACGACTCACCCGCCTGAACGACGTGAACGCCCAGTTCCGGGGCACCGCCCGGCATTCGTCCGCTGGCATCCGGAATGTAGAGCGTGGTTCCGGCGGCGATGACATCAGCATCACTCAAGTTGTTGGCCAATGCGATGAGATGTGGCGATACGTTGTAGGTCGCGCCGATCGAGCTCAACGTTTCACCCGCAGCCACGACGTGAGTCGTTGGCGCCTGCGCAACCTGTGGAGTTGGTGACGGCTCAGACGTAGGTGTCGGTGTCTGACTCGGCTCCGGTGTCGGCGTTACCGGCGCCGGCGTTGGACTCGGTATCGGTGTTGCAGTCGCTGCTGAAGTCGGCGTGACGGTAGTCGTCTGAGTGGCTTCGACAACGACTGTTGCCGTGGGTGTGGAGGAAAGAACCGGGATCGTGGTCGGCTCCGGCGTCGGTGCTGCGGCGGTTGGAGAGGCCACGGCTATACCGAGGACGATCGGCGTCGGCGTGGTGTTCGAGCCCGTGGTCTGACCAGTTTGTACTTTCACCGAGTGATCGTTGAACCACCCAGCCCAGGTGCCCTGAAACGTAAAGGCCGCGGCCGCGATCAACACGACCGCCGCGACCGCTCCGGCGATCAATAACGTGCGCGGCTCAAATCCCCACGAGAATCCGGCAGCCGCTCCCCCCTCTGGAATCTCGGGGACGGCGCGCTGAAAGCGACGACACTGGACATGGCGATCCGTGAGGCAGAAGCGCGCCTGATAGTCGATCGACACCCGTTTGGGCTCTCGAAGCGCGATGCAAATACAGCCTTCCGGTCGCGAGTCGGCAAATGGGCAGCTCGCGCGGCCCCCCTCGATTGGCTGTGCGTTCATGGAGCCCCGCACCTCCACTGTGTACGTACACTCGTTCAATAAGCATAGCACAAAACAAGTGGCACGACATCACGTTCGTACGCGGGAATCTGGTGACAGTCGGGGCGCGTCGCACGCGCCTGGAGCTACGGTATTGGCGTGGGCGTGCCGAGATTTATGAAGAGGCGCAACGAGCGATATGGTTCCGTCTCACTCTTCTTGCCGGTTCGATAGAGGTTGAAGAGCAACGGGATGGGTTGACTGGGATCGGGCTGAGTCACATTCGCGGGAAGGTATACCTGAATCGGCTTCTTCCAGGTACCATCGGACGGAACGGTAACCGAATTGACACTGCCAACCTTCACCGTGTGGGCCATGACATCGATCCGATACGTGACGGACTTGCCTTCATGATTGTCGATCTCGAGCTGCAATGTCTGTGGTTGATCGGGCGAGAAATTGCGTGGGTAAAACTCCGGCTTCCCGTCTGAGTTGTACAGCGCGAATTCCGTCATCGGCTCACCCTGCAACCGCTCGAAGATCAACACCGCTCCCGACCCCGCGAACAAGATGAGAGACACCGCCATGATAATCATGGCGGTCTTCGTCGTGCCGCTCCAGCTTGACGGCGTTGGGATATCTGGTCTGGGAATCTGCGCGACGAATTTTTCCTCCTCGCTGACGTGAAGGCGTCTCAAAACCGCCACGACCGTGAAGATGAGCGTGCAGGCCATCAACCCAGAGACGATCGGTACGAGATCGAGCTTCCAGGGAGAGTACTCGATGCCTAGCGCGATAAGCGGAATCAGCGCGAGCGACAGTCCGAAACCCAATGCGATGCGCTCGATGCCGTCGAGGCCTTCGTTGGATGGGAAAAGCGCTGAGACCAGCGCATACCCTGGGATGAAGAGGACCAGCGGTAGTCCGAAAATGGTCCTGATCGGAATTGGCGCACCGAGCACGGCGGCCAACGCTCCGATTGCGCCGATGCAAACGAACAGCACCAGCTCCCAGTTTTCGCGCCAATCAATGACGCTCGACACTCTTGAGCTGTTCGATCGTGCATCAGGCGTCAGCGAACCTTTGACGACGCGATCGCTTCGCATACTCTCCCCAGCACGCGCCCTCGAATCATGACAGAACTGAGTATAGCGGGTTGGATGAGTCACGACCGGCGGCTCGAGGTCAACGTTGACTGACTATCGTACGTGTGAGAATTCGTTCGACGAGGTTGAGGGGTGAGGTCGACCTAAATGCGGGACCGGCGACAGAACGAGCCGCTTCGTTCTATCACCGGTCACCACGGCGGGGATCGATGAGAAGTGGGTTTTCAGTTCACGGCTGGGCTCCCGCCCGAGCCATCGACTACGAGTGCGACACGGCGGTGGCCCCTCGCTTGGCGAACAGGCTCTCGTAGACGTCCAGCAGCTTCGGAGACCAGTGCACCCAGGCGAGAGACTCCTCGATACGTCGACGGCCAAAGGCGCCCATCCGCACCTGCCGTTCGGGATCGTCCATTAGATCGGCTAACGCCCGAGCAAACGCGTGCTCGTCGTTTGCAGAGACGAAGACCGCCGCCTGCTGAGCGGTGAACCGGTTCTCAGTCAGATCGAAGGCCACGATCGGCTTCGACAGCGCCATGAACTCGGTCACTTTGATCATCGTCGAGCGATCGTTGAACGGATTGGACGGATCAGGATCGACACAGATATCAGCCGATGAGAGATAACGGCGCAAATCTGCGTCACTGATCGTGCCAGTGAAATGCACGTAGTCGTCAAGATCGAGTTTCGTCGTCAGTTTGCGCAGGTCATGCCAGGCATCGCCCGTTCCAACGAGCACCGCATAGAAGTCGGTTCGCTTGAGCTCATGGACGAGGTGATGGAACGCACGAATCAGGTAGTCGACGCCATCTTGATATCCCATGATCCCGACGTAGCCGATGATGGTCTTGTGCATCGCCTTGAGCTCAGGATCGGGATCGACAATTTTGATGCGTCCCAATTCCGGTCCGTTGCGCACAATGGTGATGTGGTTCGGGCTAACTTTGTCCCGTCGCATCTCAATCTCACGATACGACTCATTGGTCGCAATTACCTCGTCGGCCACGATGCACGAGAGTCGCTCGATAAGCACCAGCGCCCTAAAGACCAGCTTGTTGCCGTTTCCGCCGAAGCGAGCGTTGTACATCTCAGGCGACAGGTCGTGATGGTCGAAGACGTAGCGCTTCCCGAACAGTTTGAAGAACGCGCCGATCACGAACATCGTGTCGGGTGGGTTGTGAGAATGGACCACGTCGAACCCGCCTCGAATGGCAACCCACAGAGATAGCAGGAACGAGATGGCGGTGGCATACCCATATTCCACGAGATAGCCAACTAGCCCGTTGCCGGCCGGTGGGTGCGGGTACCGAATGACCCGCACACCGTTCACCGTTTCACTGCGTGGTTGATCGCCGTCGCGCGGGCAGATCACCGTTACCTGATAGCCCGCCTCGGCCAGCGCGAACGACTCGCGTCGCACACGGCCGTCCTGTGGATACGGCTGGTTTTCGAGCAGCATCAGAACGCGTCTACCAGCAGATGCCGTCATATTCCCCCCGAAGATTTCCGTTCATCGCCACTGAGCCGATCAGATCGACCAGAACCTGATCCGGGCGCAGCTTGCTCGGCACGTCGGCGAACGACTTGCCGCCATTCGCCATCACCACGACGTCAGCTTCGCTGATTACCTCGTCGACTGATGAGCGCATAAGCGATGCGATGTGTGGCAGCGCTTCTTCCACGTAGGATCGGTTGGCGCCGATCAAGCGCGGCAGATCGACCGTCTCATCGTAGACCGTGACTTTGAAGCCGCGACCGACGAGAGTCTCAATGAGCGGAACGATCGAGCTTTCTCGAACGTCGTCGGTGCCCGCCTTGAATGACAGACCAAGGATCCCGACAGACTTGCGTCCCGTCTTCTCCACCATCTGAATGCCGCGTTCGATCTGCCGCTGATTGCTCGCCATGATCGACGTCAGCAGAGGGCTGTCGATATCTCGTTCCTTGGTGCGGTACAGCAGCGCGCGCAGGTCCTTCGGTAGGCACGAGCCTCCGAACGCGAACCCTGGCTTCATGTAGACCGGCGAGATGTTCAGGCGCGAGTCCTGACAGATGATCTCCATGACATCGCGACCATCAATCCCGTGCGCTTTACAGATATTGCCGATCTCGTTGGCGAAGCTGATCTTGAGCGCGTGAAACGAGTTGTTGGCGTACTTCATCATCTCAGCCGTCTTGATCGACGTACGGATGAGCTGAGCGTTGATGGACGAGTAGAGCTCCTGAACGGCATCGCCGCTGCGCTCGCTATACTGGCCGATCACAATGAAGCTCGGGTCGTAGTAGTCGGAGATCGCACTCCCCTCACGCAGGAACTCGGGGTTCATAGCGACGCCGAAGTCATCCCCGGCGCGTCGCCCGGAGAACTCCTCCAGAATCGGAACGACCTTCTCGTTCACCGTCCCCGGCAACACAGTGCTGCGGACGACCACGGTGTGAAATCCACGCTTATGGTTGATCGCCAGACCGATCTCCTGGCAAACCGACTCGACATAGCGGGTATTCAGGCTGCCGTTCGGGTTGCTTGGCGTGCCCACACAGATGAGGCTGATGTCGCTGTCTCGCACGGCGCGTTGCGCGTCGATCGACGCTCGCAGTTGGCCGGAGCGCACCATGTCGCGCAGCAGCTCATCAAGACCGGGTTCGATGATCGGCGACTTGCCAGCCGCGATCGAGGCGACCTTAACCGGGTTGACATCGACACCGATCACTTCGTGTCCATCGCGTGCCAGGCAGGCTGCCGAGACACACCCGACGTAGCCCAGTCCAAAAATGCTGACTCTCATGCTCTATCCCTCGCCCTTTCTTCTGCCGATCTCAACTTTGACCGGCGCTGTTCGTCCGAGTCGCGCAACGGCCGCGACATGCGGCACGTGCGGCACGCAACCGGACAACGAATCAGTCCCCCTCGTCCACGCGTCCAGCGGCGGACATCTGCGTGGAGAGGAATGGTTCGCGCGAGCCACGAGGCTCGAGAACGCTTTGATACAGATCGACCAATTGCTGCCCAACAACCGAGCACTTGAAGCGAGCCACGTGCTCACGTCCGTTCGTTCTCGGGCAGGTAGCCAGCACCGATCTGAGTGCGCCGGCCACGCTCTCAATCGTGAAATCGACAATGTGACATCCTTCTGTGCATTCGACCACTTCGCGGATGTCGCCCACGTCCGTAGCGACGATCGGGAGGTTGCAAGCCATGGCCTGCTTCACCACGTTGGGTGACCCCTCTGAGAAGGATGGAAAGATCAGCACATCGGCGGCGCTCATGAAGAGCGCGAGTCGGTCTTGCGTCTCCTTGAACACAACCAGCAACTCGACATCTGGATCGGTCTGTTTCAACTCTTCGGCCGCGGCGTTGGCAAGCGCGAAATTCTTCACGCCGTTTTCGGGCTTGGCGGCAAAGAGCAGGTATTTCTTGTTCTGATACAAACCAAGCTGAGCCCGCGCTTCGTCCCGCTCGGTCGGATGGAAGAGGTCGAAGTCGATCTCGTGCGGAATGATGTGGACGTTGGCTCCTTCAACCAACTTCGCCATCTGCTTGCTTTGCACGATGACCGCATCGGCGTGACGCGCCAACTTGCGGCCGGCCCGGACCGTTAGCAGGTTTGACTTCTTCAGTTTCCCGCTCAGATCGCGCGACCCGAGCAGATCACTGCCGTGATAGGTCACGATCAGCGGCACTTTGAACTGAGTCCGACCAACGATTCCGACGTAGCTGTAGTGAGCGTGAACCAGATCGACGTCGTGCTGTGCCAGACGACGACGCAGATCAATGACGCCTTTGGGATAGATCAGCTTGCGCCATGGTGCGTCCAAGGCCAGAACCTCGACGTCGACTCCGACGCCTCGCAGGCACTCGACCTGGGCCTTCACAAAGGAACCGAAGGCCGGGTTCTGCGGGGTTGGATACATCGCGGTTACGACGAGAACCTTCACTTGATCACCTCGATCATGTACGGAAATTTCGTTGGATCGGACGGTCGCATCAGAAATCCGCGGACCGTGCCCTCGGCGAACAGAATTCGTTGCACCATGGCAAACAGCGCTCGGTGCGTGCTCCGTTTTCGAACCGAATCGACACCAAAGATCGCAACCACGGAACCCAACCACGCGATCATCCAGCGTAGATCTCGCTCCGAGAGCGCCAGAGTCGCGCAGGCCAGACCCATCGCCATACCCGCACTCGGCACCAGGCCAAAACCGCGCTCGCGGGCGTAGGGCATCAGCATTCGAGTCCCCGCGTGCAAGCGTAGCGCTTGCCCAGGTCCCAAATAGAGGTTGCGCTTGCGCCGGCCAAAGAGCGTCGAGATCGCGCCCGCCGGGTCGGAATAGTGATCCGCGATCGGCGTCCGCAGCTTCACCACGCGGTAGCCGGCCTCGCGGATGCGCAAGCAGAGCTCGGGCTCTTCGTCTGAGAACAGGTAGGGATTGAAGGAGCCGACCTTCTCCAGCACGCGCCGCCGGTACGCTGCCGCGCCGCCACCATGCGGTACCGCGTCATAGAGAACCGGCGCCGACGAGAGTGGTCGCACGGGCTCGCGCGATCCGCTCTTTGCTCGCGGCTGGTCGATCACCTGGCCAGATATGACCGCGACACTCGGCTCTCGCTTGAAAATCTTGAGCGCGGCGGCGATCCATCCGGGACGCAGCTCCATGTCACCGTCCAGGAACAGAACCACGTCTCCGCTGGTCTGCGTGATGCCGGCTTGCCGACCGGCCGCGGCAGTCAGACGCTGGCGTTTACTCAGTCGGATCACTCGAATGGGAAGATCCTGCGCCACGGAGACGGTGTCGTCGCTCGATGCCGAATCGACCAAAATCACGTCGGTGGACGCGACTTGTTCCGTTTCGCGCAGGACCGATTCGATCAACCGGCGCACGTTCCAGCCCTGGTTCTTGGTGATGATCACAATGTCGAGGCTCAACTCGTTGTCGCCCTGCACCTGAACTCTCCCAGCCCTATTCCGACCAGAGGTAGCGATAGCGAACCTTCAGGTTCGTCACGCTCCCGGTATCGGCGATCATGAGTGCCGCGAAGACGAAGAGATAGATCAGCGCCGCTGCGGCTACTGACGCGACAAGGCCATGTGGCTCGAATGCACCGTAGGCCAGCACCATGACCGCGGTGGCGGCCGCCGGCTTCCAGGCCGCAAGCAGCAGGTTGCGGAACGGGAACATGGTCGCCACCGGACGGTAGTGAAGCATCAGATCGACGCCGCGAGTGATGAGCGCGGTCGCTGCCGCGCCGAGGTAGCCAAATTGATGAATCAAGACGAAACCGGCTACGACGCTGACGACCAGGTCGACGACCACGATGCGCAGCGTCACCCGTTCGCGCAGGCTGGCCACGAGCACCTGGCCAAGGATGCTGGTCATCGCGCTCAGGATCAGGCCCCAGACCATGATCTGCATGCCCGCCGAGGCGCGCTCGAGCCCGTGCCCGTACAGCAGCGAGATAGCGGGCGCCGAGAGGAGAAAGAGCCCCACCGACGTGGGCAGCGCCACGCCGAGCATCAGCTCGATGACGCGCTCGCCAATCCGCTTGATGCCCTGCAACGTCGGCTCATAGCGACGGCACATCACCGGGAAGACGCTGAGCACGATGCTGGTATAGATGAGGGCAACTGGAACCATCAGTTGCGTGCCCGCGTTGTACAGGCCGACTTCGGTCTCGTTCCGCAGCTTCGACAGCAGGATGACGTTCAGGCTTCCGGTAATGGCGATGATGCCGTCGATTCCCAGAAAGGTGACCGTCGAGCTCAGCATCCAGAACATCACCGAAAGGCTGAGTCGAAGACGCGGTACCGAGATGTAGCGCAATGTCAGCCAGAGCTCAATCGCCAGGATGACCGCGTACGAGCCAACGAGTAAGGTGACGATCGTCGTCAGGCCCGAGCCAAAGTAGAGGACGGCGAACGCCAACCCGATCTTGACGACGTTCACCGGGATGTTCGCGATCGCGATAAGTCGCATGCGCTCCCAACCCTGGAAGACCGCCTCGTAGATCGAAGTCAACGCGTACGGCAACAATCCGAGTGAGAGCAGAAGCACGACTCGCGCCGTATCCATCGAGTAGCGCATGACCCACACGAAGAAGGCTTGCGCAGCGATCGCCGCCAGCGCGGTGGCCAGCACCACGACGCTCCCATTGACGAGCATTTCGTCGGTTCGCTCGCGATGCTTCGCCACCTCACGAGTGATCAACGTCTTGAGTCCTGCTACCGCCAAAATCTGGAACGTGTAGAAGAGCGTCAGCGCAAGCGACAGTTGCCCAAACTCGTTGGCACCGAGACCGCGCGCCACCAACACATAGAGCGCGAAGGTCGTGGCCCGATTGATGACGTCGCTGGCCAGCATCGACGCGGCGTTCGCCGCAATGCGGCGCAGGGACGTCGAGATTCGCGGTCGCGGCATGGTTATCACGTCAGTGCCGTCCAATCCGCCGCGGAGCGATGTCGACGCGCACGGGAACGGGAACGAGCTCAGGCGATTGCCGTTCCAGGAATTGGCGGCGATAGGTCGTGCGGACGCGCTCTGCCCGATCCCAACGGTTTTCGTGCGTTGGTGCCGTATCGGTGTCGCGTTTGATGGCTACCAGCGCCGCGATGAGACCTGCCACGATGACGAGCAACTGAACCTGTTGACGGCCGTTCAGAATGTCGACCGACATGTGGAACATCTGGGCCATCAAACCGGTCGTTAGGCCGATCGCGATCGACGCCAGCACGTGGTCGTTGATCTTGCGGCACAAGAGCCCGCTGCGCACCGTGGCCAATAGGAACGTAACGAAGGCCGCAAGCGCGAAGAAGCCATCCTCCGCCCAGATCAGCAGGTACTTGTTGTGAACCGTATACAGCCAGTCGGCCCCAAACTCGGGTGTGGCGTATTTGGCGATGTTGATACCGAAGTTGTTTGCGCCCACGCCCCAGAGAGGGTGATCGCGAATCATGTGGAGCGCCAGAACCATCAACGGAACGCGCGAGGAAGCCGCTCCGGAGTTATCGTGGAGGAAACGCACCAGGAGCTCGTTACGGAAGATGAACAGCGCCACGGCGACACCCAGGATGACGGTAGTCGGCGCGAGCCCCGAAATCCAGCCTCGGTGCCACGAATAGGCAACCACCACGAAGCAGGAAACTCCGACTGCGATCCAACCGCCGCGAGAGAGCGTGAGCACGAGTCCGATACACCCGAACAGGAACGCCGACCCAGCCAGGAGCCGGTAGAGCCGATTCACTGGAGCCAACGCCAGGCTCAAAATCGGCGCCAAAAGCAGATCGAGGAAGGCTGCCGCGGCGTTCGGCCCACCGACCGTGCCCCCTACGCGAGACACGTCGTTCGCTTGTGCAGTGGCCGCATCCAGTCGAGTCGAAATCCCGGCGAATGAAAAGTCGTGCTTCGTAACGAACGTCAAGATCATCAGCAGGCTCTCAAAGAGCACCGCGCTCGAAATGATCACGAGCATGAAGACAACGTCCTCGCGGCTGCGAACCGTGCTGGCGATATAGATGAAGATCATGACGGACTGTATCAGCATGAAGATCTCAAAGATAGAGAGTGACGGCATCGACGCCTGTCGAATCGAAAGCGTGGCGAACGCAACGTAGATCACCAACGGAATCGCGGGACGCAACCAGGGCCGAGTACCGTTGCCGTGGCGCGCCAGCGACGTCCCCGCCCAGATGGCATATAGCGCGGGAATGGCCAGCGTCGTGATGGAGATATCCAGGCCGCCGAGCGACCCGAGCGACGCGGCGTCGAGGTTGTAACCAAAGTGATGACCGATGCTGAACGGAACGTCGAACACGAGTGCCACCATGAAAAGCCGCCGAATGTCACCGACGATGATGCCGACGGCCGGCAGCAGCGCGGCGATGATCAGCAGTGGCTTCCAGTGCGACGATTGCGTGGAAAGCCCGATGGTATACGCACCGGCTGTGAGACCAGCGACCGTCGCGATCAGCCAGGGTTGCGTGGTCCAGCCGGGCAGGCGGGACTTGAGCTCCTGGAGCTCAAGCCCTCCCATGCCTGGTGCTAGTTCACTTAGTCCGCTGATCTTCACTGTTCCGACCGATTCCGTTCAGATCGACCAATCAACACGTCAGGTGCTACCGCGGCAGCGATGACGACAGACCCTTGTCCGCGCAGAACTCGAGAATGGCGTCGGCTACGTAGTGGATCTGATCCTCTGTGAGCTCCGGGAACATCGGCAGTGAGAGCATCTGCTGCGCATCGCGCTCCGAGATCGGGAAGTCACCTTCCTTCAAGCCGAGCTCCTGATAGGCAGGCTGCATGTGGATCGGAATTGGGTAGTGAATTCCGGTCGCGATTCCCCGCTCTTGCAGGAACGCACGCAGTTCTTCTCGGTGCTCGGTGCGAACCGCGTACAGATGCCAGACTGGCTCGACCTCCGGCATCCGAGGCGGTACCGCGACACCGCACCCGGCCAACAGGCTGTCGTACATGTCTGCATGTCGGCGACGGGCGGCGTTCCAATCGTCGAGGTGCGGCAGCTTGACCCTCAGTACCGCGGCCTGCAGCGTGTCCAGTCGATTGTTGTAGCCCTGAACCGCGTGATGATACTTGGCGGTCTGACCGTAGTTCCGCAGCAGAGCGATCGAGTCCCGCAGCGCTTCGTTGCTGGTAACGATCATGCCGCCGTCTCCATACGCACCGAGGTTCTTCGCGGGATAGAAGCTGTAGGCCGCGGCGATGCCGAACGAGCCGGTCATCTTGCCCTTGTACGTGGCGCCGTGGGACTGGCACGCGTCCTCGACCACGAAGAGGTTGTGCCGATTGGCGATGTCCATGATCGGATCCATGTCCTCGGGATGACCGAAGAGGTGAACCGGCATGATCGCCTTGGTCTTGCTTGTGACAGCCGCCTCGAGCTTCTCGAGGTCGAGCGTGAAGGTCTCAGGATCGACATCTACCAGGATCGGCGTCCCACCCACGGCTGAGATCGTCAGCGCCGTGGCGATGAATGTATTGGCGCTGGTTATCACCTCGTCGCCAGGGCCAATTCCAAGGCCCTTGAGGATGAGGGTCAGTGCCGACATTCCAGAGTCAACACCGATGGCGAATCGTGTGCCGATGTAATCAGCGTATTCTTGCTCGAACAGTTCGAGGTCCTTGCCCAGAATGAAGTCCGAGCGACGCAGCACAGCCTTCATGGCGGCATCGACGTCAACCTCAATTGATGCGTACTGCGCATGGAGATCGACGAATGGGACTGACATTCGCTTGGTTGCCTGGATCGTCATCGTGCGTACCCTTTCTGATGCAATCGAATCCTCGCGTGCGGGGTGCGTCCTAATCAATGTGCCGGAACCCCGACTGGCGTCGCGTAGTTGCCATCCGCCAGGCCAAACACCTGACCGAGGTCGACATCGACCGGCGCACCGTGCTTGGCCATGGAGCGATCCATTGCCTCTAGCACTGCCACGACGTCGCGTCCCTCGACACCACTCGAGATCGGGCGCTTGTCGTTCACCACGCAGTCGATGAAGTGCGTGCATTGCGTCTTCAGCGGCTCGCTCACTTCGACTCGCGGGCTGACGATCGCTCCATCTCGAATCTGAAAGTGATACTCGCCAAAATTCGAGGCCTCCTCTGGCGCCGGCGCCAGGCCCTTTTCGTAGACGCGAACTTGCTCCGGCACGCCGAGATCGTTGAAAACGATGCGCTTGTCGCTACCGACAACCACGACTTCACGAACTTTGTGCGGGTCGGCCCAACTCACGTGCACGTGTGCGACGACCCCGTCGCCGTAACCGAGTGAGATGAACCCGACATCTTCTCGACCGTTGTTCAAGACCTGCGTGCCGACCGCGCTCACCCATGTGGGAACGGAACCGAGCAGGTAGTTGAAGATCGAGACATCGTGCGGAGCCAGATCCCACAACGCGTTCACGTCGTGGCGAATTGGCCCGAGGTTTGTGCGGCGGGAATACAGATAGTAAACCCGTCCAAGCTCATCACGGTCGACGTACTCCTTGACCTTGCGGATTCCGGAGTTGAAGACGAATGTGTGGCCGACCATGAGCTTGACGCGATACTGCTCCGCGAGCCGGATAAGGTCGTTGCTCGCCGCGACTGTCGTGGCGATCGGCTTCTCCACTAGAATGTGCTTACCTGCCTGGATGCACTGCTTGGTGACCGCGTGATGGGATGCGGCAGGAGTGCACACGATCACGGCATCCACGTTCTTATTAGCGAGGGCGTCATCCAACGACGTCGTCGTGGCGGTGCTGGGGAACTGCTTCTCGATCTCGCGCAGTCGGTGCTCGCGCTGATCGCAGACGACGATGAGTTCTGCATCCGCGAGCTCGCGGACGACTCGCACGTAGTTGATTCCCCAATACCCCGCGCCGACAATCGCGACGCCAACAGGACCAGTCACGTTACGTCCCTCCACTCCGTGGCGCTTCTTGCGCTCAGCCATTTAGGCGGCTCCTTTGCCGCGCAGCACGGCCGGCAACGTCAAGGCAATGATCTTCAGATCCAGCCAAAACGACGCATTGCGGACGTACCAGATGTCCATTCCAACCATCTCCTCGAACGAAACTTGACTGCGCCCGAGCACCTGCCAGTACCCAGTGATTCCCGGCAAGGCGTGCAAACGTTCGAAATGACGTGGTTGATATCCCTCCACTTCGTAGATCGGTACAGGCCGCGGTCCGACGAGACTCATTTCCCCTATCACCACGTTGATCAGCTGCGGCAGCTCGTCGATGCTTGTGCGTCGAATGAGTTTCCCCACTCGGGTAATCCGCGAATCGTTATCGAGTTTGAAATTGCCTTCGTCCGTTTCGTGCTCCAGAGTTCCGTTGACGAATGCCCGGATGTGGCTTTCATGAATTGTCGGGTCAGCATCTTGTACCATTGAGCGAAACTTCAAAATCTGGAACTCTTGCGGCTCCCAGCCTTCGGTTCCGTCGTCGTTCTTCATCCATCTGGCTCCCATCCGCTCCTGTGCGAAGAAGACACTTCCGCGGGAGTCGAGCTTGATCATGACGGCCACCAGCGCGAAGAGCGGCGACAGTAGAATCAGCAGCACTGACGAGACGACCAGGTCGAAACCGCGCTTGGCCACCAGATCAATTGTGGAGGCCGATCGAGTCTGAACAGGCTGGTTCAGCGCTCGTTCGCTGTGCGCTGGACGTTGTCGTAGCATTCGCCTGAACCTCCATCCATTTCGTGAAATCGACTGACATCATGGAGCCGTCGCAAGATGCCGGTGTTTACCGGAGCGACTGTCTCAGGCTCGTCGTCAACGATCGAGTTGTGCGGCTGTGCCACGTGTGGGCTGTCGCTCTGGGTCTTTCCTGATGTCGAAAGGTTGGCTGAGATGACTCGCAGAGCCGGAATTGCTGGCTTCGAAGTTCCGCGCGGCGATCGCGGACCCGGCAAGGTTTGTCCCTCGGCAGTCCGGTCGTAGTGGAACTCGGATGTGCGCTCCGCCTGGCTGACAACAATCCCCATCGGTTTGCAATGGACCGACGCCAGTTCATCGAGGGCCGAATCGACCATCTCCTGCCGCACCATCCCGCGAGCGACCACAACGACCACTCGATCGACGATCAACGACAGGACCGAGGCATCCGCGACGGTCTGGAGCGAAGGGGCGTCGATGAGTACGAAATCGAACTGCTTCGAGAGCTCTTCGATCGTCTCGCTCATCTCAGGGAGCCCCAATAGCTCGGCCGGATTCGGTGACGCGGGACCCGCGGCCAGAATCTGCACGCCTGGGATCATGCTGTATTGGATGGCTTCGTCCAGATCCACGTCACGAGTCAGCACGTTCGTGAGTCCAACGTTGTTCGAGACGCGGAAGACACGATGCATGCTCGGCTTGCGCAAATCCCCATCGACGACGATCACACGTCGTCCAGCTTGGGCGATCGCCAGCGCCAGGTTGGCGACCGTGGTCGATTTGCCCTCGGACGGTTGCGCACTGGTCACCATCAGCGAGCGCATCTCGGCGTTCGGATCGAGCGCGAAGATGGTCGTTCTCAGGCGTCGGAATGCCTCTTCTTGCGGCGATTTCTCCGGGAAGAAGAGTGACAGTCTGCCGCGATTTCCGGTCGGAATGCGTCCCAACATCGGAAGCTCGACGTGCTTGGCGATCTCGTCCGTTGAATGCATGGTCGTGTCAAAGTTCTCGAGAAAGAACGCGAGTGCGACGCCGGCTATCAGACCGAGGATCAGCCCCAGTGGGACGATGATCTTCTTGTTGGGATTGGATGGCGACTCGGGCGCCGTGGCGGGCTGAACGACCGACATCTTGCTCGCGCCCTGCGCCGTCGCATCACGCAGCTGCTGGTACTCCTGGAGCAGCGACGAGTATGTGCTCTCGTTGAGTTGAATCGACTGCAACGTCGCGTTGATGAGTTGCGTGTTCTGCGGCGTGTCCTGCAGAAGCTTGTCGTAGTCCGAACGCTGCTGCGTGAGGTTCGCCTCTGTTTGGTCGATCTGCTGCTTAAGGATGTCGAGACTGCTCTCACCCAGGCTGGCGTACTGCGACTCAATCTGAGAAACGAGAATGTTTGCCACCGCGTTCGCCGCGTCCGCGGCTTGCTGTGGGCTCATGTCGGTGACGTTGATCTCCATAAGTTCGGTGTTTGCCGGAATCGTCACCGAGATCTGCGGTGGATCACTCAGATGCAGTTGATCCATTACCTGAGACGTAGTCTGGCTGCTCATGACCATCGTTCGATACGTGTTCATCAGGCGATCGGTGTACTGAATGTCGTAGCTGACCCAGCCGGAAGAGCCGGTGTTCGCGGTTCCCATGCGTAGCGTGGTCGACGCGACGTACTCAGGGGTGATCAGCATAGTACCGACGATCGTGACCGCCAGTGCCAAGACCGCGCTGATCGCGATGACCAGTCGGCGTCTCCAGATAATGGCCAGGAATGCATTGAGATCCATGCGTTCTCTTTCCTTGCTCAGTCACGCCGCGATTCGAGCGTTCCTTGTCGGTTAGCCGCTACGTCGTTACGAGCTGGGAGCCGTGGATCGAAACGGTCAAACACACAAAAAAACCGACTCGACGTAGTTGTCGGCCGGTTGCACCACTGGCTCGGCGCGAATCAGGTGCCCAAGTTGCGATTCGCACGTCGACGCCGCCATGAGTTGTCGTACCGGATCGTGCTTCGGTGCGGTGATGTGTTCACCGGTACGCTTTGACTCTAGTTCCCGGCGGAATCAGCAACAACGGACATCCTTCCCTCGGAGTGAGGGACTTTCGTACTTGACGGTCCTATGCCAATAGGACTATCCAGAAAAGGAGGAAACGGCGACTCGCGTGCCGTGAGCTCAAGATCGTACGGAGCCAGATTCCGCGCTTCGTGACCTTCCATATAAGTCCTTAAGCGCGGTTGGCCGTAGGGGAGTAGTTGAACTGATCGTCCCTACGATCGATTGATTCGATACACCGGCTCACGGTGATGCCAGAGGACCAATTTCGCGAACGTACGCACAACAAGAGGGACGAACGCACCACATGCAATCACGTCAGTTTGAAACCTCTGGAACTGGGCGCAGCGCTCCGATCGGCGGACAAGCTGGGCGTTCGCAGGTGCTTCGACCGATCGTCGCTAACCGCCCGTCGGTCGCGAGACCGACGAGCGTCCCCGAGTCAGTTGAGAAGAACAAGCGTCGTAAAGCAGGCGCTGAGTCTCGCTCGTGGGGCGCCTACGTTGTGCGCGTTCTCGCGGTCAGCGCGATCTTCGTCCTTTGTGCGGCCGCAGTGACGGGATACTGGGGTTACCGACGAGCCCGTGCCATAGAATCCACCTATCATCAGGTGTCGGCGGACGTTCAGGGACTTCAGTCCCTCACGTCAGCAAACTTCTCTTCCTTCACACCAGCCGATGCCGACCGCGTTCACGGTCAGTTCGTGCAGTTGCAAGTCGACGTGAACTCGCTCGACGTTGAGACCCACGTTCCGGCTCGGCTGGAGCCTCTGGTGCTCAAAATTCCGTACGTTGGACCTCGTTACACCGCAGGCAAGCAGGTCATACAGGTCGCCCAGCTTCTGGCGAATTCAGGTGTGCAGGCCTCAGCCATCGGCCAGCAGGCACTCACCGCATACAAGACCACCGGCCTTGCTTCCAGCGAAGCGCCGTCGGGCCAAACGTGGCTTGACGTGATCGATCAACAGATGCCGCAGATCATTCAGGTGCGCGATCAGATCAATGAAGCGCTTCAGTTGCGATCGCAGATAGACGAAAGCGTTCTTCCTGTCGGAGCGCGAACGAAACTCGGCAAGCTCGATCAGCTTGCGTCGAGCCACAACCTGAACAACCTCATCGACGTTCAGCTTCCGGCTTTGCAGGCAGCGTTCGGCGCCGACGGACCAGCGCGCTATCTCGTTCTCATTCAAAATCCGTCCGAACTACGCCCAAGCGGTGGCTTTCCGGGGACGATCGCTCTCGTCACATTCGACCGGGGACAGTTGCGAAGCTACGAGTTCTACGATGTCTACGACTTAAACGAGGCGTACACCACCGCGCCGCACGACGCGGTTCAGCAGCCGTGGCCACTCTCCAAGTACGCACCATCACCTGAGCTTTCAATCCTGGACGCGAGCTGGTGGAGCGACTTTCCAACCAGCGGCGCAACGATCATGAAGATGTACTCGACCACCGGCTGGCCTTCAATTCGTGGCGTCGTCGCCATCGACCCAGCCGTGGTCGGTGCCATGCTCAAACTGACCGGTCCGATGACCATCGACGTGGACGGCGAGATGCGCACCATCACATCCGAAAATGTGCATGACGAGATCGAGCGACAGCGACGACTCGCGCGTGCTGGCGAAAAGACTGAAGATGTGCATAAACAGGTGGTCGCCATCATCGGCAAACAGCTTATCGACCAGTTCAAAGGCGGCGACCGTCAGACGGTCCTGAACATGGTCGATGCCATCAAACAAACGGCCCAGAGCCGTGATTTGCAGATCTACTCGTCGGACTCGACTCTGCAGGCAATGATGGAGAAGCATGGATGGGCCGGGCGTCTTGTGCCAAATCCGTCGCAGCCTACGGTAGCGGTCACGTTTGCCAACGTCGCGTTCGGCAAGTCGAGCGAACTCATGGATCCGCGCTACACGGTGACGCTGGGCGATGTCTCGAACGGCATGCAGTCCGCCCAGCTCAAGATCGACATGACGCACACCGGGTCGCCTGACGATGACCCGTTCTACTCCGGTTTTCAGCGTTGGTGGATCGACGTCACGCTGCCGGATGGCAGCACGGTGACGAGAAGCAACATTGCAGACGTGACGAATCCCGATGAGCCCAACGGTGGGAGCTACGAGGTCCCACTGATGCCAGGGGCGTCGGCTACACTTACGATCAACTTCGAGATGCCTGTATCGGATTCGCTTACGATCCGCCGTCAGCCTGGCGTGCATACCGCGCAGGTCAGCGTGGTCGACAGCAACTGCGCGTCAGCGAGCAATAGCCAGCCTCTGAACCAAGACCTCGTGTACGATCTCAACGCCAGCTGCACTGGGCCGTAAGATTCAGAATACGCGTCAATCAAGGTCGCCGCTGACCGACCGCATCGGTCCGCGGTTTCCAGCGTGTCGATTGGCGGATATAATTGCAAGGTGAGTCCGAAGACAGTAGATAGGATGGCCAATGGGTTTGCTCTCACGCACCAGTACGCTCATCAAAGCCAAAGTGAACACACTCTTGGGCGCCGCTGAGGACCCAAGGGAGATGCTCGACTATTCGTATGAGAAACAGCTACAGATGCTGCAAGACGTACGTCGTGGAATCGTCGACGTCACCACCTCCAAGCGACGTCTCGAACTTCAGAAGGCGAAGATGCAAGAGAGTTCGACCAAGTTGGGCGATCAGGCCAAGCAGGCCATGAGTGCCGGCCGTGAGGATCTCGCTCGCACCGCACTCGAGCGCCGCGCAATGATCGACCAGCAGTCCACCGACCTCGACTCGCAGATCCAGAATCTGGACGGCGAGCAGGCCAAACTGGAGCAGGCGGAATCTCGACTGCGAACGAAGATCGAATCCTTCCGCACGCGCAAAGAGGTCGTCAAGGCGCAATACTCCGCGGCTGAAGCGCAGGTCCGCATCGGCGAGGCCGTCACGGGGCTCTCCGAGGAAATGGCCGACGTCGGCATGGCGGTCGATCGCGCACAGGAGAAGACCGAAGCCATGCAGGCGCGAGCCGGTGCAATCGACGAGTTGATCTCGTCCGGCGCGCTCGACGACGTAACCTCAGGTGGCAAAGACTCCATTGACCGCGAGCTCGCTCAAATCTCCATGAAGGAGAGCGTGGACACTCAGCTCGCCGCGTTGAAGAAGGAAGTCGGCGAACCTGAGCAGCCGAAGCAGCTGGGAGAGGGGTAGTCGAGATGATCGTACGTATTTCGAGTGAGGGGCAGTATCGCCTCGACAGCTCCTATCTCGATCGGATCAATGACATCGATAATGACATTGTTGATGCCATTGCTCGCGGCGACAAATCAAAGTTCGGCGTCCTCTTCCAGAATCTGATCGACCTGGTCCGCGAGCACGGCCAGGCCGTCGCGCCCGATGAACTGGTTGAGTCGCAAGTGGTACTTCCGCCTCCCGACACGACCTTCGAAGAGGCAGCGGAGCTATTTGTCGCTGAAGGACTCGTCCCCGACTAGACGCGTCAATTGAATCTCATTCGACAAAGCCCCCGGAAAATGATCCGGGGGCTCTTTTGGTCGTCTCGAATTTTGGGGATTCAGGCGCTAAAACGGGATGTCCCACATCGGGTACCAACGTTCCAGCTCTTTCTCGATAGGAAGCTCGCGTTCCATTGCCGACGAGAGCCTCAGTTCGAACGCGTTGTCTCTGTTCTTCTGGCGACCCTGTGGAACGAACGGGTAGAACGCGCCGCGCTTGTAGTTGTAAAACCAGTAGACCGGTCGACCATCTTCGGTGTTGTAACGAAAGACCGCCGACAGGAGCTGCTCGCCGAACTGGTCCTCGACCAGCGTCTCACTGATGATGTGGATCGTGGCGACCAGGTCTTCGAACTGCGAATCACTCAGCAGGATCCAGCGAAAACGAAACTCATCGGTTCGCATCTCGAAAATCGTGCCGGTGTCCTTCGTGCTGATCTTCAGCAAATCAGTTAGATCCCGACTCGCTCGATCAAAGTAGGCCGAATCGACCGGGCGAAAGACGATGCCCGCATGATTGTCGGGTTTCAAGTTCATCTGTGTCTCAAGCGTGATTTCCGCCGTCGACATCGCGAAGAGCTTCTCGATCTTCGATGGCGCTGGTCTCGATCGACCCAAGAGCGAGTCGAAGAACTGCCTCACAGTCCCTCCATCTCCCGAGAGAGGGCGCGCAGACGCTCCAGCCGGTTCTCGAGCGACGGGTGAGTCGAAATGATCTCACTGAAGCCGCTTCCGACCGCTGCCGGGATAATGAACAAGGCGTTCATCTGCTGAACCTCACGCAGATCTTGCTGCGGGATGCGCTGCATCACGCCACTGATCTTCATCAGCGCCGACATGAGGTTCGACGGCGAACCGGTGATGATCGCCGACCCACGATCTGCCGCGTATTCGCGGTAACGGGAAAGCGCTCGGATCAAGAAGAAGCTGATGATCCAGACGAGGATCGAGGCCATGTAGATGAGCGCGATCGAGCCCCCGTCACGTCGATCGCGACGGCCACCGCCCATCATGCTGCCCCAGAAGAACCAGCGCATCATGAGTTGTGCAACGACGGCGAAGAAACTGGCCAACGTCATTACCATGACGTCACGGTTGCGCACGTGGGAAAGCTCGTGAGCCAGCACGGCTTCAATCTCAGCCGGCTCGAGACGGTTCATTAGACCTCGCGTCACGGCGATAACTGCGTGTTTCGGGTTCCGCCCGGTGGCGAAGGCATTCGGAACATCGCTGTCAGCAATTGCGACACGTGGTTTCGGGAGATTCGCAATGGCCGCCAGTCGCTCGATCATGCCGTGTAGCTCGGGCGCCTCTGCAGGGCTGACGATGTGAGCACCCATGCTCCAGAGAGCGATCTTGTCGGACATGAAGTACTGGACGCCGATCATGATCGCGGCAATGAGGAGGACCCCAATTGCGTTGACTCCAGCGGAAACCAGTACGGCGATAAAGGCCAAATACAGGGCCGTTAGCAAGAACATCACGACGAACATGCGGACCGATAATCCGGTGTCGCGGCCCCAGCGTGACATTCGACCTGGGTTAGATGACATTTCCGTTCCTACTCCAAACAAAGCACGTTAGCAACCGTAAGTATACTCCTGCCGTCATCGGCCCAATGAGCCGGAAACGCACGTACATTCGCACGATCGGTTCGAGCGATTCAGGATGCATTGTTTGAAACACGGTATACTCGGTCGCGGATTCATTCGGCACGATGGCCGCACGGAGTTCATTCGACTTTGGCTATGAACGCGAGGTGCACGTGCGGCTCGAGCCCAATTCCGATTGGATCGTACAGACCAACAGTTTGCGAAAAACCTATGACAAGGTCGTAGCTCTGGAAGAGTTGTCGGTCCAGATTCCGCGTTCCGCGGTCGGACTATTGGGCGCGAACGGCGCAGGGAAGTCCACCTTCATCAAGCTGCTGCTCGGACTTCAAGCGGCCACGCGCGGCAGTGCGTCTGTCCTCGGTTTCGACGTTCGTACCCAAACCAAGCACATGCGTGAATTCGTTGGCTACATGCCCGAGGCGGACTGTCTGCCGACAGATGTTACCGCAGCGGATTTTGTTGGCCACATGGCCGAGATCAGCGGACTTCCCACGCGCGCTGCACGTTTGAGAGCAGCGGAAACGCTCTACCAGTGCGGGGTTGATGAAGAACGTTATCGGCTGATCCGCGAATTCTCAACCGGCATGAAGCAGCGAGTTAAATTGGCTCAGGCCATCGTCCACGACCCAGCACTCGTCTTCCTGGATGAGCCGACCAACGGCATGGATCCAGCAGGCCGCGACGACATGTTGACTCTCATCACTCGGATCCATCGCGATCTTGGTATCACCGTCATCGTAAGCTCCCATTTGCTGGAAGACGTGGAGCGCGTCTGCGATTTCGTCCTCATGCTGCAGAATGGACGCCTCGCCATGACCGGACCGCTATCTGATCTGGTGCAGGGTGAAGGTGATATCGTCATTCAGGTCGACGGAAACGTCAGCGGATTCGTCACCGCACTGGAGGCTCACGGGCTCTCGGTCCGACGCCGCGGTCTAGAACTGCTCGTGCCACACCGGGACGACGACGTCTTCGACCTGGTGCGCGACCTCAGCATCGAGACGGACGTCTTGCTGCGCGGGCTGCGTGTCGACGCGCGTACGCTCGAGGACGTCTATCTGCAACACGCGGGTGAATCGATGATTGAAGAGGGCGCCAGTGTTGCCGGATAATCCCGCGGCGAACCCTGCTAGTCAGATCGAAACAAGCGACGCGCAGATATACGATCGAGGTTACCGTCACTACGAGGGTGCGCGCGAAGGTCGGACGCACGCTATTCGGGCGCTTATCGGCTACTCGATCAAGCGCGGGCTGGGTATCAAGAAACGCTGGACCGCCAAAATCATCCCGATTTTGGTGTACGGCTTCGCATTCTTTCCAGTCGTGATCATCGTCGGCATACGCTCGTTTATTGGGGACGCGGCACAAGGATTCGGGTTCCAGACGCTGTACGACCTCCTCGCCACCGTTTTGCTGGTGTTCGCCGCGGCTACCGCGCCCGAAATGTTGTGCGACGACCGGCGCCAACGCGTTCTGCCGCTTTATTTCTCTCGCGCCATCAGCCGCGGCGACTACTTGCTGGCAAAGCTTGGCGGCCTCGGCATTTTGATGGCGACCATCTCGCTGCTGCCGGCACTGATCCTCTTTCTCGGCGTCACCTTTCTGGCCGGCAGTCCAGTACGCTATTTTCTCGACCACGCGGCGGACCTCCTGCGGATCCTGGCTGACGGGACACTCCTGTCGCTCTTTTTCGCGTCGATCGGGCTGGTTATTGCGAGCTTCACGGATCGAAAAAGTGTGGCTGCCGCGGTCTACATTGGTAGCATCGTTCTCATTTCTGGGCTCGTGGCCGCGCTCTTCGACGCAGTCAACGCCGGATGGCATCGCTACCTGCTATTGCTTAGTCCGACAGCCATTCCACAGGCGCTTACAAGCTGGATCTTTGGCACGACTCTGGGGTCCGGCAATGCCGCCACGGAGGCAAATTTGGCCGGCCAGTGGTACTTGTTGTCAGTGCTGGTGGTGACTGCAGTCTGTTCCTTCGTCGTCTATCGACAGTATTTGCGCGATGAGTAATCTGGGCCATCATCCCGACAGAGTTGAGTCTCTCACTGGCGTGGCCACCAACGGCGAGCCGGACGGCGCTCCGGCCGACCACGGGCCTGGTCCGGCGATGATCGAGGTCGACCGGCTCTCCAAGTGGTACGGAGACGTGGTGGCGGTCTCGGAAGTCTCGTTTTCGGTCAGCCCAGGAGTGACGGCACTTCTCGGGCCAAACGGCGCCGGCAAGTCGAGCATCCTCAAGACGCTGAGCGGGCTTTTGAAGCCGTCGACGGGAACGGTTCGAATCTTCGGCACGGTGGTCCGTTCGAGCACCGACGTGTACGGCAAGATCGGAGTCGTTCCCGAGGCGGAGACCGTCTATCCGTTCTTGACCGGACGTGAATTCGTTCACTGGAACGCGATCATGCATCACTTGCCGGATCCAGCCGCGGCGACAGAGCGTGCGCTCAAGACGGCAGATCTTGGCGACGCGGCGTCGCGCCCCGTCGGTGGGTATTCGAAGGGCATGCGCCAGAGGATCAAGGTCGCGGCGGCGATGGTCCACGATCCAGACGTACTCATTCTCGACGAACCATTGACCGGTACAGACCCGGTTCAACGCGTGCATTTGATCAACCTGATTCGCGGTATGGGCAACTCCGGCAAGACCGTGTTGGTCTCCTCCCACGTCTTGCACGAGGTCGAGCGTGTGGCCGACCGCATCATCGTGATCGTTGACGGGAAACTCGCTGCCGTCGGCGACTTCCGGGCAATTCGAGACAAGATCGATGAGCATGCTCGCACCGTCCGTCTGCGAGCCTCAAACAATCGCACGCTCGCGTCGCACCTCTTCAACGCGCCAGAAGTCCTATCGATCCGGCTGGAGCCCGACCGCGATGCGATCGTGGTCGAATCGCGAGATGTGCGAGCCCTCTACCAGTTGGTGCCTCGGCTCACACGGGAAAACGATCTCCGATTGTTCGAGGTCTCCGCGGTTGATGATTCGCTGGCCAGCGTCTTCGCGTACGTGACGGAGCGAAAATGATGAGCACGACCAAGCGTTCGATGAGGGTAGGTTGTTGATGGTGTCGACGCAGATTCCGGTTCTCTGGCTGACGTTGCGGCAGTTTCGAGCCTGGCGTTCGACGCGTGTGGTCGGCCTTTTCGCGGCGACACCGATTCTCTTCGCGCTCATCTTCCTGCTCAATTCGAACGACACCACGCCGAATACGTTCCTCGGAGACGTCTTCAACCAGTTCATGGCACCGACTGTCGTGCCGCTGGCGACTTTGATCCTGGCAACGGCAACGCTCGGCAATGAGTTGAGCGACCGAACCATTGTCTACCTGATCATCAAGCCGGTCTCAACGCTGCGGATCGTCCTTGAGAAATTCATTGGAACGTTCCTCGTCACCGGTGCGGCGATGCTGATCGGGCTGCTGATTACCTGGCTGGTCGTCCTCCCTGGCCCGGGAACGGCGTCGACTCGAGCGCTTGCGTCAATGTTCATCGGCGCATTGATCGGCGTGGCGGCCTACGGCGCGCTCTTCCTCTTCGTCAGCCTCATCGTTCCACGAGCGCTGTTGGTTGGCGTGATTTACGTGCTCTTGTGGGAGAGTCTGCTGGCGCGTTTCATTCCCGGAATTCGGATCTTGAGCGTGCGTCACTTCGTGCAATCGATATTCACCCATTTGTTGAACGATCCCGACGTCAAGGTTGCGCAATCGAACACGCTGGTGGCGTCGCTCATCGTCATGGCGCTTCTGATCGTCGTTTCATTGGCCCTGGCTGCACTTCGCCTGCGACAAATGAACCTGGACTGATCTGAAGGCACTCGCAGGCACGCGCAGTCAGTTGGGTCACTGCCCGATCACCGGACCGGGCTCCGGAGCGGGAGAAATGCTGTAGATGCTCTTTCGAGCACCGACCGAGATCTTCAGCCACCGTCGCCGATACACCGAGATCATCCGCATCCTCTCGCGGCATGGCGTCCGTTCGGTCACCGAACAACTTGGAATTGCCTCTCTCATCCCCTTCAATCGCGGTTGGTTTAAACGACCGACCGACGGCCAGCCGACATCGCAAGCAGAGCATGTCCGCGCGGCGCTGGAAGAGCTTGGAACGACATTCATCAAGCTCGGACAAATCATGTCCACTCGTGAGGACCTGCTGCCGCCCGCCTACGTCCAGGAACTGAGCAAGCTCCAGGATAGAGTTCCGCCGGTTCCAACGTCAGGGATTCGCGCCGTCATCGAAGAATCGTTCGGAAAGCCGGTCGACGCGCTCTTCAAGTCCTTCGACGATGAACCACTTGCCGCGGCATCCATTGGTCAGGTACACGCCGCCGAGCTCCTTACCGGCGAACAGGTCGTGGTCAAGGTGCAGAAGCCTGGGGTCGCCGCACAAATCGATGAGGACCTGGCCATCCTGCAGCAGATCGCGCGCTTTGCGCAGAATCGCGCCCCGATCGCCGACGCCTACGACCTCGTCGCTCTGGTAGATGAGTTCGGTTGGACATTGCGCAGCGAGCTGGACTATCAGCGCGAAGGACGCAATGCCGAGACGTTCCGCGAGAATTTCCGCGACAGCAAAGAGTTACTCATTCCGATGGTCTGCTGGGATCTGACCACGCCGCGAGTCATCACCCAGGAGCGCATCGAGGGAGTCTCCATCGACGACGTCGACGCCATCAACGCCATGAATGTGTCTCGGTTCGAGCTGGCCGAGAGAGCGGTGCGAATCACGCTTGATGAGATCTTCGAGCACGGCTTCTATCACGCCGACCCGCATCCCGGGAACTTCTCTGTTCTGCCGGACGGACGCATCGTGGTCTACGACTTCGGCATGGTGGGGCGTATCGACGAACGAACGCACGATGCTCTGCTCGGACTGGCCGCGGGGGTAATTCGTCAGGATGCCGATGAGATCGTCGATGGACTTGCGGTGTTGAACGTGTTGCGACACGGGGCCGACCGACCAGGTTTGCGACGTGACGTCCAGCATCTGCTTGATCGATACATCGGGATGTCGCTAGAAGACTACCGCTTCGACACAATCGTGAATGACATCATGACGATTGTGCGCCGTCGACGGCTGCAAATGCCGTCTGAGCTCGCGCTGTTAATGAAGACGCTCTCGATGCAAGAAGGGATCGGACGAAGGCTCGATCCAGAGCTGAAGCCGGTGGAAATGGCCGCGCCGTACATACGGCGAGCAATGATCGACCAGTGGATGCCGAGCACCTGGATTCCGCAGCTGGTCGCGTCCGGCGAAGACTTTCGGCAGCTGATGAAGCGCCTTCCCCGCCGCATCGAGCGCCTCCTGACTCGCTCGGAGCAGGGAGATATCGAGATCGGCATACGACTGGTGAGGGCTGACGAGATCCTCGACTCGCTGCATTCGATGGTCAATCGTCTGATCCTGGCGATTCTGGTCGGGTCGAGCCTGGTCAGCCTCGGACTGTTGCTGACGGTCTACAGTCCCCACTGGCTACTGTCCTGGATGGGACCGCTCTTCGGATTGGGTGTGGTCGTCACGGTCGCGGCAGGGTTGCTGTTGGCGTGGCGCATACTTCGTCATGGCCGCCATTCTCGTTGAGATGTCAGCACGTCATCCTTCGCCCTGATCTTCTGATTGGTTGTATTGTTGGCCCTGAGAGATATACGGCAGCTCCGCTTCAGCCCAGGCGATAACCCCGCCCCGTACGTTACGTGTGCCGGAGAAACCAGAATCAAGCAGGAATTGTGTGGCGAACGCACTGCGCACGCCTGAACGGCAGATTACGAGCAACTCGCGGTCGGTCGGGAGCATCGATGCCTGAGCCGCAAGCGACCCAAGCGGCACGTGAATGGCCCCTGGGACCGAAATCTCCTCAAGTTCTTCGGGCTCCCGGACATCGAGGATGTGGGACGACTGGTTCGATGCGCGCTCCCAAGCGTCTTGCACGTCGACCTCTGGAACCTCTGGTACCTGGTTTGCTCCCGACACGATCACAGCCTTTCTTGTTGAGGTCTCTCGGCCCCGAGTTCACCTGCTACAACGACATCATCTGCACTCGCCCTATTCCGCACGATCGACGCCCCGCGTCGTAGCGACTGCACGACCAAAATCCATTCAATTGATTGATTGCTCACAGCTTCGGTTACTCGATTGGTCGGTCAATCGCGCTCACGGCGCATCTGAACCCGCAGACGCCGTCGAGGATGCGCCGCGGAGGCAATGCAAGACGGGCCGAGCAACGCGCTTGATCTGGCGGGTTGCTCCAGGAACCTCCTCTGAGAACCCTGCTACCCGCCGCAGTCTGACTTTCGCGCCCGTCTCGGACGTCATACGGATACGGCAAGAACAGCGACGAAGTCCACTCCCAAACATTGCCGGCCATGCATGCGACGCCGTATGCGCTGTCTCCTGCCGGTGAGAATCTACCCACTTCATTCGGACCACGGTTGCGAAAAATCGCCAGTATCCCCGAACCGGCATTGGCACGGCCGGCTTCCCACAGATCCCCCCAGGGCCAGCGTCGCGCGCGCTGTGCCGCGTCGTCCCAAGCCGCGGCTTTCTCCCACTCAGACTCGGTTGGAAGGCGCTTTCCGGCCCACGTCGCGAAGTCCCGCGCCTCATCCCAGGTTACGTCAATAACCGGGAAGTTCTGTCGTCCGCGCGCTGGAGTTTTGCCGCGCCAGCTGGGCGGTGCCGGGCGCCCGGTCGCCTGGATGTATTCCGCGTATGTCGCGACCGTTACCGGAAGTCGATCGATCCAGTACGCATCCACCATGACCTGATGAATCGGCTGCTCATTCTGATTGCCGTCCGCGGATCCCATAGAGAATGGGCCAGACGGTATCAGCACCATCCCGTAGGGGATGTCGCTGTCCACCGGGTGATCAGTCGTCCGAGTCATCGACGTTCTGTAGCGAGGTCGTGGCCGCGTTTCGCTCCTGTCGGCGTGCGAGCTCTGTCGCTGTGCGCTGCGCGTCCTCGAGGCCGGTCGACAACTCCACTGGGAAGCGCGCGAAGTCGGAGAGTTGAAACATATCACGTGGCATACGCGCAGCCTCAGTGCGATGACGTTGCTGGATGTCGCGCAGATCGTCCCGACGGGTTCGTGTGCCGTTCCGCATCACCGGCAGGAGCAGCGGCTCCCACTCGACTCCGGGCGATGGATCTGAACGACGTGCGATGAGGTCGGAGGAAAACAAACCGTCCGGTCCGGTCCGACGCCACACTTGCTTTGGCCCCACCAACGTGGCCTTACCTGTGCTCAACTTGAGCTTGGGTACGTCGCCGAACTGCACGAGCTTGTAGACCATATCGAGCGACGGCGCGTCGGATGACGTACCCAGTCGCGTTCCAATGCCGTAGGCGTCGATGGGTGCATCGGCCGCGGCGAATCGCTGCAGGTCGAGTTCGTCCAGCCCACCGCTGGCGAGGATGCCGACGTCGGTCAGTCCCTCGCCGTTCAGGATCGACCGCACCCGTTTGCTGAGGTCGATCAGATCGCCACTGTCAATGCGTACCGCGCGAACTTTCCGGCCACTGAACTCCAGTTCCTTGGCGACGATTGCGGCGTTACGCGCCCCCTGAATGACGTCGTATGTGTCGATCAGGAGGGTGACATCGCCGGGAAACGTCTGGCTGAACGCACGGAAGGCGTCCAGTTCGTTGGTGAAGATCTCGATGAACGAATGGGCCACGGTGCCCGAAACTGGTATGTCGAACTGTTCCCCAGCGAAGAGGTTGCTCGTCCCGCTGAATCCGGCGATGAAGGCGGAGCGAGCGGCTGCCAGACCAGCATCGACGCTTGGCGTACGTCGCAATCCGAATTCGATCAGTGATTTGCCTGGCGCGGCAGATACGCAACGAGAAGCTTTGGATGCGACCATCGTGGCGTAGTGAATAGCGTTGAGCAGGATTGTCTCAGCAATCTGTGCTTCGATAATCGGAGCCTGAACCTCCAGAATCGGCTCATCACCGAACACGATGCGGCCCTCGGGAACCGCCCACACGTCACCGCTGAACCGGAAATTCGCGAGTGTATCAACGAATTCCGACCGCACTTGCCCGGTGCTGCGCAGATACTCGAGCGCAGGCGCATCAAAACGGAGGTTCATCAGTCGATCGAGCGCGTCGTCGAGTCCTGCCGCCACCAGGTAGGCGCGTTCAGGCGGAAGGCCCCGCACGAACAAGCTGAACGTGGCGATGCCGTTGACGTCGAGGGCATGGTAACTCGCCCCCATCGTCATTTGATAGAGATCCGTGGAAAGCCCGATCGCGTGCGACCGCTCCGTCATATCACCTCCGCGTCAGATCGACCCATCGGTTGACAGGTTACTGGTTTCCCGACGGACGGGCAACGCCCGACGACTCGGCAAGCTACGTAAGGGAGAAGAGAATCGATAAGGTCCGGACCTTTCACGTGTTTGACACGTAACGCGCCAAGATCATGGCGCACTTGTTGCTGCATCGGACGTACCCTATATAGGGCATGCCCGGTGACTGTGATTGCCGGGTTACGACAGGTGTGAACGGAGGCCGATGTGAGTATCTCACCGCGATCCAGGTTCCTGGATATGGACACGATACGTGATCGATTCGATCGCCTCTTCTCAGAGGTGACCAACGGCGCAGGGGTGGGTGAAGATCGAAGCACCATGCCGCTCGACGTCCAGGAGACGGACGACGGTGTGACGGTCAGGGCCTCGGTACCCGGTGTGAAGCCCGAGGACATCTCAGTTGAGGTGCGCAATGGCATGCTGACAATCAAAGGTGAAAGCCACGAGCACCGAGACGAGACGCGCGGTCGTTGGCATGTCGTGGAGCGCCGCGTGGGCTCAGTTGAGCGTAGCGTGACCTTGCCCGTTCCAGTGGACGAATCCAGCGGAGACGCGAAATATGAGGACGGAGTCCTCACCGTGTCGTTCAAGAAGAGCGTCGAGAAGCCGGGGAATAAGATCGAGGTCAAACCCGCGCAAACGTCCTAGTCCGACGATCCGATTCCGCACGTTCGCGAGCGAGCCAGATATTGGCTCGCTCGTGCAACATATCGGGCGTCAGTGATCTCGCTCAAGGATGTGCTTCTTGACGTCCTCGTGGTCCAGCGTCAGATAGATCGACCCCTCGTCGACCCCACCGATAATTTCACCGGGCAGCTCGAACTCCGTATGGTGCAGAAATCCGCCCTTCATCTCGAGACTCAAGACCTGACCCGTGTGTGTTTCGAAACGGATCTGCTCGATCTCACCTACGTGCTTCATGTCTTTGTCGTAGACGTCGCTGCCATCTCCAAGGACGACAACGTCACTGTTGACCATATCGACCATCTCTTGCAGCTCCGAATGCAGCGGAGTCGCCTCAGGATCGCGCCGCTTGGCCGCGAATGCATTGGCTGGCCACACGCCTCCACCCACTGATGCCGCGACGGCGTCACCGTTCACAATCCCCGGATGATCGCCATCAGATCGATGAGTCAGGGCGCGTGTGTCCGCTTCGTCTATAGCGGCGATCAAACTCTCCTGGTCTGGACTGACGGAAATCTCCTCCAGTGGGATTTTTACCGCGTGTTCGCGGATGTGCCCATGTCTGACTCCGAGGCTCGTGACTGCGAGCCTCTCAGGGTCGACAAGCACCCATTCGACGACTCCGAGATCCTTGTCATCGCGTGTGCGCACGTGAGTGCCAAGCTGCGCCCTCATCGGCGTGCCTCCTTTTTGCTCAATGGTTCCGCTCTTTCCAGGGCAAGGTCACCACACTGAAATGTATAGAACGTGCTCAGCATAATTCGACTGACCAACTTCGTCCAGACTCGATCATCTAGCGCAGGTTGCAAAAGGTTGATTGCCGGGCAGATCCCTGTGTTTGCCCACGGGCTTGGACAATCACGACGAAAATTGGACCAGCACGGCGCGTTCACCTGACATTGCAGCGAAGCGAGAAGCGTGACAACTGCGTGCAACGCCCCGTTGACTTCGACCTCGATATTCGTCGCCGTCGATAGGTGGACAGACAAATGTTGGACCGGATTCGAGACGGTAACGCTGAATCGGCATCACGCTGGACCAGGGAGGGTAAAATTCCGGTGACGTGACTGATTCGAGTGCGGCGCGCCCGATAACACAACAGAGGGACCTAACCCATGAACGACCATCTCAATATGCTGTGGCGAGGTCTGCTGCGTCGCTGTCCGAATTGCGGTCAGGGCCACCTGTTTCGCCAATGGCTGCGGATGATCGACCGCTGCCCGAACTGTGGGCTTTATTTCGAGCGCGAAGAGGGTTATTGGACTGGAGCCGTCGCGATCAACACCGTCGTAACTGAGCTGGTCTTCATTGCCGTGACAGCGACGTATGTGATCTGGACCTGGCCAGATGTCCCGATGGTTCCGATTTTGGTGGCTGCAATCGCCCTAAATGCCGTCTTCCCGCTCTTCTTCTACCCGATCTCGAAGACGCTCTGGGTTGCGATTGACTTGATGATCCACCCCCTTGAGGAGCGTGAACAGTTTGAGGTCGTGTCACTTCGTCTGACGAAAGAGCGCGCCGAAGCAGACAAAGAACCTACCCCATAGATTCGATGTTATGCCTGGCTGCCTCGGCGGTAGAGATTGGTCAAGTCGCGCAAACGAAGGGCAATGTCGTCAGACAGCGAGCCTGCCTTCATCCGCCAGGCCCAGTTGTTCTCGACTGTCCCAGGAGTATTCATTCGCGAGTCGGCGCCAAGACCAACGAGATCCTGCGCTGGGACTATGGCTGTTGACGCAACTGACAAATACGCCAGTCGAATTAGCGCCCAGTTGACTCCCTCATTGCATCCACCTGCATATTTGATCACGCGCTCGCGTATCGAATCTTCAAGACCCTCATACCATCCCACCGTCGTGTTGTTGTCGTGAGTGCCGGTGTAGACAACGGTATTGGCCTCGAAGTTGTGCGGTAGGTATGGGTTCCGGTTGTCGTCACCAAAGGCAAACTGCAGCACTTTCATGCCTGGATACCCGAGAGTGCGCCGCAGCTCATGCACGTCGTCGGTGATCATTCCCAGATCCTCGACCACGATCGGAAGCTTGCCAAGTGCTCGACGAACCTCGGAAAACAGCTCGGAACCGGGCCCTGGCACCCACATTCCGTTGATGGCAGTCGTCTCGTCCGCGGGGACCTGCCAACCGTCCTCGAACGCCCGGAAGTGATCGACTCGAACCATGCCCGTCAGCGAAAAGGTACGTCGAAATCGTTCGATCCACCAGCGATAACCTGAACGGCGTAGTTCGCCCCACCGATAGCACGGATTTCCCCAGAGCTGGCCCGTCTCGGAGAAATAATCGGGGGGCACTCCCGCGATCACGGTTGGTCGACAGTCCTCGTCCAACACGAAAATACGCTGATTGGCCCACACGTCGGAACTGTCGAGCGACACATAAATGGGTATGTCGCCCATGATTCTGATGCCGGAGTGGTTTGCCCGAAGGCGGAGTTCATGCCATTGCACGTCGAACAGGAACTGCACGAACTCATGGAATCTCACTGCGTCGTGAACCTCAACCCGAGCGTGAGCCAGGGCATCCGGGTCGCGCCGCGTCAGCGCTTCCGGCCATTCCCACCACGAGGCTCCTTCGTGATAATCGGTGAGAGCATTGAAGAGGGCGAAATCATCGAGCCAGGACGACTCGCGCCGACGAAATTCTTCGAGTCGACGCACCATGTCCTCCGGGCGCCGTTCGGTAAATCGTTCGAACGCTCGCTTCAGGACCCGATCCTTACGGGCGCGGGCCGCCACGAAGTCGACGTGATCGTCGGAAATCAGATCCGGCTCGATGTCATCGCATGACACGAGATCGTGCTTGACAAGCCAGTTCTCGGCGACCAGGAGCGGATTTCCTGCGAATGCAGAGCTGCTGTCATAGGGCGAATTGGCTTTGCCAATGGGACCCAGTGGAAGTACCTGCCAGATGCCCTGGCGCGCTTCCGCCAAGAATCGGACAAACTCAAGCGCTGCCTCGCCGATGTCACCGACCCCGCTCGGACCTGGTAGGGACGTCGGATGAAGCAGGATACCGCAACTTCTCGACTGGTCGACACCGGACATGTAGGGGCTACTCCTGATCTACTCATTCACGATTCAACGCAAGCTTGGCAATAAATCCGGACGCACGTCCTGCTGGCGACTCAGCACGGCTTGGTCGGGGCCGCTCGGTTGTACAATGCAGGCATGTCAGAGCACGTTCACGCCACGTCGAGAGCCACCGACCGTACCGGCGAACTGGTACATCGTCTTGAGCAAGAATACGGCCGCCCGACGTGGCACGTCGCGCGACCACCACTCGACGAACTTGTGATGACCATTCTCTCGCAGCATACGTCCGACGTGAACTGTGAACGAGCATTTGATTCGTTGAAAGCGGCATTTCCGACCTGGGGCGACGTGGCGGATGCCGCTGAGACCGACATTGAACGCGCGATCCGGCCCGGCGGGCTCGCTGCCACGAAGGCGCCACGAATAAAGACGGTCGTGGCAACGATACTCCGGACCGGAGCACTCGAGGACCTCGACGAACTTTCGCTGTCGGAGGCAAAGTCACGACTGCAGGCCCTTCCGGGAGTTGGTCCGAAGACCGCTGCCTGCGTACTGTTGTTTGCCTGCAAACGACCCGCGCTGCCGGTCGATACCCATGTTCATCGAGTGGCTCGTCGCGTCGGACTAATCGACACAGCGACTAACGCGGAAAAAGCACACGAGTTGCTGGAATCAATGCTGCCCGAAGAGGACGTCTATTCGTTTCACGTCAATCTGATCACACATGGGCGGCGCATTTGTCGCGCGCGTGGTCCGAAATGCGCCGAGTGTTGCGTGCGAGACCTGTGCGACTACGCCGCGACCACTGCGATTGTCGAAAATGAATCAACAGGGATCCACCATGACTGAACTTGTGTTCGTACGACACGGCCAAACCCGCAGCAACATCGAACTGCTCCTGCACGGGCGAACCGACGAGCCACTCAACACGCTCGGTCTCTGGCAAGCTGAGCGCGTCGCGGAACGCATCGCGTTGCTGGGATCGATGAACGCACTCTACTCGAGTCCACTCTCGCGCGCTCGGGTAACCGCTGAACGAATTGCCGCGCGGTCGAACCTGGTACCTTACTATCACGATGATCTGGCCGAGTTCCACTTCGGAGACATGGAAGGCTCGACCATCGGCGCCATTCAGTCAAC
Source organism: uncultured Chloroflexia bacterium (assembly GCA_963789565.1). Classification (GTDB taxonomy): domain Bacteria; phylum Chloroflexota; class Chloroflexia; order Thermomicrobiales; family Thermomicrobiaceae; genus CALAGB01. The sequence continues at coordinate 196,441 of CAWBKX010000002.1, read as the reverse complement.
ACATCCCGAGATTTACTCCAAGATGTTCGACTTCGCGGACACCGCGTTCCGGTTTCCAAATGGCGAATCGCGACAGGAGTTCCATGACCGGGTGATCGCCGCTGTCAGACAAATCATTCGCCAACACGACCACGAGTCGCTCGTGGTCGTGGCCCACGAAGGCGTCATCGCTTCGGCGGTCAATCAACTCGCTGGAACAGACCCAAACGATTGGACCAGAAACCGCCTGGAAAACTGCAGCATCACGCGGGTGGAGATGAATGGTCGAGAGACGTGCCAGATAACGTGCTGGAACGATGTTGCTCATTTGGAGGAGGATGACGCGTCATGCGATTGATCGTGTTGGGCGGTTCCGCCGCATGCCCCAACCCTGGTGATGCGTCATCCAGCTACTTGATCGAGCATGATGGATACTCGTTGGTGCTCGACTGTGGCCCTGGGAGCGTGCCAGTATTGCGTCGATTCACAACGCTCCGCAACGTAGGCGCGGTCCTGATCTCCCATCTTCACTCGGATCACACCATCGATCTCCTTCCTTTCAGATACGGGCTGAAGTACGTTCCGGGAGGGAGCGGCCCTCGCGTCCCTCTTTGGATGCCGCCGGGCGGTGTCGGTTTTCTGGCCAAACTCGAAGAGGTCTTTGCCAGCGGACCAGAGCAAGGCGGTCCGTTCTTTGACGGTGAATTCGCGGTCGTAGAATACGATCCGAACGGCGCCGTTGACGTGGGCCCATTTCACGTGAGCTTCACTCCAACGACGCATTTCATTCCGTGCTGGGCCATGCGCATCGAGTGCGCGGGTCGCTCGATCGTCTATCTTGCCGACACGAACTATCAGGAGGGGCTGGTTCCCTTCGCGGCGGATGCCGACCTGCTCGTTTGCGAAGCCACGACGCCGCCTCAGCCGCCGGACGCACCGAAGAGCGAGGGCCATCTGACCGGTTCCGAAGCTGGAAAGCTCGCGGAACTGGCCGCCGCTAAGCATTTGTTGTTGACGCACATCTGGCAAGAGAACGGACTCGCTGAAACCGCGAGTCATGCTCGCGAGACGTTCAGCGGCGCCATCACCGTGGCCCAGAGCGGCGTACAGGTAACAGTCTGACCTTACGAAGCCAGACTATCGCGTGCTGAGGGGTTGCATGATGGCTGAATCGAGCGGATTTTCGCTCCCAGGCTTCCGAGTGGGCCATTGGACGCACGAATCCAGCGGTACAGGCTGCACGGTCGTCATCCCGGACGAAGCAGCGTTGGCGGTCGTCGATGTGCGCGGTGGCGCACCGGGCACACGAGAGACGTCACTCCTCGGAGAGGGCCGCATGGTTCAGCACGTGAACGCTGTGCTCCTGACCGGAGGCAGCGCGTTTGGCTTGGGCGCGGCGGATGGGGTGGTGCGCTGGCTGCGCGAACAGGGAAAAGGATTCCAGACCGCCAGCATTCCGGTTCCGATCGTATCGGCGGCCGTTCTCTATGACTTGAAAGGCGATGATCCGATCTGGCCGGACGCTCAATCCGGGTACGACTGTGCAGCGAGCGCGGCGGTCGATGGCTGGACCTCCGGACGTCATGGCGCGGGCGCGGGTGCGACGGTCGCAAAAATCGCGAGCCGCGAGGGCCGGCCGTCAGGGATTGGCGCGGCCAAGATCGACACCAATGCCGGGACGGTCGCGGCCATACTCGCGGTCAATGCCGTGGGGGATCTCGCCGTCACTGAACTGGCGGGCCGGCCGACATTGGAAGAGACCATCCTGGGCGGTGTCGAGCCCCAAGCCAAATCGGGCGAAAACACCACCATCGGAGTGATCGCGGTCGACGGCGCTCTCGGACGCGATGATCTCGTCCGCATAGCAATAGCGGCGCACGACGGACTGGCGCGGGCAATTCATCCCGCACACACGTTGTTCGACGGCGACACGATCTTCGTTCTGAGTCGTCACGAGGGCAAGCTGCAGCCACGAGACTCGTTGGTGCTCAATGTCGCGACGCAGCACGCCGTGATCCGCGCGGTTGCCAATGCCGCGGGCCTTCCGACTCAGATCTAGCTGAGAGAATTGTGGTCACATCACAACCGATTCAGGGCGGGATTGGGGTGTTCTCACACGGAGAGCGTGCTAGACTCAATTCAGTCGAGCGCGAAGCACGTCGCTCGATACGCCACCAGAGTTATCAGTCGAAGCATCCCAGGCTGGCGGGTAACCCTTTGATGAAACTGATTCTCTCAACCGGCGCGTTCCCCGGATTCTCCGCCGAAAGCTCCATGAGTCTCGCCCACGATGCCGCTGTGGACGGCGTTGAGTTAATGCTCACGCCTCGTTCGAGCCGCATTGATCCCGAATATATATGCCGCCTCGAAGAGCACTACGAAGTTCCGGTTCGTTCGGTACATACGATCCTGCGACTGCGGAATGCCGCTCCCGAGGTTCTCGCACGAGATATTATCGATTCGGCTCGCATCGCGTCTCGGTTTCCACGCTGCAAGGCACTGGTGGTGCACACGCCACAGGTGCAGTCTTTGCATGATCCGGCCGCACGCGTGTGGTTTGACGCGGTCAATACTGCAGTCGATATCTCGCAGCGCGGGCATTTCTCGCTGGCAATTGAAAACAGCGGTCGATCCAAGAGCACGACACCAACCTGGGCTTTCGACCATCCCCATCGGCTCCTCTGGCTGACCGAAGAGTGGGACCTCAAGATCACCTATGACACGGCTCATGCAGCCAGTCGAAACTGGGAGCTTCTGGATACGCTCAAGGCGTTTTTGCCGCGTATCGCCAATATCCATCTGAGCGACGTGGCCGAACGGCAGTACCGCATCGGACTGTGGAACGCCATGCGTCGTGATCATCAACTGCCCGGACACGGCATTCTGCCACTCGACGACGTATTGCTGAGGCTGGCGCAGTCGCAGTATGACGGGCTGGTAACGCTCGAACTGAGCCCAGTTGCCGTGCAGGCGTGGTGGCGACCAGCCAGCTTGAAGCGCATCTCCGAAGCCGTGGAACGCTGCCGTGTCTCGATGCGACAGTTCCATCCACCACAGGGCCACCCGCAAGAGCGTGCCTAGATTCGGCACGTCATTCCTAGAAGAATCGAGTCAGCCTGCGCGGAGAACGTCGCTGTCGGCAGGGGCGCCATTATGGTGGTTGACGAGTTATTTGGGCCATTGGTGACGGTCGTCGGCCCGCGACTGAAAAGCGGCCAACACCGCATCCGCTCTGTGGCTCCCCGGTTGGTGCCCGCGTCGCCCCTACATGTCTCCGGCTGCATTCAGTCTGATTAGGGACTTTGTCTCAATCAACCTCGGTTGAAAACTCAGGCTGTTCGCAGATCGTCCAGTGAACGAGTTCATCACTCGCCATTGTGGCGCCCGCGTTGACCGTCAACCGACCAACGGCCCAAGTTTGCGCCGTCCATTCCAGATTTCGTAACACGTCGTCGCCGACGAAACGCCCTCCGCGCCCGACGCAAAACAAAACACCGGACATCTTGCGACGTCCGGTGTCTCACGTTCTCGTTGGAGGTTATCTCGATTAGCGCTTCGTGTACTGAGGCGCCTTGCGCGCTCGCTTGAGCCCGACCTTCTTGCGCTCTTTGACCCGCGCGTCGCGTGTCAGGTAGCCCGCTCGACGCAAAACCGGACGTAATTCCGGATCGGATCGCACAAGCGCTCGCGCGATCGCGTGCCGCACCGCACCGGCCTGGCCGGTCATCCCGCCGCCCACAACGCGGATCTGAACGTTGAATTTCTCAACCGTGTTTGTCAGTCGCAACGGTTCCGCGATCATGGTCTGGTAGATGTCGCGACCACCGAAATATTCGCGCGCGGTCTTGTTGTTCACCTCGAAATTGCCACGACCCGGATAGAGCCGAGCCCGTGCCACGGCGCTCTTACGCCTACCCGTGCCGTGCACATATCGCTGTTGTCGCTCTGCGGTGACTCCTGCTTCCACTGTTGCCCGTCTCTCCTCTATCCTTCAATCCGCAACGTTTGGGGATTCTGAGCCGAGTGCGGGTGATCCGGACCGGCATAGATCTTCAGCTTCTTGAACATGGCATCGCCGAGCGAATTCTTCGGCAACATCATGCGAATCGAGCGCTCCAATGGCCGAGTCGGATGCTTCTCAAGCTGGTCCCGCAATGGAGTCGAACGGAAGCCGCCCGGAAACTGCGAGTGCCGATAGTAGAGCTTTTTCTCCGACTTATTTCCGGTGACCCGAATCTTCTCGGCGTTCACCACAACGACATAGTCACCCATGTCCATGTGCGTGGCAAACGTCGGCTTGTGCTTGCCGCGAAGAACGCTCGCGATCTGACTTGAGATACGCCCGAGCGTCTGATTCTCGGCATCGACGATGAACCAGGATCGCTGGATTTCCGACGCCTTTGGCGAGTACGTTTTCATTCGAACCTGTGCTCCTCAATGGAAACGACGCCGCCAAGGATCGGCGCCCAACCTCTTACCCTGCCGGGTACTCGACGCTCCAGAGTGTCAAGCCGTGCGGAGGCGCGCCCGCCGCCGCGACTCTTCGATCGCAAGCCGCCAATACGCCGGCGAACCCCTCGACCGATTGCGTGCCCCGGCCCACCTCGACCAGGTTTCCGACGATGTTCCGTACCATGTGCGGCAGAAACCGGTCGGCTCGAACGCGAAACTCTACGATCCGCACGTCGTCCAATTCGCGTTCCCAGTCCGACGAACTCTCGCTCCATTCGGCGACTGTCATGTCACGCGAGCAATCTGCCGGACTTCCCGGAATCCCGAGCCCCGACCCCGCAAATGACGCGAAATCGTTGGGTCCGATCAAGAACCTCGCCGCCTGATTCATCTGATCCACGTTCAATGGTTGATGCACGTGCCAGGCATATCGTCGCATCAACACTGGCGGTCGGTGTCCGTTCCACACCCGATAACGATACTCACGTGCCCGTGCGTCAAATCGGGCGTGAAACCCATCGGGCGCCTCGTTCACCGCGAGAATCGAAACGTCCTCCGGCGTGACTGAATCGAGCGCGTATCGCAACGATTCTTTGTCTCTCCGCCACGAGATGGCCGCACTTGCAACCTGCCCAACCGCGTGAACCCCTCGGTCCGTGCGCCCCGCCAAGTCGATCGACTGGGAGGAACCCGTGAGTCGCGTCAGTCCCTCTTCGACGACCTGCTGCACCGTGCGAACCGCCGACTGTCGTTGCGAGCCATAGAAGTCGGTTCCGTCATACCCGATATCGATCCGAAGGTTCTTCACGCCCGCATCGCTGGACAACAGAATCGACAGTCTCCAACGCTAAGCGACGAACTCGATCAATGCCATCGGCGCCGCGTCACCCCGGCGACTGCCGAGCTTATAAATGCGCGTATATCCGCCGGCCTGCCCGTCGAATCGGGGGCCAATCACGTCGAACAGCTTTGCCGTCGCTCGCTCGTCCGCCAATCTGGCCATCACCAGACGGCGATGATGATCGGAATCTTCGCGAGACATGGTCACCAATTTTTCGACGATCGGGCGAATCGACTTCGCCTTCGCCTCAGTCGTTTGGATGCGCTCGTGCAAGATCAGCGAAACCGCCAGATTGCGAAAGAGCGCCTTGCGCTGGTTCGTATTTCGGCCGAACTTCCGGCCCGCGACGCGGTGCCTCATGGCTGAAGTCTCCCCACCCTATTCCGCGGCGTCCGAGTCGGCACCGCCATCTGAATCATCGTCCGAGTCGTCCTCGTCAAGACCGGCCCCATTCGGCATCTCGAAGTCATAGCCGAATTCGGACATGCGCTCTTTGAGCTCCTGCAGCGAACGAGGACCGAAGTTTCGAATCGAGAGCAGCTGCTCCGGCTCCATGTCGAGCACCTGGCCGACGCGGTCGATGTGACGCGACCGCAGCGCGTTGAGCACGCGCGGCGACAAGCCCAGCTCAGCCAGCGGCCGTGTGTCCGCCTCGGACACCTGACGTGTCGTCTCCTCGACCTCTTCCACCGGCTCGCGATTGAAATCGGCGATCAGTCTGGCGTGGTCAACAAGGATCTGGGCTGATCGGGACAGCGCGTCGTCGGGTTCGATCGTGCCGTCAGTGATGATCTCGAGGATGAGCCGATCGTAGTCGGTCATCTGCCCAACACGCGTGTGCTCGACCACGTAGTTGACTTTTTCAATCGGCGTGAAGATCGCGTCGACCGGGATCTCACCAATCGAGAAGATCTCCTGAGCCTCGGCCGGCTGATAGCCACGACCGCGGGCGACGACGAGGTCCATTTCGAGACGAGCACGGTCGTTGTCGAGCGTCGCGATGATCTGATCCGGATTCACGATTTCGATCTCACCCGGCCAATCAATGTCGCCCGCGGTAACGACGCCCTCGCCGTGCGCATAGAGGCTAGCGCGCGTCTCACGGAAGGACTCTGTTACGACACGCAGGCGAATGCGCTTGAGATTCAGGACGATTTCCGTCACATCCTCTCGAACGCCTTCGATGGTCGAAAACTCATGCCAGACATCCGCAATGCGAACGCGCACGATAGCCGCGCCAGGAAGAGAGCGAAGCAAAATCCGGCGGAGCGAATTGCCAATCGTGATGCCGTATCCGGGCTCGAGCGGCTCAACGACGAAGCGGCCGTAATTCACTCCAGAATGTGTCTGTTGAACTCGTGGTTGCGCGATTTCTAGCAATCGAATCAGCCTCCTCCGGCCAATAGGCGGCACGTCACCGGCGCTATGACCGACCGGTGAGTGCCCGCAGCGTGGCGTTACCGGCTGTAGAACTCAACGACAAGCTGCTCGTTGAGCGGTGGAATTTCAATCTGGTCGCGTGCCGGTGCGTTCACGACGCGCCCGCTCAAGCTTTCCATGTCCCGCGTAAGCCAAACGGGGACTGGCTTGGAGCCGGCGGTCTCCACCACGATCTTGAAGTACTCGCGCTCGCGGCTCTGGGCTCGAACGGCGATCATGTCCTCTGGCTTCACGATGAAGGACGGAATGTTCGTCTTGCGGCCGTTCACGGTGAAGTGGCCGTGGCGCACGATCTGGCGCGCTTGCTTGCGCGAGTCAGCATAGCCCAATCGGTACACAACGTTATCAAGACGCATTTCGAGGATCTGCAGCAGGTTCTCACCGGTCACTCCGCCGCGGCGCTCAGCCTCGTCGAAGTGGCGCCGGAACTGTCCCTCGAGCACGCCGTACATCTTGCGAATCTTTTGCTTCTCGCGAAGCTGGATGCCGTACTCAGACGGACGCCGCGAACGCTTCTGCCCATGCTGTCCTGGCGGGAAGTTCCGCATTGGTTGTCGCTGGACAATCGGACACTTGGGGCTGAGGCAACGCTCACCTTTGAGGTAGAGCTTCAACCCTTCCCGACGACAGATCCGGCAGACCGGCCCGGTATACCTTGCCATTCATCCTCCTCGACTCACCGGGTCACCCGACCAGCGAGCCTGAATTTCAAATTCTCGTTAGACGCGACGCCGCTTCGGCGGTCGACAGCCGTTGTGTGGCACCGGTGTCACGTCGGCGATCGACGTCACCTGAATGCCGGTTGCTTGCAATGATCGGATGGCCATCTCACGACCGGAGCCCGGTCCCTTGATGAACACGTCAACCTGCCGCATGCCGTGCTCCATGGCCTTGCGCGCGGCGGTCTCGGCCGCGACCTGTGCCGCGTACGGCGTGCTCTTGCGCGAGCCCTTGAAGCCCGACGCGCCAGCGCTGGACCACGCGACGACGTTGCCGATCTGATCGGTAAGGGTCACCATCGTGTTATTGAACGTCGACTGCACGTAGGCACGTCCACGCGGAATATTCTTCCGATCACGTCGCCTTACTCGCCCTCGTGCTTTGGTTGCCCGTCGGCGGTCCGCCATGCGCTTCGCGTCCTTTCCTGGTCATCTCATACGCTGGCGGGCAATGACGCCCGCCGTCTCAATCGCAGTTGAGATCGATCACACGATCGATGTGGATGGCTAGCGACCCTTGCGCCGCACGCCGATGGCCTTCTTCGGTCCCTTGCGCGTGCGAGCGTTGGTCTTGGTCCGCTGACCGTGGACCGGAAGCCCGCGACGATGCCGTAGACCACGATAGCTTCCGATGTCCATCAACCGCTTGATGTTCATGCTGACTTCACGGCGCAGATCGCCTTCGACCAGCATTTCTTTCTCGACGATGTCACGCAATCGCTGCACTTCGTCATCCGTCAGATCGCGAACGCGCGTGTCAAGGCTGATGGAGGTCTGCTCCAGGAGCTTGTGGCTCGTGGTCAGCCCGATTCCGTAAATGTAGGTCAGGCCGATCTCGACCCGCTTTTCGCGTGGAAGATCGACGCCAGCGATACGTGCCATATCTACCCCTTATCCCTGACGCTGCTTGTGCTTCGGGTTCGTGCAGATCACTCGCACGACCCCTCGCCGCCTGATGATTCGACAATTGTCACAACGCCGCTTAACTGATGCGGTCACCTTCATGAGCTGCCCACTTCCCCATTTGTTGAGAACCGATCGCTTACGTTCTCAACCGGTACGTGATTCGTCCGCGAGATAGGTCGTACGGTGAAAGCTCGACCCGTACCCGATCTCCGGGTAAGATTCGAATGAAATTGAGGCGCAATTTGCCGGATATGTGCGCGAGCACTTCATGTCCGCTATCCAGCTCCACACGGAACATTGCGTTCGGCAGCGGTTCCGTGACCTTGCCTTCGACCTCGATGACATCCTTCTTGGCCAATTGCCACCTCGGACCTGCGCACAACTAAGTGCGCACGTCGAACGCATGCGCCACAACGGCGCATTATACCATAAAATCTCCTAAGCGGGTCAACAATTCCGGTTCTCCCGGCGTAATCAACACCGTGTGTTCATAATGCGACGACAATCCGCCGTCTTCAGTCACCACGGTCCAACCGTCACCTAGAAACCGAACACCTGCGTCACCGGTGGTGAACATGGGCTCGATCGCGATGGTCATGCCGGGTCTCAAGATTGCGCCGGTTCCCGCGCGACCAAAGTTTGGGATCGAAGGATCTTCCCATAGTGATCGGCCGACGCCATGGCCGGTGAGCTCTCTGACGATTCCGTACCCGTTGGTTTCCGCGACCTGTTGTACGGCGGACGAAATATCGCCAATGCGATTCCCAGCGCGCGCCATCTCAACTCCGCGAGCAAATCCCAGCTCGGTGACCTCAATCAGTCGTCGCGCCTCGTCCGAGATTTCACCGACCGGCAATGTAAGCGCCGAGTCGGCGTGATATCCCTCGAGATAGGCGCCCACATCGATCGAGAAGATGTCCCCTTCAACCAGCACTCGCGGGCCCGGGATGCCGTGCACTACTTCTTCGTTCACAGACGCACAGATGCTGGCCGTGAATCCCTGGTGCCCCAGAAACGAGGGCGACGCGCCATGCGACTCGATCAACTCGCGAGAAATGCGATCGAGCTCAGCAGTCGTCACGCCCGGACGGACTTCGCGCTTCATCAGATCGAGGACCTCAGCAACGATCTTACCGGCACGTCGCATGATCTCGATCTCGCGAGTCGACTTCAGGGTAATGGCCATCAGGACGCGTCGAACCTGCTCTCGAGCCCGTCTATGATCGACGCGCTGACCTCGTCGATCGGTCGATCACCGTCTATGTCGATCAGCAAACCGGCATTGCGATAGTAAGCTAGAACCGGAGCTGTCTGTTCGTAGTAAATCGATAGCCGGCGCTCCACCGCATCCGGTGTGTCGTCGCTTCGCTGAATCAGCGTCGACCCACAAACGTCACAGACGCCTTCCTCTTTGGGAGGATTGAAGATCCGGTGATAAGTCGCACCGCAGCTTGGACAGATGAGCCGGCCGGTGAGGCGGTCCATCAGGATGTCGCGAGGGACATCAACGTGGACGACCGCGGCCAAGCGATCGCCTCGCTCGCGCAGCGCTGAGTCCAGCGCTTCAGCCTGAACCTGGTTGCGTGGAAAGCCGTCAAGCAGCATACCGCGCAGATTCGGGTCAGCCCGAAGGACGTCGTCTACGCGAGCCATCAACATGCGAATCGTTAGATCGTCCGGAACGAGGGCTCCGCGGTCGTAATAAGATCGAACCTCGTTGCCCAGGTCAGTGTCGCTCGCCATGGCCTCGCGAAACAGATCACCCGTCGCGACGTGCGCGAGCCCGAGACGCGGTGCGACCGCCACGGCCTGCGTCCCTTTTCCCGCGCCTTGTGGACCCATGATGATGACATGGGTCGCTCCCATCCCTGTCACGATTCTCCCATGCCTAGCGTATGAATCCTTCGTAGTTTCTCATCATCAGCTGAGCTTCGAGCTGTCGCATGGTATCGATGGCCACTCCGACGACAATGAGCAAGGCGGTCGAACTGATCAGCAACGTTCGTACGTTCGTAATCAGCCCCGCAAAATAGGGCAGGATCGCCACCAGTCCGAGGAAGAGCGCACCCGCAAGAGTGATGCGCATCAGCACTCGTGTCAGGTAGCTGTTCGTGTTCTTACCTGGACGCACTCCAGGTATGAACGCCCCCTGTTTCTGCAAGTTCTCCGCGATGTTTTGTTGCTGAAACAGCACCATCGTGTAGAAGTAGGTGAACAGTACCACCATCGTAAAGTAGATCGCTTGATACGTTCCAGATTGCGGATTGAAGAAATTTGCCAAACTCGTGGCGACGTGAGTGACCCACCCCTTGTTTGACGTTTGCAGGAAGTTGGCGACCATCCCCGGAAAGACCATGATGCTGACGGCAAAGATCAATGGGATCATGCCCGCGGAATTGACCTTTAGTGGAATGAACGTGCTGCCGCCGCCATAGACGCGACCACGTCGCACGCGCTTGGCATGCTGCACCGGAATGCGGCGCATTCCCTCGTTCATCAGGACCATGCCAACGATGGTGAAGAGGCCAATTGCCAGGAACGCGAAGGTGCCCATTACGTTCTGCGACAGCGTGCCACCGGAGATCAAGTTCCCAACCGCGGACGGCAAACTGGCGACGATACCACCGAAGATGATGATTGAGACGCCGTTGCCGATGCCGTTCTCGGTGATCAGTTCACCAAGCCAAACGAGCAAAATCGTTCCGGCCGTCATCATCAGCAAGATCGCAACACTGCGCAGCGCGGTCGCGGAGTTGAACAGTCCGAAGTTCGACAGAACGTTGTTCCGCTCCATCAAGACCGCCTGGCCGTAGCCCTGCAGCAGCGCGATTGGAACGGTGATCCAGTGGGTGTACTGGTTGATCTTCTGCTGGCCCGACTCGCCCTCCTTGGAGAGCTCATCCAACGCCGGAATAGTCGGCGTGAGCAGCTGCATGATGATCGAGGCCGTAATGTACGGGTAAACGCCCATCGCAAGAATCGAGAAATTCTTCAGCGTGCTTCCCGAAAAGAGGTTGAGCATGCCGAGAAGCTGATTCTGCTGGAGTAAGGTCGACAATGCAGCACGATCGACTCCAGGGACTGGAATCGTTGCCAGGAAGCGGAAAATGACCAGGATTCCCAGTGTGAAGAAGATCTTTCGCCGCAAGTCCGGAATCTTGAATGCATTGACGGCAGCTTCGAGCATTATCCAATGACCTCCACGGTCCCACCCGCTGCTTCGATCTTCACTTTGGCGCTCTTTGAGAACTTGTGGGCGCGCACCGTCATCTTGCGGCCGACCTTGCCCTCGCCGAGAATCTTGACCGGGAACTCCAGACCACGGGTGATTCCGGCTTCGTACAGAACCTCGGGCGTAACCGACGTAACGGACTCGTCAAGGCCGTTCAGTCGCTCGACGTTGATGACTTCATACACCGTCTTGAAGATGTTGGTAAAGCCACGCTTGTACGACATTCGGGTGTAGAGCGGGATGCTGCCCGCCCTCAAAGCCTGGACGAATGCTGCCACGAGCGCGCTGGCCCTTGGTGCCACGTCCGGCGGTCTTACCCTTGCCGGATGAGGTTCCGCGACCCACGCGCTTTTTTTCGGTGCGGGCCCCAGGACTCGATTTCAAGTCGTGCAATTGCATGCTGGTCTCTCCCACGTGGCGCCGTGCCGATTGACGGCACCGGTTACTCTGCTTCCGCGTCCTCTACCCGCACAAGATGTCGAACCTTGTTCACCATCCCGCGAATGGACGGAGTGTCACTCTTTTCAATCGTTTGGTTCAGCCGATGAAAACCCAGCAGCTCGAACGGTCTCGCCCTGGTCTCTGGGGTATCCCGTTGCGCTGCGGAAATAGGTGATGCGAATCGTGTCGTCGCTCATGCCTGCTCCGCTTTCTCCTTGCGGCGAAACCGCTCGGCGGGAAGTCCGCGGCGCTTGGCGACCGCTTCCGGCGACTCGAGCTCGCTGAGCGCAAGGACCGCGGCGCGGGTCACGTTCACCGGATTGCTGCTGCCAAACGACTTGGTCAGGATGTCCTGAATTCCGGCAGCCTCAACCACGGCGCGCACACCGGCGCCCGCGATGACGCCCGTTCCAGGAGCAGCCGGCTTCATCAGCACGCGAGCCGATCCAAACTTGACTTCGATTGGATGCGGAATCGTGCGCCCAGAGAGCGGCACCCGAATCATGCTCTTCTTGGCCGTCTCGACTGCCTTGCGGATCGAATCCGGAACTTCTCCAGCTTTGCCGAGCCCAACGCCGACCTGGCCTTGGCCATCGCCGACGACGACCACCGTGCTGAAGCTGAATCGACGGCCGCCCTTGACGACCTTGGCGACGCGGTTGATCTGCACGACCCGCTCATCAAGCTGCGGACCGTCCTGATCCCTACCGCGACGTGAATCTCTTCGACTTACCATACGCCTTGCCCGTTCACCTCTCGGTCAGCGATCGATGTGATCGATTGCTAGAAATCAAGTCCGGATTCGCGGGCACCTTCGGCGACCGCTCGAACACGTCCGTGGTATTTGTAGCCGCCACGGTCGAACACGACCTGTTTGATACCGCTCGCCAGGGCGCGTTCGGCCACGACCTGACCGACAACCTTCGCCTGCGCCAATTTCGGATGCTCCTCGGCGAATCGATCGCGCACGTCGGACTCAAGCGTCGACGCGGAGACAAGTGTATGTCCCTCAGTGTCGTCGATGATCTGCGCGTAAATGTGCGCGTTGCTGCGGAACACGTTCAGACGTGGTCGCGCGCTGGAACCGGAAACACGAGCGCGAACGCGCAAATGGCGTCGCTGTCGCGGTGAGAGCTGTCGTTTGTACTGATAGCGCATCGCGCTTTACGTCCCTTTCACACACGGCCATGAGCCTGGGTTCCGCCCACCGCTCGTCGCGCCCTTTGAGCACAGCCGAACGGCAACGATACCACGCTCGCTCCGCACGCTCTACGTCGACTACTTTCCGACTTTGCCGGCCTTGCCAGCCTTGCGGCGCACGCGCTCGCCGAGATAGCGAATGCCTTTGCCCTTATACGGTTCCGGCGGACGAATCCGTCGGATCTGTGCAGATTGCTCGCCGACCAGCTGCTTGTCGATACCGATGACACCAATGCGTGTCGGCGTGTCGACCGCGAAGCTGATACCTGGCGCCGGTTCAACTCGCACCGGGTGCGAGTAACCAACCAGCAGCACCAGCGTCTTGCCGTCGAGCGACGCGCGATAGCCTACGCCCTGGATCTCGAGATCCTTGCGATAGCCATCAGTCACGCCCTTGACCATGTTGAAGACGAGCGTGCGAGTCAGGCCATGAAGCGCGCGGAATTGCCGCTCATCGGACGGGCGCGACACCTGAAGCGTCCCGTTCTCGCGGGTAAACTGCATCTCGCGATTCACACGTTGCGACAACTCGCCCTTCGGCCCCTTGACACGCACGAGACCGGGCGAGACATCGATGTCTACGCCGCTCGGGATGGGTATTGCCAAATTACCGATTCGTGACATGTACTTCCTCCGTCGTTTGGCTCGGCAACGTCCTTACCAAACCGTACAGAGAACCTCGCCGCCAATTCCTCGATGACGAGCTTCGCGCCCAGACAGTACGCCTTGCGGCGTGCTCACGATGGCGGTACCGAGGCCGCTCCGCACCATGGGAATCTCATCCTTGCTCGCATAGACACGCAAGCCTGGCTTGGAGATACGCTTCAGTTCGCGGATGGCATGAGCACGGTTGGATCCGTACTTGAGCTGAACCCGCAGCACCGAAACGGGGCGTCGTTCCTCCACGTGGAATCCGCCGATGTACCCCTCTTGTTCGAGGACCTTCGCCACCGCCACCAGAATCTTTGAACATGGCATCGACGTTTCCTGCTGCCGAGCCATGCCGGCATTCCGGATGCGCGTAAGCATGTCCGCAATTGGATCGTTGATCGTCATTGTTTCCCGTTACTCCGCTCTCCGCCTGCTACCAGCTCGACTTGGTGACGCCCGGCAGCTTTCCGGTGGTGGCCAGCTCTCGGAAGCAGATTCGGCACACACCGAACTTGCGCATATAGGCGCGCGGCCGTCCGCAAAGCTTGCACCGGTTGTGTGCACGAACCGTGTACTTGGCCGGCTGCATCGACTTGATGATTTTGGATTTCTTTGCCATTTACTCCCCGATCACGCTTCTCGCAACGGCATACCGAGAAAGTTCAACAGGGTTCGCCCTTCTTCATCGGTCTTCGCCGTGGTCACGATCGAGACCTCAAGCCCTCGGACTCGATCGATTCGGTCGTACTCGATCTCCGGGAACACCAACTGCTCACGAAGGCCGAGAGAATAGTTGCCTCGTCCATCAAATGACCGGGGCGAAAGTCCGCGAAAGTCACGGATGCGCGGAAGCGCCGTGCCAATCAAGCGGTCCAGGAACTCATACATTCGATCACCCCGCAGCGTCACCATGGCGCCGATTGGCATCCCGGCACGTAGCCGGAAAGCCGCCACCGACTTCTTTGCGCGGGTGATGACCGGCTTCTGGCCGGTGATGATCGAGAGGTCATTGGTCGCCGCATCGAGCGCTCGGGCATTGGCAATCGCCTCGCCCAGGCCGATATTCACCACGATCTTCTCGAGCCGCGGCACTTCGTTCACGTTCCCGTAGCCGAATTCGGTCATCAGCTTCGGAACGGCTTCCTCTCTGTAGCGTTCTTTCAGTCGCGGGATCATTCCTGTATCCTCACACCAAGCAGCGCACGTCTACTTCGTCAAATCCGCTTTCTCAATCGGGGCATCGCACTTCTTGCAATACCGGATCTTTCTGCCTTGATCATCAGTCCGAAATCCGGCACGCGTCGGCTTGTTGCACGACGGGCACCACAGCATCACATTTGAGACGTGCAGCGGGGCTTCCTTTTCGATGATGCCCGCCTGTCGCACTCCGCTCACGGCCTTCTGATGCCGGTGAACGATGTTGACGCCTTCGACAATCACTCGATCCTCGCGCGGCATGTTCTGGCGGACGCGTCCGCGTGCGCCACGGTCCTTGCCCGCGATGACCTGCACCTCGTCACCAGTTATGATCTTCTCTGCCATGTATATCGCCTCGTTCCCTGGTCTCGCCTACAAAACCTCTGGTGCCAGGGACACGATGCGCATGTATTGCCGGTCGCGTAGCTCACGAGCGACCGGACCAAAAATACGCGTCCCTCGCGGATTCCCCTGCGGGGTAATCAGCACGGCGGCGTTGTCGTCGAATCGGATGTGCGATCCGTCCGGTCGACCATACTCCTGTGCCGTCCGAACCACGACCGCACGTACAACGTCGCCCTTTTTGACGCCGGTATGCGGCTGAGCCGACTTCACCGACGCGATGATGATGTCGCCAACGCCCGCGTAGCGGCGCGACGAGCCACCCAAAACCCGAATGCACATGATCTCTCGGGCGCCGGAATTATCGGCAACCGTCAGACGTGTCTGCGGCTGGATCATTGCCCTCTACTCCTTCGTCAGCCTGATACGTCGCTAGGCCTCGGCAGCCCGCTCGAGGATTCGGCGAACGATCCAGCGCTTTGTCTTACTCAGTGGTCGCGTCTCTTCGATCGTCACCAGATCTCCGACGCGGCAGAGATTCTGCTCGTCATGAGCCTTGAACCGGCTCGTTCGTCGGATCGACTTGTGATAGATCGGATGGCGGCGAACATAGTCCACCGAGACGATCACGGTCTTATCCATCTTGTTCGAAACCACGCGACCAACTTTGGTCAATCGCGGCTTCACCTGTGTGGATGCCGACTCTTCCATATCTAGGGTGTCCGTCCTCCCACGTCGTGGCGCCGCCTATTCGGCGAGCAATTGCTCCAACTCGGCGGCCATCAGTCGCTCAGTTTGAATCGTCTTGATCCGAGCGATGTCGCGTTTGATCTTGCGAATCCGCGTCGAATCGGTCGTCTTACCTATTGCCTCGTCGAATCGCAGCGACTGCCACTCAGTCTTCAGCTCATCGATCTTGGCGACAAGCTCGAAATCAGTCAATCCGCGCAGCTCAGTTGCTTTCACGTGTCGCTCCTCTATCCCTCGACCGATGCCTCTTGCGAGGCTCCGGCTCCGGCATTCTCGCGAGTGACGATGCGACACTTGATCGGCAGCTTGTGAATCGCTCGCATCAATGCGTCTTGAGCCAGATCCTCGCGAACGCCACCAAGCTCAAACAGGATGCGTCCCGGCTTGACCACAGCCACCCAGAACTCCGGATTGCCCTTGCCGCTTCCCATACGCGTTTCAGCCGGTTTCTGCGTCACCGGCTTGTCCGGGAAGATGCGAATCCAAACTTTGCCACCACGACGAATCGCGTTGGTGATCGCGCGACGAGAGGCCTCGATTTGGCGGCTGTTGATCCAGGCTGGCTCAAGCGCCTGAATGCCGTAGTCACCAAAGACGACCGTCGTGCCACGTGATGCCATGCCCGTCATCCGGCCTCGCATCATCTTGCGGTGTTTCACCCGCTTGGGCATCAACATGTGTACGGTTCCAATCTTCTCAGTTGCCGAAACCGGCTAATCGCTCGTTGCTTCGAGTTCCGCCACGTCGAACTGCGGCTTCGGCTGCGGCAGCACATCGCCCCGGTAAACCCAAACCTTGACGCCAATCCGACCATATGTGGTGCGTGCGTGCACGACCGCGAAATCGATATTCGCGCGGATCGTGTGCAGCGGCACTCGACCGTTCATCTCGGTGACGGAGCGGGACATCTCGGCGCCGCCGAGGCGACCGCTCACCTTGATCTTGATGCCCTTGATGCTTCCACGGCGCATGGCCTGCGTGGCTGCCTGCTTCATGGCGCGACGATAGGCGACACGGCGTGCAAGCTGCTCGCTGATGCTCTCGGCGATCAAGCGGGCGTCGGATTCGGGCTCTTTGATCTCCTCGATCTTCAGGTGAACCTTCTTGCCCACTTGATGCTCGAGAAGCTGGCGCAGACGCTCGACGTTCGAGCCCTGCTTGCCGATCACGATACCCGGCTTCGAGGTGTGAATCGCGACCTCGATACGGTTCGCCGATCGCTCGATCTCAATGCGCGAAATACCGGCACGCGTCAACTCATCGTTGATGATCCGCCGAATGAAGAGATCCTCATGCAGCTGCTCGGTGTAGTTTCGCTCCGCGTACCATTTGGATTCCCAGTCATGGACGATGCCGAGACGGAATCCGATGGGATGTACCTTTCGACCCAAACTATGCCCCCTCCTCGATCTCATCCACGATTACGGTAATGTGCGACGTCCGCTTGAGCTGCCGGTTGACCCGGCCACGCGCGCGGGCGCGCCACCGTTTGAAGGTCGGCCCCTCATCGGCGAAGATCGCCTTGATATAGAGGGTGTCGGGGTCGAGATCGTAATTGTGCTCGGCATTTGCCGCGGCCGATTTCACGACCTTGAGCACGTCAACGGCCGACTTCTGGGGCAGAAACCGCAGAATCGCGAGCGCGTCAACGACCGGTTTCCCGCGCACCGTATCGACGACCAGGCGCGCCTTTTGCGCCGACACCTGAACGCCTTTGGCTTTGGCTGTCACTTCCATCTCAGACGTCTCCTCGGAAACCGAACGTCAATCGCCTTGTCATCGTCGACGGCTGGCGCGCTCGGCATCTTTACCGTGACCGCGGTAGGTGCGTGTCGGGGCAAATTCGCCCAGCTTATGGCCGACCATCTGCTCGGTCACGAAGATCGGCACGTGTCGCCGACCGTCATGGATTGCCACGGTGTGACCGATCATGTCCGGATAGATCGTCGACGCGCGCGCCCAGGTTCGAATAACCCGGCGATCCCCAGACGAGTTCATCGTCTCGATCTTCTTCGCGAGATTCGCGTCGATATATGGGCCTTTTTTAGACGATCTTCCCAAAATGCTCCTCCAGCCGCTCCGGCACCGTTATCGCCGTTTGCCGCGACGACGAACAATCATCTTGTCGGTCTTCTTGTTGTTTCGCGTCCGATAGCCAAGCGTTGGCTTACCCCATGGCGTCTTGGGCTGGCCACCGATCGGCGCGCGACCCTCGCCACCACCGTGCGGATGGTCGCGCGGGTTCATCACCGAGCCACGTACCGTCGGACGCTTGCCCATGTGACGGGCGCGTCCGGCCTTGCCGATGCGCACGTTCTCGTGATCGGTGTTTCCGACCTGGCCCAGCGTCGCCATACACACCAGCCGAACAAGGCGAACCTCGCCGGAGGGCATGCGGATCTGTGCGTAGTCATCCTGCTTGGCCATCAGTTGCGCCGACACGCCCGCGGAGCGCACCATCTGTCCGCCTCGTCCGGGATAGAGCTCGATGTTGTGGATCTGCGTGCCAAGCGGAATGTCTTCCAACGGCAGCGCGTTGCCCAGACGAATCGGCGATCCTGCGCCGGACTGCACTTCGTCGCCGACCTTGAGGCCGAGCGGCGCAAGCATGTAGCGCTTCTCGCCGTCGCGATAGAACAGGAGCGCAATGTTGGCTGAGCGGTTCGGATCGTATTCGATGGCCGAAACACGGGCCACCACACCGAACTTGTCGCGTTTGAAATCGATCTTGCGATAGAAGCGCTTTTCCCCACCACCCTGATGGCGAACAGTGAGACGACCCTGGTTGTTTCGCCCGGCTTTCCGCTTGAGCGGTTCAATGAGCGATTTCTCCGGCCGCTTCTTGGTCAACTCGTCGAACGTCGAAACAGTCATGTTGCGACGCCCGGGAGAGGTTGGTTTGTACTTTCGAATCGGCATCGTCGGTTCCTCTCTGCCCCGTCCCGTTTAGCCTAAACGGCGCCGAAGATGTCGATCGATTGCCCATCGCGGAGCGTCACGATCGCCTTCTTCCATGACGGGGTGAAGCCGATGCTTTGCCGGCGGCTGCGACGCCCTGAGCGCTTGCGCTCCTTGCCCCGTACATTCATTACATTGACGGCTACGACCTCCACGTTGAAGGTCCGTTCGACCGCCTCTTTGATCTGAATCTTGTTTGCGTCCTTCGCCACGGCGAAGCAATATTGCCCGAGTTCCATCAGCATGGTGTTCTTTTCGGTGATCACCGGGCGACGCAATACATCTTGGTAATCCATCGTCTGCCTCTCAATTCGCCCAGAGTTGGTGGATTACATCCACGGCATCGCGGGATATCACCAATCGCTCATGCTTGAGCACGTCTCGAATGTTGACGTACTGCACGGAAAGGACTTTCACGTTTTTCATGTTTCCGGCGCCACGTCGCACGCTCGCGGAATCGGTCACCACGAGCAACGTCGATCGCGCTTCACCGTTCGGAAGCGCAGCGAGCACCGTCCGCATCTCTCGCGTCTTCGGCTCGACATCACTTAGGCCATCCACCACGACGAGCTGTTCGTCGCGCTGTTTCACCGAAAGGACCGAGCGAATCGCCAGACGCCGCATCTTCTTCGGCATGTCCTGCGTGTACTTGCGAGGGTGCGGTCCCCAAACGACGCCGCCGCCTCGCCATTGCGGCGAGCGAATGCTTCCCTGGCGAGCGCGTCCAGTTCCCTTCTGGCGCCACGGCTTGCGACCGCCGCCACGAACCTCACCACGCGTCTTGGTGTCGTGCGTTCCCAGACGCGCGTTCGCCATCTGGCGCACAAATGCTTGATGCATCACAGGAACGTTTGGCTCGATACCAAAGACCGAGTCGGCGAGATCAACCTCGCCAGCCGCGTTCCCCTTCACGTCAAAAACCGTCTGCTGCACCGGTTGCTCTCTCTTCCTACGAGGCGCCCGCGGCAGCACGCTCGAGGTGTTTCACCGCGTGCCGCACGAGGATTACTTCACCGCTCGCACCAGGAACAGAGCCTCGCACGAGAACAACGTTTCGTTCCTTGTCGACGCGCACCACCGTCAGGTTCTGCACCGTGACGCGCTCGTTGCCCATGCGTCCGGCCATCTTGAGACCCTTGATCACACGGCTTGGAGATGCGCTGGCGCCGATCGAACCGGGCGCGCGATGCCGGTCGGACTGGCCGTGCGTCTTCGGACCGCCACGGAAGTTGTGCCGCTTCATGACGCCCTGGAAGCCCTTGCCCTTGCTCGTACCGCTCACGTCGACCGTCTGGCCAGCTTCGAAAACGGTGCAGTCGATGACCTGTCCGACGCTGTAATCGTCGATCACGTCGGTATGAACCTCACGCAGAACCTTCGACGTCGCTCCCGACGCCTTCAGGTGTCCGCGCTGGGGCGAGTTCAGCCGCTTGCGCTCGCCGAAACCCAGCTGCAGCGCTTCGTAGCCGTCTCGATCCATGGTTTTGATCTGCGTCACCACGCATGGCCCGACCTCCAGAACGGTGACCGGCACGACCTGGCCGGTCTCGTCGAAGATCTGGGTCATGCCCAGCTTTTTCCCTAAGAGTCCCTCAATCATTGGCTCTCTCCAGATCAGGACGCGACAGCAGACGAGGGTTTGCCCACCATCGCATGCAGAGCATGATCGCAGTGATCAGCTATAGCTTGATTTCGATATCGACGCCGGCCGGCAAATTCAGCCGCATCAGCGCCCGGATCGTTCCCTGGCTCGGTTCGAGCACGTCGATGAGACGCTTGTGCGTCCGGATCTCGAACTGCTCTTGCGAGTCCTTGTCGATGAACGGAGATCGGATCACACTGTATTTCTCGATCCGGGTGGGAAGGGGCACCGGCCCCGAAACCTTTGCGCCGGTGCTCTCCGCGGTGTCGACGATTTTGGCCGCCGACTGATCGAGAATCTTGTGATCGTACGCCTTCAGGCGGATGCGAATCTTTTGCGTCGCGCGTCGTGCCGTCATCGTTCTCGTACCCCCGTTACTTACTGAACGACTTTGGTCACGGCGCCTGCCCCGACCGTTCGGCCACCTTCGCGAATCGCGAAGCGCAGCCCCTCTTCGATGGCCACCGGCTGGATCAACTCCACCTGCATCTCGATGTTGTCGCCCGGCATCACCATCTCCACCCCTTCCGGCAGCTCAATCGAACCCGTCACATCCGTCGTCCGGATGTAGAACTGCGGCCGATAGCCGGGGAAGAAGGGCGTGTGTCGTCCACCTTCTTCTTTCGACAACACATACACCTGTGCCGCGAACTTGGTGTGCGGCGTGATCGACTTGGGTTGCGCCAGCACCTGTCCCCGCTGCACGTCATCCCGCTCGATGCCGCGCAACAGACACCCGACGTTGTCCCCGGCCACTCCTTCGTCCAACGTCTTCTGGAACATCTCGACGCCGGTCACCACGATCGAACGGGTCGGCGCGATCCCCACCAGTTCTACCGTCTCACCCGTCTTGACCTTGCCGCGTTCCACCCGTCCCGTCACCACCGTGCCACGACCCTTGATCCCGAAGACGTCCTCGATCGGCATCAAGAACGGCTGATCCACGGCGCGCTCCGGCGTCGGAATGTAGTCGTCCACCGCCTGCATCAGCTCCAGGATCGGCGCATACTCCGGACTGCTCGGATCGGTCGACTCCGACTCCAAGGCCGCCAACGCCGACCCCCGGATGATCGGGATCTCGTCGCCGGGGAACCCATAGGTCGAGAGGAGCTCACGCACTTCCAGCTCAACCAGCTCCAACAGCTCCGGGTCGTCCATCATGTCCACTTTGTTGAGGAACACGACCATGGCCGGCACTTCCACCTGGCGAGCCAAGAGGATGTGCTCACGCGTCTGCGGCATCGGTCCGTCGGGCGCACTCACCACCAGAATGGCCCCGTCCATCTGCGCCGCTCCGGTGATCATGTTCTTGATGTAGTCGGCATGACCGGGGCAGTCGACGTGCGCGTAGTGCCGCTTCGCGGTCTCGTACTCGACGTGCGCAATGGCGATGGTGATGCCGCGCTCCCGCTCTTCCGGCGCGTTGTCGATCGAGTCGAACGAGCGGAACTTGGCCGCACCACTCAACCCCAAGGTCTTGGTGATGGCGGCCGTCAGCGTCGTCTTCCCGTGGTCGACGTGCCCGATGGTTCCAATATTGATGTGCGGCTTCGTCCGCTCAAACCGCTGCTTCCCCACTGCGTAATCCTCCAGATAATTCGCCAGACGGCACTGCGCCGCTGGGATCGACTAACCGCGTTGCGCTTTTGCTTTCATTTCCGTCGCCAGGTTCTCAGGAACCGGCTCGTAATGATCGAACTCCATTGAATAGGTGGCCCGCCCCTGCGACATCGAGCGCAGCTCCGTGGCATACCCGAACATGTTGGCCAGCGGCACGAAGGCACGCACCACCTGGGTGGTCACCTGCATCTCCATACCCTCGATGTGGCCGCGTCGAGCCGAAAGGTCACCGATGACATCTCCCATGAATTCTTCGGGAGTGCGAACCTCGACCTTCATGAACGGCTCGAGGATCACCGGCTTGCCTCGACGCACGCCCTCTTTGAGCGCCATCGATCCGGCGATCTTGAATGCCATCTCACTCGAGTCGACCTCGTGGTACGAGCCGTCGACCAGGGCAACTCGAAGGTCGACGATCGGGTTGCCCGAATCGCCGCCCGATTCCATCGCCTCGCGCACGCCGGCTTCGACCGGTGAGATGAATTCACGCGGAACGGAGCCGCCGACGACCTTGTCCTCAAAGACGTAGCCGCTGCCACGTTCGAGAGGTTCGATCTCAAGCCACACGTGGCCGTACTGGCCTTTACCGCCGGACTGCCGCACGAATCGGCCCTCAACGCGCACCGGTTTGGTGATCGTCTCCTTGTAGGCCACTTGCGGCTTGCCGATATTGGCACCGACTTTGAACTCGCGCAGCATGCGGTCGACGATAACCTCGAGATGCAGTTCACCCATACCCCGAATGATCGTCTGACCACTGTCAGGATCGGTGTTCATCTGGAAGGTCGGATCCTCTTCCGCGAGACGCGCCAGGGCCATTCCCATCTTGTCCTGGTCGGAGCGTGTCTTGGGCTCGACGGCAACTGAGATGACAGGCTCCGGGAATTGAATCGACTCGAGCAAAATCGGCCGGTCCCCATCACACAAGGTGTCGCCGGTGAACGTGGTTTTGAGCCCGATCACCGCGCCAATGTCTCCCGCGTAGATCGTGTCGATCTCTTCGCGGTGGTTGGCGTGCATGCGAAGCAACCGACCAACGCGCTCGCGTTGATCCTTGGTTGAGTTCATGACATAGCTACCGGATGACATTTGACCGGAATAGACACGAACATAGGCCAAACGACCAACGTGCGGGTCCGAAACGATCTTGAAGGCGAGCGCCGAGAAGGGCTCGTCCGGATCGGTGGTCCGGATGTCGGATTCTCCAGTAGACGGATTTATACCCTGAACCGGCGGAACATCGCTCGGTGACGGAAGGTAATCGATGATCGCGTCGAGCATGCGCTGCACGCCCTTGTTCTTGAGCGCGGTTCCACACAGGATGGGAACGAGCGTTCCAGAGATCGTCGCACTACGCAGCGCGGCGCGCAACTCATCCGTGGTGATCTCTTCGTCTTCGAGATAACGCATCATCAGATCTTCGTCCGTCTCGGCGATCAGCTCGACGAGTTCGTGACGTCGCTGCTGCGCATCTTCCAGCATCTCGGCCGGGACTTCGGCGATCTCAATGTTCTGTCCGAGGTCGTCATGAAAGATGTACGACTTGAGATCGATCAGATCGACGATTCCCAGGAAGTCCGACTCCTGGCCGATCGGAAGCTGGACAACCGCGGGCCGGGCCTTGAGCCGTTCCACGATCATCTCAACCGTGCGCCAGAAGTTGGCTCCAGTGCGATCCATCTTGTTGACAAAGCAGATGCGCGGCACGCGGTATTTATCCGCCTGACGCCAGACCGTCTCGGACTGCGGCTCAACACCGGCGACCGCGTCGAACACCACGACGCCGCCGTCGAGCACCCGTAGTGAGCGCTCTACCTCGACCGTGAAGTCGACGTGTCCCGGCGTATCGATGATGTTGATGCGGTGATCGTTCCAGAAGCAGGTCGTCGCCGCCGACGTGATCGTGATGCCGCGCTCGCGCTCCTGGACCATCCAGTCCATGGTCGCGGCGCCTTCATGCACCTCACCAGTACGGTGGATTCGACCCGTGTAGAACAGAATCCGCTCGGTCGTGGTCGTCTTGCCGGCATCGATATGCGCGATGATGCCGATATTCCTCGTGTGAGCGAGGTCCTGCAATACACCTTCGGTTTTTTGGGTTGCCGTGCTACTCATGATCTGTACGTGATTCCCAACGCATTCCGGCCGTCACCGCCCGGTATGTAGCTGATTACCATCTGTAGTGCGAGAACGCCCGGTTCGCCTCAGCCATGCGGTGCGTGTCTTCGCGTCGTTTGATCGTTGTGCCTGTGTTGTTGGAAGCGTCAAGAAGTTCGGCCGCGAGCTTCTCCGCCATTGATCGTCCGGATCGCGAACGAGAGGCCTGCAGCAGCCAGCGAATGGCCAGCGACAATCGACGTGCGGGTTCGATCTGCACCGGCACCTGGTATGTCGCGCCACCGACTCGGCGTGGCTTCACCTCGACGAGCGGAGTGGCGTTGTGAATGGCCTGCTGAAATACGTCGACCGGGTCCCGCCCAGTACGCTCCTGAATGATGTCGAGCGCTCCATAGACGATCCGTTCGGCGACACCCTTCTTGCCCCGCGTCATGACCTTGTTCACGACACGCGAGACTAGCTCGCTTCCATATCGCGGGTCTGGCGGAACGACACGCCGCTCTACTTTTGCTCGTCTCGGCATTCGATGCTTGCCTCCCACGCGCCCTGTCAGCGCTTACAGTCCGGTGACCACTTCAATGGTCTTGCTCGTCGGTCGGCCACCACGAGTGGATGATGGCTCTTCAGATTGAGATGGGCTCCGCGCGATTCCTCACACAGGAGCTCAAATATTCGCGACACGAAAAAGCGGTCAGCACGAGATAAACTTCGTGAGGCCGCTTTCCGTACCGTACGATCTAGTGAAGAGGAAGATCGCCGCGTTTCGCCGCGACGAACGTTGGCAGAATCTGCCTAGCTCTTCGTCCTCTTAGTTCCGTACTTTGACCGCCCCTGTTTGCGGCTTTCAACGCCACGGGCATCCAGAGCACCGCGAATGACGTGGTAGCGCACACCGGGGAGGTCCTTAACACGACCACCGCGGATCAGCACCACCGAGTGCTCCTGAAGATTGTGCCCTTCGCCCGGGATATATGCGGTCACTTCCATACCGTTGGTGAGCCGCACACGGGCGATCTTGCGTAGCGCCGAATTAGGCTTCTTGGGGGTCATGGTTCGGACCTGGGTGCAGACTCCGCGCTTCTGCGGGGAACCCTTCCCACGGCGCAAACGTCCAGCATGGCGTCCCAACGCATTGTTGGTGAAGCGCAGTGCTGGCGCCTTGGTCTTCTTCGTGACCTGCGTTCGCCCTTTACGGACTAACTGGTTGATCGTCGGCACGTCGGATAACTCCTTTTGGAACCGCCGGCTTCAATGACAGACCGTGCTCTGCGGAATCGCCCGCAGCTGCGGTGCCGGACTTGTTCCGAGGAATACTTTCCTCACTGTTGTGGCCGTCCGTGGACGGCCACAAGCACACAGTCTAGCATTTTGGCCAGGTACTGTCAAGAAATCGGCGATTTGTACTACTCGTCCTTGTCGCCTTCTTCGTCAGCCTCATCGGGCTGTCCGGCGCCTATGCTGGCTACCGGCTCGTCCTCGTCTCGCTCCCGATCCAACACCGCCGTTGCGGCTGTCGGGAGCTTGCTATCCGAGACCAGCTCTTCCACGTGTTCGATCGACGTAGGCACAACCTCTCGTGCCTTGGCCATCGCCGCGATCTGCGCCCGGTCGAGATCGCTGAGTGCGAGCGACCGGCGCTGGTCGTTGTGGAAGCCGGACCCAGCCGGGATGAGCTTACCGATGATGACGTTCTCCTTGAGACCTCGCAGGTAGTCGACCTTGCCATGGATCGCCGCCTCGGTGAGGACGCGGGTTGTCTCCTGGAAGGAGGCCGCCGACAGGAAGCTGTCGGTCGCCAGTGACGCCTTCGTGATTCCAAGCAGAACCTGATGCGCGGTGGCCGGCTCGCCACCTTCGATGATGATCTCTTCGTTGATCCGATTGAAGACGAATCGGTCGACCAATTCGCCCACCAGAAGATCGGTGTCACCAGGGTGCTCAACGGCAACCTTGCGCAGCATCTGCCGCACAATGGTCTCGATGTGCTTGTCGTTCGTGACGACGCCCTGCGACTTGTAGACCTTCTGGACCTCGTCAACGATGTACTTCTGCACGAAGTCGCCGCCGAGCGTCTCCAGGATCTCCTGCGGATCAAGGTTTCCGTCGGTCAGCTGCGTCCCCGCCTTGACGTAGTCGCCGTCGTTGACGCGGATGTTGGCCGTCACCGAGACGGGATATTCAGTCGTGTCCTGTTCCTCGTGGCGAATCACGATGCGATTGCCGTCGATGAACGCCACGCCGTCGACACTCGCCGTGGTCGGCTTACCCTCGTTGCCCTCGGACGGAGCGGCAACGACTTGCCCGAATGCAACCATGTCGCCATCGCCGATGGCGATCTGATGGCCCTCGGGAATCGGCACTTCGTCCGTCAAAATCTCTTCCGACGTTAGCAACAGACGCCGTCCGTGCTCATCCTCGAGGATGCGCAGCACACCGCTGTTGCGAGCGATGACGGCCTTGCCTTTCGGCTCACGGGCCTCGAAGAGCTCCTCGACACGAGGAAGACCCGTTGTGATGTCCTCACCAGCGACGCCGCCGGTGTGGAACGTCCGCATCGTCAACTGCGTGCCAGGCTCGCCGATACTCTGCGCGGCGATGATCCCCACCGCCTCGCCGGGATCGACTAGTCGACCGCTCGCTAGGTTCCGACCGTAGCAGAGCTGGCAGACGCCGTGCTCGGCGTCGCAGTTCATCGACGTACGGATGATGATGCGTGGGATATTAAGCTCCAGCACCTTTCCGACGATGGCCTCGGTGATCTCTTCGTTCCGGTCAATGAGCACTTCGCCCGTCTCCGGATCAGCAATCGGTGCCGCCGCGGTGCGACCCATCACGCGCGCCTCAAAGGAATCGCGATCAGGCATGTCGGCCGGTACGACCCACATGCCGGTCTCAGTTCCGCAATCACGCATCGAAATGATGACGTCCTGCGATACGTCGACCAAGCGTCGGGTCAGGTACCCAGAGTCGGCAGTACGAAGCGCCGTGTCTGCCAAACCCTTGCGAGCGCCGTGCGTCGAGATGAAGTACTCGAGAACGGACAGACCTTCGCGGAAGTTCGAGCGAATTGGCAGCTCAATGATGGTTCCACGAGGATCCAACATGAGTCCGCGCATACCAGCCATTTGGCTGATCTGGTTGATGTTACCTTTGGCTCCCGAGGTACTCATCATGAAGAGTGAGTTGTCGCTGCCGAGTTCATCCTCGACGGCGTCCGACAGTTCGTCGCGCGCCTCGTTCCAGATGCTGATCACTTCTCGATAGCGCTCGGAGTCCGTGATGAGACCACGACGATACTGTCGCTCGACCTCGCCGACTCGCTGATCGGCCGCGTCGATGATCTCCGGCTTCTTACCCGGAATCTGCACGTCGGACAACGCGATGGAGAGACCACCGCGCGTTGCGTAGGCAAAGCCAACGCTCTTGAGCCGGTCTGCCATCTCAGCGGTGGCGTCTGGTCCAAGCTCACGGTAACAGGCGGCGATGAGTCGTCGCAGCGCCTTGCGGTCCATGGTCTCGTTCCAGTACCCGAGCTCCGACGGCACTTCCTGGTTCAGGATCACCCGGCCCACAGTCGTTTCGATAAGCTGCGCACCGCTCCCGTTGTTCGAGACCATCACTCGAATGGTCGACTGAACGTCGAGCACGCCGGTGTGGTAGGCGAGCATGACCTCGCTGGGGCTCGAGAACGTCTTGCCCTCGCCCTTCGCTCCCGGCCGTGGTTGCGTCATGTAGTAACAGCCGAGGACGATGTCGAGCGTCGGCGCGATGACCGGGTCACCGTCCGATGGGTCAAGCAGGTTGCGCGTCGAGAGCATGCGCTCGCGCGCTTCGTGCTGTGCCGACTCAGACAGCGGCACGTGGACCGCCATCTGGTCTCCATCGAAGTCCGCGTTGAAGGCGGCACAGACCAGCGGATGTAGCTGGATGGCCGATCCCTCGATCAGCTTGACCTCGAACGCCTGGATACCGAGACGGTGCAGCGTTGGAGCGCGGTTCAGCAGAACCAGGTAGTCCTTGATGACCTCTTCCAACACGTCCCATACGTGCGGATCGACGCGCTCGACCAGCCGCTTGGCCGCCTTGATGTTGTGCGCGTGACCGTGAATGACGAGCTTTTGCATGACGAACGGCTTGAAGAGCTCCAGCGCCATGCGCTTCGGAAGTCCGCACTGGTGCAGCTTCAGATCCGGACCGACCACGATGACGGAACGGCCGGAGTAGTCGACTCGCTTACCCAGCAAGTTCTGGCGAAAGCGCCCCTGCTTCCCTTTAAGGAGGTCGGAGAGGCTCTTCAACTTGTGCTTGCCGCTACCCGACACGACACGGCCACGACGACCATTGTCGATGAGGGCGTCGACCGCTTCCTGAAGCATGCGCTTCTCATTGCGCACGATGATGTCGGGAGCGCCAAGCTCCAGCAGTCGCTTCAAGCGATTATTTCGGTTGATAACGCGACGATACAGATCGTTAAGATCTGACGTGGCGAAACGGCCACCATCCAACTGCACCATCGGGCGCAGGTCGGGCGGAATGACCGGCAACGCGGTGAAGATCATCCACTCAGGCCGATTACCACTGCGCCGCAGTGCCTCGACCACGCGTAGGCGCTTCGTTGCCTTCTTGCGCTTCTGTCCCGACATGGTTTGGATGTCGGATCGCAGTGACGAGGCGGCCTCGTCTAGATCCATCTTGGCCACGACGTCGTAGACGGACTCGGCACCCATGCTGGCCTGGAAGGTACCTGGCGCCAGATCGGTCAGCTCGCGGTACTGCGTTTCGGTCAAGACCTGCAGCATTTTCAGATCGGAGATCTGCTTGACCATGCTGTCGGCTTCGGCCTTGAGAGCACTCTTCTGCTGATCGATCTCAGCCTCGAACTTGCGGACACGCTCGTCCGCGGCGCTCTGCAGCTGGTCGCGCTCCGCCTCGGCCAACGCGTTGCCACTGGTCACGTCATGCTCGGCTTGAGCCATGATCTCATCGAGCTCGGCGGAAACGATGTCGTTCAGCCCGCTGAGTCGATCTTCGTTGACGCTCTCGCCTTCCTTGACAATGGTTTTGCCGTGGAACGTGATCTCCTCAGGAGCCGACTCGTTCATCAAGCCCTTGAGTCGCTCACGAAGGGCGTCGGCTTCCGCCTGCAGGGCAGTGCGCTGCTCTTCGCGGCGCTGCTCAACGGAGTTCTCCAGGCTGGCGGCGCCTTGCTGCAGGTTCTCGAGCTCCGACTGAATCTCGCCGGTGATCTCGCCCTTACGGCCGTTGAAGTCGCTATCAAGCTCTTCGAGCTCGGCCCCGAGCTCCGCATGGATCGTTCGAATAAGTTCGTCGCGGGCCTCGATGTCGACTTCCGTTACCAGGTACGACGCGAAGTAGAGCACCCGCTCCAGGTTACGTGGGGAGATGTCGAGCAGCAGTCCGAGTCGGCTCGGCGTTCCCTTGACGTACCAAATGTGGGCGACCGGCGCGGCCAGTTCGATGTGGCCCATGCGCTCGCGGCGAACTTTTGAACGCGTGACCTCCACGCCGCACTTGTCACAGATCGTCCCGGCGTGGCGCACACGCTTGTACTTTCCGCAGTAGCACTCGAAATCCTTGGTCGGACCGAAGATGCGCTCGCAGAAAAGTCCAC
The DNA here is from genome assembly GCA_963789565.1 of uncultured Chloroflexia bacterium. Lineage (GTDB taxonomy): Bacteria > Chloroflexota > Chloroflexia > Thermomicrobiales > Thermomicrobiaceae > CALAGB01. The sequence goes on along the minus strand of CAWBKX010000002.1, from coordinate 166,321 downwards.
CGTGCTCCGGTTTCAATGTTCGATAGTTGATCGTCTCCGGCTTGGTGACTTCACCGTACGACCAACTCCGAATCGACTCGGGAGAAGCGAGGCTGATCCGAATGGCGTCGAAGTTGTTGACGTCGAAGACCCTCGCTGAATCTCTGTTCCGAGCGTTTGCGCTTGCAGTCTGCATAGTTATTTGCTCACCAATTCACTAATCCTCGGTCCGTTCGAAACCACTCAGGTTAATCCGGTCGAGGTTCGTCAACAGGTCTCGCGAGGTATCCTCGGTAAACTCGATGGTCTGCTCGTCCTCATTGATGACCTCAATCGAGAGGCCAAGACTTCGCAGTTCCTTGACGAGGACCTTGAACGACTCCGGTACGCCGGCCTCGACGATCGGCTCTCCCTTTACGATCGCCTCGTACGTCTTGACGCGACCGACCACGTCGTCCGACTTGACGGTCAGCATTTCCTGAAGGATGTGCGCGGCGCCATAGGCCTCGAGCGCCCAGACTTCCATCTCACCGAATCGCTGCCCACCGAACTGCGCCTTACCACCCAGCGGCTGCTGCGTGACGAGCGAGTACGGGCCAGTGGAGCGCGCGTGAATCTTGTCCTCAACCAAGTGAGCCAGCTTCAGCATATAGATGACGCCGACAGTCACCGGACGGTCGAACATCTCACCGGTGCGGCCGTCATACAGCTGAACCTTCCCGTCGAGCGGCAGCTTCGCCTCCGACAAGAGCGAGCGAATTTCGTCCTCCGACGCGCCGTCGAAGACCGGCGTTGCGATCTTCATGCCGAGCGCTTCGGCCGCCCAGCCCAGGTGTGTTTCCAGCACCTGGCCAATGTTCATACGCGATGGAACGCCGATTGGGTTCAGGATGATGTCGACGGGAGTGCCATCTGGCAGATACGGCATGTCTTCAACCGGAAGAATCCGGGAAATGACACCCTTGTTGCCGTGACGCCCGGCCATCTTGTCGCCTTCAGAGATCTTCCGCTTCTGCGCGATGCTGACGCGGACCATCTCATTCACGCCGGCCGGGAGCTCGTGATCGGTTCCTTCTTCGCGCTTGAAGCGCTTGACGTCGATGATCTTGCCGTGGACGCCGTGCGGGACGCGCAGGCTCGTGTCTTTTACCTCACGGGCCTTCTCACCGAAGATCGCGCGCAGGAGTCGCTCTTCCGCCGAAAGCTCAGTCTCACCACGGGGTGTGACCTTGCCGACCAGAATGTCGTTCGGCTGAACCTCGGCACCGATGCGGATCACGCCATTCTCATCCAGGTTGGCCAGGCTGTCTTCTCCAACGTTCGGGATGTCGCGCGTGATCTCTTCGGGCCCGAGTTTCGTGTCTCGAGCTTCGGTCTCATACTTCTCAATGTGGATCGACGTGTAGACGTCGTCACGAACCAGCCGCTCCGACAGAAGGATGGCGTCCTCGAAGTTGCCGCCCTCCCAGGACATGAAGGCCACCAGCACGTTCTGACCGAGGGCAAGTTCGCCCTGATCGGTGCTCGAGCTGTCGGCGATGATCATGTCCGGCTCAACGCGCTGGCCTTTGGTCACGATTGGCCGTTGGTTGATGCAGGTGTCCTGATTCGAGCGGACGAACTTCTGCATGTTGTAGAGATGTTCGTTGCCGTCATCCTCTTTGACCGTGATCTGGCGTCCAGTGACGTGTGTCACCGTTCCAGCCGTCTTGGCAACGACCACTTGACCAGAGTCGCGGGCGGCGAGGTACTCGACGCCCGTTCCGACAACCGGCGCGCTTGGTCGCAGCAATGGCACGGCCTGGCGCTGCATGTTGGCGCCCATAAGGGCGCGGTTGGCGTCGTCGTGCTCCAGAAACGGGATGAGCGCCGCGGCCACCGAAACAACCTGCTTCGGGGAGACGTCCATGTAGTCGATGCGCTCCGGCGGCTCGGCCACGAACCGCTCGCCACGGCGTGCCGAGACTCGCTCGAGCTCAAAGCGTGCCCCATCGTCCAATGGCGTGTTCGCCTGTGCGATGGTGAACTGCTCTTCCCGGTCGGCGGCAAGGTATTCGATCTCGTCACTGACGAACGGAACGACGCGAATCGTCTCGACCCCAGCTTTGGTGATCTTCTCAATGGACGCTTCGTCCAGAACCGTTCCGGCGTCGACGATCGACTTGCCGTCCTTGGGCGAGGCGACGTCGTCGCGAACGATCTGGCCGACCAACAGTCCGCCGTCTTGCTGCATGTTGATGGTTTTGTAGACGCGTCGGTACGGCGTCTCGATAAAGCCGTAATGGTTGATGCGACCATACGTCGCCAGCGATCCCATCAGGCCGATGTTCGGGCCTTCAGGAGTCTCAATCGGACAGATACGTCCGTAGTGAGAGTGGTGCACGTCGCGAACGTCGAATCCGGCGCGGTCACGACTCAGACCGCCTGGTCCGAGAGCTGACAGTCGGCGTTTGTGCGTCAACTCGGCCAGCGGATTGGTCTGGTCCATGAACTGCGAGAGCTGATGGCCCCCGAAGAACTCTCGGACGGCCGCCATGACTGGTCGCGTCGTGCTGATCAGTCCGTTGGGGGTCACAGTCTCGATGTCCTGAATCGTCATGCGCTCGCGGATGCCGCGCTCCAGCCGCTGTAGACCAGTCCGCACGTGCATCTGGATCAGCTCGCCGACGGAGCGGATACGGCGATTGCCGAGATGGTCGATGTCGTCCGACTGATCCTGCCCGTTGTTGACACGAATCATCGTCCGCACAATTTCGATCAGGTCTTCGCGCGTCAAGATGCGCGTTTCCAACCCGATGTCCAGGCCGAGCCGCTTGTTCAGCTTGTAACGCCCGACGCGAGCCAGGTCGTAGCGCCTCGGATTGAAGAAGAGTCCTTCAAGAAGGGACGAGGCGTTGTCTTTGGTTGGCGGATCACCAGGTCGCAGACGACGATAGAGCTCGACCTGCGCTTCTTCGACGCTTCGAGTGGGATCGCGTTCCAGCGTGCTATCGATGTAGTGGTGTTCGGTATCGTCCATGTCCGCGAAGAGTTCGCGAATTTCGTCGTCTTCCGCGAACCCGATCGCGCGAAGCAGAATCGTGGCAGGCAGCTTTCGTTTGCGATCGACCTTGACCGACAGAACGTTCCGATTCGACGTCTCGAACTCCAGCCAGGCACCGCGGCTCGGGATGAGCTTGGCGCTGCACAACGGACGACCAGTCGTCGGATCGTCCGACAATTCGAAGTAGACACCAGGTGAGCGAACGAGCTGCGAAACGACCACCCGCTCGGCACCGTTAATGAGGAAGGTGCCGTCTGGCGTCATGATCGGGAAATCGCCGAGGAAGACGTCGCTTTCCTTGACCTCACCGGTGTCTCGAATGACCAGGCGCACGCGAATGCGGAGTGGCGCCGCAAATGTCATATCGCGTTCGCGGCAAATCTCCTCCGTCGCACGCGGCTCGTCGAACCGATGCTCCAGGAAATGCAGCTCCATCTTCCCGTTGTAATCGACGATCGGGGAGATTTCCTCGAGGAGTTCCCGCAGGCCTTCAGTCTTGAACCAATCGAACGATTCCATTTGAAGCTGTACGAGCTTCGGCATCTCCAGAATCGTCGAGATTCGGGAATACGAACGGCGACCGATGCCCAGGTTCGAAAGAACCTGACGCCCGTCACTTGGGGCGGCGCGCTGGTCACGGAGAGTTACGGCCATGCGCTTCTCCTTATATAATGTAGGGGCACACACGATTCAGCCCACCGCCGGAATTTGGTCGAGGCGGTGGAGGTGCTATGCGTCGAATTGGCATCTGGACTGCTCGCCGGGAAAATGGAAATAGCGGGAAGGCAATAATTACCCCTCCCGAAAGCCCATATCGTTCGGAATCCGTCCGTGCGTCTTCATTCACATCCGAGTGTTCGAGCGACTTACCATCAGCAAACGTGTAGTATACGCTTCCTGTTGGAGGATGTCAAGGAGATGTTGGCCCTCGAAGTGAGGCCAACGTGGTGCTTTACCGACATCAATTATACGTGCTCCGAACGCTCTTCCCCAACCACATGATGCGTCGTCATGCACGTACTGGCGTGCAGCACATGCGGCGCCAGCCGCCTGGCGAACAGCCATGAATTTTCCCGAACGTGCCACCCACATGGCGAGGGTCTCGAAAACCGGTTGCGTCTTCAACTTCATGAACTGTCAGATCCAATTCGAACGATGACTCCGACGCGGCAACGCGACCGCTGCGGCTCCGCGGTCAAACCGCGACAGTCAGCCCCGCGCTTCCACGTGCCCCATCAAGACTTGCCCTTTTCGACATCCACCGTCGTCCGTGCTCCCCATTCGTCACGTTTTTTCCTCACACCGTGGCCGAGGATGCGGCAGCGTGCTAATCTCATCACGTTCATCGACGACGTTTGCATCGACCTGGTTTGACCGCGGACGTGAAAGGCAGGCACTCGTGCAATCGACGGTCCGAGCCCGCTCGTCGCGGGAAGAACGCATCATCCTGGGAGTCGATCGCGCCATCTACCATGTTGCTCGCCATTGGATCTGGTTGCTCAACACTATCGGCGTGCTCTTCGTCGGACTGCCGCTGCTCGCCCCGGTTCTGATGGCTGGCGGTCATCGGACGATGGCGAATATGATCTACAAACCCTTCCATTTGATTTGCCATCAACTTCCCGAGCGAAGTTTCCACATCATGGGCTACAAGATGGCGTATTGCGAGCGCGACTTTGCGATCTACGCCGGCCTGCTGATTCTCGGTCTCGTCTATGGCGCATCGACCCGCAAGATACGCCCGGCCACCATCAAGGAGTTCGGTCTCTTCTGTATTCCCATCGCGCTGGACGGGTTCACGCAACTGTTTGGATGGCGAGAGAGCACCTGGCAGCTTCGGGTCATTACCGGTTCGATCTTCGCGGTCGGCGTCGCATGGGTCGCATTTCCGCGACTGGAATACGGCTTTCGAGAGATCGTGGCCACGGTCGAGGAGCGCTTCGCTCGACTGGCTCGTGAAGGTCGAGTCGCTCCCCTCGGATGAATCGACACCAACCCCAGACTGGAGCATGAATGAGCCGGTTGCTCAACGGTAAGTACGTGGTGCTCGGCGTCTCCGGCGGGATCGCGGCTTACAAAGCGATCGAGTTGGCGCGCGATTTAACGCTGGCTGGAGCACGTGTCGACGTGATGCTGACGCAGTCAGCACTCGAATTCGTCCGACCGCTCCCTTTTCAGACACTGACGAGGCGCAAGGTTTACACGCAGGTCTTCGAGCCCTGGACGGATGAACTTCACGGTCACATCACCATGGCCGAGCGGGCCGATGTGATGATCGTCGCACCCGCCACCGCCGACGTGATCGCCAAATTGGCGCACGGTCTTGCCGATGACATGCTGACCGTCAGCGCATTGGCATGCACGGCGCCACTCATTGTTGCGCCGGCCATGGATCACAACATGTATCTCCACCCCGCCACACAGGAAAACCTCAGGATCCTGCGGCAACGCGGCGTCCGCATCATCGGTCCGGAGCAGGGCGCTCTGGCATCCGGCGCGATCGGTTTCGGCCGTCTCGTGCCAGTGGAGCGACTGGTCGACGCGGTGCGACGCGCTGTCGCGTCACACGGTCGCCTCAGTGGACGGCGGGTCGTCGTCAGCGCGGGGCCGACGCGCGAGAAGATCGATCCTATTCGTTATGTCACCAACCGATCGAGTGGCAAGATGGGCTACGCTATCGCGGACGCGTTCCTCGACGAAGGCGCGTTGGTCACGCTCGTGAGTGGCGTCACCGCTCTTCGGCCCCCTAGTGAAGTGACGTTAGTTTCGATCGAGACTGCTGAGGATATGTATCTGGCGGTGAATGAAGCCGTTCGCGGAGCTGACGTGCTGGTGATGTCCGCGGCCGTGGCCGACTATCGCCCGAGTCGCGTTGCCGAACACAAGATCAAAAAATCGGACGCGGATCTGGTGCTCGAGATGGAGCGTACTCGAGACATTCTTGCGAGCGTCAATCAACCTGGTCTGATCAAAGTCGGATTCGCCGCGGAGACCGAACGCCTGTTGGAATCGGCACAGGAGAAGCTCGCTCGGAAATCACTCGACTTGATCGTGGCGAATATCGGCCCGGAGACGATGGGAAGCGATTCGAGTCAGGCGTTTTTCCTCACACGCGACGCTACACCGGAGGAGCTACCCCACATGAGCAAGGCTTCTCTGGCTGACGCGATCGTCGATCGCGTCGTCGATCTGGTTGACTCTCGATCGTGAGCCAGGTTCGACCGCCACGGACCCGCCAAAGCAGACACCGCCCCGAGACGATCAGCATCCTTCGCGCGATCTTGATCAACGTTGGGACGTTGTTCGTGACTATGCTGCTCTTGCGCATCGCGATTCTCGTGACCGTGCCGAACACCACCGAGCGTGGGCTGCACCTGATCGAGAAAGTGACGCGTCCGGGAGTCTGGGCGCTGCAACGAGTTCCATTTCTGGCGCACGGACTCATTCGCGGAATGACGGTAGCAGATCTCCTCGTGTTGCTTGTGGTCGTTGTTCTCTGGCTCGTCGCGCTCGGCATCGTGGCCGGATGGGAGCACGAAGAGCAGCGGCAGCGGCCTGGAACGTCGGAAACCGGGCTCAGACCGTAGACGTACACCTCATGTTAAACTGGTATCTACTCATCTGTCTCCAGCCGTAATGCGACGATACTTAGCGGCAGGAGTTGTGCGCGTAGCGCAATGGAGACCGTTGCCGAATTAACGGTCCGGTCAATCCATAGTGGGAATTCCGAGTTGAGCGAAGGGACGGTCAATGACCAAGAACCTCGTACGCGGCATCTTGAACCTTGTCCTCGCGGCTGCGGCCACCTGGCTCTCGAATTACATCGTGGAGCGGGTGTTCGGGCCTGACGACGCCGAGGTGGACTAAAGACCGGGTTCAACTCGCGTTCATCCACAATACAAGTCATGCCGCCGTCAACATCGGAGTTTGAGAGGTATTCACATGGTGACGCGCGACAAGATTGAGGCCCTCAGCGACGTACAATCGTCAGAGTGGCCGACAATTAGTCTTTACCTTCGAATCGACAAAGAACGCATCGACGACGACTACACGATTCGTCTAAAGAACTTGTTGAGCGAAGCGGAAGAAGAGCTTCACTCTCGCTTCAATCACGAGCAGAAGCAAGCGATGCAGTCCGATCTCGAGCGTATTCGCGAATTCGTGCGCGACGAACAAGATCACTATGGTCGAGGTCTCGCGCTCTTCGTCAATTCACACGACGATCTGTTCGAAGTGCTCGAAATACCGTCCGACGTCGACAGCAGTATCAGCGTCTCCAGTCAACCTGATATCGTGCCGCTTATTCGGCTCCGTGAGCAGATGGAGCCGTTCTGCACCTGTCTTATCTCGCGCGACCAGGCACGCATCTTCTACGGACACATGGGGAGAATCGAAGAACTCGCTGAGATACGAGACGACATGGTGCCTGGGCAACACGACCAGGGCGGTTGGTCGCAGGGCCGCTACGAACGACACATCGAGGAACATGTTCGCGCTCATTTCAAGGCGACGGCCACGCAGCTATTTGACCTGGCCCAGAGCCGCCCGTTCCGTTTGCTGGTGTTAGGCGGAACGGACGAGGTCGTCGCTGGGTTCGTCGAGACGTTGCATCCGTACGTGCGTGAGCGTCACGTCGGGAGCATCCGCATTTTGCCCGAAGCAAACATCAACGACGTTCACAGCGAGAGTTGTGATGTGATCAATCGCTGGCTCGCTCACGAAAAGGAGCGCATGATAGAAGCTCTGCGCAATCAGGCGCCAACGGGCGAACTGCGAGCAACCGGAGTTGCACCCACACTCGAAGCCCTTCAGCGTGGGCAGATCATGACGCTCATCGTGGATGGAACCTTCGCGCATCCGGGTGCCATCTGTCAGCAGTGTGGATCGCTGCAACTGCCGACCCACTCCGGTACGTCCGAGTGCATCTACTGCGGCGGCGAACTGCATCAAGTCGACAACGTCGTCCCGAACATCGTGCTCGGAGCGTTCCGACAAGGAGCCAGAATCGTGTTCCTGAACGGCCTGGACCAGCAACAACAGGCAGCGGAGTTCGGCGCTATCGGAGCCATGCTTCGCTTCAATGTGGAGTCGCAATAGTCAAGATGTGCGCGAAGCCTGTCGCCACCGCCATCGTCAACACGTATACCGGTCGACGAAGTGCCGACGACGTCGAGGCGATTCTGCGCGAGGTCCTGAGCCCACATATGTCACTGACGATACTGCGAACGCTGCGAGCGGGCGACGCCATTGGGTTGGGACGCGCGGCGGCACGCACCTCAGATCTCGTCATCGCGGTCGGAGGTGATGGGACGGTAAGCGAAGTGGCGGCAGGCATCCTTGGGTCCAATGCCACGCTCGCCATCGTGCCAAACGGCTCGACAAACGTCGTGTCGCGCAACTTCAACATTCCGATTGACACCCGTCGCGCTGCTCGTGCCTTGATCGGCGCGACGGAATCAAGAACGATCGACGCCATCAAGATCGAGAACCGCATTGCTTTGCACATGGTTGGGTGCGGCTTCGACGCGCTGATGATGGAAGACGCCGCGCCGATACTGAAACGGACCGCTGCGTGGTTCGCCTACGTCCCCCCGGCGCTGAAACATGTATCGGGCAAACCGTGGACTTTCCGCATCACAGTCGACGATCGCCAAATATCGACCGATGCCAAAATGGTGCTGGTCGCCAACGGTTCGTTCGTGCTTGACCCGCGGTTCGAAGTCGGACGGGGAATTCGTCCGGATGACGGGCTTCTCGATGTGATTGTCTTCACGCCACCCAACTTCGCCGCGACGACCGAAATCGCGTCACACATGGCGATCGGCCGGATCGAACGTTCAAGCTACGTTCGTCAGTACACCGGCAAACATATCGTGGTTGAGAGCGAACCTCCGGCGCCAGTCGAATGCGATGGCGATGTGATCGGCACGACCCCGGTCACACTCGACGTGCTCCCCGGCGCGATCACGATCCTCGTTCCCGCACGTTACGAACTGTCGCAGACGGTGGCGGCTAACCTCGACGCAATCGAACCGGACGAGGACGAATTGGTCCCGCCGATATCTTCCTAAGCTGACTTACAAAGAGTTTACTGGGATCCAGTCGGGTAGGTCTGACTCGCGTCCCACGTGGTGCCAAGCGCGCCTTGAGACTGACCGTCGACCGAGACGATGACAAAGGCCGCATCGCCGGAGCTCAGTGTCATATGCTGTCCGGTGAAGGATTTCGATTGTCCCGCCGCCAGCACGTTGGAGAACACGGCCTTACCGTCGACCGTGGCGTCGATCCAGACGTCATGTGTCGCCGTAAACGCGAACGTGTGCGTCGTGTTCGCCGGCGTGGGCGTCGGCGCTGGAGGAGCCTGAGTCGGCGCCGGGTTCGTGGTTGGCGCTGACGTGGGTGCCTCGGTCGCCGTCTGCTCAGTCGGCGTTGAGGCTGGCGTTTCGGTAGACGTGGGTGTCGTCGCGGACGATCCAACGGCGATCAAGCCGCTCGGTGTCCCGACGTCGGTGCTGGTGACGTTGGCCGTTTCGGTACCGGGCGTTCCGATACCGCTGATAGCACTGGTCGTTGGAGTCGACAAGCTGTCGGATGGTGCGAAGTAGGCACTGTACATCCACGCAAATATGACGGCCGACATGACCACCATGAACGCGATGATGGCAAAATTGGGTGCCCAGTGAGAAGGAACGTCGAGAGGTTTCATGGCCGGAACGACGCGGAACCCGCCGCTCCGCTGACCGTGGATATCCTCAAACTTAGCGAGAACGGCGACCGGGTCCAGACCGAGATACTCGGCATAGCGACGCACGATTCCGCGCGCATAGGTCAGCGCCGGAAGATCGTCAAACTCTTCACGCTCCAGTGCCACGAGGTAGTGTCGGCTGATTCGCGTGGCGCGTTCAGCCTCCCGGAGCGTCACACCTTTATAGGCACGAGCGTGACGCAGCAGCTCGCCGAACTCAGAGGTCAAGGTTGTTCGTGTGTCCCTTCCCAAGATTGATGGTCGAGTCGCGTCCCCGACATCGGCTCAATCATCCACAGGATCGAAGTGGACCCGTTCACGAGCATATCAAATCGGTTCGATCTTAGCTTCGGCCCGCTCGCCTGCGAGCGTTCGCCATGCGATTGTCGAGCAGCTGCCGTAGCAGATCGTCGACGATCGGCGTCGGACGCCCATGGTGCGAGATGTCCGCCTTTTGCAGCCACCAATCGTCACTGGCGATCCACCAATTGCCGATCGTGCCGCGGCAAGAGAGCTCGTTACGATCCACCATCTGACGGTGGTCGAATGCGTACTGGTTGTTGCACCAGCCTCGCTCGCCGCCCTCCGCGGGTCTGAAATCTCGGCATGTGGCACAGCACTCTCGCATCGATGTCTGAGCAGCAGTCGTCGGCGGGCGCACAGGAACGCTGGGCGCTTCAGCTGCTGGCTGCATTTTCGCCTGAACAGCGCGCGAATCTTCCGTCGGCGGTGCCGAATCCGGCTCCGGCTTGGCGACCGCGAACGGTTCCGTCCAGCCCGATCGGCCCCGCGGAAGCTCATCGCTGGGCGTCCGTGACTCCGGCACCGATCCGAACGTAGGGCGGGCAGCGGGTGGCGTGGTTGGCCGTTCAGTCACAGGACGCGACGGCGATGTTTCTCGTCGGATAGGCGGACGTTCGGCCGCCGTTGCCTCAGCGTGACGCGTCGCAATGCGTTCCGCCGCGGTCTGTTGGACCGGAGGGCGCGACGGGGACGACGGACGACCTTCGGGTACGCGGCTCGATAACGGCGGTTCAAACGATGGCGTTGGATTGCGGCGTTCCGGTGCCGGCTCGGATCTCGGCGCAGATCTGGGCGGCTCAGGTTGCGCGTCCCAAGATCGGGACTCGATCTGAGCGCTGGATGATGTCGGACGGTTGCTCGTGACTGGAGTGAATGGCCGGGCAACGTCGTGCGGATCGGGCCGATCTATCCGAGGTGGATGAGGCGCAACGGTCGGTTCGTCAGTTACTCTCGAGGATGCGACGTGTCGCAGCGGGCCGGACGAAGATTGCTCGGGAGCGCTTCGTTCAACGGGCGTCTCTCGCCGCACTTCGGCTGGACGCTGCGGTGGTGCTTGCCGCTCGTGCGAAATCCCGCGATCGGGGGAAGAGTTCGAAGCCGTCGCTACACTCACGGCCGTCACGCGATCGGTGTACTGCCGTTTGATATCACCGTTCAACTCTTCCGGATTGAATCGGGGGCTGCTACTGATCGGTACGGGTTCGGCATCCTCTTTGCCCTCCCACAGATCGTTCGCCCAGTCGGTACGACAGGCGAGCTCGCTCTTGCGGACGAGGACCATTTGCTGAATGTTCTTGCGCAGAGGGTGTCCACAGCGACCTGATCCGGCGAAACCGCCCTCTTCAAAATACCGGCAAGTTCCGCATTTGTGCTGTGTCACGGCTCCCCCTTGCCCGCGAAGCGCTCTACCCGCCACGTCCCCCAGCAATGGACGAAGCAACAACCCACGGGACCGCACCGCGAATCGCGCCGTGAGGAAAATGCAGCTCATTGCGTCGCGAGTTTAGCATAGCCAATGCATTGCGACAGGATGTTCGTACAGTCAACTTGAAACGATTTTGAACTTTGTGAGTCCAGTGCGGATTCGCTCGTGAAGAGTGCGGCGCCGGTAGGACGTGTTTCCTCCGACGCCACGGACTTGCAGGCAGCTGCCTGCGAACCTTCCCCGGCGGACGCGGTCGTCCGCTTTCCCTTGACGCGGGCCGTTGACGCGGCTCAACCCGCAGTCTGTTGTATCAACGCACTAGATTAGTTATGGTCGCACGTCTTGATGACTGCTGCAACGGTTCCCGCTCGGTACGTTATACTGAGCGTTCGAAACGAACCGACCTTTTCCGGAGGTTTACGTGATTCCGCTTACTGTCACCAACGAAAAACGCGATCGGCAGATCGATGAGCCTGCGCTGGATGGCGCCAAGCGATTCTTCGTGTGGACGGTCGGTTGCCAGATGAATGAAGCGGAGTCGTCAAAAGCCTCCGCAATTCTGCGCCAAGCTGGCTACATGCCAACCATGATGGAAGAAACCGCCGACGTCATCATCGTCAATTCCTGTGTCGTCCGTCAAGCCGCCGAAGACAAAGTGGCTGGGAAAGTCGGCTCGCTTCTCCGATTGAAGCAGCAGAAACCCGATCTCAAGATCGCATTGACCGGGTGCATGGTAACGGGTCAGCAGGCCAGACTCGCCGAGCGGTTTCCGCACGTCGATCTCTTCTATGGGCCGTCCGAATTCGAACGCCTGGTCGAAATCGCGCCGGAGATCGAGACTGTCGACGTCGATCTGGCCGAACTTCCGCATTATTACCAGGATGAGTCGGTCGATCCCGAGGTGACGGCGTTTGTCCCAATCATCTATGGCTGCAATTTCGTGTGCTCATATTGCATCGTCCCGTATCGTCGGGGGCGAGAGATCAGTCGTGCGTTGTCCGATATCGTCGCTGAGGTGACAGATATTGCGCGCCGAGGTGTGACTGAGGTGACGCTCCTGGGGCAAACCGTCAACGCCTACGGACACGATCTGCCCGGACAGCCCGATCTCGCGGACCTGCTCACGGCCATAGACGCTATAGACGGCATCCAACGAGTTCGCTTTCTGACGTCTCATCCGAAATACATGTCGAACCGCATCATCGACGCCGTCGCGGCGCTTCCAAGTCTGTGCGAGCACATCAATCTACCCATCCAGGCGGGTGACGATGAGGTGCTTCGACGGATGCGACGAACTTACACCACGGACTACTACCGCGAGCGCATCGCATACATTCGGGAAACGATTCCCGGCGTGACCCTGGCGACTGACATCATCGTCGGATTTCCGGGTGAAACCGCCGATCAATTCGAACACACGCTCGAACTGCTCTCGGAGATCGAATTCGACAAGGTGCACGTCGCGATGTATTCGCCGCGCCCTGGAACGCTGTCGAACCGCTGGGAAGACGAAGTCCCCTGGGCGGAGAAGAAGCGTCGTCACCGTGCCGTTGAAGAGCTTCAACGCGAAGTCTGCACGCGACGCAATGCGCGTCACGTCGGCACCGAGCTTGATGTGCTCGTGGATGGCTTTTCCAAGGGACGCTGGCGCGGCCGATCGCGTGGCAACACATTGGTATTCTTTGATGCGCCGGGCGATTGGAAGGGCCAATACGCCACGGTGAAAATCACTGAATCATTCCCTTGGTATCTCATTGGTGAAGTAACGGCCGGCGACCCGGCAAGCATCTAGGACCGGTTCGTCTCGAACCGCGAAAGAGAAGGTGGAGATTGGCAGCGTATCAGCCTGAAGGACGAAATCGAACCGCGAGGAGGCTCGCCGACGAGGCGCGCAAGCATGCCATTGGCGGCGATTGGGCGGCGGCGGCCGACGTCAATCGTCAATTGCTCGAGGCGAACGGGCGCGACATCGAAGCCATGAACCGCCTCGGCAAGGCGCTCATGGAGACCGGCAACCTGGATGAAGCAATCGACGTCTACCGCCAGGCGCTCGCGCTCGATTCGTCCAATGTCATTGCCCAGCGCAACGCCGGTCGACTTGAACAACTGATTTCCGCGAAGGCGTCAGATACGCCGGCGGCTACCGCGGCGCATCGCTCGGGCAATGCGGTCCTGGCGAACGTTTTCGTGCAGGAGGTCGGCAAGACGTTCATGACCGACCTGATCCGACCAACTGACGATGCGATCCTCACACAACTTGCTCCTGCGGATGAGGTCGAGCTCCAGGTCGAAGAAAAGAACGTCGCGGTCTACGATCAGCACGGCAATCGGCTCGGTCAGCTTGAGCCGAAGATCGCGCAGCGAATGATACGGTTGATCGAGAGCGGGAACCGATTCAAGGGTTATGTGGTGGCGCTCACGGGCATGACCGCACGTATCATCTTACGTGAGATCTCGCATGATCCAGACTCTCCGTATCCCGTCGCGTTCCAGCGCCAGGCAACCATCGCCGCGCCGCGCCCATATCTGCGCGACACCCGACGCATGGCCCGCGAGCTTGAGCCCGATCTCCTAGAGAATGACGACGACGATGATGACGACAGAGATGACGACGAGGACGAGGAAGAGTCAGAGGGCTTTGAAGAGATGTCCGACGAGGATTCCGACGAGGACTACTCTGACGACGATGATGACGATGACGACGAGGAAGAGGACGAGACCGCCGTCGAAAAGTAGCTCGGTACTTTCCACGTCACGTACATGAACTGAAAACGGGCTCGGCTGTGAATAACTCCGAGCCCGTTCATTATGTCAGCCTGATAAGAGAATCGCTGGCGCCGCGGGATGCATCGAGAGTGACTCGCTTCGTCGTCGTCTCTACCGCCTGAAATCGGAACAACCCATCACCATTACGAGATGCGCTTTATGCCAGGAAGAACCAAAGGACCAGGATAATGACAAACATCGCCAACGTGATGATGAAGAGACGCACGAGATCGGACTTGATCATGGCGTACTCTTCGCCCACGTGGCCCCACGCCGTGACGACTCCTGACGGCGTTGCCGGTCGTTTCCCTTCAATCGGAGCGTCCGGCGCCGCCTCCGGGTGGGCGACTGTGGCGGCCTTCCTTGCGCGATAGGCCTGAAGCTGCGCCTCGTTTACTCGCGGTTTTCCATCTCGGCGCGTACGAGTGGTCTTCTTCGGCATCTCGGCCTTTCGTTCCTCTCCTGGTAGGCGTGTTCAGATTCGGGTCACAAGTATAGCAGCCCAACGCGTGGTATCAGTCGTTGCCGCGAACCTCGACAGTCATGCCTCGCTCGAGCTCCCACGCTCTGGCTGCATCACCGGATCGAACCGAAATCTCCAGGCCCCCATAGCTTCCAAAGAGCGCCAGCGTGCGTCCTTCGTGCACATCCCCATATGTCTTGACGATGCCGCGCACCACCGCACGACCACAACGCACCGTGACGCGATCGGGAGCAGCGGGCAGATCGTCTGGACGAATGAAGGTGCGACAACTGCCGAAGTGATCGATGGAAACGACCGGACCTCTCACGACGCCGGGCTCAACGTCGACGCCGGGAAAATCGAGCCGAATCAGCGTGCCAGGATCAAGTCGTGACCCCAGTTCTTGCAGCGACATGCCACGTGCCAGCTGGGCGCCAGCTGGCGCAAAGACGTCGCGTCCGTGGAAGGTGAAGGAGACGTTTGCCAGTCTCGCCGCGGGCCGATCGAGCAAGACCACGTCATCCGGAGTCGCCCCGTCGAGCACGAAAGAAGCCAGGCCGTTGTCGGGCAACACGAAGAATTGGCCCTCGAAGCGGAACGCAATGGCTCGACGCGACGTACCAACTCCCGGATCCACGACTGCCACGTGCACGGTTCCCGTCGGAAACGTGCGCCAGGCCGTAGCCAGCTGAAATGCACCTTCGGTGACATCTTGTGCGCGAACTTCGTGTGTCAGGTCGACAATACGGGCATCGGGCGCGACCGTCAGAATGACGCCTTTCATCTGCCCGACATACGTGTCACGACTACCAAAGTCGGACAGCAGCGTCACGACACCTGACCGCTGTGATTCTTCTCCCACCGTCACTCCTTGCACGTACCCGTTACGCCGAATGTTTATCGTGGCTCAGCAATCACCGCCCACCAAGACCAGACTTCATCGGCTCGCGCGACAAGCTCATCCACGAGAAAGGTGACATCATCATGACATAGATCGTCAGGTCAAGCGATGCGCGTGTCATATGGTCCGTCGTCACCTTTGGTCGTCGTGTCGGTCTTCAAGGATCGATCGCGCAAATTCGTAATCTTCGGGGGTGTTGACATTGAAGAGCGAGAGCAGTTGCGGATCAAGGCGGCGAATCGTCTCCTCAGGCACTCTGAGCAGATCTAAGTTCTGGAGCGCGGTCGCGATTTTGAACTCGCCTGCCCGGATTCGCTGTTCGAGCGCCGGTAGTGCGGACTTGCGGTAGACTGCGTGCATCGTGTCAAGCGTCTCGTATGCACTCTGATCGCTGCGCCCGGCTGCGAGGGAGGGAATGACGACGTCATACTGTCCCAGCGACTCGACCAGATAGCGCAACAGTTCAACGTTCAACAACGGCATATCGCAGGCCACGACCAGGCATACGTCATGTTTTGCCTGCAGCAACGCGCTGAATATACCGCCGAGTGAGCCTGCTCCGCGAATGACGTCCGGAACCACCCGAAGCCCAAATTCCACGTATTTGTCGCCGTCGTCTGCCACAACAAACACGTCGTTCGCGACCAACGAGACGCGTTCGGCGATCACTTCGAGCATCGTTCTACCGGAGATCGAAAGCAGCGCTTTGTCGGTCCCCATGCGACGGCTCCGCCCTCCGGCCAGAATCGCCGCGCTGACGGCGGTTTTGGCCGCACGTGATCCGTCGGCCGTCTGATTCACGCCACCACCCAACCCAGCAATCGTACCCACCGACCTTTGACATACATCAGCCGCACGCTATAATCACCTTAATAGATCGTTCACTTACGAGAGGACGACGAGACGTATGGACGTTCGTCCCACCACTGAGAATAGCCTAGGGTGAGCACCAGGAAACTGACTTCAGGGTGCTCTTCTGTTTTAAGGTGTCGCGAGAGACGCCACCAGTGAGATAGTCGCGGCCGGGGCCTGGGAACGCTCGGACCGCGGAAAGGAGAACAACTGGTGAACTCGAGCATGATTGGAAAGATCGAAAAGGCTCGCCGCTACGCCGAGGAGCCCAAGCGAGCACAGATTCAGCACCTCGACGTCAAATTTGAAGGCGAGCACGACACCTACAACGTCAGCTATCACGACGGCGATTGGTCGTGCGACTGCCATTCATTCACTGCCCTTCAGGCCGGAACCTGCAGCCACATTATGGCGATGGAGCGACTTCTGGGCCAGATGATTCCGGGCGAGATGTTCGCGGCGGCGAGCTAATCAGAGACAATCTCAATCAACGACATTGAAGCGCGAACGAGTGGGTTTGATTCCGAACCCACTCGTTATTTTGCGGATCGCTCGCCTTTAGTTGTCACCGATGAGATCGAAGCGAGTGCGACCTGGCATGACCTTGGTGATGTCGGCCAGCACAACTTGAGGATGCGGTCCTGCCACATACTCTCCTTCATGCCAGCGGCCGTCTATCAGTTTTTGTCGCCGCTGAAGCACAATGGGAGCTGGCTCAACCGACGACGAGCTCGGAACGCTCAACACAATCGCCGCGTTCACAGTCAACGCCGTCAGCAGGTTGATGAACCTTGAACGCAGCGAAGCTCGTTCCGCATATCGGCGACATCGCGCTGGATTTTCCATCAGATGCGCTCGAATCGTTCCACATTGACCACGAAAACCGTTGCTCCGCCGACAACCACGTCTACCAGGTCGGCCGGATACCAGTCATGAACGTCACCGATAATCTCCGGCTGTACGGTCTCAGTTCGCTGACGACAGTTGTTGTCGATCAGTCGAAGCACTTTGCGAACTTCGTAGTCTTGAACGCCAACCATGAGCGTAGTGTTTCCCACGCGCAGGAACCCGCCGGTGCTGGCAATCCGTGTAGCGCGAAATCCGGCGCCGGTGATCGATTTGAGGAGCTGATTCGCATCGTAATCCTGGACGACCGCGAAGACCAGTTTCATCGACAGACCTCGCTCCAATCCGGCGGCGGATCAACGATGCGGATTGATGGCCACACAACGTCATCGAATATAGCACAGCGTCTATGTACGAACGAAGGGCTGATGCGCTGAATTGATTGACGTTCGCCCTTCATGCGATGATCCAGGACGGTCGAGACCGCCGCAAAGCGACGCAACACTCGACAGAGGGAGACGGCGTGTCCGAACGACTCCACGAGCTGGCGTCCTTGACCTGGCCGGAAGCGGAAGAAGTGCTTGGTCGCCGACCGATCGGTCTAGTTCCGATCGGCGCAACGGAGGCGCACGGTCCGCATCTGCCGCTCGATACGGACGTGATCATCGCGCGCGAGATGGCAGCACGTGGAGGCAGGTTGCTCGCCGACCAGGGCTATCCAGTGCTGATTCTTCCACCGATATCGTACGGCGTGAGCTTTGTCGGCACGTGTTTTGGCGGCACTACGCCGGTCGACGACTCAGCATTTGAAAGCCACTTGATCTCAGTGCTGAGGAACGCGGCGACGCAGGGATATCGAGCGCTGTGCGTGTGCAACGCGCATCTCGAACCCGCACATGTCGAAGCTATCAAGAGAGCCGCGAGCGAGGCGGCGGTAGTTTCGGAGATACCGGTGGCAGCTCCCGACAAGCGAGAACCGCGCTGGTCGAGTCGGCTCAGTGAGGAGTTTCGTCGCGGAGCGCGTCATGCTGGAGGTTATGAAACGTCTCTCGTACTCGCGGTTCAGCCAAACGCGGTTCGCTGGTCGGCGGCGAAGGACCTTCCTCCAATCTGGATCGACCTGCCCGACCGATTGAATGCAGGCGCCCGGACGTTCGCCGAGGCAGGTGGCGAACTTGGCTATTTCGGTGAACCAGGGACCGCGACGGCAGACGAAGGTGAACGACTCTTCGATGCCCTCGGCACCATCATTCGAGACTCGGTGTTTGAAGCATTGGATCTCGCCGAAGAATAAGAATCGTCACTCGAAAGGAGCGACTGATATGGAACCAGGAATCACATGGCACGCGCAGTCATCGATTCGTATTGAAGCCGGTGGGATGCAGATTTACGTCGATCCCTATCATTTGCCCGACGGAGAACCCGAGGCCGACGTGATCATTATTAGCCACGAGCACGGGGATCACCTGTCACCCGATGATATTGACAAGGTGCGAACAGATAAGACCACGCTCTTTGCCAACCCCACCGCGGCCGAAAAGCTAGGGGGAGACGTAGTTGTGCTCAAGCCCGGTGAATCGGCGACGGTGGGAGCGCTCAAGATTCGCACGGTCCCGGCCTACACCACGACCAAGTTTCGGCCATCGGGAGAGGCGACGCATCCAAAATCCAGCGATCACCTGGGATTGATCCTCGAGATCGACGATCTAACCTTCTACGCCGCAGGCGACACTGACGTCATCCCAGAAATGGAGTCGATTGGACCGGTCGACTACGCTTTCTTGCCGGTGAGTGGCAAGTACGTCATGACGCCGGAAGAAGCTGCCGAAGCGGCGCGCATCGTGCAGCCAAGCGTCGCCATTCCAGTCCACTTCGGCGCGATCGTCGGCTCGCGCGAGGACGCTGAGCGCTTTGCCGAATTGGTCCCCGATCAAGTACGCGTCTGGATCATGACGCCAGCCTCGGGCGAATAGAGGCCCGGCGACCTACTGCTGCACCAACGCGGCAAATTGATCGAGCGACAGCAAACCCGAGATCTCGACTCTCGGCTCATTCCAGCGTTTTGACGGCGTCCAGTCTTGACCGCCCCAGGCGGCAATGCCGCCTTCATATCCAGCGGTCGCGGTCGCGTCGATGACTCGATTGCTGTAATCGCCGTATGGGTAGGCGATGAAATTCACGGGCTGACCGAGAATCGACTCGAGCGTCGCACGACTCTGATTAAGCTGATAGCTCAGACTCGCATCGGATTGCTGCGACAAATATGGGTGAGTCACACTGTGCGATTCGACATCGTGACCGCGTTGCGCCAGGGACCGAAGCTGGTCAGGTGAGAGCTGCGAATTGCCGGTCACGACGAAGAAGACGCCCTTCATGCCCCGTGCGTCAAGCGCGGCGGCCGCGTCCCATTGTCCCGCTGTCGAATCATCGAAGCTGACCACAATGGGATTCGAAGGCAGTGACCCTCCGTTGAACATGTAATCGTAGAGTTGCTGCAAATTCACCGTGTGGTATCCCTGTGCCTTAACCCAGTCCATCTCCTGCTCGAACCTCCAGAGCGGAGTCACGTATCTATCCGCAGTGGGAGCGATCTGGTGGTACATCAGCACCGGAATATGGATCGATCGCAGGCCCGCGAAAAGCGCCGCGGAATAGTCGGGGACTCCGTCAGGCCGATCGATTGACGATGTAACGACTTGATCCTGAGTTGCCGCCCAATCGCCCAACAACCCGAGTTGTACCTCGTACGGCGTTCCCTTGTGCTCCGGCCAATACTCAAACCTCGCACGCTCGAAATACTGCACGGTGCGCCCGCTTTCGGTCGTTTCCTCACTGATCGGGTAGCCAAAAACCGCCAAACCACCATTGTTGTCCCAGTAGGTCTTGAATCCGTAGGCGAGATAGTGGCCGGTCGCGGCGAAGTAGTCCCGATCGGGCGTGTCTTGCCAGTCAGGCAGCGACGAACGTGGTTGAAACGCGTCGGTCGTCGATAGATCCTGGGCGAACCGGTTTCCGAGCAATCCGAGCTCCACTTCGTACGCCGTCCCGGCAAACTCTGGATGAAGCTCGAATCGAGCGCGTTCAAAATACTGAACCTTGAATCCGCCCTGATCGAATGGCTCACTTATCGGGAACCCGAATATCGATAAACCGCCGTTTTGTCGCCAGTAGCCGAGAAACTGATCTGACAACGTATGTCCGGTTTGGGAGAAATAGACTGAGGCCGGAGCCGCCATGCCTGACTCCGGTGGTCTAAACAGAGAGATCATCAACGAGAATGCCAGACAAAACGCGAGGGCGCGCCTCATAGTCGTGGAGCCGTGCACGTTGATGTTCTCCATTTGCGTTTTCGAACAACGGACAAGGACGCATCCGGGTTTCGGCAGTGACGTATCGCCTCGGCGAATCGGGATTGTCGCGCGGACACAATGATGAGAGCCAGCGATCAGGGAGTCAAGTATGTTGAGCAAGACGATTTCGCGCCGTGGGTTGCTGCTAGGAATGACGGCCGTGGCCGGAACGCTCCTCGCGTCCTGTCGCACGGGGAACGACGCCAAGCCGACGCTATCTTCCACCACTGAACCCACAACGGCTGCTATAACAGCAACCGCGTCCCCGTCTCCATCATCGGCTCAAACGTTGACGTCCAGACCGTCGCCTTCACCAACCGCGACTCCGGCTCCGACACCCACTCCAACGCCTGTTCCGGTAACTCTCAGCGTCTGGGTAGACACCAATATCCCGCCGGACTGGGGGCCGGTTGCTGAAGAGGCGATCGCGCAAATCGTGGCGCAGTCGAGCGATGGCGCGATCGACATCCAGCGTGCAGGAAGCGCGGATGGTGCCGACCTGATGATTTCGGCAACGGTGCCGAATCCTGACGCAAAGTCTATCTCGCTGGCGTCAACAGCCCTCATGCCGGTCTGCTCGCCTCGAACGCCAATTCGAAGCATTTCATCTGATCAAGTTAGCGCGCTGTTCGCCGGAAATGTTGCGGATTGGGCCGACGTCGGAGCGGCCGCTTCGATTCCGGTGCAAATCTTCACGATAAACGGTCTACAGATCGCTGGGACCTCGCCTAACGCCACTCAGGTTGAGAGCTTTGACGAACTTGTCGGGCAGTTTTCAGAGCATCCCGGCGCCGTGGCGATGGTGCCGGTCGACCACGTCGACTTTCGCGGTCTAAGCCTATTGGTCGACCAGGTTGATCTGCTGGCTGCGCCGAACGCGCCGGACGACTGGCCGTTTGCGATCAAGCTGTATCTCTCGAGTAACAAACCGGACCTCGATGGGTATATCGACGACATCGTTCGTATGCCGACCAGCGATGCATCCGAGGCGGTGCCGCCTTTGACCGTCTCCTGGGTGGGCGACGTGATCCTTGGACGAACCGTCCATACCATCATGACCAGGCTCAACGACTACCAGGCGCCGTTCCGGCTGGTGGCTGACGAACTGAAGAAATCCGACCTGACGATCGCCAATCTAGAGTGCTCGCTCGCGGACGACATCGAGCCACCAACTGATCCGCTGACGTTCTCCTTCATGACCTTCACCGCCGGGGGAGACGGATTGTCACTGGCCGGAGTCGATGCCGTCAGCCAAGCCAACAATCACAGCATGAACTTCGGCGCTCACGGCATGCGCGATACGCTTGCGGCACTCGATCAACGCAACATCAAGCATTTCGGGATCGGCGAGAATCTGGACGAAGCCCGCAAGCCGGTCATTTTCGATGTGCAAGGGCGTAAGATCGCGATTCTCGGCTACGACGGAATCACCGGCGGAACCTATGGAGCAACCGACTCAACGGCAGGAACATGCCCACTGGACGCAGACATCATGGCTCAGGACATCGCGTCCGTCCGCCAGCAGGTAGACCTCGTCATTCCATTCGTCCATTGGGGCATCGAATATCAACTCGTTCCCAACGCTGAACAACAGGCGCTCGCTCGCAACGCCATCGATGTCGGTGCGGACATGGTGATTGGCTCGCATTGTCACTGGGTGCAGGGCATAGAGGTCTATCAAGGCAAACCGATTATTTATTCGCTTGCCAACTTTGTCTTCGATCAGGACTGGTCTCTGGAAACCAAGCAGGGGCTCATCATGTGTCTGGTCTTTCGGCTAAATCGCGTAGCCGCGATCCGATTCGTACCGGTCCTTATTGAAGATTTCTATCAGCCTCACATCGTTGACGGTGCCGACATGACCCAGATCCTGGACCGCATTTGGCAATCAACAGATCTCATCGCCGCGGGGCTCTAGCGACGCGGGCTCGCGACGGAAAGCGGCCCACGGTTATACTCGTCGGGCGCCGCGCCTTCGATGTTGAGGAGGCCGGCGTTTTGACGCGGAGACGAATCAGTTTGAAGGGGAAGGGTGGAGATGGCGGAACGCATGAAGGGCGGCCAGGCGGCGATTCGCGCGCTGGAGAGCCAGGGTGTCGACGTAGTCTTTGGCATCCCGGGCGTCCACACGCTCGAGATCTACGACGCGCTGGTTGACTCGAACATTCGACACATTCTTGCGAGACACGAGCAGGGCGCAGGGTTCATGGCCGACGGATACGCTCGCGCCTCTGGAAAGCCTGGAGTCGCGGTCATCATCACCGGCCCAGGCATTACCAACGTTCTGACCGCGGTTGGCGAAGCCTACACCGACTCGTCGCCGGTGCTCGTGCTGTCGTCGAACGTTGAACAGGAGTGGGCAGGCCAAATGCTCGGCCATCTGCACGACCTGAGCGATCAGCTCGGCGTCATGCACGCGGTCACTAAATGGAACGCACGGGCAACCAATGTCGCTCAGATTCCTGAATTGGTCGCCACCGCGTTCAAAGAAATGAAGAACGGGCGACCCAGGCCGACTCACGTTGAGGTACCCCTCGACGTCCTTTCCGACTTCGCCGAGGCCGCGATGGCGGCACTTGCATCGCGCGAGCCGTGCGCGCCGTCACCCGAGTCTGTGTCTCAAGCGGTCGATGCGATCACTAACGCGCAGCGCATCGCCATTTGGTGCGGCGGCGGAGCGGTGAGCAGTGACGCAGGCAACGCCATCGCTCAAATTTCTGAGGTGCTTGGCGCCCCGATCCTCACGTCGGTAATGGGAAAGGGTAGCGTTCCTGCCGACCACCCAATGTTCATGGGGAAATCGTGGGACACCGGAAATCCGGTCGACGAGCTGCTGCGGTCTGCCGATTTGTTGCTGGTCTTCGGATCCAAGCTTGGTGCCATGGAGACAAACTATCAGCGCATGCCGGTGCCCGAGACGTTGGTACGTGTCGACGTCGATCCCGCCGAAATCAACCGCAACTATGCCCCGTCGGTCGCCGTCGTGGGAGACGCGCGACTCGCTGCGGAACAGATCCTGGCAGCGCTGAACCAGGCTGACGTGCGCAAGTCGTGCTGGTCGTCCGATCAAGTTCGGGTAGTCCGCGATTCATTTCTGGCCGGCACCTGGGGCAAGGAGCAGAAGCCGTATGTCGATGCGCTGCGTTCAGCCATCCCGCGCGACGGCGTGCTGGTGAGTGACATGACCATGATGGGATACGTTAGCCAGGGGCGTTACCCGGTGTATGAGCCGCGCACGTTCCTGTTCCCGCAAGGCTACGGAACGCTCGGCTTCTCACTGCCGGCCGCCATTGGTGCCAAGGTCGCTCGGCCCGACGCGACCGTAGTTCCGATCGTCGGCGACGGAGGCTTCCAATACACCATGCAGGAACTGGCGACGGCCGTGCAGTTCAAACTTGGATTGCCGATCGTCATCTTCAACGACTCGACCTACACGGCGGTCAAAATGGAGCAAGCCGAGAAGTACGATCGGCGCTTCATCGCGGTGGACCTGGTGAATCCTGATTACCCCAAGCTCGCCGATGCTTACGGCATACCGTCCACCACCGCACGTTCTCCGGAAGAGCTGGAACACGCGATCGTGGCAGCCGCCAAGCGCGATGTCCCGACGATCATCGACACGCCCATTTCGTTCGGCCCGTAGGTCGACCGGACGTCACGCACCTAGAACGGAGCGCAGCGTCTCGACGGAGACGTTGCCTCCGCTCACCACCAGACCGACGCGCTGGCCGCTGAAGTCCATTGAACCAGTGAGCAGCAGCGCCAAACCGACCGCTCCCGCGCCCTCCACGATCAGGTGCTCGTCGGCAACGAACATACGCATCGCCTCGGCGATGGCGTCCTCGCTAACGAGAACGACGTCATCGACGAGTCGCTTGATAATGCCGAACGGGAGCTCACCGCCTTCGATGTTTCCTTCGAGTCCGTCGGCGAGCGTCGTCTCAATCGGGATCTCGACAATCTGCCCTGCGTCGAGAGCCGCAATCATCGACGGCGAATTGGCCGCCTGAACGCCGATCACCTGAAGACGCGGATTGATCTGCTTCACCGCGGCCAAACACCCCGCGATCAACCCGCCGGCGCCGACCGGAACGACCATCACGTCAAGATCCGGCACCTCTCGCAGGAACTCGTAACCGACCGTTCCCTGACCAGCGACCACGTATGCGTCATACGGGCTGACAACTGGCTTCCCAGACTCACGCGCCATCTCGAGCATGGCACGCTGCGCATCGTCAAACGAATGCCCGTGGAGATGGAGTTCGACGCCCATACGTCGCAGCGCCGCCACCTTGACGCTCGATGCCGTCTCCGGCACGACGACTGTTGCCTTCAGAGCGAATTGGCGCGCCGCGTATGCCACACCTTGACCATGGTTGCCCGCGGACGCGGTCGCGACATCCGTGGCCCCGGATCCGGCCAGCTCAGCAACGCGGTACATCGCCCCACGAATTTTGAACGATCCGGTACGTTGCAAATTCTCCGGCTTGATGTAGACGTCAGTGCTCAATCTCGCTGACAGCGCATCCGCACGGCGCGCGGTCGTTGGGAACAGGTGCGGACTGATGAGGTGTTCAGCTCTGACGACGTCCGCAAGTGTTGGCACAAAATCGATCACCGGTTACATTTCCAATCCCACGAAAAAAACGTGGAGCCCAATCGGCCCCACGCTTCGTTCTCGCGCTAAACCGCGACTATACGTCCTTGCTGAGCGTTGCCAGGAATTCGGCGTTGCTTCCGGTCTTGGCCAGACGGCCAAGCACGAGCTCGGTTCCTTCGGTGCCACCGAGCATCGAGACCATGCGGCGCATCGTCCACACCTGTCGCAGCGTGGCGTCGTCGAGGAGCAGCTCTTCGCGGCGTGTGCCGGAGCGCTGCACGTCGATGGAAGGGTAGATTCGCCGCTCGGCCAGCTTGCGGTCCAGGTGAAGCTCCATGTTGCCGGTGCCCTTGAACTCCTCGTAGATGACGTCATCCATGCGGGAACCGGTGTCGATCAAGCACGTCGCCACGATGGTTAGGCTTCCGCCACCCTCGATGTTTCGCGCCGCTCCAAAGAAACGCTTGGGCGGATAGAGGGCGACCGGGTCAATACCACCAGAAAGCGTTCGACCACTTGGCGGAA
Source organism: uncultured Chloroflexia bacterium (assembly GCA_963789565.1). Classification (GTDB taxonomy): domain Bacteria; phylum Chloroflexota; class Chloroflexia; order Thermomicrobiales; family Thermomicrobiaceae; genus CALAGB01. The sequence goes on along the minus strand of CAWBKX010000002.1, from coordinate 140,522 downwards.
CCGCCAGGTTGTAGGCGCGAGCCAGGCGCGTGATCGAGTCAAGCAGGATCACCACGTCACGTCCGCACTCAACCAGACGCTTGGCGCGCTCGAGCGCCATCTCGGCCACCTTGGTGTGGTCCTCGACCGGTTCGTCGAACGTGGAGCTGACTACCTCACCGTCCACCGAACGCTTCATATCGGTGACTTCCTCAGGACGCTCGCCGATGAGGCAGACCATCAGATGGACGTCCTCATAATTGCTGGTGATCCCGTTGGCAATGGCCTTGAGGAGGAGCGTCTTACCGGCTTTTGGCGGCGAGACGATCAATCCACGCTGTCCACGCCCAACCGGCGCGACCAGGTTAAGAAGTCGGGTCGATAGAATGTGCGGTTGTGTTTCGAGGTTGATCAGTTCAAGTGGGAAGATCGGAGTCAAGTTGTCGAAGTTGGGGCGACGTCGTGCGGTTTCGGGGTCCTGGCCATTGACTGCTTCGACCCTCAGGAGACTGTAATATTTCTCGCTGTCTTTGGGTGGTCGAACGTGGCCCGAAACCCAATCGCCGGTTCGAAGCCCAAACCTACGAATCTGGGACTGCGACACATAAATGTCGTTTGGCCCTGGCAGGTATCGCTCTCCCCGCAAGAAACCGTACCCGTCGTCGATGACGTCGAGAACGCCCTGCCCAAAGATGTTGCCCTGCTGCTCCGTCTGCGCTTGAAGTACACGGCTGATGAGGTCGTGCTTCTTCATGCGACTATACCCGGTCACTTCAAGATCTTTGGCCAGATCCTGCAGCTCGGGCAATGTTTTCGTCTCGAGTTCAGAAATCGTAATTGTCATCCTCGTCCTCTTCCCCACTCAGGTCCGGCGTAATCGCAGACAGGAGCTGAGGATTCTCTTAGGTGATTCAAGTGCCGAAGGCACATTGCTGAGTGAATAAACTGTGTGGGTAAAACTGACCGTCGCAGAGAATCTGAGTTCAAAATGGACTCAGGCGCTGGAGTTCGTGGCCCCGCCCGCGCATTGCGCGCCTCGAACCGCCAGGCAACCCATGGCCAGTACCCAGCAGGGGGTCCGGCACCAAATCCCGGACGCCATGAAGTTGGGCGCCCGACACCGCTACATTTGCTCTTCATTGCTCGCCGGTAATCAATCCTGATGGTCTCCCCGCGTACGTGGTGTAACAACGTACACTCAGGGCGTGAAAGACTCTGTGGGTCATAGTCGGCGTTGCTCGCACAGCAAAATCGCAGAGTTACGTGCCGCACGTGAGACAAACATGATTGGAGTCGCTAGCGGCAAAATGGGGCAGCGGTGCCGTGGTTGGCACCGCGCGCAGTATAGCATCCTTCTTGGGACTAGTCAAATGGAACAGCGGCGTATTCCTTGAGCTTTGTCAGCCGATGCTGAGCGAAGACGCGCCGCACCGTGCCTGAGCGCGAGCGCATCACCAGCGACTCGGTCGTAGCACCGCGACTGTTGTAGTGCACGCCTTGCATCAACTCACCGTCCGTGATGCCGGTCGCCGCAAAGAAGACGTTGTCAGAGCGCACCAGATCGTCCGCGTGAAGCACCCGATCGAGTTCGACTCCAGCCTTCAGTGCCAGGTCGCGCTCTTGATCGTTTCTCGGCCACAGCTTGGCCTGAATCGCTCCACCAATGCACTTGATCGCGACGGCCGAGATGACGCCCTCAGGACAACCACCAATGCCCATCAGCACGTCAACGCCGGTGTCAGGCTGGCAGGCCAGAAGTGAGCCCGCCACGTCACCATCTGAAATCATCTTGATTCGTGCGCCGGTGTCGCGAATCTCAGAAACCAGCTGCTCGTGTCGAGGACGATCCAGCACCACAACCGTCAAATCCTGGACGCGCATCTGTTTTACCTCGGCGATGCGGCCAAGGTTCTCTTCAACCGAGGCTTCGATGTCGATGACATGTGCTGCGTCGGGTCCCACCGCCAGCTTGTTCATGTAGACGATGTGGGGAGGGTAAAACATGGAGCCGCGTTCGCCGACCGCGACGACCGCCAACGAATTGGGCATCCCTTTGGAGAGGAGCGTGGTGCCGTCGATCGGATCGACCGCAATGTCGACGGCCGGTTCGCCGCCCGTGCCGACCTCTTCACCGATGTAGAGCATCGGCGCCTCGTCCTTGTCGCCCTCACCGATGACCACCACGCCGCTCATTTCGACCGATGCGAGCATGGTACGCATGCCATTGACAGCGCCCTGGTCCGCCGCGATCTTGTCGCCACGTCCCATGAATGGGGCTGCTCCAAGCGCGGCCGCCTCCGTGGTGCGCACCAACTCCATTGCAAGGTTACGATCGATTCCTTCGGCCAACGGTCAAGCTCCTTCCGGCATTGCCATAGCTAACGGGCGATTGAGGTCACCGCATCCGCTTCCGGCGCCGCGAGCCATAACTCGGCATGCCCCGGCAACTCAGTCACGCTTCCGATCTCCACGGTGCAGTCGGGCAACGAGCGCACGAAGGCGCTTCCGTAGCGACGACTCACGATTCGACGATCCAGAATAGCGCAGACGCCTCGATCCGTGGAACTTCGAATCAGTCGACCGAAGCCCTGTTTGAAGCGCAGAATCGCTTGCGGAATCGCGTATTCGTGGAACGGGTCGTCGAACGCCTCGCTGCGGGCGGCGAAGACCGGGTCAGTCGGAACCGAGAAGGGGAGTTTGGTGATGACCAGAAGACTGAGCGTCTCGCCAACGATGTCGACCCCTTCCCAGAAACTGTTCGTTCCCAATAACACCGTTTCGGCCCGACTCTTGAGTCGATCGACGAGTTGGCGCGGACTTCCATCCAATCGCTGCCCCAGGACAAGGATTCCTTCCGCTTCGAGGGGCCGTTTGATGGCGCGATAAGTAGACTGCAAGGCGCTGTGCGACGTGAACAGGATCATCGCCCGACCACGCGTCGAGCGGCACAACTCAATCAACGCTTCCTGCAACGCTCGCTGATACCCCGACTGGCCTGGCTCGGGAATGTCATCGGCCAGATACAGCAGCGTCGATCGCTGATAGTCAAACGGCGATGAGACCCGCAAATCGTTCGAATCGGGGACGCCAAGACGCCCACGGATATAGTCGAACGAGTGGTCAGTCGTCATTGTGGCCGACGTCAGAACGACCGAGCGGCAACGGTCAAAGAGTCTCGACTTCAGCGACTCACCTACGTGCAACGGTGCCGATTGGATCGTGACCTCGTTGGTGTTCTGTCTCCTGGTCAGCCAGTAGATCGTCTCGCCGATCGGCTCCGATATCGATGCGGTCAATCTCTCCACCAGAAGATGTCCGGTCTTGATCTGCAGATCGAGCTCGGTGATCAGGTCACCGCTACCTGGCATTTCTTCTTCGGTGAATCCCTCGACTTCGGCCGCCGCTTCCGTCAACGCCTGAATGAGTGTTCGCGCGAATCGGGCCAACGATTGCTGGGTGAGTTCAACGTCTGTCCAACCAGGGTCGTGACGCACGGCATCCGTCAACCGGAGTTGGCGCTCGGTGTGGCCCCGCTCGTCTTGATAGCGTTCGATGAAGTCGGTCAATCGAGCGAAGAGAAGCTCGGTTTGTTGTTCAGCGTGATGTTCGCTTTCAGCCAGAGTTTCGAGCCACGGCTGCATACGGCTGGCGAGAGCGCGCGTCCCTTCCGTCGTGCCAGATGACGCAGCACGCCACAACGCCCCGAACACGCCACCCACACCGTCGTTTACGTCCTGCTGAATGCAGCGGTTGAGGAAATCAGTTACCGCGTTGCGGCTGACGGTGAACCCAAGCTGTTGGGTCGCTTCCTCCTCCAAATTGTGCGCTTCATCAATGATCAGGTTGCGATAGCTTGGAAGCACTGAATTCGAGGCCAGCATGTCAGACAACAGCAGCGCATGGTTCACGACCACGATGTGAGCGCTCTCAGCTTTGTGCCGCGCTCGGAACAGGAAGCACTGGTTGCGGCGATGAAAGACGCATCGTCCGGGCACGCATGAGCCTTCTTCTTCAGCCAGTCGTGACCAGTAGACTTGCTCATCGGGCGGAAGATGCAGCTCGGCACGATCACCGGTTTCGGTCTGCTGCGCCCACGTCAGAATCTTGGCGTGCAACGCCGCCTCTTCCGGAGCCTGCGCTACCGCACGCTGCGAGATGAACCACCGTCTCAAGCAAAGATAATTCGAGCGGCCCTTGAGCAACGCCGCTTCGAAATTCGCGGCGTCCTTCAGGCTCGGATCATCCTTCGCCATCTCAGTGAGCGATCGGCGCAAATCGGGGAGATCCTTACGGAAGAGCTGATCCTGCAGAGCAATGGTGTTGGTCGAGATCACTACCGGCTCGCCATGCTCGACCGCATGCAAAACCGCTGGGAGGAGATAGGCCACTGACTTGCCGGTTCCCGTCCCCGCTTCCACCATGGTGATGCCGCCATCGCGCAACGTGTCCGCGACCGAGGTCATCATGTCGACTTGCTGTGGACGATATTCATATCCCGAGAAGGATCGCGCGAACGAGCCGCCCGGCTTGCTCCATTCCTGGAACTTGCTGGTCTGAATGTTCGATTCACTTCCCGTCGGCTCCAACCGCGGCGGTCGATCTCGTTGCATCAGGAACATGACTTCAGGTCCCTGACGCGGTCCCGCACCCTTGGCAAGGAGCTGCTCGGCAATCGAACTGCCCAGCGCGCCCGCGTCGTCATCCTTCATGCGCTTGGCAATCTCTTCGAACAGGCTCGCCAGCGGCGAATTGGCCATCCGTGCATAAGTCGCCAAGCGCTCCATGGTGACGTCGTCATAGTCATGCAAGAGGTCGATCAGTCCCAGGAAAACGGCCATCGTCGTTTCCACGTCGGCCATCGCGCGATGTTGCGACGGAACCGATATCCCAAGTCTCGAGGCGATCGTCGAGAGGTTATAGGCCGGGAGGTCTGGAATCAAAATCGTGGCGAGATGGAAGGTGTCGTACTGCGGATTACGCAGTTGCAGCCCAGATCCGGTCAGCATTTCGATGTCGAACTGCGGTGATTGACCGACAATTGGGTGATTGCGCACGAAATCGCGCAGACGCGGAGCCACAATGTTGAAGCTCGGCGCGCGGCGCACGTCTTTCGCGCCAATGCCGGTAAGGCTGGTGATATTGAACGGAATGGATCCGCGCGGTTGGACGAGACTCTCCCAGCGATCGAGTACACGGTCGTCGCGAAACTTGATCGCCGCGATCTCGATGATCTCGTCCCGTTCGGGGTCCATGCCGGTTGCTTCGAGGTCGAGTGCCACGTAAACAGAGCTCACCTGGCTGGACCCTTCCTGATGATGGGGCGCGTATTCACTGTCGTACCGTCGAGTCTAGCCCACGGGGAATGCCACAGCGAGCATCGCCAGTTGAGCGATGCCCTGCTTGATCGGCTCGATTTCAATTGATTCTTCGACGCGGTGAGCTCCACCGCCCTGCGTCAGCCCGATGCAAATAGCCGGAATGCCGCGACTGATCGCGATGTTCGCATCGGTACTCGAGGCGTTCAGTTCGGGCTGCAGCCCGAGTTCGCGCAGAACGTCACTGGCGACACGAACGATTTTCGTTGACGGATCGGTGCGCCCAGCGGGTCGCTCCCCAAGCACGTCGATCTCGGTTCTGATCTGATCGGCGTTGGCCGATCTGATGATCTCTTCGACCTGTTCAGCCAACCGATTCAGCGATTGGGGGTCGACAGAACGCATGTCGATCACCGCGGACGCCTTCGGCGCGATTGTATTGACCGAGACACCGCCATCGATGATTCCGACGTTGTAGGTCGTCTTCGGATCGTCGGGCACCTTGAGTTCACTGATCTTCGTGATGATCTTGCCAAGCTCGTGAATCGCGCTGGGCTGGCCAAAGGCTCCCCAGCTGTGCCCGCCTGGACCATGCACCGTGGCGCGAATGCGCTTCGAGCCAACCGCGGCATGCGTCAACCGCCCAACGTTGTGGCCCTCTACGGCGATCACGCCGCCGAGCTCATCTTCGAAGCGGTCAACCATGGCGCGGATGCCCCGCAGGTTGCCAAGGCCCTCTTCACCGACGTTGGCAATCAGCAGAAGATCGCCCGGAGTCTCAATGCCCGCCTCGTCCAAAATGCCAACCAGGCCGAGCAGACCAGCAACGCCGAGGCTGTTGTCACCGATGGCAGGACCGAACATCTCGCTGTCGGTGCGCCAAACGGTGAGCTCGGTGCCACGCGGGAATACGGTGTCGGTATGGGCAGCAAACATGAGGCTCTTGGCATTGGCCGTACCCTTACGACGGGTGATTACGTTGCCCATGTCGTCGATTTCTGCCTTCAGACCGACTTGCTCAAAGGCCGCGGCGACAAATTCGGCGCGTTCGCGCTCTTCATACGAAGGGGCAGGAATCAAGCAAATCTTCTCGGCCCAGTCACAGACCGAGGCCACCGACGCTTCCGCCAACTGCCGGAGGCGGGCGTTGCGGTCGTTTCCACCGCCCACGTGATGTCCTTTCCAGGTTGTCGCTTGTCCGAGTTCTCGAGGCGCGGACAAGGATTGCATCCCGCGGTTGCGGATCGCTGGGAGAAACGCGCGATGAAGTCCTTACGTCGCAAAAGTCGTGCAATTATAGCAGAGTCCTCGCCCCGTCCCGCTCAATCGACTCCCTCGCGGAGCCAACAGTCGGTTGCGTGGACACCTGATCCGAGGGAACCGAGCACTCGTTCGGCGCCGCGCGCACTGTTGACACACTCTGGAGGCGAACGTAGATTTCAGCAGGGGAGATTGGTGCGTATGACTTATCAGGCTGCCAAAATCTAGAACGGACCGCCAAGGTCTAGCGAAGGGAACGAATGGCGTGGTTTCGCGTGGAGCGACCGAGGTCAAGCGTTCGCAGGGAGTCGTTGCCAGCTACGGCGGCTATCGGGCGCCGCAAGGCATGCTCTCCTGGGCGCTTCACCGCATTGCCGGACTCGGAGTCCTGGCATTCCTGCTACTGCACATCCTCGATATCTTTCTCATCGGATACGGCCCCAAGACCTTCAATGATCTCGTCTTTCTCTACCAGAATCCGGTTTTCCGCATCGGCGAGATCGTTCTGGTCGCCGCCGTCTACTATCACGCCGCCAACGGAGTCCGCATCATCTTGATCGACTTCTGGGAGGCCGCCTACAAGTACGAGCGACAGCTCTATTGGGGCGTCATCGGAGTCTTCCTTGCCGGGTTCATACCGACCGCCTATTTCATGATCGACGCGATGCTCAAGTGACCGTCCGCGATGGTACCCGAGTGCGGAATCGCCGCGCGCTCATGGATGACCTGAAGTGGAAAGATTGGACGTCAACATGGTAGCTCCTCGAGTACGAGTCGGACGTCAGCGGCCGGCCGGAGGCAGCAATTTCGAGCTTTACTCCTGGTATTTCTTCCGCATCAGCGGACTTCTCCTGATCCTGCTGGCATGCGTGCACATCGTGATCATGCACGTGCTCCACAATGTCTCCGAAATCAACTACAACTTCGTGGCTCAGCGCTGGGCGTCCCCATTCTGGCGATCGTTTGACTGGTTACTGTTGACGCTCGCTTTGCTGCACGGCCTCAATGGCGCGCGCATTGCCATTGACGACTATGTTCGAGGACGCGGCTGGAAAGTCTTCGCGCATTCGGTTCTCTGGACAACCGCCATCGTCTTTATGATTCTGGGCACCATCGCGATCGTCACGTTCAACCCCGCATCCTTCGGCGGCGCCGCAATGGCAGGGAGATAGCCGATGTATCACCGTTATGATGCAGTCATCGTCGGAGCGGGCGGCGCCGGACTCATGGCGGCCGCCCAGCTATCGAACGCCGCCAACATCGCAGTGATCAGCAAGCTATATCCGTCCCGCTCTCACACGGGAGCCGCACAGGGCGGCATCGCCGCCGCGCTCGGCAACCTCGAAGAAGACCACTGGGTCTGGCACATGTTCGACACCGTCAAGGGCGGCGATTACCTCGTCGATCAGGATGCCGCCGAAGTCTTGGCTCGTGAGGCCATTGATGCGGTCTACGACCTTGAGCACATGGGCCTCCCATTCAACCGCACACCCGAAGGCAAGATCGATCAACGCCGATTCGGTGGGCACACCAGAAATTTCGGTGAAGCTGCCGTCCGGCGCGCGTGCTACGCTGCCGACCGCACCGGCCACATGATTCTCCAGACCCTCTATCAGCAGGGGATCAAGAATCAGGTCACCTTCTTCAACGAACTGATGATGCTGGACCTGCTCATCACCGACGATGGAGTGTGTGCCGGAGTTGTGGGCATGGACATCCTCACCGGTGAAATCCACACCATTCATGCCAAAGCAGTACTTCTCGCGACCGGAGGCTACGGCAAGGTATTCAAGGTCACCAGCAACGCACTTTCGCTCACTGGTGATGGCTGCGCCATAGCTTTGCGACGTGGTCTCCCTATGCAGGATGCGGAGTTCTACCAGATCCATCCCACGGGAATCTACAAGTTGGGCATCCTCCTCTCAGAGGCTTGTCGTGGTGAGGGCGGTATCCTACGCAATGACAGCGGCGAACGCTTTATGGAGCGCTATTCGCCCACGTTGCTCGATTTGGCGCCACGAGACATCGTTTCTCGCAGTATCTACCTCGAGATTCGTGAGGGGCGTGGGATCGACGGCAAGGATTACGTGCATCTGGATCTGACGCACCTGCCAACCGAGGTCATTGAACAGAAGCTGCCCGACATTACCGACTTCGTGCGCACCTACATGGGGCTCGACCCCGTGCATGATCTCATTCCCATTCAGCCGACGGCCCACTACGCCATGGGTGGCATCCCTACCGACATCGAGGGCCGTGTCACGATCGACGAGAAGAACACAGTGATGCCGGGACTGTACGCCGCCGGCGAGGCCGCCTGCGTGAGTGTTCACGGCGCTAACCGCCTCGGGACAAACTCGCTGGTCGACCTGGTTGTCTTCGGACGGCGTGCCGGTAAGAACATGACTAAATTCGTCAATGAGAACGACCTGCACCCGATGCCGAAAGAGCCGGAATTCCGGGCCCGGGCCGAAGTGGCCCGATTCATGGAAAACACCGGGACTGAGAACGCGGCGGACATCCGCACCGAACTCCAACAGGTCATGATGGACGACGCGGGTGTCTTCCGTACCGGCGAAGGACTTCAGGCATTGGAGACTAAGCTCGATGAGCTTCGCAACCGCTTCACGCGGGTGGGAGTCCGCGACAAGGGGAAGACGTTCAACATGGACCTGGTTGAAACCATCGAAACCGGGTTCTTGCTTGATATTGCCCAAACGATCGCGGTGAGCGCGCTGGCCCGCGAGGAAAGCCGTGGCGCTCACTCTCGCGAGGACTTCCCCAAGCGAGACGACGTGAACTGGCTCAAGCACACGCTCGCATATCGCACGTCAGGTGGCATGAAGCTTCGCTATAAGCCTGTTGTTCTCACTCGATTCGAACCGAAGGAGCGGAAATACTGATGGACGTCCAACTCCGCATTCAGCGCTACAACCCTGACCAGGACGTAAAGCCGCACTATGAGAACTACACGGTCGACGTGAACCCGACCGACCGTGTGCTTGACGCCCTCAACCAGGTCAAGTGGCATCAGGACGGCACGCTCACTTATCGCCGCAGTTGTGCCCACGGCGTGTGCGGATCTGACGCGATGCGCATTAATGGACGCAACCGACTGGCCTGCAAAGTCCTGATCAAGGATATCGGCAGCAAGATCACCGTTGAACCGCTGCTTGGTTTTGACGTGATCAAGGACCTGGTCATCGACATGGAGCCGTTCTTCGAGAGTTACCGCAAAGTGCTCCCGTTCATGATCAACGATCAGAATCCGCCGGCCACCGAGCGGCTGCAATCACCGGAGCAGCGGGCCGTATTCGACGACACGACGAAATGCATCCTGTGCGCCGCCTGCACCACCGCCTGCCCGATCACCTGGACCAACGAAAATTGGGTCGGTCCGGCGGCCATCGTCAACGCGCATCGGTTCATTTATGACAGCCGCGACGAGGGGACGGAAGCACGCCTCGAAGTCCTCAACGAGAGCTCCGGAGTGTGGCGCTGCCGCACGATATTCAACTGCACAGATGCGTGCCCACGTGGTATTCAGGTGACCAACGCTATCGAGCAGGTGAAACGGACGCTGCTGCTCGACCGCTAACAAATGCGTTGACTCAACGGGATCGGACGGCCGCGCGTCGCTCGATCCCGAAATTCGTTAAGGGATCGGTACGAACGACGTGTCGGCGTTTGCTACAATGATCGCCATCATAGTGTTGGGCCACGGAGGAGAATATGCAGAACCCGTTTAGCTGGGGATATTTAACTGCGCCGTTGAATCACACGCCGACCTGGGGACCGTTCTCGATTGCATTCGTGTCCATCTTCGGTGTTGGCCTGTTCCTGTCGTTGGTTTCGTACAACGACCTGTTCCGTCAGTTCCGCAAGAGGCGTCTGCTTTACAACATCGTCCGCGGCGGATCGAGCATCTTGATGCTCATCTTCACAATCGGGTTGATCTTCTTCCTGTTCCGGTACCTGCGCGTTTCGGCGTTCTATCTGTCGTTGCGCCTGTGGATGTACCTCTGTTTCCTGGCGTTTGTTGCCTACGGAACGTACTTCGTGTACCAGATCGTTGCTGTATATCCGGCCCAGGTGAAGGCCGCAGAGGCGCAGCGACTCAAGCAACGCTATTTGGCGCCATCTCCGTCCGCCTCGTCGATCAGCCGAAGCAAACGCAACAAACGACGACGCAAGAGCCCAAAGGCGAGCTACAAATCGGCGCAGCGCTGACCTGAAATAATCGGAGAAACCAGAACGGACCGCTCAGTTGAGCGGTCCGTTTGTCTGTCAAGAAAGCCGTGCACCCTCTGTCGATCTCGGTCCTCCGGCTTACACCGAGCTAGTTAGCTCCGGCCAGGCGACCTCACGGCACCCAGAGATGACCACTTACGGCTGCTTCCTTCCGGACCTGACCGGGTTCGCGGGTCCCTGTCGCGTGAGACCTAACCATCCCCGCCACTTAGCTCAGGCAGTCCCACAGGACCGCACCTCGAGAGGGGATTCAGTCCCGCTAGAGCGGATTGCGGGTGCAGGGCACCGCTAGTTCCCCACCTAGCACGGCGACCAATAGGATACCGCACGATGGGCATCCGCTTCAACGGATCGACTACGCGCCGAGGGATTCCCCACCGTCGACCCGGATGACATTGCCGGTCAACCACCCGATACCGGGCATGCTCAACACGCGAATGGTGCGCGCCACGTCTTCGGGTGTGGTCAATCGGCCGCGTGGGTTGCGGCGCAAGGCTCCATCGAGCATCTCCTGCGCGCCAGGGATCTTGTTCTGGGCCGGCGTGTCGGTCACCCCCGCCTGAATCGCGTTGGCGGCGATACCGGCGCGTCCGAGTTCGACGGAGATTTGGCGGATGTGCGACTCGAGAGCCGCCTTTGCCGCGGAGACCGCCCCGTAACTGGGCCAAATGCGCGTCGATCCCTCGCTGGTCATGGCAAATATGCGCGCATCCTCGTCGAACATCTGGGCCGAGTGGATGTCCTGCGTCCAATAGACGAGCGAGTTGGCCATGACGTCGAAGGTCATATCCATCTGCTTCTGCGTGAGCGCATGGGATGGCTCTTCGTCGAAAAATTGGCGCAGCGTGCCGAACGCAAGTGAGTGCATCAGAACACGAATGTTGGCGCCCTTCTCCTGCAATGCCTCGAGTACCTCCTGGCGCTTTTCTGGATCGGCTGCGTTGACGTTGAAGAAGAGGGCTTGTTGGCCGGTCGCCTCGACGTCGTCGATCACACTCTGTACCTGCGGCATGGTCGAGCGTCGATCGAGGTGAACCCCGCAAACGTTCATGCCGTGCTTCGCCAACTCTCTCGCGGTGGCGGCACCGAATCCGCTCGATGCGCCGAGAATCAGAGCCCATCCGTTGAGCCCGGATTCGTTGTCTACCATCCGTGTCCCCTCTCCACGTCCCACGCCTAATTCACAGTCGACCGGCGATTTGCCGGACCACGACCGGCCCGATTATTGTTGCTCAGTCTGCACGCGGTCAAGCCGTCCCGCGATCCGCGGGTTTCGTCGTGGTGTTTCCACCGCTCGGCTCAAAGACAATACGCACAGTCGTGCCGCCTGCCTCGGCAGGGCCGAGGGAGAGATTGCCGCGCAGGTCGGTCTCCACCAACGTGCGAGCGATGTTGAGTCCCAGGCGGCGATTCGCCTCGAGTGAGAAGTCATCGGGCAGCCCTGACCCGTTGTCGGTAATCTCGATCACGGCGTTGGATCCGTCGAAGCCGGTACGGATCGCGACGTGTCCTTCGCTACGCTGAGCGAATCCGTGACTGATTGAGTTCAGCACGAACTCGTTCACCAACAACGCGAGCACCGTCGCTTCTCGCGAGTTGACGTGAACCGGGGACGGCTCGATGTCGAAGGTGACCCGCAGGTCTGGACCGACCAGGTTGCTGATCGCATCGTCCGCCACGTGTTTGGCGATGGTGTCGACCGTCGTTTCGCGTAGATCGCCGCCACTGAGAATGTCGTGGATCGCGGCGATGCTCTGAATGCGCGCCACCGCTTCTCGCAGCGGCGTCGACGTACGTGCATCCTCGGCGTGTCGCGCCTGCATCGACAGAAGTGCCGCAACGGTCTGCAGATTGTTCCGCACGCGATGGTGCATCTCCTGCAGCAGAACCGAGGCGCGCGTAAAGCCTCGGCGCGCCTCCTCATACAGGTCGGCGTTTTCGATAGCAATCGCCGCCGAGTCGCAGAAGGCATCCAGCAAGGTGTTGGCTTCGGAATCCTCAGGTGGATGAGTCGTATGAAAGACGCAGATGGCACCCACGACACGCCGACCGGTGAGCATGGGCAGACCGTGAACGTAGAGTGGTGAGCCACCCGAGTCCACCGTCATCCAGAGCGCCGCGTTGGTCCTCATCACGTCGTCGACGAGTTGACGCACGACATCCGTCGTCGAGTCCAGCGGATACGCTTCATTGACGGTGTGGCGCGACAGTAGTTCGAGTCGGTCTGTTTGCCCACGACGTTGTCGGTAGATCTCGACAGCCACGGCGTTGGCAAGCTCCACGGTCTGCTCGCTGATGAGCTGAAGCAATTCGGAGAACTCAAGCGTCGATGCCACCATGCGCGACATCTGCTGCAGTGTGGACAGTTGCGAGATACGCCGTTGCAGCTCGGCATCGGTCTGACTGTAGAGCCGCGCGTTCTCGATGGCGATGGCCATCTCGCCCGCCGCCGTCTCCAAAAAGGCAAGCTCGTCCGCGTCAAACTCCCGGCGATCGAGACTGAGGATATTAAGCACTCCGACGAGGCGGTCCGGCGAGCGCAACGCTAGAGGGACTGAGACCTGTGAACTGTAACGCTGATCGCCGATCACTGGATAGTCGACGTAGTTGGGATGCACCGTCGCGTCAGGGATGGCCAACATCTGGCGTCGCATCGCGGCTTGACCGGTGATGCCACTGCCCAACGGCAAATAGACGCGACCGGTTGCCTGCGGATTGAGGCCGACCGAAGCGCTCAGAACCAGAATCGAGTTGGCTTCGTCAAGCAGGAAAATCGAACACGAGTCGCAGCTCATCGTCTCGCGCACTACGGCAACTACCGTCTTGAGCATCGCATGCAGGTCGAGGCTGGCTGTTGCCGCCTGATTGATGCGGCGCAGCGCCGCAAGTCTCGTGACGCTGTTGGCGAACGGTCGGCGGCGCGTGGCGTTCGGTTCGTCGTCTTCAGACCGTAACTCGTCTTCAAACGCCTGCACGATGTCCACCACGACCGAGACCGGGATCGCTGGGTCACCTGAGTCAATCGAGAGGAGTCGGTTGACGATCGCCGCGACCGGCGTTCCGGTGCGACCGCAACGTCGTCCGAGCCGTCGCGACAGCGTATCGACCGAGACGCCAAACTGACTGTTGCTCCCTGCGTCAGCACGCAGCTGATCCATCAATTCGCGCAGCACGTCCTCAACTGATTCAGGTGTCGAGGACCAGTCTTCATGGTTTTTGGAGGCGTCCATTCGCACCTTCGTCACATGGTAAGATCAGCGCGTCTATGCGCAAACCGCCCAACACCGGAGTCTTAATGCATACCGTCCGCCAAACCCTCGGCGTCGTGACCGAGGGAACGTTCAACGCCGGATTGACCGTGCGCCTCTCGGCCGGATGCACGACCGAATCGCTGCGCGTCGGTTCCTTCGTCGTTCTCGAAGGTGAGCGCAATCGCTATTTTAGCTTGATCACGGACATGCGGCTGCGCGTGACTGACGCTGGACTGGCGGCCACTCCGCCGTTTGACTCCTCCGACTTCGTTCGCAAGGCACTGGCGAACAGCCATACCTACGCCACAGTCGAGGTTCGGCCCAGCCTCATGCTGGAGGACGTTGAGGACGTCGAGAAGGCTGGACCGGGACCGGTCCGTAACATCCCAATGCATTTCGCGGTGCTTCGCGAGGCGACCGAGGTCGATTTCGATCTGGTATTCGGCCAGGAGTCGGACACCCGTTTCGCGCTTGGGACTCCGCCGACCATGGACATCAAGATTCCGATCGATCTCAAAGAGCTCGTCACGCGCAGCAATGGCGTCTTCGGACAGAGCGGCACGGGAAAGAGCGTCCTGACGAGGTTGCTCCTCTTCGGGATCATCAAGAGCGACGTCGCGTCCGTTCTGGTCTTCGACATGCACGGTGAATACGCCAAGCAGCTTCCGAGCGAACCGAAAATTCAGGGTATGGTCGATCTCTTCGGCAGCTCGCGGGTGATCGTGTACACGCTTGAGAGTGGCCGCGGGCAGCGCGATCTGGTCTTTGGACTCAACCAGATCGAGCCGGAAGATATCGAACTTTTGGCCAGTGAGCTCAATTTGACTGGCACGTACGGCGCCACAACGCATCAGCTGTGGGAGCGCTTCCGCGAGCGTTGGCTGCAAAGGCTGTTGGCCATGTCGAAAGACGATTTGGAACTATTCTGCAAAGAGACCGGTACTCATGAGGGTGCTCTGGGGGCTCTGAGACAGAAGCTTGCGGTGTTGCGGCGGCGCAAATACATCCTCGAGCACGCCGAGACGTCGGCAATCGACGATTTGCTCGCCAATTTGCAGCGCGGAAAGCACGTGATCCTGCAATTTGGAGCCTATCAATCGTTCCTCGACTACATGCTGGTAGCCAATATCGTGACGCGGCGCATCCATCAGCGCTACACTGAACAGGTCGACTCCCAATCTGGTCCGGCATCAGTCCCGCGACAGGACCCCAGGCATTTGGTTGTCGTGCTCGAAGAGGCGCATAAGTTTCTGACGCCGGAGGCATCCCGACAGTCAATCTTCGGCACCATTGCCCGCGAGATGCGCAAATACTCGGTGACCTTACTCATCGTCGATCAGCGCCCGTCAGGAATCGATCCGGAGGTCATGTCGCAGATCGGCACGCGCATCACCGGCTTGCTGACCGATCCGCGCGACATTGACGCCGTGTTGAGCGGCGTTTCCGATCGCAATCAACTGCGTGGTATGCTCGCGAGCCTGCGACCAAAGCAGGAATGCCTCATCCTCGGACATGCCATCAACATGCCGATCATGCTGCGCACCCGCGACTACGATGCAGACGAACTTCGAAAAGAGATCAAGCCCACGGGCACTGAGGCGTTGGACGCTACCTGGTTCAAGGCGCAATTCACCGGCAACAAGGACTGACTCACGGGATGAAGCTCCTGCACTTCGCCGATCTCCACCTGGGAATCGACAACTACGGCACGTTGAATCCGCGCACCGGCCTCTCGACTCGCATTGACGACTTCCTGCGATCCTTTGACGCCATCATCGACGCCGCCATTGGGCAGGACGTGGACGCCGTTCTCTTCGCCGGTGACGCGTTCAAGAACCGCGACCCGAGTCCTACCCTGCAGCGCATGTTTGCCGAACGCATACGCAGATTAGCCGAGGCCGAAATTCCGACGGTCTTGTTGAGTGGCAATCATGATCTGCCGAGCATTGCAGCTCGAGCCACAGCCACCGACATTTACGAAGCGCTGGCGATCCCGTTCATCTTTCCGGCACGTTCGCCTGGCAATCTCATTCTCGAAACAAAGGGCGGTCCGCTCGGAGTTGTAACGCTACCCTGGATCCCGCGAAACACGTTCACCGCAGCCGAAGAGCTCCGTGGGCTATCCAGTGACGAGCAGTTACTTAAGATCGGCGAGCTCGTCTCGATCACCATGCGCCAAGTGACCTCGGAACTCGATCCATCGATTCCGTCCGTTTTACTGGCACATCTCTCGCTTGAAGGCGCACGACTCGGTTCGGAACAATCGATCATGCTGGGGAGCGAGCTGGTTCTCTCGCCCGAGGAACTTTCGGTTGACACCTTCGATTACGTGGCTCTCGGTCACATCCACCGGCATCAGTCGGTCGGGACGCATCCACCCGTCGTCTATGCCGGAAGCCCGGAGCGGGTCGACTTCGGAGAAGAGCGCGAAATCAAGGGTTACGTACTGGTCGACATCGATCCGAGCCAGCCGAGTGGTCACCGCGCGAACTGGACGTTCGAGCCGCTTCCAACGCGACCGTTCCTGACGCTCCAAGTCGAGCCGCGCACCGACAACCTCATGCAAGAGATTCAGAATTTCATTGAACGACGTTCTGCGGATATTGAGGGCTCGATCGTGCGCATGTCCGTGAAGACGACGCCGGAGCGTGAGGATCAGGTACGCATCGACGAGATTCGCCGCTGGCTGCAACAGGCTGGCGCCGCCTGGGTGGCTCGCGTGACGCGCGACGTCGATTCGCTCATCCGCCCGCGCGTCGACATTCCTGAGGATGAAGCACTCAACCCGGAAACCATGCTCGACCGCTGGCTGAGCATGCGAAATCTCCCCGACTCGACACGCCAGCGCGTGCGTGACGCTGGACTAGACCTAATTCGCCATGAGCGCGAGACATCAACTGAGGAGTAGCGGCATCCCCGAGTTCGATCAGAACGCATGAAAAAACGGGCCTGGCGAAGTATCGCCAGGCCCGTTGACGTTCTCAATGCTACAGGTGGGTATCGAACCAGCCCAGAATCACTTCAAGACGCTCGATGCGATGCGCGGGTTTGCCCATGCGTGACAGCCCGTGGCTCTCGTTCGGGAATCGCACGAGCTCGGTCTCCACACCCAACATCTTCAGCGCGACAAACATCTGCTCCGACTGCTCGATCGGGCAGCGATAGTCCTGCTCCGAATGGACGAAGAGGAGCGGCGTCTTCACTTTGTCAACATAGGTAATCGGCGACATTCGTAGGAACTGCTCGGTGTTGGCCCAGGGCGTTCCGCCGGTCTCGTAGTCGCCGAAGGTCGAGCCGATATCGCTCGTGCCGTAGAAGCTATACAGATTCGTGACCGGCCGTTGCGTGACCGCCGCCTTGAAGCGGTCCGTGTGACCAACAATCCAGGCAGTCATGAAACCACCGTACGATCCGCCTGTCACGCCAAGTCGCTCCGGATCAACGAATCCCAGGCCGATGGCGTAGTCGACGAGCCCCATCACGTCAGGCGTGTCGACGAAGCCCCATTCGCCCTTCGTGCAAGACGAGAAGTCGCTCCCATACCCCTGGCTTCCGCGCGGGTTGCCGTAGACGACCGCGAATCCTTGAGCCGCCAGCAGCTGGAACTCATTAAAATACGCGTTGCCATACATGGCATGCGGACCGCCGTGAATCTCGAGTACCAGCGGATACTTTTTGCCTTGCTCGAATCCGATCGGCTTCATGATCCAGCCATGAATTTTCACGTCTTCATCGGACTGGCTCGGAGCTTCGAACTCCTCAGGCACACTGATTTCAACCGTCGCAAAGAAGTCCGCGTTCGCGTTCGTCAACTGCTTCTCGGTTGAGCCGTCTCCGGCGCACGAAAAGACATCACACGGATTGGTCGACGTTCCTGCCGAGAACCCGAGCGTCTTGCCATCATCACTGACGCTGAAACTCATGACGCGACGCGTGCCACCGACCACCTTCTTGACGTCTCCGCCCTCGACGGATGCCCGCATCACGTTCACATTTCCGTGATCCGAGACCTGGAAGAAAATGGAGGAGCTGTCCGCCGACCAAACGAGAGGAACGTTGGCGCCACTGGCCGTATCGACCGCGGACGTATCGCCAACCATCCGATCGAGACCCTCCGTAAGTTTCCTCAGGCCACTCCCAGACGGATCCACGACCCACAGTTCAGCACCGATGGCGTGACCCTTGACCGACTCATTGTGACCCTCAACTGCGATGAGCTTGCCGTCCGGCGACCAGATTGGGCCACTGAACATCGCGTCCGTACCGGTCAGCACCGGAGAAGGATCACCTCCGCTGGCAGCCACGGTCCAGATTTCACTGGCTTTCTTGAGATGCTTTTGGTCGGTGCGGTTGGATGCGAAGACGATGCGAGATCCGTCTGGCGACCATGAAGGTTCCGCATCGTCGAAGTCGCCCGACGTCAGCTGTGTCGGCTCTCCGCCCGCGGCGGGAACCGTCCAGACGTGCGTGGGCTTGTTATCGAGGAAGCCCGGCGTTCCGTCCGTCCGATAGCGCAGCTCGGAGATCCGCACGACGTCGCTCTTCTTTTCGTCGGCCTTTTCGCCCTTCTCCTTGTCCTCTTTCATCTTCTCGGAATCAGACTTCGACACGAAGGCGAACGCTCTGCCGTCCGGCGACCATGATGACGCCGTCACCGCTTCGGGCAGATCGGTCAACTTGGTTGCTTCACCACCGCCCACGGGGATGGTCCAGATTTGATTTGTCCCGGAGCGATTCGACAAGAACGCGATGGTCGATCCGTCCGGTGACCAGCGCGGGGCACGGTCTTTCGCCTCCGAGGAGGTGAAGCGACGGCTCTCTCCACCACCGCTTGGAACCATGTAGAGCGAGGACTGATATTCGTCCTTCTCCTTGTCCAAGACTGTCTGAACGTAGACGATCTTGCTTCCATCTGGAGAAATTCGGGCGTCATTGATCAGCTTGATATTGAAGATGTCTTCCGGCGTCATCTTGCGCCGCTCGGAACCGGTAGCAGACACCAACGGTGCTCCTCTCGCTAATCTGGCGACACTGTCTATTCACGTGTGCCAGCATCCCTCGCTGTCGAATCAAAGTGCGGAGTCACAGCGCACAAAAGCGCCGACTCTTCCTGCATGCTAGCACAGGAATGGCCGGCGAACGGCGCACATCATCTGTCAGTGGATGTTCTGCGTGATGAGCCCGATAAGCGCGATAGGGTGCGTCGTATCAGGCTTCTGCGTCCTCGAGACCGCGTCGACGTCGGGCGATCAGACGCAGCTGTTCGAGAACCCGTTGACGGTCATTCTGATAGTCGACGTCCGAGATAGATCCCTCGGCGTGTCGCTCGTCGAGCTGGTTGAGCTGTGCGGCGAGCACAAGCCGTTCGTCGTCGACCCCTCCCGCGCCGCCAGACGTCGTCACCACAGGTGCGATCGTCGCTCCTACCAGCACGGGCGTCGTCACGCGCTTGGCACGGCGCCGCAGGACGAAGAAGACCAACGCCCCGGCCAAAATCAGACCGACGCCGGCGGCGATGGCGGCGTAAAGCGGCCCGCGGCTTGAGTCACCGCTGGAGCCGGCCTTGGGTAAGCCAAGGACCTGCACTGAGAGTGTGTCGCCCACGATCGGTTTGTCGACCGACAGGACGTGGTATTTGTCCCCGCTCACGTCGACCAATCCAGCGTCATTGAAGGCCGACGAACTGAGGTCGTACGTGCCATCCTTCACCAGGAATCGCTCAGTGCCCGTGTCCATGGCGGTTCCGATGGTGATTGTTTTGGTCGTACCAGTGTAGGGAACTTCGTAAGAAATGAGGGCGGTTTGGCTGCCAGGAATGATGGCTCCAGTCGTCACGAGCGTCCCGCCGTCGATCTTGGCGTTGCCGAAATCAAACCCTGGCTGCGGGGTGATCTGCGCCGAGCTATCGGGAAGACCCAATCGAAGGACAACGCCGTCTTTGCCGACGAACGTGTGATCCGTGTTGTTGTCGATCGCCAGAATCTCGAACAAGCTGACCAAACGCTGGCCCGGATCGGCTCCCGCCACGACGATGCTGCGTGAGGTGAGCGTGACGGTGGATGGATCGGTGGACGGCTCGTAGACCTTGACGGTGTCCTTCTTGCCGGCGTCTTGAGGCATCAACAGCATCGTGCCGGGATAATCGACATTCTTGTAGCTGACGCGAGCAATGTACGCTTGCCCCTCGACCGCCGGAACGCCGCTGAACGAGTAATTCCCGCTGCTGTCGGTGGTTCCGGTGATCGACTTGGATAGGTCCATCCCCTGGTACTGATCCAGCGTCACGGTCAGTCCGGCGACGCTTCCACCGCCAACAGTGGAGTTCTGGACCGTTCCGGAAATCGTAATGGTCGAGTCAGCCGAGGCCGTCAGGGGAATAGCCAGCATGAAGGCCACGAAAATCAATATAAGCGCGCGACGAACCATGAGCGTGGGACCCCTCGATTGGACTGCATATTGGCCCACCCACGTGGGTCAGCGGACATAGTGTAACAGCTTGCCCTACGCGATCAGTACGGCAAGTTATGACATTCCGAGTGGGAATTATTGCACTCGATCGACGCGGATCGCGATCAATTTGCGCTAATCGTTGCTCGCTGCTCATCCACGGAGGCGTAGGCACGATCCAGAACTTCGATTAGGTGCATGACCGTTCGATCGTCGCCACGCGCACGCAGGCCCGACGAGAGCTGGAGCATGCAGCCGGGATTGGCCGACACGATCACGTCCGCCCCTGTCGAGAGAGCGTTCCCGAGCTTCCGATCCAGCAGTTGCTGCGACATCTCCGGCTGTAGCAAGTTGTAGATTCCGGCGCTGCCGCAACACAGCGATGATTCCGGCATCTCGAGCAGCGTCAATCCCGGGATGGCGGCCAGGAGGGATCGCGGTTGCCGGGTAACGCGCTGAGCGTGCGCCAGGTGACAAGGCTCCTGATACGTGACGCGCCAATCGAGCCGCCCAGGTTTTGCCGAAAGTCCCTGATCGCCGAGGAACTCGACGACGTCCTTGACCTTGGCTGAGAAGGCCTCGGATCGCTCACCGTAGGCGGCGTCATCTTTCAGCAAGTGGTCGTATTCCTTCAATGCCGCACCACATCCGGCCGCATTCACGATGACCGCGTCGAACCGATCGAGCTGAAACGCGTCGATGTTGCGTCGCGCCAGTTCGCGTCCGCCGTCCGGCTCGCCCGCGTGCACGTGGAGCGCTCCACAACATCCTTGATCGGAAACGAGCGTGACGTCGAATCCATTGCGAGCGAGCACGCGTATGGTGGCTTGGTGCACGTCGGCGTACGCGGTACTCATGATGCAACCGGTGAAGAGGGCGACATGTCCTCGACGTTCAACCGCGGTGTGGACCGTCTCGCCATGCGGAACCATGAAGTGACTGGTCAGCTCCGGCATCATTTTTTCAGACTCGGCCAGACCAACCAGATTCAAAACCCGCGAGCGACGCAGGGCGCTTTGCAGTCCCGAGCGCTGATAGAGTCTGAGTGCTTTGCTCGCCACACGGAAGCGCCGCATGTCGGTAAGAAGCAGGTTGAACGCGGCGGCCCGCGTGGCCCGTTCCTTGGCCGGCACCTGACGGTGCGATTCGATCTGCGCTCGCGATGCCTCCAGAATTTCCCCGTAGTGCACGCCTGACGGACAGACCGCCTCACAGGCTCGACAATTGAGGCAGAGAGACATCTCTTCTTCGAATATTGGGTCGAGCAGCTCCAGCTTGCCGGTACTGACCTGCTTCATCAGCCAAATGCGGCCGCGTGGCGAAGACCGTTCCCTCTGTGTGATGCGGTATGTAGGACAGGACGACAGGCAGAATCCACAATGCACGCACGAACGGATGACGTCGACGTCCGGAGCATCCGGACCGTTGAAGTTATTTATGATGTCGAACTCTTCGACAATCACCAGTTGGCCTTTCTCGACGAGATCGCGTGATACTGATAGAAGCTTACAAGCGACCGATAAACCGACCACGATTGAGCGTGTGGGACGGGTCGAACTGCTCTTTGAGTGCACGCATAACCGCGAATCCGGCAGGTTCCGATCCGAATACGTCAATCCCGATTTTGACGTCGGGCGGCGCCGCGATAAGTGTTCTATGCCGGCCCAGAGTACTCATCGCGCTCCAGGCGGTCGACAGCGCGTCGCTCTCGCTAGTACTGCTAGTAATCCGCACGAAAATCTGGCCGCTGCCCAGATCAGCCATGACGGTTTGACCGAGTGCCCCCTGATCTGAGATCGCGCTCAGCCGTGACATGACGTCAACTGCTTCGGACGGGGCAACGCCGATACGTGCGCGAATAGAGCTGCCATCGCTGCGCGCCGAAAGCGCCTGGTTGACCGCCTTCCACAGACGCAGAGTCTCTTCGTCTTCATGTTCGACGACACGAGCGGCGCCGCCAGACGCCATTTCCGCCAGTCTCTCGACCTGTCGCTGCACGCTACCTTCTGGACCATCGGCGCGCAGGAGCAGCGTCATCGGAGCGCCGTGTAGCCCGGCCGCGATGGCAGCACCGTCGTCCAGCGCTACGATAGAGGTCGGAGCAAGGGGCGATTCCCGCACTCGCATGGCCGCGTCAATCGCGGACGCAGCGTCGCTGAAGCGCAACACGGCCGTGCGGCTGCCGCGTGGCGCCGGAATGACCTTGAAGTTCAGCTGCAGAATGACGCCGAGCGAACCGAGCGCACCGTAGTGGAGGCGCATCATGTCGTATCCGGAGACGTTCTTGACCACCATGCCTCCGCCGCGCGCAAGCTCTCCTCGCGGCGACATGACCGTGATGCCGATCACCAGATCGCGCATGGCCCCATAGCCGAACCGGCGCGGACCCGAGATCCCGCTCGCATAGAGACCGCCAATAGTGGCCAGTTCCGGTTCAGCGGCGTCGAACGGGAGTATTTGGCCATTCTCCGACAGGAGGGACTCAAGCTCAGCGACTCGACAGCCGGCTTGAACGGCAATGGTCAGATCGTCCGGCTCGTAGCTGACAACTTGATTCAGCGCGGTCAGATCCACTGCGAGGTCAGCGCATTCAGGGACATTCCCGAGCCCCATCAGCGTGCCGCCGCCCCACGGAACGACGACGCGACCTTCGTCATGGGCGGAGCGCAGTGCGTCGGCTACTTCGTCAAGCGACCGGGGTGAAGCAACTTCTCGCAGCGGAATCCCATCGATACTGCGATCGCGCGAACCGCTGTCGACCTTCTGAGGAAACGGAGCTTCGTTGGCACGCGAACTAGACAAACTCGATCCCCATTTTCGCTGCGAGCGCGTGCTGTTTGAGCGACGCCACCTCGCCGCAGGAAAACCCACTCGGGAAGACCTTTTCGGGGTTGAACAACTCTCGCGGGTCGAAGCTCATTTTCAACCCTGCCATCGCGGCGAGATCCTCCGTGGTGAAGATCAGCGGCATGAAGTCCTTCTTCTCCAGGCCGATACCGTGCTCTCCGGAGACCGCCCCGCCCGCGTCAATGCACCAGTGAATCATCTCAGTTCCAGCCTGCAGCACTCGCTCGATGTCTCCTGGACGATAGCGGTCGAAGAGGATGAGCGGATGGAGATTGCCGTCCCCAGCATGGAAGACGTTGGCGACCGGCAGCTTGTAATCCTTGCTGATCTCTTCCACCCGTTTGAGCGTGCTCGGCAGCTTCGTGCGCGGCACGACGGTGTCCTGCAGGTAGTAATTGGGAGCCAGGCGCCCCATCGCGCCAAGAGCGGACTTGCGCCCTTGCCACAACAGATCGCGCTCCGCCTGACTCTGAGCGACTCGCACAGTCGAGGCGTCATGCTCGCGGCAGATCCGCGCGATCTCGTCGCGGTTGACGGCCACGACCTCGGCTAGTCCGTCGATCTCGATCAGGAGTACCGCACCGGCATCGGTGGGATAGCCCGCATGATAGGCCGACTCGATGGCCGAGATGGCCAGTTTGTCCATCATCTCCAGCGCCGCGGGAAGCACCCCGGCTGCGATCACCGCCGAGACAGCGTTGGAGGCTGTCTCGATTGTCGGAAACGCAGCCAGCATCACCTCAACCGATTCCGGTGAGCGCATTAGTCGGGTCATGACCTTTGTGACGATTCCCAGCGTGCCTTCTGATCCGACAAGAATTCCGGTGAGGTCCACGCCTGGCATATCGGGAGCCGGTCCACCGACCCAGATCATCTCACCGTCAGGCAGTACGACCTCGAGCCCCAAGATATGGTTGACTGTCACCCCGTATTTCAAACAGTGAGGCCCGCCAGAGTTGTTGGCCACGTTTCCGCCGATTGTGCAGGCCTTTTGCGACGCAGGATCTGGAGCGAAGAAATATCCGTGAGGTCGCGTGACGGTGGACAGATCGAGATTGATCACGCCCGGTTCGACGATCGCATAACGATCACGCTTGTTGATCTCAAGGATGCGGTGCATGCGCGTCATCGCGATCAGAATGCCGCCGGTGGCCGCGATTGCACCGCCGGCCAGCCCAGTTCCCGCGCCGCGAGCTGTCACCGGGATTTGCGCCTGTCGTGCGATGCGCACGACGCGCTGAACCTGTTCGGCGGAACGCGGCAGCACGACGAAGTCGGGCCGGTGGCTGCCAGCCATGGCTTCATCTGAACCGTCGTATTCGTAGACAGTGAGTTCGGACGGGTTCGAAAGGAGGCATTCGGCGCCTACGGCTTGTTCAAGCTGTGCACGGATCGAGGCGCGGTCCAAATTCGGTCTCCCGTTCAGTTCATCAATCGCTGCAACCTAGTATGCAGCAGCCTCCAAACCGGAACAACGAAACGTCCAAATATTCCCGGTAATATCTGGCGATTTCCGCGTACGAATGCGTGTCCGCTGCCGAGAAGCGCGAATTCTGTGGCATACTGGAGGCGTCAATTCGAAAGGAGAAAAGCCATGGCCGACACCGGATATTGGGTCATCGTTGGTTCGCCGGAGAATTTCACCACCACGCGCGAGCACGGGTTCACCATTCAGGGGATGAAGAGCCGCCATCGCAAGAAGGCGGAGCAGATGAAACCTGGTGACAAGCTCATCTACTACATCACCGGATTGAAAGCTTTCGGCGGGATCGCCACGATCACCTCGGAGTATTTCGAAGACCACACCATCATCTGGCGCAGTACCAACAAGAAGCGAGGCGACGAGGATTATCCGTTTCGCGTGAAGATCGAGGCTGACGTTATCTTGGACGAAGGCGACTATGTGCCGGCCGAAACGGTGGCACGAGGGATGAAGTACGTTCAGAAGTGGCCGGCCGAAAACTGGACGCTCGCCTTCCAGGGAAACGTTCACCACATCGACGAAGAGGACTTCACGTTGGTTCGCGACGCCGTCGTCGAGGCGGCTACGTCAAAGGCGACCGCATAGCAACCTCTGAGTCCCAATAGGCGACGAGCGTTGGCCGCGACGATTCTCCGGCCAGCTCATTTGGCATGCACTGCGGCATTTTTCATCTCTGGTGAGCCGATAGACGGGCGACTCTAGCGGCATTCGGCCTCCCATGACCTACGGCAAAATGGGTGTATGCTGAATCGTTGGATCGGCATTTGCCGCACAGATGGATTATTCGGTGGCCACGATCATGTGGCATCCAGTTCATACCGCTTTAGTGGTTAGGGGTTGTCGAATGTCCTCGGTATCACGAGTATTCGTTGGAATCCTGATGGCTGTAGGCATAGCACTCGTTTGCTTGCTTCCGCCGTTGGTTCACTTGGTAACTGGACCATTGGGACCGGCAATAGGTGGATACCTCGCCGGTAGTCGCATGAAATTCAACAGCGTTCAGGCAGCGCTACTCGGTCTGATTCTTGGCGTGACGGTCGGTGTAGCGGCCCCTATAGCGTTCGAAACGCTCGGAACGTTGCATCTGGCCACGTTTGCCCTGATATTCTTCGGTGGTTTCGCAGGGCTCTACGCAATGCTTCTCAGCGGAGTCGCGGCCTATTTCGGCGGGCACTCAGCACGCGAAGAGGATTTCGCGGACTGGGCTGACTAGGGCGTCAGTTAGGCTCACATAGAACGGATATCAGCGCCGGTCGTCCTGGAGGTACTCACGTGGGATATTGCCCTCGCTGCGGTGAGAACACCAATCTTGGCACGGGTCCAAACATCGTATCGGAACGGCGCCTGCCGTTGAAAATCCCTACGTCATCCAACATCGTGCGGCTCGAAAGCGTCGCCGATGGTGGTTCGATCCACTATGGTGGTATGCGCTTCAAAGTGGAGCGGGACGGCGAGGATCTCCTTCTCTGGGCGATCGAGTAGCTGCCAAGTGCTCTGAGTCAGTCGCGATTGAGCTGCCAGACCCGCAAATTGAGGGCGGTCGCAAACGAGACCCACAGCAGATACGGCACGAGCAGAAGTGCCGCGAATACTGCGACCGGCCAAAAGAGCAAGATCGTCACGGCGATCAGCGCCCAGAGCGGCACGATGACGACCAACCCAGCTCTGGTCGAACGACGATTGAAAAAAGCAAACGTCCACAGCACGTTGGCGACAAGCTGCGCCGCGAAAGCCACTAGAGCAGGTTTGGCGCCTGAAGCCTCATCTCGCCGTCGCCAGACCATCGCTGCCGCTAGACCCATACTGGCGTAGAGGATGGTCCACACCGGCCCGAAAACCCACGACGGCGGGGTGAATGACGGCTTGCGCAGCGTCGGATACCAATGCTTGATCCCGTCTTTCCCGAGCACCGCCCCGACACCTCCAGCAACCTGGCAGATTAGGATCCCCACCACGGCCGAACCGGCCTTGGGCTTCCAGGACAATTTCGACCCCCTCAACATGCTTCTGTTCGAGCCAACACCGCCGACGCCACGGTCAGTCGCACGTCCGTTGCCAGTCGACCCACAGCGGGGTGGAAAAAAGACCGACTCGACCGACGCGGTCATCGTGCACCCAACAAAAACGGTCGGCGCTAATGCGCCGGCCGTTATTCTGTGCTTCCGAGGTCTCCCCGGTTATGTTGGTGGAGATGGGGGGAATCGAACCCCCGTCCAGAGAATTCAGTCGAAGATATCCTACAGGCATAGTCGGCGTTTTTTAACCTCTAGCGAGCCCCCACCGACGGGGTCTCACCGAGGTTTACCGGATTATCTTAGATCGGCATATCCGGTGCTCAACCGACCGCACCCCGACTAAGTGTCGCCCGTTCCAGATCCGTCAGGGTGAGACCTGGGCAGGCGTGGCTACTAGTTAGGCAGCCAGAGCGTATTGCTCAGTGCCAGTTAATGGCGTGCCCCTTTTTACGAGTCCCGGGGCGACCTCGACCTGCAATCTTCGCACCTACGACCCTGTCGAAACCAGACATCCCCGTTTGGTGCGACCTAAATAATACCCGTTTTGCCTTGGTTTCGCAATGATTTTGGGCCGTTACCCGCGCTCTTTCAGCTCACGTTCGATGTTGCGCTGCGCGTCGCGCTCGGCCATCGCGGCGCGCTTGTCATACAGCTTCTTGCCGCGGCCCAATGCCACGTCGACCTTCGCTCGCCCCTTACGCAACACCAGGCGCACGGGAACGAGCGTGTAGCCACGCGCTTCGACTTTCGAGCGCAAGTAGTCCAACTCACTGGAGTGAACGAGCAGCTTGCGCGGGCGGTCTGGCTCATGATTGAAGTACGCGCTGGCGTGCTCGTAGGGTGAGATGTGCGCCCCAACGAGCCAGAGTTCGCCGTTTTCGATGCGCGCGTAGGCATCCCGAAGATTGACTCTGCCCTGGCGGATCGATTTGATCTCCGACCCGTGCAGCACTACCCCGGCTTCAATGACCTCTTCGATGTGGTAATCGTGATACGCCTTGCGGTTCGAAGTGACGACTTTCTCGCCGCTCGTTGCCGGAGGCGCCTTTGTCTTCGCCATAACCGCTAAGTCTACCTGTCACCGCGCTATCGCATCAAGCCGCGTTGCAGATGGCGTGCGAGAGGGCGTCCCCGTACAATCTCGCCATGAATGAGCGCTTCTATCGAGACATCGCGCCCCTATATGACCTCGAGTTCGACGAGTTCGATGCCGACGTGGACCTGTATCGCGGTTATGCCGAGATCGTCGGCTCACCCATCCTCGAGCTCGGCTGCGGCACAGGGCGGCTGCTGATCCCTCTCGCTACCGCGGGATTCGATGTCACCGGCATCGATTCATCCAACGAGATGCTCGAGTTGGCGCGAACTCGCGTGGCGCAGGCGGGACTCTCCGACATCGAACTTCGGCACATGGACATGCGTCAACTCGATGAATTGCCGACTGATAACTACCACCTGGTCTTCTGCGCCGTGAACTCGTTCCTCCACCTGGATTCACGGTCCGATCAGCTCGACACGCTGAATTCAGTACGACGCGTCATCGACGAACGCGGTGTGCTCGTCATTGATGTCTTTCACCCCACTCCCGCGGCGTTGAGCGCGATGGACGAGCGACTGACCCTGGATGGCGACTGGCAACAGCCCGACGGCACGCGTGTCCACCGCTTCTCGCAACGCCGTGTTCACCTGGCAGAGCAGTTGATCGACACCCAGCTCCTGTTCGACTTCATTGACGCTGACGGACGTGTCACCCGCTCGCAAACCAACTATCAAACGCGTTATGTCTACCACTTTGAGATGGTTGGCCTCCTCAACGCGGCAGGCTTCGATATCGAGGGAGTTTACGGGTCGTACGGTCTCGATCCTCTCGACGACACCTCCACATCGATGATCTTCGTGGCGCATCGACGGTAGCGTGAGGGGCCTCTGCTATACTCGGCGCGAGCCGAAATGCGGGGAATTGCCCCACGGCGCCCGACGGACGATCGACGAATCTCGAGGAGAAGAGCCACAGTGATCGATGGTGTCGAGATAAAGAAGTTAACGACGCATGCGGACGAGCGTGGCGCGCTCACCGAGCTCATTCGACGTGACGATCCGTTCTTCGAGGGATTCGGCCAATGCTACGTGTCGGTCAGCTATCCGGGCGTCATTCGTGGCTGGCACTACCACAAGAAGCAGACCGACTATTTCACCTGCGTCCGCGGGATGATCAAGGTTCCGCTCTACGACCTGCGAGAGGGTTCGCCGACGCACGGAGAGCTCAATGTCTTCTATATGGGCGATGACAATCGCATCGTGGCAAAGATTCCCATCGGCGTGCTGCACGGGTTCAAAAACGTCGGGGTCGAGCCCTGCTATCTCATCAATTTCCCGACTCAGCCCTATGATCCCGCCGATCCTGACGAGTACCGCATCCCCCACGATTCGCCTGACATCCCCTACAACTGGGATCTCCAGTTCACGTAAGGCTGGACGCGTGTCCGATGTGCCGAAGCCGACTCCAGATCTGCTCTCAGTCGACCCGTCGACGCGTCCAGTTGACGCGGATGTGACGCTCCCCGGCTCTAAGAGCTACACCAACCGCGCCTTGATCCTCGCGGCCATGGCAGACGGACGCAGCACAATCACGTCTGCCCTCTTCAGCGACGACACCAGGTACATGGCGGAGTCATTGCGGCGACTCGGGATTCCCGTGCGCGAGGATCAGGCGGCATCAAGCTTCGAGGTCGATGGCAAGGGCGGACGAATACCGGCCACGCGCGCGCAACTCTTCGTCGGCAACTCGGGCACGACCGCGCGGTTCATCACGGCCATGCTGGCCCTCGGGAACGGTGACTACCGGGTCGACGGCAGCCAGCGCATGCGCCAACGCCCGTTGGCACCGCTCCTCGACGCACTGAATCAACTCGGCGTTGCGGCGGAGTCACTTTCCGGCACAGGCTGCCCGCCAATCCGTGTGCGAGCCCACGAAATCGCAGGCGGCAGTGTGCGACTGGCCGGGGACACCAGCAGCCAGTATTTCAGCGCGCTCCTCATGATCGCGCCAGTCACGCGTGACGGCCTGATGATTACTGTCAATGGCGATCTCGTGTCGAAGCCGTACATCGATCTGACCGCAGATACCATGCGGTCCTTTGGCGCGACTATGCAGAACGATGACTATCGCGCCTTCCGCGTTTCAGGCGGCCAGTCATATCGTGCGATCGACTACGCCGTGGAGCCTGATGCTTCCAGCGCGTCCTACTTTTTCGCGCTTGCCGCCACCACTGGCGGCCGGGTTCGCGTGCTGAATCTCGGGTCGGGGTCGGCACAGGGGGATGCGCGCTTCGTCGACGTTTTGGAGCGCATGGGTTGCGAAGTCACGCGCGATCCGAACTGGATTGAAGTGCGTGGACCTGAGCAACTCGCGGGAATCGACGTGGATATGAACGCCATATCGGACACCGTTCAGACCCTTGCGGCCATTGCGCCATTGGCGTCTTCGCCCGTCGCGATCCGAAACGTGGCTCACATTCGGCACAAGGAAACCGACCGCATTGCGGCCGTCGCGACCGAGTTGAGACGGTTGGGAGTCGACGTGGAAGAACGTCAGGATGGATTGACGATCATTCCTTCGAAGGTCCACCCGGCCACCATAAAGACGTACGACGACCATCGCATGGCGATGAGCTTCGCCATCCTCGGTTCAGTTGTGTCCGGAATCACCATCGAAGATCCGAACTGCGTCGCCAAGACGTTCCCGGATTTCTTCGTGCGTTTGCGGAGCGTAACCGAGTAGCGCGACTCAGATTCTTGCGGCGCGGTTCAGCAGAAACAGGTCGACTAACACCAACGACATCATCGCCTCGGCAACCGGGACCACGCGCGGGCAGATCGATGGATCATGGCGCCCCTCCACCAGGATCGTCTGTTCATTGCCGTGGATGTCGACGGTCTGTTGCTCCTGCGCCACTGAGGACGTTGGCTTGACCGCCACGCGGGCGACAATCTGTTCGCCGTTCGAGATCCCGCCGAGCATCCCGCCCGCATTGTTCGAGATCGTTCTCACGCGGCCGCTCTCCATGTAGAACCCGTCGTTGTGGTCGCGCCCATGCATCGTGATGGCGTCGAATCCCATGCCAATCTCGACCCCTTTGACCGCCGGGATACTGAGCATCGCGTGGCCGAGCAGTCCGTCCAGCTTGTCCATCGTGGGTTCACCCAGACCTGGCGGAACGTTGTCGGCGTGGATCTCCACGATGCCACCAACGCTGTTCTTGGAGTCCTTGGCCGCCAGGATCGTCTCGACCATACGCTCGGCTGCTATGGGGTCCGGGCAGCGGACCAAATTGTTGTCGATCTCGTCTCGATCGAAGGTCTCCATCGAGATGGTGTTCAACTGCCGGACGAATCCGTAGACATCGATGCCGGCGGTTTTGAGAATCTCGCGAGCGATGGACCCAGCGGCGACGCGTCCCCACGTCTCACGCGCGCTGGAGCGTCCGCCACCGCGATGGTCGCGAATGCCGTATTTGGCCCAGTAGGTGAAGTCGGCGTGGCCGGGACGAAAGAGGTCGCGAATGGCGTCATACTTGCTCGAATCCGCGTCCTTGTTGTAGGTAATCAGAGAAATCGGCGCGCCGGTCGTGCGCCCCTCGAAAACTCCCGAAAGGATCGTCACGCGATCGGTTTCGTTGCGCGGCGATGTGACCTTGCTCTGGCCTACTCGTCGCCGGTCAAGATCGTGCTGGATCGTCTCCTCGGAAATCTCGAGGCCGGCCGGGCAACCGTCGATCACCACTCCGAGGGCCGGACCGTGCGATTCACCCCACGTGGTGATCTGGAATATCGAACCGAACGTGCTTCCCATGTACTTCTCTCACTTGAAGTCGTGCGAGCCTACATCGGCTCTGGGTCGGTCAGCCATTGACCGTACAGCGCGTAGTCCTGCGATGGTGAACGATGAAATCCGAAGCGCTCATACAGGTGGCGACTCCGAACGTTTCGCGCCTGGGTACTGAGCCCGATGCGGCGGGCTCCCGACTCGGCGAGCAAATGCACCGCCCATTCGAGCGACTCGAGACCAAACCCCTGGCCTTGAACCGCCGGGTCTACCGCGATCCGGTCCAAATGCCCCCAGTTGCGGAATCGGGTTACGCCGATATAGGTTATCGGCTTGCCGTCATCATCACGCCCGAGATAGATGTTCACGCCAAAACTATCGGCGTAGTTATCGAATTCGGCGCGACTGTTCCACCACAACCATGGAAACGAACGATGGTCGAGCTCGATCAATTCCCGCGTCACCGACGGACTCTTGAGGTTTACCGGTTCAAAACGCAGACGGGATTGGGACGGCGACCCGAACGGGATCTGGTGAAGCTCGTAGATCAAGATCTCCTCGATCAAGTCGTAACCGGCTGATTTATAGAAGACCTTCTGACGTGATTCGTGATGCTCGCTGGCGATGATCAGTCGCTTGCCCTCGTTCGCGGCGGCGGATCGCAGTTCCTGCAACAGGGGCACCGCTCCCGACTGCGATGAAAGCTCCATCACCGCGGCGATCTCCGATCGATGCCGCCACGGGCCGCCAACAACGTACTCGCCGGTATCGGGAATCCACTGAGACAACCCAGGGTTCTCCTGGACCAGCCGTCCGACGTCTTCGCGGTCAAACCTGCTTGACCAGCTCAGCCTGAGTCGCGGGACGGATTGCACCGTCAACGGCTCAACACGTATGCGGAATCCGAAGGACTCACGAAATGAGTTGTGCGCCTCTTGTGTCATGACGCGCGCTCCGACACGCTACTTCGTTACCCAGACGGATTCGAGACCCAATATTCCTACCGGCGAGACCTGAAGCCCGTGCACGTAGGGCTCGACCAACTCGTAGTCGGTATCCGCATAGAGCGGAATGACAACGGCGTCGTCGATGATCTTTTGTTGTGCCTGCCGATAAAGATCATCCCGCTTGGCCTTGTCTGGCTCCGCCGATGCTTCGTCGAGCAGCTTATCGACCGCTGGATTGTTGTAGCCAACCGAGTTCTCACTACTGGTGGAATAAAAGAGCGCTCTCAGAAAATCCTCCGGATCCGGGTAGTCGGCAACCCAGCTTTCGGTCGTAGCAGGCAGTTTGTGCGCCGTAATGTCGTTCAAGTAATCGGTGAATTCAAGCTGCACGACGTCCGAATCGAGGCCGAGATTCTGTTTGAGCTGCAGCTTCATTGCTACGGGAGCGTACTCACCGCTGGTATAGAAGATAACTCCTGGCCCACCGTTCGCGAGCGAGGTCTGTTGCAGTAACGCCTTGGCCGCAGCTGGGTCATAGGCTGGTACATTCGCAGCCCAGTTGGTGTCGTCAAGACCCGGCGGCACGATTCCGTTGAGCACCTGCACGTGCCCGTCATACGTGACCGTGGCGATTTTGGTTCGGTCGAACGCCATGATTAGCGCTTTGCGAACGTTGATGTCGTCGAAGGGTGCCACGTTGGGGTTGAGCAGGATGTAGCTGGTGGCCAAAAGCGGTTGGACCACCAGTTGATCGCGGTAAGGAGAGTTGGACGCCTGTACGCGATCGACGGCATCACTCGGGACGCTGGCCCAGGCAACCTGTCCCCGCTCGTACATGGTAAACGGGTCGCTTGCCGTCGCACCGAACAGAAACGTCACAGTCTGCAACATCGGTGGTTCCACGATGTATTTCGAGTTGCCTTTGAGGACCATCTGCGAACCGGCTTTCCAGCTCGAGATCGTGAATGGACCGCTGGCGTCGGGTGAGCGCCACCATTCGCCGCCCTTCGAGACGTCAGTGCGATCGACGACCGACGCTGGAGTACTGGCCAGCTTGACGAGGAAATCCGCAACGGGATGCGTAAGTGTGATGGTCAGCGTCTGGTCGTTGATGACCTTGACGCCGGAAATATGGTCAGTTTTACCCGCCGCGCGCTCGCTCACCCCAGCTACGTCGGTCAGGAACGTCAATGCGGGGATGGCGCCGCCGGCCTGCTCCGCGATTGCCGGGTCCGTCGCACGATCCAGCGAATACTGAACGTCATTCGCGGTGATCGCTTTCCCGCTCGAGAACTTCAATCCGGCACGAAGGTGAAACGTGTAGGTCAGCTGATCGCTCGAGACATCAATCGTTGCGGCAAGGTCAGCCGCAGGTTCGAGGTTCGACGTAAGCTTGACCAGTCCACGAAAGACCTGGCGCGCATAAAAGGCCGAGTCCGCGTCACGAATGACCGCTGGATCGAGGGTCTGCGGATCCAGAGATCCTCCGGCGATCGTTATCGATTGTTTGCCACTCGGCGCCGGGTTTTGGACCATAGCGGTCGACGTGGCCAGGGCAGCTGGACTACCCTGCGTGGAAGGAGACGCCGACACAGATGCCGTCGGCGTGACTTCAGACGGAACCGACGCGCTTGTCGCGACTGACGTCGAAGCAATGGTTGTCGAGTTCGATTTCGAGTTCAACGAACAACTCGACAGAATCAATAGCGCCGCAAGCGTAAGCGACAGCCGACCTAGATGGACGACGCGCGTCTCGGCACGACTACTGCCCGATTGGACCTTCGGCTCACCGCATTCGTTCATAATGGGTAGTGTACAAGCGCAATCCAGATGTGACGACGCTGTGCGCGACATTCCAGTACTGAGTCCGTTCCACCCGTACAACGGCCACTCCGTGGATCGGTGCAATCACACCGCTTCTCAGTCAACTCGCGCGGCCAGAACAACGATGAATGTTCGTCGTTTCCAGTGATCATTGCTCCAGTCAGTCACTGGCCCATTGCCCAACGGGCTCTCCCGATCTGAATGAAAGGCCCGATGGCCATTGACATTGGCAGCATTCTTGCGTTTTATGGGGTTAGGCGGGCGCGTTTTTTTCGTGCTCCTCAAGATCGCTCCGACACGTTGAGTAGCGCGGACCAGGCGCCTCGTCCTGTGTTGGACCAGCCCTTCACAGCGGACAATGAGGTCTCGTCGATGCGCCAGCCCATTAGATTCGATCCTGAGTCAGATTCTCGGATTTCTCCGATTTTTGACGAGGCTATTGACGCTCCGACGACTGCGATCCATCTGCCGCTCAACCGCCCACGCTTTGGAGTAGACAACTCGGGCGGACGCAGCAGCTCGGCCGCGGTGCGCGCGATCCTGGTCGCGGTGCTGGTTATTCTGCTCGCGATGCTCGCCTACCTCATGTCGTTGTCAGCCCATCCCTCGATAACCAACCTCTCACCTAAACCTGGATCCACCTCCGACCCAGGCATTGTGACGGTCGGAGCGCACGTCAACGCAGCCAAGCAAATCGAATCGGTGACCTTGACGATCGACGGGATCAAACAGAGCCCGGCGGTCGAAACGCTCGGCGATCGCTCCTGGGTAGTCCGGTTTCAAAGCGTGATGCCTCGTGGAAAGCACAGTGCGGTCGTAGACGTGCGAGACGCCAAAGGTAACCATCAGACACAGTCGTGGAGCTTTCAAGCGACCGGCCCCCGCATAGCGCCATCAATCGCCTTCAGCGATCCTCCTTCCGATTCCACAATGTCGGAAGGTCAGCTTCTGCTGCATGCCAACGTTCAGAGCGACACTGACATCACCAGCGCAAAACTCACCATCGACGGTCAAGAGATCGCCACAACGCTTACCCCGGCGACTACCACTCCACTTAGCGGCACATCTGACACTTCGCAGGCTCAGGTCTGGAACGTGCAGGCACAGCACGCGTTCAAGGCGGGTAGCTACACAGCCCACTTGGTTGCGACTGACCAGCAGGGGGATCAGTCTGAGACAGATTGGCACTTCACAGTCACAAGCAACCCAGACAATGCCACTGCACGCTACTTCCCGTCAGCGAAGCTGTATGTGATGGGGCAATTCCTCACGTTCTGGCAGGCGAATAACGGAGCGAAGCTCTTTGGTGATCCGGTTAGCCCACGCTTCACGGATACACAAGGAACCGATGTGCAGTACTTCGAATATGCTCGATTCGAAATCGGAAAAAATGGGGAGGTTTCGCTCGGATTGCTGGGTGATGAAGCGATTGGAAGTACCCAAAAACCGGTGGATGAGCCTGCCGGTTTTAGTGGTCGCTACTTTAGCGCCACCGGTCACACGCTCGCCGGTAAGTTTCAGGATTTTTGGAGCGCAAACGGTGGGCTGGCAATGTTTGGGTACCCGATCAGCGAGGTCCTCGACCAGAACGGCACCAAAGTCCAGTACTTCGAACGAGCGCGCTTCGAATTGTCCAAGGACAGTAGCGGCAACACGGTGGTGAAGCTGACGCCGCTTGGCTCACAGTCGTGGCAGGCAAGGCAGTCCAGTCCTCCCGCATGATGACCTGACGATTCATTCACACGTGATGGCGGCTTCAATCGCGTTGAGGCAGGCATCAAGCGACAATTGCCCGCTATCAACAACCACATCAGCATGCTCGCGAGCGTCAGTCAGGCGCTCGCGTTGTTGTTCATACAGCCAACCAGGCCACGATCCGCCGCGCCGATGGCGAACGACCTCGTAGTCCACGTCGAGATAGACCAGGAATTCCGGCCCAAGGTGGTTCCAGAGATCCTGCACGATCGAATGTTCCTGACTCACCGCATACGCGTCGTGACCTCGATCTCGAAGGCCGGCGACGATGGTCGACTTGCCTGATGCGCACGTGCCCACGACGGCGATTCTCATGCGGGCTCCTTCGAGCCGTACTGGCTCCGGGGATCAGTTGGACAGCGGAACTGAGACGCTGAGACGGCGCACTGCCTGACCTTGCACACTGGGCTCGAGGCGTAGCGCCACGACGGTCATGTCGTCCTGGGGTCGGTTTCGATCGGCCCGCATCGCCTCACGCAACATGCGCTCTGCCATCTCTTCCGCCCCATGGTCTGCGCCAAGCAAGCGTATGGCCGAGTCTTGAATGTCGATCACAGCCCCGAAGCGTTTTCCCGCGTTGAGGACCCCGTCCGTCACCACCAACGCGTGAAATCCCGGAGTGGCGGGAAACTCAAGAACCTTGGGGCGCGTCACGCGATAGATTCCGATGCGGCCGCCGGATTCGTGGATCGTATCCCAACGTCCATCGCGAAATACGAGCATCGGGATCTCGCTGTTTCGTGAGAGTACGACCGTCTGGGAGGCGAGATCGATAGAGAGTATGTCAAGCGCTGCCGAGACGCGCCCGCCGCGATGGGCGAAGAGAAAGTCGTGAGCGGCGCGAGCGGCCGTTCCGTCGCGCACCCCTTCATTGAGTAAACCGACGGTACGCCCAGCAATCAGCAGACTGAGCCGCTTGGCGTGCTCACCACTTCCCTGACCATCGACTACCACGACCGAAAGGCCGCCCGCCGGGCGCTCGGCGACCTCAACCGTGTCGCCACTCTCGCGACTGGCGTACTTGTTTGTTTTCGCAACCGCGACGTCAAATGTAACCGGCAAACGACGCCTCTCCCCGCTTGATCTCGCGACTTTCTCCGATCAGTTCATTCGTCGAATGGTACTCGAATGCGTCGCATATCACTTACTTCTCGCGCATGTTCGAGGAGTCGTCACTCTGGGAAAACCACGACACGATCGGTAGAATTGTCCCGATTAAGGCCTCCTCAGGTACTCAGTATCCAAGTACGTTTGGGTTGACATGACTACCCAAAAGTACTACTATTGTCTCAAGAGAAATGTCCAGGACCGCCGAGATCACGAGATTGTGGCGTGGTGGACAACCAGTCACAGATTGAATACGTCGATAGTTGTTATGTCAATAGTCGTCGGGTCGAGACTCCGAGTCGGCTCGGCGAGCAGTACGCACATTTGGGGGTTGGTAGCCATGAAGTGGAAATAGATCGCCAGCTTGAGGCTGCGGCTCTTTCCGTTGGCTGTTGAAGCAGGAAGGGATTACTGAACATGTTCAAATGGAAGTAATTGCCGCCCCAGTGCTTTAGCCGCCAATCGATGTCAGGCGAGCATCAGCGCTCCATGAGCCGTTCGACCTGATGGCGTGAAGCACGAACTTAATCCCGAATTTCGACAGTCAGGCACTGGAGAGCGACTATCGAAGTTCGGGATTCTCTTTGTCCTGCAAACCCACTCCGCGACCGAAGAGCCGGTGTGAGAATTTCCCCTCCGATTCCACCGCTAAAATCCCACTCAAGTACTCATGTACTTCAGCGTTCGGTACTCAGGAGCCACCTTGTTTTTCGCATGAGCACAACAAAAACGACCTCCCTCAATCTATAATTCAACCAATGGAGTTGCCCGTCACACGAGTGTACGGACATTGCGAGCGTGTCAGGCACCTTCAGGAGTCGCACGACGATGGTCTGTCAGGGGCGACCATCGAGGAACTGAGAGCGCCTAGTGCAAGTCCCCGCGCGAATCTACGTAATGGTCATATTGCTGGCTGCGGCTTCCGCGGCTGTACTTGGCCTTGCGGCGCCGCACGTTTGGATGCCCATCATGAACCCCGATCGGGTATTCCTCGGTGTGACGTTGATCTTGCTGATCATCGCCGCGGATTTCTTCGACACTGACCTCCCCCTCGCTTCGGTACGCATTACGATTTCGGTTGCGTCATCCCTGTGTTTCGCGGCAGCCATCAGCCTGGGTCCGTCGATGGGCGCGCTCGTCGCTGCCGTCGGAGCGCTGACGGTTGAAGTCATCCAGCGTCGACCGGCGATCAAGCTCAGCGTCAACGTCGCTAACTACGTCCTCTCCACCTTCCTGTCTGGATGGATGTACACGTCGATCGCTGATCTGAATCACTCACCAATCGCCAGCACGTCGAACATCGCGGCGACAGTCGTTTCGGCCATGGTCTTCAACGCGGTCAATTCGGGCATCATTGCCGTGGTCTTGTCGCAAGTCGTCGGCACGACCCCCTGGCGCATGTGGCGCAACAACATTCGTGGCGTCGCGTTTGAGAGCCTGTCGCTTCCGACGCTCGGCGCGATGGTCCCCGTCCTGTACCAACAAAATCCAATTGGCGTGTTGCTGGTGGTCGTGCCTCTTCTCGGTCCGTATCTGTCTTTCCGCCGCTACGGACAGATCCACATGGAAACACGCTCAACCATTGAATTGGTCGCCAATCTGCTCGACCGACGCGACCCATACACGGCGGAACACTCGAAACGCGTCCTGGAATACGTGGAAATGGTTATCGAAGAGCTTGGAGGGCTCACGTTCGAGGAACGCGAGGTCATCATGGCGGCCGCGCCGGTCCACGATATTGGCAAGATCGGGACGACTGATTTCGTTCTCAGCAAGCCCGGCAAGCTGACGGACGCCGAACGTGAAATCATCAAAGAGCATTCGGCCGAGGGCGCATCGATTCTCGGCATCCTGTCGATGTATCGCGAAGCCGCCGAGGTCGTCCTGCATCACCACGAACGCTGGGACGGTACCGGTTATCCCACCGGACTCGCCGGAACCGACATCCCGATCGGCTCGCGCGTGATCGCGGTTGCGGACACTTACGACGCCATGACGAGCGATCGCGTCTACCGCAAGGCGCTTCCCCATCATGTAGCGATGGCGGAGATCCGTCGTGGGTCCGGCAGCCAATTCGACCCGGACATCGTCGATGCGTTCGTCCGCGCCATGGACGGCCAGCGCGTCGCCGTCGAAGTGCCGACCTTCCATCCCGCGGCCTGATCGTCTGATTCGGCGACTTTGCTGGTCGTCGAACCTGTTTCCCCTTGTCAAGACCAACCATCCGCGCTTCTCATGCATAATGAACTGAGTCCTGGTCTGACATCAGCATTGATTCGGTTTCGCCAAAGCGGAGACACCATTGCGGCACGCGGTAACGATCGATTTTCACGACACGCTGTTCCAGTGTGACGACTGGTTTGAGCTCGAGGTGCGCGACCTCCCGATTCGCTTCCTGGGCTGGCTGGAAACGCAGGGTTACGCTCGCTCAAGTGCGCTTGATGCGGCAGAGATCGCGCGTCTCTATCGCTCCATTCGGACAGACGCCATCGAAGGAGGGATCGAAGTAGATTCGCTCGAGTGCGTAAGGCGCATCTGCCAGCAGATTGGAACTGAGGTCACCGACGAAGACATCGAGCGCGGAGTGGAGTTCGTCATGCGGGAGACGCTCCCGTTCAGCAGACCGCGACCGGGTGCTGCCGAGCTTGTCAATTCGCTGCATTCCGCGGGGGTCAAGCTTGGCGTCATTTCCAACGCCATCCATCACCAGTTCCTGGAATGGTCACTGGAAAGCGCGGGACTGCTGGACAAGTTCGATTTGGTTCTCTCGTCCGCGAGGGCCGGCTTCTATAAATCGCGCGTTGAGCTTTATCACCGGGCCTGCGAACTGCTGGACGTTGCATGCGAGCAGACCATCCATATCGGTGACTCCTATCGCTTCGACGTGGAAGGCGCGGCACGAGCCGGCATGCGAACCGTCTGGCTCAATCTGAGCGCCGGTCACGCGAATAGTGTTGCGCCCGATCTCGAGGTCACGTCTCTGGAGGGACTTGCTCCCACGCTCCTCAAAATGCTCCAGGTCAATTCCAGCGCCTCGTCGGGAACGCCACGTGCGCATTGACGTCTTCACCATCTTCCCTGCCGCGTTCACCGGTCCCCTCACCGAGAGCATCATTCAACGGGCCCAGGTCGAGGGAAAGATTCAGGTTGAACTGCACGACATTCGAACCTGGGCCAAAGATCGCCACCGGTCGGTCGACGACTACCCCTATGGCGGGGGAGCAGGGATGGTGATGATGGCGCCGCCTATTGTCGAGGCAGTTGAGGAGATCGCGGGAGACGAAATGCCTGACGTGCCAGTCCTCATCCCGTCCCCCTCGGGCACGTTGTTCGACCAAGCGATGGCGCGTGACCTCGCGTCGCAGCCGCGGCTCATTTTCATCTGTGGACGCTATGAAGGAATTGACGCTCGCGTGCCGGAAATCCTGCATGGGCGTGAAGTCTCCATCGGCGACTACGTCATGACCGGCGGCGATTTAGCCGCGGCAGTCATGATCGATGTCATCGCGCGGCTAATCCCAGGCGTGATCGACGAAGAGTCGTTGTCCGACGAATCGCATACGTCAGGATTGCTCGAGTACCCGCAGTACACGCGACCCCAGGAATATCGTGGACTGGCGGTGCCAGACATCTTGTTGAGCGGACATCACGCGCGCATCAACGAATGGCGTCACACGCAATCACTCGAGCGGACTCGAACGAGGCGCCCAGACTTGATGCGGCGCTCCGAACTGTCCGAAGCTGATCGACGGTGGCTGGTCCGCCATGCTCCAACGAGCGAAGAGATCATCGACTGACGGCGGTGACACGCGATTCGGCGAACCGGCGCTCAGAGGTCGTTCTGAGAACAGGCGACTGATGACGCAGAAACCCGGAAGTGGAGTCGCCTGGGTCATTGTGAGGCTCCTGCAGGTCACCAGATATGCGGGCGCGGTTTCGGCGGTATCGGCACCGTCTCCGCTGATTAGGTCGGAGCGTCATCGGCGGCCTTGAGTTTCACGCGCGTGGCTAATACGCCGCGGCCGGACTCCGGGAAAGTCTTATCATTGCCGCCACAGCGGCGGCGACGCTTGTCGTCATTGCCAACTTGATCGTGGATAGAACCGAGATTCCCACATGCACGAACCAAAACTGCAAATGGACGCGGCTGCGAGCACTGCAGAATCGATCATCTCGCTGAGTGGCGTGACCAAGAGCTATCAGGCGGGCAGGCGAGCAGTCCATGCTCTGCGGTCTATCGACCTGACCATCAATCGTGGTGAGTGGGTCTCGATTCTCGGTCCATCCGGCTGCGGCAAATCGACATTGCTCAATTTGCTGAGTGGCATCGATCGTCCGTCGTCAGGACGTGTAGAAATCCTGAGTCAGCAGCTAACTGGGATGAGCGAGGAGCGCCTTGCGCGCTGGCGCGGCCGATCCATTGGCATCGTCTTTCAATTCTTCCAGCTCATGCCGACGTTGACGGCTCTCGAAAACGTCATGCTACCGATGCAGATCAACGCCAAGAGCGGTCGCTCCGACCGGGCGCACTATCTCCTCGACCGCGTCGGTCTGGCGGGCTTGTCGGATCACTTCCCCAATGAACTGTCCGGTGGCGAGCAACAGCGAGTCGCGATCGCACGGGCGCTGGCGAACGATCCGCCCATCCTGCTCGCTGACGAACCCACGGGTAATCTGGACAGCGCGTCCGGTGCACTCGTGCTCGATCTCCTCGACCAAACCTGGCGTGACGGCGCCACGCTGATCCTCGTAACACACGATCGAAGCGTGGCGCAGTTCGCATCGCGGATCATCTCGATGCGCGATGGAGAGATCGTCGAGGACGTGCCGACGCATGTCGCTCTTCACGACGTTCCTATCCAGTCCGGCAACTGATCCTCGACGCCCGAGTCGATACTTCCGCCAAGGAGTAGGGTCGGAACGCACGACTGCCGATACCGCGCGCGTGCGACTGAACTGAAACTCGCCGAACCAGAGACGCTCTCCGGACGGAATTTCCCCCGAGAATGGGGAAACGCTGCGCAACTCAATTATCGGGCCTCATCTTTCCAAGATTCACCCTCGCTGTGGTCAATGGTGGAATTGATTATGCAAAGTTGAGAGCCAGCAGGGGCTGAGATAAAACCCGTTGCACAGCGTCAGATCCTGAGTCGTGAGCCAGGGAATCGTCCGCGCCTACCATCATCTTTTTCAGGTGTGGACCTTAGGGACTGAGTGTGATTCGCGGACGCCATCTCGATCGCCTCACGTGGCAATCAGCGGCGAACGACGGGAATGAGATCAGTTCCAGCTGTAATCGGCACAATTCTTCGTTCTTAGTGAAAGGACGCGTTATGGACCGCGAACTTCGACGTGACGTCGATCGCCCAGCCGCACCTCGCGAGGAGGTCAAGGCGGCGGAGACAGTTGCGTTTGGATCGCTTGCCGAAGCCCTCGGCGGGGCTGGCGCGATCGTTCTTGGCATCCTCGGATTGGTCGGGATCGTGTCGCAGACGTTGGCCGCGATCGGCGTGATCGTGGTTGGAGCCGCCCTCCTGTCAGAAGGGACAGCCATCCTATCCAAGTACAGCCGCTTGGCGGAAGGATCTGATACTTCGGATTCCTGGACCGGTCAGACTGAGCTTGGTGGCGGCGTCGCGCTTGAATTTATCGGAGGTATCGGCGTTGCCGTTCTCGGTATTCTCGCATTGCTGTCCCTTGCTTCAATAACCTTGATGGCTATCGGTGTCATCGCATATGGTGCGACGTTGATCCTCTCCGCGGGTACGATGTCTCGCCTCAATTCGATGGAAGCCGCTCGCTACAACACGTCTTCGAGCCATCTGACGCTTGCACGTGATGCCGTCATGGGGAGCACGACTATCCAGATGCTTGTCGGCGTGGGCGGAGTCGTCCTGGGTATCCTGGCTCTCGTGGGAATGAATC
The DNA here is from genome assembly GCA_963789565.1 of uncultured Chloroflexia bacterium. GTDB lineage: Bacteria > Chloroflexota > Chloroflexia > Thermomicrobiales > Thermomicrobiaceae > CALAGB01. Next base: position 97,291 of record CAWBKX010000002.1, on the reverse strand, counting down.
CGATCACTCTGATTCTCGTCTCGCTTCTCGGCTTCGGTGCGGCGATGCTGTTGAGCGGTTCCACGCTTACAGGTCGCATGCTCTCCGTGGTTCGAGGATAGCGACAGTCCCATAATCGATGTCGGCTGCATGGTCGCGATCGTGACAGCCAACGAAACGGCTCCGGGTATGCCCGGGGTCGTTTCTGACTGTCCACGTCATGCTCGCGCCTCGAATACACGACACCCGACTTATGACATACTCTTTGACGGATTTGCTGATCCGCACGTGCCGCTGCTCAGTCGTGCATTGAAACGGCGACGAATGGATTTACTCCTCGTCAAGAATCTGAGAGACCTGCAGCGCCGCCCCCTTCGAGCGGTTCTGACGATAGTTGGAGTCATGCTGGGAGTGGCAGGCGTCGTTGCCATTTCGTTCACCGGGCGAAACCTGGCTGTCGCGCAACGCCAAACGTACGCAAGCACGAAACAGCCCGACATGACGGCCTTTGTTTCAAACCTCTCGCCCACGCTCGTCGATCTCATCCAGCGCCGAGACAACGTCTCCGTCGCGGATACCCGATCCGTTCAATTCACGCGTGTCTCCGCCGGAAGCGGATGGGTATCCACCCAGCTGTTCGGCGTTTCCAGCTTCACCAACGCGCCACTCTCAACGCTGGAGCTCGTCTCCGGCCGCTATCCTGAACGCGGCGAAGTCGTCTTCGATGTGACCACCACCAAGCTCGTCGAGTTGCACATCGGTGAGCTCGTGGCCTTACAGCCCAACGCCGGCGCCACGACGTCCTACGCTCGCATAAGCGGCTTCGTGCGCGCACCAGCCACGATAGATGCGTCGATCTTGAACCAGGCGACCGCCTTCATGCCCGATCATGACTTGCTTTCGATTCTCGGAAACCAGTATGACAACTATCTGATGTTGCGCGTCGAGCAGCCGCAACGAGCCAGCCAAACGGCCAACGACATCGCGGGGTTTCTCGACAAACGGGGTATCCCGCACGGTGGCTTTACCGTACGCGACCCGAACGCCTTCACCGGAAGCAACGAACTGTCGACGCTCCTCTTGCTGCTGCGGGTCTTTTCTTATGTCGGAGCGGCCCTGAGCAGCTTTCTGGTCGCCAACACGATCGCGGCAGTGATGATTGAGGAAGCGCGCCAGATCGGCATCATCAAGGCACTCGGTGGCACGCGCTGGACGGCCATGCGCACGTATCTCACGTTCGCCGCGATCGTTGGAGTCGCTGGAGGCGCGAGCGGCTGGGCCATCGGGTTGCTGGCCGGCCGGGCGCTGTCAGCTTTTCTCGCTGGGCTGTCGGGACTCGTCTTGCCTCCATTCACGTTGTCGACGCGTGAGCTCGGACTCGCCCTGGCGGTCGGGCTGGTCGTCACGTTGAGCTCAGCGGCTATCCCGGCCTGGTTCTCCGCCCGCAAACGGGTCGCGCCGCTCATCGCGAACGTTGGAGTGTCGTCTGACTTTCGACGCGGACTGGTTCAGAGAATCACACGGCCGCTCGGAGGTCTGTCCGCGATGACGGCAATAGGTCTCCGCAATCTGGTGCGTCGTCCGGTGCGCGCCTGGATCACGCTCGGATTGGTGGCGATAGCGGTCGCGACTTTTCTCGCGACACAGGCGGTCAGCACGTCGGTCAACACGACGGTCGATCACCTTTATGCGCTTTACGGAGCCGATGGCTGGATCTACTTCAACCAGTATCTCGACGTAGACTTTGCGCGAGATCTCAATCAGCAGCCGTCAGTGGTGGCTGCCGAGCCGTGGGGCAACACGGGTGGATCGCTCGGGAGCGTGCGCACAGATATTTGGGGGATTCCGGCCGACACGTCGATTTACACCCCACGTGTTATTTCCGGAACGTGGCTGCGGGAGTCCAATCCAGTCGGCGCGGTGTTGACCAGCAATCTCGCAGCCACGATTCATGCACAGGTCGGCGACGTTCGCACGCTCGACATCGGTCAAACGTCGACCCTGGTTCAGATTGTCGGCATTGTCAACGACTCCAGCACCTATCTGGGTGCCACCACCACGGGCAAACTGTTTCTGCGCATTGGCGATCTGCAACAGATCGCTCACGTTCAAGGAGAGGCGAGTTTGTTCGCACTGAAGTTGGCGTCTTCAAGCCCACGCGACGTCGACGTTGAGCTTCGGCAACTGGAGGAGACGTTTCGACAATATGGCCCTCAGACGCTCGCAACGTATCAGGACCAGGCTAGCTCGCGGCAGGCAATCGACATCTTGACGCTGATGCTCAACGCGATGGTAGTCATCATCGGCGTGGTGGGATTGGCGGGCATCGCCAACACGCTGATCATCAACTTAACCGAGAGGCGACGCGAGTTCGGAGTATTGCGCGCGCTGGGAGCGACGGCAGTTCATCTCGTACAGCTGGTGATGTCCGAGGCGCTCGGCATCGCAGCCGCAGGCTGTTTGCTCGGAATAGCGGTGGGCTATCCGTTGGCTCGCTACCTGGTCTATCTGACTGGACAGCAGCTGTTTCAGCTCGATTTCAGCTTGAGCCCAATGACCATCGTCTTGACCTTCCTGGTTGCGCTCGCGTCCACTGCCGCCGTCAGCACTGGCCCCGGATTGATCGCCGCTCGCATTCGTCCAATCGTGGTGCTCCGTTATGAATAAGCGCCGCTGGCTGATGGCCGCGACGATCATCGTCGTGGTTGCCGCGATTGTCGCCATCGCAGTCTACGCGCTGAATCGAAACGGGAGTGTCAGAACGGCAACGGTCCAGCGTGGGTCGCTGTCAGCCACAATACAGACGACTGGACGGTTATCCGCGAAGAACCCGATCGCCGTGCGAAGCAACACGTCCGGAACTGTTCAGACCGTCGCCGTCAACGCGGGAGACAGTGTGAAGTCGGGCGACGTCCTCGTGCAGCTCGACCGAACGCCTTTTGACGACGGGATCGATCGGGCTCAGGCGCAGCTCGCCAATGCTGAGGCCGCATTGAATCTGGCCGAGTCAAACGCGGGGAGCAATCCAACGCCGCAACAGACGGCAGACAAACTCCAAGCTGCGCAAAATTTGGACGCGGCCAAACAGGAGCTGGCCAATGCGAAGTCGCAGCTATCGTCGTCGTTGGTCCTGGCGCCTGTTGATGGGACGATCATCGACGTGCAGACGGCGAAGGATGCGCCCATCGGGCAGGGATCGACGATAGTCGATATGGCCAATCTGTCGGATCTCAACCTCTCGGTTGATGTCGACGAGGTCGATTTCCCCCACGTACAAAATGGCATGGCGGCCACCTTCCGGCTCGATGCGTATCCGGGCACGGAGATCGACGGCACGATCACAAATCTTTCCCCGGTCGCCCAGACGAGCGGCGGTACGACGACCTTCCCCGCGACGATCACCTTCAAGACTCCCGAGGGTGTGGACCTTCGACCCGGTATGAACGCCAATGTGACGATCAAGACGGCGGTGCGTCAAAACGTGCTACTCATCCCAGAGGCTGCGCTGCGGACTGTTGGACAGCGCACGTTCGTGACGATTCTCGAAAATGGGAAGCAGACAGAAATCGAGATACAGATCGGACTGCGGAGCAACGGTATGGTTGAAATTGCGTCGGGATTGGCGGAAGGACAGAAAGTCGTTCTCCATTGACAGAGTGCTGAAGGTCTATTTCGTGCCCGATCGGCCTCTATCGTCACAAAGTACGCGAAGTAGTGCGTCAGTCTGCCGCTTTCCGGACGAATAACCTAGAGACCACGCTCATCACGATCCGTAGGCTAACGATGGTGGCATGTCGCTGCCGGGGGGATCCTGCAAGGAGAGTGGTCGAGAATGGCGAGTCTCGCACAGAGCACGCGGAGTCTCGGACTTGGGGAACCAGGGGCAATCGAGCAGACGGGGCTTGATCTCGCTTTTATCGCCGACCTCACGCTCAAGTCAATCTACTTCCAGAGCATGGCGACCGGCCAGGCAATCTCGGATCAGCTGTGTCTCCCGTATTTCAACGTCGTAGAGCGAGCACTTACCTCCCTGAAACGCGAAGAACTCCTCGAGGTCAACGGCTCGCTCGGTATCGGCGAGATGGCCTACCAGTACATGCTTACACCAAAAGGGGTGGCACGGGTCCAGGAAATAATGGATCGCAACTCCTACGTCGGTCCCGCGCCCGTGACGCTCGAAGCGTTTCGAGAGATGGTTCGCGTTCAGTCCATTCGCAACACTCGCGTCACTCCCCAAGAAGTTCGCAACGCAATGACCGATCTCATTTACAACGACCAGGTGCTGGACGCGGTCGGTCAGGCCGTAAACACCGGCGGCTCGGTCTTTCTGTTTGGTGACCCTGGCAATGGCAAAACGGTGCTCGCCGAACGCATCACCGAGCTCCTTGGCGGGTACGTGCTGATCCCCCATGCGTTGTTAGTTGACGGACAAATCATCAAGGTTCTCGACTTGCAGAACCATCAACCGGTCGCACTCAGCAACGCGCGCACCGATCTGGACCGCCGCTGGGTGACCTGCCGCCGCCCAACTGTCATCGTCGGCGGAGAACTCACGTTGCAAGGCTTGGATTTGGTATACGATCCGAGTTCGAAGATCTATGAGGCACCCCTGCAGATGAAGGCCATCAACGGGATGCTGCTGATCGACGACTTTGGTCGGCAGCAGGTCCGTCCGCGCGACCTTCTCAATCGCTGGATCGTGCCGCTCGAAAAACGGGTCGACTTTCTCACATTGCACACCGGTAAGAAGATCGAGATCCCGTTCGACGAGCTCATCGTCTTTTCAACGAACCTCTCTCCGCGTGACCTGGTCGACGAGGCATTCTTGCGCCGTATTCAGAGCAAAATCCACGTGGGCAATCCGACGCTGGATCAATACCGCGAGATCTTCAGGCGCCAGTGCGATTCGCTCGGAGTGCCGTTCGATCAGGCAGGTTTGGTGCACTTGCTGCGCGAGCACTACGTCAGACCGAAGCGAGAGCTCCGCTCCTGTCACCCGCGTGACATCTTGCGCACGCTCCTCGGGATCGCGCGCTATCTCGGTTCGACACCGGTACTCTCTCCTGATTTGATTGATCGAGCATGCTCGACGTACTTCGTCGAGTTCTAGTCGCTAAACAAGTCGTCAGTGAATGGGCGACCCACCGGTCACCACGACGTCTCGGCGGAGCGCGTGATCGTGAGCGTGTTAAGAATCTCGCACCGCGCACAACCGAAGTGGGTTTACTTGCGCCCTTCACAAGAAGGTGCTGACTGTGCTTACGAAAGATCAAGTTGAATGTGGACGAATGGGCAGGGAGCACGAGTCACGCGGCTCGACAATAACGTCGTAACTCAATTGTGAACATGTATACTAACGCCGCGAGCCGGAGTGAGGTACGGTGTCGATACTGTGGCCCGAAAGGACCAAAGGGTCTTTGGCGAGTTAGTGTCGTCGCGTGCCATAGAACGAGGAAATCATGCGAAGATTCCTTTCGCCGAAGTTCATCGTAGCCGGAATTGTTCTCCTAGTTGCGGTCCTCATCACTGTTGCGCTGTTGCAGAGCAATCCGCAAACCAACGGCGTCGACGTCACGCAAATTGTTCACCGCATCGAATCAGGACAGGTCACCAAAGTCGTCGTGCAAGGCGATGGGCGCACCGCGGATATCACCTTCACGGACAACACCACGACCAAGGTCGTGCTTCCTCCTGGACAATCGTTCACCGGATTCCTCACCGACGCGCAGATTCCAACCAGTCAATGGCCGTCGATCCAACTCGAGCATCAGTCGAGCTGGTCATCAAACTCCACCATGATCATTCGCATCGTGACATTCCTGGGGATTGGCGTCTTTCTCTTCCTGATGTTCAAACGATTCACGCCAGGATCTATGGGCTCAAACTCATCTCGCAAGGGCGCGTTCGAACCGATACGACCGGGCGAGAAGCTGATTACCTTTGACGATGTCGCTGGTTCCGCCGAGGTGAAAGAAGAGGTCGCCGATATCGTCGATTTCTTGCGCGAACCTGATCGGTTCCGCGAGGTCGGTGCGCGCATCCCACGCGGAGTGCTGTTGGCGGGCCCTCCCGGAACTGGCAAGACGCTCATTGCACGCGCTCTTGCGGGCGAGGCCCGCGCGTCATTCTTCTCGGTCAGTGGTTCTGAATTCGTCGAGCTGTACGTCGGCGTTGGCGCGTCGCGCGTACGTGAGCTCTTCCGAAAGGCCAAAGAGAACGCCCCTTCGATTATCTTCGTCGACGAGATCGACGCGATTGGGCGTCGTCGAGGGCGCGTTGAGCAGAGCACCGAATACGATCAGACGCTGAACCAGATCCTGGTCGAGATGGACGGCTTCGAGGAGCGCACGACGGTCGTGGTCGTGGCCGCAACGAACCGCATTGATATCCTCGATTCCGCTCTGTTGCGCCCCGGGCGGTTCGACCGCAAAGTCATGGTCGACGTGCCCGATCGCGCTGCTCGCACCGCCATCCTGGAAGTGCATGGACGCGGCAAACCATTCGCCGAGAACGTCAGCTTTGACGAGATCGCCGCGCGCACCAGCGGGATGAGTGGCGCTGATCTGAGCAATATCGTGAACGAGGCCGCGATCTTGGCCGGACGCGCGCGCCGTTCGATCATCGAAATGCCCGACATGCTCGAAGCGCTCGATCGAACGATCGCTGGGCCGGCACGCAACACTCGCCGTTTCACCGAGCAAGAACGCCGCGTGGTTGCCTATCACGAGGCCGGACACGCCATCGTGACCCACCTGCTGCCGAATGCCGATACGGTGCGCAAAGTGTCGATCGTGTCGCGCGGACAGGCCGGTGGATACACCATGATCGTGCCGGATGAGGACCGAGGGCTCTGGACCCGCGCTCAGCTGAGTGACCGCCTCGCGGCGCTACTTGGCGGGTTCGCGGCCGAAGAGATCGTCTTTGGTGACATCACTACCGGCTCCTCAAACGACCTCGAGCGCACGTCGTCGATCGCGTCCTCGATGGTCCATCGGTACGGCATGAGCGCGCGATTCGGGTTGCTCTCGACCGCGACGTCCTCCGGTGACGGCGGCCAGATCTCTCCGCAAACTGCGTTTGCCGCGGAGCAAGAGACGCTGGAGTTGGTCAACATGGCGCATCAGACGGCGCTCACGGTGCTTCGCACGCATCGCGAGGATCTCGAGCGCGTTGCACAGAGACTCCTGGACGTCGAGACGATCGAGATTGACGAGCTTGGGTCGCTAATAGGTGCACCGAAGCCCATGACCTTCCCGGTACAGCGGCCGATCTCCGATTCGCAGCCCGCGCTGCCCGAAGTGACGTCGCGGCCGGCAAGCAAGCGAGGCTCACGGCGCCTCGGACGTGCAGCCAGTGCCGTGGCTGCGTTCTCGCGGCACGCAGCGGCTGCGGCTATTCGCGGCAATGGCACCAAGCACGAGCCCGATCACACCTAGTGCACGGCTCGAACCCGCATTGACAGAGGGGCGGCCGCTCGGCCGCCCCTCTTCCGCATTAACACTTGATCGAGCGCCGCATGACGATGTCCCTTTGTTCTGATTTCAGCCTGTGGGCGCGACATCTATGGCGCTCGCGATAACAATCGGCCGAACTCGTTGGTCGCCATAAGTATCACCCTTACGGCCAACGACGCAACGACTCGATCGCTATACATCCCGCGGTTAGCCCGCGCGCCCGCCAGTGAGACGCGACCGCTTGATCTCATATTCGGAGTCCGTCAGCAGACCGGACGTGCGCAAATCCTGTAATGCGGACAATAGCTGCGTTTGCCGATCGTCAACGACCTGAGAGTGACCGTGATCTGCCAAGACGTTGCGCGCGTCAACGATGGCCCGTTTGAACGCGAACGGATCCTTGAGCGCGTCGAGTTTGTTCAGACCGATATCACTTCCCGTGATGATCTCGACCGTCCCATAGTTGAACATACGCCCGATCAGCGACTGCGTCAGCATGATGTCGTTGACCATCTCGAGCGATGAGTCGAAGACGCGCCGGCTGAGAATCCCCTCGATCTGGATGATGCGGTAATTCGTCACCGCATAGACCTCGTTGCGCCATCTGATGAAGCGCACCGCGGCGAACGCGACCGGAACAAGGCTGACGACCCACAAAATCGCCGCGACGAGGATCGGCAGCGACGTCGCGGCCCAAATGCCCGCGCCAATCAGCACCAAAGCTCCAACGACGTAGAGCGCCAGGTGGCCGACCAGAAACAGAGGATGCCGTCGTGCCATGACCATGACATGTTCGCCGTCACCCATCAATCCGTGTAGATCAGACACTGTTGTCCTCCACTCGCGTATGCGACACGTCGAGCGATTTAACGCCGGGTTTAGGCGAACGTATGGTATATGACCGCACCAGGATGAATCAATCGACGATCGTCCTCAATACCGTGAGCGAACGTGGCTCGCGCTCCAGAACGTAGCCCACGTACCCACGAACCGTGCGATCGATCTCTGCACGAAGTTCGGATGAGAGCCGCAGCCGCCGCGCGGTCCCCCCGTCACCGCGTTCGATCAGCCGCAGGAACTTGAGGCCATTCAACGAGATGGTCTCAGTGAGCGGCTGATTGCCACGGCATTCGGGGCACAGCACCCCGCCCGATAGGCTGAAGCCGTTCACCTCAGGATTGAGGTCCTTCCCACAGTCAATACATTTGTAGAGTTCCGGCATGAACCCCATAAGCGCCAGGAGTCGAAATTCAAAGACGACCGACGTCACGAATGGATCGAGCCCATCATCGAGCTCGCTGAGCGTCTCGATCAGGAGTTCGTAGGCGCGATGGTTCTCCTGTCCTTCAACGCTGAAGAGATCGAGCAGGTCGGCGAAATAGCTGGCATAAGCAATGAGCGCCTCGCTCTCGTGCACGTTTCGAAATGGTTCGATGAGGGATGCTTGCGTGACGATGTCGAGGTTGCGTCCTTTGGCGATCAGCAGCGATGAACGACAGAATGGCTCGAGATGCCCCGCCAGGCGGCTCTTGGTTCGTCGCACACCCTTGGCGACCACGCTCACCTTGCCGACCCTGTCGGTGAAGATGATTAGAATGCGGTCCGCTTCGCCGAGGTCCCGGCGGCGCAGAACCACGCCCTCGGCGGGGTAGAGCCGGGTGCGTTCCTTGCTCGGAATGTGAACGGATTTGTCGCTGAACATGTTCACCAATCAGCCGCTCGCGTCGGCCCAACTCGCGCAGTTCCACGCCAACGTATTCAGATCACTGCTTGACGCAATTATGTCACGAAACGCCGCGCCGGGCCTCTTCCACCAACGAGGTCCATTGGCGCGCAAGATCCCGAATCGCGTCCCAATTCCGAGCCTGTACCGACGCACGATGCACGAGATTCCCACCCACCGCCAGCGCAACCGCGCCAGCCTTGATGAACGCTGGACCCGTCTCCAACGTCACTCCACCCGACGGGATCAGCTTGGTCTGCGGCAGCGGGCCGAGCACGTCTTTGAAATAGCCTGGTCCTGCCACGCTGGCCGGGTTGACTTTGATGAAGTCGGCTCCGGATTCCCAGGCGGTCAGAATCTCGGTCGGCGTGAAGGCGCCAATGACAGACGGAACGCTGTAGCGGCGACACATTTGGATCGTCTGCCAACGCAACGTTGGAGTCACGATGAACTGGGCTCCTGCCAGAATGGCATGTCGCGCGGTCTCGGCGTCCAGGATCGAACCTGCCCCAACCCGGCATCGATCGCCGACGGTTTCACGGACTTCGGTGATCGCCGCTCCTGCCTTCGGATTGGTATAGGTGAACTCGAGATTGGTCACCCCTCCGTCGATGAGCGCCCCTGCGAGCGTCACCGCGTCGCTCAGATCATCCAGACGAATGACCGCAATCAGCCCTGACTCTTCAATCCAGTGCACGCGAAGCTCCCTCATGTTCAATGGTGTACGTCAACACAGCGAGTGTACCCTGTCGACAACAAGCATCGCTCACAACACATCCGGTGCCGCCGACGGCGACCGCTTCCCGGAGATGCGATAGGATTTCGGGAGAATATGATCCTTCGGTTGAAGCACGACAGCCGGCCGCCCGAGGAGATTGAATGAGCCTGACGATCGGCCTCATCATCGCACGAGATAAGCACGAAGCCGCGGAGATCGCCGAAGACGTTGAGCGCTGGCTGCATGACGCCGGTGTGACCGTCCGATCCGAGTCCGATCTCCTGGCCGGAGCGTCGGTCGATCTCCTGGTCACGCTCGGTGGTGACGGACTCATTATGCGCATGGCGCACGTGTTTCCAAACGTGCCGATTCTGGGGATTAATGTCGGGAAAGTCGGCTTTCTGGCCCGTATCGAACGCGAGGATTGGCGGCAGGCTCTCACCGACATCGTCGAAGGGCGCTACCGCGTGCAGGTGACTCCGACGCTGAACGCCACGCTCAGTCGCGACAATCTGGAATCCGAATCCTTCTGGGCGATCAACGACGTCGTCATTCGTTCGGGTCTCCAGATGATCGATGTCGAGTTGTATATCGATCAACAATTCGTGAATACGTATCCTGGAGACGGCATGATCGTGGCAACCCCGCAGGGCAGCACGGCCTACTGCATGGCAGCGGGGGGGCCTGTCCTCGACGCGGGCGTGCGTGGTTTCGCGGTAACGCCGATTTGCGCCCACTCGCCAATCCGCACAACGCTGGTCGTCCCCGAAGAGGTGAATCTCGAGCTGGTGATGGCGAGCGATCGAGCGGCGGATCTCATTCTCGACGGCACACCGGTCGAGAGTCTTTCGCAAGGTGACGTGGTACAGGTGCACAAAGGCGAGCACCTGTTTCACCTGATCATCTTGGAGGGGATGAATTTCTACCAGGCATTCCGCAGCAAATTCAACTTCATGATCCGGCCTAACGCCGTACCTACACGACCGCCCGCAAGAACGTCATAGCTGCGAGCACTCACGCACATCCAACGTGAAGTCCGCCGTCGATACGGCCTAGTAGCGTCTCGGGCCGGTTGGAAGTTCGTCGGTGTGGTCGAAGCGTTCACCGCTCTCAGCCGGTTCGTCTTCCTGCCACTCTTCTTCGTCTGTGGTTGCTGGATCCGGCTGATATGACTCGGTCTCGGGATCTGCGTAACGGAAGTCGGTCGCATCGTCGACATCCCAATCCGTCGGGCGGCGCGCCACTGGGTCTGCCCACGCGTCGCTCGAGCCGTATGGCTCGCTGGAGCGGGATTCGTGGCTGATGGCACGCGATCGATAGCCCGAAAGCCGGTCGCGCGCTTGGCCGAAGAGTTTGCCGACGCCTTCGCGCTCAATAGGTTGCCACTGCTCTGATATCTGCAGCGCCACGTCCTCAGGATACTGTTCCTCGCCGCAATACGGGCAGATATCCCAGCGAAGGTCGATCAGTCGTCCGCAGCCAACACACGAAGTGCGCAGCGAATTGCGGCAGTAGGGGCAGAAGACGAATTCAGCCTCGACCTGATGCTGGCAAGTTGGACAGAGCAGAAGCTCATCGAGATCCTGAAGCAGGTACTCTTCTTCAAGCGAACGTTGGAACGCGTCATCCAGCGTATCGCGTGGTCGCAAAATCATATAGATCAGCACACCTGGAACGAAAAAGAGGACGACGACGAGGGTGGAGAAGATCTGGGCGACGACGCTGCGACTACGGTTCTGAATGTCCTGAAAGGTCCAAACGATCAGAGCAAACCAGAGTGCGAGCAGGTAGGCTCCTCCCAGGGCGATGAGAAGCTGTAATCCTCGCGCAACTGCTGCTTCCATTCGGTCGCTTAGCCTCCTACTACGCGCATTGTAGCTAAGAAATGCGCTCGGAGTATCGTACGTTCAAGACGAACACCGTCGCCCCGCCAACCTGCACTTCAACTGGATTCGGAACGTAGAACTCTCCCGGCTCCATGATGGGAAGAAGAGGATTGACGTACTGGGTCCGCGTGTAGCAATTCTGCTGCACGATGTTCAGGACGTCCAGAACATACTGGTCGTCGACTCCAACCAAGACGGTCACGTTGTTTTCGCGAAGGAATCCGCCAGCGCTGTTGATCTGGGTCGAGCGATATCCGCTTTCTCGTAGCGCCGTGAGGAGAACGTCGGAGTCTTTTCCCTGAATTACGGCAAAAATCAGCTTCATGAATTGCGGCCCTCGTTCGGCGCGATCGAGGCGTCCCTCAACCGCTGAAGTGTTAATCGAAGCAAGATTTGCTCCACGGCGTCCTTGTGTTCGCTCGCATCGATTACTTCCCAACGCCGCGGTTCACTCTGGGCGGCGGTCAAAAAGTAGGCGCGCACCCGCTCGTGAAAGGCGCGGGAATCGGCGTCGAATCGATTCAGCGGCTCGCCCGAAGCGACCCGTCGCGCAAGACCTACCTCCACCGGCAGGTCGAGCAGGAACGTCAGATCGGGCCACAGTCCGCGCGTCGCGAACCCCTGCATCGGACGGAGATCATCGATGTTGAGCCCGCGGCCGGCGCCCTGATAGGCAAGAGTCGAATCAAGAAAGCGGTCGCACAGCACAACCTTGCCGAGCGCGAGAGCCGGACGGATGACCTCCGACACATGCTGCGCTCGAGCCGCCGCGTTGAGCAGCGCTTCCGTTTCGGGCAGCATAGCAGAGTGGCGGGTTCCGAGCAAAAGCTCGCGAATGGACTCACCGAGCGGCGTACCGCCCGGCTCGCGGGTTACAACAACCTCATAGGAGCGCTCGGTCAGTTGAGCGGCAAGCCGACGTATCTGCGTCGACTTGCCGCCCCCTTCCGGCCCTTCGAATGTAACGAAGAGCCCCATCAATACTCGCTCTGACGCAGGATTTCAACGAAACGATGCGGTTCACGTCCGCGGCTGCGAGATCCCACGTTGTAGCGTTCAGCCAGCTCATGCTGCAGCCGTCGGATGCGCGGTCCTTGTGGCCGCAACGACACGGTACCGACACCGTTCAGCACTTGATGGATACCGGATTCCGCCTCGAACATGGCCGCGGCGATCTGATCGTCCGGCACATCGTTCACATTTGCGCGCTGCTCATCTTCGTTGTAGCGACCGCTGCCGATCACTTCGCTGAAGAGGGAGCGGAGCAGATTCGACATCTGAACCACGGTGTTGCTGCGCAACACGTAGATCGGCACCCCACGGCTCTCAGCATCTCTGAGCGGCTGCGGTCGGCGCCGGTAGTAGTTCTTCAGCGTGACGACGGCGTCCGCCTCGCGCAGATCACGCACGACCATGGCCGGCACGGACGTCTGCTGGATGGCTTGCTCCAGGCGATTGCGGCTGACCCCAAAGGGGAAGACGCGAGCCGGCTTTTCGAGTGTTCCTCGTCCGGCGCCGAATGGCCCCTGAGTGAGGAGCTGCACGCCGTCGCTGGTTGGCGAACGGCGCAAATCGATTGAGCTGCCGCGGTCGTTTTCAGCGCGCTCCGCGCGATACGGCTCCTCTTCCCATGTCTTGATTTCGCCGGTGGATCCCCGCTGCCGGACTTCCACCTGAAGCGGATGACCGCGAAGGATGGCGTCCACGCTGGCGGAAACGTCGCGGTGGAGGGCCACCTGGTCGCGCGCCTGAATCTCCACCATCACTGAGAATGTCGGAGGCGCCTTGCGCTCCAGAATTGATTTCTGAGTGCCGCGACGACGCGCCTCTTCATCGCTCAAGGTGACCGACTGAATACCGCCGATCAAATCAGAGAGCGTCGGATTCATCATCAGGTTTTCGAGCGTGTTGCCGTGCGCGGTGCCGATCAGCTGCACGCCGCGCTCTGCGATCGTGCGAGCCGCCGCCGCCTCGAGCTCCGTGCCGATCTCGTCGATGACGATGACCTCCGGCATGTGGTTCTCGACGGCTTCAATCATCACCGCGTGCTGCAGCGCCGGAGTCGGCACCTGCATGCGCCGCGCCCGCCCGATCGACGGATGCGGGATATCCCCGTCTCCGGCAATCTCGTTACTGGTATCGACGATCACGACGCGTTTGCGCAGGTCGTCCGCGAGGACGCGAGCGGTCTCGCGCAGCATGGTCGTCTTTCCAACACCAGGCCGTCCGAGGAGCAGAATGCTCTCACCCGATTCGACCAGATCACGAATGATGCCGATCGTGCCGTACACGGCTCGACCGATTCGGCAAGTCAGCCCAACGATGTCGCCGGAGCGACTGCGAATGGCTGAAATGCGATGGAGGGTCCGCTCAATTCCCGCGCGATTGTCGTCACCGAAGCGCCCAATGCGGTCCGCCACGTAGGCGATGTCCTCGCGCGTCACTTCGTTCTCAGAGAGGTAGACCTCACGATCTTGATAGCGCGCCTCCGGAAAGCGACCCAGGTCGAGAACGACTTCGATCAACTCTCCACGCGATTCTGCTCCATCGAGGTTCACCAGGTCCTGCGTGATGTGCGGCGGTAGCACCGCTAGCAAATCTTCGAGGTTGTCGGTGATCGCCTCACCGAAGGCGGAGCGTTCAGCCGATGTTGTGATCGTGTCAGTTGTGTCCAACTACAATGCGCTCCCTAAATCACGTCGGTGAAATGAATCAGATGCAAATCTCCTGCTCGCGGAGCGGCTACGCTCCATCCCGTTCCCAGCGGGACACGACCGGCGTTCTTGCCGGCAATCGTTCGATGACGTCGGTCACGACGCTGGTCCAGCGGGCATGTCGCCCATGTACGGGGACCATGGTGTAGCGCACCATGAGCGCCTGACGATCGTACTCATCAAATCCAATCGTCTCGAAGGCGGATATGTATTCCCGATGGTAATCAGGCACCGAAACCCAAACTTCTGATGCATCCTCGATTTTGGCCAGACGCACGGCTTCACTGACGAATGGAACGAGCAGTTTCAGCTTATCCGGCAACATGATGACGTCCAACGCGTGGCTCTCACCGCGACTCATCAGTTGACAATATCCTGCCAAGCCGTCGTGATCGTCGATGACGAAACCGCGCGTACGTGCGTTGAGCGTGCGCCGCGCATCCCAATGATTGCTGGTCAACGCCTCCGCGTACTGCACGGGTCGCGGCGTCGTCCGATGATAGAGATGGTGGATCGACCATGCGTCGCTCGGGTCGCGCTCCCGCACATGTGCGCGATCGCAGTCCACGAGCCGCATGTGCTGCGTTCGGAGCACCGTTTGATGCGCGTAGATCGAAAATCCTGCGCGAATCAGCGTCTCCTGGACCAAAGTGTCGAGCGGCACCGACGCGTGCACCCGCTTCGCACCGGAGTGACCCGCGACTCGGGACGCGTGCGCGAGAAGATCTGACCAGACGAGACTGACCTCGGTTGAGAACTCGCCGCCACGTGGAACGCGTGCACCAAGGCCCGTCACAATCCAGCGGTAGTCCTCACGCTCCGGTCGGAGCTCAACCAGGGCGTCGATCGCGTCGTCCGAATCGGCAACGAAGACCCGAGCATACCGCCGGCCGACCGGCAACGCAGCCATGACGTCGTCCATGCGGCCACGAAATACCGTGTCGGGAACGGTGAGCGAAATGTACGCGCGTCGCAGCCGTCGAAGCCGAAGGATGTCGGTGATGCCGATTTGCCGCATGGATGTCATTTGCAGTGCCAGCGTTTCTCCATTGTTGCTGTCGCGCGATGATCGGAGAATTCATCCACGGCGCAACCGCGCGTGAACCCTTGCTGGTCGAGCACGATGGGCGCTATACGATCCGCCTCCCCGACAATGCCCGTCCGAGTGTCACTTCGTCCGCGTATTCGAGATCGCCGCCAACGGGTAAGCCGCTGGCCGGCCTCGTGACCGTCGTTCCCAGCGAGACAAGTTGTCGAGCGATGTACATCGCGGTCGCGTCACCCTCGATGTTCGGGTTCATCGCCAGAATAACCTCTTCGGGCCGCTCATGGTTTACGCGCTCAATCAATTCGCGGATGCGAAGTCGATCCGGACCGATGCCATCAACCGGCGAGATGACGCCATGCAGGACGTGATAGAGACCATCGAATTCTCCCGTTCGATCGAGAGCCACCACGTCGAGCGGCTCCTCGACGACGCAGATCTTGCCTCTGTCACGTTGCGCGTCGGAGCAGATCGCGCACGGGTCCTGCTCGGTAATGTTGTAGCAGATCGAACACAGGACGATTTTTTCCTTGACCTCGAGAATGGCTTCGGCCAAGCCGATAGCGTCCTCACGTCCGCTACGAAGTATGAAATAAGCGAGACGCGATGCGGTTTTCGGGCCAATGCCCGGAAGCTTGGCAAACTCATCTATAAGTTTGGAGACCGGTTCGACGGTTACCCGAGAGCGCACACACACCTCACGAAAAACGTGGCAATTTCGGGCTGTAAGTATAACAAAATGGGGTCAATCACTCTTTGCGAGGATCGACGACGTGTGGCTATTCTTCGTCGTCGCTGAGGTAGACTTGGCGACCGCGCGACCCATCGGCCGGTCCGACAACGCCCTCGTCTTCCATCTGTTCAATGAGACGCGCGGCCCGGTTGTAGCCGATCCGCAAGCGGCGCTGCAGCATCGACGCCGACGCCGATCCCTGCTGGCGCACCACCCGAAGCGCCTGATCCATCAGCGGATCGTCGCCGCCCTCTTCTTCATCGTCACTGGATGGAACGTCCGCCCAATGCTCATCGAAGTTGTGATTCGGCGCGGCGCGGCGCCAGTGTTTGACCACATACGTGATGTCCTTGTCGTCGATGAAGGAGCCCTGCACGCGCGTCGGCTTGGCTTCGTCCGGCGGCATGAAGAGCATGTCGCCGCGACCGAGCAATCGTTCCGCACCGGGCATGTCCAGGATGACTCGGCTATCGGTATGCGACGTCACCGCGAACGCAATGCGAGCGGGCACATTGGCCTTAATCAAGCCAGTCAGAACGTCGACGGATGGTCGTTGTGTTGCAATGAGCAAGTGAATGCCGGTTGCACGCGCCATCTGTGCCAAGCGGACAAGTAAGGTTTCAACTTCTTCAGGTGTGGTCAGCATCAAGTCGGCGAGCTCATCGATGATAACGACGATATACGGCAGGAGCTCGACCGATGGATCCTCTTCGCGCCGCAGGTTATAGCCGTCGATATTGCGCACGCCGAGCATCGAGAATCGCTGGTAGCGATCTTCCATTTCTTTGAGGACCAGACGTAGCGTCCCGACGACTTTTCCCATCTCGGTTACGACCGGACACTTAAGATGCGGCACGCCGTTGAAACCGGTCAGCTCGACCATCTTCGGATCAATCAGAACCATCTGAAGCTCTTCTGGACGTCGATTGAGCAGGAACGTCGAAATGATGCCGTTGATGCAGACCGACTTGCCGGAGCCGGTAGACCCAGCGATCAGCAGGTGCGGCATGCGGGCCAGGTCGGCGATGATGTACGTTCCGTTGACTTCACGTCCGAGGGCCACCGGCAGCTTCGCTTTTGACGCCTGGAATTCAACCGACTCGATCGTCTCCCGAAGGCCGACCGTGTGAACACTGACGTTCGGCAACTCAATCCCGACTCGCGCCATCCCAGGAACCGGGGCCTCTATGCGAATTGAGCGCGCCGCCAGCGCCAATGCCAGGTCGTTCTGAAGCTCGGTGATGCGCCGCACCTTCGTGCCAGGACCAGGCTCGAGCGCAAACAGCGTGACGGCCGGGCCAGGGAAGATCTCCCGTACTGTCGCGTCAACCCGAAAGTTTCGCAGCGTCTCCTGGATGAGGTCGGCTTTGGTTTCGAGCTCAGACGCCTCAGGTGATCCCGCGTCGTACAGGGCCAGCTTGCTGATGTCCGGCAGCGGCGCGGGCGCCAGGTTGATCGGCACAGCGGCGTCAGGTGGCGCGGTTTCGACCGGTTCAGGTGCCTTTGGTTGAGCCTTCTGACGTTTGGGCTGGTTGATTACCGGCCGCTGTGCGGTCGACTCGGCCTCTCTCGGAGGATCAGCAACAGCCGGAGGAGCCGCGACTTCGACGCGCGCTGCTTGAATCTCGCGTCGCTCTCTTGACTTGGCGGCGCGCGCGGCGCTGGTTCGCTGCCAGGCGTGCACTACCTCGCGCACATGAATTCCGGTGAGAAGATAGACGCCGATCAACCCAAGCGCGAAACAGACGACTCCGGCACCAGCATCACCGGCCACGAACCGAGCGGCATTCCCCAGGTTCTTGCCGACCTCGCCACCGCCGTCGCGGCCGCTGGTCGCCATGATCAGGTCGAGGAACGTGATGCTGGATCCGGCGAAGAATAGGAGTCCCAAAAAGCGTCGGCGTCGAACGCCGGGATCGGTACTGATCAGCAGTTCAACGGCGATCCATACGAGACCGATGGGCACGAAGATCGCGCCGCGGCCCGCGACCCAAGTCAAACCGCGCGCAACCGTGCCTACGACCGTCATCTTTCCAACGTAGCCGCTCAGCGTGAGGGCAAAGAGGGCGGCGAGACTCAGGCTCAGGATCGCGATGATCTCGCGCTGCACCTGCTCCGGAACAGGGCTCTGACGTACCCAAGAGAAGATCCCAACGAGCCCGCGTCCACACGCTTTGGGTATTTTGATCAGCACCGACGGCTGCTGTTTGCTTGCCGTCGATTTGGATCGTGTCCGTGCACGTTTACGACTTCGGGCTGGGGCAGCCATCAAACCTCCGTACGATCAGGGTGTACGGACACATTCTAACATACTGTTCTGGGGCGCCGCGATCACACCTCAATAACGGTGGGAACGACCATTGGACGGCGTCTCGTCTGCGCAAAGACGAAGGACTGCAACGAATCGCGCACCTTCTGCTCCGGATCGTGCAGTCGAGCATGGGAACGGCTGGGTTCGAGCATGAGATCGCGCAGATACTGTCGAGCTTCCTCTAGAACGGTTCCATTCTTTGGCCCCGGAACGAACCCGCGCGCTGAGATGTCGGGGTCGGCCAACAGCTCACCCGAGTGCCGATCAATGGTCAACACGACCGACAGGACACCATCTCGCGCCAACAGCCGCCTCTCCAACACAGTGTCATCTTCGATCTCGCCCGTCGATCCCGGTCCGAGATAGACGGTACCCGTGGGAACGGAATCAACGCCGGTGAAACCCTCGTAATCGAATCCGAAGACGGTCCCATTCTCTCCCAGCAAGATGTCCGAGTCGCTCATTCCAGTTTCGCGCGCCATCTGCGCGTAGAGCGCCAGGTGGCGCGCCTCACCGTGTGTCGGCAGGACGTAGCGCGGTCGCACCAGTTCAAGCATCCGGCGCAATTCGTCGCGTCCAGCATGTCCGGAAACATGCACCAACGCCCGGGCAGAGTAGATGACGTTTGCGCCTCGAGCGAAGAGCTGATTGATGACGCGAAAGACCGAGGTTTCATTTCCGGGAATAGGCGAGGCAGACACGATAACCGTATCGCCTTCGACGACGTCAATCTCTTGATGTTCGCCCTGTGCGATGCGGCTCAAGACTGCCATCGGCTCTCCCTGGCTTCCCGTGCACAGGAGCAATACGCGCGAAGGGCTCATTCCCGCCACCTGCGCCGGTCGCACCAGCGTTTTCGGGGGAGGCTTGAGATAGCCGAGATCGAGGGCAACCTTGACATTGTTCTGAAGCGATCTGCCGAAGCAGGCGACTTTCCGGTCGTGCAGATACGCGACGTTGAGGACCTGCTGCACCCGGGAGATTGAGGAGGCGAAGGTCGCCAGAATCACCCGCTTGGGCGCATTTTCCACGATCGAATCGATCGAGTTCTCAACCGCTGCTTCCGACGGCGTCGGACCTTGCGTCTCCACGTGCACGCAGTCACTGATGAGCAACAGAGGTTTCTTCTCCGCAATGCGACGAAGCTTGACGACGTCGGTGGTTCGACCATCCACGGGTTTGGGATCCAGCTTGAAATCGCCGGTCACCACCACGATCCCTACTGGCGTTCGGACGGCAAACCCAACGGCATCTGGGATGCTGTGACACACACGAAAGGCTTCAACCGAGAAACACCCCGCGGCGATCACACTGTCCGAGTCCGGGTCTATCAACTGCAGATCAGCGTCCCGAGCGACTCGCCGGTCACGCAAGCGCGAGCGGATCAGTCCTTGCGTCAGCAATGTGCTGAACACAGGCGCATCGACCTCGCTGAGTACATACGCCAGAGCGCCTATGTGATCTTCGTGTCCATGGGTGATGAAGATAGCGCGCACGTATTCGGCGCGATCACGGAGGTAGCTGAGATCGGGAATGAGCAGGTCGACACCGAACATGTCCTCTTCGGGGAACCCTATGCCGGCATCGACAACGATGATGTCCTCACCGAACTCGAGCAGCAGGAGGTTCTTGCCTACCTCACCGAGTCCACCGAGGAAAAGCACTTTGAGGCGTTCATCGATCAAGCGATCCGCGACTCCTTCTCAAAACGAATCACAGTCTGCACTGTCGTCACGTCAGAACAGACGCATCTGGGCTGGCGGCGGTTCTGGCTCTTCTTCCTCAGCGGTCAGTTTCTTGGCTTCTTCGATGATCCGCGGCAGCTTTTGCATATCCGCCTCAACCGTGGCGCGCAAGGACGCCTGGTGCAACGCCGCGGCAGGATGATACATCGGGACAACGACATACGTGCCGAATTGCCGCGGTTGTCCGTGAATGCGCGAGACGCGCTCGCCGGGAAACCATCGGGACATCGAAAAACGTCCCAGAGTCACGACAACTTTAGGTTTGATGATGTCCAACTGCTCATCCAGATAGACCGAGCACGCCGCGATCTCGTCGGGCAGTGGATCTCGATTTCCTGGTGGCCGACTCTTCACGATGTTAGTGATGAAAACGTCGTCACGCTCCAGGCCGATCGACTCCAGCATCTCGTTCAAAAACTGTCCCGCCGCACCGACGAAGGGCAGTCCCTGTCGATCCTCGTGCCAACCGGGCGCCTCGCCGATGAACATGATCTCCGCATTGGGGTTGCCGGAGCCGGGAACGCCCTGTGTCCGCGTTCGATGAAGTTCGCACCGTGTGCAATTGCGCACGCGTGCGGCGACGTCATCCAGCGTCAGACTCATTGGGCGCTCCTTCCCATTGTTCGATACCTCTGAAATCGAAGTCGAGATGAGCGGCGCGTCAAACGCCGAGCGTTAAACGCGCGTCCATCAACAGCGCGTCGACCATGTCGGTGTCGTGCGACTCGGCATAGATGCGCAGAAGAGGCTCAGTTCCCGAAATCCGAACCAAAAGCCAGCTTCCATCCGCAAATTCGACCCTCGTTCCATCCATCTGCGCCACGTTCGTCACCGTCAAATTCGACATCGATCGCGGCCACTGCACAGCGCTGAGCCGCTCGACGAACGCGTCCCGCTCGTCTCGAGCCAGGGGCAGGTCGACCCGTCGAAATCGCCAGACACCAATGGCTTGCTCGAGATCCTCGATCAGCTCGTTGAGCGTCATCCCTGATTGCAACGTGTAGTCGATCAGGAGCAGCGCGGCCAAGACTCCGTCGCGATCGGGCATATGAAATCCGAAGGCGAACCCGCCGCTCTCTTCCCCGCCGATGGCCGCGTTCTCATCAACCATGGCCTGAGAAATATGCGTGAACCCGGTGGCCGTCTCGATCACCGGAACGCCGAATTGGTCCGCAAGCGCGTCGATCATTGCCGTGCCCGTCACCGACTTGACAATGGCGCCGACTCGACCACGATGTTCGAGCACGTAGCGTGTCAGAAGCGCGAAGATGGTCTGCGATGAAATGTACTCGCCGTCGCCATTTACGACGCCAATGCGGTCCGCGTCGCCGTCGAAGCCGATTCCGACGTTGGCGCCGCCGTCGCCGACGACCTTCTTCAAGCGCGTCAAGTTGCGGTCGACCGGTTCTGGTCCAACGATACCGGGGAAGAGTGGGTTGTGTACTGTGTTGATCTCGATGATCTGCGTGGGGGCTTCACCGATGAGCCGTGGAAGCAACCCTGAAGCGCATCCATACATCGGATCGACCACGATGGTGAGACCCGCATCGCGAATACGTGCGAGGTCGACGTGCCGACCAATGCGGTCGAGATAGGCGGAGAACGGATCGATCTCCGACACCTCGCCATACTCGCGTGGAGCTTCTCGACGACTGTCTCCGGCAATCTCGGCCTCAATGGCACGCAGCATTGACGGTGGCGCCGCTCCACCGTGTGGACCCTTGAGCTTGACGCCGTTGAACATCGGCGGATTGTGCGAGGCGGTGATCATCATCCCGGCCACGGACTTCGATTCAAGAACGGTGTAGCTCAACATGGGCGTCGGTACGGGAGAACGAGAAAAGAGGACGTCCACACCGCAGTGAATGAACTCTGCGGTCGCGGCACGCGCGAATTCGTCGGAACCGAACCGTCGATCGTATCCGACCACCACGGCGGGTCGCCCACGAACGGTGTCACGAACCAGCACGGCACTCATCGCGCGAGCAATTTGTCGCACCGCTTCGAACGTGAATTCTTCCGCGATTACCGCGCGCCAACCATCGGTGCCAAAGCGGATCGTCACGCTCGTCTCGTTCGCCCTTGTCATTCTGGAGCCAGTCGGAACCACAGCGTCATTCACGTGAGGCTAGCACACGCGCGGGCCACCCGCAAAGACGATTATTCTGTCTCGAGGGATACGGCATCCGCGAGCTTTGACACGCTGTCAGGATTGAGATCGTCGGCAGAGAGCGATCGCACAACGTGCATGATCTCATGCCACTTTGGATTTTCGTCAAGATGGAGAATCGAGGGGTGGCCTTCGTTCTTGCGCAGCCATCGTTCGAGGATGTGCACCTGATCGAGCGAGTCGTGATCGACGGTTGGAACCGGAAATCGTTGCGCGCGGTCCCATATCTCTTCCAACCGCGCTACGACGCGCGCGTCCGGGTCGACGTCGGCCACCCGTATTTGCGCCCAAAGACGACCGCCAACGACGAGCATAAGCTCGCGCGAACATTGGTCGACCGACGGCGTCACGATCAGTCGATTGCCGCGAGCTGCCGCTTCGTCGAGAACCTGTTGGCTCAAGATCAGCTGCTGAACTCGTCGAATTCTGTCCCTGAGCCTGCTGGCTTTTTCAAAATCGAGCTGTTCCGCCGCATCGACGAGCTGCCGCTGAATCATCTCGATCACGTCGTCACGCTCGCCGCGCAAGAACCCGATCACGTCGTGCACCGTGCTCTTGTACTCATCGCGATCAGCTTTGCCGACGCATGGACCTGGACATTTGCCGAGCGACAGACGCAGGCATGGGGAGCCATAGCTGCGCGCCGTCTTGAACGAGCGTGGACAGGTTCGCAGCTTGAAGGTGTCGTTGAGCAAGTCCACCGTCACTCGTGCCGCACGAGAGACGCGAAACGGTCCGAAGTAGGTCGAGCCGTCCGGCTTCCACTGCCGAGTCAGCATGACGCGCGGCCATGGATTCCACGTTTCGATCTTGATGTAGCGATAGGATTCGGTGTTTCGCAGCTGCCGATTGAATTGTGGCTGGTGCCGCAAGATCAGCTGAGATTCAAGCAGGAGCGCTTCGAGCTCGGAACCAGTTTGCACCGTATCAATGCGCTGAATCGACTCCAGCAATCCATCCATCTTGCGGGTGTATCCCAATGGCTGAGAGTAATACGAGGAAACACGATTGCGCAGATTCTTGGCTTTGCCGACGTAAATGACCCGGTCGGTCGCGTCGTGCATGATGTAGACGCCAGGAGTTGAAGGAATCCCAACAAGATGCGAGCGATCCAGTACCGCCCGGCCTCGTCCGACCGAATCACGCCGTTTCGGAGTTGGCACACGTACCGCTGCAGTTCGCTTGAGATCGTTGAACGAACTCAGTCCGCGCTGTTGAGCTTCTTGAAGGATGCGGCCGAAGACGATGGCGGTCGCTTCGGCATCGGCCATGGCACGATGTCGCTCGCGCTGGTCGACGCCCAACGCGCGGCACAAGCCGTCGAGTCCTGGTCGTCGAATGCCTGGGACCAACTGACCGGCCAATGGAAGTAAGTCCAGGTGGTCATTCACCAGCGGTGGCTGACCAAAACGTTTGAGCTCGGCGTTGATGAATCCGAGGTCAAAGCCGACGTTGTAGCCCACAACCAGCGAGTCACCAATGTATTGCACGAGCTGCTGAGCGATCTGACTGAATGCCGGCGCGCCGACCAGCATCGATTCGTCGATACCGGTCAGTTGCGATATATAGGATGGAACGCGTCGTTCGGGGTTGACCAGTGTCGTGAAGACGTCCACGCGCTCGCCATGCGAGAAACGAATAACGGCGATCTCCATGATGCGTTGCGTGTAGGCCTTGAGTCCCGTCGTTTCGACGTCGATCACGACGTACTCGGTAGGAACGTCGCTTTCGGACCGTGGTTTGCTCGCCGGGTCTGCCCAGCTGTTGTCTGAACGCAGGACGAGGTGGTCGTCATCATGGAGAATCTGGCGCAAGAGCGGTCGCCACAGACCGGGGTTGCCGCCACCTCCGAAGACGTGGGCAATCAGGTCTTCTTCAGGAACCGATCCGCCGCGATCCCGTACGTAGAGCGCCGCACGTTGGCGCAATTGAGCGTAGGATCCCGGCTGGGATCCGGCGTCGGAATCATGGTCCACAACCATCTTCCACTCCCCGATGTGACCAACAGTCACCTTGGCCGAGGAGTATACATTCGAACATCTGTACGAACAAGCCGTGCTATACTTGTGCTCTGTCCGCGACTCATTTCTGCGAGCACACGTCTCACGGCAAGGGGCTGCGAAAATCGATGGTCGGCACCGATCCTCAGCAGCGTGTTGACGAGCTTCGATCCCTTCTAGACCGCTACAACTACGAGTATCACGTCCTCGACAGTCCGTCGGTCAGCGATGCCGAATACGACGACTTGATGAACGAACTCCGTCGTATCGAGGCGGAGCACCCTGAGCTCGTGACCCAGGAATCACCGACTCAGCGTGTCGGATTCACACCAACCTCCACATTCGGCACCGTACGCCACGAGATCCCGATGCTGAGCCTCAGCAATGTCTACAGCCAGGAAGAACTGCACGATTGGGCTGAGCGCGTTTATCGTCTCTCCGGCCGGCGCGACGTCGAGTTCGTGACCGAGCCAAAGATCGATGGCAGCGCGGTCTCGGTCCTCTTTCGTCACGGCGCCTACGAACGTGGCGCCACCCGCGGCGACGGCACGACCGGCGAGGACGTCACGGCAAACATCCGCACGGTCCGCAATATCCCCCTGAGACTTCGCGACGGAGATGACGATCCCATTCCCGAAGTTCTCGAAGCCCGTGGGGAAATCTACATGCGTAAGGCGGACTTCGAGAAGCTGAACCGACAACGCGGAGAGGCGGGTGAACCGCTCTTTGCGAATCCACGCAATTCAGCGGCCGGGTCGCTGCGACAGCTCGATCCGTCCATCACCGCCAATCGTCCGTTGCGGTTCTTCGCCTGGGATATCGGACTCGTCGAAGGTGACACCCGCCCAACCCACTCCGCCAATCTGGATATGCTGCGGCAATATGGCATCTCGACGGCGCCCGACTATCACATTTGTGCCAACATCAATGATGTCTGGGCTCAATGCGAGTCCTGGCTCGAAAAGCGAACTGGGCTCGACTTCGAGATCGACGGTGTCGTCATCAAAGTCAACGACGTCGAACTTCAAGCGGAGCTTGGCACGGTCGCCCATGATCCGCGGTGGGCCACCGCCTACAAATTCCCTGCCATTCAAAAGACGACAGTCATCCGCGACATCGAAATCAACGTTGGCCGCACTGGGAGTCTCAATCCGACGGCAATCCTGGATCCGGTTGAGATCGGCGGCGTCGTCATCCGACGTGCCACCCTTCACAATGAAGATGAGATCCAGCGATTGGGCCTCCGCATCGGCGATACGGTGATCGTGGAACGAGCCGGCGACGTCATTCCCAAGATCATCGCCGTCGTAGAGGCCAACCGGACCGGCGACGAGCGCGAATTTACGATGCCCGATCACTGCCCGGTCTGTGGTTCTTCCACCGAACGTCTTGACGACGAAGCGGTGCGCTACTGCATCAACGCCTCTTGCCCGGCCCAGCTTAAGGAGCAGATCCGGCATTTCGTGTCGCGGGGTGCCATGGATATCGAAGGGTTTGGTTCCAAGCTAGCCGAACGCTTCGTCGATTTGGGGCTTATCCAGTCATTCGCAGACGTCTACCGGCTCGACTGGGAAAAGGTCGGTGAACTCGAAGGCTTCGGTGAAAAGAGCATCGAGAAGCTACAGCAATCGATTGAGGTGGGTAAAACTCGTCCGTTGTCGCGATTGCTAACCGCTCTTGGTATCCGCCACGTCGGCGAGCGCAACGCGGCTCTGTTGGCAGGTCACTACCGAAACATCGATCGAGTGATGGGCGCCTCGGTAGAAGAGATCGAAAAGATCCCGGGGTTTGGCACGGTCGTCGCCCAGGCGGTCCACGACTTTTTCGCTGAAGAGCGTAATGTGAAGTTGGTCGAAGAGCTCAACTCACTCGGCGTTCGCATGACCGAGCCGGTCGAACGACGACATGCACAATCCGAAGTGTTTGCCGGCAAGACCGTGGTGCTGACCGGTCGACTGGAGCACTTCACGCGTGACCAGGCTCAGGAACTGCTGCGCAAATCCGGCGCGACCGTCACCAGTTCGGTATCGCGCAAGACCGATTTTGTCATCGCGGGTGAGGACGCGGGCAGCAAAGCTGATCGAGCCCGCGAGCTCGAGGTCACGATCATCGACGAGGCGACCCTCATCGAGATGCTCCAAGGGGATGAGGACGAGTCGTCCCGGGATGACGAGTAGGCTTCACGGTCGTCAGGTGCGGCTTGCTGGTGTAGAGTGACGACAGTTCATGTTTGTTGTGCGATCGCCGCGCGGAACTTCCGGGGGAAGATCGTCTCGGGCGAGACTGGCCTAAGAACGCATACGGCCGGGGCAGTTCCGAATCGAGAGTGGATACAGGAGCACTGTCGAGCGATGCCACCATATAGTTTGCCGACCCGCGAAGACGACCCCGTTCATCTGGTGCGCACGATAGGCCGTTTGGCACAGATGATCATCGAACTACGGGACGAGTACGTGCGCGATCCGCGGACGGATACGCTCGATCAGATTGAGCGGCGTCTCGGCGAACTGTCAGAACTCCACGAGCAGCTGAAAGAGCGACTGCATCCCATTGAAGAGGACGAGGTAGAACCCACGGTTTAGCGGGCCTCCCTCGACGTACGCGACGCAGTCATCAGCTTACGTGCGGTTCGACATTGGACAAGTCCGCGCTGATCGTGATCGCCGATCGCTCGGGACGAACGCCTCCCATGTTCTTCATCGCGGTTCCTGTCACCAATACCACCACGCGCTCATCACGTCCGACGACGCCCTGCCGCATGGCTTGTTCAAGGCCCGCCCAGGCCGCCGCGCCTGCCGGCTCAGCCAGAACTCCTCCCTGAGATGCGAGCGTCCCCATGGCAGTCCGAAGATCGTCATCCGAAACCGCGACGAATGTTCCTCTTGATTGCGTTACGTCGCGCAGCACCATCCCAGCGCTCACAGGGTCGCCGACCGCGATGCCGTCGGCAATAGTGTGGGGCGTCACCGGTTCAAGCGCGTGGCCCGATTCCCAGGCAGTCTTCAGCGGCTGACAGCCCTCGGACTGCACCGCAATGATGCGTGGTAAGCGATCCGAGACGCCGCACGCAACCAACTCGTTGAATCCTTTGGCGATCGCGCTCAAAGTGGGTCCGTCCCCCACCGGACAAACCACGACGTCGGGAACCTCTCGTCCTAGCTGCTCCCAGATCTCAAGCGCCACAGTCTTCTTGGCATCCAGCGTCATGGGATTGTAACCGGTGTTCCGGTCGTGCCAACCGAATTCCCGAGCGGCGAGTCGGGAAAGCTTGAAGGCCGCGTCGTATCCCTCGCGCACACGAAAGACGGTGGCGCCCGCCAGGAGCATCAATGCGAGCTTCGAGTCAGCTACCTCAATCGGCACGAAGATGAAGGCGCGCTTGCCCGCGGCGGCCGCGCCAACGGCCAGGGAGACGGCCACGTTGCCAGTGGATGCACAGGTCACCGAGCTACTGCCCTCCCGAAGAGCCGTCTCCAGCACGAGCGCGGTAGCGCGGTCTTTATTCGAGCCGGTAGGCGTGCGCGTCTCATCCTTGAGCCACAAATCGGCCATTCCGAGATGCGCGCGCAGGCCGGGAGAGGCCAGCAATGGAGTCCCCCCGACTGAGAGCGGATAGCGAATCGGACCAGGCTCGAGCGGCAGCAGGTCACGGTAGCGCCACATCGAGGTGACCGGCTCCCCCGCGGGCGGCAAGAGACCAGGCCCATACGCGAATTGATACGAGATGCGGCCCGACTCACCATGTTCCATTGCCGCGTCCAGGTCGACGAAGAACTGTTCAGACTGGTCGTCTCGCACCAGCACCGCGCCTACCGGCTTTCCCATGCCTACGCTCCCTGTTCAATCAACGCCCGCGCGATTGCTGCGTAACCGCGCGCGGCACGCTCAAGATCGGCAATCTCCACATATTCGTCGACGCGGTGCGCACGCTCCTCGTCACCCGGCCCAAACCCGATCGTGGGAATGCCGAGCCGACCGGCAGTGGCGCTGCCATTGGTGCAGAACGCGTAATGGCCGACCTCCGCACTCAACCCGATCCTCGTGAGCGCGTCGCGACTGACCGCGACGAACCGGTCGGTTTCATCGAAGAACCACGCGGGCGCGAAGTTCGGCGCCGTCACTCGCGCGCCCGAATACGAAACGAACTCGTCTTGCGCGATGCGGACGGATGCCTTCGCACCACGCTTTTTCACAACGCGATCCACGATTTCAATGACGGGATCCAGCACGGTCGCTTCCGTCTCACCGGGTAACGTGCGTCGATCGTACGTCACCGCGCAGCGATCGGGAACCACCGATAGCCCGGGATATGGATGCGACATGACGTCAGTCAGCACCAGGATCCCGTCGCCCAAGACGTCGTGGTGTGGCACCCCGACAGACCGCAGCGCAACGATGACGTCCGCCATCACGTCGGCGGCGTTGACACCCAACTCCGGCCGCGACGAATGCGTGGGGACTCCCCGCGTCTCGACCAGGATCTCAGCGCGGCCCCGTTGGCCGCGAGCGATGCGCAGTGAGGTCGCCTCAGCAATAACGACGAAATCCGGGTTGACTCGCTCAGCCACGCTCAGCAGCGCGGTTCCCTCAACCATCTCTTCGGCAATCGACGCGGAGACAACCACACGTCCTCGCGGAAGCCGATCTCGCAGTGACGCCGCGCCGAAAACGGCGGCCGCGAGCGGACCTTTCATATCCATCGCGCCGCGGCCGTAGAGTCGATCGCCATCGATCTCGCCGTATGGGTTGCGCGACCAGTCTTCAGCCTGTGTCACTCCGACCGTATCCATGTGGGCGTCGATGAGGACGCAGGGGCCATCTCCGGACCCGATAATGCCGATGACGTTGCCAAGCTCGTCGATCTCCACGGCAAACCCCATTCGCAGCATCTCGTTACGGACGAGCTTGGCGACGTCGCCCTCTTCCGCGGATGGGCTTGGGACCTTGATCAGGTCAAGCGCAAACTCGAGGATCGACGCGGCGGACAGTTCAGAATTTCGCGATTCGCTGCTCATAACCGTGGATCAAACCGCGCTTGATGGTTGAACACCGGTCGTGCCGGGCTTGGTGATCGGAACGCCCTGCCGGCACAGTGGACAGTCATCCGGCTCCCAGGTGTCGATCTGCATATGCGACAGCGCATAAAGAGGCAGACCCAGATCAACCTTTCCGCCGCTCCGGTCGACCAACACGGCGACTGCGATCGGTTGGACGTCGTGCTCGGTAAGTGCCTCCAACGTCTCGCGAACGGACCCGCCGGTCGTCAGAATGTCATCGACGACCAGAACGCGAGCGCCCGGCGCAAACGTCGTCCCGCGGCGGAACTCGCGCGCCCGCGAGCCGCTCTCGGAGCGTTCGGCGTAGGCGGCCGGCTTGTCGAGCTGTCGTCCTACCTCGAAAGCCAGCAAGATACCCCCCGTCGTCGGACCAGCCACAACATCAAATGGTCCAAGTTCCCGAACCTGGTCCACCATCCCCGCACAGGCACGTTCGGTCGCCTTGGGTTGCCTCAGGAGGTCGAATTTCTCAACGTAGCGATCGCTGTGTCGGCCAGAAGACAGCACGAAGTGCCCATCCTTGAGCGCTCCGACCTCACGCAACAACGCGTCCAGATCCATGCTCATCCCCCTTCGCATCTACTTCAGGTAAAAGAATCCTATCCCGACCATCAGATAAACCGCGAGCAACTGGGCACCTTCGAGCCAGTTCGACTCGCCATCCATCGAGATCAGGGTGGCTACGGCGATTCCGCCGACCAGCGCGGCCAGCTCATATTCGTTGAAAAGGAGCGTCATTGGTTTGCCCAAGATCAGGCTGACGAAGATGAGAACCGGCGCGACGAACAGTGCGACTTGCAGGCAGGAGCCAATGGCGATGCTCACGCTCGCGTCCATCTTGTTGTTGATCGCCGCCTTCAACGCGACCGCGTGCTCGGAAACGTTGCCCACGATGGGGACCAGCACCACGCCGAGAAAGAGCTCAGTCACGCCCCACGACTTGATGACGGGTTCTACGTTGTCGACGAACAGCTCGCTCATGACGGCCACACCGACCGTCGCAGCGGCGAGGAGTCCGAGGGAGAACCAGATGCCATGAATTGTTGCTTCACCTTCGTGGCCGTGTGCGGTCGCCGAATCGGGTGGCTGCAAAAAGACCGTGTAAAGGACGTAGAGAGCGTAAATCACGATCAGCACGAAGGCCAGGCCGATCGACATATTCTCCAGCGCATCTCCTTCGACACGAAGGGAGCCGACGCTGAAAAGCCCAGGAAGAGTGAGGGCGACCACGGCCAGGGTCATCATGGTGGCGGAGACGCCGGCGATGCGCGCATTGAACGATTGATGGCCGTTCTTGATTCCGCCGGCCAGCATGCAGCTTCCCAAGATGAGGAGTGACGTCCCGATGATCGAGCCCGCGATACTGGCCTTCACCAGGTCGAACAGTCCGCTCCTCAGAGCGGCAACGGTGATGATCAGTTCAGCTGCGTTGCCGAATGTGGCGTTGAGTAGTCCGCCGACACGGGGGCCGGTGTGCTCCGCCACGAACTCGGTGGCGTCTCCCATCAGCGCGGCGAGCGGAACCAGTCCCCCAGCGGACGCCAGGAACACCCAGGTGTGACCAGCTCCCACCACCGCCAGGACGACCGCCAATGGGACGAGAATGAGCAGTACATAGAAAAACTTCATCGAATCCTGACCGAAGTGAATGTACGGCAAACATGGGTTTGGCTCGTGGGCTCTAGCGATCGCCGACGTTGGTCGCGGGTCGCGATCGCGTGATCAACGCCGCGCCCGTTCGGTTCAGCAAGAGAGAAAGCGCATCCGGTGCGGCTCTGGGCAAAAGCCACTTTCCCTTGTCATCCAGAGTAGCTGACCACAGAGAACCTGCCACCGAAAACCACCAATTGCATTTTTGTCATTCTGATGGTTCTCCCCCTCCAGTGAAGGGGGAGCCAGTGGGGGTCATCGCAACCGAAGAATCTCTCACCAAGATTATTGGGCTGCCACCTCGACCGAGAAGAGATCCTTCACTGCGGTTCAGGATGACAAGAGTGCGCTAGTTGCCGATGGTGCAGGCGCGACCGTTCGTTTCCATCACTTGATTTACTCCGTCGCGCCCGACTCCTAACTCAACAGGCTGGATGTGCACCCATTCAACCCCGGGCGTCACTCAGTGCTGCTCAGTACCCCACCTGAACGCGCTGGCGATACTCCGGTAGCGGCTGCACCGCATAGGCTCCGCTTGCCTTGGCCGTCGCCTCGACGATCGCTCGCGCCGTTTCAATCGAGGTCACACACGGAATACCACGTTCCACGGCCGCGCGCCGAATCTGGAAGCCGTCGAGCACTTCCTTTTGCGCCGGACCTGGCGTGTTGATCACCGCGTTGACAGTGCCGTCCAGAATGATGTCCAGGATGTCCGGCGATCCCTTACCGATCTTCTTGGTGACGAACTGCACCGGAATACCCGCCTTGAGGATCATGCGAGACGTACCCTCGGTGGCGTATATGCGGTATCCGAGCTCCGCCAACAGTTCGATCATCGGAAGCGCATCGGCCTTGTCATCGTCGCTGATGCTGATGAGTACCGCTCCGTGCGGCGGCAGCGCCATTCCGGCGGCGAGCAACGCTTTGTAGAAGGCTGGCGCGAACTCACGGTCGATACCCATGGCCTCGCCCGTCGACTTCATCTCCGGCCCCAAATGCACCTCTACTCCGCGCAGCTTGGCCATCGAGAAGATCGGCGCCTTGACGGCCACCAATGGTTGCCGCGGCCAAAGTCCGCCGCGGTATCCCTGCTCCTGCAGCGTCCGACCCAGCATGCAATTGGTCGCCAGGCGCACCATTGGGACGCCCGTCGCCTTGCTCAGGAACGGAACTGTGCGACTGGCACGCGGATTGACTTCGAGCACGTAGATCGATCCACCATGGATCACGTACTGGATATTGATCAACCCGATGGCACCGATGGCCAGCGCGATGTCGGTCGTATGTTTGACAACCTCCTCGACTTCCGTCGGATAGAGATTGACGCCTGGGTAGGTAGCAAAACTGTCGCCTGAGTGCACACCGGCGCGCTCGATGTGCTCCATGATGCCAGGGATCAGCACGTCCGTGCCGTCGCAAATCGCGTCGACTTCAACCTCTTTGCCTGGCAGATATTTATCGATCAGGATCGGTCGCCGCTCATCGAACGTGACGGCGGCCTGGAGATAGCGAGCGAGATAGTCCTCGTCGTAGACGACCTCCATGGCGCGCCCACCGAGCACGTAGGATGGTCGCACCAGAATGGGATAGCCGATGCGCTTGGCTGTTTCCAATGCTTCATCGAAAGTCGTCACCGCCGCGCCCGGCGGTTGTGGGATACCGAGCGCGGATAGGAACTGCTCGAAGCGACGTCGATCTTCGGCAATATCGATGACATCGAGCGGGCTACCGATGATCGGCACGTGGCGCTTGTTCAACGGCTCAGCCAGGTTGATAGCGGTCTGACCACCAAACTGCAAGATCACCGGCGAGAGATCGTCAGGATGGCCGTTTACGATCCCCTCATGCCGGATCACCTCGAAGACGCTCTCGTCATCCAGAGGCTCGAAATAGAGCCGGTCCGACGTGTCGAAATCGGTCGACACGGTCTCCGGGTTGCTGTTGATCATGATCGAGGCGCGGCCGGCCTCTCCAAGTGAACGAGCCGCCTGCACGCTGCAGTAGTCGAACTCGATCCCTTGCCCAATGCGGATCGGTCCTGAGCCGACCACGACCGCGCTCGCAGCACTCATGGGCGTGACTTCGTCCTCTTCCTCGTAGGTGCTGTAGTAGTAGGGCGTCACGGCTTCGAATTCGGCGGCGCAGGTGTCGACCATCTTGTAAACCGGCACGATGCCTGCGTCGTAACGGCGCGTGCGGATCTCTTCGATCGGAACACCTGAAAGCTGCGAGATCTGCGCGTCGGAGAAGGCGGCACGTTTGGCGGTCCAGAGGAGTAGGTCGTCCAATGGCTCATTGCGCATGCGATTCTCGAGGTCGATGATGCGCCGTATTTTTCGCGTGAACCACGGGTCAATGTGGCAAGCGTCGCTGACTTCTTCGGGAGTATGACCGCGACGCAGCGCCGCCGCGACCGCCCACAAACGCAGGTCGTTTGGCCGTCGAATCTGCTCCCACATGATCTCTTCGTTGTCTTGCCAGGCCGGATCTTCCCACAGCAGATCAGTCTGATCGGTCTCCAGCGAGCGAACCGCCTTCTGTATAGCTGCTTCGAAGGAGCGATCGATGGCCATCACCTCGCCGGTAGCTTTCATCTGCGTGTCGATTGTGCGTTCAGCGCGGCGGAATTTGTCGAACGGCCAGCGCGGGATCTTCACCACGCAGTAGTCGAGGGCCGGCTCAAAGGCGGCCGTCGTCTTCTGTGTTACTGAGTTGGCCAGCTCATCCAGGTGCTTGCCCACGGCGATCTTGGCCGCTACACGGGCGATTGGATAGCCGGTCGCTTTCGATGCCAGCGCCGAGCTACGGCTCACGCGCGGGTTCACCTCGATGACGTAGTACTGGAAGGAGTGTGGATCGAGCGCCAGCTGAATGTTGCAGCCACCCTCGATACCCAAGGCCCGGATGATCTTCAATGAAGCCGAGCGTAGCATCTGATACTCGCGGTCGCTCAGCGTTTGGCTGGGCGCCACCACGATGCTGTCGCCCGTGTGAACCCCCATCGGGTCGATGTTCTCCATGTTGCAGATAGTGATGCAGGTGTCGTTGGCGTCCCGCATCACTTCGTACTCGATCTCTTTCCAACCGAGCAGCGAGCGTTCGAGCAGTACCTGATGAATCGGGCTGGCACCAAGACCACTCGCGACGATACGATCGAGTTCTTGCGGCGTGGTGGCGATGCCGCCACCTGTGCCCCCAAGTGTGTAGGCGGGTCGAATGATGAGCGGCAGCGGCACGATCTCGGCAAAGGCGTGCGCTTCCGCCAGGTTATGCACCACCGTGCTGTCGACAACCGGTTCGCCGATCTCGATGAGTAGGTTTTTGAAGAGCTCGCGGTCCTCAGCCTGCTTGATCGACTCGATCGGCGTGCCGAGCAGCCTGACGTTGTACTGATCGAGGATCCCTGCGTCGGCCAGTTGCACGGCGAGATTGAGGCCGGTCTGGCCACCCAGCGTCGGCAGGAGTCCATCCGGCCGCTCCCGAATGATGACGCGACGCAGTACCTCGACCGTCAGTGGCTCGATATAGACGACGTCGGCAATGTCCTCATCGGTCATGATGGTGGCGGGATTCGAATTAACCAGGATCGACTTGATGCCTTCTTCACGCAGGGCACGCAACGCCTGCGATCCAGCGTAGTCGAACTCAGCCGCCTGACCGATGATGATCGGCCCAGACCCAATAACCAACACACTCCGTAATGGACTCGATGATTCTGCCATTGTTACGCGCGCTCCCGTGCTTGTGGACGATCCTGAGACTCGTTTGCGTTCGACCCGAGACGCTTGTTGCGATAGGTCTCGACGCTGGTGATGAATCGGTCGAAGAGATACTGGTTGTCGAGTGGACCGGGCGACCCTTCCGGGTGGTACTGGATCGAGAAGACAGGAAGCGAATCGTGCTCGAGTCCCTCGACCGAACCGTCGTTCAAGTTGATCTGCGAGACGCGCCAGCCCTTGTCGACCGGAACGCTGGCGGCGTCCACCTGATAACCATGGTTCTGCGACGTGATGTAGACGTGTCCCGAGAGAAGATCTTTGACCGGGTGATTGCCACCGCGATGCCCAAACTTGAGCTTGCTGGTGTTTGCACCGACCGCTAAGGCGAGAAGCTGATGGCCGAGACAGACGCCCATGTAGGGCGTGCCTGAGTCCAGGATGGTCTTGACCACGTCGACGGCAGACCCCGTGTTGACCGGGTCGCCCGGACCGGGTGAGGTCAGAATGCCGTCTACTCCAAGCGCGAGGATGTCGCTGGCTGGCGTGTCGTAGGGCAGGACTGTGACGCGCACACCGCGACGGTGCAACGAGCGAATGATGTTCTCCTTGACGCCGCAGTCGATCAGGGCCAGATGCAGCGGACCGCCGTCGCGCACGTCGCGCTCTTCGGGCGTCGTTACCGTGCCAATCACATTGGTGTCGCCCGGTGTCCACGCGGTACGTGCCCGGTCGCGCAATTCGGCGTCAGTGTGGCTCGCCGCGTTCGAGACGAGCAGGGCACGCATGTCGCCGTTCGATCGAATGTGCTTGGTCAGCGCTCGTGTGTCAACAGAATGGAGGGCCGGGATTCCATGTTCCTTCAAATAATCGGCGAAAGTCCCTTGCGAGCGCCAGTTCTCCGGCTCGTCACAATACTCGCGCACGATCATGCCCGCGATCCATGGCTGCCGTGACTCCTCATCGCCCGGGGTCACGCCGTAGTTGCCGATGAGCGGATAGGTCATGCAGACGATCTGCCCGTAGAAGGACGGATCGGTCGAGACCTCCTGATAACCGGTCATAGTCGTGTTGAAGACGGCCTCGCCTTCGGAGTCGACTTCAGCGCCGAACGGCTCGCCGCGGAATATGCGCCCGTCTTCGAGCACGAGTGCTCCCGAGAGTCGTGGTTTAGACATGAAAACGAATTTCCCCTTCCACCATCGTCAGTATCGACTGACCCCGTAACGTTGCGCCGAGCAGTGGCGTGTTCTTACTCCTCGAAACGATGGTGTCTTCGCTGACGGTCCATTCTCGGTCTGGATCAATGATCGTCAGATCGGCGACCGATCCTGGCCTCAGCGTTCCTCCCAGCAAATTGAAGAGCTTGGCGGGCTTGCATGAGAGCAGATCGACGAACAGTGATATGGACAGACGCTCCGAGCGCACGAGCTCCAGCAGCAACGGTACAGCCAGTTCGAGTCCGAGCATGCCGGAGGCGGCCTTCGTCAGGTCGTCCGGTTTGTCGTCGGCTGCATGCGGCGCATGGTCGGTGGCGATGATGTCGATCGTGCCGTCGATCAGTCCTGCCAGCAACGCGCGAGCATCGTCTGCGGTGCGCAGCGGCGGATTCACTTTGGCCAGCGGATCCGGCGACGGTCGCGGCTCAAACGACGGTCCGTCGACGAAGCTCCGTCTGCCCGCCACCCATTCGTCGGTCATCAGCAGATGATGTGGCATGGCCTCAGCCGTGACGCGCACGCCGTCGTTCTTGGCCCGCCGGATGAGTCGCACGCCGCGCGCCGTGCTGACGTGCAGTGCGTGCAGCCAGCCACCGGTGATGCGCGCTAGTTCGATGTCACGATTGAGAATGATCTCCTCAGCCGCCGCCGGGATGCCCGGAAGCCCAAGCTCGCGCGAGACGGCGCCCTCGTGCATCACGCCGCCCCTGATCAGGCTCCAGTCCTCGCAATGCACCATGACTGGCTTACCAGACGACGCGGACCATTCCAACGCTTCACGCATGGCCTGCGAATTCTTGGTGCTGTCTCCGTCGTCGGAAAACCCAATCGCACCGGCGTCGGACATCTCCTGCAGTGGGGCGACGTCCTGACCCGCTCGGCCGATCGAGATCGTTCCAATGGGACCGATGCGCACCAGCAAGCCCCGCGACCGCTGCACGATGTCCGCTATCAGTTCAGCGCCATCGAGCGGCGGCGTGGTGTTCGGCATGCAGCAGACGGTAGTGAAGCCGCCGTGAACCGCGGACTCCGCGCCGGTCTCCAACGTCTCTTTGTGGATGAGGCCAGGATCGCGCAGATGCACATGAACGTCGATCAGACCTGGCGTCACGAACTTGCCTCTTGCGTCAATGATCTCGGCGTCGGCGGGAGCAATCATCTCCTGGGCGATCTCCACCACACGCCCGTCGATCACCAGCACGTCAGCGACGGCGTCGAGGTCTTGCGTCGGATCGACCACGCGTCCACCGCGAATCAGGTATCGCGTCACACAGCCTCCAATTTTGCGCCAGACAAGAAAAAAGGCCTTTGGGTTCGGCCTGAACCCAAAGGCCTGAATTCATTCGCAGTTTCGAAGTTGTGAGACTGATGGTTAGGTAGTCGCTTCAATTTCCAGCTTTCCTGTGTCCGTACACAGTCGCACCAAACTGATCCGATCGATTATACGGGTTGAGGATGGAAGGGTCAAGGAAAGGAAGGAGTGAGAGTGTGAGCGGATCCGCGGCGGCCGATACGAGGCGAATAAAAGTCCTTCGCTGATTGACGAAGTGTGCGTTCAGCCAAATGCGATGGAACATTCGACTGTTCAAGAGATCCTTCGCTACTCTCTCTCAGCTGTCTCCGTAATCGAGCGCTCATTCGCGACCATAGCCGTCGCCCCCTGCCGCTGGATCATTTCTTTGAGGATGCCCAGCGTGTTGGTCTTGGCGTCGGGGCCGACTTCGGTGGCCGGGCCGACGCAGGACGGGCAGCCGGATTCGCACGGGCAGGAGCGGATGAGGTCGCGGGCGCCACGCAGCAGCTCGGAGTGCAGATCGTAGAGCCGCGCGCTGAAGCCAATGCCGCCCGGAACGCGATCGTAGATGAAGATGGTAGCGCGGTCGGTGAATGGCGAGCGGATCTGTGGATAAACGCCGACGTCGCGAGGGTCGCACATGAGATACAGCGGAGAAATGTTCTGCAGCGCGTTGGCCAGGCCGGTCAGCGCGCCTTGCAACTCCGCCTCACGCATGCGGCCGCTGATGTCGGGCGGCAACGAGAGCCAGTAAGCGCTGGTATGCATCTGCTCTTCGGGGAGATGCACTTTGCCCCACCCGACATTCTCATGCGTATGCAGCTTAATCTTCTTGAATTGCGTCACGATCGCGCCGACCAGCACCTCACCATGATGCTTGGGCGCCGACGCTTCACCCTCGGTGAACTGCTCGATCACTTGCACCCGCACCGAAAGACTGGCGTCGGTGTAGTAATCGACCTCAACCGGATGGACGTAGGCCTTCTTCTCGTCCCAGTCGAGCCGCTCGACGTGATACTGCTGCCCCTCATGAATGTAGATGGCGTCGGTGTGGACCAGCATCGGCGCGGAGAAGGTATCGACCTCACCGATCACGCGCGCACCTGTTCGGTCGCTGGTGTCGATGATGACGACGTTGGCTCGCGCCGCGGTGCGCAGGCTAATCTCCTCGGCCGGATAGGTCTCGGCTGTCCAATACCAGGTGTTACCGGAATGGTGCAGGATGCGCTCATCCTCCAGGAAGTCGAGCATTTCAGTCGGTTCGACATGGCCAAACGCATCACCATCGTGGAACGGAAGCTCGAAGGCGGCGCATTTGAGGTGGTCGACCAGGATGAGCAGGTTGTCCGCATTGATCAGGCCATTTTCGGGTCGGCTGGCAAAGAAATAGTCGGGATGCTGCACAATGAACTGATCGAGAGGCGCCGATGACGCCACCAAAACGGCCAGCGAGACGCCCTCTCGTCGCCCCGCACGCCCAGCCTGTTGCCAAGTGCTGGCGATGGTGCCGGGATAACCGGTCATAACGCAGGCGTCCAACGAGCCGATGTCAACGCCAAGCTCGAGCGCGTTGGTCGAGACCACGGCCCGCACCGAGCCGTCGCGCAGTCCTCGCTCGATCTCACGCCGCTGTCTGGGCAGGTAGCCGCCGCGGTAGCCGCGCACTCCGTCTGGCGCGCCAAGCTTGGGCGGAAGTGCCTCGCGCAAATAGGTCAGCAGGACTTCGGCGGTGACGCGCGCACGGGCAAAGACGATCGTGTGCACGTTGCGCCGGATCAATTCCGTCGCCACGGCGGTCGCCTCGAGTGTGGACGAACGCCTTATGCCAAGCTGCCGATTGAGAACCGGCGGATTGTAGAAGGCGATCTCACGTCGTCCGTGCGGCGCGCCGTCGTCGTCGATCACGTGAACTTTGGCCTCAATCAGGTGCTCGGCCAGTTCTCGTGGATTCGCGATAGTCGCAGACGCCAAAATGAAGATAGGCGACGAGCCATAGTGGGCGCAAATGCGCCGCAGTCGACGGACCACGTTGGCCACGTGCGAACCGAAGACGCCACGATAGCCATGCATTTCGTCGATCACCACGTAGCGCAATTGCTCGAAGAGACTGTGCCACTTGGTGTGGTGAGGCAAGATGCCCGAATGCAGCATGTCTGGATTGGTGATGACCACGTGTCCCGCCGTGCGGATCAGCCGCCTCACATTGGCGGGTGTGTCGCCGTCATACGTATGCGTCTTGATGTCGGCTCCAGCCGCCTCGATGAGTGCGTGCAGATTGGTGTATTGATCCTGCGCCAGTGCCTTGGTCGGGAACAGGTAAAGCGCGCGGGCGGTGTGGTCGCTCATGATGGCATCCAGGACTGGCAGGTTGTAACACAGAGTCTTGCCTGATGCCGTCCCCGTGACGATGGCCGTGTGCTGACCACTGACGACGCTCTCAAAGGCGGCTGCCTGGTGCGTGTAGAGGTTGGCGATGCCCCGCGAGCGCAGTGCTTCCGCGAGAGCCGGATTGAGGTCAGTCGGGAAATCGACGGTCTGAGCCGGGACAGCCGGTAGAGTGCGCCACTCCACGATGTTCGGCGCGAAGCGCGGATCGGTCCGGAAGTCCTCGATCGCTTGAGCGACAGACAATCGAATTCCCCCTCGATCTCGCAGCAACGAGCGTGACGACAGCGAACAAACGTTCTGTGCTGGTTCCCGCATTATAGCAAGCG
This sequence comes from uncultured Chloroflexia bacterium, assembly GCA_963789565.1. GTDB lineage: Bacteria > Chloroflexota > Chloroflexia > Thermomicrobiales > Thermomicrobiaceae > CALAGB01. Next base: position 57,162 of record CAWBKX010000002.1, on the reverse strand, counting down.
GACGCGTCAACGGCGCTCATGCGGGTGGCCCGGTAGAAAACTAGAGTCGCTCGATGATGCGCTCGACGAGCGCGAAGGCGCGCGCACCAACTTCCGAGCTGACAGACTCAAGTGACGGGAAATCGACTCCCTGACTACTTGCTATGTGCAATTCGTTGTTCGAGATGTCTTTGATCGCCAGCATTGGGACTTTGAACATCGCGCATACCTGGGCGATGGCGGCCGCTTCCATGTCTTCACACAGCGACGCGTGCATGTCGTGCAGCCCGCCAATCCGAACCGGGTCTTGTGTCCAGCAGTCGGCAGAAGCCACGATACCGAACTGAACTCCGCCTTGCTGTCGCTCCGTTGAGGCCCAGGGCCAGCGATCGGGAAGCCAATCCACCGCGGCCTCGCGCGCAATTTCGAGGAGGTGCGTATCTGAAGGGATGACGTCCGAGAGGATCGTCTTATCGTCCACTTGATAGCGAAAGCCGACGTACCGCTCCTCACCTGTCGGCAGGATCGTCAATGACAGGTGCGCGACGGCACCAGTACCGACGACAACGTCTCCCGGGTGAATGTCGTCCCGGTGCGCTCCGGCGCAACCGAAGTTGACGACCGCGGATGGTCGCTCATGGGTCAGAAGCGCTGACACCGCGGCTGCCGCACTCACCATGCCGATTCCGGACACGACGGCGACGACCTGTTTGCCGTCAAGTGACCCCCGGTGGACGGTCCATGGTCCGAGTCGCTCGTTCGTTCGATTCTCGATGCGCTCCAACGCCTGCCGAAGCTCGTCATTCATCGCCGCGACCAACGCGATGGGCCTCATCATCTTGTCTTGGTTGTTGTTCATCTCCACCCGATCTCGAATTGCCGCACGTCGATCCATCATTGAACTGGTCTTGTGAGCGCGCGTCAATTCTGAGCTTGAATCGTGTCCGTGCTGCCCAGCGCCGCAGCGTCAGTCAATTGACGCTGGTGTGTCCACGTGGGAGACTGAATGCGATCCGCCTGGCGGATCGAGCAGCGATTTTCCAACACTGTGAAGCGTCAGCGAGTGCAGGTCGATGTTCGACTTGCTCACCTGGGGGAACACCGGTGAAATTCCGGGGCTGTGCCGCAACTGTGACGTCGGGCACGATGCTTGACGAAGCCAGATCGCCCATCGTTGACGCGTCCAACTACTCCTCGAGCGAAGGAGAAAGGACGAGCCATGCGCACCTCTCTTCTGGAATGAACCTCCATCGTATCTGACGTCAACTCGTCATCCGCGGAACACCTCTCGCGGATCTCTGGAGGTTCGTGGTGAAAACACGCCTGCTTTCCCTTTGTGTGTCTTTGGCGTTCACGCTATCGCTCTGCGTCGCCGCGCCTCACGCGAGCGCGGCCAGCGACCCGAACATTACGCAAGCGGTCAACTGGCTCGAGTCCCAGCAGCAGCCTGATGGAGGATTCGTCGGGTCCGGCGGGAAGAGCGACCCCGGAACCACCGCCGACGTGGCCCTTTCGCTGGCAGCTACCGGTGTCGATCCCAACACGGTCTCGAATGGCGACTCGTCGATGCCGGCGCACGCGTCGATGATTGCCTATCTCCAATCCCAAACCTCCGCGTATGGCACGACCGTGGGCACAGCATCCAAGCTCATCCTGGCAGCGGTGGCGTCGGGCGATGATCCACGCGCCTTCGGTGGACAGAACCTCGTCCATCTCATCCTGTCCCATCAAGACGCATCGACCGGTCTCTTCGATCAGCAGCTCTACGTCCACGCGTACGCCTTACTGGCCCTATCGGCGGCAAATCAGACGGTTCCTGAGTCAGCCGTGATGGCGCTCGAATCGCACCAGGCGAAGAACGGTGGCTGGGCGTTCGACGGCTCAGATGATCCGACGCAAACCGACAGCAACACCACCGCCGTCGCCATTGAGGCGCTCGTCGCAAGTGATCAAGCGAATTCGGACGCGATCAGCAATGGGATGGACTACCTATCCAGCCTGCGCGACGACAACGGTTTGTATGCCTATCAACCGACCCCCGGCTCGCCTCTAGTTGGTGATGCGAACTCCACCGCGGTGGTAATTCAAGCGCTCCTGGCAAGCGGCCAATCATTCGATTCGTCGCCGGTCACGTCGGCCGTCTCAGGGCTGCAGACGCTGCGAAACGGAGACAGTGGGGCGTTCGCCTATCGTTCCGATACCCCGGGCGACAATCTGCTGGCGACGGTTCAAGTGCTCCCCGCTCTGGCTGGTAAGGCACTGCCGATCTGGCCGGTCCACGCGCCTGGTCGCACGCTGGACCAGGCCAAATCGGCCGCCCAGCCCGGCGACTTTCAACGTTGCGTCTATTTCGAACAGACCAAGCACAACGCCTGCTTCGGCTTTCTGGCGTACTGGCAACATTTCGGCGGCCTCGACGCCTTCGGCTACCCACTTACCGAGGAGTTCACCTTCGTCGATCCTGCCACCGGTCGTCCGACGACCATCCAGTATTTCGAGCGCGCCCGCTTCGAATGGCATCCCGGATCGACGCCGGTACGCTATGACGTTGAGCTTGGTCGGATCGGGAGTGAGGTGCTGAACACGCCGTGATCGGTCGGATTCGCAATCCTCGTTCGCAGTCACGCGGCGGGCTGAAAGTCGCGCTGGTGCTGCTCCTGTTGCTGCTCGTCGGCCTCCCGATGGCTGGCGGTGCGGCGCAGTCCGGACAAGTGAACTCGGCTGGACTGGTCATCAAACATGGCGACGGAAGTGTGCTCTATTTTTACGTACAGTTCAGCGAGCCTGAAATCACCGGCACGCAGCTACTCGAACGAGCCGGAGTTTCGATCGACGAATCGCCGTACGCAGGGATCGGGCAAGCGATCTGTCGCATAGATGGAGAAGGATGCCCCGCAACCGATTGCTTCTGCAAGAGCTTCGCGAACCCCGCCGTTTTTTGGCGCTATCACAAGCTCGGACCAGACGGGAGTTGGGTCTTTCTTCCGTCTGGTCCGGATGCGCGCCACGTCCACAACGGTGACGTAGACGGCTGGTCATGGTCCTCGAAGGATGGTGACCTCCCCTCCGTCACCTTGGCTCAAATTGCGCAGATAAATGGCATTGCGATTGACGCGTCACCCACGGGAGCCGCGACTGACATGAGCAACGACTCCACGCCAGCTGCGACTCCATTCGTTACGTCAATCCAACCAAGCGCATCCGCGTCCCCCGTGGTGGTTGGTGCGGAAGTGAAGCCATCCGGCCAGACCTCGTCAGTCAACGTCGCGCAGCACGACGAAAGCAGGAGCTCAACGCCATATGTTTGGTTTGGTGTTGCCGTGCTGGCGCTCGGTCTCGTGGCGACCGCAGGTTTGCTGCGTCGACGGCGATCGCGGCGATGACGCGGCAGGTCAACTCGGTGGTCTGGATAATCTGGGGCAGCGCGGTCGCGCTGGCGACGGTGTCGACGCGAAACCCCTTTTACCTAACGCTGAACTTGCTCACGGTCAGCGTCGTCTATGTCAGTCTGCCGCGTGGAGACGAGCGAAACAGCATCTGGGGGCTGGTCATCAAGATCGGCGCGGTGGTGGCGGGTATGACTGTCGCGTTCAACGTGCTGACTGCTCACGCTGGCGACCACGTCCTGACTCACATCTCCGATCATATACCGATCGTCGGCGGGACGATCACGTTCAACGCACTTTTCTATGGTATCTCCACGGCATTGGCCATCTTGACGTTGATCGTCACTGCGGCGGTCTTCGGCTCAGTCGTCGATCGCGCCTCACTGCTGCGAGCCGTTCCCACCTCACTGTCGTCGGCCGGAATCGCGGCGGTCATTGGGTTGAGCTTCTTCCCACAGACCCTTATCTCGCTGCGGGAAGTTCGTGAGGCGCAGGCGGCTCGCGGATTTCGCGTTCGCTCGATTAGAGACGTTCGGCCGCTCGTCATTCCAGTCATGACCGCCGCGCTCGAAGGGGCGTTCAATCTTGCTGAGTCGATGGAGAGCCGCGCATTCGGAAGTCAGCGAACTGCTCCGGGACGGCGCACCTGGCCATTCGCGACGGGCGTCGTCCTGACGCTACTAGCGGTCAGCCTCATGATCGGCGGTCAAACGATTCTGGCTTCGCTGGCGGCCGTGATGGGCATCGCGCTCGTCGCGTTTGGATTGGTTCGCAGCGGTCCGGGGCGATCATCCTATCGGTCCACCGATTGGCACGTCAGAGATTTGATGCTGCTGACGTGTTCGACTGTCGCGATGATGACCTTCGCTACTGCGATCGTCTTCCTATCTGGCGCTGTCGAGTGGTCACCGTTTCCGACGTTAAACGTCCCAACGTTCAATCCGATCCTGGGCGGTGCGTGTCTCCTGCTGGTCGCGCCAGCGCTGACGCACGGTGGCGAGTCATGATCCACTTCGACAGCGTCTGGTTTCAGTATCCGAACCAGCGCGAACCGGCGCTCCGACACGTCGAGCTGTGCGTGAGTCGGGGCGAATTCTCGCTGTTAACCGGCCCGTCCGGCTCAGGCAAGTCGACGCTGACACGCTGCGTCAACGGGCTTGTGCCCCACTTCCACGGCGGTCGCTTCGGTGGAGTCGTCACCGTGGACAATCTCGACACCCGCCACCATACGACGGCGATGCTCAGCCGTACCGTGGGATTCGTGGCGCAGACTCCTGAGACGCAGACAATCACCGACCGCGTTGAGGACGAGATCGCCTTCGGACTGGAAAACCTTGCCCACAATCGCGCGGATATGCGCGTGCGAGTCGAAGAGACGCTCGATCTGCTTCACCTACATCATCTGCGGAATCGATCCATCGCCAGTCTCTCTGGCGGTGAACGACAGCGGGTTGTGATTGCCGCGGCGATGGCGATGCGTCCCAGCATCCTCGTGTTGGACGAGCCTGCATCCCAGCTCGATCCGGTCAGCAGCGACGAGATCTTCTCGATCCTCACACGCATGAATCGCGACCTGGGAATCACCATCGTCCTTGGCGAGCATCGACTAGATCGACTGTTGGGTGTTGCCGATTCGCTCGTGATCCTGTCGAAATCCGGTGAACTGAAAGCCGTTGGACCGGTCCGGCAAACGATCCATGCCCTCGACTATCTGCCGCCCTTGCAGGAGTCGTTGCAAGGTTATGGGCTTCAGCCCGTGCCGCTCTCGGTACGCGAGGCGCGCCAGGCTATCACACGGCTGACCCCATCCCGCGACGTCCGCGAGCGTGCGCACGTGCGGCCGAGTGAGGACCGGCAGCCCTCGGTCGATTTCGAGCGCGTCTCGTTCAACTATGGCGAACGCACCGTGGTCGATGATCTTTCGCTTAGGCTTTATCCAGGTTTAGTCACCGCGTTGATGGGGCGAAATGGCAGTGGCAAGACCACCCTCCTGAAGCTCGTCAACGGTCTCCTCCGTCCGCATAGTGGAGTTGTTCGAGTCGGTGGTCGAGACATCTCTTCAACAGCCACGGTCGACCTCGCAAGAGCAATCGGGTATCTGCCGCAACAAGCGGGGACGCTCCTCTTCAACAATTCCGTCGAGGATGAATTGCGGTTCACGCTTCGCTGCCAAAAAACCATCGGTGACATCGATGAGATGCTGGATCGCTTTGACATCGCGCATCTGGCCAGGCGCAGCCCAATGGACCTGTCTGGTGGTGAACGTCTGCGCGCGGCATTGGCGGCCGTGCTCATCGGCCAACCAAGCATCTTGCTTCTTGACGAGCCCACCCGTGGGGTCGACACCGATCTCAAACGCCGGCTGGGAGGTATCTTTCGCGATTTGGCGCGCTCCGGAGTCGCCGTTGTTCTAGCAACGCACGACGTCGATATCGTGGCTGAATTCGCCGACCGACTTGTCTTGCTCGGTGATGGTGGCGTTGTGGCGGATGGATCGCCATACGACGTTATGCCAGGATCACTCACACTTTCAACGCAGATCAATCGCGTCTTCGGTGGGCGTCTCCTTACGTCGCACGACGTCGGAATGGCGTACGAGTTGAACGATCACACGGCGCGGCAAAAGCCTCCGACGTAGCCTCATCTGCGGCCACATCGCATAAAGTTGCCCGTATGGACGGTTAGCTCGTATACTCGTCGAAAGGTTCCCCTGCGCAACGAATTTCGCTTTCACACGGACGGTCCTCGTGGCCGGGAGGTGAACCCGGAATGAAGCTTGTAGTAGCGGTCGTACAGGATGAAGACGCTGACGAACTGGTTCATCAGATCGTCTCAGCGCATTACCGCGTCACACGGGTAAGCAGCACCGGCAGTTTGCTGCGTACCGGAAACACCAGCCTCATCGTCGGTGTCGAGGATCACGAAGTCGCGCTTGTCACCGACGTCATCAAATCGGTCTGCAAACGACGCACGCAGATCGCCGTTCCCTACTCCCCGGCGCTTGAGCCCGGTCTTCTCTATCTCGCGGAGAACTTCGAAGTCGAGGTCGGCGGCGCCATCATATTCGTCCTCAACGTCCAACGATATGAGCGGCTTTGATCCCCATATTGATGATTTTTCGCATTGACCAGAAGGCATACGGACGGTATCATTAGAACCGAATTAGAACATTCTTTCTAGATTTTTCGGATCTAAGTGAACGCGGAAAGAGGCTGAGGCGAATGGCTGAACGAGATCGCGCGATCGAGCTTGCGATGTCCCAGATCGAGCGCCAGTTCGGTAAGGGCTCGATCATGAAGATGGGCGAAGCGGCGACGCGCATGCAGATCGACTCGATTCCGACCGGGTCGATCGCTCTCGACATGGCGCTCGGCGTCGGTGGCATCCCACGTGGACGCATCACCGAAATCTACGGGCCAGAATCGAGCGGCAAGACGACTCTGGCACAGCACATCATTGCCGAAGCGCAAGAACTCGGTGGCGTCGCCGCCTACATCGACGCTGAGCACGCATTCGACCCAGTCTACGCCGAGCGCTGCGGGATCAACCTCAACGACCTTCTCATCTCTCAGCCGGACACCGGCGAGCAGGCGCTCGAAATTGTTGAGACGCTGGTTCGCAGTGGAGCGATCGACGTCATCGTGGTCGACTCGGTGGCCGCATTGGTGCCACGCGCCGAAATCGACGGTGACATGGGCGACTCGCATGTCGGCCTTCAAGCTCGCTTGATGAGCCAGGCTCTGCGCAAATTGACCGGAGCCATCAGTCGCTCCAAGACCGCCGTGGTCTTCATCAACCAGCTGCGTATGAAGATCGGCGTCATGTTCGGCAACCCGGAAACGACCACCGGCGGCAACGCCCTCAAGTTCTACGCGTCGGTTCGCCTCGACATTCGGCGTATCGAGGCGATCAAACAAGGTACCGATTCGATCGGCATCCGTGCCCGCGTCAAAGTCGTCAAGAACAAGGTCGCACCACCGTTCAGACAGGCGGAGTTCGACATCATGTACAACGAGGGCATCTCGGCAGAAGGAAGCATTCTGGATGTCGGCACTGATCTTGGAGTGCTGCGCAAGAGTGGCGCATGGTATTACATGGGGGACGAGCGGCTTGGCCAAGGCCGCGAGAACGCCAAGGAGTTCCTACGTGCCAACACCGATCTGATGCTCGACATCGAGCAGCGTATCCGTGCCACGTCGCCAGAATTGAAGTCGCGCATCAACTACGACGGCGCGGCCTCCGAGGATGGCGTGATCGAAGAATCTGTCAAGTAGCTTCTCCACCAATTCAGATAGGATCGAGGGCGCCGCGATCGCGGCGCCCTCTCCACATTCCGATTCAGTCCTTCGTTCATTCACCGCTCGAGGACACGTGCACGAATTGCGCCGATGAGTAAGCCAACAACACCATTCCGATTGTGGTGAATGCGATGCCGCCTCCGAGCAAGAACCGGCCGTGCAGCGTCACGGGCCATTTCTCGCCAAAGAACAGGGACGCCACTGTAATCGGGATAATCGACTGCAACCCAGCGACGAGCGGCACAATCGCCGTTGCGCGACCAGATTGGAGCGCGCGGATCTCATCCGTAAATGCAACCAGGGATGTGACCCCGGCGCCAATTGCGAGCAACGCGAGCGGGAAGAGCGAAGAGAACGACAGGACGTCCGATACCCCCTTCGTGTACAGGTTGCTCGCCGAATACCCCAGGCCCGCGCCAATGCCGCTGATATAGGCAGCCGGAGCTTTGCGGAATGATTGGACGATGTCTGGGAGGAAGATCGTTGGCGCGATGACGATTGTCAGGATGACCCAACCGAGCAAACCAGGGTTGGTCTTGCTAACGGACGGAATAGTTGTGCTGACTGCAACGATGCCGAGCGCAATAGCGATGATTCCGACTGCCTCGTTGCGCTCAGGCTTTTCGCCGAGTCTCCATCTCGCAAGAACCAGCATGACGCCGAATCCGGCCGCGTAGATCACTCGAGCCAAGGTCACTGAGATACGAGTCAGTGCGACCAACTCGAACGCCCAGCCGAGGACGCCCAAAGCGATGCTCCAGATGCCCGTCGCGCGCTCCGCTACGTTCGTCGTCAAAGATTTGCGGTCCTGCCCCTGAGATTCCGAGCGCGCCGCGAGGGCCAGGAGAATGATGCTGACGTTGTAGGTTGTCGTTGCCGCCAGCATCATCATGATTCCGAGTACCACAAATTGCTCCGGGTTCGATCGATCCTTCTACGCGTTTTGACGTGGTCGCTCACGTAGGGAAGTGATGTTCAACGAGTCAAATGTGCACAAGTCGCCGGGCGGCTGTGGCGCCGGCGCGTGCAGCGCGGTACGGTAGCGTGTGAACTGGTCAAATTGACATGTAGCGTTCCCACCTGGGACTTTCGCAACGCACGCTTGCCGCCACGAGCGTCAGACCTGACGTCTCCATGTTGACCGAAGACCAATTTTCCACCCGAATGCGGGATCCTGCTCACGATCAGACGCGTTCGTATTAGGGTTCAGCGGATGATTGTGCGAGAATGTGCAGTGTCTTGCAACTGGCGCAACCCGGCATTCACTCATCGACGTTCCCTGGCCAGTTGAATACTATTCGGATCGGCAATTGTCTGTAGCAACCGGCACGCATCGCGCCGGGTACACTCGGCCGACACTGCGTTCTGTTGAAGAGGGGACATCGATCGTTCGCGAGGACCTCATAGCCTGTTCGGACCGTTCTCGTTTCAACGTTGGGTCTCCACTGAGGAGCGATACGGAATGACCTCGTCTAACGTTCCCCTGCCCCATCCTGGTCAGATATCCACCAACGTCATTTCTTCGGCGCCAGCGTCGGAGGACGATCATTTGCCGCCCGGCGATTCTTCGCAAACTCTCAATCAGATCCCGGAACTACATGGATTCCGAGTCGACATCGACTCGATGGCGACCGTTTCCGCTCCACCGCGGTGGCGCTTCAGCTGGGCCGTGAACAGGAAGCTGCGAAACGGGCTGCCACGTTATCGCCTGCCTCTCTCGATCATGAGCGCGGCGATCGGCACGTCTATTCGCAACAAGCCACGAAACCTCCGCGCGGATGCGGCTCACCTAGTCGCATCGATGCCGATTGCGCCACTCATTCAAGGACTGGAGAATCTGCCGCGCTCCCGACCATTCGTGATCTTACCCAACCACTACGAACGAGTTTCCGGCGCCTGGGTTGGATGGGGCGCGATCGTGATCACCAACGCCGTGTTCCGAGAGCTGCCAGGGGACTTCCCAGTACGCTGGGTGATGACATCCACGTGGCAGGACTGTTACATCGGACCCAGGCGGGTGAACCCGAAATACTTGCACTGGGTGTTGCGCCGGCTGGCGCACTTGTACGGGATCATCCTGATGCCTGCCGACGACGACGAGGCTTTCGGACGCGGCGCCGCCCTCAGGGAGTTGTTCCGAGCACTCTCCGATGACGCAGGCCAGGTGGTGGCATTTCATCCTGAAGCCGGTGGCTTTGAGACGTTGATCGAGCCTCCCAAAGGGATGGGACGCGTGCTGGCCATGCTCGACCGTCAAGGCATTCCCCTCGTTCCGACCGGGGTATTCGAATCCGACGGGCGCATGAACATTCGATTTGGCAATGTCATCGATCCCGGATCCTTGCGAACACTTGGTGACCACGAGGCAGCCGAGGAGCTCATGCTGCACATTGCTGCCCTCGTCAACGAGGAAACCCGCGGAGTCTATGCGACCCGTGTTGAAACCGAAGATCTCACCTGCGTGAATACCCACGTCGGCTCGAATTCCGTCTGACTTCATTCAACGGGCAGTCGGCATGGAAATATCGATACCAAGGGAGACAGGGAGAGCCAAACATGAGTAGTCCGGACCACGCGGACGTCATCGTCCTCGGGTTAGGTGGAATGGGGAGCGCCGCGGCTTCCCACATCGCTCGTCGTGGGCATTCCGTGATCGGCATCGAACAGTTCGGCCCGAATCACGCCAATGGATCGTCGCACGGCGAAACCCGCATTATCCGCGAGGCGTATTTTGAATCGCCCGACTACGTGCCGCTTCTGCAGCGCGCGTATGCGCTCTGGCGCGAACTCGAAGAGACCAGCGGACAGGACTTGATGACGATCTGCGGCGGACTCAACGTTGGCACCGTTGAAAGCGGCTTCGTCTCCGGGTCGACGCTGAGCGCGCAGCAGTACGGGTTGACGGTCGAAGAAATGGACGCTGCCGAAGTAGGGCGTCGCTTCCCGGGCTTTCAGCTTCCGGAGACGCTGGTAGCACTCTTCGACCCGGCGGCCGGATTTCTACGACCCGAACGCTGCGTTAAAGCACATCTCGATCTCGCCGCGAAACACGACGCCCGGCTGCTATTCGACACGCGGGTACAAAGCTGGGAAAGCACCGAAACTGGCGTAAGCGTGCACACCACAGATGGCGAATTCTCAGCCGATCGTCTCGTGATCGTCGCAGGTCCCTGGAGTCGTGAGGTGATTACCGGATGGGATGTGCCCATTGAAGTGTGGCGCATCGCGAATGTCCATTTTGACTCGACGAGTCCAGAACGGTTCGCTCCCGACCAGTGCCCGGTCTTCCTGCTTGAGGTGCCGGAAGGACATTTCTACGGTTTTCCAGCATTGCCGGGGCAGGGAGTCAAGATCGGGCGACATGACGTTGGACGAGTCTGCACTCCTGATACTATCGATCGCCAGGTCACTCAGGACGAGATCGACATGCTGCGGAACGTTCTCGATACCTACATGCCGGGCTCATCTGGTCCCGTCATCCGCACGCTCACGTGCATGTACAGCAACACGCCTGACACGCATTTTGTAATCGATCGCCACCCCACGGCGACAAACGTCGTGATCGGTTGCGGGTTCTCTGGGCACGGGTTCAAATTCGCGAGCGCGGTCGGCGAGGCCCTGGCGGATCTGGCGCTCGACGGCGCTTCCCGCTTCGATCTTTCATATTTATCGGCGGGGCGATTCGCGACCGTCGGATAGCAGGGCAGCGTCAGAGTCCTGACAAAGATGACGCCCGGGCAGTTGCCCGGGCGTCATTCACTTACTCGATCACTTCGGTGCATCTAAGGAGTGATGCGCCGCGCCGTGTAGTAGCGTGGGCCCCAGTAGGAATCCCACAGATTGCTGATCGTCACGCCAACGCTCTCGTTCGCCGCGCTGATGAACTGGCCGTTTCCGATGTAGATACCCGCGTGTGAGAGCCCCCACTGATAGGTATTCTGCTGGAACACCAGGTCGCCAGGCTGCAGGTCGTTGGCATCCACATAGGTTCCGCTCGCAACCTGAGAGCCCATGTCACGTGGGAAGCCGCCACCAAGCACCTGATTGACGACGTAGTAGACAAAGCCCGAGCAATCGAAGCCAGAAGGCGTCGTGCCCGCCCAAACATATGGGTAGCCGATATAGTTCATCGCTTCGCTGGCGATCTGCTGCCCAATTGAACTGCTGGCCGGTGCGGCAACGGTCGTTGTCGTTGTAGTGCTCGTGTCTGTCGTCGAGGCCGTGCTGGCCGTGGCCTGCTGCGGCTGCTTGTCAGTCTTACTCAGATAGGAGTCGATCATCCAGCCTTTCATGCCTTTGTACTCGACACCCCACCACGTGTTGCCTGAGCCGTCCTGCTTGGGACCATCGGTGATACCAACGACGGCGCCTTCCGGAGCAACCGCCTCGACCCCGGCGTTATAGCCGACGTCGTAGCGCATGTTCAGGCCGTCACCGTTGGTGTTTACGATTTCCGCGTAGTCGCCGACAGCGAGGCCGTCGGACGGAGTCTGCACTGCGGCCGGAGTCGATGCCGCCTGCGCGTTGGCGGTGCCGCCACTGTCGATGCGGACGAAATCGCGCGATGAATAGCCGGTCAATCCCTGATACGAGAGGTTGACCCAAACCGTCCCATCAGAGCCGGTCTGATCGTCACCAACAACGCTCGCGGTCGCACCTTCTGGGATGACCGTCAGCGTGTTCGAGTCATAACTGGCCGCGTCACGAAGACGAAGACCATCATTATTGGTTCCAACAATTGTCACGGTCTGACCCGACTGGGACGCCGGTCGCGACAGATAGTCGCTGACGATCCAGCCAGTTTGTGATCCAGCCGAGACGTTGTACCACTGGGACCCATCCGAGGCGCTTTGTGGTCCGGAAACCACCGTGAGCGTCGCGCCGTCGGCATAGGATGTGATGACATTTCCTGAGGATTCTCCGGCGTCCCGCATATTGACGCCGTCGCCGTTCGTGTGAGCTACAACCGCCTCACCGCCTACGATGAGGTTCGTGTCCGCCGTGACCGGCGCAACCAACGAGGCTGACACCGCCGAAGCGAGCAGCAACCCGAATAGCAGTTGCCGCCGTTCTCTTCGAACGCCCAATCGACCTTCCCTCCTGAGACCACTGACCAGACACGGATCGCCCACCATAACACGCGTCCCCGAGATGATCGCGTAGGTGGGATCGGTATCCTCGCCCCGGCTCGTCCGCCAAAGTCCCCACTCGACGGAGATACATGGGGCGGTCTGGTCATCGGTTCGCTGTTGCGGCCCCGAGTAACGCAGTCAGCGTAAGCAGCCACCCCTCGATGGCGCCTGACTCCGGGCGTACAGTCCGAATCGAACAGTGATTTTCGGCTTCTACCAGTCAGCCTGCTTCATACTGTGCCTTGGCAATGTCCCCCGACATCTGACTGGTCACACGCAGGCTAGCACACGCAACTCGCCAATGTCAACCGTACCGCAATTCATTCAGTGCGAACGAACGCCCGGCTCTTATGTCGTGCAATCACGCTGCACTGTGCCGAATTGGAACACCTTTGCTCGACAAATACCGCTTGGCATCAGCGATTGAATAGGTCCCATAGTGAAAGATTGAGGCCGCCAGCACGGCTTGCGCTCGGCCAATCGTGACGCCTTCAACGAGATGATCCAATGTCCCGACTCCACCGGAGGCGATCACGGGAACGCCCACAGCATCTACCATCCGCGAAGTCAGCTCCAGGTCGTATCCACGTTGGGTTCCATCGGCATCCATGCTGGTCAGCAGGATTTCACCGGCGCCAAGCGCGACTCCACGTTGAGCCCACTCGATCGCATCGAGCCCCGTGGCTCGGCGACCGCCATGGGTGAAAACTTCCCAGCGGCTGTCCCCACTCCAGCGTGCGTCTATGGCCAGGACCACGCACTGATTTCCGAATCTGGAGGCCGATTCCCGAATCAGATCGGGCCGCGCAACGGCGGCACTGTTCAAGCTGACCTTGTCGGCCCCGGCCCGGAGCAATGTGTACACGTCGTCGGAGGTTCGCACGCCGCCACCCACCGTGAGTGGGATGAAGACCTGTCGCGCCGTCTCCCGAACGACATCGACCATGGTGGCGCGGCCCTCGTTACTGGCACTGATGTCGAGAAAGACGAGTTCATCGGCGCCTTCGGCGTCATAGCGCGCGGCCAACTCTACGGGGTCCCCAGCGTCTCGCAGCCCCTGAAACTGGATACCTTTGACGACGCGTCCGTTGGTGACGTCAAGACACGGAATGATGCGTTTGGTGAGCATGAAACGTCTTACTCCTGCTTGCCTCCGGGCGTTCGATCCACATTTCTTTGCTCAGCTTGCCGCCGAGCGTCTATGACCTGCTCGAGTTCCTGCTGCGCCTGCTCCAGTTGCAAGCGCGCTCGTTGCTCGTTCAGGTACCACATCTCTCGCCGTACTCGTTGATCGACGCGGGTGAGCTCCTCGAGCTGCATCTCGATCAGTGACAGTCGATAGGCCAGATCACGATCAACTTCGTCCAGCTGCTCAGTACGCGAGCTGAGGCGTTCGAAGCGCTGCGACGTGGCCGCGTCCAGGTTGTTCAGCTGTGCCTCGGCTTGCTGGCGAATCTCCTCCATGCGCTCAGCGACCAGGTCGTCTCGCTCAACCGATTGCGTGTGATATCGAGTGATTTCCGATTCGAGCTTCTCCTGGCTGTCCCGCAACGTATCAAAATTGGGCCACACGCCGGTGAGCGACTGCTCGACGTCGTCGACCTTGGCTGCCAATGCGGAAACTCCGGCGAGCTCTTCGTTCACGTGGGCGTTCAGGTTCTCGATCTGCTGAATGACTTCGGTCAGACGGCGACGCGCGTCCTGATCGACGATCTTGGTCGCGTCGTCGATACGCAGCAGATCGCGCTGCTGGCGCTCGACTTCCACCCGCACGTTCTCGATCGAATCACGCAAGGCTTGCGACACCGCGACCTGACGTTCGGTGTGCGCGCCGAGGTGATCGATCAGGCTGCGCAAATCGTCATAGCGTTTGGTGTCATGGCTGACGTCGTCTCGCTGGCGACGCACGGTTTCGAGCAACTCAGCGACGTGCGCTTGAATCGAGCGTATCGGTCGGGTCGAATCATCAATGCGTGTGGAGAGGTCACTCATCTGCTGACGAACGCGCGACTCCTCGAGTTGCTTCGCCTGCGCCGCCTGAGAGACTTCATGACGGTGCTGATCAAGCATGATGCGATACTGGGCGACATTCGCTTCGCTCGCTTTTAGCTGATCTTCGAGGCGGAGTTGGCGACTGGCAGCTTCTCGGGCCATGTTGCGCAGTTCGTCGATCTGCGCCTGCAACGTCTGGATCTTAGCTTCGTCCCGCTTCCTTCGTTCGTCGTCTCTGGCGACCTCTCGCAGGTCATTCCTGGCTGCCATCGTTCTCCCCTACGTTGGATCCGTCCTCCGACGTGGACACCCACCAGTCAGCGGGATTGTCGATATCTATCGCGCGCTCGTACAGTGCTTTTCCGACGATCGCGGCCTCCACCCCAGGAATGGTCGAGAGGCGACTAAGGTCCGCCATGCTCGAGACACCGCCAGACGCTATGACCTTGATGCCGAGTGCCGCCACGCCGGCAACTGCCGCGAAGTTGGGTGATGTGAGCGTGCCGTCGCGCTCGATGTCGGTGTACACCACACGTACGACATCTGCATCCAGCGCTCGCTTGACCAGGTCGGCCGCCGCGACGTCCTTCACCGTGGCCCAGCCATCAATCGCCACACGTCCGTTGCGTGCGTCGAGACCCAGCACGACCGAATCCGCCCCAAACTCACGGACCGCCTGACGCAAAATGAGATCGTTTTCCACCGCGGCCGTGCCGATGATGACACGAGCGACTCCCGACCGGACCGCCGCGCGTAGGTCCTCGAGACGTCGCAGTCCTCCGCCAAGCTCGACGCGCACGCCGAGATCAACGATACGCTTCACCAGGTTGAGTTGTGCCGGAGATCCATTTCGCGCTCCGTCAAGATCGACCACGTGGATCAGCGGCGCCCCCAGACGCATCCAAAGCCTGGCGACCTCGACGGGATCGTCACTGTAGATCGTCTCGCGATCGAAATCGCCGCGGATCAAGCGCACGCAGCGGCCGTTTCGCAGGTCGATGGCCGGGATCACTTGCATCGGATCACGCCACGTTCGCGTGCTGCTTGGCCACCACGTCCACGAAATTCGCCAGCAGCGTCAATCCCCAGCGGCCGCTCTTTTCCGGGTGGAACTGCGTCGCGACGACGTTGTCTCGCGCGAGTACGCTGGGGAACTTCAAGCCGTACTCGGTCTCGGCTCCGATCCAGGATCGATCCGCTGGATCTACGTAGTAGGAATGAACGAAATAGAACTCGGCGCCATCCGGAATCCCCTTGAAGATCGGACTCGCAGTCGTCTGCCAGACCTGATTCCACCCCATGTGCGGAATCGGCTCGTCGGACGGCAGCATACGCACGTGCCCTGACAACACGTCCAGACAGCGGTGCTCGCCTTCTTCAAAGCTGGACGTCATCAGCACCTGCATTCCCATACAGATACCCATGTATGGAGTTCCTCGGGCGATCACGTCTCGAATCACAGGCTCCAGATCATAGTCGTGCAGATGCTTCATCGTGTCCTGGGCGGCGCCAACCCCCGGGACGACCACGCCGTCTGCCGACAGGATCTCACGATGGTTCGCGGTGATATGAACGGGGGTGCCTATGCGCTCAAGGGCGTTCACCACACTGGCGAGATTTCCTGCTCCATAGTCAACCACCGCGATCATGTCGGGATCTCCTTTGACTCCGATGTCGCATCGAACACCCGGATGACTTGCTCCACACATTGCGCAAGGACCTCTGGATTGTAGCCCCCTTCCAGCACGGCAACCAGCCGACCGTCGCAAAGTCTATCCGCCAATTCTTTGACGCGCCGCGCCATCGCGGCGAATCCGGCGGTGGTGACTTCCATTGATGCCAGCGGATCGGCTTCGTGCGCGTCGAACCCGGCCGAAACCAGAACCAACTCTGGGTGAAAATCAACGAGCTTCGGAATGATGATTTCGTCGAATGCTTGCAGATACTCTTCGTCATCGGCTCCAGGCGTGAGCGGTACGTTCACGGTGTAACCAAAACCATAGCGGACGCCCGCTTCCTGTGCGCGACCGGTCCCGGGATACAGCGGCCATTGATGCACCGAGGCATAAAGCACCTGGTCGGTATCGAGAAAAGCGTCCTGCGTGCCGTTCCCGTGATGAACATCCCAATCGACGATCGCAACTCGGAAGAGCCCACGCCGGTCAATCGCGTGCCGCGCGGCGATAGCCACGTTGTTGAAGAGACAAAACCCCATTCCGCGTGCGCGCTCCGCGTGATGTCCGGGCGGGCGCGGAAAGACGAACGCGCAGCGTTCCTCACCATCCATCACCAGATTCACGGCCTGAATTGAGGCGCCGGCGGCCAGGCGGGCCACCTCATATGAACGCGGACAAATAACCGTATCCGCGTCGAGGTATCCGCCACCGGCTCCGGCGATCTGCTCGACGAACCGGACGTACTCGGGAACATGAACAAGTTCGAGGTCGTCGACGCCAGCCAGCTCAGGCTCGTAGACCGAACGATCGTCGAGCATGCCAGACTTCTTCAGGCGCTCGTCAATCGCCTTCAGCCGATGCGCGTTTTCCGGGTGATAACCGGTGTCATGTTCCTGAAAACGCTTGGAGCAGATCAACGCGGTCGCGGAACTCATGGTCCGAAGTATAGAGTCGAGTCCAACGCATGAACAACGAAAGCGGGATCACGATGCTCGCCAGTGCAGCCAGGAGATCAGTCAGCCTCGTTGAGGACGTCGAGCAGAGCCGAATGCAGCCTGGCGTTGCTCGACAGCATGTAGCGTTCGGACAGTTTATGCGGCTCGTCGGCAAAATTCGTTACGGACCCACCTGCTTCGCGCACGATCAGCGACCCGGCTGCCAGATCCCATGGCTTTAATCCGATCTCCCAATAGGCGTCGAATCGACCGGATGCGACGAAGCACAGATTCAGGGCAGCCGAGCCGTCACGACGCAGTGCCTGAGTCCGAAACGTCAACCGTTCCCAATGCTTGAGATTCTCGCGTGCCAAATCTCGATCGGGATTGAAACCGGTTGCCAACAACGACCGAATCAGGCTATCCGTCGTCGACACGGCGATCCGTTTGCCGTTGAGAAACGCTCCCTGGCCACGCTCAGCAAAGAAAAGCTCGTCAGAGACCGGGGCGTAAACAACACCGAGTTGAATCTCGTCATCGACTTCGAGGCCGATTGAAACGCAAAAGAACGGATATCCGTGCGCGAAGTTCGTGGTTCCGTCCAGGGGGTCAATGATCCATCGATATCCCGAGCCGGAATCAGGCGATTGAGACGATCCGCTCTCTTCGCCAAGGATACGGTGATCGGGGAAGTTCTGACGAATTCGACTGACAATCAGTCGCTCGCTCATCTCGTCGACGTCGGTGACGATATCCACTTCACCCTTGTACCTGATCTCTTGCACGTTGCCGTAGCGCTCGCGCAGGATCCGCCCGGCATCGCGCGCCGCGTCGATTGCGACGTTTCTCGGAGAAACGGTCAAGACAGTTCCCTTCGCGAGAGATTGGTAGTCAGGTGTTGCGTCACGATGTGATGGTCGTGCTGCTCGTTAGCCGGAGCTGAGGTTGGATGTCGAGCCCCAGGTCGCCTCGATCACCGCGCCGAAAGCTGAAATGCGCCGCGCCGGCAATCATGGCGGCGTTGTCGGTGCACAGCTGAATTGGGGGATAGCGAAGCGGAACGTCAACCGCGGCAGCGAGCCGCCGCCGCAGCAATTCGTTCGCCGCGACTCCGCCTGCCAGAAGAACGGTCTTGGCGCGGTGCTCGTGCGCCGCCCGAGCTGTCTTCTCCACCAGCACTTCGACAATCGCATCCTGGTAGTCAGCGGCGATGTCGTTCACTGGCACGTTCGGCCCATAGCGTATGGGCTCGTACGGGCGAAACGGTTCGTCACTGATAGTTCGCGCGCGGGCCGGACGAGGGCGATGATACTGTTCCGCCACACGCAACAGAGCTGTCTTCAGGCCGCTGAAGCTGAAGTCATACGTCTCTCCCAACCATGCGCGAGGGAGTGGATGCTGACCGACTCTCCCGCTTGCAGCCGCCTTCTGAATCGCCGGCCCCCCTGGGAACCCGAGGCCCAAAACACGCGCGCCCTTGTCGAACGCCTCGCCCGCGGCATCGTCAATCGTGCGACCGAGCATCTCGTAACTGCCATGATCGCGCATCAGCAACAGCTCGGTATGTCCACCTGACACGACCAGACAAACCAACGGAAAGACGGGCGGCGGCAACGGCTCATCGTCGTTCAGCGTCAGCCAATTCGCGTAGATATGTCCCTCGAGATGGTTCACCGGGATCAACGGCAGTCCTCGACTCAACGCCAGCGTCTTGGCCACGTTGATGCCGACGAGCAGACTCCCAGCGAGTCCCGGACCTTCCGTCACGGCGATGGCATCGACCTCATCGAGCGTGGTATCTGCTTGTTCAAGCGCCAAATCAATCGTTGGAATGATGGAGACGATGTGCCGCCTCGAGGCAAGCTCGGGGACGACGCCGCCATAGCGCTCGTGCAAATCGATCTGCGACTGAATGACGTTCGACAAGACGCGAAGGTCTTCACGCACGATCGACGCGGAAGTCTCGTCACAAGACGTTTCGATGCCGAGGATATTCATGGATCTCGCGTTTCGATTGCGACGTTTTGAGCGCGAAAGCGGGCCAGCAGGCCGTCGCGCAAACCGTCGATCTGACGAAGATAGTCCGGATCGTGGAGCGATGCCGACCACATGATGTCAGCGTCCTCACCATTGTCGCTGTAATAGCGTCGTCGCAGCCCGTGTTTGGTGAACCCGTACTTCTGATAGAGCGCCTGGGCACTCACGTTGGAGACGCGTACTTCCAGGGTCATCCACTGGCAGTTCCGACGCAGCGCCTCCTCGAACAGGCTGAGCAGCAGCAGCTCACCGAGTCCCTGCCCGCGATACTCCGGTGCGACTCCGATGGTTGTCACGTGGCTCTCATCATAAAGAATCCACATGCCGCAGAACCCAACGATGGGGTCTGCCATTTGCCGCTCGGACTTACGCAACAGTGGCAGCAGCGTGAGGCGTCCGCGCGTCTCCGGCAGCGGTTCAGATTCCGGAGCGATTCGTTCGCGATGACGCAGAACGACATAGTGATTGTTTTCCGGATTTCTCAGTTCTCGCCGGTACGCGGATTCGGGCCATGGGTTGCTGAAGCAACGCCGCTCGACGCGCGACACTTCCGGAATGTCGTCGATGCGCATGGTCTCGATGTAGAAGGTGTGATCCAATTGCCGGTGGTCTTCGTTCACCCTGATTCAGTATCCTCACCAACAACGCTCGGTCGGCAATTTCCTCAGAGCCAATCGCTATTTCCGCGCCGTGGCGGTTGCTCCTGACGGCGCGACGCCATGAACGTAGACTGGTTCGAGTGCCTCCAGCGAATCCGTATCATTCGCCTCCCACCGATGATATCCAATTTCGGCAAGATACGAAGGTCGACGCATACGCAGCGCGGGGTCCGGCACGACGGCGTGCGGCTCCTGGGCGAGCTTCTCGGCCAGCGACCGCGGCATATCTCCGACGATGATGGTGCGCTCGGAGAGCTGTTCCGCGATGTCGTCGAGCGGTGCATTGCTCAGGTCCGACGTCCGCACCCAGCGCCCATTGCGGTGGCGGAAATCAGCGTACACGGCTCGACCACGACCGGCACGAACAAAGGCGCGAATCGGCGAGCGATGCCCCGTGTGTGGATATGCGGCGACATCGAGCGTTCCTGCACCCAGGATCGGAAGCCCAAGCCCATAACAGAGCCCCTTGGCCACGCTGAGTCCAACCCGAAGTCCGTTGAAGCTTCCTGGGCCGATCGCCACGGCGACGGCACCAAGGTCGCGTAGTTCGAGACCGCTAAGCTCCAGCAGATACATCATCTGGGCGCTCAACGACGTCGTCTGGTTACGCCCGGCGTTCCAGACGAGCTCGCTACAGGTTTCGCCATCATACAGCGCAAGCCCCGTGACCGGAGTCGAGCTATCGATCGCGAGCAGGGTGCGGCCGTCGCTGGGCACCGGATACCTCCACTCTGAGCGATTCAACCATCTCGCTGTAGCGATCTCCATTGGGGCGAAACACGAGACGACGCTTCGAATCCGACAGATGGCGCAGCTCTATCAACAGGTATTGGTCGAAGGACGACGTGGGCAGCCTCTCCGGCCACTCGATCACCACAATGCCGTCCTCAGCATCGAGATACTCCTCGTACCCGAATGTGTCAAAATCTTGCACTCCTTCGAGCCGATAGAAGTCGAGATGATAGAGAACGACCTGCCGCTCGTCAGCCGTCCTACCGGAGTGTTCCGCAGCGAGCGCGAAAGTCGGGCTCTGCACGTATCCCTCGACGTTCAGACCACGCGCAAGACCTTGAACGAGCGTGGTCTTTCCTGCCCCGACCTGCCCTGCCAGCAGAATGACATCACCAGCCCGAACCAAACGGCCGATTCGATGGCCGATCTGCCGCGTTTGATCTGGACTGTGCGAAATGACGTCAAGCGCCGCACGGCGCGGAGGCATCGCGAACAACCTTTCGGAACGGGAGATGCAAACTGAGCGGTACAGACCGCGAGTGCCGACTTTCCACCAGTATCGGCCGCCGGCCCATCATAGCCGCGCGCGCATCGTCACGACAAGCGAGCCACCGCCGAAAATCAGTCAAGCGGTGGTCGCGGCTCTGACCACGGCCGAGCGCTTTCGAACGCGGCGGACGCTCGCAGCACCGTGGCGTCGTCGCGCCAACGTCCGACGATCTGCAAGCCAACCGGCAGCCCATTAGAGGCGAAACCACACGGAACAGTCGCCGCCGGCTGCCCGGTCAGATTGAAGACGTACGTGTACGGAGTCCAGCTGAGATAGCTGGTCGCCTTTCCCGCAACCGTTCCCGGTTGATCCTGCCCGGCCGGAAACGCCGTGATGGGCACCGTCGGTGTGACCATGAAATCGAACCGCTCAACCAGACCGAGCACCTTCTCGGCGAACAGCGCCTTGTAGTTGTTGGCCGCGGTCAGATCGACGCCTGAGTAAAGAAATCCTTCTTCGACGACCTTTGCCCGGCCAGGATCAATATCCGATCGGACTTCGGCGTAATCGTCACGGTGTCCGGCGGCCATTCCCGTCGCCCAAATAACTGAAAGAGGTTCCCACGGATCCTCGAGGCCAGGATCGATCTCGACAACCTCGGCTCCCAAATGGCGAAAAGCGCCAACCGCTCGCTCTACGATCGCGAGCACCTCTGGATCGATGCTGGCGAAGCCCAGGTTCGGGCTCCACGCTACTCGCATGCCTCGAACCCCGCCCTCACACGCGAAGACGTAGTCGCGGTCGCGGCGGTCGATGGAATTGCGATCACGCCAATCGGGTCCCGCCATCGCATTCAACATCATGGCCGCGTCACGCACGGTGCGCGTCATCGGTCCCACATGAGCCAGAGCTTCGACCGCGCTGGGTGGGTAATACGGAACCAACCCAAACGATGCCTTGAACCCGAATATGCCCGTGAATGAAGCCGGGATGCGAATCGATCCTGCGCCGTCGGTTCCCTGAGCAAGCGGACCAAGACCGGCGGCAACTGCCGCCGAGGCGCCGCCACTCGATCCACCGGGAGTGCGCTCCAGGTTCCAGGGGTTCAAGGTGGATCCAACCAGCGGATTGGTCGACTCGCCCTTCCATCCGAGCTCCGGAGTGTTTGTTTTGCCGAGGAGCACACCACCGGCCCGCGTCAGACGTTCGACGATGGGCGTGTCAAAGTCCGGCACCCAGTCGCGCCACAAGCGCGAACCTTTGGTCGTGCGAATTCCCTTGGTTGGAGTCAGATCCTTTAATGAATAGGGGATGCCTGCCAGTATTGGCACGTCGCCGCCTGCCGCGTATGCGTCCTCAGCACACAGAGCGTCCGCCATGGCTCGCTCGGGAGTGACCGTGACAAAGGCGTTCAGCTTCGGGTTGAGCGAGCCGATGCGATTCAGGACGGCGCGAGTCACTTCGACCGGCGAGAGGCCACGCCGAGAATATTCCTTGCGCAGATCGCTGGCCGACATGTAACACAGGTCAACGTCGTTCACTGACCACCTCCGGTTCTTTGTCGTCGGCCGAAAATCTTCCGTTGCTGAGAACCAGACTCATCGGACTGGCCACGGTCTTGCGTCTAGCTCTTCGGTCCGAAGTGGACGAACGCACCCGGTTCGATGGGCTCGACGCGTCCGTCCTGTTGCCGCAGCCTGATCTCCGGTCCGTTGGCTCCGGCTACCTGCATCTCGCCGATGCGGACCGGTTCGGGGAATCCCGCGCGGCGGAACGCACGGCATACGCGATGGAAGACGGTTGGACTGGCGCTGAAAAGAAGCTCGAAGTCCTCACCTCCGCGAGTGGCGACGTCGAACCAGTCAATGAACGACCATCGAATCGCCGATGGAATCGGAATCTTGGTGGCGTCGATCAGCGCGGAAACGGACGACGCATCACACAGTTTGGGAAGATCGCCAAGGAGCCCGTCGCTTATGTCAATTGCCGCGCGGACGCCGCAGCGAGCCAAGAGCCGTCCCTCTCGGACACGCGGGGTTGGTCGATCGAATCGCGCCCGCATCGCAGGAGCACCATCGATCTCCCGCAGATCGTGCTGGTAGATTCGCAGTCCGGCGGCAGCCATGCCCAGCGGGCCGGTGACCGCGATGACGTCGCCCGCCCTGGCCGCGGAGCGGAGCATCAGCGGTTTGCCCGCCATCGACGCTTCTCCCAGGACCGTCACGGAAATCACGATTCCGAGCGGCGAATCGCTGATGTCGCCACCGGCGATGATGGTTTTGAACTGGCGCGCCAAACCATTGAGGCCCTGATAGAACTCGATCACCTCGCGGTCTCGTTCGTCGCCGCGTAGGCCGAGAGAGACGATCGCGACACGCGGCAACGCGCCCATCGCGGCAATGTCGCTCAAATTGACGGCCAGCGCTTTGTGTCCGAGATCGCGAAAATCAACCCACGGAACGCGAAAGTCGACGTTCTCGATGAGCATGTCATTGGTGATGACCAGTTCATGACCCGGACGCGGTTTCCAGACGGCCGCGTCGTCGCCGATGCCGAGCGTAAGACGACGCGTCTTATGCAGGATGAGGGTCTTTCTGATCGACTCGATCAGGTCAAACTCGTCGATTTCGTTGACCGGGCGTCCACCTGAAGGTATCCGCATTGCCCGCGTCTAGTCCTTTCGTTTCGCCCGATATTCTTTGGCGGCCTGCTCATACACGCTGGCGGTTTCGCGAGCGGTTCTGTGCCAACTGAACTGTGACGCCTGCACGAAGCCACGCTCGCGCATTGACCGGCGCAGGTTCTCTTGATCAGTCAGCGCCTGAATCGCATCTCCGATCGCGCCGATATTCGATGGATCGACCAGGATCGCGGCATCTCCAGCAACTTCCGGCAGTGACGACGTATTGGATGCAATCACCGGCGCCCCGCAGGCCATTGCCTCGACAACCGGCATCCCGAATCCTTCGTAAAGTGATGGATAGACGAAGATCGTCGAGGCACTGTACCAGTATGGAAGATCGCGCGACTCCGCGAAACCCTTGAAGACGATCTCCCCGGCCACACCAAGCGCGCGTGCCTCATCCAGTATCGGCTCGTACATCCAGCCCTGCGCACCGACGACGACGAGGGGCAGTCGCGTAGTTGGATCGAGCCGTGCCCAAGCCCGCATCAACGCGATCAGGTTCTTACGAGGCTGAAGGGTGCCAAGAAACAGAATGAATTGCTCTGGCAATTCGTGCTTTCGGCGGAAAGCGGTTAATGCTCCCGGATCCTCAACTGACTTCATTGATGGATCGAGACCATTCGGAACGACCACCACACGGTCGGGCTCGACCTTATAGAAATGGATGACGTCTGAACGCGTGTTCGTTGACACCGCGATGACACGATCGGCATGCTCCACCGACCTTCGAGTCATCGAACTCAGATAGCGCTGCTTGAATCCGGGGTATTGCTCCGGATAGCGCAGGAACGCGAGATCGTGGACGGTCACTACGGTCGGCCGACCGCTGACAATCGGCACGACGTTTACGGTGCCATGCACAACGTCTATCTTGTCCCGCTCGAGATGAAACGGGGCGCACAGTTGCTCCCATACGATGCGCGTCTCGGGGCGGCCCGTCGGAACGAGGCTTGTCGTAAAGCGGAGTCCTGGACGATCGCGAAGGTCCGCGCCTCCGCCGTGGGAGTGTCGTCCAGCGTACACGATGAACCGATGGGGTGAGGCCGTCGGCAGTTCGCGCAAGAGATACTCGATGTAACGGCTCACGCCCGCCTGACGATAGCCAGGCCGTAAATCGAGCAGATGCGCAAGGATGCCGACGTTCAATCCTGATCCCCCGGTTGAGTCAATAGTTGCCTCGCGGCGGCCAATACTAGCATACGTGGCGCTCGCCCCGATTCGCAGGGCTGTTCGTGGATTTCAACGCGGAGATGGGCTGATGCTATACTGACCGCAAGCGCCGCGCCTGGGGATTCGAGCGCGAATTCACTGATTGATCGCGGTAAACGTATAGCGCGATCGACCGCCAAGCGGATCGACAACTCGATCGAACAGCCCGTCCGGCCCCTCCTATCCGTCCTGCGAAACGGTAGTGGCGCGGATCGGGTCGGAGAAACACTCGCCTCATGCATCAGGACTCCAACCAAGAGAGCGCCATCGATCAATTCAAAGCGTTCTATCCGTTCGAACTCGATCCATATCAGATCGACGCCATTCGCACGTTCCTGGCTGGCGACTCGGTTATGGTGGCCGCACCCACGGGCACGGGCAAGACAGTTGTTGCGGAATTTGGTGTCTACGAGTCGTCCCACCGGGGCGGCAAGGTGATGTACACCACGCCGATCAAAGCGCTGAGCAATCAGAAATTTCGTGACTTGCGCGCCATCTACGGTGATGAGGTCGGTCTGCTGACCGGCGACGTCACGGAGAATCCGCGTGCGCGCATCATAGTCATGACGACCGAAGTGTTGCGCAACATGCTCTTGCAGTCTCCATGGGAGCTGGATGCAGTCGACTGCATCATTTTCGATGAGGTGCACTACATCGCCGACCCAGAACGTGGAACGACCTGGGAAGAGGCGATCATCCTCTGCCCCGATCACATTCAGCTGATCTGTCTCTCGGCCACCGTTTCGAACGCGCAGGAGATCGCCGACTGGATCACGCGCACGCACCGGCCTATTCGACTGATTACGAATTTTACCCGCGTCGTGCCGTTGGCCCTCTATTACTACCTCGATCACAAGCTGCGCCTTGTGATCGACCATGCGGGAGACCAGGTCGCCGACTTTCCGCACACTGGCGGGGAGATCAGGCGCCGCGTCAGCCAGGGCGGGTTTACCGCCGAGACACGCCGTCAGATCGAGGAGACCGAGCCCCAACCGTGGGAGATCGTCCAGACGCTGGCGACAGACAACATGCTGCCGGCCATCTACTTCCTCTTCAGCCGTCGCGACTGCGAAGATTTCGCGCAACGGCTGTCAGTCATGCGCCCGCAGCTCGTACGTGACGACGACACGCGACGGCGCATCGAACACGTCATCTCGACCTACCTCAATGGGTTGCGCGTCGAAGACCGCGAGCTTCAGCAAGTACAGTCCATCGTTGCGCTGGCTCGGCAGGGCATCGGCTTCCACCATGCAGGCCTCCTGCCGCTCCTCAAGCAGCTGGTTGAAGTCCTCTTCAGTCAAGGTCTGATGCAGGTCGTCTTTGCCACTGACACTCTGGCGCTGGGCGTCAACATGCCGGCCCGGTCGGTGGTCATCGGCCGCCTGAGCAAATGGGACGGTCGGCGTCGCAGACTGCTGACCCCCAACGAGTTTCAGCAGATGGCGGGACGTGCAGGACGGCGCGGAATGGACGCACTCGGCAACATCGTCGTCCCGAATAGCCCCTGGATTTCGTTCAAGGACACGCTCGAAATCGCCACCGGAGATCTGTTGCCGGTGCGTAGTTCTTTCGCGATTCGCTACAACACCGTCCTGAATCTGTGGGATCCGCCATATGGCAATCGCGTGCGCCATATGCTGCAACAATCCCTCTTCCAATTCCAGACTGCGCGGCGCATCCGCGACCTGGAGGATTTCGCGCTCGACAAGGGCCAGGAAATCGACGAGGTGCCGAAAGGCTGCCTGATCGGCCTCGACGCGGGCGACGAACTACTCGACGACTATCGTGGCATCAACTCATCGATCAACACGCTGCGGGGCCGCGAGCGCCGCGTGCAACGCGAAATTCATGAAATGCGCTTGCGACTCGACGACCGTCCCTGGCCGGAGCCGGGAAGGCCGGCGCTTCGTCGTGTCTTCAAGGACCTCGATGCCGGAACGCCCGTGCACCTGCGGGACGCGGGTTGGGCGGTCTATCTTGGTCGCGGCAGTCAGGGCGGCGTAGGGCTGTTTCTGACCCAGAGCTCGATCGAGCTCGTTGTGGAGTACCGCCAAATCGACTACCTGCCCGCTCCAGGCAACCCAATCACGTTACCCAATTCCCTGGAGTCGATCGAGACCGCCGATATTGACGTACTATCGATCGTCAGTGAAGCCGAGCTCGACGCAATATGGGAGCAGATCGGTCATCTGGATCTCCCGGATTTGGATGCCGTGGCGGCCGAACACCGCAAAGAAATGGACCGCCGCCTCGGTAAAGAGCGTGTCTCGATCGAGTCGGACGTCGCTGAAGTTCGCGAGCAGATTCGAGCACTCACCCAAACTCGGACCAATCATCCGTGTCACACGTGTCCGCGGCGCAAGGAGCATCAGGCCAACCTCAAGAAGATGTCGTCCCTCGAGCATGAGCGCGCTTCCATACAAACCGAACTTGGGAGAGAGCAAACCAGCGAGGAGGAACGCATCCGCCGGCTGATACGCGGCATTCGAGATGTTCTTCATCGCTTCGGATACCTGCACCGCGGCTATCCGACCGCGAAGGCCGATACGTTGGCCAACGTATTCGACACCCATGGACTGATCCTGTGTGAGATGGTGGATCGCGGATTTCTCGAACGGCTCTCGGCACCGAATCTGGCTGAGGTGTTCTCCTGGTTCGCCTACGACCGGGATTTTCGCTTCGGCAACTCATTCACCATGCCGAACCGCCTGGTGCTCTTGAGGCGGCGGCTCGATGACCTCGAGCAGGAGGTCTTCTCGGCCGAACGGAGCAATGGACTCTTCATCACCTCCGGACACAGCGAAGGTTTCTACGGCGCCATGCGCGCCTGGTGCCACGGCTCCTCGATGGCTCGTATTCTGGAGCAGATCGAGCTGAGCGAGGGCGATCTCGTACTTTCTTTCAACAAGACCATCGACATCATGCGCCAGGTGCGCGAAATGTTGGGGCAGGCCATGCCCGATCATCCGCTACGTGACGCGCTGGCCGATGCGGAGCGCCTGGTACGACGCGACATCGTCGAGCAGTCGCTGTCGATTGGCTTCCTCCCGCTCGTCGACGCCGAGGCGCTGCAAGCCGTCGATGCCCTTGCCGACCAGAGCGAAGCTTCGGTGGACGTGTAGCCCGACCTATCCGCGGTCCAGGTAATCCATCACGTCATGATTGACATCGTCGTCCATCGCCAGGCCGTTGATAATCGTCGAGATACCACTGAAATACTGGAGGACCGAAAGTGCCTCCAGAATCTGCGCATTGCTTATCCCCATTTTCTTCAGACGTGCCGTGTGGATCCGAATGCCGAAGACGTTGTTCGACATCGTCACGGTCGCCCAGGCGAGCCACTCCTTCAGCATGGAATCTAGCTCGCCCTGATTCATGACGCTGCGCCGGTTTTCGATGGCTGCCTTCAGCACGCTCGGGTTGTTGCCGAGAACTTGATAGACGTTAGGAACCTGCCCGGCGCCGAATCCGTCCTTGATCTCCTGATACAGTTCGCGGACCTCGTCGTCAGCCTCTTCTTCGGGAAAATACGGAATCGTGGGCACGTCGCACTCCTATCATCAATGGTCACCTGAATTGGATGACTCGTCAGCGGCGTTTGACGCGGATACGGCTCGCGGAGCCATTCGCTGACTGAACTTATACCAGGAGGATAGCGTGGGGAATGGGAGAGGAGTAGGAACTTAGCGACGCGGGGATCGAGCCAGAGGTTCAACCACTTCGATGATCATGTGTTGATGTTCGATGCCACCCATATGGAAGCGACGCCCAACCGGTTGGAATCCCAGCTGTCGATAGAAACTGAGCGCGTGCGTCTGCGCATTCAGGCTGAGCACAGCCGCGCCATGGTCGATACTGGCAGACATCAGGCGGCGCATGATCGCCTGCCCAACGCCATGACGACGTACGGTGCGACGAACCGCGACCCAGGCGATCTGCGCATCGTCGAAGAGGTAGGTGACTCGACCGACACCGACGATCTGGCTGTCGATGGCGGCCAGTACATGCACGCTGAGCTCGTCGTCGGGATCATCGTAGACGGAGTTCGTCAGGTGCTGCTCTTCGACGAAGACCTCCTGCCGAATGGCATAAACCGGCGGACGCGCGTCGCGCCAATCGGCGACCCAAGCGCGGACAGGGCTGTTCGACGGCGACTCAGATCGACTCGGATTAAAGAGCGTCACGTCCGCTGTCCTTAATCCCGAGTCGCATATCGACGTGCTGGTGTGCTTCGCGCCGCTCGTTGAGCCAGCCGATCCAAGCGCCCAGCTCGGTTCGAGCGTGAGCCCGCGCTTCGGCGACGTGACCCGGACCAGTACCGCCCGGCATCTCACGAGCAGCCACTGCGTCTTCCGGTGTCAACGGCGGCGGCGACTCGGCCAGAATCTCGGAGAAACCGCGCCATTCGGCAGGTGTCAGATCGGGAAAGTCCTTCCCGTGCGCCACGCAATACGCCACCACTCGACCCACGATCTCGTGCGCGTCACGGAACGGAGTTCCGGCTCGCACCAGGTGATCGGCAACGTCGGTGGCCAGCGAAAACCCGCCCGCGGCGGCGGTGCGCATGCGCTCCGAGCGAAACTCGGCCGTCTGCAACATTGGCGGCAGGACCTCCAGGATCAAGCTGACGTTGTCGAAGGTGTCGAAAACGCCTTCCTTATCCTCCTGCAGATCTTTGTTGTACGAGAGAGGGAGACCCTTAGCCGTCGTCAGCATGCCCATGAGGTGGCCGTATATGCGCCCCGTCTTGCCGCGGATGAGCTCGGCGACGTCCGGATTCTTCTTCTGCGGCATGATGCTGCTGCCAGTGGCGAACGCGTCGGCGAGCTCGATGAATCCAAACTCGGATGAGGACCAAATGACCAGTTCTTCGGCGAGGCGCGAGAGGTGCATCATCAGTTCACTGCAGGCCGCAAGCAGATCGATGACGAAATCACGATCCGAAACCGCATCCAGTGAATTGGCGCACAAACCGTCGAACCCGAGGAGGTCAGCCACGAACTGAGGATCGACAGGATACGTTCCGCCGGCGAGCGCACCCGCCCCCAGCGGCGATCGATTGACCCGCTTGAAGGCGGACCGGAGCCGATCCAGATCGCGAAACAGCATCTCGACGTAGGCCAGGAAGTGATGCGACAGCAAGACCGGCTGTGCTCGCTGCAAATGCGTGTAACCCGGAAGTATCGTATTGGGATAGCGCTCGGCGACGTTCAGAAAGGCGTCTATGACGTTCACGACGCCGCCGGCCAACTCCACGATGGCATCCCGTGTCCAGAAGCGAAAGTCGAGCGCGATTTGGTCGTTGCGGCTGCGTGCCGTGTGCAGTCGCCCTGACACCGAGCCGATCAGCTCGCGAAGGCGCCGCTCAACACTCAGGTGGATGTCCTCGTCTTCCAGTCGGAAGTCATAGGTGCCAGCCTCGATTTCGTCGAGAATCTGGTGCAGTCCGCCCTCGATCTCTTCGCCATCCGGCTGACTGACGATACCCTGTTGGGCGAGCATGCGGACGTGGGCAATCGACCCACGAATGTCTTGGCCTGCCAATCTGCGATCGAACGGTAACGACGCGTTCAAGCGATCGACAAGCTCATTCGTCGGCTGGCTGAATCGGCCACCCCATAGCTTCACATGCCCATTTGCGGAGTCGTCCGCCACGTATCTCCCTTTCCCCATCTTTCGGAGACTTCCATCGATCGGACCAGTTCAGTCTCCGGCGATGCGCGGTTCAGGCAATCCATCCGCAATTGGAAGGATGCGGCCTGTTTCGTCCACTTGAATAATTCCGGTTCGCTCGACTTCGATGCGCGGCCACGCCTCTTCGGTGACCAGCACACGCTTCAGTGAAACGATGGCCACTTCGAGCATGGATGCGTCCGGCTCGCTGGTCGTCAGGCGCTGCAGTGCCATGCTTGGAGCGATCAAGATGCGAACGAAGCGGTTTTGGTCATGCCCGGCGGACCATTTGATGAACTCATAGGCGATCGCGGCAATCAGCGGTACCAGCAAAATGCGAGACATCACGCGCCACAAGAAATCTGGCC
This sequence comes from uncultured Chloroflexia bacterium, assembly GCA_963789565.1. Lineage (GTDB taxonomy): Bacteria > Chloroflexota > Chloroflexia > Thermomicrobiales > Thermomicrobiaceae > CALAGB01. The sequence continues at coordinate 25,910 of CAWBKX010000002.1, read as the reverse complement.
GGCCCAAAAGCGCGAAGATGACGATCGAGATGAGCACGACGACCAAGAGAAAGCCGGTGCCGCAACGCGTGTGCTGCAGCGAATGTCGACGCACATGCTCGACGTCTAGAGGATCGCCTGCTTCGTAGGCATTGATCGTCTTATGTTCTGCTCCGTGAAACTGGAAGACGCGTCGCACGTCTTTGACCGAACGCAAAACGAGCATATAGCCGACAAGCAGGCTGAGGCGGATGAGCCCCTCAACCACGTTGCTCACAATCGAGCTCGAGATGTACTGATCGAGAAAATGAATGGCAACCAGCGGCAGTACAAAGAAGAGCCCGATCGAAAAGAGGATCGAGACCGCCACGGTGGCCCACAACGCGATGCCCGACAGCGTCTCGGGCGGCTCGTCCGAGCGTTCGTCCGTCTCCTCCGTCAAACCGACGTTGGCGGAGAAGACCAGCGCGCGCATCCCCAACACCATGGTGTCCCACAACATGAAGACGCCGCGAATCAGCGGCCACGGCCGTACTCGCCTGACGACATCGCTTCCCGAAAGCGCTTCGTGGTAAACGGCGATCTCGCCGTTCGGCGCGCGCACCGCGACCGCCATGGAAGAGCGTCCGCGCATCATGACGCCTTCCATCACCGCCTGGCCGCCGTAATACGTCTTGCCCGACATCATTGCTCCTGAGGACTAGGATCGTAGTTGCATCGATTGCTGGATTCTAACAGAACTACGCAGTCCAATTTGACCGTGAGCGACCCACGAATCGCGAGCGTGACCGCGCATGAATCGTCGCCAGATCCAGCCAACTCTTCGCGAGACTGATCGTGTGAATGACGAAGCTCACGCACGACTCGGTGGCCATGTGGGGAACGCCGGACTGGAATAGGAGTAGCCATGGAGACGGGGCTGACTAGGATTGAAGGCGAGGGCGCACGGCGAACCTGACCGCTTGATTCAGCAGGACAAGCACCGCATATACCAGTGCGAGTACGGACTGCCCTGACGCGAAAAGGGCGGCTGTCGCCAACGCAAAGAGTGCCAGCGCGAAGATCGTATGCCATGGCTCCGGCACCGGAACGGAGGCTCTGGGGGCCATAAAGACGCCCCAGACGACCGCCGCGATGACTGGGAGGAGCATCCCGAGCAAGACCCCTAGCCAGAAGTTGCTCGTCGACTCGTAGCCCCAGTAGCCGAGAGCGGCAAGGAGTCCGAGCTCGATCAGAAAGCTCAGTGCGAGATTTCCACCCCTAACAGCGATCATGTTCCTCGCTCTCCGTCCCGTCGCAGCCCGGCAGCGTACATCGCCACCAGAAAGTGGAAACTCTGGTCGACGTCGATTGGAATGCCGAACCCCCCGACCAGTTCCAGCGAGACGAACCCATGAATCAAACTACGCAGAGCCCGCATGGCATGGATCTGGGCGTCTTCCGGCAGTGCGAACGGCGCCAGCACGCGACGCAGCACGTCGAGAATTTCGTCGCTCACTGCCGCTCGCGATGGCTCCGCCGGGCCGGGAGCTCGTTGCGACGTGAGATAGAGATTCGGTTTTTCTATGGCAAACCCACGATAGGCATCCGCGATGGCGAAGATCGCGTCTTCGCCTGCACGTCCGATTGCCGCTCGGCCGATGCAGGCACCGAGTTCGCGGGTGCTGTACAGGGCAACCGCCTGATACAGATCCTCGAGCCCTTCGACGTGATTGTAGAGGGACGGAGTTCTCACGCCGAGTTTCGTCGCGAGCTCTGACAGGGTAAGCATATGCCCTGGCCCCTCATCGAGAAGATCCGCGGCCGCTCGAACGACCGAGTCTCGGTCCAGTCCAGCCCTAGCTGGCATGTCGAACCTTCGCATTGAGGCGCCGCTCAGCGTCGCTGATCGCGCGCGAAATTTGATCGTTCGGATCCGCCAGGAACGAGCCGTGACCAACTGCCAGGCGGCTCGGCAGGAGCTGTTGCAGCTGTCGTGCCGTTTGCAGGGCGATGTCCTTGTCCCACGTCGCCATGGCTGGAAACGGGAAGAGGGGCCGGACTGTCCCTGAAACTGCGATACCGGCTCTGGTCTGAAACGCGTCGCCGGCGAACAACGTGCGGTCGCGCAGGTCGAGAAAGGCGACGTGATCCGGAGAATGGCCGGGGGCGGAGATGACCTCGATCGAACCGATGCGCTCACCGGCGGAGATATGCCGATCCGGCACTGTGCAGCGAGCGGTGAAGGAGCCCGGCAGATTCCCGCGGTCTTCGTCGGGGTCCAGCGAAAAGTCACCGGTCAGAAATCGTGCGGTACGAGAAGTGGTCAACACCTCAGCGTCGGGCAATGCTTGATGCAGTGCGTCGAGTGCCCCCACATGATCGCCGTGGGCGTGAGTCAGCACAATGCGAACGATGGGTGCGCCAAGTTCCGCGGCGATCTTGAGGATGCCCTTCTGGCTGCCGCCGACCGCGGTGTCGATGAGTGTGAATCCATCATCCTCGCGCACCAAATAGACGTTGACTGGAAAGAGTAACGGCCATCGGGTCAGCTGCGTGGCGTTGTCGCTGATTTGAGTACTGCGCATCGTTCATCCTCACGTTTGACGCGTTTCTATCTGCTATGTTGAGGGCATCATAAGCTAAAGTCATTAGTTTGTCAAGCATGGATATAAGCTGGGATTGGCGTCGCTGTGTCACCGACCCGACGCCGTCCTCGGGCGCGTTTCGGTCTTTGAGGCGGCATCAGTCGATCGGGATTGAGTCAGTAGGCACCTGTAGTATCATGACGGATGGATTCTGCGCCACGTCTGGGATTCTCAGGCGGTATGCGTGTCCTGTACATCGATGGATGAGCCAACGGGAGTGATGGGTACAGCGGAGATGAAGAGCCTCGATTATACAGATTCATTCGTAACCCGGCATATTGGACCGCGCGAGCATGAAATCAAGGAGATGCTCGATCTCCTCGGATTCGCCTCGCTCGACGGCCTCATCGATGCCACGATTCCACAGCAGATTCGCACGCCGCGTCCATTGACCTTCGATAAGGTCGATCCCAACATCGGAGAGCATGGTCGCAGCGAATACGAGATTCTCGGCGACATGCGCAGGATGGCCGACAAGAACCGGGTCTTCCGCAGCTACATCGGGATGGGGTATTCAGACACGATCACACCACCCGTGATTCTGCGCAACATTCTCGAAAACCCGGGATGGTACACGCAGTACACTCCTTACCAGGCTGAAATCGCGCAGGGACGACTCGAAGCGCTCCTCAATTTCCAGACGGTAGTGTCGGATCTCACCGGCATGGAGATCGCCAATTCTTCTCTTCTTGATGAGGGCACCGCCGCGGCTGAGGCCATGGCTCTCAGCTATGCCGTGAAGGGACGCGGTCGGGATCTCGATGAAGCTTTCTTCGTCTCCGAGCTGTGTCACCCGCAGACCATTGAGGTCGTCAAGACGCGAGCCCGCTCGCATGGCATCGAAGTTATTGTCGGCGACCACCGCACGTTCGATTTCTCCACGCCAGTCTTTGGCACGCTTCTCCAATACCCAGCCACCGATGGAACGATCTACGATTACTCCGAGTTCGCCGCGAAAGCCCACGAAAGTAACACGCTCGTCGTGGTCGCTGCAGATATCCTGAGTCTGTTGCTGCTCAAGGCCCCGGGCGAATTCGGCGCGGACATCGTGGTTGGCAACACGCAGCGATTTGGCGTTCCGATGGGCTACGGCGGTCCGCATGCCGCCTATATGGCCACCCGCGACGCCTACAAGCGGCAGATGCCGGGCCGAATCGTCGGTCTCTCCAAGGACATCGAAGGTCATCCGGCGGTTCGGTTGGCGCTGCAGACGCGTGAGCAGCACATCCGCCGCGAAAAAGCGACCAGCAACATTTGCACGGCCCAGGTGCTGCTGGCGATCATTTCCGGTATGTACGCCGTCTATCACGGGCCTGACGGCCTGAAGCGCATCGCTGAGCGCGTCCACCTCGCCACCTCAGCTCTGGCAACCGGATTGACGCGTCTTGGCTACGAAGTCGGGGGAACCTACTTCGATACCTTGCGCGTCGGGCTTGGCGACAAGCAGTCCTCAGACATCCTGAGCGCGGCTGAAGCACGCGAAATCAATCTGCGGCCGATCGACGACCAAACGGTGGGCATTGCACTGGACGAGACGGTCAACGCTGGCGATCTGCAGGATCTGCTCGAAGTCTTCAACGGCGGACGTGCTCCCGAATTCACGGTCGATGAGCTCGTTCAGAGCAGCGAAACCGCGATTCCCGCCGTTCTTTCCCGAGACACGCCATATCTGACCCATCCGGTCTTCAACAGTTATCACTCAGAGACCGAGATGCTGCGCTACATCAGCCGATTGCAGCAGCGGGATCTCTCGCTCACGACGTCGATGATTCCGCTCGGTTCCTGCACCATGAAGCTCAATTCCACGGCCGAGATGGAGCCCATTACCTGGCCAGAGTTCGGCAAAATCCATCCCTTCGTTCCGGTGGAGCAGGCCGCGGGTTATGGCGAACTGACCAGCCGCCTCGAAGGAATGCTGGCCGAGATCACCGGTTTCGATGCGGTCTCACTGCAGCCCAACGCGGGTTCGCAGGGTGAATACACCGGGCTACTGGTGATCAAGCGCTACCAAGAGCATCGCGGTCAGGGAGATCGCAACGTCTGCTTGATCCCGTCGTCCGCACACGGCACCAACCCAGCCAGCGCCGTGATGGCCGGACTGAAGGTTGTGGTGGTCGCCTGCGATTCCAACGGCAACATCGAGATCGACGACCTGCGCGCCAAAGCCGAGGAGCACAACGATCGGCTGGCGGCGCTGATGGTGACCTACCCATCCACGCACGGGGTCTTTGAAGAAGCCATCACCGAAATTTGCGACGTCGTGCACGAGCACGGCGGACAGGTCTACATGGACGGCGCCAACATGAACGCTCAAGTTGGCTTGACACGGCCCGGAGAGTTTGGCGCCGACGTTTGCCACCTCAATCTGCACAAGACGTTCTGCATCCCGCATGGCGGCGGTGGACCGGGCATGGGACCAATCGCCGTCAAGTCGCATCTGGCGCCATATCTTCCGTCGCATCCGGTCATCGCGACCGGTGGGAGCGAAGGCATCGGTCCAGTCGCGTCGGCGCCATGGGGCAGCCCGAGCATCTTGCCGATCCCGTACAGCTATATCGCGATGATGGGAGCAGCGGGGCTCAAGAAAGCCAGCCAGGTCGCGATCCTGAACGCCAACTACATCGCCAAACGGCTCGACCCGCACTTTCCGGTCCTGTACAAAGGGAAGAACGGCATGGTGGCCCACGAGTGCATCGTCGATCTTCGGCCACTCAAGGAGCGTACCGGAGTCGAGGTCGAAGACGTAGCCAAGCGCCTGATGGACTACGGCTATCACGCTCCGACGGTCTCCTTCCCGGTTCCGGGCACCATGATGATCGAACCGACCGAGAGCGAATCGAAGCACGAGCTCGACAAGTTCTGTGACGCGATGATTGCCATCCGCAATGAGATCGCTGAAATCGAGCTTGGCCTGGCGGACCGTGAGGACAACGTGCTCAAGCACGCTCCACACACAGCGGCGCAAGTGACTGGCGACGAGTGGAACCGGCCCTATTCACGACAGAAGGCAGCCTACCCGGCAGAGTGGCTTAAGGGTGACAAGTTCTGGCCGCCGGTGGCCCGTATCGACAACGTCTACGGCGATCGCAACCTTGTCTGCTCGTGTCAGCCGATCGAGGCCTACGCCTAGCAGTCAAACGACACGACACGACCGTTCGCGAAGAAATACGGCCGCCTCAACTTAATGAGGCGGCCGTTCCTCTTTGAACTCTCATCCGTACGCCAATTTCCCCCAACGTTGACAACCGGTCCACGCGGCACGTTTATCGAGTAGACTGGGGACTCCAATCGGACGTCGCTGGGATGAAAGGGGAATGTATGGGATCCGATCGACTTCGGGCACTGCTCGCATTGCTGCTCGTGGTCAGCGCGTTCATCCTGTCAATTCCGACGGCGTCCGCTACCGACACGGAAACCGTGCTACTGCCATGGGTACCGAACGGAGATCTGATCGGCGGGCTCGGGCCATGGTATGGGCATATCGAGGTGCAGAACACAACGGATCAGCTCTGCAACTTCCAGATATCAGTACCGGTTGAATCAGGCGGCTGGGCGACCATCAACTCGTTCGAGATCGGTCCACACCAACTCTCCGACTTATCACCAGAAGATGTTCGATTGCCTGCTCCAGGGGGTGCAGTGAGCATTCAATCGACTGGATGCCCCTTGGCTGTCGTGGTGAAACAAGCGAGTGGGTCGTTCGATCAGGCACCGTGGTCGAGCGGTGCATCGGTGATCACCGGGTACTCCGGTATTCCCGGTGTGGACGCCATAAACCAACCCAACTGGATCCTGCCGATCGTTCAAACGAACAATGGGTGGAACTCGTACGTGCGTCTTTCGAACTACGATTCTCTGAACGCCAAGAACATCAAGCTGAGCATCTATCCGTACCACAACGGCGGTGGCAGCGGCACGCCGATCTTCTCCGAGACCGTCGCGGTGCAGGCTGGACACACTCAGACGATCGACGTGCTGGACGCCCTCGGCTCCAACGGATTCGTTGGCTTCGCTGAAGTGACGTCGGACGGCGACATCGCCGCCATGGTGCAACGAGAAAAGGCATCGACCGGCATGGCCATGATCAACGTCGCGTCGACCTATAACAGCGGCGAGGCGTCGATTCAGTCGACTGGGCCGACGCCACTGCAAGCGCCGATCATCTTCAATGCCTACAACGGTTGGAACACAGGCATCAACCTGGCTAACCCGAACGACGCGGTCGCCAACGTCACGATCTCCTATCCGGGCTCGGGGCGTGACGACGATGTGCTCATTGTCGGCCCGTTCTCATCTGATTACGTCTACACGCCGTCGACCGCACCCAATCAAAGCGGATTCACAGGAAGCGCCATCATCGCATCAGACGTCCCGGTAGCCGTGGCGGTGGATGAGGTGAAATACGCTTCCGACGACGCCATCTCCTATCTTGCCGTTCCAGCAGTGGACAGTACCGTCGCCGTGCCGCTCGTCTTCAAGCAATCGCAAGACGGGTCGTTGAGCGACAACTCCGGCATCAACGTCAGCAACGCCGGTGACAACACCGCCACCGTGGAGATCACGGTCTACAACGAAGGCGGAGACCTGGCCGGGAGTCCGTTCTCCATTCTGGTGCAGCCTCACGGCAGCAACTTCGTCTACATTCCTTCGACCGACGTTCCGCCGGATACATTCGGCAGTGCGGTCGTGACCGCGGTCGACGGATCGCCAATAGTCGCGGTCTCGAACGACGTCGCCTACGACATCTTGTTGAACGGTTCAGCCGTCTTCAATGCGCCGTCGGTAACCGGTCTGTACCGCATTGGAATCTCACCAGCCCAGTAGCAGCGATGTACACATATGTGAGAGCCGCCGCAATCGAGCGGCGGCTCTCACATATTCAGTCAACGCGTAGATTCAAAACAGGTTCAGTTCTCACCTGAAGACTGACTCACCCGCAAAACATCCTCAGCATGAGACAGTGCGTCGGTCAATTCACGTTGCCGCAGCGCCTGAGTGAGATCCCCCCTGGTTCGCTCCAATACTCCGCGCACCATATCGGTGGTGCGGCGCAGGCCGCCTGTCACCGCGTCGGGATAGTCGACCGAGACGAGGAGGTCGTAGATTTCATCCATCACCGAAAGCAATTCGGACGCGCGAGCCAGATCGTGGCGGCGCATCGAGTCGAGCGAGTAGCGCCTGAGTTCGCCCGCCGCCTCGCCAAGGCCATTGAGGAAGACGGCATCTTCGACGTTCAGGGCGTCGGGCGTCGGTATCCCTTGTCGGCTGATGATGCCAAGCGTAATGCGCGCCTCGGCATACTCCTTTTGAGCGTCCTGCACGTAGCCCGTCCAGTAAAGATTTGGGTAGTCGTGCAGATCTTTTTCGAGCGAGTCGCGCATGGCGCGCGCGTCCTCGAGCAATTCGATGGCTGTGTCAAACTCGTTGCGATGTACGGCGCGCGTCGCATTAGCACTCAAACGGACCACGCGACGGCTCTCGGCCAACGCGCGCTCCCGAAACGAGTTGATGCCGTCCAGGCGACCGATGACTTCCTCACCGATCTGCCACAAACGTCCGTCTTCTTCAGGCATGAATATCGGCTCCCCTCACGTTTTTCCCTTTCCGTTTCGCTGTCTCGCAGACCTGACGGACTGAGTCATCAGCTTCGAAATACCCGCCCCTATGCTATACTGAACCTTGCTGGCCACACCGAACTGCCTTCGCTTTGCTGCAGTCGGCGCGGCCGACGCGCCCTCGTAGCTCAACGGACAGAGCACTTGGCTTCGGACCAAGGGGTTGGGGGTTCGAGTCCCTCCGAGGGTACTTCATCGCATCAACGATCCGCACGGAATCGGTCGAATTCGGCCGTTGACGTGCGGATTTCTCGTTCTTGGCCGGTTCACATTGCTGTGGTTGTCCACAGCCACGGATGTCAAGCGGCTCGATCGTTTGCATGCTATGATCCGCCGTACGGCGTGATACGGAATGTCCAACATATCGACCGGAAGGCAATGACGGATGCGGGCTGTAGTCGTTTCGATCGGGTCCGAACTGACCGAAGGGTTCCTCACGGACACCAACGCGACATTCCTGGCGCAGGAGATGTCGGCGCTTGGAATTGAGCTCGTCGGTGTCAGCCAGGTGGGCGACAATTTGGAGCGCATCGTCACTGTCTTGCGCCGTGGCTGGGAGGACGCCGACCTCATCGTCACCACGGGTGGCATCGGCCCGACTGACGATGACCTAACGCGTGAGTCCGTCGCGGCACTGCTTGGGGAAGAAGCAGCGGTCGACCCAGATCTGCTCGAGGTGGTAGCCAGGTTCTTCCGCTCTCGTTCGATCCCTATGCCGGAGCAAAACGCGAAACAAGCCTGGCTCATTCCGTCGGCCGAGGCCCTACTCAACCCGATGGGGACCGCGCCCGGCTGGTACACGCGGCGGGGAGACAAGATGATCGTCTCCATGCCGGGCGTGCCACGTGAGATGCGCCGCATGTGGGCCGAGCAGGCCGTTCCTCGGCTCGCCCACCGTCTTGGCGACCAGTTTTACGTCTCCAAAACCCTCAAAACGATTGGCATCGGGGAGTCGGCTGCTGAACGCGCTATCGCCGACGTGATCCATCGCGGTTATCCGGTTGTGGCAACCTACGCCAAAGACGACGGCGTGCATATTCGCATCATTGCCGCATCGTCGGATAGGGAAGCAGCCGAGAAAGCCGTGCGACTTACTGAAGTTGAGGTACGCACAATCCTGGACACGTGTGTATACGGCGAAGACCCAATGACGTTGGGCGCCGCTGTTCTGGCCCCTATCGTCGAATCTGGCGATACGCTGGCGATCAGTGAGGCTGGCGCGGGCGGACGAATCACATCGTTGATCGCCGAGGAGCCGGCCGCGGTGGTGCATTTTGCAGGCGGGATCACCCGCGCCTTCAGTCATGCGGCCTCGGTAAACGGCGTCGACTCCAACGAGCCGGACGCGCCACTCACCCTCGCCAGGCTGGAAGCGGCTCAGGTTCGCTCCATGCTCAGAGCCGATTACGGATTCGCGGTCGTCGTGCGTCTGACACCAGGTGAGCGCCTGGACCTCACCAAAGGGGACATTGCACTTTGTCTGACTGGTCGGGGCGAAACGCAGGAGCGCGAGCACTCGGTCACGTCCATACCGTCCGAAGTGCGGCGTCGCGCGGGGATGTGGAGCGCGGAATTTCTCCGCACTGCGCTAATGGCTGAGATCGCCTCGCGTACCTGATTCGGCATCGCGGATCGAACTCCAGTTGCGGTTGAGACCGTAGCGACGGAACCTCCACCAGACACCGACCGGGTAGCCGACCATCTTGGCTAGATCTCCAAGTACCCGCAATCCGGGAATCATCAGGGCCGATCTCACCAGTCCACCAGGCGGCATGGAGCCTTGCCGTCGCAACAGACGACGGAATGGCTTGGCCAGGTACCAGATTCCTCCCGCGCCCAACACAATCATTGCCATGCCGTCTCGGCGGCGTACCGCCCACGGCAAGACGCCGAGGTATGTGGCGTAGCGCATCGCATGCCGCTGAGAGAACAACCCGGCCTTACCGTCGCCCCGCGCATAGCGGTAATACTGCTGCCAATGTGTACGTGCTGACGGCCGAGGAGCAAAATCGACGACCGCTCCGGGGGCAAACTCGAAGCGGGCTTCGGCTCGCTTGAGCTTCAGGTCGAAGACGAGGTCTTCGCAGTAGTCCAGCCACTCTGGGTACTTCAAACCAGTTTCGAACAGGGAACGACGGAACGCGACTGACCGGCTCGACGGCAGAAATTGATCCGGCTCAATCTCGTCGATATCCGGCAACGTGGTGGCCGCAAGCGCAATACTGAAGGCATCCTCCGCATCCGTCTCGAAGAATCCAGCAACGACGTCCGGCTGTTGACTCTCACGACGCTGAAACGGCTCGACCAACTTCTCGAGCCAATCCGGTCGCAAGCGAGTACCCGCGTCTGTGACCGCCACGATCGATCCTGTTGCCCGCCGCAGCGCAATGTTCCGACCTCGCGAGATATTGGCTCCCGGTTCCGAGACGATGATGAATGGAAGGCTGGTCTTCCAGGATCGAGCTACGTCAAGCGTCTCGTCGCTGGAGCCACCGTCGACCAGAATCACCTCGCCCGGCTGCACGGTTTGAGCGTCCAGCGACTCGAAGAATGCAGGTAGACTGGCTGCCTCGTCCTTGACCGTGAGGATCAGGCTGATCGTCGGAGCGTTGCTACCGGGCATCAGACGTCTCCCGCTCGAAGGCGTCAATGATCTCGTCTTGACGGTTCAGCATGCGCTCGCGTTCTTGCGGCGTCAGATCGTCGTACCCCAGAAGGTGCAGCAGTCCGTGCAGAGTGAGATATGCGATCTCCCTTTGCGTCGAGTGCTCCGCATCGACCGCCTGAATCCGCGCGGTCTCGTACGAAACCGCGATATCGCCCAGATAGGACGTGTCACCCGGAAAGCTAATGACGTCTGTCGGGCCAGGAATGCCCATGTAGCGCAAGTGAAGATCGGCGATCTCATCGTCGCTGCAGATCCAGATTCCAACCTCGCCTGTGCGGTTCTCTTCGTTCGACGCGAATCGCAAGAGTCCAGAGAGCCGCTCCACATCGATCGTGGGTGCGTCAACGTTGATGGTGACCCCGATTTCGAGTGGAGCTGCCTGAGGCATCGACTATGACGCTTCGACGGGCGACTTTGCACTCGCCTTAGCGTTCGGCAGCGGTACCTTCAATTCAGGGTATTCGACGCGCGGATGGTAGATGCCTTCGAGGTTGGAAACGAAGGCCGTTCGAATCTGTTCGATCTGTTTGAGCGTCAGGTCACACTCGTCCATTTGGCCATCGTCGAGGCGCGACTTGATTACGCCGTCAACAATCTGCTGCAACTTGGCAGCGCGCCGCACCGTCTTGCCATCCGCCGGCGTCTGCTCTTCGTACAATTTGCCCGACTGTGAAGCGGCCCGCACCGCGGCCTCGACACTGTCCGCCAACATGATGACGCCAGCCTCTTTGGTCTGCGGCTTGGGGCCCGGGTAGCGAAAGTCGGACTCGTCGACGTCTTCGCCGTTGTTGAGTGCTTCGGTGTAGAAGTATTTGATCAATGACGTGCCATGGTGCTGCTGGATCACGTCGATGATCGTTTGCGGCAAATGCGCCTTCTTGCCCAAACGAACGCCATCCAGTACGTGCTCTTGAATGATTCGGGCACTCGTGCGCGGGTCGAGCGCATCATGCACGTTGGCCCGGTTGGCTTGATTCTCGACAAAGAAACTGGGCCGTAGCACTTTGCCGATGTCATGGTACAGGACTGCGACGCGCGTGAAGAGTGGGTCCCCTCCCACGTGCTCAACCGCACTCTCGGCCAAATTGCTCACCATGATGCTGTGGTGATAGGTGCCCGGAGCTTCACGAGACAATCGATAGAGCAGCGGCTGATTTGGGTGGGCCAATTCGAGCAACTGAAGGTGCGTGGTTATTCCGAAGATGCGGCCCAGAACACTGAACGACAGGAACGTGAGACTGGCGGAGAGACCGCCGTTGGCTACGGCGCTGTAAAGGAGCGTGCCTGAGTTCGAAACACCGAGATTCCCATGCACCAGTGAGAAGAGCACCGAACTGACGAAGACCGACACCGCCACGCCAAACCCGGCCCAAAGGAACGTCATCGTGCGTTCGGCGCGCCAGATGACTGCGGCACCGGCGACCCCGCTGAGAAACGCGAAGAAGGTGACGTCGAAGGCGTTTCCGGCGACGATGCCGAGATAGAGCGCAAGGAAACCGGCGCATACCACGGCTACCTGGAAATCGAGCAATACGGATAAGAGCATCACGGCCGCGGCGGCGGGGAACATGTACTTGAGGTTGGTGCTCAAGAGCCAGAATCGCCCCGCAACGACTGGGATGGCAATTACCAGGCCGACCAACAACAATTGCTGATTCTGCCAAAGCCCGCGCGCGAACTTGTACAGATAGAACACCAGGCCCAGCGTGACGAACCCGAGCAGCCCGAGCACGCCCATGAACTGCTGCCAGTTGTGAGTCGGTGTCAGCAGGTTGAAGTAGTCGAGCTTTTCGATGTCGTCTTTGGTGACCGGGTCGCCGTCGCGGACGATCACCTGACCTTCTTGCACCGTGAGCATGACGGGCTCGACCGCCCGAGCCGCAGCCTCACGAGCTGCCTTGGTCTGCGCGTCGTCAACCTGCACGTTGGCGCGGATGAAGGGCTGCGCCAGCGCCACTGCCAGCTCACGCTCGCTCAACGTCATGGGTACATTGGAGCGCGAAAGAAGACTTTCCTTCTCTGAGGCCACGTCTTCAGGTTTGATCTGGTCCGCCATGGACACGGCCAGAAGTCGAGTCGCCTCAGACGACACACGCGACCATGCGTCGTCGCTCAGGAGCGCCAGCGAAGTCGCATCGGACGCACTGAGTCCGTCGAGAACCGAGCGAATTTGGTCACTCATGTTGGTGTTGGCAACCGGGGTGGCACCCGAGCGAATGGCATCGATCTCGTTGAGCGCCCCACGCAAACTGGCAAGCTGCGCTGGCGCAACAGAGTCATCTTGCTTCAGGACGATGTTGCGGGAATCGTCATACGCTTCTTGCTGGCGTTCCTCGGTGCCGATGTCGCTGACAAAGGTCGCCGTGCGCGGGGCTTTGATGGTGCGATTGGCGATCTCGCCTGCTTTGAGATTGAGTGAATCAGACTGCCAGGTGAAGTAAAGAACCAGACCGAGCATCACAAAGATACTCAGCCCGAAGAGGACGAAGCGGGAAATCCGCCAAATCGACGAGCCACGCCGACCCGTGCGCCGAGTGAACCAGGAGACCCGCGCTGCGCCGAGTTGTGAGTCACCGTGCGATGTCGAGTTCATCGGTCCGCCTGACCCGCGTTCGGTTCGAACACGATGGAGTCTCACCGAGAGCTAGCCACTCTTAGTATTGCTGCCTTGTTCCGATAACGCACTTCGGGCCGCCTGCGATACGGCACTGCCGGACGCGCGTTGCCCCACACGCTCGCGCAAGACCGGTACTACGCGGCCCATATCGCCTTGCCCTGACGCCTGCAGCGCGTCGACCACCTCACGAGCGAGTTGCATCAACTCATTGTCTGAAAGCTGTGGCGGAAGGTAGCGCTCCAAAATTACGATCTGCGCCTTCTCGGCGTCTGCTAGATCCTGACGGTTGCCGCGCTCGAACTGCTCGATTGAATCGTTGCGTTGCTTGATCTGACGCTGAACAACCACAACGATCTCGTCATCCGAGAGTGGACGTCCTCGCTCGATCTCGACGTTGTGAATCTCTGAGCGGAGAAACCGCACCACGTCACGACTCGTTGTATCTGAAGAGCGCATGGCCTCTTTGAGATCGCTCTGAAGTCTGGATGCAAGTTCTGACATATGCTGGATCACCATGTGATCGGGCCTCGTGAGCGTGCCCGATGAACGAATTGACTTTCGCTAACAGTGGGACGAACAGGAGCCAGTGGCATCGATCGCAAGAAGGTTGCTACTGTCGCGGAATTATATCCCCCGTTGTGCATATCCGTCAACGAACCGGAAGGCTATACTATGTTCGTTCGTACGCGCACAATACGAGGGGTCGACTTGCTATGCTGGTTCGAGCGCAGCGGGCACAAGCGCGTGGAGCCGGGACCAACATCGTCTTGACACTCGGATTAAGGTGCAGTTAGAATTGCTCCATCGAGCCCCAACGGGCTCGGACGAGACGCGGAAGTGGCTCAGTTGGTAGAGCATCTCCTTGCCAAGGAGAAGGTCGCGGGTTCGAATCCCGTCTTCCGCTCCAGACGCGGACCCCACGTTCGAGGGGTCCGTTTTTTGTTGCCCGGTTCTCTCTCATACAACTCACCTAACAGCCCACCGTTGGGTCCGTCGCCGCTGGAACGGTGGCGCCAAAATCGACGCGGATCACGCTCCTGATCCGCGCCGATACATTACCGAGCGAGCTCATGTTCGCTGAGGTTCGGCCGTTAAGCCCCTAGACGGAGAGAAGTCGGTCGAAGAATGATCGATAACGCTGCAAACCGACACGCAGATCCTCGGTCGATACGTCGTCGCCGCTGTCCCATTGCTGCTCGAGTCCCTGTCGCTCTTCAGCGAATGAAGCCGCCAGCGACTTCATCACTTCGGCGATGAGGCTGTCGGCCTGCTCCACCGCGCGCCGAGGCTCGTCGACGAAGCCGGACTGAACCGCGGTCCAGCGCGATCTGAAGCTCTCGGCTTGATCCGCCGGGAACAGCGGAGTTTGGTTCCCACTCGCAGCATTCTGCCCGTCGAGACTGCGGTCCTCGCGGTCCTCGTTCATCCGGTTCGGCATACCGGCTACGTCGGCGGTGCTCAATCGCTCTTCTTCTTGATAACTCATGGTTGCTCCTTCACGGATCGTTGTCAGAATCGTAAGCCCGTCGGTTATCGGATCAGGCGGTCATTTTCTTGTCTCGAGCGGACGCGTACTCCTGTTCGCCCAGAAGATCGTTAAAAAGGCTGCGGTAATGGACCATCGCCTTGCGCAGGTCTTCCGTGCTCGCCTCGCCTCGTTCGCTCATCTGCGCCAAGCGGTGAGCTTCGCGGTAGTTGCTCACGACATCCGGGTGATCGACCGAAATGTCGGCGGCACGCTGCTCGAAATCGCCAACCGGATAGCCACGCTTGAGCATGACGTCACCGATGAGACTGTCTGCATCAGCCACGGCGCCAGCCGGATCATCGACGAACTGGGTTTGCACCAACTGCCAGGAATTGGCGAACCGGCCACGGTCGTCTGGCGAGAGCAGTCGAATATCGAGTTGATTGACGCGCTCCTGGCGACGTTCGAGTTCCGTCTCGGCCGCTCGACGAGAATCACTCGATTGAACCGCTCGCTCGTACTCTGAGCCAAACTGTCCCCTGAGGGCGTCCGACTTCCGTTTCTGTTGCATGTACCAGAAGATCGCAAACGCGGCGACCACCACTACGACAGCAACAATGACCCAAATTGCGGTTGACACATTCCATATCCTTTCGATTTCGAGAATTCGGGACGCGGAAATTCACGCACAGTCCGCGACCACAACCCAACCTGATCAAGCCGTAATGCAAAGGTCGTGCCGCGCGGTCCGATATCTGGGACAGATTGTCACTGCTGCGATGCGAGAAAATGTCCGCCGTACGCGGAAAATCCAGCTCGTGGGCTCGGTCAAGCTGACGGCAAAATTGGGAACTTCAAACATCACGGGGCACGTCGCGACCAGCGCATGCGCTCCGCTGGCGCTGCTACGTAGACATAGGCGCGTTAAGCGCGCCGGATGCCTCGACTTCGGTTAAACTACTGAATTGGGATAACGCCTGAGCGGAAATGGCGGAATGGCAGACGCTGCGGTCTTAAAAACCGTTGGGGGTAATCCCCGTGCGGGTTCGAGTCCCGCTTTCCGCACCTTGTTTTTGGCTTACAGACAACAAAAACCGCTCGTCACATAACGAGCGGTTTTCTGCGTGCATTCGATTTACAGCCTAATTTACAGCCTAGAGGTTCGCAACGAGCACGTCAGACCAAATATCGACCGCTTGCTGATGCATCGTGGGAACGAGGTGCGCGTAGGTATCCAGCGTCAATGTGATGGTCGAATGCCCTAACATCTCCGATACCATTTTGACGTTCGCACCACGCGCTAAGAGCACAGTAGCTGCCGTATGGCGCAAGTCGTGGAACCGGATCACTGGCAATCCGTGTTTTCGCATCACATCTTTGAACACGTGCGATTGCCACGACGGATCAAGCGGTGCGCCTGACTCGTTGCAAAATACGAGGTCGAAATCCTGCCACTTCTCCGCACTCAGACGCAGCGTGTTTTGTGTGATGCGTTGTGTTCGCAGTGCCGATACAGCAAGCGGTGAAAGATGAATCGTGCGCCGTGATCGCTCACTCTTTGGTGTGACGAACGCAAGTCCAGTAGTACGCTGGCGTTGCAACGCTTGCCGTACCGCGAGTGTTTGTTTCTCGAAATTGATATCCTGCCAGCGTAAGCCTAACTATTCACCAAGACGCATACCTGTAGTTACTGCCAGGACATAGAACGGGTAATTGTGATGCGAACGCACCACGTCTAAGAACTCGTTGACTTGTGCTTCACTCAGCGGATGCATTTCTGAGCGTGCAGGTCGTGGTGTCGTAACACCATCGCACGGATTACGTCCGATCAAATCCCACCGTTGCGCCTGTGTGAATGCACGATGTAAGACACGATGGGTATGTTGAACGCTGCGATTCGTCAGTCCTGATGCCTGCAAATCGCTATAGAGTTGTTGAAGATCAAGCGGTGTGAGTTTCGCGAGTTTGATATGTCCGATACGTGGCACAACACGAACGCGCACGATTGATTCGTACCCTTCATACGTCTTCACTTTCACGGTAGATTGTGTCGCAGCAAGCCAACGCGTCAGGTATTGCGCCAATGTCAACCGCTGTGGTGCAACTGGTAAGCCGTCTGCAATCGCACGTTTGGCGTCATTCAATTTGGCGGTGACTTCTTTCTGCGTTTTTCCGTAGAAGTCACGCCGTTTGCGTTTGCCAGCAACAAATCCTAAATCGAGTGATGCTTGCCACGAACCATCTTTGCGCTGAAATATCGAACCTTCACCCTGTACACGGCGCTTACCCATTAGTTGTTCTCTCCTTTGCGGCTCCAATTTGATGACATCTGAGCGATGTACACATCGTCAACGGTCATATTTTGACCGTCGATTTCACGAATCCAATAACCCGTCGAATACGCATCCACCAAATCAAGACGGTTCGCCAATTCGGGATAGGCTAACCGTAATTTGATGATCCAACGCGCTTTGCCTTTGGAGATGGTGCGTCGTGGTTGTTGGTTGTCTCGATTCAAATACGCCAGCACGTCTAACACAAGCCGCGCATGTTGTGCGTTCTCTTCTTCTGCGAACGTCCAGACTCTGCCAGCATCTTTCAGCTTTTGTTTCCTCTGATATTCCGGCACGTCTTCTCTCAGCACACGCTGAATAGTATCGATGCTCGGCACTTGATCTAGTTCGTTCCTTTTGATTGCCTCTTTCTCTAGCTCTTTGCGGATATCCTCTGCGCTCCATTTGACCGCTGCATCTTCCGTCCGTGCGATATCAAAAATCATTTCTTGCATCCAAATCGGAAACCGACGCGCTCTGCGTTGTCGGGCCTTTGGCTTGGTTTCAATTTGCGGCATTCTGCCTCCTTAGTGCGGCCTAATGCGATTGAACCGCGTGGTTTCATGGCCTAAGCTTACCCTACGAGTCCGTTAGTGTCCATAGCGTCAGGAGCAAAACCAATGACCGCGACGATGAAACTTCTCTACCGTGTGCCTGAAGTGTGCGAGATGACAGGGTTGTCCAGAAGCAAAATCTACGAGCTGTTGGCGTGCGGTGAGATTCGCACAGTCAAGATTGGCAAGAGCGTTCGTATCACGCCAGAAGCACTCAACGAGTGGCTACAGCGTCAGGTTGAAAACTGAGGCAACAAAGACGAACGCCGCGTGGTTTGTGACGCGGCGCTCTTCGTGAATGTGGATTTTGAAAGGCTCGTTGTTATGTCCGATTATAGCAAATTCCCCGCCAGCTTGCGCAATGTGAACCAATCCGTCGTTTGGAGTTACGAGGATCAACCCCGCGACGGCAAGCGATCAAAGGTCTGTCGTGATCCGAAGACGAACAAACGCGCTAGCGTCACTGATCCCAATTCGTGGTCATCATTTGAACGAGCGTTGCGTTTTATCGAGCGACCGCGAAGCACGGCACTACCGAAGGAATAGGTTTCGTCTTCACCAGTGACGATGATTTCGTTGGAATCGATCTAGACCATTGCATCGATCCATCAACCGGCTCTATCTCTGAACCTGCAAAGTCGATTGTAGAAGCGTTTCACGGAACCTACATCGAACGCTCACCAAGTGAAACCGGAATACACATCATCTGTCGTGGATCGATTCCTCATGCGATCAAGAATCACAACGTCGAGGTCTACGCTGAAGCGCGTTATTTCACCATCACGTGCGACGTAATCTCTCACAATGCCGATGTTGTCAATTGCCAGCCACAGCTAGACGAACTGGTACGCGTCTATGGAACGCGCCCCCAACCTTCACCAATCAAACGCACGTCAAAGCCACGCTTCAGAGATCAGCAAATCATCAACCGCGTTCGTAAGGCAAAAGCTGGACGCTATTTGTGGATCAATGATCCTGCGTTCATTCGTCGGTACCACAGCCAAAGCGAGATTGATTTCGCCCTTTGCCTGTGTGTCGCCAATTTCACCCAAAACCCAAAACAAATTGAACGCATCGTTGATCGGTCCATGATCGATAAACGACGTTGGAACGATGCGCGATATCGCGAACGCACCATCAACCGTGCAATTGAAGTTGTGGCGGCGCGCGGCGCGGATCGACCACACAGCGGTGGTCCAATTGGACGGCGCGAATATGCGTAAGAAACTGCTGTGGCAATTAGATGATTTTCTGGACAACTACGGAGATATCGAGTGGCTGAATCACGGCCTCATTCCGGCGAAGTCTGTCGGCATGATCTACGGCGAAAGTGGTGCAGGAAAGACGTTTGTCGTCCTGCACTGGGGACTAAACCTCGCTTCAGGTTTTGATCTCTTCGGTAAGCCAATTGAGCCGCGAACGGTCGTCTACATTGCCGCTGAAGGTGGCTATGGCTTGAAATCTCGCATCCCAGCATGGATGCATCATTACCAGCGTGAACGACCTTCACGGTTCATTCTGATTCCCGAAAGCGTCAACCTCTTTGATGAAGACGACACCAACAACCTATTCGCCGAACTCAAGTCATTGAACAGCAAACCTGACCTGATCGTATTCGACACGTTTGATCGATGTTTTTCAGGCAACGAATCGAACGGAGATGTCAAGGTCGTGTTTGAGGTTGCGGAACAGCTTCGCGACGAATTCGAGTGTGGGATGTTGGTGATTCATCATACAGGACACGATAAGTCGCGCCATCGTGGAGCATACGCGCTTCTGGCTAACAGCGATTTCGTGTTTCAGTTCACTAAGGATCATAAGCTGAAGAACGAAAAGCAAAAGGAAGCCGCAACATCGCCAGACATACTTTTCAACTTGGAGCTTGTCGGGAATTCACTTGTTGCTGTCCCTACTCGTGATCCTCAAAAACACAGGCTTGATTTGTCAACTATCGATATCACCGAAGAGGTCACGGTTGAAGACGAAATGTTGCGCTGTCTCTCTGACCACTTCAAAGATGGAGCGCGCTATACGGATTGGCTAACGTGTTGTGTCGAATCTGGCAAGCATACTGGCATATCAGAATCAGGGTTCAAACGTGGACGAACTGAACTCAAACGCTATGGATCGGTCACGCAGGATGCCGATAAGCGCTACCGAGTAGCCTAGGGAAATATTCGATGACATCGAATGATTTCGTATACCTAAAGTCCAAAGTTAGGTTCACGCGGCGGAACGATAACACAGTGGTGGGCCGAAATTCGACCGTTTCGGACCATGTTGAACCTAAACGTGAACCTTCTATTTTCCGCATTCAGACAGGGATTTTGGACGATTTGGGTTCAAAGGTTCACGTTAGGTTCAAAGGGTTCTGGATCTTAGGTTCAATATTTGGGTTCACCCCCCCTTTAAAGGGTGGACCCATGAACCCTGGACCTAACTCGGACCTGATGAAGGGAGCGTCTATCGAGCAACCGCACTGCTGACACCACACCTGTGAGATTCGGGCGCCCACCCGTGGACCAAGCCAGCATCAAAAAGAGCAATGCCGATTTTATTAGTTGATTTTGAAAGGATCGATCTGTGAACACGCAAATTCAAATCGGAGATGACCTTGAGAAGCAGATTCGCGAATTCCGACGTGGCGCGGTTCCGCTGCACGGCATCGGCCTTACAAATGGGGATCGCTACGGAATGCTCTGCACGCTCGGACTTGACATCCACCACCGGCCTGATATTCGGCGTCTGTGGCGCGTGAACGACGGACACCTCACTACTCAATGGGCGACGTTTGCGATCCCAGGAACGCCGTTTGGTTGGGCACGGCTCGATGTCGAGGTCACCTATCCGATCTGCAAGTTCCGCGTGGTGATCGATCTGGCGAGAGATAGTCAATACTTGGACGTGGCCGCACGAACGCCGTACCTCGCGCTCACATTGAAGCCAGAAGCGAAGATGAGCGGTAAAGGTGATTTCTTTATCATCACCCATGACCCGAACGCACTCGCTGAACAATTAAGGATTGCCGCGCCAGAGGATATGGAGTCGATGGCGAAACGGAGCGGTCCACTGAACCCGTAATCTTCACAACAACTACGGTCTCTCATCTAAATGTCGTCGTTTGTGACTCGCAAATCGTAGGTCCTTCTATATCAGCCACCAAAACTGTAGGGCGCCTGAGAAATCGAATATTGACGCGGCAATACGACTTATTGAGTTCGCGTCACCGGCGACGTCTTATTCGGAATTTCCGACTATATAATTCACCTGAACTTGCTGAGCCAATGCGTTCAACTGACAATGCGCGTTAGGATCGTGAGGTTGTTCATCGTGAGCGGAAGCCGAAGCGTATTCTGGTGAGAGACTGAGATGTCCGAACTAGATGACGAACGAACGAGAGTAATCTCTGTTCTTCAATCGATCATTAAATTGAAGAAACTCAGAGACCTCGACTGAATATGATCCTAAACCCCAACTCGGCGGAGCATCGTCGGTGATCATCTTCCTGTTCCTCTGGACACAAGTGACCAGCATCGCGAATATGAGCCACCACGACACCGCAGGGATATTGCTTGGTATGCAGCGGTGGGAACGTTGGTACTAACCGTATTAGGGGTGTTCACGTTCTTACACATGGATCCAGTTCGTATCATTGAAAGCGGTGGAGCATCGACTCCTACTTTTGCAGTTCGCAGTCCTGGGTCGATCGCGTCCGGAGATGCCACTGCAACAGAGCGGGTTGTCACTGCAATCACTTCTGACACTTCGACTCCAACAACCGCAACGAGCCAGCCTACCGTGGCCGTTTCTATTTCAATGGCAACGCCGAACAATTCGGGTTCGTCGACGCAGCCATTCTGCTCAGCCAACACAATTGAGTCGCGCCCGTTGCCTGGAAATCCTATCGTGTTCGCGGGATTGCTTCCCGGTCAGACGGGACCCACCACACTGTTTGCAATCCAGCCGGACGGAACCGGCTTGAAACAGATTACCGGACCGAACTCCAACGTCCCAGAGACATCAGGCGCGAATGAGGTTGATCGAGACCCAGTTTGGTCGCCCGACGGCACCCGCATCGCTTTCTCTCGTTCCGATGGAGGCGGAAAAGACATATGGCTCATCAACGCGGACGGCAGAGGATTGTGTCAGCTAACCACTGAAGGAGGAGACGAGTACAATCCTTCGTGGTCGCCAGACGGAGCAAAGATCGCGTATACACAGAAGCAAGCTGGAGTGTGCGACATTGATGTGATCAATGCTGATGGCACCGGCTGGCGACCTGACCAACGGCGATGGCTCAAGTCAACAACCGAAATGGTCGCCATCCGGACTGCAAATCGTGTATGCGAGAGCAGACCACACCAATGGTGACTGTCAACAAGACTACAAAACTCAAGTGTATGTAATGAACTCTGAGAACGGATTCGGAAAGTCGAAGCTTACAGGCGCAGCCATCGGAGCAGCTTATCCTGTTTATTCTCCTGACGGAAGCCATATCGCTTACACAGTGCTTACAAATGTCTATCCGCCAAACACAAACCCGATACTGATCACGAGCAGCCTTTGCGTGATGGATGGTGACGGGCAACACAGAAGTCAACTCATTCCAGCTTCGTCAACTGAGGGCGACGCTGTTCCATCGTGGGCGCCTGACGGTTCGAATCGTATTCCTGGAAAATAACTCTGACTCGACGTTTCGGTTGGACATCATTAATTTCGATGGAACCGGAAAACAAACTCTGATTACGCACCCTGATTCGACGACTTCCTCTTCTGGAGCGCTTTCGACGGACATAGGTTCTGCGTGAAGCTAACTGGTCCCAGGTCGTAACACGGTAGTAATTTCATCGCTCTGCAATCAGCCCCAGGCGCTGGTTTCTCTCGCGATTCCACGGAATCGGCGTGTGTCGAATTTGGGTGGGCGTCGAGACCATTTTCGATTTAGTGGCTTCGATGCGTAGCGTCTGCCAGGGCTCAATAACATCAGAACGACTCCTGCATGTGCAAAAGAATGGTCAATTGGTGTGCCGACCACTCAGGCCCGCTGTTGTATTGTTATACTTATCTCAACTCAGAATTAGCTTCAGCTACTTTTTCAAGAGAGGCGAGTTGATGACGACTTCTCAGAAGACGCCGATGCGAGCGCGTGAGCCAGACGGGGCGCGGTGTGAGTCGTTCGCGCTGACCGGTGGCCGATTCTGCTACTCGCATGAACCCAGTATCGAGGCGGAACGCATCGCTGTGCGTCGTCGTGGTGGTCAGAACCACGGCAGCATTCCACGCTTGCGGAAATACCTACCACCGGAAGCACGCGAACTCTATACGACACTTGAAAAAGCGTTTGAGGAAATACACAACGGAACACTAGACCCCAAGGTCGGACATGCCTTAGCCAACATGGCAAAAGCGATGGTCGCAACGCTCAGTGTTTCCAAAACGGAATACGAACTCTTGCGTCGGTCGAAGCAGATCGAACAGCTTGAAGCACGCATCAATAACGATGACCGTGCAAACGCGCAAATCGATGCAGACCGGATAGACGAACGCTCACCCATTGCCGAACCTCACCGACGCGTTCACGTCCTACATGACGATCTCACGAAAGGTGACGAACGATGAACCGTTGACAACGCCAGACGAGGAAGCGATCTTGTCTCAGTTTGAACAGGCCAACTGATGACGACGCGAATTCCGCTGATTGATTTACGACTCGTTTCTGATTGGAGAACAGAAATAGTCTATCCGCTTCTGAGTATTTAGTGACGTTGTGCTTCGTCGCGAAATGATTGGAAAACATGTGATGTCATAGGCCATCCCGCCGATCAACTGGAATCCACACCGATTGCACGTCGTTCTGTACCTGTTTCAGTTCGTTTCACTGATTGCATGATTCTTGAACGAAGCGCGCTTGTAATTTAGAATCCGCAGGAGTCTAAGCAATAGAATTGGAAATCTCGCTGCCATCTTCGTCGGAAATTGGTTGCGAGAAATGAGAGGATGCAGCATGGCGCGTGCTACACGTTCCACGTGGGTGTCGTCGATCCAACATCGGTTAGGCGCCGCAGTTCTCTGCGCAATGCTGGTTCTTTCACTCTTGGCGGAAAGTACGACAACAGGGCAAGCAGCTGGCCCTGTGGCTTCGTACAGCTATTCTGCTTTTGCCAGCGCATTCTATCTCCCGACTGCCGTCAATGCTTACGGTCAAGTGACGGGAATCGTCACTTCAAACGATTTCACAACTTCTGACATGCGTTCATATTCACTCCTACAACTCCGAATGGAAGCTCTGGGATTGTTACTGACCTGGGGAGTCTTGGTGGTACGGGCAGTGAGTCCTGGACGATCAACGACTACGGCCAAATAGGTGGCGATATCGATTTCGCTGACGGTTCGAGAGACATGGTTTCATTTGGACTCCATCAAGTCCGCATGGTGCTTCCGGAACTGTTTCGGACCTTATCAATCTCGGAGTTGAACAGGTCCAGCGGATCAATAACAAGGGGCAAGCCGTTGGGACAATGAATGTCAACCCTGGTGGCTTCGTCTGGACGCCCGTTTCCGATAACGGAACAGTCGGAAATCTCACGGTACTTCCCACCCTCGGTGGCGACGAAAGCTGGGGCAACAGCATCAATGACTACGGGCAAATAGTGGGCGAGTCAGCTACGACTGACTATCAACATCGAACCGTTCTGTGGACTCCTGACCAGCAAAACGGAAGTTCATTCACGCTCACTGATCTTGGGAGTGGAGAGCGGGCTCCACCGGACATACTGATATCAATTCTTTGGGAGAAGTCGTCGGCACCCTTGATCTTCCGGACGGCACTTCGCAGCCCTATCTATGGATTCCGGCGAACCCAAACGGAGTCTCCGGATCTTTTACTTTGCTAGGGGCCTTCGACGGTCACGGCATAACCCAAGCGGCTGGCATCAATGACGTTGGACAGATTGTTGGCGGTGCGGGTGACAACGTCGGTTCTGACAGCTATGCACCGGCAACCTCGTTTGTTTGGACACCGACAACCGCAAATGGGGCGGTTGGAACTATGACGGATTTGTCGACTGAGAGTGATCTCGGCAATTTCCCCGGCTCGGGTCCAACGGCCTACGACATCAATAATGCGGGACAAATCGTTGGAAATGGTCCAGCAGCTTGGATCCTCACACCTTCAGTCCCTCAGCCACCAACGGTCATTGATTACTTTGCTCTCGGAGATTCAATTGCATCCGGACATGGATTGGGCGACGACGGAAACGGAGCAAATGAAACTCCATGTCGTCGGTCGTGGGATCGAGCGTACCCAGTGGTGTTGACCAGAGATATGACAGCGCGCGGCGCAACGGTGAACTTCCCGAAAGATCATTTTCTTGCATGCAGTGGCGCTGTTGCGTCGTACGGAGCTAACTTAGCCACTCAGAAATGCCAGCGCCAATTCACTGCAATGATCAATGCCAGCGACTGCCAGTACAAATGGCTACATAACCAGGTCAATCAGGTCATCAGCGATCTGATGTCAGAGAAAGATTCCGGGAATGTGAATCCCACGCTCGTTTCGATCACTATCGGTGCTAACGACTTCCAGTTTGCCGATCCCAATACAATCTGGAATACCATCCTGATTTATGGCAATGGGGCGTTCGATGGATATATCAAGCAGAGGCAGCGCGCGGTGGACAGCAGCCTTCAGGCAGAACTGAATCGCTTGCTTTCCTTCGACAACGTCGACATCGTTGTGACCGAGGTACACAACCCTTTCAACCCAGATAGCTTCCTTTTTCATCTTCCGTTCAACCGTTGTAGGGAAGCCTCGCATAATTCGCGCGACTTTAGTTGCTATGAGCGAACGCAGGAAGCGGTGAACGGCATCAACACAGCGATCCACGACGCTGTGAACTCGGAGCATTCGAACCGAGTGCGAGTAGCCCCAGTGTATCAAGCGTTCCTTGACAGCAGAAGACCAGAGTCCCCACATTCCTCACCCGGCTCGAACTTGCAATCGAGCTGTGGGTTTGCAGGCCCATCGGTGAGTCAAACCTGGATCCAATA
>CAWBKX010000001.1:0-91879 GCA_963789565.1 uncultured Chloroflexia bacterium | reverse complement strand
TGACTGACCGACGTGCCGCACAGCCGTACGTCGACCGGACGCTCGCCATACGGCGCTATGACGCAGCAACGACGCGCAACAGGACGTTGACGAGGCGTGGCGCGATGCGACCAGCGATATCGACGCCAGACTCGACGAGATCACCGCGCAATGCGGGCGGTGCTGGCGACATCCGAGGATAGCCTACAGGCGCTCAACGACGAGCTCCAAGCCGAACTCGCGCCGTTTCTCCCTGACCTTCAGGCTGTACGGCGTGATGCACAGACGGCGATCGAATGGTTTGACCCGTACTTGCCAGACAGTCCTGAACCCGACGTCGACGTGCCGTCCGAAGACGACTGGCTCTTCGATTCAGACCGCGACTACCTCGAACAGCTCGCGGCGTATCAGGCCAAGCGACAAGGGGGCGACGTATGACTGACTCGACGATCCGCTGCACCTGCCCACGCTGCGGCCACGAGTGGACCGTTACCCGCTCGCAGATGAACGCATCGGCTGGCCGCTGGCAGGCGTGCCCGGTCTGCGCGCCGTCGACCTGCACCGAGTGCGGCGCGCCACTGAAGAGCACGTTCGAGTATGCGGTGAAGATATGTACGCGCTGTGTGGAAGGAGGCAACCCATGACCCCGACGATGCCGCCTCATGCGTGCGGACGTCCTGGCTGCGGACGCTTAGTCTACGGCAGCGGCTCATACTGCCAAGAGCACAAGCCCAAGAACCGGAGATCGTCGACGGCGCTGGGTTACGACCGGCAATGGCGGAACCTTCGGGCCGACGTTCCTACAAGGCATATCCGATCTGCGAGTACTGCCCGCGGGGGCTGCACATCAAAGCAACCGAAGTGCATCACCGGCAGGCGCCATCCGAGACGGCGGCGCTCGACTCGATCCACGGAATCTTCAGCGCCCACTCTGTGGAAGGCTGTCACCGTCGCGTCCAGAAGCACAGAGACGGATGAGAAACTGACCGAGAGGGGGAAGGGCGCTCGATAGTTCAGGCGGAACTGCGATCCGTAGAACCACGCGAGACAGAATCTTTCGGTTGCAGGTTATGGAAATTCAACATTAGGGAGGCGAACCATGGGCTCACGAGGGCCGATTGCGAATCCGAACAGTCAACGCTATCAGGGCAGAAACCGCCAGAAGCCAGAAAAGACCTTAGCGGACCTGCCAGCCGACGAACTCGGCACGGCGCGTATGCCGTTCCGGCTGGGAGACGAAGCGAAAGGCATTCTGGAAGCACAATGGGCCAACGTTGCGCAAGCTCGGCCGTCTCACGGCGCTCGATCGAGACGCATTCAGCCATGCTCTGCGACTCGTAGGGTCAGATTCTTGAAGATGGACCGCCAAATCGAAGAAGACGGCCTGATGCTCGAGGGACCACGCGGGGCAATGCGGCCGCATCCGTTACTCGGCATGCGGAACCGTTGGTTTTCGATGTTCCTGAGTGGCTGTAAAGACTTTGGGCTGACCCCGACGTCACGGCAACGACTCAAGGCGGCACCGGAGAAGAGTGCAGACGATCCGATGGAGCGGTTTCTCCGAAACCAGCGCCCCGTCATGGTCGACGCATCCGACCGCTTCGACCCGCGCAAACCGGCATTCGACGCGAAAAGGGCCTTTCTTGGGCCGAGCGCAAGCTGAAGGGGAGTTAGACGACCATGACCAGCAGTCTGAACGCATCGCAGAAACTTTTCACCGCGCTCCACGCTATGCCCGACGATCAACGAGATGCGATTGTAGCGATCCTACACACGGCGCTCGCGTCTGAGGCCATGCCAGCCGCACAAGCGTCCTGGTGGCGGTCTGTGGGCCTCTACGTTGATCGTATGGGCGTGGACGTGGAACCGGTCTGGCAGGCGTCCTATGCGCTGGAAGCGGCCGACGTGAAGGTCATCTCCGACGAACTGCGCACGGTTGCCAGTGCGTTCGAGGCATCGCCGCTGAAGTCGTTCTTCATGGCCGCTGGGTTTCTGATCGGAGCGGCCAAAGTCAACGCCATCATGCGCAGTCAGTCCCTGAACTGAGGGCAGACACGACAACGCCGTAGGGTTGACCACCTACGGCGTTGTCGCTCTGTTTGGAGAAACAAATGCCGCCTCAATTCTATCGCAATACGATAGAATGGGTGCGTGCACTTCGCCCCTGGACCCCGCAGGAGGTAGCTCCTGCGGCCGTGGGGTAGCCCCGGCAGACGTTGCGGATGCACGCCGAATGATGACGTACCGCTCGGTACGGCTCTGGCGTGTATTCTGAATCGCCAGCCGCTCCGAGCCTCCAACGAGAGGCAACACCCAATGCGAACCAGTGGACAGATCAAGATGGAACTACAGGCGCTCGCCAGCGAACAGCGGGCCGTGCTGGCGACGTATACCGACGGCTTGCCGGCCGATGTGGCCGGTGAGGTGAAGACCCGTGATCGCCAGATTCAGGCGCTCCTGAACGAATTCGAGGACGCGAAAGCCAACGAGGACCGGGCCACGACGAACCGTGAGGCTATGTCTCAGGTTTTCGGCACGAACCGGGCATCGTCACCAACGTCTGACCGACCGATCGACCAGCGCATGAATCCGGGCGGCGGACTCGCTGGCGCCATCTTCGACGCGGGCTGGAATCTGCGATCACATCCAAGTGTGAAGATCACCGGACCGGATCTTTTCGCCGCACTCTCCACCGATGCGGGCCACTACCGCACGCCAGCCACCTACCGCGTCGACCCGATCGCCACCATTGGCATGGATCGGCGTTGGTTGTGGTCCAGTTTGCCGGTGCAGCCGGTCGGTCCTGAGACGACATCGGTCGACGATTGGTCGCAAGCGGCCCGTTCGCTTGCGGGTGATGTGGAACGCGCGCTTGCGGCAACGACCGAGAAAGCGGTCCTGACCGTCGACCTGGCGTTCGCCAACACGGCGCTGAAGACGTTGGCGGTGCTGATTACCGATGTTCCGACGCAGTTGTTGGCGTCCATGACGGCGGCGCGATCGTGGCTGAATAGTGAAGGACTCTATCAGTTGCAGACGGCGTTGGATGGGCACGTGCAGGCGCAGATTACGGCCGCCACCCCGACGACTGAAGCGTTCGCGACCGACGTGCTCACGAGTCTGCGCAACGGCGTCGGGAGCATGCGGGCGAACGGCTACAATCCGAATCTGCTGGCGGTCGACACCACCGACGCGGCGACGCTCGACCTCCTGAGCGACAACACGAACAACTACATTCTGTCGTCTCCGGGCGCGCGCATCGGGCCGCACATGGTCTGGGACGTGCAAACCGTGGAGGTGACCGGTTCGGCAGTACCGACCCTGATCGACACCACGCGAGTCGGGCAGCTCTATGTCGGCGGGATGGACGTCCTATTCGACCCGTACTCCAAGCTCTCCACGAACTTGGTCCAGGTCCGATTTGAGATGAGTTGCCTGTTCTGGATCCGTCAATCGGATGCGATCCGGCTGGTCGACATCACCGCCTAACTCGAACACTTCCATCTCCCCCTTACCCTGCCCGCCGTGGTCCACCAGCCACGGCGGGCGCTTTTGTGGCCTGTCGGGGCGTATACTGAGCACAGAGAAGCCCGGCGCGCGTGAACGCCCGGGCGTTGGCATCAGTCGTTAGGAGCGACCAATGCGAGAGAAGTCTAACGAACCGCTTGCCTCCGCACAATCACGAGCGGCCGTCTATCGCCGGGTTTCCTCCATCATTCAAGAAGATCGTGGCTACTCCCTCGACGGACAATTGACCGAGTGTACTGAGCTTGCCGAACGTCTCGGCATGGTCGTAGTCATGGAGCGTTCCGACGTTGGAAGTGGCGCGGATTGGACTTGCCGGGCCTCCTCGACATCCTCGAAGCCGCACAGGCGAGCCAATTCGATCGTCTGATCGTGTTCGATACGTCCCGTCTGGCGCGTGATATCGGCAAGCTCAAAGCGATTGAACGCATGCTGACCCGCTCAAACGTGGACGTCACCTATGTACGCCAGCAATTCGACGATGGGCCATCCGGTCAACTTCAGAAAGACATCATGTCAGCGGTCGATAGCTACGAACGCCTCAACCTGGTCGTACGCTTCGCGCTCGGCAAGCGGGCCAAGATTCACCGTGGCCTCGTGATGGGGCAGGGCAGGACGCCGTATGGTCATCGCCGCGTGACCGATGCCAAGACCAGCAAGACGATCGGTCTGGCGATTGACGAGGATCAACGCGCGGTCATCCTGCGCATGCTGCAATCGCTGCGCACGAAATCGTTTGACGAGGTAGCGAACGAGCTCACGGCGGCGGGCATTCCGACCGCCAACGGGGCGCCACGCTGGACCGGCGCGTCGGTCTACTCGATCATCAATAACCCATCCATTACCGGACGCTACGTCCACGGCAAGACGATCGACCAGCGCGGCAAGGGCAAGCGCCGCGTGATTGCCTTGCCGTCGGATGATTGGGCGTCGGTCGCAATCCCTCCCATCGTCTCGGACGAAGAACTCGCCGATGTTCAACAAGCCATCGAACGCCGCAAGCGCACGCACGCCGCGAAATTCCTGAAGGGCGACGATGATCCCTTCACGTTGCGCGGAATGCTGGTCTGTGGCCGTTGTGGCGGGCAGATATCGACCGGACGCCAGCAGATGACCGGCTCCAGCGGCAAGCGTTACGGATTGCGGCGCTACTACGGCTGCATCCGATCGAAGAAACGGCAAGCGGAATTGGCCGGCGTGCCGAAATGTGACCTCGCCTGGATTCACGCGGACGAACTGGAAGCGTACGCATCGGACCAGTTGGGGCGGGCGTTGTTCGATCCTGACCGGATTGCGGTCGCGTTCGCCATGCTCAGAGAACAGGCCAGCGACGGCGCCGAAACCTATCTCGAGCGCATGGCGACGATAGAGCGGGAAATCGCGAGGCGACGGCGTGCGATGGACAAGGCCACGCGCGAATTGCTGATGGACGATGTGTCGCCGGAACGCGAGCGTAGTCTGAGAACGATTCTCGCAAATCTTGAGGCCGAACTAGGCGACCTAACCCGCTCATTGGACGCGCTCGGATCAGTCAAGACGAACGCGATCAGTCTGGGTCAGGTGGACGCGCTCGAAACCTTCGTTCGTGAGATTGCATTCGCCTGGGAACACGCGACACCGGCCGAACGGCGGGAAGTATTCGACGTGTTGCAGCTGCGAGCAACCGTGACGCCAGACCCGGACGGCGATGTGATCGGCCGCAAGCGTTACCGGATCGTGTGGGAAGGACTGATCGACATGACCGGCGATCAGAGCCAGTCAATGCGCTTGAACCACGCGAACAGCACAAGTCCAAGCGTGAACATCGTCGACATGGAGAACCAGAAACCCCAGCGCCAATCCTGGGATGGCGTCAAGATGAAATTCATGCCGTAGATTCCGGCGATGAGTGCCAGAGACATCAAAATGATGCTCCAGGAGGTCAGCGTCCGCATCACTTGGTTGAGGTTGTTCGAGGTCACCGACAAGTAGGCGTCGAGCGCGCTTGAGAGGAGATCGCGGTAGGTGTCGATGGCGTCGGTGACACGCAGCACGTGATCGTAGACGTCCTGAAAATAGACGGACGTCTCCTCACCGAGAAGCTCCATGTCACGCCGCGCTACGATGCTCATCATGTCTCGCTCGGGCCCGAGAATGCGACGCAACGCCAGAAGATTCTTGCGAAGCTGGAAGATGAGTTCGAGCGCCTCGTGTCCGTCGTCGTCAAAGATGCGCTGCTCGAGCTCATCTGTTCGCTCCGCGACCGAATCCAATACCGGGAAGTAGTTGTCGACGATCGCGTCGAGGATCGAGTAGAGGAGAATGGCCGGCCCAGCGTGATTACCGCGCGGTACGTTCTCCCGCCAGCGCCGCACGGTTCCTTCGATCTCATGGCAGTGGCCGTGATGCACCGTCACGAGATAGTTCTGGCCGATGAAAAAGGCGACCTCCTGCGTGGCGAAGTCCACGCCGTGATCGTCCTCCCGGACGGCATAGAAGACGAGAAAAAAGAAATTGTCGTAGACATCGATCTTTGGTCGCTGATGCCGCTTCTGCGCGTCCTCCAGTGCCAGGGGATGGAAGTTGAACTCTTCAGTGATCCGGCGAAAGTCATCGGGTGTTGGATCGATCAGGTCGACCCAGAGGAGTGAATCCGGGTCGTCGACTAACCCATCGATCTGGTCGATGGTCACGGACTTTGCGTCAGTCTTCTTGGTGTTGAGGAGCTGAAGTTCGATCATCGTCCTCCACGGCGGAAGGCCGGGCGCTCGAATTCCGATACCTTCGTGGCGCTAGAGTAGTCACCTGAACGCAACATGCGGTCAGTCGATACGCGAAGAGCGGAGCCAGGTCTCGACGATCTGAGCGTCGTGTTCAAACGCGAGTTCGGGCAGTCGATCGGGTGGGAAGGTCGCCACATCATGACTCTCTTCGCTGACCGTGAGGGCGCCGCCAACCGCAGCTGCCGAATAGACCGCCAACACCACCGGGTTGCCGGGATGTGAATAAAGCCCCAGAAGTCTGTCGACTCGGACTTCCAGCCCGGTCTCCTCCAACGTCTCGCGTGCAGCGGCATGCTCGACTCGCTCGCCTCGTTCAACGTAGCCGGACGGGAAGGTCCACTTGCCCATGCCCGGGTCGATCTTGCGCCGCTGCAGGACGAGCCCTCCCTTCGAGCAGACCAACACCGCCACCGCCAGCTTGGGATCTTCGTAGAACGCGGTCTTGCATGAAGCACAGAAGGGTCGGTCCTGCCCTCCAATCAAGCAGGCACCGATCGGCTCGCCACAATGAGGGCAGTAGCGGATCGGCCGGCTGAAGTTGAAGGTGCTCACGAAGCGCCCTGCTGTTGGCGGTACTGCTGCCGAATCGCCGCGAAGTCGTCGACGGTATCGATATCGCCTGGTCGAGAGTGGCTGGAGACATCCACGAGCGTAATTTGATCTCGGTGTCGTTCCAGGATCGGCCGGGCGCCGACGTCGCCGGTCAGTTCCAGCAGCTCCGCGAAGAATTCGCGCGCGATCAGGATCGGGTTGCCTCGCCCTTCGGCGTAGCGTGGCTGGGCGATTGCCGCTCCGCCGCGAAATGCTGCGATCAACGCGTCGATGATCGCGGGCTCAACCAGAGGCTGATCCCCGAGGGCAAAGACGACCGCGTCGACGTCATCCGGTAATTCGCGAACGACCGCTACGACCGAGGTGCTCTGGCCCTCGGCGTAGTGCGGGTTCGTGATGATGATCGATCCACTGAGATCGATGCTGGCTTCGATGCTGCTCTGCTCGTGGCCGAGAGCGACCAGAACGAGGTCGACACGGGATTGCTTGACGGCACTGAGGGTGTGCGCCAGAACCGGGCGGCCGCCAAGATCGAGGAGCTGTTTGGGAGTGCCGAGTCGGCTCGACGTTCCGGCCGCGAGGATAGCTGCCGCGATCCGGCTCATGACGAGCGCGGCGCTGCGTCAGACTTGGCCGGCAACAGACCGGAATCGGCTCTTCGCGGATCACGTCCACGACGAACGGCGATGATCTCGGCCAGAATACTCACGGCCACTTCTCCTGGCTCACGCGCTCCGATATTGATACCGACCGGCCCGTGGATACGATCCACCTGCTCCTGAGTAAATCCACCGGCGACCAGGCGTGCGTTGCGTTCCTCGCTCGTCTTGCGGCTACCCATTGCGCCTATATAGCCCGCGCGGCTCTTGAGCGCGACCTCCATGGCGGGATCTTCGAATTTGGGGTCGTGGGCCAGCATGACGATGGCGGTCTCTGGACCGAGCGGCAATGTCGATAGGGCTTCGTCCGGCCAGGATTCGATGAGCTCGTCGGCGTGAGGAAAGCGATCGCGCGAGGCGAAGAGACCGCGTGCGTCGATGACGGTGGTGTGGTAGCCGAGCTCCTTGGCGAAAGAGACCAGAGGGATGGCGATGTGCACTGCTCCGACCACCACCAGCCGTCGTGGCGGAAGGTAGCTCTCGATGTAGACCTGGAATTCGCGGCCGTCACCGAGTGTGTAACCGCGGGTCTCAGTCCTCTCCAGCGGCAGCATTTGACGCGCGTCGGCGATGACAAGCTCGTCGAGCTCGTCGTTGTGTAACGAGCCTTCGACATCGCCGGAGTCACGCAGCAGCAGCTTGGCACCGATATGATCGCCGCTGACGATGGTTGCCAGAGCGACGGGCTCTTCCTGCTGGATGAGATTTCTCAGCTGCTCAAACACGTCCGGAACCGTCTACTCGTACGGTTCGATGAAGACGTCGATCATGCCACCGCAGCTCAGCCCGACGTCCCACGCCATCTCGTCGCTGATGCCGTAGTGCACCAACTGTGGCTTGCGTGTCTTGAGTACGTCCATGGCTGTTTCGAAGACGGCGCCCTCGACGCAGCCGCCGCTAACCGAACCGGCCATGCGGCCAGACTTGGTGACGGCCAGCTTCGCACCGACCGGGCGAGGTGAGGAACCGGAGGCCTTGACGACGGTGGCGACGGCGATAGACTCGCCGTTCGCCTGCCACTCGGTGAGCTCAGGAAGTAGGTCGCGCATGGGTTCCGTTCCTTTCCGCGTTAGGCCGCGGGAGGTACCGACGGACGCGGCAGCATCGGATTCTGTCGTCGCACCGGGCGAAGGTCGTCGATAGTGCTCAGGTGCTTGGCCAGCGCCTCGAGACTCGCCAGGTTGTGTACCGTCATAAAGTCGTCGATGTACGGCATGGCGGCCTGCATCCCGCGCGTCAGCGGTTCGTAGCGAGGCGACCCGAGCAACGGGTTGAGCCAGATCAGTCGGTAGCTTCCACGCTGCAGGCGTGCCATTTCGGCTCGCAGCAGCTCCGGGTCGCCACGATCCCAACCATCGCTGATGATGATGACCACCGCGCCGTTGCGCAGCACGCGCCGCGCCCAGGTCATGTTGAAGGTCTGCAGTGATTGGCCGATTCGTGTGCCGCCCGACCAGTCCTGCACTTCACGCGCGACCCGCTGCATGGCGTCGTCGATGGAACGGCGACGCAGCAAGCGCGAGATGCGCGTCAGGCGCGTACCGAAGACGAACGCCTCCACGCGCGCCATGTTGTTCTCGATGGCATAGATAAACTGCAACAGGATGCGCGAGTAGCGATCCATCGATCCGCTGACGTCGCAAATCACGACGAGCTGTCGCGGTTTTGTCTTGGTCTTGCGGCGCGAGAGCCGTAGCGGAACTCCAGCGGTCTGCAGCGACCGCCGCATGGTGCGTCGTGCATCGATGAAGCGGCCTTTGGGAGAACTGACGCGGCGTCGCGAACGGCGCTGCCCGATCTTCCAGTGGAGTCGTTCCATTAGATGGCGAGCCTGGGCCAGCTCGTCTTCGCTCAAATCGGCGAAGTCTCGCTCGCGCAGCACTTCCGAGGAGCTGTAGCTGAGTACGTCGTCGGAATCACCTTCGGAATCTTCCGCGCTTTCGGCCGAATCGTCCGGTTCAACCATCTCGAGACGCTGCCGCTTGCCGCCCTCCTGGTCACCCGCTTCGTCAGGCGTGCCTTCGCCCTCCTCGCCTTCTTCACCCTCGGCGACTTCGTATGTCTCGTCGCCTGGTTGACCGCTCTCGAAGAACTGGTCGGTAAAATCGGGCTTCGAGCGCCAGTAGCTGTCGAAGACGCGATCGAATGTTGGCAGGTCGTCTTTGTGAGTGATCAAGCAGGCGCGGGCTGCCTCGCGGAACTCGGGACGCTGGCTGATCTCGATCAGCTCCGCCGAGCGCACGAAGTCCATCACCTGTCCCATGGTGGTGTGAACACCGGCTCGCCTCAGCGCCCGCCCAAATGAGATCGAACGCTGCACGAAGGTATCAGTAGTCGTTGACATTGTCCGCCGTTACTCCCCGTCGGCCGCCGCGGCAACCAGGCCTTCGAGCTTGTTCTTGCGAATCGCCTGCAAGTCTTCCTGGTGCTTCAGAATAGCGCCAAGCGTGGCTGACGCGATCTCCGCCGAGAGCTCCCGCTGGTTCAACGCCAGCAGTGCCGCCGCCCAGTCGAGCGTCTCGGCAACACCTGGCAATTTGTAAAGGTCCTCGCGGCGCAGTTCGTGGACGAACGTCGCCACCTGTCGCGCGAGGCGCTCGGAAATGTCCGGAACCTTGCCGGTCATGATGCGGAACTCTTTGTCGACCGTCGGGTAGTCGATCCAGTGATAGAGGCAGCGTCGCTTGAGCGCGTCGTGCAGCTCACGGGTTCGGTTCGAGGTGATGATGACGATCGGTGGATGCTCGGCGTGAATAGTTCCGATCTCCGGAATCGTGATCTGGAAGTCGGAGAGGAGCTCGAGCAGGAACGCTTCGAACTCTTCATCGGCCCGGTCGATTTCATCGATCAGGAGAACCGGCGCTTTGCCGATGTGCCGCACGGCTTGCAGGAGCGGCCGCTCGATCAGGTATTCGGAGCTGAAGATCTCCTCGACCGCACGCTCGCGATCGACGTTCTCGTCTTCGAGCACGCGAATCGCCAACATCTGGCGGGGGTAGTTCCACTCGTAGACGGCGTGACTGACGTCCAGGCCCTCGTAGCACTGCAAACGAATGAGATCAGTGTCGAGGATCGTTGCGAGCGCCTTGGCGACCTCAGTCTTACCGACACCGGCTTCTCCTTCGAGGAGAAGAGGCTTCGGCAAGCGCAGACTCAAATAGATTGAGGTCGCGAGGCTGAGTTCGGAGACGTAACGCTGTGTCGCCAGCGCCTCCTGGACGGCTTCAACAGAATTGAGTTCCAACTGGTGCTCCCCCTAAATCGTGGATTGGCGATTCCGATTCCATGTTCATGGCTGTCCGATTTACCGACAAATCATAACAAATAACGTCCAGACGGCGGCTTTTCGTCCCAGAATTTGCGCCGAAAATGCATCGACGGCGCTGGTGGGTCTCAGTTCTGCCTCCAATAGCCAGCGCGACCCGAAAAAGCCGCCGGTTGATGCGCATACGAAAGGGCGATCATATTGACCGCCCCTGCCGTGCTTCAACTCGTGATGAATGCGATCAACCGCGTGCGGCGGCTACCGCGTTGTTGAGCGCCCGTTCGGCGAAGACGCGGGTCAAATGTGCCCGGTATTCCTCGCCGGCGTGTATGTCGCCCAGGAACGTCATGCCATCGGACGCCTTCGCGGCGGCGGCCTTGACGTTCTCAGCGCTCGGATCCTGTCCGTTGATGGCGTCCTCGGTGCCGGTCGCTCGTGTGGCGATCGGGCCCGCGCCGGTGACGGCTACCCGGGCCGATGCGACTTTGCCGTCATTGCCCAGAGTCACCACCGCGGCCACTCCGACCACGGCGTAACCCGAAGCGGGATGCGCGAACTTCTCGTAGGCCATGCCGGTCCTGCCTTGCGGCTTCGGCACGGAGACCTCGGTGACGACCTCTTCCGGATCGAGCGAGGTGGTGAACATGTCGACGAAGAAATCGTCGACGCCGATGGTGCGCTCGCCGTTGGGGCCAACCGCTTTGACCGACGCATTCAACGCGAGCAGAACGGCCGGGAAATCGGCGGCTGGGTCTGCATGCGAGATCGACCCGCCAAGCGTGCCGCGGTTGCGAACTTGAATGTCCCCAACTACATTCGCCGCTTTGCTCATCATCGGCAGCGACTGCGCGATCTCGTCTGACTTCAAGATGTGGTCGTAGGTGGTGGTCGCTCCGATGACGACGTTGCCGTTGCTCGACTTGATGCCGGACAGCCCTTCGACCTTGCCGATATCGATCAGCGAGGCGGGATTGGCCAGCCGCAGCTTCATCATAGGCAACAAGCTATGTCCGCCGGCGATGATCTTGCCTTCAGGATTCTCCTGAAGGAGTTTGATGACCTCGTCGACACTGGTCGGTCGATAGTAATCGAATGCGCTCGGATACATCGGTTCAGCTCCCCTTCCGCTCCTGTAATTCCTGCCAGATCCGCTGCGGGGAAGCCGGCATGTCGAGGTGATCGACCCCGTATGGACTCAGCGCGTCGACAATAGCATTCATTACTGCCGGTGTCGAGGCGATGGTTCCCGTTTCCCCCGCTCCTTTGAGCCCCATTGGATTGTATGGACACGGCGTGACGGTGCGATCGAGCTCGTAATTGGGCAAGAAGCTCGCCTTGGGTATTGCGTAGTCCATCATCGTGCCGGTGAGTAGCTGGCCATTTTCGTCGTATACGGCATTCTCGAAAATGGCCTGCGCCACGCCTTGCGCGATGCCGCCATGCACCTGTCCGTCGACGATCATCGGATTGACGACGTTCCCGACATCATCCACCGCGACGTAGCGCCGAATTTTTGGCTCGTTCGTTTCTTTGTCAATCTCGACGACGCAGACGTGGGCCCCGAACGGGAACGTGTTGCTGACCGGATCGAAGAAATGCGTCTCGTCCAGTCCGGGGGTTACACCCTCCGGCAAGCTCCAGGCGGTGTACGCCGCCATGACGATGTCTCCGTAGCGGCTGACTCGATCGGGAGCGCCTTTCACGTGGACGTCGCCCTGATCGAAGATGACCTCGTCGGGCGACACCTCCAACATGTGCGCGCCGATCTGAATCATCTTGTCGCGCACCTTGCGCGAGGCGAGCACAAGTGCGCTGCCTCCAACTGCCGTGCTGCGGCTGCCATACGTTCCCCAGCCGAATGCGATGCGGTTGGTATCCCCATGGATGATTTCGATGTTGTCGAGTGGCACGCCGAGCTCGTCATTCACGAGTTGAGCGAACGTGGTTTCGTGACCTTGCCCATGCGTGCTTGAGCCGGTGAAGGCGCTCACGTTGCCCGTCGGATGGACGCGCACGGTGGCGCTCTCGTAGAGCCCGCCACCAAAACCCATGGCTCCAGCCGCGGCCGACGGCGCTAGACCACAGACTTCGACGTAGGTCGAGAAGCCGATGCCGAACAGGCGACCTTCAGCTCGAGCTTGATCTCGCTCGAGCTTGAGCGACTCGTAGTCGATCATCTCGAGCGCGCGGTCGAGCGTCTTTTCATAGTCGCCGCTGTCGTAGCTAATCGCGCCCGAGGCGATTGGATAGGGGAATTGGTCCGGTTGGACGAAATTCTTCCGGCGCACGTCAACCGGATCCAGGTTGAGTTTGTTGGCAACCAGATCCATCACCCGTTCGATGATGAGGGTGGCTTCAGGTCGACCCGCGCCGCGATAGGCGTCGGTCGCCATGGTGTTGGTGAGGACGCCATAGACGTCGGAGACGATATTTTTGATGTCGTAAGCCCCGCCCAACATGACGCTGAAGAGCCAGGTCGGCACGCCAGGAGCCGCCGTCGAGAGATACGCGCCCATGTTGGCGTACGCCTTGACGCGCATCCCCAGGATTCGACCGTCGCTCGTCGCTGCCACTTCCACGTCGTCGACGTGGTCGCGTCCGTGCGTCGTGGCGATGTAGTTCTCGGTCCGATCCTCGAACCAGCGCACCGCGCCTTTGAGATCCTTTGCGATGACGGTGGCAAGCATCTCGCCCGAGTAGAAGGGGATCTTGGCGCCGAAACCGCCACCCACGTCTGGGGCGATCACGCGTAGTTGCGTCTCCGGGATCCCGGTGACCACCGACATCAACATGCGGTGGATATGCGGGTTCTGCGTGGTGCACCAAAGCGTCAGTTCTCTCGAGCCTGGATCGTACTGGGCGACCGCGCCGCGTGTTTCGATTGGATTGGGGATGAGCCGCTGGTTGATGAAGCGCTGGCTGAAGGTCAAGTCGGCTTCCTCAAACGCCTTATCGACGTCGCCGCCGGCCAGGTTGAAGTGGAAGGCGACGTTGTTCGGGACGTTTTCATAGAGTTGCGGCGCCCCGTCAGCCATGGCGTCGAGCTGCCTGGTGACAACCGGCAGTGATTCGTATTGCACGTCGATGGCGGCCAGCGCATCTTTCGCGGTGTATTCATCGACTGCCACGACCGCCACCACGCCGTCGCCGACGTAGCGAACTGTGTCAACCGCCAACGCCCGATACTCAGGCACTTTCATGTCCGAGTTTTTCGGCTGCCAGGCCGTCGGTACCGGCGCCAGCTTATCGACCATGTCTTTTCCGGTGTAGATGGCAACCACACCGGGCATCGAACGCGCTTTGCTGACGTCGATGCTTGTGATTCGGGCGTGCGCATGCGGGCTCCGCAGAATTTTCAGCGTGAGCAGCCCTGGTATGCGGACATCCGCCGTGAAATGACCCGTGCCCGTGATCAGGCGTGGATCCTCGCGTCGTTTAACCGACGCGCCGAATAGACTGCTAATCGCCATTTGGCCCCCCTTGGATGCTGTTAGGTACTAAAGAACGTTCATCCATGTTTGGAGGATTGGTGCGCGATTAGTCGTCTCCGGCGGCTGCCGGTGCTCCGCTCATCTTCTCAGCGGCCCACTGCACAGACTTGACGATGTTCTGGTAGCCGGTGCAGCGGCAAAGGTTGCCCTCGAGCCCGTGCCGGATCTCTTGCTCGGTCGGATTCGGGTTGTTCTTGAGCAAGTTGACGGAGGTCATGATCATGCCTGGCGTGCAGAAACCACACTGCAGGCCGTGCATCTCCCAGAAACCTTCCTGGATCGGATGAAGCTCGCCATCCTTGGCCAGTCCCTCGATCGTCATGATGTCGGCGCCATCCGCCTGAACCGCGAGCACCGTGCAGGATTTGACGGCGTCGCCATTCATCAGAATGGTGCAGGCGCCACACTGGCTGGTATCGCAGCCAACGTGCGTGCCGGTCAGATTTAGCACGTCACGCAGGTAGTGCACAAGCAATAGACGCGGCTCGACTTCGTCGCTGTAGGTCGTCCCATTGACAGTAACCGAGACCTGCTGCTTCACGGTGAGTCTCCCTCCCGATAAACCTCGGATGTAGTTGGGCCAAGCTGTGTAAGAGTCTAATCGCCCTTGATCTGACCTTCAATACAGCTAAAGAACTGACCCACCATGCGGTTGGCCACTCCGCCCAACATGCGCTGAGCGACCGAACCGACGGGCCCACCAACTTCAACGTCGCCTTCATATTCGATATCAGTCGAACCATCGTCGGCGTCGGACAACCGAACGGTCCCCGTCCCTTTAATGAAACCTGGCCGGCCGTTCCCCTCGACGTACATCTGATAGTCGTTCGGCGCGTTCATGTTCAACAGACGGACCTTGCCGTCGTAGGTTCCCTTGACCATGCCGATTCCGACGTTCATCGACATCGAATATTCGTCATCACCGATCTTGTCGAGCTTCTCGACACCCGGCAGACAACCACCGATAGACTCAGGATCGATCAATCGATCCCATACCTGTTGCCGCGGCGCGTTAACGCTCTGTCGGCCAGTTATCTTCATAGTCCCTCCCGGACCTTGACGATATGTTGCGCCCGATTGGGGCTCACGGACGGGATGCCCACCATACTCGGGCACCGATCACTACGTATCTCTGTGCTGTTCGGCAACCTGCATTCGCGGAGCAGACCGGCATCGTGTCGCGCTTCCCGAGGCACGACTTCGCCGACACATATGTGACGAATCGTCCGTTTTGCGCAACACCGGAGTCACGCCGGAAAATTCCCGTGACGTTGCGGTTGATCGTAGCATAGCGGCCTTGACCGTCAAGACTTGTGTGCGTCGTGGATTTGCTACCAGCCATAGGGGACGTTGCGCCGCGGGTTGAGTATTGGAAGCGTGTCCCGATCGAGTATCTGCGTGGCACGCGTGAACAGCATGTCGATCTCTTCGTCTCGCAGATATGGGGCCAAAAGCTCGTCAATGATGGAGGAGTGGCGGACGAGGCGTTCCACGTCCTGCTTGAGACAAGGATCGAACGGATCACCGCAAAAATCCCAGATGACCGTGCGCAACTTTGGATGCACGTGAAACGTCAGTCCGTGGTCGATGCCCCACAGTCGCGAGTCGTGCTTGCCGATAAACAGATGGCTCGATTTGCGATCGGCATTATTCACCAGGAGATCAAAGATGAACATGCGCTTCAGCGCCATGACGTGACGCTCTTCGGTCAGACGGCCATGGGGACCCTGGGCGGGCTCGACGTAGAGTTGAACCGTCCCCATGCCGTGCGGACCCTCGCGCATCACCGTCGCCGGGATGAAGTGCCAGCCCAAGGCTCGACTGAGCACGTAGCTGGCATACTCGCGAAGGTAGAGCGAACCTGAATCGAAATCCCATAATGGAATCTCGCCACTGGTGGGCTTGTAGATTCCGATCTGCGTTGAGCCATCGGGCTGCTCGAGCCCGACCGCGAAGGTGTAGTTGGACCCCCATGGGACGAGCTTGCACTCGGTGATCGGCGCGTTCCGCAGCGTTTCGAGCAGCGAGCGATCTGGCGCCGGGCGCGCATCGTCGCCGACTTCCCATGGCGTGTTATTCGGTTCGGGCTCTTCGTCAGGCGACATTCGTCGCTCGGTTTCGTCGTTCATGTTTCACGCGCCGTTGTGGTCGTTCGTCACGTCGGAAACGATGAATACTCCGATTTCGGTCGTGTCGCATCAAGTGTATCCGACGCGTGAATGGTTGACATTCAGTCTCTGAATCAGGCCCATCCCTGGGCACATCGCAGGATCACCGGATTCGGCGTCTTGGTCGAGTCTTACGGCCCTTTGCTATAATCCGGCGCGTCGACTACGTCGGTTAACAAGGGTGGTGTGAGTGAAGGTCACCGTCGAGAGAATGCCGCAGAGTTCAGTCTCAATGGACATCGTTGCCGAAAGCGACGAGTTCAGCAAAGCGCTGGACCGAGCCTATCGAAAGATTAGTCGTCAGGTTCGCATCCCTGGGTTTCGGCCCGGAAAAGCCCCTCGCCAGATCGTCGAGCAACGCATCGGTCGCCAGATGCTGGTCGAGGAAGCTCAGCGCGAGATCATGGACGAGCTGTATCGGCAGGCGTTGGACCAGGAAGAGCTCACCCCAGTGTCCGAGCCGAACGTCGACGTGTATCAAGACGAGCCGGTCGGTTTCCGCGTTGAAGTGCAGATTTATCCCACCGTGGATCTCAACGAATATTCCGGCGTTCGCGTCGACCCG
Source organism: uncultured Chloroflexia bacterium (assembly GCA_963789565.1). GTDB lineage: Bacteria > Chloroflexota > Chloroflexia > Thermomicrobiales > Thermomicrobiaceae > CALAGB01. Next base: position 74,913 of record CAWBKX010000001.1, on the reverse strand, counting down.
CGAGAGGTCAACGTCGTCGACGAAGACGTCGACGAGGTCCTCGAGAATCTGCGTAAACAGAACAGCGTTTGGAAAGAGCCGGAAACGCCTCGCAAGCCAACAGATGGCGATCAGGTCATCATCGACCTCCAGGCGTATGAAGATGGCGAGCCCTTTCAGGATCCGGTGAATGACGCCGATTTCGAGATCGGCGAAGGCAGACTCTTCCCGGAGATCGAAGAGGCCGTCAAACAACTTAAGCCGGGCGAACAGGCTGAATTCGACATTACCTTCGCCGAAGAAAACGACTCCACTAATCCGGATCTGCTTGGCAAGACCCTGCATTACAACATCACGCTGAAAGACGTCAAAGAGCGCGAGATGCCCGAGCTCGACGACGAGTTGGCCAAGACCCTCGGTGAGCATGAGACGCTCGACGCTCTGAAGTCTGAACTACGCAAAGATTTGCTACGCAGTCGCTCGGTCCAGGCCCGCACCGAAGTTGTGAACAGCGCCATCGAGGCTATGGCCGAGCAGGCCATTCTCGAGATTCCCTCCGCCATGGTTGACCGGCAGGTCGACGATGACATTCAGCGCCTGCGGCAGGAGCTGAACCGCGAGAACATGTCGTTCGAAGAGTTCTTGCGTTTCGGTGGTAAGTCGGATGACGACTATCGAGCAGAAATCCGGCCCGATGCCGAGAAGCGTCTGCGGAACTCACTGGTACTGGAAGCCTTCTCCAAGTCCGAAGGGCTCGAAGTCAGCGAGGACGATCTGTTCGATGAGATCGAGCGTCTGACCGGCCAGTCTGAAGAGTCCGAGCGGATGAAAGAGATCTACAAGAGCCCTTATTTTTCGCAGATGATCCGCGACGAGCTTGCCAACCGGAAAGTTGCCGATCGCCTGATTGAGCTCGTGACCGAAGGTGTTGGGGCTGTGACTGGTGAAGGGGCTACCGCCCTCGAGGAGCCGACCGCGGAGACCTCCGAAGTGGTTGGCGAGTCGGAAGAGGCTGAGGAGACCGACGCCGACGAGGAAAACGCTGATGCCGAGGCAACAGCCGAGGTCGCTGAGGCCGACGATGCAGCGGACGAAGCTGGCGAAGTGAGCGCGGAAGCCGCTGCGGAACCGATAAAAGCGACGGCCGAGGTCGACGCTGACGACGATTCAGATGACACCGAAGACGAGGAAGAATCCGCGGGCACGTAAGCGCGAAACACGACGTTGCCCAGGAAGGACGCGCACCCCATGGATCTCAACGGTTCGCCGTATTTCTATTCGAAGACCGACTATCTTCAGCCTCAGAATTTGATTCCGATGGTGGTCGAATCCACCAATCGTGGCGAGCGTGCCTACGACATCTATTCGCGGCTATTGCGCGACCGCATCATCTTCCTGGGTACGCCGGTTGACGATCAGGTTGCCAATGCCATCGTGGCACAGTTGCTGTTTTTGGCGCACGAAAACCCGGAGCAGGACATCCGTCTGTACATCAACAGCCCCGGTGGCCTCGTTTACGCCGGGCTGGCCATCTATGATACGATGCAGATGATTCAATCTGATGTGGCAACGACGTGCGTTGGCTTGGGAGCGAGTATGGCCGCGGTGCTGCTGGCTGCCGGGTCAAAGGACAAGCGCTTTGCTTTGCCTCACTCGCGAGTCCTCATTCATCAGGGCTCGTCCGGGTTCCGCGGGTCGGTTCCGGACATCGAGATTCAGGCGCGCGAGACCATCAATCTCACCACCAAGCTGACCGAATTGATGGCGTTTCACACCGGACAATCGTTCGAGCGAGTGAAGCGTGACACCGAGCGCGATTACTTCATGTCTGCGCAGGAGGCGAAGGAGTACGGGATCGTCGATCACGTGCTCGAATCACCGAAGCTCGTCACCGCGCAATAGTCAACGGTACGGGGAGATACGGGATGTCAGGTACTCGCGGTGGACGGGTGCATTATCGTTGCTCGTTTTGTGGCAAAGGACAGGAAGAGGTTCGGCGACTCATCGCCGGGCCAGGCGCCGTCTATATCTGCGATGAATGCGTCCAGCTTTGTCGTGAGATCATCGAAGAAGAGGAAGCGCCGGCACGTCGGCCGGAACCTTCGCTAACCCATATTCCGACACCCAAACGGCTTTACGAACAGCTCAGCCAGTATGTCATTGGCCAGGATCGGGCCAAGAAAATTCTCTCGGTCGCCGTCTACAACCATTACAAACGCGTTCGAGCGCAGGACGACGACGACATCGAGCTGCAGAAGAGCAACATCTTGCTCCTCGGCCCGACCGGTAGCGGCAAGACGCTTCTGGCGCAGACGATGGCCAAGCTGCTCGACGTTCCTTTCTCGATCGCCGATGCCACGGCTCTGACCGAAGCGGGCTACGTCGGAGAAGATGTCGAGAACATCCTGCTTCGACTCATTCAGGCAGCCGGGGATGTGCAGCGGGCTCAGACCGGAATCATCTATATCGACGAGATCGACAAGATCGCGCGCAAGAGCGACAATCCGTCGATCACGCGCGACGTCTCCGGCGAAGGTGTGCAGCAGGCGCTCCTCAAGATCATCGAGGGGACCGTCGCTAATGTTCCGCCACAGAGCGGCCGCAAGCATCCGCATCAGGAATACATCCAGATCGACACGCGCAACATTCTATTCATTTGCGGTGGTGCGTTTGAGGGTCTCGAAGACATCGTCCGGCATCGCACGGGCAAGGACTCCACCCTCGGGTTTGGGTCGACCGTTGAAACCCACGTGACGGATGACAGTCTGCTGACGCAGGTCACGCATGATGACTTGCTGAAGTACGGGCTCATCCCGGAGTTTGTCGGTCGTCTGCCGGTGGCGGTGTCGCTCGACAGCCTGTCGCAAGAGGACTTGATGCGCATCCTGGTCGAGCCGAAGAACGCCGTGGTCAAGCAGTATCAGAAAATACTCAAGCTGGACAACGTCGATCTGGTCTTCACGCAGGACGCGCTGGAGGCGACCGCGGCACAGGCTGAGCAGCGCAAGACCGGCGCTCGCGGACTGCGCAGCACGATCGAAGAGGTGCTCCTGGAAGTGATGTACGAGATTCCCTCGCTCGAGGGCATCCGTAAGTGCATCATCAACGCGGACGTGATCAACCGCAAACGCCGGCCTCTGCTCGCGACGTTGAATGAAGAACCGATCGAGATGCAAGAGACTGCGTAACCCGAACTCATGGATTCAATTCGTGAATGAACGATGGGCGGCCGAGTTGGCCGCCCATTTCGTCGCGTCGTTCGAGCGATGGGCTTGATTTCCGACAGTCATTGCTCATTGCGGGGAAGACACAAGGTTCTCCTCCACCCATCGGGTTTTTGCCCATCTTGCAGGGGAGGCAGGGTCACGGGACGCGGGTGTTGTCCTCCCGGAACCTGCAGCATCACTACCCCCGGAGTGGACAGGAACCTGAACTTCGCTTCGCGACTTGCGTTACTTCTTGAACGCAGTACGGATGTCGGCCATGTGCTCGTCGTAATGCTCGTAGGTGTTGCCTGCGACCATCTCGCGCGAGAGGTGGCTTGTTCCTTCAAGCATGCCCATCACCTGGTCGTGCATGGCGTCAAACTGCGCCCGCACGTCGTCCAGACTGGCATCACGGCTCCTGGACGCTTCCTCCTGGTTGATCGACTCGTAGTCGCTCGACTCCGGAGGCTGCTCGCCCCGCTCCAAAAGCCCGATATTGTGGATCAGACGACTTTCCCAGAAGGTGATATGGGCCATGATGTCCTTCACAGACCACTGGTCCACCGTCGTTGGTTTGACGATTTGCTCATCGCTTAACCCTCTGATTGCCTTCACCAGTTCCAGCCACGATTTCGAAATGTCCTGCAGAATATCGAGTCGCTCCTGGGTACTGACTGCCATCGCCTGCTCACCTTTCCATTCGTGCGCGCCATTGCCGCACGTTTCGATTCGACCGTCTCTTCTGACACGAGACAGATGTCGGTGTGAATAGACTCCGTCGGGCTGCGTTAGACTTGTCAGTGTAAACAACGACGGTGATCGGAGGTCTCGTTGCAGGCCCACAGTATGACGGCCACACAGCTCATCGAACTAGGCAAAGAAGGCTGGATCGTCGCCCAGGACGTGCGCTCGTGTCAAGGCAGGCGAATCATCAAGAAAGGTGCCATCCTCGACACTGAAGCTATTCAAGCGCTAAAGAATGCCGACGAGAGCTTGATTCACGTCGTCGAGCCCGGACCTCACGACGTTCACGAAGATGAGGCGGGGCTTCGTCTCTCGCACGCGCTGGCGGGCGACGGAATCCGCGTCAAGGGACCGGCTTTGAGCCGCTACAACCTCATCGCGAGCGTCAAGGGCGTGCTTCGCATTGATCCGGAGCTCATCTTCGCCATCAACCAGATTCCGGGGCTGTCGGTGTTCACGCACCTCGATCGACAGACGGTTCTCCCAGGCAAGATCGTGGCCGGGGTCAAGATCACCCCGCTGGCCGTGCCGGAGCAGGATCTCGACCGGGCTGAGTGTGTGGCGAGAGAGAATCGCGACGCGCTGATTCGGGTGATGCCGTTTGAGCCTAAACGGGTTGCGGCTGTCGCCACAGAGGGGCTCTCCGAGAAGCTGCGTGATCGCTTCAGAGCCAGCATCGATCAGAAGATTGGCTGGTACGGATCGCGGTTGACCGATGTCAGATTCGTCTCGTCAGATTCTCACGCGGTCGCCGACACGTTGCGCGAGCTGGTTCCAGCCAACGACGTCATACTCATGGCTGGCGGCAACACGCTCGATCCACTTGACCCGACGCTGTTGGCCCTCGGTGAAGCTGGCGGCCAGATGGTCCATTTCGGAGCACCGTCGCATCCTGGCAGCATGTTCTGGGTAGCGGAGATAGGAGACGTACCGGTTATCAATTTGGCGTCCTGCTCGATGTATTCATCGGTGACGTTTGCCGACCTGATTCTGCCCCTCGTGATGACCGGTGAGCATCTCACTGAGGGGGCAATCGATCGGTTCGGATATGGCGGATTGCTCGATCGCGAGATGCGCTTTCGATTCCCGCCCTATGACGAAGATGTCAGTAACGAAGAGGATGACGAGGGATAGTTAAGTTGCAGGGCTCGTGCATGACGTGTGACGGGTGCGCGGCATCAGTGCAATCGGCGACCGCTTGATTCAGGAAGGGGTGGTGACGTGGCGAAACGAACGGTTATTCAGGGCGGCGTGCTGGGAATCGAGAGTGGGGGTGTGCGTGTCGATCTGGTCATCGAAGGCGAGCAGATTGCCGCTATTATGACGGACGCCAGCGAGCTGGAAGCGGATGAAGTTATCGACGCGTCAGGGAAATTCGTTGTTCCGGCGGGCGTCGATGTCCACACACACTTCCGTGAGCCGAACGCCGTGCAGACCGAGGGCTTCTACACCGGCAGCATGGGAGCCATTGCTGGAGGTATTGGGACAGTAGTCGAGATGCCACAGGCCACGCCGACCTCGAGCGAGGGCGAGCACATCCGCGAGAAGATTCGGGTGGCGTCAGGCGAGTCGATTGTCGATTTTGCATTGTGGGGGGCGGCCATCAATCAGGATCTCGACAAGATCGACGAGATGATCGACGAGGGGGTTGTCGCCATCAAGTCGTTCATGGCGGGGTCGAGCCCCGGCTTCCCGGCGGCGACCGACGACACGCTTTTGTCCGTCTTCGAGCGCTTGGCGACGACCGGTATCCCTTACGGGCTGCACGCCGAAAACGATCAGCTTTTGCAGGCGGGTATTGCGCGCATGAAGGCGGCCGGCCGAAAGGACCCATTGGCGCACGCCGAGTCGCGTCCTCCGATTGTCGAGGTAGAGGCCATCAACCGCGCCATCTTCTTCGCCGAGCAGACCGGCGGCATCGCCTACATTTGCCACGTCAGCACGGCCGGAGGTTTTGAACTCATTCGCGAGGCTCAGGCTCGCGGATCTCTGGTCTACGGCGAGACGTGCCCGCAATACCTCGTCATGGATGAAGACGATCTCATCCAACGCGGACCATTCGCGCGCTGTGCCCCGGCAATTCGCAATCGCGATCAGGTTGAGATGCTGTGGGATTTCGTCTCGGACGGCACTGTGGATGTCATCTCGTCCGACCATTGTGGATACACCATCGAGAGCAAAGAGGCGGGTCTAGACGACATTTGGGAGGCACCGCTGGGCCTGGCCGGCGTGCAGACGATGTATCCGTCGATATTCGACGAGATGCTCAACAAACGCGGGCTCGAGATTGAGGACTTTGTGCGGCTCACCGCCGGGAATCCCGCAAGGATCTTCAGCCTCTTTCCGCGCAAAGGGTCACTCGAGCTGGGAGCCGACGCGGACATCGCCATCTACGATCCCAACCAACTGTGGGAAGTTCGCGGCGACGAAATGCTGCACCGCAACAAATGGACACCGATGGATGGACGCGAGATCCTCGGACGCGTCGTGCGCACGATCATTCGAGGCAACACGGTCTACACTTTCGAGGATGGTCCGGCTGTTTTGGGTGAACGCGGCAGCGGCAAGTTTCTGGCGCGCGGTTACGGCTTGACTGCAGATTGACGCTTCGACTTGGATGTCGCGAGCAGCCCTCACAATCAGCCCCTCTCCCACGCGAACGGGAGATGGGAAACGAGGTGCAAACGTTGAGCATTGTCCCCGATCTCCTGCTCGGCGGGAGAAGAGGTCAGGGATGAGGGCCGCTAACATCCCTATGACCGTCGGTTCATGCCACTCACGATGCTGAGCCAATACAGGAGCTGCATCAGCGCCGCCACGAATCCGGCAACGTACGTCAACGCGGCGGCGTTGAGAACCTCGCGGTTCTGTTGCGCCTCGGTGCGATCGACGATGCCCATCGTGGTCATTAACGCCATGGCGCGATGACTGGCATTGAACTCCACCGGCAGCGTGATCAGGGCAAAGAGCGTGCCTGCCGCGAAGAAGGCGATCCCAAGCCAGGCTAGCTGCGTTATGGAGATCAGGATCCCTCCGACGATCATCACCCAGCCAATGTTCGAACCGATCGACGCCACCGGTGCCAGCGCCGAGCGGATCTGCAACGGCGCATATCCGTGTTGCTGTTGGATCGCGTGGCCGGTCTCGTGCGCGGCAATGCCAACCGCAGCAACCGAACGGCTCATGAATACGGCCTTTGACAGCCGCATCGTGCGCGAGCGCGGGTCGTAGTGGTCAGTCAAATCGCCATTGATCATCTCGACCGGGATGTCTCGCAGTCCGTTGGCATCGAGGAGCGCCCGTGCGACCTCGGCACCGCTCATGCCGCGCTGGTTCGGCACCTTGCTGTATTTGGTGAAGGTCGACTTGACCCGCCACTGCGCGTACAGCAGGAAGATCATCGGTGGGATGATGAACAGAAAGTAGGTTGAGTCGAATATCATGTGGAGCACCTACGCTTTCGCGTTAGCCTAGTTGCGCGCATCACGATTTGAGGCGCGGATTGGGGTGCTTTCGAGGCGTCCGGTGGATGAGATTTGGCCCGTGTCAGCCATCGAGATGCACGCCTCTGAAGTGTCAATCATGCTATAGTATGCCCAAATTTTGGGCCTTCGACAATCGAGCGTGCCCGTGTTGGAGCCATTCGGAAACGAGATCGTGACGGACCTCATTCACGCCGTCGAAGACATGATGAAGGACGTGGTTGCGTCAGCTGAGCAGCCAACCACTCACGTCCTGGATAAGCACGATCTCTCGCTCTATGGCATGGCACGCTACCATCTTGGTTGGTCCGACTCATCCTTCCAGCCCGCCCAATCTGACGCTGGCAAGCGCATTCGACCACTGCTGTGCATGTACGCATGCGCCGCCGTCGGTGGTGAAGTCGAGCGAGCGGTTCCGGCGGGCGCGGCCATTGAATTCCTCCACAACTTCACCCTCGTCCACGACGACATTCAGGATCAGAGCGACACACGACGCCACCGACCGACGGTCTGGTCATTGTGGGGCTCAAGCCAGGCGATCAACACTGGAGACGCGCTCTTCGCCCTGGGTCAGCTGGCGCTGATTCGCAGTGCCGAGCGTGGAGTGCCGCCTGACCGACTCGAACGCCTGATTCGCGGATACAACGTGGTGACATTGCGCATCGTCGAGGGCCAGGTTCTCGATCTGGGCTTTGAAGAGCGTTGGGATATCAGCGTGGATCATTACGTGGAGATGATACGCGGCAAGACTGCCGCTATCCTGTCCTACGCAGCGGGCGCGGGAGCGCTGATCGGCGGCGCGGATGAGGAGCGGGTTGAACGCTTCCGTGCGTTTGGTGGGGCACTCGGACTCGGGTTTCAAGTCCGTGACGACGTGTTGGGTATCTGGGGCGAGACCAGCGTCACCGGCAAACGCAAAGCCGACGACATTCGCCGCCGCAAGAAGTCGCTGCCGATCATCACGTTGGCCGCGGCAGCGGCTCCGGACGAAAGAGCTCGATTGAAGGACACCTACGAGCGGCAGTCAATCGACGAGCCGGATGTGGATTGGATCGTGGAACTCCTCGGTCATTACGAGATTCAAGATCAACTGGAAGACGTCGTCGCGCGCTATCACGATGAAGCGCGTGAAATCCTCGAGCGAGACGCTGAGGACAACGATGGTCGTCAAGCACTACTTGCCCTACTTGATCAGCTCTCTCGTCGCGCTTTCTGACCCCACACAGGCCTTCCAGCGCAGGTTGTAACAGGATTGACGTGTTTCGTCATTGCCTGTTTGGGCGACATTTGTGGCGCACAAGACCGTCGGTCGATGGTCAACACAGGCGCCACAATTGTCGTTTCTACCGAGTGAGACGAAAAGGTCGGACCATCGTATTGCAACGCGCCCTAGACATGCGCAACGAGGGTGTGTGGAACGTCGTGGCCCTCGCGCTCCAGCAAACGCAGCATTCCCTCGACCAGGCCGTAAGGCCCGGCCAGCATCATGTCGCCATGTGGAACAGCCTGGTAGTAGCCAAGCTCACGTGCAATCGCCCGGTTCGGACCGGTGATCGCGACCAAGCCGAACGGACCTGAGTCAGGATAGTCGGGCACAAAGGCCGCGCCGTGACCGCCATTGGAAACGACCTCGTCATGCGTCAAAGCTCCGCTCGAAAGCCGTTCCACCAGATGCCGCAACGTCGTCGGCGTTATGCCGCCGGTGTGGTGCTCGACGATCCCGTAGACTCGTCCCGCACGGACCGCGATAGCGAATGTGTGCATGTTGCCGATGTTGACGAGAATCGCGCCGTCGTCAGCTACCGATTTGGCGACCAACGGATCGCCCATGATCCCCAACACTGCTGCGGCGCCGGTATCCATCACAGCGGCGCCGGGAATGCGTTGCTTGATGGCCCACATGCGCGTCATGTACTCGGGCACCTCACGAAAGAGCATCGAGCGCAGATCGCCGCCTTGCTCCAGCAACATTTGGAGAAACTCGTACCGGAACTCCCGTCCGCCGGCACCGGGCAAGTACCCGTGATCTTGCACGGCGATGGCAAACAGGGACGGCAGTAGCACGCCGAAGCGCTCGAGTGTGAGCCGAATGCCGTCCAGATCGACGTCGTCCAGCCACACGACCTCGGCACCCGCGGGCGGCTCTGTGCAAATCTTCAAACCTCGATCGGCCACGCGCTGGAGGTCGTTGTGGACAGTACGTGCGGGACCCTCCGCCGCAAAGACCGGTAATCCGGCGTCCAGGTGTGCTTCGATGGCACCGCTACTTTCACCACCGCCCATGAGCGACCCTGCCAGAAAAATGGGAACCCCACGCGCGGTCGCGTCGCGAATACGACGCCCCACGACCTGCGTCTGCGACGGCAGGATGAGCTTGGTGCAGTTCTCGATACGTTTATCGCTCTCGTAGACGAGGATGTCTTGCGTTCCGGCCCCGACGTCGATGGCCAGTATACGGATGGGCTCCGACAGCTTCACGGGTACCTCCTGCATGGTCTTCGACGCTCGCTAGCCAATGTCTTCGATGTAGCGACTGGGATCGTCGCATGGCTCGTCCGGATGGGGCGCGGTCTTACTGAGATGGAAAATGGCGATCTCCGGCGGAGCCATGAATCTCAACGGCCAGCGCGTGGTCCCGATTCCGTTGCTCACGTACAGCAGGTTGCCTTTGGCCCAGTGAAACCCGCGCTGATAGCGAGAGACCGGACGACCGACAACGTGATCGAGATAAAAGGTGTAGTCGAGTGGGGTGAGTGTTCGCCATGGTGAGATGCGGATCTGCCCGCCGTGTGTGTGCCCGCATAGGATCATTCCGGCCATGCCGGGACGAAGTTGGTCCTCAATGACCGGAGCGTGCGCCAGCAAAATCAGCGGCCACGTGCCGGTTGAGAGCGCCGTTTTGAAGTCGTCGTGCCGCGTGTAGGGATCGTCGACGCCCGTGATCGTTACGTCCACATCGCGCATGCGCAGGCTGATTGATTCGTTGCGGAGAATCACCACACCACGTCTGGCGAGCCCTGAGCGGATCGCTTCCACTACCGGTTCGCCCCCACGGTAGTCGTGGTTCCCGAGCACGCCAACCACGTTCGGGAACTGTTTCAATCCGTCGTATGCCGGCGATGAATCGTCCCAATGTCCGCGATCAACATAATCTCCGCCAAGCAACACCAGGTCCGGCTGCTCCTGGGCGATCGTCTCGAATGCCTGTCGGGTCAGCTCGGCACCGAATCCGGGTCCACCCACGTGGAAGTCGCTGAGATAGGCGACGCGAAGTCCCTCGAGCTGATCTGGCAAATTGGGAATCCAGGTGCGGAACTGCCTGAGGCGTAGCGTACGCGGCTCCACCTCCGCTGAGTAGGCGAGTGCCGACACGCCCGCGGCGGCAATGAGACCGATTGAAGCTCGAGTAAGTCGACCCAGCAAATTATCCTCCGAAGCGGCGCGAGCGTTGCCCGAAGCCCGCACCGCGTCTCGCGAAATTGATTCTCTCATTGTGTCGCGTGGTGGTCCGAATTTGCCCGACCAACCGTCGGCGCGATCCCATCGCGCTACGGAATCCCGGGCACACTATGACGTATACTCTAAGAAACCGCATCGACGCATCAAACACCGGGGACCGCAGCGACGGCTTGCACTTCAGATTGCCCCACCTACGCGAATGGACCTACGTTTTGGCCGACGAAACGACCGCTTCCAGCACCGCACGTAAAGACGACGTCATCACCCATGCCATGGAGGATTACCTCAAGGTCATTTACAGCCTGCAATCCGAGAGTGAGAAGGTAACGACGCAGGCGATCGCCGAACGACTCAAGGTTCAGAGCCCGTCCGTGACGAATATGATCAAGCGCCTGGCGGACATGAATTTGGTCGAACACACTCCATATCGCGGCGTACTGCTGACGTTGACCGGCGAGCGTGCGGCACTCGAAGTCGTCCGGCATCATCGCCTGCTAGAACTTTACCTTGCCGACGCCCTCGGATACTCGTGGGACGAAGTGCATGCCGAGGCTGAACAACTCGAGCACAGTATTTCCGAGGAGTTTGAGGCGCGCATCGACCGCGTGCTTGGCTATCCAACGACTGACCCGCATGGCGATCCGATCCCGTCGGCTGAAGGCGATATCCAACCTACGACGCAATTGCTGCTGGCGGACCTGAAGATGGGCGACGAGGCCACCGTGGAGCGGGTGTGGGACCGCGACGCGGAGATGCTGCGCTACTTGGGCGGACTTGGTTTGTATCCCAACGCGTTGGTCGAATTGGTCGAACGATTCCCCTTTGGAGGTCCGCTTCGGATTCGGGTGCTCGGTGAAGAGCACATCATCGGACGTGAGCTGGCCAACGCCGTCCACGTGCGACGCCAGGAGCCGTGAACCGGCTAATGGTCCCCCTGCCTCTCCCGCCAGGATCTGCTAAGATCGACGATATGTGTACGTTCACCTTCAGTCTCAGTCGAAGAAGCTCCTGGTGACTCGCTATCGCTGGGTCGAGCCGACCGCATGTGCCGACGAACACTGGAACATCACCGATTCTCCGTTGATCAGTTCCATACTTGCTCATCGCGGTCTGACTGCCGCGTCCGACGTGGATGCGTTCCTGGCGCCGGATTTGAGCCGCCTGTCCGACCCCTTCTTGTTGCCAGAGATGGATCTGGCCGTCGATCGGATCCGACACGCCATCCAATCCGGAGAACTCATCGCGATCTTCGGCGATTACGACGTCGACGGCATCACGTCCACGGCGACGCTCAAACGCGCCCTCGATCGCATGGGCGCTCGCAGCATCACCCGGCTGCCACATCGTGAGCGGGACGGCTACGGGCTGAACGTTGCGGCGATCGATGAGATCGCCCAAACGGGTGCCTCTCTCCTAATCGCGCTCGATTGCGGCACGAGCGATGAGGCAGAGCTTGAACACGCACACAGTCTCAGCCTCACGACGATCGTCGTCGATCACCACCACGTGGGAAATGCATCGCTCCCAGATACCGCGTTCGTGTCGCCGCAGCGCGCGGAATCTCGTTATCCGTTCCGGGATCTCGCCGCCGTGGGCGTCACGTACCATCTGGTGCGGGCGCTCCTTGGGGATGATGCCGCCAGGGAATTCCTACCGCTCGTCGCCCTCGGCACCGTGGCGGACGTGGTTCCACTGACTGGTGACAATCGAATTCTGACGTTCGAGGGACTGAAGCGCTTGGCTGCATCTGGTCCTGTCGGACTGCGATCGCTGGCATTGAGCTCAGGACTCGACCCAAGCGCGATCACCAGCCGGCATTGCGGCTTTGTGTTGGGTCCACGGATCAACGCCGCGGGGCGCATGGCCGATCCGACAACGGCGCTCGAGATGTTGCTGACCGATGACGAGTCGACCGCGGACCGGCTGGCATTCGAGCTTGGGAGGCTCAACACCGAGCGACAACGCAAAGTGCAACAAATGCTCGACGTCGCTGAGGCCAAAGCGATGGGGTCTGGAGACATGGCGCCGCTGCTCGTTGTGGGCGGTCACGACTGGAGTGTGGGGCTGGTTGGGTTGGTTGCGGGCAAGCTCACGGAGCGCTTCAATCGCCCGTCGCTGGCGTTCAGCATGGGATCGGATGTCAGTCGCGGATCAGCGCGCAGCATCCAGGGCTTCAACATTGTCGAGGCGCTGGCCGCGTGTGAGGACATCCTCGTCGAACATGGTGGACATAGCCAGGCAGCCGGCCTGACGATTCAGACGCGCAACCTCGTCGAACTTGAGGCGCGTCTGATCGAGCTCTCCGACCGAACCTTTGGCGCTCAGCCACCGGCCCCGACGTTGGAAATCGACGCCGAGCTGTATGGGCGCGAGTTGACGGTCGACACCGCAGGTCAAATAACGCAGTTGGAGCCGTTCGGGCAAGGGAATCCGTCGCCGCGTCTGCTGGTCCGCTCAGTTCGAGTCAGTTCGCCCAAGTTGACGAAAAATGGCAAACATCTTCAGTTTCAAGTGGAAACGGCCAGCGGCGTGAGTGCGCGCGCCATCTTCTTCAACGGTGCGGAGGACGTGCCGCAATTCTTCACGCGACAGTCGATGGACTTGGTCTTTGAACTCAAGCTCGACTCCTGGAACGGCCGCAATCAGGCGTCGATGGAAGTGCTCGATTACCGCATTCCATAACGCGCGAAGCGCGCCGTTGGCGATTATCCTGAGTGCGCTGAGCCCGCAATCCGTATCGCCTCGATCAGGCGCGCCACGCGTTGCGGATCGACAGGACGGCGGACGTCTCCATCCTCTTTAGCCCAGGTACCTACAATGAATCCTGACGCGAATGGGTATAGCGTCGGGATCGTCTCGGGTGAGACGCCGCTGCCAATGAAGATGCGCGTTTCAGGCAGTTGTGCGCGCACGCGTCGCACGTCGCGTGGGTCGGTGGCGTGGCCGGTTCCCGAGCCGCTGACGATGACGGCATCGGCCAGCCCGCGTAAAACCGCGTCCTCGGCCGCCTGTTTGATCGTTTCACTACCGAGCGGCGCGCCGTGTTTGACGTGCACATCGGCCCAGATCTCGGTGGTCGCTCCTAAGAACTGACGGTATCGCAGCGTTTGATGCGCTTCGCCCTCGATGATCCCCTGATCCGTGACCATGGCCCCCGTGTGCACGTTGACCCGAATGAATTGAGCACCGGTCGCGGCGGCCACGCCGAGTGCTGCTCGCGCATCGTTGCGCAGAAGATTGACGCCGATGGGGAGATTCGTCAGTGATTTGAGTCGGTCGACAATCGTCGTTATTGCGGCGACAACGTGGGGAGCGACGCTGCCTTTCGCGTAGGGGACGTCGCCAAAGTTCTCGAGGATGAGCGCGGCAGTGCCGCCAAGCTCATAGCTGGCGGCGTCGGCGAGAGCCCGTTCACGAATTTGTTCGAATCTGAGCGTGTTCAACGGCGAGCCCGGTAGGGCGGCCAGATGGACGACACCGACCAGCGGCGTCCCTGGACGCGGCTCAGGTGCGAGCGGACTCGACAAGGTCGGAACTATTCGACCACGTCGGTGCGATCCTCGACGCTCACCACGCCTGGGATGCGCGACGCGACCGATTCAGCGTTCTCGGCGTCGTCAATCGACTGGACTTTGCCGTGCAGGAAGACGACGCCGCGGACGACTCGCACGTCGAGGTTCAACGTGGTCGTTTCCGCATCCTCGCGGAGCTCTCTCAGGACGTCCTCCTGAATGTCGTCATCATCACGATCGATGACGCGGGTCTCCGCATCGAATGCGATCGATCCCTCAAAGGCGTCTTCCTCTTCCTCATCGGTATCGTCGGTCGCCTCAGTCTGAAAGCCGCCGACGACCTCGAGACCGCGGCCTCTCCGCGACGGTTCCACGACCGGATCAATGGGCGCGAAGTAGGTTTCGCCCTCTTCAATCGCCTGAATCTGGTCGGTCGTGCCGACGGGGCCGGCGAAGTCGTCCTCTTCATCGGAAACGTCGTCTTCGAGAGACTGCGCGTCGGCATAGCCAAACTCTTCGTCATCATCGTTCGGCTCGGTCACCATGTCAGGCGAGACGACTTCGTAGCTCATCTCGTCGTCGACACGTCGGATGCCATCGACGGATGAGGCCAGGTCAATGGCAGCTTCGCGGAGTCGCTCCGAATCAACCGGACCGATCAGCCGTGCCACCCGGTTGTCGACCTCGACTGCCACGGGGATCCCGGCTTCGTCCAGCAGTTCGCGGATCTGTTGCTCGCGTGTTTTGTCAGTAGTCGGCATGCTACAAACCTCCTCAGCCACATCGCGATCTGGGTCGTGATCGGCGTCGGGCTCTTGATATGTACAGTTATTATTAGCGCATGGCCCATTCCGCGCGTCAATTGTCAGGAGTGGCGTGAACGAACGACAGCCATCCGCACCAGCCGCAATGACGATTCACCAGCTTTCCGAGCATTCCGGGGTGCCGGTTCGCCGTATTCGACACTTCGTGGCGGAGGGCTTGCTGGCAGCGCCGCACGGTCGTGGCCGCGCTGCGCACTATGACCGACTGCATCTCGATCGCGTGCGCCAGATTCAGGCATTACGTGATGCCAACGTCGGGCTCGATCAGATACGGCGACGGCTGGGAGAACCTCGCCCCGGTGCGGAAAATCTCGGGCGCGAGTTCGAGACCTGGCAACGCTGGGAGATCACACCTGGTGTCGAACTGCATGTGCGCGCCAACCTCGAGCCGGAGGCGATCAACCTCGCGAGAGTACTGTTGAATACCGGCCGTCAGCTCTTCGTTTCGGACCACCCAGAACGCTGAACGTCAATCTCGGAGGATCCTTTTGTCGCTCAACTCGGAAGGCCGTGACGACATCGTCAATCGATCAACTGACCGCGATGCGCTCCGGCCGGTCATCGAGGTGCTGCGTGGCATGGGACTCTACGCGTATATGACGGTCGACGAACAGAGCCGCTGGACGGTGGCGTCCGACACGGACATGGGGCGCATCGATGTGCGCGTCGGCGCCGATGGCTTTGACCTTGATGTGTGGGACATATCTCCCGGACTCTTCTGGGAAGAAGAGGATGAGCGACGGCGCGAAGGACTGGAACGACTGGCGCGAGTGTCACTACCAGCGGTCGCGCGCGGGCTTCTGAGTAGAACCGAAGAAGCCTGGTGGGACGAAAACGACCACGGTGTCGGTGTGCGCGTTCATCACGAACTGCCCTTTGCGTTGCGCGAACAGATCGGCGACATCGCGCGACAACAGCTCATCATCCTCAACGACGCGATCGCCCTCATCGAACGTCGCCTCGTCGACTAGCCCGAATCCGTCCGCGAGAAGGAAAGGAAGCATTGAATGGTCGACCGCTGGCGTCGTTTCCTCTCTGTTGCTCAGCAGCAGGCCGCAGCTGATCTGGTGCTGCGGGATGCGCGACTGGTGAACGTCGCCTCAGGCGAGATCGAAAGCGTCAACGTGGCCATTTGCGACGGCAAGATCGCGGGCGTGGGTGACTATCAGGACGCGGACGAAGTTGTCGATCTGGCCGGGAGCTATCTGGCGCCGTCGTTCATCGACGGCCACGTGCATGTGGAAAGCTCACTCCTGTGGGTCGATCAATTCGCGCGCGCGGTCGTACCGCGAGGCACTGGGGCCGTCGTCACCGATCCTCACGAGATCGCCAACGTGGCGGGACTCGACGGGATTGAGGCGCTGATGAACGCGGCACGCGGCCTGTCTGTCGACCTCTTCTTCACGATCCCGTCCTGCGTTCCTGCAAGCCACATGGAGAGCTCCGGCGCCGAAATGACCACAGAGGTGATCAAGCACGCGATGGAACTGCCGAACGTTGTCGGCCTTGGTGAGATGATGAATTTCCCGGGTGTGCTCAACGGTGATGAGGCGATCTACGACAAGCTTATACTGCCGTTTCCGAGACGCGACGGCCACGCTCCCGGATTGCGTGGCGTGGCGGTGAACGCGTACGCCGGATCGGGGATGAGCTCCGACCATGAGTCGACTGAGCTGGAAGAGGCGCGCGAAAAGCTGCGCCGCGGCATGATGATCATGATTCGTGAAGGTTCGACCGAGCACAATCTTCTTGAATTGCTGCCGCTCGTCACCGACGCTACCTATCCACGCTGCTGCTTCGCCAGCGACGATCGCGATTGCGCCACACTGCTCCACGACGGACACATGGACGCGGTGCTGCGCAAAGCGATCAGCGCTGGGCTCGACCCGATCCGCGCGATCCGCATGGCGACGTTGGCGACCGCCGAATACTGGCGGCTGCCCTGGATCGGACAGGTCGCTCCCGGGTATCGCGCCAATCTGGTCGTATTCGATCGGCTGGACGACGTGCGACCGAGACTGGTGATGTTTGACGGCGCGACCGTCGCACGGGATGGAACCGCACTGTTCGAATCCAATGCCGATGTACCTGAGACATTGCTGCACACCATGAACATGGCTCCGCTGGATATGGACGATCTGAGACCATGCGCCGAGTCGCACATGATCGCCGTGGGCGCGATCCCAGGACAGATCGTGACGCGCAAACTGGAAGTGATTCCGAAGTCGGAAGACGGCCGCCTCGTCTCCGACGTGGAGCGTGACCTGCTCAAGTTGGTGGTGGTTGAACGCCACCATGCCACCGGACGCGTTGGTGTGGGACTCGTGAATGGGTTTGGGTTGAACGAGGGGGCGTTGGCCTCATCGATCGCGCACGACGCGCACAATATCGTGGCCGTGGGCGTGACAGATGCGGATATCTTGAAGGCGATCGAAGCCGTGGCTGAGATGCAAGGTGGCTTGGCGGCCGCGCGGAGTGGCGAGGTGCTTGGCCGGCTCGCATTGCCGATCGCGGGAATTCTTTCGCCCGAGCCGCTTGAAGTGGTGACCGAGCGCTACGAGCATTTGGAAGAGATCGCTCGGTCCTTTGGAAGCGCGGTTCCCGCGCCGTTCGGCCTCCTTTCATTCATGGCGCTCTCGGTGATTCCTGAGGCACGTGTCACCGATCGCGGCCTCGTTACCTTCGACTGATTGGTCAACTCGATTTGAGACGTTCATGACGAATCGTGAAGCACTGAATCGCCTGGCGAAACGCATCGAGGATTCCGCTGACGTATCGGCCGTTCGCGGTGAGTGTCGACTGGTTTTCGGAACTGGGAATCCGGAATCAGACGTGGTGCTGGTAGGGGAAGCACCCGGTGCCGATGAAGAACGCCAGGGCAAACCGTTCGTCGGGCGCGCAGGCAAGCTGTTGGATCAGGCGCTCGAAGAGGCAGGGTTGGATCGCGACAAGGTCTGGATCACCAACGTGGTCAAGATCCGACCAACCGAGCCGGGCGCCAATGGACGCCGAAGAAATCGACCACCCTCGACTGAAGAGCGGAAAGCCTTTCGTCGATTTCTGGACGACGAGCTCGGCATCATTGAGCCTCGATCGGTCGTTTGCCTGGGCGCCACGGCAGCCTCAGCTGTTTTGGGGCGTTCCGTCAAGATCAGCAAGGAACGCGGGCAATGGGTTGAGGGACCAGAGGGCACACGCGTGCTGACGACGTATCACCCGGCCTATCTGCTACGGCCGTTCCGTGATCGCGACGAAAAGTACCAGCAACTCGTCGACGACCTCAGAAAAGCTGGCTCATCCCACTGACAGCGACTGTGGTTAGAGACCGAATCCGTCCGAGGCCGCTTGCGGCTCCTCGAGCGTTACCTCCACGCGATCCGTGCCGTCGACGAATTTGGTCGTGGTGGGCAATCCGAGCGAGTGCAGCAGCCGGATCATGCGCACGTTTCCCGCGAGAACGAGCGCATACAGATTTCGGACGCCATTTTGTCGCGCGGTCCGGATGAGCACTCGAGTGAGCCCTACTCCGACGCCGCGACCTTGCCAGCGATCCTCAACCAGCGCCGCGTATTCAGCGGTTTTGCCGCTTGGATCTCGGTCATAGCGCACGACGGCGACGATCTCATGCGGACGCTCGGGGTCGAGCGCGACCAGGGCACATCTATCGACGCCATCCACGTTGGTGAAATAGTGCGCCTGAGCGTCCGACAGCTCTGGCACGAACCCGAAGTGGCGTGAATAGATCGTGCTGTCGCTCAGCCTGCGGTGAAAACGTTGCAATGCTTCGGCATCCGATGGCCGAATGAAGCGTGACGGAATGACGGAGCCGTCAGAGAGGGTGAGGGGTTGCACTTCGACGACGTTCATGAACTGCTCCAAACTCAACGTCTGGAAGGAACCTGGGAGCCGATGGACAAGACCAAAGAGCGTCGCGTCCATGCTACTACCTCCGACCGGAATCGTCGCTTGATACATTCCACGAACGTCACCAAATGCATTCTCATCGTACTCCCGGCACATTCCATCCGAAAGGGAAGAATGGGCTAGTACTTGATAGGATTTGCGGCGATTTCAAAGGGGCGACCATAATTCGCTGACTTCGAGAACAGGTTGAGCAAGCTTGTTGTTGTTATTGGCTGGCCCCATCAAACAACCCCGTGCTACAATCGCGGTCCACAAGAGAATCTGGCGCCGTAGCCAAGCGGCAAGGCAGGAGTCTGCAAAACTCTGATCGGCGGTTCGAATCCGCCCGGCGCCTCCCGGCAGGACCATTCGGTCGCTGCCGTTTTTTGTTTTGTGCGATCTGGTCTCTCGGATCTCGTGAAATGGAGGGCGGAATGGCGGGCGAGACGGTGGTCGCAAGTCAGCGAGCTTTCGACGGGCGGTTGATCAACGTGCGAGTCGACACGGTGCGGATGGAGGATGGCAGCGAGCATCGTCGCGAAGTTGTGGAACATCCCGGGGCTGTGGCCCTTGTGCCAGTACTGCCGAATGGTGATCTGGTTCTCGTGCAGCAATACCGCCATCCCATCGGCCGCGAGACGCTCGAGCTTCCCGCCGGAACTCGTGAACCGAATGAACCAGCGCTTCAAACCGCGATTCGCGAGCTACGTGAAGAGACGGGTTACCGCGCCGACGAGGTGCGTGAGCTCGTTCGCTTCTACGTTAGTCCGGGATGGGCAGATGAAGAAGTCATTATTTTCGTCGCTACTGGTCTCAATTCTGGAGCGGCCGAGACGGAGGCAGACGAGGACCTTCAGGTTGTGACCGTACAGGTCGAATCTGTCACCGACAAGATCAAGTCCGGTGAGATCGTCGACTCGAAGACCATCATCGGGTTGCTCGCGTGGCTCGGAACTGGGCTTTAGCCAGACTAAAGTCCCAACGCAGTCCCGGAAATTCGCACATTCCTCCCCCATCGGTACTCACATCGCTCTGTATTTACAGAGTGTACGTACACATGGTACGATGACTGAGCGGCACAGATTTTGGCCAATACAAACGTGTGTCGTCGGGTCAAGTCACAAGGTTTACCGACCAGACTAGTACTTGCGGCCTCCCCCGGTCGGCCACTTTCGCCTATGTGGGTTGGACAGCACCTCACCTAGAGTAGAAGACAGGAAACGAGCAGGGGGGACGGCCCTGCAAGGGGGAGATGCACTGGGGTTGGAAGGCGCCTTGAGCGCTGACGCGATTACGGGGGACGCAATGGAACGGCGACGACAGGCTTCCGCGGAAAAGCGCGTACTCATCGTGGACGATCACCCACTCTTCCGCCAAGGTTTGAAACGACTTATTGCGGAAGGTGGCGCCTTTACCGTGGTGGCGGAGGCGGCCAATGGACACGAGGCGATTCGCGAAGCGGACATTCATCGACCCAACCTCGCGCTGATCGACGTGCAGCTTCCGGGCATCACCGGACTCAACGTCGCACGCATCCTCAAGAAGCAGCACCCATCCATGCACGTCGTGATTCTTTCGATGCACATTGACGACGAACGCCTATTTGAAGCCGTTCGCGCAGGTGCTTCAGCCTTCCTTACCAAAGACATTGAAGCGTCCGAGCTGACAAATTCGCTTGAGCGTGTCATTCGCGGCGAGCAGATCATCAACACGGCGGTGTTGTCGCGACCGGAGCTGGCCTGGCGAGTGCTGACCGAGTTCCGTCAGCTAACCGGCGACGGCGAAGAATCCGAGTCCGAGAGCATCCTTCCATCGAGTCCCAAGCTTCCGCTCTCGGTTCGCGAGATTGAAGTGCTTGACTGCGTCGCGCAGGGCCTTTCCAACAAAGAGATCGCCGATGAGCTCTTTATTACCGAGCAGACGGTCAAGAATCATATGACGTCGGTGCTCCGCAAGCTGGATGTCAACGATCGCGTTCAAGCGGTGCTCTGTGCCGTGCGGAACGGCTGGATCGCCATCGGGCCACCGGCAACTGCCTGACGAATTTACCGGTCTCCTTCCATCCCCACTTGGCGTCTCCGGAGGGCTGCGGCT
The DNA here is from genome assembly GCA_963789565.1 of uncultured Chloroflexia bacterium. Classification (GTDB taxonomy): domain Bacteria; phylum Chloroflexota; class Chloroflexia; order Thermomicrobiales; family Thermomicrobiaceae; genus CALAGB01. Next base: position 53,710 of record CAWBKX010000001.1, on the reverse strand, counting down.
CTCCGGAACGTCTTTAACGCGCGATTCTCGGATGAGTTCGGTCTGATCTCCGCGCGCCAAAGCTCCATTTCTACGGAACGTGCGGCTTTCGCGTGTACGGGCGACGTATGCGTCGCCCACCGCTTGCTCGCGGCTTGACCGACATATGGGCCACTCATATTGCCGTACAGGTAGGGGCGAGTATTGATCGATCGCTCCGGGGTCGAACAATTCATCGTTGACGAAGCTTGCCTTCGCCCCCAACCGTTGGGGCGCTCACAGAGCGATGGTCAAGGACGAGGCATTACGGCGAGGTGAGCAACGCATGCGTCGCCCGCACAGACGGAAGCGCGACGTGGCTACGATTTGGCGACTTCGCGCAGGGCGATGTCGTGACGAAAGTGGAGATCCTGGAACGCAACCTGGTCGACGGCTTGGTAGGCTCGGGAGCGGGCTGACTCCATCGAGACGCCCCGTGCGGTGATCGCCAGCACACGGCCGCCGCTGGTCACGACGCGACCAGCAGCATCGAGCGAGGTTCCCGCGTGGAACGCGACGACGTCGTCGTGGAACTGACTCAAGCCGCTGATCTCGTAGCCTTTGTGGTAGCCGAGCGGATAACCACCGGAGGCCAGCACCACGGAAACACACGCGCCGTCGTACCAGGTGGGTGCGGGGAGCGATCCAAGCGTTCCGTCGGCGCACGCGATCAGATATGGCAGCAAGTCCTCACGCAGCATTGGCAAGACAACCTCGGTCTCAGGGTCACCAAAACGACAGTTGAATTCGATCACCATCGGACCGCTGTCAGTGAGCATCAAACCGGCATAGAGCACTCCGCGATAGGTGATGCCGCGTTTGTGGAGCTCGGCAATTGTCGGACTGATGATTTCATCCAATACTCGTCGCTGCAGCGCCTCATCCGCCGCTGGTACCGGTGCGTAGGCGCCCATTCCCCCCGTGTTGAGGCCTTGATCGTCGTCCAGTGCGCGCTTATAGTCGCATGCCGGAAGGAGTGGATAGGTGGTCTCTCCGTCGGTCAGTGCCAGCACGGAGACTTCGCGTCCGACCATGTAGTCCTCAATGAGGATCTCCTGGCCCGCGGATCCGAACGCGCCTTCACCGAGCATCGAGCGAACTGCCTGCTCGGCATCAGCTCGCGTCTCGGCGACGATGACTCCCTTTCCGGCGGCCAACCCATCCGCCTTGATCACAACCGGCAACTCGACGTCGAAGACCGCGTCAAGAGCCTCATTGAGATCAGTGAAGCGCTGTGAGCGCGCGGTGGGAACGCCCGCAATCTGCATGAGCTCTTTTGCCCAGGTCTTGCTGCTTTCGATACGAGCCGCGTCGGCTACGGGTCCGAAGACCGCAAGATCGTGAGCGATGAAGGCGTCGGCCAGCCCATCTGCAAGCGGATCTTCAGGTCCAACTACGGTGAAATCGATGCGCTCGCGCTTTACCGCGGACAACAATGCGTTGGTGTCTGTCGCTGCGATTGGAAGGTTGGTCGCGATCCGTGACGTGCCCGCATTGCCTGGAGCGACGAAAATCGCCTCGACCTGAGGCGACTGCGCCAACTTCCAGACAAGTGCATGCTCTCGGGCGCCGCTTCCGACGACCAGAACCCTTTTCGACACGCTTGGTTACTCCCACTCGATGGTGGATGGCGGCTTGCTCGAGATATCGTAGACCACGCGGTTGATGCCGCGCACTTCATTGACGATGCGGTTGCTCATGCGTGCAAGCAGATCGTACGGCAATCGAGCCCAATCGGCCGTCATGGCATCTTCGCTGTTAACCGCGCGGATGGCGCAGACCTGCGCGTAGGTGCGGCTGTCCCCCATGACTCCGGTCGATTGCACCGGCAGGAGAACGGCAAAGAACTGCCAGATCTCGTCGGCAAGCCCCGCCGCTTCAATCTCCTGGCGAACAATGGCGTCGGCGCGCCGCAAGATCGCCAGGGATTCCTCTCGAACCGGGCCGAGGATTCGGACTGCCAGTCCCGGCCCAGGAAACGGCTGCCGATTGACGATTTCGTCCGGTAGGCCGAGCAGCTTACCCGCGGTGCGCACCTCATCCTTGAAGAGAAGACGCAACGGCTCGATCAGCTCAAACTTCAAGTCTTCGGGTAACCCGCCGACGTTGTGGTGCGTCTTGATTTTGTCGGCCGTCTTGGAGATCTTCGTAGCGCTCTCGATCACGTCCGGATAGAGCGTGCCCTGCGCCAGATACTTGAAAGGCCCATGCTCTTCCGCTGCGCGCTCGAAGACCCGCACGAACTCGTCGCCGATGATTTTGCGCTTCTCCTCGGGATCGATGACTCCGGAGAGTCGCTCGAGGAAGCGCTCGGTCGCGTCGACGTAGACCAGGTTCATGTGGAAATGGCGGCCAAAGACTTCGCGCACCGTCTCGGCTTCGCCTTCGCGCAGCATTCCAGTGTTGACGAAGACGGGTGTCAGTTGGTCGCCGATGGCCCGATGGATCAGCGCTGCCACGACCGACGAATCGACGCCTCCGGAAAGGGCCAGCAGTACCCGCTCCGAGCCGACCTCCGCGCGGATGGCCTCAATGGCCGTGTGGACGAAAGATTCGGAGCTCCAATTGCCGGTGCAGCCGCAGACGTCGTACAGAAAATTGCGCAGCATGGCGCCGCCGAGCGGCGTGTGAGCGACCTCCGGGTGAAATTGCAGACCAACCAGGTTGCCGCGGCTCATCGCGGCGAAGGGCGAGTTGGTCGTCTCCGCCAGCGATACGAAGCCGTCCGGAAGAGCGTCGATACGATCGCCATGGCTCATCCAGACATCAACGTTTTCCGGCAAATCCTTGAAGATGCCCTCGTTATGGGTGACGCGAATACTCGCGGGACCGAATTCGCGATCGGTCGCCTCGGCGACCTTACCGCCCAGGGCGTCGGCCAGCAATTGCATGCCGTAACAGATTCCCAACACGGGCAGTTCGCGCTCCAGCACCCAGTCCGGCATTTTCGGCGCGCCCGGAGCGTAAACGCTCATGGGCCCGCCCGAGAGGATCACTCCGCGTGGGTGCAGGTGTTCGACCTCTTCCCATGTCACGTCATGCGGCAACATCTCGCAATAGACGTTGGCCTCGCGCACCCGCCGGGTGATCAGTTGCGCGTACTGCGCTCCAAAATCAAGCGCGACCACCGCGTCGACCGACTCGTCCAGGCCCATCGAACCGGTAGACGGTTCGTCCGGCACGATGTCATCGTTGGAGCGTCTGGTCGAATTCTGCTCGGTCTGCAATTGAGCTCCTTGCCTTCGAGCGCTGAAAGCGGACAGATCAAATGTGCCCCTATTCTACCGCGTGATTCCCGCTCTCCGATGTCCGTCGGTGGAACCGTGTATCATCGCCGCGGGAGGTGGACTGACCAATGAAATCCGGTTCGGATGAACGTGAGTCCGCGCGCAAACGTGTCGTCGTCTTGCTGTCGGGATCCGGTCGGACGCTGGAGAACCTGATCCGCGCGAATCACGAAGGACGCATCGACGTTGACTTCACGCGAGTGATCAGCAGCCGAGCGCGTGTTCGCGGCGTCGACGTAGCTCGAGAAGCGGACGTCCCGCTGTCAATCGTTGCACGCCGATCCTTCGCTACATGGCAAGCCTTCAGTGATGACGTGCACGAGATCCTGCGTCAGGAGCGACCGGACCTGGTGCTGATGGCTGGTTTCCTCTCCAAGATCGAGATTCCGGACCAGTATCTCGGACGGGTCATGAACATTCATCCAGCCCTACTTCCGCTCTTTGGCGGTCGGGGAAACTTCGGCAATACAGTGCATGAGAACGTCCTGGCATCGGGAATGAAGGTTTCAGGCTGCACTGTGCATTTCGTGGACGAGAACTACGACGCCGGACCGATCATTGTGCAGTCGTGCGTGCCGGTGCTCGAAGATGATGATCCTGAAACGCTCGGTGCGCGCGTCTTTCAACGCGAATGCGAGCTCTATCCGCAGGCCGTGCGACTCTTCTGTGACGATCGACTCCGGTTGGAAGGCCGTCGTGTACGGATTTTGCCCGGTGAGTGACCGTACGTTGCACCGCGCGTAGCGTCTGAACATACTTGATCGAAAATTCTCGTCGCTCTGGAGGGACACTCGCTTCGTGCATACCAAACCGCTCCGCGTGGGAGTCGTAGGAACGGCGGAAGGCGCCGCCATTCACATTCCAGGTCTGCGGCAGGTCCCGCACATCGAACTGGTTGCCGTCGCGCCGGCGGATGGAAGCCCTGTCTCGTCGATTGCCGCGCGCTACCAGATTCCGAATTATTTCGACGACTACCGGGTCATGTATCGGCGGGCAGGGCTTGACGCCATCACCATCGCTGCTCCGACCGAGCTCCATCATGGTCTCGTCGTTGCCGCCGTCGAAAGTGGACTTCACATCCTGTGTGATTCGCCCATGGCGCGCACCGGTGCCGAAGCGCGCGACATGCATCGGGTGGCGCGAGATGGCCAGGTGCAGGGATCGATCGTCTTCCCGTCGCGCTTCGTCCCGGCCCGCATGCGCGCCAAACAGCTCATCGACGGCGGCTATATAGGCGAACTTCAGTCGGTAAGCGTGACAGCGTTCCGCTCGCCCTACGTTCGACGCCGCTCGATGATGCCGCTCGAACCCCGGCTCAGCCTCATTCAGCAGCTGGGATACGACTACGTTGACACACTGCGCTGGTGGTTCGGCGACGTACACGCGGTGGCCGGCGCACGCACGACCCCTGCGCTCGCCGACGTCGATGCAGAGCAAGCGGACTCCAACTTCTCGATCCTCCTCCAGTTTGGATCTGGAGCGATTGCCACCATCCACGCCTGTTCTTCGTCTCCCGTTGACCTTGGTGACGAGATGGTAGCCGTCGGGACAGATGGCGTTCTGGCGGTGCGTAATGACGGTAAGATCTTTGGAACCAAACGCGGTCAACAGTCGATCTCCGAGCTCGCGATTCCAGACGATCTGACATTCGATCTGCCGAAGACAGTCGACCAGCGTGTTGGCCCATTCACTCAGCTCGCTTACGATTGGGCCAACGGGATCTTGAGCGGAATACCGCGCGCACCGTCGTTCGAAGATGGCATGAAGGTCCAGGAGATCGTCGACGGTGCGGCAAAGAGTCAGGAGCTCGCACGCTGGATCGACACCAGCGGCAAGAAGTGGCCGGTATAGCAGCAGGCGAAGGGGCGAGAAATGAGTTTCAAAGAGGCGTTGGATACTCCGTGTCTCGTGGTGCATCAGGAGATTCTCGAGCAAAACGTGGCCGAGATGGCGGAGTATGCCGGACAGCGCGGAATCAAGGTCCGACCCCATCAGAAGACGCACAAGACGGCCGAAATCGCGCGCATGCAGATCGAAGCAGGCGCGATCGGTGGGACGTGCGCCAAGCTGGGCGAAGCAGAGGTACTGATCGAGTCCGGAGCGCTCGGTGACGTCCTGGTCGCCAACGAGATCGTTGGAGAGCAGAAGATCCGACGGCTCTTGTCACTCATGGATCGCGCCCACATGATGGTCGCGGTTGATGGAGTTGACGCGGCGCAACGCCTCTCGGACGCCTGTGAACAAGAGGGAAAGCGACTGGACGTGCTGCTCGAAGTCAACACCGGTCTGAACCGCGCCGGATTGAGACCAGGCGAAGAAGTGCTCGATCTCGCCGAGCGGGTCGGGGAGATGCGCGGCCTGCGCATCCGCGGCATCATGACGCATGAGGGTCATGTAGCCGCGGCGAAGGATGCTGAAGATCTCGGCGAAATCGCGCGCGAGGCGGGGAAAAACCTGGTCTCGACGGCCACGCTCCTGCGCGAGAACGGCTTCGATATCGACGTGGTCAGCGTCGGCTCGACCCCGGCCGCGTTCGCCACGACCACCATCGAAGGCATTACCGAGATGCGCCCAGGCACCTACGTCTTCAATGACAATACCGCCTTCCGCTTTGGACGCATCACGCCCGAGCGCTGCGCCTTGCGCATTCTTGCCACGGTGGTGAGCCGCCCGTCGCCAGACCGTGCTGTGGTCGACGCCGGTTCCAAGACATTGGCTATGGACCCGTCGCCCTCCAAAATAGGCTACGGCTACGTCGTCGAATATCCGGATGCGACGATCGTGCGCGTGAGCGAGGAGCACGGCGTCATCGAACTGCCGGAAAACGCGCGCGACCTCAAAGTCGGTGATCGTATCGAGATCATCCCCAATCACGTCTGCCCGACAGTGAACCTGCAAGACGAGATGTTCGTCGTGCGTGACGGTGAAGTGACCGGCTGCTGGGATGTGATCGCGCGAGGGAAAGTGCGCTAAAGCGCCGTTTGTGCGTGGGCCGAAACGGTCGCCAGCAACACTTGATCGAGAAACTGGCTGATCTCGACGTAGATGCGTCCCGAGCGCTTGGCCGGGACGCTTTCTTCTTCGATGAAGCGCGTCATGGCCTGAATCACGGGGTAGCGGAAGAAGAGGAACGCCTCGACCGCATCGTTCACCGAGAGGCCGGCTTCGGCACTCATCGAACCATAGCGACGTCCGATCGCTTGTCCTTCTTCGATGATCAGGCGCTGGTCTGACCGTCCGCTAATCGAGCGGATGGCGAGGTCGACCAGTCTTCGACCGAGAGAGCGTAGTTCTTCGACCTGTCCCGCGCTGTAGGCGCGATACCAGGCTCGTGAGCGGACCTGGCGGATGAAGTCGCTTTCGTAACCGGAAAAAGAGAGGTCGGTCAAGACCTGACGGCTCATACGACGTCGGGGTCGACTCTCTCCATGCAGCAGTGCCTTGATGTCCTCTTCGTTATAGCGGCGATGACCTCCCGGTGTGCGGAAGACTGGAACCTTGCCGGAATCGCTCCAGCGGCGCAACGTCGATTGATCGACGCCCAACATTTGACAGGCTGCGTCGATGGAGAGCCAATTGCCTGAATTGACTTGAGCGTCAGATTCGTGCAGCGAATCGTCCGACATCGCGGTCCTCAGTGGTGGCAAAATCTAAGCAAATCTTGGTATGATGGTACTTGGCCCACTGACGGAGCGCAAGCAGCTCTGTGCGTGGCATCATGTGATTGCAAAAAAATGCCCGTCGGACATGCCGACTGCACGACCTATCAGCAGCAAGAAACAAAGGAGACGAACGATTGGCAAGATCTGACATGATTCAGGCGGAAGGCTCGGTGGTTGAGGCGCTTCCGAACGCAATGTTCACCGTTGAGCTGGAAAACGGCCACCACGTTCTCGCGCACGCGTCAGGCAAGATGCGTAAGAATTTCATCCGCATCATCATCGGCGACAAGGTTCGGTTGGAACTCTCCCCATACGACCTCCAGCGAGGTCGAATCACCTATCGATTCCGCTAAGGCTTCATACGCTGGCGATCGAGCACCGCTCGCCCGTGGCTCCTTACACGTCGAATTGACGCGGCAGCCTTTTCGGTCCGGCCTGCACCACAATGGTGTCGGCTTCGTTGAAGGCTGCGAAGTCGCGCAACGTCTCCTGGAGCCGCCGCGAAATTTCGTCGTCAAACGTGATTCCCGGCTCGATGTGCACCGAGCGTAGGTAGAGCACGCGCTCGCGGCGATCGACTTTCGGGTCGAGTCGTCCGATGAGCCTTCCTCGGTCGAGAATCGGCAGGTTGTAGTATCCGTATTTCCGCTTCGGAGCAGGGGTGTAGCACTCGAGGCGATACTCGAAGCCGAACAGCTTCTCAGTTCGATGTCGTTCCCAAATCAGGTTGTCGAACGGTGAGAGGAGCGTCGTGCGGGTCGGTCGCCGCCCAGCTCGCACCTCATCGAAGAGCAACTTGTTGCTCTGCGTGACGTACGCCGTTCCCAACTCTTCAATCTCAACCGGGAAGATCTCGCCGTCGTGTTCGAGCTCGGCGAGGATGCGACGCGTGCGTGCGCCCCACTTCGTGCGGAAGTAGTCGTTTATCCCTGCTGGAAACGCGACGCCCATCGCGTCCAGCGCTCGATTGGCGAGAACCCGGTTCTCCTCTGATTCACGCGGGAGATCGGTGCTGGCATGCTCCGGGAAGACGCGTTCGGTCAAGTCATAGTGGCGTTGGAAGTTGACTCGGCGATGTATGGCCAGGGCTCCGGTCGTCCAGAGCAGATCGAGCGCCTGGTTTTCGGGCTTGCCTCCCCACCAGGACCACGCCTCAATAGGTTCGCTGGAGTCGAGCCGCTCGAAGTGGCTCGAGCTGATCGGACCGTGTTCTCGCACGGCGGTGAGGACCTGCGTGATCAGTTCCTCGTTCTCGACTGCCCACGTCTCCTCGCCATCCATGAACTTGATGCGGCGCTGCTGCATCCTGCGGCGGAAATACGGGAAAAGATCGGACGGAAGGAGTGAAGCAGCGTGCCCCCAGTATTCAAAGAGGAGGCGATCGGGATGGTGCAGTTCATCAACGAGCGCGGGATCATATTGTCCGAGGCGGCTCCAGAGCACGAGGTAGTGACTGCGAGCCACGACCGAGATCGTGTCGATCTGCAAGCAGCCAATCCGTCGGATCGTCTCCATGATGGCGCTCTTGGACGGAGGTCCAGAGGCGGGCTCGTCGAGTCCCTGCGCAATGACAGCCAGCGCTCTGGCCTCGTCCATGGAGATCCGCACGGTCATCTGCTCGATCCTCTCCGCACGCCAAACTGCGAGATCCATTGTAGCAGAACATTTGATCTATACGTTCGCAAGAAACGTTAACGGACGTGGAGATTGAACGCGGCTACATTCGGGTCCGATTGAAGGGGTACTCGGCAGCGGCGATCATGCTCAGCAAGTCGTCTCTGGTCTTGAGGATCAGAGCGTGGAGCGCTGGCTCAGTGTGCGCCAATCCAGACTCGGACAGCTCGTCTTCGTCCAGAACCAGCGTGCGGCCGTCCGGGTATGCGATGACGTCGATGTACAGGTCGTGCCAGTAGATCGTCGCCGCTTCTGTCCATGAGGGGTGGGTGACGTTGCAATACCAGCCCTTGAGCTGGCCTTCGGACGTGAAGATCGAGAAGGCATTGAATGGTCGATCGAGCGAGAAGTACTCCAAGAAAACGTCGTCGGGCTCGAAGATCAGATAGCCAAGGTCGACCCGACGTTGTTCCCACGGAGCGCGAGCCGCCACCCACTCACGCGGGGACGCGATGACCTCTCCCGGATAGCGGATGGCCTCCGATCCATCGGGTTTCAGTTTGACGATCGTTACCGGGGTTCCCGGGCGTGGCGGCTTTTGATCCGATCGACGAGCCTGGGTCATGCCTCAGTCCGGACGACTCGTAGCAGTTCGGCCGTTTTCTCGTGCAAAAGCTCGAGACTGTCGGCTTCGACGTTGAGTCGCAGTAGTGGCTGGGTGTTGGACGCTCGCACGTTACACCACCAGGTCGGGTAGCCAATTGTCAGCCCATCCAGATGATCAAGGTCCGCGTCAGCGTAGACCGCCTCAAGCTTTTCGAGCACGCTCTGCTGGTCGACCACCTCGGAATTGATCTCTCCCGAGCGCACGTAGTGGTCGAGCGGCTTGAGCGCCTCGCTGATGCTCACGCCTTCGACCGAGAGGAGCTCGATGATGGTCAGCGCGGCGATGATGCCGGAGTCGGCGTACCAGTTGTCTCGAAAGTAGAAGTGGCCTGAGTGTTCTCCGCCGAAGACCGCGTCGTTTTCACGCATGAGTGCCTTGATGAAGGAATGACCCACGCGAGACCGGATTCCTCGTCCGCCTTCACGTTCGATCGTCTCCGGCACGGCTCTGGAGCAGATGAGGTTGTAGACGATGGCACTGCCGGGATGTTTGCGGAGCAACGATTTGGCCGCCAGAGCCGTGACCATGTCTCCACCAACGAACGTTCCGTGCTCGTCGAGGATGAACATGCGGTCGGCGTCGCCATCGAATGCGATCCCGAAGTCGGCGCCCTTCTCCACGATTGTTCGCTTGAGATCGAGCGTGTTCTCGGGCTCGATGGGGTTGGCAGGGTGGTTGGGAAAGCGGCCGTCGAGCTCGAAGTAGAGCGGGATGATGGTGACTGGCAGATGCTTGAAGACGGCTGGAGCGATCTTTCCCGCCATCCCGTTACCCGCGTCGATGACGATCGTCATCGGCTTGACTGACGCCGTGTTGATCATCGACAGGACGTGCGCCGAGAAACCCGGAAGGATGTTCTTGCTGTGCAGCTTGCCACGGCTCTTGGGCGCGCCAAAAGCTCCACTCAGGACGAGATCGCGAATCTCGCCGATCCCCTCGTCCATGCTCAGCGGCCGTGCCTCGGCCCGACAGAACTTGAAGCCGTTGTACTCGGCCGGGTTGTGCGACGCCGTGACCATCACTCCGGCTTCGAAGCCGTATTTTCCAACTGCGAAATAGAGGCTGTCGCTGCTGACCAGTCCGATGTCGCAGACATCCGCACCTTCATCCCGGATACCGTCAATCAACGCGCTCGCCAGTACGGGAGACGAGATGCGCATGTCGCGCCCGACGACCACCTGTTGAGGCTTGAGATAGGTGACGAAGGCGCGCCCAATGGCGTATGCAAGCTCAGGATTCAGCTCATCCGGGTATACACCGCGCACGTCGTACGCTTTGAACAGGTCAGCCGTAGACGCCATCGTTTCCCTCCGTCGTGCAATCTGTCGCGAACGGCCCTCGTTGCCTTAATCGACGACCCTGGCGAATCTAAATCGGATTTGGGTCGGCAAAGAAGCGCGTCTCGATGTCGAACGTATCGGTCACCAAGTTGGCTAGAGCTTGAATACCCAAGCGCTCGGTCGCCTCGTGTCCGCCCGCGATGACGGTGATTCCGAGCTCGCGCGCGATCGCCATGGTAGGTTCGCGCACGTCACCGGTTATCAACGCTCCACAGCCAAGGTGTACGGCTTCTTCGAGCGCGGAGTAGCCCGAGCCGCTGACCACGGCGACTCGACCGGTCGCCTCCGGCCCGCCAGCCAGCACTGTAGGTTCGTGGCTCGTCATCGTCTGAAGTCGTTGGGCAAGCTCTGTCGCGGTAATCTCGGACCTGGCGGTGCCAATGAACCCGATTGGCTGACCGGCGACCTCCGAGAACGGCCGGTCAATCTTCAAGCCAAGCTCTCGAATGAGGAGCGCGTTGTTGCCAATTTCGGGGTGTGCATCAAGTGGGAGATGAAATCCGACCAGGTTCAGGTCGTTGAGTAGCAGGAGCCGCAGTCGCGCGCGAAGGTGACCAACGATCGGGCCGGATTGCTCGCCCCAAAAGAGACCGTGGTGCACCAGCAGCATATCGGCATTCCAATCGATGGCCTGCCGAATCGTCCACTCACTGACACTCACCGCGGTCGCCAGTCGTGCAATCTCGCGCCTGCCCTCGACTTGCAGCCCGTTCAATCCCGCGTCACGAAATCGAGCAGCATCGAGTATCGACGCGCAAAATTCGACCAGTTCGGATCTGCAAACCATTACGAATGCACTCCCGTCCGTCTATCCCGTGCTGAGATTCTGCCACGGATGTGGCAACGGCGCAGCGCATCACTCACCCAGCGCGGAGTGGTCGGTCCATTTGTACCTCTCCGACGTCTTGCTCGTTCAGGCAAGGCCGTAATTGTTATGCTAGTCGATGTATGTGTCAGGCTGGAACACGAAAGTTGACCGCTAAGGTCAATGCGTGCTTCTGAATGAACGGGTGGAACAAACCTGTGATTGGAAATTCGTCAGCACGATGAAAGCCTTACGAACATTTCGTGTGACTCCGATTCTTCCCGAAGCGCTTGCGCCGCTCAGGGACATCAGCATGAACCTCTGGTGGGTTTGGCATCACCACGCGCGAGCGCTCTTTGTCGAGCTTGATCCCGAGTTGTGGGACCGAACGCGGCACAACCCGATGTTGCTCCTCTCGTCGATCGATCAGGACAAGCTGGATGCCGCCGCGTCCGACGAAACGTTCGTCCGTCGTGTCGAATCAATCAGTCACGAGCTCGAGCGCTACATGCAAGGGACGTCGACCTGGTATAGCCGTACCGAACGAGGCCGGGATGAGCCGTTGGTAGCTTATTTCTCAGCCGAATTCGGAGTGACCGAGTGCATGTCGATCTTCGCCGGTGGTCTCGGCGTTTTGGCCGGAGACCACCTCAAGTCGGCGAGTGACCTTGGACTTCCTCTGGTTGGTGTGGGTCTCCTCTACCAGCAAGGCTACTTCCATCAGTTCCTCAACGAAGCTGGCTGGCAGCAGGAGATGTACCGGCAGAACGACTTCCAGCGCATGCCGTTGGAGCTCGTCCAGGATGATGACGGACAGCCAGTTTGCGTGGAGATCGCATTCCCTGGGCGAAGCGTCTACGCCTGCGTGTGGCGCGCGCAGATCGGCCGGGTTCCACTCTTCCTACTCGACACCAACGTCCCGCACAACGAGCCGAACGATCGTGGCATCACCGACAAGCTCTACGGTGGCGACATCGAAACCCGCATCCAGCAGGAGATCGTTCTCGGCATTGGTGGCTATCGAGCGTTGCAGGCCATGAATCTGCAGCCATCGATCTATCACATGAACGAGGGTCATTCGGCCTTTCTTGGTCTCGAACGGGTTCGCGAGATCATGGGCAAATATGGGGTCGGGTTTGCGGACGCGCGAGAAACGGCCTCGGCAGGGCTTGTGTATACAAGCCACACGCCGGTGCCCGCCGGTCACGACTACTTCGCGCCGGACCTCGTCGATCGCTACTTCCACGCGTATCCGGAATCTCTCGGCCTCTCCGCGCACGACTTCCTCGCACTCGGACGTCAAAACGCAGACAACGATGGTGAAGCGTTCTGCATGACGATTCTGGCGCTGCGATTGGCGTCGTACAGTAACGGAGTGAGCGATCTCCACGGCGACGTCACTCGCGCCATGTGGAATGGCATTTGGCCTGGAGTCCCGGTCGAAGAGGTGCCGATCGGTCACGTGACGAACGGGATTCACCTCAACTCGTGGGTATCGCCAGAGATGGGCTCGCTCTACGACCGATACATAGGTGAAGAATGGCGACACGAACCCGCGAACCACGACGTCTGGGGTCGGGTCAATCAGATCCCCGAGGAATCGCTCTGGAGCACGCATGAAGCCTGTCGACGCCGACTCGTCGAGTTCGCTCGAGCGCGTCTCACCACGCAATACGTTCGACGAGGCGCATCACGCTTGCAGATCGAAAGCGCGCGCAACGTCTTGCGGCCCGACGCGTTGACCATTGGGTTCGGCAGGCGCTTTGCGGCCTACAAGCGAGCCACACTTCTTTTCCGCGATCCTGCCCGGCTGGAGCGCTTGCTGACTGACGAGAGTCGGCCGGTTCAGATCATCATTGCTGGCAAGGCGCACCCGCGTGACGATCAGGGCAAGGAACTCATCCGCCAGATCGTCTCGCTGGCGCATGAAGCACCGTTTCGCGACCATATCGTCTTCATCGAGGACTATGACATCCACGTGGCGTCGCAGATGGTCCAGGGGGCCGACGTCTGGCTGAACACTCCGCGACGGCCAATGGAGGCCAGCGGTACCAGCGGGATGAAGGCCGCCGCGAATGGCGGACTCAACATGAGTACCATCGACGGCTGGTGGGCCGAAGCCTGGAACGACGCGGCTCCCGACTGTCCGGCGATCGGTTGGTCGATCGGTCGTAGCGAGCCATTCCCGTCGCTCGAGATTCAGGATCAGGCAGACTCACTCGACCTGTATGAAATTTTGGAAGAGCATGTGGTCCCGACCTTTTTTCGACGTGGCGCCGATGGCCTACCGCATGACTGGATCGCGCAAATGCGCTCCTCCGTGAGCCAGCTGACCGGAGTATTCAACACTCACCGCATGGTCTGGCAGTACTACCAGCATTTCTATCTGCCCTCATCTCACCGGCTCGAACGTCGCTCGCGAGACGATCTCGCCGTCAGTCGAGATCTCGCCAGTTGGAAGAAGCGGGTGCGAGAGCATTGGGGCTCCGTGCGCGTGCTGGAGGTTGAATCGGATTCGCCGGAAACGGTGTCGCCGGGAGCGTCTATCGAGGTCACGGCGCACGTTCAGACTGGCGATCTGGCACCCGAGGACGTCAACGTGCAACTCTATGTCGGCGCCGTGAGCGACGACGAGGAGATATTCTCGGGAAAATCTGTTCCGATGACCATCGTTCGGCACGATGACGATGGTCATCCAGTCTTCAGCGCTCGTTTGGATGTTGACCGTACGAGCGGCGCGAAGGGGTTCACAGTGCGGATCCTTCCGCGCCATGACGATCTCGTATCGCCGTTTCTTCCCGGGCTGATTACCTGGGCGGAACGACCGTCCTAGCACCGGCCGGTAAACCTTGGCTCAGTCAACCAATCGCCCATCGATCGGCATTCGAGTGTCCGCGTTCGAAGAGTTGCTTGTCGAGGCGTCGGGCTGCAGGTGGTGTCCGCGCATGGCGGGTCCGGCCGTGCTCAGCGAGCGAAACGGCCCACTCCATGCCCAGATAATGTTCGTCGCGGAGGCACCCGGCCGTTTGGGCGCCGCCAGAACCGGTGTGCCACTCAGCGGAGATCAGTCGGGCCGCAACTTCGAGCGACTTCTCGCCGCGGCGGGCCTTGCGCGTGAAGACGTCTTTGTCACCAATGCCGTGTTGTGCAATCCGCTCGATTCGCGCGGTCGCAATGCCGCCCCGTCGAGAGCGGAGCTTCGCCGCTGCGTCGCATACCTCGAACGAACCATCGACTTGGTGAATCCGGTCGTGGTCGTCACGCTTGGAGCAATCGCGCTCGAAGCCCTCAATCAGATCTCGCCGCATTCGGCGACGTTGCGCCATGATGTCGGGCACGAACTGCGGTGGGCGAGTCGTGTGCTCGTTCCCATGTACCACCCAAGTCCACGAGCCCAGATCCATCGTCCGTTCGCGACACAGGTCGAGGACTTCACCCATCTGCAAGAGATACTGAGCAGAGCGATAGCCATCTGATTTGGCGAGGTGCGATGACACAGTGGGGAGCCATTTGGTTCGAATGACCCATGGTCGAGCGTCACGACCGAGTTCACCATCAAGCTGTGCAACCGCTCGTGCGGTCTCGTGAAATGTGTCCTGCACCGTATCGATCCTCAGGGGATGTCTGTGACTGGCGAGAAGAGAGAAACACGCCGAAGGACTCGGGGCAGGCGCATCTTCCCCATCGGCATCGGCCTGCTCGCCGCGTCTCTCATCATGGCGGTGCTGATGAGCGCGCAGATTTCGCCGCGTGTGGCGCCTTCTAATCCGCCGCCTCCCGGCGGTCCGGTCGTATGGGCCGCGGATACTGAGACGGGCGACGTCTCACAATGGGCCATGGGACAGTTTGACGAAGCGGTCTTCAATACGGGTACCGGTTCGGTTGAGGCAAGCACCGACGTAGCCCGTAGCGGATCCTATTCTCTCAAGCTGAGTATTGCGGGCGCCTCTGGCGTGACCCAAGCCGCTCGCATCCTCCGCTGGCATGACACGCCGGTGGCAGGCTATTACAGCGTCTGGTTCGACTTCCCGCAGGTCTACCACCCCGCGGAATGGTGGAACGTGCTGCAATTCAAATCGCAATCCGCCACTGATAACGTTCCAACGTGGGTGTTGAATGTCGGCAACCGTCCGGATGGCTCCATGTACTTTTACCTCTGGGACGGCCTCACCAACACGTCTTATTCACCGTTGCACCACGTCGATTTGCCGCTCAATTCCTGGTTTCAGGTGAAGGTCTTTTTTCGCCGGGCAACGGACAAAACCGGACGTATCACGGTCTGGCAGGGGAGCGATCTGCTCTTTGATGTCGATCAGGTACAGACCGCCATCGCGGATAACACGCACTTCGGAGTTGGCAACTACACGGACGATATCACTCCTTCGGACCCCGTGATATATGCCGACGACGCCGTCATCCGTACCGTCGTCGACCCCATGCCAGCACAGGATCAAACAGACTCCTCACAGCCCTGAGTGCCCACTGAATTGACAAGCCCGACTCGAACTTCCAGACTGGCGAGTGGACCGCCGTCGAGCGGGAGGGCCCCAGTTGGTCCAGACAGGGAAGAGGATTTCAAGCATGGAGAATTCCACGACCGCTTCGTCGCTGAATCAGGTTTTCGAGTACATCGACGGAAACCGCGAAGCGTACATCGACCGATTGATCGATTACGTTCGCCGTCCAAGCATCAGCGCGCATGGCGTCGGCATCGCCGAAGTCGCGGACTTTATCTCACGCGTAATGAACGGCATCGGTTTAGAGGCTCGGGTAATGCCGACGTCGGGCTGGCCGATGGTCTTCGCCGAACGGCACAAGGCCGATGGCGTCCCGACCGTCCTGCTTTACGGGCACTACGACGTGCAACCGCCCGATCCGCTCGAGGAGTGGGTCTCGCCTCCATTCGAGCCGACCATTCGAGATGGCCGACTGTATGCACGCGGCGTGGGAGACAACAAGGGACAGCACTTCGCGCAAATTCTGGGGATCGAGGCGCTGCTCGCGGTGCAAAACACATTGCCCTGCAACGTCAAGGTGCTGTTGGAAGGCGAAGAAGAGGTTGGTAGTCCGCAGATGCCCGGATTCATCGCTCAGCATCGGGATCTCTTGGCGGCGGATCTGGTCATCACCAGCGATGGGCCGGTATCCGAGACAGGCCGATCAGTTGTCAACTTTGGAAACCGCGGAGTACTGAGCTTCGAATTGCGCGCCATCGGCGCGAATCGTGATCTCCACTCCGGAAACTGGGGCGGTGTCGTGCCAAATCCGATCTGGACACTGATTCACCTGCTTCAAACCATGAAGAACGACAAAGGCGAAGTCACTATCGACGGGTTCTACGACAACGTTGAGCCGCTCTCTGAGCTGGAACGCGAGGCACTGCAAAAGCTGGAAGTCGACATTGACGGCGTCAAGCGGTCGCTGAATCTCGACGAGCTCGACCAACCGCTCGATCGAGGTTTTTTCGAGCGATTGATGGCCTGGCCCACGTTCACCATCAACGGATTTCATGGTGGCTATGGCGGACCTGGATCAAAGACGGTGCTACCACATGAGGCATTCGTCAAGTGCGACGTGCGGCTGGTTGAATCACAGACTGCCGACGAGGTTTTCGCCAAGATAGAGAAGCATGTCCGCCGGCACGCGCCCAACGTCACCATCATTCGCCAGGGCTCGATGGATCCGTCCAAGACACCGCTTGATTCCGAGTTTGTCGCGCCGATCAGCAGGGCACTCGAGTCGGTACAGGGCGAACCGCCGATCCTGGAGCCGTCCGCGGGCGGGAGTCTTCCCAACTACGTCTTCACGAAAGTGCTCAACATGCCCGCGTTCGGAGTGCCCTACGCCAATCCCGATGAGGCCAACCACGCGCCGAACGAGAACATGGAATTGGATCGGTTTATCAATGGGATCAAGACCGGAGCCGCCATGCTTACGTTCATCGGCGCGATGACGTCATAGCGCACAGAAGGCCCAAAGCTGAGTCCGGCCCAGCATGCATTCATCGCTGTGAGCCGGACTCGCTGTTTCTGGAATCGGTCAGGATGTGTGACGGACCAATGGCACGTCGTCCAGCGGCAGGTAGACGGTGAAGGTCGAGCCGTCACCTTCGACGCTCTTGACCTCGATACGACCCCCGTGCTGCTCCACGATCTGTTTCGAGCTGGCCAATCCGAGGCCGGACCCTCGAATCTGCCCTTCGACGTTTGATCCGCGCCGGAAGCGCTCGAAGAGCCGTGGCAGGTCGGTGGCCGGAATGCCGATGCCATGATCGACAATGTGGATTTGTGCCCAAAGCCGGTCGTCCTGAGAATGTTCGATCCGGATGACGATCTCGGTGTTGTCTGGGCTGTACTTGATGGCGTTGTTGATGAGATTCGACAGAACACGTGAGAGCCGCATCTCGTCGAAATGTCCGATGAGCGACGAATCTTCGGTCTCCACGCGAATGCGATGGAAGCGTGATGTAGCCGCCTGCTGGTCGGCCACTTGTCGAACCACTTGGTTCAAATCAGTGCGGCTGCGCACCAGTTCGACCGGCCGTCCCATCTGCAAGCGTGTTAGATCAAGAAGTTCGTCGATGAGCTCGACCGCCTGGACTGCCGAATTTTCGATGCGGTCGACGATCGGTAGGAGATCCGGGTTTGCCGCCTGCGCGCGGCGACGAAGGAATTGCGCGTTGCCTTTCACCGACGTGAGTGGGTTCTTGAGGTCGTGAGACAACGTCTGCAGGAACTCGTCCTTTTGACGCTCGAACTCCTTGAACGAGGTGATGTCCTGGAACGTGGTCACCGCACCCGTGACTGTGCCCTGCTCATCGACGATTGGGGCGCTATTGACCAAGAGCGGAACCAATTCTCCAGAGGTTGCGTTGCGCAACGTGAGTTGTTTGCCAACGGTGCGCTCGCCATTCAGGAGCGAACGAGAGGTTGGAAGTTGATCCCATGGCCAGGGGCTGCCGTCGGGATCGACAACTCCAAAGGCGTCGTAGCCGTGCATGTCGCTGTCCGGAGGGATCTGTCCCCAGATCTGTCTCGCAGCCTGGTTGCTCACGAGAATGCGACCACTCTCATCTGTGATGGCGATGCCTTCTGGGATGATGTCGATGATCTGCTGCAGGCGGTCTCGCTCCGCGATCGCGGCCGCGGCGAATTTCGCGATCTGCCTGCGACTCTCCACCTGCTCGGTGACATCGGTGCAGACACCGGTCATGTGATCGGGACGTCCGCGTCCGCTCTGCACGACTCGACCGCGAGCATCGAGCCATTGAACCTCGCCATCGGGGCGGATATTGCGATATTCCACGTGGAAATCTTCACCGTTTTCGACGGTTTCGTTGATGGCGTCCAGAACTCGGACACGATCGTCCGGATGCAGGCTGCGCTTGAATTCCTCGAACGTGCCACCGAAGGTCCCCGGCTCGAGCCCATGAATGCGCTCCATGTTGGGCGACCAAATGATCTCGTCGGTGCCCAGATTCCAATCCCACGTGCCCATGCGTCCGGCTTCAAGTGCCAGCTGCAGCCTTTGGTCAACGGCAGCGCGCTCAATCTCGATCAGCTTGCGTTCGCTGATGTCTCGGGCCGTCTTTGAAGCACCAATGATGCGGCCCATGCGATCGCGAATCGGAGAGAGTGACACGGAGACGTCGATCAGTCGTCCATCTTTGGTCCGCCGGATCGACTCATGTTGCTCGACACGACGACCCTGATAAATCTGCTCCAGCAGCTCATGCATCTCATGGCGCAGGTGGTCTGGATAGAGGTTGGTTACCGGCTGCCCCATGACCTCCTCCGCGGAGTAGCCGAACATGCGCTCGGCTGCCAGGTTCCAACCGGAAATAAGACCGTTCAGCGTCTCACCAATAATCGCGTCGTCGGATGAGGAGACAATGGCCGCGTAATGGCGCTGAAGCTCTTCAGCACGTTCGTGGTCGACTGTCGTGACCAGAATATTGGCAACCGACTGCACGAAGTTGACGTCATCCTGAGTGAATTGCGTGCGCTCCGACGTGTGGACGCTCAACACGCCGTACGGATTGTCTCCGACGGTGACCAAGACACTGATCCCACTGACGATGCCTCGTGCGCTGAGAAGATCCGCATCCTCATACCGTCGCTCGGTGGTCAAATCGTGAACGATGACCGGCCCTCCGACCTGAAGGGTATAGCCGGCCTCTGACTGTGGCGTAGCGGGGATGGTGAGCGAGCCAATGTCCTCGATCGGCCAGCCGACCGCGGACACCAGAAGGAACTCATCTCGCGCAGGACTGATTTCCCACAGCTCGACGAACCCCACGTCCAGCGTCTGGCCAACAGTCTCGACCAGTCTGTTCATGAACGACGGCAAGTCGATCGACACCAGTGCCTGTTGTCCGAGATCGGCCACGGCAGCCTGTTGCCGAACCCGCTGGTTCAACGTCTCTTCAATACGCTTTCGCTTGCTGATGTCTCTCACGCTGATCCAGAGATCGCCGTCTTGTGGGATGAGCGTCACTTCGATCCATCGACCCATAACGGTCGAGTATGTCTCGAATTGCGCGTGCTCGTTGTCTCGCATACAGCGTTGAACTTGCTGATAGGTGTGGCTGCCGATCGCTTCCGGATGCAAATCCCAGATGTTCTGACCGACCATTTCGTCAGATGTGCGCATCCACATGGTCGCCGCGATCGAGTTTGACTCGATGATGGTGCCGTCCCGATCGACCTTGACCAGCGAGTCGGCGACGTTCTGAATGAAGAGTGGGGCGCGGTCGACCGATATCCTGGTTGCGATCTGGTTGGAGCGGGCTGAATCAGATCTGCCGTCCGGCGAGTCAGATGGTATGCCATCCAGCATAGCCAGGAGCGACTCAACGTCAGACGGTAGATCGTGATCGCCATCGTCTCGACAATGGAACGGATTCTCGCGAAGCTCGGAGTTCACCATAATTAGGCGGTGTCCGCGAATACTGTCGGGAAGACCGTTGAGGCTTGCAGAATTGCGGTCGTACAGGCAACAAATCGTGACGTCGTCGGCGGAGGCAAAGGGGGAGGTGAAGAAGTCGTCGAGGCTTCGTGTCATCGACGCGATCGTTGAAAAGTCGACGGTTAGCAGCAGGCCCGCAAATCCGCGGTGGCGTGCGCTATCGCGCCGACGGACAACCTCGCTCCACAGCGATTCGATCTGAGTTGTTGAGGTGGAGAGAAAATCGTCGCCGTTGGCAAAGGCGACGGCATCAAGTGCGAGGGCATCGACCAAAGCGTCGTCCGTGCCAGCGACATCCTCAATCGAGTCAGGAAGAGAACGATCACAAAGAACACAAAGGCAGAAATAATTATCAGCGACATAACGTCGTAACAGTGATGCGATGTCGGCGCGTCTTTGTTCAGGCGAGCAAATCAAGCAAATGGAATCCATTAATCAGGGCCTCTCATCGCAGATACCCTCACGCCACGCATTCCAGTCTGTTTGGCGCTACATGCGATCGCGGAGCGATTCCAGGCTCGCGATCTCTATCGATTGGTTCAAACTCGCCCCGCGAGCGTACCGCCGGATTACGGGGTTGATGTTCTGGACCGGGAGCACCGCGATTCGTTCGTATTATCAACGAAAACGTGGTATTTCGGCAATAGGGTTGCCGCTATGGGTAGCCTCAATTCGTTGCCACAATGAAACGCGGCAAACTCGGAGATCGACACTATGACGGTTCCGACCGTTGATTCCGCAAGGAACGCGCCCAAGGTTCGATTGATCCGATTCCGCGCAACGTGCGAAGATCGCGTTGTTCGACGTCGGCGACGTCCTGTCGTGACGCTCGACGAAATTGACGAGCAGTGAGCCGACTAAACACCGTCGAGGGAGGTCCACACCATGCCAAGTCAAAGCCCGGCTGTGAGTGACGCGCTTCGCGATCTCTTGAGTGAAGTCTCTGCTGACCAGTTGATGGAATATAACGAGAATATTGCTCAGTGGGTCAGGCTTTCCGGTAGTGAGGAAGAGCGAAAGTCGTTCGACTACATTGCGTCCGTCATCGAGAGCTGGGGCATCAAGTACGAGCGCTACAACCCGATCTGTTTGGTCAGCCTTCCGGGGCCTGCGTCGTTGCAAATCGTCGGAGGCGAATCGCTCCCGTGCATCACGCACTCCTTTTCTACGACGACGGGCGCCGGTGGCATCGAAGCCGAATTGGTGTATGCCGGAGCGGGACGTGACGAAGATTACGCGTCGATCGATGCGCGCGGAAAGATCGTCCTCACCGAAGGACTTGCCGGACCGCCAAAGGTCGCTCCATCAGAATCGCATGGCGCGGTGGGCGTGATCAGCATCAGCGGCCCTGAAGTCCATGAAATGATCATCTCGCCCGTTTGGGGTAGCCCCACGCCCGAAACCGTGGGCAAACTTCCGACGCTGCCGCACGTCTCGATCGACGCGGCCGCGGGTGACACGCTCAAGGAGTATATGAAAGCAGGTGTCGCTCGCGTCAAAATAACGACTGAAGTCGACACCGGTTGGCGACCTCTGCCGACGCTGGTTGCCTATATCGACCCAGAAGCGCCGTCAGATCAGTTTGTCATGTTCAGTGGCCACGTCGATTCATGGCATTACGGCGCCATGGACAACGGCAGTGCCAACGCATCGATGATGGAGGTTGGACGTATCCTCAGCCATCACCGTGACATGCTCAAGCGTGGCGTTCATCTGGCTTTCTGGTCGGGCCACTCGCATGCCAGATACGGCACGTCGACCTGGTATGCCGATGAGTTCTGGACGGATCTACACGACCATTGCGTCGCTCACGTCAACATCGACGGTCCGGGCGCCATCAACGCCACGGTCCTTTCGGAAGCTCCAACCATGGCGGAAGCGCATGGCCTGGCGCGCGAGCTGATCGAGGCATTGACCGATCAGGAGCTCGAATACCGGCGCATCGGTCGATTGGGAGACCAATCCTTCTGGGGTGTGGGACTTCCCTCTTTCTACTGCGGTATTTCGTCGCAAGGACCGTCCGATGACGCGCAGGCGGACATGTCGGCCGGGATCAGCGGCGGGCGACCGCGCCGAGGCGGCACTGCCTGGTGGTGGCACACGAAAGACGATCTCATGGACAAGATCGAACCCGAGTTCCTGGCGCGAGACGCGCGCGTTTTGTTGGCGACGGTCTACCGTCTCGCGACCGACCCCATCCTGCCGTTCGATCAGACACATGCGGTCCAGGAAGTCCGCTCCGCGCTGCGAGATATCGCATCTTCCGCAGGCAATGCGTTCGAAATGAGCGCTGTGCTGGCGGAGGCGGACGCACTACTCGAAGCGGCGAACGAACTTCGCGAACGCTGCGAACGACCCGTGAACGATGCACAGGCCGACGCGCTGAACGAGTGCATCATGCGCCTGAGCCGTCTGCTGATTCCGGTGAATTACACCGAGCATGGTCCGTACGAGCAGGATCTGGCGCTCGGCTCACAACCTGTGCCGGGCCTGCGGCCGGCTGGCAAGCTGGCTCAGATGGACGAAGAGAGTGGAGAGCGACACCTGCTGCGGATCAAGCTCCAGCGAGAGCGTAATCGGGTGCGGCAAGCGCTGCGTGAGGCAAAATCAGCCATCGACGAAGCGCTGAGCAAGGCATCGTAGTCCTTGAACACAACGTCGGAAAGCGATTCGGCGGGCTCACTGAGAGCCCGCCGTAATCATGTCGATCGAGTCAGATGCGCGGCATCGGTCTTTGTACAACCGCCCGTCGCGCCCATCTGCTCAGAGCGGCTTTCATCGGTGAGCGTGCCAACCTTGGTGCGACGGGAGGCGGGGTGATGATCGCGACGTCTGCCTGGATTATCAGTCGCGGCAATTAGCCCGATAGTCGGCTCCGCCACCTAGCGCCCGACGAGATCCTTTACGGTGGCGAAAGCGAATCCAGCACTTCGTAAATTGTCGATCACCTGTGGCAGCGCCGAGACGTCTTTGTCGCCTCCGGCCGGCGCTAGACTGAACAGGATGATGTCCCCTGGCCCGGCCTTGCTGGCGGACGCGATCATCTTCCCGACCGTTTGCGTCGACGACCAGCTCATGGTGTCGATCGACCAGAGGACCGCGACAGAGTATCCGGCTGTGGCGGCGTCCCGCTCGACGGTGGAGTTTGGGCCGGAATCGATGTCGCCGTACGGAGGTCGGTAATAGGGGGCCGTGGTTTCGCCCGTGATTTGTTTGAAGATTTGGTCGGCACGTGTCAGTTCATTCACGCGCGCAGCGGTGGACGTGGCTGAATCCGGGGCGCTGCTCCCGGTGAACGATGTGTGGTCGTACGTCTCGTTGACCAGCTGGTTGCCACCTGCGACGATCTGGCGAACCAGATCCGGATGAGCCTGCGCCCAAATACCTGATATTCCGAAGCTCGCGACGACGTTGCGAGCTTTGAGCAGTGTCAGGATAGTCTCCACCTTGGCAACCGACGTTGGATCGTCGCCCACCGAGAAGGTAAGCGCCACGACGTTTTTGCTTGTCGCAACCTGTTTCACCGCAATTGGAGTGTCAGTCGTCGGAGTCACGGTCGGAGTGGGCGTGACCGTGGGAGTTGGTGTCGGAGCTGGTTCGGTGGGGCTCGGTGACGGTGATGGTGTAGTCGTCGGCACTGACGCCGATGTTTCGGTTCGCGAAAGGGCGACGGTCGGTGTCGGCACGTCGGTGATGGAATGAGACGAGCCTGCTCGCATGAAGGTGGCAAGCAACACGACCGCAAGCACAACGGCCATCGTGCCGAGCGCGCCAAACCCGACCAACACGCGACGCGTTCCCGCCGATTCGGGGAGTTGGCGAACGAATTCACCAGTAGCCGACGCGGATGGGCCCGTCGATGAGTGCGCCGTGACCTCGAAGCTGACGTGTTCCGATCCCGGTTGCCGCGCTCGATCCGTCACCTCGAGAGTGATGGTCCGAGAGCGTCCCGGTTCGATGGTGACCATCTCGGGACGGAAGCGAAAGCGAAGTCGGTGCTCCACATCACGTCCCTGAAACGAGACATGCTCGACACGATCTCCGTGGTTCGTCACCGTCGCGTGAAAGACCACTTGCCTGCTTGTTTCGCGACCGACCTGCTGCAAACTCAGCTGCGTGGTCATCTCCGGTTGGACGATGATGGCGATCGGCAATTCGATGACACTGGCCCCCGCTTCCGTCGGACGCACGTGTAGTTGGACACGATACTCACCCGGAAGCGGACGATGATCGGTGTCGAGTCGAACCTGGATCGAAATGGATTTGCGTTGCTCCACGTCGAGGCGCAATAGCCGTGGAAGATCCGGAAACCCCAGCAGTTCCGTCGACTCAGCCTCGACGCGAACGTCGATTGGGACATCGCTGCGATTGGAGATGTGCAATTCGATGGAGGCCTGTCCGCCCTGGTTGAGCGACAAGCGATATTCGATCGCGTCGACCTCCAGGGCAGCGGTCCTCTTCGCGTCGATCGAGATCGAGCTACTACCCGGCGTGGTGTTGCCCAGGACAGATGCGAGGGCAGTCGCAAGCTCGGAGCCGTTGGCGAAGCGTTCGGCCTGATCCGTCGAAAGGCAGCGCAGAATGACCGTTTCCAGTGCAAGCGGTATGGCTGGATTCAGGCGTCGAGGCGGAGTAATGCTTCGAGCTTCACCGGAACTGGTGGATGACACTGCGGGCGCGCGAGAAGTTGCAATCTCGTAGAGGACTGCGCCGAGAGCGAACACGTCGTCGCGAAGAGTCGGCGGCGCGCCGGAACGAACCTCAGGCGATTGATAGGCACGCGAATCGGTCTGCGTCGTGGCTGATGCATCGATCGAATTTGCGTGCGACGCGAATCCAAAGTCGGCGATCTTGACGATCCAAAACGCACCGGACCGCGACTCGGTCGACGATTTGAGCAGGAGGTTTTCCGGCTTGAGATTACCGTGGATAACACCATTTTCGTGGGCGAACCCAATGCCATCCGCGGCCTGTTTGACCAGGTCCAGTCCCAAATCGAGCGGCAACGGTTGGCCCGTTCCGCGCGCTCGGTCGAGGAGTGTGCGCACGGAGCCGTGCTCGAACAGCTCCATTGCGACGTAGATGCGCTTGCCAACCTCTCCGGTCTCGGCGATCTCGACGATGTGCGGGTGACGCAACGATCTGGCTGCTTCGACGCGCTTGAGGAACTTTTCTCGTTCCGACTTCGACAGGTTATCGGCATCAATCATCTTGACGGCGTCAGACTCGCCGCCGTCGAGACGTGCGGCACGATAGACTGCGCCGGTCGAACCTGAACCCAGCCACGATTCAATTCGATAGCTGCCGACGGCGCGGCCATCCATGATCATTCGGGAGTCAGCTCCGATTCAAGGAGAAGGCGGTGCGGACCACGCTTCGATTATCGAGATCCGTCTGCGACGGTTCAAATCAAAAGGTACCATCGGCTGTCTTGAGTACGGCATGGTCCGTACCACGCACGTTCGACAGAGAGACGTTCGAAACTCCGCGCAAGGTGCATTTCCGGTCATCCCTGCCGGTCTCGGTGAGACTCTTGCGCGCGGATTGCTGAGTGTGGATCGCGTGGCGGTTGACGCACGCGTCGCGGCCGTCGATGCTGGAAACGAATTCGTGACGGGCCTCATACGATGTCGCCGTCATGAACAACGATGGATTGAAAGGAGTTGGTGCATGCAGTTAGGGCTGATTGGCTTGGGTCGCATGGGTGCTTTCATGGCCCAGCGACTGTTGCGCAAGGAACAGGACGTCGTTGTCTTCAATCGTACCGTCGCACGGGCCACTGAGTTCGCGCACGAACACGGAGGTATGGCGGCCGCAACGCTCGAGGAGTTTGTCAACAAGCTCGAGCGCCCGCGCGCTATCTGGATGATGGTTCCCGCAGCCGTGGTCGATGAGCAGATTGACGAATTGCTGCCGCTGCTCTCCGAAGGTGACATTCTGATCGACGGTGGCAACTCCTACTATCTGGACGATCTGCGTCGTGCCGCAGCGTTGCGCGCCAAGAACATCCACTATGTGGACGTCGGCACAAGCGGCGGCGTCTGGGGACTCGAGCGCGGCTACTGCCTGATGATCGGTGGCGAAACCGACGTTGTGCAGCATCTCGATCCGATCTTCCGCTCGTTGGCACCCGGAGTCGAAGCCACGATCCGCACCATCGGTCGTGAAAATGTGGGCGGTACGGCCGAATTCGGCTATCTCCATTGCGGTCCCAACGGTGGCGGGCACTTCGTCAAAATGGTTCACAACGGCATCGAGTATGGCGTGATGGCGGCCTACGCCGAGGGTCTCAACATCTTGCACAATGCAAATGCCGGATCTCAGTCGCGTTCGGCCGACGCCGAAACCGCGCCGCTGCGGAACCCCGAGCACTACCAGTACGACTTCAATCTTGCTGACGTCACCGAACTCTGGCGACGAGGGAGCGTCATCGGCTCCTGGCTGCTCGATTTGACCGCCAGCGCCTTGCTCGACAGCCCCGGTCTGGAGAATTTCGCCGGGCGTGTGTCCGATTCGGGTGAGGGTCGCTGGACGATTCAGGCGGCGGTCGAAGAGGGCGTTCCAGCAAACGTTCTCAGCGCCGCTCTGTTCGATCGCTTCAGTTCTCGTGGGAACGCCGATTTCGCCAACAAGGTCCTGTCGGCCATGCGTTTCCAGTTTGGCGGTCACGTGGAAAGGCACGCCGAAAGCTGATCTCGGGCACCATAAATGACGCCACTGCGGGCAGCGTAGTGATGAACCGATGTTAGCATCTGACTTTTTGCGTCCCGCTACAAAAGTGAAGAGTCCGTGGAGGTGAACTCCACGGACTCTTGCTATTGGCGGCTACGGCTGAAGGTTCTTGACGGTGAGGTTGGCGAACTCGAACGACTGAGTGACATCGGTGTCGAGGTTGAACGCCGAGAACCCAATCGTTCCACTCGACGGGCCCGAGTACGTCGTCATTCCCTGATACGTGCCGTCAAGGTAGAACCAGAACTGGTTGCCACTGGCGATCACCTTCAGTGTGTGCCAATCAAGTGCAGAAACGGGTGTGTTGAGCTGATATCCAGCCACCGGACTGACGTTTGTTGAAGACGAGATATTGTCTGACGTGACAAGAACCGCCTGAACGCCAACCAGTGAATTGCCACTGTAGAGGACGCAGTACTGATAGAACGCGCCGCTCGAACCGGTCTGAGTCGCACGGTAGACAAGGCAGCCGGTGGCGTTTCCGTCCGATGTCAGCTTCTTGATGTCGAGGCTGTACGACGCGTCGCCAAAGTCCGCTGACCCACTTGTGACGCCGTCGGCGACTCCCGGCGGCAGGGTGACGGTGTAGCCGTCAGCGACCGCGCTTCCGCTGGCGCCGTCCGGAGACGAGAACGGTGAGACGGTTGTCAGCGCCGACTGATACGCGATGTCGCCCTCGAGCGGGTTGCCATCATCCGGTCCTGTCGAAGGTGTGCTCGACGGCGTGCTCGATGGAGTTGACTCGGTTGGGGTCGGGGTGCCTTCATCGGTCGGCGGAGTCGGTTCAGTCGCGCTGCCGTTCAGGTACTCCGCGTGCGAAGGCATGTCCGGATGCGGGCTGCCGTCCCAGGAGTAGCCCCAGAAGTGCCAGCGGAATGCTTCGACCAGACTTTCGAGAGTGGCAGAAATGTGGTCGGGAATTGGGTTTCCGTTGCCGTCGAACCATGGGTCGATGCTCTGTGGCCCTTGAATCGAACCCGCGTGCGTCGGGATGTCTGGGTGGTCGGCTCCATCCCAACTTATGCCCCAGAAGTGCCAGCGGAACGCCTCTACCAGCGACCGCAGCGTCGCCTCGGTATTTGCCTGGTCGAAGGTTGTCCCGGTCACCCACGGTGTCAGCGGAGAGCCTGTCCCAGTCAGACCGACATGAGTCGGCAGATCCGGGTGATCTGCTCCGTCCCAGGAGAGCCCGTACAGATGCCATCGAAACGCTTCGACCAGTGAACGGATCGTGGCGTTGATCTGATCTGCCTTTGGCTGACCGTTCTCGTCGAACCATTCCGATTCGCTGGCGTGGTCTGACACCACGAAATCCCATTGCGCTTTGAATTGTTTGCCATCGGCATCCGTCGCGGTCACCGTAGCGGTGTAGGTACCGGCAGAAAGGAGCTGTGTTTGTGAGATCGTGACGGAACTGGACGTTGCGCTGCCGGTTTCGGCAATCTTCGAGTCGTTCAGCATCAAGGTTACGTCCGACAGCGCAACGTCCGACTGAGCGTGGGCACTGATTGAGAACGTCCCTGGCGCGACAGTGGTGAACGGCGCTGGCGTAAGAGCATCAAATTTTGGAAAGGACGAGTTGGAATCCGCCGAAACGGTTGATCCAGCCATCGAGTAAGCTGCGACGAGCGACAGCAAGAAGGCGATCGACGCAATGAGTCGGATCAATCGTTTCATTGTCCCTCCAGGGCACACACGATTCCAGATCATCACCGGTCCGCGCACATTCGGGTGGTGGTCGTCGTATTTTCGCCTGCTCATCATCCACGATATCGGTCGCGCGCGCCATCGTTTCTCGAAATATTACGAACGTCCAGCACCGGTTTGGTTCACGCTGACTAAGCGGCACGGTGCCGACACAACGCGCCGGACGTGAAACCCAGCGCTGTGAATCCGTGGTTGATACTTCATTAACTGTCTCTAGGCCAGTTTCGCAGTCGCGGAAGTTGCGGCATGCTGGTATTCTGGAACGGGTATTGTTCCCGGTCAAACGACGCTCCGATTCTAGGGAGGTTATTCTCGTCTCGATCCGTAATCCGGGGTAACCTGACTCGCAATCGGTGCGTACTAGGGATGTCCTGAGCGAAAGGGGCAACTGTTCGGACTGCTCCATGACATTGCACGACGTTTTGGTGGATGATTAGGGCAGAAATCTGGACTGGCTGGTAGTAGACGTGGTTACCACCGAAGCGGCCCAGAACGCGGTCGTGAGCGCGAGGTCCGGATGAGTATGGCAGATGGGGAAGAGATGAGCCGAGCCGCGGAGGTTGCACGCTGTGATGAGGCGGCGTCCGCGACATTTTGGGATCGCTATTTCACGGCTGAACGTGTCACTGGTGCCACCCAGCGCCAGTCAGGTCCCCGTCTCCCATACATTCCCGCTCTGGACGGACTGAGAGCCGTCGCGGTTCTCGCGGTTCTGGTGTATCACTCGAGCGTTCACTGGCTGCCGGGTGGGTTCCTGGGCGTTGAAGTCTTCTTCGTCTTGAGTGGGTATCTCATCACCTCGCTCCTCCTCTCCGAGTTCCGTTCAACCGGTCGCATCGATCTGAAGACCTTCTGGATTCGTCGAGCTCGGCGGTTGCTGCCAGCGCTCTACCTACTGCTGATCGCCACCTTGACCTATTCCGTGATCTTTTTGCCGCTGCAGGTGACGCAGCTTCGGTCGGACGCTCTCGCTGCGGCTTTCTACGTGACGAATTGGTGGCTGATCTTCGCGCATAGGTCGTACTTCGAGGAGATGGGCCGGCTGTCCCTTTTGAAGCACCTCTGGTCGCTGGCGGTGGAGGAGCAGTTCTATCTCATTTGGCCGCCGCTCTTTGCACTCGGCATGAGCCGCTTGCGTCAGCGCAAAGTGATTCTCGGCGTCCTCGGCGCCGTGGGCGTGTCGACCGTGCTGATGGCAGTCCTTTTCCGTCCTGGTGTCGATCCATCCCGCATCTACTACGGCACAGATACCCGTGCCGCGGAACTGCTGGTGGGCGCCGCATTGGCGTTCGTCTGGCAGCCAGGCGGTGAGACGAAGTTCTCAATTGGATGGGTGACACGTGGGTTGGCATGGCTCGGGCCGGGGCGCCGCGCGCAGGTGATGCTTGAAGCCGTGGGAATAGCCGGCCTGCTGGGTGTGGCTCTGGCGTTCTGGCGCCTCGGTGAATTTGATTCGACTCTCTATCAGGGAGGATTCTTGTTGGTGGCGTTGGCCACCGCCGCCGTGATCGCCGCAACGGTTCATCCTCGGTCGCGCCTGCTCTCGCGAGCGCTGGGCTGCCCTCCGTTACGCTGGGTGGGCGTGCGTTCCTACGGAATCTATCTCTGGCACTGGCCGGTCTTCATGGTGACACGGCCTGGTCTCGACATTTCATTGAGCGGGTTTCCGCTGTTCCTCTTGCGCCTGGCGATAACGCTGGCTTTCGTCGAGATCTCATATAGATTCGTCGAGACACCGTTTCGCAGCGGTCGCGTCGGCCGCGCTTGGCGGGCGTTTTCGCAGTCGCGTACGGAGCAGCCGCGCGTGGTGCGCGCTGGATGGCTCGGTGTCAGCGGGGCGCTGGCGATCTCGACCGTCACCCTGGGTGTAGCCGTCGTGCGCGCGCATCCAGGTGTGCCGCCCTCGTATTTGAGCGTCCAGGAAGTCCATATCGTGTCCAGCCCGCCACCACCGCTCCCGACCGTCTTGCCGACTCCAACGCCCGGAGTCACGCCGACGGCTCAAGCGGTCGTCGCGCCGACATCAACGCCGACACCTATCCCGACCGCGGCCCCAACGTTGGCAACCGTGGCCACGGAGGAGCCGACAGACACCCCTACTCCGACTCCGACCGATACACCAACACCAGTTCCGACCCCGCCTCCCGCGCCAACCCCGACGGCGGGTGCCGACTATGCCTCCGCGCCGACGGTAACGGCAGTTGGCGACTCGGTGATGCTTGGTGCGGCCGATGAACTGGTGAACGACATTCCGAATCTCGATCTCGACGCGAAGGTAGGGTTGCAGGTCTCTGAAGCGATTCAGATTCTGCAAGCACGCAGCAACGCTGGAGACCTTCGGCAAATCGTCGTTGTCGATATCGGCAACAACGGTCCGATGACGACGGATCAGTTCGATCAGTTGATGTCGATCGTTGGGGATAAGCGCCGGGTCATCTTCGTGAACTTGCGTGTTTCACGAGATTGGGAGGCCCCAAACAACGACATTCTGGCGGCGGGAGTTTCCCGCTACTCGAACGCCGCGCTCCTCAATTGGCACGATGCCACCGCGAACCACCCTGAGCTCTTCTGGGATGACGGCATTCATCTACGTCCGGTCGGCGCCAACTATTACGCCATGCTCATCTCGAATCTCGTCGAGGGTACCAACTAGCCTCGGGTCGCCGCGAGCGCACCCCATGCCCCCAATTCTTCCCGCTGGTTCGCGCCAGACTCACATGCCGACGAGGTATCCGTTCATGGCATCTCGCGTGCGTTCTCGTGCTTCCGGCAACCCCATGTGCTTCACCAGCAAGTGGCTGAAATGATGCGTGGGGGTGCCCCGGAATAGGACCGTTCAGGAGGTGCCAACACGAACGCCTCGGACCGCGTTATCCCTCCATCCGTCGAAAAACAAGCAGAAGATTTGCCGTTCGATTTCGTGGAACTCGTGCGACCGAGCCACGACGAGCTTCAGCGGCTTTCCGCGCGATTCGCAATCGACGAATCACTCCTTGAACACGTTCAGGATCGGCAGATCGCGCCGGGACTAGCGTGGTCGGATGATGCTCAGCAGCTTCACATCCGCTGCAACGTCCCTTCACTGCCCGATGAGAACGCAATCACGTGGGATCGGCTCGACATCCTGGTCGGCAATAGCTTTCTGGCCGTACTTCAGCCTCGGACGCTGACTCCCGTGCGTCGTGCATTTGCCCGATTCTCAGGGCGAAAGGATCGCTCCGCCGCTGATTTCGCCGCGGTGTTGCTGTCGCAGGTTGTGGACGTCTTTCACCTCGTGCTCCTGTCGATTGAGCGCGACGTCCAGGCGAACGAGTCTCGATCCAAACCGCCCCACCGACAGGACGGGGCCGGGCCTCCCGACCTTCACGGATTGATGGGCGAAATTGGTCGCGCGGGGGAGCGTCTGAGCCGGCTCCTGTCAGAGTTGGTCGACGAAGAGCAGGATCTGATCTCGTCTTCGGCGCGAAACCAGTTTCGTATCTCGCGTGATCGCCTCAGCACTATCGACGACGATGTGGCCCGCATGCGCGACCGCGCGCAAACGAGAGTCGAAACGAGAACCGAGAAGCAGGCATCGGATGAACGCGAAAACGCACTCGGCGCGGAGTCTCCGGAAGTCATTGAAACTGCGGCTCAGGTCGGCGCCAGACGTCTGCGACGTCTCAATCCGGCGCACGCGATCACCGCTCTGCTCGGAGCGTTTGGTGTGAGCTTCGGAGCCATCGCCATGTCATGGACCGCTGGACCGTGGATGGCGAGTCTTGGATTCGAACGCGCGCAGTGGTTGGCAGCCTTCGTATTCCCCATCGGATTCGTCATCGTGCTGGTGGGCAAGGGCGAGCTTTTCACTGAGAATTTCCTGTTTCCAATCACGGGAGTCATCCGCGGTCGGGGCACGCTTCGAGATCTGCTGGAGCTGTGGGGCTACGTTCTGTTCTTCAACATGGTGGGAAGCGTCATCGCGGCATTCCTCATGAGCCGCACTGGCGTGCTGAGCGGTCCTTCGGCCGATTTTCTCAAACAGGTCGCGGTGGACAAGGTCAACTACCCGTTCTGGGATGCCTTTATGAAAGCCATCTTTGCTGGATGGCTCATGACGATCATGACCTGGTTGATTCTGGCAGCCACCGGTCTCGGACCACGATTGGTCATCATCTGGATGACCGGCTTCCTGATCGTGGCGGCTCACTTCAACCACGTGGTCATTTCGGCACCGGAAATCTTCACGGCCATGATGCTAGGCGCTCCGATCTCCATAGGAGACTGGTTCACGGGCAACTTCGTTCCCGCACTCCTGGGAAATCTGATCGGGGGGGTGGTCTTCGTCACGATCCTTGGGTTTGCGCAAGCGCGTATGTTGGAACAGAGCGAGTCGGAGAACCAGGGAAACGATCAATCGGGTCGAAACTCGCGGTTCTGGGCGGATTCGTAGCGTCTAGTCCGAGCAGCGAGAATTCGATCGCGGCAATGACTGTGCGCGGCGATTGGAGAACAGCGATTCGACGCTGCCTGGAAATGGTGGATCGAATTGGGTATTGAACAGACGGTTTTGGCAGCGTCGATCGCTGAGCAACGACTCAGGCTGACGCTCCGGTGAAAAAGGGCGACAGACGAAACTCGAGATAGGTCGTCTGCCGCCGTTCACCAAGAGGATGTACCCGGAGAGACCTGTCGTCCGGGCACATCCTGGTCCCTACAAACCTCGCGCGAGCCGGATCAGCGTCGACTTCTGGCTCGGAGTTAGGCTCCACTCCATTTTGACCTTGATGACATAGACCTGAACGTACATGTGCTTCACGAACGGAATGTGCATTGATTCGGCGAACTTCGCGCCGATCAAGGGCTGGCACAGAAGCGTCCCGCTCGTCTTGTTCCGGACCATCTGCTTGGTCAAGGCGCACAAACTGTCCGGCGTCACCGAGACGGTGAAGCTGACATTGCCATTGCCGACGTTGCCGGCCTTATCGATCGCCGACGCACGGTATTCGTTGGAACCCAGTGCGAACGACCACGCGGGGCCGTTGATGTCCTGGCAATTGGACGTGTCGATCCCAGAGAGCGCGTCGTTGGCGTTGCAGGCAATGTTGACCGTCTGATCAACGCTGTATGTCCCCTGATTGCCGGTATATGACACCGTGGGCGCCGTCAAATCGATGTTCACGCCTGGGCTGCTGTCCGCCGTGGTTTGGTTGCCGACGTTATCGACGGCGTTTGCTGACGCAGTCAGTCCGGTGCCTTCTGTTGTGATTTGCTTGTCATCCGGGCACGCATTGACGCCTGAACCGGCATCCGAGCACGTCCAGTGAATGGTCACGGACTGGTCGTACCAGCCGTTTTCATTGGCGGCACTGGTCGGAGCGCCGCTGAGGTCCGGACCTTTCTTGTCAACCTTGACCGGCCCAAACGGTCCAACCGTGACGCAGTTGTTGACGGCGTCGCAGACCTGCCGACTGTCGGTGCCGGCGGTGTCGGTCTCGCTGCCACTGGCGACGTTGGTCGATAAGGTGAACTGTGCATCCGAGTCGTTTGCCAGACCGGAACCCGAGTCCGTTGACGTGCAGTTCAGGACGACGTCACTGCCGTGCCATGCGTCGTCGGTCGCAGCGCAACTGACGTCGGGTGCCTTGTTGTCGATCATCAATCCGCTGAGCTGCGCGTCAGAACAGTTGTCGGCGACATCACACACCGTGACTGAGTTGCTCGTCGCGGCGTCCGTCTCCGTGCCGTCCGGAACGTTTGTCGAGAGATTGAAGGTGCCGATTGGGCTGGCGACGCCAGAAACCGTGTCGATGGGTGTACACGTGACGTCTATATTTCCCTTGGTCCAACCTGTCGGAACCCCGACACAATCAAAGGTTGGCGCGGTCTTGTCGTATTTGACAGTGAGATTGTGAGCAGTCTCGGAGTTACCTGCGAGGTCTGTACCGTAGTAGCTGACTGAGTTGGTGCCTTCCGAGAATGTAACGGCATCGAACGGTTGGCCGTTATTGCCCGTGGCGAGCGTTGACGTACTACTGTTGACGGTCAGCGTCAGATTTTTGACTCCGAATCCGTCTTCGTTGTCCTGGACCTGAATTCGGAGCTTCAGCGTGGAGTCGTTGTACCAGCCCGCGCCGTTCGGGGTCGCAAGCGTGTCGGACCCATCAACGATTGTCCCGGTGCTCCTCGGTGCGGTCCCGTCGAGTGCTGGAGCAAGTACGAATGTGGTCGACTGGCCACTCAGCGAGCCGAGTGCCGTGATGACGCCATCGTCGTTGATTGACTCCCCGTAATCGAGGCTCCACCCGGTGAGATTGCTAAGGACGATCTGTTTGCTCAGCTCGATGGGGTCGGTCGAGTCGGAGGGCCAGAGGACGGCGCCCAAGCCGGTGACCTGGCCCACGATATCGCCCGCGGAATTGATGTCATTCGCGATGCCGGTGGGCGATGTCCCCATACCCAGAAACTCGACTCCCCCAGCTTTTGTGTATTTGAAGGGTGGACGGTTGTAGCCGTAGTTGAACCACGAGTTACCGGCCGCTTCTCCTGATGCGTTGATCGCGATCGCCTGCATGGTCGCGGTTTGATCGCTGCCGTCTGGACCGAGCGACGTCGCCGTGTGCGTCGAGTGATCGTAGTAGTAAGCACATTGCGTTGCGGTTGAACACGATCCGTAGCCGACCACGTCACCGGAATCGTTGATGTCATTGGCACCCGAGTCGATGCCGAATCCGAGATCAGTGATCTGGTTCACGTTGGTCGAACCGAGTGGTGCCTTACCGGCGGCAGGAATCTGACTATTCGACGGCAGATACGTGCCGACCATTACTTGAGACGCGTTCATGGCGGCCGCACCTAGGAGCACGTTGGTCGCCAGCGAGTCGGTACTGGTGGAAATGACGTATTGATGCAACTGGCCGTCGGAAAGATTCCAGTAGAGGACCGTTCCGCCGTGTGTCACGTTCACCAGTTCGGCGTAGCTCGCCGGTTGGATAGCCGAACTGGATCCGCTCTTCCAGATCAGCACATGCTGAAAATTCCCGGGCTCAGTCGCGGCACTCACGACGTCCTCAGCGTCGTCGACAATACTGCCTCCCATTTGCCACCCATCGGTGCCCGACGGCATCGGCAGCACCTGGAGCGTGTAGTAGTGGCTGGTGGCGGCAAGCGCATTTGCTGGCATGACGGCACCCACCAGGCCGCTTACCAGGAGAAGCACCCCGAGCCAGCGCCCAACGCGTTGAATCATGTATTCCCTATCCCTTACCGACAGACTCACCGGCCCGTCACCTGAAAGCCATACGCGCGTTTGCTTCCAGGTCCGCCAACGCGTAAAAAGCCGATGTTCCCTGATTTGACGGCAAAATGGCCCACCGAGTCCGAAAGTCGGTGCCCCTAATTGCTCACCATAACAATGGAGCGTTATTTTCGTGTTAGTGGTGCTGTCGGATTTTGCAGATACCTGGGTGCCGTTTGTTCATTTGGCGCTCAAGCAAAATGCCGGTGCGCCGGAACGTGAAAATCAGTCCAGAAACGACAATCAGCTTATTGTGCCTGGTGCGTTCAGTGGAATGCTTTTCGAGAAATACATGAATGTGTCAATTCGAGAATGGACGTGGCAAATAACGCTCAAATAACGCCCAATGTGTACCCTCAAACGGGGAGAGTAGGTCGCGCGAAGATTTCACCACCGTATCCGCGACACGATTCGTCCATTACGTGGTCGGCAAACCGTTACTGGAATGCTTGATCACGGTTCAGGACGTCGGAACACAGGAACGACGTGGGCGACTTGCCACGGACGGCAATTCGATTGAGCGCGGGCGGTGGTCTGAGGGGACGGGAATGCAAGACTGGCGATTCGACGATCTGACTAGATCGTTGGGCACGGCGACCTCACGGCGCGGCGTGCTGAAGGGATTGCTCGGCGGCGTCGCGGCCGTCGTCATTGGTCGTTCCATCAGTGTGCCCGAGGCTGGCGCGGTGGGCGCGACGTGCTCCAGCGCGGCGCTGGATCAATGCTACTCGGATGCCAAAGCAAACCGTGACGCGAACATGACCGCCTGCGGATCGCATTTGGGAGAGAATGAGGGCGGCAACACGGGCACGGTGATCGACTTTGTATGCAAAATGCTCGTGGATCGAAATTACTTCAATGCACTCGCGGCATGCGACCGGGCCCAATGTCCGCGCGGCGAACAGTGTCTTGACGATCATTGCTGTCGTGGATCGAACTGCTGTGAATCAGGGGTACAGTGTCCGCCGAACACGGGTTTTGGATTGCCGATCGGCCAGCCTCAGTATTGCTGCGAGACAGGCGAATCATGCTGCGGTGACGGGTGCTGCGCTGCCGGCAATACGTGTTGTAGACACGTCAGTCCGGGGCTGCCGTTCGGATTGAGTGATCCATCCTCCAGCGTCACCTGCTCCGATCTGCAATCCGACCCCAAGAATTGTGGACGCTGCGGGCACGATTGCGACGATCTGTCCTGTATCGACGGTGAGTGCCAGTGCCCGCCGGATACGACGATCTGTTCAAGTTGGTTCAACCGAACATGCTGTCAAGCGAACGAGCGCTGTGCGGTGAACCCGCTGACGTTCCTCGTGAGCTGCGATCCGATCTGCGGACCGTGCGATGTTTATAGTCCCAATGACCCGAGCGGCCCGTGCGTCCCGAAGGAGTGCGACTCCTGCCAGGAATGTGACCCTGAATCCGGACAATGCACACCGTCGTCAAATGGCACGGAGTGCGGCAGTGGCTTGGGCTGCTGCTCAGGTGCATGCGTGTCGATCGTATGTGTCGGCAATCAGACATTCGACTACGACAGTTGCACGTGCACATGTCCGCCTGTCACGTGTCCCGAGGGTCAGGCACAGGATCCGCGGACATGCGAATGCGGCGATGGCAACGGAAAAGGTGGCTGCCCGCCTTGTCAATTGCAGGGTGATAGTGGTTGTGTGGCCGATCCCAGCGTCGACGGTGAGAACTGCGGTGCCTGTGGACAGTGCAATGGGGGTACATGCGTACCTGACGCTCAGCGCAGCTGTCCGACCTGCACGACATGCGGAGCTGGCGGAACGTGCGATCCAGAGCCGGACAACACGTCCTGCGGTTCGAATCAAGTCTGCTGTCATGGCGTCTGCACCGCTGGCGCTGAATGCGGACCCTGTTCCGCCGGCCAGAACGGGCAGCAGTGCCCTCCGGACCTCTTCGAGAGTCAAATCTGTTGTTACGACGGTGAGCCGTGCTGCGCTGGCGACAATGGCGAGACACTGTGCGGTTCCCAAAACGGTGTCTGCTGCACTGTTGGAACACAAACGCTCTGCGGCAATACCTGCTGCGACGCAGCGACTGAACAATGCGGCTATACATCTGGGGGCACTGCCGTCTGCTGTCCAACCGACCAAGCACCCGACGACAGCGGAGCCTGTTGTTCCGTGGATCAGTTCTGCATCATCGACGGCAATCACGTATGTTGTTCCGACGGCCAAATGTGCGCCAACGATCCGGAGCAAACGGTGTCGATGTGCTGCGACACCCCGTATGCGGACGCAGATGGCACCTGCTGTGCAGCCGATTTCGTCTACGCCTACTGCGCCGACGGAAGCTACATCTGTTGCTCGCAGAGTCAGGACGACGCGGCCTGCTGTGTAAACCACGGAGGAGCATCGGATTAACGGTATATGAGCGATGCGATGATGACGGCGGAGGCACTCCGCGACGTCCACCGAATGAGTGATACCGATAGTTCCACGTCCGAACGGTTGAAAGCGCCGCCTGGCCCAGGTTGCAGGCAGACCTTAGTTTGGGGGGTTGAGTGGACGTACTCTTGCCGGCGGCGCGGCTAAACTTGGCGGTCGTCTTCGCGGTGCCGGATCTGGCCAACCTGGTGGATCTTCCCGGCTCGCGGCAGGCCATGAACGGCCTTATAACGCCCAAGTAACGCCGGCCGGTTACAGTGCCATGACCGGAGCGAGCGGGATCGCTCCGGCCATCCGCGTATCCACCGTCGTTGTCGTTGCGCAGTACGCGTGGCGTCAGTTTTCGCCACCGACTCGACCGTTCCGGCGGTGAGTCGCGGGCCGTCTCGTTCGATAGCGCGAGGACCTCTCATGCAAGATTGGCGTTTCGACGACTTGACCCGCACTCTGGGACGTGCCACCTCGCGTCGCCAGGTGATGAAGGGGTTGCTGGCCGGCGTCGCCACGGTGGTCATTGGGCGTTCGGTCCGCATACCGGGCGCGTTCGCCGCGGCTCCCACCTGTAACGGTGAGCCCTACGATCCAACGACTCAATGCTGTGAACCGGCTGGGATCCAACCGCGGTATCCCATCGCAAACCTCGACCTCTGCCCGAACCGCGTGCCGCACCCTGGTCATACACCCGCATTCAACGGCTGCGGTCCTGAGAATGGCTTCGCCCGGTACCTCATCCCCAACCGCATCGGGCCGTTGCGCAATGTCGATTTCACGCCCGCCTGCAACAACCACGACATCTGCTACGACACGTGCAACAGCACCAAGTCCACCTGCGACACCAACTTCTTCAACGACCTGTCCGCCCAATGCGCCGCAGCCTATCCCGGCAGAAGCTGGTACCAGACCTATATGCGCACCGTCTGCATCAGCGTCGATGCCCGTCTCTACTACCTCGCGGTGTCTCGGACGGCGACGGGACGAAACGCCTACACGGACGCGCAGAAGGGCGCTTGCGATTGCTGCCCGGGGTGCGAGAACTGTGACGGGCCAGACTTCACGTGCTGCAACAACACCTGCATTCCAGCATGTTCAGACGGCCAACCGCCTGATCCGACCACCTGCCAGTGCGACGTTTGCCAGAACCAGATCGACGGCGCGGCCTGCGACGCCACCGATCCGACAAGACTCTGCTGTCAGGACCAATGCGTCAGCAGCACCTGTCCGCAAGGAAAGACCTTCAGCCTCGACATCTGCCGTTGTCAGTGCACGGCAAGCTGCCCACCCGATCAGTTACAGGACCCGGAAACCTGCGCCTGCCAGGACCTGTGTAAGAACGTCACCTGTCCCGAATGTCAGACGTGCGACCCGACGTCTGGCGCGTGCGTTCACGCACAGGACAACACCGACTGCGGGAGTGGCCAGGTCTGCTGTAGTGGTACTTGTCAGGACAACTGCGGGATCTGCGCCGGCCAGACGGACGGCACGAAATGTGGCCAGGGCGAAACCTGTTCGGGCGGACCATGCAGCGTTCTCTGCAATTTCTGCGAGGGTGAGCAATGCGTTTCGGTTCCAGATGGGACGCTGTGCGGCGTCGTTAGCTGCAGCCTGTGTGAGGGTGGAGCATGTGTGGTCCAACCCAACGGAACTCCATGCGAAAACAGCGGTGTCTGTTGCTACGGCCAATGCCTGACCAATTGCTAGTAATCGCGGCGCATCGGCATACACCGTCGCGGCGCGGACAGTACCGCATCGTAATCATCGTTCAGGAGGCTTAAGTGGATTTGGTATTACTGGCGGCACGGCTGATCTTGGCGGTCGTCTTCGTGGTGGCCGGTCTGGCCAAACTGGCCGATCTGTCGGGATCACGGGCGGCCATGACTGGCTTTGGCGTGCCCTCGGTTCTGGCCGGTCCCTTTGGTTTGCTGCTCCCGCTGGCGGAGCTGGCCTCGGCGGTCGTCCTCATCCCAGTGGCCTCGGCCTGGTGGGGTGGTCTGGCCGCCTTGACCCTCTTGCTCCTCTTCATCGCCGGCGTCGGCGTCACCATGGCCCGGGGTCAGGCACCTGATTGTCACTGCTTCGGCCAACTCCACTCCGAGCCGGTCGGCTGGTCCACCCTCGCCCGCAACGGGGTGTTGTCCCTGATTGCTGGGTTCGTGGTGGTGGCGGGGCATGGGGATGCGGGCACCAGTGCCGTGGGCTGGATGGGAGATCGGACGGGCATGGAAGACCTGGGCATCGTCGTTGGGGTGCTGCTGACGTTGGCCATCATCGGCG
The DNA here is from genome assembly GCA_963789565.1 of uncultured Chloroflexia bacterium. GTDB lineage: Bacteria > Chloroflexota > Chloroflexia > Thermomicrobiales > Thermomicrobiaceae > CALAGB01. Next base: position 12,959 of record CAWBKX010000001.1, on the reverse strand, counting down.
AAGGCTGGTTGCTGCTGCATCTCTTGCAGCAGAATGGTCGCTTGCTGGCCCGCGTCGAGACGTTGGAAGCGGGCACGGGAGTGGATGGGGTCGCTGTACGGCCGGCCGCTCCGGCCGCCCCCGCGGCGGGACTGCCGGTGGGCTCGCTGGCTCCCGCGTTCCGCCTCAGTGGCCTCCACGGGGAAACGCTCACGCTGGACGCCTTGCGCGCAGCCGGGAAACCCACCCTCCTCCTCTTCAGTGATCCCCACTGTGGCCCCTGTAACGCCTTACTGCCCGAGATCGGCACATGGCAACGGGAACATGCGGGACGATTCACCCTGGCCCTCATCAGCCGGGGATCGGCGGACGAGAACCGTGCCAAGGGAACCGAGCATGGCGTGACCCAGATCCTCTTGCAGCAGGATCGCGAAGTGGCCGAGTCCTATCAGTCGACTGGCACACCGGGGGCCGTCCTGATCGGGACGGATGGACGCATTCAGAGTCCGCTGGCCATGGGCGCCGAGCAGATCCGGCAGTTGGTGCTGCGCACGAGCGGGCAGCCAGCCGTGCCCGTGGCCGCTCCGCGACCAGCCAACAATGGCAATGGCCATGGCAACGGTTCAGCGCCACCACCGACCAGTCGCATCGGGACGGCGGCACCGAAGGTGGCGTTACCCGACCTCACGGGCGAGACGGTCAAGCTGGCCGGCTTCCGCGGGGAACGCACGCTCCTCCTTTTTTGGAATCCGGGTTGTGGGTTCTGCCAACGCATGTTGGGGGATCTCAAGGACTGGGAGGCGCGTCGACCCAAGGATGCTCCCAAGCTGCTCATCGTGAGCACCGGGACGGTAGAGGCCAACCAGCAATTGGGACTGCGTTCGACGCTGCTGCTGGATCAGGGGTTCACCACCGGGAGAGCGTTCGGAGCGACCGGAATACCCTCGGCCGTCCTGGTGAATACCGATGGGACGATTGGCTCGGAGGTGGCGGTGGGGGCTCAGGCCGTGCTGGCACTCGCCAGTAACCCCGCCGAACCCGGTCGCGCCGCACGGAATTAGCCTGAAGACTGCCGAACGACAGATGCCGCTGCCCGCGCCTAACTGGCGCGGGCAGCTCAATCGAGCGCGTTGCGCGCGGCCACGTCGGCCACGAAATAACCGCTGTCCTTGATCGTGCGTTTCTGAGTGGCGAAATCGACGTGAACGATGCCGAACGGCGTCGTGTAGCCATAGGCCCATTCGAAGTTATCCATCAGGCTCCAGGCGAAATAGCCTTTGAGCGGGACGCCGTCCGCGATGGCGCGCTGCAGTTGCGAGAGATGGTTACGGAAATAATCCGTGCGTCGATCGTCATGTATACGTCCGTCGCCTGAAACGACGTCGGCGAACGCAGCGCCATTCTCTGTGACGTAAAGGGCCTTCGGAGCGTATCTTCGGTTGACGTCTAGAAGCGTGTCATACAGCGCGCTTTGTGAGACCTCCCAGCCCATCAACGTATATTCCCCGGGCGGATCGACCCTGCGGTAGTTGATCGGGGGCAATTCGTCGCCAGCCGCGACCACAGTGCGACGATACAGGTTGATCCCCAGGAAGTCGATCGGTGTGTTGATGTGCCTCATATCGGCTACTTCAACCTCCGGCGCCGCTTCTCCGACAAGCTGGATGATGTCTTCGGGATAGCGTCCGTGAAACAGCGCGTCCAGATACATGCGATTCTGGATTCCGTCGTAGCGATGGGCAGCGGCCACGTCTTCGTCGCTGTCGCTGGCCGGTTCGACATGGTTCACGTCCAACACGATGCCGATTTCCGCAGTCGGCACGTTGGCGCGCAGCACTTCGACCGCCGATCCATGCGCCAGGAGTGCGTGATGCGCGACGCGCAGGGCAGAGCCGAGGTCGAGGCGCAGACCTGGTGCATCCTCTCCATCCAGATAGCCTGACATCCCGAAAGTCCACGGTTCGTTGATCGTCACCCAATGTCGCACGCGATCGCCCAGCCTCCGACTGACGACGTCGACAAACGTGCTGAAATCATCGGCGATCGACCGCCTGAGCCATCCGCCGCCGACATCTTGCAAGGGCTGTGGCAGATCCCAGTGATAGAGCGTCAGGAACGGCGTGATCCCAGCCTCCAGCAACCCGTCGACCAACCGTGAGTAGAAATCGAGGCCAGCGTCGTTGACTCCTCTGTGTCCGTCCGGCATGACTCTCGACCAGGAAACTGAGAAGCGGTAGGCGTTGAAATTAAGCTGGCGCATGAGTGCAATGTCCTCGCGCCAGCGATGGTAGTGGTCGCAGGCCACATCGCCGTTGTCGTCGTTCACGATGTTTCCGCGCAGATGCGTAAACGTGTCCCAGATGCTCGGACCGCGGCCATCCTCGGACACTGCTCCTTCGATCTGGTATGCCGCTGTGGCTGAGCCCCAGTAGAATCCGTCGGGGAACGTCACCATTCGCCTCCCTGAAGTCATCAAGACCGTCTCGATCACCACTCAGCGTGCGTCCACTTTGCCGCATCTTAGCGCGATTCAGTCGCCGCATGTTCATGTGAATTGTCGCCGAGGACACTGCGAATCCGAGAGGAAATGAAGCGGCACGTGAGTTCGGCCATATGGGACATCACCGTTGTCGACATCGATCGTTTGGCGCGGCTTCACAATGTCGCATGCTTGACAAACTGACACGACATAAACCGTGTTACCATTGTTCGGGAAGAGGATTCTCACACGATCTTGTGAGGTGATCTATGACGCGCATATTTGACATCGTTGGCAAGATCGAGCGTCGAATTCTGATCAACTATCGAGTCGATCCGGACGTGCTTGCTCGCGTGGTGCCTGCGCCGTTCCGGCCCGAGATCGTGAACGGGGCCGGAGTGGCGGGCATTTGCCTCATACGAATGGGGCAAATGCGCCCAAGAGGTATGCCGGCCGTCGTCGGATTTCGCACCGAGAACGCGGCTCATCGCGTGGCGATTGAGTGGGACGGGCCCACCGGTCCGCGTCGCGGCGTGTACATTCCACGCCGAGACACGTCGTCCCGCCTGACAACGATGGTGGGCGGCCGGTTGTTTCCGGGCGAGCACTACCGCGCTCGATTCGACGTTCACGAGGGTGCAGGGAACTACCGTGTCGCGTACAGCAGCTGTGACGAGCAGGTCGGGGCGTCGGTCTCCGCGTCCTCCGTGGACGCGCTACCGCCTGGATCGATATTCTCGACGTTGGATGAAGTCTCAGCGTTTTTTGAGTTTGCGCCCGTTGGATTCTCGGCGACGCGACGTTCCGGCTGCTACGAAGGACTGGAGTTGCGCACCAATGCCTGGAGCATCGAGCCTCTGAAAGTCGACGACGTCACGTCGAGCTTCTTCCTGGATTCGATCCGATTCCCGTCAGGCACCGTCGAATTCGACTCTGCCTTGCTGATGCACGATATCCCGGTGACGTGGACAGCGTTGAGTTCTGTTTCAGCGAATTGACCGAGTGTCGGCCAAATCTTGGCGTCGTGTACGATCCCCAAGCCTCACCTCGACGGGGCCGACCGGAAGAACTCTCGGTGCGGAAAGCGGGACTCGAACCCGCACGGGGATTACCCCCAACGGTTTTTAAGTTCGTCGGAAGTCTATCCGTTACCGTTTTTGATGGTCCATGGTGGTTTGAAAATCCTGATTCAGTCGCGAATCTAGGTCCATTATTGTTTGCGATCATCCGTGATCGTGTTTCGTGTAGGCTGTACATTAGGCTGTATGTTTGGCTGTGAGGTTCGCGAACGCTTTGTGCAACTTGACACGCGTTATTTGCCCCTGTGAGGGGTCTATTTCAGCGTTTATGACCTGAGAGACATCCACGACCTTCAGCGTTTAATACTCGCGGCGATTACCCCAGCGAATCCCGACCCTGAGCGATATCCGATACGGCCCCCAACGTTGCCTGTGCCTCGATTCGTCGTGTAATGCCATGCACTTAGAAAATCAATCGCACAACACGCAATCGCACGAATATACGTATTCGTCTTTTGACGAACACACTAAGGCGATTCGATTACGTACAACAAATTATTGACAATTTGTTCCATACGCCAAAGAATGTGAACGGGGGATCACTGCATCAAGCACGCGCTATTTAGGGAAGGGGCACATATGAACGAAACACGTATTAAGAATTACAAAAGCTCGGACGAGTACGCGAAAGATTCACAGAAAATGGCACGAGATGGTTGGAGAGTTGCTAGCTCAAGTGAACAGACACAACGAACCGGATGTATGCGGTTCATTATGCTTGGCGGCATTGGCGCGCTCGTCTTCAAACCAAAACCGCACATAGTCGTGACGTACGAGCGTCAATTGCCCTAAGACATGTCACGGTTTCACACTAAATCTGACTTACCAAAGGGGCCATGAATGGGCATTCTCGACAAACTTCGTGGATCAAAGCAACAACAACCGACGTTGCACAAGACCTTCGTTGAATCGCCAATCGATCAAGTGGTTCTTAACAAGCATTTCGAGTATTCTGAATTCGTTCGAACGAACTATTCCAAACGTAACTCTAGCCCAGACATGTTCGCGAAGCTCATTGCCGCTTGCGAATCGCAAATTGATTTGGCTCCGAGCGCTACCGCAGCTTTCAAACGTGATCATGAAGAGATGGAAGCTCGACGACGCGAATATGAGCGACGCTTGGGAGAAAAACCACAGAAGCCGCGACCGTTTTCGCTTCCCGCACACGTTGGGTTCTTTCAGCTTGCCATCATCCGTGAAAAAGAGGGCAATCTCACGGAAGCCATTCGGCTTTCGCGTGTTGCCCTTCAGCAAGGTTGGGACGGCGACTGGGTAAAGCGCATCGCAAGGCTAGAAGCAAAGGTAAAGAAGCGATCTGAGCCAGCCTAGAACCGTGTTGTCCGAACGCCGTCCCTGTTCGACCACAACCGGGGCTAGAGCGTGCATCGTGTCTGAATGGCGTTGATGTAAGCCTTGTAGAGCGCCGGTCGTGTGGGAATGCCAAACGCCGGTCCCTTGCCTGGTTGCCAACGTCCAGAAGATAGTCCGGGCGCTTCAGCGGCCGCCCACAGGTACAACGCATCGCCTTATCAGGCACCAAGGACAGCGCCTGTTCTTTGGACCAGACAGCTTGCACAACGCCACGATCCATAGTCAATCGAAAGCAACGGCAGCACGACGCATTCGTGCCGCCGTCACCTGTTATCGTCCAATCTGGATCGCAGTCTCATTTACGCTCAACGCATACTCGGCAGCGCCGCTGTCATTAGGATGAAAACAGTCTCCTGTCCACTTGTCAGCATCTCTGACGAATAGTTGCAGCAAGGTGCGGCCTAGAAAGCTATAGTCATTCACGAATATGTCCGAATTGGAGTTGGGATCATCGGCGTATTGGATCCAGGTTTGACTCACCGATGGGCCTGCAAACCCACAGCTCGATTGCAAGTTCGAGCCGGGTGAGGAATGTGGGGACTCGTGTCCTCCGCTGTCAAGGAACGCTTGATACACTGGGGCTACTCGCACTCGGTTCGAATGCTCCGAGTTCACAGCGTCGTGGATCGCTGTGTTGATGCCGTTCACCGCTTCCTGCGTTCGCTCATAGCAACTAAAGTCGCGCGAATTATGCGAGGCTTCCCTACAACGGTTGAACGGAAGATGAAAAAGGAAGCTATCTGGGTTGAAAGGGTTGTGTACCTCGGTCACAACGATGTCGACGTTGTCGAAGGAAAGCAAGCGATTCAGTTCTGCCTGAAGGCTGCTGTCCACCGCGCGCTGCCTCTGCTTGATATATCCATCGAACGCCCCATTGCCATAAATCAGGATGGTATTCCAGATTGTATTGGGATCGGCAAACTGGAAGTCGTTAGCACCGATAGTGATCGAAACGAGCGTGGGATTCACATTCCCGGAATCTTTCTCTGACATCAGATCGCTGATGACCTGATTGACCTGGTTATGTAGCCATTTGTACTGGCAGTCGCTGGCATTGATCATTGCAGTGAATTGGCGCTGGCATTTCTGAGTGGCTAAGTTAGCTCCGTACGACGCAACAGCGCCACTGCATGCAAGAAAATGATCTTTCGGGAAGTTCACCGTTGCGCCGCGCGCTGTCATATCTCTGGTCAGCACCACTGGGTACGCTCGATCCCACGACCGACGACATGGAGTTTCATTTGCTCCGTTTCCGTCGTCGCCCAATCCATGTCCGGATGCAATTGAATCTCCGAGAGCAAAGTAATCAATGACCGTTGGTGGCTGAGGGACTGAAGGTGTGAGGATCCAAGCTGCTGGACCATTTCCAACGATTTGTCCCGCATTATTGATGTCGTAGGCCGTTGGACCCGAGCCGGGGAAATTGCCGAGATCACTCTCAGTCGACAAATCCGTCATAGTTCCAACCGCCCCATTTGCGGTTGTCGGTGTCCAAACAAACGAGGTTGCCGGTGCATAGCTGTCAGAACCGACGTTGTCACCCGCACCGCCAACAATCTGTCCAACGTCATTGATGCCAGCCGCTTGGGTTATGCCGTGACCGTCGAAGGCCCCTAGCAAATAAAAGATCCGGAGACTCCGTTTGGGTTCGCCGGAATCCATAGATAGGGCTGCGAAGTGCCGTCCGGAAGATCAAGGGTGCCGACGACTTCTCCCAAAGAATTGATATCAGTATGTCCGTAGAGGTGGTCCCACTCCCAAGATCAGTGAGCGTGAATGAACTTCCGTTTTGCTGGTCAGGAGTCCACAGAACGGTTCGATGTTGATAGTCAGTCGTAGCTGACTCGCCCACTATTTGCCCGTAGTCATTGATGCTGTTGCCCCAGCTTTCGTCGCCACCGAGGGTGGGAAGTACCGTGAGATTTCCGACTGTTCCGTTATCGGAAACGGGCGTCCAGACGAAGCCACCAGGGTTGACATTCATTGTCCCAACGGCTTGCCCCTTGTTATTGATCCGCTGGACCTGTTCAACTCCGAGATTGATAAGGTCCGAAACAGTTCCGGAAGCACCATGCGGACTTGATGGAGTCCAAATGAAACCATGTCTCGAACCGTCAGCGAAATCGATATCGCCACCTATTTGGCCGTAGTCGTTGATCGTCCAGGACTCACTGCCCGTACCACCAAGACTCCCCAGGTCAGTAACAATCCCAGAGCTTCCATTCGGAGTTGTAGGAGTGAATATGAACGCATGAGAAGTTGTGAAATCGTTTGAAGTGACGATTCCCGTCACTTGACCGTAAGCATTGACGGCAGTCGGGAGATAGAATGCGCTGGCAAAAGCAGAATAGCTGTACGAAGCCACAGGGCCAGCTGCTTGCCCTGTTGTCGTACTTTCCGCCAAGAGTGAAAGAACCAGCATTGCGCAGAGAACTGCGGCGCCTAACCGATGTTGGATCGACGACACCCACGTGGAACGTGTAGCACGCGCCATGCTGCATCCTCTCATTTCTCGCAACCAATTTCCGACGAAGATGGCAGCGAGATTTCCAATTCTATTGCTTAGACTCCTGCGGATTCTAAATTACAAGCGCGCTTCGTTCAAGTATCATCTAATCAGTGAAACGAACTGAAACAGGTACAGAACGACGTGCAATCGGTGTGGATTCCAGTTGATCGGCGGATGGCCTATGACATCACATGTTTTCCAATCATTTCCGACGAAGCACAACGTCACTAAATACTCAGAAGCGGATAGACTATTTCTGTTCTCCAATCAGAAACGAGTCGTAAATCAATCAGCGGAATTCGCGTCGTCATCAGTTGGCCTGTTCAAACTGAGACAAGATCGCTTCCCCGTTGGCGTTAACGGTTCATCGTTCGTCACCTTTCGTGAGATCGTCATGTAGGACGTGAACGCGTCGGTGAGGTTCGCAAATGGTGAGCGTTCGAACCATCCGGTCTGCATCGATTTGCGCGTTTGCACGGTCATCGTTATTGATGCGTGCTTCAAGCTGTTCGATCTGCTTCGACCGACGCAAGAGTTCGTCTTCCGTTTTGGAAACACTGAGCGTTGCGACCATCGCTTTTGCCATGTTGGCTAAGGCATGTCCGACCTTGGGGTCTAGTGTTCCGTTGTGTATTTCCTCAAACGCTTTTTCAAGTGTCGTATAGAGTTCGCGTGCTTCCGGTGGTAGGTATTTCCGCAAGCGTGGAATGCTGCCGTGGTTCTGACCACCACGACGACGCACAGCGATGCGTTCCGCCTCGATACTGGGTTCATGCGAGTAGCAGAATCGGCCACCGGTCAGCGCGAACGACTCACACCGCGCCCCGTCTGGCTTACGTGCCTCACATTGGTGCTTCTGAGAAGTCGTCATCAACTCGCCTCTCTTTAAAAGTAGCTGAAGCTAATTCTGAGTTGAGATAAGTATAACAATACAACAGCGGGCCTGAGTGGTCGGCACACCAATTGACCATTCTTTTGCACATGCAGGAGTCGTTCTGATGTTATTCAGCCCTGGCAGACGCTACGCATCGAAGCCACTAAATCGAACGTGGTCTCCACGCCCACCCAAATTCGACACACGCCGATTCCGTGGAATCGCGAGAGAAACCAGCGCCTGGGGCTGATTGCAGAGCGATGAAATTACTACCGTGTTACGACCTGGGACCAGTTAGCTTCGTACGCAGAACCTATGTCCGTCGAAAGCGCTCCAGAAGAGGAAGTCGTCGAATCAGGGTGCGTAATCAGAGTTTGTCTTCCGGTTCCATCGAAATTAACGATGTCCAACCGAAACGTCGAGTCAGAGTTATTTTCCAGGAATACGATTCGCAAACCGTCAGGCGCCCACGATGGAACAGCGTCGCCCTCAGTTGACGAAGCTGGAATGAGTTGACTTCTGTGTTGCCCGTCACCATCCATCACGCAAAGGCTGCTCGTGATCAGTATCGGGTTTGTGTTTGGCGGATAGACATTTGTAAGCACTGTGTAAGCGATATGTCTTCCGTCAGGAGAATAACAGGATAAGCTGCTCCGATGGCTGCGCCTGTAAGCTTCGACTTTCCGAATCCGTTCTCAGAGTTCATTACATACACTTGAGTTTTGTAGTCTTGTCGACAGTCACCATTGGTGTGGTCTGCTCTCGCATACACGATTTGCAGTCCGGATGGTGACCATTTCGGTTGTTGACTTGAGCCATCGCCGTTGGTCAGGTCTCGCCAGCCGGTGCCATCAGCATTGATCACATCAATGTCGCACACTCCAGCTTGCTTCTGTGTATACGCGATCTTTGCTCCGTCTGGCGACCACGAAGGATTGTACTCGTCTCCTCCTTCAGTGGTTAGCTGACACAATCCTCTGCCGTCCGCGTTGATGAGCCATATGTCTTTTCCGCCTCCATCGGAACGAGAGAAAGCGATGCGGGTGCCGTCGGGCGACCAAACTGGGTCTCGATCACCTGATTCGCGCCTGATGTCTCTGGGACGTTGGAGTTCGGTCCGGTAATTTGTTTCAAGCCGGTTCCGTCCGGCTGGATTGCGAACAGTGTGGCGGGTCCCGTCTGACCGGGAAGCAATCCCGCGAAAACGATAGGATTTCCAGGCAACGGGCGCGACTCAATTGTGTTGGCTGAGCAGAATGGCTGCGTCGACGAACCCGAATTGTTCGGCGTTGCCATTGAAATAGAAACGGCCACGGTAGGCTGGCTCGTTGCGGTTGTTGGAATCGAAGTGTCAGAAGTGATTGCAGTGACAACCCGCTCTGTTGCAGTGGCATCTCCGGACGCGATCGACCCAGGACTGCGAACTGCAAAAGTAGGAGTCGATGCTCCACCGCTTTCAATGATACGAACTGGATCGATGTGTAAGAACGTGAACACCCCTAATACGGTTAGTACCAACGTTCCCACCGCTGCATACCAAGCAATATCCCTGCGGTGTCGTGGTGGCTCATATTCGCGATGCTGGTCACTTGTGTCCAGAGGAACAGGCAGATGATCACCGACGAAGCGTCCGCCGAGTTGGGGTTTAGGATCATATTCAGTCGAAGGTCTCTCAAGTTTCTTCAATCTAATGATCGATTGAATAGCAAGATTATTCTCGTTCGTTCGTCATCTAGTTCGGACATCTCAGTCTCTCACCAGAATACGCTTCGGCTTCCGCTCACGATGAACAACCTCACGATCCTAACGCGCATTGTCAGTTGAACGCATTGGCTCAGCAAATTAAAATGCATTCAAAATCTGATATTTGAATGAGACGTTACCAGTGACGCGATTAATAAGTCGTATTGCCGCGTCAATAATTTCCATTTCTCAGGCGCCCTACAGTTTTGGTGGCTGATATAGAAGGACCTACGATTTGCGAGTCACAAACGACGACATTTAGATGAGAGACCGTAGTTGTTGTGAAGATTACGGGTTCAGTGGACCGCTCCGTTTCGCCATCGACTCCATATCCTCTGGCGTGGCAATCCTTAATTGTTCAGCGAGTGCGTTCGGGTCATGGGTGATGATAAAGAAATCACCTTTACCGCTCATCTTCGCTTCTGGCTTCAATGTGAGCGCGAGGTACGGCGTTCGTGCGGCCACGTCCAAGTATTGACGATCTCTCGCCAGATCGATCACCACGTGGAACTTGCAGATCGGATAGGTGACCTCGACATCGAGCCGTGCCCAACCAAACGGCGTTCCTGGGATCGCAAACGTCGCCCATTGAGTAGTGAGTATGTCCGGCTTGTTTCACGCGCCACAGACGCCGAATATCAGGCCGGTGGTGGATGTCAAGTCCGAGCGTGCAGAGCATTCCGTAGCGATCCCCATTTGTAAGGCCGATGCCGTGCAGCGGAACCGCGCCACGTCGGAATTCGCGAATCTGCTTCTCAAGGTCATCTCCGATTTGAATTTGCGTGTTCACAGATCAATCCTTTCAAAATCAACTAATAAAATCGGCATTGCTCTTTTTGATGCTGGCTTGGTCCACGCGGTGGGCGCTCGAATCTCACAGGTGTGGTGTCAGCAGTGCGGTTGCTCGATAGACGCTCCCTTCATTCAGAGGGTCCGAGTTAGGTCCAGGGTTCATCGGGTTCACCCCTTTAAGGGGGGGGTGAACCCAAATATGTGAAGCTTAGATTCAGAACCCGGTGAACCTTGTTTGAACCTTTGAACCCAAATCGTCCAGAAATCCTTATCTGCATGCGGAAAATCGAGGGCTCACTGCTAGGTTCAGGCTGAGCCTAAGCGGCCATTCTTGTCCGAACCCACCACTGTGAGTTCCCCCTGAACCTAACCTTGAACCTTAGCGAAGCGAAATCATTCGGCATCATCGAAGTATATTCCTATGCCAATCGGTACCGCTTGTCGGCATCTTGAGCGATTGATCCATAGCGTTTGAGTTCTGCACGACCACGTTTGAACCCAGATTCCGAAATACCAGTGTGTTTGTCTGATTTGACACAGCAGTTAGCCAATCCGTATAGCGTGTGCCATCTTTGAAATGTTCAGACAGACAACGCAACATTTCATCTTCAACCGTGATCCCTTCGGTAATGTCGGACTTTGATAGATCAATCTTGTGTTTTTGAGGATCACGAGTAGGAACTGCCACCAGTGAAGTACCGACACGCTCCAAGTTGTAATAGATGTCTGGCATGTCGCTGCTTCCTTTTGCTTCTCGTTCTTCAACACCTGACCTTTGGTGAACTGAAATACGAAATCGCTATTGGCGAGTAGCGCGTACGCTCCACGGTGGCGGCTCTTATCGTGGCCGGTGTGATGGATGAATAGGAGTGTGCTGCCGAATTCTGCCGCAATTGCTCCGCGACCTGAAACACTGCCTTTACCTCACCATTACTTTCGTTGCCAGAAAAACAGCGATCAAACGTGTCGATCACGATGAGATCCGGCTTTGCTGTTCAGACTTGCGTTGATGAATTTGTTCATTCGCATCTTCACCGTTGACGTCCAAACTTTCGGCACGATAAAGAACCGCTCGGAAGCTCACGCTTGTAATACTCTCTCCAACCTGTAATCCGGTCCTTGAAGCCAATTGCCCCTTCGGCGGCAACGTAGACGACCGTTCGGGGTTCAATCGGGTTGCCGAATGGATCAATCCAGCCGCGAGACTCAAGTCCATGTGCAGCGCGACGAACGTCTTGCCGATGCCGCTCTCTCCGTAAAGCATTCCTACGGATCGTGCGGGAATCAGTCCAGATATCAACCACTCGACACAACCGAACGTGCTCAGAAACACGAATTGCCAGAGCAGATCTCAGACATCGTCACGACGTCCGGCTTGTGGAGCGAGCGTGAGTACGCGTCCCGCCGCCGCAGCCACTTCAAGCCCACAGGCGATGGTGCGTTCGCGATAGCGTTCATCGGTCCAACGGCGTTTGGAGATCTTGGAGCGATCAACGATACGAGCAATCTGCGCCGGACTCGACGTGTAATTGGCGATACTCAGGCACAGGGCGAAATCGATCTCGGACTGGCTCTGATAGCGCGCGATGAACGTCGGATCGTTCATCCACAAATACCGGCCGGCCTTTCCTTTGCGAACGCGATTGATGATCTGGTGATCTCTGAAGCGTGGCTTTGACGTGCGTTTGATTGGTGAAGGTTGGGGGCGCGTTCCATAGACGCGTACCAGTTCGTCTAGCTGTGGCTGGCAATTGACAACATCGGCATTGTGAGAGATTACGTCGCACGTGATGGTGAAATAACGCGCTTCAGCGTAGACCTCGACGTTGTGATTCTTGATCGCATGAGGAATCGATCCACGACAGATGATGTGTATTCCGGTTTCACTTGGTGAGCGTTCGATGTAGGTTCCGTGAAACGCTTCTACAATCGACTTTGCAGGTTCAGAGATAGAGCCGGTTGATGGATCGATGCAATGGTCTAGATCGATTCCAACGAAATCATCGTCAATGGTGAAGACGAAACCTATTCCTTCGGTAGTGCCGTGCTTCGCGGTCGCTCGATAGAAACGCAACGCTCGTTCAAATGATGACCACGAATTTGGATCAGTGACGCTAGCGCGTTTGTTCGTCT